>NZ_JAFMST010000010.1:0-2628 GCF_017916275.1 Rubellimicrobium arenae
CTGGCGCGCCAGAACCGGGCTGCGGCAGGGCCTCGAGCACACCGTCCGCTGGTTCAGGCAAGAGATCGACAGCCTCCGACAGTGACGGGGGGACAGGGGCCCGCAACCCGTGTGAGCAACCGCTACGACGCCAGCCTCGCCGCGCTGTCCTTTGAAGCTTGGCCTGGTGGCGCCGCTGATCGGTCGGGAGGCGCGGATGCAGCGGCCCAGACCCGCACGTCGCTCTCCAGCAGGCCCTGGCCCAGTGCTGGTCGGGAAAGACGGGCAGATCGGCGCGTCAGGGACGATGCTCGTATGCGCCAAGGTCAACCTTGGAGCCCGCGGTCCTGGCCTGGCCGTCGAGGTCGCTCGGGGGCAAGCCAAAGATGTCCGTCCCGGCGTCGACGGCAGGCGATACGGCCAGGAGCCGGAAATCCGCCGCACGGTCGTCTCCGGGGGCGAGGAAGCGAGGATCCGCGCCCAGGAGATTTCCGCCCTCCGGCCCGGGGGGCGGGTTGCCTCCGTCGGTGCGGACGACGGCGCCCAGCGGACTCCGATTGTAGCCGAGGTTTGCGACCCAGGCGACGTCCGTGTTCAGGTAGCCGTCGTAGGACACGTTATCGAGCGCGGTGTTGTTGGGGTTCAGGCCCGCGTCGGCCACGGCGATGTTGTTGACCCAAGTGTTGAAGCTCGACTGGGCATTGCTGAGTTCTCCTCGCCACGTGCCCGGGTTCAGGTTGTCGCGGTTGTTGCCATGGGCGGTGTTGTTGCGGATCGTGACATGATCGCTCCACGTCACCTGGATTCCCTTGCCGCCGTTCGCATAGGCCAGGTTGCTCTCGATGAGGGTTGGGTAGGGGTAGGGCGGCACTCCCGTCGTCTGCGTGTGCCGGAAATCGTCGATGATGATCCCGTTGCCGTCCGTGTGCGGCGTCGGAATCGAAGGACCTTCGACATTTCCGAACGAGATGTTGCCGCGAACGATGTTCCGGAAGCCGGTGAAGTCATCATCGCCCGAGATCGCTCGGGCCCAATAGATCGAGATGCCGCTACCTTGATAACCATTGGTGGAGGTGTTGTTGTAAGTGACGTTCCCCTCGAAAAGGAAGAATTCGCCCTTCCAGGCGGAGATCCCGCTGCCACCGCTGTCATGCGCCAAGGTGTTGAGCACCTTGACGTGATGGGAGGCTTCGATGTCGATCGCATGGCCGTCGCCGCCCACCACGTCAAGGCCATCGACGATGACGAAGCTGCTCCGGATCGTCAGCGTGGAATAGGCTCCGGCGGGCGGCCGCACCTTGGCCCCGTGTCGGTTGCGGGCCTGCAGGACAACGTATCCGCTGGACGAGTCCACGGTTCCGCCATTGTCGGTCCAGTGGACGGCCTCCACATAGGTGCCGTCTTCAAGGATGATGCAGTCGCCGGCTTCAAGGGCACTGGCCAGCGCGTGGCCGATGGTTCTCCAGGGGGCCGATTCCGTTCCCGGATTGCCGTCGGCGCCCGAGGTCGAGACATGGAGATCCCTGAGGCATTCGTAGGGCTCGGTGGCCCTGTCCCATGTGCCGGGCCCTGCGCCCTCCGGCCATGCGGAACACGGCCCCAAGCAGCCCGCCAACGCCATCGACCACCCTAACCGGACCTGCATTGCAACTCCCGTGCTGCTGAGTTGCCCAAGATGTTCGGACTCCCTCGGCCATTCTCAAGTCCATATTGGCCTGGAGCGGGGGTCGCAGGGCAACTTCGGATGGGCAGACCGCTCGGCCAGCTGGACCTCGGCGTCGGTCATGGCGTCATCAGCGGCGGCAAGCATCGCGTCCACGAGGTCGAGGACGACCTCCTTTGGCGATGTCGTCGTCGACGGCGATGGTGTTGAACTCCGTGGCGACACCGCCCGCCGCCTCGATCTCGCGAGCGGCGAGCCTGGGGCGCCGGCCATGTATCGGCCATGTGTCGCGGCGCGGGAGCGATAGGCGGGCGTGGGCGGACGCACGAACGACGACAAGACGGTGCGAAGCTGTGGGCCGCAAGGGATCAGGCTGCAGCCGTCGCGGGCTCGACCGCCGGTCGCAGATGCTCGCGGCTTCTTGGAGACGGATGCGACCGGGCGGCCGACACACAGGCACTTGCCTTGGCAGGTCCGAGGTGGGTGGCACGTCCGGATCCGGATCCACCCCCTGCGGTCCCTCAGGCGAGGGCTGATCTAGCCGCCGGGCCCGACATGGATCCATGTGTCGCTGCGCCGATCATAGCGCAGCGTGCTCAAGCCATCGTCGGCCTGCGCAAGCAGAAAGAGATCGGTCCCGACTGCAACTGCGTGGATGCTCCCGTAGTTTTCGGGATCGGTCCAACCCTCGGCGTCGGACCAGTCCGAGGTTCCCGCGGCGATTTCCTCCCAGGCGTCGCTGGCTGGATCGTAGCGTAGCGTCCTCAGGCCACTGTCTGCTCTCGACAGGAGGAAAAGGCGCCCGTCGACTGCAATCGCCTGGATCGTCCCGTAGTTTGCCCGGTCAGCCCAGCCGTTCGCGTCGGACCAGTCCGGATCGTTGACGGCAAGCTCCTCCCAGGCGCCGCGGTCGGGTGAGTAGCGCAGCGTCCTCATGCCATCGTTGCCCCGCGCCAGCAGGTAGAGGTCATCGCCGACCCCGACCG
>NZ_JAFMST010000010.1:2725-164107 GCF_017916275.1 Rubellimicrobium arenae
CCGCCTGGATGGTCTCGTAGTTCGCCGGATCGGTCCAGCCGTTTCCGTCCGACCAGTCCGGGCTGTTGGTCGTCACCGTCTCCCAGGTGCCTTTGCTGCGGTCCAGCCGCAGCGTCACCATTCCTGCATTGGCCCGCGCCAGCAGGTAGAGGTCATCGCCGACCCCGACCGCCTGGATGGTCTCGTAGTTCGCCGGATCGGTCCAGCCGTTTCCGTCCGACCAGTCCGGGCTGTTGGTCGTCACCGTCTCCCAGGTGCCGCTCTCGGGCCGGAAACGCAGGGTCCTGATGCCTGTGTCGGCCCTCGCCAGGAGATAGAGCTGATCGCCCAGCCCAACCGTCTGAAACGTCCCGATGTTGGCCGGGTCCGACCAGCCATTCCCTTCGGACCAGTCCGGGTTGCTAGGCCCAACAGGCTGCCAGGCATCGGTGCCGGAGTCGAGGCACAGCACCCCCAAACCGTCACGAGCCCAGGCCAGCAGGAAAAGGTTGTCCCCGACCGTCACTCCGTCGACGACCTTGTACCTGCTGCCGTCACCGCCGGGCTGTTGTCCGGTCGTGGCTGGCTGGCAGACCGGCGCTGCCGAAGGTCTGGTGTCCGGCGCCCGATACCATTCCATCCCTGCCCAGCTCGCTCCCCCCAGGACAGCGAGAGCAGCGGCAGTCCAAACCATTGGTGACATGATCCGCCTCAGCGATTGCACAAGCAACAGGAGCGATTTCACCATGAGGGTTCGCGGCGTTCGACTACTCCTTTCGCAGGGCCGGCCCCGCCCGACGGCGCGTTCGATACCTTTCCCCCCGATGCACAGGGCTTCTCCACGGTCGGCTGGCCATGGGCTCCGCCTTCGGGCGAGGCGCCATACTGCGAAAGGGTCCCGCGACCCATCGTAGGGCGTAGACTGGAGACCGGTTCGCCCACCTTATCGGGCAGGAGCGGCCCCCGAAGAACGGGGCGGCAGGTGCCGAAGCGATCGCGTTCCCGCGTGGAGTCCCGAAATGGACCCGGTTGTTACGCGACCCAGGACCAGGAACCCCGCCGATCCTGTTTCAGACCTGCAGGTGGCGTGTTCCCGAACCGGCAGAGTTGGTGCGCGCTCGTCGCCCAGTCCCGGAGGATGGCGGCTCATGGCCCATTCTGCCGTCGAAGGACGGGCGAGCGCAGGCCCACGACTCATTCAGACGCGGCAGGGTACAGGTGAGCGGCCATCGTGGTGCCCGAGGCTGGATCCATGATGACAAGGCCCCGTCATCGCTGACGAGGGAGGCGCCATCGCGGCTTGGCTCGCGCTGGTTCCGGCCCGGCCCGGCTCGATCACGTCCCGCAATGCCCTTGGACGCCGCCGGCGTGCGCGGGCGTGGCTCCCGGCAACGTTCCGCGCCGGCGCCCTCTCGTCCTCCCTTGGTCGTGGTGGCGCGAAGCTGCACGAGGGGAGGGCGCGCGGACAACCGGTCAGCGACGGAAGGCCCAGGGGTCCCAAAGGTCAGATCGGGGGATCGCATCTCCCGGCGACTTTCAGCCTGGCCGATCGGGCGCGGCAGGCGCCTGCTCGGTCCTCGCGGTCCCCCGCCCCTCCGCGAAGGTGAATGTCGAAAGCCTCGCGTTGCCTCGTGCGGGCCGGTGTTCACGCCGAACACTCGCCTTGCAAGGGCCTCAGGGCCGACCCGGGTCCGCCTGACCGAGCCTCTACCACTTATGGGTACATCTCCGTGGAAGCTACGCCCTCTGCGGCACTTGGTCCGGGCAGGAATGTCGGCCCATACACCTGTGTCTCTGATCTGGCGGAGGCTTCATGTCGCAAGGTCCACGCCTGCCTGTCACGGTCCTGTCCGGCTTCCTGGGCTCCGGCAAGACGACGCTCCTCAATCACGTCCTGCACAACCGTGACGGCCGTCGCGTCGCGATCATCGTGAACGACATGTCGGAGATCAACATCGACGCTGACCTTGTTCGCACCGGCGGCGCGGCGCTCAGTCATACCGATGAAGCGCTCGTCGAGATGACGAACGGCTGCATCTGCTGCACCTTGCGCGAGGACCTTCTGACCGAAGTGCGGCGACTGGCCGGCGAAGGTCGCTTCGATCATCTCCTGATCGAGTCGACCGGGATCTCCGAGCCCCTGCCGGTCGCCGCCACCTTCGCGTTCCGCGATGAGGACGGACGCTCGCTGGCCGATGTCGCCGAGCTTGATACCATGGTGACGGTGGTCGATGCCGTGAACCTCCTGCGGGACTTCGACAGTCACGACTTCCTCCGGGACCGAGGAGAGACCCGCGACGACGGCGACCAGCGTAGCCTGGTGGAACTGCTGGTCGAACAGATCGAGTTCGCCGACGTGATCGTGCTCAACAAGGTGTCCTCCGCCCCACCGGAGGCCCTGGCTGCCGCGCGACGCATCCTCGCGGGGTTGAACCCACGGGCCCGCAAGATCGAAGCCGATCATGGGCGCGTGCCGGTCGGCGCCGTGCTGGATACTGGCCTGTTCGCCTTTGAAGAGGCCCGACGCAACCCGCGCTGGGTGCGCGAACTCTACGGCTTCGCCGATCACAAGCCAGAGGACCTGGAGTACGGCATCGATTCCTTCGTCTACCGCGCCCGGGCGCCGTTCGAACCGGAGCGCATTCGCGACCTGCTGACCAGCGATCTACGTGGCGTGCTGCGCGGCAAGGGGCACTTCTGGGTGGCCACGCAGCCGGACCTCGCCTTTGAGTTCAGCCTGGCCGGAGCGGTGACGGTGATCAAGCCCGGGGGGCGGTGGTGGGCTGCGGTGCCGCCACAGGCCTGGCCGAGAGATCCGGCCAGCCTGAATCGCATCCGCACGCAATGGCAGGTGCCCTTCGGCGATCGTCGGCAAGAGCTCGTGTTCATCGGCACGGGGTTGCAGAAGCAGCGTCTTCAGGCCGCGCTCGACGCTTGCCTGATCCGCGACGTCGGGCGCCTGACGCCCGGGGTCCCGGTTCGCCGGCCCCACCCCTTTGGCGGCGGCTCGCGCCTGGATGCCGAAGGGCCGGGAGAGCTGAGCCGGATGCTCTCGGCGGGTGGACCGCCACCAAGGAACGACACTGGCCGGCCCCTTCGGCCGCCCTGAGAACTGAGATGGCTGGGAGGGCGTGATGGCGGACAATCGCATCGTGCTGGAGAACGCACGGACCGATGGAAGGATGGACCGCTCCTACTGGGATGCGGCCTCGAGCAAGCAGATCGAGGGGTTCGCCCGCGATTTCAGCGTGAACGCGGGCCATGGCGTCGACTTCAGCGTCAACGTCAACGGCGGCGCCGGCAGCGACTACAAGGTCGAGATCTTCCGCTTGGGGTACTATGGCGGCTCCGGCGCACGCGAGGTGGCATCCTGGGTCAACACGGACGCCAAGGTGCAGCCCAATGCCCTTTATGACCCGGCCCGCGGACTCAAGGACGCCGGCAACTGGTCGATCACCGATCACTGGGACGTTCCGGCCGACGCGGTCTCAGGAGTTTATCTTGCGCGCCTGCAACGGCTCGATGCGGCGGGCAACCCCGTCGGCGGAGCGACCAACCAGATCCCCTTCGTGGTGCGCAACGACGGCGTTGCCGCCGACGTGGTGCTGCAGACCTCCGATACGACCTGGCAGGCTTACAATGGCTGGTTCGGCAACAACGGTCAGGTTGGAGCCAACTTCTACGGCGACGCCAGCGGCACCGTAAGCCACCCCGCCGTGGCGGATCCGGGCGGGGGCGCCCAGAACCGGGCCTATGCCGTCAGCTACAACCGTCCCTTCATCACGCGAGACGGGACAAGCCCGGCCTCAGGTCCGCAGGACTACCTCTTTGGGGCCGATTATGCGGCGGTGTCCTGGCTGGAGAAGAACGGCTACAGCACCTCCTACATCTCGGGCGTGGACACGGATCGGCTGGGCGCGGACTACCTGAAGAACTACAAGGCCTTCATCTCGGTTGGCCATGACGAGTACTGGTCGGGCGGGCAGCGGGCAAATGTCGAGGCCGCACGCGATGCGGGCGTCAACCTGCTCTTCTGGTCCGGCAACGAAGTGTACTGGAAAACGCGCTGGGAAACCTCGATCAGCGCCGACGGCACGCCCTACCGCACTTTGGTATGCTACAAGGAAACTTGGGCGAATGGCGACCCGAATGCCGGGCCGGAGGATTACGCCAACATCGATCCGTCCAACACCTGGACCGGCACATGGCGAGACGTCCGCTTCCTGGCCGCGCAGGATGCCGCCGGGAACTACATCGCGGGAGGCACCGCCCCCGACCCCATCTCCGGCCTCTACCCGAACTGCCACTGCGCCGAAACGCAGCTGACGGGCCAGCTCTTCCTGGCCGATGACGCCGGTGGAGGCTCCGGAGCCGCTCTGAACATTCCTGCCGGCTTCGGCGGCCTGCGCGTCTGGCGCGGGACGGCGGCCACGGACGGCGAGATGAACGTCGCGCCCGGCGTGCTGGGCTATGAATGGGATGTGTCCCCCGACGATGCCAACCGGCCTGCCGGGCTCATCAAGCTGTCGGAAACCACCGTCGATTGGAGCTCGGTTCTCCAGGACCAGGGCAACAGGACGGCGCCCGGGCGAGCGACGCACAACCTGACGCTCTACCGCGACCCGGAGAGCGGTGCCCTGGTCTTTGCCTCCGGCACGGTGTTCTGGAGCTGGGGGCTGAGCAATCAGCACGACAGCTCGCCCTATGGCGCCACCATCGAGAGCGCACTCCTGAAGCAGTTCGCCGTCAACATGTTCGCGGACATGGACATCCAGCCGGGATCCCTGGACCCGCTGCTCAAAGTCGCGGTGAAGTCCACGGACATCACTGGCGCCCGCGCCGACATGGTCGACCTGCCCGCCCAGGTGGCCGCGCTGTCGACCCTGACCCTGACCGGCACCGCCACGGACAACGACGGGATTGCCGCCACAACGGATGGACGGGTGGCGCTGGTCGAGGTCTCGTTGGACGGCGGCCAGACCTGGAAGGCGGCGCAAGGCACCACGAACTGGAGCTATCAGTGGCGTCCTACGGTGCAGGGCACCTACGACATCCGTGTCCGCGCCATCGATGACAGCCTGAACGTCACCGGGCTCACTCTCGACCAGGACACGGTCACCGTGACGGCCCCGCCCCGGCCCGCCACCTTCAGCCTGTTCGACCCTGGTGTGGCGCTGCCTGCGGCGACCCGCACCTACAATGACGGCCAGAGCCTTGAACTGGGGATGCGCTTCAACGTCAGCGAGGCCGGCACGGTAACCCAGCTCAAGTACTACCGAGGAACCTCGGATGCCGGCGACACGGATGTTCGCGAAGGCCACCTGTGGCGCGCCAGCGACGGCGCATTGCTGGGAACCGTGACCTTCACCTCCACGGCCGGGCAGTCCGGCTGGCAGGTGGCGAACCTGTCCGTGCCTGTCGGTCTGGTGGCTGGGGTGGATTACATCGTCTCGTACAAGACGGCCAACAACTACGTCGCGACCGAAGGCTTCTTTGCGCCCGCCAACGATGTCGCGTTCGACGGCCTGGACGACAACGCCTTCTCCGACCCCTTCGTCATGGTCCATGCTCCCCAGGATACCGGGACCGGTGTGGCCGGGAACGGCGTCTACGAGTACGGCACAGGGCTTGTGGTCCCCAGCAACACCTATCGGGCCACCAACTACTGGACCGATGTCACCTTCCGCCCCAATCCGACCGCACCGAACAGCCCGCCGGTCTTTGCGACAGGCGATTTCACGGTCGCGGAGAACAGCTTTGCCGTCGGCACGGTCCAGGCCACGGACGCCAACAGCGACGCCCTCACCTATGCCATCGCCGGGGGGGCGGATGCAGCTCTGTTCAACCTGAACGCCTCCACCGGGGCGCTGACGTTCAAGGTGCCGCCAAACTTCGAGGCGCCCGGCGATGTGGGGGCGGACAACATCTACGACCTGAGGCTCAGCGTCACCGACGGGCTTTCCGCGGCGGTCTTCACGAACGTCCAAGTCCGCGTCACCGACGTCAACGACGCGCCGGTGGCGCTGGTGCTCAGCAACGCCACCGTGTCCGAGGCCGCCACGGCTGGACAGGTGGTGGGCGCCCTGATGGGCACTGACCCCGATAGCGGCGACACCCTGACTTACCGGCTCGTGGACTCCGAAGGCGGGCGGTTCGTCCTCAGCGGCAACCAGCTGGTCGTGGCCGTGGGCGCGGCGCTCAACCGCGAAGCGGCGGCCTCCTACAGCGTCACCGTGCGGGTGACGGACGCGGACGGAGCAAGCCTGGACAAGAGCTTTGGGATCGAGCTCATCGACGTGGACGAGTTCGACGTCACGAAGCCTGTCGACGGCAACACCGCTGCCAACGTGGTGAATGTGGGCGCGGCCGCGGGGACCACGGTCGGAATCACGGCCCTGGCCTCCGATGGGGACGCCACGACCAATACGATCACCTATTCTCTCACCGACGATGCGGGCGGCCGCTTCGTCGTCAATCCCACCTCTGGCGTGGTGACCGTGGCCACGGGCGCAAGCTTCTCCACGAGCACCCCTTCGCACCAGATCATCGTGATGGCCACCTCGGCCGACGGCTCCACCGCCTCCGAAACGCTCCAGGTCAACGTCACCGAGGCCGCGCGCCTCAAGGTGACCCTGACCAACGGCAGCGACATCTATACCGCTCCGGACAACCGCTCCTACGAGGTGCAAGGGCTCTCGGGCTCCGACTCCATCACAACCCTCGGCGGCAACGACCTGGTGAACGGCGGCGCGGGCAACGACACCATCTCCACCGGCGAGGGCCAGGACATCATCGAGGTCACCGGCACCACGGCTGGGGAGGACGCGATCAACGGCGGAGCCGGGACCGACCTTCTCCGCGCCACCGTTGCCGGCACCCTCATCCGCCTTTCCAGCCTTTCGGGGATCGAACAGATCTCGGCCAATGGCCTTGCCAATGTGAAGGTCGTCGGAACCGGCGCGGCCAACACCTTCGATCTGGCGGGCGTCACGCTCACCGGGATTACCGCCATCGACATGGCCTCCGGCAACGACACCCTGGTCGGCTCGGCGGGCCATGACACGATCTTGGGCGGCAGCGGCACGGACAGCCTGGACGGGGGCGCCGGCAACGACGTGATCGACGGCGGCACCAGCAGCGATGTGCTGAATGGCGGTCTGGGCGACGACCGCTTTCTCATCGGCCCGAGTCCCGGGACCGACCAGATCAACGGCGGCGGCGGCCTCGACACGGTCGAGATCGGGACCACGGGCATCACCGTCTCGGTGGGCAACCTCGCGAACGTCGAAGTGGTGACCACCACCTTCGCCAATGTGACGCTCTCGGGGACGGCCGGGGCCGACGTCATCAGTTACGCGGAGATCAGGTGGTCCGGGCTGACCCTGGTCGACGGCGGCGCGGGCAACGACACCATCCTGGGCGGTCCGGAAGGGGACCGCCTTGCCGGGCGGGCCGGGGCCGACAGCCTGTCGGGCGGAGCCGGCGAGGACGACTTCGTCTACTTCGCGGCGACCGACAGCCGGGGCACGACGGCGGATACCATCCTCGGCTTCGACGTCGGTCTCGACGACATCGACCTGTCGGCCATCGATGCGAACTCGCTGGTGACCGGAAACCAGGACTTCACGTTCATCGGCGACAGCGCCTTCTCCCGGGTGGCCGGGCAGCTGCGGGCCGACACGACGAGCGTCCCCGGACAGACCCGCATCTTTGCCGACATCAACGGCGATGGCCGCGCTGACATGGAGATCCGCTTGGACGCCACCCTGATCCTGACGCGGGATGACTTCGTGCTTTGAGCCATCCGGGTGTCTTGTCCGCCGGGACCGCGTCGCCCGCGCCCCGCTGATCTTCGATCCTTCCAGGATCGTGTTCCCGTCCTTGGCCCAGGTCGTGCTGGATGATCAGCCAGCTCAACGCAGTCCAGAGCTCCGGGCGGAGGGCCGGTGACCTGACCATCCGGACGTTTGAGGAGGAGCCAAGGCCCGGTATGTCTTCCGCATGACTGAGATCATCGACTCGGTAGTGGTCGGCGCGGGCGTCATAGGCCTCGCGATTGCACGTCAGCTGGCTGTCTTGGGCCACGAAGTCTTCGTGCTCGATCGTGAGATGGATTTCGGCCTGCACACAAGTTCGCGCAACAGCGAGGTCATACATGCGGGCCTGTATTATCCTCCGGGTTCGCTGAAGGCGGCGCTCTGCGTACGTGGAAAAGCTCTGCTTTACGACTACTGCCGGCGCAGGGGCGTGCCTCACCGGCAACTGGGCAAGATCATCTTCGCCACTCGGCCATCCGACGAGGCGGTCCTTGATGCCATCGAGGCGAACGGGCGTGGAGCGGGCGTGGAGGACCTCCGGCGGTTGGGGCGGGCCGAGGTCGGCGCTCTGGAGCCTGCTCTGGACTGCCAGGCTGCGCTGCTCTCGCCATCGACGGGCATCGTTGATTCACGGGCGCTGATGACGTCCTTCCTTGAGGAGATCTCCGCCGCCGGGGGATCATTCGTGGGCCGGTCGGAGGTTACGCATCTGTCACGTCAGCCGGGGGGCTGGGGCCTTCATCTTGGTGGCGAAGCGGAACCCATGGCAGTGGCGCGTAACGTGATCAACGCAGCCGGGTTGCACGCCAGGACGCTGGCTGATCATACCGAAGGGCTGGACGCCCGTTTCCGGCCGAGAGTCCGCTACGCCCGTGGCGTCTATTTCACCTACTCGGGTAAGGTGCCGTTCTCGCACCTGATCTATCCGGTGCCGGTGCCGGGGGGGCTGGGCACTCATCTCACTCTCGATCTGGCGGGCGGTGCCCGGTTCGGGCCGGACGTGGAATGGATCGAAGACGTCGACTACAGCATCGATCCGGGGCGCAAGCCCGCGTTTCTTGCCGCAGCGCGTGCTTTCTGGCCCGACATCGATCCCGACCGCCTGAGCCCCGGCTATGCAGGCGTCCGTCCAAAGCTGAGCGGCCCCGGTGAACCACAGGCCGACTTTGCGGTCATGGGACCGGCCGAGCATGGCCTTGAGGGGCTCGTGAACCTGTTCGGGATCGAATCGCCCGGCCTGACTTCGGCGCTCGCGCTTGCCGAGGACGTGGTGCTCCGGCTAGAGGCATCCCCTCGGAGCGAGGGGGTACGCCTGGTCTGATGGCGTGGGCGGCTCCGTTCTCAGTACTTCGCCGTGCCGAGCTGGTGCCGTGACGACCCGCAGAAGCGAGGGCCGTCCCCTGACGATCAACGCGCCCGACCGATCATCCCCGATCAGCTGGGCTGGCGCCTGGTGCGCCTGGAGCTGACGGGCTGGCTTGTCGATCGCGACAGGGCCCCGGATCAACCTGACCAGTTGCTGATCCGGCTCCTCGATGAGAGCCGCCGGAAAGCAGGAAAGGTCCGCCGTCAGGAGGAGGAAGTTGAACAGGCTGCCGAGGGGGCAGTCGCTGCCAAGGAACCTCCTGGTGGGCCGCAGGAAGGGCGCGAGATGAGACGATGCGTATCCTGAGACGTCTGCGCCGCCGCAGCCAAGGCCCACGGACCTGCCGCGTGCGTTGCCTGATCAGCGGGCCTGCCGCCGGAGGGCCTCGATCACCACGGCCAGGGCCGGGGCGATCTGCCGTCGACTTGGGTCGTAGAGGTGACAGCCCGGGGCGGGCGGGCACCAGTCCGCCAGCAGCTGGACAAGGCGACCCTCGGCCAGAGCCGCTGCCGCTACGTCCTCGGGCAGGTAGGCCAGGCCCAGGCCTGCCACGGCCGCCTCGCGCGCCGGCGTCACGTCGTTCACGGCCAGTGGCCCCTCGACCCGGACGTCGAGAATCCGGCCCTCCTTCGCGAACTCCCACGCGTAGAGGCTCCCCGACGTGGTCTGGCGGTAGTTGATGCAACGGTGCGCCGTCAGGTCCTGCGGCATCACCGGCCTATCCCGCCCTTCCAGGTAGGCCGGCGCCCCGACCACGATCCAGCGCAGGTCGGGCCCGATGCGGACCGCGATCATGTCGCGCTCCACCGCCTCGCCAAGCCGGATGCCGGCGTCGAAGCGCTCGGCCACGATGTCGATGAAGCGGTGCTCGATGACGGCTTCGACGCGCAGGTCCGGGTAGAGCGGCAGGAGACGCGCGAGCGCGGGCCAGAGGATTGTCTCGTAAGCGTGCTGGCTGGTGGTGATCCGCACCGTGCCCGCCGGGGTGTCGCGTAGCTCGGTTAGCGCCGCGAGCTTCGCCTCTATCGCCTCGAGTCCCGCCCGCGCGGCGCGCAGGAGCCGCTCACCCGCTTCCGTCGGCGCGACCCTCCGCGTGGTGCGGGTCAGGAGCCGCACGCCCAGGCGCTCCTCGAAGGCGCGCATCGCGTGGCTCAGGGTGGACTGCGTGAGCCCGAGCCGTGCCGCAGCGCGGGTGAAGCTCCGCTCCTCGGCCACGGCCAGGAACACGGTCAGGTCCTCGCGGCGCATTTATGGCATCCAACCATAGGCTCAAGCGATCTGACGCACCTGATCACAAGAGCTGTCGGGGTCTATGTCCCGCGTCATCGCCACGGACGGCAGGCTCGGCGGCGTTCGGGCGCCGGATCTCCTGCCGCCAACCTGAAGTGGACTCCCGACCCATGACGGTCATCGGCACCAACGTGACCAGCTCCGCGACCTCGGAGCCCGCGTATGGCTCGGTCCGGCCGGCCTGGGGCGCGGTGCTTGCTAGGACGCTCTGCGTCGTGGTCCTCATCGCCTCCGAGTTCATGCCGGTGAGCCTGCTCACGCCCATCGCGCAGGATCTCGGGCTGACCGAGGGGCAGGCGGGCCAAGCCATTTCCATCTTTGGCCTCTTTGCCGTGATGACCAGCCTGCTCATCATGGTGGTCGTGGGCCGCCTCGACCGGCGCATCGTCGTGATCGGGATGGCCCTGCTCCTGGCCGTCTCGGGCACGGTGGTCGCGCTCGCGCCCGACTTCCTCGTCCTGATGACCGACCGCTGGCTCTCGCCGCCGCCCTCTGGCAGGCCATGGCTCTCCCGCGGCTGCCCACAAGCGGGCAGGGCCAGACCGGCAACGTCCTTCGGCTCCTCAGGGACAGCCGGTTGCGGGTCGGCATGGGCGCGATCCTGCTGTTCGTCATGGGGCAGTTCGCGCTGTTCACCTACCTGCGACCGTTCCTCGAGCAGGTGACCGGCGTCGGCGTGTCCAGGCTGTCGGCCCTCCTCCTCGTCAACGGCGTGGCGAGCCTCGTCGGCACCCTTCTGACCGCCCACGCCATCCGGGCGAGCCTGTCCGTCACGCTCGTGGCGGTCCCGCTGGTCATGGCCGGGCTCGCGCTGGCCCTGGCACTCTTCGGGGCCTCCACTTGGGCCGTGGCTGGTCTCCTGGCGCTGTGGGGCCTGATCGGAACGGGCGGGCCGGTGGTCTGGGGCACCTGGCTCGCGCGGACCCTGCCCGAGGACGCCGAGGCCGGCGGAGGACTTCAGGTCGCGGTGATCCGGCTGGCCATCACCCTTGGTGCGACCGTCGGCGGCCTGGTCTTCGATGCGGCCGGTCCGGTCGCGGACGTCACGGGCAGCGCCGCGATCCTGGCCCTTGGGTCGGTGGTCGCGTTCGTCAGCGCCCGCGCGCTTCCGCCTGCCTAGCTTCGCCCGAGCGGCCCCGCTCATGGCCGGAGCCCAACGTCTTCGACGTGCCCTCGCCGCCGCGACCGGGCGATCGAGGAGACGACCAGCCAACTTTCCCGGCGAGGTGATCGCCTCCACCCACGCCTCCCGCAGCAGAGGCCCATCATGATCAAAGACAAGGTCGTCATCATTACCGGCGCATCGTCGGGCATCGTCGGGCATCGGCGAAGCGACCGCGAAGCTGCTCGCATGTCAGGGCGCCAAGGTCGTCCTTGGCGCGCGGCGCGCGGACAACCTGAAGCGGATCGCCGACGAGACCGCGAGAGACGGCGGTCAGGCCGTCCACCAGGAGCTGGACGTGACCAGTCCGTCCGACAACGACGCCATCGTGAAGCTTGCCCAGGAGACCTTCGGCGGCGTCGACGTCATCTTCCTCAATGCCGGCATCATGCCGAACTCGCCCCTTTCCGCGCTGAAGACCGACGACTGGCACCAGATGGTCGACGTGAACATCAAGGGCGTGCTGAACGGCGTCGTGGCCGTGCTGCCCACCTTCACCGAGCGGAAGTCCGGGCACGTCATCGCGACCTCGTCGGTGGCCGGGCTCAAGGCTTATCCGAACGGCGCGGTCTATGGCGGGACGAAGTGGTTCCTGCGCGACTCCATGGAGGTCCTGCGCATGGAGTCCGCCATGGAGGGGACGAACATCCGCACGGCGACGATCTACCCGGCCGCCATCAACACCGAGCTGCTGGGCACGATCAGCGACAAGGGAACGTCCGAAGCGATGCAGGGCATCTACGACAGGTTCGGGATCTCGCCGGACCGGATCGCCAATGTCGTGGCCTTCGCCATCGGCCAGCCGGCGGACACCACGGTCAACGAGTTCACTGTCGGGCCGGCCAACCAGCCCCTGGTGAGATGGGGCTCCGTCGGGTGCGGAGAGGCGGCCGGACCGGAGCCGGCCTACTCGGCTTCGGGACCTGACGGGTTGACCTGTGCATGAGGCGTGAACGCCGCCCCCGTAGCAGGTGGTGGTGGTGGTGGTGGACGGAAGTTCGGCCTTACGCCCGTGAACCGAAGATCGCCCTGGCCACCTGCCGAGGGTCGATAGGCTTCTCGCAGAGGGGCACGTCGGCGTAGCGTTCGGGAATGGCACCCCGGTCGTAACCGGTGGCGAACACCATTGGCACGCCCCGCCCCCTAAGGGCGTCGGCCAGCGTATAGGCCATCTCGCCTTGCAGGTTGATGTCGAGGACCGCCCCGTCGAGCCGCTCCGTCCGGTCGATCAGGGCGATGGCCTCGGCCAGGGTGGCCGCCGGTCCGACCACCACGGCCCCCGCGCCTTCGAAGATGGCGGTGAAGTCGTCGGCGATGAAGAAGTCGTCCTCGACGATGAGGATCTTCTGTCCGGCAAGGGTCCTGGCGCTGGCCATGGCTTACCCTATCGGCCTTGCGGCTCGCGGTCGAGCGGGAGGTCGATGGTGCAGCGGAGTTCCGCGTCTCCCAGCTCGTAGGTGGTCTGGGCGCCCAATGAGTAGGGGAGCGCCCGTTCGATGAGCCGCCGCCCGTAGCCGCCCCCCCGCTCGGCGGCGGAGGAGGGGCCCGTTTGCGTCGGCGGCAGCTCCTCCTCGCGCCATTCGATATGGACCTGCCGCTGGCCTTCAACCTGGTGGAGGCGCCACATCACGCTGAGCCTCCCTCCTCGACCCGACAGGGCGCCATACTTCCGGGCGTTGGTGGCCAGTTCGTGGATGACCAGGGCCAAGGTCTGCACGATGGTGGGGCGGATCCTCACCGCGGGACCCTCGAGCCGGACCGTCTCGCCCTCCTTGGCCCCCAAGGCGTCCAGTTCCAGCCTGAGGAGCGCGTGCAGGGTGATGGGCTCCACCTGTGCGCGGGACAGCAATCCCTGCACGCGCGAGAGCGCGGCCATGCGGTGGTTGAACTCCTCGCGGAAGGCCTCCGTCGGGCCCGTGTGCGCCATGGTCTGGTTGGCGATGGAGCTCACCACGCCGATCAGGTTCCTCGTGCGGTGCTGAAGTTCGGTCACGAGCATCTCGAGCCGCTCGCGGGCCTCGATCTCCTCGGTGGTGTCGTGCGAGAGGCCGCCGATCCGCTGCACGCGGCCGTCCGCATCGCGCAGCGGGAAGTCGGTGTTGCGGATCCAGCGGGTCTGACCGTCCGAGGGCCGGATGACGCGATAGGTCTCGGTCGCGTTCTCGCCCGCCCGCACGCGCCGCAGAAGGTCCAGCACCTTCTCCCGGTCCTCGGGATGCACCAGCTCCACCCAGCGGAAGACCTGGTTGCCGCGCAGCGCCTCCTCGCGGGGGAGCCCATAGACCGTCTCGTAGGCGGGGCTCAGATACTCGTAGGCCAGGCTCTCGCAGTTGCGGATCCAGAGCACGTCCGAGGACGCCTCCCCGAACTGCCGGAAGCGCGCCTCGCTCTCGCGCAGCGCCTCCTCGGTGGCCCGCCGCTCGGTCACGTCCTGGCCCACCTTGACGAAGCCGGTGACGGTGCCGTCCGGGTTCGTGAGCGGGCGCGCCACCCCGTCGATGAACACCCGCGCCCCGTCCTTGCGCAGGTGCCAGCGCACGTTCGGGGCATGGCCCTCCTCCTGCGCCGTCTGCCGCTCCTTCGCGGGCACGTCCGCCGCCCGGTCCTCGGGCGTGTAGGTGATCTCCATGGGCTGGCCCACCGCCTCCTCGGCAGACCAGCCGAACACCTCCTGGGTCCCCTTGGGCCAGATCGCGATGCGGCCCTCCGCGTCGGTGGTGAAGATGGCGTAGTCGGTCGCCGTCTCCACGATGGCGCGGAAGCGCTCCTCGCTCTCGCGCAACGCCGCTTCGGACCTCAGCCGCTCGGCCTCGGCCTTTTTCTTGTCCGTGATGTCGCGGAAGTAGACTGACAGCCCGCCGTCCGGGGTCGGGAAGATGCTGATGTCCACCCAGTGGCCCAGGATGGGGGAGACCGACTCCAGCCGGACCACCTCGCGCGTTTCGGCCGCGCGCCGGTGCGCCTTGTAGGGCTCCGAGCCCACGGCTTGGGGAAACTCCTCCCAGTAGACCCGGCCCAGGAGCTCCTCGCGCGAGCGGCCCCACCACCGTTCTGTCTCCCGGTTCACGTAGGTGAAGCGCCAGTCCCGGTCGACGGCGTAGAATGCGTCCGAGATGCTTTCCAGGATCTCGGCGTTCTGCAGGGCCAGGCTCAGGCGCTCCGCTTCGGCCTCCTTGCGCTCGGAGATGTCATGCCAGAACACCGCGAGCCCTTCGGGCACGGGATAGGCCCGCATCTCCAGCCAGCGCGCGGTGCCGTCCTGCCAGGTGTAGCGGTGCTCGAGGGAGACAGGTTGCTGCTCGGCCAAGGCACGCTTGAACCGGCGGCCGATCTCGCTGTCCTCGGAGCCTGGGTAGACCTCCCAATGGCTGCGGCCGACGATCTCCGACAGGGGTCGCGTCTCCAGCCGCAGCGCAGCCTCGTTGAAGATCAGGATGCGGAAGTCGCGGTCCATGAGGCCGAAGGCCTCGCCCATGCCCCCCAGCACGCTCTGGAGCCGCCCCTCGCGCTCGCGCAGCGCCTTCTCAGCCTCGCGCCGGGCAGTGACATCCCGCGCGGCGCCCAGCCACTCGACGATGTGGCCGTCCGCGTCCTTGATCGGCACGGCCCGCGACAGCACCCAGGCGGTCCGGCCCTCGGGATGCCTGACCCGGTGCTCCATCTCGAAGAGGCCCTGGGTTCGGATCGCCTCGTCGACGGCGGCGTGCACCCTGTCCCGGTCCTCGGGGTGGACGTAGTGCTCCCGCCAGTTCCCGGTGGGCCTGGGCATCTCGGCGAGGAGTCCCCGCCCCTGAAGCTCGCGCATCTCGCGCCAGTCGGGGCTCATGCGATAGACCACATCGTTGCTCGCGGTCACGAAGGCGCCGAAGCGTTCTTCCGTCGCGCGCAGGTCCCGGAGCTTGAAGAGCCGGTCGATCACCGGTCCCAGGATGGTGGCGTAGGTGCGCAGGAACTCGATGTCGTCCTGGTCGAAGTCGCGGGGCTCGGTGTCGTCGACCTGGAGTAGGCCATAGGCCCGCCGCCCCGGCAGGAAGATCGGCACGTTCACCAGCGCCACCACGCCCTCGTCCTTCATGAAATCGGGCACGTCGAAGCGGTCCTCGCGGGCGATGTCCTGCGTGACGACGGGCTCGCCCGCCTCGATGGCAAAGGTCTCCGAGGAGTGCTCCTTCATCGACAGGCGCAGCTGGCCCACTACGCCCGCGGCCCAGCCCACGCCGGCGCGCACGAACAGGGTCTGGCGGCCGCGCTCGATTTCCAGGACCTTGGCGCGGCCGGTGCCCAGGGCCGCGCTCACCAGCCGGCAGGCCTCGGCCAGCACCGCGTCCAGGTCCTCGGACTGGAGCGCCACGTCGCCGAAGTCGGCCAGCACCTTGCGCTGCCTCAGCAGGGTCTCGCTTCTGTCGCGGTCGGGCATGGCGGGCACCTGCTTCCATAGACCTCGATGGCCTCCGGGGAGAACAGGAGCGCGCGAGGTTGGGTTTCATGGCCAGGAGCAGGATGGCTCCCGGCGCTCGGGCCGGTCCTGCGCAGGCCCTCCGGGCCGTGCGGAGCCCCAGCCGAACCCCAGTGGCAGGGAACGGGGACCCTCGGTGACGGAAGATGGCCCCGGTGGTCGTCCACCGCCTTGGGCCGGAGTTGCGAGCGGCCATGTCCATGACGATGCGCCATGACTGGGACGACCAAGGTGGTCCCCCACCTGTCAGAGCACCCCGCCGGAATCTCGCGCGGTCCGGAGATCCGTGCAGGGTCCCTGCGCCCTCAGGACGGCTTTAGGGATCAGGCTTTGCAGGAGCCGTGCGGCGACCTGCCACGGCGCGACGGGTTTCTCCTGCCCTCAGGATGGTATAGGGGGGTATCCCATGTCCCATACCAAGACCAACAAAGACCACCTCCTCGCCCGGGTGCGTCGCATCGCCGGCCAGGTCGCCACGATCGAGAAGGCCATCGCCGAGGAGGCAGGCTGTTCGGTCGTCCTCCATCAGGTGGCCAGCATCCGCGGTGCCGTCCTCGGGCTCATGGACGAGCTGGTCGAGGACCATGTGCGCGAGCACGTGGCCCACCCCGACCTTTCCGAGGCGGCCCGCGCCGAAGGCGCCGAGGACCTGATCGCTGCCATCCGCCGCTACGCGAGGTGAGGACGCCCATGCCCCACGACCATGCCATTCACGACCATGACCATGCTCGGGACGCCCTGACCCACGAGCACGTGTTCCTGGGCCGCGACCACGATGCGAATGCCCGCCGGACCCTGGCCGTGGTCGGGCTGACCTCCCTCATGATGGTGGGCGAGATCGTGGCGGGCTATCTGACCGGCTCCATGGCCCTGCTGGCCGATGGCGTCCACATGGCCACCCATGCGGGCGCTCTGGGCGTCGCGGCGGCGGCTTATGCCTTTGCCAGGCGCCATGCCCGCAACCCGCGTTTCACCTTCGGCACCGGCAAGGTGGGCGACCTGGCCGGCTTCTCCTCGGCGCTGCTCCTGGGCGTGGTGGCGGTTGCCATCGCGATCGAGTCCCTGGCCCGGCTCCTCGAGCCCCAGGCGGTGGCCTTCGGGTCGGCCATCCTCGTGGCCGTGCTCGGGCTCGCCGTGAACCTGATCAGCGCCCTTCTGCTCGGCCATGGCCATCATCACGGGCACCACCCGCATGATCACGGCCATCACCGTGACCACTCGCACGATCACGGCCCCCACCATCACGAGGACGAGCAGGCGCACGGCCCCTTGGGGCGCCAGGGCGACAACAACCTGCGGGCGGCCTACCTTCACGTCCTGGCCGACGCGCTCACCTCGGTGCTGGCCATCGTGGCGCTGATCGCGGGCCGCACGCTGGGCTGGGTCTGGCTCGACCCGGCCATGGGGATCGTGGGCGCCATAGTGATCGCGCGCTGGTCGTGGAGCCTCGTGCGCGACTCCGCCCTGGTCCTGCTCGATGCCACCGATCCCGCGCTGGAGGAGGAGGTGCGCGAGCAGGTGGAAGGCGCGGGCGACGCCCGCATCACCGACCTCCATCTCTGGCGCGTGGGGCCCGACGCCCATGCGGCCATCGTCAGCGTCACGGGCCCGGTCGATGTCGAGGCGGTTCACGCCCGGCTCAGGCCCGTGCACGAACTGGCGCATGTCACTGTCGAGGTGCGCTGAAGGGCGGCTCACGCTGTTGATCCGCCTGCGGGGGGCCTTTGCCTCGCGTCAGGCGACCGAACGCCCCTGCTGGCCGGGCGCTCAGGGCATCCCGGACCATGGATGAACCTCGCAACGCTGCGGGACCGAGCCGATGGAGACCGGGGCACCCTTGAACCGCAGCGTGGCGTCTGCACTCCTGCCGACACCCCTTCTCCTGCTGCGGCGCTCGGGAAGATCCCTGCCGCGGCGCTGCCCAATGGGGCCAGGACCATGGGCGTAGAGCGCGTCCTGGAGGCCCATCCCGGCCTCAAGCTGCTCAGGGTTGCTGGCCTGGTGCGCAAGACGCCCAGGGAGGCCTGTTGCGGATGTGGATCATGTGGGTGGACGGGCGCACTCCGGTTGTTGCCTCATTGGGCGGCGCAGGCCCCATGCCTGGGAGAATGACTGGCGGGAGCGGTTGTCATGCGTGGGTAGGGCGGGACCGATGTGCATGGAGCGCCCCTGCGGGGCCGCCCGCGTCAGGCGCTCCTCCGTGATCGCTACACTGCAAGGACATGGATCTCGGGCGTCAAGTGACCGGAATCGATCCCGAGGGTCGCCACCGTGACCGGAAGCTTGAAGCGTTTCGGACCGGCGCTGCCCGGGTTCAGAAACAGCACCCCACGCCGCGTCTCGACCTTGGCGCGGTGCGAGTGGCCGTAGACCACCACGGACATGTCGGGCTCCAGGGCATCGGGACGCAGGTCGGCCAGGTCGTGCACCACGTGGATACCGAGGCCACCCAGACGAAGAGTGGTGCTGGCGGGATAAAGTTGAGCCCAAGCCGCTTTGTCGATGTTGCCCCTGATGGCGGTGGTGGGCGCAAGCCCGTGGAGCGTGGCGATGATCTCAGGGGCTCCGATGTCGCCGGCATGGATGATGTGGTCGACTCCCCTGAGCGGCTCCAGCGCTTCGGGGCGCAAGAGGCCATGCGTGTCAGAGATGATGCCGATCATGACCCCGGGTTTCATGGTCCCTGCGCGCCGTCCCAAGCTCGTCGACGACAATCCTAGCAACCCTGGCCGCGCCAGCCCAGGCCTGCCACCGGCTCTGGATGCGACGTTGGGCATCGCTCGGGTCCCGCCCGCGGCGCTCACTTCGCTTCCGGCTCGACTGCGGGACCTGCAAGCGACGAGGCGCCGTACGAGCCGATGGAGCGCGTCGGTGCAGCAGGCGTCCGACTGAGATGACAACAATGCTCCTGCTAATCACGGACTGATCACGCATTCGGGATAAAAGTTCTAGCTAACGCTTCCGGTCCGGATAGAGTGTTTCCAACTGAGCGCACATTCCATTGCTGGAGATCAGGTTGAAGATTCTTGCTGCCGCCGTGGCCCTGGCTGCGACGATCGGAGGCGCCGCCTCGGCCACAACCGTCGACGACCCCAACGTTTACTCCTTTGCGGGCTACGACATCCGCATCGAGCGTAACGAGATGGGCCAGATCAACGTGAGCTACGAAGGCGGCCCCTGGCCGGGCTTGAACTCGGTCTTGGAGGAGGCTGGCCTTCACGGCGACTACATCGCCGTCAACTACATCTATCGGCACAAGGGCTACGAGGACGAATACGGTCGCCTCTGGGAGGACGACCCGAACCGGATCGTCTATCTCCCGATCGCCGGCGGCGTGGCGAAGTCGGCCTACTACGGCTCGACTTATTGCTGGGACGACACCTACGCCTCGGTCGACTGCCCAGACCCGTCCCGGCGCAGCCTGTTCTACTACACCGGCCGGTTCACCGGCCAATGGGGCCGGCCGCTGCCCGACTGGATCCAGGGCCGGCCGCATTACGACCTTCCCAAGGCCCTGCCCGTGCCGCTGCCCGCCTCGGGCGCGCTCGTGCTGGTCGGCCTCGGTGCCCTGGGCCTCCTGCGGCGCCGTCGGCGCTGAAGGTTGCGCGCACCTCGCACGACCCAAGCCCCTGGCGGGCTGGCTCTCCAGCGCAGGCTGCAGCCCACACAGATCGGGAGATCCCCGATGAAGATTTTGGTAGCGAGCTCGGCCTGGGCCGTTCTGTCCTGGACTGCTGCTACGGCCGGGCTCTTGCGTCACTCGGACCGTTTCGTCGGGCGGATGATGGACTGCAGCGTGCAAGAGCCGAACTGGCGCCGGCCTTCAGCTTGCTCACGATGATCTTTGCAAACATGTCCTCTGGCCGGCTCATTGGCCTTCCGGACCATGCCCCTGTCCTTTGGCGCTAGCCAAGGGAAAGGCCAGGGCGTTTCGACCCACTCACGCCCGTTCGGCCTAAGGGACCCCGATGGGTGGGTTGGTTCCCGCAGGCATGGCTCATCAGTTCGCCTTGCGCCGGTGCCGCAGCCCGGCCACCCCGCCCAGCGCCGCCAGCAGGAGAAGACCCGAGGCGGGCAGCGGCACGGGCGCGACCTTCCAGTAGGAGCCATGGAAGGTCCCGAGCCGGTCATGCGACCCTTCCATGCCGAAGAAATCCCCTTCCGAGCCAGTGGAGCTGAAGACGACACCTTGGTCGAAGACGCCGGACCAGTTCGTGACGCGCCGATAGCGGTCGGTCCCGAATGTGATCGAGAGATACCCGCCCACCACAGACTCCCGCAGGTCACCGAAGAAGGACCCGGAGGCCGTGAGCCAGTCGAACTTGGGAAGCACTCGCCCGGTGGTCTTCCAACTGACCGTCTGCTCCCCGGAGGTAAGGGTGGTCGTGAGATCGATGCCGTCCGTGCGGATCAGAAGGTTGGCGCCCGCCAGGGTGTCGACCGGCAGCAGGTCCTCGTTGATGGCAAGATGCGCCGAGAAACCCGAATGGCTGGTCTGCGGGTAGCGCGTTTCATCGAAGCAGACCTCGCCATCTCGGCAGGTCAGCGTCAGTCCCTGGTAATCATAAGTGATAGTCCCAGCCTGGCTCGCGCCAGCCGCCATCGTCAGCGCTGCCGCCAACGTCGCCGCACATCGTTTCATCTGGAACTCCATGACGGGCGCTCAGTCGCGCCCGCCCAGATTGCGGCAGTACTGTGGCGGATGTCCACACGGAACCCTGAAGCGCCGGCAATCCCGTGACTGATGCTCGGTCCAGCAGTGGTTCAGGGACGCACCTTGGCGGATCGAGGCCGTCGAGGGCGCCCTGCCGGACCGAGGTCCGCGCCTTGGGGGCCGTCGAGGCTATTGCGCGAGGGTCTGATCAGCAAGCGCCATGGCAGCCTCCTCGATCAGGTGAGCGACCGCCTCGGGCTGCGACGCGAAGACAGCGTGACTGGCGGCGACCTCGACCACGGTGCTGCCGGCCCGTTCGGCCATCGTCCGCATCAGGTCGGGATTGATGGCCCGATCCTCGGTCGCGATCAGCGCCCAGCTTGGCTTGGATCTCCAGGCGGGCTCTCCGACCGGGGTCCCGAAGGCCGCGGCCGCCGGGAAGACCTGGGAGCGGGCCATGAACTCCGCCTCCTCCCTGGGCAGGTCGCCGGCGAAGTCCGCGGCAAACACCGTCGGGTCGAGATAGAGGAACCCGTCCGGGGTGGCGGTGATGCCGGTGGTGGCGGCCGGCATCCGGCCCGCAAGGTCGAGCAGCGTCTCGCCCGCGTCCGGCTGGAAGGCCGCCACATAGACGATCCCGGCCACGTTGTCCGCGCGCCCGGCCTCGGTCACGATCATGCCGCCGTAGCTGTGGCCGACCAGGATCGAAGGGCCGTCCTGCATGTCGAGGATGCGCCGCGTTGCCTTCACGTCATCCTCGAGCGAGGTCATCGGGGGCTGCACGACGGTGACCGCGAAGCCCTTGGCCGTCAGGAGGTCATGCACCTTGCGCCAGCCGGAGCCGTCCGCCAGCGCCCCATGGGCGATCACGACGTTGCGGATCGGCTCGGCCCGGGCAGCAACAGCGCCTGTGAGTCCCATCGCAAGCACTCCGCCAGCGAGCAGGGTCGTCTGTCTCAGGGTCATCTCTTGGTCTCCTCTTGGGTTGGCCGCACGGGGCGGCGGTTGCTTCGGACGCGCAGGCACGCGTCCTCTTCACCCGGGCTGACAGGCGTCAGTCCGGCGGTCGCCGGGCTTGCCCGGCAGGGTCACGGCTTGGAGTGTCTCAGTTGCGCTTGACCGAGGGAGCCGTAGGCGCTCCGTCGATCCGCAGGGAGAATCTACCGAAGAAGCCGGGAAAGGTGCTCTCTAACTTCGCGCAGCAATTTCCGTCCTGACAGGGTATGTCAGGATAGAACGATCAGATGTTCCGGATGGAAGCTGCATGATGGAAGATCCTTCCAAGGGTGATCTGGACCGAATCGATCTGCGGATCCTGCGCCACCTGCAGGCGGAAGGACGGCTGACCAATGCGGAGCTGGCGGCCCGCGTCAGCGTCAGCCCCGCCACCTGTCACCGCCGCACGCAGCGTCTGTTCGACGCGGGCTACATCACCGAAGTGCGGGCCGTCGTTGCTCCGGCCGCGGTTGGCCTCGGCGCCCTGGTGATGGTGGGCGTGGTGCTCGACCGCTCGACGCCCGAGAGCTTCGCGGCCTTCGAGCAGGCGGTCCTGGCGCTCAAGGACGTGCTCGACTGCAACCTCGTGGCCGGCGACTTCGACTACCTGCTCAAGATCCGCGTTCGCGACATGGCGGATTTCAACAGGCTCCATGCCCAGAAGCTGATCGCCCTTCCCGGAGTCCGGCAGACCCGGACCTTCTTCGTCATGAAGGAGGTCAAGGAGAACGCGCGGCTGCCGTTCTGACCCAGGGCCGGCCAGCGGCAGGGGAGGGGTGGTGCTCCGGTCCATGGTTCGTCTCCATGCATGGACGCCGCCGTCGCGGCGGGACTGGTCGGGCGGTGGCGGCGCGACCGGACGTCAGACGGTCGGGACCGTTCCGCCGTCGATCAGGTGCTCGGAGCCGGTGATCGCGCCGGCGCGGTCCGAGACGAGGAAGGCCAGGAGGTTGGCGACCTCGGCCGGCCGGGCCGCGCGGCCGAGCGGGATGCCCCCGAGCGAGTCCATGATGATCTTCCGCCCGCCTGCGGCATCGGTCCCCGCGTCCCGCGCGAGCCGCTCCGCCAGATGGACCGAGGCCTCGGTCTCGATCCATCCGGGCGACACCCGGACCACGCGGACGCCCCGCGGGGAGACCTCCTTCGACAGGGCCTTGCTGTAGGTCGAGAGCGCGGCCTTGGCGGCGGCATAGGCGGTCGTGGCCTCTGGCAGCGGCAGCCGGCTCTGGATCGAGGTGACGTGGGCGACCACGCCGCTCCCTTGGGCGATCATCGCCGGCAGGAGCGCGCGGTCGAGGCGGACCGCCGGAAAGAGATTGAGGTCGAGCTCCCTGCGCCAATCGGCCTCCGAGAGCGCAGCGAAGCCCCCGGCCGGGGCGGAGGAGCCGCCGAGCATGTGGACCACGATGTCGACGCCGCCCAGGCGGTCGCGCGCGGCCTCGCTGACGGTCGCGCAGCCCTCCGGCGTGGTCAGGTCGGCGGCGACGAAGAGGTCTTCGGCCATCGTCCCGGGCCGCGACCGCGCCGTGGTGAGAACCTGCGCCCCGAGATCGCGAAACAGCTGCACGGTCGCTGCGCCGGCGCCCTTGGTGCCGGACGTGACAAGGGCGCGCTTGCCCGCAAGGGAGATGAAGTCCCGCATCACCCGATCTCCAGCCGGGCGATGCGGCCGCCGGCCAGCGTGAAGGCGAAGGTCAAGGTTGCCGGGCTCCCGGGGAACTCGCCGGTGACGCGGGCGCGCACGACGGTCCGTCCGTCCGCCGTGGTCGCGTCGAGCGGTTCGGCCCTGTGCCGGTACTTGGCCCTGGCGGCCTGCCACCAGGCAAGGATGGCCTCGGATCCCGCATGTTCCGCCCCTTCGTCCTTGACGGTGGCGTCTGGCGAGAAGGCCGCCGCGAGGGCGGAGGCGTCGCTGCGCTTCTCGGCCTGGAAGAATGCGTCGACAGCTGGGGAAAGTTGCATCTTCGGACTCCTTCGCTTGAACTGCTGGTCGTACCGTCGGCTCGCGACCCAGGTCTTGCGGGCGGGCCGGCGGATGTCCGGTCAGGCCGCCTGCCTCGTTTCGGCCTGGCGGGCCTGCTTCAGGACCCGGGCGTACCAGGCGACCTGGTCGAGCATGTCCTTGGCCGAACCGCCGATGGCGGCCTCGATGGCCTCCATGGGCTCGGCGTTCGGATTGTAGGCGCTGACACGGAAGAACTCGGACCCGCCGATGTGGACGGCGGAGCGGACGGGGACCATCTGGGCCTCGATCGCGATGAGGCGCAGGTGCTCGATCGCGCGCGCGGCCCCCACGCCGCCATAGCCGATGGCGCCCATGGGCTTGCGGTTCCAGCCCACATAGTCTTGGTCGAGGGCGTTCTTGAGCGCCCCGGTGATCGAGCGGTTGTATTCGGCGACGACGAACACGTAGCCGTCGAAGCCCGCCACCGTTTCCTGCCAGCGGGTGGCGCGGGGATCCTTGGACGGCAGCCACATGTTGGACGCGACCTCGTCGAAGAAGGGCAGGTCGAAGTCGCGCAGGTCCACGAGCTCGACGTCGATGTCGCCCCGTTCCCGCATCTTCTTGAGCATCCACTGCGCGGGCTTGTCGGCCCAGCGGGACTGGCGCGTGGAGCCGATGACGAGGGCGATCTTGGGAGTGGTGGTCATGGGCAGGACTCTACTGTCTGCGGCCCTTGGGCCGGGGTTGGGGTTGGCTCGACACGTTCTCTGGGGGCCGACCTAGCGGGGGCAGGAATCGGAAGAAGTCGCCGGATCGGAACGCCGCGTCTCTGTCGGGAGACGGCCAGCGGGATCCCGGTGCGTCTCCGGCCGTCAGGAGCCTCGACGGTTCGATCCGGCGTCTTTGACCGATGTCGTGTGGCTGGCCCCGCGAGACGTCGAACGGCCGACGTTCCACGGAGGCCCGGCTGCGGCCACCGGCGCTCGCACTCAGTTGTGGATCCTGATGATCTGCTGGGCGACGGCCTGCCCATCCACGAGGAGAACAGCCAGGACCTTGTCGGTCGTGGACGGCGTGAGCGAGACCTTCACGTCGCTGTTGGCGCCCGCCCGCACGGCCGCGGAACCCAGAAGACGACCTTTCTGGCCGGCATGGTAGTCATGGATCGCCACGCGGCCATGGTCGCCGGCCACGACGGTGCCGAGCTCGATCAGGGTCTGCGAGCCCTGCACCTCGCTCAGCGCAAAGGTGTTGCTGGCGGACGCCGCGCCAGCGCCGAGCAGGATGCTGATCGCGAGGGAGGGAAGGAGCTTCGTCATGATGTGTCCTTTCATGGGCTTGGTGTGCTCATGAACTACTTCTGGACAATCAGTGGCAGAAGTCGGCCGTTTTGGATGCCGTGTCTCTGCATGAAGACAATCGACTGGTCGGGATGGCCAGGAGGCCGCGTCGGGGCAGGGTGCGCCACCGGTTCGGTCGGACCGGCCTAGAGCGGGAACGCCCGTCGGGGCACTTCCACCGCCAGATGATCGATCAGGGCCCGAACCGCTGGCACGAGCTGCTTTCGCGACGAGAACACGGCATGGATGATCCCGAAGGCCGAATGCCACTCGGGCAGGAGATGCACGAGCTGGCCAGAGGCGATGGGTGCCCGCGCGGCATGTTCCGGCAGATGCGCGACCCCGACCCCGCCGAGGGCGGCCGCGCGCAGGACATCGAAGCTCGTGCATATCAGGCGCGGCCGGTGCTGGATCACGCGGGTTTCGCCCGCCGGGCCGATCAGGTCCCAGGTCACCTCGTCGCGCTCGCCGTCCATCGACAGGCAGGGCAGCTCGACAAGGCGGTCGATGGTGATCCCGCCTTGGACGGTGGCGAGGAGCGCGGGGCTGGCGACCAGCACAAGCGTGGACCGACCAAGCGCCCGCACGATCAGGTTGGGATCGGTGTCGAGGCTTGCCCGGGCGCGAAGGGCGATGTCGACGCCATCCTCCACCAGGTCGGCCCTGCGGTTGAGCACCTTGATCTGCACGCGCACCTTGGGGTGCCGCGACAGGAACCCGGGCAGGATGTCGATCAGGAGATCCTGGATGAGTCCCTGCGGGCAGCTCACCCGCACCATCCCATTGGGCTCGGTCTGGGCGCGGGCGGCCACTGCTTCGGCCGCCTCCGCGCCGGCCAGCATGGCGTCGACCTGCTCATAGACGCTTTGTCCCACGTCGGTCAGGCGAAGCCGCCGGGTCGTCCGCTCAAGGAGCCGGATCCCCAGACGTTCCTCGAGAAGGGCGACCCGCTTGCTCAACGTGGCCTTGGGCAGGCCGGTCGCTCGGGCCGCCGCGGAGAAGCCCTGATGCGTGGCCACGGCATGGAAGAACGCAAGGTCGTTCAGGTCCTGCATGGATCCGCCATCCTGTCCCGCGTCGATGATCCGGGAGGATGATTGTTCGATCAGGGAGACGCAACTCGGCCAAGGCGAGCCATGGGCCGGGGGGCGGCTGGCTCGCTTGCCGTGTGCGTGCGGGGCCTCGGGCGCTGCATGTCGGCGAACGCCCTGCAGGAGGTTCCGGGGCAAGAGGCCAGCGTGCCGCCCAGCCGCTGGTGCCCCCGCGCCCCGTCAGGCGCCGCTCACCTTCCGTCGTCCCCGGATCGGGAGAGGTCCCCGGCCTCGATGACGACCACCTCGTGCCCGACGACCCGGTCCAGGGTGATGGTCAGGTTCGTGCCGTCCACCTCGATCGATGATGGATCCTGGGACACGCGCAACTGCACGCTGGAGCCGGCCCGGCGGCCCATATCGACCTTGAGCTCGACGGGCCCGATCGGGATCACGTGATCCTGCCGGCCGGGGACCGGGGCCGTGACGATGCGGCTCGTCAGGTGCACGATCCAGCGGCCCTCCTGGGCATAGGCCGTCGCTGCGACCAGGCCGCCGGGGGCGCTGACCTCGACCGGCGCTTGGCCGCTCAGCGCCCAGCGGACGGCGTTGGACAGAACCTGCGCGTGCTCGAACGAGCCTTCGCGGGCGTAGCAGCGGTCCAGGTCGGCAAGGACGTGGGCAAGGCGCGAGCCGTTCGGACCATCGCGGACGGCGATGGCCGGGATCTGTGTCCGCCGTGTCCGCATCCACGAGGTCTCGGGCGGGTAGATCGGGAACTCGGGGATGAAGGTGGCGAGGACCGTGGTGCCCGGCTCGGCGCGCATGGAGGGGAGAAGGCCGCCGAAGGGGAGCGTGTCAGTGTCGTCCAGGCCATCGAGGACGGGATGGCGCGGCAGGACCTCGGCCGGGGCCTCCTCGTCCCGCGGGCCATAGACGTCGTGGCGCCGCTCGGGCGCGAGGCGAAGGTAGGAGTGGCGGAGCGGGATCTCGATGCTCGGGTCCGGGGTGGTGTCCGCCCCCAAGGTTTCGTCGTCGGGAACGAGGCCGAAAAGGTCGGACAGGGCAGGCGCGTCGCGCCACTGGCCTTGGCCGTCCCTCCGGCCCGTCTCGCCGGTGGCGACCAGCGAGCCCCCGGCTTCGACATAGGCCCGGAGCGCGGCTTCCGCGTCCCCGTCGATCACCACGAGGTTGGGCAGGACAAGGACGTCGAAGCGGCCCTGGGCCCGGGCGATGTCTTTGACCTCGATCGGCAGCCAGTCGAGGCCGGCGCGAGACAAGGCCCGCACCATGCCCCGGTAGGGATCGAGGGTCCGCTGCTCGGGCCGGTCGCGGCCATGGAGGTCGTGGTTGGCCTGGCTCCAGACAACGCCGATCCGGGCGAGGGGCGTGCGGTTCACGAGGATGTCCTGGTTCGCCTCGTGCCAGCGGAAGATGGGCTCGGCGGTCCGATACTGGCGCCGGTCCTCGTGCGCGGCGCCGATATGATGCCACCAGGGCTGGATGCCTCCGGCGAAGGCGGCCTGGGTCCAAAGTTGCACCTCGGCCGGCGGCATCGAGGACAGCCGGAAGGCCGGGGAGCCGAGCTGGTACTGCGGCGTGCTCTCGGGGATGAGCTTGTCCCATCCGAGGAGCTCGTGGAGCCGCTTGCCGGCTTCGGTGTTCTGCTCGAAGCCGTCCTCGGGCGTCCGTCGCTGGTGGTCCAGCATCACGATCTCGGAGCGGGCCAGGATCTCGCGCAGGTCGATGAAGCGGTTGCAATTGTTGAGGACCTCGCCCGAAAGCATCCCCATCCAGCGGCAGTCCGGTCCGCCCGCCTCCATGGTGACGGCGTTGTTGAAATCCCAAAGCTCGGTCCGGCGGCGGTAGTTCCAGGCCACCCAGGCGCGATAGGCCTCGTCGTCCCAGTCCTCGCGCTCGGGGAGGTCATGGCCCTCGGCCGCGAAGCGCTGGCGGCAGTTCAGGCAATGGCAGATCTTGGTCCGGGGCAGCCCGGCCCAGGAATTGTCGGCGAACCCGTCCGGGCTGGAACGCGCGATGATCTCTCGCATCACCTGGGGCAGGTGATCGGAGTAGTAGGGCGAGTTGATGCAGGTGACGAACTTGTCGGCCTGCTTGTAGGGCCGGCCTTCCGCATCCACGCAGATCCAGTCGGGATGCGCCTCGTAAAGCTCCCGGACCACGCGGTTCGAATCCATGCGCGCGATGACGGCCAGGTTCTCCTCGCGGGCGGCGGCCACGATCTCGCCGTAAAGGTCGCGCCCGTCGAGGGTCTCGGCCTGATGATGGAAGGGGATCTCGCTCGGGTAGTAGGCGATGATGCCGCCCGCGTTGACGATGACACCCTGGACGCGGGTGCGGCGCCAGTGCTCACGCCAGAAGCCGGCGTCGTAGCGGGTGGGATCGATCTCGGTGAGGTTGGTCTGAGCCCAGCGCAGCGTCGTGCGATACCAGGGAGCGTGGTCCATGGGGGAGTCCTTGTCGTGGGGATCGGGCGGGCGGCGGCGGCGCTCAGGCCGCGTTGCCTGTGGGGATCGGGTTCGGTCGCGCAAAGTGGCAGGCGGCCAGCTGGCCCGGCGCGACCTGCGCAAGAGGGGGGCGGTCCCGGCGGCAGACCTCCTGCGCGATGGGGCACCGGGTGTGGAAGGAGCATCCGGGCGGGATGTTCGACGGGCTCGGGACGTCGCCCTTCAGGATGATGCGACGCGAGACGGTGTCGACCTCGGGCTCGGGGGCCGCCGACAGCAGGGCCTGGGTGTAGGGGTGCTGGGGCGCGTCGTAGATCAGGCGCTTGGGGCCGACCTCGACGATCCGGCCCAGGTACATCACCGCGACGCGGTCGGCGATGTGGCGCACCACGGCCAGATCATGCGCGATGAACAGGTACGAGAAGCCCGCATCGCGCTGCAGGTCCTGCATGAGGTTGATGATCTGCGCCTGGATCGAGACGTCCAGCGCCGAGACGGGCTCGTCCGCGACGATGAAGGCCGGGTTCACGGCGATGGCGCGCGCGATGCCGACCCGCTGGCGCTGGCCCCCCGAGAACTGCCGGGGGAGCCGGTCCATGTAGGCCGGCGGCAGGCCCACCTGCTGGAGCAGCTCGGCCACGCGGTCGCGGCGGGCCCGTCGCCCCCGGGTTAGACCGAAGATCTCGAGCGGCTCTCCGATGATCTGCCCGATGGTGCGCCGGGGCGAGAGCGAGCCGAAGGGATCCTGGAAGATGATCTGCATGCGCTGCCGCATCATCCGCATCTCGGCCGAGGACAGCCGGGTCACGTCCTGCCCCTCGAACCGGATCGTCCCGTCGGTGGGATCGATCAGCCGCAGGAGCAGGCGCCCGAGCGTGCTCTTGCCGCAGCCGGACTCGCCCACCAGAGCCAGGGTCTCGCCAGCGTCCACGTCGAAGGTGACGCCGTCCACGGCCCGGACCTGGTCGGAACCGCCGCCGAACCAGCCACCGGTGGCGCCGAAGGTCTTGCCGAGGTTCTCGGCCCGGATCAGTGCCGTCATGCCGCAGCTCCTGCCTGGGTGACGCCTTCGGCCGCCGCCGTGACCCAGCAGGCCGCCGACTGGGATGGACCGAAGCGGAACATGGGGGGCATCTCCTCGGCGCAGCGGGATACGGCGAGTTCGCAGCGGTCCCGGAAGGGGCAACCCTGGCGGATGGAGCCGGCGGGCGGCACGGACCCCGGGATCTGGTAAAGGCGCTCCGCCTCGTGGCCGCGGCGCGGCACGCTGCGAAGGAGGCCCCGGGTGTAGGGATGCTGGGGCCGTGTCAGGATGGTGCGGATGTCGGCCTCCTCGACGACGCGGCCGGCGTACATGACCACCACCCGCTCGCAGACGTCGGCAATGACGCCGAGGTCGTGCGAGATCAGCAGGATCGCCATGCCGAGCTCGCGCCGGACCGTCTTCATCAGGTCGAGGACCTGGGCCTGGATGGTCACGTCGAGGGCGGTCGTGGGCTCGTCGGCGATCAGGAGCTTGGGCTCGCAGGCAACGGCCATGGCGATCATGACCCGTTGCCGCATCCCGCCCGAGAACTGGTGCGGATAGGCCCCGAGCCGGCCCTCGGCGTTGGGGATGCCAACGAGGCGCAGCATCTCGATCGTGCGCTCGCGCCGTTTGGTGCGGTCGCGCCAGCCGTGGAGGAGCAGCGCCTCGCCGATCTGGTCGCCGACGGTCATCAGCGGGTTCAGCGAGGACATGGGCTCCTGGAAGATCATCGCGATGTCGCGGCCGCGGATCTCCGGCAGCGCGGAGGCGGGAAGGTCCAGAAGGTTGCGCCCTTCGAACTCGATGCGCCCCTGGACCACGCGCCCGCCGATCAGCCGCATGATGGCGAGCGAGGTGACGGACTTCCCGGAGCCGCTCTCCCCCACAAGGCCCACGCTTTCGCCCCGCCCGATGGAGAAGCTCACGCCCTCGACGACGCGGATCGGCTTCTTCGGTGAGCCGAACTCGATTGTGACGTCTGTCAGCCGCAGAAGGTCCGGGGTCATCGCGACGCCTCCGGGTCAAGGGCGTCGCGGACCGCGTCGCCGAGGAGGTTGAAGGCCAGCACCACCAGCGTGATGAGCGCGCCCGCGCCGATGATCGGCCAGGGCGAGCCGAACAGGTTGTTGAGCCCGTCGCGGATGATGTTGCCCCAGGACGGGTTCGGCGGCTGGGTCCCGATCCCGAGGAAGCTCAGCGAGGCTTCGAGCCGGATGGCCGAGGCGATCCAGAGGGTGGTCAGGACGACGATGGGCGCGGCGATGTTGGGCACCACGTGGCGAAGGATGATCATGGGGGTCCGGAGCCCGACGGCCACCGCCGCCTCGATGTAGGGTTCCTGCTTGACGGCGAGGGTCGAGGCGCGGGCCACGCGGGCGAAGCCGGGCGTGAAGGCCACGGTCAGGACCGCCACGACGTTCCAGAAGCCGCCCCCCAGGACCGCCGCGATGAGGATGGCCAGCAGCAGCTCGGGGAAGGCCAGGAGGAGGTCGATGACCCGGCTGATGATCCGGTCGACAAGGCCCCCGAAGTAGCCGGCGATCACGCCCAGGAAGGTCCCGATGATGGCGGCCAGCACCGGAGAGACGAACCCGAAGATGAGCGAGTTGCGGGAGCCGAAGACGAGGCGCGAGAGGATGTCGCGCCCGAACTGGTCGGTGCCGATGGGATGGGCGGCCGAGGGCGGCTTGTTGACGTCGAGGATGCTCTGGGCCAGCGGATCGTAGGGGGCGATCAGCGGCGCCAGCGCGGCCACCAGGATGAACAGGATCACGACGACCAGGGCGAAGATCGTCGCGGGCCGGTCGAAGATGACGCGGCGGAGCGTCGCGAAGGCCGAGGGCTGCGCGGCCAGGGGCTGGAGGGCGGGGTCGATGGAGGCGGTCATGATACGCGGATCCGGGGATCGACCAGGACATAGGCGAGGTCCATGGCGAGGTTGATGGCGACCACGAAAAGGGCGAAGACCACGATGCCCCCCTGGATCACGGCATAGTCGCGCTCGGCGATGGCGGAGATCAGGAGCTTGCCCAGGCCGGGTCGGTTGAATACGAGCTCGATGGCCACCGATCCCGAGAGGGCGGTGAGCGTGGTGAGGCCCAGGCCCGTCGTGAGCGGCAGCAGCGCGTTCCGGAGCCCGTGCCGGTAGATCACCCGGGGCTCGCGCGCGCCCTTGGCCCGGGCGGTGCGGATGTAGTCCCGCCCCAGCACCTCGAGCAGCGCGGTCCGCGTGAGGCGGCCGAGGAAGGCTGCCTTGATGAAGGCGAGGGTCAGGGCCGGCAGGAAGACGTGATGCATCCGGTCGAGGAAGCCTTCCCCTCCGCCGTTGATCGGGAACCAGCCGAGGTTGAGCGAGAAGACGATCAGGAGCAGCGCGCCCAGATAGAAGTCGGGCACCGCATAGCCGATGAGCGAGAAGCCCCGCATCGCGGAGTCCGGCGCCCGGTTCGGGTTCGTCGCCGCCCAGACTCCGAAGGGGACGCCGATCAGGACACCCAAGAGGACGGACGCGATGGTCAGTTCGATCGTGTAGGGCAGGTTGTAGGCGATCAGCCCGAGGACATCCCGGCCGTTCATCATCGAAGCGCCGAAGTCGAGCGTGAGGGAGTTGACGACGAAGGTCAGATACTGCTGCCACAAGGGCGCGTTGAGCCCCATCTTCTCCCGGAAGGCTTCGCGTTGCTCGGGGGTCGCGAAGTCCCCGAGCGCGGCGACAGCCGGATCCCCGGGCAGGATCCGCATCGCGATGAACACCAGGGTCAGGACGAGCAGGACGGTCGGAATCGCGTCCAGGAGCCTGACGACGATGTAGCGGGTCATGGCTGCGTCTCCCGTTGCATGGCGACCGGCCCCGTCAGGCCTGCATCACCACATGATAGGGCTGGTTCGCCAGATCGCCCGCGAGCCCGGGCACGAGGACGGGCGCGCCCGAGACGGTGGCGCTGGCGAAGAGCTGGAGGTGGAACGGCGTGTCGAGATAGTCGCCGGGGATGACCGCGACGTAGCCGTTGCCGTCGGCCCGCATGGGATCGGCGCGCCACCGCTTGGACTGGTCCACGACGCGGTACCGGAGCACGGGCGCCGCGTCCGCCGGGCCGGAGTAGCGGATCGTGAGGTCCCCGCCGCGCAGGAAGGTCTCCGGCACCTCCAGCCCACCGGCCGTCGTGACGGGACGGCGCGCCTCGATGGCGGCCGCCGCCCGCTCGGCCTCGGGCGAGAGGGCCAGGCTCTCGGTCCGGCCCCCGCCTCGGAGCGACTCGAGGTCGAGGAGTTCGTTGCGCATCTCGGCCTGGCGGGACTGCCAGGAGCCGCGCAGCCAGCCCTGCGGTCCGTAGGTCAGGTCGTCGTGGTAGACGTCGCGCGACAGGTCGGCGATCCGGTCCCAGGCCATGGTGGAGCGGCGGGCGTGGTCGAGCACCCGGTCGAAGAGCACCGAGGCCTTGGTCGCGACGAACAGCTCCGCCCAGACCGCCGCGCGGTAGCGTTCGGCGAAGAAGCGGGCCAGCCCGGCGCAGATCTCCACGTCGATGAGGATGCGCTGCGTCTCGGGGCGCAGGTAGTCCCGGGCCTCCTTGGCGGAGATGAGGGCCTGCTCGGAGGTCCGGGCGAGGTCGGTCAGCCAGTCGGCCACGTCGAGGGGCGTGTAGCGGTGCTCCGTGCCTCCGGCGAGCAGCTTCTCGACCCATTCGCGGGCCGTCGCGAAAAGCTCGGAGTCGAAGGTGGGGGCGTTGCCGAAGCGGACGGGCGCCGGCATGTCGAAGGTGTAGTTCAGCCGCCCCATGCCGTCGATCAGGGCAAGGTTGGAGTAGACCTCGGGCCAGTAGTGGTTGTTCGAGGCCGAGGGGCCATGGGTCAGGGAGACCAGGGGCAGGACCCGGCTGGCGCTGGCGAGACCCTTCTCGCAGGCCTCGGCGGCGTCGCCGCACTCCCGGCGCAGGTGCCGCTGCCAACCGTCGGCCGGCCCGTCCGGGGCATAGAGGCCACGGCCCCAGACCCGGTACTGGTAGAGGTACTTCTCCCAGTCGCGCCGGGGGGCCAGCCCCTCGCGCTGGTAGTTGAACCGCTGGCCCGGCACGCCGGTCCCCATGCGGCCCTTGAAGCTGAGCGGCTCGCACCACTCGACCCCGTCGCTCCCGGCGAACATCGAGAGACGTCCGTAGCCCCCTGCAAGCGCGGGATCGCCCCACAGGAGGATGCGCTGGGTCCCGGCCCAGATGCGGTAAAGGACCGAGTAGTCCTTGTCCTTCCGGAGGAGGTCGCCGTAGCTGTAGCGCAGGAACTTGCGCGACCCCTCGGAGAGCTGCTCGCGCTCGCTGCGGGCCTGCTCGGGCGGGTATTCCTTCTCGCGGATCGAGGACTGGTGATAGGCCAGCCCCATGTGCTCGGCCATGTACTTGGGCGAGGCGGTGAACGGCATGCCGGAGCGGCGGGCCAGCTCCAGCGTGGTGTGGTCCAGGCCCTTGCCGTGCATGTCGATCTCGACCGGCCGCCCGGCGTCCGCGACGCCCGCGAAGGCCTCCCCCCAGAAGCCGTACTCGCCCTCGGCGATGCCGCCCTCGACATGGACGCGGAAGGTCAGCCCGGTGATCTCCGGGACCTCGGTGAGGAGCCGCGTGATCGCGGCCCGGCAGTAGGGCGCGAGGTTGTCCCGGGTGACGCCCTCGACGGTGTAGTTGGCGTTCGGGACGTCGTCGAAGTCGTAGCGCTGCGTCCAGAGCGCCAGCTGGAAGTCGAGCCCGCGCCGCGCGGCCTCCCGTCCGATGAACTTCAGGGTCTCGAGGTTGCGGTCGCGCTCCTCGTCGGAAAGCTCGGGTACGCGGACGTCGTGGCCGTCGACGGCCAGGAGGAACGGATACGGGAAGTAGAAGTAGACGTCCCGGATCCAGGCGTTGTGATAGGGGTAGTTGTACCCCATCCCCAGCGTCAGGCTGAAGCGGTTGAACCGGTTCGTGGCCAGCATGGTCAGGTAGTCGCGCCAGCCGTCCCGGTCGTGGAACCAGCCCAGGTCCTCGGATTCGGAGCAGAAGAGCCGGGCGATGGACCGGATGCGGGCGGAGGGCCGCTCGACCAGCGGGAACGGCCCGGCGAAAGGGTCGTCCCCCTCGGCGTGGCGCGCGCGGTCCGCGAGCTCGGTCAGGGCATAGACCAGACCACGCGCGTCGTGGCCCCAGACCGAGATCGCCTCATCGTCCCGCCAGATGGCGAAGGCCTCGGCCGCGTCCGGGCATTCGACCGGGGCGCCGGAGCCGTCCGCGACCAGCCTGATCGGGAGGCCGGCGCCCGAGGGTCGGTTCCGCAGGGCCTGGCGAAGGTCCTCGCAGGCCCAGGCAGTCGCGCCAGCGGCGGCGAGTCCGGCGGGGTCGTCGATCCGGAGATCCGGTTGGTAAGGCATGGGCGAGCGGTCCTGATCACGATTCCAGAGGAAGCGCGGGCGCGGGAAGTGCGGGAGTTCCGGCGCGCCCGCGCCGAGGCGGGCTGGCGTCAGCCGGCGAAGCTGGCCTTCGTCAGCCGCCAGTGGGCGTAGCCGGACTGGACCTCGTAGCCGAGATCGAGGTCGGCGGCCCGGACCATCATGTAGCCGTTGGTGACGATCGGCAGGAGCGGCAGGTCGGTCAGGATCTTGACCTCCATGTCCCTGACCATCGCCAGGCGCTTCTCAAGGTCGGACTCCGCCATCGTGGCCGCCAGCATCTCGTCGATGCCGGGGACGACGACCCCGTACCGGGAGAAGTTGGGCCCGCCGGAGCCGTCCGGCTTGACCTCGGAGGTGGCGGCGAGCTGCTCGGAGATGGCTTGCGTCGGCACCGGGGGATAGGCCGCCGAGCGTTGGTACAGCGTGTTCGTGCCGGTGGCCTGGTCGGCATGGAAGGCCGTGTGGTCCCGGAGCTCGAGCTCCATCTCCACGCCGCCTTCGCGCAGGAGTTGCTGGATCATCAGCATGATCGAGGAATAGTCCTCGCGCTGCGAGGTGTAGGCCTTGAACGAGAACCCGTTCGGGTGGCCCGCTTCGGCCAGCAGCTCCTTGGCCTTTTCGACGTTCCGCTCGTAGCGGATCTCCTCGGGGATCGTCTCGGCCGTGAAGCCGCCCGGGAAGGAGGGCGGGTTGATGCCCCAGGTCCGCTGGCCGAAGGGGGCCATGGCTTCGGCGATCTGGCCGCGGTCGATCAGGTAGGCGACGGCCTGCCGGACCCGTACGTCGTCGAAGGGCGGCGCCGCCAGGTTGAAGGAGATGGTGAAGAAGGACCCGGGCGAGGCGACATCGAAATGCAGGCCGGGCGATTGCGCCTGGATCGAGGGAACCCATCCCGGCGCACGCACGCCCTCCATCATGTGGATGTCGCCGGACATGAGGGCCAGGGTGCGGGCCGTCGTGTCGGCGATGTACATGGTCTGGAGACGGGGGACGAGCGGGGCCTCGCCCCAGTAGTCCGGGTTCGCCGCCAGGAGGATGCCTTGGCTCGGATCCTCCGCGACGCTCTCGAGCTGGTAGGGCCCGGTGCCGATCGGGTCGCGTTCGAAGGCCTCGGTGCCCTTCTCCTCATAGGCCTTCTTCGAGACGATCGAGGCCGAGTGGTGCAACAGCGTGCCCATGATGAAGAGCGGATCCGGCAGCTTGAGCTGCAAGGTCACCGTATCGGGCGTGTCGGCCGTCACGCTCTCGAGGTTCTCGTAGAGCGCCGACCTCACGCCCAGCTCCTCGGGGTTGAGCAGGCGGTCGAAGCTGAATTTGACGTCCTCCGAGGTGAGCGGGCCGTACCCTTTGTGGAACTGGACGTCCGGCCTCAGCTTGAAGGTCCAGGTGCGGCTGTCCTCGCTGGCCGTCCAGCTCTCGGCAAGGCTCGGCTGGACCTCCTCCACGCTGTCGGGGAAGCGGCCGAGCGGCATGTCCACCAGGGTATCGAACATGTGGATGATGGCCCATTCGTCGGCGCCCTGGATGGAACGCGCCGGGTCCAGCGTCCGGAAGCCACGTGCCGAGAGAGCGATCCGCAGGGTGTCCGAGCCCTGAGCGATGGCCCTGGCTGCGAATGTCGAAGTTAATGCGAGTCCGGCAAAAGCCGCTCCTGACCTTCCGACGAAGGCCCGACGAGTAAGCGTCATCGATTTTCCTCCCTTGGATGCCGCCCCTCCTCCGGGTCGGCCTAGCGCGTTGTGTATGGCCCTTGTGCCGGACCTGATTCGGAGTTTGGTAGCGCTGTCATCTGAATTGGTAGCGCTGTCATTGTGATTTGGTCAACGAGAAATGTCCGTGATACAATCTGCCATGGAACGCTGGATGTCAGGACGTGAGCCGCATGAGAGCCGATAGGCGACCCACCCTCACGGACGTGGCACGGCTGGCGCACTGCAGTCCGATCACCGCATCACGGGCCATCAACACTCCCGGGATCGTCTCGGTGGATCTGCGCGAGCGCGTCATGGCCGCCGTCGAGCATCTGGGCTATCGACCCAATCTCAATGCTCGCGCGCTGGCCTCGACCAGGACGCATGTGGTCGGCGTGATCGTGCCCTCCCTTGCCCAGCACATCTTCAGCGACGTGCTCCGGGGCGTGTACGATGCCGTGCAGCCTACGCCCCTCCGGGTCCACCTGGGCAACACCCATTATGACCCGGCGGAGGAGGAGCGCCTCATCGGCGAGTTCCTGCGGCACAAGCCGGCCGCGATGATCGTCTCGGGCATCGACCAGAGTCCCCTGGCGCGAAGCATGCTGGCGGATGCCGGCTGCCCGGTGGTCCAGATGATGGACCTGACCGGGGATCCCATCGATCGGGTCGTCGGCTTCTCGCACGTGGATGCGGGCTACAAGATGACCCGGCACCTCATCGATCAGGGCTATCGCCGCATCGGCTACCTGTTCCTGGTTGGCTGGATGAACACCCGGTCCGTCGGGCGCCTGCAGGGCTGGCAGCGAGCCCTCGAGGAGGCGGGTCTCTACGACCCCTCTCTGCTGATGACCCGTACAAGCAAGGACCCGGAGGGCCAGTCGCGCCAGCAACGCGGCGAGGTGATCACGCCCCTCCATGCCCGTGCGGGGCTCCGGGAGCTTCTCGCCATGACGCCCAGGGTCGATGCCGTCTTCTGTAACAACGACCCCCTGGCTCTGGGGGTCCTGTTCGAGGCGATCGCCCAGGGATTGCGTGTCCCCGAGGACCTGGGCATTGCCGGCTTCAACGACAGCGACATGATCTTGGGCGCCCACCCCAGCCTGACAAGTCTGCGCACGCCCCGCTACGAGATCGGGTTCCGTGCGGTCGAGGAGGCGCTTGCCGTCATCCAGGGGCAGCCGAACCCCGAGCCGATCATCGACCTCGGAACAGAGGTGTCCTTCCGCAAGAGCACGGATCGTTGTGGCCGACTGCCAATGGACGAGGCGGTTGGCCGGACTTAGCCGCAAGTGGCGCAGGTGAATGTCCCGAGGCGGGGACGGCACGCCATCCCCGCCCGGACAGGCTCATACGGGCGTCGCCTGGATCACTGGCCGATCCCGAGAAGCGAAAGGTCGATGGACTGGGCCATGGCCTCGTAGCCTGCGTCATTGGGATGGAGGTGGTCTCCCTTGTCGAACGCCGCCTGGATCCGGCCGGGGCTCGCAGGGTCCTGTACGGCCTGATCGAAGTCGATCACCCCGTCAAACGCGCCGCCCGTGCGGATCCACTCGTTGACCGCCTGCCGCTTCGCTTCTTTTGCTTCGTTGTAGTAGCCCTCGAGCGGCCCGCCCTCGAACGCATTGTTGAAGGGCGTGAGAGTTGCCCCGATGATGCGCAGGTCATGGGCGTGGGCACGATCGATGAGTTGCCGGTAGCCTTGGATGATCTGCTCGGCCGTAGGGGCGGGCTCGCCCTCGGGGACCAGGGCGCTGTCCGGCCAGCCGATGTCATTGATGCCCATCATCAGCACCACGGTGTCCACGCCCGGATGGCTGAGCACGTCGCGGTCGAACCGGGCCAGGGCATTCTCTCCCATGCGGTCGCGTAGCACGCGCGCGCCCGAGATGCCCTCGTTCAGAATGGTCACCTCGGCGCCCATGGGCACGATCCGCTCGGCCAGTTGATCCGGGTATCGGTTGTTGGCGTCCAGCGTGGAGCCGTCGCCGTCGGTGATCGAGTCCCCGAAGAGCACGATGGAACGCGTTCCGGGAACCGCATCGATGGCGATGCCGCTGAGCCAGATGCGGGAAGGAAAGGTCTGCGTGGCCTCGAAGGTCTCGTCGTCCGCGACATTGCCGGTGCCGATGTAGGCCGTCTGCCGCGCATCATTGTGCCAGGTCGTCGTTGGCGCGACCTCGGGCAGGTAGAGGCTGACGGACAGGGAACCGAGGTCCTGGACGGCAAGGTCCACGGGATCGCTCCAGACCGGCGCGCCCGGGGGCACCGTGATGCCCTGCTCGCCGCCGAAGGTCAGCACCTGATCGGTGCCGGGCTGGATGGCGCCGCTCTCGCCCGCCAGGGCCACATGCGCTTCCCCGATCACCAGCGGATGCTCGCCATATTCGTTGGAGAACTCCACCCGGATCCGGTCGCCGCCCTGACTCACCCGCACGACCTGCCGGATGGTCTGATCGCGAAGGGAGCGGGGGATCCCGGGCGCCGCGAAGAAGTCATCGCCCCAGTCCTGCTGCGGGCTCGCCGTCCAGGTGTCGATCCAGTTTCCCGCTCCGGCCGCTCAGTCCGCGCCAGTCGTCTCGACTTGAGTGTCAGGACTGGACGTCTGGTTCCCGGGGTCGGTTGCAGCCTCTTGGGCCGCCAGCCCGATGGGTTGAGCGCCAAGCAGGGCAGCGATCGTGATGGCAGTCAGGGCTCGGCAGGGCTTCATCGTCAGGAACGCCGCCGAACGGCCTTGGTTCGCTTTGAACATGTGTCCTCCTCCCGGACGGCTTGGAGCCTGTTGGCCAGCCTCTCACCTCCGTCCAAGCAAGATTGTAGCTGGACCAGGATCGGCGTCGAGCCGCCCAGGGCGGGGCCGTCATTCGCTCTGGATGTCGTGTCCTGTCCGGACGTCCTCTGCGGCAGCGTCAGATCGGTGCCAACGGTCCCGGTGAACCTCACCAAGCCGAAAGCCGGACCTGCAGCGGCTCGTCCCCGGCTTCGAAGCTGGCAGGAGACCAGCGACGCGTCGCCGCACGGCCTACGGCAAACCCGGCGCGGCTTGGCTCTGATGGCGGCTTCGGGCGACAGCCAGAACGCCGGATTGCGGACGACCGAAGGTCATCTGCGCGCACGGATCATCGGAGAGCCGGTCCTGCGGTTGGCCCGGGCCAGCGCGATGGCTTCGTCCCAGCTCCATCCCGCCACGGACGGCGAGCCGCGCAGGAACTGGCCGAAGCCCGCGATGGCAACGGCGAAGCGCCCCTCCGAGGAGACCGGGCCCGTGGCCCGGATCGGCAGCTCGGACAAGAGGCTGCTGCCCTGGTCCGGCTCCTTCCAGAGCAGCCGGAGCGTCCCAGCGTCGTGGCCGTCGCGCCGGACCTCGTGGAGCGCGGCATCTTCACCCCGCAAGGAGCATGAGACGAAACTGCACTCCGCTTCTCGTTCGCGACAAGAACGATCCCGGTCGAGTCTGCCGCTTCAGAATGACCGGAGAGGCTTTTCCTGTCCTCGTCAGCACCGACGAAAGCCGGCCCTGGCCGACAGCCGGTCGATCTCTGCATCGACGCCCATCATCATGGCGCGGAGCCCAGGTCGGCGTCCAGGACGCGGCTTTCCCGGCTCGAAACAGGCGGAAGCGCAAGTCCTCGCCTCCGCCGTGGACCGGTCGGCCGAGCAGGGTTCAGATCAAGCGACCCCCGAGCAATCCATGCGCTCGATCGGAAAGGCCGGAGTGCTTCATCCGATCTTCGACTGTGCTTGGTTTCCCAATTGGAGTTCGCCTCTTTTGACGCCTTTGGGCTTGGGGAAAGAGACCTCATTCACGCAAGTGATTGCCGGTTGGGTCGTGCGAGGTGGTCTTGCCCCTTGGCAAGGAAAGCCAGCTGCATCGTCCCGGCCCGGACAGGCGACGCCCAGAATGGCAAATGCCCCTGCCTCGACGTCGTGGCGAACTGAAGGCCCGGGGCCGACGTCTCCACATCGTTGGTCGCCGAACGGGGCTGCGGCAAGCCCGACACAACGGACGTCCCCGACAGCGCTGCCACATCGAGAATGCCTTTGCGCGCCTGAAGGTCTGGCAGCCGTTGCCATCGGGCGAGAAGGGCCCAATTCCGTGCGGACGACCTGCCGGGCTCTGGTCCCGGTGCTTTGAGGGCGCAGACCCACAATAAACCGTAGCAGCCGGCGTGCCCTGACCGATAAGGCAGAGCAGGTTGCAACCTGTTCGCAGGCTGGGACCGTGTGATCTTGTCCGGAGAGCGGGATTGACCGAAAGCGTCGACAAAGATGCGCCTCCCCTTCGCGGGGACGGAATGCGCAACCTTGGATCGGGCCCGGAGGACGCCGCCTCCTCCGACGGTCAGGATCGGCGCCTTGGGCGAAGCGCCTTCGCCCAAGGTCTGCGGGACGGACTGCCCTTCATGGCGGCGCTGGCGCCGTTCGGGCTCCTTTTCGGAGTTGCGGCCACCGAAGCGGGACTGGGGCTCGGTGCGGCGATGGGCTTTTCGATCGGGGTCATCGCGGGGGCGTCGCAGTTCACGGCCGTGAGCCTCATGGCGGACGGCGCGCCTGCGGTGGTCGTGGTGCTGACCGCCTTGGCCGTGAACCTGCGCATGGCGATGTATTCGGCCGCCCTTGCCCCTCATCTGGGCGCCGCTCCGGTGTGGCAGCGTGCGCTGGCGGCCTATGCGCTCTTCGACTCGAGCTACGCCTGTGCCTCGCAGGCCTATCCCCGGCACCCTCACTGGTCGATGCGGGACCGGCTCATGTACTTCGCGGGCGCTGCGGGGCCGGCCATCCCCATGTGGCTGCTGGTGACGGCGACGGGATCCGCCTTGGGCGCCACTATCCCGGGCTGGCTCGCGCTCGATTTCGCGGTGCCGATATGCTTCCTGGCCATGGTAGCCCCCGGGCTCAGGACGCTGCCGCAGGTCGCGGCGGCCGTCACCTCGGTGGCGGGTGCGCTTGCCTTGGCTTGGGTGCCCTATTCCCTGGGTCTCCTGATCGCGGCGATCCTTGCCATGGCCGTCGGAGCCGAGGTCGAGCGGCGCCTGACAGGGAGACTGGCATGACGGTCGCGACCGTATGGGCGATCATCATCGTCCTGGGCGTTGGGACCTTCCTGATCCGCTTCTCGTTTCTGGGACTGATCGGGCGGAGGCCGATGCCGGAGTGGGTCCTGCGCCATCTGCGCTACACGGCCGTCGCCGTGCTGCCGGGCCTGGTGGCGCCCCTCGTGCTCTGGCCGCAGGCCACCGCAGGCCAACCTGACCCGGCCCGCATCCTGGCGGCTCTGGCGACGGTCGGCGCCGGACTGTGGACGCGCAGCGTGCTGGGCGCCATGGGGGCGGGAGCGCTGGCGCTCTACCTGGTGCTGGGAGCGGAAGCCCTGCTCTAGGCCCGGGAGCCTGAGAACCTGGCCCAGCCTCCGCGTCAGGGGGCACGGCGCAGACGGGGGCGAACAGGTTCTCAGGCTCCTGGGGTCCGGGTCTGGACGCCGCGCGACTCCGAGCGGCCCAAAGTCCAACCACCATGTCCAGCAGCGCCCGCAGATCCACTCCAGCCGCTTTGAAATCGAGGCCTCGGGCTGGTCCTCCGGGCGCAGGAAAACAGACGCGGCCCCGAAGGCCAGCCGTGGCGCCGGCGCGTTCCGCCAGCCACGCGGGCGCCCGAGCGGGTGTAGGCATCGGCAGAGGCCAGGTCGATCCTGCGTGCCGCCACGGGGGGCGGCGGGGGCCAGGATGGCCCGGACCTGCAGCTGTCGCGGTCCTGAGGCCGGCCGCAGCCCGATCCGCGAACGGCTGGGGCGCGCATCCCGACCTCATGATTGCAAGCCACATCGCCGCGAAAATGGCCTAACATGTCGGTGTGGGCCGGCCCGGTCGTCCTGGGTTGGCCGCCAATGAAGCTCGCCGCACCCTTGGTGCGGCCCACGAAGCCAACAAGATCGAACAGGGGGAACAATCAATGAAGATCACCATGCTGATGGGTTCGGCGGCGCTCGCGCTCATGCCGATGGCCGGCGCGGCTCTGGCACAGGATGCGACAGCCGCCGACCTGCCTCCGTGCGAGGGGTGCTCGGATTCCATGGTCATCATGTCCTGGGGCGGAGCCTATCAGGACATGCAGCTGAAGGCCTATGTCCAGCCCTACATCGACGCCACCGGCGTCAAGGTGACCTGGGACGAGAGTTCGGCCGAGGCCGTCGCGAAGCTTCGGGCGATGACCGAGGCCGGCAATGTCACCGCCGACGTCGTCGACGCGCTTGGCGCCGATGCGATCCGGCTCTGCGACGAAGGCGCCGTCATGGAGGTGCCCCTCGACGACTGGCTGGCCCCGGCGCCCGACGGCACCCCGGCCAGCGAGGATTTCGGCGACAACATCGTGTCCGAGTGCCACGTTCCGACGAACGCCTATTCGACCACCTTCGGCTACCGCACCGACGTGGCTGAATGGAACGGCCAGACCCCGGACGACATCTGCGACATCTTCGACACCGAGACCTTCCCGGGCAAGCGCGCTCTTGAGCAGCGCCCGATCAACAATCTGGAATGGGCGCTGATCTGCGACGGCGTCCCGGCCGAGGACGTCTACGACAGCCTGGAAACGGACGAGGGCGTGGAACGGGCCTTGGCCAAGCTCGACACCATCAAGGACCAGGTCGTGTGGTGGACCGCCGGCGCCGAGACGCCCCAGCTGCTCGCCGACAAGGAGGTCGTGATCGGATCGACCTACAACGGCCGCCTGTTCTCGGTGATCGAAGAGCAGAAGCAGCCGGTGGCCATGCTTTGGGATTACGAGGTCCTCGACATCGACGGGTTCGTGGTTCCGGCAAACCTGCCGGAGGACCGGCTGAACCGGGTAAAGCACTTCCTGCGCTTCGCCACCGACACCCAGCACCTCGCCAACCAGACGAAGTACATCTCCTATGGCCCGATGCGCGCCTCGTCCCAGCCTTTGGTGTCCACCCACGCCGAACTCGGCATCGACATGACTCCGCATATGCCGACGTCGCCGGAGAACGCCGCCCACAGCATCCTGTTCAACTACGGCTGGTGGGCCGACCATCGCGACGAGCTCGACGGGCGCTTCCAGGCCTGGCTGGCCCAATAGGGGCCGGGAAACCGGGAGGGTCCCATGGGCCCCTCCCGTGCCACCAGGTCCCGTAAGCGGGCGAGGCCCGGAGCAGGCCGTGGCCGGAACCGTCAGGCAGGGCGGGACCCGGGGCCATCCTCTCGGGGCCGACCCCGGGCGCTCCGGTCCGGCCGCGTCCGGGTGCCGCATCCTCCCGTCGGCGCGTCAAAACTGTCGACGCAGGTGAAACGATTGTTTAAGCCGGGACCCTGCTTGGGATCGAGCCCATGTGGGGGATGCGCCCTTTGACCATTCAGCACGCTGACGAGTTGGATCGCCTGGACCGCCGGGTCGCGGCCCTCGAGGCCGAGAACGCCCGCCTGAGAGCCGATCTGGCAGCCAGGGAGCCCGACCCCGACCGGCCGCCCGGTCAGGCGAAGGAGGAGGTCTGGGCCGGCGCCGAGCTCAAGGACCGGATCTTCGCCGCGTCCAGCGACTGCATCAAGGTGCTCGACCTCGACGCGCGGCTCCAGTTCATGAGCCCGGGCGGTCACACGGTCATGGAGCTCGATGACTTCGAGACGTTGCGGGGCCGTCCCTTCGCGGACCTTTGGTCCGGGGCGGATCGGGTGGCGGCCGAGGCGGCCCTGGACTCGGCCAGGTCGGGCCGGGAGGCGCGCTTCCGCGGACATGCCCTCACGGCCAAGGGCACGCCCCGCTGGTGGGACGTGGTCGTCGCCCCGATCGGTGGGGCCGACGGACGACCCGAGAAGCTTCTTGCCGTGTCCCGGGACATCACCGCCGAGCATCTGGCTCAGGAAGCCGTGCGGCGCAGCGAGGAGCGGCTGCGCAACGTGCTCGCGATCAGCACCGTGGGCGTGATGTTCTGGGGCGAGGGCTTCGGCCTGACCGACATGAACGAGGCCTTCCTGCGCATGACCGGCTTCACGCGCGAGGAGGCCATGGGCAAGACCTGGCAGGAGCTCACGCCGCCGGAGTTCGTCGAGCCGTCCTGGAAGGCCGTGGGCGAGGTGACCACGCTGGGCGAGACGACGCCCTACGAGAAGCAGTACTACCGCAAGGACGGCTCGCGCTGGTGGGGGCTCTTCGCGGCCCGTCGGGTGGGCGACGAGGTGGTGGAGTTCGTGCTCGACATCACGGCCCGCAAGGAGGCCGAGGCGGCGCTCCGGCTCAGCGAGGCGCGCTTCCGCGCGGCGGTGGACGCCATGCAGGGCCGGCTCTGGACCAACGACACCACCGGGCAGATGGTGGGCGAGCAGCCCGGCTGGGCCGCCCTGACCGGGCAGTCCTTCGACGAGTACCAGGGCTATGGATGGACCCGTGCCGTGCATCCGGACGACGTGCATCCCACGGTCGACGCTTGGCGACTCGCGGTGGCGGAGCAGCGCGCCTTCGTCCACGAGCATCGCGTGCGCCGCCAGGATGGCGAGTGGCGCCTGTTCTCCATGCGGGCCATTCCCGCCCGCGATGTCTCGGGCAAGGTTCATGAATGGGTGGGCGTCCACACCGACATCACCGATCGGCGCGCCCGCGAGGTGGAACTGCGCGAGCTGAACGAGATCCTGGAGGCTCGCGTCGCACAGGAGGTGGCCGAGCGTACCCAGGCGGAGGAGGCGCTGCGCCAGAGCCAGAAGATGGAGGCCGTGGGCCAGCTGACCGGCGGGCTCGCGCACGACTTCAACAACCTGCTGACCGGGATCACGGGGTCGCTGGACCTGATGGGCAACCGGCTGCGGCAGGGCCGGACCGCCGACCTCGAACGCTACATCGGAGCGGCCATGACCTCGGCCCAGCGGGCGGCCGCGCTCACGCATCGCCTGCTGGCCTTCTCGCGCCGCCAGCCGCTCGACCCCAAGCCCGTCGAGGCGAACCGGCTCCTGGCGGACATGGAGGATCTGCTCCAGCGGACGCATGGGCCGGGGATCACGCTGGAGATGAAGCTGGCCGGGAACCTGTGGCGGACCCTTTGCGATCCCGTGCAGCTCGAAAGCGCGATCCTGAACCTGTGCCTCAATGCGCGGGACGCCATGCCGGACGGAGGCAAGCTCACGGTCGAGACCGCGAACCTCGACCTTGCCGAGGCCTGCGTGGCGCATCATGACATGAAGCCGGGCTCGTATGTGACCATCTGCGTCGCGGACACCGGGTCGGGCATGCCGCCGGAGGTGCTGGAGCGCGCCTTCGACCCCTTCTTCACGACCAAGCCCATCGGCCAGGGAACCGGGCTCGGCCTGTCCATGGTCTACGGGTTCGCCAAGCAGTCCGAAGGCCATGTGCGCGTGATCTCCAAGGAAGGGCAGGGCACGACCGTGAAGCTCTACCTGCCCCGTCACCGCGGGGCGGCGAACCCCGAGGACGAGGAGGCCGGCCTGGTTTCGGTCCCGCGCGCCGGCCCGGGCGAGACGGTCCTGGTGGTCGAGGACGAACCGGTGGTGCGCGCGCTCATCGTCGAGGTCCTGAACGACCTGGGCTACCACGCCCTCGAGGCCTCGGACGGGCCGGAGGGGCTGAGGCTCGCCCAATCGGGGCGGCGGATCGATCTCCTCGTCACGGACGTGGGTCTGCCGGGCCTCAACGGGCGGCAGCTGGCGGATCAGGCCCGTCTGGCCCGCCCGGACCTCAAGGTCCTGTTCATCACCGGCTATGCCGAGAACACGACCCAGGCGGGCGGGTTCCTGGAGCCCGGCATGGCGATGATGACCAAGCCGTTCTCGGTGGACACCCTGATGATGCGGATCCGCGAGATGATCGAGGATCGGGCGGGATAGGTCCGGCCCGACCGAGCGGCTCGACGCCTGGGGCGCCTGCCACCTCGGGCTGCCGCACATCGTCCGCTTTACGGAGGCCGGCAACGCCATCGTGGCAGGGTACTTCGAACGCGACACCCGGCTCGCCCCTCATTTCGCCGGTGCCTTCGCGGGCCTGTCGTTCACGAGCCGCCAGTCCGCCGCGATGCGATACGCACCGGACCGCGGTCGAGCGGCTTCGCGGCCATGCTGGCGGGCCGGACTTCGGACTGTCGCGTGGACATGGACCGGGCCATCGAGTTCAGCCCTCTCGATCCCGTGCTCTGCGGGATGCAGGCCTGCACGGGCGCCGCCCAACCTGCGGACGGCAGGCACGGGGAGGCCGTCGAACGGGCCAGCAGCGGGGCCGGGCGCCCAGTCCCCGTATCGACATGCTGGTGACGGCGGTGGCCGCGTCGCATCCGGCCGGCGACAGGGCAGACGTCCGCGCCTGGCAGGAGGTCTTGGGTGCCCGCTATGCTGGCGCGACCCTGCAACAGATCTTCACGGTGCCGCCATTCACCGACCAAGGCCTGCCAACCCTTCTGAAGCTGCCCTCCTCGGCGCAGGCACCCCGACGTGCGGAGGGTGCTGCCGGTCACGGAACTGCCCGTTGCGTGCAGTGGGCCATCGGCGGCGTGTGCCCGATCAACGCGGCCAGCGCGCGAACGTCTTGCGGAGCATGGGGCCCTCCGCCCCACGCGGCGACAAGGGCCGTCAGCCCTCGGGGCCAGGGTGCTGGCCTTCTTTCGGCAGTGCGCCGACACGGGATCCGTCGGTGGCAGGGCTCAAGCACGGAACGGCTCCCGGGGAGAGCGGGACGGGGCCATGAGCCTGGCGTGCCGCCGGCAGGACGGTCCGGTGCCCCGAGGAACCTCCGGCCCGCCGGTGGCGCGTGGTCCTGTTTTCCTGACTTGTTGCCAAACGCGTTCGGCGCGAGAGAGCGCCCAGGGTTCTCCGGGGGAGGGCGTGGCGACAAGCGCCGCTCGCACCCGGTGGTCCCGCCCGCCTGCATTTCACACGAGCCCGCGCCGCCGGTCATCCGCCGTGGTGGGCCCGCCATTTGAGTTCCTGTATTCGAGCTTCTGTCATGAACGTCCTGATCAATGCCGCGAACATCTTCTTCGTCCTGGGCTACTTCACCACCGACATGCTCCGGTTGCGGCTGCTGTCCGTCGTCGGCACGTCCTGTGTCGTCGCCTACTTCTACAGCCAGCCCGAGCCGATGATGAACGTGGTCGCGTGGAACCTGGTGTTCCTGGTCCTGAACCTCGCGCAACTGGCCCAGATGCTGCGTTCGCGCTGGCCGGGCCTGGGCTTCGGCGGGCGGCGGCCGGCGCTGCCGTGACGGGGGACGCCCAGGGACAGGGAGCGTCGCGGACCGGGGCAAGGTGGAGGAAACCTGCCAGGCCTGGATCCAGACGAGCAGGTTGCACGCCGGAATCTGCGGCCCAAGCGCCGCAACTTCCGGCAGGCTCCCGTTCCCGGGCCTGCCAGGGCAAGCTCAAGCGGGTTTTCCTTCAGTTGCCATATCCCCCCTTGGGTGCGCCAGTCGACGGACAGGCAACGATCCAAGGCTGACGCGCTCAGGACCGCGCGGATGGGGGACCCTGAGCGCTGCCAGTTTCTCGGGAGTTGAAGAGGGCGACGGGTGTCGGGCCTCAGAGGATCCGCACCTGGGTCCCGACCCGCACCAGGCTGAAGAGTTCGGTGATGTGCTCGTTGTAAAGGCCGATGCAGCCGTCCGAGGAGGGCCGCCCGATCTTGCGCGTGTCGTGGGTGCCGTGGATGCGGTAGTACTGCCAGGACAGGTAGAGCGCATAGGGGCCGAGCGGGTTCAGGGGATCGTTGCCCGGCACCACGGCGGGCCATTCCGGAAAGCGTTGGCGCATGGACGGCGTGGGCGTCCAGGTCGGGGCCACCTTCTTCTCGACCACCTCGGTGTAGCCGCGGCGGGTCAGCTCGTCGCTCGCCGGCACGGAGGTCGGGTAGACCCGGTGCTCCTCTCCATCCCCGCTCCAGTAGTGCAGCGACGTGGAGCCCGTGTCCGCCAGGATGGCCCCGGCGCCCAGCGTCTCGAAGTGGTCGCGCCAGTCGTGCGTCACGAAAGCAGAGGCGTTACGGCGGCTGTCCTGCGCGCGCAAGAGGCCGGGGGCGGCCAGCGATGCCAGAAGGGTGCCGGCTCCCAGCAGAAGGGTCCGGCGGGGGGTGGGAAGGGTCATCGTTCTGTCCTGCTCGGCGGCCACATGAGATCGGCTGAGTCGCAAGCGAAGCTTACGCCAACCTTAAGACTTTGCCGGGGAGCCACGCTGGCCGATCCATTGCGCAGCCGTCGGCGCGGGATGGGGTGGCCCCCGGTCAGGCAGGACTGGGGGTGGGCGCGCCAGCCGACGTGCCAAGGTCCTGGGGGACGCAGGGAAACTCGATCTCCGCGATCATGCCCCCGCCCTCGGCCGGTCCAAGGGCGAGACGTCCGCCTAGGCGCTGGGTCGCGAGGTCCACGATGGCGAGCCCGAGGCCGCTGCCCGTGCCCTTGGCCTGGCGCCCCCGAACGAAGCGGCGGGTGACCTGGGCCAACTCATCGGCGGGAATGCCCGGTCCCTGATCCCGGACCTGGATCAGGCCGCGCCGCCCCTGGTCGAGACGATCGATGGTCAGGGTCACCACGCCGCCGGGCGGCGAGGCCGCCACGGCGTTCTCGAGGAGGTTGCGCACGGCGATCCCGAGGAGGAGCGGGCTGCGGCAGACCAGCGGACCTGTGGGATTTCGTGCCGTTCTCAGCCCGACGCCCTTCTGCTGAGCCAAGGGCGCAAGGTCCTCGACGAGGCCCGTCAGCATCAGGCCCACTCCGGCGCCGGGCTCCTCGCCTCCTGGACCCTCCGCCTCCACCGCCGCCATGTCGAGAAGCTGGCGCACCATGCGGTCGGTCCGGTCCACCGCGCGCTGGATCTGCGCCAGCGCCTTGGCCTGGACCGCCGGATCCTGGGCGAGGGCCGCCACCTGGGCCTGGGTCTTGAGCCCCGAGAGCGGGGTCTTGAGTTCGTGGGCCGCGAAGGCCGTGAAGGTGCGCTCGCTCTCGCGGGCGGAGGCCACGCGGGTCATGAGGCCGTTCAGGCCCTCGATCAGGGGGCGCACCTCGCGGGCGGCAGGTTCGTCGGGCAGGGGCGTGAGATCGCTGGCCGAGCGTGCGGCAAGGATCCGGGCCACGCGGTCCAATGGCGCGAGGCCCCGACCCAGGCTGATCCAGATCAGGCCCAGGAGGGCCGGGAGCACGAGCCCGGCCGGCAGGACCAGGGCGGTGATGATGCTGCCCACCAGGTTCTCGCGCATGGCCATGGTGTCGGCCACCATGACGCGGATCCCGAGGTCCGGGTCCTCGGCCGTGTAGACGCGCCAGGCCTGCCCATCGACCTCGCTGGTGCTGAAGCCGGACGGGCTGGAGCTGAGACGCCCGTCCGGAGCGCCTTCGGACTGCCCCAGGAGGATATCCTCGACCGACCAGATCTGGCAGGACAGACGATGCTCGTAGTCGGCCGCAGGCACAAAGACTGAATCGACCCCACTCGTGTCGACCGAGCCGGCCGTGGCGCCCAAATCGATGCCGTGGCTGTCGATGAGCGAGACGACCATGCGGGCCGCCTCGGAGAGGCGGGCATCCAGCACGCGCTCCACATGTGCCTCGGTCCGTGCCCGCGTCCAGAGCACCGCCGAGGCCCAGACGGTGCCGGTGGCCAGGACCAGGATCAGGAACAGGCGCAGGCGCATGGACATCAGGCGGTCTCCTTCGCGGCCTCGGGGGCCAGGCGGTAGCCTACGCCGCGCACGGTCTCGATGAAGCCCGCGCCCAACTTGCTGCGCAGCCGGTGGATATGGACCTCGACGGTATTGCTCTCCACCCCCTCCTGCCAGCCGTAAAGCCGCTCTTCGAGGGTGGCCTTCGCCAACACCGCTCCGGGGCGCTCGAGGAGCGCGCGCAGGAGGATGAACTCCTTGGGCGAGAAGGTCTGCGCGTCGCCGTCGATCTCACCTTCCATCTTCGCGGGGTCGAGCACGAGCCCGTTCCAGGCGATGCGACCGTCGGCCCGCCCTTCCGCGCGGCGCAGGATGGCGCGCAGGCGTGCCGCGAGCTCCCCTAGGTCGAAGGGCTTGCCCAGGTAATCGTCGGCCCCGCCGTCGAGGCCCGCCACCCGTTCGTGCGGGCGGTCGCGGGCCGTCAGCATCAGGACCGGCAGCGTCGAGCCCCCGGCGCGGAGCCGGGCCAGCAGGTCCAGCCCCGAGCCGTCGGGCAGCATGAGGTCGAGCACAACGCCCGAAAAGCCGCCCATCTCCAGGGCGGCCTCGGCCTCTGCCACCGTGGTGACCGCCTCGGAGGTGAAGCCTGCCAGATGCAGGCCCACCACAAGGCCGTCCCGCAGGACCTCGTCATCCTCGACGATCAGCAGTCTCACGATGGGACCTCACGCTCGGGCGGGATGGGGCTCTCATTGGCGGTGATCCTTAAGCCCGGCTTAAGGTCCAAAGGAAAGGGGAGGTGATCCGACGCCGACAGGAGCCTGAGACCGGAGGACAGCGAGCCGCCCTGATGAATGCCCTGGTCTGATGCCGCTGATCCGATCCCCGGCGCGGACCGGCCTGCGCGATGAGGCCATCGCGCGCTGCGATTTCTGGTGTCTGCCCTACTCCTCACAGACCGGTTGCCACGGCGGGCCATGATCCCGGTGAACGATCAGAGCCCCAGGGCCACCTTTCGTCCTTCATGAAAGGCGTAGGGCGCCTGCCGGGGGGCGGCGCAGTCGCCGATGCGATGAACCTCCTTGCCAGGGAGGGAGTCGGGAAAGGGATCGAAGGCCTGGTTCGTGGTGGCCATCACCAGCGCCGAGGCGGGCAGGGTCTCCTCCCGTCCGTCCAGCATGGAGCGCAGGGTGACGCCGTTGCCGTGCCAGCGGGCGATGACATGCTCGGTCAGGAACCGCGCGCCGGCCCGGGCGAGCCGCGCCCGCGCCGCGCCGTCGGCCGTCGTCCGGGCGATCTCCTTGCCCACGAAGGGGTCGGGGGTGACCAGGATCACCCGTTTGCCCTGCTCGGCCAGCGCCCAGGCGGTGCCGACGCCGCGCCAGGTGCCGCCCTCGTCGTAAACGACCACGGTGTCGCCAAGCCGTGCCTCGCGCCGCAGGACCTCCTCGGGCGACCAGACGCCGCCGGCCTCCAGTCCGGGGAGGCGCTCCTCGCCGGGCAGCCAGCGCTGCCGCGCGTCGGCATCGGGCAGCGAGCCCGTGGCCAGGATCACCACCTCGGCCGGATGGGCGGCCACCTCCTCCGTGTCGAGAAAGGTGTTCCGTCGCACCTCGACTCCCAGCTTCGCGAACTGTCGCTCGTACCAGCCGAGGAGGTCGAGGATCTGCCCGCGCCGGGGTTGCAGGCCCGCCAGGCGGAACTGGCCCCCCAGCTGCGGCGCCGCCTCGACAAGTTCCACCCGGTGCCCGCGCTCGCCTGCCACCCGCGCCGCCTCGAGCCCGGCCGGGCCGCCGCCGACGACCAGGACCGACCTCGGGCTGTCGGCCCGCGTGAAGCGGTCGCCGCCCCATTCGAACTCGCGCCCCGCGCTCGGGTTGATCAGGCACGAGATCCAGTAGTCCCGCGAGCGCCGGCCCCAGCACATCTGGTTGCAGGAGATGCAGCCCCGCACGTCCCCGGCGCGGCCTTCCTCGACCTTGCGCGCCAGATGCGGGTCGGCGATCTGGCCGCGCACGATCGAGACGAGGTCGGCCTGTCCGGAGGCGATGATGGCCTCGGCGTTCTCGGGCGTGCGCACATGCGCCTCGGAGGTGACCCTGGCGTGGGCGACGACGCCCTTGATCTGCTCGGTTACCGGGGCCGTCAGCTTCTCGGCGAACAGGAAGGTCGGCATCAGCCGGTCGTAGTCGAGATAGCCGCCGTGCCCGCAGGTGACGTAGTCGACATGCCCCGTCGCGTCGTGCAGCGCGATGATCTCGAGCAGGCTCTCGACCGACAGGGTCACATCGTGGGCGTCGGAGGCGCTGACCGCGAGGCCGATGATGAAGTCGTCCCCGCACGCCCTGCGGATGCCCTCGATGACCGTGCGCGAGAAGCGGGTGCGGTTCTCCAGCGAGCCGCCCCAGCGGTCGTCGCGGCGGTTGCTCCAGGGCGTCCAGAACTGGTCGAGGAGCGAATGATAGGCGGCCCAGACCTCGACGCCCTGGAACCCGGCCGCCCGGCAGCGGACGGCCGCCGCGACATGGGCGTCGATCAGCTCCAGGATCTCCGCTTCGGTCATGCGGTGCGAGCCGTCCGAGTCGTGGTAGCTCCGGTCGCCCGACGGCGACCAGTGCGGGGCGAAGCTCAGGTCCGAGTCGCCATGGGCGCCGACATGATAGAGTTGCTGGAGGATGACCGCCCCCGCGTCCTTCACGGGCTCGGTCACCTTGCGGAAGTGGGGGATGACCTCGTCGCTTCCGTGCCGGAAGTTGCCGCGGGTCAGCACCCCCGTCCGATGGACGGGCATCGGCTCGGCCACGATCATGCCCGCCCCGCCCAGCGCCCGCTCCAGCAGGTAGGCCGCCGTCCGGGGCCCCGGCAGGCCATCGTCCGACATGTTGTTCGTGTGCGCGCCAAAGACGATGCGGTTGCGCAACCGGTGGCCCCGCAGGTCCAGCGGCGACAGGAGGTGGGGGTGATGGCTCAAGGTCGTCCTCCGAACGGGGTCGGACGCCGGTGCCAGTCGTCCCCGCCGGGCCGAGTACGCCGCCTCGCCCATCCCGAGTCAAGCAGGTGATCCTCCGACCGAGGGTTCGGGCGCCGCGGCCTGTGCGCGTGGCCGCGCCGGCGGCTTCCGCGGCTCCGTCGCATCATTCGGGGGGCGGACTTCCCGATGCAGGAGGATCGGCATGGGCCGTGCCAGACGCGTCGGGCGACGGGCGCACCGTCGGTGAAGGACTTGGAGCCAGCCGCTCGGCGGCCGCCATCTCCAGCATCCAGGCCCGGAACAGGGTGGCCGCAGGCGTCAGCGCCCGGTTGGAGTTCCAGGTCAGGTGGTATCCTCCGGGCGGACAAAGCACCAGATCGGTGAACCGCACCAGCGTCCCGTCCCTGACCAAGGGGGCCACGATCCGGTGCCAGCCGATGACGAGGCCTTGCTCGGCCATCGCCGCCTGCAGCGCCACGCTGAACTTGCCGAAGCGCCGGATGTCGGCGGTGTGCCGGGCCAGGCCCGCCTGGGCCAGCAGGTCCTCCCACCGCAGCCAGTCCGAGGCGACCCACTCCACGTCCAGAAGCGGCAGGTTCGTCCAGTCCCGGGCCGCATCGTCCCGATGCGCCCTCGCATAGGCGGGGCTGCACACCGGATAGACGCGATCATCGAACAGGAACTGGGCCGTTTCCTCCGCCCAGCCTCCCGAGCCGAAGCGCACCCGCAGGTCGACCTCGGCCCGGCGGAAGTCCCGCGTGTTGTCGGAGATCAGGTGGTCGACCTTGACCTCGGGAAAGCGCCGCCAGAACTCCGGCATGCGGGGCAGGAGCCACATCGAGCCGAAGACGTCGGAGCAGGCGACGGTGACCTTGCGGGCGGTGTCGCCCCGGCGGATGGCGCGCACCACCTCGGACGCTTGGGCGAACCCTCGGGCCAGGACATGGAACAGCTCCTCGCCCGAGGCGGTCAGCCGCACTCCCTTGTTGTGGCGCAGGAACAGCGCGACGCCGAGGTCCTCCTCGAGGGCGCGGATCTGACGGCTGACGGCGCCCGGGGTGACGTTGAGCTCGGCCGCGGCCAGCGTGAAGCTCGCGTGGCGTGCCGCTGCCTCGAAGACAGACAGCGAGGTCACGGGCGGCAGGTCGTAGAAGCGCCTGACCAATGGGACCTCCATGAACCCCCACGCCGGGATCGCGGTGCGCCGACCCGAGGGGATGCGCCCGCCACGGACCTTGTCGTGTTGACCCCAGCTCAAGTCAAACGTGATCTTTTCCCACGTTGCCAGACCGGGGGCATCCCGCTTTCCTGCATCCGTCGCGCGTCGCCGGCGACCCTGCCATCGCCGTGCCCGCGCTCAACGGAATGACCTCCCAGGACCGTCCGGTACGCCGCAGCCGAAGCGGCGCCGGCCGTCCCGTCCTGGGCAAAGCAGGGGAGCGGACATCTTGGCGCGCAGGCAGGCCCCTTGGGCTCCGGCCCGGCTCTCCCCGATCGATCTGCAACCCAAGGACCAGGCATGGCGACTGACCCTATCCCGCCGATGATGAGCGGCGTGCAACTCACCGGGCACGGCGGCTTCGACAAGCTTGTCTACCGGCAGGACCTGCCTGTGCCGCGGCCCGGCCTGGGGGAGCTCCTGATCCGCGTTGCCGCCGCGGCGGTCAACAACACCGACATCAACACCCGCATCGGCTGGTACTCCAAGCGCGTGACCGACGGCACGGACGGCGGGGCACAGGAGGCCGACGCCGCCGACGCGAGCTGGTCGGGCGCGCCGCTGACCTTTCCGCGCATCCAGGGCGCGGACATCTGCGGCCATGTCGTTGCCGTGGGGGAGGGCGTGGACCCGGCGCGGATCGGCGAGCGGGTGCTCGTGCGGAACATGCTCCGCACCCCCGTGGCCTATCGCCCCTGGGAGTGCTGGACGATCGGTTCGGAATGCGACGGCGGCTTCGCCCAGTTCGTCGCGGCCCCCTCCGCCGAAACCTACGCCGTGCGCTGCGACTGGACGGACGCAGAGCTGGCCTCCGTGCCCTGCGCCTGGTCCACGGCCGAGAACATGCTCCATCGCGCCCGCGTGGGGGCGGAGCGGGTTCTGGTCACCGGCGCCTCGGGGGGCGTGGGCTCGGCGGCGGTGCAGCTGGCCAGGCGGCGGGGCGCGACGGTGGTCGCCGTCGCGGGGCGTTCCAAGGCCGAGGAGGTGCGCGCGCTGGGGGCCGACCGCGTGATCGCGCGCGAGGACGATCCGGTGGCCCTGCTCGGGCCGGGCAGCATCGACGTGGTGATCGACGTGGTGGGCGGCCCGGGCGCGGGCCGGCTTCTCGACCTGCTCGTGAAGGGCGGGCGCTACGCGGTGGCGGGCGCCATTGCCGGGCCGATCGCCGAGATCGACCTCAGGACCCTCTACCTCAACGACCTCAGCCTCTTCGGCTGCACCTTCCAGGAAGACGAGGTGTTCGAGAACCTCGTTTCCTACGTCGAGGCCGGCGCCGTGCGGCCCGTGGTGGCGCGGACCTATCCGCTCGACCGTCTTGCCGAGGCCCAGGCCGATTTCCTGTCCAAGGCGCACACCGGCAAGCTGGTTCTGATCCCTCCCACTGGAACTCCTTGATGAAGATCGCGCGAATTGAGCTTTATGAGGTCGAGCTGCCCTATTCCGGGGGTGTCTATCTCCTGTCCGGCGGCCGCGAGTACCGCAGCTTTGGCGCGGCCATCGTGCGCGTCGTGGCCGACGATGACACCGAGGGCTGGGGCGAGAGCACGCCCTTCGGCTCCACCTATGTCGCCGCCCATGCGCGCGGGGCGCGCGCGGGCATCGAGGAGATCGCGCCCCACCTCCTGGGCCGCGACCCGCGCCAGACCGACCGCATCTATGACCGGATGGACGAAGTTCTCGTCGGCCACGCCCATGCCAAGGCCGCCATCGACGCCGCCTGCTGGGACGTGCTCGGCAAGGCGCTGAACCGACCGGTCTGCGAGCTTCTGGGCGGCTCGACCGGCGTGCCCATGGCGACGATCTCCTCGATCTACATGGGCGATCCCGAGGACATGCGCGCCCGCGTCGCCGACCATCGCGCGCGCGGTTACATGGGCCATTCGATCAAGATCGGCGCGCTCGACGGCGAGGGCGGGCCGACCATTGATGCCGAGCGCATCCGCGCGAGCCTCGCCGACCGCCGGCCCGGCGAGTACTTCATCGTCGATGCGAACGGCGGACTCGTGCCGGAAACCGCGCTGCGGATGCTGAGGCTCCTGCCGGAGGGGCTCGACTTCGTGCTGGAGGCCCCCTGCGCCACCTGGCGGGAGACGCTGTCCCTGCGGGCCCGCTGCAACGTGCCCATCATCCTCGACGAGCTGGCGCAGAGCGACGAGGAGCTGGCCCGCCTCATCGCGCTCGATGCCGCGGACGGGATCGGGCTCAAGATCACCCCGGCCGGGGGCCTCACCCCGTCCCGCCGGCAGCGCGACATCTGCCGCGCCGCGGGCCTCACCATGAGCGTGCAGGACACGACCGGCTCGGTCATCGCCTTTGCCGCCATCGCCCATCTCGGCGCGACGGTGCCGCCGCGGCTGCTGCGCTGCATCCTCGACTGCCGCGACATGGTCACGCTCGAGACGGCGCGCTTCGACGCCCCGGTGATGAACGGGGGGGTGCTCGTCCCCGATGCGCCGGGGCTCGGGATTACGGTGAATCACAACGCCCTTGGCGCTCCGGTGGCGAGCTGGGGCTGACCCGAGATGACCTGGGCCGACCGGCCCGGACCCAACCGGACGGGCCGCATGGCCGTTGCGGAACAACAAACAAGAACCGACAGGGAAGGACGATCCATGAAACCGCTCAGACTGGCTGCGACCCTCGCGCTCACGCTGTTGCCGATGGCAGCGATGGCCCAGGACAAGCCCGGCGAAGGCGTTACCGTGCGCCCGGTGATCCAGCCCTTGCTGGAGGAGATGTTCCAGGCGCGGCTCGTGTTCCGCGCGCTCGAGGACCTGGGCTATACGGTCGCCGAGCCGAACGAGGTGCTGGCCCAGACCGCGCATCTCGCCGTGGGTTCGGGGGACGCGGACCTGTTCACCGCGAGCTGGAACACGCTGCACGACCCCTTCTACCAGGAAGTGGGCGGCGACGCCGTTATGACCAAGATCGGCCACCTGATCGACGGGGCCCTGCAGGGCTATCTGGTGGACAAGGCCAGCTACGACGCGGGCGTCCACTCGGTGTCGGACCTCAAGGATCCGGCCACCGCGGCCAGGTTCGACACCGACGGCGACGGCAAGGCGGACCTCGCGGGCTGCGTGCCGGGCTGGGGCTGCGAGCGCGTGATCGAGCATCACCTCGACGAGTACGGCCTGCGCGGCACGGTGACCCACAACCAGGGCGAATACAACGCCATCATCGCCGACACGATCGCCCGCCACGCTGAGGGCCAGCCGATCCTGTACTACACCTGGACGCCGTACTGGGTGTCCGGCGCGCTGGTCCCGGGCCGGGACGTGGAATGGCTGGAGGTGCCCTACACCTCGCTGCCCGACGGCGCGACGGGCGAGACCACCTTCGGCGGCAAGAACCTGGGCTTCGCCGTCGATTCGATCCGCGTGGTGGCCCGCAACGACTTCCTGGCCGCCAACCCGGCCGCCAGGAAGCTCCTCGAAGAGGCCAGGATCGACATCAACGACATCTCGGCCGAGAACAAGCTCATCGCCGATGGCGAGGACTCCTCCGAGGACATCGACCGCCACGTGAGCGACTGGATCGCGGCGCATCAGGCCGAATACGACGGCTGGCTTCGGGACGCCCGCGCCGCCGCAATGAACTGAGGCCGTGGCCCATCGCCCTGTCCAGGCACCCCTGACGGGGGTGCCTGTCGCTGTCCGATCTCAGGACCGGGCCGGGGGCGCCATGCGCTGCCGCAGCAGCCAGTCGCGCACGTCCTGCGCCGGCCGTGACAGCCTGGCCTCCTTGGGCCAGATCACATGGAAATCCTTGCCTGTCGTCAGCGCGTGCCCCGTCAGCCGCACGAGAACCCCCTTGCTCACGAGCCCTTCGACAAGATGCCGCCAGCCGAGGGCAATGCCCTGTCCCTCGATGACCGACTGGACGACCAGGACGTAATCGTTGATCCGAAGGCCCGAAGGGACCTTCGTTCCGTCGATGCCGGCCGAAGCGAACCAGTCCCTCCAGGTGGCGGCCGAGCGGAAGGGCTCCTCCAGGTGGATCAGGCGATGCGCCAGCAGGTCGGCGGCGCGGACCGGCCGATCCACGCCTGACAGGTATCCCGCTCCGCAGACCGGGTAGATCTCCTCGGGGGCAAGCACCTCGGCCTCGTAGTGCGGCCAGTCGGCCGGAGCCCCGCCACGGATACCCAGCGGAATGCCCTCGCCCAGCAGGTCGAGATCGCGATCGGCCGTCTGGATCCGCAGGTCGACCTGGGGCAGGTCCTCGCGGAACCTGGCCATGCGCGGAACCATCCAGAAGGCCGCAAAGGCTGTCGAGCAGGACAACGTGACATGGCTCCCGGCGGCCGAGGCCCGGAGGTCCTGCGCGGACCGCTGGATATGGGACAGGCCGATCGCGACGTCGGCATGGAACCTCGCCCCCATCTCGCTGAGCCGGACCCGGCGGTGCTCCCGCAGGAAGAGAACGGTCCCCAGCTGCTCCTCCAGGCGGTGGATCGCGTAGGACACGGCGGCCTGGGTCATGTGCAGCTCGCGCGCGGCGGCGGTGAAGCTGGACAGGCGGCCAGCCGCCTCGAAGACCACCAGGCTGTTGATCGAGGGCAGGAGGCTGCGGAGCGTTCCCATAAGCCGAGCTTATCAAACCGATGAGGGTTTTCCAGCGTCACAGGAGGGCGGGAACGGCCTAGCCTTGCCATCAGTTGTTGGAGAAACGAGCCATGCCCGACGGATCAACTCCAGGTCAGGACACCAAGCGCCCGCGCGGGGGTCGATCGCAGCGACGCGAGAGCCGTCTCCAGGGCGCCCAGGGCACGCGGCGGCCCTACATTGTGCGGAACGTCCCGACCTATGACCTCCTGTCCGAGGACAGCCTCGTTCGCATCGAAGCGACCGCCGACCGCATCCTGGCCGAGATCGGGATGGAGCTGCGCGAGGATGCCGAGGCCATGCGGCTCTACCGCCAGGCCGGGGCGCAGGTGACGGAACTGACCGCCGGCGTCTGGAACCTGAAGTTCGAGCCCGGGCTCCTGCGCGAGGTCCTGAGGACCGCCCCGGCGGAGTTCACCCAGCACGCCCGCAACCCGGCGAACTCGGTGCGCATCGGCGGCCGGAACGTGGTGTTCGCGCCCTCCTACGGCTCGCCCTTCGTGATGGATCTGGACCGGGGGCGCCGCTACGGCACCATCGAGGACTTCCGGAATTTCGTGAAGCTGTCGCAGTCCTCGCCATGGTTGCACCACTCCGGCGGCACGGTCTGCGAGCCGACCGATGTCGCGGTGAACAAGCGGCATCTCGACATGGTCTATGCCCATATCCGCTATTCGGACCGGGCGTTCCTGGGCTCGATCACGGCCGCGGATCGCGCCAGTGACAGCGTGGAGATGTGCCGGATCCTGTTCGGGTCCGACTTCGTCGACCGGAACTGCGTCATCATGGGCAACTTCAACACGACCTCGCCCCTGGTGCTCGATGGCGTCACGGCGGCCGGCATCCGCGCCTATGCGGGCGCCAACCAGGGGTCGATCCACCTGCCGTTCCTGCTGGGCGGCGCGGTGTCGCCGCTGACCATGGCGGGGTCCGTGGCCCAGGGGCTGGCCGAGTCCATGGTGTCCTGCGCCCTGAGCCAGCTCGTGCGGCCCGGCGCGCCCGCCGTTCTGGCCAGCTTCTTTTCCTCCATGTCGCTGCGCTCGGGCTCGCCGACCTTCGGGACCCCCGAGCCGGCGCTGGGCTCGCTCGTCATGGGCCAGCTGGCGCGGCGCCTGAACCTGCCGCTGCGCTGCGCGGGCAACTTCTGCACGTCCAAGCTGCCGGACGGCCAGGCGATGCAGCAAAGCATGATGTCGATGATGTCGGCCATCCAGGGCGGTGCGAACTACGTCCTGCACTCGGCGGGGTTCCTCGACGGGCTCCTGTCGATGTCCTACGAGAAACTGGTGATGGACACCGACATGTGCGGCGCGCTTCACGCCTATCTGGACGGCATGGAGGTCAACGACGACACGCTGGGCTTCGACGCGCTGGCGGAGCTTGGGCCGGGGCAGCACCTGTTCGGCACCGCCCACACCCTGCGGCATTACGAGACCGCCTACTGGGACAGCGCCCTGAACGACGACCAGCCCTTCGAGACCTGGAGCGAGCAGGGCGGGCTGGATTACGCGCAGCGCGCCAACGCCCGGTGGAAGAAGCTGCTGGCGGAGTACGAGGCCCCGCCGATCGACGAAGGCATCAACGAGGGCCTGCTGGACTTCATGGCACGCCGAAAGGACGCCGTGCCGGACATGTGGTACTGACCCCACCGGTTCCAGCCGGGGACTGGGGCGGCAGGTCCCGGAGGCCACAACAGGGTGGCGGGATGACATTGGCGCCGGCCCCCTCCATCCAGGGCCGCCCTGACCCAGGCCCGTCCATGTCGAGAGAACCACGGACGGCCGGCTGAGCAGGAACGGCCGCCACCGCGTGGCCTGAGCGGGGCAGCGATCGGACCCGCCGGGGCCGACCGTCCATCCCCGCGGCGAACGCGGCGACGAGCGGACGGCTCGCCAGCCCCATGATCGCCAAAGACCGCGCCACCGAGCCCCGAGCGGCGGGGATCGACGCGACGGATCCGAAGCCCCGCGGCATGACGCCCATCGGCTCAGCCCCGCCCTGGCCGGGAAGGCAGCCCGGCTGGCGGCGCGCCGGGACTTTGCGCGGGCGCAACGTTCGGCCCGGGGCCATGCCCTACGCCGTCGCTCATGACCGCACACGTTCCCGCATCCACCGTCACCCCGAGGCAGGCTCCCGCAGACCTTGTCGGCCCGCGCCCCCGTCGCTGGAATGCGCGGGTCCAGGCGGGCCAGGCCATTCGGGGAGGGCAGATCCTGCTGGCCTCCGTGCTGGCCACCGTGCTGGCTTCCGTGCTGGCCCTCGTGCTCTCTCTCGTCCTTGCGGCGCCCCTGCGGGCCGAGCCCGTGCTTCCCGACTACCTGACGCAGGTCGCCGCCGGAGACCTTGTGCCGGGGGCAGGGAGCTACGGCCCGATCCGCGACGACCTGCCCGTCGCCCCCGTCCTGAAGGATGGGGCTCCGATCGGCTGGGCCTTCGTGACCTCGGACTTCGTGAGCACCACCGGCTATTCGGGCAAGCCCATCGACACGCTTCTCGCGCTGGATCCGAAGGGGGTGGTGATCGGGGCGCGGCTCGTCCGGCACCACGAGCCCATCGTGCTGGTGGGCATCCCCGAGGCCAAGGTCCGCGACCTGATCGCGGGCTATGTCGGCCGCGATCTCGCCGCGGCGGCCGACGGAACCACGCAGGACCTCCAGATCATCTCGGGCGCGACCGTGACGGTCATGGTGATCGACGATTCGATCCGGCGCGCCGGGCTGCGGGTCGCCCGCGCGCTGGGCCTGGGCGGCCTTGCTGCCGAAGCGGCCTCGACCGGCCCGATGGTCGAACTGAACCCCGACGCCGCCGCGGCGGCGGACTGGACCGGACTCGTGGGCGACGGCACGATCCGCCGTCTGTCGCTCGATGTCGCGCAGGTCAACGACGCCTTCGCGGCCAACCCAGATCCCCGCGCCGCCGAGCATGCGCTGACCGACGCGCCCGAGACCACGTTCATCGACATGTACGCCACCCTGGTCAGCATCCCGCAGATCGGCGCGGCGACGCTGGGCGATGCGGAAGAGGCGAACCTGCGCGGCTGGCTCCGGGACGGCGACCAGGCGCTCCTCGTCGCCGGGCGCGGGCTCTATTCCTTCAAGGGGTCGGGCTATGTCCGCGGTGGAATCTTCGATCGCATCCAGCTCATCCAGAACGACCTGACGCTGCTCTTCCATGACCGCGACCATCGGCGCCTGAGCCAGGTGGCCGTCCCGGGCGCGCCGGCCCTGAGCGAGACCGACCTGTTCCGCATCCCGGCGGATTCGGGCTTCGATCCGACGCAGCCCTGGCGGCTCCAGCTCCTCGTGAACCGGAGCGTGGGCGCGCGCGACAAGGTCTTCACCACGTTCGACCTGGGCTGGCAGCCGCCCCCGGCCTTCCTGCGAAGCGTCGCCACGCCCCCGGTGCCCGCCGCCGTTGCGCCAGCCGCCACCGAGCAGGACGACGCGGCCGCCGCTCGCGCGCTCTGGCAGCGGATCTGGTGGGACAAGCGGTTCGAGGTCGCGGGCCTCGCGGTGATGCTGGCCGCGCTCACCGCCGCGTTCTTCTTCCAAGGGTTCCTCACGCGGTCGGCGCGGGCGACGACCTGGTTCCGCACGGGCTTCCTTCTCGCCACGCTCGTGTTCCTGGGCTGGCACGCGAACGCGCAGCTTTCGGTCGTGAACCTGATGACGCTGCTGGGTTCGCTCCGGGGCGGGTTCACCTGGGACGCCTTCCTGATGGACCCGCTCACCTTCATCCTGTGGTTCTCGGTGGCGGCGGCGCTGATCTTCTGGGGCCGGGGGGCCTATTGCGGCTGGCTCTGCCCCTTCGGCGCCCTGCAGGAGCTGTCGAACCGGGTCGCGCGCATGCTGAAGGTGCCGCAGTGGACGCTCCCCTGGGGGCTGCACGAGCGGCTTTGGGCGGTGAAGTACATCATCTTCCTAGGCCTCTTCGGCGTGACCCTCGCCTCCATGGACCAGGCCGAGCGGCTGGCCGAGGTGGAGCCCTTCAAGACCGCCATCGTGCTCAAGTTCGCCCGCGCCTGGCCGTTCACGCTCTATGCGCTGACGCTCCTGGGCATCGGGCTCTTCGTGGAGCGGTTCTATTGCCGCTACCTCTGCCCGCTGGGCGCCGCGCTCGCCATCCCGGCGCGCATCCGGATGTTCGACTGGCTCAGGCGCTACCACGAATGCGGCAACCCCTGCCGGACCTGCGCGGTCGAATGCCCCGTCCAGTCGATCCACCCGACCGGGGAGATCAACCCGAACGAGTGCGTCAACTGCATGAACTGCCAGGTGCTCTATCAAAGCACCACGAAATGCCCGGTCGTCATCAAGACGATCAAGCGCCGCGACGCGGTCGCCGCAGGCACGGCCCGCCTTTCCGAGGCGACGGTGCGCCGCGACCTGACCAATCACCCCAACCTGAAAGGGAAAATAGATGCCTGAAGACCTTCCCAAGGGCGGCCTGACCCGCCGTGGGCTCCTGGGCGCCACCGCAGGCGGTGCCGCTCTGCTGGGCTCCATGGGAGGCGCGCGGCTGGCCGGCCTCGGTGGCGTCGCCGGCCTGGCGGGCCTGTCCGCCGCGACCCCGGCCGCCGCGCAGGAGGCCGCCTCGGGCGCCGTCGCGCCGGGCCAGCTGGATGAATACTACGGCTTCTGGTCCTCGGGCCAGACCGGCGAGATGCGCATCCTGGGCGTCCCCTCGATGCGCGAGCTGATGCGGGTGCCGGTGTTCAACCGCTGCTCGGCCACCGGCTGGGGCCAGACCAACGAGTCCCGCCGGATCATGACCGAGAACATGACCGAGAAGACGAAGAAGCAGCTCGCCGCCAACGGCAAGGTCGTGCACGACAACGGCGACCTGCACCACGTCCACATGTCCTTCACCGAAGGGCGCTACGACGGCCGCTTCCTGTTCATGAACGACAAGGCCAACACCCGCGTGGCCCGCGTCCGCTGCGACGTGATGAAGACCGACAAGATCCTCGAGATCCCGAACGCGAAGGCCATCCACGGGATGCGCCCGCAGAAGTGGCCGCGCACCAACTACGTCTTTGCCAACGGCGAGGACGAGGCGCCGCTCGTCAACGACGGCTCCACGATGACGGACGTGTCGACCTACGTGAACGTCTTCACCGCCGTGGACGCGGACGAGATGAAGGTCGCCTGGCAGGTGCTGGTGTCGGGCAACCTCGACAACGCCGAGGCCGACTACGAGGGCAAGTACGCCTTCTCCACCTCCTACAACTCGGAGATGGGGACGAATGCCGGCGAGATGATGGAAAGCGAGATGGACCACGTCGTGGTCTATAACCTCGCCGAGATCGAGAAGGGCATCGCCGCCGGGGATTACCAGGAGATCAACGGCTGCAAGGTCATCGACGGCCGCAAGGGCCAGAACAAGAACTACACGCGCTACATCCCCGTGCCCAACAACCCGCACGGCTGCAACATGGCGCCCGACAAGATCCACCTCTGCATCGCGGGCAAGCTGTCGCCCACGGTCTCGGTGATCGACGTGCGCAAGCTGGACGCGGTGTTCACCGACGACGCCGACCCGTCCTCGGTCATCGTCGCGCAGCCGGAGCTGGGCCTCGGGCCTCTCCACACCGCCTATGACGGCAAGGGCAACTGCTACACCTCGCTGTTCCTCGACAGCCAGGTGGTGAAGTGGAACCTCGACGCCGCCATCCGCGCCTACAACGGCGAAAACGTCGATCCGATCCTCGAGAAGTTCGACGTCCAGTACCAGCCCGGCCACCTCAAGACCTCCATGGGCGAGACGCTGGACGCGGACGGCAAGTACCTCGCGGTGCTCTGCAAGTTCTCGAAGGACCGCTACATCAACGTGGGTCCGCTCAAGCCCGAGAACGACCAGCTCTTCGACATCTCGGGCGACAAGGCCGTGCTGCTCCATGACGGCCCGAACTTCGCCGAGCCGCACGACGCCATCGCGGTCCATGCCTCGATCGTGAACCCCCTGTCGATCTGGGACCGCCAGGACCGCATGTGGGCCGAGACCCGCAAGCAGGCCGAGGCCGACGGCGTCAACATCGACGAATGGACCGACAAGATCGTCCGCGACGGCAACAAGGTGCGGGTCTACATGTCGTCCGTCGCGCCGAGCTTCAGCCTCGAAAGCTTCACCGTGAAGGAAGGCGACGAGGTCACGGTGATCGTCACCAACCTCGACGAGGTGGATGACCTCACCCACGGCTTCACCATGGGCAACCACGGCGTCGCCATGGAGATCGGCCCGCAGGCGACCTCCTCGGTCACCTTCGTGGCGGCCAATCCGGGCGTCTACTGGTACTACTGCCAGTGGTTCTGCCACGCGCTCCACATGGAGATGCGGGGCCGGATGTTCGTCGAGGCCAAGGGGGTCTGAGCCATGCGCCTCCCCCGGATCCTCCTTCTCGCCCTCGCGCTGCCGGCCCTTGGGGCCGCGGCCGAGGAGCGTCGGGTCGAGCCCGGTCCGGGGGCGCTGGCGGCCGCCGTCGCCGAGGCCCAGCCCGGCGACGTGCTGATCCTTCAACCGGGCCATTACGATGGCCCGGTGACCCTCGACCGTCCCGTGACCCTCGACGGGCAGGGGCAGGCCGAGATCCAAGGCCCCGGGACGGGGTCGGTGATCACCATCACGGGCGCGGACGTCACCGTGCGCGGGGTGCATGTCACCGGCTCGGGCTCCAGCCAGGAGACCATCGACGCCGGCATCAAGCTGACCAAGGTCGCGCGCGACGCGGTGATCGAGGACAACGTCCTCCTCGGCAACCTGCACGGCATCGACCTGCACGGCGCGAACGGCACCGTCATCCGCGGCAACACGGTCGTCGGGCGGCAGGACCACCGGATGAACGCGCGCGGCAACGGCGTCTACATCTGGAACACCAGCCACGCGGTCGTGGAGCGGAACGACATCCGCTACGGGCGCGACGGCATCTTCTCCAACATCTCGCGCGACAACGTCTACCGCGACAACCTCTTCCGCGACCTGCGCTTCGCGGTCCACTACATGTACACCAACAACTCCGAGGTGTCGGGCAACGTCTCGATCGGCAACCACCTCGGCTTCGCGCTGATGTTCTCGGACCGGCTGACCGTGCGGGACAATCTTTCGCTCGGGGACATCAGCTACGGGCTGATGCTCAACTACGCGAACCACGCCGACATCACCGGCAACCTCGTGCGGGGCGGGGCCGGCAAATGCCTCTTCGTGTTCAACGCCCAATCGAACCTGATCGCCGGCAACCGCTTCGAGGGTTGCGCCATCGGCATCCACTTCACCGCCGGCTCGGAACGGAACGCCCTGACGCTCAACGCCTTCATCGGCAACCAGACGCAGGTGAAGTACGTGGGCACGCGCGACGTCGAATGGAGCCTTGAGGGCCGCGGCAACTACTGGTCCGATCATCCGGCCTTCGACCTCGACGGGGACGGCCTCGCGGACGGACGCTTCCGACCCAACGACCTGATGGACCAGATCCTGTGGTCGCAGCCGGCCGCCGCCCTCCTGATCGGATCGCCCGCCGTCCAGCTCGTGCGCTGGAGCCAGGCGAACTTCCCGGCCACCCTCCCGGGCGGCGTCGTGGACAGCCACCCCCTCATGGCCCCGATCGAGATCGCGGTGCCCGACAACATCGCCGCGATGGAGGCCGAGGCGCGCCTTCACCGGCCCGAGACAGGAGTCGACGATGCAGACGCTGAGCTGCTCGCAGGTCACTAAGACCTACGAAGGCGTGGCCGCGCTCTCGGGCGTCAGCCTCGCGCTGAACCCGGGCGAACGGGTGGCCCTGCTGGGCCACAACGGCGCGGGCAAGTCCACGCTGATGAAGATCATCCTGGGCCTGATCCCCGCGACCTCGGGCGACGTCCAGGTGCTGGGCGGCGCCCCGGGCGCGCGGGCGGCGCGCGACGGCACCGCCTACCTGCCCGAGAACGCGGCCTTCCATCCCGCGCTCACGGGGTTGGAGCAGCTCCGCTTCTACATGCGGCTCCGGGGGGCCGATCCGAAGGGCGCCATGGCGCTCCTCGAACGTGTGGACCTCGCGCAGGCCGCGACCCGCCGCATCGGCACCTATTCCAAGGGGATGCGTCAGCGCGTGGGCCTGGCGCAGGCATTGATCGGGCGTCCGCGCCTCCTCGTGCTCGACGAGCCGACCTCCGGCCTGGACCCGGTGTCGCGGCGCGAGTTCTACGCGATCCTGGACGAGCTCGCCGCGGGCGGCGCGGCGATCCTGCTGTCCTCGCATGTCCTGACCGAGGTCGAAGCGCGCACCGACCGGATCGTCATCCTGTCACGCGGACGGATGGTCGCCGACGACACGCTGGACGCGCTGCGGCGACGGGCATCGCTCCCGATCCAGCTTCAGGTCCGGGCGCGGCCGGGGCAGGCCGACCTCGTGGCCCGGCAGCTGGCGGGCGGGCGGCGCAACGGCGTGATGGTCGACCTCACCTGCGCGGCCGACGACAAGCTCGCGCGGCTTGGCCAGATCGCGGCGCTGGACCGCCTCGTCGAGGATGTCGAGGTGATCCCGCCCAGCCTCGAGGACATCTACAGCCACTTCAGCCAAGGAGCCGGGGCATGAGCCGCGTCCTCGCAACCGCCGCGGCGGAGTTCCGCATTGCGCTGCGCAACCGCTGGGTCGCCATCGTCATCGCGATGATGACCCTGTTCTCGCTGGTCCTGTCGGCCGCCGGCAGCGCGCCCACGGGCGATCTGGGCGTGGATCGCCTGTCCGTGACGGTGGCGAGCCTCACCTCGCTGGGCGTCTACCTCGTGCCGCTCGTGGCGCTGCTGATGTCCTTCGACGCCATCGCGGGCGAGGTCGAGCGCGGCACGCTCCCGCTCGTGCTGACCTATCCGGTGTCGAGGGGCGAGCTCCTCGCGGGCAAGTTCGCCGCGCATCTCGGGATCCTGGCCCTTGCGACCGGCGTGGGCTACGGCGCGGCGAGCGTGGCGGCCTTCGCCGTCGATGCGCACGCGGCGCAGGGGCTGCCGGCACTGCTGCGGCTCTTCTGGACGTCGCTTCTTCTTGGCGCGACCTTTTTGGGCGTGGGCTATGCCATCTCGGCCTGGGCCCGGCGGCCCGGTGCGGCGGCGGGGCTGGCCATCGGGCTCTGGCTCGTGCTCATCGTGCTTTACGACCTCGGGCTCCTGGCCGGGGTGGTCTCGGGCGGGGACGGGGTCTTCACGACCCGGGTCTTTCCCTGGCTGCTGCTCGCGAACCCCGCCGACGCCTTCCGGCTCTACAACCTGGCCGCGTCCGAGGCGGCGACGGCCGCCGCAGGCGTGGGCGGTGCGGCTGCGACGATCCCCGCCCTCGAATCCCTTCTTTCCATCGCGGGCTGGCCGGTCCTGGCCTTCCTTCTCGCCCGCCTTGCCTTTCAGCGTGTGACCCCATGAACCGCCTGACCCTCGCCGCCTGCGCCCTCCTGGCGCTGGCCGCCTGCCGCACCGAGGAGGCAGCGCTCCCTGCGCCGGCCACGCTCACGGCGGATGCCCTGGACACCTACTGCCAGATGGTCGTGATCGAGCATCCGGGCCCCAAGGGGCAGATCCACCTCAAGGGACAGGCCGAGCCCCTGTTCTTCGCCCAGGTCCGCGACGCCATCGCCTACCAGCGCATGCCCGAGCAGAGCGCCCCGATTGCCGCCGCCTATGTCAGCGACATGGGCGCGCCCGGGGCGACCTGGGATCAGCCCGGGACCGATAACTGGATCCCCGCCGACACGGCCTTCTATGTCGAGGGATCGGCCCTGTCGGGCGGCATGGGCGCGCCCGAACTGGTGCCGTTCGGCGCGCGGGAGCAGGCGGCGGCCTTTGCCGAGGTGAATGGCGGACGGGTGCTGCGGCTGGACGAGATCCCGGACCGGGATGTTCTGGCCCCCGTCCCATCCGGGGAGGATCCCGCCCCGGACGGGGCCGAGGCGGATTACCTCGAGCGGCTCCATGCGATCGCGCCAGAAGGGGAGGGCTGACATGGCCCGCATCTCGCGACGCCGCTTCCTGGCCTTTTCCGCAGCCCTTCCATTGGCGGGCCGGGCCGCCGCAGCCGAACTTCCCGTGCAGCGCTTCCAAGGCACGGCGCTGGGGGCCGGAGCCTCGCTCCTGCTCGCCCATCCCGAGGCCGCCCGCATCGCCGCCCGTGTCTGGGCCGAGGTGGACCGGCTCGAGGATGTCTTCAGTCTTTACCGGCCCGACTCGGCCCTGTCCCGGCTGAACGCCGCAGGCGTGGTCGAGGCTCCGCCCTTCGATCTTCTCGACGGCCTGTCGCTGGCCGGCGCCGTCCATACGGCCACCCAGGGCGCCTTCGACCCGACCGTGCAGCCGCTCTGGACCGAGTACGCGGCAGCGATGACCGAGGGACGCCCCCCCGATCCCGACGCGGTCCGGGATCTCGTCGGCTGGACGGGCGTGACCATCGAGCCGGGGCGCATCGCCCTGGCGCGTCCGGGCATGGCGCTGACGCTGAACGGCATCGCCCAAGGCTACATCGCGGACCGCGTCGCGGCCCTGCTGGCCGCCGAGGGCCTGACCGACATCCTGATCGACACGGGCGAACTGCGGGCGCTGGGCGGCGATCCGCGCGGAGGGGACTGGCCCGTGCAGATCGTGGAGGGGCCAGCCGTGCCGCTGCGCGATCGGGCGCTGGCGACCTCGGCTCCGCTCGGCACCACCTTCGACCAGGCGGGGCGGATCGGCCACATCCTCGACCCGCGCAGCGGTCGGCCGGCCGCGGCCGGGTGGCGCCAGGTCTCTGTCACCGCCCCATCCGCGGCCCTGGCCGACGCCTGTTCGACCGCCTTCTGCCTCATGGGTCGTGAGGCGATCACCGAGACACTGACCCGCCTCCCGGGCCTGCGGGTCGTTTCCCTCCTTTGATCGCATGCACCGGGGCCGGGGCAACTGGCCCCGGCACAAGGGCGGCTTGGCGTGGGGGGCTACAGATCGAGCCTCGCGCGGGCCGTCTGCCGATCGAAATCGGACACGAGAACCTCGAGCTCAAGGTCCCAGGCGCCCGGCACCCCCAGCGTGACCCCGTCGATGCGCCAGACCCCCGGACCGTCGGGCCGGGCTGGTCGCTCCAGGGGCGCGATGCCGCGGGAAGGATTGGAGAGGCGCAACGCAACTTGGGGAACCTGCAAAGGACGACCATCGAGATCACGCAGGCGGATGGCGACGGTATTCGCGCCAAGCCCGCCAGGGGCAAAGGAAATGTCCCCGTGGAATCCCGTTCCCATCACATGCAGGTGGCGCGCGTCCACTGCGGGGTCGTGCGGACCCGGCGCTGCAAGAGCTTCGGCGGCCATGAGCGCCCGCGGCGGCACCGTGGTCCCGAGCGCCGCCGTGACGGCGAGGATGGCTGCGACCAGAGCGGCCTCGGCCTGGATCGACCGCCGGAGTCGGCGAGGCGACCTGGCCTCGCCCCGGATCAGCGCCGGGGTAAGGCGAAGCCGGTTGAGCGCCGCGAGGCCAAGAAGCCCCCCCACGAGGCCGAGCTTCACCAGAAGGAAGCGGCCGTATTCGGTGGCGGGCAAGGGCGCCAGGTGACGGACCTGGAGCCAGGCCAGCCCGAGCCCGGCCAGGACAAGGAGCGCCACCGCAGGCACCGCGCGCCGGGAGAACGTCTGGAGAAGGAGGGCGGCCTCCCGCGCGGGCCGCGTCAGCGCCCGAACCAGGGGCAGGAGCGAGCCGGCCCAGAAGGCCGCCGCCCCCACATGGAGGAGCAGGAGGGGAGAGGTGATCCAGCGCGGTCCCGCCGTCACCGCATGGCCGCTCAGGACGAAGCCCCCAAGCGCAAGCCCCGCCCCCATGAGGGCCAGGATGCCGGCTCCGGGTCTTCGCCGCGCCCTCGCCGCCGCCCCGATGAGAGCCAGGCCCGCGGCGGCGCAAAGGACGGTGCAACCGAAGGCCGACAGGGCTCCGGCCTCCCATGTGGCGGGGTCGAGCAACTGGCGGGCCGGACCTCCGAAGAGACGCCCGCCATGCAGGCCCAGCGTCGGGACCACGGCGCACAGGCCCAGGGCCGCCGAGGCTCCGGCCAGTTGCCAGACCGAGTCGCGCGCGGGGCCCGTCGGCCGCACCAGCCGCGCATAGGCGACGCCGCCCACCGCGCCGACAAGGCCCAGGTAAAGGGCGAGGCGGGCCGCCACGAAGGTCCAGCGCCAGGCCTGCGCCCCATCCGCCACCGGATGCGCGCCACCGGACACGTGTCCAAGGCTGAAGACCAGCGATCCTTCCACCGGATGCCCGTCGAGCGAGGTGACGTGGTAGCTCACCGTGTAGGTGCCCGGGCCCAGGCGGTCGGGCAGGGAAAGATGCAGGCCGTCCTCGCGGCTCTGGGCGGCGCCGGGGGCCAGCGCATCCCGGCCATCGGGGTCCAGAACCTGCGCATGGATGAGGGCCACCGGCTCGTTGAACCGGAGGACCACCTCGGCCGGGGGGCTGGCCAGGAGGGCGCCGTCCCCGGGCTCGGCCGCCGTGACGACGGCATGGGCCTGCGCCACGCCCGCCGCCATCAGGAGCGGCAGCAGGAGCGCGGCCCGGAGCCATCGGCCGAGGGGGAGACGGGGATGCGGCGCCTTGGCGGTCATTGCGTGACCGGCGCCGTCAGCATGAGCGAAGGTGCCGGCTCCTCGAGATCCTCGGCGCTCTGGCCCTCGGCCGGGAGGTCGATCCAGCGGGTCACCGTGTCGCCGCACTCCTGCAGGACGGGGAAGTACAGCATCTGGCCGGGCACGCCGCCGTCCGGGAGATGGGCGCGGAACACGAATTCGTCGTACCACGCGTCGGGCAGCTCGCCGCCGCGCCAGGTGATCTCCCGCACGCCTTCGGTCAGCGTCTCGCCCCAGAGTTGGACGGGCTCCGCGTAGGCGCCGGTCGTCGTCTCGATCGTCCAGCCGGGCTTGGGCATGGGCTTCACGGCGATGACGCCATCCGGGATCTGCACCCGGATTCCGGTGGTGGCCTTACCTTCGCAGCCGTGACCGACCCGCAGGACCGCCTTGTAGGTGCTGCCGGCCGGAGCCTCGGACGTTTCGAGGGTGATATGTGCGAGGGCCGGAAGGGCCAGCCCGAGGAAGAGTGCCCCCGCGAGGGTCAGGGTCTTGATGGTCATTGTGTCATCCAGGTTTGGCCCCGGCGGGGCGATGATCGGGAAGCAGGTATGGCCCGTCTAATCGCTTGCGGACCGAGCCGGTTTGGCCTGGCGCAAACTTCGGACGCGTCGGACCCCACACGGCGTGGCTTGGGCGCAAGGCATGGTCCTGCCTATGGCCTGCGCCCGCGCGGATCTTCGCTGCGTTGCCGAAGGTGATGGCGCGACGCATCGGGCCGCGTGTGGCCGGTCCGGCGCGCCTCGCCCGGCGGCCCAGGTCACATGACGCCCTGGTCGCTCTCTTGTCGATCTTGGGGGCCTGCCGCGGGCCGGGTCAGGTCGACCGCAGAGTGGAACAGGGCCAGTTGAGCCCGGTGCAGGAGGGCCATGCTGCCGATGGCCGGATTCGCGGAATACGGGATCGCCCTCCCCGGCATCCGATTATCGGCGGATCTTCAGGCCCCCCTTCTCCCGGCTCCATCGATGTTGGCGACATGATCGGACGGCGGGCGCACGGAGCCGGGGAGCGGCTTGGATTGCGGTCGGGGGGGCGTCCTTGCTGCTGAACGCTGTCCTGTTCTCGGGACCTGCTGACCTCCGATCCGTCAGGCCTTGTGCCGGGGTGCCGATGGATGACGCGCAGCTCTGACGCTGGTTCGGCCGCGCCAGCAGGTGGTTCCGCCGATTGCGGAGCGAACGGACCTTCTGTGATCGGGCGGACAAGATGCTGATGCGCGTTCGACCGCTTGGCCCGCAAGATCCGATCGCGTTTCGATCGTCGCCAATGTGCCCCGGCGATCCTTGGTCATCATGTGCCGTGGTCCCAGGCGCGGCGATCCGAGCTATTGCGGCGATGATGTCGTTACGGAGGACACCGGCGGAGATCCTGGCCCATATCGCGGCGGGCCTGCTACAAATCCGTAACCAGGAACTGTAACGGCACCGTCCTGATTGGGCATGGCAGCCGTCCAGTCGGAAGATCGGCGCCGTCACGAGCCCTCGCATAAGGCTGTAGTCAAAGTCATTCTTCCCAGAATGTTAGGAATTTAGTCCCTTTGATCTTGACGCAAGTGGCCAAGGCGTAAGCTACGCTCCCTGATCCAAGCTCATTCGGCATTCCGAGGCCGCAAGACCTGCGCAGCCTTCGGGGTGGCGACGCGGGATGTCGTCAGGGGTTGTTCAATGGAGCTCGGGCAATCTGAATCTCGTCAGGATGAGGCGTAGGACGCCACATTGAAGGCGAAAGTGCATCCAATTATCGCCGTATTTTAACCGTAAGGTTAACGATGTGCTGCGATCAAGGATCGCTTCTCGACTCTGGGGTGCTAGGGGATGTTGCCGGTAAGCTTCCGTCGGACTGCTTCGTATCTGCTGGTCCACTTCCTGCTCGGCGGACTCTTTGCCGCAAGCAGCTTCGGGGCTCTGGTTCTCGCGATCGCTCTTCTCGTGAACCTGAGCAACCATCAGGTTCACGAGGCCCTCCTTGGGATGGGGCTGCTCCTGGGGTTCACCTATCTCATGATGCTGAGCCTGGGTCGGCTGCGGGACGCCCGTCACCAGGAACGCCAGTCGGCCTGGCGCTTCCCGGCGCAGGAGCGTTCGGTTGCAAGGCTCACCCGTTTTCCAAGGACGCTGCCCGTTGGCGCGCGTACGCGGATGCACTCCCAGGAGCCGGCTCGGGCCTGAGCGGCGGGCGTCCTGACCTGACCGGGTGCACTCGGCTGAGAGACTGCTCCTGAAGGGACTCCGGACGGCATTCCTGCGGCGAGGTCCGTCGCTCCGCCCCCGGTGAGCCAGGCCGGGAGTGCGCTGGGCGCTCAGGCCGACCGGATGCGGTAGTGATAGGCGTAGGCCGTTTCGAAGCCGAGGCTCGCGTAGAGCCGCTCCGCCGGGGCATTGCCGCGCCGGACTTGCAGATAGGCGCCTCGGGCGCCCATCTGCGCCCCCCAGCCCATCAAAGCCCGCGTCAGAGTGGCTCCATGCCCGCGACCCCGTGCCGCGGGATCGACGACGATGTCGAAAAGGCCGACGAGCCCCCGTTCCTGGACGGCAAGCCCGAATCCCAGCGGCGAGCCCTTGTCGTGCAGCGTGGCAAAGGCCGCGGGCCAGGCGATTGAGCCCACCACCGCATCATGCAGGGGTCGGAAGGCCCCCGTGACTGCATTGGCCCGACAGATCCCGTCGAGCCACGGGGCCGAGGGCTGGTCGTCAATGCGAACGGACGCATGATCGTGGGCCGCATCCAGCCGCGCCCCGAGGACGATCGACGGGTCCGCCACTTGGTAGCCAGCCTGCGCCAGTTCGGCCTCGGCGTCGCGGGGCGCCAAGGGGGTCAGCCTGAAGACGGTTGGCAATCCATGTCGGGCATAGAGCGCTTCGGCCACACGCCTCACCTCGGCCATGTCGCCCCGAGGCGCCATCGCATTGGCGGAGTTGGCGCGCTTGGTGCAGCCCCCGGCCAGCCGAAGCAGCCACCCCTCGACGGTGATCGTCTGGAGCGCCGGCCAGGCATTCAGGGCGCGCTCTTCGAGCGCCAGCACGGAGGACCGCTTGAGCATGCAGGATGGTTACCAGTCCACGGCCGATGCGACCAGTCACGGGAAGGATGGTGGTTGCGCCGACCGTGAGGGAGAATCTAGGCCGCCAGGCAGTCCACGCCGTCGGGCAACCAGGCCGGCCGGTCGTCGAGCGTGACCAGGGTGGTAACGGCCTCCAGGGGCGCGATCTGGAACGGCGAGGTCGTCGCGATCTTGTCCGGCGTGGCCAGCACCACGGTCTCGGCCGCGGATCGGATCAGGCAGGCCTTGAGCGCCGCTTCCTCGGGATGACCGGTCGTGAGGCCGGCCTCGGGGTGTACGCCCGTCACCCCCAGGAACAGCAGGTCCGCCGCGATGCGCCCGAAGGCTTCGGCGGTGGTTGCGCCCAGCGCCACCATGGAGAGCTTCAGAAGCGTGCCGCCAATCAGGAGGACGTCCACCCGCTCGAAGGGCTCGAGGGCGGCGGCGACCGTAGGGCTGTGAGTCACGATGGTGGCGCGCAGGTCGCGGGGGAGGGCCTGCACAAGCGCCAGATGGGTCGTGCCACCGTCAAGGATGACGATCTGCCCCGGCCGGACCAGCTCGGCCGCGCGCCGACCGAGCCGGACCTTGGCCTCGGTCTGCAGCGCCCCCCGTTCGGCCAAGGGCCGGTGCGTCGGGGAAGCGGCCAGCGCACCGCCATGGACACGCGTCAGCCGCCCTTCGGCGGCCAGTTCCCGCAGGTCGCGCCGGATCGTGTCCTCGGAGACATTCAATTCGTGCGCGAGGGCCGTTGCGACAAGGCGGCCTTCGGCGGCGAGGCGGTCTAGGAGAAGGGCTTTGCGCTCTCGGGTCAGCATGGATGGGCCTGAGTGGATGTAAGTGAACTTGCACGATATTGCACGATCATGCATGATGTGGCAAGCCAATGCCAGCAACCATGGAGGTTCCGATGCCCAAGCCCATGATGATCCTGATCGCCGGCCCGTACCGCTCCGGCACGGGAGACGACCCCGAGAGGATGGCCGCCAACCTGCGACGCCTCGAGGAAGCGGCCTGGCCGATCTTCCGGAAGGGCCATGTGCCCATGATCGGCGAATGGGTCGCGCTTCCCGTGCTGCACGGTGCTGGCGGGAGTCAGGTCGGGGACGCCCTTTACGACCGCGTGATGCATCCGACGGCGCACCGGCTGCTGCAGCATTGCGACGCCGTGCTGCGGCTGCCCGGGGCCTCGACCGGCGCGGACAACGACGTGCGGATCGCTCGGGAGCGGGGCATTCCGGTCTACCACTCGCTCGACGAGATTCCGCTCGACACGGCCCTGGAGCCGGCCACTCCGGCGGCTTGCGCCTAACGGAGCTCCGGCGCCACCCCCTGGTCCAGGTCATGGGCCCCAGCCCAGGGCTTGCGACGACATGGATCATGCGGTTGCATGACTCATCCTTCCAAGGTGGGACGGGTCGGACCAGGGTCCGCGAACCCGGCCCTCCGGATCCTGATCGATCCTCGACAGCGGCCCTGTCGGTTCAAGTCAGGCCGTGCCAAGGGCTTGGGCACCGGCAGCCGTCTGAGGAGTGGTTCGTCCCCGATGCGCATCCTTGAGAACATCATCAGCGACCGCGGCTCGAAATATGCCGTGTCAGGGGGATCCTGCAGGTCGGCCGAGGAGGCCCGCGCCTTTCTGGCCGAGCTCAAGCGCAACAAGAGGTTCGCCAAGGCCACCCACAACTCCTGGGCGCTCCTTTGCGACGACGGCGCCTTGAAGAACGATGACGGCGAGGCCGGGGCGGGGCTGGTCATCCTGCGGATGCTCGAACGCAACGGGCTGCGCGACCACATCGTCGTGGTGACCCGCTGGTTCGGCGGCAAGCACCTGGGCGGCGACCGCTTCCGGCATGTGCAGGAGGCGGTGCGGATCTACCTGGCCGAACCGTGAGCCCGGCCTCGTCTCCGGGGTGGTGCGCCAGCCGGCTGGCATGGTTGCCGCCTCGCCCCACGATCGCCGCCGCGGCAATGGTGAAGGTGCGATCCGCCGGATCGGTCGAATCGGGGCGTCCTCGGCACGCTGTCCGTCTGCCGCGCTGCAGTCAGTCCCCGGGGCTGAAGGCCTTCATCAGCGAGCGTCCCGGCTGAGCAGGAAGAAGAAAGGCCGCGCCATCCCGCGGCGCTCCATCAGGCCGATCAGCCGGGCCGCATCGATCTGGCGGAGATGATCCACGATGGGCTGACGGAGGTAGACGACCGCGACGCCGTCGCGGCCCTGGAACTCCCGTGGCTCGACCCGAGCGGCAGGACCCCTCGCCCGGAGCAGGGGGCTCAGGGCCCGAAAGGCCATGCGTGCCACGGGACTGTGGGCGAGCGCCGGCCACCGCAGCGCAAGGCCGGCCGGCATCCAGGCCGGCTCCAGAGCCTCGACCTGGCCGGAGGGGTGGCGGAACAGAAGAGGATGCACCCTGCCATCGGCCAGGATCTCCTTGCCGTGCCAGCCCAAGCCGTCCAGCAGGCCGTCAAGGGGATGCCCCGTGGGCAGGGTCCGGCCCAGCCAGACGCCCGTGAGGCCCGCCGGGTCCGCGCCGGGCAGGTCCACGAAGCGGTCCAGGGCCTCGCGCGGGCTGATCCCTTGGGATTGCCAATGCGCCAGCCAGCCTGGCCCGAACCGTCCTGACGCCACCATGGCCCGCTCCTGTGCTTGCCGGGGACAGGACAAGACGTAGCGCGCCTCACCCAAAGCGCCCTTGGCCGGATTCGGCGACAAGACATCCCTGGGATCTGGCCAGCCTTGCGTGCCGGCTCCGGAGGCCGGGCGAGGCGCGAAGGATGCACGGCGGACGCACAGCCGCCGGCATCGCCCCGCCGTTCAGTGCGCGGTCAGCTTCTGGAGCGTTCCCGGCTTGTCATGGACCGCCAGCCGGTCGACGATCGTCTCGGACGCCTCGTTCAAGCCCACGACCCGCACCTCGGCTCCGTTGCGGCGGAACTTCAGCACGGCCGTGTCGAGGGCCGCGACCGAGGAGATGTCCCAGATATGGGCGCGGCTCACGTCGATGGTGACCCGGGCGAGCGTCTCGCGGAAGTCGAAGGCCCGCAGGAACTCCTCGACGCTGGCGTAGAAGAGCTGCCCTTCGATCACGTAGGTCCGCTCCTGTCCGTCGGCGCTCAGGGTGGAGGTCACGCCGAAGAGCTGGGCGATCTTGGCGGCGAAGAACGCGCCCGAGAGCAGAACGCCCACGAGCACCCCGATGGCGAGGTTGTGGGTCCAGACCACGGTCGCGACGGTGGCCAGCATCACGACCGACGACGAGGTCGGATGCGTCCGGAGCGCCTTGAGCGAGGCCCAGGAGAAGGTGCCGACCGAGACCATGATCATGATCGCGACGAGCGCGGGCATCGGGATGATGCTGACCCAGTCGCCCAGGCCCACCACCAGGATGAGGAGGAACACCCCCGCCACGAAGCAGGACAGCCGGCCGCGCCCGCCCGACTTCACGTTGATCATGGACTGCCCGATCATGGCGCATCCGGCCATGCCGCCGATGAAGCCGGTCGCGACGTTGGCGAGACCCTGGCCGATGCATTCCTGGTTGCGATCCGAGCGCGTGTCGGTGAGCTCGTCCACGAGGTTCTGGGTCATCAGGCTCTCGAGGAGCCCCACCACGGCCACGGCGGCCGAATAAGGAAAGATGATGGCCAGCGTCTCGAGGGTGAGGGGCACGTCCGGCAGCAGGAACATGGGCAGCGTGTCCGGGAGCTGTCCCATGTCGCCGACCGTGCGCACGTCCCAACCCATGGCCAGCGTCAGCGCGGTCAGCACGACGATGGTCACCAGGGGCGAGGGCACCGCCTTCGTCAGGCGCGGGAACAGGTAGATGATGGCGAGCCCGGCCGCCACGAGAGCGTAGGTGAGCGGGCCCACGCGCGACGGATCGAGCTCGGGCAGCTGGGCCATGAAGATGAGGATCGCGAGCGCGTTCACGAAGCCCGTCATCACCGAGCGCGAGACGAAGCGCATGACCGCGCCCAGCCGCAGGAGCCCCGCCCCGATCTGGAGGAGGCCCGCCAGCACGGTGGCGGCCAGGAGGTATTCGAGGCCGTGGTCGCGCACGAGCGTGACCATCAGGACGGCGGTGGCGGCGGTGGCGGCCGAGATCATGCCGGGGCGCCCGCCTGCGATGGCGGTGACGACGGCGATGGAGAAGGACGCGTAGAGCCCGACCTTGGGGTCGACGCCCGCGATGATGGAAAAGGCGATCGCCTCGGGGATGAGCGCGAGCGCCACGACGAGCCCCGAGAGGAGGTCGGCGCGGATGTGGCCCAGCCATTCCTGGCGGTAGGCGGCAATTGATGTCATGCGTGTTCGATGTTCAACGAGGGCCCATCCGGTCAGCCCGATACGGGTCTCCGGCAGCACGGATCGGGCGTATCGGTTGTCCGGCGGATCGGCGGCCGGAAGAGCCACCCGGGATCTCACCGGGTCCAGTCGAATGAATGCCTCTTAGGGCAAGGGCGCGACAGGGGGCAACCCCAAAGGCGCCGGCGGTCCGGCGATCGGACCCGGCACCCGGTCGCCGCGCCCGGCTCAGGGGCATGTGCGTCGTGCCAAGAGGCAGAGTGCCCAAGGTGCCGGCATGGATCCTGGCCCAGGGCCGCAAGAGGTTCCGCGTCCCGGCGGCAAAGGCGGTAACCGGCTCCCTCGGGCGCAGGAACCGTCAGGTCAGGCCGGCGCGCTGTGAGCCCGGCGAGATGCCATACCGTTCGCGGAACACGCGGGAAAAATGCGAGGTGGAGTTGAAGCCGCTGGCCATCGCGATCTCGGACAGGGACTGCTCGCTTTGGACGATCAGGTTGCGCGCCCGGTGAAGGCGCAGCTCCATCGCATAGCGCTTGGGCGAGGTGCCGAGATGACGGTCGAAGAGCCGCTCGAGCTGGCGGGTCGAGATCCCGAGCTCGGCGGCGACCTCGCAGGGCCGGGGCGGCGCCTCGAGACGCTCCTCGAAGATCTTGACCGCGCGAACCAGGGTGGAGTTCCGCGTCCCGTGGCGCGCCTGGACCGAGACGCGCTGGCCGGCGCTGCCCTCGCGCACGGCATTGTAGACCATCTGGTCAGCCACCTCGACGGCAAGGTCCTTGCCGTGCTCGAGGCCAATCATGTGCAGCATCAGGTCCGCCGCGGCGGTCCCGCCCGAAGCGGTGACAAAGCGCGGTCCGGCCACGAACACGGACGGGCGCAGGATCACCTCGGGGAACCGCTCGGACATGAGGTCGTGGTAGGCCCAGTGGATCGCCGTCTCGACCCCGTCGAGGAAGCCGGCCTCGGCCAGGACGAAGGCGCCCGAGCAGATGGCGCCGATCCGGCGCCCGCGGGCCTTTTCGCGCCGGAGGAAGGCGAGCACCTCGGGTGTCACGCGACGCTCGACGTTCAGGCCCGAGACGACAAAGAGCCGCGCGTCGCGGTCGAGCGGATCGAGCCCGCCGTCCACGCGGGTCAGGAGGCCGTTGGAGCTGCGTGCATCCCGCCCGGCCTCGGAGATCAGCGACCAGCGGTAAAGGGTCCGACCGGCCACGAGGTTCGCGATCCGCAGCGGCTCGATCGCGCAGGAGAAGGCGAGATGGGTGAAATCCTCGATGAGGAGGAAGGCGATCGACTGGGGCTCGGTCATGGCGGCACGCGGGGCAGGCGGGGGGAAAGGACGCCCGTTCCCGGGCGCCCTCGGTGTGGTTCAGTTGGGGACCGCGGCGCGGGCCGCGGCGAGCCAGGAGTCGTATTCCGCCTGATGGGCGGCGATCCATTCGTCGGCGTGACGCTCGATGTCCTCGTCGCTGTCCTCGCCCGACGAGATGCGCAGGGCTTCGGCCGAGATGTCGTTGATGTCGATCGTTGCGGCCTCGAACAGGGCGCGCGCCGCCGGGTTCGCCTCGAGGAAGTCGTTGCGGGCGACGACGCGGATCGAGTCGACGGCGAAGCCCAGGTTCTTGCCCTCGAATTCCGTGTTGGCGGTCGCGCCGTCCGGCAGCGACGTATAGGGCACGGACAGCCATTCGGCGTCCCGGCCCGGGACCAGCTCGCCCGCGACCCAATAGGGCGTCCAGGTGTAGTACAGGATCGACTGGCCGTTCTCGAGGCGGGCCATCGAATCGGCGATCATCGCCTGATAGGCGCCCTGGTTGTGGGTGACGGTGTCGCGCAGGCCATACTCGTCGAGGTGATGCTCGATGACGCGCTCGCAGCCCCAGCCGGGGATGCAGCCTGCGAGGTCCGCCTTGCCGTCGCCGTCGGCGTCGAAGCGCTTGGCGACCTCGGGGTCGGCAAGCTGGCTGAGATCGGTGATCCCGGCGTCGTAGCTGGCCTTGTCCACCATGTAGCCCTGGAGCGCGCCCTTGATGAGGGTGCCGACCTTGGTCAGCACGGCGTCGCCGCCCGCTTCCTGGAAGAAGGAGTCGTGGAGCACGTCCCAGCTCACCGCCGTGAAGTCGGCGTCGCCCGCGCCCACTGCGAGGTGGAGCGTCTGGTACTCCGCCTCGTCGGGCTCGGCGATGGTGTAGCCCAGGTCCTCGAGGGCCCGGAACAGGATCAGGTGCTGCATGTGCTCCTCGATCTGCACGGGCATGATCGGGCGCACGGTGACGCCTTCGCCGGGCTTGTCCTGCGCCAGGAGCGCGGACGGCGCGAGCGTCATCGCCAGGAGGGCGGCGAGCTTAAGCTGTTTCATGGATCGTTTTCCCTGTTGTCTGCTTTTGGTCTTGTTCGTGATGTCCGCGTTGCCGGACGAGGTGGAGCACGGCGCCGACCGGGCCGCTTTCCCACCAATGGTGATGCCCGCGCTCCCGCGTCGAACGGCCGAGCCCCTGGGTGATCCGGTCCAGCACGATGGCCAGGATCACGATGCCAAGGCCGCCGACGATGGCCTTGCTCGCATCGAGCCGGCCCATGGCGCGCAGCACCTCGTTGCCGAGGCCCTTGACCGAGATCATCGAGGCGATGACCACCATCGACAGCGACAGCATGATGGTCTGGTTGAGCCCGGCCAGGATCGTCGGCGCCGCGAGCGGCAGCTCGACCTTGGTCAGGATCTGCCGGGGCGTGGCCCCGAACGCGCGGGCGGCCTCGACGACCGAGGCGTTCACGCCGCGGATGCCGAGCGAGGTGAGGCGCACGATCGGCGGCAGGGCGAAGATGATGGTGACGATCACGCCCGAGACGTTGCCGATGCCCATGAGCATCACGACCGGCACGAGGTACACGAAGGCCGGGATGGTCTGCATGGTGTCGAGGACGGGGCGCAGCGCCGCCTCGAACCTGTCGCTCTTGCCGGCAAGGATCCCGAGCGGCAGCCCGATGAGGACGCAGACGATCACCGACGCGATGACGATGGCGAGCGTCGTCATGGCCAGCGACCAGGCATCGGGCGTCAGGAAGCCGAGCACCAACAGGCAGCCTCCCACCAGGAGGGCGGTGCGCCGGCCGGCGGCCTGCCAGGCGATCAGGACGAGAAGCGCAAGCATCACGAGCGGCGGAACCGCCTGGAGCGTCGCTTCGATCCAGGTGATCAGGCCGTCGAGGACCCGCTTGAGCGGATCGATCGCCGCACGGTGGCTGATGGCCCAGTGCTTGATGCCGTCGGCGCGGTCGGCGATGTCGAGATCGACCGAGCGGAACGGGTCCAGGATGTTGAATCCGTCTGCCATCAGGCTGCTCCTCGCATGGAAAGGGTGTTGGTTTCGGACCGTCCCTGAATCCCGCGCAGGAGCGCCCCCTTGGTGACGACGCCGAGCCGCTGGGCGCCTTCGGACACGAGGATCGGATGGTCGCTGCCGACGGCGAGGTCGACGAGCGCGTTGAGGGTGTCCCCCGGCCGGGCCACAGGCCAGCCCGCCGCGTCGAGAGGGCCGTTCTCGCGCTCGTAGAGGCCGAGCGGCTGCATGATGCGGCCGGCCGTGACCAGGTCGAGCTTGGAGATGCCGGCCACGAAGTCGGCGACGTAGGCGTCGGCGGGACGAGTCACGATCTCCTCGGGCGTGCCGACCTGCACCAGCACCCCGTCCTTCATGATCGCGATGCGGTGGCCGATGCGGATCGCCTCGTCCAGGTCGTGGGTGATGAAGACCGTGGTCTTGTGCATCCGCGCCGCGAGATCGATGAACACGTCTTGGAGCTGCCGCCGGATCAGCGGGTCGAGCGCCGAGAAGGGCTCGTCCATCAGCAGGATGGACGGGTCGGCGGCGATCGCGCGGGCCAGGCCCACGCGCTGCTGCATCCCGCCCGAAAGCTCGTCGGGGTACTTCGCCTCCCAGCCCGTGAGGTCCACCGCATCGATGGCCCGTGCCGCGATCCGGGCGCGTTCCTCGTCGGGTCGGCCCCGCACCTCGAGCGAGAAGGCCACGTTGTCGCGCACGGTGCGGTGCGGCATCAGGGCCATGTTCTGGAAGACCATCCCGATCTGTTCGGCCCGAAGCGCCCGCAGGTCGCGGGCGTTCATGGCCGAAACGTTGCGGCCCTCGATGTGGATGGTGCCGTGGGTGGGCTCGATCAGGCGGTTGATATGGCGGATCAGGGTCGACTTGCCCGATCCCGACAGCCCCATGATGCAGAAGATCTCGCCCCGCCCGACGGTGAAGCTGGCGTCCCTGACGCCGACGACGCAGCCGAAGCGGTCGCGAACCTCCGCCTTGGAAAGGTTGTCCCTGAGGATCGCCTCCATCGCCTGACGGGCCCGGGACCCGAACACCTTCCAGATGTTCCGGACCTCGATGGCGACGCTTCGTTCCGTTGTGGCCATGCGCGAGCTCTCCCTCTGCGACCCGAGCAGCATGGAAAACTACTGTAGACTATTTGTCTATCCTCTGGCTACTATGATCTTGCATCTTCGACCGCGAAGAGCGATTGCCACCCAAAAAGGGGAGCGCCATGGCCGACACGAGCCGGAGCCGCAAGGCAAACTGCGCCGAGGACCTGCGGCGGCGCATCCTGACGCAGGAGCTCGAGCCGGGCAGCACGCTCGATGAAACCGAGCTCGCCGCAGCCTACGAGATGTCGCGGCCGCCCCTGCGCGAGACGCTGCGCCAGCTTGCGGGGGAGGGTTACGTCGTCCTGCGCGAGAACCGGGCGGCGCAGGTCGCGCCGATGTCGCACAAGTCCCTGCGCAACTTCTTCGTCGTGGCGCCGATGATCTATTCGGCGGTGAGCCGGCTCGCCGCCCTCCATGCGACGCGGGCCCAGGTCGATCGTCTCAGGGCGCTCCAGGCCCAGTTCCGCGCCGCCATCCGCGAGGGGGACACGGCGGGCCGGGCGCTCACCAACGAACGGTTCCACGCCCTTATCGGCGAGATGGCCGACAACGAATACCTGCTGCCGAGCCTCCGGCGGCTGCTCATCGACCATACGCGGATCGGGATGACCTTCTATTCGTCCCGCAATCGGTCGCTGGCCTCTCGTCAGGAGGTGGCGGCCGATCAGCACGACCAGTTCATCGACCTCATCGAAGCGGGGGACGCCGACGGCGCCGCCGCGCTCGCCATCGCCCACTGGGAGCTTTCCCGGGCCGAGATCGAGAGCTTTGTAACGCCCCCGGGGCTCGACATTCCGCTCGGCGCAAGCCCGAGCGCGAGGGAGACAGCATGAAGTTCGAAGGGATCTACACGCCCGCCGTCACGCCGCACCGCGAGGATGGCTCGATCGACCGCGACGGCTTCGTGGCCATGATCGACTACCTCGCCGCAGCCGGCGTCCACGGCATCATCATCGGCGGCTCGACGGGCGAGTACTATGCCCAGTCGCTCGAGGAGCGCGAGGAGCTCGCGGCTCTGGCCAAGGACGCGATCGCTGGACGCACGGCGCTGATCGTGGGCACGGGCGCGATCAAGCAGGAGGACTCGATCCGCATGGCCGGCTTTGCGGCAAGGCTGGGGGCGGATGCGATCCTCGTGGGCTCGCCGCCCTACGCGGTGCCGACCGAACGCGAGAACGCGCTCAACGCGCTGGCGATCGACCGCGCGGCCGACCTGCCGATCATGCTCTACAACTACCCCGGCCGCATGGGCGTCAACATGGGCGAGGAGTTCCTCGACCGCGTGGGCCGGTCGCGGAACTTCCAGTCGATCAAGGAAAGCTCGGGGGACGTGAACCGCATCCACCTGCTGGCCCGGGACTACCCGCATATCCAGATGTCCTGCGGGATGGACGACCAGGCGCTCGAGTTCTTCGCCTGGGGGGCGCAGAGCTGGGTCTGCGGCGGATCGAACTTCCTGCCGCACGAGCACATCGCGCTCTGGCAGGCCTGCGCCGTGGAGGGCGACTTCGCCAAGGGCCGCCGGATCATGTCCGCGATGATGCCGCTCATGCGCGTGCTCGAGCAGGGGGGCAAGTTCATCCAGTGCATCAAGCACGGGGTGGAGATGAACGGCCTCCGGTCCGGGCCGCCCCGGCCGCCGCTCAAGGCGCTCAACAAGGACGACAAGCGCGAGCTGGAGCAGGTCGTGCGCGTGCTCAAGGCGACCGTCGCCGCCATCCTGGCCGAAGGCTCGGCCGTCACCCCCCTGCGCGCGGAGGCCGCGGAATGAACGCCCTGCTAACCATCGACGACTACTCGGCCATCGCCGCGACCGTGGTGCCGCCGACCGGAGCCTTCATCGACGGGTCCTTCCGTCCGGCGGTCTCGGGCAAGACCTTCCAGACCGTGAACCCGGCGACGGGCGACGTCCTGGCCGAGGTCGCCTCCTGCGAGGCCGCCGACGTGGACTTCGCGGTCCAGAAGGCCCGCGAGGCCTTCGACGACGGGCGCTGGTCCCGGCTCCACCCCGGCGCGCGCAAGGAAGTCCTGATCCGGCTCGCCAAGCTGATGACGCGCAACGCGCGCGAGCTCGCGGTGCTGGAAAGCCTCGATTCCGGCAAGCCGATCTATGACTGCGAGACGGTGGACATCCCCGAGACGATCCATGTGCTCAAGTGGCACGCAGAGCTGATCGACAAGATCTACGACCAGGTCTCGCCCGCCTCGGACGACCACATCGCCATGATCCTGCGCGAGCCGGTGGGCGTCGTGGGCCTGGTGCTGCCCTGGAACTTTCCGCTGCTGATGCTGGCCTGGAAGATCGGGCCGGCGCTGGCCTCGGGCTGCTCGGTGATCGTGAAGCCGGCGTCGGAGACCTCGCTCACCGCGCTGCGCGTGGCGGAGCTGGCCATGGAGGCCGGGCTGCCCGCGGGCGTCCTGAACGTCGTGCCGGGCTCGGGCCGCGGCGCGGGCGAGCCCTTGGGCCGCCACATGGACGTGGACATGGTGAGCTTCACCGGATCGACGGCCACGGGGCGGCGCTTCCTGTCGTATTCGGCCGAGTCGAACCTCAAGGAGGTCGTCCTTGAGATGGGGGGCAAGAATCCCGCCGTGGTGCTCGATGATGCCGAGAACCTGGACCGCGTGGCGGCCCATATCGTCAACGGCGCCTTCTGGAACATGGGCGAGAACTGCTCGGCCGCCTCGCGCCTGATCGTGCAGAACGGCATCAAGGAGGAGCTCCTCGATCGTGTTCTCGCCCATGCCCGCGAATGGCCGATGGGCAACCCCCTCGACCCGCGCAACCGGGTGGGCGCCCTCGTGAGCCAGTCGCATTTCGCCAAGGTCTCCTCCTATCTCGGTGGGGCCGACCGGGTGCTGATGGGCGGAGGGACCCAGGGCGGCGCCTTCGTGGAGCCCACGATCCTGGAGGTCGGCGACCCCAAGGCGCTCCCGGCCCGCGAAGAGATCTTCGGGCCGATCCTGTCGGTCCTGACCGTGGGCAGCTTCGACGAGGCGATCCGGCTCGCCAACGACACGGATTACGGCCTTGCGGCATCGATCTTCACGTCCAACGTGAAGAAGGCCATCCGAGGGGCGCGGGCGATCCGCGCGGGTACAGTGACGGTGAACAGCTTCGGCGAGGGGGACATCACGACGCCCTTCGGCGGCTACAAGCAGTCGGGCTTCGGGGGGCGCGACAACGGCATCCACGCGCACGACCAGTATACGCAGCTCAAGACGATCTGGGTGGACCTCAGCGACGACGCCGACGAGGCGGTGGACTGAGCCGCCCGGGGACAGGGAGCGTCCGCCGAGGATTCCATCAGCGCGGGGGAGGGGCGCCCTGGCAGGCCGCAGGACCTCTCCTGCAGGGACCACCCGGGCAGGCGGCCGGATCGGGCGCTCGGGCCTGGGCCCGCCACCCCTCCCGCCAGTCGGGCCGGGCGCCGGCCATCGAGACAAAGAGATTGACCCTCATGACGAGCACATCGGGATCGGAACACTCGGCCTGGCCCCCGGCGTCGACCGCCCGGGCGCCCGCAAGCGGCACCCCGCGCGAACGCCGCGCCGTCCGGCTGCCGGTCCAGCGCGGGCCGGCCGCCTGGTCGGCCATCCTGCCAGGGCAGCCCGCCCCGGTGGCGGTCGACCGGGACATGACGGCGGACTTCGCGATCGTGGGCGGCGGCTTCGCCGGCCTCGCCGCCGCGCGCCGGCTGGCCCAGCTGAACCCCGGCGCGACGATCGTCGTGCTGGAGGCGGGGCGGCTGGCCGAGGGGGCCTCGGGGCGCAACTCGGGCTTCATGATCGACCTGCCGCACGACATCGCGTCGGACGACTACTCCGGCCATGGCGCCGACGCGGACCGGGGGCAGATCGCGCTGAACCGCCATGCCATCGCCTTTGCGCGCGAGGCGGTCGACACCTACGGCGTCCCGGCGGACTACTTCGATCCGGCTGGAAAGGTGAACGGGGCCGCCAGCGAGTCGGCCGATGCGCTGAACCGCAGCTACGCCCGGCACCTGACCGAGCTCGGCGAACCCTGCGAGAGGCTCGACAGCCAGGCCATGTTCGAGCTGACCGGCAGCCGCCATTACCTGTCGGGGCTTTACACGCCGGGCACCGTGATGCTCCAGCCGGCGGGCTATGTCCGGTCCCTGGGCGAAGGGCTCCGGCGCGACGGGGTCCGGGTGTTCGAGACCTCGCCCGTGCGGGCGATGCGGCGCGAGGGGCGCTCCTGGGATCTCGCCACCTCGGGCGGGCGGGTCCGGGCGGGCAAGGTGATCCTGGCGAACAACGGCCACCTCGAGAGCCTCGGCTTCGAGAGCCGCCGGCTCATGCACGTCTTCCTTTACGCGTCGATGACGGTGGAGCTCGATGCGGAGGCGCTGGGGCGCTTGGGAGGGCAGCCGCGGTGGGGCGTGACGCCGTCGGACCCGATGGGCACCACCATGCGCCGCATCGACACGGGGCAGGGGGGCAACCGGATCGTCACGCGAACCTGCGCCACCTTCGAGCCGGGCATGGAGCCGACCGAGTCGAGCCTGCGTCGCACCGCGGCGGTCCACCGCGAGAAGTTCGAAGCCCGCTTCCCCCTGCTCAGGGGCGTGGACATGGAGCACACCTGGGCCGGGCATCTCTGCCTGAGCCGCAATGGCGTGTCCGTGATGAAGCAGCTGGAGGAGGGGCTCTGGTCCGCCTGCGTCTGCAACGGCCTTGGGACGACGCGGAGCACGCTGACCGGGATCGGTGCGGCGGAACTCGCCTCGGGGGTCGAAAGCGACGTGACGCGCCATTTCCTGACCGAGCCGCAGCCGACCAAGCTGCCCCCGCCCCCATTCTCGACCCTGGGCGCGAACGCCTATCTGCGTTGGAAGGAATGGCGGGCGAGCCGGGAATGATCCGAGGGGGGAGGGGCCGACGGACCCTCCCCTTCCGGTCTCAGGGCAGGGGCAGCTTCACCATGCGCCCGCCGTCCACGACATAAGTCTGCCCGGCGACGAAGCCCGATTCCTCGGAGGCGAGCCAGGCCACCATCGCGGCCACGTCCTCGGGGCGCCCCGTCCGGCCCACAGGGTGAATGCGGCCGATCTGGCGGCGGACGGCGGCGGGGTCGGGCATCGATTCGATGTAGGCCTCGGACAAGTCCGTATCGATCCAGCCGGGCGCCACGGCGTTGCAGCGGATCCCCTCGGCCCCGTGGTCCACGGCGATGGCGCGGGTGAGGCCGTGGAGCCCCGCCTTGGTGGCGCTGTAGGCGGCGTGGAGCGGGTTGCACCCGATCCCCTCGATCGAGCCGATGTTGACGATGGCGCCCCGCGTCGCCCGCAACTGCGGCAGCGCCGCCTGGATGAGCAGGAACGGCGCGGTCAGGTTGACCCGGATCATCCGCTCCCAGGCCTCAAGGGCCATGTCCTCGGCGCGCGCCTCCTGCATGAAGCCCGCGTTGTTGACGAGGATGTCGAGCCGGCCCGCGCGGGCCACGATCTCGGCGATCACCCGCGCGGGGGCCTCGCTGTCGGCGAGGTCCGCCTCGATGCCCTCGAACTCCGGGTCCTCGCCCCGCTGCGCCGTGAACACCCGCGCCCCATCGTCGCGCAGCCGCCGGGCGATGGCCTGCCCGATCCCCATCCGCCCGCCGGTGACGAGGGCGACCTTTCCGTCGAGGCGGCTCATTTCACGGATTTCCCGCCGTTCACCTCGACCAGCGCCCCGCACATGTAGCGCGCGGCGTCCGAGGCGAGGAACAGGACCACGTCGGCGATGTCCTCGGGCTCGGCGATGCGGCCCAGGGGCACGGTCTTGCCCAGTTCCGCCACCGCCGTATCGGGGTCGAAACCGCGCTTGGCAAAGCCCGTCCGCAGCATGGGCGTGTTCACCTCGTTGGGGCAGACGGCGTTGATGCGGATGCCTTGGTGGGCGTGATCCATGCCCATGCACTGGGTGAGCGAGGCGATGGCGGCCTTGGTCATGCAGTAGACGGCGTGATCGGGCCCCGGGCGCAGGCCCCAGCAGGAGGCGGTGTTGACGATGGCGCCCCCGCCTTGCGCGGCCATGATCGGGATTGCCGCGCGGCTGATGCGGAACGGCGCCTCCACGTTGACGCCCAGCGACAGCGACCAGTCGGCGTCGGTGGTGTCCGTGACCTTGCCGCGGGTGATGACGCCCGCGTTGTTGACCACGATGTCAAGCCGCCCGAGCGCCGCGAGGGCCGCTTGGGGCAGTCCGTCCGCATAGGCCGGGTCGAGGAGGTCGCCCGGCAGGTGCGCGTTCGCCTCAAGGCCGGAGGTGTCGCGGTCGGCCACGGCCACGCGCGCGCCCTCGGCCCGCAGCATCCGCACGATGGCCGCACCGATGCCGCCCGCCGCGCCGGTGACAAGGGCCGCGCGGCCCGTGAAGCGAGTCATGTGATGATCCTCAGGCATAGGACGCGACGGGCGCGCCGAGCTTGCTCTCATCGGGGACGATGCCGAGGCCCGGGCCGTCGGGCAGGCGGATGTGACCGCCCTCGATGCGGATGCCGTTCTCGGGGTCGAAGTGGCCATCGATGTAGGGCTCGGCCAGCCAGGCCCCCTCCATCAGCCGGGGCTGGACGGTGGCCCCGATCTGCGTGCAGGCGGCCGCCATGATGTCGCCGCCCCACGAGTCGTCGCAGGTGTGGGGCAGGGAGCGGGCCTCGCAGATGTCGCGGAAGGTGGCCATGGCGTGGAGCCCGCCGATCCGGGTGACCTTCATGCCGAAGCCGTCGCAGAGCCCCTGGCCGACGAGCCGCAGCACCGTCGCGAGGTCCTCGCCGTTCTCGTCGATGTAGACGGCGTGGTGGAGCTGCCCCCGGATCGCGGCGATCTCTTCGATGGTATTGCAGGGCTGTTCCATCACGAAGGGGATGTCGGGGCATTCGCGCGACAGGCGCAGGGCGTCCCGGGTGGTCAGGCCGCGGTTGGCGTCGGCCGCCAGGCGGATGGCTTGGCCGCCCACGCGCTCCCAGACCTTGCGCAGCGTCTCGATGTCCTGTTCGACCGCGCGGCCGCCGATCTTGATCTGGAGACGGGGGTAGCCTTCCGCGACCTTGTCCGCGGCGATGCGGGCGGTCTCGTCCGGGTCGCCGACGATGGTCGAGTAGTAGGACGGCACGCGCTCGGTCACGGCGCCACCCAGCAGGTCCGCCACCCGTGCCCCATAGGCCTTGCCCATGAGATCGTGGGCCGCGATGTCGAGGGCGGCCTTGGCGTAGCGGTGGCCGTTGAGCTGGCCGTCCATGCGCCGGCGCAGCGCGACCGGCGTGAGCGGATCGGCCCCGATCAGGCCCGGGGCGATCTCGGCCAGGGCCGCCCGGGCGCCGGCAGCGTGCTGCGGCTGGTAGGTGGGCCCCACGGGGCAGGTCTCGCCCCAGCCCACGTGGCCCGCGTCGGTGACGATCTTCACGAGCGTCGAATCGAGCGCCCAGACCTCGCCGCTCGACATCCGGTAGGGGCCGTCCTTCACGGGGAGGGGGACGGAGTAGACGTGGATCTCGGTGATCTTCATTTGTGCCTTCCAGGTGGGCGAGGGCGCCCTCAGTGGTCGTTGTTCAGGGCGTCGACGGCCGGGATCTCGCGCATCCGCCGATCCATGTAGTCGCGCAGCGCCTCGTCCAGGCCGGGATCGAGCCGAGGCTCCTCGTATTCGTTGAGGAGCTTCCGGGCATGGCCGAGCGCCCGCTCGGTGATCTCGATGCTGCCCTCGGCCTGCCACTGCTCGATCGAGTTGTTGTCGAACATCCTGGGCATGAAGAAGGCCCGCTCGAAGTTGGCCTGCGTATGGGGATGGCCGAGGTAGTGCCCGCCCGGCCCCACGTCGCGCACGGCCGCCAGCGCCTCGTCGAAATCATCCCAGCGGGGGCCTTCGGCCATGCGGTAGCCCATCGCGCACATCTCGGCGTCGACGACGAACTTGGCGACGGAGCAGTGCATCCCGGCCTCGTTCCAGCCGGCCGAGTGCCAGATGTAGTTGGCCCCGGCATGGAGGACGGCGTTCATGGTCATGGCGCTCTCGTAGCCCGCCTGCGCGTCGAAGGTCTTGGCCCCGCCCAGCAGGTTCGAGGTCCGCCACGGGACATCGTAGAAGCGCGCCATCTGCCCGATCATGAAGTTCATGAGCGAGATCTCGGGCGTGCCCGCCATGGGCGCCCCGGATTTCATCGACACCGTGGACAGGTAATGGCCATAGATCGCGGGGCAGCCCTTGCGGACGACCTGCGTGTAGGCCAGCGCCGACAGCGCCTCGGCGTTGAGCTGCGCCACGGCGGGGGCGACCGAGGCGGGCGTGTTCGCCCCGCCCAGCACGAAGGGCGAGCAGAGCACCGGCTGGTTCCGGCGGCAGAAGGCCCGCATGGCGCCCAGCATCACCTCGTCCCAGACGAGGGGCGAGTTGCCGTTGCAGTTGCCGGTGACGACCGGCGTCTGCTCCATCACGTCCCGGCCGAACAGGATCTCGCACATCTCCATGACGTCCTCGGCGTTCCTGGGCGAGGTCGTCATGCCCATGAAGGTCTTGTCCGAATACTTCATGCTTGAGTAGGTGATGTGCAGGTGCCGGTGGCTGACGGGCAGGTCCATCGGCTCGACGATGTGGTGCGCCGTGGAATGCAGCGCCGGGCTCATGTGCGCGAGCTTGTGGAACATGTTCAGGTCGCCGATCGTCGGCCAGCGCCGCGCGTCGTCGAGGTCGCGGATGAAGGGCGCGCCTGTCATCGGCACAAAGATCGAATGCGGGCCGCCGAACGGCAGGTTCCGCTCGGGGTTGCGCGCGCGGTAGGTGAAGCCCGACGGGATCGAGGCGATGAGCTCGCGCACGAGACCGCGGTCGAGATGCACCCGATCGCCCCGCACGTCCGCTCCCGCCCGCGTCCAGTCGGCCAGCGCGATCTCGTCCCGAAAGACGACGCCCACCTCCTCGAGGATCGACATGGAGGCCGCATCGATGCGCTCGACCTGCTCGCCGGACATCACCTCGCATTCGGGAATCCCGCGGTGAAGGGACGGCAGCATCGACATGTCGGGGGCCGAGCGCAGCGCCCGCCGCGCGCCACGACCGCCGCTGCGCGAGGGCCGCACGTCCGTCTGGGTGGCTTCTGTTAGCATGGCGGCGCTCTCCCGGCCTCGTGTGACGTGGGAAGGGAACGCCAGGGCGCGCGTGGCGGCAGCCCGAAAGACGAACGGGTCGTGACGCAAAACGACAGGCACCTTGTCGCAGGATGGACAGGGCCGGCCGCAGGGGACGCGGAATGCCCCCAAGGGTTCAGCGTGGGAGCGTGCCATCCGGGGGCGCGCCGCCCGCCCCGCATGGCCGCAGCATGTTCCCCGGCCCGCGCGGACCGGGTCACCCGGTTGTCCGGCGGCTCAGGCCTCGATCTCGACCTGCCCGATCGGGCGCGAGCAGCAGGCGAGGATCCAGCCTTCGGCGATGTCCTCGTCCGAGATGCCGCCGTTGTGCACCATGTGAACCTCGCCCGAGGCCTTGCGGATCTTGCAGGTGCCGCACACGCCGAAGGTGCAGCCCGAGGGCAGGTTGAGGCCCGAGGTCTTGGCCACCTGCAGGATCGTGTCGGTCTGCGAGCAGCTGACCGTCCGGCCCGAGCGCGCGAAGATCAGTTCGGCCACGGCGGCCGGGTCCGGCGCCACGTCGGGCGGGGGCGGATCGTCCGCGTGCTCGACCGGGGCCGTGAAGGTCTCCTGGTGGTAACGCGCCATGTCGTAGCCGAGGCTCTGGAGCGTCTCGCGCACCGCCCGCATGAAGGGCTCGGGGCCGCAGCAGTAGACGTCGCGTTCCAGGTAGTCGGGCGTGGTCAGGCCCAGCATGAGCTGGTTGAACCGGCCCCGGTAGCCGGTCCAGACCTCGAAGGGCTCGTCCTGGTCCACCACGAAGTGCAGCTTCAGCCCGCCCACCCGGCTCGCCATGTATTCGAGCCGCTTGCGGAAGATGAGGTCCGAGGGCTTGCGGGCGCAGGCCACGAGGCTCACGTCCGGGTCCTCGCCCCGCTCGAAGAGCGTGGTGGTCATGGACATCAGCGGCGTGATGCCTGACCCTGCGCCGATGAACAGGTACTTGCCATCCGGGTGGCGCGGCAGGTGGAAGAGGCCGCCCGGCCCCGTCACCCGGAGGCGCATCCCCGGCCGCAGATTGTCGTGCATCCAGCGCCCGCCGACGCTGCCCGGCTGGGCCTTGACCGTGACCGAGATGTAGGCGTTCGAGATCGGCGCCGAGGAGATCGTGTAGGTCCGGTGGAGCGGCCCGCCCGGCAGGGGCAGCTCCAGGGTCACGAACTGCCCGGCGCGGAAGACGAAGACCGCGCCCGAGGGCGGGCGGAAGACGAAGGTCTTCACGTCCGCCGTCTCGGGGACGACCATGACGCATTCGAGGGGCTCCACACCGTCCCAGCGCGGCGTGGTCTCGTTGGGCAGCGGGATCATCGCGTCACTCGGCCGCCAGCACGAGCTTGCGCCCGGTGATCGAGCCCTGGAGCGTCCGGGCGTACCAGTCGACGAACTGGAGGACGCCGCTCTCCTGCTTGGGCGAGTAGGGGCCGGGCTCATAGGCGGGCGAGTTGATGCCGACCTGGTTCTCCTCGACGATGCGGCGGTCCTCGTCGTTGGTGGCGACCCAGACCTCGGTCAGGCGGTTCAGGTCGTAGTCCCGCCCTTCGACCGCGTCGCGATGCACGAGCCAGGTGGTCGTGACCTGCGTGCGCTGCGCGTCGATGGGCAGCACGCGGAAGTTCAGCACATGGTCCGACAGGAAATGGTTCCAGGTGTTGGGGTAGTGGAAGAACAGGAGGCTTCCGGCATTGGCGAAGGGCATCCCCGGGATGCCACCCGCGACCGCCGCGCGGCCGTCCATCGTATAGCTCACCGCGTCGCCCACGAAGGGGATGCGCACGAGCCGCCACTGCTCGTTGGGCGCGATTACGTAACGCGAGGGCAGGCCCGCCGCCTCGCAGCGCGCGACATGCGCCGCGCCCTGCGGCGAGGACAGGCTGTCATCCGATCCCACGAGGTCCGGGTCGTCGTTGAAGGTCCGGCACAGCGCCGGGTGCGAGCCTGCGCAGTGGTAGCACTCGCGGTTGTTCTCGAGCACCAGCTTCCAGTTCGCCTGCTCGACGATGGTGGACTGGTGCGCGACCTTGAGCTCGTCCAGCCGGTGCGGCGCCGCGTAGCGGTCGGCGGCGGCCTTGAGCGCGGAGGCGTCGGGGGCGACCTCGGCGAGGCAGATGAACACCATCCCGGCGGTGACGGTGGCGTGGATCGGCTTCAGGCCGTGCTTGGTGGGTTCGAAGTCCGGGCCCATGTCGCGGGCCCAGAGGAGCCGTCCGTCGAGTTCGTAGGTCCACTGGTGGTAGGGACAGACGAGCTTGGGCGACGTGCCCTTCGCTTCGGAGCAGATGCGGCTGCCGCGGTGGCGGCAGGAGTTGTGGAAGGCCCGGATCGCGCCGTCCGCGCCACGGACGATGACGATCGGGTAGGCCCCGATCTGAAGCGTGACGTATGAGCCCGCCTTGGGCATCTCGGCGGCCGAGGCCGCAAAGATCCACTCCTTGGTCCAGATGTGCCGCAGGTCGGCGTCGTGCGCTTCGGGCGAGACGTAGAAGGGCCGCGCCAGCGAGGTTCCGGGGCGGCGGGACAGGAGAAGGGCAAGGAGATCGGCGTCGTCGAGCATGGGGCAGGTTCCGCGATGGGAGGGGGAAGCGGGGTTTGCCCAGTTGATACGGCCATCGGCCGACGCAGCGCCTCGAAGATTGCGGCATGTCCGTTGCGGGTAGCGACGGCCTTCCCGATCCGGAGGCTCCCGACCCGGCATTCCGGACGCGCGCCGGACGTCGGCACTGCGCCCCTTCCGGGCCTCAGGTCCGGTGCGCGGCCTTGACCGGACGGGGTCCGTGGAACCGCATGGGGGAAAGCCTTGTCAGGTCCGCAGGGGACGGCTGGCCGGCGGCAAGGGCCGCCATCGCCTTGCCTGCCATCGGGCCAGGGCCGAAGCCATGGCCGCTGAACCCGGTCGCCACCAGCAGGCCGCCGACGTCGTCCACCGGGCCAAGCACCGGGACGAGGTCGGGCAAGGTGTCGATGATCCCGGCCCAGCAGGTCTCGGCCGGGAGATCCGCCAGCGCCGGAAAGAGCTGGCCGAACTCTGCAAGGGCCTGACGGGCGCGCCGTTCCTCGGGGCGCACGGCGTCGCGCGTGGGCGGGATGTCGGTGAGCGGGGCCTCGCCGCCCCGCGGGAGCAGGTGCTGGAGCGGCGCGAGATAGTTGATGCGCGCCGCGTCGGGGTTCGCCTTCCGGGTCGGGGCATACCATCGCATGTGACGCCAGGAGTCGGGCCGCACGTCGTATTCGCCCCCCGCCACCGAGACGACGAAGGCGCCGTTCACGTCCTGCCGGATCCCGGTTTGCGGCCCCGACACGCATGGATCGAGCCGCAGCCCCGGGCGGGGGGCCGTGCGGACCACCGTTGCGCGGATCCGTTCCTGCGGCAGGTCGAGCCCCGCCCCCCGCAGGAGCTGCGCGCTGCCGGCCCCGGCGGCGCAGAGCACGACGTCCGCGCGATGGAAGCGGTCGCCCGCCCAGACGCCCGAGACATGGCCGGCGCTGACGTCGATCCGCGACACCGGCTGCCCGAGGCTGACGGAGGCTCCATGCTCCAGCGCGGCCTCGAAGAACGCACGGGTGGCGCGGGCGGGCTCGGCCCGGCCGTCCGAGGGCGTGTACATCGCGCCCAGCACGCCCCTGTCCCGGGCGAGGTGCGGGAGAAGGTCGAAGGTCTCGTCCGCCGACAGCATCCGCGTGTCGAGGCCGAACTCCTCGCGCCCGCGCTGGTGCCAGTCCCGGCGGGACACGAGATCGGCCTCGGTCAGGAGGAGGGCGACGTTGCCGCCCTGCCGCCAGCCGACCGGGCGCCCCAGCTCGGCCTCGAGACCTTCCCACAGGCGCATCGCCCCGATCATCAGGTCCAGCTCGGCAAAGTCGCGGGCCTGCTGCCGCACGAAGCCGAGATTGCGGCCCGACTGGGCGGACCCCGGCGCGTCGCGCTCGACCAGCAGCACCCGCAGTCCGGCCCTGGCCGCATAATAGGCGGCCGAGCAGCCGACGATGCCGGCGCCGACCACGACGAGGTCCCAGCGGGTCGCGATGGATCCCATGGCCGGCCGCCCTAATGGACTTTGGACAGGAAGGCGCGCGTCCGCTCGAAGGCGGAGTTGTCGAGCACCTCGCGCGGCGTGCCGCATTCGACGATCCGGCCGGCCTCCATGAAGGCGATGCGATGGCAGACCTCGCGGGCGAAGCTCATCTCGTGGGTCACCACCATCATCGTCATTCCTTCGGCCGCGAGAGCGCGCATGACGTCGAGCACCTCCCCGACGAGCTCCGGGTCGAGCGCGCTCGTGGGCTCGTCGAACAGGATCAGCCGGGGCTTCATGGCCAGGGCGCGGGCGATGGCCACGCGCTGCTGCTGGCCGCCCGAGAGCATCCGCGGATAGGTGTGCAGCTTGTCGCCAAGGCCCACGCGGGCCAGGATCTCCCCGGCCCGCTCGACCGCTTCGCGGCGCGGAATGCCAAGGACCTGAACCGGAGCCTCGATGACGTTCTCGAGCGCGGTCATATGCCCGAACAGGTTGAAGTTCTGGAACACCATGCCGATCCGGGCGCGCTGCCGCGCGATCAGCTTTTCAGGCATCTCGTAGGCCAGGTTGCCGACCCGCCGGTAGCCGATCAGCTCGCCGGCCACCGTGATGCTGCCGCTCTGGATCCGCTCCAGGTGGTTGATGCACCGCAGGAGCGTGGACTTGCCCGACCCGGACGGTCCGATGAGGCTGATGACCTCGCCGGCGGCGACCTCGAGATTGATGTCCCTGAGCACCGGCACCTCGCCGTAGCTCTTGGTGACGCGATCGATGACGACCATGGGAGATGTCATGTCCTGTCCCTCGCCTACTGTCGTGCGCGCCGCGCTTGCGACGCTTGCAGGCTCGACCGGCCGAAATGGCGTTCGACGCGCGCCTGGATGAGGCTGAACACGGTGGTCGCCAGGAGATACCACAGGCAGGCCACGATCAGCAGCGGGATCGTCTGGTAATTGCGCGAATAGATCGTCTGCACGGAATACAGCAGGTCCGACAGGGCGATGACGCTCACGAGGGACGAGGTCTTGAGCATCCCGATCGCCTGGTTTCCGGTCGGCGGGACGATGATCGGCATGGCCTGGGGCAGCACGATGCGCCACAGCGCCCGGCCGCTGGTCATGCCGAGCGACTTGGCCGCCTGCCTTTGCCCGGGATCGACCGCCAGCAGCCCGCTGCGGATGATCTCGGACATGTAGGCGCCTTCGTTGAGGCCCAGTCCGAGGACTGCGGCCATGACCGGGGAGATCGCGGTGTTCGTCGGCACGGAGATCCAGAGCGACGTGAACGGGATGCCGATCGAAAGCTCGGGGAAGAGGGCGCCCAAGTTGTACCAGAAGATCAGCTGCACGAGCACGGGCGTGCCGCGGAAGAACCAGATGTAGGCGTTGGCGATCGTCGCGATCACGACGTTGCCCGACATGCTCATGACCGCGAAGACGGTGCCGAGCACGATCCCGATGACCATCGTCACCAGGGTCAGCCACAGCGTGAGATAAAGTCCCGACAGGATGCGCGGGTCGAACAGGTACTCGCCCACCACCGTCCAGCCGAAGTTGGGGTTGCTGGCGATCGACCACAGGAAGGACACCACCACCAGGAGGAGCGCCACCGCGGCGATGCGCGTTCCCCAGGCCTTGGCCGGAACATAGGTGAGACGCGGCTCCTCGGAGGGCCTGTGGTCCGCCACTGAGTTGGAATGCGCTTCCAGCACGGTCATGATATCTCCAGCGTAGGCGGGCGCGACGGGGCCGCCCGCCTGGGTGGCGGCCGGCCCCGCGCCGGGTCAGTTGCTCGGCAGGGTGGACAGGTTGATGCCGGGCTCATGGTCCATGCGCATCGGCGTCACGGCCCACTTCTCGTAGATCGCGTCGTAGGTGCCGTCGGCCATCACCTCCTTGAGCGCGGCCAGGAGCGCCTCGCCCAGGTCGGTCTCGTCCTTGCGGAAGGCGATGCCGCTCGGCTGGCGGGGCAGGATGCTCATGGGCACGACCTTGATGGGACGCGGCGCCGCCTTCATGATCTCCTGGGCCGAAGCCGCCGAGGTCAGGACGAAGTCGGTGCGGGCCGAATACAGCGACAGGAGCGTGGCGTCCGAGGTGCCGAACTCCGACGCGGTCGGCGCCGGCAGGCCGGCTTCCTCGCAGGCGGCCGCCATCTCGCCGGTGATCATGCCGACCCATTCGGTGCCGCTCTGCGCCGCGCCGTTGAGGCCGCAAAGGCCGAGATGGTCGGTGATCTCGGCGCCCTTGTCCTCGAGGACATAGGCCGAGGAGGTGGTGTAGCCGTAATCGACGAAGCTCACCACCTGCTGCCGCTCGGCGTTGTCGGTGATGCCTTCCATGGCGATGTCCCAGCGGTTCGACTGCACGCCGGGAATGAGCGAGTCGAAGGCGACCGACGTCACCTCCATCTTCACGCCCAGGCGCTCCGCGATGGCGTTCCAGAGGTCCACCTCGAAGCCGACCATCTCGCCGGATTCGTCGATGTACTGGAAGGGCGGATACTTCGCGTCGGTGACCAGCTTGATGACGCCGGCGTCGCGGTACTTCGCGGGCAGAAGGTCCATCGCCCCTTCGGCGTTCGCGGCGCGGATGTCCGCCGTCGTGGCCAGGGCCACGGCGGCCAGCCCGCAGAAGGCCAGATGACGCCAGCCCGTCGTTGCTTTTTGCATTTCAAACCTCCGATGTTGTCCCGGCCCGTTCTTTGTTCACCACCGGACCGTTGTGGTCGTACTCCGGGCCGGTTTCGGGCCCGGAGGCAGTTCGTTCATCCGATGACGAACGGGTTCGCGATCTCCTCGGCGGTCGACAGCCAGACGGCCTTGGTCTGGAGATACTCGCGGATCCCCTCGACGCCGTTCTCGCGGCCGATGCCGCTCTTCTTGTAGCCGCCGAATGGCGTCGTGTAGGACACGTCCCGGTAGGTGTTGACCCAGACGCTCCCGGCCTCGAGCCGTTCCGACATCAGCAGGGCACGGCGCATGTCGGAGGTCCAGACCCCCGCCGCGAGGCCGAACTCGCTGTCGTTGGCGATGGCGATGGCCTCCTCCGGGTCGTCGAAGGGGATCGCGGCCAGGACCGGGCCGAACACCTCCTCGCGGGCGATGCGCATCTCGTTGTGCACGCCGGAGAAGATCGTGGGCTCGATGAAGAAGCCGGCTTCGCATTCCGCGATCTCGGGCCGTCCGCCGCCCAGCCGCAGCTCCGCGCCCTCCTGGCGGGCGATGTCGATGTAGCCCAGCACGCGGTCGTACTGCATCCGGTTCGCGATCGGGCCGATGCGGGTGTCCTTGTGCCGGGGATCGCCGATGCGGGCGGTCTTGGTGAAGGCCGTCAGCTTCTCAAGGAACTCGTCGTGGATGGACCTGTGCAGGAGCAGGCGCGAGCCCGCGATGCAGGTCTGGCCGACCGCGCCGAAGATGCCGCCCACGACGCCCCGCACCGCGTTGTCGAGATTGGCGTCGCCGAAGACGATGTTCGGGGACTTGCCGCCCAGCTCGAGGCTGACGCGCTTGATGTCCTTCGCGGCCAGCGAATACAGGTGCGCCCCCGTCTTCGTGGAGCCGGTGAAGCCGACATGCCGGGTCAGCGGATGCGTCACGAGGGGCTCGCCCACCTCGGGGCCGTAGCCGGTCACCACGTTGATCACGCCCGGCGGGAAGCCCGCGGCCTCGACCAGCTCCATGAGCTTGAGCGCGGTCGCCGAGGTGTGCTCGGCGGGCTTCATCACCAGCGTGTTGCCGGCCGCCAGGGCCGGGGCGGCCTTGAGCGAGAAGAGGAACAGCGGCGCGTTCCAGGGGACGATGCCGATGCAGACGCCAAGAGGCTCATGCCGCGAGAAGCTGAGCGCCGGCTTGTCGCAGGGATGGACGGAGCCTTCGATCTTGTCGGCCAGGCCCGCGTAGTAGTGGAACCACCGCGGGACATAGCGGATCTGGTGCCGCATCTCGGCCAGCAGGCGGCCGTTGTCGCGGACCTCGATCTCGGCCAGGTCGTCCGCGTTCTGCTCGATCAGCTCGGCGAAGCGCTGGATGATGCGGCCCCGGAGGCTCGGGTGCATGCGGCGCCAGGGGCCTTCGGTGAAGGCCCGGTGCGCCGCGCGCACGGCCCGGTCGGCGTCCTCGGCGTTGCCCCGCGGCACGAGAGCCCAGGGCTCGGCGGTGAAGGGGTCCACGGTCTCGATGTAGTCCCCCGACGCCGGAGCGACCCATTCGCCATCGATATACATGGACAGCTTCGGCAGGCGTTCGGTCGACATGGTCCCTCCTTCTGGCAGCGTGCGGGTGGCGTCGCGACCCGCGTGGCCGGGCCGACCCCGCTGCGCTGAACTCAATAGCGATGTCTTATCGGTTAAGTGATATCAGAGCAGAGTGTCAACAACAGACAATGTATCTGGCATAAATCTGATATGTTTGCTGAAAGTACAGAAAACGGGCAGATTTCCCTTGCAAGCGGACTTTCGCGATGCGAACTCTGCGCCGATAGTGATATCACTTTAGGTGGACCTGTGGACCGGGATCAGCCCCTGTACGAGCAGATCAAGACGGTGATCGATCGGCGGATCGAGACCGAGGAATGGCCCGCAAATTTCCAGGTCCCCTCGGAGGAGGAGCTCGCCGGCGAATTCGGCGCCTCGCGGCTGACCGTGCGCCGGGCCTTGCGCGAACTTCAGGCCGATGGCGTGCTCGTGCGCATCCAGGGCCGGGGCACCTTCGTCATCGGCCCGCGGATGCAATGCGCGATCTTCAACCTCCCCGACATCACCGAGGAGATCACCTTCTCGGGCGGCGCGCACACGTGCCGGGTGCTGGCCCACGCGGCGCTGGGGCGGGAAAGCCCCGGCCGCAACATGCTGCTCTTGCCGGCCGAGGGCGTCGTGTTCCATTCGCGCCTGCTCCACCTCGAGGACGGCACGCCGATCCAGCTCGAGGACCGCTACGTGAATGCCGCGGAGGCGCCCGGGTACATCGATCAGGACTTTTCGAAGGTCAGCCCCCACAGCTGGCTCGTGCGCGAGACCACCGTGACGACCGTGGACAACACGATCCGGGCCATCCGCGCCGACGAGGAGACCCGCCAGCACCTGCAGATCGACGCCAACCAGCCATGCCTGCTGCTGGACCGCTCGACCTGGCGCGACGGCATTCCCGTCACCCGCAGCCGCTTCATCAGCCCTGGCGACCGCTACCGGCTCCGCTCGACCCACGAGGCGCGCACGAATCGGATCGTCACAACACCCGGCATGGGCCGCTGAGCCCGCCCGCAAGGAGCCCCAATGAGAGAGTTCGTTCGCAAGCTTCAGGAGCGCGGTGATCTCATGGTCGTCGACCGCGAGATCGACCCCGCCCACGAGCTGGCCGCCGTCACCCACCTGGCGCAGAAGCGCTGGGGCAAGCCCGTGATGTTCACCAACGTCAAGGGCACCCGCTTTCCGGTGGTGACCAACGTCTACAGCACGCGCGAGCGGCTGGGCGAGGTGATCGGCATCGATCCGCGCGACTTCTGCACCCAGTGGAGCAAGCTGTCGTCGCTGGCCTCCGCCGAGATGAAGGAGCCGCTGGTCCCCGCGACCGAGACGCCCGGCTACGAGGAGGTCAAGCTGTCGGACCTGCCGCTGATCACCTATTCGGATCGTGACGGCGCGCCCTACTTCACGTCGGCGATGTTCATCGCGAAGGACCCGGAGACCGGGGTGGGGAACCTGTCCTTCCACCGCTCCATGTTCATCAGCGACAGCGAGCTGCGCTGCCGGCTCGCTCCGCGGCACCACCTGACCATCTACCACGAGAAGGCCGAGAAGATGGGCCGGCCGCTGGAAGCGGCCATGCTGATCGGCCCGCCCGCGCACGCCTTCCTGACCGCCGCGGCGCCCTTGCCCTACGACGTGGACGAGCTCGAGGTCGCGGCCCGCCTGCGCGGCCGGCCGATCCCGATGCGCAAGTGCAACCACATCGATCTCGAGGTTCCCGCCGAGACCGAGGTGGTGATCGAGGGCCGCTTCCTGCCCAATGAGCGCCGCCCCGAAGGCCCCTTCGGCGAGTTCATGGGCTACTACGTCCCCGTCGGCCCGAATGCCGTGTTCGAGGTGCTGGGCGTCACCGTGCGCAAGGATGCGATGTTCCACTCGATCCTCTGCGGCTCCCCCGAGGAGGTGCTGACGCTCGAGCTGTCGGTTTCGGCCAACATCTACCAGCGGCTGAGCGCGGCCCTGCCCGGCATCGTCAACGTCACCTGCCAACCCTTCGTCAACCACGCCATCGTGCAGATCGCGCCCCAGTTCGAGGGCCACGCGCGTCAGGTCATGCTCGCCACGATCGGCGCCGAGCCGATCTGGGCCAAGCAGATCACCGTCGTCGACACGGACGTGAACATCTATGACATGGACGACGTGCAGTGGGCGATCCTGACTCGGTGCCGGCCCGACAAGGACATGATGATCATCCCCGACACCCCCTCGTTCTACCGCGATGAGGCCAAGGACCACTGGGGCCGCCTCCTGGTCGACGCCACCAAGCCCTGGGGGCGCGAGGCGGAGTTCGAGCGCAAGCGCCTGCGGATGGTGGACGAGGTCCGCCTCGGGGACTGGTTCGCGGGCGCCTGACCGATGAGCCCGCCACGACTGATCATCGGCATTTCCGGGGCCTCGGGCGCGGCCTACGGCATCCGCGCCCTGGAGCTCGCGCGGGCGGCGGGGGTCGAGACCCACCTCGTCGTGTCGCGATCGGCGCTTCTGACGCTGCACCAGGAGCTCGGCCTGCAGAAGGCCGACCTCGAGGGCCGCGCGGACGTCATCCATCCGGTGGCGGACATCGGCGCCACGATCGCCTCGGGCTCGTTCCGCACGATGGGGATGCTGATCGCGCCCTGTTCGGTCAAGACCATGTCCGAGATCGCATCCGGCGTGACCTCGACGCTCATGAGCCGGGCCGCCGACGTCGTGCTGAAGGAGCGTCGCCGACTGGTCCTGATGCTGCGCGAAACGCCGCTGCACCTGGGCCATCTGCAGACGATGACCGCGCTGACGCAGATGGGCGCGATCATCATGCCCCCGGTCCCCGCCCTTTACGCCCATCCCCAGAGCATCGACGAGATGGTGACCCATTCCACCGGCCGAGCGCTCGACCTGTTCGACATCGACGCCGGCGCGGTGAAGCGCTGGAGCGGGTTGAAGGAGAACCTGTCCTGACGATGCCGTCCAGGATCGTAGGCCGGCCGGTAGGGAAGGGAGGCGTCGCATGACGGGGACCGACAAGGACCCATTCGACCCCTGGGGCTTCATGGTGCGCTTCTACGCGGTGCCCGGCATCGCCCCGGCCTGCCTGCGCCTGCAGGAGGCCCATGGTCTCGACATCCCGTTCTTCCTGGCGCTGCTGCACGCCAGGGTCACTGGCCGGGTGCTGGATCGGGACCTGGTCCAGCGACTCGACGGGGAGTGCGCAAGCTGGCGCGACGAGGTGATCCGGCCCTTGCGCGCGGTCCGCATCAGGATGAAGGCGCATCCCTGGATGACGCCGCACGCCCCGGTTCCAGAGCTGCGTTCGGCGATCAAGGAGCAGGAGCTTCGCGCGGAGCGGATCGAAGTCGAGATGCTCGCGCGCCGTCTGGCCGATCTGCCCTCCGCCGGGCCGTGCCATGACCCGGCCGAGTTGCGCGATGTGGCCCGGCTGGTGCTGGACCGTCAGTCCCCTTCGCGCCCCGAAGCCCTTCCGGAGGACGCCAGGTTCATCGCCGAGGCTGCGGCCGAGTTCGTCGCGACCTGAGCCCCGCGCCGGTCCGCCACGGGCCGGCAAGCTGGGAGCATCGCCCTGCAGCCCAGGAGGGCAGGGCCGGCCTGTCGCCATGCCGCGCAGGGAAAGGCGCGTCCGGCGCAGTCGCGGATCGGCGGCCCAAGGCGCCACTGGGACGCTTTTGCGTACCGATGTATGCGATTATGTCTATGTTTATCGATGCTGACGGGTGTGCCCCGCGACGGCGGCCCCGGGATGGCAAAGGCGTGTGAAGAAAGTGGAAGGGCGCAGGCGTGGTCACGACCTATCGGGACATCAAGGCGGACATCCTGGGCAAGATCACGCGAGGCGAATGGCGGCCCGGCAGCCTCATCCCGAGCGAACTGGAACTGGCCGAACGCTACGGGTCCGCGCGGGCGACAGTGAACCGGGCCATGCGCGAGCTGGTCGAGGACGGGCTCATCGAGCGTAAGCGCAAGGCCGGTTCGCGGGTGCGGCTGTCGCCCCTGCGCCAGGCGCGCTTCGACATTCCCGTGATCCAGCGCGAGATCGAGGGGCAGGGGGCGTCCTACCGCTACGCCCTTGTGCACTCCGAGGTCGTGCCGGCGCCGGACTGGCTGCGGGCGCGACTGGGGCTGTCCGACGGGGCCGAGGTGCGGCACCTCGTGTGCCTCCATTTCGCGGCGGGCGCGCCCTATCAGCACGAGGACCGATGGATCAACCTGGGCCTCCTGCCGCAGGCGCGCGACGCCGACTTCTCGGCCCAGGCCCCGACCGAATGGCTGATGGCGCAGATCCCCTTCTCCGAGGTGGAGATCGGGATCACGGCGACGGCCGCCGACGGGGACCTCGCGCGGCATCTGGACTGCGCGCCGGGGGACCCGCTCCTCCAGGTCGAGCGGTCCACCCGCTGGGAAGAGCGCGCGGTGACCTATGTGCGCCTCGTGCACCGGCTCGGCTACCGCATGACCACCCGGTACTGAGCGCCTAGAGGCCCTCGCGCAGCGGGCGCACCGCGCGGCGGTACGCCTGTTCGATGGCGTCGCGCCGGACATGCCGGCCCCCCTGGACCACGTGGCGGCCCGCGGCCCAGACATCGGCGACCATGTCGTTGCCGCCGGCAAGGACGAAGCTGTCGAGGATGGTGTCCCCGACAAGCCCTTCCAGGTCGGGGTGGGTCATGTCGAAGGCCAGGAGATCGGCCCAGGCCCCTGCGGCGATGACCCCGGCCTCCCGCCCGGCGGCCTGGGCGCCGCCCTGCGCCGCCGCGTCGAGGAGCCGCCGCCCGGTGGACCGGTCCGGCGTCGCCAGGGCGGCCCGGACATGGTCGCGCAGCCGCTGGCTGGTGTCGAACTGGCGAAGCTCCTCGGCCAGGCCGATCCGGATGTTGCTGTCCGACCCGATCCCGACCCGCCCCCCGGCCTGCATCCATCGCACCCCGTCGAAGATGCCGTCGCCCAGCGACGCTTCCGTCAACGGGCAGAGACCCGCGACCGCGCCGCTCCGCGCGAGGGCCAGCGTTTCCCTGGGCGTCATCTGGGTGACATGGATCAGGCACCAGCGCGCATCGGGGTCCAGCCGGTCGAGCACCCATTCCACCGGCCGCGCCCCATAGGCGGCCTGCACCTCCTCCACCTCGGCCAGGGTCTCGGCCAGGTGCATGTGGACCGGACGGCCCGGGAGGAGCGTGGCGGCCGTCGCGATGTCCTCGGGCGAGGCGGCGCGCAGGGAGTGGGGGGCGACGCCCAGCCCCGCGTCCGCCGGCAGCCCGGCAAGCGCCCGCCCGGCGCCCTCCAGCAGGCGTGCGAAGGAGTCGGGGTCGTTGCCGAAGCGGCGCTGCCCCCCGACAAGAGGGCGGCGGTCGCATCCTCCGAACCGGTAGAGCACGGGCAGAAGGGTCAGGCCGATCCCGCTCGTCGCGGCGGCGGCGGCGATCCGGCCCGACATCTCGGACTGGTCGGCATAGGGCGCCCCGTCGGACCGATGGTGCAGGTAATGGAACTCCACGTTGGTCGAGAAGCCGGCTTCCAGCATCTCCATCTGCACGAAGGCGGCGATGGCCTCGACCTGATCGGGATCGAGCCGGTCCAGGAAGCGGTACATCAGCTCCCTCCAGGTCCAGAAGCTGTCCGTCGGATTCGGCCCGCGCCGCTCCGTCAGCCCGGCCATGGCCCGCTGGAAGGCGTGCGAGTGAAGGTTGGCCGGAGCGGGCACGAGGACCCCGACCCGTTCCCCGGCTGGCGCAGTCCCGGGGCGGACGGCGGCGATCCGTCCCGCATCATCCAGATCGACGGCTACGTCGCTGGCCCATCCTTCGGCCAGCAAGGCCTGGTCCGCCCAGATCGTCCTCATGCACATCCCGCCTTGACAGAGAATTATGCATATACATAAGACATAATGAAGTAGATCAAACAAGGGCCGAGTCCCATGATCCTGACCAATGCGACGCTTGCCACGATGCAGGGGGGCTACGGCCTCATCGAAGGGGCCGCGATCGTCATCGAGGACGGCCGCATCGCTTGGGCCGGTCCGCAGGAGCAGTTGCCCTGGACCGACGGACCCCGGAGGGACCTCGATGGGCGGCTGGTCACGCCGGGCCTGATCGACTGCCACACCCATGTGGTCCACGCCGGCAGCCGTGCGCGGGAGTTCGAGATGCGCCTCAACGGCGCCAGCTACGAGGAGATCGCGCGCGCCGGTGGCGGCATCGTCTCGACCGTCGCCGCGACCCGTGCCGCCACCGAGGACGAGCTGGTCGCGCAAGCCCTGCCGCGGCTCGACCAGATGCTGGCGGAAGGCGTGACCCTGGTCGAGGTGAAGTCGGGCTACGGGCTCGACATCGAGACGGAGCTGCGGATGCTGCGCGCCGCGCGGTGGCTGCCCAGGGTCCGCCGTGTCCGGGTCCGCACGAGCTTCCTGGGCGCCCATGCCGTTCCGCCTGAGTTCAAGGGCCGTCCCGACGACTACCTGACCGAGGTCTGCCTGCCCGCTCTCCGCGCCGCCCACGAGGACGGCCTCGTGGATGCCGTGGACGGCTTCTGCGAAGGGATCGCGTTCTCGCCCGCCCAGATCGCCCGGGTCTTCGACGAGGCGCGCGCCCTGGGCCTGCCGGTCAAGCTTCATGCCGAACAGCTGTCCAACCTGCACGGCGCCGCGCTGGCGGCGGGCTACGGGGCGCTCTCGGCGGATCATCTCGAGCATCTGGACGAGGACGGCGCCCGGGCGATGGGCCAGGCCGGCACCGTCGCCGTGATCCTGCCCGGCGCGTTCTACACCCTGCGCGACACCCGGGTGCCGCCCCTCGATCTCCTGCGGCGGCACGGCGTGCGCATGGCCGTCGCGACCGACTGCAATCCCGGCACCGCGCCCATGACCTCGCTCTGCCTTGCGATGAACATGGCCTGCACCCTGTTCCGCATGACCCCCGAGGAGGCGCTGCTCGGAGTCACCGTCCATGCAGCGGCCGCCCTGGGGGATCCCGAAGCGGGGCGGGTCGCGCCCGGGCTGCGCGCCGATCTCGCCGTCTGGGAGGCTGCCCATCCCGCCGAGCTGGCCTACCGGGTCGGCTCCACACCCCTTCACGCCCGTATCCACGGAGGCCACCTTGACGCCTGAGACCCTGATCCCGGGAGCCGCCACGCTCGCCCAGCTCGAGCGGATCTGGCGCGAGGAACGTGCCGCCCGCCTGTCCCCGGACGCGATGGCCGCGGTCGAGGCGGCAGCGGCCCGCGTGGCCCAGGCCGCCGCAGGGGCCGAGGCGGTCTATGGGGTCAACACCGGCTTCGGGAAGCTGGCCAGCCTCAAGATCGCGCCCGAGGACACCGCGACCCTCCAGCGCAACCTGATCCTGTCGCATTGCTGCGGCGTGGGCGAGCCCATGCCCCGCGCCGTGGCGCGCCTGATGATGGTGCTCAAGCTCCTGTCCCTGGGCCGGGGCGCCTCGGGCGTCCGCTGGGAGGTCGTGGCCCTGATCGAGGCCATGCTGGAGCGCGGCGTGACGCCCGTGATCCCGGCGCAGGGGTCGGTGGGCGCCTCGGGCGATCTCGCGCCGCTCGCGCACATGACCGCCGTGATGATCGGGGAAGGGCGCGCCGAGGTCGGGGGCGAGATCCTTCCGGGCGCCGAGGCGCTGGCCCGCATGGGCCTTGCCCCCGTGACGCTCGGCCCCAAGGAGGGCCTGGCCCTCATCAACGGAACCCAGTTCTCGACGGCCTACGCCCTGGTCGGGCTGTTCGACGGCTGGCGCGCGGCGCAGGCTGCGCTGGTCACCGCGGCGCTCTCGACGGATGCCATCATGGGCTCGGACGCGCCGTTGCACCCCGAGATCCATGCCCTGCGCGGACAGCCCGGCCAGATCGAGGCCGCCGCCGCCATGCGCGACCTGCTCGCGGGGTCGGCCATCCGCGAAAGCCACCGCGAGGGCGACACCCGGGTCCAGGACCCGTATTGCATCCGGTGCCAGCCGCAGGTCACCGGCGCGGCCATGGACCTGCTTCGGCAGGCCGCGCGCACGCTCGAGATCGAGGCCAATGCCGCGACCGACAATCCGCTGGTGCTGACCAAGGCGGGCCTGATCGTGTCGGGCGGGAACTTCCATGCCGAGCCGGTGGGCTTTGCCGCCGACATCATCGCGCTGGCCCTGGCCGAGATCGGCGCCATCGCCCAGCGCCGGGTCGCCCTGATGGTGGACCCCACGCTGAGCCACGACCTGCCGCCCTTCCTCACGCCCGATCCCGGCCTCAACTCGGGGTTCATGATCGCCGAGGTCACGACCGCCGCGCTGATGAGCGAGAACAAGCACCTCGCCCACCCCTGCGTGACCGACAGCACGCCCACCTCGGCCAACCAGGAGGACCATGTCAGCATGGCCGCGCACGGCGCGCGCCGGCTGGGCCGGATGGTGGCCAACCTCCAGGTGATCCTGGGCGTCGAGGCGCTCTGCGCGGCGCAGGGCATCGGCTTCCGGGCGCCGCTCGCCACCTCGGACCCGCTGGCCCGCGTCGTCGCCCGGCTCCGCGAGGACGTGCCGGAACTCGCCGAGGACCGCTACATGGCGCCCGACCTCGACGCCGCCGCCCGCCTGGTCGCCGCGGGCGCGCTGGCGCAGGCGACGGGCCGCCCGCTGCCGGAGCTCTGATCATGGATCCGGTGATCGTCGAACGGGGCGATGGCCCGCTCGTCCTGGGCTTCCCGCACACCGGCACCCACGTCCCGGAGGCCGTCCGGGCGCGTCTCAACGCCAGGGGCCGGCAGCTGACCGACACCGACTGGCGCATCGAGGACCTGTATGGCGGGCTGGCGCCCGGCGCGACCGTGGTGCGCGCCACCGTGCACCGCTACGTCGTCGACGCGAACCGCGACCCGTCGGGCGCGAGCCTCTACCCGGGGCAGTCCACGACCGACCTCGTGCCGCTGACCGACTTCGAGGGCGAGCCCATCTGGACCGATCCGCCGACCGAGGCCGAGGTGGCCGAGCGCACCGCGGCCTTCCACGCCCCCTACCACGCCGCGCTCCGGGCGGAGATGGAGCGGGTCCGCGACCGGCACGGCGTCGCGATCCTTTGGGACGCCCATTCGATCCGGTCGCGCCTGCCGTTCCTGTTCGACGGTCTCCTGCCCGACCTCAACATCGGGACCAACTCCGGCGCGTCCTGCGACCCCGGCCTCGAACGGGCGGTCGCGGACCTCGCCGCGGACTCCGGCTTCACCCATGTCGCGAACGGCCGGTTCAAGGGTGGCTGGACCACCCGCCATTACGGCCAGCCCGGCGCGGGCTGGCACGCCATCCAGATGGAGATCGCCCAGAGCGCCTACCTCGTCGAGGAGGCGCCGCCCTGGACCTGCTCCGACCAGAAGGCGCAACGCCTTCGCCCCGTGCTCGGCGCCATGCTCCGGACCCTTGCCGACCTTGCCCCATCCCTCAGGAGGCCCTGATGTTCGACCGCACCAACGCCCGCGTGATCCGCCCCGCCACCGGGACCGACCGGACGGCCAAGAGCTGGGCCACGGAGGCGGCGCTCCGGATGCTGATGAACAACCTGCATCCCGACGTCGCCGAGAACCCCGAGGAGCTGGTCGTCTACGGCGGCATCGGCCGGGCGGCACGGAGCTGGGAGGACTTCGACCGCATCGTGGCGAGCCTGCGCGACCTGGACGAGGACGAGACGCTGCTCGTCCAGTCGGGGCGGCCGGTCGGCATCTTCCGGACGCATCCGGACGCGCCGCGAGTGCTCATCGCCAACTCCAACCTGGTGCCGAAATGGGCGACCTGGGAGCACTTCAACGAGCTCGATCGCAAGGGCCTGATGATGTACGGCCAGATGACCGCCGGGTCCTGGATCTACATCGGCACCCAGGGGATCGTGCAGGGCACCTACGAGACCTTCGCCGAGGCCGGGCGCCAGCACTATAACGGCGACCTCACCGGCCGCTGGATCCTGACCGGGGGCCTGGGCGGCATGGGCGGCGCGCAGCCCCTGGCCGCCGTCATGGCCGGGGCCTGCTGCCTGGCCATCGAGGTGGACGAGACGCGGATCGATTTCCGCCTGCGGACCCGCTACCTCGACGCCAAGGCGCGCACCCTGGACGAGGCTCTGGAGATGATCCGCGACTGGACCTCGCGCGGGGAGGCCAAGTCGGTGGGCCTCTTGGGCAACGCCGCCGAGCTGGTGCCCGAGCTGGTCCGCCGCGGCGTGCGGCCCGACATCGTCACCGACCAGACCTCGGCGCATGATCCGCTGCACGGCTACTGTCCGACGGGCTGGAGCGTCGGGGAATGGCGGGCGCGGCAGGAGAGCGATCCCAAGGCCGTCGAGCAGGCGGCCCGCGCCTCCATGCGCGCCCATGTCGAGGCGATGGTCGCCTTCTGGAAACAGGGCGTGCCCGTGGTCGACTACGGCAACAACATCCGTCAGGTCGCGCAGGATGAAGGGCTCGTGGACGCCTTTGCCTTCCCGGGCTTCGTGCCGGCCTACATCCGGCCGCTGTTCTGCCGGGGCATCGGGCCGTTCCGCTGGGTGGCCCTGTCGGGCGACCCCGAAGACATCCGCAAGACCGATGCCGCCATGAAGCGGCTGTTCCCGGAGAACGCGCACCTGCACCGCTGGCTGGACATGGCGGGCGAGCGGATCGCCTTCCAGGGGCTGCCGGCACGGATCTGCTGGATCGGGTTGGGGGACCGGCACCGGGCGGGGCTGATGTTCAACGAGATGGTGGCCTCGGGCGAGCTGAGCGCGCCTATCGTGATCGGGCGCGACCATCTGGATTCGGGCTCGGTCGCGTCGCCCAACCGGGAAACCGAGGGCATGCGGGACGGCTCGGACGCGGTGTCGGACTGGCCGCTGCTGAACGCGCTGCTCAACACGGCGTCGGGAGCGACCTGGGTATCGCTGCACCACGGCGGCGGCGTGGGCATGGGCTACAGCCAGCACTCGGGCATGGTGGTGGTGGCGGACGGCACGCCCGAGGCCGCGCGGCGGCTGGAGCGGGTGCTTTGGAACGATCCGGCCACCGGCGTCATGCGGCACGCCCATGCGGGGTATGACATCGCCCGGGACTGCGCGGCCGAGCTGGATCTCAGGCTGCCGGGGCTCTGAGGCCGTGGGGGCGCGGGCGCGTCTGATCCGCTGGTCGGACACCCGGCCGATGCCATGGAGGAACGGCGGGGGCATCACCCATGAGGTGGCGGTCTCGCCGGAGGGGGCCGGGCTCGACGGCTTCGACTGGCGCCTCAGCCTGGCGCTGGTGGCGCAGGGCGGTCCATTCTCCCGCTTCGAGGGCGTGGACCGCACCCTTGCGGTGATCGAGGGGGGAGGCCTTTACCTGCTGACCACCGGCCGCCCGGAGATCCTGTTGGACCCCTGGGCCGATCCCCTGCCGTTCACGGGCGAGGAGGCCGTCACCAGCCGCCTGCCCGCCGGGCCCACGCTCGACTTCAATGTCATGACCCGTCGTGCGGGGTGGAGCCATGCCGTGCGTCGGATCGACGTGGAAGGCCGGTCCAGCCTCACCATCCGGGCGCCGGTCGTGGCGATCCTCTGCCAGGAGGGCGATCTGCGCCTTCCCGGCTTGGACATGCGCCTGCGGGCCAGGGATTGCCTCCTCGTGACCGGTCCTGAACGGGCCTTGGACCTGGAGGGCAGGGGACGCGCGCTCCTGGCCGAGATCGCCCCGCGCGACGCGTGACCGGCGCGGCAGCCCTATGGCGCATCCCGCCCGTCCCGGTCCGGAATCCTTTGGGGCGCCGCCGGTAGCCCCTCGGGGACGAGGTCCGGATAGAACCGGCCCCGAAGGCAGCGACGGCAGGGGCCGTCAGGCGACCTGCACCGTCTCCGCCGAATGGCTCAGCGCGACCGAGACGCCGTTGCGCGCAAGGTGCGAATAGGGGCAGACCACATCCGCCTGATGCACGAGGTCGCGCGCGACCTCAGGGTCGAGGCCGGGGAGGTTGGCGCGCAGCGCTACAGTCAGGCCAAAGCCCTGGCCATCGTCGCGCGGGCCGATGCCCACCGTCACGGTGACGGTGGCCTCTTCGCCAAGCCGCACCTTGGCCTTCGACGCCACGACCTTGAGCGCCCCGAGGAAGCAGGCCGCATAACCGGCCGCGAAGAGTTGCTCGGGGTTGGTGCCGTCCCCTCCGGCGCCGCCCAGTTCCTTGGGGGTGACCAGCGTCACGGCAAGCGCGCCATCCGCACTGCGGGCCGAACCGGTGCGGCCGCCCGTCGCCGTGGCTTCGGTCTGGTAAAGGGTCGTCATCGGAGATCTCCAGTGCATCGCAAAGATGTTTATCGTGATAAACAATATCTAGCCGGCGATCCCGCTTCCGTCCAGCACTGAGTTGCGGCGCGAAATGTTATCGTGATATGGATGCGTTAACCCGGAGGGCATCACATAGCCGACGCGACCGTGCCGACCGCTCTCGACGAGCAGATCTGCTTCGCCCTTTACGGCGCATCGATGGCCGTGGGCCGCCTTTACAAGCCGCTCCTGGACGAACTCGGCATCACCTATCCGCAATACCTGGCGCTCAGCGCCCTATGGGAAGAGGACGGCCGCGGCATCGGGGCCATCGCCGACCGTCTCGCGCTCGAGCCGAGCACGGTGACCCCGCTGGTCAAGCGCCTGGAGGCGGCCGGTCTTGTCCGGCGCGAACGCAACCCGGCCGATGAACGCCAGGTGTTCGTGAGCCTCACGGAGACGGGACGGGCCATGCAGGGCCGCAGCCGCTGCCTGGGCGAGGCCCTGATGGCGGCCAGCGCCATGACGCCGGACCGCCTGATGCGCCTCGGGGCCGAGGTCCGCGCCCTGAGGGACGCCTTGGCGCGCCAGATCGCGGACCGGGGCGAGCCTGTCTCCGAACGGCCGAACGACCCCGAGGGGTCGGATCGGGCCTGATGCTGCAGCCGTGATCGGTCCCCGTCCTACCCCGAGCGGGCCAGCGGGGGCGCCCGGCCCGGCCGGGTCGCGGCTCGGGCTGACTTGCTTGCGCGGCCGACCCGGTTAGGTGGAGGGGCCATTCCGTCGGCCCGGCGCGGAACGCATCCTTGTGGTTCCCTGTTGAGAGGGGCTTGAGCGGCTCGCCTTTCGGAGGACAGGTCCATGGCGCCCAGTGATCGAGCCCCGGCCTGGCCGGCCGGGACCAGCGGGATGGCACGGCGCATCCGGGAGCTGGACTGGAGCGCCACCCCCTTGGGCCCGGTGGAAGGCTGGCCCGAGCGTCTGAAGGTCGTGGTCGAGATGATGCTGGCGAGCCCGCTCGTCAGCACCCTGGCCTGCGGACCCGAGCGCGTGTTCCTTTACAACGACGCCGCCGGCCGCCTGTACGGCCAGCGGCATCCGCAGATGCTGGGGCGTCCCCTGGCCGAGAGCTTCCCCCGGAGCTATCCGGAGGTGATCGCGTTCTACGACAGGAGCTTCGCGGGCGAGCCGGTGCATGTCGCGGCCCAGCCGGCCGATGTGAGCGAGCAGGGCGGCGAGATCTTCGAAGCCTATCTCACGCCGGTGCGCGGCAGCGACGGTCGGGTCATTGCCGTCCACATGACGGGCTTCGAGGTCGGCCGACGGCTGGCCGCCGACGCGGCGCTGCGCGAAAGCGAGGAACGGCAGGCCGCCCTGCTCAAGCTCGCGGACGCGTTGCGCCCCCTGGTCGATCCCATCCAGATCCAGAGCACGGCGAGCCGCATCCTGGGGGAGCATCTCCGCGCCAACCGGGTGGCCTATGCCGAGGACCTGGGAGACGGAGCCACGGTGATCCTGACCCGCAACTACACCGACGGGGTGCCCGGCATCGAGGGCCGCTACAGTTACCTGGACTACGGCGAGGACCTCCTGCCCGAGATGCAGGCCGGCCGGCCGGTGATCCGCCCCGACATCGCGAACGACCCTCGTCTGAGCGTGGCCGAGAAGGCCGCCCATGCCGTCCTGCAACTGGGGGCCACCCTGAACGTGCCGCAGGTGAAGGACGGGCGCCTGGTGGCGATCCTGGCCGTCCACTACAGGACGGCGCACAGCTTTCCGCCCCAGGAGGTCGCGCTGGTGCAGGAGGTGGCCGAACGGACCTGGGCCGCGCTGGAGCGGGCGCGGGCCGAGGAGGCGTTCCGCCGCGGCGAGGAGCGGTTCCGCGCCATCGTCGAGACCGCGCGGGATTATGCGATCTTCGCCGTGGACGCCGCGGGCCGGATCGAAGCCTGGCCCACCGGAGCCCGTGAGGTCTTCGGCTGGTCGGCGGAGGAGGCGATCGGCCAACCGGTCGACATGACCTTCACGCCCGAGGACCGGGCCAGGGGCGTGCCCGAGGCGGAACGGAGCACCGCCCGGATCGCCGGGGCCGCCCCGGACGTGCGCTGGCATCTTCGCAAGGATGGCTCCCGCGTCTTCATCGACGGGGTGACCCGGCCGCTCACCGGTCCCGATGGCGCCGTCACGGGCTTTCTCAAGGTCGGCCAGGACGTGACGGAGCGGCGGGCGACCGAGGACGCGCTGCACGAAAGCGAGGCGCGCTTCCGCCAGTTCGGCGACGCCTCGGCGGACGTGCTCTGGATCCGCAACGCCGAGACGCTGGAATTCGAGTATGTCAGCCCGGCCTTCGAGGAGATCCATGGCGCGCCGCTGAGTTCCATCCTCGACGGCAATCATGTCCGGCGCTGGCTGGAGCTGGTCCTGCCCGAGGACCGGGCTTTGGCGCTCGACCATCTCCGGCGTGTGCGCGAGGGGGAGCACGTGCTCCATGCCTACCGGGTCCTGCGGCCCGACGGCGAGGTCCGCTGGATCCGCGATACGGGGTTTCCGCTGCTCGACGACCGGAACCGGGTGCAGCGCCTGGCCGGCATCGGCCATGACGCCACCGAGGAGGTCGAGCTGAACGACCGGCTGCGCGTGCTGGTGGCCGAACTGCAGCACCGGTCCCGCAACCTGATGAGCGTGGTGCGGGGCGTGGCCGACCGGACCCTGACCACCTCCGAGACCCTGGACGACTTCCGCCCCCGGTTCCGGGCACGGCTGGAGGCGCTGGGTCGGGTCAACGGGCTCCTGTCGCGTCTGGACGAGGGCCAGAGGATCACCTTCGACCAGCTCCTGCGGACAGAGCTGGCGGCGCATGGGGTCCTCGACGGCCCGGATCATGGCGAGCAGGTCGAGCTCAGCGGGCCCGCCGGCGTGCCCCTGCCGTCGGCCACGGTGCAGACCTTTGCGCTGGCGCTCCATGAGCTCGCGACCAATGCCCTGAAGCACGGGGCGCTGTCTCGCCCGGAAGGACGGCTGCGGGTGAGCTGGAGCCTGCAGCGGGGGCGGGAGGGCGAGCGGCGGCTGCGGGTGGAGTGGCGCGAACACGGCGTGCCGGTGGACGTGCCCGACGACGCTCCGGCCGGGGGGCGCCAGGGTTACGGCCGCGTCCTGATCGAGCTCGCGCTGCCGTATCAGCTCCGGGCGCCGACGACCTACGAGCTCACGGCGGAGGGGCTGCGCTGCACCGTGATCGTGCCTGTTTCCTCCACACTGGATGTGGCATTCTCCAGTCAGAGGGACGCCCATGCCTGAGCCGAACACCGCCAGCCGCCTGCTTCGGGGCCGCCGTATCCTGGTGGTCGAGGATGACTACATCACGGCCGAGGACCTGGCCATGGAGCTTGCATCGCTGGGGGCCGAGGTGATCGGGCCCGTGCCGGACCTCGCGGGCGCCTTCGAGCTTCTCGCCGCCGATCCCCCGCCCCATGCCGCCATCCTCGACATCAACCTGGGAGGAGAGATGGTCTTCCCCCTGGCGGATCGGCTGCGCGACCGGGCCATCCCCTTCGTCCTCGCCACCGGCTACGAGGAATGGGCCATCCCCGAGCCCTATGTCCGGATGCCCCGCTTCGAAAAGCCGCTGAACATCCGCCAGGTCGCCAGCGCGCTTGCGGAATGAGGGAAGGGCTCCGCGGCCCATGAGCGCCCCCGGACTCCGGGGGCCCTAGCGCGGCGGCATCAGGCTCTGGCGCGCCTCGAGGACGACCTCGCGCGTGAGGGCATCGAGAAGGCGGGCCCCGAGCCGGGCGTGCTGCCAGTGCAGCTGCACGTCCAGGGGGCACCCCGGCATCAGGTCCGCCAGCCGCCCGGCCGCGAGATGCGGGCCGGCCAGGGCCAGGGGGTTCATCGCCCAGCCGAGCCCGGCGAGGCTTGCGTCGAGGAAGCCCTGGGTCGAAGGCACCCAGTGGGTCGGCGCTTCCAGCGCAAAGCCGAACCTGTCCCGCACCCACCGGACCTGGAGCGCGTCCATCCGGTCGAACCGGAGCACGGGCGCGCGGGCCAGCGCAGGGATGTCGACGCCCTCCGCGAAGTGACGGCGCACGAAGGCGGGGCTGGCGGAGGCGATGTAGCGAAGCGCCCCCAGGGGCCGGGTGCGGCAGCCCGGGACCGGCGCCGGATCGGCCGTCACCGCCGCCAGGACCTCGCCCGAGCGCAGGCGCTCGGCCGTGCGCTCCTCCGCGTCGAGAACGAAATCCAGGAAAGCCCCCGTGCGTTCGGCGAAGCGGGCCGCCGCGGGCAGGAACCAGCTGCCCAAGGAATCGGCGTTGACCGCGATGCGCAGCGTCACCGGCGCATGGTCGCCGGCCACAGAGCCCTCGACCCCGGGGAGCGCGTCGGCCAGCTCCCCTTCCAGGAGCCGCACGCGCTCGACATGGGCGCACAGGCGCGCGCCGGCTTCGGTCGGCACCGGGGGCTGGCTGCGCACGACCAGGGTCGCCCCGACCCGTTCCTCGAGGGCGCGCACGCGCTGGGACACCGCCGAAGGCGTGACACCCAGGGCAGCGGCGGCCCGTTCAAAGCCGCCTTCGCGCACGACGGCGGCCAAGGTGGCCAGGACGGTGTAATCGAGCATCTTAAGTCCAGCTTCAGGCGGCTTAGCATCTTTATCTCGCCTGCACCGGCTCCCCATGGCAAGGGAGCGGCCATGTTCGATCCCGCTCCCCTCCTGACCGGCTTCGCCCTTTCGGCCGGGCTCATCATCGCCATCGGCTCGCAGAACGCCTTCGTGCTCCGGCAGGGTCTTCGGCGCGAGCATGTGGGACCGGTGGTGGCCTTCTGCGCGCTGGCGGACCTCGTGCTCATGGCGGCAGGCGTGGCGGGGCTCGGCGCGGTGATCAGGGGGCTGCCGGGACTGGTGACCCTCCTGGCGCTGGGCGGGGCGGCGTTCCTGGGCTGGTACGGGCTGGCCGCGCTGCGCCGGGCCGCCCGGCCGGACCGGCTCTTGGCCCAGGGAACCGGCGGCGCCGTGTCGCTGGGCGCCGCGCTGGCCCAGGTCGCGGCCTTCACGCTCCTGAACCCCCATGTTTATCTCGATACGGTGCTCCTGGTGGGATCGGTGGGCGCGGCCCAGCCCGACGGCGCGCAGGTCCCCTTCGTCGCCGGCGCAGGCCTCGCGAGCGCCACATGGTTCGCGGCGCTCGGGTTCGGGGCGCGCCTCCTGGCCCCGTGGTTCGCCCGGCCCGCCGCATGGCGCCTGCTCGACCTTCTCATCGGGGTCACCATGCTGGTTCTCGCGGCGGGGCTTCTGGGCTATGCGGCAGGCGAGGGCGCCTGACCGCTTCGCCGTCCGATCCCCTCATCCCTGGAGCCCGCCCATGTACACGCCGCCCGCGTTCCGCCTCGAGGATCTGGCCGAGTTGCACCGGACCATGCAGGCCGTCCCCCTGGCGACCTTCGTGACCGCCACGGATCAGGGGCTGCTGGCGACGCCGCTCCCCCTGTTCCTGGTGCCCGACGAGGGCCGCCTGGGCACCCTTTACGGCCACCTCGCCCGCGCCAACCCGCAGGCGACGCTGGCGGCCTCGACCGAGGCCATGGTGCTGTTCACGGGGCCGGACGCCTATGTCACGCCGGCCTGGTACGCGACCAAGCCGGAGACCGGCCGCGTGGTGCCGACCTGGAACTACCTGGCCGTCCATGCCTACGGCGTCCCCGAGATCTTCGAAGACCAGGGGCGTCTGCTTGATGTGGTCACGCGGCTGACCGACCTCCACGAGGGCCGCCGGGCCGAGCCCTGGTCCGTCGCGGATGCCCCCGCCGCCTTCATCCAGGGCCAGTTGCGCGGGATCGTGGGCCTGCGGCTGCCGATCGCCCGGATCGAGGGCAAGCTGAAGATGAGCCAGAACCGCAGCGCCGCGGATCGGGCGGGGGTGAAGGCCGGGCTGGCCGCGAGTCCCCGGTCCGAGGACCGTGACGCGGCCGCCCTCATCCCGGGCGATTGAGGGCCGGGCGGGGCCAGGACCCCCGGCCTCTCCCGCGGCGGGGCTCAGATGATCAGGATATCCCCGGCATCAAGCTGGGGCGCGCCGTTCAGGATCGCGAACTCGTGACGCGCACCACGGCCCGATCCGTCCGCGTCGAAGTACAGGGTGCCGTCGTGGCGGTCGTAGAGGATCCGGTCCGACCCATCGACGCGCCCCTCCCCGAGCACCCGGAACGCCCCCCGGGACAACCCGCCCTCGGGGCCGACCCCCCGGAAGTCGGCGTTGTCGAGAAGGATCTGGTCGTTCCCGCCAAAGTCCGTGATGCGGTCCGGCCCGTTCGTTCCGTTCGGCTTGCCGTTGAACACGAAGTCGTCGGCGCCGCGCCCCCCCGTGAGCCGGTCCCGGCCCGGCCCGCCGTAAAGGACGTCGTCGCCGCCGTTGCCCAGAAGGGTGTCGTTCCCCGCCCCGCCATGGATCACGTTGCCCTTGCTGTTCCCGTTCAGGCGGTCGTGGCCTCCAAGGCCTGACAGGTAGTTGCCGGCGTCGACGGTCACGGTGTCGTTCCCCTTCGTCCCCCGGCCGAAGATGCGCGCTCCGATCCCTTCGTGATCGCCGTCGAGGTTGTCATGGGCGTAGCTGACCACGAAGCCGCCCCCGGCCAGCGCCTCAACCACGGGGTCGGATTGCTCGTCGTACCGGCTGTAATCCAGCCCGACCTCGAAGGCCGCCGTCAGCGGCCGTCCCGAGGCCGAAAGGACGCGGGCCATGACGTCGTTGCCGACCTCGCCCTTGGGAATGGGCTGCTGCTCCCAGACGACGACGATCTCCCCGGTGCTGAGCCGGGCCACGTCGGTGGAATAGACCACCTCCTCCGTCCGGAAGGCCGAGATGCGGCCCGAGGTCGTGCGGGCGTCGTCGTCGAAGGTCTGCACCACGACATGGTACAGATAATCGGTCCCGAACCTCGATCCGTACTCCATCTGGCTGATGACGAAGCCGTTCCCGGCCTCCGCCACGCTGAAGCCCTGGCCGTTGCCGCCGCCCGCGCTCCCGAAGTTCGAGCTCAGGTGCACATCGCTCCGGAGCACTTCGCCCTTGGGCGAGAAGACCGTGGCCCGGAGTTCGTTGCTGTCGAGGTCGCCTTTGGTGTCGAGCGTGGATTCGCTGTTCCACAGGGCCACGATCCGGCCGTTCGCCATGCGGGCGGTCTCGACGATGCCTTGGTCGAGATAATCCTCCCGCGTGTTCATGCGGCGCTCGCGGCCCAGCGGGTCGCCGTCGGCGTCGTAGCGGCGCATGTAGACGTCGTCGAAGGTGGGGCCGGCCTTGTCGGCCGTGTAGAAGACCATGAAGCCGCCGCCCTGGGTGCCCACCACACGGGGCTGAACCGCTTCGAACAGGTCGATCGTGTCCACCCGAAGGGCCTTGGTGCGGGGCGTGCCATCGGCGTCGAAGGCGCGGACATAGGCCTGTGTCCGGCCCAGGATGCCGTCCGGGGAATAGGACCAGGCCATGGCGTAGCCGCCATCGCCGAGCGCGGTGATCGACGGTTCGGTCGAGGCCGCCTGGTCGATGCCGTCGATCAGGAACTCGCTGCCCACCCGCCGGCCCGAGGCGTCGTAGCGCTGGCCCGACAGGATATAGGCGGACGGTCCGTCGTCGTATTCGTTGAGGTAGCTGTCCCAGGTCACGAGGAACCCGCCGTTCGGCAGGGCCAGGATGTCCGGCTCGTCCTGCCAGTTGTTGGTGTAGGTGTTGACTTGGAACTGCTTGCCCATGTGGCTCCTCGCTCGACCCGTGCCGGGATGCTCTAAGGAGTGCCGGAGGTTAGTGCCCCGAAGGCCGGCCGCAAGGCTCGGTTGCCAACTCCCGCGTGGGGCTCGGGGGCGACGGGATCAGGCTGGCGGCATCCCCGGCCGGGAGGGCCGGGCGCCATCGGGCCGAGGCGGACCTGACGGTCCGGCCGGCGGGGCTCCCTCTACTGCGAAGGCGAGGCCCGGAAGGCGGCGAAGGCCGCCTCGGCTGCGGGATGCAGGGGCGCGGACAGCCCCTCGGTCCGCATCGCCTCGGAGGTGAGGCCCGCCAGGAGCGGATCGTCGCGGCGCAGGGCGTCGAGGCCCCCGAGCGTGGCCCGCACGAAGTCGGTGACGATGGCCGGGTCGGTGTCGGCCCGCGCCACCACCGTTGCCCGGACCTCGAAGGTGGCCACGGGGCGGGCAAGCTGCGGATAGGAGCCCGCCGGGATCGCCCCCTGGCTGAACCCGGCGTTGGCCTGCACGAGCCTGTCCACCTCGGGGCCCGCCAGCGGCAGGACCTGCACGTCGCAACGCTCCAGCGTGCGGGCGACGGTGGCGCTGGGATGGCCCGTGACGAGGAGGGTCGCGTCCACCGCCCCGGCGCAGAGCGCGTCGAGCGCCGGGCCCGTCAGCAGTTCGGTGACCTCCGAGAAGTCGTCCTCCTTCATGCCATAGGCCGACAGCAGGGTCAGGAACGTGGCGTGCCGGCCCGAGGAGGGATGCCCGATGTCCACCCTCTTGCCCTCGAGGTCGCGGAACTCCGCCACGCCCGAGCCCCGCCGCACGAGGAGCGTCGCCTGCTCGGGGTAGAGCGACAGGACGCTGCGCAGCTCCGTCATGGGGCCGCCGTCCTGGAAGAGGGACACCCCGTCCCAGGCATCGCGATGCCAGTCCGACTGCACGATGGCGAGGTCGAGTTGGCCGCGCCGCAGGGCCATGAGGTTGTAGACCGACCCCGGCGTGGGTTCGGGCGAGCAGCGCACCTCCGCGTCGCCGTCCCTGTTGGCATGGTCGCAGATCCTCGCAGCCACCCGGTAGTAGCCCCCGTCCAGGTCGGCCGTCCCCACCGAGTAGAAGGTCATCGCCCCGGCCGGGCCTGCGGTCATCGCGGCCAGGACCGCAAGGCGAAGGAACGTCATGGCGGGCCCTCCCTGTTCGCCTCGATTATGCCAAGCGGCCTTCCGCAAGGGAAGCGAGCTTGATCCGCGACCGAAGCGACGTAAGGTAAATGCAAGGTCTCCAAGTGTTCGGGTGTCCATGTTCCGCGACCTGATCCAGACCACGCCCGCCGACCGACTGGCGCTCCTGTTCGCGGTGGCCTCCGTGGGGGCCGTCGTCCTCGGCATCCTGATCCTCAAGCCGATCCTGCGCCTCGCCATCGGGCGCGGCGACCCCACGATCAACGACAGCATCGGCTACGGCACGGCGAGCTTCAGCCTGTTCTACGCGCTGCTGCTGGGCCTCCTCACCGTTGCCGCCTACCAGAACAAGGACCGGGTGGAGCAGTCCGTCCTGACCGAGGCCGGGGCCGTCGGCGGCCTTTACGCCAGCATGAACAGCTACCCCGAGCCCACGCGCTCGGACGTCAAGGCGCTGCTGCGCGACTATGTGCTGTTCACCATCCACCGCGACTGGCCCGCGCACCGGCAGGGCACCTATCTCGACGGCGGCACCAACCGCATGGACGCGATCCGCCAGCGGCTCACCCGCTTCACGCCCTCGAACCCCGGGCAGGAGATCCTGCACGCCGAAACCGTCAGCGCCTTCAGCCACTTCGCCGAGGCGCGGCAGCAGCGGCTCAACGGCCTCATCACCCGCATCCCCGACGTGCTCTGGTACGCGGTCCTCGTCGGGGCCGCGCTCAACATCCTGATCCTGATCCTGCTGCGGATGAGGCTCTTGGCGCACCTGATCCTGGGGGCGATCAGCGCCTTCTTCCTGGGGGTGGTGCTGTACGTCATCGCCGTGCTCGACGATCCGCTCCGCAGCAGCCTCGGCGTCCAGCCCACGGCCTTCCAGCTCCTCTGGGACCGCCAGATGGTCTGGGACGAATCGATCGGCTGAAGGGGGGAACCGCCATGGCCCAGTTCACCGTGCGCGAGGTCGAGGGCATGCGGCAGGTCCGCATCGACCTCCAGGACGAGGCGATCCGCACCCGGCGCGGCGCGCTGTCGAACCTGCGCGGGCGCATCCGCGTCACCGCCCGCCTGCCCGGCATGGGCGACCTCGTGCGCGGGGCCCTGACCGACGAGGCGCGCGTCCGGCCCGAATATTCCGGCACCGGCGCGATCCTGCTCCAGCCCTCGCTGGGCGGCTATCACGTGATGGAGCTGACCGGCGGCGACCGCTGGGTGCTGGAGCCCGGGGTGTTCTGGGCCTCCGAATCCACGGTCAGCCTGGGCCTCCACCGCGAACGGATGTGGCCGAGCTTCTGGGCCGGCGACGGCTTCCTCGCATGGAAGACCACGGTGGCGGGCCAGGGCCTCGTGGCCATCAACGCCCCCGGCCCCGTCGAGGTGGTCGAGGTCGAGGACAACGAAATTCGTGTGCAGGGCCGCCTCGTGCTGGGCCGCACCGACGGCCTGAGCTTTTCCATGAAGCGGGCGAGCACGCTGCTCCGCTCTCCCCTCGTGGGGCAGAAGCTCCTACGCGTCCTGACCGGGACCGGCAAGGCGCTGGTGTGCTGGACCCCGTACTGGAACCAGCACATCTACCAGCGCATGACAGGCGAGACGATCCGCGCCTCCCTGTTCGAGTGATCCCGCAGCCCCGCGTCCCTGCCGACCGGGGCCGCGCCGCTCAGAGCCCGCAGTTGTAGCGGGTGTGGATGAGGATCTGGCTGGGCGGCGGCTCGGTCCAGCGCCCCGACCGCGATTCCCGGATCCATCGGGCCGCCGTGGCGAGCTCCGCCTCGATGTCGTGGGAGATGACGTAATCCATCGTCCCGCTCTCCAGGAGCTGCCTCGACCGGGGCGTGAGCTCGTGGCCGACGAAGATGGCGTCCCCCGCCCGGCCCGACCGTTCGAGCGCCAGCGCCACGCCCCGGTTGGCGCCGCCCAGGTTGTAGATCGCCGCCGGCACGCCGCTGGCATCGAAGTAGCGGGACAGCTGGTCGAAGGTCGTCTCGGGCTGGTCGTCCGAGATCACGCGTTCCTCGATCCTGAGATGCGGGTATTCGGCGCGCAGCACCCGCCTGAAGCCCATCTCGCGCTCCTGCTGGCAGCGGAACGACGTGCTCATGACGATCATGATGCGGCAGCGGTCCGGCGGCAGCCCCCGGCCGATGAGCTGGGCCGCCACGCTGCCCGCCGCGTGCTGGTCGTTGCCGACATAGACGCTGCGACGCGAGTTCGGGAGGTCGGTCGTCAGGCAGGCCACGGGGACCTCCTCGGACCGCAGCCTGCGGACGGCCCGGTTGATGGCCGGATGCTCCCGCGCGACAAGGACGACCCCATCGGAGCGGAGCCCGTCCTCCATCAGCTTGCGCGCAAAGGCATCCGGGTCGAGCCGGCTGGTGGGCACGTAGTGGCCCGTCACGACCGCGCCCGACACCGAGCGGTTGATCTCGGCCTCCGCCGCGGCCAGCACCTCGTTGAAGCTCTCGCCCGAGTCGCAGAAGAGCCGGATGTCGAGGCGCTGTTCGCCGTCCTGCCGTTCGGCGGCGAGCTTGTCGAGCGCGGCGCGCACGCGGCGGCGGGTCCGTTCCCGGACCCCCGGCCTGTCGTTCAGCACCCGGTCCACGGTCGCGGGACCGACCCCGGCGACCTCGGCGATGTCCCGGACCGTTGGCCCCTTCCAGCGCGGACCGGCGACCTCCCTTGGCATCGCCGCCTCCGAGATTGATGCGAACCCGATCATCCTCGTCCTGTGGAGGATCGCAAGTGTCTGGCCTCTTTGCCGTCATTCTGCGGCTGCGAAGGATTTTGATGCCTTTCGCATCAGGATTGGGCCGCCGAGCAGCTTTGCGGAGGCCGGAACCGCCGCCATAGTTGGCCTACCCCGCTCGGAGAAGCGGGAAGGGGAGGAGACTGGCCACCGGCCCGACCATCGGGTGCGGGGCCGGCGCATCGGATGGCCAAGGGGAAGAGACAGGCGCTGACTGCCGGGGATGCCGCCGACGCAGCCGTCGTCGGCAGGGCGGATCACGGGACGGCCGTGCCGCGGGTCCCCGGCCAGCGCTGCACGGATCGGCCGGGACGCGCGGTTTCAGCCGGGCCCGGTCGCCGCTCGACAAGGGGAGGAACTGGATGAGCCTGCTGGAACTGGATGGGATCACGAAAAGCTTCGGGGCCATCCATGCGCTGCAGGGCGTGAGCCTGTCGGTCGCGCCGGGGGAGGCGGTGGGCCTGATGGGCGACAACGGGGCCGGCAAATCGACCCTGATGAAGATCATCGCCGGGAACTTTCCCCCGACCTCCGGCCAGATCCGGATCGAGGGCCGGCAGGTCCAGTTCCACAAGCCGATCGACGCCCGCCAGAGCGGCATCGAGATCGTCTACCAGGACCTTGCGCTGTGCGACAACCTGACGGCGGCGGCCAACGTCTTCCTGGGGCGCGAGCTCAAGAAGTCCTTCGGGCCGATCCGGTATCTCGACTACAAGGCGATGTACAAACGCGCGGCCGAGCTCTTCGCGGAACTCAAGTCCGAGACGCGGCCCCGCGACCTCGTCAAGCAGATGTCGGGCGGGCAGCGCCAGGCGGTGGCGATCGCCCGGACCCGCCTGTCGGACCCCAAGCTCGTGCTCATGGACGAGCCCACGGCCGCCATCTCGGTCCGGCAGGTCGCCGAGGTGCTGAACCTCATCCAGCGGCTCAAGGACACGGGCCACGCGGTGATCCTGGTGTCGCACCGGATGCCCGACGTCTTCGACGTCTGCGACCGGGTCGCGGTGCTGCGTCGCGGGACCAAGGTCGCGGACAAGCGCATCGATCAGACCACGCCCGAGGAAGTGACCGGGCTCATCACGGGGGCGATTGCATCGGCATGAGCGAGACAACCAGCCAGGATCTTCGCACCCGACCCGGCCGGGGCCCCATGGGCCATGCCGAGATCGACGAATCCATCACCACCCGCACCGAGACGAGCGGCCTTCAGGCCATCATCCGCACCCAGCCCTTCTGGGTCCTCATGGCGATCATCGTCATCGGCCTCGTGATGAGCTTCGTGTCCGACGTGTTCCTGACCGAGCGGAACTTCTTCAACACCACGCGCAACTTCGCCTTCTTCGGGATCATGGCCCTGGGCATGTCGGCGGTGATCTGCACGGCCGGCATCGACCTGTCGGTCGGGTCGCTCATGGGCCTGGCGGGGATCGTCACGGGGCTCGTGATGCAGGCGGGCTACGGGATCGTTCCCGGCTTCCTGGCCTGCATGGGGGTGGCTGCGCTCGTGGGGCTGATCAACGGCGTGCTGATCGCCTACCTGCGCATGGCGCCCTTCGTGGTGACGCTGGGGATGCTCGCCATGGCGCGGTCGGTGTCCATGGTCATCTCGAACAACAAGATGATCTACGACTTCGGCCCGGACACCGACCTGTATCTCTGGCTCGGAGGCGAGAGCGTCCTGGGCGTCCCGAACCCGGTCTGGGTGCTGATCGTGCTCACGGCCGTGTTCTGGTGGGTCTGGCGCTACTCGACTTGGGGCCGCTGGGTGATCGCCATCGGCGGCAACGCCAAGGCCGCGCGCCTGTCGGGCATCCCGGTCGAGCGGATCATCGTCTCGGTCTACGTCCTGTCGGCGATGATGGCCGGGCTGGCCGCCTTCCTGCTGGTGGGCTGGTTCGGCTCGGTCACCAACGCGCTGGGCGAGGGCTATGAGCTCAACGTCATCGCCGCCAGCGTGATCGGCGGGGCCAACCTGATGGGGGGCGTCGTCTATGCCCTGGGGGCGCCCATCGGGGCGGCGCTCATGGAGCTCATCCGGAATTCGCTGCTGCTGGCGGGCATCGACGCCCTTTGGCAGCAGTTCTTCGTCGGCCTGTTCCTGATCATCGCGGTGCTCCTGGAACAGATCCGCAACCGTGGGAGGTCGGAGTAACCGGCCCCCGCACCCCCGTTCTGCACACTTCAGGGAGGAGATCATGCAGAAACTACTGACCGCCACCGCTCTGGCAGCCATCCTGGCCCCGGCCGGGGCCTTCGCGCAGGACAGCTACACCTTCGCGCTCGTGCCCAAGGCCATGAACAACCCCTTCTTCGATCTGGCCCGCGACGGCTGCATGGCCGCCGCCGAGGAGATGGGAATCACCTGCAACTACATCGGCCCGGGCGAGCATACGGAGATGGAGCAGGTCCAGATCGTGCAGGACCTGATCAGCCAGGGCGTGGACGGGATCGCGGTCGCGCCCTCGAACGCACCGGCCATGGCGCGCGCCCTTCGGGCGGCCGTCGACGCCGGCATCCCGGTCATGACCTGGGACTCCGACCTCCTGCCCGAGGATGTGGCGCTCCGCTCGACCTATGTGGGCACCAAGAACTACGACATCGGCGTGGAGCTCGCCAACATCGCCAAGTCGCGCCACCCGGACGGCGGCACGGTCTGCCTGCAGACCGGCGGCGCGGCGGCGGCCAACCATAACGAACGCCTGCTGGGCGTCCGCGAGACCCTGTCCGGCGAAAGCCTGGGGGCCCCTCCCGGCGAGCCGCTCACCGGGCAGGGCGGCTGGACCGAGATCTCGGGATGCCCGCTGATCACCGATGACGACGGCAACAAGGCGGTCCAGGGCATGACCGACATCCTGGCCGCCAACCCCGAGCTGACGGCCTTCATCTCGACCGGCGCCTTCACGCAATGGTTCGACAACGCCTACCGCCAGGCGGCCGGCCCCTACGCCGACAAGCTGGCCAGCGGCGACCTGTCCATCATCGTGGCCGACACCCTGCCGATGCAGATGGGCCAGCTCAAGGACGGCTTGTCGGTCGGGCAGGTCGGGCAGCGCCCCTACGAGATGGGCTACCAGGCCATGCACATCCTGAAGGACCTCAAGGAAGGCAAAACGGTCGAGGACCCGATCTACACCGGCCTCGACATCTGCACCCAGGAGAACGTGGACACCTGCCTGGGCAGCAACTGATCGGCCACGGTCTCCGGCTGGCCGGGGACCATCAACCTCCTCTGGGGTCATCCATGGCCCCGGGGCGGCCGGGCCGCGCGCCGGATCGCGGCCCGCGCGCCGAGCCTTTGGCGCCAGGGCGTGAATGGGCCTGAGCCTCGGTCGGGTCTCATGGCCCACGGCTCCGAATCGGCCGGAACGCGGCGCCCGTTCGGACGTATGCATTCCGTGCATGGCCGCGCTTCCGATCCACAGGATTGTGAATCGGGGGCCTCGCCTCGATATCTGCACCGGTACCCCTGACAGCATGAAACTCGGGCTCCTCTGGGGTGGTGGAGCCGACCGGTGTGAGAGAACTTCCATGGCCTACGCAACCTTCGGCCCCCGCGCGTCCGAACGCCTGTCCGTCCTGCAGCATCTGGCCGGGCTCCGCCTGAGCCTGTCCGATCATCTGGCGCGCCGCCGCGCCTACCGGGCCACCCTCGAGGAGCTTCGGGCGCTGAGCGACCGCGACCTCGCCGACCTCGATCTCCATCGGAGCCTCATTCCCGAGATCGCCCGCATGGCGGCCGACTGGGCCTGAGCCCTCGGACCGCAGCCAAGGCCAGGGCCCGCGCGCCCCGGGGACGCCACCCGGGGGCGTGCGGGCCTTTTCAGTTTCCTTGTGGATGGACGCCACCTTCGGGGCCCGGGTAAGGGGTGGCTTGGCAGGTCCTGTCGTCCCGGCCTCCTGACCCGAATGGCCCGGTTCCGAACTACGCCGCTGTGTCCCGCTGCGCCCTGACCTTGTCGGCGGCAACCTGGATGCCGTCCGCGACCGCGTCGTAGAAATCCGCAAAGCGTTCCAGCCGCTCGCGCGGGGTGTCGCCCTCGTCGGGCAGCTCGCCGACGATCCGCCGGATGTCCCCGGACGTCCGCCTGATCCGACGGCACACGCCGCTCAGCAGATCGCCGTAAAGATCGTCCGCCACGCGGAAGTAGTCCTGGCGGTCGCCGGGGCGGCTGCATTTCGCGATCATCTCGCGCTCGACCAGCAGGCGGGTGTTCGAGCTGATGCTGCCGCGGCTGACGCCAAGCTCGGTCGCCAGCTCACTGAACGAGTAAGGCCGTCCCTCGAACAGGAGAAGGCCGACGATCCGGCCCCCGATCCGGGGCATGCCTTCCGCCTCCATGGCGCGCCCCATGAGTTCGACGAAATCGTTCCGGCTGGCGACAAGCCGATCGTCCATGCTCCAATCCCTGATTTTCCTGACATCTAGGCCTGTCATTATGTTCAGTCAATAATGAACGTATGCATTGACAGGGCTCGGCGCGGGTCCTAGCTGCGTTCAGCGTGAACTGAACGAAATCGCCGCTATCTGTCGCCCGCCCCCGAGGAGACCAGCATGTCCCGCTTTCCATCTCTCCTTGGCCGGCTTGCACCGCTGGCGGCTGTTTTGGCCCTTCTCGGGGCGGCGCCCCAGGTCGTCCGGGCGCAGGAGGCCGAGAGCTCGGTGCGGGTGCCCGCGGTCACCGTGGCCACCGCTGCCCCGCGCGAGTTCCTCCAGCAGGTCCCGGTCTCGGGCACTCTCATGCCGCGCGAGGAAGTGCTCGTGTTCCCCGAAACCGGCGGCTACGCGATCCAGGAGCTCACCTCGGAGGTCGGGGACCGGGTCGAGGCTGGCGAGGTGCTGGCCCGGCTCGACGATCGGGCGCTGCGCGCGCAGGTGGCTCAGGCCGAGGCGGAGTTCGCCCGCGCCGAGGCCGGCGTGCGGCAGGCCGAGAGCCAGGTGGCCTCGGCCCAGGCGACGCTGACCCAGGCATCCCAGACGCTGGAGCGCACGCAGGCGCTGCGCGGCAGCGGGACCGCCACGCAGGCGCAACTCGACGAGGTCCAAGCCACCGAGCTCACTGCCGAGGCGCAGCTTCAGAACGCGCAGAACGGCGTCGCGGTGGCCAGGGCCCAGCTCCAGCAGGCGCAGGCCTCGCTCGATGTCGCCCGCCTCAACCTGGACAACGCCCAGATCACCGCGCCCGTGGCCGGCGTCATCTCCTCCCGCAACGGGCAGGTGGGCGGGATCGCCAGCGCCTCGGGCGAGCCGATCTACCGCCTCATCCGGGATGGGCTGGTGGAGGTCGAGGCGGAGGTGATCGAGACGGATCTCGCGCTCGTCAGCGTCGGCGATCCGGCCGAGCTGCGGGTCGCGGGCCTGGGCACCGTACCCGGCGAGGTGCGGCTGATCTCGCCCACGGTGAATGCCCAGAGCCGGCTGGGCACGGTGCGCATCACGGCCGAGCCCAGGGACGGCCTGCGCCCGGGCGTCTTTGCCGGAGGCTGGATCACGGTGGAGCAACGGCAGGGGCTGGGTGTGCCCGCGACCGCCGTCATCACCGACACCGACGGGTCCTATATCCTGCGCGTCGGTGAGGGCGGCGTGCTGGAACGCCGTCCCGTGGTGCCGGGCCTCCTGTGGCAGGACCAGTTCGAGATCGTCGACGGCCTCGCGCCGGATGAGCTGGTCGTGGCCCGCGCCGGGGCCTTCTTCGGCGAGGGCGACACCATCCAGCCGGTGCGGGACGACCAGGCCGGGGGCGCGGCGGAGACGGGAACGGCCGCGGGCGCGACAGCCGTGGGCGAGGCCCGGGCGACGGAGGACGGCCAATGAACATGTCCACCTGGTCCATCCGCCACCCCGTGCCGCCGATCGCGCTCTTCCTGGTGCTCATCGTCGTCGGGCTGGTGAGCTTCGTTCGCATGCCGGTCACCGAGATGCCGAACGTGGACCTGCCGATCGTCACCATCTCGGTGGGCCTGCCCGGCGCCGCGCCGGCCGAGATCACGAGCCAGGTCATCCAGCCGGTCGAAGCCGAGGTGAGCGACATCTCGGGCGTGCGGCATGTCTCGGCCACGGCCAATGACGGGGTGGCCAGCCTCACGATCGAGTTCGCCGTCGGGACCAACACCGATCGGGCCCTGAACGACGTCAAGGACGCCGTCACGGCCGCCCGCGGCGACATGCCCGACAGCATCTCCGAGCCGGTGGTGCAGCGCCTCGATTTCACCGGCGCCCCCATCCTGACCTATGCCGTCTCGGATCCGACCCGCTCGGTCGAGGAGCTGTCCACCTTCGTGGACGACGTGGTGGCCCGCAATCTCCAGGGGGCGGCCGGGGTCGGCAGCGTGGAGCGCCTGGGCGGGGCGGAGCGCGAGATCCAGGTGGAGCTCGACCCCGACCGGTTGCTCGCGCTCGGGCTCAGCGCCACGGATGTGAGCTCCCAGCTCGCCGGCACCAACCTCGACCAGGGGGGAGGCAGCGGCGACCTCGCGGGGCAGGAATATTCCATCCGGGCCTTGGGTTCGGCCAGCAGCGTGGGCGCGCTCGGGGCCACGCCCATCCGGCTGCCCACGGGCGACACCGTGCGGCTCGACCAGCTCGGCGCCATCCGGGACGGCGCAAGCGAGACCGCGAGCTTCGCGCTCTACGACGGCCAGCCCGTCGTGGCCTTCGGCGTGTTCCGCGCCACGGGGGCGAGCGATCTCGAGGCCGGAGGGAACGCCAAGTCGCGGCTCGAGGCGCTGGGGGCCCAGTATCCCAACACGCGGTTCGAACTCGTGGACGACGCCACCGTCTACACGGAGGCCAACTACGGGGCCGCCATGGACACGCTCTATGAAGGTGCGGCCCTGGCCGTGGTCGTGGTGTTCCTGTTCCTGCGCGACTGGCGCGCCACGATGGTGGCCTTCGTGGCCCTGCCGCTGTCGGCGATCCCGACCTTCATCGTCATGGACGCGCTGGGCTTCTCGCTCAACACCATCAGCCTTCTGGGGATCACCCTAGTCGTCGGCATCCTGGTGGACGACGCGATCGTGGAGATCGAGAACATCGTCCGCCACATCCACATGGGGCGCCCCGCCTACGAGGCGGCCGAGGAGGCGGCGGACGAGATCGGCACCACCGTCATCGCCATCAGCCTGACCATCGTGGCCGTCTTCGCGCCCGTGAGCTTCATGGGGGGCATCGCCGGCCAGTTCTTCAAGCAGTTCGGCATCACGGTGGCCGTCGCGGTCCTGTTCTCGCTCCTGGTCGCGCGGCTCATCACCCCGCTGTTCGCGGCCTATTTCCTCAAGAGCTCTTCCGTGCCGCACGAGGCCGAGGACGGCTGGCTCATGCGCAGCTACCTGCGCGTGCTGGCCTGGACCCTGCACCACCGGGCGGTGACGCTGCTGGGCGGGGTGCTGATCTTCGCGGGCTCGATCTATTCCGCCACGCTGCTGCCGACCGAGTTCATCCCGGCTGCCGACACCGGGCGCGCGACCGTCACGGTCGAGCTGCCGCCGGGCTCCACCCTCGCGCAGGCGAGGACCGTCGGCGAGCGCCTGACCGGGATCGTGTCGGAGGTCCCGGAGGTGGAAAGCGTCTTCGTGGACGGATCTTCGGCCACCGACCTCAACGTGCAGGTCAACTACGGCGACAAGGAGCATCGCGAGCGCGGCTGGGAGGAGATCAACCGGGACATCGAGGCGCGGCTGGCCGTCCTTCCCGATGTGCGCCTCTTCGTGCTGGCGGAAGGCGGCCAGCGCGACATCCAGATCAACGTCCTGGGCGACACCGAGGCCGCGGCCTCGGCCGCCGCGCAGGCGCTCTCGCAGCAGATGAAGGGCCTGCCCGAGCTGCGCGACGTGTCCACCGAAGCGGCTCTCGTGAGGCCCGAGATCCAGATCACGCCCCGGCCCGAGCAGGCCGCCCAGCTGAGCGTGAATGCGGCCACGCTCGCCAACGCGATCCGGGTCGCCACCCTGGGGGACACCGATGCCAACCTTGCCCAGTTCGACGCCGGCGAGGATCGGATCCCGATCCGGGTCCGCCTCGAGGAGGCGGCGCGCGACAACCTGTCCCGCCTTGCGGGGTCGCGCGTGCCGTCCTCGACGGGCGAGCAGGTGCCCCTGGGAGCCGTGGCAGATGTGCGGCTCGCCACCGGGCCCAGCGTCATCGAGCGCTACGACCGCCGCTACAGCGTGGCCGTCGAGGCGGACCTCGCCGAAGGCGCCGTCCTCGGCCCCGCGACCCAGGCGGTGATGCAGCTCCCGGCGGCCACGGACATGCCCGAGGGCACCTCGATCCAACCCGCGGGCGACGTGGAGACCATGAACGAGATCTTCACGAGCTTCGGCCTGGCCATGGGGGCGGGGATCCTGCTCGTCTACGTGGTCCTCGTGCTGCTGTTCGGCAGCTTCGTGACGCCCGTCACGATCCTCCTGTCGCTGCCGCTGGCCATCGGAGGCGCGATCTTCGCCCTGTATCTCTACGGCGCGGGCATCGGGCTGTCGGTGGTGATCGGCTTCCTGATGCTCATGGGCATCGTCACCAAGAACGCCATCATGCTCGTGGAGTTCGCCCTGGAGGCGGTCAAGGACGGCGCCGACCGGGCCTCGGCCATGATCGACGCCGGCCACAAGCGGGCGCGGCCCATCATCATGACCACCATCGCCATGGCCGCGGGCATGGTGCCCTCGGCTCTCGCGCACAGCACCGGGGGCGAGTTCCGCGCGCCCATGGCCATCGCGGTCATCGGCGGCCTGCTGCTTTCGACGCTGCTGTCGCTCCTGTTCATCCCCTCGCTCTTCAGCGTGCTGGAGGGGCTCAAGGACCGGCTCCGCGCCCTGCTGGTCCGGGTCCTGGGATCGGACCGCGAGCCCGGCCGTCCTGTGCCGAAGGCCGCCCCGTGACGGGGTGGCGCGGCCGACGCCGCCTCGGGCCGCCGTCCCCCTGACCGGGATGGCCGACGAGGGCCAGGGTCAGGAGGCGTGGGGCCGGTCCAGGAGGTTCAGGTCGGACAGGTAGCTGTTCTCGCCCCGCTCCTCGGCCAGGATGGCGGGATCGAGGTCGGCGATCAGGAGCTCCGGGTCGCCGGCCGCTGCGGCCAGGACCTGCCCGCGCGGGCCGCAGATGCAGGACAGGCCGACATAGTCCAGCCCGGCCTCGTGGCCGGTCCTGTTGCAGTAGGCCAGGAACACCTGGTTCTCCATGGCGCGGACCGGAGCCACCTGGCGCGCGATCCGGTCATGCGGGGCCATCAGCGCCGTGGGCACGACCACGAGGTCGGCGCCCAGGCGGGCGTAGGGCCGGATCAGCTCGGGAAACTCCACGTCGTAGCAGATCGCGAGGCCGACCTTCAGGCCGGCGCAGTCGAACAGGCAGGTCTGTTGTCCCGGCCGGAAGGTGCCCTTCTCCCAGGGGCCGAACAGCGCCCGCTTGTGGTAGCGGCCCATCTCGGTCCCCGCCGCGTCGAAGGCCACGGCGCTGTTGCGGATCGTGTCCCCGTCGCCGGTGTGGCTGCCGATCACGATCCCGAGCCCGGCCCGCGCGCCGATCCGGCCCACCTGGCCCAGGGCCGCCTCCACCCCGGTCAGGTCGCCGGGCGAAAGGCGGGGAAGGTGATAGCCGGTGAGATAGCCTTCGGGGAACACGAGGAGACCGGTCCCCCGCGCCGCAGCGAGGCCGGCCACCCGCTCCACCTCGGACAGGGTGGCGGCCAGGTTGCCGGGTGCGCCTTCGCCCTGCCAGAGAGCCAGCCGCATCAACGGTCCTCCACGCGGTCGGCGCCCATCAGGCGCGGCAGGTTCCCGAACACGCCGATGGTGCCGTAGACCAGCACGGCCAGCAGGACGAACAGCACCGACACGACGCCCATGATGGGCGTGTAGCCGTAGCGCAGGCTGTTGAAGATCTTGATCGGCAGGGTTTCCACCGTGAAGCCCGCGACCATGTAGGCGATGATGTATTCGTTGAGCGACAGCACGAAGGCGAAGGCGTAGCCCGACACCACATATGGGAGCACCAGCGGCAGCACGACCGTCCGCAGCACCTGGCCCCGGGTCGCGCCCATGGTCCGCGCCGCCTCGAGCAGGGCGGGGTCGATGGCGCGCAGCCCCAGCGAGATCGTCACCAGCGGCAGGGTCACGAGGAAGATCCCGTGCGACAGGATCGTCGCCGCCATCTGCCCGTACATGCCCAGCGCCACCCAGAACACCAGGAAGCCCAGCGCGGTGATGACCGGCGGCAGCATGAATGGCGCCACGCCCAGCGTGTAGAGCACGCGCGACAGCCATCCCCCGCGGCCCCAGGCATGGAGCGCGAGGGGCAGGGCCACCGCCACCGAGATCAGGGACGCCACGGCCGCGATGACCAGCGAGTTCTTCAGGGGGCCGAGCCAGTCGGCCGCGCGGAAGAGCTCCCCGTACCAGCGGAAGGACGGGTCCTGCGGCGGAAAGCGGAGCGCCTGCCCGCCGTTCAGCGACACGCCCGTCACCACCAGGATGGGAAGGGCCAGCAGGATCAGGACCAGCGCGACATAGGCGCGTCCAAGGCGCGAGGTCATGCCCGGTCTCCCTTTTCCCGGGCGAGCAGCAGCGCCACCCCGACCATGGCCAGCGCCACGAGCAGCAGGAAGGCCGCCATGGCCGCCGCGAAGGGCAGGTTGGACTGGTAGATCGCCTGGTCCGTGATGTGGACCGACAGGGTCCAGTGCTCTGGCCGGCCCAGCACCTGCGGCAGGAGGTACGAGCCCAGCGCGAACACGAAGACGAGGATCAGCGCCCCGAGAAGCGGGGCGCGCAGCAGCGGCATGGTGACGGAAAAGAAGGTCCGCAGCGGCGAGGCGCCCATGGTGCGCGCCGCCTGCGCCAGCTCGGGGTCGAGCCGCGCCACCGGCGGATAGAGCACCAGCACCGCGTAGGGGAAGGACAGGTAGGTCAGGCCGGTCATGAGGGCGAACAGGCTGGGCGTGTAGGCCCGGGCTTCGGCGGTGAGGCCCAGCCAGGCCAGGATGTTGCCCACGCCCGCCGTCTGCGACAGCAGCGTGGACACGGAAAAGCCCACGATCACCTCGGACAGCGACAGGACCGACAGCAGGACCACGAGGATCGCCGTCTGTGTCCGCCGCGAGAGCCCGGCCAGGATCACCGTGAAGGGCAGGGCGAGCGCGACCGCGATGGCCGCCGTGCCCGCCGCGATGCCGACCGAGGTGAGGAGGACGCCGCCGAAGAAGGCGGACAGGAACCTCTGGTAGCCCGAAAGGTCGAAGCCCCACTGGTAGAAGCCCCCGGTCTCGCGCTGGGCCACGCTGACGGCGAGCATGATGCCGAAGGGGATGAGGAACAGCACCACCAGCGCGGTCCCTGGAAGGATCCCCAGCCAGCCCGGGGTCGTGGCCTCGCGTCCCTTCATGGCGCGAGCACCACGCGGCCGCCGGGCGCGAAGGTCAGCGCCACGGTTTCGCCGATCCCGACCTCCGGCCGTTCGCGGGGCGAGAACAGCGCCGTGACCTCCTGGCCCGCGTGGTCGAGCACGAGCTGCACGCTCTCGCCCAGGTCGCGGATGAAGGTCACGCGGGCGGGCAGGCCTTCGGGGCCGAGCCGCACGTCCTCGGGGCGGACGGACAGGATCGCGGGGCCGGGCGCGGCCTTGACGCGGTCCTGTCCGGCCAGGGGCAGGCGCTGGCCCGACACCTCCAGGGTGGCAGGGTCGAGGAGGCGGCAGGGCAGGAGGTTCGACGTCCCGATGAAGCCCGCGACGAAGGCGTTGGCGGGATCGCGGTAGACCTCCATCGGTGCGCCCATCTGCTGGACGCGGCCCCGGTCCATGACGATCACGATGTCGGCCATGGTGAGCGCCTCCTTCTGGTCGTGGGTCACGACCAGCGTGGTGACGCCCAGGCGGGTCTGGATCTGCCGCAGCTCGATCTGCATGTGCTCGCGCAGGTTGGCGTCCAGCGCCGAGAGCGGCTCGTCGAGCAGGAAGAGCTTGGGGTCGATGGCCAGGCCGCGGGCGATGGCCACGCGCTGGCGCTGCCCGCCCGAAAGCTGGTGGATCCGCCGGTCGGCCATGCCGGACAGCTGGACCAGGGACAGGAGCTCCTCGGCGCGGGCGCGCCTTTGGGCCCGGGGGGTGCCGCGGATCGCGAGCGGATAGGCGACGTTCTCGCCCACCGAAAGATGCGGGAACAGGGCGAGCGACTGGAAGACCATCCCGAAGTCCCGCCGGTGGGTCGGCACATGCGTCTGGTCCCGGCCGCCCACCAGGATCTGGCCGGAGGTCGGCTCCTCCAGGCCCGCGAGCAGCCGCAGCAGGGTGGTCTTGCCGCAGCCGGACGGCCCGAGGAGGCAGATGAACTTGCCCCCGGGGATGTCGAGCGTCACGTCGTCCACAGCCGCCGTGGCCCCGAAGCGCTTGGTCACGCCGCGCAGGGACAGGTCGTTCATCGGGTCTCTCCGGTCAGGTGAGGCCCGGCCGCCGGGGGCCGGGCCGTGGGGCCTGTCAGCCCGTGATCATCTCGGACCACTTCTGGTTCACCCAGTCGGCCCGGTCCACGTAAAGGTCGTAGCGCGGCAGGATCGGCGGCAGGTCCGAGGACACCGCCGCGAACTCCTCGTCCGACAGGTCGGTCAGCGTGCGGTCCACGGTGGGCGCGGTGCCCACGTTGCGCGACAGCTTGGCCTGGATCTCGGGCCGGGCCATGTAGTCGATGAAGATCTGCGCCTGGTCCAGCATCTGCGACGCCTTGGAGACGACCCAGGAGCCGGAGTCGAGGACCGCGCCTTCCTTGGGGAAGGTGGAGCGGACGGGCTGCCCGTTCGAGGCGGCGAGGCCGGTCACGTCGTGGTAGTACTGGCCCATCGGGATCTCGCCCGATTCCAGCGCCTGCTGGAACTGCCCCTCGTCGCGGTACCAGAGCCGGACATTGGGCTTGACCTCGGCCAGCTTGGCCAGGACCTGCATGACCCCGTCCTCGGTGCCCAGGATGTCGGTGCCGCCGAAATGCGTGACCGCGGTGATCTCGAGCAGGAAGGAGTTCGAGGCGAGCGCGAGGAGCCCCAGCTTGTCGGCGTTCGCCGGATCCCAGAGCGCGGTCCAGGAGGCGGGCGGCTCGGGATAGGCCTCGGTGTTGGTGACGAGGGTGATGTACCAGCTCACGGCGCCCGTCCCGTAAAGGCGGCCATCCTCGTAGCGGTGGACGAAATGCTCGGGCAGGTTGCCGAGGTTGGTGAGCTTGCTTTCGTCGAGCGGGGCCCAGACCTGCGCGGCCTCGCCCTTGAGGCGCGACACCTGCGACATCATCGAGACGTCCGCCGGCGCCTGGTTCGCCCGGGCGGCCTGCTCGAGCTGCACGAGCCAGGCTTCGCCCGTCGGCTCGCCGATGGACTCGACCTCGATGCCGGTCTCGGCGGTGAACTCGGGGAAGATGTGCTGGCTGAAGCTGTCCTGGAAGTAGCCCCCGTAGGTCCCGACCTTCAAGGGCGCGCCCTGCGCCCGCAGGAGGGCCGGGGCCGCCAGCGCGGACAGGCCCGCCGCGCCGGTGACGAGGAACGTGCGTCGTTTCATTGATCTCACTCCGTGTTGGACGGTCTTGTGCCCCGCCGTCGACGGGGCGCTTCTGGCAAACCGGGGCCGCAAGGGCAACGGCTCAGTCGAGCCGGAAGCCGTGGAGCGGCCCGGGCGGGTTCTGGGGCACGCCCGGCAGCGCGCAGAGCATCTCGAAGAGCAGGTTCGCGGCGGTCAGGGCGGTGGTTCCCGTGGTGTCGAAGGGCGGGGACACCTCGACCAGGTCGCAGCCCACGAGGTTGAGCCCCGCCATGCCCCGCACGATCTGGAGCGCCTGCCAGTCCGTCAGCCCGCCGATCTCCTGGGTGCCCGTCCCGTTGGCGAGGCCGGGGGCCAGGCTGTCGATGTCGTAGGTCAGGTACACCGGCGCGTCGCCGATCAGCGCGCGCACCTGCTCCATGAGCCGGACGAGGGGCTTGCCGTGGATCTCCTCGGCGGTGACGACGCTCCAGCCCTGGCTGCGCGCCCAGGCGAAGTCGTCGGGGGCGTAGCCGGTGCCGCGCAGGCCGATCTGCACGACCTTGTCGTTGAGCAGGCACCCATCCTCCCAGGCGCGGCGGAAGGGGGTGCCATGCGCCTCCCGTTCGCCGAACATGGTGTCGTTGATGTCGGCATGGGCGTCCACATGCACGAGCGCCACCGGCCCGTGCCGGTCGCGGATGGCGCGCAGGACGGGCCAGGTGAGGGTGTGGTCGCCCCCCAGGGTGAGGGGGATGACGCCGTGGGACAGGATCTCGTCGTAGGCGGCGGTGATGATGTCGCAGCTTTTCTTGAGGTCGAAGGTGTTGATGGCGACATCGCCGATGTCGGCCACCTGCAGATGCTCGAACGGAGCGGCGCCGGTCGCCATGTTGAACGGGCGCAGCATCCGGCTTTCGTCGCGAATCGCCCGCGGGCCAAGCCGCGTCCCCGGTCGGTTGGATGCCCCGATATCCATCGGGATGCCCACGAAGCAGGCGTCGAGCCCTTCGGCCGTCGGCCGGGAGGGCAGGCGCATCATCGTCGCCGGCCCGCCGAAGCGGGGCATGTCGTTGCCGCCGAGCGGCTGGTTGAAATGGGTCATGCGGGGGCTTCCATCAGGCGGGCCAGGGGGCGGATCTGGGCGGCCACGCGGGCCTTGAGGGTGTCGAGGGTCATACCGTCATCCTTCACGAATTCGATGAACATGGCATTGAGGGTGTTGAAGATCAGTTCGCCCATCGCGCGGTGGTCGAGATCGGGCGCAACGCGTCCCCGGGACTGGAGCCGCGCCACGAGGCGCGCGACCTGATCGGCCAGGCGTCCGTCGAGATCCGCATAGCGGCGCCCGTTGGGCGTGTGCGGCTCCTCGATCGAAAGCGCCATGGCGGCGCGCCACATCTCCTTGCTGAGGTATTCGAGGGAGTGATCGTAATACTGCCAGATGAGGCCGAGAAGCGCCTCCTGCGGTTCGGCCGGCGGCGCCAGGAGGATCGCCTCGCCCGCCGCGAGGACCTCTTCCACCTCCAGGGCCACGGTGGCCATCAGGAGGTCCCCCTTGGTGCCGTAGTAGTTGTAGACCGTCCCGACCGAGACCTCGGCATCCTCGGCCAGATCCTCGATGCGGACGGAATGATAGCCGTCGCGCTGGAAGCGCGTCACCGCCGCCGCGAGGATGCGGCGATGGCGGTCGGCCTTCTGGCGTTCGCGGAGGCCGGTCAGGGCTTCACCTCGGGAATAAATTTATCGTTGACTTCAAATCTGAGCCTATTCAACTCTTTCTGTCAAACGCAAAGCCCGCGGCGCAAGCGGGACCGACAGGAGAGATCTGCATGAGCGTCACGGACCGCGCGCTGCTTTCGACCGCCTTGCTGGCCGCCCTTCCCGGGATCGCGCCGGCGCAGGAGCTCAACGCCCTGGTGTGGTGCGACCACACCGACCCGGCCCTGGTCGAGCCCTTCGAGGAGGCCCATGGCGTCACCGTGAACCTGCGGGAGTACGAGGGCACCGGGGCCGCCCTGGCGATGCTGGAGCAGTCGCAGCCCGGGGACTGGGACGTGCTGGTCATCGACTCCATCGACGTGCCGCGGGTGGTGGATGCCGGCCTGATGGCCGAGCTTCCGGCCGACCAGCTGCCGCTCGGCGACCTTTTCCCCGAGGTCGTGATGGCCGACAGCACCACGCGGGACGGCCGGATCTACGCGGTGACCGAGAAGTTCGGCTACAACACGGTGTCCTTCAACTCGGACGCGGTCGATCCGGCCGATATGCAGGACATGTCGAAGATCCTGTCCGACAAGTATGCGGGGCGGGTCGCGATCTACGACTACTACCTCCCCGTGATGGGGCTGGCCGCCGTGAACCTGGGCCTGAACACCGCCGACCTGACCGAGGCCGACCTGCCCGCGCTGCGCGACGAGCTGCTCCGGATGAAGTCGCTCGCCTCCTCGGTGGGCGAGGTGACCGCGAGCCAGACGGCGCTCGCCACCGGCGAGGCGGACATCGTGATCGGCGGCGGAGAGTGGCTGACCGCGGGCCTCGCGGGCGAGCAGCCGGAGCTGACCTGGACCATCCCCGACAAGGGCGCCGTGCGCTGGGCGCAGTCCATCGGCGTGCTGGCGGACAGCCAGAACAAGGATCTCGCGACCGAGTTCGTGAAATACATCCTGAGCCCGGAGGGGCAGGCGCGGCTCGCCACCTCGTCCTGCTACTGGGGGATGCCGGCCAACCGGAAGGCCGGGGACATCCTGACCGGAGAGCAGAAGGCGACCCTGCGCTGGGACGAGCAGGACGACTACCTGGCGCGCGCCCAGCTTTATCCCGCGCCGGACGCGGACCTCGACGCGCGGATGCAGGACGTCTGGCTCGAGATGCTCCAGCAATGAGCGATACAGGCAGGGGCTGGGGCTTCGTCGCCCCGGCCCTCCTCTGGACCGTGGGGCTCTTTGTCGTCCCCTTCGCGGTGATGGCGGCCATGAGCCTGGCCCGCCTCGAGGGGCGGGACCTGGTCTGGGGGGTGGACTGGGGCAACTACGCCCAGCTGGCCAAGCCGCAGATCGCCCGCGCGGTCCTCGTGTCGCTGGAGATCACGCTGACGGTGACCGCCGTCTCGGTGCTCCTGGCCTATCCGCTGGCCGCCATCATCGCGTTCCGGGTGCCGCCGCGCTGGCAGAGGCTGGCGCTGCTCCTCGCGGTGCTGCCGTTCTGGACCTCCTATGTGGTGCGCTCCTATTCCTGGCTCCTCGTGCTGTCCAAGCAGGGGGTCGTGAACCAGGCGCTGCTGGGCCTGGGGCTGGTTGCCGAGCCCCTGACCCTGGCCAACACGCGCTTTGCCACCGTGACCGGGTTCGTCCACTTCTTCACCATGCTCCTGACGCTGACGATCTACGCCAACCTCATGCAGCTTCCCCGGAACTATGCGCGCGCGGCGCAGGACCTGGGGGCGAACGGGTGGCAGACCTTCCGGCACGTCATCCTGCCGCTGACGCTGCCGGGCGTCGTCACCGGGGCCTTCCTGACCTTTGTGCTGTGCATCGGAGACTACGTGACCCCGCAGATCCTCGGCGGCAACAACGAGCTCTCGCTGCCGCAGGTCATCATGGTGCAGCTCGGCCGCCGGGCGGACTTTCCGCTCGCCTCGGCGCTGTCGATCGTGCTCATGGGGCTGGTGATGCTGGCCTACCTGCTCTGCGCCCGCTGGCTGAGGCTCGACCGGGTATGACGCGCCTCCTGGCCTGGCTTTACCTGCTCCTGGCCTACGGCTTCATCCTCCTGCCCGTGGGGGCGCTGGTCCTGTTCTCGTTCCAGGACGGCCGCCTGCCGGTGCCGCCGTTCCAGGGCGTGTCGCTGCGCTGGTACGCGGACGTGCTGGGCGACCGCGACCTGATGGCGGCGCTGCTCAACTCCGCGCTGGTGGCGTCCGGCTCCTCGGCCGTGGCCTGCGCGTTGGGCTTCCTCGCGGCCTACGGCCTCGCGCGGCATGTCCTGCCCGGAGCGGCGCTCCTGCGCGCCATCCTCGTCCTGCCGCTCGCCGTCAGCACGCTGATCGTGGGCCTGGGGCTCCTGATCGTCGCGAGCCGGCTCGGCGTGGGGCTGTCGCTCTGGACGGCGGGGATGGGGCATGTCGTCATCAACCTGCCGCTCTGCTTCGCGATCCTTTACGCCTCGATGGGGGACCAGCAGCGCAACGCCGAGCGCGCCGCCCGCGACCTCGGCGCCAGCGAGGGGCAGGTGATCCGGCTGGTGACCGTGCCGATGCTGAGGCCGGCGCTGGTGGCCGCGTTCTTCCTGTCGGTCACCCTGTCCTGGGACGAGTTCATCGTGTCCTTCCTCCTCACCCGCTTTGACGTGACCCTTCCCGTGGAAATCTGGAGCATGCTGCGATCCGGCCTGTCGCCCCGCCTCAACGCCATCGGAAGCCTCGTCTTCCTCGTGTCCATCGCGGTCGTCGCCGCCGTGGAACTGGTCCTGCGGCCGGGGCGCCGGCCATGACCGCGCCCGTCACGCTGGACCGCGTGGCCCACAGCTTCGGCCCGCACCGCGCCCTGGGCGACATCCGGCTCGAGATCGCGGCGGGCGAATACGTGGTGCTGCTGGGGCCGTCGGGCTGCGGCAAGACCACGCTGCTGTCGATCCTGGGCGGCTTCGTCCGCCCGGACCAGGGGCGCGTGCTGATCGGCGGGCGGGACGTGACCGCCGTGCCGCCCGCGCGGCGGCCGACGACGACCGTGTTCCAGGACTATGCGCTGTTCCCGCACATGACCCTGCGGGACAACGTGGGCTTCGGGCTCCGCATGGCGGGGGTCGCACGGGCCCGCCGCCACGAGGCCGCCGACCGGCAGCTCGCGCTCGTGGGGCTCGAGGGCGCGGGCGGCAAGCGTCCTCACGAGCTGTCGGGCGGGCAGCGGCAGCGCGTGGCGCTGGCCCGCGCCCTTGCGGTGGAGCCGGAGGTCCTGCTCCTCGACGAGCCCCTGGGCGCGCTGGACCTCAAGCTTCGCCGCAGCATGCAGGACGAGCTCAAGGCCATCCAGCGCCGGGTGGGGACGACCTTCGTCCACGTCACCCACGACCAGGAGGAGGCGATGGCCATCGCCGACCGGATCGTGGTCATGAATGCGGGCCGGATCGAGGACCAGGGGCCGCCCGACCGTGTCTACCGCCGTCCGGCGAGCCTTTTCGCCGCCGGGTTCATGGGCGAGATGAACCGGATCCCGGCCCGCCGCGGCCCGGCCGGGGTCGAGACGCCGCTTGGCCCCCTGCCGGTGGCCGTGCCGGGCGACGCGGCGCGCCTGACGCTCTGCCTGCGGCCCGAGGCGCTGCGCGACGGGTCCGGGGCCTGGGATCTCGGTCCCGCCCGGGTCGGGGACCTGGCCTTCTTCGGCACCCATTTCCGCGCCCACCTGATCCCGGAGCGCGCCCCGGACCTGCGGCTGGTCGCCCACCTGCCGCCCGACCGCGCCCCCGACTCCGTGCTGCGCCTTGCCGTCGATCCTGCCGAGCTGTCGATCTTTCCCGAGGAGGTCCCATGATCCGCGCCCGCCCCGAGGACTGGTACGCCCTGGATCGCAAGGGCGACGGCGTCACCCTGATCTCCGAGCCCTGGATCAAGGAGTTCTACCGCTGCAACATGTGGCACATCCGGGGCGCGGACCGCGATCTCCTGATCGACAGCGGCATGGGCGTCGTGCCGCTGCGCCGCTGGGTGCCTCTGGTCACGGAAAAGCCGCTCCTCGCCGTGGCGAGCCACACGCATTTCGACCATGTCGGCGCCCATCACGAGTTCGAGGACCGCGCCGTCCATCCGGCCGAGGCCGGGATCCTCGCGAATCCGACCCGGGCGGCGACGCTTGCCGATCCCTATGTCACCGACGACATCTTCGACCGCCTCCCGCCCGAGCCCTACGCCTCGGCGCTTTATGCCGTGCGGGCCGCGCCGGCGACGCGGCTCCTCGAGGACGGCGAGGTGCTGGACCTGGGGGACCGCCGGCTGGAGGTGATCCACACGCCGGGCCATTCCCCGGGGGGGATCGCCCTCTGGGAGGAGGCGACCGGCACCCTGTTCTCGGGGGACATCGTCTATGACGGGCCGTTGATCGAGGACACCTACCACGCAGACGCCCGGGACTACCTGGCCTCGATGCGCCGGCTTCTCGACCTGCCCGTCCGCGTGGTCCATGGCGGCCACTTCCCCAGCTACGACGGAGCCCGGCACCGGGAGATCGTGACGGCCTGGCTGCGCGACAAGGAGGCCGCCCCGGGCCGCCCGCCGTCCCATCCCTGACGCCGCGGCTCCCGGCCCCCCCTTGGAGGACCGGGTTGCATCGGCGGCCTGGCCGTGGCCAACAGTCCCGGACAACAGCCCAGGGCAGAGAGCATGAAGCGGATGGTCGATCACCGGGCCCTCGCCGTCGCGGGCTTCGTCAGCCCCTGGTCGGTGCGCGCCGGCCAGGAGGTGGCCCTTCACCTGTCCTGCCCGGACCCGGTGGACCGGGTGCGCGCGGTGCGCATCGACACGCCGGAGGCCGTGCCGGTCCCCTGGCCCGTCAGGCCCGTGGCGTCCCCGGCTCCGCAGGCCTTCGACCGGGGCTCGCGCCTCGTGGTGGCGGCCGAGGACATCGCCCGGATCGGCCCGGTCGAGGGGGTCGCGGTCGAGGTGCTGCTGACCCGCAATCCGTCGCGCCGGACGCTCCTGCGGGCTGGGCCGGTCCGCGTCGAGGTGGAGGGGGAGCGGCTCCTGTTCCTCCTGGACGGGCACGGCACGGTCGGGGACCTCGCCGTCCCCGCCCAGCGGTGGATGGCGCTGCGGATCGAGAGCCGGGGCGGCGGGACGGCGCTCGCCTGCCAAGGAGGGGACGCGCTGTCGCCGCTGGACTGGCGGCTCGACCGGCCGGACCTGGCCTGGCCGGACCTGCCGGGGCCGCTGATGCTGGGCTGGGGCGGGGACGAACGGGAGCCTTCGGCCAACGCGAGGTTCGCCCGGCCCGAGCTTCGCCTGGGCGGCCGCCGGATCGCATGGCGCTTTCCGGCGCGGCTCCCCGGGACGCCGGTCCTCCTGTCGGACGGCCCCGAGGCGCTGGAGATGGCCGTGGTCAACCTGCCGACCTTCTGCCTCCGCTCGCCGCGCTGGGACGGGTCGAGCTTCGAGCCCCGGCTGGTGCCCGACCATTACGACGCCATCCACTGCCACGACACGGACATGGGGGCGGTGGACTGGCCCGCCACGCACCTGGTCGCGGTGCCGCCGGAGGCCGGGCCGGGCATCTATGCCATCGAGGTCGCGGCCGGGGCGCAGGTGGAGCGCATCCCGTTCTTTGTCCGGGGCCGGACGCCGGACGCGCCGGTCGTGTTCCTGGTCCCCACGGCGACCTACCTGGCCTACGCCAACGAGTTCCTGCCGCAGCACCTGTTTCCCTGGGTCGGCACCGACCGGGCGCATGAGTTCGCGCAGGACAACGACCTGCGCTCGCTTTATGACCACCATTCGGACCTGAGCGGGGTGTCGATCACCTCCTGCCTCAAGCCGATGCCGACGCTGCGCGAGGACTACAGCTACCCGCTCTGCGGTTGCGGCCACAACCTTCCGGTGGACCTGAGGCTGCTGCGCTTCTGCCACGCGCAGGGGATCGCCTTCGACCTCGTCACCGACCACGACCTCCACCACGAGGGGGTCGAGGCCCTGCGCCCCTATCGCGCCGTCCTGACCGGCAGCCACCCGGAATACATGTCGGTGGAGATGGAGGACGCGCTCCGGGGCTTCGCGGCCGGGGGCGGGACGCTCCTTTACCTGGGCGGCAACGGCTTTGCCGCGACCGTGGCGTTCCACGGCGACCTGATGGAGCTGCGCCGCGGGCCGATGGAAGCGGGGCGGACCTGGGACGGGCCGGTGGCCGAGCAGGCGCTCGCCATCACCAACGAGCCCGGGGGATTCCTCCGCAACCGGGGCCGGGGGGAGTTCTCGCTGATCGGCGGGGCCATCTCCCTCATGGGCTTCGACGGCGCGCGCCCCTTCCGCCGCACCGGGGGCAGCCGGGATCCGTCCTGCGCCTGGGTCTTCGAGGGCGTGCCGGGCGAGGTCTTCGGCGAGACCGGGACCGTGCTGGGCGGCGCGGCCGGCTACGAGGTCGACGCGACGGATCCGCATCTGGGCACCCATCCCGACACCGTGGTCCTGGCCCGGGCCGAGGCCTTCCCTCCGGGCTACGTTCCCGACCCGACCCGCTGGTATCCCGGCGGAGAGCCCGAGGCGCAGGCGCGGCGGGGGGCCGAGATGACGCTTCGCCACCTGCCGGGCGGCGGGATGGTGTTCTCGGCCAGTTCGGTCGCCTGGTGCGGGGCCTTGCCTTCCCCCGGCGAAATGAATGACGTGGGGCGCATCACGTTGAACCTGCTGGCCCGGGCCACCGCCACGGGGGGCACGGGGACGCCCCCGCAGCAGGCCAACCAAGAAGGAGACCACCGATGACCCGAACCCTTCTGCTGTCCGCCGCGACGCTGGCCCTGGCCGCCGCCGCGCAGGCCGAGCCGATCCGCATGGGGCTCCAGCCCTGGCTGGGCTACGGGCCGCTCTGGGTCGCGGCCGAGAAGGGCTTCTTCCAGCAGGAAGGGCTCGAGGTGGAGCTGACCACCTTCAACTGGGACCAGGACATGACCGCCGCCCTGGCAAGCGAAAGCCTGGATGTCAGCGTGGCGGCCACCAACAGCGTGATCACCTATTTCAACCAGGGCCTCGACGTGAAGGGGTTCCTGATCCTCGACGTCTCGAACGAGGCCGACGCCGTGCTGGCCGGCGCGGACGTGGGCGGGATCGCGGACCTCAAGGGGCGGACCGTCGCCTTCGAGAGCGGGACGACCAGCGACCTGCTCATCAACTATGCCCTGAAGGAGGCGGGGATGAGCCTCGCCGACATCCAGCACGTGCCCATGGGGGCCTCCGAGGCCGGGCTCGCGCTGATCTCGGGTCAGGTGGACGCGGCCGTGACCTACGAGCCCTACATCTCGGCGGCGCTGTCGCAGGGCGAGGGCCATAAGGTCATCTACACCGCCGCCGAGGAGCCGGGCCTCATCAGCGACATGATGGTCGCGACCGGAACCTGGATCGACGCCCATCCCGAGGAGGTGCAGGGCCTGATCCGCGCCTGGGACGATGCCGTCGCCTTCATCCGCGAGAACCCCGAGGAGGGCAGCGCCATCATCGCCGAGGCGGTGGGCAGCCCCATGGAGGAGTTCGCCCCGGCCTTCGCCGGCGTCCGCCTGTACAGCGTCGCCGAGAACCGGGACGCCCTGACGGGCCAGTTCCAGGAGACCGTCACCCAGATCGGCACCGTCATGCAGGCCACCAACCCCGACGAGGTGAGGCAGGTGCCGACGGCCGACCAGATCATGTCGCTCGACGGCCTGAACGCCGTGGCGGGACAATGAGCCTCGACCCCTCCGTCCCGCCCCAGGGCGCGGCGGAGGCCCGGCCGCCCGGTCGCCGCGACCTGCTGCGCCTCCGGCAGGAGATCCCGCGCCACGTCTTCACGGCGGCGGGCGTAGTGGTGCCGCTGGCGCTGCTCGCGCTCTGGTGGGGGGTGACGGCGCTGGGCCTCGTGCGGCCGCTCTTCCTTCCGTCGCCCGGCGCGGTGCTGGCCGAAGGCTGGCGCCAGGCGAGCGAGGGCATCCTCCTCCAGGACGCGGCGGTCAGCGTCTACCGGATCATGATCGGGTGGCTGGCGGCGACCGTCGTCGCGGTGCCGGTCGGCATCCTCATGGGCAACTACCGCCTGATCGAGGGCGCTCTCGAACCCTTCATCTCGGTGGTGCGCTACATGCCCATCGTCGCGCTGATCCCGCTGACCATCCTGTGGGCCGGGATCGGGGACATGCAGAAGATCGTGATCCTGTTCCTGGGCACGTTCTTTCAGCAGACGCTCATGATCATGGACAACGTGAAGAACATCGACCTGAGCCTGATCCGGGCGGGCCAGACGCTCGGCTTCTCGGACCGGGAGATCCTGCGGAGGATCATCCTGCCCGCCGCGTCGCCGGGGATCTGGGACACGCTCCGCATCACCGTGGGCTGGACCTGGACCTATCTGGTGGTGGCCGAGCTCGTCGCCGCGAACGAAGGGCTGGGTCGGCGCATCATGGACGCGCAGCGCTACCTCGCTACCGACACGATCGTCTGGGGCACCCTGTTCATCGGCTTCCTGGGCCTGGTGACCGACTGGGCCTTCAAGCGGGCGGGCCGCAGGCTCTTCCGCTGGAACGCGCCGGTGCGCGGATGACCACGGATCCCCGGGCCAAGGTCGTCATCTCCGGCCTGCGCAAGACCTTCGAGGTCGATGGCGCCGCCCTCACCGCCATCGAGAGGATCGACCTGTCGATCCCCGCGCAGCAGTTCGTGTCCATCGTCGGCACGTCCGGCTGCGGGAAGTCCACGCTCCTCAACATGGTGGGCGGGCTGGACCGGCCGAGCGGGGGGCGCATCCTGATCGACGGCGCGCCGGTCACCGGCCCCGGCCGCGACCGGGGCTTCGTGTTCCAGAGCTACACGCTGTTCGAATGGATGACGGTCAGCGGCAACATCCGCTTCGCCCTCGAGAAAAGCGCGCTGCCCCGGTCCGAGAAGGAGGCGCTGGTCGGCCACTTCATCGAGGCCGTGGGGCTCCGCGGCTTCGAGAACGCCTATCCCAAGCAGCTGTCGGGTGGGATGAGGCAGCGCGTGGCCATCGCGCGGGCGCTGGTCTACCGGCCGTCGATCCTGCTCATGGACGAGCCCTTCGGCGCCCTGGACGCGCAGACGCGGGGCATGATGCAGGAGCTCCTGCTCAAGGTCTGGGAGGAGCACAGGGTCACCGTGCTCTTCGTCACGCATGACGTGGACGAGGCGATCTTCCTGGCCGACCGGGTCATCATCCTGGCCAGCCGCCCGGGCCGCGTGAAGCGCGACATCGCCGTGGACCTGCCGCGTCCCCGGGCCTTCGATCTCGTGACCGAGCCGCGCTTCATGGCGCTCAAGCGCGAGATCCTGGCCGAGATCCGGGAAGAAACCCTGAAGGTCATGGCCGCCGACCTGTCGGCCGGACGGGGCTGAGCCGTTCCGGCCGGATCAGAGCGCGCGGGAGATCCGGTCCCGGCCCACCACGATGACCTGCCGCATCGCCGCCTCGGCGGCGGGCACGTCGCGGGCGGCGATGGCCTCGACGATCCGGGCGTGGTCCGCGGTGACCTCGGACTGGACGATCGGGTTCTCGGCGGGGGAGCTGAGCCAGAAGGACGACAGGAGGGCCGCCTCGATCAGCGCGCTGACCGAGTTCATGAACAGGTTGCCCGAGGCCTTGGCGACCTGGCGGTGCAGCATGAAGTCGGCCGCGGCAAAGGACCTGCGGTCCGGCGCCTCCGCCATCAGGTCCAGGGTCCGGCGCATCGCGGCGATGGCGTCGGCGTCGGCGCGGGTGGCGGCAAGGCCCGCGGCGAAGGGTTCGATGGCAAGGCGCATCTCGGACAGGTCGTCGAAGAAGGCCCGTCCCGTCCCGCCCTCCATGTGCCAGCGCAGGACGTCCGCGTCGAACATGTTCCAGTCGTCGCGGGGCCGGACCTTGGTGCCCACCCGGCTGCGGGCGACCAGCAGGCCCTTGGCCGTCAGCGTCTTCATGGCCTCGCGCAGGACCGTGCGGGACACGCCGAATCGCTGGGCCAGGTCATCGTCCCGCGGCAGGACCGAGCCTTCGGCGTGGCGGCCCTGGATGATCGCGGCCCCGAGGCCATCCACCACCTGGGCGTGGCTGTTGCGCGTGACCCCGGCGTTGAGCGCGCCCCGGAGAAGGTCCGACATGCCGTTCATGCCGTCCGCCGCGACAGGCCGACCTTCAGCAGGCCCTTCTGCAGGACGATGAAGAGGAACAGCAGGAGGCCGATGACGATCTTGGTCCACCAGCTCGAGAGGGTGCCGTCGAAGACGATGTAGGTCTGGATCAGCCCCATGGTGAGGACGCCGAACAGCGTGCCGAGGACGGTGCCGCTGCCGCCCGACAGGAGCGTGCCGCCGATGACCACGGCGGCGATGGCGTTGAGCTCCACCCCCACGGTGGCCAGCGGATAGCCCGCGGCCGTGTAGATGGCGAAGACGATCCCCGCGAGGCCCGCCATGAAGCCCGAGAAGGCGTAGATCAGGATGGTGGTCCGCCCGATGGGCACCCCCATCATGCGGGCCGTCCCTTCGCCCCCGCCGATGGCGAAGACGTTGGTGCCGAACCGCGTCCGGTGCGCGAGCAGCATCCCGCCCAGCACCGACAGCAGCATCAGGACGCCCAGAAGGGTGAGGCGCCCCTTGCCGGGCATGAGCCAGTAGGCCTTCTGCAACGATTCGAAGAACGGATGGTCGATGGGGATGGAATCGAGCGTCAGGAGATAGGCGATCCCCCGCGCCAGGAACATGCCCGCCAGGGTCACGATGAAGGCGGGCATGGCCAGCGCGTGGATCAGCGCGCCCTGCGCCGCCCCGAAGGCCGTGGTGAGGATCAGGAGCAGCGCGAAGACGGCCAGGGGATGCAGCCCCGTGTCCCGCAGCATGACGGCGATGAACACGCCCGCGAAGGCGATCACCGACCCTACGGACAGGTCGATCCCGCCGGACAGGATGACGATCGTCATGCCGACCGCCGCGATGCCGAGATAGGCGTTGTCGGTGAGCAGGTTGCCCGCGACCCGCGTGGACAGGATGTTGGGGAACTGCAGCCAGCAGAGCAGGTAGGCCGCCACGAAGATGGCGATCGTGGCATAGAGCGGCAGGCGGCGGAGGTTCATCGGGGCGCCTCCTTCACGGCGCGGGGCGCGGCGGCGCCCTCGTCGGTGCGGCGCCGGCGGGTGGCCAGGCCCCTTGCGGCATCCGACAGGCGCGGCGACTGGAGCATCAGGATCATCAGCACGAGCACGGCCTTGATGACGAGGTTGAACTCGGGCGGGAACCCCGCGAGCAGGATGCCGGTGTTGATCGACTGGATGATCATCGCCCCGATCAGCGAGGCCAGGATCGAGAAGCGCCCGCCCAGGAGCGAGGTCCCCCCGATGGCCACGGCGAGGATGGCGTCGAGCTCGAGCCAGAGGCCGGCGTTGTTGGCGTCCGCGCCGCGGATGTCGCCGGTGACGATGAGCCCCGCGACGGCCGCGCAAAGGCCGGAGATCATGTAGACCGTGACCAGCAGGACGGTGCTGTCGACCCCGGCCAGGCGGCTCGCGCGGAGGTTCACGCCGACGGATTCGATCAGCAGGCCCAGCGCGGTGCGGCGCACGACGAGGCCCGCGACGATCCCGGCAAGGATCCAGGCCCAGGCCGGGACGGGCAGTCCGAGGAACGTGCCCGACCCGAGGAAGGCGAAGCCCTCGTCGGAGAAGGTCAGGATCTGGCCGGCGGTGACGAGCTGGGCGATGCCGCGGCCCGCGACCATCAGGATCAGCGTCGCGACGATGGGCTGGATGCGGAGCACCGCCACGAGGAAGCCGTTCCAGAGCCCGCACAGGAGCCCCGCCCCGAGCGCCAGCGGGATCGCGGCGCCGAGGCCCCAGCCCCGGTCGACCGCGGCCGCCGCCACCGCCCCGCAGATCGCCATGACCGCGCCCACCGACAGGTCGATGCCCCGCGTGGCGATCACGAGCGTCATGCCGATGGCCAGGAGCGCCACGGGCGCCCCCCGCTTGAGCACGTCGATGGGGCTGCCGACCAGGCGGTCGCCGCTGAAGCCCACCGACAGGAAGCCCGGGAAGAAGACGGTGACCAGCACCAGCACGGCCAGCAGGGTGAGGAGCTGGGGCGCGATGCGGCGCAGGAGGGCGGTCATTCGGCGGCCTCCAGGTTGGCTCCGGGCGCGGCGATGGCCCGGACGATGGCGTCGGTGGTGATCTCCTGGCCCGTCAGCTCGGCCACGTGGCTCCGGTCGCGGACGACGATCACGCGGTCGGAGACGGCCACCAGCTCCTCGAGCTCGGAGGAGATGACCAGGAGCGACATGCCGCCCGCCACCATCTCCTCGATGAGGCGCAGCACCTCGGCATGAGCGCCGACGTCGATGCCGCGCGTGGGTTCGTCGAGGATGAGGAAGCGCGGGTTCATGGCGAGCCAGCGGGCGAGGATCACCTTCTGCTGGTTCCCGCCCGACAGCTGGCCCACGGGCTTTTCCGGCCCGGGGGTGCGGATGTCGAGGCGCCGGATGAAGTCCTCGGCCAGCCGCCGCTGCTCGGCCCGCGGGATGGGGCGGGCCCAGCCCCGATGGGCCTGGAGCGCCAGGGCGATGTTCTCGCGCACGGACAGGTCGCCGATGATGCCGTCGGTCTTGCGGTCCTCGGGGGCGAAGCCGAAGCCCGAGGCGATGGCGCGGGCCGGGGTGGAGACGTCGAGCGGCCCCTTGGCGTCGCGCACCGTTCCGCTGTCGGCGGCCGCGGCGCCGAACAGGACCTCGGCGGTCTCGGTCCGGCCCGAGCCGAGGAGGCCCGCCATGCCGATGACCTCGCCCGCGCGGACGGACAGGTCGAAGGGCGCGATGCGGCCGCGCTTGCCCAGCCCTTCGGCGCGCAGCACCTCGGCGCCCGCGTCGTGGGCGGTCCGGCCATGGGTGGTCGCCTGCTCGAGCTCGCGGCCCAGCATCAGGTTGATCAGGCGGACGCGGTCGAGGGTCGCGGCCTCGGTCGTGGCGATGTGGCGGCCGTTCCGCAGCACCGTGATGCGGTCCGAGATCGCGAAGACCTGGTCGAGGAAGTGCGACACGAAGACGATGCCCAGGCCCCGGTCGCGCAGGCGGCGCACCACCTCGAAGAGCATCGCGACCTCGCGGGCGTCGAGGCTCGCCGTGGGCTCGTCGAGGATGAGGACCTTGCCGGACAGGTGGACGGCGCGGGCGATGGCGACGATCTGCTGCACGGCCACCGAGTAGGCGCCGAGGTCGCGCTCCACGTCGATGTCCAGGCCGTAGCCCGCCAGCATCTCGCGCGCGAGCGCCCGCATGCCCCGGCGGCTGGTGAGGCCCAGGCGGCGGGGCTGGCGGCCCAGGGTGAGGTTCTCGGCCACCGTCAGGTTCGGCAGGAGGTTCACCTCCTGGTAGACGGTGCCGATGCCCAGCTCCTGCGCCTCGAAGGTGCTGCGCGGGTCGACGGGCTGGCCGTCCAGGAGGATCTCGCCGCCGTCGCGGCGGTAGGCGCCGGTCAGGCACTTGATGAGGGTGGACTTGCCGGCCCCGTTCTCGCCCAGGAGGGCGTGGACCTCGCCCGCGGCGAGGCCGAAGCCCACGCCGTCCAGGGCGACGGTGCCGGGAAAACGCTTGAGCAGTCCGCGGGCTTCGAGAAGCATGGATCAGGTCCTTTCGCCGCTCACCCTGCCGCCTTGGGATGAAGACATCCCTACGGCACCGCGCGGTGCCGGGCCGGGCGCGCAACAGCCTTGGGCGCGCGGGCCGGAGCGGGGGTCCGCTCCGGCCGCGGCGTCCGGGGCCGGTCCGGTGGGAGAAACTGGCCGGCCCCGGCGTTCCGTCAGTAGCCGAGGTCCTTGCGGCGGTCGTACTCCGCCTGCGGGTCGTCGGCCTGGGTGTAGAGCTTGGACTCGGTCTGGATGAACTTGGGCGGCTCGGTCCCGTTGTCCCAGTAGGCCTTGAGCGCGTCGAAGGCCGGGCCCGCCATGTTGGGGGTCAGCTCGACGGTGGCGTTGGCCTCGCCCGCCGCCATGGCCTGGAAGATGTCCGGCACGGCGTCGATGGACACCACGAGGATGTCCTCGCCGGGCTTGAGACCCGCTTCCTTGATGGCTTGGATCGCGCCCACGGCCATGTCGTCGTTATGGGCATAGAGCGCGCAGATGTCGGCGCCGCCATTCTCGGCCTGGAGGAAGGACTCCATGACGGTCTTGCCCTCGGCCCGGGTGAAGTTGCCGGTCTGCGAGCGGACGATCTCGATGTTGTCGTGACCCTTGATGGCGTTCTCGAAGCCGGTCTTGCGGTCGATGGCGGGGGAGGAGCCGGTCGTGCCCTGAAGCTCGACCACGCGGCAGGGCTGGTCGGCCACATGGTCCACGAGCCACTGGCCCGCGACCTCGCCCTCGTGCACGAGGTCCGAGCCCACGGCGGTCAGGTACAGGGAGGGATCGCTGTCCACCATCCGGTCGAGAAGGACGACGGGGATCTCGGCTTCCTTGGCCTCTTCCAGCACGGCGTCCCAGCCGGTGGCGACCACGGGGGCCAGAAGGATCGCGTCCACGCCCTGCGCGATGAACGAGCGGACGGCGGCGATCTGGTTTTCCTGCTTCTGCTGGGCGTCCGAGAACTGGAGCTGGATGCCGCGGGCCTCGGCTTCCTGGTTGGTGACCGTGGTCTCGGCGGCGCGCCAGCCGGATTCGGATCCGATCTGCGAGAAGCCCACCACCTGCGCCGAGGCAGCCGTCGCCAGCACCAGCGCCGATGCGCTGGCGAAAAGTGTTCTGATCATTGATTTTCCTCCCTTGGAGCCTTTCGGCTCAGGTCAGATTAGTCATACAATATGATTCAAACAAGTCTGGAAAACGACTGGTCGCAAGATAGCTGAGCCGGATCGGCCGGTCAGGCGTGGTGCAGGACGACCGTGTGCTCCCCCACGCGGCCCAGCCGCACGGGCGAGCCGAAGAGCGACGACAGCGTGGGTTCGGTCAGGACCTCCGGGGCCGGGCCCTGGGCGGCGATCCGGCCGTCGCGGAGGCCGATGATGCGGTCGGCGTAGTGGGCGGCGTAGTTCACCTCGTGCAGCACGACCACGATGGTGCGCCCGTGCCGGTCGGCCATCCCGCGCAGCCGTTGCATCAGGGCGCGGGCATGGGCGAGGTCGAGGTTGTTCAGCGGCTCGTCCAGCAGGATGTAGTCGGTGCCCTGCGCGTAGGTCATCGCCACCATCGCCCGCTGGCGCTGGCCCCCGGACAGCGTATCGACGAAGCGGGTCCCGAGCGGGGCGAGGTCGAAGGCCTCCAGCGCCTCCTCGACCGCGTCCCGGTCGGCGGGGCCGGGCCAGCCCTTGTGGTGCGGGTAGCGGCCGAAGCCCACGAGGTCGCGGACGGTCAGCCGCGCCGCCACGGTCCCGTCCTGCCGCAGGATCGCCAGGGTGCGGGCCAGCCGGTCGGTGGGGGTCCGCGCGACGTCCAGGCCGTCGACCGCGATGCGCCCCGCCTGGAGCCGTTCGAGCCGCGCGACAAGGCCGAGGAGCGTGGACTTCCCGGCGCCGTTCGGGCCGATCAGGGCGGTGATCCCGCCCTTGGGGATGGTGACGTCGATGTCCGACAGGATCGGCGTTCCCCCGATCCGATGGCTGACCTGTCTGATCTCGATCATCGCGCGGGGCTCCGGAGGACGAGGGCAAGGAAAAGGAGGCCGCCCGCGAACTCCACCGCGACGGCCAGGGTGATGGACAGGTGGAACACCCGTTCGACCAGGGTCTGGCCGGCGACCAGCACGATTCCGGCAACGAGCGCCGCGCCCGGCAGAAGGACGGCGTGGCGGTGGTCGCGCAGCACGAGCTGGGCCAGCGCGGCCACCAGCAGCCCGAAGAACGTCACCGGCCCGACCAGGGCGGTCGAGACCGACACGAGCACGGCCACTACGACGAGCGCGAGCAGCAGCGTCCGGCGGTGATCGACGCCAAGGCTCACGGCATGGTCGCGGCCCAGTGCCATGACGTCGAGCCGGTGCCGGAGGCTCCAGGCCGCCCCGAGCGCGGCCAGGGTCAGGACCGTGGACAGGGCCAGGAGGTCGGCCGGGATGGCGTTGAAGCGGGCGAAGGCGGCGCTCTGGACGATGGCGAAGTCGTTGGGGTCGATGAGGCGCTGGAGAAAGCCCGCAAGGCTGCGGAACAGCACGCCGAAGATGAGGCCGGTCAGGATCATCCGGTGGAGATCCGGCCGCGACTGTCCCAGGAGGGTGCCGAACAGGGCCAGCGCCGCGGCAAGGAGCAGCGCGAGCTCCAGCCCGAACCGGATCTGCGCGGGAAGGGAGGCCAGGCCGAAGCCGCCCAGCGTCACGGCCAGCATGGTCTGGAGCAGCACGAAGAGCGCGTCGAACCCCATGACCGAGGGCGTCAGGATGCGGTTGCCGGAAAGGGTCTGGAACAGCACGGTGGCCACGGCCATCGCGGCCCCCACCACCAGCAGCGCCAGGAGCCGCGTGCCCCGGAGCATCAGCACGAAGCCCCAGTCCCCGCGCGCCCCGAGCGTCAGGAACAGCGCCGAGGCCAGCAGGAGCCCGAGCCCGAGCCAAAGGAACCTAGCGCGCATGGCGGGGCCGCGCATTGAGGAGCCAAAGGAACAGGAGCGCCCCGAGCACGCCCAGGAGAGTGCCGACCGGGATCTCGTAGGGGGCGCGGACGATGCGCCCGAGCAGGTCGCAGGCCAGCACCAGCCCGGCGCCCAGGGCGGCGACGCCCGGCAGGGTCGCCCGCAGGTTGTCGCCCGCGAGGCGGCTCACGATGTTGGGCACCACGAGGCCCACGAAGGGGATCATGCCGACTGTGACGACGGTCAGCGCGGTGGTGACCGACACGATCAGCAGGCCCACCGCCACGACCCGGGCGTAGTTCAGGCCGAGGCTCACGCTCGCCTCCCGGCCGAGGCCGGCGATGGTGAAGCGGTCCGCGAAGGCGTAGGCGAGGAGGGTCAGCGCGCCGCTGGCCCAGAGGAGCTCGTAGCGGCCGCGGAGCACGCCCGAGAACTCGCCGTTCATCCAGACCTCAACATACTGGAGGAGGTCGAGCTGATAGCCGATCGCCCCCACCGCCGCGCCGAGGAGGCCGCCGTAGATGAGCCCGACCAGGGGCACGAGCAGCGGCTGGGTGGGCGGCAGGCGGCGGATCATCAGCAGGAAGCCCAGGCTGCCCAGGATCGCGGCCAGGCTGGCCGTGCCCATCTGCGCCCAGATGGGTGCCGCGGGCCAGAGCAGCGTGACCCCCAGGATGCCGAGCGCGGCGCTCTGGCCCGTGCCGGCTGTCGCGGGCTCGATGAAGCGGTTGCGGGCCAGCATCTGCATGATGAGGCCCGCGACGGCCATGGAGGCGCCGGTCAGGAGGGCGGCCAGGGTTCGCGGGATGCGGCTGACCGCCAGCACGGCCAGCGCCTCCGGGCCGTCCCAGGTTCCCGGCCCCAGCGCGATGACCCCGGTCAGGAGCGAGGCCGCGGCCAGGGCCAGGAGGCCCAGCCCGGCGGCGGCGATGCCCGGCGCGCGCGTCACGATCCGGTCGCGCGGATCCCCTCGATCAGGGTGTCGAGCGTCCGCGACATGGACTGGATCCCGCCTCCGGCGACATAGGTCGCCGCGGCGTCGAGGTAGATGACATGGCCGTCGCGCCAGGCGGTGGTGCCGGCGACGAGTTCGTTGTCCAGGGTCTGCTGCGCCCGCTCGCCGTCCTCGCCGATGGCCGCGGCGCGGTCCACCACGATCAGCCAGTCGGGATCGGCCTCGCGGATGAACTCGAAGCTGATGGCCTCGCCGTGCGAGGCGTCCTCGAGGCCGGGCACCGCCTCGGGGAAGCCGGTCGCCTGATGGATCCAGCCGAACCGCGATCCCGCGCCGTAGGCGGTGACCTTGGGGCCGTTGGTCATGACGATCAGGGCGTCCCCCTGGTCGGCGACGACGGCGCGCGCTTCCTGAAGCTTGGCCTGGAACCCCTCGGCCAGGCGCCGGGCCTCCTCCTCGCGTCCGAAGATCGTGCCGTAGGCGTCGAGCCGGGCCAGCGCCTGGGTCACCAGGTCGCCTCCGGGGATGGTCATGTCGATGGCCGGGGCGAGCGCCGACACCGAGTCGAGCTGGTCGGCCGAGCGTCCGCCGACGATCACCAGATCGGGCGCGAGGGCGTTCAGCGCCTCGAGATCGGGCTCGAACAGGGTGCCGACCGGGGTGGCGGTGCCGGCCAGGTGCGACAGGTAATCGACGTAAAGCCGGTCCGGCACCCCCGTCGGGGCGACGCCCAGCGCGTCCAGGGTGTCGATGGCGGCGATGTCATAGGCCGCCACGGAGGCCGGAGCCCCGGGCAGGTCGGCGGGGCCGCGCGCGGTCTCCACGGTCACCCCTTGGGCGAAGGCGGGCGGGGCAAGCAGGACAGCAGCGGCCAGAAGGGGGAAACGGGGCATGAGCGGGTCTCCTGAGGCACGTCGGGACGTGCGACTGGCTGGGAGAACCTGGCTCGTCGCGGTTGGAACGGGGGTAGGACACCCGTCCCGTCCTTGTCCAGAGGCTTTCCCTAGTGAAATGCTAGGAAAAGCCGCCTGACTTTGCGGAACCCTCCCGCCCGAGGGTCACGCCCGGGCCGTGGAGCGCCCGTTGCGGCCCATGGCGGCGTCCAGGCTCCAGGGGCCCGGGCCTGCGAAGACGAGATACAGGAACACGAAGCAGTACAGGATGGCCGCGTCGCCGCCGTTCAGCGCCGGGAAGGGACCCTGGGGGGCGTGGGCGATCCAGTAGGCCACCGCCATGAGGCCGGACAGCACGAAGGCCACCGGTCGCGTGAACAGGCCGACGACCAGCAGCGCCCCGCCGACGAGTTCGAGCACCCCGGCGATCCAGGGAAGGGAGCCCGGGGGCGGCACCATGTCCGAAGCCGGGAAGCCGAGGAGCTTCTGGGTGCCATGGGCGAAGAAGATCAGCGCGGCGACGATCCGCAGCACGCTGAGGGCGCGGGGCGCCCAGGTGGTTTCGAGGGATGAGGTCATGGGCGTTCCTTGCGGTTGGGGCCCGGGCCGGGCCGAAGCCGGAGCGCAGGCCGAAGTCGGGGATCCCGCGGGGGCGGGACCGGGCGGTTGTTGGGCCGATCGGGCCGGCCCGCAACGCGCGGGGCGCACAGCCGATGTGCGGCCCCGGGCATGTCCGGCGGCCCGGCCGCCTCAGGCGGCGGCGTCGAGGCTCAGCATCTCGCGCACCTGGGGAATGACCTTCTCGCCGTAAAGGCGCAGGCAGGACATGAGCTGGTCATGCGGCATGCCGCCATTGGCGTATTTGAGGTCGAAGCGCTGGATGCCCAGGCCCCGGACGGTGCGGACGATCTTGCGGGCCACCGTCTCGGGCGAGCCGACGTAAAGGGCGCCCTGCTCGACCTCGGCCAGGAAGCGCTCCTTGGTGACCGGCGGCCAGCCCCGCTCGCGGCCCAGGCGGCCGAACATGGTGCTGTAATGCGGCCACAGGGCTTCGCGCGCGGCTTCGTCGGTTTCGCCCACGAAGCCGGGGGAATGGACGCCGATGGGCTTGGGCGTGCGCCCGATCTGCTGGCAGGCGCGGTGGTAGAGATCGACATAGGCCCGGAACCGCAGCGGGTCGCCCCCGATGATGGCCAGCATGAGCTGGAGGTCGTGGCGCACGACGCGGACCACGGATTCGGGGCTGCCGCCCACGCCGACCCAGGTGGTGAGCCCCTCGGGGCCAAGCCGGGGATAGACGGTCTGGTCGCGCAGCGGCGCGCGGGTCTGGCCCTCCCAGGTCACCTTCTCCTCCCGCACGAGCCGGGCGAAGAGGTCGAGCCGTTCCTCGAACAGGGTGTCGTAGTCCTGGAGGTCGAAGCCGAAGAGGCCGTAGCTTTCTGTGAAGGAGCCGCGCCCGACGATCACCTCGGCCCGGCCGTTCGACAGGGCGTTCAGGGTCGAGAAGCGCTGGAACACGCGCACGGGGTCGTCGGTGGACAGGACGGTGACGGCCGTGCCGAGCCGGATGCGCGAGGTGCGGCCCGCGATGGCGGCCAGCACGATCTCGGGCGCGGAGATGGCGAAATCGTCGCGATGATGTTCGCCGAGGCCGATGAAGTCGATCCCGACCGAGTCGGCCAGCACGGCCTCCTCGACCACGTCGCGCAGGACCTGGTCCATCGGTTTGGGCCGTCCGTCCGGGCCGAGGGTGACGTCGCCGAAGGTGTCGAGTCCGAGGGAAATGGCGGGCATGGTGGTCTCCGATGCCGGGATCGAGGTTGCCCAGAGGGTAGGAACTGCCGGTCCCGGGGTAAAGCCGGGGCGCTGCACAAGCCGTGTGCGGCGTGGTGGCCGCGAAGCGTTGCCGCCGCGGTCCGGCTGCGGCAGTGTCGGCCCCAGCCCGCCCCCACGTCCGACCCCGCCGCCCCTCCTGGCCCGTCTTCCGGATAGCCGTCCCATGATCCGAGGCATCGCAGCCCTGCTGCTCTTCCAGCTCCTGGGCGAAAGCCTGGTCTTCCTGACCGGGCTGAGGGTCCCTGGCCCGGTGGTGGGGCTGGTGCTCCTCTTCCTGGCCCTGCAGGCGTCCCGTCGCTGGGCGCCGGAGGCCGGCCTTCCGGTCGAACGGGTGGCGGACGGGCTCCTGTCGCATCTCGGACTGCTGTTCGTGCCGGCCGGCGTCGGGGTGGTCGCCTTGGGCGCCATGGTCGACGGGCAGGGGGCCGCCATCGCCGTGGTCCTCGTCCTGTCCGCAATCCTGACGCTGGCCGCGACAGTCTGGGCCTTTCTCCTCACCCGCCGGTGGATGGGGCGGGAGGATCCGCCGTGATGCGCAGCCCGGTCGAGCTCTGGGTCTATCTGTCCGCCGCGCCGCTCGTCTGGCTGACGTTGACCGTCTGCATCTGGGTCGTGGCGGTGGAGCTTTCGGTCCGGGCGCGCCGCCACCCGCTGGCCAGCCCCGTGCTGACATCCATCCTGGCGCTCTCGGCGCTCCTGTGGTGGTTCGGGGTGCCCTACGAGCGGTTCTTCGCGGGGGCGCAGTTCGTCCACTTCCTGCTGGGGCCGGCGACGGTGGCCATCGCGGTGCCGCTCGTCCGCGAATGGGAGCAGGTGCGCCGGGTCGTCCTGCCCATGGCGGCGGCGCTCGTGGTCGGGTCCGTGGTGGCGGCCGGGTCGGTGCTGGTGCTGGGCCGGGCGCTGGGCCTGTCGAAGGTGGTCCTGCTGTCCTTCCTGCCCAAGTCGGCGACGGCCGGCGTCGCCATGGCAATCTCGGAGTCGCTGGGCGGCAACCCCTCGCTCACGGCGGTGCTGGTGATCCTGACGGGGATCGTGGGGGCCCTCGTGGTGACGCCGCTCATGAATGCGATGCGGATCACCGACTATGCCGCGCGCGGCTTTGCGGCGGGGCTGGCCTCGCATGGGATCGGGACGGCGCGGGCCTACGACGTCAGCCCGACGGCCGGGCTGTTCGCGGGGCTGGCGATGGCCCTGAACGCCATCGCCACCTCGATCCTCGTGCCCCTTCTGGCTTTTCTCATCTCCTGATTGGGTCAGGGGGTGTGGAGGACCTGGGCCAGGGCGGCGCGCCAGGTGCGGTGG
>NZ_JAFMST010000011.1 GCF_017916275.1 Rubellimicrobium arenae
CAACCCTCGCCGCGGGGTGGAGCAGCCCGGTAGCTCGTCAGGCTCATAACCTGAAGGCCGCAGGTTCAAATCCTGCCCCCGCAACCAAGTTGAGCGAACGAACCAGCGCAGGTGATAACCTGCTCTGTGATTTGGCCCCCATTTGATCGGACACTCAGGCGGTTGCGGTTTGGGCAGCGATGAACTCGCGAGGCGAGCGCATCTTCAGCCCGGAGTGCGGGTGGTGGGCGTTGTAGTCCTCGAACCAGGAGGGGAGCAATCCGAGGACCACCTCGGCGCTGGGGAGTGGGGTCACCTGGACGTAGTCGCGTTTCAGCGTGCGCACGAAGGCCTCCGAGATGCCGTTGCTCTGGGGGCTTTTCACCGGGGTGAAGCAGGGCTTGAGGCCGAGTTGGCGGGCGAAGATCCGGGTGTCCTTGGCGGTGTAGGGCGAGCCGTTGTCGCTGAGCATCTCCACCGGTTGGGGTGCCCGGCAGCCGCCAAAGCGCTTCTCGACGGCCTCCAGCATCATGTCCCGGACATCGGAGCCGCTGATGCCGGCGTTCGCCACGGCGCACCAGCTGATGATCTCGCGGTCGTGCGCGTCGATGATGAACGCACCTCTCACCACCTCCCCGTTCCAGCACGTGAACTCGAAGCCGTCTGAACACCAGCGCAGGTTAGAACGCATGACGATGACCTTGCCATCGTGCGTCACGTCCGGCCGCTCCTTGTAATGACGGGCCAGAAGGAGGCTGTGAGCCTGCAGGATGCGGTAAACGCGCTTGTGGTTCACCGGGACCAGCCCGTCCGCCCGGAGCTGCCGGTTCAGCACGGCCGTGATGCGCCGGTAGCCATAGGTCGGCCGCGCTGTCGCGAGAGCCATGATGGGCGGCACCACCGTCGTGTCTTGCGCCTTGTGATAGCGCCGACGCGGCTTGGTCGCGCCCTTCAGCCGGTCGTGCAGGTTCGAGCGAGCCACCCCGAGCACCTCCGCGATGGCCTTCATCGGAAACCGTCCTTGAGCGGCGATGGCGCTAGCCACATCGGTTTTTTTGGGCGCGCCTTGTCCAAAGCCTCCTTCAGGATCTCGATTTCCAGCGTCTTGCGCCCGAGCTGGCGCTCAAGCTCGCGGATGCGGTCTTCCATCTGCCGGACGAGTTTGTTGCTCGTCACCTCGTCGTCGCCGGTAACCGCCACGCTCCCGCCCTCCAGCATGAGCCGTCGCCAACGGTAGTGCAGGTTCGGGGCGACGCCGTTGCAGCGAGCCACGACCGAGATGCTGGCCCGCTCGTCCAACGTCTCCTCGACGATGCGGAGCTTCTCGGCCGCGGACCAACGACGGCGCCGGCCGCCGTCCGTGATGATCTCAACGTCAGACATAAGCTCGTGATTAGGGCTGTGCCTAAGCCTCCATAATCATGCCCAGGTGTCCGCTCGAAACAGGGGCCAGTTCACTCTGGTTTGCACAAAGACCAGACCACCCGAAGCCCCCGTTGCAGCGATGCGCGGGGGCTTTGTCGTTCGGGGACGATGTGTCAGCCCCGTGGGTCTTGGGTGCGCCGGCGGGTGCCTCGGGGTGGAGCAAAGCCGTCGCCCCAGAAACACGAAAGCCCGCGCCACCTGCGCGGGCTTCAGTCTGGGGTGCGGGGTTGGTCGGGGCTGGCAAGTGGCGCCCCGGCTTTGAGGGGCCGCCTCCCCGACGGCGGCTGCTGGCCGTCGGGGTCATCCTCCGGATCGACGTCCCTAAGAAGGACCTCGACATCTTGATCGGCGTCGAGCGTGGCGGGCGTAGTTGCCTCGACTTCCAAGCGATCATCGGGCGAGAACGCGACGGCCCGCGCACCGCCGAGATCGAGAAGGGCGCAAAGCCTCCCCTCGATCGCCACGGTGTGGCTTTCGACCGCCTTGTCCCAGGTGACCACGACCTTCTCGATGGGGCTCCGCAGCGCGAGACTCGCCCGGCCGAGCGCTACCTCGTGCGAGAGCGACGCCGCGAGGCGCCGGACCTAACCGCGATAGACCCGGGGCAGGTCGAAGACGACGGGCGTCATCTCCGCCCGCTTCGCCTCCCAGGTGGCGAGCTGGGCCTCGGCCTTCTCCAGGGCGTCGAAGAGTGCGGTGCTGGTCCGGCCCTTGGCCATGGCCGCGACGAGGTTGTTGACCGCCTCGCGAGCCTCGGCGACTTGGTCCTCGACCCGCCTGATCTCCCCGTTGGCCCGTTCTTCCAATACGGCCGCCTCGGTGTCCACGCGAGCCTTGAAGGCGGCGTAGGCCGCGTCGGTGAGGAGGTGCCGCTGCAGGCCCGCGAGCACCCGCCGCTCGGCCTCCTCCTGGCGGATCCCGGGCTGGCCCTCGCAGATCGCCGAGCCCTTCTGCTTGGAGTCCGAGCAGTAGTACCGCTTGTCCCCAGAGCCTGCGATGGTCAGGTACCCACCACAGCGACCGCAGCGCAGCAGGCCCGAGAGCAGGTACTTGATCTTGCGGACCCCTTGGATCTGGGAGAGGCCCTTCGCGCCCTTGGCGATCCGCTCGGCCCGCTTGACGTCGTGGGCGTCCTGGCGCGTCTTCACGGCCTGCCAGAGATCGTCGGGAACGATGCGAAGGTGCGGCACCGCGGCGATCTTGTGCTCCGAAGGATCCCGCAGCCGCGAGGCCCGCTTGCGGGTGTCGGGATGGAGCCGGTACTCAAGCCGGTTCCACACGCGGACGCCGACGTACAGCTCGTTGTTGAGGATGCCGGTGCCGCGGTCGCGATTGCCCTGGATGGTGGACTGGTTCCAAGCGGGCGTGACTTCCCGCCTGCCAGAGGCGGGGCAGGGGACGCCCTCCTTGTTGAGCTGAGGCGCGATCTCACGCGGCGTGCGGCCCTCGGCGTACTCGCGGAAGATCTGGAGGCGCCTGACGCGAGCTCACACGACGTTGGTTCGGCGCCGCGATTGCACAGACCCCTCAGGTGGGCGCGCTCTGGGGCGGTCAGCTGGCAGACAGAGCCTCTCGCTGAGCTGGATCCACGGCGAATGCCGAAACCTCGAATTGCCGCGATGGTTCTCAATCGGCAGCCGATAGGCTTGGCGGAGGCGGACACCGGTACGGTCATTCATGCGAGCGCCGGAGTAGGTGCCACTGTGACGGAGGTTCGTTCGCAAGAATATAGGATCGGGCAGGAAACTGCTGCTGAAGCGACATGACAGATCGGAAGCGCCGAGCCGCATCTGGTTCTTGCCTCCTGTGCTGAACTGCCTTTCGGGGTGAGGTAAGTATAGGTCCGCTCAGTCGGCCGCTAGCGATGAGCTTCCACGATCGATGGGCTCGATTCTCTAAACTGCGAACGTTGCGTACCGGTGACCCACCGCATCGCTGATCCCGACAGGGTCACGCGCCTAAGCTGGGCCACTCGCGAGGGCCGGATGCCCGAACCGACCATCGCGCGGGGCGGGCGCTCGGACGCGGTCCGTGTCCGTCCGGTCGTTGATCCTGTCGCAGGTTGCTGGCGCCGATTGGTCTTGTGCTTGGCATCAAAGCCGAACGACCTAGCAGTCAGCCATCGCCAGCCGAACCGAACCCGTGGGCCCTGGTGGCTGAGAGAGACGTGCGCTCCCGCCTGCATCGCGAGGAGCGCGCTTATGGCCATCCCGACCAAGAACATGTCAGTCACAGCACGCGATCAAGGGCTCATCCAGACCTCGCAAGAGGCCATCCAGCAGTCACGCGACCTGCTGGACGCCACGGGGTCACTTGTCAAAGGGTCGAAGGCGGCCGGGACGGCGCAACCTTCCGCTCCCAAGGTCGGGCCGTCACCAGAACGGCTTGGCCTCGAAGGAACAAGCGTCCCCAAGCCGGACAACGGCACATAGGTTCGCTCCCTTTGCACCGGCCTGCGCCTGGTGCTCAGCGTGCCAGGGCGTCGTGGCAAGACCTTGGCCCTGCGACATGCCTTTATGGCTGATGGGCCACTTACTCGAACAGGGTCCGAAGGCAGCGCTCCACGTCGAACGGTTTCTCGCAGCGCGGGATGTCCACATAGGCCCGAGGCAGCGACCACGCGTCGTAGCCGGTGGCGAACATGAACGGGATGCGCCGGTCGCGCAGGACCTCGGCCACGGGAAAGACCATCTCGCCCCCGAGGTTCACGTCGAGGATGGCCACGTCGGGCGGTGCACCGGTGGCGAGCAGCGCCAGAGCCTCGGCCACGGTCGGCACGGGCCCCATCACCTCGGCGCCTGCTTCCTCCAGCTCGGTGCAGAGATCGTTGGCCAGCAGGTACTCGTCTTCCACCACGAGGACACGACGGTCGCGCAGAGAGAAGCGGAAATCGGGATCAGGCATCGGCTCGCTCCTCCCGGGAGGACAAGGGCAGGGTGATCGTGCAACGCACGCCGTCCGCTCCGAGTTCATAGGTTGTCTCGGCCTTGAGCTGGTAGGGGAGCGCCCGCTCGATGAGCTCGCGCCCGTAGCCTGTTCCCTGCGGGGCCGCCCCGGGCTCCGGCATGGCCACCCCTGTCTCGATCCACTCGACCCGGAGCCGAGGGCCATCCTTGCCACGAAGCATGCGCCAGCGCACGGCAAGCTGGCCGTCCCGCTGGGCCAAGGCCCCGTACTTGGCGGCGTTGGTCGCAAGCTCGTGGAGCGCCAGCGCGAAGGTCTGGACCGTGCTCGAGCGCAGTCGCACGCCCCTGGGCCCGTCCAGGGTCACGCGCTCGCCGCGGCCATCCGCGTCCACTGCGCCCAGGGCGCCGAGCTCGGTGCGGAGGAGCTCGTCAAAGGCGACGCGGTCGCCCTCGTGGAGGCGGGAGAGCAGGCCCTGCACGCGCGCCAGCGCGTCGAGCCGGCCACGGAAGGCGGGCACGAAAGCCTCCTGGGTCGGGTGCTCCCCAAGCGTCGTGGCCAGTGTCGCGCGCACCACGCCCATGAGGTTGCGGGTCCGGTGCTGGAGCTCGGCCACCAGCACGCCTTGCCGATCCTGGAGCTCGCGCAGGTGCTGCACATCCGTCGAGGTGCCCAGCCATTCCACAATGGCGCCCGCTTCGTCGCGGACCGGCCGTGCGCGGGTCTGGAAGAAGCGGTAGGTCCCGCTGGTCGCCTCGCGGATCCGATAGTTGGCCTCGAACGTGCCGGTCGTCTTCGACTGCTCCCACGCCTCCCGCGCGGCTTGCCGGTCATCGGGATGGAGGGCGTCCAGCCAACCCCTGCCATGGCTGGCCTCCTCGGCCTGTCCGGTGAAGGCTGTCCACTGCGGGCTGGCCCAGGTCCAGTGCCCGTCATCGACGGCGCGCCAGACGAGTTGCGGAATCCCTTCGGCCAAGGTGCGGAACCGCAGCTCGCTGTCGTGCAACGCCTGTTCGGCCACCCGGCGTTCGGACACGTCCTGGCCGATCTTCAGGAAGCCCAGGATTTGTCCGTCGGGCCCGGTCAGGGGCCGCGTGATGCCCTCGATGAACACCCGCGAGCCGTCCTTGCGAACATGCCAGCGCACGTTCGGGGCCTGGCCCGCGTCGCGCGCCTCCTGCCGTTCCGTCTCGGGCTGGTGCGCCTCCCGGTCCTCGGGGGTGAAGGTGATGTCGACGGGCCGGCCCACGGCTTCTTCGGCGGTCCAGCCGAAGACCTCGTGGGCCCCCGTGGGCCAGGTCTCGATCCGGCCCCCGGCGTCGGTGGTGAAGATGGCGTAGTCCTTGGCGGTCTCGACGATGGCCCGGAAGCGCTCCTCGCTTTCCCGCAGCGCCGCTTCGGCCTCACGCCGCTCCGTGATATCCATGGTGACCGCGAGCAGGGTGTCGGGCTGTCCTTCCCCGTGCCGCAGCACCGCGACACGGCTGTTGGCCCAGATGGCCGAGCCGTCGGGGCGCTGGTAGCGCTTGTCGAGGCTGGCGGTGCTGCCCTGCCGGGCCTGCACGACTGCCTCGAGGCTCGGGGGGATGTCCTCGGGGTGGGTCACCTCCGGGATCGACAGGCGCAGGAGTTCGTCCCGCGACCGGCCCAGGATGCGGCAGAGCTCGTCGTTGACCTGGAGGAAGCGCCCCTCGAGCGTGATCTCCGACAGTCCCACCGAGGCCGAGGCGAAAATGGTGGCGAGTCGCGCCTCGCTCTCCTGCAGGGCCTCCTCGGCCTCGCGCCGCTCGGTCACGTCCAGCACGAACTCCACCACCTCGTCCCCGATCCGGCGGGCGGCGAAGAGACCCCACCAGCGCGAGCCGTCCTTGCGGAAGTACTGCTTTTCGTAAGGGGTGCTTCCGCCCAGCGTGAGCACCTCCTCGACGGCCTTGCGCGACGCCTCGTGGAACTCCGGCGGGGTCAGGTCGGCCCAGGTCCGGCCCAGCGACTCCTCGCGCGTGAAGCCGGTCAAGCGCAGGAAGGCGTCGTTCACCTCCGTCAGGGCGAAGTCCTTGCCCCAGAACATCACGCCCACGGTCTGGATCTGCAGGACGTTCTTCAGCCGCGCCTCGCTCGCGCGCAGCGCCGCCTCAGCCCGCACGCGTTCCACCGCCGCCCAGGTGCGCTCGGTCACCTCCTCCATCAGCGCGACCTCGCCCGCCGTCCAGCGCCGGGGATCCGCCGAGACCCCGACGATCGACCAGAGCGGCTTGTTCTCGCCCCGGCGCAGGCTCGCGGCGACAAGCCCGCGATAGCCGAGCCCTGCGAGGTTCTGCCGGTCCGTGGCGGTCAGGCCCTCTGCCGTCGCGATGTCCTCGATCACCAGGGTCCGGTCGAACGCGACCCGAAGGGCGGCCGGGAAGTCGGATAGGCGAACGCCTGCGGGCAAAGGCGGCACCCGGTCGTTGCCGACCTGATGGGTGAAGTCCCCGCGGTCCTCCGCGAGCCGGTAGACGCCGACATAGCAACGGTCGAGCTGCAGGTGCCCGGACAGCATGGCGATCGCGCGGTTCGTCACGGCATCGGCGCTGGGTTCCGCCCGCAGCGCGTCGCCAAGCTTGAGGAGGAACGCCTGGCGCTCCTCGCTTTCCCTCAGGCGCTCCTCGGCTTCGCGCCGGGCGGTCACGTCCACGAAGGTGACGACGACGCCGGCGATGACGTTGTCGGTCGAGCGGTAGGGCAGCACGCGCACCGCGAAGCGAGCACCCGTCTCGGGGTCGCCCACCTCCCGCTCGACGGGGACGAGGGTGCGCAGCACCCGGCGGGCGTCGCGTTCGATCTCGTCGTAGTGGACGCGCGCCTTGATGTGGGTGATGGGTCGGCCTTCGTCGGATTCGAGCAGGTGAAACAGGTCCGCCGTGGCCGGGGTGAAGTTCGTCACGCGAAGCTCGTTGTCGAGGAAGAGCGTGGCGATCTGGGTCGCTTCGAGAAAGTTCTTGAGGTCGCTGTTGGCGCGGCCAAGTTCCTGGACGCGGTGGGCGAGCTCGCCATTGACGGTGGTCAGCTCCTCGTTGACGGACTGGAGCTCCTCCTTGGAGGTCTCGAGCTCCTCGTTCGCGGACTGCAGCTCCTCGTTGAGGGACTGGTACTCCTCGTTGGAGGACTTCAGCTCCTCGTTGGTGCTTTCCAGCTCCTCGACCGTGCCCTGGAGGTGGTCGCGCGTGACGCGCAGCTCGTCCTCCAGGCGGCGGGTGTGCTCGACCGGGTCGGCGCTGGACGGCGCGGCGCCCGGCGCGGCGGAGTCGGGGTGCGGCTGCCGGTCCTTGAAGGCCACGAGGAAGCCCGTCGGCATCCCCGAGGCCGAAAGGCGCGGCTCCACGACCAGGTCGATGAGGCGATGGGGATGGGTGGCCAGCTCCAGGCCATGCAGCTCCGCCGTATGCCCTTGCTCGGCGGCGCGAGCGAGCGCGGTGCGCAGGTCCAGCCTCAGGGCCGGATGAATGAGCTGCAGGAGGTTGAGCGAGGCCGCGCCGCGGGAGGGGGCGAGGAACGGGCCGATTGTGCCCGAGAAGTGCAGCACGTTGTGCTGCGGGTCGACGATCACGTAGGCGGGCGAGAGCTGCTCGATGACCCGCTCGGCCCAGCGGGTGAGGTCGGCGCCATCGGAGCGGGTTGGTTCGGCGGGCGGGAGCGGAGCGCCCTGCGTCAGCGCCCGCCGGTCCACGGCCGTGAAGGGGAAGTCCGGAAGGACCCGGGTGGCGGTGTCGAGCCGCCGGAAGATCCGGGAGCGAGCCTCGAGAGGCGCGAAAAGGGCCGTGTGGCGCGAGGCGTTCTCGCTGTTGCCAAGGAAGAGGAAGCGCCCGGGGCGCAGCGCGAAGTGGAAGAGCGGGATCACCCGCTCCTGAAGCTCGGCGTCGAGGTAGATGAGGAGGTTGCGGCAGGACACGAGGTCGAGGCGCGAGAAGGGGGCGTCCTTGATGAGGCTGTGCTGGGAGAAGACGCACATCTCCCGCAGCTCCTTGGTGACGCAGTAGGTGTCGCCCTCCTTGACGAAGAACCGGCCCAGCCGCTCCGGGCTCATCTGCCCGGCGATCCGGTCGGCGTAGCGCCCGGCCCGCGCGGCGGCGAGCGCGCGCCCGTCGAGGTCGGAGGCGAAGATCTGGACGGGCGGAGGGTCGTCCATCCGGGCGCGGTGCTCGGCCAGGAGGATGGCGATGGAATAGGCCTCCTCGCCCGTGGAGCAGCCCACCACCCAGACGCGCAGAGGGTCGCGTGGCCCCTTGCCCTCGAAGAGCCGGGGGACGACCTCCCGCTCCAGCAGCTCCCACTCCCGACGATCGCGGAAGAACTCGGTCACGCCGATCAGGAGGTCGTTGAACAGGTCCTGCGCCTCGGTGGGGCTCGCGCGCAGCGTCTCGATATAGTCGCTCAGATCGCCGATCATCAGCGCCTGCATGCGCCGCTGCACCCGGCGCAGGAAGGTGCCGGGCTTGTAGCCGTGGAAGTCGTGGCCGGTGCGGCTCCGCAGGATCCCGGCGATCGTCCCGAGCGCCGCGCGGGCCTCGGGCGTGTCCGGGGCCGCAGCCGCTCCCGGGTCCGCGGTCTCGCCGATCTGCTGGATCAGGATCACGATCCGCCCCGCCAGCTCCGCGACGGGCAGCACGGCATCCGCGAGGGCGACGGGGCTGTCGCTGGAGGCCAGGGCGTGGGCGCGCGATTCCTCGGTGTCCTCGGCCAGGGCCAGGCCCCCGGCCTCCTTGATCTCCTTCACCCCCAGCGTCCCATCGCCGTCCGTTCCATCGAGCGCCACCACAAGGGCGCGCCCGCCGCCCTGCGTGGCCAGCGAGACGAGGAAGCTGTCGATCACACCCCGCGCGCCCGGGGCCTGCTCGGCGGGGTGCGTGCGGAAGCGGCCGTCTTCCAGCGTGGCGATCACGTTCATGGGCGGCAGGTACAGGCGACCGGGCTCGACGGGCATCCCGTCCGCGATCTCCACCAGGGTGTGCCCGCCGGCCCCGGCGGCGGCCCGCAGCCGCGCCTCGTCCAGCGCCTCGCGGAGCTGGAGCACCATGATGAGCGCGGCATCCTCGCGGGGGGGCAGGGTCGTCAGCACCGCCTCCAGCGAGCCGATCCGGGCGGCCGAGGCGGTGATCGCGACAAGGACGGAGGCGTCAGCCTCGCGGGTCGGGGTCGTGTTGGGGGACATGTTCACCTGCCCTTTGCATCGCGCGCAGCTCGGGGCCGCCCCTGCGCGACGTCACCTTGCCGCCAAGCTGTAGGTCGCGCCGCGGCGAAACGCCAGCCGCCAAGCCGCTCGCCGGAGCCTGACCCGACTGAGGCATCACGTCGTCTCCTGCCCGCCTTCGTCGCCCGAGGGACTGGCCCGTCCCATGGACATCAGAACCGCCCGGCGGAGCGTGTCGGCGTAGCGGCGGTACTCCTCGGAGCGCTCCTCGTACATCTCGGCCACGGCGCGGCGCCCCGAGTTGCGGCCGTCCTCCGCCATGCGGCTGACCAGCTCGGCCCGCTCCTCGATGATGCGCAGCGCCACCCGCAGCGCCTCGTCCACCGTGTTCTCCTGCTCGTAGGCCAGCACCTCGGCGGTCTTGGCATGCCCCACCTGGCAGCGGAAGCGGAGCGGCCCGGGCCCGCGGACCTGGGACATGACGCCCCCGCAGTCGGGACAGACAAGCGGGGATGGATCGGCAAAGCGGCTGACCACGCCGCTGTCGACCCGCTCGCCCGCGGCGATGTCGACCTCGAGCTGGATCTCGGGCGGGATCAGGACGCGGGGGCCGGCCGCCTCGCGCACAAGGTCCGAAAGCACGTCACCCAGGCGCGTGGAGGGGCCGACGAGGTCCGCCGTCACGGCCCGGAGCCCGGCCAGCGGCATCTCGTCCGCAATGGCGTCCTGCGGGTCCTGCACGAGCGCGAGTCCCCCGCAGCGCTTGATCGCCGAAAGCCCCGCCGCCCCATCGTTGAGAAGCCCGCTCAGCAGCACGCCCACCACGCGAGAGCCGTAGGACACCGCCGCCGAGCGGAACAGCGGGTCGATGGCGGGGCGCGCCATGTTCTCGCGCGGGCCGCGCCCCAGGCGGATGTGCCCGTCCACGAGCAGGAGGTGCCGGTCGGGGACACCCAGGTAGATGTGCCCGGGCTCGATGGGCATGCCGTCCTCGGCCGGCCGGACCGGAAGGTGGCTCGCGGCCTGGGTCACCGTGGCGAGGATTCCGAGGCTCCGTGCCGGGATGTGCAGGACCACGAACACCGACGCGGGCAGATCGGACGGCAGGGCGCCCAGGATGGTCTTCAGCGGCGCGGTCGCGCCCGACGATCCCCCGATCACGATGATGTCCCGGGTGTCCACGGGGGCCGCGCTCCTGGTAAGGCGTGGGGGGGAACAACCGCCGGCTTCGATATGTTCCGCAATCAGTCGGGTCCTGGTTGCAGGCAGGCCCGCCACGACGGCGAGGAGGGGAGGCCATGCTGAATCTGGCGACCGAGAGGGCGACCCTCGCAAAGGCCGAGCGGGACATCGCGGAGGGCGAAGCGCGCATCGCCAACCAGGCCGATCTCGTGGGCCGACTGCGGGCAACGGGGCAGGACATCGGCATGGCCGAGGCGCTCCTGGCCACTCTCCAGGGGACGCTGCGGCAGTGGCAGGACCATCGGGACGAGATACTGCGCACCATCGCGCGGCTGGAGCAGGAGTCGGCGCCAGCCGGGGAGGAGCCGGGTCCCGGCACCACCGGCGGCACGCAGCCTTTGTAGCGTCGCCGTCAGTCGCAGCGCGCCGGGCCCGTCATGACATTCGCTCCGCGATCGTTCGCCTGGGCACGCCCTTGGATCGGGCGCGGCGTCAGCCCTTGGCGCCCACCAGCCGGTCGAATTCGCCGGTGATGATGCCGTAGCACTCGCAGGTGGCGCCCAGGAGGCCCTCGCGGTCGAGGATCAGCATCTGCCCACGCTGGTAGGAGATGAGCCCCGCCTTGGCGAGCATCCCGGCCGCGACCGACACCGTGGGCCGGCGCACGCCCAGCATCTGCGCCAGGAACTCCTGGGTGAGGGGGAAGGAGGGCTCGCCCACCCGGTCCTGGGTCATGAGCAGCCAGCGCGCGCAGCGCTCCTCGACCTCATGCGTGCGGTTGCACGAGGCGTTCTGCGCCATCTGGTTCATGAGCGCGAGCGTGTAGCGCAGGAGCCGCCGGGTCAGCTCCGGGCAGCGTCCGATCACCGACCGGAAGTCCTCCGCCCTGATCCGGGCTCCTTCGCCCGGAACCTGGATGAAAGCCTTGCTGGCCATCTGGTCGGCCCCGAGGAAGACCGGCAGGCCGATCATTCCTTCGGACCCCACGGTCGCGAACTCGAGATCGGCGCCTTCCGGCATCTCGGTGACCAACGAGGCGACGCCGCGATGGATGAACCAGACATGCTCGACCCGGCTGTTGGCCACGTAGAGGTCCTCGCGGTAGAGCAGGGGGACCGTTTCCAGGTGCGGTCCCAGGATCCCCCGCTCCTCGGGGGGGAGGGCCTCCAGGATGCGGTTCACGGGTGGTCGTTTCGGAACCACGCCCCGGTCTGGCTTCTGCATGCGATGTCCCTTCTGGACGAGGTTGCTGGAACGGCGACCGTGTCATCTGGCGGACAGAGCGGCGGCCACCTATGTAAGCTGTCGAACACAACCATGCCCGATCAGACACGTTCCCCCTTGTCGCCGCGGCCTTGCGACGCCCCTCTTGCGGCGGCCTTGGCCTATGATGTGGTCGTGATCGGCGCCTCGGCTGGCGGCATCGCGGCCCTGCACGATCTGCTCTCGCGCCTTTCGGCGGATTTTCCGCTGCCCGTCCTTCTCGCGCAGCACCTCTCGGCCACGCTGCCCAGCAAGCTGCCCGAGGTGCTGGGCTACCGCACGGGGCTGCGGACGAAGTGGGCCGAGGACGGAGAGGCGCTGCGTCCCGGCACGGTGTTCGTGGCGCCCCCCGACCGCCACCTCCTGGTGGGACCCGAACGCCGGCTGGCGCTCTCCTCGGCCGAGCGGGTGGGTTGGTGGCGGCCCGCCGTGGACGTGCTGTTCCGGAGCGCGGCGGACGCCTTCGGGGACCGCACCATTGCCGTTGTGCTGAGCGGTGCCATGTGGGACGGCGCCAGGGGGATGCGCGCCGTGGCCGAGGCGGGCGGCATCACCATCGCCCAGGATGAGGCCTCAGCGGGGCACTTCGACATGCCCGCCGCCGCGCTGGACCTTGGTCGGGCGGACTTGGCCATGGCGCCCGGAAAGATCGCCCAAGCCCTTCAGGTCCTGATCGGTTGAGTATGGATCGGCACGGCGGGGACCCGTCGCGCACTGCGCCATGCACGGCGCGGCAAAGGGCCAGACCCCCGAGCCCGCAGTCATGAACGTGGACAGCCCGTCGGCAAGGACCGGGGGAACGGGGAGCCTGCGGGAATGATGACCGCAGCTGGGTCAGAAGGCCAATCTGGCCGAACTTCCTCAGGCGAAAGGTGGAAGCCGGGATCGGGGTCGGCCTACGCGCCCCTTGCGAACTTCCGGCGGGGCCAGGCCCGTTGCAGCGGTGACCAACGATGGCGCAGCAGTCAGGGACGCTGCCGTTCGACGATCCGCGTCCCGGAACACATGCATCTGGACCGTCGGTCCCGGGATGGCAGGACATGGATGGGCCTGCGGGGACCCGGTCCTGGTTGGCTTGGGGCGGAGGTCGTCGCTGACAGGAGCCGAGCCGTAGCGCGGGCGAAGGATGCAGGTCCGGGCTGGGCGCCGGTCAGCCGCAGAGGCGGCGCCAAGGTCCCCAGGGGGTCACCGGCTGGCACGGGCCGGAGCCGTGAAGACGCGGCTTCGGCCCCTGAACGTCTCCCTTTGGACAGCGAAGCTCCAATCAGGCCGAAGCGGCCATCGGCCTCGGCCAGCGGTCTTCCAACGGCGCCAGCACGGACACGAAGTGATCATGCCTGCCTTCGGCGTCGTAGGCCGAACTCACCGAAAGGCGGGTCCGAACCCATTCTCCCGTCGCCGTCCGATAACGCATGGGAACCGAGAATGACGACACCTCGCGCCGCAGCAGCGCCTGGGTCTCGTCCCAGGCCTTGGCGTAATCGATCGGATGGGCCACTTGCTGCGCCGTCAGAGCCGTCAACTCCTCCATCGGCCATCCCAGGATCTCGCCGAACCGCTGGTTCGCCTCGATGATCCGGCCATCCATGGACACACGGGCAATCCCAACGGCCGCCAGTTCGAAGATGCTCCTGTAACGCTCCTGGCTGGCCGCTTCGGCGCGCGCCTCCGCCTGCATGATCTCCGTGATGTCCTCGAAGGTGCCGACGGTCTGCACAGGAACGCCGGCATCGAAGACCGGATGGTTCAGGTCACGCACCCAGCGGACCTCGCCGTCCGGCCGCACGATGCGGTAGACGATCCGGTTGGGCTCTCCTTCACGCTCCCGGGACATCATCTCTTCCACCCGCCCGCGGTCGTCCGGGTGAACCCAGTCGAGATAGGTGGCCGGCTCCGACTCCAGGATCCGGGGCGACCTGCCCAGGATGCGCTCACAGCCCGGGGACGAATACAGCGAGCATCCCGTCGCGATATCGGTCTGGTAGAAGCCCTCCTGCACGGTCTCGGCGATGAGCTTGAGTTGCTCCTCGGTCTTGAGGATCTCGGTCACGTCCTCGACAGTGCCCGCCACATGCGTGACGCGCCCGGCCCGGTCGACGATCGGATGGCAGAGGTCGCGCAGGTGCCGGACCGTCCCGTCGGGGCGGGTGATCCGGAAGGCGGTCCGGGTCTGCTGACCCTGCCGCACCTCCTTCAGCCCGTTGAGGAGCCGAACGCGGTCATCGGCATGAACCCATTCCAGGAAGCCGAAATGGGTCGCACTGCTCTCGGCGAAGGACCGTCCCCAGATCTTGTCGAGTGCCGGATTGGCATAGAGCACATCGCCCTGCGAGGCGTCGAAGAGGTAGAACCCCTCGCGCACCGTCTCCGTGACCAGCCGGAGCATGTCCTCGGTCTGCCGGGCGTCCGTGATGTCCTCGACGGAACCCACCACCTGGGTCACCTTGCCGTGGTCGTTCCGGATCGGATAGGCCAGATCCCGCACCCAACGGATCCGACCATCCGGGTGGGTGATGCGGTACTCCATCCGTCGGCTTCCGCCATTCTCGAGCTGAGCCCAAGCCGACGCCACCACCTCGTAATCCTCGGGATGGATGGCCCGCTGGTGGGCCCTGACATCATCCGGGAATGTCCCTTCCGGACGGCCGCAGATATCCTCGTAGGCGGGGCTGGCGTAAAGGAGGCGCCAGTTGTCCCAATCGAACTGGTAGAATCCCTCGCGCACCGTGGTCGTGATAAGATTGAGCCGCTCGAGCGCTTCACGGCCCTCGGTGACGTCCCGCGACACGCACAGCAGGCTCTGAACCTCGCCATCGGCGTCCCGCATGGGCGTGATCGCCACGTTCCACCATCGACGCTCTCCGGTGGCCGAGATGAACGGCGCAGTGAAGCGTCCGATGCCGCCCTTGGCCGCATCGCTGACCGCGTTCCAGGCCGAGGCCCGTCCGGCGGCCGTGGGCCAGCGTCCGATCCACGAGCGGCCCAGCACGACGTCGTCGAGGTCCATCGAGATGGCCGCCGAGCCGGCAGCGTTGATGGTCAGAAGGCGACCGTCGAGCGATAGCGTCTGGATGCAGTCGGCGTTGGCCTCGATAAGCCGTGCCGCGAATTCCTCCACCTGCCGCCGTTCGGACTCCTTCCGCTCTGCTTCTGCCGTCAGTCGGGCGGCATGGACTTCGCTCTCGCGCCGACGGTCGTCGACGTCGGTGGCGTGCCCGATCCAGTGCACGATGCGCCGGTTCTCCCGAACCGGCCTTGCGCGGACGAGGTACCAGTCATGATCACCCGAGGCCGTCCGGATCCGGTACTCGAGCTCGAAGGGTTCGCTGGCGCTGATCGCTCGTCCCCAGGCACGGGCCACCCGGATGCGATCATCACGGTGGATGGCGCTGATCCAGCCGCCACCCAGCCATTCGTCTTCGCTCAGCCCGGTCGCCTTCTGCACCTCGGCATTCGCGAAAACGCAGGCTCCGCCCGTATCGCAGATGAAGACGAGTGCGGGAATCCCGTCCAGCAGGATCTCGAAATCGACTCGTCTCCGCCACGAGGTTGGTTTCGGAGCCCCACCACTGCCTGCCGTCCCGTTCATCTCCGCCTCTATCGCCGACCGTCCGAGTCGGACGCCCACAACCTACCCCAGCACATCTCTTCTGCTTGCTGGTTGAGGCGGCTTCTAGAGGGAAGCGCGACAGGTTTGCAGCACGACCGCGTCAGGCGCCCGAAAATTGCCCCAGAGAGTGGGTGCCTGACCGGCTCCCGAATGCACCACATGCCTTGGTCTGCCCGAGCAATCCCCTCTCTGTGGTGCCTCGGCATCTTTACGACTCGGCCGTCGACGCTCTAGCATCCGCTCAGGCATAAGCGTTTCTGGTCGCAGTCGAACCAGCAGGCCACTTAGCCGAACTGGGAGGCGCATTGCGACGGCGGCCAGCCGGCCAAGTTCACGATGCATACGAGAGGGTCGATCCGTGTCCGAACACTGCATCCAGTCCGCCCCTCGGCCGATGGTGAAAGAGACGGTCGAGACCACTGCCCCGGAGAGCAGGGCTCCTGCTGGATCGCGGCCGACGCTCGGCTTGTCCTTGGGCTCCACTTCGTCTGGACAGGGCCGGACGCCCCTGGCTACTCCCGTGACTCAGGAGCCGCAGGACTCCGCGTCGCAGCCTGGGGCGCAACTGACCGCACTGGCCGAGTTGATGGACAACTGGGGCGCCGCACTGCCCCGATGGGACAGCCAGGTCGCGGAACCCTGGTTCTTCTTCCTTGAACGGGCATACAGCGCAGAGACCGGGCTGGCGGAGCGGCTGCGCCGCCTCCCGACCTGCCGACTGTCCATGTGTCCGCTGCGGGAGCAGGTGAGGCTGTCCCTCGCGGGCATCAGCGTGGAAACCGACAGGGGGCTCGCAGCGGCCTGCCAGGCCTGGGCCCAGGAGGCGCGGGTGCTCGGTCGGTCCTGAAGGTCGATGGCCCAAGCCGACATCGTGCTCCGCAGTCCAGCTGGAGGCAGGCCGGTCCGCCTGGGCCTCCGTGCCGGGCCGCGCAGGTTGCAAGAACAGGCGCTGGGCAAGCAGGTTTTCAGTGCAGTCGACCCGAGCGATCATTCCATGAGTGCGGGCCTTCAGGCCCACTGTCCCGCGAAATGGCGTGCGCGCTTGATCGGTGACGCTGCCGGCCGGTCTGTCCCATCGGACGACCTTCAAAACGCAGCCAGGTGGTTGCTTCAAGGTCAGGAGTTCGAGAGGGGATGTCCCCCGTTACCGCCTTAGGATGGCCCTTCCACCGGGCAGGTTGGGGCGGCCGGTTCTCAGGCCGGCCGGATCCCCGCGCCGGGCCTTAAGGGGCAGCCGGCGCAGGCGGTGTCGGCTGCTCGGTCGGCGCGACCCTCCAGATCGTGTTCGACAGGTCGTCGGCCACGATCAGTGCTCCGCGTGGGTCCACGGTCACCCCGACGGGCCGTCCGCGGGTGTTGTCCTCGTCCAGAAGGAACCCGGTCACGACATCGATGGGGTCGCCGGCTGGTCGGCCATCCCTGAACGGCACGAACACCACCTTGTAGCCCACCGGTTCGCTGCGGTTCCAACTGCCATGCTCACCGACGAAGACCCCGTCTGCGAAGGCATCTCCCATGGCGGGGTTCGAGAACGCGACGCCAAGCGCGGCCACATGCGCCCCCAACGCGTAATCCGGCTTGATGGCGGAGGCGACCAGATCGGGGTTCTGCGGCTGCGCGCGCGTGTCGACGTTCTGGCCCCAGTAGCTGTAGGGCCAGCCGTAGAAGGCGCCCTCCTGCACCGATGTCAGGTAATCCGGGACGAGGTCGGGACCGATCTCGTCCCTTTCGTTGACGACTGCCCAAAGCTGGCCTGTCCCGGGCTGGATGGCCAGAGCGGTGGGATTCCGCAGGCCGGTGGCCAGGGGCCTGTGCGCGCCGGTCGCCACGTCGATCTCCCAGATCATGGCCCGGTTCTCTTCGGCTTCGATGCCGCGCTCGGTGATGTTGCTGTTGGAGCCGATGCCGACATAGAGGAAACGGCCGTCGGCGCTGGCGGTCATCGCCTTGGTCCAGTGGTGGTTGATCTCCGACGGCAGCTCCGTGAGCGTCTCCGGCTCGCCATCCGCTTCGGTCTGGCCGTCGACGTAGTCGAACCGGACGACCGCGTCCTGGTTGGCCACATAAAGCGCACCATCCACCAAGGCGAGCCCATAGGGCGCATTCAGGCCGTCAGCGAAGACCCCCTGATATTCATAGGTGCCATCCCCGTCGGCATCGCGCAGCAGCGTCAGCCGATTCCCGCCTTTGACCGAGCTCTTGCCCAGGCTCTTGATGAACCCTGCGATCAGGTCCTTGGGACGTAGTGCCGGCGCGCCACCTCCGGTGCCTTCGGCGACCAGGATGTCGCCATTGGGCAGAACCAGGGTCTGACGCGGGATCATGAGATCCGTGGCGATAGGCGTGATCGTGTAGCCGTCGGGCACCGTCGGGAGATCCTCGCCCCACAGCGCGGGCCTTGGAATGGTCATGGAAGGAAGAAGGCCGCGGCTTGGCTCGGGCAGTTCGGGGTCCGAGCCGACCTGCGAGGAGGCAGACTGGCCCATGGCGAACATGGGGGCGGCCGCAAGTAGGCCGGTCAGCAGGAGCAGGCGCATCATCTCATCTCCCTGACGCGAAGCCCGGAGAAGCCGATCCAGGCGGCCACGAGTGCCAGGGCCGTCGCCAGGATCGACAGGTACAAACCTTCGGGCATGGTAGCCCAGGCATCCTTGGCATGGACGAGGACGTTGATGAAGCCGGCCACCCAGGTGGCCAGGAGCAGGACAAAGTAGACCACCGCCCGGCCGCTACGGTAGTCGCGGCTGCGGATCAGGTTGATGAAAGCCCAAAGCAGGGCAAGGCCGCCTCCAAGAAGTCCGCCGGCGTTGAGCCAGGATGCAAAGTTCGCCCACTGAATCTCGAAGGTCCGCGAATAAGCGATGTCACAGACGAGAGCGCTCAGGAACAAGGTGAACGGAAAAGCGAGCAGGATGGAGTGAAGCGGATGGAGCGGTCTCAAGGGACCCGGAGCGTATGTGGCAACCACGGTGCCTCCTTTGGGCTCACATTCGGCGGCGCGACCCCCGATCCAGCCGGGCGGTCGGGGACTCAATGCCTCGGGGGGGCGCAGGTTCCGGAGGGGGCGCCGATCCCTTTGCCCCGATCCGCTCCACCGGAACCACCGCTTGGGTCCTGTCCCGCAGCGGGTCGGAGTCGGGTCAGGGGAGCTGCCGTGCAGGGCGGCCCGACGGTGAGGCCCCGTGGACCTCGTCGGCGGACGGCTGAAGAAGGGGGTCAGGTGAGGGCGGAGTCACCCCGAATCAACCGCTCCCCCGGCGCACGGATCCATCTGGTCCCGGGCCGAACCGCCGCCTGTCAGATCTCCACCTGACTTCCCAGCTCCACCACCCGGTTCGTCGGAAGCCGGAAGAACTCCATGGCGCTGGCGGCGTTGCGGACCATCAGGGCGAACAGCTTTTCCCTCCAGATGGCCATGCCGGGACGGTCCGAGGCGATCAGCGTCTGCCGACCCAAAAAGAAGCTCGTCTCCATCACCCGGAACGGAGCGCCGCAGGTCGAAACCTCGGCCAGCGCCGCGGGCACGTCCACTTCCTCCATGAAGCCGTAATGCAGGATCACGCGCCAGAAACCATCGCCCAGCTGGACGGTTTCCGCGCGCCGCAGGGGCGCGACCCTGGGGATTTCCTCGACAACGACCGTCAGGAGAACGTTGCGGTCGTGGAGCACGCGGTTGTGCTTGAGGTTGTGGAGAAGCGCCGGCGGCACGGCCACCGGGTTGGAGGTCATGAACACCGCCGTCCCCGGGACCCGGATGGCCGAACGTCCGGCCGAGCGAACCACGACCTCGAGTGGCGTCGAGCCTTCCGCCAGACGCTCCTGAAGGAGCCGCCGCCCCGCGGACCAGGTCGTCAGGATGGTGAACACCACGGCGCCCACGAGAAGCGGAAACCAGCCCCCGTCCGGAATCTTGGTGAGGTTCGACGCCAGGTAGGCGCCATCAACAAGCAGGAAGGGACCGATCACCGACGCGACCAGCCAACGGTTCCAACGCCATATGGTGATGGCGAGGATCCCCAGAAGGCAAGTCGTGATGAACATCGTCCCCGTGACCGCGATCCCGTAAGCCGAGGCCAGCCGCGTCGATTCCTGGAACGCGAGGACCAGAAGGCCGACAAGGCCCATCAGGATCCAGTTGACCGAGGGAATGTAGATCTGCCCCGCCGCCGACTCGCTGGTATGGAGCGTGCGGATGCGGGGCAGGAGGCCGAGCTGCACCGCCTGATGCGTCACGGAGAACGCCCCGGAGATCACCGCCTGACTGGCGATGACGGTAGCGAGCGTCGCGATGAGCACGAGCGGCAGCCGCGCCCAGTCGGGCGCCATCAGATAGAAGGGGTTCGAGATGGCCTCGGGCTGGTCGAGCAGGAGCGCCCCCTGGCCCATGTAGTTGAGCATGAGGCAGGGCCAGACCAGTGTCAGCCAGGAGAGCGCGATGGGACGCCGGCCAAAATGGCCCATGTCGGCGTAAAGGGCTTCGGCGCCCGTGACCGCCAGCACCACCGAACCCAGGGCCAGGAAGGCGAGGGCCGGATCCAAGGCGAAGAACCTGACCGCCCACAGGGGGTTTAGGATGCCCAGGATCTCGGGATGATGGACCATGTTGGCCACGCCCAAAATGGCCAGGGTGGCGAAGTAGACGAGGACGATGGGCCCGAACACTGAGCCGACACGGGCCGTCCCGCGCGCCTGAATCAGGAAAAGTCCGACGAGAATGATAAGGGCAAGGGGGAGCACGAGTGGTTCGAGCCGCGCCTCGACCACGGTCAGCCCCTCGACGGCCGAAAGGACCGAGATGGCCGGCGTGATGATGGCATCTCCATAGAAGAGAGCCGTCGCAAGCACGCCGAGGACAAGGAGGGCGGTCGAGCGCTGTCCGCCAAGGCCCCGGGACACCAGCGCAAGCAGGGCGAGGCTGCCGCCCTCGCCGCGGTTGTCGGCCCGCAGCACGATGGCGACGTACTTGAGCGTCACGACCAGGGTCATGGTCCAGAAGATCAGGCTCAGGACGCCGTAGATGTGCATCTCGTCCAGCACGAGCGGATGGGGGCCGATGAAGCTTTCCTTCATGGCATAAAGCGGACTGGTGCCGATGTCGCCGAACACCACGCCCACGGCTCCGACGGCGAGCTTGAGAAAGCCGTCGCTGGGGTGGGACCGGTCCGAACTGTCGGCGGTCGAAGGGAGGGATGTCATGTGCAGGTCCTTGGGCCCGATCGGTTGCGTGCTGGACCGATGATATGAGCCGACCGGCATAAGGAAGCGCGGGGCAAGTCCGGCCATGACCGTAAGGATTCCGTAAAGACGGCTCGCGTCTGGCGCGGCAACGCGTAGGTTCACGCCCATGCGCTACCGACCACCCGTTCTGTTCGACATCCGTGCCTACGCGGAGACACTGATCGCCGTGTCGCTCGTCACAGCCGGCGCGTTGATCGCGGGGACCGTGCTGTCCTCGGATTCCGCCGACCTGCTGTACCTTTTGCCCGTTCTGGTCGCCGCCAGCCTGCATGGCCTGGGGTCCGGCCTGTTTGCGGCCGTGCTTGGGGCGCTTGCCTACAATTTCTTCTTCACCGTGCCGCTGCATACGTTCAGGATCAGCCGCTCGGGCGACCTTATCACCGTGCTGGTGCTCCTCGCCGTCGCGCTGGTCACGGGGCACCTGACGGCTCAGCTTCGGAGGCGGGCACGCGATGCGGCCGCGCGGGCGGAACGGGACGCCAGCCTTGCGGCCTTTGCGCGGGTGCTGGTGGGGCCGCTCGGTGACGAGGCCCTGGGCCACGGGATCTGCAGCGAGACGGGCCGCCTGATGGACGCCAACGCCGTTCTCGTGGTGCCGGACGATGGCCGTTCCCGGCTGCTTTCGAGCGAACCTCACATGGACGAACTCGACGCCTTTGCGGCGGAGGCGGCAGAGGAAGCCATGTCGCGGCGGGCGACGACGGGCCGTGGCTCCTCCATCGTCGCCGGGTCGGACTGGACGTTCCACCCGCTGGCTACGTCGGACAGGGTGGTGGGCGCCCTCGGGTTCGCGCGCGACGATGGCCGTCCGCCGGTCGAGCCGGGGCGCGAGCCCCTGTTGGCGACGCTGCTCGATCAGGCGGCGCTCGCGCTCGAACGGCAGCGCCTGGCCCGGGAGGTGGCAGAGGTCGCGCGCTTGCGTGAACAGGACCGGCTGCGCCGTGCCCTCCTGTCCTCGGTCAGTCACGACCTTCGCACCCCGCTGACCTCGATCGTCGCAACGGCGGCAGAGCTTCGACGGGACGGCCGCAGCGATCCCGCCGCTGTCGGTCTTCTCGAAGACGAGGCACGTCGGCTCGATCGGTATGTCTCGAACCTCCTGGACATGGTGCGGCTTGAGGCCGGGGCGCTTCGGCTGCGGCTGGAGCCGGTGGATCTCCCCGATGCCGTCGCCGCGGTCGAACGCGATCTTGGCCGGGTCCGGGGCGCGGGTCGTCTACGCGGCGAGGTGCCGGCCGATCTTCCGCTGGTCCGGCTGGACCCTCAGCTTCTCCATCACTGTCTGCTGAATCTCGCCGACAATGCGTTGCGGCATGGGGGCACCGGACCCGTCACGATCCGCGCCGAACAGATCCAGGATGGGCTGGTTCTCGAGATCCTCGACAGTGGCCCGGGCCTGAGGCTTGGCCAGGAGGGACGGATCTTCGACAGCTTCGTACGCCTCGACGGCTCGGACCGGCAGGGCGGCACGGGGCTGGGCCTCGCCATCGTGAAGGGGTTCGCCGAAGCCATGGGCCTGTCGGTCGTGGCGGGAAACCGGCCTCAGGGCGGTGCGGCCTTCGTCCTGCGGATCCCTGCGCGGCTCCTGATCGACGATTTGCGGGCCGAAGCCGGATGAGCGGCCCGCCCCGCGACAAGGTCCTGGTCGTCGATGACGAGCCGCAGATCCGGCGCCTGCTGCGGGTGGCGCTCGAACGTGCGGGCTATGACGTCCTGGAGGCCGCCACCGCGCGCGAGGCCCTGAGCCGGATCGACATCGAGAAGCCCGGTCTCGTGCTTCTCGACCTGGGCCTGCCGGACCGGGACGGACTGGAGTTCCTCCCGCTGATCAGGATCCGGAGCGCGGCCAAGGTGCTCGTCGTCTCGGCGCGTGAGGCGACCGAGGAGAAGGTGGCCGCGCTCGACCTGGGGGCCGACGACTTCGTCACCAAGCCCTTCGACACCGATGAGCTTCTCGCACGGGTGCGCGTGGCCTTGCGGCAGCGCACGGCTGCCCAGGTGGGATCCGACGCCCGGCAGTTCGAGGACGTGGTCGTGGATATCGCGAACCGTGTCGTCCGACGGGCTGGCAAAGAGGTCCATCTGACGCCCAAGGAGTGGGGCCTTCTGGTCGAGATCGTCCGCCATCCCGGACGGGTCGTGACTCATGCCCAGCTTCTCCGCACGATCTGGGGGCCGGCGCACGAGCATGACGTGGAATACCTGCGGGTTACGGTCCGGAACCTGCGCGCCAAGCTCGAGGCTGATCCGTCCGCTCCAAGGCTCATCGTCAATGAGCCCGGGGTGGGCTACCGCATCGTTGTCGACAGGCCATAGCTGCGCCGGTCGCCAGCCGTTCATCCGGTCAGAGCCGACCGCCGGACCTGTGCACGGACTCCAGTACGGCCTGCCAGCAAGGTCCCGACCGGGGCAGGGATAGTGGGTTCCTGGGCACGCATGAGGTCCTTCCCTGGCCAGCCGGTTGCCACCGAACGGACCCTTGGTCCGATGCTGCGCGAGCTGGATCCATCGGCACGTTCGGCGCAGGAACCGACCCAGATCAGGCTGCAGCTGGTCCGAGGCGAGCGATCGCAGCGTTGCGAAGGGCGCGCGTGGCCAGGACGGTCGCGATTGCCTCGTCAAGTTGGGCGAGTTCAGAAGCAGCGGCGGACTGGGCCGCGACATCGCCCGCAAGCCGTGCGGCACCCAGACGGATGTTCGCCCGCGTGCGGCGGATGTTGAGCTCGCTCAGTAGGTCGCCGCCTGGGCTGGAATCCGTGCTCCACTGGCTGGTCATGGAAAGGCTCCGGTTACAATCGTGAATTGCTGCTGCCGAAAGGCGTCGTCATGCGACATCGTTGAATGATGCCGTCATAATCCGCCGCCCGACGTGGGCCGAGTGGGGAATTCCGGCCTTGGCTGCGAAGGGGCGCGCCGACCCATGTGACCCGCGCGACTGGTCGGAATCCGTCCTCCCGTCGCGCAACCGGCGGTCGCGGCGTGGACGGCCTGAGGTCATGGCGTTCCACTCATCCGGGCCGATCACCATGGCAAGCGCGCCACAGCTGGTCGGCCTAGGGTCGTCGCAAAGGAGGGAGGCGGTTTGACCATGTCCCGGGAGGGCCGTAGGCAGACCCACGCCAGCGAGACGCTCGCGACCCTGGTCGCGCCGGGCCAGCCATCCCCCTATCCTGACCCCGGAATCGTCCATGATGCATACGTCCCTTCGGACTCCAACCCGTCGTCCCATCGTCGCTGCGGCCCGCCCGACATCGAGGCCGAGGATCGTGCGGGTGCTGCTCTGCACCGCCTGCGCCGTCCTGCCGCTGCCGCTCCTCGCGCAGGGGGCCGAAGAACCCGTCGACCTTGGAACGGTCCGGTTCGAGCTGGAGGGAGCGATCGGACCGGACGGCACCATCGTCGCCACCCGGACCGCGACGGCCAGCCGGACCGATTCAGCCATCGTCGACCTGCCCGCATCCGTGTCGGTTGTCACCGAGGCCGAGCTGGAGCGACGCGACGTGGAGGACACCACGGACGCCTTGGCCTACACCTCGAGCGTGACCACGGACGAGTATGGGAGCGACGATCGCTACGACTACGTGCGCATCCGTGGATTCTACCAGGCGGGGCTTGGCACCTATCGCGACGGGCTGCCGGCCGGGACGACGAACTTCACCGGCGGCAAGCTGGAGCCCTTCGGCCTGCAACGGGTCGAGGTGCTCAAGGGCTCCACCTCGACGCTGTTCGGCCTGAACACGCCCGGCGGACTGGTCAACGCGATCACCAAGCGGCCCCAGGATCATGCCTTCGGCGAGTCGACCATGGCCATCGGGGCCGAGCATCTCGAGTTCGGCCTCGACGTGGGTCGACCGCTCGATGTGGCGGGCAAGTGGAACTACCGGCTGACCGCCCTGTCGCAGGACGGGGACAATGGCGCGGAGTACACCGAGGACGACCGCCTCTATGTCGCGCCAGCCCTGTCCTGGCAGCCTAGTGAGAATACCGAGATCACGCTGCTGGCCGACTACAACAAGCGCGACGGGAACCCGGGCCACGCCATCCCCCTCGGCTCGGAGATCGATCCCGACACCTTCCTGGGCGAGCCCGCCTTCAATGCCATGGACCGGGAGGAGATGAGCATCGGCTGGGACGCGTCCCACCGGTTCAGCGAGGGCCTGACCTTCGCCCAGACGGCGCGCTACACCAAGCTCGATCTCACCTACGAGTCCATCTATGGCGCCGCGACCTCATCCGACACGCCCCGCTCGGCCTATGCGGTCTACGGGGAACTGGAGAGGTTCGCCGTCAACAGCCAGCTCCAGTACGACACCACGCTCGGCTCCGTGCGGTCGCGCACGCTGGTCGGCGTCGACTACCTCCGAGAGGATGTGTCCGAGACCTTCAACATCGGGACCGCGGCCGGGATCGACCCGGAGAACCCGGTCTACTGCGGTCGGTCCTGCGTCGCGATCACCTACGTGGCGGACCAGGATCTGAACACGGAGTCGACCGGTGTCTTCCTCCAGGAGGAGCTGACCTTCGCGGATCGTTGGATCGTCACGCTGGGCGGCCGCTATGACACGGTCACGACCGAGACAGGCGCGCCCGGGGCGACCACGAGCTTCGAGGACGACGCCTTCACCTCGCGCGTCGGCCTGACCTACAAGGCCACGCCGGCCATTTCGATCTACGCCAACTACTCCGAGTCGTTCCAGCCGACCGGCCCCTACGACCGTGGCCTTCTCATCAAGGACGTGGAGCCGCAGGAGGGCACGCAGTACGAACTGGGCACGAAGTACCGCCCGCTTGCCGGGAACGCGCTCTTCACGGCGTCCGTGTTCGACCTGTCCCAGACCAACCTGGTCACGCAGGTCGCGCCGGCGGTCTATGAGCAGGTCGGCGAGACGCGGGTGCGTGGCGCCGAACTCGAGGGCAAGTGGACCATGGGGCAGGGGCTGAGCCTGACCGCCGCCTATGCCTATTGGGACGCCGAGATCGTGGAGAACGGGACGGCCGGGAACGAAGGCAACCGCCCCATGCTGGTGCCCGAGCACAGCGCGTCCTTTTGGGCCGACTACACCGTGCTCGGCGCGGGGGCAGGCGGCGACCTGACGCTCGGCGGCGGCGTCCGCTACACGGGGTCCAGCTTTTCGGACAACGCGAACACGATCGAGCTGGGCAGCCAGGTCGTCGTGGACGCCGCGGTCAGCTACCAGCTCACCAGCGATGTGGCCCTGGCGCTGAACGTGTCGAACCTGTTCGACGAGCGCGAGATCGCGTCGGTCGATACTTTCACCGACAACGCCTACTACAACGATGGCCGTGAGATCCGCGCGCGCCTGACCTACACCTGGTAGACCACGCGGCTCATGCCGTCCGCAGCCGATGGCCCGGACGGCATCCGTGCAAGGAGGCTTCGCCCCAAGGCGCAGGGGTGGTTCGCAAGGACGGGCCGCGGGACGCCCGTGGTTCCGCCAGTCCGGGCCGCTCCGTCCGGGTCGGGATGGCAACCTGGGATGGCCGAACTCAAGCCATCCCGCTGCTTTCGCACGCCTTCAGCCGGAGCTTTCCTTTGACTCCCTGGCGGACAGCCTGGCAGGCGACGGGCCACGCCCAATAGGCTGAGGCCAAAGCCATCACCAGGCTGACGGCAGGATCGATGAGCCGGGTCTCGCTCTGACCCTCCAGGATCAGCATGAGGAGGAGCGATCCGGCCAGCAGGATGTTGGAGCAGAGCTTGTCGGCGAACAGGCGCAGTTGCGACCGCAGGAACGGGGAGCCCGGATCGTGCCGGACGCGTTCGCGCCAGAGCATCATCAGCCGCAGGTTCACGAAACCCGAGACCACATTGAGGCCGAAGCCGATCACGAGGCCGGGTCCTCCGACGGCTGGCTCCCCCCACCAGGCGCGATGCACGGCGCATCCCATCACGCTCAGCATCGACAGGACCATGCAGCCGGCGACCAAGGCGGTGACGAGGTGTTCCGCACGGGCGGCGGCGACCGGATCACGATGGTGATGGCGGGCAAAGGCCCAAGCGCCACTGAGGGCAGCCATGTCGAGCAACGTCAGCAGCAGATCCGTCCGAAGTGCGAGCGAAGTCGAGCTGCCCGCTGCGAGAGCGGTCAGGACGAGGCCGGGCAAGCCTGCGATGAGGGCGCAGGCCGTCGTCCGGTGCATTCCGTCTGTTCCTCTTGGGTCCGTTCCCGTCATCCGATGCGCCCTCCCTCCGGCTTGGGCAGGCTTAGGAGAGGCAGGTTGCCGCCCTGCATCGTGGCCGGCCCGGTTGGTTTCATTCGTGTCGTGAACGGCGCCGGCAGGCGATCAGGGTTGACAGAAGAGGGTCGGGAACGGTCCGTTGCAGACCGGGAGAACAGGACGCATGGCTCGATCTGCCGACATCCCAGCCCGGACCGAAACAGCAGCGCCCCGCTGGCGAACATGGTTGCGAGGAGCTCTGGCCCAGTTCCTCGTGCGGCTCTCGCCGGAAGGACAACGTGCCGTCGCACGGCTCGCGGCCAGCGAGGAGCGTTATCGCAGCGTCGTGGAGACGCAGACGGAGTTCGTGCTGCGCCAGACCCCAGACGGTCGCCTGACCTTCGTGAATGAGGCCTACTGCCGATTTACCTGCATGAGCCGGGAGGAGCTTCTCGATCCGAACTGGTGCGACCTCGACCACCTCCTGCCGGAGGACAAGGCGCGCTTCTTCGACCATATCGCCCGGCTGACCCCGGAGAGCCCGGTCGCGACCGTCGAACTGCGGAGCATCCCGCGCGGAGGGCGGGAGCGTTGCACCTCCTGGACGGACCGGGGCATCTTCGATGCGGCGGGCCGGCTCGTGGAACTCCAGTCCGTGGGTCGCGACATCACCGAGCGCGTGCTGGCCGAGCGGGCCAGGGAGGAAGCCGAGCGGCTGCGGCGCACGGTCCTCGAAGCTGCACTCGACGGCTACATCTGCATCGACCAGGAGGGCCGGATTCTCGATTTCAACCCGGCGGCCGAGCGCATCTTCGGTCATCCCCGGGAGGGTGTCCTCGGGCAGAGCATGGAGGATCTCCTCGTGCCGCAGCACAGCCGCGCCCGGCACCGCGAGGGCTTCCGCCGACAGCTGGAGTCGGGCGTTGCGACCATCCTGGGCCGCACCATCGAGGTCACTGCGCTGCATGCCCGTGGTCATGAGGTCCCGATCGAGATCGTGATCGTTCGGAGCACGTTCGAGGGACGCCCGGTGTTCATCGCCTACCTGCGCGACCTGTCCGCCCAGAAGCGGGCCGAGGCGCAGGCCGCGGAGACGGCCGCACGGTTCGAGGCGATCTCGGACGGAGTTCCGCTGCCGATCGTCATCTCGGCCCTGGATGCGCCGGCCATCCTCTTCGCCAATGCCAAGGCCCGGCAGCTCCTTGGCCTCGAAACCGGGCAGGCGGGCCGAGCGCTCCTGGCTGTCTGGGCCGAACCTGCCGGCCGTCGTCGGCTGATCGCCGAGCTCGAGGCGCAGGGGGCGGTCGAGGCCTTCGAGACCGTTCTGCGAAACCCGGATGGCGAGCGGATCAATGTCCTTATCTCGGCGCGGCGCATCCAGCAGGACGGACGGCCCGCTCTGTTCGCGGCCGTGACGGACATCACCGCCCAGCGCAACGCCGAGGCCGAGATCGCCCGGCAGCGCGAGAGCCTGCATCAGAGCGAGAAGCTGACCGCCTTGGGCTCACTGCTGGCAGGCGTGGCCCACGAGCTCAATAACCCGCTTTCCGTGGTCGTCGGCTATGCCGCACTGCTGGAGGAGTTCTCCTCCGAGCCCGACACGCGGCATCGGGCGGAGAAGATCCATGAGGCCGCGACGCGATGCTCCCGGATCGTGCGGACCTTCCTGGCCATGGCCCGCAAGAAGCCCCCGACCCGGGGGCCGGTCGACCTGGAGGAGGTGATCCATGCCGCGCTCGACCTTGCGGCCTACGGGTTGCGGTCGGCCGGGGTGGAGGTCGCCTGCCACATCGAACCAGGGCTGCCGATCATCCAGGGCGACGCCGACCAGCTTCCCCAGGTGCTGACCAACCTGATCGTGAACGCCCAGCAGGCCCTGCTGCAGGTGCCCCCACCGCGCCGTCTCCGCATCGCTGCGCACAAAGGGGCAGGGGACGTGGAGATCACGGTCGAGGACAATGGACCGGGCATGCCCCCCGACGTCCTGGCCCGCATCTTCGAGCCCTTCTACACCACGAAGCCGGTCGGGGTCGGCACGGGTGTCGGTCTGTCCGTCTGCCAAGGCATCGTGGCCGCCCATGGTGGCGCCATCCAGGCACAGTCGAAGCCGGGGCAGGGGGCCGTGTTCTCGATCCGGCTGCCAATGGGCCAAGGGACCGAGATGCCTGTGGCCGCGGCGGTCGGTGAACCCGAGGGTCGACCCGCCCCGGCGCGGATCCTCATCGTGGACGACGAGCCGGACATCGCCGAAATGATGGCCGAGATCCTGCGCGGCGATGGACATGATCCCCGTGTCGCCCCGAGTCCCGAAGCCGCACTGCGCGTCCTCCGACGGGATCGCGTGGATCTGGTCATCAGCGATGTCCGTATGCCGGGTCTGGACGGCCCCGGGCTTTTCGACGCGATGGTGCGCCTGCGCCCGGCCTTGACCGAACGCGTGCTCTTCGTGACGGGCGACACGCTGTCGCCCGAGGTGCAGGCGTTCTTTCGCACGACTGGGGCCCGGGTCCTCGAGAAGCCGATCGACGCGCAGGGCCTGCGCCGGTCGGTCGCCGGGATCCTGGGAATGCAGGACCCAAATGGTCCGGATCCCTCCTGATCAGGTAGTCGGGGCCGGTCTCCTCCCGCGCACCTGCCGCTCGATGTTGCTTGGCTCAACGCCGATGTCCCGCAGCAGATGGTTGTCCAGCTCGCGCAGTCGCTGCACGGACATTTCGATGTGATGGCGCTCGAGGCTGCGCCGATGAATCGACGCGAGCCAGCGGAGCAGTCGTCCTGTCGGGCTGGATTCTTGTGTGGTCAGGCCGCTCGCCTCAACCAACCGAGGGGAAAATGTGCTCATCTCAAACTCTCATCGGAAATGGATCGCATCTGCGAAGCATCGTTGGGGAAAACGTGTGTCCGTAGGCTGATCGCGGGGGCTGACCTGCCCCGGTCACGGTCTGGCCGGAGCCGCCCCGGCTCGACACCGGGACGCTCCATGTCTGGCGTCACAGGAAGAAGTCGGCCGACGTAAGGTCGAGAACTCCGGTCAGGCTCAGGGTCATCTCTGCGGCGGCGTCGGCATCGACGTTGATCTCGACCAGAGTCGTCCCGATCCCCTGGGTCGCGCGGACCTGCCCGATCATCGAGAAATCCGCGTCGCCGATGAAGGCGAAGGCATCGTCCGAGGCCGTGGCCGTGTTGGCGTCGATCATCGACAGGCTGATCTTGTCCTGCCCCTTCTGGAAGTCCGTGATGACATCGCGGCTCAGGGCCCCAGTCCCGCTGTCCGAGGTGAAGAGGAACCTGAACGTGTCGGCGCCCGCCTCCCCGGTCAGCCAATCCTTTCCGCTTCCGCCGATTAGCACATCCTGGCCAGCGCCGCCGTTGAGCTGATCGTAGCCCGCCCCGCCGTTGAGGTGGTCGTTGTCGCCGTTCCCGCTGAGTTGGTCCGAGCCGTCGCCGCCCTGAAGTTCGTCGTAACCGAAGCCGCCCGACAGGCTGTCGTTGCCGGCCCCGCCCGAAAGGTAATCATTGCCGGTGCCTGCATCGGTCCGGTCGTTGCCGTCTTCCCCGTAAAGGCGGTCGTTGCCGGTCTGACCGTGGATCTCGTCGTCTCCGGTGCCGGCGAACACCTGGTCGTTGCCGGTCCCGCCCCAGGTGTCGTCCGTGCCGTCACCGCCAGAGAGGTAATCGTCCCCCGCGTCTCCCGACATCCAGTCGTCGCCATCATCTCCGTAGACGGCGTCGTTGCCATCGTTCCCGCGAAGGCTGTCGTTGCCGAAGCCCCCCCGAATGTCGTCCGCGCCGAGTCCGCCGGACATCGTGTCGATCCCGTTGTCTCCGTAAAGATCGTCGTTCCCGCTGCCGCCGATGATCTCGTCGTGATCGTCGCCACCATGGATCAGGTCGTCGCCGCCGGCCCCGTCCAGGGTGTCGTTGCCGAAGCCACCGTAGATCTTCTCGCCCGGCAGGCCGCCCGTCACGCGGTCGTTGCCCTCCTCGGCGTGAATGGAATCCGCGCCCATCAGCATCGTGTCGCCGCCGTTGGTGATGACGTCATCGCCCTGGCCCGCATAGACGAGGTCCGTCCCCGTGCCCGTGACGATGGTATCGTTGCCGGATTCGCCGTGCAGGATGTCCCAGCCGTCGCCCCCGCTGATCCAGTCGTTGCCCTGGTTGCCATGCATGATGTCCTCGCCCGCGCCTCCGAAAAGGCTGTCGTTGCCGGCGTTGCCCCAAACGTGGTCGCTGCCGGCGAGGGCGAAGATGGTGTCCGCCAGGTCCGTGCCGACCAGGGACGTCAGGAAGGCGTCGTTGAACTGAGTGCCATAAATAACAGCCATTTAACTCTATCCTCAATGAAATGCAGGACCTCCTGGTCTGCATGAGGATGTCTCGGTGGTCGCGGTTGCGGACGAAGGCCGCCGGACCTTCTCTCCTGTTTCGATCGTCGCGCGAAGCCCAGGGGTCAGCCCGGCGCGAACAGGTAGCCGGCGCCGCGGACGGTCTTGATCAACTCCGGGTGGGCCGGATCCCGTTCGAGCTTGCGTCGAAGCCGCGTCACGCGATGATCGATGCTGCGGTCGAAGGGATCGTCCCCTCTGGCCGGAGCCAGATGGAGAAGGTCGTCGCGCGACAGGACCCGACCGGGGCGCGTGGCGAAGGCGGCCACGAGGTCGATCTCCATCGGTCGAAGCTCGACCGGGCGACCCGCCTCGTCGCGGAGTTCCCAGGCCCGAAGGTCGAGCAGGTAACGGCCGAACCGGGTGCAACCCTCCGGAACCTCGGCGGACCGGCGGCGGCGCAGGATCGCAGCGATCCGCGCGGCGAGTTCCGGCAGATCGACCGGCTTGGTCACGTAGTCGTCCGCTCCGACCTCGAGCCCGACGATCCGTTCGGTCGTATCCGACGCTCCGGTCAGCATGACGATTCCCGCATCCCTGTCCGCCCGCAGGCGCCGGGTGAGGGCGAAGCCGTCCTCTCCGGGCAGGCCGAGGTCCACCACGTAAAGGTCGGCCTGTCGGGCGGCGGGGTCCCGGTCCAGGCCGGCACCATCCGCCACGGCCATCACGCTGTGGCCGATGCTGCCGAAGTAATCGACCAGCATGCCCCGGATATCCGGGTCGTCGTCCACCACAACGATCCGTGCCACGATCCAATCCGCCGCGTCCGACACCATGTTGACCCTAGCGGCAGGTGACGTGATCTCAAAGCGGCAATGACGTGCACACGGCCCGAGATCGCCAAAGGCGAAGGCCCGGCCCTGCGCTACGCGCGATCATTGAAACATGAGATGCCGCCTGAGGCCTCGGCCGGAAACCGGGGCCGGCTCGGCTCTTGACAGGAGGACTGCCCAGGACCTGCAATTCCCGGCAGGCGTCGGCAGCGGAGGTCTGGGCGATGGCGGCGGATCGAGCGGTCGGATCTTCCCCTCGGCCATGGGCGGGCCTGCTCATGGTGCTGGGAACGACAGGTCTGCTGGTTCTGGGCCTCCTGACGCCAGGGATCCCGCTCTGGCTCCCGCTGATCGGAAGCGTGGCGGTCGCTGTCGCGCTCGCCGTCGGGACGGCGCGACGTTCGGCAGAGCTCATCCGGCTCAGGGCTACGGTCGACGCATTGCCGGACGGCATTGCCATCTTCGACCCGGCGGACCGGATCGCATTCTACAACGCCCGCTACCCCGAGCATCTTGCGCCTGCGCTGAAGGCGGCGCTGCGCCCCGGTCTTCGCTTTGACGAATGGCTGCGGGCCGGCCTTCAGAACGGTCCCATCTACCATCCCGACATGGGGGAGGACTTCGCCGCGCGGCGCCTGGCGATCCGCGCCCAGGGTCCCTCCGATCACGTCCACCGGCTCATTGACGGCCGCTGGGTCCGCATCCGAGAAAGCCGTCTGCGTGATGGAGGACGGGTTCTCCAGACCACCCACATCAGCGACGAACGGCGTCGCGCCGCCGAGCACGCGCTCTTGGCCGCTGCACTCGAGGAGATCGCGGAGCCGGTGGAGATCACCGACGCGGATCGGCGCTTCACCTATGTCAACCGCGCCTTCGAGGCGGTCACCGGCATCCCGGCGGCCGAAGCCATTGGTCGCACCGCGCGCGAGATCCTGTCCAGCGGGGAACATGACGCCGCCTTCTTCGAGGCGATCGACGCCTGCCTGGCGCGCGGGGAGGTCTGGCGGGGCATCATCGTCAACCGGGCCCGGAATGGGCGGCGGCTGGAACAGGACACCACGATCACGCCCCTGAGGGACGACGGGGGGCACCTCGCGCACTTCGTCTCGGTCCGGCGCGACGTGGGGGCCGCGCGCGCAGAGGCCCGAGCCTTGGCCGCCAGCGAAGCCCGGTACCGCGCGGTCGTGGAAACCCAGACGGAGTACATCATCCGTGTGGACGACGACGGCTACTGGACTTTCATGAACGCGGCGGCGCAGCGCCGGATCGGCAAATCCCTGGACGAGATCCGCGCGCTTGGCCAGCGCGACCAGGATTTCGTGCACCCCGAGGATCGCCCGGTCTACGACGCGCACATGGCCCGGCTCACGCCGCTCAACCCGACCGACACGGTGGAATTCCGGACCATCTACGATGGCAATCGTGTGCACTGGGAGCAATGGACGGACACCGGGATCTTCGACGACCAGGGCCGACTGATCGAGATCCAGTGCGTGGGCCACGACGTTTCCGACCGTCGCCGGGCCGAAGCCGAACTGCGGGCCTCCGAGGAACGGCTCGCCGCCATCATCGAGGCCAATCCGCTGGCGATGAACATCGCGAGGCTGTCGGATCGCCGCCTCCTGTTCGTGAACCAGCCCTGGCGCGACCTGTTCGGCGTCAGCGCCGCCGACCCGAACGAGGCCGACCTCGCCCGCCTTTACGCCGATCCCGGTGATCGGGACCGGATCTTCGCCGCGATGGCCTCGGGCGAGGAGGTGACCAACCGCGAGTTGAGGTTCCGCCGGGTCGACGGGACGGAGATCACCTGCTCGATCACCTCCCGGCCGATCCTGTTCCAGGGAGAGCCCGCGCTTGTGACCAGCACCATCGACCTTACGCAGCTTCGTGCGGCCGAAGCCGAGATCGCCCGCCAGCGCGAGGCCCTTCACCAGAGCGAGAAGATGACGGCCCTGGGCGCCCTGCTGGCCGGGGTCGCGCACGAGCTCAACAATCCGCTTTCGGTGGTGGTGGGCTACAGTTCCATGCTGCGGGAGACGGTGTCCGACCCCGACCTGCTGGAGCGGCTCGGGAAGGTCCACGGGGCGGCCGACCGTTGCGCCCGGATCGTGCGGACCTTTCTTGCCATGGCCCGGGCCAAGCCTCCGGTGCGGGGGCCGGTCGACGTCGGGGAACTCGTGCTGGGGGCGCTGGATCTCTCCGCTTATGCCCTGAGGACCGCAGGGGTGGAGGTTCGAACCGACCTGCCTGCCCGGCTGCCACCGGTCTGGGGTGATGCGGACCAGCTTGGGCAGGTGGTGACCAACCTGGTGGTCAACGCCCAGCAGGCGCTTCTGGGCCAACCTGCGCCGCGCCGGATGCTGCTGGCCGCGCGGGCCGAAGGCGATCAGGTCCTTCTCGAGGTGTCCGACAACGGTCCCGGCATGGCGCCCGAGGTCGCCAAGCGCGCCTTCGACCCGTTCTTCACGACCAAGCCGCAGGGCGTCGGCACCGGGGTGGGTCTTTCGGTCTGCCATGGCATCGTTGCGGCACACGGTGGCCGGATCGACCTTGAGACGGCGCCGGGGCAGGGCGCGCGGCTTCGGGTCTGGCTTCCGCGTGGCGAGACCGGGCTGTCGGACCTTGCCGCACCGGACGACCACGAGCCACTCTCGGGCGGACGGGTGCTCGTGGTCGATGACGAGCCCGACGTCGCCTCGCTGGTGGCCGAGGCGCTTGGCATCGCGGGTTACGAGGTCGACACGGCTCCGAGCGGTCGACGCGCTCTCGCCGCCTTGCGCGCGCGCCGGTTCGACGCCGTGGTGACCGACCTCAGGATGCCGGACATGGATGGATCGACGCTGGTGGACGCCATCCGGCGCGAACACCCGCATCTGGCCCGTCGGATCGTGATCGTTACGGGGGACGCCCTGACCCTGAGCGGACATGACCCGGCAGCGGACGTCCCCACCTTCGAGAAGCCGCTCGACCTTCGCGGTCTCCTCGCGACCGTAAGGCGAATGATGGAGGACTCATGAGCGGCCGCGTTCTGGTGGTGGATGACGAGCCGGACCTGCGGAGCCTGCTGCGCGACTACCTTCCCCTGCATGGGTTCGAGGTGCGGACGCTGCCCGGGACTCCGGATCTGGAGCGCGTCCTGCGGGAGGGCGGGACGGATGTCGTCGTGCTCGACGTCAACATGCCCGGCGAGACCGGGACCGAGGCGCTGTCACGCCTCCGGGCCGCCGGGATCGGGACGCCTGTCATTCTCCTGACCGCGGCGGGTGGCCTGCCAGAACGCGTGGATGGTCTGGGACGCGGCGCCGACGACTACGTGGTCAAGCCGTTCGAGCCACGCGAACTCGTGGCCCGACTGCGCGCCGTCCTGCGCCGGGTCCGGGACGAGTCCCCGCAGGCCAGGCCCGAACCACGTCGCATCCGCCTCGGCTCGCGCGTCCTCGATCTCGACGGCCGCAGGCTGCTCCGGGAGGACGGCACGGAGATCACGCTCACCGCGATGGAGTTCGACCTCTTGTCCGTGCTCGCAGCCCACCCCCGCCGGCCGGTCTCGCGCGAGCGGCTGGCGGAGGTCGCCCACGGACGGCAGCTGGCGCCGGGGGACCGGAGCATCGACATCCGGATGCTCCGGTTGCGCCGCAAGATCGAACCCGATCCTGAAAATCCGCGCATTCTGGTGACCCAGCGGGGCGAGGGCTATCTCCTCGACCCCGATGGTTGAGGCCGACCGGCGGGCGCATCGGTCCCTGTCATCCACCGATCCGCAATGGCACGTCAGAAGATGAAGTCAGTGGCGTCAAGGCTGTAGCAGCCCTCGACCGTGAACGACATCTCGATGGCATCATACGGGTGCTGGACGCTTCCTTCCTCCAGGTTGCGGAGGTTCAGGGACACCATGACGCCGCCGCCGACCGAGGAGATGGCGATGGTCGCGGCATCGAAGCGGAAGTCCTCATAGGGCCATGTCGAATGGATCAGCGTGTCGAAGGCCTGGTTTCCGCTGAGGTGCTGGTTCGCATCGATGCCGCTCAGGTCGATCTTGTCGACCCCGCGCTGGAAGTCCTTGATGACGTCGTGGTCGTTGCTCTGCCACGGGCTGTCGCCCTGGGCGCGGAAGACGAACCGGTCGGCGCCGGCCCCGCCCGTGAGTTCGTCCCCGCCGGCGCCGCCGACGAGCCGGTCCGCCCCGCTGGAGCCCAGGAGCTTGTCTCTCCCCAGGCCCCCCTCGAGGGTGGAGCCCACGGGACCCGCCCGAAGCGTGTCGGCGAAGTCCGAGCCCGTCAGGTTCTCGATCGACTCCAGGGCGTCGCCGGTTGCCCAGCCGCCGCCGGCCGCCCCGGTCCCGAGGTTGACGTTCACCGCCGCGGTCGAGAGGGCGTAGCTGACCGTATCGGTGCCGAGCCCGCCCTTGATCGAATTGCCCCCCGAGCCGGAGTGGACGACGTCGTTGCCGGTGCTGGCGTCGGCGGCCATCGTGTCGGTCAGGATGATCGTGTCGTTCCAGTAGCTTCCGACGACCTTCTCGATCCGGTAGAACTGATCGATGTCGGTGACGCCGCCGTGCGTGGCATAGACAAGGCCGGTTCGCGCATCGACGGTCGTGCCCGAGCCCAGGCCGTTGACCGACATCGTATCATAGCCCGACAGCCCGTCGATCACGTCCGACCCGATGCCACCGTTCAGGACGTCGTCGCCGTCTCCGCCGAAGAGCTTGTCCTCGCCGCCTTCGCCGTAAAGCTGGTCGGCGTCCTCCGCGCCGTAGAGCGTGTCCCGCCCTTCGCCTCCGTTCAGGAAATCCTGGCCACGTCCGCCGTCCAGGTAATCGTCCCCGAACTCGCCGCGCAGCGTGTCCGCTCCGTTGCGGCCGTAGGCCGCGTCGGCGCCGCCGCCGGCCCGCATCTCGTTGTTGCCCTCGGTGCCCCACAGCATGTCCGAGCCGCCGCCAGTGTAGATGGACTCGAAGTTCATCATCGTGAAGGCGCCTGCGCCGCTCGGGCTTTGTGCCCCGAACCGCCCGCTGCCCAGGGCAAGGTCGAAGGCGCCAGGGGAGGCAGTTCCACTCAGGTCGAGGATGTCGGCCCCTGCGCCACCGTCGAACCAGCCCCCAAGGCCCGTGCTCGACACATAATCGTAGCCGCCGCCAGCCTTGATTGTGTTCAGGCCGCTTCCGCCCAGGAGGTAATCGTTGCCGCCCAGTCCTTCGAGCCAGTCGTGGCCGGCGTAGCCGTAGATGGTATCAGACTGGCCCGTCCCAACCAGATTGGAGCCGCCGAGGTCATTCCGGTCATCGCCCGGCGTGCCATGAATAATGGACATTTCGCTATTCCTTTCACCAATCGCCCCAGGCGGGTCAGCCGGAGCGCGGCGAGGAATGCAGCTGCTGCGTTTCGGGACGAGGCCGAGGCGCCTGCGACAGGTTTCGACTGTCCCTCGGCCTGTTCACCGGCAGGTCTGCGATGGCCGGAGTGTCCTGATCCCGGACAGGGAGGAGCGGCCGCCGGAATCCGGCGGCAGCCGAAGCGGGCCGTTACTGCTTGTCGACGAGCCGGTAGTAGACGAAGTCCGAGGTCGCCCCGTTCACGTAGCCCGACACGCCGGCATCCATCGCGACCTGATAGGTGGCCTGGAACATGATCACGATGGGCGAGCTTTCCTGCACGCGGGCCTGAAGGTCGCGGTACATCTGCTCGCGCTTGGCGGCGTCGGGCTCGCTCAGGGCGGCTGTCGTCATCCGGTTCATGTCATCCGGCACCGCCCATGCGTTCCGCCATGTGGTGGTCGCCTGATAGGCCTCGTCCGAGTTGTCGGCGTTATAGGCAAAGGCCTTGGCGTTCGAATGCGGGTCCATGAAATCCGGGCCCCAGTAGAGCAGCATGGCCTCGTGGCTGCGGTCCCGGTACTTGGTGATGACCTGCGACCCCGTCCCCGGCAGGATCTCGAAGTTGATCCCGGCTTCGGCAAAGCTGGCTTGGAGCGATTGCGCCATGTCGGTGAAGGGCGCGGAGTTGATGACATCGAGGGTGACGCTGATCGGCAGCTCGACGCCCGCGTCGGCCAGGATCTGTTTGGCCTTCTCGGGATCGTAGGTGTAGGGCGTCTCGTCCAGCGAGCCCGGGAACCCCTTGGGCCAGAAGGCCTGATGCACCTCCATCTGGCCGGCCAGGAAGCTGCTGGTCATCCCCTCGTAATCCACGAGGTAACGGGCTGCCTCCCAGACGGCGGGGTTGGTGAGGGACTCGACCTTCTGGTTGAAGGACAGGAAGTGGACCGCGGCCTGCGGATACACCTCGACCTTGATCGCCTGCGGGTCCAGTGTGGCGATCTGATCGGGGGTCAGGTTCTTGGCCATGTCCACGTCGCCCTGCTGGAGCAGGAGCTGCTGCGTCGCGGATTCGGCCACGTGCTGGAGGATCACGCCTTCGACCTTGGGCGCGCCCTTGAAGTAGTCGGCATTCGCCTCGAGCCGCACGAGTTCGGCCGGACGGAAGGTCTGGAGCGAGAAGGGACCCGATCCCGCGCTGTTGGCGTTGAGCCAGGCGTTGCCCATGTCGCCATCGACCTCGTTCTCCATGACCGTGACCATGTCGACGACCGAGGCGGGGCGCGAGGCCAGGACGTTCAGCACGAAGGCGGGCGAAAAGTCGCCCTCATAGCGGACCGTGACGGAGTTGCCGTCAGCGGTGACCATCTGCTCCACGTTCTCGGGCGTCCAGCCGAGTTGGGTCAGGATGAAGGCCGGGGTCAGGTTCAGCTTGATCACGCGCGCGAACGATCCGACCACGTCCTCGGCCCGGACGGGATTGCCCGAATGGAAGGTCACGCCATCGCGGAGCGTGAAGGTGATGGCCTTGGCGGCCTCGTCCACCGTCCATTCCGAGGCCAGGCCCGGCGAAAGGACGGTCGGGTCCTCGGCGTCGTACTGCACCAGCCGGTCGTAGATGTTCGTGACAAGCTCGCCGCTCGTGAACTCATAGGCCTGGGCGGGGTCGATCGCGACGATGTCGTCGATGTTCTGCGCGACCACGAGGATGTCGTCCGGCGTCTCGGCCCAGGCGGCGGGCACGGCGAGCGGCAGGACCAGCACGCTTGCCAGGAGGGTCGTCCGAAGGGTTGTCATGTCCTCTCTCTCCTGTTGGATTCGTTCTTGGATTCGTCATGCCTGCGTCCGCCGGCGCGAACGGACAGCGGCGGCGGAGCTTGGCTGCGGCGCTGGTGCAGGACGCTGAGCGTCCCGGTCCACAGCAGCCGGGCGGGCGTGCCGCCACGGTTCGCCCAGGCATGGGGCGTGGCGCCGCTGTAGTGCAGGCTGTCGCCGGGACGCATGGCGATCACCTCGCCGCCCAGCGTCTGCTCGATCTCGCCGTCCAGGATGAGGATGATCTCCTCGCCGTCGTGGGTCACCGTCTCCGAGACGTAACCCGGCGGAACGTGGAGGATGTAGGAGGACAGCTCCGACCCCGGATACTCCGAACTGATCGCTTCATACCCGATCGGAGAGCCCGGGAGAGAGAACCGGGGGCGTCCATCGGCCCGGGACAAGGCATCCGCTGGCTTGGGCTGGGCCACGAAGTAGTCGAGGCCGACCTCGAGTCCGGCTGCGATCTGCGCCAGGGTTCCGAGTGTTGGCACCGCCTTGTTGTTCTCGACCTGGCTCAGATAGCCGACGGAAAGACCCGCGCGATCGCAGAGCTGCCGCAGGGTGAGGCCAAGCTGCCGACGGCGCCTGCGGAGCATCGGCCCGAGCATCGGCCCCGATCCGGTGCGCGTCGTGGCATCAAGGCTGGACAGGCTCACCCGCGACCCGCTTCTCACAAAAATTTGTTTGATCTAATCAAAACAATCTGTAACTGCCAAGGCCAATCTCGGCTGCCCCGCCATGGGTGCGGCTGCCCCAAGCAAGAGGCTGCGCCGCCCCGTGACCGCCACGCCCCGTCCTGTCACCGCGCCAGCCCGGCTCCTGCGCCACACAAGGTCCGCTGCCGGATTCGTGGTGGTGACGGCGCTGACCTTCCTGGGTCTTCTGGCGATCACGTTCTTCATCGGGCGGGTCATCCCCATCGATCCGGTGCTTGCCGTCGTGGGCGACCGCGCCACCCCCGCGCAGTATGAGGCCGCGCGGGTCGCCATGGGGCTCGACCGTCCGCTGGCGGTCCAGTTCGTGGACTACGTGGGCGACGTGCTGCGGGGCGACCTAGGGATGTCGGTCTCGACCAACGGCCCTGTCGCACGGGACCTCGCCCGGGTGTTTCCCGCAACGCTCGAGATGGCGACCATCGGGATCGTCATCGGGGTGCTGCTGGGGGTTCCCATGGGCGTGCTGGCCGCCACGCGGCAAGGAAGCTGGGCGGATCAGTTCATCCGGGTCTTCGCCCTGCTGGGCTACTCGGTGCCGGCGTTCTGGCTGGGGCTCGTGGGTCTGGCCGCGTTCTATGCCCGGCTGGGCTGGGTCGCGGGGCCGGGGCGGATCGACGTCTTCTACGACGGCCTCGTCGACCAGGTGACGGGCCTCCTTCTCGTTGACAGCCTCATCGGTGGCGAGCCCGACGTGTTCTTCAATGCCCTGTCGCACATCATCCTGCCTGCGACGATCCTGGGGTTCTTCTCGCTGGCCTACATTGCCCGCATGACGCGCAGCTTCATGCTGGATCAACTGAGCCAAGAGTATGTGACGACGGCGCGGGTGAAGGGCCTGCCCGAATGGCGCGTGATCTGGGTCCACGCCTTCGGGCCGATCCGCGTGCCCCTGATCACCGTCATCGGGCTGAGCTACGCGGGCCTGCTCGAGGGATCGGTCATGATCGAGACGGTGTTCTCCTGGCCGGGGATTGGCAACTATCTCACGACGGCGCTGTTCAACGCCGACATGAACGCCGTCCTGGGCGCGACCCTCGTCATCGGGGCGGTCTTCATTCTCATCAACAAGGTGTCGGACGTGCTTTACCGCATCCTCGACCCGCGGAGCCGGGCATGAGCGCGCGCGACTGGCTCCTGGACGAAAGCCCCACCTCGCGCTGGCAGGCCGGCGCCGGGCGCGCCTATGCGGCTGCGCGGCTCCTGCTCCGGAACCCGCTGGCCGTGGTGGGCGGGGGCATCATCCTGCTCCTTGTGCTGACCGCCGCCCTTGCGCCGCTGATCGCGCCCGAAAGCCCCCTGGGCCAGAACCTCTCGAACCGCCTGCTGCCGCCCTCGTCCGCACATTGGATGGGCACGGACGAACTCGGCCGGGACATCTTCAGCCGGGTCGTCTTCGGTGCGCGGATCACCCTCATGATCGTTGTCCTGGTGGCCGTCATCTCGGCCCCGCTGGGCATGATCGTGGGCGCAGTCTCGGGATATTTCGGCGGATGGACGGATCGGGTCCTGATGGGGCTGACCGACATCTTCCTGTCCATGCCCAAGCTCATCCTGGCGCTCGCGTTCGCTGCCGCGCTGGGGCCGGGGATCGAGAATGCGGTCATCGCCATCGCCATCACCACCTGGCCCGCCTACGCCCGGATCAGCCGGGCCGAGACCATGACCTGGCGCAACTCCGAATTCGTGGCCGCGACGCGCCTGCTCGGGGCATCGCACGCACGGATCATCGGACGGCACATTCTCCCGCTCTGCGCGTCCTCGACGATCATCCGCGTCACGCTGGACATGGCCGGGATCATCCTGACCGCGGCCGGACTGGGCTTCCTGGGGCTCGGCGCCCAGCCGCCGCTGCCGGAATGGGGCGCGATGATCTCGCGCGGGCGGACCTTCATCCTCGACCAGTGGTGGGTCGCCACCATGCCGGGCCTCGCCATCATCCTCGTCAGCCTGGGGTTCTGCTTCCTCGGCGATGGCCTTCGCGATGCGCTCGACCCGAAGGGGCAGGCCAAGTCATGACCGCGCCGCTCCTGTCGGTCCGCGACCTTCGGGTCAGCTTTCCTCGGCGCGACGGCGGCCGGATCAATGTCGTCGACGGCCTGTCGTTTGACCTTGGCCGCGAACGGCTGGGGATCGTGGGCGAAAGCGGCTCGGGCAAGTCCATGACCGGGCGCGCCATCCTGCGACTTGTCAGGCCCCCGGGCCGGGTCGAGGCCAGCCGCCTCGCCTTCGAAGGGGAGGACCTGACGACGCTGTCCGAGCGGCGGATGCGCGCGCTGCGGGGCGCGCGGATCTCCATGGTCATGCAGGACCCGCGGTACTCGCTGAATCCGGTGATGACCGTGGGCCGCCAGATCGCCGAGGCTCTTCGGGTGCATACGCCCCTCGGCCGGGCGGCGACCCGCGCGCGGGTGCTCCAGATGCTGCAGGACGTGCGGATCAACGATCCGGAGCGGGTGGCCGCGATGTACCCGCACGAGGTCTCGGGCGGCATGGGCCAGCGGATCATGATTGCCATGATGCTGATCCCGCGCCCGAGCCTCCTGATCGCCGACGAGCCGACCAGCGCCCTGGACGTGAGCGTGCAGGCGCAGGTCCTTGGTCTGATGGACAGCCTCGTGCGGGGGAACGGGATGGGGCTCATCCTCATCAGCCACGACCTCGACCTCGTGGCGCGCTACTGCGACCGCATCCTCGTGATGAACGCCGGGCGCGTCGTGGAAACCTGCGAGGCCCGCCGCCTGGGCGAAGCCACGCATCCGTACACACGCGGCCTGCTCGCCGCGGTGCCCCGGATGCGGGAAACGCGGGCAGAGCTTCCGACGCTGGACCGCCGCGCCTGGGAGGGAACATGACCGCCATTGCCCTGCGCGGCCTGAACATCGCCTATGCGGGCACTCCGGTCGTCCGGGATGTCACCTTGGACGTCGCCGAAGGCGAGAGCTTTGCCCTTGTCGGCGAGAGCGGGTCGGGCAAGTCCACCGTCCTCAAGGCCATCACGGGTCTCGCGCCCGAATGGACCGGATCGATCGAGGTGCTGGGTCGGCCCGCCGCGCATCACCCGGACCGCAAGTTGGCCCGGGTGGTCCAGATGGTGTTCCAGGACCCCTACGGCTCGCTCCACCCGCGCAAGACGGTCGACGCCGTCCTGACCGAGGCGCTGGCGATCCACGGGATCGGCGACCGCGACGCGCGGGTCGAGGCGGTGCTGCGGGATGTCGGGCTCGATCGTCGGTTCCGCTTCCGGTACCCGCACCAGCTCTCGGGCGGGCAGAGGCAGCGGGTCGCCATCGCCCGAGCGCTGGTGCTGGAGCCCCGGATCCTGCTGCTCGATGAGCCGACGAGCGCGCTGGACGTGAGCGTGCAGGCCGAGATCCTGAACCTGCTCAAGCGGCTCCGGGCCGAGCATCGGCTGACCTATCTCCTGGTCACGCACAACCTGCCGGTCGTCAGTTTCATGTGCGACAGGGTTGCGATCATGAACCGGGGCCGCGTGGTCGAGATCGCCCCGGCCGCCGCTCTTCACGATGGCGAGTTCCAGGACTCTTACTCCCGGCAACTCTATGCCGCGAGCGGGGGAAACTCTCCCATGGAGTCGGCTGGCCGATGACCGAACCCGGTCTGGGTCGCGGTGGCCCATGAACCACTGGCGCCGGGGCGGATCTGGCGGCGGACCGGACCAGGAGGCGGGGCCGCACCGCTTCCCGGGCGACGAAGGGCGGGAGATCCGATCACGCTCCGCTGCGTTACGGCTCGGATCAGGTGACACCTCCGAACATCGAGCTAACCTTCAGGCATGATTGCCAAGTCCTGCCGGTCCGGCCCCTTGACTCAGTTGCTTCCCAGAGGCGTTGAACGACCGGCCCCTGAACGGCGTTACGCGTTGGCAACCGAAACGCGTCGAGCAGGCCGACGCTCGCTGGTCAGGATTGGGGAAACGGGTGTCCGGTTGGAAGGGGACGGCGGCGCACATGAATGAGATCGTTCATCGGCCGCTGGGCGATGTCACGCCTGCTTCGGACGGCAGTGACATGGCGCGCCGCATCCGGCAGCACGACTGGGCCACGACGCCGCTTGGCCCACAGGACGGCTGGCCACTGTCCCTGGTCACGCTTGTCGGCGTCATCACGGGATCGAACCAGCCGATGTTCGTGGCCTGGGGCGCGGATCGCACGCTGATCTACAATGACGCCTATGCCGGCATCTTGGCGCAAAAGCACCCGGCCGCCCTGGGACAGCCGCTCCTGGAGGTGTGGGACGAGATCCGGGACGATCTCCTGCCCATCGTGGAGCGTGTTTGCGACGGCCATGCCGTCCAGATGGATGACATCGACTTCATCATCGAACGGAACGGCTACAAGGAGGAGGCGCACTTCGCATTTTCTTATACGCCCGTGCGCGACGGGGCGGGCGGCATCGGCGGCTTCTTCTGCGTCTGCCAGGAGATCACCAGTCAGGTCCTTGCCGAACGTCGACTGCGCCAGAGCGAGACAAGGCTGCAAGGCATTCTCGACGGCATGGGCGAGGCCTTTGGACTCCTGGACCGGGATTTCTGCATCCTGACCTTCAACCAGGCGGCCCTGCAGATCGAATCGCGTCCGCTGAACGAGATCCTTGGGCGGTCTCACTGGGAGGTGTATCCCGGCTCGGAGAACAGCGAGATCGGACGTCTGCTCCGTCGGGCGATGTCCATGCGTGAGCCGATCGCCTTGGAGCACCGCTACAGTTGGCAGGACGGCACCGCGCGGTGGCTCGAGACGCGGGCCTATCCGGTGCCCGAGGGGCTGGCGGTGTTCTGGCGCGATGTCACCCGTCGGAAGAACGACGAGGCCGAACGTCACATGACCGAGAACGCCCTTCGCGAAAGCGAGGCCCGCTTCCGGCTCATGGCGGACGCCGTGCCGCAGATCGTCTGGATCACCGACCCCGAAGGCCGCACCGAGTTCTTCAACAAGCAATGGTCGGACTACACCGGCGCGGTCTATGAGCCGACGACCGCCGCCGACATCGCGGCAAGCTTCGTCCACCCGGACGACGCCGTGGCCACGCTGGACGCCTTCAACGAGGCGCGCGCGACCGGCGGCACCTTCCAAGTCGAGCATCGGATCCGCTCGAAGGCGGGCGACTACCGCTGGTTCCTTGTGCGCGGCGTGCCCTACCGCGATCCCCGGACCGGCCAGATTGCGCGCTGGTTCGGTGCCTCGGTCGACATCCACGATCGGCGGCAGGCCGAGGCGGAACTGCGCGCGAGCGAGGAGCGCCTGCGCGAGTTGAACGAATCCCTGGAGGCCCAGGTCGCCGAGCGTACGGCCGAACGCGACCGGATGTGGGAAACCTCGCCCGACCTGATGCTGGTGATCGATTTCGAGGGCGTGTTCCGACGGGTCAACCCGGCTTGGACGATGGTTCTGGGGTATGCCCCCGAGGAGTTGATAGGCCACCATGTCAACGAGTTCGTCGTGCCGGACGATCACGACGAGACGGTCGAGGCCTATGAGTTCGCGGCCCAAGGAGGGTCGCCACGCCTCATCAATCGGTATCGCCACAAGGACGGGTCCCTGCGTTGGGTTTCCTGGACGGCGGCGCCCGCCGGGGATCTGACCTATGCGACGGGCCGCGACATCACCTCCGAGAAGGACCGGCAGACCGAACTGGACTCCGCGCAGGAGCAGCTTCGCCAGAGCCAGAAGATGGAGGCCATGGGCCAGCTGACCGGAGGGGTGGCGCACGACTTCAACAACCTGCTGACCCCGATCATCGCCAGCCTCGACATGCTCCAGCGCCGCGGAGTGGGAGGCGAGCGCGAACGGCGGCTCATGGACGGAGCCTTGCAATCGGCCGAGCGGGCCAAGGTCCTCGTGCAGCGCCTTCTGGCCTTCGCGCGACGCCAGCCGCTGCAACCGGGCCCGGTGGACGTGAAGCGCCTCGTGACCGACATGGCCGGGTTGATCGCCAGCACGTCGGGGCCTCGGGTCGAAGTGCGCGTGGACCTTCCGGACGACATGCCGCCAGCCCTGGCCGATGCCAACCAGCTCGAGATGGCGCTCCTCAACCTCGCCGTGAACGCCCGCGACGCCATGCCAGACGGAGGCCTGCTGTCCATCTCGGCCGCCCGCGACTCCGTCCGCGAGCCGCGCCATCCGGCAAAGCTTCGTCTTGGACACTACGTCCGCCTTTCGGTCCGGGACACCGGCACGGGCATGGACCAGGCCACGCTTGCCCGTGCGGTGGAGCCGTTCTTCTCGACCAAGGGCATCGGACGCGGCACCGGCCTGGGGCTGTCGATGGTGCATGGGTTGGCGTCGCAACTGGGAGGCGGGCTCACGATCTCCAGCCGTCCTGGGGCGGGCACGACGGTCGACCTTTGGTTGCCCATCAGCGCGGGGGCCATCTTCGAGGAGGGCCGCAGTCACCGTCCGGCGTCGGTCGCGCAGGCGGTCGGCACCGTGCTCCTGGTGGATGACGAGGACATCGTGCGGATGAGCACGGCCGACATGCTGACCGACCTTGGCTACGAGATCACCGAAGCGCGTTCGGCCGAAGAGGCCATGCGCCTGGTGGAGGAGGGGTTCCGGCCCGACCTCGTCGTGACCGATCACCTGATGCCTGGCCTGAGCGGCGTGGACCTGGCCCGTAGTTTCCGCGCCCGCCTGCCGGGCCTGCCGGTGCTGATCGTGTCGGGCTACGCCGAGATGGACGGGGTCGCGCCCGGCATTGCCCGTCTCAGCAAGCCGTTCCGCGCTTCGGAACTTGCCAAGAGCCTTGCCGATCTGAGGTCGTCCAGCCCGGCCTGAGGCCGGATGCACACGTTCGCCTTCCTGATCCACTGCGCAGACGGTCGACGAGCCGCTGCGGTCTCGCATAGGAATGCCCGGACCGCCGGGGCGACCCAGGAGGCGGGCGCCCGTCCACCATGAAGATGCTGACTGCGGCCTCACCGACGGGCCTGCAGGACGATCCCCCCAGGCAGGTTCAGTGACGGCCCGCCGGGTTGGCGGCAACGGGGTCAGCGCCTCGGTGGGTCATGCTCCGGTCCCGGCCGGACCGAGACGATGCGACGCCCAAGGTAGGTTCACGGCCCGGGTCCAGCCGGAGAAGAAACTCCTACAACCAGCGGCAATTAAACACGACCAATTCTATCGTGTTTTAGGCGCCCCTGGAGTAGTGTTTCCTCGAACCCCGCAGAACCTGTGCGGACTAAAGCCGAGGCCCCAACGTGACACGAACCTCCTTGTCCCTGACCCGCCGAACGCTTCTGGCTTCGCTGGCCGTCATGGCGCTGCCGGCGCGCCGTTCGGTGGCCCTCGAGACCGGCACTCCTGTCCAGGGTGGCACCCTGATCTACCTGGAGCAGCAGCCGCATACGCAGCTGTATCCCCCGGCAGGCGGCTTCTATCCCAATTCGGGCGTGCTCAACCAGATCACGGACAAGCTGACCTGGCAGAACCCGGACACGCTGGAGATCGAGCCCTGGATCGCTGAACGCTGGGAGGTCAGCGACGACCTTCGGCAATACACCTTCCACATCCGACCGGGGGTGACCTTTTCGGACGGCACGCCGCTGGACGCGAGTGCCGTGGCGCAGAATTTCGACAGCTTCGGCCTAGGCAATCCCGATCGGAACTTCCGTCCTTCGGAGGTCGTGAACAACTACGACCGTAGCGAGGTGCTTGATCCGCTCACCGTGCGGTTCCACTTCAAGCAGCCCTCGCCGGGATTCCTGCAGGGAACGTCGGTCATCGGGTCCGGCCTGGTCGCCCCGGCGACGCTGGCGCGCAGCTTCGACGAACTGGGCGATGCGACGCTGGTCGTCGGATCGGGCCCCTTCGTCGCCGCCAGCCAGACCACCGGGACCGAACTCATCCTCAGGGTCCGCGAAGACTATGCCTGGGGACCCAAGGAGCTGCCACATCAGGGCCGGGCGCTTCTGGACGAGGTCAGGATCCTGATCGTGCTCGAAGATTCGGTGCGCATCGGCGCGCTCCTGTCGGGGCAGGCCGATGTGGTGCGGCAGATCCAGGCCTACGACGAGCCGCAGATCTCCGCAGCCGGGTTCAACCTCTACGCGCCGCCGACCCGGGGGATCAACAACTCGGTGGTCTTCCGGCCCGACAATCCGCTGGTCGCGGACGTCCGGGTCCGCCGCGCGCTGCTGCATGGCACCGACACGGCCGAGATCGTGGCGACGCTCTTCTCGGGCAACTATCCACGCGCGACCTCGATCCTGTCGTCTCAGGCGCAGGGCTACGTGGACCTGAGCGCAAAGCTCGCCCACGACCCCGAACTGGCGGCAAGCCTCCTGGACGAGGCAGGCTGGGCTCTGGGGCCGGACGGCCTGCGGCAAAAGGATGGGACAGCCCTGGTGCTGACGGCCTATGAGTCACTGCCCCAGCCGCAGAACCGCGCGGCGCTCCAGCTGATCGCGCAGCAATGGGCGCGGCTTGGCGTGACGCTGAACGTCCTGCCAGGGGATGCCGGCAGCGCCACGGTCGACAACCTCGATCCGGCCAAGACGCCGGTTTCGCCGGCGATGGTAGGCCGGGCCGATCCGGACGTGATCAAGAGCCAGTACTATCCAGCGAACCGCAACGTCCTTCTCCAGAAGGGTGGGGTGAGCCAGGAGGTCGACAGCTTCGTCGACGACCACCTCAACGGCCTTCTCGAGGGGATCGCCTCCGAGATCGACCCCGCGAAGCGTCTCGCGCTCGTGGCCGAGGCGCAGGAGTACGTCGTCGACCAGGCCTACGCCATTCCGATCTTCGAGGAGCCGCAGGTCTTCGCGAGCGCCCCGCACGTCCATGACGTCGCCTTCGAAGCGGTGGGACGCCCCAGCTTCTATCGCACCTGGAAATCCGCCTGACGATCATCGGGCGGTCGGTGCCCGCTTCGAGGGGTCTCCTCCCTGACTCGAAGCGGGCACCTGGTTCGCCCCGAAGGAGAAGGCCATGACGACCATCGTACTCCATCGCCTGGGGCAAGCCGTGCTGGTCCTGTGGGCCGCGTTCACGCTGTCCTTCCTGCTCGTGCAGATGATGCCCGGCGACGCGGTCCTGATCCGTTTCCTCGACCCCAACATGGGGATGACCCCCGAGGACATCGCCCGCATCCGGGCCTTCTACGGGTCCGACCAGCCCGTCGTTCAGCAATACGTCTTCACGGCCTGGAGCTTTCTGCGGGGCGATTTCGGCTATTCGGTTCAGTCCGGCGTGCCGGTTTGGGACGAGATCGCGCTGAACCTGCCGCCGACCCTGACGCTCGCCGGGCTGGCCGTCCTGGTGGCGGGAGCCCTTGCCGTCGTGCTGGCCTGGGCGGCGACGCTGTCGCCGTTCGGGTGGTTGCGCCACGCCCTGGGCGCTCTGCCTGCGGTGATGATCTCCCTCCCGGTCTTCTGGATCGGCATCATGCTGGTCCAGGTCGTGTCCTTCCGGCTGGGCTGGGTGTCCGTGATTGCCCCCGGCCCGTGGGAACGACTGGTCCTGCCAGTCCTGACGCTGGCGCTGCCGATCGCAGCCCCGCTCGCACGCGTGCTGCTGAGCAGCATCGAACGCATCGAGCGCCAGGCGTTCGTGACCGTGGCGCGTGCCAAGGGCCTGTCGCGCCAGGCGACACTGTGGCGCCACGTCCTGGGCAATGCGGCGCTCCCCGTGCTGGCGGTTGGCGGCCTGCTCCTGGGCGAGCTGGTCGCCGGGGCGGTGGTGACCGAGACGGTCTTCGGCATGAACGGCCTGGGGCGGCTCGCCGAGCGGTCGGTGCGAACCCAGGACATCGCGGTCCTGCAGGCGATCGTCGTGATCTCGGCGCTGGGCTTCGTGCTCGTCAATCTCGCGGTCGACCTTGTGTCGATCGTTCTGGACCCGCGGATCCGCCGCACACGGGAGGCCCTCGCATGACGTCGCGCGATCTCGATGCTCCTCTCCTGACCACCTCGCGGCGGTTCTCGCCACGGCTGCCGCGATTGGGGCTCGTTCCGGCATGGCTGGTGCTGATCGTGGTGCTGGCCTGGGCGGTGGGACCGACGCTCTTCACCGGACAGAGCGCCACGACCGGCCTGCCGGGCGCGCAGCTCCAGGCGCCCGGGCTCGACCATCCGCTCGGAACCGACGAGCTTGGCCGCGACCTCCTCGCCCGGATCATCCACGGAGCCCGGCACACTCTGGCAGGGGCTACCGTCGCCGTCGGCGTGGGCCTTCTTGCCGGGAGCCTGATTGGTCTGGTCGCAGGCGCCGTGGGCGGGCGAACCGATGCGATCGTCATGCGCGCAGTCGACGTGCTGCTGGCGATCCCCGCGCTGCTTCTGTCGCTGTCCCTCATCATCATCCTTGGCTTCGGTCCGATCCAGGTGGCTCTGGCAGTCGGTGTCACGTCCGTCGCGACCTTCGCACGGCTGATCAGGTCCGAGGTGCTGACGGTGCGCCAGGCCGACTACGTCGAGGCGGCGTTCGGCAGCGGCGGAACCTTCGCGCGGGTGCTCTGGCGGCACGTCCTGCCCAACTCGGTGACGTCGGTGCTGGCCTTCGCGGCCATCCAGTCCGGCTGGGCCATCCTTCAGATCTCCACCCTGGGCTTCCTTGGTTACGGGGCGCCGCCACCCACGCCCGAATGGGGCCTGATGATCGCGGAAGGGCGCAATTACATGACGACCTCCTGGTGGCTCACGCTCTTCCCGGGCCTGGCCGTGATCGCGGTCGTCCTCGCGGTCAACGCCGTCGGCCGATCGATGCTGAGGGCTGACGCATGACCCTATCGCGCCCCACCCCCCAGCCACCGGAATCCGGTCTCGAGATCCGGGATCTGTCGATGTCCTACGTGACTCTTGGCCAGGCCCGGCCCGTGCTCCACGGCCTGAGCCTGTCCGTGAAGCCGGGCGAGGTGCTGGCCCTGGTCGGAGAGTCCGGCTCGGGCAAGACGACGACGGCCCAGGCGATCCTGGGGCTCCTTCCCGCGAATGCCCGGATCGACGGGGGCTCCGTTCATCTTGGACAGCAATCGCTGCTTGGCCTGTCGGACCGGGCCTGGATGCAGCTTCGCGGGCGACGCATCGGGTTGATCCCGCAAGACCCCGGCTCTTCGCTCAACCCGGTCCGGACCGTCGGCGCGCAGCTGGCCGAAGTCTTTGTCGTCCATGGCCTCGAGACGCGCTGGTCGGTGCGGGAGCGGGTGCTGGACGCGCTGGCCGAGGTAGGCTTGCCCGATCCCGCGCGCCACCATGACCAGTACCCGCACGAGCTGTCGGGCGGGATGCGCCAAAGGGTGCTCATCGCCATGGCGCTGGCGCTCAGGCCCGAGCTCGTGATTGCCGACGAACCCACAAGCGCGCTCGATGCCACGGTGCAACGGCACGTCCTGGACATGATCGACCGCCTGCGGGCCGAGCGGGGGACGGCCGTCCTCCTCGTCACCCATGACCTCGCCATGGCCGGCGATCGGGCGGACCGCATCGCCGTGCTGCGCAACGGGCGTCTGGAAGAGCAGGGCTGCGTCACCGCCGTCCTCGCGCATCCCGTGAGCGCCTACACCCGCCGCCTCCTGTCCGATATCCCGTCGCTCGCGCCGGCCCGCAGCCCTGCAATCCTCCGCGAAAGGAGGCGCGATGCCGCCGTGACGGTCGAGAACCTCGTCCAACGGTTCGCGACGCGGGGCAGGGGGACGATCCAGGCCCTGGACGGCGTGTCCTTCGAGGTCGCCCGGGGGACCACCCACGCCATCGTGGGCGAAAGCGGCTCCGGCAAGACGACCGCCATGCGGGCCATCGTCGGCCTCCAGCGACCGGCATCGGGACGCATCCTCGTCGGCGGCGAGGAGGTCACCGGGCTGAGGGGCGAAGACCTGAGGCAGTTCCGGCGCAGGGTGCAGCTCGTTTACCAGAACCCGTTTGCCTCGCTGGATCCGCGCCAGACGGTGCGGGCCATCGTGGAGGAACCCCTCCTCAATTTCGACCCTGTCCCCCGGGCCGAACGCGAGCGGGCCGCGGCTCAGGTGCTCGAGCGTGTGGCCTTGCCGGACGAGGTCTGGGACCGTCGTCCGGTCGCGCTGTCCGGCGGCCAGCGCCAGCGCGTCGCCATCGCGCGTGCCCTGGTGCTGAAGCCCGAGGTCCTGGTCCTGGACGAAGCGGTCTCGGCCCTGGACGTGACTGTCCAGGCCCAGATTCTCCGGCTTCTCGACGAACTCCAGCGTGACCTGGGGCTGACCTACCTCTTTGTTTCGCACGACCTTTCGGTGGTGCGGGCCATCGCGGACAGCGTTTCGGTGCTCCATCGCGGGCGCGTGGTGGACGATGGCCCGGCACACCGGGTCTTCGCCGCCCCAAGGAGCGAGCACACCCGCGCCCTCATCGCCGCCATCCCGGGCGGCCAACCCCGTTCGGCCAGGACCCTTGAAGGAGCGACCTCATGACCTCGAAGCGCATCGGCTTCTTCTCGCGTCTCCTCGACGACGCGCCGCCCGGCGAGCGCTACCGGATGGGCGTGGAGCAGGTTCTCAGGGCCGAGGCGCTCGGCTTCGACAGCTTCTGGATCGCGCAGCATCACTTCGACGGGACCGAGGGCGGAATGCCGTCGCCGCTCCTGTTTCTGTCGCACCTCGCGGCACGGACCTCGTGGATACGTCTCGGGACCGGGATCGTGACCTTGCCGATGGAGCAGCCGCTTCGGGTCGCCGAAGACGCGGCGGTGCTCGATGCGCTGTCGAACGGGCGGCTGGAGATCGGCCTCGGCTCCGGGGGAACCCCCACCTCCTTCGCGGCCTTCGGACTTGACCACGGCGCCCGGTCCGAGGTCTTCGACCGGCATCTGGCTGTGCTGCGGTCCGCCTGGGCCGGCAAGGACGTAGGCGGCGGCAACCTCCTGTATCCTGCCGCGCCCGGACTGAATGACCGGGTCTGGCAGGCCACCTTCTCGGTTCGGGGCGGCGAACGCGCCGGGCGGGACGGCGATGGCCTCTTGCTGTCGCGCACTCAGCCCCGCCCGCCGGGCGAGCCGCTCCTGCCGCTGCACGAGATCCAGCTGCCGATCGTCGACGCCTACCACGCCGCGCTGCCGCCCGGACGGGCGCCGCGCATCCTGGCCTCCCGCAGCGTGTTCGTCGCCGACAGCCGGGCCGATGCAAGGACCTTTGCAGAGGCCGGCCTGCGCCGGATCGCCGAACGGTTCCGCCGTGCCGGCCACGAACTCCCGGGCACGAGCATCGACGACCTGATCCGCGCCTTCGATACCCATTGCGGCACTCCGGACGAGGTCGCCGAGAGCCTGTCGCGGGATGCCACCCTGGCGCACGCCACCGATGTGGCGGTGCAGGTCCATTCCGTCGACCCGCCTCACCGGTTCATCCTCCGCTCGCTGGAACTGTTCGCCCAGCAAGTGGCTCCGGCGCTCGGATGGACCGCCCTACCAGCCCGGCCACGCATGGCCGCGCTCCGCCCCTGAAAGGACCTGACCATGACCGATCTCATCACCCGGCTCTCGGGGCTGTCCGTGGGCTCGCCCGAGGACCGGGCCTTCGCGAACCGCGCCGAAGCCCGCCGCCAGTCCGAGGACAGCTATCTGCTGCTGCTTCACCCCGCCGATTCCGGCCCCGTGTCGCTGGTCGAGCGGCGGGCCGTCGCAGCCTTCGTCGCGGTGCTGCATCAGCAGCCCGAGACGGCGGCTCATTACCGCGCCCTCCTTGAGGGGACCGACTCCGTCCTGGCACCTACGGTCCTTCGGCTGGCCGAGAGCGCGCGCGGCCCGGGTCCCTGGGGTCGCTACCCATCCGGTCCGCTGTCACATGAAGACCAGCCCGGGGCGCCGTTCCGGCTGACGCGCGAACAACGCGACGCCATCGGCCTTCGCCTCGCCGCCGCCCTGGAGCATGCGCATCTCCTGACCTTGCACCCGCGGGACGCCTCCAGGGACGCCCTGCAGGCCCTCTTGGACGCGGGGTGGACGACGCCGGGCATCGTCACGCTGTCCCAGCTCGTGGCCTTTCTTGCGTTTCAGATCCGTGTCGTGGCCGGCCTGACCGTCCTTCAGGCCGCCCGTTCCGCTGTTCCCGCCTGATCGGAGATCCGCATGACCGACACCGTCCTGAGCCATCCCGGCAACCATGAACCCGACCGTTTCACCACGGACAACCTCGGCTGGCTGCCGTGGCTGCCGCCGTTGGCGGAGGAGGAGCTGACCCAACGCCATCGCGACGGGCTGGCAGATCCCTCTCGCGCGAAGTCTCCTTATTTCATGCTGCTGGCGCATGATCCCGAAGTCTTAGGCGCACGCACCCGGGTCGACCGCGACATCTTCTACAACACGCAGGGCGGGCTCCCGCGGGCCGACCGCGAGCTGGCCGCGACCGCTGTCTCGCGGGTGAACGGCTGCATCTTCTGCGCCTCGGTGCATTCACGCTTCGCCGCGCGCCACTCCAGACGCGAGACGGACGTGCAGGCACTTCTGGACCATGGCCCGACGGTCCCGCTTGGCGAGCGCTGGGGTGCCATCGTCCGCTCGGCGACAGCCCTGACCGCCACGCCCCCGGCCCTTGCCCCGGAGAACGTGGACGACCTGAACCGCGAGGGCCTGACCGCTGAAGAGCAGGTGGACCTGGTCCTTGCCTCGGCCTTCTTCCACTGGGCGAACCGGCTGATGCTCTCGCTGGGCGAGCCCACAGCGGCCGGAGCCTGAGGGCGCGAGGATGGCACTGGATCGTCAGAGCCCAGGGCAGGAGGGGCAGGTCCGGGTGCGATTCCACCTTCGGTCGGGGCCGTTCTGCCCGCTCGCGCAGCGCGTCATGGTGGCCCTTGCGGTGTGTGGAGCCTCTTGGTCGAACGATCCGACCGCAGCGGATGGCGAAGCTCCCACCCTCGTCGTCACGCGTCCAAGGGTGCCTCGGCTGGTGGAACGGGATCATCTTGCCATGCTCGATCTGGTCGAGGCGTTCCGTCCTGGGCCGAACCGCCGGCCCGGCACCCTCACCGGGCCTGAGACGACACGGAGGATCATCGACCTGGGCGTGTCGGTGCAGTCGGGCCTTTCGGCCGTGACGCGGGCGACGGAGTCGAACGAGCACGACATGGCCATCTTTCGCCTCCGCGATCGGCTCCAGCGGCTCGAGGATCTGTTGCCGCCTGACGTCGGAGTCCCCGGGGCCGTGCTGCACCGGCACGAGGTCGTGCTGGGGCCGACCCTCTGGCGGTTGAGGGTGCTCGACCAGCACTGCGAGACTTACCTGATGACAGGCCTGCCCCGGATCGCGGCTTGGGAGCGGACGATCACCGGCCATGCCGCGATGCGGGCCGTGTTCCCCGCCGACGCCGAGCGGATCTACCTTTCCACGCTCAGGAGGCGCGGCGCCGTCCTCCTGTCGATCGCCGACGCGGCGACATGGCGCCTCCTGATCGGCCATTCAGGACAGCTTCGCGGCGCGGGCTGAGCCCTCTGCAGGTTAGCGTTCAGGCCGACGGCGCCCGAAGGGGGCTGCCTCGAAGGACAACGGAGGATCTGTGGAGCCGATACGTCCGAAAGAGAGCTTGGCCGCCGAACCATGACCAAACCACGGGCCGCCAGCGACTCCGCCCTCGTCAGGACCACGGGGAGCGCGGCGCGCTCCAGCCGCGCTGGACGCTCACGACCCTCAGGATGAAGGCGGCGACGACCCCGATGACGGCCAGGACGGGCTCCGGACCACCGACCTGCCGGCCGATCACCGGAATTGCGGCCCCGACCAGGGCGGCCAGGGCATAGATCTCTTCCCGAAGGACCCGAGGCACCTCGGCGACCAGGAGATCGCGGGCGGCTCCGCCTCCGACTGCGGTCATGACCCCGAGCAGGATGCTCGCCACGGGGTCGAGCCCGAATTCCATGGCCTTTCGGCAACCGGTCACGGCGAAAAGTCCAAGGCCCAGGGCGTCGAACAGCATCACGGGCTTTCTCAGCCGGTTCAGCAGTGGATGGAAGAAGAACGCGACCAGGCCCGCCCCGAACGCCGCGAGAAGGTAGCGCTCGTCGACCAGAGACGCTGCAGGCGTCGCGCCCAGCAGCGAGTCCCGCAGCATCCCGCCCGCCAGAGCCGCCGCCGCGGCAAGGGTCAGGACGCCGACGATGTCGAGGCCACGGCGCACCGCCAGCGTACCGCCACTCAGCCCGAAAACGAAGGTGCCAAGAAGATCGAGAGCAATGAGCAGGGACGACGGGTCCGTCATTGGGGCCCGGCCCCTTGGTCAGAATCCCGCCGGAGCCTCCTGTCAGCCGCTGCCTCCGGGAAAGGGACGCAAGCCGTCCGGGTGTTGTCCGGTCGACCGGCCTGATCGATCACAAGGGCGCGGCTGACTCGTGGCACGGACCTGACCGCGCGGTTCAATCCGGGCCTTGTGTCGCCGCCTATGCTGCCAGTTCTGGTCGTCATCACGTGATTCCGGTCTGCGTGGAGCGCCAGGCCTCCGGAGGCATCCCTTCGGCCTCCCGGAAGGTCCGCGTCAGGTGCGAGGTATCGCAGAATCCGGTCTCAGCGGCGATCTGGGCCACGGACCGGCCTGTGCGGCTCAGCAGGTGCTTGGCCTGGGCGAGACGGATGCGGCGATCCGCCTCCTTGGGCGTCACTCCGAGCGCGTCCCCGAAATGACGCTCCAGCTTCCGTCGGCTCACGCCCAGCCGTTCCGCCAGATCGGTCACCCGCAGGGGCGCCTCCATGGACTGCTGCATGGCGAGAAGCGCCCGCCGGACGAGCGGCTCCTTGGTTGTCAGCTCGAGCGGAAGGCCGGGTTGCGGACGCTCGGCCCCCAGGGCCTCGTCGATGATCATGATGGCAAGGCTCTTGCGTGCCGCCGCCGGGCCGATGTGCCGATCCACGAGAAAGGCGGCCAGATGCGCCGAGGAGGCGCCGCCAGAGCAGGACAGCCGATCCCGATCGACGACGAAGATCTGGTCCGACACCGGCACGAGCCCATCGAACTCCGTCAGGAAGTCGTCATGGTGGAACCAGCTCACGCAGGCCTTGTAGCCGTTGAGCAGCCCGGCCCGGTGCAGGATGAAGGTGCCGGTGCAGACGCCAACCAGGGGAACGCCGGCCTCGGCGGCGCGGCGCAGGAATGCGGTGTGGTCGGGGTGCAGGCGCTCGATCTCGTCCATGAGGCCGCCCACCACGACGATGTAATCGAAGCGGGTCGGGTCCCCGAGCCGCTCCTCGGGATGGATGCGGATGCCGCAGCTCGACTCCACCGGGTCCATGGTGGGTGACAGCACACGCCAGCGGCACAGGATGGGGCGGGACCGGTCGCCTTCGTCGGCCGCAAGCCGCAGCACGTCCACGAAGTTCGCGAAGGCGCAGAGCGTGAACCGGGGCGCCAGGATGAAGCCGATGCGGAGGCGCGGGGCAGGGGTCATCTTGCTTGGTCCGGGTTCGAGAACGGTGTCCCAAAGATACAACGATTCTGCCGCAGGAATACAGGTGAGCGGCAACGGCTGTGACATAATGCGACGATCCGGCTGGCCGCCACCGAGAGCCCCCATGACCCATTACTCCGCCTTTTCCCTCCTCAAGAACGCCCTCTCCGGCCACAAGAACTGGCGCGAGCAGTGGCCCGACGCCCAGCCCAAGGCCGAATACGACGTGATCATCGTCGGCGCGGGCGGGCATGGACTCGGCGCGGCCTACTACCTCGCCAAGGAGCATGGCATCACCAACGTCGCGGTGATCGACAAGGGCTGGCTGGGCGGCGGAAATACGGGGCGCAACACCACCATCATCCGGTCGAACTACCTGTATGACGAAAGCGCCAAGCTTTACGACCACGCGCTCGACCTTTGGGAGGACCTGAGCCAGGACCTCAATTACAACGTCATGTACTCCAAGCGCGGCGTCATGATGCTCGCGCACAACGTCCACGACATCCAGAGCTTCAAGCGCCACATCCACTCGAACCGGCTGAACGGCGTGGATAACCGCTGGCTCACGCCCGAAGAGGCCAAGGAGTTCTGCCCGCCGCTCAACATCTCCAAGGACGCGCGCTACCCGGTCATGGGCGCGGCGCTGCAGATGCGGGCGGGGACGGCGCGGCACGACGCGGTGGCCTGGGGCTATGCCCGCGCCGCCGCCGCGCGGGGCGTCGACATCATCCAGAACTGCCCGGTCATCGCGATCCGGCGCGGGCCCGACGGCGCCGTGCAGGGCGTGGACACCGCCAAGGGCTTCATTAAGGCCAAGAAGGTCGCCGTCTCGACCGCCGGGAACACCTCGGTCGTCATGCAATCGGCCGGGCTCAGGATGCCGCTCGAAAGCTATCCGCTGCAGGCGCTGGTCTCCGAGCCGGTGAAGCCGGTCTTCCCCTGCGTGGTGATGTCGAACACCGTGCACGCCTATATCAGCCAGTCCGACAAGGGCGAGCTGGTGATCGGCTCGGGCACCGACCAGTATGTCAGCTACTCCCAGCGCGGCGGCCTGCCGCTGATCGAGCATACCGTCGCGGCCATCTGCGAGGTGTTCCCGATCTTCTCGCGGATGCGGATGCTGCGGAAATGGGGTGGCATCGTGGACGTGACGCCCGACCGCTCGCCCATCCTGGGCAAGCTGCCGGTCAAGGGGCTTTACGTGAACTGCGGCTGGGGCACCGGCGGCTTCAAGGCCACGCCGGGCGCCGGGCACCTCCTCGCCTGGACCGTCGCCAAGGACGAGCCGCACCCGATCAACGCGCCCTTCACGCTCGAACGTTTCACCACCGGTCGGCTGATCGACGAAGCCGCCGCCGCCGCCGTCGCGCACTAAAGGACACGCCCATGCTCCTGATCCATTGCCCCTACTGCGACGACACCCTGCCCGAGCCCGAGTTCGCCTACGCGGGCGAGGCGCACATCGCGCGCCCCGCCGATCCCATGGCCCTCTCGGACGAGGAGTGGAAGAACTTCCTCTTCATCCGCTCGAACCCGCGCGGCACGCATTACGAACGCTGGCGGCACATCCATGGCTGCGGGCGCTTCTTCAACGCGATCCGCGACACCGTCAGCGACAAGTTCGTCATGACCTACCGCGCCGGTGAGCCGCGCCCGAACCTCGACGCCCTCAAGGAAGCCGCAGAATGACGCAAGCGTTCCGCATCCCCGGCGCCGGTCGGGTCAACCACGCCAAGGCCGTCCGCTTCACCTTCGACGGCAAGATCATCGAGGGCCGCGAGGGCGACACCGTCGCCTCGGCGCTGCTGGCGAACGGCGTCCACCTCCTGGGCCGCAGCTTCAAGTACCACCGCCCGCGCGGCATCGTCTCGGCCGGCTCCGAGGAGCCCAACGCCCTCGTCGGCACCTCGCGCGGCCCGGGCCGCTTCGAGCCCAACACCCGCGCCACCATGCAGGAGGTCTGGGACGGCCTGACGGTCGAAAGCCAGAACAAGTGGCCCTCGCTGGCCTTCGACGTCGGCGCGATCAACGACCGGCTCTACATGCTGTTCTCGGCCGGGTTCTACTACAAGACCTTCATGTGGCCGCGGTCCTTCTGGGACAAGGTCTACGAGCCCTTCATCCGCCGCGCCGCGGGTCTGGGCAAGTCCCCGACCGAGCCCGATCCCGATCACTACACCAGCCGGAACCTGCATTGCGACGTGCTCGTGGTGGGCGGCGGCCCGGCGGGGCTGGCGGCGGCGCTGGCGGCGGGCCGGTCGGGCGCGCAGACCGTGCTGGTCGATGAACATGCCGAACTGGGCGGCACCCTCCTGTCGGAGCCCGGCGTCCGCATCGACGGGCAGGGGGCCTGGGGTTGGCTGGAAACGACGCTGGCCGAACTGCGTGCCCTGCCCAACGTCCGGCTGATGAGCCGCACGACCGCCATCGGCTACTACCACCAGAACATGGTGGGCCTGTGCCAGAAGCTGACCGATCACCTGGCCACCCCGCCCGAGGGCGCGCCGCGCGAACGGCTCTGGCGCGTGCGGGCCGGACAGGTCGTGCTGGCGCAGGGCGCGATCGAAAAGCCGCTGGTCTTCGACGGCAACGACCGGCCCGGCGTGATGCTGGCGGGTGCGGCGCAGACCTTCTTCCAGCGCTTCGGCGTCAAGGTCGGCACCCGTGCCGTCGTAGTGACCAGTCATGACAGCGCCTGGCACACCGCCTTCGACCTCGCCCAAGCGGGCGTGAAGGTCGCGGCCATCGTCGACATCCGTCCCCAAGTGTCGGCGGAGCTGACGGCCCGCGCCAAGGCCCTGGGCATTGAGGTGCTGGCCAGCCACACCGTCACCAGCACCACCGGGCGGCTGCGCGTGGCCTCCGTGCATGTCAACCGCGTGCGCAACGGCCACGTCGACCCCTGGCGGAGCATCGACTGCGACGCCCTGCTGATGTGCGGCGGCTGGACACCCTCGCTCCACCTCTTCTCTCACACCAAGGGCTCCCTGGCCTGGGACGCGCAGGCCGGGGCCTTCCTCCCCGACCGCAAGACCGAGGAATGTCACATCGCCGGCGCGGGACGCGGCCTTTGGGGCATCGCCGCGGCGCTGGAGGATGGCGCCAGGGCGGGCGCGGCGGCGGCCAAGGCCCTGGGCCGGGCCGCGGGCGTCGGCAGCTTCGCCGTCGAGGGGGACCGGACCGGGGACGGCGTCGTCGTCAAGGAACTGCCGACCGACCGCGATCCGGGCAAGGCCAAGGCCTTCATCGACTTCCAGAACGACGTGACCGCCAAGGACATCCGCCTCGCCGTGCGCGAGGGGATGCGCTCCATCGAGCACGTGAAGCGCTACACCACCAACGGCATGGCGACCGACCAGGGCAAGCTGTCGAACATCAACGGCCTGATGGTCGCCGCCGACGCGCTGGGCAAGCCCGCGCCCGAAGTGGGCCTGACCACCTTCCGCCCGCCCTACACGCCGACGACCTTCGGCGCGCTGGCGGGCCTGCGCCGGGGCCGCCACTTCGAGGTCACGCGCAAGACGCCCATCGACGCCTGGGCCGAGGCGCAGGGCGCCGTATTCGAGCCCGTCTCGCTCTGGCGGCGCGCGTGGTACTTCCCCAAGGCCGGCGAGGACATGCACGCCGCCGTCGCCCGCGAATGCCGGGCGGTGCGGACCTCGGTCGGCCTGTTCGACGCCTCCACCCTCGGCAAGATCGAGGTCATGGGCCCGGACGCCGCCACCTTCCTGGAGCGGATGTACACCAATCCCTGGGCCAAGCTGCAGCCGGGCCGCTGCCGCTATGGCCTCCTGCTGGGCGAGGACGGCTTCATCCGCGACGACGGCGTGATCGGGCGCCTTGCGGTCGACAAGTTCCACGTGACCACCACGACGGGCGGCGCGGCGCGGGTCCTGAACATGATGGAGGACTACCTCCAGACCGAATGGCCCGACCTGAACGTCTGGCTCACCTCCACGACCGAGCAATGGGCCGTGGTCGCCGTCCAGGGCCCCAACGCCCGCAAGGTGCTGGAGCCGCTGGTCGAAGGGCTGGACCTGTCGGATGCAGCCTTCCCGCACATGGCGGTCGCGGAATGCACGGTGGCGGGCTTCCCCGCGCGCCTCTTCCGCGTGTCCTTCACCGGGGAGCTGGGCTTCGAGGTCAACGTCCCCGCCCGCCACGGCCGCGCGCTGTGGGAGGCGATCTGGGCCGCCGGGCAGGCGCACGGGATCACCCCCTACGGCACCGAGACGATGCACGTCCTGCGCGCCGAAAAGGGCTTCATCCTCGTGGGCCAGGACACCGACGGCACCGTGACCCCCGGCGACGCCGGGCTCGACTGGGCCATCGGCAAGCAGAAGCCCGACTTCGTGGGCAAGCGCTCGCTCCAGCGGCCCGACATCGTGGCCAAGGGACGCAAGCAACTCGTCGGCCTCCTGACCGAGGACCCGAGCGTGGTGCTGGAGGAAGGGGCGCAGATCGTCGCGGACCCGAACCAGCCGCTGCCCATGACCATGATCGGCCACGTCACCTCCTCCTACTGGTCCGAGGCGCTGGGCCGCTCCATCGCCATGGCCCTGATCGAGGGCGGGCGCGACCGGCAGGGCGAGACCCTTCACATCCCCATGCCGGGCCGCACCCTGCGCGCCAAGGTGACCGGCACCGCCTTCGTCGATCCCGAAGGCCAACGGCTCAAGGTCTGAGAGGCTTCCATGACCGCACATCCCCGCTCCCTTGCCCAGCCGCCGGTGACCGTCGAGGTGCTCCCCCCCGCGGCGCGATTCTCGCTGCGCCTCCGCGCCGAGGCTCGCCCGGTGGCCGAGACGGCGCTGGCTCTGCCGCTCCCCGACCGGATCGGGCGCCGGTCGGTCGGCGCGACCCGGCAGGCGATCTGCCTGGGTCCCGACGAATGGTGGATCGACGCTCCTGCGGCCGAGGCGGACGCGATCCGGTCCGCGCTGGACGGGCTGGTGCCCCACGCCCTCGTCGAGATCACCGACCGGGAGATCACGTTCCAGATCGACGGGCCCGGCGCGCTGGACCTCCTCGCGATCGGCATCGCCCGGGACCTGAGCCGCCTGGAGGTCGGACGGGGTGCCCGCACGGTGTTCGATGGAGTGCAGGCGGTCCTGGTCCGCGAGGCGGAGCACCGCTTTACCCTGTCCGTCTGGCGGAGCTTCGCCCCCCACGTGGGCGAACTCCTGGAGCAGGGCGCGAGGGAGATCGCCCTCGGGCTCTGACCCGCCGCCAAGCGTCACAGCGGCGCTGCCGACCGGAAGCCTCGGTCAGCAGCAGCAGGTCGGCGCCAGCGCCCAGATCGAACGGCAGAAGCCAGACTGAGGTCAGGGCGCCAGCGCGAGGTCGATGAGGCCGTCCCACAGCGCCGTGGCCGTGGGGTCGGCGTCGAAGGAGTCGCGCATCAGCCGGAAGGTCGAGATCACGAGCTTGCCCTTTCCAAGCCTTTTCTCGATCACGAAGGCCGCGGGGCGGTGGACCCAGCCCACGACCGTCCCGGAATGGACGCGGCCCCGGAACTCCCACGACCGCTGATGCGTCAGGACCTGGTGCGGGATCACCCGCGCAAAGCTCAGGTCCAGCAGCGGGCCGCCCGGAATACGGGCAAAGGCGCCATCCCGGCGCAGCCACGGGAAGTTGCCCACCCAGTCGCCGCGCCAGATCGTGTTGTGGCGGTTCTGGAGGGCATAGCCAGGGAAGCTGAAGTAGGGCTCGGACCGGGTGCCGCCCGGAGCGTCCTCGATCTGGAGCGTCATCGGCCCATCGCGCGGCGAGGTGTCGTCCCGGAGACGGCGCTGCCCGTGGTCCACGATCTGCAGGTAATGCGCGCCGGCGTGGATCGCCTCGACCCGGGGCCCGTCGAGCACGTCGGTCACGAAGAGCTCGGCGTCCTCGGCCTCGACCTCCCGGTGGCCCAGCACGAGCAGGCGCTCGCCCACCAGGGGCCGGTCGGTGCGGAAGCGGACCTGACGGCTCGGGCCGGACCGCTCGGGGTAGAGAGCAAAGGCCTCGCGGTTCTCGGCGATCATGCGTCCGTCGGGCGCGAGGACGGCCAGCTCGAGGGCTGCCATCTCGGCGGCCGCGACCTGCGGCGCGCGCAGGGTCAGGGCCACGCCGGCCACCTCCATCGGCGCGGTCGCCGGGAGCGCGACCGTGCCCCGGTCGTCGTTCAGCCGCCATTCGAGATGCGCGCCGTCCGGCAGCTCCGCGCCGCCTGTCGCGACCTTGAGGTCGAGATGGATGTCCTGGCCCGCGCGCGCCGCATGATGGCGTGCGCCCGGCGCGATCACCACGTCCGCATTCACATGCGACAGCGCCTGGGCGAAGACGCGCGGATTGCGCGCCATGTCCATGAGGCCGTTGCCCTCCCAGTGGACGTCGGTGAATTCGGTGATGACGTATCCGGCGATCGGCTGGTGCGAGCGTAGGTCCTCGATCTCGAACTTCAGGTTCATGAACTGGTGCCACTGCACCTTCTCGATGAACTGCGTGAAGCTGCCGAAGACCTGGTCGAGCCCCAGCTCGTGGAAGCGGTGCTCGACCCCCTGCGGCAGCGCCACGCCCACCGCCCAGGTCGCGCCATAGGGCATCCACCAGGGGTCCTTGCCATCCTCGCCCCGGAGCCTGGCGGGATCAGGCAGGCCCCAGACGCCGAACTCGGACACGATCAGGGGTTCGTTCCCCTGCCATTCGGCCTCGGGCTGGGCCGAGAAGGTCCAGTTCGCCGCGCCGGCGAATTCGCGCGACAGGGCTTCCCATTCCTCGCGCCGGTCGAGCGCGGTGCGGTAGTAGTGGTAATCGTTGATGTCGGTCTTGACGTGGTAGTTCGGGAAGCAGGCCGAGTTGTCCACGACAAGGCGGAGGGGATCCTCCTGCTTGAGCCAGTCAAAGAGCTCGACGATCCAGGTCCGCTGGTCCGCGACCTCGCGCAGGCGGGTGCCCCAGTCCTCGTTGATGAGGGTCCAGATCACGATCGACGGGTGGTTTCGGTCCCGGGCGAGGATGCCCTCCATGGTCGCGCGGAGGCGCGGGGCCGAGGCGGGCGTGAAGGTTTCGATGTTCGGGATCTCGGTCCAGATCAGGATGCCGAGCCGGTCGGCCACCTCGTAGTAGCGCGGGTCGGGCACCTTGATGTGGCAGCGCAGGCAGTTGAGCCCCATCGCCTTGGCCTTGCGGACCTGATCCTCGAGGAGGTCGAGCGAGGGGGGCGTGCCGAAGCCGTCGGGGTAGTAGTCCTGATCCAGCGCGCCGCGCATGTAGAACGGCTTGTCATTCAGGAGCAGCACGCCGTCCCGGGATTCGATCCGGCGGAAGCCGAAGCGCTCCTCGCAGGAGTCGAGGTCCTGGCCCCCGTCGCGCAGCGTGGCGCGGAAGGTGTAAAGGGCCGGGCTGTCGGGAGACCAGGGCTCGACCGGGCCGGGCAGGGTCAGGGCGTGGGTCAGCTGGTCCGCCGCGACGTGCAGGGTCTCCGTGTGGACCGTCTGGCCGGAGGGGGCCAGAACCTCGAGCGCCAGCTGGCCACCCGAGGGCTGCGAGAGCCCCAGGCGAAGCTCGAGCCGGCCGTCGGGCCAGTGCGGATCAAGCCGGACCGAGCGGATATGCGCGGCGTTGCGCGCCACGAGGCGGACCGACTGCCAGATCCCGCCCTGCGGGCCATACCAGCTCTGCTTGCCATGGGGGATCTCGGCAAAGTTGAGCCCGGGCTCCAGGTCGCTCGCGTCGGGGAGGATCGCCTCGACCTCGAGGAGGTTGGTCTCCTCCAGAAGGTCGGCGGGCACGACGACCTCGAAGGGCAGGTAGCCGCCGTCGTGGCGGCCCAGGTCCCGCCCGTTCACGCGCACGGTCGCGATCTCGCTGACCGCGCCGAAATGGATCGCCACCTCGCGGCCGCGCCAGCCGTCGGGCAGCGTGAAGTGCCGCCGGTACTGGGCGCGGCCAAAGCTCCAGTTCAGGCCGGGCAGGATCTGCCAGGGTGCGGGCACCGGCACCTCGCGCCAAGCCGCGTCGGACTCGTGCCGGAACTCCCAGGGGCCATCGAGCGAGAGGGCGTCGCGGAGCGGGGTCGCGGCGGCGAGGGGAACGGTGAGGGGCAGGTTCATCGGCAAGGCGATCCTAGACTGGGAGGGGTGCGGCGACGTTGATGCCACAGGAGGAATGACCGGTCCGTCACAGCACCGCGCTGTGGCCTGCGGGTTGGCGCAACACCCGGACGGAAGGGGGCTGGCCCCGGGCGGGAGGGAACCCGGGACCAGCGGCGCGGGGCGTCAGCCGCCGCGGTTCGAACGGCGCAGGATCCGCTCGACCTGGCTTTGGGCGGAGTCGAGCGCCGCCTGCGGCTCGGCCCCGGCCAGCCAGGTGGCGGTGATGTCCGAGATCATCGCGTTGTAGATCGCGCGCTGGTTCTGGGTCTGGGGCAGGGACCGCGCGATCTGCGCCGTGTTCGCATAGCTGGAGCGGTGCGGCAGCGCGGCGAATTCGGGGCTGTCGATCACCGACTGGCGGACCGACAGGTGCCCGGTGCGGGACCATTGGAAGTTGTTGTCGTTGAGGAACTTGAGGAAGGCCACCGCGGCCTCCTGCTCTTCGGGCGACCGGCCTTCGTCCTTGGGCACGACCCACATGTGGCTGTCGGCCCAGACGGCGTCCTGGCCGAAGAGGTTGGGGACGTTGGCCACGGCATAGTTCTTGAGGGCGACCTGACCCCCGGCCGCCTGGGCGTTGAAGTTGTCCACCATCCAGGTGCCGATCAGCTCGATCCCGGCCTGGCCCGACAGGAAGGCCTGATCGGCGCCGAGCGCATCGAGGTTCGGGTCGGCGAGGCCCTCGTCATAGATCTGCTTGATGAAGGTGGCGGCCTTGAGGCCCTCGGGCGAGTTGATGCTGGCCGTCGTGCCGTCCGGCGAGATCACGTCCACGCCCTGCTGCCACATGAGCGAGTTGAAGAAGCGGACCATCATCCCTTCGTTCGCCTGCGATTCCGTGGCGAAGTAGTTCTGGCCGGTCTTTTCCTCGAACTCCTTGCCCATCTGGATGAACTCCTCGGGCGAGGTGGGCAGGCGCACGGTGCCATCCTCGTTCACGAAGCCGGCCTGCTGCATCAGGTCCATGTTGATGTGGAACAGCAGGGCGTGCAGGTCGAAGGGCAGGGCGTAGACCTCGCCGTTCGCGCTGGCGTTCTGGAGCGCGGCGGGCACGAAGTCCGCGGTGTCGATCCCGGCCTCCTGGAACAGCGATCCCAGAGGGGTCACGAGGTCGCGCGCCACGAAGTCCGGCAGCACCGAGGCGTGCATCACGGCCACGTCCGGGATGTTCCCGGTCTGGTAGGTGGCGGTGAGCAGGTCGTAGTAGGCGCCCCAGTCGGCGGTCTGCACGACGACCGTGTGGCCGCCCTCGTTCGTGGCGTTGAACTGGTTCACCAGCGCGGTGATGATCCCGCATTCGCCATTGGCCTGGGACGCGTCGTTGACGTTGCCGTATTCGTTCTGGCAGTCGCCGAAGAAGCGCATGAGCTGGATCTCGGCCGCGCCGGCCGCGCCGCCCGCCGTCAGGGCGGTGGTCAGGGCGAGGGCGGCGAGCGCCTTGGAATGGTGCATCTTATCCTCCTAATCGATGCAGGTTCTTGGTGGCCCCGAGGGGCGGTCGTTCACTTGCCGGCGCTCATGGCGACGCCCGCCACGATGAAGCGCTGGAAGATCAGGAACAGGAGCACGATGGGCAGAGAGGCGAAGACCGCCGAGGCCATGATCGAGCCCAGCCCCTGCGTCTGGGCGAAGTTGCCCTGGATCGAGGCGAGGCCCACCGTCACGGTGTACATGTTCGCGTTCGTCGCCGAGACGAGCGGCCACAGGAAGTCGTTCCAGGCGTGGATGAAGGTGAAGAGCCCGAGGGTCGTCAGCGCCGGGACCGACAGCGGGAGCATGATCTTCCAGAAGATGGTGAAGCGCGAGGCATGGTCGAGCTCGGCCGCCTCCTCGAGCTCGCGCGGGACCGCGCGAAAGAACTGCATCATCAGGAAGACGCCGATGGGCACGGCCACCCGAGGCAACATCAGGGCCGCGTGGGTGTTGTGGATGCCCCAGTCCGCGAACATCTGGTGAAGCGGCAGGAAGACCGCCTGCTCGGGGATCATCAGGCCCGCGATCATCAGGACGAAGATCGTCCGCTTGAACGGGAACTGGAGGCGCGCGAAGGCATAGCCGGCCAGGGAGGACACCACCAGCACCAGGATCGTCATGCCGACGGCCACGATCAGGCTGTTCGTCAGCCAGCGCGGCACCGTCGCGAGCCGCACCAGGTCGGCGTAGTTCTGGAGCGTGAACGGATAGGGGATGAAGCCCCAGGTGGACCGCATCAGCTCCGAGTTGGGCTTGAGCGACATGGTCACGACCCAGAGCACCGGCAGGAACCAGAGGATCGCGACGAGGACCGTGATGGCGAGGAGGAGGCGGTCGCCCCAAAGGGCCCAGCCCGAGCGCGTGGCGTTCATCGGTCGTCCCCCTGCCGTCCCAGCCAGAGCTGGAGCATCGAGAACACCAGCATCATCCCGAAGAGCACCATGGCCATGGCCGCGCCGTACCCCACGAGCCAGTCGCGGAAAGACGTCTCGTAGATGTACTGGACCAGCGACCGGGTCGAGTTGGCCGGCCCGCCCTGCGTCATCAGGAACGGCTGCCCGAAGATCTGGAACTGGGCGACGATCTGAAGGACGATCACAAGGATCACCGTGTGCCGGATCGAGGGCAGGGTGATGCGCCAGAACACCGACCAGCGCGAGGCGTGGTCGAGCTCGGCGGCCTCGTAGAGTTCCTTCGGGATGGAGCCTAGGGCGGCCAGGAACAGCGCCATCGGCAGTCCCACGCCCCACCAGAGGGTGGTGACGACGATCGCGGGCATGGCCCAGGTCGTGCTGCCGAGGTAGTTGACGGGCGTGAAGCCCAGGAACTGGACGATCGGTGCGATCAGGCCCCGGTCGGGCGCCAGGACCATCTGCCAGACCAGCGTGACCACGGTGACCGAGAACACCGAGGACAGGAAGAACACCGACCGGCAGATCGCGCGGATCCGCCCGGGTCCCTGCACGGCCAGCGCGAGGAGCATCGCGATGATCGTCATGGACGGCACGGTCAGCAGCGCGAAGTACAGCGTGTTCCGCGTCGAGCGCCAGAAGACCGGATCGGTCCAGAGGTCCTGGTAGTTCAGAAGGCCGACCGGCCCGTAGTCGCCCGCCATCAGGTCCCAGTCGCGGAAGCTGATCCAGATCCCGAGGAACAGGGGATAGACCAGCAGAACCAGGTAGACGGCCAGGAACGGCGCGAGGAACAGGAGGGCGGTCAGCCATCCCCTGGACCGGGACCGGCCTCGGGGGCTGCGAGTCGCGGGCCGGGCGGCGGCCGTCATGGCAGATCCCCCTCGGGCAGGGTCACGGCGGCCCCGTCGGCGTCGAAGACGTGGCGGATGCCCGGCCCGATCACCAGAGGCACCTCGGAGCCGACGGCCGGAGCGCGCCGGTCGCGCAGCTCGGCGACGACGGTGGTGCCGTCCGGGACGGTGGCATAGACGAGCTGCACCGAGCCCAGCTGCTCAACCACGTCCACATGGCCCCGGAGCTCGCCGTCCGGGGCGACGCCCAGGTTCTCGGGGCGCAGCCCGAGCGTGACCTCGTCGCCCTGCCGGACCGATCCCGGGCGGACGCGGGCCGGCAGGCGGACCCCGCCCGCGAGATCGATGCCGATATCGGACCCCTGGGCCACGGCCACCCGCCCCCGGAGGAAGTTCATCTTGGGGGAGCCCAGGAAACCGGCCACGAACAGGTTGGCGGGCCGTTCATAAAGCTCCAGCGGCGCCCCGACCTGCTCGATCCGGCCGGCGCGCAGCACGACGATCCGGTCGGCCATGGTCATGGCCTCGGTCTGGTCGTGCGTCACGTAGATCATCGTCGCCCCCAGCGCATGGTGCAGCTTGGCGATCTCGGTCCGCATCTGGACGCGAAGGGCGGCGTCGAGGTTCGACAGCGGCTCGTCGAACAGGAAGACCTCGGGTTCGCGCACGATGGCGCGGCCGATCGCGACGCGCTGGCGCTGGCCCCCGGACATCGCCCGCGGCTTTCGGTCGAGATAGGGTTCGAGCTGGAGGATGCCGGCGGCCTTGGCGATCCGCCGGTCGATGTCGGCGCGGGCCGTGCCCATGTTGCGCAGGCCGAAGGCCATGTTGTCGCGCACGCTCATGTGCGGATAGAGCGCGTAGTTCTGGAACACCATGGCCACGCCACGGTCGCGGGCCGCGGTGTCGTTCACCCGCTGGCCCCCGATCAGCACGTCGCCGCCGGTCACCTCCTCGAGCCCTGCGATCATCCGCAGGAGCGTGGATTTCCCGCAGCCGGACGGACCGACGAAGACGACGAACTCCCCCTGGGCCACCTCGAGCGAGACGTCGTGGATGACCTGCGTCCCGCCATAAGCCTTCGAGACCCCGTGAAGGGTGACCTCGGCCATGTGTATCCTCCCGACCCGGAAAGTTATCCCAGGTTATAATTTAACTTGATGATGACTAATCCCGATGCCACCATCAAGGGGCATTCGTTGTGGCCGGCCCGGTTCCGTGCTCTATTCCACCGACCGGCAGGTAGGAGCGGCGCCACCCTTGTCCAGCAAGCCCACAATGAGCGACATCGCAGCCGCCTGCGGTGTGTCTCAGGCGACGGTGTCCCTGGTTCTGAACGCCGCCCCCGGAACGCGCGTGTCGGCCGCGACGCGCAAGGCCGTGATCGCCAAGGCGGAGGAACTGGGATACGGGCGCCGGTCCGGGCGGTCCGGGGACCGGCGCCCCCTTGTCGCCATGATCATCAACGAAGTCACGTCGTCGCCCCATATCGCGGGCCTGATCGACGGCGTCGCCGATGCGGCGACCGAGGCGGGGCTTCTGGTGTCCGTGATGCCGACCGGGGGCGACCCGGCGCTCGAGGCGGCCGCGATCGACTGCCTTCAACGGGCGGGCGCGCAGGGCTTCATCTATGCCCGGCTGATCACGCAGGAGGTCGTCCTGCCGGCGGGGCTGAGCGCGGGGCCGACGGTGCTCCTGAACTGCTACGCGCCTGGGTCGGCCGCCCCAAGCGTCGTGCCCGGGGACCTGGCCGCCGGAATGACGGCCACGCTGGCGTTGCTGGACGCGGGCCACCGGCGGATCGCGTTCATCGGGGGCGAGGATTCCATCGAAGCCTCGCGCGAGCGGCTCAAGGGCTACCGGCGGGCTCTGGCCATGCGGGACGTGCCCGCCGATCCGGCGCTGGTCGAGAAGGGAAGCTGGACGATCAAGGGCGGCCATGCCGCGTTCCGGCGGCTGCGGGCGCTGGCCGACCCGCCGACCGCGGTGTTCTGCTTCTGCGACCGCGCGGCGGTGGGGGTCTACAACGCGGCGGTCGAGCTGGGCCTGACCATCCCGCGTGACCTATCGGTCATCGGCTTCGACAACGAGCTGTTCACGGCCGACATGATGCCGCCGCTGACGACCATGGAGCTGCCGCACGCCGACATGGCGCGCCACGCGGTCGAGGAGCTTCACCGGATGATCCTGAGGCCAGGCGCGGTCCCCCGGCACCCGCGGATCAAGATCGACTGCCCCCTGATCTCGCGCCAGTCCGTCGCGGCGCCGGAGGGGAGGTCGGCCCGACTCGCCGCGCCGCTGCCGCTGTCCGTCCGGAGCTGAACGCCCGGAGCCCCCTTGCCGCGCGCCCGCGTTGGTGCAGGTGACCGCAGGGCGGCCCTGGGGCGTGGTCCGTGGAGGCGACTCGGATGAGGTGTGCGACAGGAGCGGGGATCGCATGGACGATCATCCTCGGCATTCTCGGGGGTGCCGCGCTGGCGGACGGGCCGGAGGCCCGGGCGTCCGGACTGTTCGCCAACCCGCTCACCGTCCGAACGGCGGATGGAACGCCCGTCACGAGCTGCGCCGATCCTTCGGTCATCGAGGGACCGGAGGGCGACCCGGCCTGGTACATGATCTGCACGACCGACCCCCTGCATGGCGGGGACCGGGACGCGCAGGGCGATCTGGTGTTCCACCTCCTGCCGATCTTCCGGTCGATGGACCTGGTCTCGTGGGATCATGTGGGCGACTCGTTCGACCGCGACCCTCGATCGGCCACACCCGCGTTGCCCGACTGGATCGACCCGACGGCCATGCTCTGGGCGCCGGAGATCGAGCGGATGGGCGACCGTTATGTCCTGCTGTTCGCCGCGACCGACGTGACCGAGGCCGCGGGCGGGGAGCCCGGCTGCGACGAGGACAGCGCCATCGGCATCGCCACCAGCCCCAGCCCCGCCGGCCCCTGGGAGCCGGCCCCGGCGCCGCTGGTCGAGCCCAGACGGGCCGGCGAGGGGTGCGAGTTCCTGTGGACCCTGGATCCGGAGGTCGAGACGACGCCGGACGGGCGGCACACCCTGTATTTCGGGAGCTTCTACGGCGGCATCGAGGCCCGCGAGTTGATCGTCGCCGGGGACGGATCGGTCTCCGCGCCCCCGGACAGCACGGTGCAGGTGACGATCCCGAACCGCTACGAGGGGGCGGAGGTCATCCAGCACGAGGGGCGATACTACCTGTTCGCTTCGGCCACGAACTGCTGTGCCGGGCCCCAGACGGGTTACGCCGTGTTCGTGGGGGCGTCGGCCAGTCCGACCGGTCCCTTCGTCGATGCGCTGGGGGTGTCGATGCTCGATCCGCTGGTGGGCGGGACGCCGTTCCTGGTCCAGACCGGCGACGGCTGGGTGGGGCCGGGGCACAATTCGCTCATCCGGGACCGCTCGGGGCAGTGGTGGACGATCTACCACGCCGTCGAGGAAAGTGACCCCTTCTTTCCGGGCGAGCCGGGCTTCACGCGCCGTCCGGCGCTGATGGAACGGGTAGACTGGGTGGGGGGCTGGCCGGTGGCGGCGCGCGTGTCCGGTCCGCAGGTCGGCCCGGCCCTCGAGCCCGGCGCGCCGGATCGCCAGGACGTGGTGCCTGCGTCCGGGGCCGTGACCCTTGGGACCGCGCTGCCCGGCGCCTCGGACGAGTTCGAGCGCGCCTCGCTGGGCGACGGCTGGTCCTGGGTGCGGCCTCCCGACGCCACGGTGGTCGATCAGGGCGCCTTGCGGCTCGAGGTTGCTCAGGGGGACCTTCACGAGGACCAGGACGATGCCCCGGTCCTGGTCAGGGCGGCTCCGGCCGGCGATTTCGTCGCCGAGGCTCGCGTCAGGCTGGACGTCCCGGACGAGGGATGCTGCTACAACTATGCGCAGGTCGGCATGGTGATCCGAAAGGACGACGACGACTATCTCAAGCTGGTCGTCGTATCGATCTGGGAGACCCGTCAGACCGAGTTCGCGCGAGAGTTGTCCCAGGTTGGGCCGGGCGTGCCCCGCTATGGCAATACCGTGGTAGGTCCGCCGGGCGAGGACTGGACCTGGCTCCGGCTGAAGGTCCGCCGACAGGAAGTGGGCGTGCTCGCCACGCCCTACACCAGCCGGGACGGCCGCCACTGGGTTCGGGGCGGCGCGTGGGGCCACGACCTTGGCCCGTCGCCGCAGATCGGCCTGGTCGCGATGGGGGGCGGGGGCGAGATCGCGGCCGAGATCGATTACCTGCGGGTCTGGGAGTTGGGCCCCGGCCCGGCGGGTGGGACGGACCGGTAGGCGCCCCCAGCCCAGGACCGGAACCCCGCGCCGGACCTGACGTTCGCCCGAGCCATGGAGGTGTTGCCGGCTGGCTCTACCTTGCGGCCCAGGCGCATGCCTGACGGATCGCCCGCAATGGACAGGAGAGCACTCATGCCGATGCCGGCCACCACCGGACCCGAACCTGGTCCCACATGGAGCCGGGACGGATCAGGTCCCGAGCTGGTCCCGGCCCGGCCGGCTCAGGTCCTCGCCGGACGATGATCGAGATGCCGGAGTCCAACCCGCGCCCGCGACGGGAGATCGGGGACCACGGCATGATCGGCAACCAGGAGACCGCCGCGCTGGTGGCGCGGGACGGAACGGTGGACTTCCTGTGCTGGCCCCGCCTGGACAGTCCGTCCGTCTTTGCCGCGCTGCTCGACCCCGACCATGGCGGCGCCTTCGAGCTTTGGCCGGATCTGGAGGGCGCACGCGCCGTGCAGATCTACCTGCCCGACACCAACGTCCTGATGACGCGGTGGCTGTCCGCAGAGGGCTGCGCCGAGGTGGTGGACCTGATGCCCCATCCTGACGAAGGCGACGCGACGGCCCGGCGCCTGATCCGTCGCCTGCGCGTCACCAAGGGACGGGTCGCCTTTCACCTGCGATGCCGGCCGCGCTTTGACTATGCCCGCGAAACTCCGGCCTGCAGGCGGGCCGGGCAGGGCGCCCTCTTCCAGGGTCGCGACATCGCGCTCCGGCTCGACGGCTCGGTGCCCATCGAGGCGGCCGAGGGCGAAGGCCGCGCCGATCTGGTCCTGGACACCCACGAAGAGGCCTGGTTCGTCCTGGGCGAAGCCGATGCGCCTGCCTCCTCGGGCGAGGAGGTGCGGGCTGTCACGGACCGGACAGCGGCAGCCTGGAGGAGCTGGGCGCGGCGGTCCACCTACCGGGGCCGCTGGCGGGAGCACGTCACGCGCTCGGCGCTCGTCCTGAAGCTGCTGACCTCGGCCGAGCATGGGTCCGTGGCGGCTGCGGCGACCTTCGGCCTGCCCGAGGCGGAGGGAGGCGTGCGCAACTGGGACTACCGCGCGACCTGGATCCGCGACGCCTCGTTCACGGTCTATGCCTTTATGCGGCTGGGCTACCTCGAGGAGGCCGAGCGGTTCCGCCGTTGGGTGGGCCGATGCATGATCACGAGCGGCGACCAGGATCCGCTCCGGGTCGTCTACGCCCTGGCCGGGGGCGAGGTGGCCCGCGAGGAGGAGCTGTCGCACCTGGCCGGCTATGGCGGCGCGCGTCCGGTCCGGATCGGCAACGCCGCCGGGCACCAGCGCCAACTCGACATCTATGGCGAGCTTCTGGACAGCGTCTACCTGTCCAACAAATACGGCTCGGCCATCAGCCGGCAGGGATGGAGCCACATCCGGGAGATCGTGGAGCATGTCCGCGCCCACTGGCGCGAGGCCGACGCCGGAATCTGGGAGGTCCGGGGCGAGGCGCAGGAGTTCCTGCATTCCCGCCTGATGTGCTGGGTGGCGCTCGACCGGGCGGCGCGGCTGGCGCGGAAGCGATCGCTCCCTGCGCCGGTGGTCGAATGGGAGGCCGAGCGCGACCGCATCGCCGAGAACATCTGGGACGAGTTCCGCCATCCCCAGCACGGCTATTTCGTCCGAGCCCGGGGAAGCACCGAGCTCGATGGCGCGCTTCTGATGATGCCGCTCGTGCGGTTCGTCTCGGCGACGGACCCGGTCTGGCTGTCCACGCTCGTGGCGATCCGCAACCATCTGTCGGACGACGGGCTCATCCTGCGCTACCGCGCCGAGGACGGGCTGCCGGGGCAGGAAGGCGCGTTTTCGACCTGCACCTTCTGGTATGCGGAATGCCTGGCCCGGGCGGGACGGCTGGACGAGGCGCAACTGGTGATGGAACGCGGGCTGCGCCACGCCAACCACCTTGGCCTCTTTTCCGAGGAGTGGAGCGCCCTGGGCGAGCCGCTGGGCAACTTCCCCCAGGCGCTGACCCATCTGGCCTTCGTCAGCGCGGCGTTCTTCCTCGACCGCCAGCTGTCGGACCCGACAGGGCAGGTCTGGCAGCCCTAGTCGGTGCGGCCCTGGCCCCGGCACAGGCATCAACCCTGGCGGGGTCGCTCAGTCGCCGATGGCCACCCCCTCGCGGCGGCTGTCGGCCCCCCCGACAAGTCCCCTCGGCGTCACCACGATGGCCTGGATGCCGGAGTTCATCTCCATCACGCTCACCTCGTGGCCCATCGCCTCCAGCGGCGCCTGCCAGGCTTCGGCCTCGGTTCCCGCCTCGAGTTCCGTCGGGCCGTTGCGGGAGCCGAAGTTGGGAAGGTCCACGGCCTCCTGCGGGTCGAGGCCCCAGTCGAGGATGCCGACCAGCGTCTTGCCCACGAAGTTGATGATCTGGCTCCCCCCCGGCGATCCGGTGACGACGTAAAGGCGGCCGAAGGCGTCGAAGACGATGGTCGGTGCCATGGAGCTGCGTGGGCGCTTGCCGGGCTCGACGCGGTTGGCGACCGCGACGCCGTCCTCCTCGGGGGAAAAGGAGAAGTCGGTGAGCTCGTTGTTCAGGAGGAACCCGCTGGCCGTCATCAACCGCGATCCGAAGCCGGATTCGATGGTGGTCGTCATCGAAACCGCGTTGCCGTCACGGTCCACGACGGAAATGTGGCTGGTGCCGTTCTCGATGCCGTCGGCCGCGGCCTGGCGCGCGCCTTGCTGGAACGGCGGGTTCCCCGGCTCGGCCTCGCCCATGGAGCGGGCCGGATCGATCAGCGCGGCCCGGCCGTCGATATAGCCGTCGTCGAGCAGCCCGCGCAGGGGAACGCTGACGAAATCGGGATCGCCGAGATAGCGGGCGCGGTCGGCGAAGGCGAGCCGCCCGGCCTCGGAGAACCAGTGGACCGCTTCGGGCCCGGCGCCCAGCTGCGCCATGTCGACGGCCTCGATGGCGCCGAGGATCTGCTGGATGGCGACGGCCCCGGACGAGGGCGGGCCCATGCCGCAGACCCGGTAGGCGCGATACGGCCCGCAGACCGGGTCCCGCTCGACCACCCGATAGCCGTCGAGATCGGCGAGCGTCATGTCGCCGGGGTTGGACGGGTGCCCGGTCACGGTCGCGACGATGTCCTCCGCCACCGCACCCGTGTAGAAGGCATCGGCGCCTTCGTTCGCGATCCGCCGCAGGGTCTCGGCCAGCGCCGGATTGCGGAGGAGGGTGCCTGCCGCCTTGGGCGTGCCGTCGGCCTCGAAGAAGAGGGCGCGGGCCCTCGGGTCGTCGTCCAGCGCCTCCTCCTGCGCAAGGAGCCCGGCGAGACGGGGCGAGATCCGGAAGCCTTCCTCGGCCAGCCGGATCGCCGGCTCGAAGAGCCGTTGCCAAGGCAGCCGGCCCCAGCGGTCGTGCGCGGCCTCGAGGAGCCGCACCGTTCCCGGCACCCCGACCGAGCGCCCGCCCACCACGGCGGCCATGAAGTCCAGCGGCTCGCCGTCCGGGCCGAGGAAGCGGTCGGGCGTCGCGGCGGCGGGGGCCGTCTCGCGGCCGTCCAGGGTCGAGAGCTCCCGCCGCCCGGCGTCCCAGTGCAGGAGGAACGCGCCGCCGCCGATCCCGGAGCTTTGCGGCTCCACGAGGTTCAGCACGAGTTGGACGGCGATGGCGGCATCCACCGCGTTGCCTCCGGCCCGGAGGATGTCGAGGCCGGCCTGCGCCGCGAGAGGGTTGGCCGCCGCGACCATCTGCTCGGACGCCTCGCCCTGGCTGCGGGCCGTCCGTCCGGTCGCGGCTTCGGGCGCGGGATCCAGTGCCGCCTCCTGCGCGTGCGGCTGCATGGGCCAGAGGGATGAGATCGCGATCAGCGTGGCGGCCGGAAGCACGCGCCACGAAGGGGCCGGATGGAACATGGACGTCCTCCGTCGGGATGTGGGCTCGGGGTTGGCCGGACGAGCCTATCACGGGACAGGCCGTGGGCCGAACGGATTCGGAACCGCGCCGCGGGGGATCGGAACCCGGACGCCAGCCCGCCCGGAGCCCGGCCCCGACCGGGCGGTCAGTAGACCCCGGCGTAGGCCGCGCAACGGTCGGCGATGCTCTTGTCCGCCATCATCGCGGCCTCGAACCGCTTGTGCGCGAGGTAGACCTCGCTGAAGCGGCCGGGGAACCAGGCGCGGACGACCTCGTCGGCCTCGAACCGGTCGAGCGCTTCCTCGAGCGATGCGGGCAGCCGTTCATAGCCACGCCGGGCGAGGTCCTCGGGCGAAAGTTCCGCGAGGTCCTCCTCGGTCGCCGAGGGGGCGGGAAGGCCGTCCTCGATTCCCTGGGCGCCCGCATGAAGGATGGCCGCCAGGGCCAGATGGGGGGAGGCCGTGGCATCGGCGGCCCGGAATTCGAAGTTGTAGCGGCGCGCCACGGCCTCGGGCGTGTCGCCCGCCACGGGGCAGATGCGGACCGACGCCTCGCGGTCGCGGAATCCGAGGTTGTTGAACGCCGCGCTCCAGCGATGGGGCGTGAGCCGCAGGTAGGAGATGGCCGATGGCGCGGTGATGGCCACGATGCTCCCCAGATGGCGCAGGATGCCGGCCACGAAGGCACCGGTCTGGCGCGACATGCCGGAGGGGCCGTCCGGGTCCCAGGTCGCCGGGCGGCCCTCCGCGTCGAGGAAGCTGAGGTGGATGTGGACGCCGTTGCCCACGCCCTTGGGGTCAAGGATGGGGGTGAAGGTCGCCCGCTCCCCCAGTCCAAGCGCCGCCTGCTGCACGATCATGCGGACATAGGTCGCGGCATCGGCCACGCGGACGCCCTCTTCGGGGGCGATGGTCACCTCGTACTGGTTGTCGCCGTATTCCTTCATGATGCTGTCCGGGGTCAGTCCCGCCTGCCCGAGCCCGGCCATGACGGCGCCCAGGAACGGCGCCTGCGCTGCGAAGCCCGCATGGCTGTAGGCCCAGCCGGGCGGAACGGCGGCGCCGGTCAGCTGGAACTCCTGCTCGAAGGCGCCGCGGACGCGGAGGCCGGCCACCCGTTCGAGCCGGTCCAGGGCCCCCCTGAGGATCGAGCGGGTGCAACACTCCCACGGCTCCCCCTCGAGGGAGCGCACGTCGCCCAGCATCATGTCCTCGGGCGGGCGTCCGTCCTGGAAGTCCACGGTGGCCCGCGAGCCCGGTTCGGGGACCAGGACGAGGTCGCCCAGCGCGCCATAGGGGCTGGGCGCGATCGCGTCGAAGCAGGTGATCTGGACGTTGGTCGGCGTCCAGCCGATGCCGGACCGCTGCCGCGTGTCGAGCTGCGCGGCGGGGAACCCCTTGCCCCGGAGCTTTCCGGCGATGTCGGTCAGGGCGGCGAAGACGAGCGGCTCGCGGATCATGGCGTGGTGGGTCCTTGGACGGTGGGCCGGGCGGCACGGTCGGGCGCGCCACGGCGGGGCAGGAGGGCGGAGATCAGGCCGCCGGGGAGGAAGCGGAGCGCGAGGATCATGGCCACGGCGACGAGCATGTGCCGGCCCTCGTCCAGTCCCCGCACGTTCGCCAGGGCCTCGGAGCCGAGCGTCAGGACCACGGCGGCCAGCACGGGGCCCCAGAGCGTCCCCACTCCGCCCACGAGCACCATGCTGAGGATCAGCGAGGTGGTGGCGAAGCTGAACACCTCGGGCGAGGCGACGCGGAGGTAGACGGCGTAGAACCCGCCCGCGAGCCCGGCCACGAAGGCCGAGGCGACCAGCGCCTTGAGCCGCTGCCGGGCCACGGGGATGCCGCGCGCCCGGGCATAATCCTCATTGTCGCGCAAGGCCCGGAGCGAGAGGCCGAAGTCGGACCGCACGAGTATCTGGAGGCCGAGGACGCTGAGGCCCAGCAGGGCCAGGCCGACGTAGTAGTAGCCAAGCTTGTAGTCGCGCAGGAAATTGTAGCCCGGCAGCTGGATCGTCGGGATGCGGACCAGGCCCTGGGTCCCTCCGGTCAGGTCGGACTGGCTGATGACGAACTGGAGCGCGAGCTGGCTGAAGGCAAAGGTCACGAGCACCACGTAGATGCCCTGGAGGCGCACCACCGGCCAGGCGACCAGCGCCGCGATCCCGGCCACGAGCACGCTGCCCAGCAGCATGGACGCCCAGGGGTCGAGCCCCCCCAGCTTGGCCAGCAGCCCGGTCGCGTAGACGCCCAGCCCGAAGAAGGCGGTGTGCGCGAAGTTGAAGATCCCGGTGTAACCGAGCGTCACGTCCCAGCTCGCCGCGACGATGCCGTAGATGAAGACCAGGATCATGAGATGCCGCAGGTAGGTGCTGTCGCTGAGGAACGGCAGCGCCAGCGCCACGGCCAGCAGGAGGATCGCCACGATCGGCCCGCGCGAGGAGAGAAGTCGGGCGATCATCGCACCACCTTTCCCATCAGGCCCTGCGGCCGAAGGACGAGCACCAGGATCAGCAGGAGGAACAGGGTCGAGGGCGCCCAGTAGATGCCGATGGTGAAGACCAGCAGCGCCTCGGCCAGGCCGATCAGGTAGGCGGCCCAGATCGTGCCTGCCATGGAGCCCAGGCCGCCGAAGATGACGATGATGAGCGCCTTGATGAGGGGCTCGTCCCCCAGAGACGGCGTCACGAGGCGGACGGACCCGATCAGGATGCCCGTCAGGGCGGCGAGGGCGGCGGCGAGGGCGAAGGCGATGGCGAACAGGCGGGGCACGTCGATGCCGATCAGCTGCGCGGCCTGCGGGTTCTGGCCCACGGCGCGGATGCCGCGCCCGGTGGAAGAGAACCGCAGAAACGCCCAGAGCGCGCCCAGGACGATGGGGGCCACCCCCACGATCAGCGCCTCCTGCGCCGAGATGCTGGTCCCAAGGATCGAGACGTTCCCGGGCGCCAGCGCCGGCAGCTCCTTGAGGCGCGGACCCCAGACGAGCTGGATTCCCTTGGACAGGAAGACCGTCGCCGCCAGCGTCGTCATGACGGTCACGAGGAGCATGGCCCGATGCCCGTAGAAGGGTCGAATAAGCAGGCGCTCCAGCAGCACCCCGACGGCGGCCACCAAGGCGACGGCGACCAGCATGGCGATCCAGGGCGGCAGGCCCAAGACACCGCTGCCCGCGAGGGTCCAGGCGAGGTAGGCGCCCAGCGTCATCAGGGCGCCATGCGCGAAGTTGAAGATGCCGAGCGTCGACCAGACCAGCGACAGCCCCGAGGCCATGAGCGCGTAGACCGAGCCCATGACGAGGCCGCTGACCAGGACGGTCGCGAGGGCGTCGAGGGTCATGCGGTTGCTCCTGCGCCGAAGTACATGGCCATGATCTCGTCGTGGTCCACGGCGTCGCGCCGGCCGATCTCCCGCGTGATCGCGCCATGGTTGACGAAGTACATCCGGTCCACCAGCGACAGGACGAAGGCCACGTCCTGTTCGACCACGAGGATCGGGATGCCGCCGGCCGAGATCGTCGCGATCGCCTGCGCGAGCTCGTCCTTGAGCTTGGGCGAAAGGCCCAGCGTCGGCTCATCCAGCATGAGCATCCGCGGCGCGCACATGAGGCCAACCCCGATCGAGAGCATCTGCCGCTCACCCCCCGACAGGGTCCGGGCGAGCTGGCGCCGCCGCTCGGCCAGGCGGGGAAAGAGCGCGAGGACCCGGTCGAGGTTCTCGGCGCGCGCGGCGCGGGCGCGTGGGGTCCAGGCGGCGAGCTCCAGCGTTTCCTGGATCTCCATGTCCGGAAAGACGGTGTTGGCCTGGGGCACATGGATCAGCCCCGCCGCGACGATGGCCTGCGGCCGCGCCCGGTCGACCGGCTGGCCGAAGAACCGCACCGTGCCCCGTCGCCGCGCCAGGGTCGCGGAGATGGCGTTGAGGATCGTGGTCTTGCCGTGGCCATTCGGCCCGAAGAGGCCCACCCGTTCGGATGCGCCAACCGTCAGGCCGATGTTCGAGACCACGTCGTAGTCGTCATAGCCCCCGCTGAGGCCGTCGACCTCCAAGGCGTCCGTCATGCCGCCGCCCCCCGTGACCCGAGATAGGCGGTGACGACCGCCGGATTGCGAACGACCTCGGACGGGAGGCCCTCGGCGATGATCCGGCCCTGGTCGAGCACCATGAGGCGGTCCGACACCGCCAGGAGCAGCGACAGGACATGCTCGATCAGGAGGATCGTGACCCCGCGGTCGCGCACCGTCCGGATCAGGGCGTCCAGTCCCGCGACCTCGGGCTGGGTCAGCCCCGCGGCGGGTTCGTCGAGGAGAAGGAGGCGCGGCGCTCCGGCCAGGGCCGAGGCGATCATGAGTTGCTTGCGCTCGAAGACGGTCAGCGCGTGCGAGGGCAGGGACCAGCGCGCCTCGGGGAGGCCCGCATCCTTGAGCGCCCGCGCGGCGGCGTCGCGGCCCTCCTCGCCCTTGCGGCCCGCGTTGAAGCAGGCGCTGGCATAGGCGTTCTCGAAGGCCGTGAGGGTGCCGAACTCGGCGTCCTTCTGGAAGGTCCGCAGGAGGCCGGAGCGGGCGATCCGCTCGGCGCCCTGGCCGGTCATCGGCCGGCCGTCCAGCAGGACCTCGCCCGAGGACGGCCCGAACGGGATGCCGGTGATGACGTTGAACAGCGTGCTCTTGCCGCTGCCGTTCGGCCCGGCGATGCCCAGCACCTCCCCGGACGGGACGGTGAACGACACGTCGTTGACGGCGACCAGCGCGCCGAAGCGCCGCACGAGGTGGCGCGCTTCGAGCAGGGGCGACGACGGGGCGGCGGCAGGAACCATCGGATCATCCATCTGGGGCAGGGCCGCGCCGCCCAGGTTGCGCGCGGCCCCGGGCCACGTCACTTCATCCAGGGCGGGAGGCGGAAGTCGCCGGTGGCGTACTGGTCGGGGTAGAACAGCACGCGCTCGCCGTCCCAGATCTGGAAGAACTGGATCGGGATGCCTTCGTTGCCCTGCACCGCGAGGTGCGTGGCCGGATCGAAGCGGAGATGGCCGGACACGATCTGCTTGTCGGCGGCGGCGATCGCCTCGCCGATGGCGAGCCGGTCGGTCGGGTCGCCCACCTTCTCCAGGGCTTCGGCGTAAAGATAGACCTGCTCGTAGAGGGCTGGGCCGTAGAAGCCCGGCGTCGTGCCGAAGCGCTCCTCGTACTTGCCGATCACCTCGGCGGCGCGGGGGTTCTGCTCGGATTCCAGCGGCCCGCCCAGGAGGTTGTAGATGATCCCCGTCGAAGCGTCGCCGGTCAGCTCGGTGAACTCGGGGACCGAGGGCGCGTATTGGATGAATACGAGGCTGTTGGTGGGCTGTTCCAGGAACTGCTGGACAAAGGTCGCCGCGTTGCCGGGCTGATAGTCGGTGTTGATGATGACCGCAGGCTCGTTCTGGCGCACGCCCGCGAGGAAGGCGCGCCAGTCGTTGATCGCACCGAAAGGCAGGAGGTCTGTCGAGGTCACGTCCCAGCCCCCCGCGCCGAAGCTTTCGGCCAACCCGTCCATGATGGTCTTGGAGTAGGGGTTGTCGGACGAGATCAGCGCCACCTTCTTGTTGGGCAGGGCCAGCGCGCCGGAGGCGGACAGCGCATCGAGCACCGGGATCATCTCGGTCTCGTAGGCGTCGTAGGACGGCGTGATGGACCACACCGTCGGAAAGGAGTCCGGGTCGGGCGCGATGATGTCGCGGGTCTGCGCGGAGTTGCCCGAGATGAGATAGGGCATCTCCTGTTCGGCCATCATCTCGATCTCGAAGTTCGAGCCCGAGGCGTAGCCGCTCATCATGACGTTCACGTCCGGGTCGCCGGCCAGCCGTTCGAAGGCGGTGGTGACCGCCTCGGCGGTCTGGTCCTGCGTGTCGCCTTCGACGATCTCGAGCATGTAGCCGGCCACGCCGCCGGCGGCGTTGATCTCGTCCACGGCCAGTTGGGCGCCGTTGACCATCTCCTGTCCGTCCGCCGCCGACCCGCCGGTGAGCGGGGCCAGGACGCCGATCCGGGCGATCTGGTCCTGGGCCAAGGCGGGCAGAGCTCCGAGGCCGCCCAAGGCGAGGGCCAGGCTCCCGAGGCAGGTTGTCGCTTTCATCGTGGTGATACCCCCTTGTTGCTTTGTGCGTCTTGTTCTTGTCGTGGAGGGCGGCGTCACCGGACGCCGCAAAGGTCGATGACGGTTTCGGCCAGCGTCCGGGTCACCCTCTCGAGCGAGTCGAGGTTGACGTATTCGTCGTAGCCGTGGAGTCCGTCGCCGGATGGCCCGAAGAGGACGCAGGGCACGCCCGCCCCCGCGTAGTGGGCGCAGTCGGCCACGGCCTCGAAGCCCTTGATCGCGGGCGGCTTGCCGTTCTCCCCGGCCCGGCGGACGAGCGACGTGACCAGCGGATGGTCCACCGGCGTGTCCATCGGCGGGAAGTAGAGCTGCGCGTAATCCCAATCGACGGTGATCGGGTTGTCGCGGAGCCAGCGGTCCATCTGGCAGAAGTGGTGGACGAAGGCCTCGAACTCGGCCCGGACCTGGGCGGGGTCCTCGTTGGGCAGGAACTTGTAGTCCAGGTCGATCACCGCCGTATCCGGGATGATGGCGGGATTGGTCATCGTCACCGGCAGCCCGTCCGGTCCCAGCCCGGCCCCGGCCCGAATGACGCCCGGGTTGATGGTGTTCAGTCCGGGCGGAACGAGCGGGTGGTAGGTGGTCCGGCAGCGGATGCTCTCGAATTCGCGCAGGGCGGCCAGGAACCTCGTGGCGAGCTCGATCGCGTTCACGCCGGGGAGCAGGCGGTCGGCGGCCTCGGGCTGGGGCCAGACCTCGTTGAAGCGCCAGCCCGCATGGCCCTGACGCCCCCGGATGGTGACCCGCACCCAGAACAGCCCGCCTTCCGCCGGCATGACCGCATCCCAGGTGGGCTCGGCGATGATCCCGGCGCGGGCGAGGCGGCCCTTGGCCACGGCGTCCATGGCGCCGAACCCTCCGGCCTCCTCGTCCACGACGGTGTGGATCGACAGGCGCCCGTCCAGGGTGATCCCTGCCTTGCGGATGGCGCGGGCGGCGGCCACGCAGGCCGCGACGCCGCTTTTCATGTCGACCGCGCCCCGCCCGTAAAGGCGTCCGTCCTTGGTTTCGCCGCCGAAAGGCTCGACGGTCCACTGCGCGGGATCACCGATGGGGACCACGTCCACATGGCCGCACAGCAGGAGGCTCCGCTCCTCGGAGCCCTCCCAGTCGGCGACGATGTTCGGCCGTCCGGGCGACACGTCCCAGCGATCGACGCCAAAGCCCAGCGCGGTCAGATCCTGCTGAAGCCGATCCTGCACCTTGGCCTCGCCGTTGACGGCGGGGTCCTGGACGAAGCGCGGGTTGACGGATGGGATGCGAACGAGGTCGCGCGTCAGCTCGGCGACATAGGCGTCATCCGACCGCAGGGCCTCGCGGACGGCGGCAATGGCTTCGTCGGTCCTGGACATGGCGGCTCCTTTCCGGGTCAGGGGGTGATCTCGGCGATCAGGTCGTCGGTCGAGACCTGCCGGCAGTAGCCCTTGATCGCGCGCAGCGTGTTGTCGTGCCGTTCCTGCGTGTAGGTGGCGCAGGCATCGGGAACGAGCGTGACAAGGTAGTTGAGGTCGCAGGCGTCCCGCACCGCGGATTCGACGCATTGGTCCGTCAGGCAGCCGCACAGCACGAGCTGCCTCACGCCGAGGTTGCGCAGGATGTAGTCCACATGGGTCGAGACGAAGACCGAGGACGAGCTTTTCGGCAGGACGATCTCGTCGTCGCCCGGCGCGATCTGGTCGAGGACCTTCCCGTCCCAGGACCCCTTGGGCACGTTGAACCCGGTGATCTTGTAATCAAGGCTTCGGTCCCGGCCGTCCTTGGTGAGGCTCTCGATGGTGGTGTAGAGCACCTCGACCCCCGCGGCCCGGAACGCCTCCTGGAGCCGCTGCATGTTGGGAATGGCGACGTTCTCCAGGCGGTCGAAGAAGTAGCCGTAGTCCCGTGCGACCTCCTCGTCCGGCAGGTGCCCGAACTCGCCCCCGTCGCGGCGGCACGAGAAGTTCTGGACGTCGATGAAGAGAAGGGCGGATTGCGACGGGTCGAGGGGCAGGTCGCGCGTCGTCGGATGCGGGTTCGGCACGGTCAAGACTCCGGAAGGGCGGGAAGGGCGGCGGTCAGGGCCGAGGCTAGCCTGCGGGCCCAGGCGGCCTGGCCCTCGGGCGTGGCGATCAGGTCGTTGCGGATCTCGACCAGGGTATGCGGCAGGCGGCGCGCCTCGCCATGGACGGGAATGGTGTAGTCGCCTTCGTCCGTGACGCAGTAAGGCTGGTTCAGGGCCGCCACCGTGCCGGGCGACTGGGCGAGCAGGGCCCCGAGCAGGCCCCGGCTGAGCCGGTCGTCACGATGGAACAGAAAGCCCGCGTGCCAGGGCCGCTGGACCCCCATGACCTCCAGCTTGGGCGTGAAGCTGTGAACCGCGACAAGCGCCGCCGGGGGCCGTTCCGACAGCAGGCGCGCCACCGCCTCGTGGAACGGCGCATGGATCTCGGCCAGACGTTGCGCGCGCCCGTCCTCGCTCAGGCTCGCGTTGCCGGGGACGAGGGTCCCGTCGCTGGCCTCGGGAATGAAGTCGGGCGCAGAGGGAGGCCGGTTACAGTCGACCACGAGCCGGCTGTAGCGCTGGAGCACGAGCGGCGCGTCGAGCTCGGCGGACAGTGCCCGGGACAGCCCCTCGGCCCCGATGTCGTAGGCGATGTGACGCTCGAACGCCCCGTCGTCCAGGCCGAGGCGCGCCAGTCCTCCTGGGACGGCCCGCCCCGCATGTTCGCAGACCAGCAGGATGTCGGCCGTGCCCGCCCCGTTCACGATCTCGACGGGGTCGGGATCGGACTCCCGAAGGAGGGTCCCGGCCGGCCGCTTGGAGGTGGGGGTCTGGTCCATGGATCGTCCATCTGCGGGGGCCAGAGCGTGCAAGGTCGGGCTTGGGATAGCCCGATTGTCGCCATGGACAGATTGATCTGATGAAAGCACCAGATCAAAGTCAAAGGATTTGCGATGGACGAATGAAAATTTTTGTTCGCCCCGCCGCAGAGGTCATGCTACTGCACAGAAATCCTGCATTCCCTCCCCAGGACCTCCTTGCGCGAAGCGGCTTCTCTCCGGACACGGCTCGACCAGTTGATCCCGACCTTCACGGCGGGCGAGCGGCGGATTTCGCAGGCGATCCTGGCGGACTATCCCTATGGTGGACTCGTTCCCATCCAGGAGCTTGCGAACCGGGCCGGGGTCTCGGCCCCCACGATCACGCGCTTCGTGGCCAAGATCGGTTGCGCGGGCTACCAGGACTTCCAGCGCCAGCTGATCGGGGAGCTGAAGGAGCGCGAGCTGTCGCCCGTCCAGCTCAAGCGCGAGGGTGGGGAGGGCGATGGCGCACACTTCCTGCCCGGCTATGCGTCCCGGGTGGCCGCGGTGGTGCAGCAGACCGCCGCGAGCATCAATCCTCAGCAGTTCGACGACTTCTGCCGGATGCTGGCCGATCGGGGCCGGGGCCTTCACCTGATCGGCGGCCGCGTGACGGACAGCATCGCCCAGCTCCTGTCCGTGCATCTCCGCCAGATCAGGACCCGCGTGCATCACCTCCCGGCGGATCCCGAGCAATGGCCCGACATCGTCCTGGGCCTGCAGAAGCGCGACGTGGTCATCGTCTTCGACATCCGGCGCTACGATCCGCGGCTGGCGGATCTGGCGCGGCTGGTGGCCTCGCGCGGCGCGACGGTGGTCGCGGTGACGGACAAATGGCTGTCGCCCGTCACGGTGCACGCGAAGTCGAGCTTTTCCGTGCCCACCGATGTCGGCACCCCGTGGGACACCCATGTCGCCCTGGTGACCTTTGTCGAAGCGGTCATCACCCGGGTGTCCGAGGTGGACTGGGCCGCCACCAGCAGCCGCATCGCCGAGGTCGACAGCCTTCGCGCGGTCTTCAGCCCACGACCCGCCGAAACCTAACGGGCCAACCGGACGGGGCGCGTCAGCTCCGGCTGACGTTCGCCGCGGGCCAGAGCCCGTCCGGACGCAGCACAAGGAGACCGATGATGATCGACAGCGAGATCGCCTCGCGGTAGGGCAGCGCCGCCTCGGGCAGGAAGCCCTGGAGGAAGACCTCGACGGCTCCGACCACGAATCCCCCCAGGACCGCGCCGCCCAGCGACCCCAATCCCCCCAGGACGGTGGCGATGAAGGCCTTGAGGACGGGCGTGGCCCCCATCAGGGGATCCACCGACCCGCGCTGCGCCACCCAGAGCACCGCCGCGATCCCCGCCAAGGCGCCCGAGATCGCGAAGGCCAGCGCGACGACATGGTTGGCCTTGATCCCCATCAGCCGCACGACCGCGAAATCCTCGGCCGCGGCGCGCATGGCGAGGCCCAGCGGCGTGCGGCGGAGCAGCAGGGCCATGGCCCCGAGCGCGAGCACGACGGCGGCGATGGAGACGACCGAGATCATGCCGATGCGGACGGCTCCGAGGTCGATCGTGCTCGTGAGCCAGGCCGGCAGCACGATCGGGACGGGCCTGGCCGAGATCCCGTTCTGGAACAGCACCTTGATGATCTCGCTGACGGCGAAGGAGGTGATGAGCAGGGTGGTGACATCGGCCCCGCGCATGGGGCGGAACGCGATCCGCTCCATGGCGAGAGCCGCGCCGACGGCGACGGCGACGCCCGCCAGGATGGCGACCGGGGCCGGAAGGGCGAGCAGGAGCGCCCACCAGATGCCGTAGCCCGCGATGGTCATGACTTCGCCATGCGCGAAGTTGATCAGCCGGACGATGGAAAACACCGTCGCGAGGCCGAGCGCCAGGAGGGCATAGACCCCGCCGAGGCTGAGCGCGTTCACCGTCTGCTGCAGGAGCGTTCCCATCCCGGTCACCCCGCCAGGTAGGCGCCGCGCACGGCGTCCGAGGCCAGCAGGTCCCGGGCCGTTCCCCGGAGAGAGACCCGTCCGTTGGCCAGGACCACGCCATGGTTCGCGATATCGAGGGACATGGGCACGTTCTGCTCCACGAGTAGGATGGTGAGGCCCTCGGACCGAAGCTGGGCGATAAGGTCGAACACGCGCTCGACCATCTGCGGGGCAAGGCCGAGCGACGGCTCGTCCATGAGAAGGAGGCGCGGCGCCGCCATAAGGACGCGCGCGATGGCGAGCATCTGCTGTTCGCCGCCCGAGAGCAGGCCCGCCTTCTGGTCGCGCCGTTCGCCCAGCACGGGGAAGCGGTCCTCCATGCGCCGGAGCCGGGCCCGCCGCTCGGGTGGCGGGGCATGGACGGCGCCGCCCAGAAGAAGGTTCTCGGCCACGGTGAGGGAGGCGAAGACACGCCGCCCCTCGGGCACGAGGCCCACGCCGCGCCGCGCCAGCGCCTCGGCCGGCAGGCCCGTTACATCCTCGCCGTCGAGAAGGATCCGTCCTCCGGATGGCGGCACGAGCCCGGCGATGGCCGACAGGGTCGAGGTCTTGCCCGCCCCATTGGCTCCAAGGAGCGCCACGATCTCGCCGGGCCCGACCTCCAGATCGAGGCCCCGGACCGCCTCGATGGGGCCGTAGCGCACGCGGAGGCCGGTGACGGACAGCCGGTTCACGATCAGGGCGCCGGGATGATCGCCGGGTCGGCGAGGCCGCGGCGAATGAAGACCTTCTGGCCGCCCTCGATCCGCGCGAGGACCACCGAGCGGAGCGGCATCCGGTCCGTGCCGGCGAAGGTATAGCTCGACATGATCCCTTGGGTTTCCGGCAGGTCGGCCAACGCATCACGGACAGCCGAGGGGTCGGTCGAGCCCGCCGCGCGCACGGCGGCGTCGATCATGCCGACGATGTCGCAGCCGTTGACGTGATAATTCGTGTCGGCGGCCAGCCCCGTGGCGGCCAGGTAGCGCGCGTTGAAGTCCGCATGGGCGGAGCCCTCCTCGGCGTAGCCCCCGGAGGTGTGCACCACGCCTTCGACGACATCGCCCAAGCCCCGGACGGTGGGGGTGTCCAGCACGTCGGCGCCCATCACCGGCGTGGTCACGCCCGCGTCGCGAAGCGCCCGGATGAAGGCGGGGAAGTCAGGCTCCCAGGCCCAGGTCACGATCACGTCGGGCTGGGGGTCGAGCGCCTGGATGGTCGTGACGATGGCCGAGAACTCGGGCTGGTTCATGGTGTAGGATCCCTCGCCCAGCACGGTGCCGCCCAGCGTCTGGAAAGCCTGGCCGAAGTATTCGGGACCTATCAGGGTGTAGGCGGCGTCCGGCGACTTGAGCAGCCAGGCGGACCCGTAGCCCAGTTCGCGCGCGTAGGAGGCCAGGACGGCGGCCTGCTGGTTGTCGGCGGGGTAGGAGCCGAAGACGTAGTCGCTCACCTGGGTCAGGATCGGGGCGGTTCCGGCAAAGGTCATCGTGGGGATCCCGGCGGGGCCGGTGATCTGGCCCATGGCCATGGTCGGATCGCCATCGGCCGGACCAACGACGAAGTTGACCCCCAGATCCACGAACTCCTGCGCGAACTTGACCGTTTCGGCCATGTCCGAACGTGTGTCGCGAACCTCGAGGCGGATCGGGTGCTGACCTGCGATCCCGCCTTGGGCGTTCATCTCGTCCACGCAGAACTGGAAGCCGGCGAAGGACGGCTGGTCGAAGGGCGCCAGCCCCCCGGACTGCGCGGCGGCGACGCCGATCACGTACTCCTCCTGCGCGACGGCGGCAGGGGCGGCGAGGAGGGCGGCAGAAAGGAGCAGCAGTGTTCCGGAGTCAGGTCGGCGCATGGGTCATCTCCTCGGTCGGGGGTGGCGGGGTCGCCTCCTGCCGTGCGGTCGGCCCGCGGGAGGCGCGCGTGCCGAGATAGGCTTCGATGACGCCGGGGTCGCGCTGGACAGCCTCCGGGGTTCCGTCGGCGATGACCTCGCCCCGGTTCAGCACGATCACCCGGCCGCAGAGCGACATCACGAACGGCAGATCGTGGTCGATCAGCAGGAGGCCTGCGCCGCGCGCGGCGGGCAGGCTCCGCAGCCGTCGGGCGAGGTCGGCGGTCTCCTCGGGGTTCATGCCTGCCGCCGGCTCGTCCAGGAGCAGGAAAGCGGGATCGGTGGCAAGGGCGCGCGCGATCTCGAGCCGCCGTCGCGCGCCGTAGGGCAGCGATCCGGCCCGACGCTCGGCCATGCCGGCCAGTCCCACATGATCGAGCTCCTGGGCGGCGCGGTCGCGGGCGCGGGACAGCGGCACCCCTTGGGCGAGGGCGGCGACCGTGACGTTCTCCTCGGTCGAGAGGCGTTCGAAGAGCCTGATGTTCTGGAAGGTCCGCGCGATTCCGGTCCGTGCGACGTCCTGCGGCGCGAGCCGGTCGAGCCGTTCAGTCCCGAACGTCACCTGTCCGGAGGACAGGGGCAGCTGGCCGGTGATCGCGTTCACCAGTGTCGACTTGCCGGCCCCGTTCGGCCCGATGAGTCCGGTCACCCGGCCCGGCGGAATGTCCGCGGACACGTTCCGAAGGGCGGTCAGGCCGGCGAAGGCCTTGGTGACGGCGTCGAGCCGCAGGCTGCGCGTGCCGCCTGCCGGCCGCGACATCCCCTCCGTGCCGACGGCCTGCCGGGTCCGCAGCCGTGCAGGCAGCGTCAGCTCCCGGTCGCCGAACAGGCCCTGGGGGCGCAGGAGCAGGACGAGCAGGATCACCAGACTGGTGCCGAGGATGGGAAGCCCGAAGACCTGCGGCACCTGAAGCGGACCGAGCGTGAAGCCTGTCTCGAGCCGTTGCAGGCCCTCCTGAAGCGCCATGATCAGCGCCACGCCGCCAGCCGCGCCCGTCACCGTGCCCATGCCGCCCACGATCATCATGGCGACCAGTCCGAAGGCGAGATCGAACTGGAAGTCGCGCGGCGTGAACGCCCCCAGCATGTGGCCGTAGAGGGCGCCCGCCACGGCTCCCATGCCCCCGGACAGCACCCATGCGCCAAGCCGCAGGCGCACCGGATCGATGCCGCAGGCCCGGGCCGCGGGCTCGTTGTCGCGGGCGGCCCGGAGCATGAGGCCCCATCGGCTGTCGCGGTAAAGACGGGCCAGAAGAACGAAGCCGCAGGCGAAGGCCGCCGCGAGGCCGAAGCCCGTGGCCCGCGGCACGCCATAGAAGGCCCTGTTGCCCCCCGTCAGATCGCGCGCGGCCGACAGGACGGAGTAGACGATGATCAGGATGCCCAGAGTCGCGATCGAGGCCGAGGCTCCGTTGAGGCGGGCGACCGGGACGCCGCTGAACAGCGCAGCCCCCAGGCCCAGCACGAACACGGCGGCAAGGGCTACCAGGACAGGCAATTCATGGCCGCCGAGCCAGGAGGGCAGGTTCGGCAATGTCACCCGGAGCATGCTGGCCGGCATGGTGAGCCAGGCCGACAGGTAGGCGCCGATGGCCATGAAGGCCGTATGGCCGAACGACACGATCCCGGAATTGCCGCTGAAGACCTGAAAGGCCAGGACGGCGCACAGGTTGACGCCGAAGAGGGTGGCGGTCCGCTGGCCCGGGAGGCCAAAGACCAGGGCCACCGCCCCCATGAGCAGCGCGACCGCGGCTGCCAAAAGGATCGCGTCTGTCACGGTTTGGAAGGGTGACGGTGCTGTCACCTGGTGCATGGCTCGCTGGCGTTCCCTGTCGTCCGCGTCCAACCATCCGGGCCGCGGTTATTGTTGACGGAAACTATGAAGCACCCGTGAATTGCGTCAACAATCTTGCGGTGGGGCGCCGGTCATGCCGCCGACACCGCGCCGGTCCGAGTCAGCCCGAACGGCGAACCCGCATTGCACTCGCCCGTTTTGGGAGCAATCTGAAAACCCGGAGCGTCGCGAAGAGGGGTGTCTGGACATGGAGGAGGTGCGCTCGGGCTGCTGCTCGCCCAGCCGGATGCCGACAGACGGCGCGGCCGAGGGGGCCAGGAGTCCCGATCGCGGCCCGGGGGCAAGGGACGCGCCGGACGACGTGCCGCTGCCGGGCGGAGCCTTCCTGATGGGAGACCATTTCGCCGAGGGGTATCACGCCGATGGGGAAACTCCGGTCCATGCGGTGCTGCTGTCGCCATTCGCGATCGACCGGACAGCGGTGACGAACGCCCGGTTCGCCGCCTTCGTCGCCGCCACCGGCTACCGGACGACAGCCGAAGCCGAAGGCAGCTCGGCGGTCTTTCATCTGGACGTCGCGGCCGGGCCCGACGACGTGGTCGGCGACTATGGCACCGGTTGGTGGCGCGCGGTCCGGGGCGCGGACTGGCGGCACCCCGGCGGGCCCCTGTCGTCGATCCGCGACCGCATGGATCATCCGGTCGTCCATGTCAGCCATCATGACGCGCTGGCATTCTGCCGCTGGGCGGGCCGCGACCTGCCAACCGAAGCGCAATGGGAGTATGCGGCGCGCGGCGGCCTGGAAGGGTTCCGCTTTCCCTGGGGCGATGACCTGACGCCGGACGGGCGGCATCTCGCCAACATCTGGCAGGGCGAGTTTCCCGTCCGCAACGCCGCCGAGGACGGCTGGCATTCCACCGCTCCGGTCGGCGCCTTCGATCCGAACGGGTTCGGGCTCGACCAGATGGTGGGCAACGTATGGGAATGGTGCGCCGACTGGTTCTCGCCGACGTGGTATGTGAGCGGGCCGCAGCGCGATCCCGCAGGACCCGCGCAGGGCACGCGGCGGGTGACCCGGGGCGGGTCGTACCTTTGCCATGCGAGCTATTGCAGCCGGTACCGGGTTGCCGCCCGCAACTCGAACACGCCCGACAGCTCGGCCTCCAATCAGGGATTCCGGACCGTCTCGGCGTATGGACCGGTATTAGGTGCCCGGCGCGTCCCCTAGCAGCGGGTCCGCTTCGAAGTCCCGCAACAGCATCTCCACCGACGGACGGTGCTGCCGTTGCCGACGTGGCTCGTGCTCCTGGATCTGCGGGGCGTGCCCGTCCTCGACCTCCGCGATCCAGGCGAGGAGCCGCGCCTTGAGATCGTCGGCGGTGGCCCGGAATGCGGGCATCCCAATCAGGTTCACCATCTCCCAAGGGTCGGCATCCAAGTCGTAAAGATAGACCTCCCGGTATACGTCGGACCGTGGCGCAGCCTCGTCGTAGGCCGAGGTGACGCCATACTTCCAGCGGTGCGTGCGAAGGGCGCGGCCGGTCTCGGTTTCGCTGATCTGGAAGAAGACGTCGTCGCGCCAGGCGGCGCGCGCGTCCCGGATCACCGGAAGGATCGACCGCCCGGTCATGGACTCCGGCACCTCGAGCCCCGCGGCGTCGATCAGCGTCGGCGCGATGTCGGGGGTCGAGAAGAGCGCCCGGACCTGGCCGCCGGCCATGAACCCGGGACCGGTGATCAGCGACGGCACACGGACCGCGCTCTCATGGCAGGACCGCTTGTACTCGGCGTTGCGGGTCTTGAAGTGGCAGGCATGGTCCGAGGTGAACATGACGATGGTGTCGTCGGTCATGCCAAGCGACCTGAGCGCGTCCATCAGGCGTCCGAAGGCCTCGTCCAGCCGCTTCACCATCCCGTAGTAGCCCGACAGGTGCCAGGGGCTGGTGCCACCCAGCGCCTGAAGGTCCGGCGGAGTCCATTGCTGCGCCGCCATCATCTCGCGCCAGCCGTCGGGGGGCGGGTAGTCGTCGGTGTGGTTCTGGTGATGGGGTTCGAGGAACGACAGGAACAGCAGGAAAGGCTCGTCCCGGTGGGCGTCGACATAGCGGATCGCGGCGTCCGTCATGGCGTCCACGCGGTAGCCGGGCAGCTTCCGCGCCTCGCCGTCGTTGTCGTACAGGACGCAGTCATAGGCGTCGGACACGAACTCCAGGTGGTTCGCCCCAAGCCAGTCCATGTAGCCGCCCCGCTGGTCGGCGGGGACGGGATCGGCATCCCCCAGATGCCACTTGCCGATGTAGCCGGTCCGGTAGCCCGCCCGGGCGAAAACCTGCGCCAGCGTGTCCTGGCCGCCGGGCAGGGTGATCTCGTTGCGGAAGACGCCGGTCTGCGTCGCATAGCGCCCCGTCTGGAGCGAGGCGCGCGCCGGCCCGCAAAGGGGCTGGCAGGCGAAGCTGTTGTAAAGATGGGTGCCGGCGCGGGCGAAGCGGTCGAAGTTGGGCGTGAGCCCCATCGGGTTGCCGTGCGCGCCCGTCGTGTCGTGTCTTTGCTGGTCCGTGAAGAAGACGATCACGTTGGGCTTCATGGCCGGGGCTCCCTGTCCGTGGCGACAGGGCGGACCTTACGGGCCGGGCTCAGGCATCGAAAATGACTAATGCGGCGGGGGCGATAACCTCACGGAATGACCGGGGGCCGGCTCCAGCGTTGCGGCGACATACTCCCGCAGCAGGGCCAGGGCGCGCTTCATGATCGGGTATTCGCGCGTGGACCGCCGCATCCAGGCGCCGGACGGAAAGGACCAGATGGGCACATCGAGGGGAAGGACGACCAGCCCCGCCTCCTCGGCCATGGGGCGCAGCGTCGTCGGGGCCGCGGTCAGGTAGGGGGTGCCGCGGATGATCATGAAGCTCGAGGCGAGGGCATCGACCTCCATGATGACGCGCGGCATCTCGAGCCGGAACTGGAGGCAGTATTCGGTCAGGCGGCGCTGCATGAAGATGTCGCGCTTGTAGATGACCCAGCGATGCTCCCTCAGGCTTTCGGGGGGCACGCGCGGCAGCCAGGCCAGGGGATGGGAGCGGCAGCACATCGCCCCGGTCACCACGTCCAGAAGCTTTTCGGTCACGATCCCCTCGGGGGGTTCGTGGACGAAGGCCCCCAACAGGAGGTGGATGTCGCCGGTCTGGAGCTTGGGCAGCATCGCGCCCGCGACGTCGAAATCCAGCACGAACCGGGTTTCCGGAAACTCCATGGCGAGTTGCCGCACGAGCTGGGGCGCGATCCGCATATGGTAGGCCGCCCCGGAGGCGATGCGGAACTCGCGCAGGACGCCGCCCGAGCGGGCATGGGCTTCCTCGCGGGCCTGCGCCCAATGGGTCTCGATGGCGCGCGCGCGTTCGAAGAAGAGCTCGCCCACCTCGGTGAGCGTCATTCCCTTCGCAGAGCGGGTGAACAATGGCGCGCCCAGGTCGGTTTCGAGCCGCCGGATCGTCTTGGTCAGCGCAGGCTGCGTGAGCCCGATCCGATCCGCCGCAGCCGTCAGGTTGCCGGTGCGGACCACGGCGAGGAAGGCGCGTAGCGTTCGGTCCATTCCATTCCCGGAAGTTATCCCTTGATGTGGCAATTATCATTTTCCTGGTGGCGGACCAGCCTCTACCCTTCAGCAGGATGCCACCTACCGTGGTGAGCATGAGGGACGCCTTCCGAAGCTTCCCCTGACGTCAATGGAGGGAAAACGCCATGATCATCCACGCGACCCGTCGCGCCCACCTGGCAGGCACGGCCCTGGCCGTGATCCTCGCGGGGGTTCCGGCACTGGCGCAGGACAGCTTCCTCGACGTGGGCGAGCAGGAGCCGATCACGATCCTGATCAACTCGTCGCCCTGGTATGGCGGGTTCGAATCTGTCGTGGCGCTCTATGAGGAGCAGACCGGCAACCTCGTCGAGCTGGATGCGACGCCGTACAACGGCGTGCTGGAAAAGGCCCGCAACGCCGTCCGCACGGCCGAGAGCCCTTATGACATCCTGAACATCGACAGCGGCTGGACCATCGAGTTCTACGAATCCGACGTCCTTCGTCCCCTGGGTGAGATCGTCGAAGGCTACACGCTGCCGGAGGAGGTCTACACCTGCGGCGACAGTTATTTCTGGAACGAGGAAAAGCAGTACCGGACCTCGGAGGGCGGCACGCTGATGGCGGTCCCGCCGAACTGCAACGTGCATGTCCTCGTCTATCGGACGGACCTCGTCGAGACGCCGCCCGCCACCTATGACGACCTGCTCGCCCAGTGCCAGGCCATCCAGAGCCCGCCGGAGGTCTACGGCTTCGCCACGCGCGGCGAGCGCGGCAACGGGATTCACTATGATTTCATGCCGTTCCTGCTCAGCTACGGGGGGCGGATCGTCGCCGACCCGGCCTCGGGCGACTACACCGTCACCATCAACAGTCCCGAGGCCCTGACGGCGCTGGAGCGGTTCATAGAGGTCGAGCATGGCTGTGCCCCCGCCAATGTCGGCGCCATGGGGCAGGGGGACGTGATCCAGCTCATGGCCGCCGGGAACGCCGCAATGGTCGAGACGGTCGTGGCGGCCTGGGCGAACTATGTCGACCCGACGAAATCCGCCGTCGTGGACACGGTGGCCGCCGCCCCGATGCCGGAAGGACCTGGGGGCCGTGGCGTGGCGATCGGCAACTGGCATTTCGCCGTTCCCCGCAACATCCCCGACGAGCGCGCCCAGGCCGCCATGGCCTTCATGCAGTGGTTCCTCACCGAAGGCGCGCAGACGGCCTATGCCGAGGCCGGCGGCATCCCCGTCCGCCGGGACGTCATCGAGACGCTGGGCCAGCAGCCCGGCTACGAATGGATGGCGGCCTACCAGACCAACCTGGAGGCGGGCGTGCATCCTCTGGGCTTCTCGGAGGGCGCGGCGGTCGAGCAGGTGATGGGCCTGAGGCTCAACCAGGCCCTGGTCGGCGAGCTGAGCCCCGCCGCTGCCCTCAACTCCGCCGCCCGGGAGATCCAGGAGATCTTTGCCCAGAGCGGCCGCCAGACCGGATCGCTCGATCCGCTGCCCGAGTGAGTCCCGGGTGAGCTTCCCGTCCGAGATCTCGTCAGGGGCGGCGCCCGCCGCCGTCCCTCCGCGCCGCCATCGCCGCGAGCCCTCCGGCGACCGCTGGTTCCGCTGGGCGACATTGCTGCCGGCCGTGATCGTTCTCGTCGTGCTTACGGTCTGGCCGGTGGCGAACCTCCTCCGCATGGCGGTGTCGACGATCGAGTTCACGCGCGACGGCGCGTCCTTCGCCTTCACCCCCGCCGAGAACCTGCGCCGTCTGGCCGGGGACGACCTGTTCTTCATCAACCTCCGCACCACCGTGATCTTCGTGGTGGTGTCGGTCATCCTCGAGATGGTCCTGGGCTTCCTCCTGGCGCTGATGGTGTCGGGCGTGCCGCGCGGCAAGGGCCTTGTCCGCACGCTCATGATCCTGCCGATCCTCGTGCCCCCGGTCGCGATCGGGAGCATGTGGAAGCTGGTCTACAACCATGACTTCGGCATCCTGAACCAGGCGCTGGGGGTCGTCGGGCTGGGGCCGGTCGGCTGGCTGTCCAACCCGGATCTCGCGCTTTGGTCCGTGGTCCTGGTCGATGTGTGGCACTGGACCCCGTTCGTGTTCCTGATCCTCTTCGCCGGGATCGAGGGCCTCCCGCGCGAGGTCATCGAGGCCGCCCGGGTCGACGGCGCCACGACTTGGCAGATCGTCCGGCGCATCGTCCTGCCCCTGATGGCGCCCGCCATCGCGGTGGCCTTCATCTTCCGGGCCATCCTGGCCTTCAAGGTGTTCGACCAGATCTTCCTGCTGACCTCGGGCGGGCCGGGGACGGCGACCGAAGTGGTCAGCCTGCGCCTTTACCGGGTGTTCTTCGACCAGAACGAGCTCGGCTACGGCGCGCTGCTGTCGGTCGTCATCATCCTGGCCGTGGTGGCGTTCCTGCTCACGGCGGGCGCCCTGGCGCGGAGGGTCGGCCGATGATTCCGCTGAAGGGTCGCGAACTCTGGCTCGGCTACGCCTTCCTGGCCGCCGGCGTCCTCGCCATCGTGGTGCCGTTCCTGTTCATCCTCGCGACCTCGCTCAAGTACGAGATCGCGATCATGCAGGGCCGCGTCATCTTCGAGCCGACGCTCTACAACTACAACGACGTCCTGTTCGGGCGCAGGTCGAACTTCGTCCGCAACATCACGAACAGCCTGATCGTCGCGGGGGCCAGCACCCTGATCGTCCTGACCGTCGGCACCCTGGCCGCCTATTCGCTGAGCCGCCTGCGCTGGGCCCGCTGGATCTCGGGCGCGTTCCTGGGCTGGACGATGCTCTTCAACACGATCCCCGTCCTGACGGTGGTCGGCCCCTGGTACCTGATGTTCCAGCAAGCCGGGCTCTATGACACCCTTTTGGGGCTTGTGCTGACGCATGTCGCGATCAACCTGCCGATGACGGTCTGGCTGATGATGACCTTCTTCGGCGACATCCCGGCCGAGTTGGAAGAGGCCGCGCGGGTCGATGGGGCCGGGCAGGCGCAGGCGTTCCGGCGCGTGATCCTGCCCCTGGTCGTCCCGGGGCTGATCGCGGCGGGCGTGCTGGCCTTCGTCTTCTCGTGGAACGAGTTCACGGTCGCCCTGAACCTCACCAGCCGCGGCACCGCCACCGTGCCGGTCGGCATCGCCAACTTCGCCGAGCAGTACGAGGTGCAGAACGGGAACATGGCGGCAGCCTCGGTCCTGTCCACCATTCCGGCGCTGATCCTCATGATCTTCGGCCAGCGCTTCGTGGTGCAGGGCCTGACCATGGGCGCAGTCAAGTAAGGAGCAGCCATGGCCACCGTCGAGATCCAGACCCTGGAGAAGCACTATGGGAGCGCCCATGCGCTGAAGTCGATCACGTTCACGGTGCGGGATGGCGAGTTCGTCGTCCTGGTCGGACCGTCGGGCTGCGGCAAGTCCACGCTGCTCCGGGCCATCGCCGGGCTCGAGGACGTGAGCGCCGGCGCCGTCCGGATCGGCGGGCGCGACGTGACGGACCTAGAGCCGCGCGACCGCGACATCGCGATGGTGTTCCAGAGCTATGCGCTCTACCCGCACATGACCGTGCGGGACAACATGGCCTTCAGCCTGGACGTCCGGCGCACCCCCCGGCCCGAGATCGACGCCCGCGTGACCGAGGCTGCCCGTATCCTTGGGCTGGAGCCGTTCCTCGACCGCAAGCCCCGCGCGCTGTCGGGCGGCCAGCGGCAACGGGTCGCCATGGGCCGCGCCATCGTGCGCCGCCCGCAGGTCTTCCTCTTCGACGAGCCGCTGTCGAACCTGGATGCCAAGCTGCGGGTCCAGATGCGGGCCGAGATCCGGGGCCTCCATGACCGGCTGGGCGCCACCTCGATCTACGTCACCCACGATCAGGTCGAAGCCATGACCATGGCGGACCGCATCGTCGTGCTGGAGGCAGGGCGCATCGTCCAGTCGGGCAGCCCGCTCGAGCTCTATGGCCGTCCCGCGAACCGCTTCGTGGCCGAGTTCATCGGCTCGCCCTCGATCAACATCGTCGAGGGCCGCGTGGAAGCCGGGGGCGCCGTGGCCTTGGCGAACGGCGGACGGCTGCCCGCGCCACACGGGCTCCGGGACGGCACGGTCCAGATCGGCATCCGACCCGAGGACCTGGTGCTCGACCCCTCGGGACCGATCGGCGGCCCGGTCCGCCTCGTCGAGCACCTTGGGGCCGAGACTTATGTCCTTTTCGGTCCCGAGGCCGCGCCCCTGACCTGGCGCGTCGCCGGGACCGTCGATTTCCCGTCGGGGCAGGACCTGCGCCTGCGCCCCGATCCCGACCGGCTGCATGTCTTCGATCCCGCCACCGGCAACCGCCTCTGATCCGGATAGCCTGCCCCATGAAATGCGTCTTCGTCCTGTTCGACTCCCTCAACCGTCACATGCTGGGCGCCTATGGCGGCACCCGCGTGCCGACCCCGAACTTCGACCGGCTGGCCGCCCGCACGCGGGTCTATGACCGGCATTATGTCGGTTCGTTGCCCTGCATGCCCGCCCGGCGCGACCTCCTGACGGGACGGCTCACCTTCCTGCACCGAAGCTGGGGGCCGCTCGAGCCCTTCGACAACGCCTTCCCCGAGATCCTCAAGGCCAAGGGCGTGCACTCGCACCTCGTCACCGATCACTACCATTACTGGGAGGACGGCGGCGCCACCTACCACAACCGATACTCGACCTTCGAGTTCGTGCGCGGCCAGGAAAGCGACCCCTGGAAGGCCATGGTCCAGCCCCCCTGGGAGCGGCTCCGTGAGAAGTATCATGAGCGCCAGATGGTGGCGTCGGCCCAGGTCGACCCGCTCGAGGCGTCCGGCGCGGCCAACAAGTATGGTCCCTACGTCATCAACCGCGAGTTCATCCGGGAGGAGAAGGACTTCCCCTCGGTCCAGTGCTTCGCGCACGGGTTCGACTTCCTCGACATGAACCGGGACGCCAACAACTGGCTGTTGCAAATCGAGACCTTCGATCCGCACGAGCCCTTCTTTGCGCCCGACCGGTTCAAGGAGCCGTTCCGGACCGGCTGGAACGGCCCCATCCGCGACTGGCCCCGCTATGGCCGAGTGGAGGAGCTGCCCGAGGAAGCCGAGGAGCTGCGGGCCAACTACTATGCCGTCGTCGCGCTCTGCGACGAGCTGCTCGGGCGACTTCTCGACTACTTCGACGAGCACGACCTTTGGAAGGACACGGCCCTGGTGGTCACGACCGACCACGGCTTCCTTTTGGGCGAGCATGACTTCTGGGCCAAGAACCGGATGAACATGTACGAGGAGATCGTGCACATCCCGCTGATGATCCACGACCCCCGCGACCCGAGGGCCGAACGCGTGGACCGCCTGACGCAGTCGGTGGACGTCGCGCCGACCATGCTCGACCTCTTCGACGCCGAAGCCCCGGCTGAGACGCAGGGCATGTCCCTCCTGGGCAAAGAGAGACGGGACGCCGTGATCTTCGGCTACTTCGGCGGCGCGGTGAACGTCACGGACGGCCAGCTGACCTACCACCGCTTTCCTGCGGATGTCCGGGACCAGGAGATCTACCAGTACACCCTGATGCCGACCCACATTACCTCGCGCTTCACCCCCGAGGAGCTGAAGGGCGCGACCCTGGCCCCGCCGTTCGGATGGACCAAGGAAGCGCCCCTGCTCAAGGTCCCGGTGATCCAGCGGTCGCCGATGTACGACAACTACGGGCCGGGCTGCCTCCTCGAGAACGACACGCGTCTTTACGACCTTGCCCGCGACCCCGGGCAGGAGCAGCCGCTGGCCGATCCCGAGCTCGAGGGGCGGATGGTCGCGGCCATGACCCGGCTGATGCGGAGCACCGAGGCGCCGCCGGAGGCCTTTGCCCGGCTCGGACTGGCGGAGAGCTGATCCGCCTCAATGCGGCGATTGCGCGGACGGGGGTCAGGCCCGGGCGGGCAAAAGCAGCTCGGCCTCGAACCCCCGATCCCGGTTGCGGAGGTGCAGCTCGCCCCCGACGGCCTCGGTGATCTCGGAGGCGATGGCGAGACCCAGACCGGTTCCCTGCGCCGTTTCGTCCAGCCGGACGCCGCGATCCCGCAGGCGATCCAGCTGGGCGGGGTCGGTCCCCGTGCCATCGTCCCTGACGCGGATGCTCGTCCGCGCGCCCGCCGGTTCGCAGGTCACGACCACCCGGTGCCGGGCATGGCGCGTGGCGTTCTCCACCAGCGCCCCAAGCGCCTCGGTCAGGTCGGCCCGATCCAGGCGGACCGAAAGGCCGGTCGGCCCTTCGACGCGATAGTCCAGCTCCCGCCCGCGCGGGGTCCGGCGCAGCACCGCGACCACCGACTCCGCCACCGACCGGGGATCGCTGGAGGCCGACCGGCTGTCCAGCCGAAGCCGCGCGCGCGCCAGCTCGCGGTCGACATGGACCTGCATGGTGCGGACGATCTCCTCGATTCCCTCGGCGGCGTCGCCCGCTCCGGCGGCCCGGAGCCGCGTCGCCTCGCCCACGAGCGCCTGAAGCGGCGTCTTCAAGCCATGGGCCAGGTCCGCCGCTCGTTGCCGTGCCCGCTCGATCTCGTGCTCCTGCCCGTCGATGAGGGTGTCGATCTCCTCGGCCAGCGGCAGGACCTCGGCGGGAACGTCGGTTCCGATCCGCCGCGCCTGCCCGCTGTTGAGGGCCGCCACCCGGTCCCCCAGGGTGCTGAGCGGCCGGAGCCCCACGGTCACCTGCAGCGCCCCGCCGGCGATCAGGACCACGGCGAGAAGTGCGGTGTAGGGGGCAAGGTCGGCCAGGAAGTCGGACCGGGCCCGGTCGATGTCGGCGCGGTCGACGGCGACCGTGACGCGTAGCGGCCGGTCCCCCCCGCGCCGTTCCACGCGGATGCGCCGGTCGAGCGTGAGCAGCGGTTGACCATCCGGTCCGGGAAGGTCGCCCTGCCAGGACTCCTGGCCGTCCAGGGCGGGCAGGGGCAGCGCATAGTCCCACAACGATCGCGAGCGGAGCGGTTCGCCGTCCATCTGGATCTGCCAGTAATGGCCGGAGTAGGGCCGCTGGTAGAGCGGGTCGCGGGGTGGCTCCTCCAGCACGGGCTGGCCGGCGTCGGTCCACTCCACCGCGGTCAGGAGACGCTCGAGCCGGTCGTTGAGGTCGTTCAGCGCGACCCGCTCCACATGGCGGTTGAACATGACCGCCAAGCCCCAGGTCGACAGGACCAGCGCCAAGGAGACCGCGGCCGCGCCGGCCAGCAGGAGCCGCAGCCGGATGGACCAGGAGCTCAAGACCCGCTGTCCTCGATCCTGTAGCCGAAGCCGCGCCGCGTCGCGATGATCCCCGGCCCGAGCTTCTTGCGGAGCCGGGCCACCAGCGCCTCGACCGCATTGGCCTCGCGCGAATCCTCGTCGCCGTGCAGGTGCTCGAGCAGCTCCGTCGGGGGGATGATGCGGTCCCGGTGCAGGATCAGGTAGGCGAGCAGGCGGAACTCCAGCGGCGTCAGCGCCACCGGCGCCCCCCTCAGGCTGGCCGTCATCCGGTTGAGGTCGACAACCAGATCCCCGACGACCTGGACGGCGGCTGGACGTCCAGCCGACCGGCGCACCAGGGCGCGCGCCCGCGCCACCAGCTCCTCCATCCGGAACGGCTTGGGGAGGTAGTCGTCCGCCCCGGCGTCGATGCCTTCGACCCTCTCGATCCAGCTTCCCCGGGCGGTCAGGATCAGGACCGGCGTCGTGCAGCCCTCGCTCCGCCAGCGCTTCAGCACCGAAAGCCCGTCGAGGCGCGGCAGCCCGAGGTCCAGGATGATGAGGTCGTAGTCCTCGGTCCCGCCCTTGAACCAGGCCGTCTCGCCATCCTCGGCCTGCTCTGTCCGAAAGCCCGCCCCATCCAGCACCGACATCAGGTCGCGGGCGATGCGCGGATCATCCTCGACGATGAGCGCGCGCATCAATCGTCGTCCGTGTCGGTGCCGTCATCCGAAGTGGCGTCCTCGTCGTCCTGCTCATCCTCGACCTCGAGAACCTCACCCGACGCGGCCAGCATCTCCACCTCGATCAGCCGCCCATCGCCGGTCAGGATCTCGAACTCATAGATGAGCACGCCGTCCTCGTTGTCGAGTTCCACGTCCAGAACCTCGCCGCCATAGTCCGCGGCCAGCCGGGGCAGGAGGTCCGACAAGGGACGGATCTCACCCCTGGCGACGGCATCGCGGACGACGGAGCTGTCCTCCTGGGCCAGGGCAGGCCCCGGCACCGCGAGGGCGAGAACGAGGGAAAACATACGGATCATGACCGACCTGATAGCCGATGCGACCTGACAGGACGCTGACATGACCCGTCAGGACCCCGTCAGGCCCGCCATGCGAAAAGCGATTCGTCCCGGGCCGCACATCGGCCCCATCGAAAGGATCACGCATGTCTTTCACCAATCGTATCGCCCTGGCCGGGGGCTTGGCCCTGGTCGCCCTTCCGGCGGTCGCGCAGGACGCCGGACCCCGGCTGTCCGCGATCATCGGCGACTTCGAGCAACGCGGCTACCGTGTCACCGAAGTCGACGTGGACAACGACCAGATCGAGATCCAGGCGGTCCATCCCGACGGCCACACCGTCGAAGCGACCGTGGATCCGCAAAGCGGAGCGGTCCTGAACGAAACCCCTGACAACTGACGCACCGAGGAGAACGGAACATGGCGCGCATCGATGGCACCTCCGGGGCCGACACGCGGAACGGAACTGACCTTGCGGACATCCTGCGGGGGGTTGCGGGGGATGACCGGCTCTACGGTCGCGGCGGGAACGACGACCTCTACGGCGGCAAGGGTCACGATCGCCTGTGGGGCGATGCGGGGCGGGACGATATCGAAGGCGGGGACGGCAACGACCGGCTCTGGGGCGGGGTTGGCAACGACGAGCTCGAGGGCGACTCGGGACACGACTCCCTGTATGGCGGCGACGGCCGCGATGAGCTGGACGGCGGCGCGGGACGGGACCGGCTGTCCGGAGGCGAAGGCCATGACGAGCTGGATGGCGGATCGGGGAACGACCGGCTTTATGGCGGGGCCGGGAGGGACCGGCTGGAGGGCGGGACCGGGAATGACCTTCTGACGGGCGGCTCGGGCGCAGATGTGTTCGAGTTCGAGCGAGGGGACGGCCGCGACCGGATCACCGACTTCGCCGACGGCGTGGACCGCATCGACCTTGACGATTTCAGCCGGTCGCAGGTCCAGTCGGTCGTCAGCAACGCCCGCCAGACCGGCGACGACCTAGTCCTCACGCTCTCCGCCGGGACCACGGTGACGCTCGAGAACATGCAGAAGTCCGATCTCGGATTGAACGACTTCCTGTTCTGAGCCCCTTCGACTGGTCGCGCCCAACCCTGTCGACCTGACCGGCGTCGGCGGGTCAGAGGGTTCGGCCTGACACCGGAAAGACGAGAGCAGGCTCCCTCCGCCAGTCGCTGCGGGAGCCTGTGTTCGTGCTCACAGAGAGACGCCCCGTGTTCCAGACAGGCCGCCCCGCCACGCTCGCCTGCCGGGCCGTTCACATCCCCCACGATCAGCGCCGACACCGGTCCCCAGCGCTGCAAGGGCACGACGCAGGAGCGGTTAACGGATCATTAATCATGATCGGGTAGGCAGGGGACGTGATCAGAACGGGGGTATGGTCCGATCTGCTGCTTGTCCCGCCAGATGAAACGGACCGCCTCGCCTCAGTTGCCGTTGATCGGACGGGGGCCAGCGCGATGCGGATGAACTCGGGGCGGCGGGCCGAGGACACCGTCCAGATCCCGTCTGCGGCGGATCGCACGGGAACAAGGCGCTCGCTGCGGCTGCGACTGCCGAATGACCATCTTCCCGGGGGGATCGCCGCTGTCATGGCCGGCACGATCATCCTGTTCGTGCTCACCCTGGCGTTCGCGCTGCTCTGGACGACGCGGACCCTCGACAGTCAGGCGGCCGACCAGTCCATGGTCCAGATGCGGAACGAACAGGACGACATGCTCGCCCGGGCGAGGATGATCACCCTGGATTACACCAAATGGGATGCGGCCGTCAGCGCGCTGGCTGTCCGGGATTTCGACTGGATCTATGACAACATCGGCTCGACAGCCACGATCGGGCGTGCGGTGCAGCTCGTTGTCCTGTCGGGCGGCCCGGTCCGCGGCGACATCGGCTGGACGGATGCAGGGGGCGGACGGGAGACGACCGGCCTCCTGAGCCAGGGGATCCTGGATGCCGTCGGACGCAGGCTGGCCGACGTTCCGGACGACTCCTACGGCGGGATCGACTTCTTCGGCTGGTCGGATGGCTCGCTCTATGCCTTGGGCGCATCCCGCTTCGAGCCGGTCGACAACGTCATCTCTCTTCCAGACGGGGCCACGGATTTCGGCTTCCTGGTCATGGGCATCCGGTTGACGGACGATATGCTGGACGACACGGCGAGGAGCTTCCTTCTCAAGGATCTGAGAATCGTCCGCTCGGTGGCTCCTTGGCAGATGGGCCTGCCGCTGCGCGGCCAGGACGGAGAGCCCGTCGCCTACCTCGCCTGGGACCGTCCCTTTCCAGGCGGGGACGCCCTGCATCAGCTCATGCCGGTCCTGGGCGTCGTCATGGCCCTGACGGTCTGCCTGGCCGTCCTGGGCCTCCTCCTCGTGCGGAGAAGCGCGCAGCACCTCCTCGAGGCGAAGCGGCGGGCCTCGGTGGCGGCGCTGACGGATGCCTTGACGGGTCTCCCGAACCGGGCCGCCTTCAACGAGATGATCGCGCGACCGTCCTGCGCCGGGGGACGAAGCATCGTGTTCCTCGACATCAACGGCTTCAAGCGGATCAACGACAGCATCGGTCACGCCGCCGGCGATCAGGTGATCGCCTGCATCGCGCGGCGCCTGTCCCGGCTTGGGGCGCCCGGCACCTTCCTGGCGCGCATCTCCGGCGACGAGTTCGTGTTCGTCGTGACCGGGCCCGACATCGAGCATCGGACCTCCCGCCTTCTCAGCGCCATCGAGTCCCGCCTGTCCGAGCCTTTCAGCATCCTCGGGCATCGGATGCTTTTGCAGGCCGCGGTCGGCTATGCCGTTCAGGAGGTGGACGACCTTCCCGGCGACGATCTGGTCCGGCACGCCGACCTCGCGATGTACGAGGCAAAGCGGCAGAACAGCCGGGTGGCCGTCGCCTTCAGCTCCATGATCGGGCAGGCGTCGATCGATGCGACACGGATCGAGCAGGGCCTTCGAAGCGCCCTGGCCACGAGGGGGGAGCTTTCGGTCGCCTACCAGCCCATCACGGGAACGGACGGCAGGTTTGTCCGGGCGGAAGCGCTCGCCCGCTGGTCGTCGCCTGAATTCGGCATCGTTTCGCCCAGCCGCTTCATCGCCGTGGCCGAGCAGGCCGGCCTCATGATCGAGCTGGGACGCCGGCTCCTGACGCTGATACGCGACGATCTGGTCGCTCATCCGGACCTTCGGGTCAGCGTGAACATCTCGCCACTCCAGCTCGTCGTGCCGGATTTCGTTCCCGATCTGTTGCACGACCTTTCGATCCGGGGGATCGGACCGGACCGCATCCAGGTCGAGCTCACCGAGTCCGTGCTCGTGAAGGACACGCAGCTCGTGGCGGACCATCTGAGGAAACTGAGGACGGCAGGGTTCTCGACGGCGCTGGACGACTTCGGAACCGGCTATTCCTCGGTCGGCTACCTCGAGCAGATGAGCTTCGACACCCTCAAGATCGACCGGGCCTTCGTGCAGGGCGTGCGCGACTCGGGGCGGCGCCGCGCCGTCCTGAGAGCCATGATCGACATGGCCCATGGCCTCGGGCTGAGCGTGGTCGGTGAAGGCGTGGAGACGGACGAGGACCTCGTTCTCCTGAGGGAGCTTGGGTGCGATCTGGTGCAGGGGTATCATCTCGGCCCACCTATGCACATCGACGCGCTGGGCGCCCGATGGCTGTCAGGCCCGGTCCCGGCGCAGCTGGCCGTCTGACGTTCCCGATGCCACCTTGGGGCCACGCCGGATGCGGGTCGGACTGTGGCCGGTCGGCCTCGGACCGGATCCGATCCAGGCCCAGCGCCACAACCTCGACACGATCTTGCAGCAGACTACCGCCGGTTGGATGGGTGTTCCGTCCGACTCGGGCAAAGGGGCCGAAGACATCCATGGAGATCTGGTTCGGATCCGACGCGGGGGTCTACCTCCGGGATCCCGAACTTCGCGAGATCCTGGCCTCCAGTGCGGCTCATCGGGTTGCGCCAACCGGAGCGGCTCTCCCGCCTTGCCTGTCCGGCCCCGTCGCGATCCTGTTCCGGCAGGTCGCCACCCCCTCCCTGGAGGTGATCTGGTTCACCCGGCGCGCCCGACGCCTGGGGTTCGAGCCCCTTGTGCTCGAACATGGGGCCGACCGCTTCTGTGCCCACAACGGCTACAAACGGGCGCTGGTGACCATGCCAATCATTCTCGGGCGCAACCGACATCGGCACATCGTCCTGAGGAAGCAGAAGCTCATCGAGCACACCCGGGCCGAGGGGCAGCCGCTGAATGCGCTCGAGACCGGGTCGGGCGAGAATCTCGTCGCCTATCATCACCGGAAGCTCGGCGAGGTGATGGGAACGTCCGCTCCCCGTCACATCGAGATCGGCTCGGTCCTTGGCCGAACCGCAGGCTCCGCGATGGAATATTATGTCGAGTTCTTCCGGCTCCTGTCCGGCGGCCTTGTCCTTTTCGAGGACTTCATCGCGGACTGCAGGACGGCCGAGTTCTTCGACCGGGTCGTGCATCCGGCGTTTCGCAAGGTCAGCCATGAGACCGGACAACGGCCCCAGATCGCGCGGCTGACCCAGGGCCGTCGCGTGCTGTCGCCGCTGTGGAATGCCTATCCCTGTGCCGCCGCCGACGAACCCGGCTGGGCGTTGGATGCAGGACCCCGTGGCGCCATCTTCAGCTGACGTGCGACACAGGTTGGGTGTCTTCCTCATGGGCCTGGTGCTCAAGAAGGGGACCGACTACCTGTTCGACTACGTGGCCTATCCCGCGGCGCTGCTCTGGCTGGGCTATGTCGCGGGCGGGGCGGCGATGGCGGCGGCGTCGGTCCTCGTCAACATCGCCGTCCTCCGAGTGTACGACTGGAGCCGTCGGGACTTTCTCCTCCTCGAAAGCATCAAGGATCTGCGGCAGCTCGAAGGGACGGCGCCGTGGCGCCGCGCCGTGTCGGGCGTGATCCGGTCAGGGGACATCCCGGCCTTCTTCATCCTGTCCTGCCTGGAGGATCCCGTCGTGGCGACGCTCTATCTCCGGCGGGGCAGCCATCTTTACAACGGCTTCGCCCTTCGGGACTGGACCATCTTCCTGGCCTCGACGCTGCTTTCCAATCTGGTCTGGACCCTGCACCTGTCCGCCTGGATCGCGCTGGCCCGGGCTGGCCTGGCCGGGCTGATCTGAGGCTTCGACCGCGGCGGCTGGGCCGGGCCAGCCGTTCGGATGCGGCCACGCCCTTGCAGACGGCACCCGCGCGCTAGCTCGTTCAGCGACTTGCCCCGGATCCACGTCACGTCCGTCGGGCCGAACGAACGAGGAGCGTGGGCAGATGCGCTTGCTAGCCTTGCCGGGGGACGGCATCGGGCCGGAGATCACGGATGCGACGCTGCGCGTGCTGGCCACGCTTGAGGATCGGTCGCATCTCGGCCTGACGGTGGAGCGAATGGAGATCGGCCTCGCCTCGCTCGCGGCGGAGGGCACGACCCTTCCGGAGGCGGTGATCCGTCGCATTCCCGAGGTCGAGGGCGTGATCCTCGGCCCCGTCTCGCACTACGAGTACCCGCCCAAGGACAAGGGTGGCCCGAACCCCTCGGCCGAGCTGCGTACCGGCTTCGAGCTTTATGCGAACATCCGGCCCTGTCGGTCGCATCCCGATTTCTCGGTGCTGCGGGCGCCCATGGATCTCGTGATCGTGCGGGAGAACACGGAAGGCTTCTACTCCGACCGGAACATGTTCGCGGGAACGGGCGAGTTCATGCCCGACGAGAACATGGCCCTGTCAGTCCGGAAGATCACCGCGCGCGGCTCGGCCCGGGTGGCGCGCGCCGCCTTCCGGCTGTCGCAGGGTCGCCGGGGCCGGGTGACGGCGGTGCACAAGGCGAACGTCCTCAAGCTGTCCGACGGCCTGTTCCTGCGCGAGGTCCGCAAGGTCGCGGCAGAGTTTCCCGATGTCGTCCTCGACGAACTGATCGTGGATGCCGCCGCAGCGCACCTGATCCGTTCGCCCGGCCGGTTCGACGTGATCGTCACCACCAACATGTTCGGCGACATCCTGTCCGACGAGGCCTCCGAGCTTTGCGGCAGCCTCGGACTGGGGGGGTCGATCAATGCGGGCGACACGATCTGCGTCGCACAGGCGCAGCACGGCTCGGCCCCCGACATCGCCGGCAAGGGAGTGGCCAATCCCACGTCGCTGATCCTGTCGGCAGCCATGTTGCTCGACTGGCTTGGCCAGCGCCACGGGAACCCTAGCTTGAGCAAAGCCGGATCTCTGATCGAGGAGGCGGTGCACAGGACGCTGGCGGATCCCGACACGCGGACCCGCGACCTTGGCGGCGATCTGGGCACCGAGGAGTTTACGTCGCGGGTCTGTCAGGCGCTGGCATCGCCGGACTGAGCCCGGTCCACAGCCGGAGAAGGGCTGTGGCCCGCCACAACAAGAGCACTTGAAGGGGAGGAGACATCATGTTCGTGATCACTCGACGGACGTTGGCCGCGGTCGCGGTTTCGCTTCTGGCGCTGCCAGCCGCCGCCCAGGACGCGGCGCCGCTGGAGTCGCTGTCCATCCTCGCGCCGTCCAGCGCCGGCTCGGGCTACGACCAGCTGGCCCGCGCGATCCAGCAGGTCATGACGGATGAAGGGCTCGCCTCGGGGATCGAGGTGGAGAACGTCGCGGGCGGTGGCGGGACCGTGGGGCTCGCGCAGTTCGTGACCTCCAACCCGCGCGGACCGGCCGCCATGGTGCTGGGCTTCGCGCTCGTCGGCGGCATCCTGACGACAGGCTCACCCGTCACGCTGGCCGATGTGGAGCCGGTCGCCCGGCTCATGGGCGAGAACGACGTGATCGTCGTCCCGGCCAATTCCGAGATCCAGGACCTCCAGGGCCTCGTGGCCGCCCTCAAGGCCGACCCGGCCGGCGTGTCTTGGGCGGGCGGCTCGATCGGGGGCATCGACCACGTCATCGCGGGCCTTTTCGCCAAGGCCGCTGGGGTGGACCCCACCCAGATCAATTACGTCGTGCATGCCGGCGGCGGCGAGGTGCTGGCCTCGATCCTGGGCGGGCAGACGACGGTCGGCATCTCGGGCTACGAGGAGTTCGCGCCGCAGATCGAATCCGGCGACCTTCGCGCCCTGGGCGTCTCCGGGTCCGAACGGATCGAAGGCGTGGACGTGCCGACCTTCCAGGAAGGTGGCGTCGACCTCGCCGTGACGAACTGGCGCGGCATCGCCGCCCATCCCGCGATGTCCGACGAGGACAAGGCCGCGCTGGCCGCCGCGGTCGATGCCATGGTCAAGACCGAGGCCTGGTCCCAGTTGCTTCAGGAGCGGGGCTGGACGGACAACTATCTGCCCGCCGATGAATTCCGCACCTTCCTCGAAGAGGAAAACACCCGCGTTCAGACCGCGTTGCAGGAAGCCGGCGTGCTCTGAGACCAAGAGGGGAGGACGCACAGCATGGGAGCTTTCCGCATCGGCGAAGCCATCCTGGGCCTCATCGCCTGCGTCCTTGCCGCCTATATCGCCTGGGGCACATGGACCGCTCCCGCCGTGGCCGCGCGGACGGTCGTGGGGCCGGGGGTGTTCCCGTCCCTGATCGCCGCCGGGCTTCTGGCGGTCGGCGTCCGGCTTCTCTATGACGCCCGGGCGCATGATACGCCGATGACGCCGATCCCTCCCATCGACTGGCCCGCGGTCCTGATCGTGGGCGGCTCCCTTCTCGCCTTTGTCCTGCTTCTTGAACGGTTGGGATGGGTCCTGTCGGGAACGCTGCTGTTCATGGGCGTGGCACGCGGCTTCGGCAGCCGGGCCTGGCTGCTCAGCGCGGTGATCGGGCTTGTCCTCACGATCCTGGTGTTCGTGATCTTCGACGGCGGACTCGGGCTCAACCTGCCCGTCGGGGAATGGATCGAGCCGGTTCTGGAACCCACGGGCCTTCTGGGCTGACGGCGAGGGGAGCGACGCATGGATACCGTTTACGCCCTGTTGCACGGCTTCGCGGTGGCGCTCACCCCGATCAACCTGTTCTGGTCGCTGGTGGGCGTGACGCTGGGAACGGCCATCGGCGTGCTGCCGGGGATCGGACCGGCCCTGACCATCGCGCTCCTGCTGCCGGTGACCTACGGCGCCGATCCCACCTCGGCCTTCATCATGTTCGCCGGGATCTACTACGGGGCGATGTACGGCGGCTCGACCGCCTCGATCCTGCTCAACACCCCCGGCGAAAGCGCCTCGATCGTTACCGCCATCGACGGCAACGCCATGGCGCGGCGGGGTCGTGGGGCGCAGGCGCTGGCCACCGCCGCGATCGGCTCGTTCATCGCCGGGACCTTCGGAACCCTGGCCCTCACCTTCGCGGCGCCCCTGATGGTCCACTTGGCCCTGCTGTTCGGGCCGGCCGAGTATTTCGCCCTGATGGTCCTCGCCCTCACGACCGTCACGGCGCTGCTGGGCCATTCCGTTTCGCGCGGTGTGTTCAGCCTGATGCTGGGCCTTGCCATGGGCCTTGTGGGGATCGACCTCCAGACCGGCCAGATGCGCTTCACGATGGGCGTGCGCGAACTGCTGGACGGCATCGACATCGTGGTCGTCGCCGTGGGCCTGTTCGCCGTGGGCGAGACGCTCTGGACCGCCGCCCGGCATCGCTTCGAGACGGAGGAGTTCCTGGGCTACGGCGGCTCCAAGTGGATGAGCCGAGAGGACTGGCGCCGCTCCTGGGGGCCGTGGCTCCGGGGCACCGCCATCGGATTTCCCATCGGGGTCCTGCCGGCGGGTGGCTCCGAGATCCCGACGTTCCTGAGCTACATGGTCGAAAAGCGCCTGGCCAAGAACCCCGAGGAGTTCGGGCAGGGCGCCATCGAGGCGGTGGCCGGACCCGAGGCGGCCAACAACGCCTCGGCCGCGGGCGTGCTCGCACCGCTTCTCGCGCTGGGCCTCCCGACCTCCGCCACGGCGGCCATCATGCTCGCCGCGTTCCAGCAGTATGGGATCCAGCCCGGGCCGGCGCTGTTCGACAGCCAGCCCGAACTGGTCTGGGGCCTCATCGCCAGCCTTTACATCGGCAATGCGATGCTGCTGATCCTGAACCTTCCGCTCGCCGGCCTGTGGGTCAAGCTGCTCGCCATTCCGCGGCCCTGGCTCTACGCGGGCATCCTCATCTTCGCGACGATGGGGGCCTACACGCTCAACAACAACATCGTGGACGTCGCGGCGCTCTGGATCATCGGCGTGATCGGGTTCGGGATGCGCGCCCTGGATGTCCCCATCGCGCCGGCCATCGTCGGGCTGATCCTGGGCCCCCTGGCCGAGCAGCAATTCCGCCGGGCGCTGGCCATCAGCCAAGGGGACGCGACCGTGTTCGTGACCCATCCCATCTCGCTCGTGCTGCTCCTGATCGCTGTGCTCATCGTGGCGCTCCCGCCGATCCTGCGGCGCCGGGCACGCTATCGCGCGGCCACATGATCCCGATGGTCCTGACCCCGGAACAGCGATGAACACGACCCGCTACTTCGCCCCGGAGGCGCTTGCCGGCTTCGCCGCGGCACTCTTCGCCGGCGCGGGACTTTCTCCGGATCACGCGGGCACGATCGGGGCTGACCTCGTGCGGGCCAACCTCCGGGGCATCGACTCCCATGGGGTCGCGCGCATCCCGATGTACCTGGACCGGCTCCGGCGCGGCCTGGTGAACGCCCGCCCGGACGTAAGGGTCAGCAACGTCGCAGGGGCCGTGTCGCTGGTGGACGGGGACGACGCGATGGGGTTCATCCCCGCCCATCTGGCGATGGACGAGGCGGTGCGGCTGGCCGGGCCGTCGGGGATCGGGCTCGTCGGAGTGCGGCGTTCCACCCATTTCGGCATGGGCGCGCTTTATGCGCTCCAGGCGATCGAGGCCGGGATGGTGTCGCTGATTTTCACCAACTCCTCGCCCGCGATCGCGATGTGGGGCGGACGCACCCCGTTCCTGGGCGCCAGTCCGATGGCCGCCGGTGTTCCAGGGGGCCGCCATCCGCCCTTTGTCATGGACATGTCGATGACGGTCATCGCCCGGGGCAAGATCCGCCTGGCCGCACAACGGGGGGAGCGCATTCCCGAAGGTCTCGCCTTGGACAGGGACGGTGTTCCGACGACGGACGCCCAGGCGGCCTTCGAGGGCGTGTGCCTACCCTTCGGCGGCGTCAAGGGCTCCGTCCTGGGCACCCTGATGGACCTGATGGCAGGTGTGCTGACCGGCGCCAACTTCGGCGGCGAGGTCAAGAGCCTCTACTTCGACCATTCGGAGCCGCAGAACGTGGGCCATACGTTCATTGCGATCCGGCCCGACCTGTTCCTGTCCCTGACCGACTTCGAAGCGCGGATAGACGCCTTCTACGAACGCATCAAGACGCTTCCCCGCGCCGCTGGCACCGACGAGATCCTCCTGCCCGGCGAACCCGAGTCGCGGACCGAGGCGGCGCGGCGGCGCACCGGGATTCCGGTCGGCCCCGAGGTCGCCGGCGAACTCCGCGCGGAGGCCGAGCGCGCCGGGGTTCCCTGGCCAGAGGGTGCCGCAGAGCCGCTGGACGCCCTGGCATGAACCCGGAACCGGGCCGATGCCGCAGGCCAGCACTGCACGAGGGACGACGAGGATGAACGGCATCACGGTCGTCGGCCCGGGCCTGTCCATCCGGCCCCACTTCCACGACTGCCGAGCATCGCGGTTCCCGCCGGCAGGCGGCGCCACAGCGCGGATCGACGGCCTGCGCCACGATCGCCGGCCTGCGGACGCCTCTCGGATCCCGTCAGCGGTGCCGCCCCGGATTCCGAACATGGCGGAGACGGCGCCGATGCGGATCTCCTGGACCCATGCGTCGGCTGACCCGACGCGGTGCCTGGCCCCCAGCGGGGCGGCCCGACCATGCCGATGATGCGCCATCCCGGCACCACGACGTTCCCGCGAGGACGCTAGGCCGTGCCCGCGCCATGGCTCCGCCGCCTCCTGACCCTCGCCCTTGCTGCGACGGGCCTGCTCCTGGCGCTCGGAACCGGGCTGCCGTTGCCCTTCCTGTTCGGCCCCATGCTGGCCTGCTTGGCCGCCGCCCTGATGGGCGCGCCGCTTCTGGGTCTCGGAGAGCTCTCCACGGCGGCCCGCACCGTGCTCGGCGTGGCGGTCGGAGCATCCGTCACGCCCGAGTTGCTCCGGCAGTTACCGGCGATGGCCGCGTCGCTCGCGATCGTGCCTCTTTACGTGGTGCTGATCGGCGCCGTGGGCATCCCGTTCTTCCGCAAGGTCTGCGGCTTCGATCTTGTCACGGCGTTCTTCGCCGCCATGCCGGGCGGCGCGCAGGACATGGTCCTGTTCGGCAAGGAAGCGGGGGCGGATGTCCGCAGCCTGAGCCTGATCCACGCCACCCGAGTCGCGGTGATCGTCAGCGTCGCGCCTGCCCTCCTGACGGGGGTCTACGGCGTCTCGCTCGACCGTCCCCTGGGGGAGTCGGCCGCCAGCCTGCCCATCTCCGAAATGGCGATCATGGCTGTTGCCGCCCTGGTCGGATGGAAGCTGGGCGAACGCGTGGGCCTGTTCGGGGCCGCGATCCTCGGCCCCCTCATCCTGACCCTGGCGCTCTCGCTCCTGGGCGTCGTTCACGAGCGTCCCCCGCGCGAGGCGCTTCAGGCGGCCCAGTTCCTGATCGGGATCGGCATCGGCGTGCACTACGTCGGCGTGACCTGGCGGGAGTTGCGCCGCACGATCGGCGTCAGCGCCCTGTTCATGGTGATACTGGCCGTGCTCGCCGGAGCCGTCGCCGAGGCCGTGGTGCTCCTTGGTCTGGCGCCGCCCGTGGAGGCCTTCCTGGCCTTCGCCCCCGGCGGGCAGGCCGAGATGACGGTGCTAGCGATCGTCGCCGGGGCCGAGCTGGGCTTTGTGGTGCTCCATCACCTCGCACGGATCCTGATCGTGCTGCTGGGTGCGCCGCTCCTGATGCGCATGCTCCGGCCGCGCCGCTAGCCGCGCCGATCGCAGCAGGCTCTTGCGTCCAAGGCATGGGCCGGGGCTGCCCCAGCCCAGCCCGGAGTCAGAATCCGGCCTTGATCTCCTCGAAGGTCTGGGCGTGGCGTTCGCGCGACTCGATGGAGATCGGCAGCTGGGCAAAGATCGGGGCGCTGATCTGGCCGATCCCGCTCGCCTCGAGCACATCCGCGGGGATCTGCTCGGCCAAGGCTACCGCGTTGGCGTGGCCCCACCCGTTCGACGCCAGGGCCGCCGTGGAGGAGGGCGCCAGGAACGCGTTCACGTAATCGTAGACCTTGTCCTCGGAGCCGGGGCCGTTGACCATGTTGACGAGGCCGCAAAGCCAGATGGAGGAGCCCTCCTGGGGCTCGCGCTGGAAGCCGATGGGGCGGCCTTCCTCCTTCATGGTGGGGAAGGTCTCGTTCCAGGCCCAGGCCACGAGCACCTCGCCCGTGCTCATCAGTTGCGCCAGCTCGGCGGGGTCGGTCCAGTAGGTGCGCAGGTTGGGGTGCACCTCGCGGAGCCACTGGGCGGCGGCCTCGAACTGCGCGTCGGTGACGTTGGTCCAGTCGGTCACGCCGGTGGCGAGGTAGGCCAGCGCCCAGGCGTCGTCCACGTTGTCGGGCAGGGCGATGCGCCCGGCGTATTTGGGGTTCTTGAACACCTCCAGGCTCGCCACGTCCTCGGCCGGCACCTCGTCGGGGTTGTAGGCGATCGCCGTGGTGCCGAAGTAGGTGGGTAGGAAGTACACCTCCCCGCCCGCGCCGACAGAGGTGCCGGTCAGGTTGGCGTCCAGGTTGGCGTAGTCGGTGATCCTGGACGTGTCCCAGGGTTCGATGAGGCCAGACTCCTGCCATTTCGGCACGCTGCCCGCGCAGATCGAGGTGACGTCGGTCTGGAACCCGGACCTGATCTTCTGGAAGGCTTCCTCCTCGTCGCCGAAGAACGAGAACGTGGGCGAGGCGCCGTATCGTTCCACATAGGCGCCGTGGAACTCCGGCCGCTCGAAGCCGGGGTAGTCGAAAACCAGGAGCTCGGAGTCCTGCGCCCGAACGCCCCCGCCAACGGACAAGGCCAGTATCGCGGCGAGGCCGAAAAGTGCCGTGGTCTTCATGTGTCAGTCTTCCCTGTTGAACGTCCTCCGTGCGCCCGAGGTTATCGCGGCGTCGGAACCCAACAAGCCCGAAGCCGACCGACGCGACGGCCGAACCTTGGCCCGGGCCTCGTCCGCCGAAAAACGAGGCGACGCCAGGGACGGCGGCTACCGGCGGCTGCACCGTCCCGGCAGGCAGGACCGGCTCCGCACGATCCGATCCGGGTCCGGCCACGGGGCCCCGGGCCCCCGTGTCAGGACAGGGGGCCCGGGACGAGACTCTCCCCGATCCGCGCGACCCGAGGGTCAGGCGGCGTCGGGGAGGGTGCGGGACAACCGGTTGAACAAGGGCGAAAGCGACTGGAGCGCGTCGATATAGGCATCGACATAGGCGGCGTAGGCGCGCGTCCGTTCGGGCCGGGGCCGCGTCATGACCCGCGTCGGTCCGGCAAAGCGGCGGGCCGTCTCCCGGATGTCGGGAAAGAGGCCCACCGCGTGACCCGCGACGATGGCCGCGCCCAGCGTGCCGAACTCCTCCCGGTCCATGCAGCGGTACTCCAGCCCCAGGACGTCGGACTTGATCTGCCGCAGGACCTCGGATTTCGCGCCGCCGCCGATGTTCACCGCAAAGGTCGGGTCGTAGCCCGGCGCGATCTCCCGCACGGCCCGGAGGTAGAGCGCGTATTCGTAGGCGATGCTTTCCATGATCGCGCGAACCATGTGGGGCTTTTCGTGCCGCCAGGTCAGGCCCAGGAAGGCCCCGCGCATGTCGGGATCGTTGGGCGTGTTGCGGCCCGACAGGTGCGGCAGGAAGATCAGCTTCTCCGAACCCGGCGGAATCTGCCCGGCGGCCTGCGCGAGCGCGTCATAGGGATTGACGCCCCTGGTCTCCCAATCCGCCTTTTCCATCGGCGAGAGGGTGTCGCGGAACCAGCGAAGGTTGAGGCCGCCGCCCGCGACATAGGCCATCGGGAAGTAGAGCCCTGGCACCACGTGGGGGCAGGTCATCAGGCAGCGATAGGTCGTGTCGGTGCCGAATCGGTCGATCACCGTGGCAAAGACGGACGCCGTGCCGGAGGTGTCGAAGACGGCACCGGGATCCACCAGCCCGCCGCCCAGGACGTTGGCGCTCTGGTCGCCGCAGCCCGCCGCGATCGGAAGGCCCTCGGGCAGGCCCATGGCGGCGGCCCATTCCGGGCGCAGGTGCCCGATGATCTCCCAGGGCTCGCAGATGCGGGGCAGCTTCTCGGTGGTCAGGCCGAACCTGGCAAGGAGTTGCTCGTTCCAGGTGAAGGTCTCGCCCGAGCCGAAGCCCGAGAACACGATGTAGGTCCGGTCCATGAAGGCGTCGGCGCCCTTCAGCCCGGCCAGCTTGCCCGCTGCGTAGGCGGCCGGCTGGATGAAGCTGGCCACCCGGTTCCACACCTCGGGCTGGTCGCGCCAGTACAGGAGCTTGGGCGCGTGATTGAACGCCAGCGCCATCCCGCAGGTGCGGATGATCTCCTCCTCATGCGGGCGCAGCTCCTCGAGCCACGGCGCGCAGCGGGTGTCGAGCCAGCTGTCGTAATGCGTCACCGGGTTCCAGTCCGCATCGACCGCCATGAGCCCGGCCATCTGCCCGTCGAGCGCCATGGCGGCGATCCGTTCGGGCCCAAGACCGGCGCGCGACATCGCCGTGCGCACCGTGTTCAGGACCGAGGTGAAGATGTCCTCGGGGTCCTGCTCCACGAGGCCGGGACCCGGATAGCGCAGGATCGACTCCTCGAAGGCCTCGCCCTTCAGCTGCCCCGCGCTGTCGTAGATCCCGGCCTTGGTTCCGGTCGTGCCGATGTCGACACCGATCACATGGTCCTGCATTGGCTCCTCCCGTTTTTGTCGGGCGGGGCTGCGCGGATCCGCGCGGCCTCGCCTCGTGTTCACCCGCGGTCCTGCCGGACGGCGGCTGGCGTCATCTCAGCATCGCGCGCTCGGCGTCACGGCCCCAACGTCGATCGAGGGGCGTGAGCGGCAGGTCCGGGCGGTCCGGATAGACCACGATCTTGCCCGAAACGCGTCCGCTCGCGACCGCCTCCAGCGCCGCCGGAAGAGCGTCCAGCCCGGCCACGGCCTTAATGTTGGTCGACAGGTCCAGTTCGCCCGACAGGACGCGATCCAGCACGCCCTGCATGTCCGCGACCGAGCATCCGGTCGACCCGATCAGCCGCAGGCCCGACAGCGCCACTCCGGCGAGGTCGAGCGGAATCTTCCGGCCGAACGGAAAGCCCGCGAAGACATTGAGAAGCCCATCCGGCGCAAGCCACCCCGCCGCCGTCGCGATGGCCTCGGGGTCCGGCGCGACCACGACCGCGTCGTCCAGTCCACCCGGCGCATGGTCCGCCACGGCGCGGGGCAGGGCGTCCGAATCGACCACCACCAGCTTGCGGCCGCGAGCGGCGGCAAGGGGACCGAAATCGGTTTCGAGGTCGGCCAGGCGCTTGCCCTTGCGCGACGAGGCCAGGATGGTCGACGGTCCGGCGTCGAGTTCCAGCAGGCGGTGGACATGGATGCGGCCCATGGCGCCGCCGGCGCCGTGGATCAGCGCCACGCCTCCGGGACGGACGTCGAACCGCTGCCGATCGGCGGACAGCGCGGTTCCGATCTCGGGGTCGGTGGTGCCCACGAAACTCAGGGCGTCGTAATGGATGCGCGCGGGGTCCACGCCGACCAGCCCCGGTGACGGACCGCGGCGCGCCTGGAGGAGAAGCCCGCCATCCGCGAGGGCATCCACGAGGGTCTCGAGTTCGCCGGCCGAAAGATCCCCGAGCGCAACGATGTCGTCGAACCGTTCCGCGCCGACCCCGGACAGGGCGCGGGCGGTGCCGCCAACGGGAAACGGCAGGCGTCCCCCGAGGACGGCGACATCTCCCCAGGCGGGGACATCGGCCAGCGTGAAGGCCTCGGCCCCGGGGCCAAGGACCACCAGCGCCCGCCCGCCCGGCAGGAAGCTCGTCCGCGCATTCGGGCGCCAGGCGCGCTCGATGCAGCCATAGGGCTCCAGAAGGGCCACGTCGGCAGCCCCGAGGCTGTCGGGCACCTCGAAGACGTAGTCGGCCAGCACCTCGGGGCCGAGCACGATGTACTGCGCAAAGCCGCCCGGAAGGTCCATGCCGACGATCCGGCGTTCGCCGTCGATCCGCATGGCCGGTTGGAGGCCCAGCCGCTGCCCCGGCCGGAACCTGTCCTGCTGGCGCTGCCCCACGGAATGCACCCGCAGCGACACCTCATGGCCTAGGACGGTGTCGACCCCGGCGCCTTCGCGGAACAGCGGGTGGCTGGACCCCATCCGGACCACCTTGATGTCCGACGAGCAGATGGACGCCGCCTCGACGCGCGCGACCACCTCGGAGGGGCCGGGCACCGGGACGGGACCCTCCTCGGGCGTGCTGGCCAGAAGCTCCTCGAAGGAGCCGCCCCGGTAGGGCCAATGCCGGTTCAGCGGACCCGCCGCGCCAGAACGGGCGGCGTGGGATACGTCATTCCGTGCCATTCTGGCGCCTCGCGGTTCGGCTCGCCTGGATGAACTGGTTGCCGCGCCGGACGGCGGCCGCGGACGCGTCGTAGTCGTGGACGGCAACCAGCGAATAAAGGACGTCGATGGCAATGAGCTGGCCGAACTTCGAGACCATGCTCTCGTAGTAGAGAGGCTCGTCGCCGGAGGGCTGGTACCCGGCCGGGGTGATCAGCGTCACGTCGGCCTGCCGTGACAACGGCGAATCCGCGTAGGCCGTGATCGCGACGGTCGGCACGCCCGCCGCCTTGGCCGCGTACAGGGCCGTGACGGTCTGGTTCGTCCTGCCCGAGTCGCTGATCCCGATGGCGAGGGAGCCGGGGCGCAGCGACCCCGCCAGGAGGATCTGGTTGTTCCGGTCCCGATGAAAGATCGCGGGCTTGCCGATCCGGGCAAAGCGGAGCAGCGCGTTCTCGGCGGCAAGCGCCGACAGCCCGGCGGCAAAGAAGTAAAGCGTGCTCGCCTGTCCCACGAGGCGCGCCGCCTGCTCCAGGGCGGCGGGGTCAAGGGTCGAGAGGCAGGCCCGCGCCACGTCGGCGTTGCGGTGGGCGACCTTGGTCAGGATCGTGGAGGCGGTGTCGGTTCGGCCGATGTTCTCGTAGATCAGCCCCTCGTCCGGCGCTTGTCCGCGCGGCGCGGCGCCGCTTGCGCCTTCTTCCACCATCCGGAGCTGGAACGCCCGGTAGTTGGGAAGCCCGATCCCGCGCACGAAACGGCTGATCGAAGCTTCGGAGACTCCGCAGGTCGTGGCCAGCTCCCGGATGCTCATGCTGCGCATCTCGGCGGGGCGGGCCAGGACTGCGTCGGCGACGACCTGCAGCGTCGGCTTGAGGCCGCCCCTGACGCTTTGGATGTGTTCCAGGATGCCGACTTCGGATGCCATCTCTTCGTTCCAAGGCGCCGCTGTCGGACGCTACCCTGACGTGAAATTAGCCGCCCGTGAAAGCCACTTTCAAGATACAAATTTTTGTAGACAGCCATTTTCAGGCTGGTTAACTATTTCCCATCCGGATGCTGAGCCGGGAGGGCCGACGCTCATGGGGCGTGGCAGGTGCCAGCACCGAGACACCGGAGGAGAACCATGACCGCATCCATCGCCGCCCCACGCGCGTCCGCTGTCGCAGCCACCCTTGCCATCGCCGCAGCCCTGGCAGGCCCGGCCGTAGCGCAGGACGGGCGCACCTACATCTACGCGTCGCAACTCCAGGGCCATCCGTACCTGCTCGACAGCCTGCTGGGCATGGACTACGCCCAGGAGAAGTTCGGCGTCACGGTTGAACGGCTCGGCCCGCAGGGCTGGGACCCCGTCGCCGGCGCCGAGGCGGTGGAGCAGGCGATCGCCCGCAAGCCCGACGGCATCATCACGACCCTGTGGGAGCCGGGCGCCGTGCCGGGTATCCGGCGGGCGATGGAGCAGGGCATCCCCGTCGTCGTGATCGAGGCGGTGACGCCCGACAACGGTGGCGCGCTGACCTTCATCGGCCTGGACAACTACCAGGCCGGCGTCGACACCGCCAAGGAGCTGATCGCCCGTGGCGGCAATTCCGGCACCTATGTCGCGTCCGGCAACTGGGGCGCGTCCAACACCGACGCCAAGTTCCAGGGCATGGTCGACTACCTCGAAGCCAACTCCGAATGGGAGCTCGCCGGGCGGATCGACGACAAGGCCACGACCTCGGCGGCGATCGACGCGGCCAAGACGATGTTCAACACCTACCCGGACATCACGGCGGTGGTCGGGCTCGACAGCTCGTCCGGCACGGGGATCTGCCTCGCCGCCGAGGAGCTCGAGATGGACATCGAGGATCTGACCGTCATCGTCCACGACCGCGAGGACCCGGTCCTCGAATGCATCGCGGACGGGGTGATCGACGCGTCCATCATCAACAAGACGGCGCTCCAGGCCTTCCTCGCGGTGCAGATGCTCGAAGCCTACAACGATGCGGCCACCGGCCTCGCCACGGTGCCGATCTCGGCGGACAACGCCGCGGCGGGCGTCAATCCGTTCCCGCAGGCCATCTACATGGGCACCGAGGTGATCGACGCCGAGAACGTCGACCAGTTCGAACGCCAGGCCCTGCCGCAGTTCTGACCGTCAGGCCCGCCCGGAGCGCAAAGGCTCCGGGCGGACGCTCGCAAGGGAGGATGCGATGACGATTGCCGAACCCGTCCGCGTCGAGGGCGCCAGGCCCGCCGGGACGATCCTTGAACTCCGGGGCGTGTCCAAGTCCTACGGGGCCGTCCGCGCGCTCCGCGACGTGTCCTTCCGCGTCGCCCGGGGCGAGGTGCACGCCATCCTGGGCGAGAACGGGGCCGGCAAGAGCACCACGCTCAAGATCATCAACGGCGAGATCGAACCCGACGAAGGCGAGATCCTCCTGGCCGGAGCCGCGACCCGCGCCCGCGACCGCAAGTCCGGCGACATCGCGATGGTTCACCAGGAACTCGCCGTCTTTCCCAACATGTCGGTGGCCGAGAACATCTTCGTCGGCCGAATGCCGCGCCGGGGCGGGCGGATCGACTTCCCCCGGCTGCACGCGCGGGCGGCCGAGCTCCTGCGGCTCTTCGGCCTCCAGATCGACACGCGCGAGATCCTGGGCAGCCTCACGCCCGGGCAGCAGCAGATCGTCGAGATCCTGCGCGCCGTCGAAAGCGACGCGAGCCTCCTCATCCTGGACGAGCCGACCTCCGGCCTCAACAACCACGAGGCGGAGACGCTGCTGTCCCTGATCCAGCGGCTGCGCGACGGCGGGCACACGATCCTTTACGTCTCGCACCGGCTCCAAGAGGTGCTGGAGATCGCCGACCACGTGACCGTCCTGCGGGACGGCCAGTTCGTGGAAACCCTCCGGAACGAGGGGATCGGCGAGGATGACCTGATCCGCCGCATGGTGGGCCGCGACCTCGGCCCGGTCAGCGCCCCCGACACGGCGGCCCTGGCCGACGCCCCCGTAGCCTTTGCCGTTAGGGGGCTGTCGATGGCGGGACAGTTCCAGGACATGCAGATCGAGGTCCGAAAGGGCGAGATCGTCGGGGTCTTCGGGCTGGAAGGTTCGGGTGCCGAGCAGTTCTCCCAGTCCCTGTTCGGGATCGTGCCGCCGACCTCGGGGCGCATGGAGCTGGACGGCCGCCCTGTGCGCGACATCAGCCCCTCGGCGCTGATGCGCGCCGGCATGGCCTACCTGAACGGCAACCGCAAGGAAGCGGGGCTCTACATGGAGCGGTCCATCGCCGACAACGTATCCGCCCCCATCCTGGACCGCCTGTCGCGCTGGGGCATGGTGGACCGCCGGCAGGTCCTCGACCGCGCCCGCGAGGACATCCGCCGCTTCGCCGTCCGCGTGCCCGGTCCCGAGGGCCTGCCCAAGCAGCTTTCGGGCGGCAACCAGCAGAAGGTGATGGTCTCGGCTTGCCTCGCCAACGATCCGCGCGTGATCATCCTCAACGAACCCACCCGGGGCGTGGACGTGGGCGCCAAGGCCGAGGTGCACGACGCCGCGCGGGCCGAGGCCGCCCAGGGCAAGGCCGTTCTCGTGTTCTCCTCGGACTTGCCCGAGCTCCTGCGGCTCGCGCACCGAATCGTCGTCATGCGATCGCGCCGCCTCGCGGGCGAGGTGGCAGGCCAGGCAATGACCGAAGAGGCGGTGATGGCGCTGGCCGCCGGAACCCGCTGAGGAGGGATGGACAGATGATGAGCCAGCAGCTCGAACAGATCACCCCGGTCCGCAGGTTCCGCTTCGGCGGCGCGCGGGGCTTCGGCTCGAACGTCCTGCCGCTCGCGCTGGTCACGGCCGCCGTGGCCGTGTTCCTGGCCGCCACGCAGCCCAACTTCGCCACGGCGTCCAACCTCAACTCGGTCCTCTTTGGCGTGTCCATCGAGTTCCTGGCGATCATCGGCTTCACCTATGTCATGGTGATGCGCGAGATCGACCTGTCGGTGGGATCGGTCTTCGCCCTGACGGGGATGCTCACGGGGACGCTCCTCGTCGCAGACTGGCCGTTCTGGCCGGCCGCGCTGGTGGCGCTCGGGGTGGCGGCGCTGATCGGGTTCATCAACGGCTTCCTCGTGGTCCGCTTCAACATCAACTCCCTGATGCTGACGATCGGGACGATGCTGCTGGTCCGGGGGCTCGCCAACGTGCTGGCCAACAGCCTGGGCGGGCAGACCTACCCGCGCGCCTTCCGGCAGTTCGCCCGGACCGACCTGTTCGACATCCGCATCACGATCGTCGTCATGGTCGTCGCCGTGCTGGCCGCCTGGGTGTTCCAGCGCCAGTCCGCGCTGTTCCGGAAGATGTGCTTCATCGGCGAGAACGTCCGCTCGGCCGTCCTGCACGGCATCCGGGTCGGCCGCATCAAGATCCTGGCCTTCGTGCTCAGCTCGGTGACGGCGGGCATCGCGGGCATCTTCACCGCCTCGCGGATCACCCATGCCGACACGCAGATGGGCATGGGGCTCGAGTTCGTCATGGTCACCGCGGCGATCATCGGCGGCGCCAGCCTTTATGGCGGGCGGGGCGACCTGCGCGGCTCCGCGCTCGGGCTGCTGCTTCTGGCCCTGGTGCTGAACGGGATGATCATGTTCGACATCGAGCCGGTCTTCCAGCAGTTCGTCATCGGTGCGCTCCTGATCGCGACCGTCGCCTTCGACACCGTCCTCAACCGCCGCGCCAAGTGAGGCCGAGATGACCGACACGATCCGCAAGACTTCGTTCCTCCGCTCCGCCCGGCTCGAACAGGAAAGCCTCACCTTCGGCGTGGTCCTCCTTCTGGCCGTGGCGCTGTCGGTGGTGTCCCCGGCGTTTCTCGACGGCAACAACCTCGCCTCGCTCCAGACCGCGCTGGCGCCGAACCTCATCGTCGCGCTGGGGATGATGACGCTGTTCATGATCGGGCGGTTCGACCTGTCGGTCGGCGCGGTCATGGGGATCTCCGGCATCGCCTCGGCCATGGCGCTGGAGGCCGGGATGCCCGTTCCGGTCGCCTTCCTGGCCGGGATCGCGACGGGGCTCCTGATCGGGGCCTTCAACGGGCTGATGGTGGCGCGGCTCGGGATCAACCACCTCATCGTGACGCTGGGCGTGCTCTACATGACCCGCGGCGTGATCGAGGTCGTGATGTCAGGGGAAAAGCTCGCGGGCTTCACGAGCTTCCCGCCGGCTTTCAACCTTCTGGGCCAATGGGAGGTCGGCGGCCTGTCGGGCCTGTTCCTCTTCGCGCTCCTGCTCTGCATCGGGTTCGAGGCGTTCCTGCGGTTGACCTTCCGGGGCCGCTCGCTGCTGTTCCTGGGCGGCAACCCGCAGGCCGCCGAGGCGACCGGGATCCGCCGCCGCTCGACCGAGTTCTGGTGCTTCGTGCTGTCGGGCGGACTCGCGGCCCTGGCCGGGGTGCTGATGACCGCGCGGGTCGGCATGGCCAACCGCTACATGGGCGAGGGGCTGGAGATGCAGATCTTCATCGCCTGCCTGATCGGCGGCGGCTCGATCGCGGGTGGCAAGGGAAGCTACGCCGGGGCGCTGGCCGGGGTGCTGTTCGTGACGCTGCTCACCAACGCGTTCAACCTCCTGTCCGTCCCGTCCGAATGGCAGGCCGTGGTGATCGGCGCGGTCCTCGTCCTCGTGGTGGTGGTCGACGGCATCATGGTGCTCCGCAAGTCCGGCCGCCCCTGGAGCAGCATCCTGGGTCCGTTCCCGAACAGGCTGTCGGCCTGAGTCCACGGCCCGGCGTCCCCGGGGGCGGGCCGTCGTGGCCGCCCAAGGGAACCACTTCCCCGCATCCGGCCTTGGAGGGCGACCCCCTTGGCTTCGGAGCGTGACATGCCTGACGACGACACCCGGCCTTTGGCCGTGATCACCGGCGGCTCGAATGGGATCGGCCTGTCGCTGGCCCGCCAGTTCGCCGAGAACGGCTACGACCTCGTGCTGGCGGCCGAGGATCCGCAGCACCTGCGCGAGGCCGCCGAAGCTCTCGCGCCGACCGGGGCCAAGGTGGACACCCACGCCAGCGACCTCGCGACCGAATCCGGCGTGGACCAGCTTTACGGCAGCCTGCGGGGCCGGACGGTCGATACCCTGTGCGTCAACGCCGGGGTCGGTCTGGGCGGCGCCTTCGCCGACACGGACCTCCAGCGCGAGCTGCGGATGATCGACCTCAACGTCCGGGGCGCGGTCCAGCTCACCAAGCTTGTGCTCCGGGACATGATCTCCCGCGACCAGGGCCGGATCCTGCTCACGTCCTCGATCGCGGCGACGATGCCGGATCCGTTCGAGGCGGTCTACGGCGGCACCAAGGTCTTCCTGCGCTGGTTCGGCGAGGCGCTGCGGAACGAGCTCAAGGACACGGGCATCGCCGTCACGGTGCTGATGCCCGGCGTCACCGACACCGACTTCTTCCACCGCGCCGACATGGACGATACCCGCGCGGGCGCGTCGCAAGGCAAGGACGATCCCGACGTCGTGGCCAAGGCCGCGTTCGAGGCGCTGATGGCCGACCGGCACAAGGTCGTCCCCACGCTCAAGAACAAGGTCATGGCCGGGATTGCGGACGTCACCCCGGCGCCGTTGGCGGCGCAGATCCACCGCGGCCTCTCCGAGCCCGGATCCGGCAAGACATGACGTGACCGGCCGCCTCGTCCCGGGGGATGGGTCGGCTCGGGCGTCCTCGGGTGTCAGAACCCACCCCATTCGGATGGGTGCGTATTCAGGGCTGTCCGGCGGTCACCCGACCCGCCCGCGACGGCCATGCTCCAGGAAAAAGCGCACCATCTCGCGGCTGGCGTCCGGGCCGCGCGGATCGGTGTAGGAGCCCGACGCGCTGCCGCCCGACCACGCGTGCCCGCCCCCGTGCAGGACCCATTGCTCGGAGAGGACCCGGTCGGCCCGGTCGAACTGGATGGTGCGGGTGAAGGTCATGCCCCCCTCGGACCGCCCGTCCCGAACCTCGGTGCGCTGCCCGGCCCCGACCTGAGCGACGACATGATCGCCGTTGGTCGGATGGACGGTCGTATCCCGGTCCCCGTGGAAGACAATCGTAGGCGGTCCGTCCTTCGGGGCCCCGCTCGTGCGGGCGGCCGGTGCGCCCTGCCGCATTGCGGAAAAGGCCGAAGCCATGTCCCGCGCCGCGCCGCAGGCCAGGCCGGAATGCACGCCGACCGCGGCGTAAAGATCCGGATAGGCGGCTCCCATGACCGCTGCGGCGGCCCCCCCGGCCGACAGTCCCGCGATGTAGACCCGTGAGGGATCGACGTCGTGGTCGCGCAGGACGGTCCGCGTGATCCCCGCGAGGAGGGACGGCTCCCCCCGGTCGCGCTGCTGATCGGCGGCGTTGAACCAGTTCCAGCATTTCGACACGTTCGCCGACTGCGTCTGCCCCGGATAGGCGACAAGGAATCCGAACTCCTCGGCCAGTTCGTTCATGCGTGTCCCGGCCGCGAAGTCGTCGGGCGACTGGGTGCAGCCATGAAGCATGACGATCAGGGGGCGGGCGTTCCCGCCCGGGGCCGCCGGGACGTATAGCTTGTAGGGACGGGTTCCCGCCTCGTTGGTGTAAAGGTGCTCCTCGAAGCTCGCCCCGGGTGGCACCCCGACGGCGGCGCTGCGCGAGCCTGCGGCAAAGCGGTTGCCCAAGCTTGACCGCAGAACCTGTTCCAGATCCGCGGCGCGCAGCGAGGGGCCGGGCTGGTCCCGGCCGGGGCCGCGGCCGTCCCGCCCCCCGGGCGAGGCTGCCGCCTTCGCGGTGGCTTCGCGGCGACCGTCCGGCTGCGTCCAGACCCCGTCCGAGCCCTGGGCCGGAGGAACCAGGTCGATGACCTCCTTCGGCGCACGTCGCGCGCTGCCATCTGCCTTGGCCCGTGGCGCCCCCGTGGACGGCCCCGCGCCCGGTTGCAGGCCGCGCAGCAAGGCCATGGCCTCGTCCAGCCGTCCCTCCCGCGTGAGGCGCGTGGCCTCGGCCATGTCGATCTGCTTGAACGGATTCATCGCGGTTCCTTTGTGCGCCCGCAGGACGGGGGGATCGGCCGGCCCATGCCGGGCGGCCATCATGGGACTTGGATCGGCCGCCCTGACCTGGGCGGGTCAGCCGATGCGGTCGGCCAGGGCGTCCTTGACCGGGGCAGGGGCCGACAGGGCACCCAGCACGTTGATGTGCGCGATCGTCTCGCGCGCCAGTTCGGGCGGCACGTCCGAGGCGATCACGGCCAGGCCCAGCACCTGGATGTGAAGCATCTCGCCCGCCGCCTTGACCTTCTCCAGATCGGCTCGGGTGTAGTGCCGGAGCCCGAGATCGAGCTGATGCCGGGCCACCGACTGCTTCACCGCCTCGTTCTGGCGATCGAGCTGGTTCCGGATCGCCGTCCGGATGAAGTCCGTGCGGTTGGAGTAGAATCCCTCGCGCACCAGCAGGTCGATCTGGCCCAGATCGACATAGCCGAGGTTGATCGTGATCTTCTCGCTTTCCGGAATCTTGGGAGCGAGTTGGTGAACCTTCGCCGGCATGTCCGCGCCTCTGCCATCCACGTGGATGGTATATGGATGGATGCGGCGTCCGTGCAAGGGAGACGCGGCCCTGTTCTGCCCATTGCCGCCACGGCAGTCCCGACCCTGCCTTCGCGGCCAGGCGTCAGGACGTCAGGCGCGCGACCGGGGCGATCCTCGTTTCCCGCAGCAGCCAGCGCATGAGCGGCGCCGTCAAGGCGAGCCCCAGGACGGTCTGCCCCATGGACGACACCAGGACCCGCGAGGCCATGGTGCTCCGGCTCACCTGCCCGCGCAGGTCGGCCGCCAGCCGTCGCTGGAAGTCCTCGGCCGTATGTCCCCGGGCAAAGAAGGACGCGGCCAGCCGCGCGCTATGAAGCGCGATCGACATGCCCTCGCCCGTGAAGGACGGGATGACGGCGGCCTGGTCGCCCAGACGCCACGAGCCGTCGCTTTCCCGCTGCACGAGGCCGTAGGGGATCGCGGCGATGGCCAGGGGCCGCCCGGGACAGGGAGCCCCAAGGACGAGTTGCCGGGCCAGACCGGGGCAGGTCGCCAGAAGATGGGCAAGAACGTCGCGCCATCCGCCGCCCAGTGCCGCCAGAACCGTCTTGAGGATCACGAGGCACAGGTTCGCGCGTCCGCCCTCGACCATCTCCAGGCCCGCGTAACCGCCGGGAAAGGTATGCAGCTCGACCGCGCCGCTCAGGTTGCCACGATCGGGCAAGCGCCAGTAGCTCTTGAAGCCGACAAGGTCCGACTGCCGGCCAGGCGGGCGTTTCCAGCCGCGCAGGTCATGCTTGCCGGTTGCCAGGAACAGGTGGCGCGCCGTCAGCCCGCCTCCGCCCGGAAGCCCCACCGACCACCCCGTCCCGGTCCGCGCCAGGGTCGTCGCCCGGACGCCCCGCCGGACATCCGCGCCCGCCCGGATCGCCCCGCCGAGCACCGCTTCGTCCAGGACGCGGCGGGACAGGCTGAGCGCGCGAAAGGGCAGCGGGATCTCGCGCCGCCTTTGGTCGATCTGCACGGCCACCCGGTCGAGAGGAACGCCGCCCAGGGCCTCGGCATCGATGTCCAGCTCCCGCAGGTAATCCTGCGCCTCGAAGCTCAGGAACTCGCCGCAGACCTTGTCATGGGGACCCGGCTCGCGTTCGAGCAGCATTACCTCCCGGCCGGCCCGCGCCAGATGCGTCGCCGCCGCAGCCCCGGCGAGGCCGCCGCCGATGATCAGGATCTCGGGCATCAGCGCATCCGGTCGCGGCTGACGCACAGACGGAACGGAAACCAGGTCGCGACCTGGGTTCCCTGGTCCGGGATCTGCGCGGCCTGAAGCAGCCGCCCCCAGTCCTCCGGGACGAAGGCGCGCGCGAAGGAGACCGGTCCGTCGTGCCGGACGAAGCGATGCCAGCGGAACGCCGCCGCCAGCGGCCCGAAGGTTCGATAGGGCAGGGCATGGCGGTGGAGGTCGTTGACGAACCAGCCGATTCCGGCACGGCCCTCCATCCAGCGGAGGAACCGGATGACCCGCCCATCGTCCAGATGGTGCGTGAAGAGGGAGCTTACGATGATGTCGGCCCGGCCCTCATGCGCGAAGACGTCGCCGGTGATCCACCGGATCCGCTGGTTCCCCGGCGTGGCTCCGGCAGCCGCCCGGGCGGACCAGGGGTTGAGGTCCAGCCCCGTCAGGCGGACCGGGACTCCGTGGCCGTCGGCCCAGCGATGGATGGTCCGCAGCAGGTCTCCATAGCCGCTTCCCACATCCAGGATCTCGATGGGCCGGTCCTGATCCAGCCGTCCCTTCCGGCGCAGGGATTCGAGAAAGGTCAGCGTGGGACGGTAGCCCAGGGACAGCACGTTGACCTTGGCCAGGTCCTGCAGGCAGGCCCGGAAGGTTGCGTAGTCGACATCCGGCGAGTCCATGAGCTCGGCCTGCCCCGAGCGCTCGGACAGGTCCCGCATCATGCGGCGGTGAACAGCAGCGTTTCGGCGGTCAGGCCCGGGCCAAAGGCCATGGCGCATCCCCGATGGCCCGCCTCCGCATCAGCCATCAGCCGCTGGAGCACGAACAGGAGGGTGGCGGACGACATGTTCCCATACCGTCGCAGCACCTCCCGCGAAGCGCCGAGCGCAGGCGCCTCGAGCTCCAGCGCGTTCTGGACGGCATCCAGCACGGACCGCCCGCCGGGGTGGATCGCCCAAAGATCGATGTCGCCGACCGCCGCGCCATCCAGGATGCTGTCGCGGCCCCGGCGCAGCGCCGTGCCGACCGACGACGGCACCTGTCCCGACAGGAACATGTCAAAGCCCTGGTCGCCCACCCGCCAGGTGATCTGGTCCGCCGCCTCGGGCAGCAGGGCCGCATGGAACCTGTCCAGCGAAAGGCCCACCGGATCGCTGGACACCAGGGCGGCCGCGCAGCCGTCGCCGAAAACCAGGAAGCTCAGCACCTGTTCCAGATCCGTCGTTTCCTGCAGATGCAGGCTGCACAGTTCGACGCTGACGATCAGCACCCGCGAGGCCGGGTCCGATCGCACGATGTGCCGCGCCAGCTTGAGGGCGTTGACCGAGGCGTAGCACCCCATGAAGCCGATCACCGTCCGCTCGACCGACGGGTTCAGGCCGCAGCGCTGCACGATCTGCAGATCGAGCCCCGGCGCCGACAGCCCGGTGCAGGACACGGCGATCACATGGGTCACATCGCTCAGCCCGGCGCCCAGATCCAGCCCGTCCACGGCCTTGAAGGCCAGATCGGCGGCGAACCGTTCGAACAGGCGCATCCGGCTCGCCGTCGAAGGGAAGGCGCCCGGCCGGTACAGATCGATGGCGTCCACCCCCCCGACGTCGCCGCCCAGGCCCAGCACTGACCAGCGATGCTCGATCTGGCTGCGCTGCGCCAGACGTTCGAAGACGGGGATGCTTCGGGTGCCCCTGAGCAGCCCGGTGGCGAACTCCACGAACATATGGTGCACGTCGGTCGGGGGAACGACCGTCGAGATGCGATTCAGGAAGACGGTCATTCAGCTCGCCTCGTGGTCCGGCATCCGTTTGCCGGACGCCCAGCCCTCCGCAGCTAGCGGACCGTGGACCCAAGGCAAACGGGAGTCACGCAGACGTGGTGTCGGACCTGAAGGATGGCCGGCCCCCGGTCGCGCGTTCGCGCAACGCGCCGTTAAGCGACCGGCAGAAGGACGCGCCCAGCCCCGTTCGGCGCGTCAAGAGGAACAAGGAACGCCCGCCGGCTGGACAGCCCCCAGCCAAGCCTACGTCAAGGGGAAGGCGGCCCGCGCGACCGGTCGGGCCGCGCGGAGGGTCCCCATGACATCGACCATCATCCTGCTGGATCTTCTGGGTGCGGCGGCCTTGCTGCTCTGGGGTCTCGGGATGGTCAAGTCGGGCATCCTCGCTGCGTTCGGCGCGTCCCTCCGCCATGGGATCGCCAGGGGCACCGGCAACCGGGTCGCGGCGGCGGCCTCGGGCCTTCTGGTGACGCTGGCCGTGCAATCGTCCACGGCGACGGCGATGATCACCGCGTCGTTCACGGCGCGCGGCCTGATCGAAGGGCGCATGGCGCAGGCGGTCCTGCTCGGCGCGAACCTGGGCACGGCCCTGACGGCCGTGGCCCTGTCCTTCGACGTCCACTGGCTGGCCCCCGCCTTCACGCTGGCCGGGGTTGCCGTGCACGCGCGCAGCCGGCTGGGCCGGGGGCAGGGCATCGGCAAGGGGCTGATCGGGCTGGGGCTGATGCTGTTCGCGCTGGCGCAACTCGGGGCCGCCACCGATCCGCTGCGCGAATCTCCGGTTCTCGTCACCCTTCTCGGGGCCTTGGCAGACGCCCCGGCCTTCGCGGTCGTCTTCGCGGCGGGCCTCGCCGTCGCGGCGTCCTCGAGCCTGGCGGTGGTGCTGTTCGTGTCGGCGCTGTCGGTCGCCGGAAACCTGCCACCCGCCCTGGCTCTCGCCCTTGTGGCCGGGGCCAACCTGGGCGGCGCGATTCCCCCCTGCCTTGCCGCCATGACCGACGGCATCGAAGCCCAGCGCGTGACGCGTGCAAATCTCGCCGTGCGCGGGGCAGGGGCCGCGCTGGTCACCCTGACCGCGAACTGGCTCGGGCCATGGCTGCAGTCCTGGGCGCCCGGAACGCCATCCCTGCCGGTCGTCGCCCATGTCGGGTTCAATGCGGCGCTGCTTCTCGTGTTCCTGCCGGCGCTCGGTCCGCTGGACCGGCTGACCCGGCGGCTCCTGCCTGGCGCTCCGACGGAGAGGACGGCCGCTTCGCACTTGGACGACAGCGCGCTGGAGATGCCAAGCCTCGCGCTGGCGGGCGCCGTGCGCGAGGCGCTGCGGATCGGGGACACAGTGGCCGCCATGATGGAGCGCACCGTCGCCGCGTTCCGGAGCGACGATCCCGCCGTCCGACGCGCCACCTCCGAACTGGACGACCGCGTCGACGCGATGCTCGCCGAGGTGAAGATGTACCTTGCCCGCCTGAACGCCCGGGACCTCAGCGTCGGCGAGAAGCGGCGCAGCGAGGACATCATGTCCTACGCCATCAACCTCGAGCATGTCGGCGACATCCTCGACCGCGACCTGGCCGGAATGGCCGAGAAGAAGGCGGCGCGGCAGGTGCGCTTCTCCGAGCAGGGGGAGCGGGAGATCCTCGAGTTCTGCCGCAAGACCATCGCCAACCTCGAGCTGGCCCAGTCCGTGTTCCTCAGCCGCGATGTCAGCCTCGCGCGCCGGTTGGCCAGCGAGAAGGTGCAGGTGCGCCGCCTGGAGGAGCAGTCGCAGCGCCGCCACCTCGACCGCCTTCGGGCTGGCCAGCCCGAGACCCTGGCGACCAGCTCGCTGCACCTCGACATCCTGCGGGACCTGAAGCGGGTGAACGCGCACATCGCCTCGGTGGCCTACCCGATCCTCGCGGAAGCGGGCGAACTCGGCGAAAGCCGGGTGCTCTCGATTCGCGACGCGCCGGACGGCGCCGTCCGGATCCCGTCACCCTGACAGGGGCGGCCCAGCGGCAGTTCCAATCGCAGCGGGGGACGGGCAAGACGCCGTGCCGTTCATCTCAACTGCGGGGCGGGACCTTCGACCCAGACGATGCCGACCCAGACGACGCGACGAGCAGCCTCCATCTCATGAAGGCCTCGCCTTTTCATCACCTTGCGAGGATTTTGGCTCCGGCGGTAGGGATCGAACCTACGACCAATTGATTAACAGTCAACTGCTCTACCGCTGAGCTACGCCGGAACACGAGGGGGGCTATAGCAATGGTCTCGGGCGGCGTCCAGAGGCCCCGGCGAGAGATTTTGTCAGACCCGACGGAAGGTCGCCATCTCAGACACGGAGTCGTCGGACGTGACCCGGTTGCGGTCCACCAGGGCGATCAGGTGGGCCAGCACATTGCGGCGCGCGGCCGGGCGCAGGTCCGGGGCCAGCCCCGTATAGAGCCGTTCGGCGATCTCGGCCGGGCTGGCCGGTCCAGAGGCCAGCACATCCAGGATCTGAGCTTCCCTTCGAAGCCGGTGCGCCAGCAGCTCCCCAAGCCGCGCGAGCCCGTCCGCCACCGAATCGCCGTGGCCGGGCAGGAGAACCCGGGGGCCGATCCGGATCAGCCGCTCGAGCGAATCGAGGTAGTCCCCCATGTGCCCCTCGGGCGGTGAAACGACGCTTGTCGCGAACCCCATCGCATGGTCGCCCGAAAAGAGGTGGCGGCCATCGTCGAAGCTCAGGTGATTGCCCATGTGGCCGGGGGTGTGGCGCGCGACGATTCGCCAGCCCGCCCCCTCCAGGATCTCGCCATCGCGCAGCAGGCCGTCCGGCCGGAAGGTCTGGTCCACCCCCGGACCCGAGGCCAGTCCGTCCGGAGCGGGTCGTTGCCCGGCCCTGGCATCGCCGAAGGCCAGCACGGGCGCACCCGTCCGGGCGGCGAGTGCGCGCGACAGGCCCGAATGGTCCAGATGCGCGTGGGTCACCGCGATCGCGCGGACGGGTCGTCGTCCGATCACATCGAGAACCCGCGCGAGGTGGCTCGGGTCCTCCGGCCCGGGATCGATCACGCAAAGCTCGTCATGGCCCAGGAGGTAGGTGTTCGTGCCATCCGCCGTGAGCGGGGACGCATTGGCCGCGCGGACCCGCACCAGGCCCGGCTCCAGCTCGCTGACCCGCTCGCGCTCGGTCCCTGGCATCGTCGCTCCACCTCCGCCAGCGCGCCATAACCCGGACCGCGGGCCGCCCGCCATGCCTTTCGCGGCGCATCGGGGCGGGCTACGGTTGCCGTCATGATCCGCGACTGGCTCCACGACCGAATGCCGCGCTCCCTGGTCGCGCGGGCCGCCCTGATCCTGGTCCTTCCGGTCATCATCCTCCAGCTGGCCGTCTCGGTCGGCTTCGTCCAGCGCTACTACGAGGATGTGACGCGGCAGATGACGCGATCACTGCTTCTCGAACTGCGGTTCCTGGCCGAAGCGGCGGCGTCGGCCCCCGATGCTCCCACCGCGCTGGCCTATGCCACGGCCGCCGCGGTGCCGCTGGAGCTTGACGTCGCGCTCCTCCCGGCGGCGCCCGAACGGGACGACATCCCGCAATGGGACCTGGCCGGGCAGGCCATGGCCGACACCCTGCGCGAGGGCCTGCCGGAACTCGCCGCGGTCGATCTCGGGACGCCGCGACGGGTGCGCATCTGGATCGACACGCCGAACGGGTTGCTCGAGGTGAACTTCGCGCGGCGACGGATCGCGGCGACCAACCCGCATCAGCTGCTGGTCCTGACCGGGGTCCTGGGGCTTCTGCTGACGGCGGTCGCCTATGTGTTCCTTCGCAACCAGATGCGCCCGATCCAGCGGCTCGCGCGGGCGGCGACGGCCTACGGTCGCGGCCGCATCATCCCGTTCCGGCCATCGGGCGCGCAGGAGGTGCGGGCGGCGGGGACCGCCTTCCTCGATATGCGCAACCGGATCGAACGGCAGACGCAGGCCCGCACGACGATGCTGGCCGGGATCAGCCACGACCTGCGGACGCCGCTGACGCGCCTGCGGCTCGGCCTGTCGCTCCTCGACGACGACGAGGCCCGGGATCTCGTGCGGGACGTGGACGACATGAGCCGCATGGTGGACGCCTTCCTGGCCTTCTCGCGGGGGGACGCCGGCGACACGCAGGAGCCGACCTCCGTTGCCGTCCTGGTGCGCAGCGTCGTCGAGGACTATCGCCGTGCGGGCGACCCGGTGGTCCTGACCCCGATCGCGGGCGCCGATCCGGGGCCGGTCCCGATGCGCCCCATGGCCATCCGCCGGGCGCTCGAGAACCTGATCGGCAACGCGCTGGCCTATGGGACGCAGGTTCAGGTCGGCCTGTCCTTCAGCGACCGGACCATCCGCCTCGTCGTCGAGGACAACGGCCCCGGGATCCCGCCCGAGCGCCGGGACGAAGCGATGCGCCCCTTCACCCGGCTCGATCCCGCCCGCAACCAGGACAGTCCGGGGGTGGGGCTCGGGCTCGCCATCGTCGCGGATATCGCGCGATCGCATGGGGGAAGCCTTCGCCTGGGTCAGAGCGCCACCCTCGGGGGGCTCCGCGCCGACCTGGTCCTGGCCCGCTAGCCCACCCCAAGCCCCTGCATTCCAAGCCTTTCCAGCTCTGGCCAAGGTGGGCGGTAACCTGCCGTTAACCTTGCCTGAGATATGGTTTCCAGCATGGAAAACGCTTGAAATGTTCACGGTTTGGTCCTATTTCAGGATACCGGAACAAGACGGGAACAAAAGGCCTGATTGCCGCCAAGGGGCGGGCATGGGATAAGGACTCAGGACATGGCAGTGGCAGACCTCCTCACGATGACCGACAAAAAGACGGCCGATAAGCAGAAGGCCCTGGAAAGCGCACTGCAGCAGATCGAGCGGCAGTTCGGCAAGGGCTCGATCATGAAGCTCGGCGGCGACAACAAGCTGCCCGAGATCGAGGCCACGTCGACCGGCTCCCTGGGCCTCGACATCGCCCTTGGCATCGGCGGCCTGCCCAAGGGCCGCATCATCGAGATCTACGGACCCGAATCCTCGGGCAAGACGACGCTGACGCTCCACGTCGTCGCCGAGGAACAGAAGAAGGGCGGCGTCTGCGCCTTCGTGGACGCCGAGCATGCGCTCGACCCGATGTACGCCAAGAAGCTTGGCGTGAACCTCGACGAGCTTCTGATCTCCCAGCCCGACACGGGGGAGCAGGCGCTCGAGATCGTGGACACCCTGGTCCGCTCGGGCGCGGTCAGCCTCGTCGTGGTCGACTCGGTCGCGGCGCTGACGCCCAAGAGCGAGCTCGAAGGCGACATGGGCGACTCCTCGGTGGGCGTCCACGCCCGCCTGATGAGCCAGGCCATGCGCAAGCTGACGGGCTCGATCAGCCGGTCGAACTGCATGGTGATCTTCATCAACCAGATCCGGATGAAGATCGGCGTCATGTTCGGCTCGCCCGAGACGACGACGGGCGGCAACGCCCTGAAGTTCTACGCCTCGGTCCGCATGGACATCCGCCGCATCGGTGCCATCAAGGACCGCGACGAGGTCGTGGGCAACTCGACCCGCGTCAAGGTCGTCAAGAACAAGGTCGCTCCTCCCTTCAAGGAGGTCGAGTTCGACATCATGTACGGCGAAGGCATCTCCAAGACCGGGGAGCTCCTCGATCTCGGCGTCAAGGCCGGCGTGGTGGAGAAGTCGGGGAGCTGGTTCTCCTACGGCGACGAGCGGATCGGCCAGGGGCGTGAGAACGCCAAGCAGTTCCTCAAGGATCACGCCGACGTGGCCCTTCAGATCGAGGACAAGATCCGTGCGGCGCACGGGCTCGACTTCTCGGTGTCCAGCGAAGGCCACGACGAGGACGGCGACCTGGTCGAGATGTAAGGATCAAGGTCGTCCCGAAACGGACGGGGCAGGGGGCGGAGCCGCAGGGTTCCGCCCCTTTTCTCATGCGCCGGTGCCGTCCTGTGCCGCCGCGTCTCCCCGCGCCGTTGCGCGAGCGACCGGATGGGCGAACGGTGCCGCAACCGGTTCCTAAGCTGTTGATGCCAAGCTCCTCGTGAAACACTGGACCCCGCGTGACTCGGGGGCTATTCCACACCGACCGCTTCCGGGGAACTCCGCCATGACCAGCCTCGCCGACATCCGCTCGACCTTCTTGGACTTCTTCGCCCGCAACGGCCACGAGGTCGTCTCGTCCTCCCCGCTCGTGCCGCGCAACGACCCGACCCTGATGTTCACCAACTCGGGGATGGTGCAGTTCAAGAACGTCTTCACCGGTCTTGAATCCCGGCCCTACAAGCGTGCCACGACGGCCCAGAAATGCGTCCGCGCCGGCGGCAAGCACAACGACCTCGACAATGTGGGCTACACGGCGCGGCACCACACCTTCTTCGAGATGCTCGGCAACTTCTCCTTCGGCGACTACTTCAAGGAGAACGCGATCCCCTTCGCCTGGGAGCTGCTGACCAAGGACTTCGGAATCGATGGCAGCCGCCTGCTGGTGACGGTCTACCACACCGACGACGACGCCGCGAACATCTGGAAGAAGGTGGCGGGCCTGTCGGATGACCGCATCATCCGCATCCCGACGAACGACAACTTCTGGATGATGGGGCCGACCGGTCCCTGCGGCCCCTGCACCGAGATCTTCTACGATCACGGCCCTTCGGTCTGGGGCGGCCCGCCGGGCTCGGCCGACCAGGACGGGGACCGCTTCATCGAGATCTGGAACCTCGTCTTCATGCAGTTCGAGCAGTTCGAGGATGGATCGCGGCAGGGTCTCCCCCGCCCCTCGATCGACACCGGCATGGGGCTGGAACGGATCGGCGCGCTCCTTCAGGGCAAGCACGACAACTACGACACCGATCTCATGCGCGCGCTGATCGAGGCGTCAGCCCATGCCACGCATTCGGACCCGGACGGTCCCGGCAAGATCCATCACCGCGTCATCGCCGACCACCTTCGGTCCACCTCGTTCCTGATCGCCGATGGCGTGATGCCGTCGAACGAAGGGCGGGGCTACGTGCTGCGCCGCATCATGCGCCGCGCGATGCGCCATGCGGCGATGTTGGGGGCCAAGGATCCGGTGATGCACCGGCTCGTCCCCGCGCTCGTCCAGCAGATGGGGGCCGCCTATCCCGAGCTGTCGCGCGGGCAGGCGCTCATCACCGACACGCTGAAGCGCGAAGAGACCAAGTTCCGCGAAACGCTTGATCGCGGCCTGCGGCTTCTCGACGACGAGCTGGCGCGCCTGCCCGAAGGGGCCGACCTGCCCGGCGACGCGGCCTTCCGTCTTTACGGGACCTACGGCTTCCCGCTCGACCTGACGCAGGATGCCCTGCGCGAGAAGGGGCGCAGCGTCGACGTGGCCGGCTTCGAGGCCGCGATGAACGAGGAGAAGGCCCGCGCCCGTGCGTCCTGGGCCGGATCCGGCGAGGCCAAGGATGCTGCGGTCTGGTTCGACCTTGCCGAGACGTTCGGCGCGACCGAGTTCCTGGGCTACGACACCGAGAAGGCCGAGGCTCAGGTCCTGGCGATCGTGGAGAACGGCCAGTCGGTCGAGGCCGTGGACGGCCCGGGGAGCGCCTGGATCGTCGTCAACCAGACTCCGTTCTACGCGGAGTCGGGCGGTCAGGTCGCGGACCAGGGGTATCTGCGTCGCCTGAACGACCACGACTCGGTCGCCACGATTTCGGATGTCCAGAAGTTCGCGGACGGTCGCCTGTTCGCGCATCGGGTGACCCTCGACACCGGCCGCTTGGCGGTCGGCGACGCCGTCGGACTGGAAGTGGATCATGGCCGCCGGTCGGCGATCCGGGCCAATCACTCGGCCACCCACCTTCTCAACGAGGCGCTCCGCCTTGCCTTGGGCGAGCATGTCGCCCAGCGGGGCAGCCTCAACGCGCCGGACCGTCTCCGCTTCGACTTCAGCCATGGCCAGGCTCTCACCAGCGACGAGCTGGCCCAGGTCGAGGGTGAGGTGAACAGCTACATCCGCCAGAACGGACCGGTCGAGACGCGGGTCATGACCCCGGACGACGCCCGGGACCTCGGGGCCCAGGCTCTCTTTGGAGAGAAGTACGGCGATGAGGTTCGCGTGGTTTCGATGGGGACGCGCGACGGCTCCGGCAAGGGCTCGGAGGGGCGGACCTATTCGCTCGAGCTTTGCGGAGGCACCCATGTCCAGCGGCTTGGCGACATCGGCGCCTTCGTTGTCCTGTCGGACAGCGCCTCCTCGGCTGGCGTTCGGCGGGTCGAAGCTCTGACTGGCCAGGCGGCTCTGGATCACCTGCGGGCGCGCGAACGTGCGCTTCAGGAAGTGGCAGGTCTTCTCAAGGCGCCTCTGAGCGAGGTGGGCGCGCGGGTCAAGTCCCTCATGGACGAACGTCGCTCGCTTCAGAACGAGGTCGCGCAACTCCGCCGCGAGCGTGCTCTGGGCGGGCCCGCGCGCGAGGCTCAGCCTTCACGCGAGGTCGGCGGCGTGCCATTCCGGGCGCAGGTCCTGTCCGGGGTGACCGGCAAGGACTTGCCCGCCCTGATCGATGGAATGAAGGCCGAGATGGGATCGGGCGCTGTGCTCCTGATCGCTGAAGATCAGGGCAAGGCCGCCGTGGCCGCGGGCGTGACCCCCGATCTTGCGCCCAAGCTGTCAGCGGTGGATATCCTGCGGGCCGCCGTGGCGGAACTCGGGGGCAAGGGCGGAGGGGGCCGGCCCGACCTCGCCCAAGGTGGCGCAGCCAGCGCCGCCAACGCCGAAGCGGCCATCAAGGCCGCAGAAGCCGTCATTGAGGGAGTACTCGCATGACCGCGCTCTGGATTGCCCATGTTCATGTGACCGACCCGGAGGCCTATGGTCGCTATGCCAAGCTTGCGACCGAAGCTATCGCGGCGCACGGGGGCGTGTTCCTCGCGCGCGGGGGTCGTTACGTCCAGCTTGAGGGTCGCGACCGTGCTCGCAACGTCGTCGCACGCTTTCCGAGCCTAGAGGCCGCGGTGGAGTGCTACAACTCTCCCGCCTACCAGGAGGCCCTGACTCATGCGAAGGGCGCAGCCGAACGCGACCTGATGGTTCTCGAGGAGGTCTGAGACCCTGTCGCCGGCTGTCGAGGGCCGCCGGCGACACAGGCTCGACACCCTGAACTGGGATGACGACGGCTGCCGTCGGCCGACGAACCAATCTGGGAAGATCGCGGCCAAGCCGCAACACGCCGTGCGGGCTTGGTCATTGTTCGCGGCAGAGCCACCCTTCGTTCCCATCTTATGGCAGGGCCGCCAGCGCGACGTGAATCAGTCAGGCGACTGACCGATCCGGCCAGGCGCTGCCACCCGTAGCTGCGAAGGTGGAACCGAAGCGGACCTTCACGGATTCGGCTGTCATGGCACAACGCATCCCAGATCCCGAAGACCTCAAGGAGAAGGCGCTGGAGATCCACCGGCGGCTCTGCCGTGAGTACGGGTGCCCCATCGCCTATTTCCACGATCATGATCCGCTGAGCGAACTGATCTCGTCGCTTCTGTCGCACCGGACCCGGAATCAGGACTCCGGCCGAGCCTTCCAGGCGCTCCGGCGCACCTACCCGACCTGGGAAACGTTGCGCGACGCGCCGACCGCCGAGGTGGAGACGCTCATCAAGGGCGTGACCTGGCCCGAGCAGAAGGCGCCCCGCATCCAAGCTGTCCTGCGGGCCATCACGGAACGGCATGGGACCTTGGCGCTGGATTTCTTGGACGAACTACCAGTGCCCGAAGCGCGCGCCTGGCTCGAGCAGATCCCGGGGATCGGACCCAAGACCAGCGCCGCGGTCCTGTCCTTCAGCCGCCTGCGCAAGGCAGCGCTGCCCGTTGACAGCCACCATCACCGGGTCGCTCAGCGCACCGGACTGATCCCACGAACCATGGACGTCGGGCCGGCCCATGTCGCGCTCGCCGCGCTTTTGCCGCCGGAATGGGACGCCCAAACCGTCTACGACGATCATGAAGTGCTGATGCTGCATGGCCAGCGGTGCTGCTACTTCCGCAACCCCGCCTGCCGTCGGTGCGTACTTCTTGACCTTTGCCCCACGGGGCAGGCGCTGAAAGCGCAGTCCTTCGGGACAGAGCGGACGAGCGCGGAACATCCCGCGCCGCCCGCCGCCTGATCGTCCCTCAGCTCGCCTTGGCCTGACGCTTCCGCTCGTGCGGATCGAGGTGGCGCTTCCGCAGGCGGACCGCATTCGGCGTCACTTCGACCAGCTCGTCGTCGTCGATGTAGGCGATCGCCTGCTCGAGGGACATCTTGACCGGCGGCGTCAGCCGAACGGCCTCGTCCGTGCCGGAGGCGCGAACGTTGGTCAGCTTCTTGCCCTTGAGCGGGTTCACCTCGAGGTCATTGTCACGGCTATGCTCGCCGATGATCATGCCTTCGTACACGGGATCCTGCGGATCGATGAACATCTTGCCCCGATCTTCCAGGTTCCACAGCGCATAGGCCACGGCAGTCCCGTTCTCCATGGAGATCAGAACGCCCTGCCGACGGCCCTGGATTTCGCCCTTGTGGGCGGTCCAGCCGTGGAAGATCCGGTTGAGAACACCGGTCCCGCGCGTGTCGGTCAGGAACTCGCCCTGGTAGCCGATCAACCCACGCGACGGCACATGCGCGATGATCCGGGTCTTGCCCGCCCCGGCGGGACGCATCTCGACCAGGTCGCCCTTGCGCGGGCCGGTCAGCTTCTCGACCACGACGCCAGTGTAGTCGTCGTCCACGTCGATGGTGACCTCTTCGACCGGCTCCATGCGAACGCCGTTCTCTTCCTTGAAGAGCACGCGGGGCCGCGAGATCGAGAGCTCGAATCCCTCGCGGCGCATGTTCTCGATCAAGACGCCCATCTGAAGCTCGCCGCGGCCGTGCACCTCGAAGGCTTCACCGCTCGGCGTGTCGGTCACCTTGATGGCGACGTTCAGCTCGGCTTCCTTCATCAGGCGCTCGCGGATGACGCGCGACTGGACCTTCTTGCCGTCCCGTCCGGCCAGCGGCGAATCGTTGATCCCGAAAGTCACCGAGATGGTCGGCGGGTCGATGGGCTGGGCGGGCAGGGGAATGTCGATCGACAGGTCGCAGATGGTGTCGGCCACGGTCGCCTTGGACATGCCGGCGAGCGTCACGATGTCCCCGGCCTCGGCGACGTCGATCGGCTGCTGGTTCAGGCCGCGGAAGGCCAGAACCTTCGATATGCGGAACTGCTCAAGCCGCTCGCCGGTGCGGGACAGCGCCTTGACGGTGTCACCGGCGCGCAGCGACCCCGATTCGACGCGCCCCGTCAGGATGCGGCCGATGAACGGGTCCGACGACAGCGTGGTCGCCAGCATCCGGAACGGCTGGTCCTTCTGGGCCAGCTGGCGCGGAGGCTCGACGTGGCGCACGATGAGGTCGAACAGGGCGGACAGGTCCTGGCGGGGGCCGTCCAGCTCCATGTCGGCCCAGCCTGAGCGGCCCGAGGCGTAGACATGCGGGAAGTCGAGCTGCTGGTCGTTCGCGCCCAGGGCGGCGAACAGGTCGAAGCACTGGTCAAGGGCGCGGTCGGGATCGGCCTCGGGCTTGTCGACCTTGTTGAGCACGACGATGGGGCGGAGGCCGAGCGCCAGAGCCTTGGAGGTCACGAACTTGGTCTGGGGCATCGGGCCTTCGGCCGCGTCCACCAGGAGGCAGACCCCGTCCACCATGTTCAGGATCCGCTCCACCTCGCCGCCGAAGTCGGCGTGGCCGGGCGTGTCGACGATGTTGATGCGCGTCCCCTTCCACTCGACCGAGGTGCACTTGGCGAGGATGGTGATGCCCCGCTCACGCTCGATGTCGTTGGAGTCCATGGCCCGCTCGGCCACCGCCTGGTTGTCGCGGAAGGCGCCGGACTGCTTGAGGAGCTGGTCCACCAGGGTCGTCTTGCCGTGGTCGACGTGCGCGATGATCGCGATATTGCGGATATCCATGAAGCTCTCTTTCGGGGAACGGGGCGGCGATACAATGCAGTTGCAGAAAAGGCTAGGGGGCGGCCCGGGCCGGCCACCCCCTTTCCCGTGCGTCATATAGGCACGTCCTGCTAGCTACGGAAGAGCTAGTAGCTCCGGAATAGGTAGAGCATGCGTCCTTCGTCGCGATGCTGTCCGCCCAGCCCCGCGCCATACATCGCGGCCCCCAGGGCGATGGCCAGGCCCGCCGTCACGAGGAAGCCGGTCAACACCGTCGCCCGGCGTGCCGCGTCGGCGGCGTCGCGGGCGGCCTGCTGGGCCTGATCGATCCGCTGCTGCGCCTCGTCGCGCAACTGGGTTACCTGCTGGACGGCCTCATCGATCCGGGCGTTGGCCTGATCCGGGGTGAGGTTCGTGTTGCGGGCAACCTCCTCGGCCAGGATCTGGCGATTCGCGTCCGTGAGTTCGCCCGTCCGCGCGACGTCGAAGATGACATCCCGCGCCACCGGAGAGACGGTCGCGTCGGGGTCGACCTGCGCCCCGGTGCCGCGCAGCAGCCGGTTGTTGACCGCCTCGATGGGATTGAAGGCGGACAGGTTCAGCCCGCCGTCGCCCGTCGCCGCGTCGGTCGCGGCCTGGGCCGCGCCGCCAGCCGCCGATCCAAGACCCTGGACCGCCGATCCGACCGCCTGCGCAGCCCCTTGGGCGATGTTCCCGGCGGCCGTGGTGGCGGTGCTCAGGGCGCCGGCCGCGATCCAGGCGCCGATCAGGACGCCAAGTCCCCAGACGACCATCCCATGGATCGAATCGCGCGCGCTGACCTCGTCAGGCGTGGCGCCATCGTAACGCCGCCGCATGCGGCCAGCGATGTAGCCGCCCGTGCCATAGGACACGAGAATGGTGATGAGAGCCCATAGGCCCGTCAGGATCAACGAAAGGGTGGCGTTCCCTTCGCCCGGCTGGGGCGAGATCGCGGAAAGGCCCAGTGCCGCGCCGAAGCCCGCGAAGACGACTCCGATCGCGGTGGCGACGACGGCCCCGGCGATGATGGCGTGCCAGTCCACGTAGTGTGCTGGCGATCCGCCCGATCCAGGCGTGATGATTGTGGTCCGCTCGGCCATTGTCAGCGCAGCCCCAGCAGCGAGAGGATGGCAAGAACGACGACCACGAGGCCGATGAGGTAGATGATCCCGTGCATGTGTGGCCTTTCCTTTCAGGGCGCGCGGCAGGGACCGCTCGCGCGCATGTGATGCGCCAACGGCAAGGCTTCGCCTTAGTTCCCCGAGGATGCGCCTCAGTAGGCCACGTAACGGTCGCGCCGATGGTTTATGGCGATGACGAGGTTCAGGACCGCGGCTCCCAGGGCACTTAGCAGCACGGTGGGCAGGTCCAGCACGAGCAGGGCGAGCGCGAACAGCACCGCGTCGAACCCGAGTTGCGTCCAGCCCGCCCGGAACCCTGTCCGGTCCTGGATGAGCACGGCGACGATGCCAACCCCGCCCAGCGACGCCCCGTGGCGGAACAGAGCGAGCAGCCCCGCGCCCGAGCACAGGCCGAACAGCACGGCCCCGAACACCGGGTTCAGGTGGGCAAAGCTCATCCATCCCGGAACAAGCCAGGTCAGCGCCGACAACGCCGCAACCGAGATGAAGGTCTTGATGGTAAAAGCCGGCCCCATCCGTCGCCATCCAAGCCAGTAGAACGGCAGGTTGAGGACGAAGAACACCGCTCCGAAGGGCAGGCCCGTCAGGTAGGACAGCAGAACGGCAAGCCCGGCCGTCTGGCCGGTGATGAGGCCGAGTTGAGTGAGGATGGCGACCCCCACCGCTGCCATGATGACGCCGAAGGCCAAGCCCTGGGCGTCATCGACGGCGGTGTGGGCGGGAGCGGACGGGGACGTCACCGCGCGGGCGGCGTCCCTCGCTGGATCAGCCCGCGAGGGCCTTGTTGAGGTACTCATCGACCTTCTCGAGATAGCCCATCGTGGTCAGCCACTTCTGGTCCGGCCCCACGAGAAGTGCGAGGTCCTTGGTCATCCAGCCATCCTCGACGGTCTGGACGGTGACCCGCTCCAGAGTCTCGGCAAAGCGCATCAGATCGGCGTTGCCGTCGAGCTTGGCGCGGTGCTTGAGGCCGCCCGTCCAGGCGTAGATCGAGGCCACCGAGTTGGTCGAGGTCTGCTCGCCCCGCTGGTGCTGGCGGTAGTGCCGGGTGACGGTGCCGTGCGCCGCCTCGGCCTCGACGATCTGGCCATCGGGCGTCAGCAGCACCGAGGTCATCAGGCCCAGCGATCCGAAGCCCTGGGCCACGGTGTCGGACTGCACGTCGCCGTCGTAGTTCTTGCAGGCCCAGACATAGCCGCCCGACCACTTCAGCGACGAGGCCACCATGTCGTCGATCAGCCGGTGCTCGTAATGGATGCCCTTGGACTTGAACTGGTCGGCGAACTCGGCGTCGAACACCTCCTGGAACAGGTCCTTGAAGCGGCCGTCATAGGCCTTGAGGATCGTGTTCTTGGTGGACAGGTAGACCGGCCAGCCGAGGTTGAGGCCGTAGTTGAACGACGCCCGCGCAAAGTCGCGGATCGATTCATCGAGGTTGTACATCCCCATCGCCACGCCGGAGGCCGGGGCGTCGAACACCTCCTTCTCGATTGTGGTGCCATCCTCGCCCACGAACTTCATGGTCAGCTTGCCCTTGCCGGGGAAGCGGAAGTCCGTCGCGCGGTACTGGTCGCCAAAGGCATGGCGGCCCACGACGATGGGCTTGGTCCAGCCCGGGACGAGGCGCGGCACGTTGCGGCAAATGATCGGCTGGCGGAAGATGACGCCGCCCAGGATGTTGCGGATGGTCCCGTTCGGGGACTTCCACATCTGCTTGAGCCCGAATTCCTCGACCCGCTGCTCGTCCGGGGTGATGGTCGCGCATTTCACGCCCACGCCATACTGCTTGATGGCGTTGGCGGCATCGACCGTGATCTGGTCGTTGGTCCGGTCGCGCTCCTCGATACCGAGGTCGTAGTACTTGAGGTCGACGTCCAGGTAGGGAAGGATCAGCTTCTGCTTGATGAAGTCCCAGATGATCCGGGTCATCTCATCGCCATCAAGCTCGACGACGGGGTTCTCGACTTTGATCTTGGTCATCGGGGGGCCTTTCACGTCCGCAGCTTCGGTTGGGCGACCTCATAACGCGGCTGTCGCCGGAAGGATAGGGTATGCCGTGGTATACGGGCCGTCAGGCCGCGCCGAAATAGGTCCGCGTCCGATCCCTGACCCAGGCCCACAGGCGCGGCGCCCCCCGGGCGACCTTGACGCCCACGCGGGATTCGAGCTGCTCGGACGTGACCCCGTAGGTGATCCAGGTCCCGCCGCCCGAGGCGAGGTTCTGCATCACCGGCTGCACCCGGTCGAGCGACTTCGCGAAGACCGCATCCGGCGTTTCGGCCGCCTCGAACTCCTCCCAGAGGAGCCGGAAGTCGTGGCCCAGGTCCGGCGGCAGGAGGCCGAAGATCCGTTCGGCCGCCCGACGCTCCGCCGCCAGGATCTCGGCCGAGCCGTGCGCCTGGCCATTTGCCGAATGGATGGGGACGTCGCCCACGTCGATCTCGACCAGGTCGTGGAGAAGCAGCATCCGGATCACCCGGTCGATGCGAACGCCCGGGCCCGCCTGGTCGGCCAGCACCATGGCGTAGAGGGCCAGGTGCCAGCTATGCTCGCCCGAGTTCTCCTGGCGCGAGCCGTCGCACAAGGTCGTGGCCCGCAGGACCGTCTTGAGCCGGTCGGCTTCCGCGAGGAAGGCCATCTGCCGGGCGAGGCGATCGCTAGCCACGTTCGGCTCGCCCGGTCCGGTCTCCATCAGCGGGTATTCTCCGTGAGACGCCGACGCACGTAGCCTTTCACGTTGTCGATCATCCGATCCATGTAGGGATCTTCGAAGAAGTGACCGGCACCTTCGACCACCTCATGGGTGATCGTGATGCCCTTCTGCTCGTGGAGCTTGTTGACGAGCCCCACGGTATCGGCGGGCGGCGCCACGCGGTCGGCCGAGCCGTTGATGATCAGGCCCGACGAGGGGCAGGGCGCCAGGAAGCTGAAATCATACATGTTCGCCGGCGGCGAGACCGAGACGAAGCCCGTGATCTCGGGCCGCCGCATGAGCAGCTGCATCCCGATCCAGGCGCCGAAGCTGAACCCGGCCACCCAGCAATGCTTGGCGTTGGTGTTCATCGCCTGGAGGTAGTCGAGCGCCGCCGCGGCGTCGGAGAGCTCTCCGATGCCTTGATCGTACTCGCCTTGGCTGCGGCCCACGCCCCGGAAGTTGAAGCGGAGGACCGTGAACCCGATCTGGTGGAACGCGTAGTGGAGGTTGTAGACCACGCGGTTGTTCATCGTGCCCCCGAACTGCGGATGGGGGTGCAGGATGATGGCGATCGGGGCGTCCCGGTCCTTCTGCGGGTGGTAGCGGCCTTCGAGCCGGCCTTCGGGGCCGGGGAAGATGACTTCGGGCATGCACGTCCCTTGCGGTACAGGCCGGGAGGCTTTCTTGACAGAAACCCTCAGAGACCTTAGAACAATTCTAAACCAGCCCTCCGGACGGAAGACTGGTGCTCGGCAGCAGTTAAAGACGCCCGTTCGGCGCGTCAACGGAATTGGCGTTTTTGGGGGCAGGGGATGAAGCTCTCCACGAAGGGGCGTTATGCGATGGTGGCCTTGGCGGATATCGCCATGCAGCCGGACGGCACGCTCGTGAACCTGGGCGAGATCGCAAAGCGCCAGGACATCTCGCTCCCGTATCTCGAGCAGCTGTTCGTCAAGCTGCGCCGCGAGGGCCTGGTCGAATCGGTGCGGGGACCGGGCGGCGGCTACCGCCTGGGCCGACCCGCCTCGGACATCCGCGTGGCCGAGATCCTGGGTGCCGTGGACGAGACGGTGAGCGCCCTGCACAAGGGCGCAGCCGCCCGGAAGGGCACCTCGGGGACGACCGCGCAGGCGCTGGCCGACCGGCTCTGGGAAGGGCTCTCGGCGCAGGTCTATGTCTTCCTCCACCAGACCCGCCTGTCCGACGTGGTTCGCAATCAGCTGGCGCCGTGCCCGGCGGTGCCCTCGCTCCTGGAGCTCGTGGACGATTGAGGCCCCGCGTCTACCTCGACCACAACGCCACGACGCCGCTTCGACCCGAAGCGCGCGAGGCGATGCTGGCGGCCATGGACGTGGTGGGGAACCCGTCCTCCGTCCATGCCGAGGGGCGCAAGGCCAAGGCCCTGATCGAGAGGTCGCGCGAACAGCTGGCCGAGGCGCTGGGGGCCGCGCAAAGCGATATCGTCTTCACCTCGGGCGCGACCGAAGCCGCAGCCCTCGCGCTAGCTGGCCGGACCCTGCATTGCGCCGGCATCGAGCACGAGGCCGTGCTGTCCTGGTGCGATGGCAGCCTGCCGGTCGATCACGATGGCGCGGTCACCGTGTCCGATCCGGCCCGGTCGGCGTTGCAACTCGCGAATTCGGAAACCGGCGTAGTGCAGGACCTTCCCCAGCATCTCGCCGTCAGTGACGTGACGCAGGCGGTCGGGCGGCTGCCCTACGCGCATGACTGGTCGGGCGTGCGGATGGTCATCCTGTCCGCGCACAAGTTCGGCGGCCCCAAGGGGGTCGGGGCCTTGATCGTCCCGCGCGACAGCAACCTCGAGGCGCGGTTGAAAGGCGGCGGGCAGGAGATGGGCCGCCGGGCCGGGACCGAGAACATCCTGGGCATCGTGGCCATGGCGGCGGCGGCTCGGGCGGCCCTGCGCGACCTGTCGGACGGGGTCTGGGAACGGGTTGCACAGTTTAGAAATATTCTAGAAACCGCGCTTGAGGCCGACTCGCCTGACACCATATTGGTGGGGCGCCGGTCGCGGCGCCTGCCCAACACCAGCCTGATCCTGACCCCGGGCTGGAAGGGCGAGACGCAGGTGATGGCGCTGGACCTCGCGGGGTTCGCCGTCTCGGCCGGCTCGGCCTGCTCCTCCGGCAAGGTCCGGGCGAGCCGGGTCCTGCGGGCCATGGGATATGATGAGGGGTTGGCCGGCTGCGCGTTGCGCGTGTCCCTCGGCCCCCAGACGACGGAGGACGATGTGCTGCGCTTTGCCGACGCCTTCACCGCCGCACGACGCAAGCAACGGAGCCGGGCCGCGTGACGGCCTCGGACGAGAGAGGAACACCGATGGCCGCTCTGGACAATCGTACCGAAGCCCCCGTCATGGAGGTCCGCGCCGAGGCCCTCGAGGCCCGGGAAAGCGCATTGGACGTGCGCGAAGGCGTGGACGAGGCGACCGTGGCCGCCGTCGCGTCGCTTGGCGCCTACAAGTACGGCTTCCAGACCGACATCGAGACCGAGTACGCGCCCAAGGGCGTGAACACCGACATCGTGCGCCTGATCTCGCAGAAGAACGGCGAGCCGGAGTGGATGACCGAATGGCGCCTCCAGGCCTTCGCCCGTTGGGAGCAGATCGAGGAGCCGCGCCACTGGCCGATGCTCGACCTGCCCGAGATCGACTTTCAGGACCAGTATTACTACGCGCGTCCCAAGAGCATGGCGGTCAAGCCCAAGTCGCTGGACGAGGTCGATCCCAAGCTGCTCGACACCTACAAGAAGCTCGGCATCCCGCTGAAGGAACAGGAAATCCTTGCGGGCGTGGAGCGCCCCGAGGGCGAGGAGCCGCGCAAGGTCGCCGTCGATGCCGTGTTCGACTCCGTGTCGGTCGGCACGACCTTCCAGGCCGAGCTGAAGAAGGCCGGCGTGATCTTCTGTTCGATCAGCGAGGCGATCCGCGAGCATCCCGAGCTGGTGCGCAAGTACCTGGGCTCCGTGGTGCCGCCGTCCGACAACTTCTACGCGACGCTGAACAGCGCCGTCTTCTCGGACGGGTCCTTCGTCTACATTCCGCCGGGGGTGCGCTGCCCCATGGAACTGTCGACCTACTTCCGCATCAACGCCGAGAACACCGGCCAGTTCGAGCGGACGCTGATCATCGCCGACAAGGGCTCCTACGTGAGCTACCTCGAAGGCTGCACCGCGCCCAAGCGCGACGTGGCCCAGCTTCACGCCGCGGTGGTCGAGATCATCATCGAGGAGGACGCGGAGGTGAAGTACTCCACCGTCCAGAACTGGTATCCCGGCGACTCCGAGGGCAAGGGCGGCGTGCTGAACTACGTCACCAAGCGGGCCGACTGCCGCGGCGACCGCGCCAAGGTGATGTGGACGCAGGTCGAGACCGGCTCGGCGATCACCTGGAAGTATCCGTCCTGCATCCTTCGGGGCGACGACTCGCAGGGTGAGTTCTACTCCATCGCCATCGCCAACAACCACCAGCAGGCCGATACGGGAACCAAGATGATCCATCTTGGCAAGAACACCCGCTCGCGCATTGTTTCTAAAGGGATTTCGGCTGGCCACGCCCAGAACACCTACCGTGGTCTGGTGTCGATGCACCCCAAGGCCACGAACTCCCGCAACTACACCCAGTGCGACTCCCTCCTGATCGGCGACAAGTGCGGGGCGCATACCGTCCCCTACATCGAGGTCCGGAATACCTCGTCACGGGTGGAGCACGAGGCGACCACATCCAAGGTGGACGAAGACCAACTCTTCTACTGCCGTTCGCGTGGCGTGGGCGAGGAAGAGGCCGTCGCGCTGGTCGTGAACGGGTTCTGCAAGGAGGTCCTCCAGGTCCTTCCCATGGAGTTCATGGTCGAGGCGCAGCAACTCGTGGCCATCTCGCTCGAAGGAAGCGTCGGCTGATGGTCTGGGGCAAGCCGCAGCCCTCGGGACTGGTCCTGACCACGACGCCCAGCGTCGAGGGGCGGCCCATCTCCGACTACCTGGGCATCGTCGTGGGCGAAGCGATCCTCGGCGCGAACGTGTTCCGGGACGTGTTCGCGCAGATCACCGATATCGTCGGGGGCCGCTCCGGCGCCTATGAGCGGAGCCTGTCCGAAGCGCGGGACACCGCGCTCCGCGAACTGGAGGAACGGGCCGCTGCCAAGGGAGCCAACGCCGTCGTAGGTGTCGACCTCGATTACGAGGTCATCAACAACATGCTGATGGTGTCGGCTTCGGGCACGGCGGTTCGCCTCGGTTAATCAGTCATTCACCCTTGCCGCGCGGTGGCCTAAGGAATTGGCAACCCGACCTAGGCAAGATCGGTCAAGAACAGCACAGGCCCCAGGGGTCAGGAGACGTAGATGCTGGATATCAGGAACTTGCACGTCGAACTTGAGGAGGACGCGAAGCCGATCCTCAAGGGACTCGACCTGTCCGTCGGCGCCGGTCAGGTTCACGCGATCATGGGTCCGAACGGCTCCGGCAAGTCCACGCTGTCCTACGTGCTCGCGGGCCGCGACGGCTACACCATGACGGAGGGCACCGCGCATCTGGGCGATATCGACCTCCTGGCCCTCGAGCCCGAGGAGCGCGCGGCAGCCGGGCTGTTCCTGGCGTTCCAGTACCCCGTCGAGATCCCGGGCGTGGGCAACATGACCTTTCTGCGGACAGCCCTGAACGCCCAGCGCAAGGCCCGCGGGCAGGAGGAGGTCTCCTCTGCCGACTTCCTCAAGCTGGTGCGCGCCAAGGCGTCATCCCTCAAGATCGACGCCGACATGCTCAAGCGCCCCGTGAACGTCGGGTTCTCGGGCGGTGAGAAGAAGCGCAACGAGATCCTCCAGATGGCCGTCCTCGAACCCCGGATGTGCATCCTGGACGAAACCGACTCGGGACTGGACGTGGACGCAATGCGGCTCGTGTCCGAAGGGGTGAACGCCCTTCGCGACGAGGGACGCGCTTTCCTCGTCATCACGCACTACCAGCGCCTGCTCGACCACATCACGCCGGACGTGGTCCATATCATGGCGAACGGACGGATCATCCGGACGGGCGGCCCCGAGCTGGCGCGCGAGGTCGAAACCAACGGCTACGCCGATATCCTGGCGGAGGCGCAATGATCGCGCGCCCCAATCCGCGCCTTCAGGCCACGACCAGCCGGCTTGAAGGGCTGACCCTTCCCGAAGGCGGTTCGTGGGCGCGTGCCGCACGATCCGCCGCCCTGGCGCGCGTCGAAGGCATGGGGCTGCCGGTGCGGCGCGACGAATACTGGCGCTTCACCGATCCGCAGGGACTCGTCACGCCCGAGCCGATGCCAGCGGCGCCGTTGCCCGAGGAAGAGGCTCCTGCCTTCGCCGAGGTCGAGGCGCTCCGCCTCGTCTTCGTGGATGGTCGTTTCGACCCACAAGCCTCCGATCCGCTTGACCTGGATGGCCTGGAGATCGAGCGGCTGGCCGACGTCGCCGACCGGGACATCCACTGGGCGCAGGGGTTGTACGGCGTCCTCGAGTCGGAGGGTCAGAACCCCGTGCTGCGGCCGCTGGCGGCCCTGAACAGCGCCTTCGCGACCGACGGGATCGTCATCCACGTCACCGGTGCGGTGAGCAGGCCGGTCCACCTCGTCTACAGGCACGAGGCCGCGGACTCCGATGCCATGCTGCATCACCTCGTCCGGGTCGATGCCGGAGCGAGCTTGACCCTTCTCGAGAGCGGCCCTGCCGCCGCCCGGTTCAACAGCGTGGTGGAGGTCGATCTGGCCGAAGGGGCGCGGCTGCATCACGTCCGGACCCAGGGTCGGGACCATGATCGTCGCACGGCCACCCATATCTTCGCGCGCCTGGCCGACGAAGCGGACTTCCGGTCCTTCACGCTGACCTTCAACGGGGTCCTAACCCGGAACGAGGCGGTGGTCTGGTTGAACGGCGACAGGGCGGTTGCCCATCTTGCCGGCGCCGCCGTGGGCGACGGTGACTTTCATCACGACGACACGGTCTTCGTGACCCACGCGGCCGAGTCCTGCGAAAGCCGGCAGGTCTTCAAGAAGGTGCTGCGGAACGGCGCCACCGGCGTGTTCCAGGGCAAGATCCTCGTGCGCGCCGGGGCGCAGAAGACCGACGGCTACCAGTTGAGCCAGGCCCTCCTGCTGGATGAGCGGAGCCAGTTCCTGGCCAAGCCCGAACTGGAGATCTACGCCGACGACGTCAAATGCTCTCACGGCTCCACGGCCGGGGCGATCGACGAAACGGCGCTGTTCTACCTTCGGTCGCGCGGCGTCCCTGAATCCGACGCCAAGGATCTTCTGACGCTGGCCTTCCTGCGGGAAGCCCTGCAGGAGATCCCGGACGCCCGGCTGGCCGAGGATTTGGCAGGCCGCCTTGAGGGCTGGCTGGCCCGGCGGCGCTGATGGGAGTTGCAGCCGACATAGGACGGACCTTGCGGACAGGTCCGCGCGCCGTCATCCGGGAGCATCTGGCCCGGGGCGAGAACGAGGCGCGGGCGCTTGCGTTCCTGATGATCGGCTGCATCCTGGTCTTCGTGAGCCAGTGGCCGCGCCTGGCGCGGACCGCTCAGCTGGAGGGAGATGAGTTTCCCAGGCTCGCGGCTTACGCGCTGCTCGGCTGGCTCATGATCTGGCCGCTGGTGTTCTATGCGCTGGCAGGCGTCGTCCACACGGTGTCCCGCCTGACCGGCGGGCAGGGCACGGCATTCGGTGCGCGACTGGCCTTGTTCTGGTCGTGGCTCGCGGCATCGCCGCTGGCGCTGCTGACGGGCATCCTGGCCGGCTTCACGGGGGCGTCCATCCTGACCAATCTCGCGGGCCTCCTTTGGATTCTGGTTTTCATCGGCCTCTGGTGGCGTTCTCAAGGGGAGGCGGCCCGGGGGCCGCAAGTCTATGGCGTCCAGTGATACCAATCTCCTGGTCCTGATCCGCGACAGCCTCGCTGCGCCCGGTGAGGTGGCCAGCCGCCTTCTGTCGCTGCGTCCGGGGCTCGCCGCCGTCGTTCAGGCGGCGGCGCTGGTCTCGATTCTCGACGCCCTGCTTCTGGGCGCGTTGACCGGGGGCGCTTTCGTAATCCCGCTTCCCGATGGGGACGTGATCCTCGACCCGTTCACCCATGCCGCCCTTCTCGGAGCCTCGTTGCTGATCTCGGCGGTGGCCCTGTTCGTGGGCGGGCGTGTCCTGGGGGGGCGCGGTCAGTTCGAACAGGCGCTTCTCGTCGTCGCCTGGCTGGAACTGCTGGCGATCGTCATCCAGGTTGCCCAGCTCCTGTTCTCCATCCTGCTGCCGCCGGTCGCGCCGATCCTGGCCTTGGCGGGCCTGTTCCTTCTGATCTGGTGCGTCGTGCAGTTCACAAGGGTGCTTCATGGCTTCGGCGGCTTCGGTCGCACGATCCTGGCGCTTCTGCTGGGGGCGATCGTGGTCGGCATTGCCCTGACGATCCTGATGAGCGTCGTGGGTTTCGGAGGCTCTTCTGATGTATGACGTGCAACGCGTCCGCGCGGATTTCCCGATCCTGACGCGGGAGATCCATGGCAAGCCGCTGGTCTACTTGGACAATGGGGCCTCGGCCCAAAAACCGAAGACCGTGATCGATGCGGTCACGAAGGGCTATGCCGAAGAGTACGCGAACGTCCACCGCGGCCTTCACACACTCTCCTCGCTCGCGACCGAGAAGTATGAGGCCGTTCGTGGCAAGGTCGCCCGGTTCCTGAACGCGCCCAGCGAGGAGGAGATCGTTTTCACCTCCGGAACGACCGAGGGGATCAATCTCGTGGCCTACGGATGGGCGATGCCGCGGATGGAGGCGGGGGACGAGATCGTCCTGTCCGTCCTCGAGCATCACGCCAACATCGTTCCCTGGCACTTCCTGAGGGAACGCCAGGGCGTCGTGCTGAAGTGGGTGGATTGTGACGCCAAGGGGGATCTCGATCCGCAGGCCGTGATCGATGCCATCGGCCCGCGCACCAAGCTTGTGGCGGTCACGCAGTTGTCGAACGTGACTGGCACGGTGGTCGATGTCGCGTCGATCGTCGAGGGCGCCCATGCCCGTGGCGTTCCCGTCCTTGTGGACGGCAGTCAGGGCGCGGTTCACATGCCGATCGACGTCCAGTCAATCGGTTGCGATTTCTATGCGGTCACCGGTCACAAGCTCTATGGTCCGTCAGGGTCGGGGGCCATCTTCATCCGCCGTGAGCGCATGCAGGAGATGCGTCCGTTCCTGGGGGGCGGAGACATGATCCGTGAGGTGTCCCGGGACGCCGTGAGCTATGCGGATCCGCCCATGAAGTTCGAAGCGGGCACTCCGGGGATCGTTCAGACGATCGGCTTCGGCGCGGCGCTCGACTACCTTGCCGATCTCGGGATGGCGAACATCGCCGCACATGAACGCGGCCTGCGCGACTACGCCCGCGACAGGCTGGGCAGCCTGAACTGGCTTCAGCTACAGGGCAACAGCGATGGGAAGGCCGCGATTTTCTCCTTCACCATGGAAGGCGCCCATGCCCATGACATCTCGACGGTTCTGGATCGCAGGGGGATCGCGGTACGGGCGGGCACCCATTGCGCCATGCCGCTCCTTCAGCACCTGGGCGTAGGCGCCACCTGCCGGGCGTCCTTCGGGCTTTACAACACCGAAGCCGAGGTGGACGCGCTCGTCTCGGGACTCGAACTTTGTCGAGATCTCTTCGGCTGAGGTTTTGCGGTTGCAGACCGTTCGCGCTTAGCCTATTCCGGCGCGCAGGCACCCGTAGCTCAGCTGGATAGAGTGCTGCCCTCCGAAGGCAGAGGTCACAGGTTCGAATCCTGTCGGGTGCGCCAGTCAAGCCAAATCTGTAAGTTAAATCATACATTAGATTGTGGTCTGGCAGTCGGTGGGTCAGCTTTTGGGCCAAATACTCTCGACACACTCAAAGGACTTGGGACGGAACGGGTTTCAGTGAGGAGGGTAGGGGCAGCACACCAGTCCGTTTGGCCGTGACGCACCCATGCCTGGTGATTATAAGTGAGTCCCCGAAAGCCCAACGGCCGCTCAGTGCACACAGCGCTGGGGTTTAACTCAGCCTACGGCGAACCGGCCTAGGCTCAGGACCTACAAACCGGATTGCACTGGCGCAGGGGCTCTGACTCTCTGCAGCGCCGGGAGGTGCTGCATGAGCGAACAATTCTGGCTATCTGAAGTGCAAATGGAGCGGCTACGACCCTTCTTTCCAAGGCCACGCGGGCGAGGACGGGTCGATGACCGTCAGGTGCTGAGTGGAATCATCTATGTACAGCGCAACGGGCTGATGTGGAAGGACGCGCCAGTTGTGTATGGAAGGCCCAAGACTCTCTATAACCGCTGGGTCCGCTGGAGTCGCATGACGTGTTTGCCCGCATCCTGCTGGAACTGGCAGCCGAGGATCAGGAGACCGAGGTCCTGATGATCGACGCAACCCACCTGAAGGCGCACCGGACGGCCTGCAGCTTGCGAGCCCCAAAAGGGGCTGCGGCGACAAGCGGGGGCGCCTGATCGGGCGCACAAAGGGTGGCTTGAACTCCAAACTACACGTCGTTGCCGACGCTCGCGGTCGGCCGATCCGCATGTTCCTTTCAGCGGGCCAGACCAGCGACTACATTGGTGCGCGGTTTTGATTTCCACTGAGAGCTGACCCGGGTTTTTCGTCGAGGAGTGACCCGCCTGAGGGTTATGTTCTGCGGGTTACGCGTGCGTCAA
>NZ_JAFMST010000012.1 GCF_017916275.1 Rubellimicrobium arenae
CCGAGCCGCTTCGCCGGCCACCCCAGCCGTAGCCGCCAAACCCGTCATGCATTAAGACTGAACCCGGACCACCCGATGGGGGCAGGCCATGACCTACTGGAGCCGCTGTTGAACCAGCAGGGCCTGACCGTGGACAGCGCGGTTGTCCGACAGGAACTGCCTTCAGGACGGGCGTTCGTGAGGTCTGGCGATATAAGGATCGCTTGCATTCGAGGCCACTCAGCGAGGCAAGCCGTGGTTCCTGGCGTCGTGGCCGACTTGATTGGCAAGAGGGCTGGGGGTTACCGGGGGGCTGTGCCGCGCAAGTCCGCCGCGACCGGTACAACCCTCAGGAAACTCATCGCCAGAAGAGGTTCCGTGTTTTTCCCATTGAAGGGCTCCAATCCTACTATTCTTCCATTCCTCTGAGATTACTGAGGGTGTTGAGGGAAGAGAAGAAAAGGCCAACGACTTCGGGAACTTGGACCGGAGCCTTTACCCTCAGGACTTCGGGCGACCCGCAGGATGCTCTGAGGGCGAACCGGCGGTCCTGGGCTCCGGGAAAGCGCAAGCGTCGATCCTCGACCACTGCATCACTCTACACTCCGTCAGTGCACCGGTGCCTCACGGCTTCTCTCCCTCTCTCCACGTGGTTCGCCCAACTTGCTCGCCCTAGCGGGCAGCGCGGGGTCGGCTTTGCAACGCAGAAGGCGATGGCTGCACCACCGCCTCACTGCCTGCCTACCTCACTCTACCACTGTCTCAGTGGCCAAGTGCTTCACTACTCTTCGCTTTGCTCCCCTGCGCCGAGGTCCTCGCGAGGTTCGCCAAGCGGAGCGATGCCCTGGCTCATGCCCCACTTGGCAAGCCGCTGGCGACACTCCTTAAGCGACGGGATGCGATAAACGCGGGTGCGGATGGTTACGACATCACGCTCGTCCTCACTCATGCGGGTGCAGTAGCGAAAGTTGTCAACCTGCGTGGGCCGGTAGACGTCGGCACCCAGCATCATGTCGATGGTCCGCTTCGGCGCACGGGCGTTGCCACCGTGGCGACCGGCACGAAGAGCTTGGTTCATGTGGACTGTCGCAATGTCGGTGTAGGTGTCCTCGTTCAGGACGTAAACGAAAGACTCACCGGACGCCATGTGACCGGCCACAACGCCATCCTCGATGGCCATCACGAGCGCGGCCTGCTCCCCGGTGACGGAGTGCTGGGCCTGCTCCTGCCGGGCAGCGGTCTCCGGCGCGCGGCGTAAATCGTCCCAGGCCATCCCGTAGGCGGACGGGTCCAGGGTGCGAAGCTCTTCGAACATGGCGCCGACGCCACCGGCATGCTCCATCTCGTCGACGATCTTGGCGAAGTAGCCCACGTTCTGGGCCTGCGCGTTCCCGGCCTCCAAGACGAAGTAGCGGCGTGCATCACCGCTGCGATCCGCGGGGACCAGCCATTCATCGTTCCCGATGATGCCCATGCGGATGTAGTTGGAGCGCTGCACGGCGGCGGTGTGCTTCTTGTTGATGGAGATGTCGTCCTCGGTGATGAGCGCCTTCAACTGACCGGCAGCCTTCTTGTCGCCGCTCCATGTTGCCTCTTCGGACAGCACGAACAGCTTGCCGTCCAACTGCGAGTTGAACGAGCCGACAAGATCATCACCGCGCGCGGTGGAAAAGGCGAGGTCGCCCAGCGCGCGGCGGAGATAGCGGAAGAACAGGCTCTTTCCGACGCCTTCCCGGCCACGGACTACAACGCAGGTCCCGAGCTTCCGCCCCGGGTTCTGGATGATGTCGGCGCACCACACCAGGAACCAGCCGAACTTCTTCTTGGCGTCCGCCTCGTCCCGGGCGTTGGGGCGAATGAGGTTGTCATAGACGTGCGTCTTCAGCAGGTCCCAGGACGGACCGACGTCGGCATGGACCGGGAACCCGGACCACAGGTTGTAGTAGCCGGGCCGGACTTTGCGGGCATCAGGCTCCCAGCAGGAGCCCTGGAAGGTCTGCCGGTCGTGGTTCTCCATGAAGAGCTTCACCGGGTCGATGACCCGGACCTTCTTATCCTCGTCGAGATACTTGTACCGTTGGTTGGCGAAGAGGTCGTCCATGCCTTTGCGGCTCAGCGCCATGGGCATCGAGCCGGGCTTGGGCTTGCTGTAGAAGACGCCGGGCATGTTCTCGACGACGACGAGATTGAAGCGGTTCAGCATGGAGGCGAGGACCTGCGCGCGGACCTTTTCGACGGACTTGCCGGGGATGATCCATCCGTCGGCCACGAGCTTGGGATCACAGAGCCGGTCCCAGGTTGCGGTGGAGGCCGGCGCCTTTTTCGGCGGGCCAAGAGTCTCGAAATCGACCACCTCCTCGTCCGGGTTGGGACGCGGTGCCGGGTTCTCGATGACGGTAAAGGAGTGTTTGGGTTGTTCGGTCACAGTGTAAGTCCGTGTTTGAGGAATGTATGGAAGCAGAGGAGCCCGCAGCGCAGCCGAGTTCGGCGAACCTCACGGGCCAGCAGTCAGAAGTTCTCGACCGCGTAGTCGTGGGCCCGGTTGATCTGGCGGTGCAGGTCGTCTTCGGGGCCGCCGAAATAGCGGCTGACATCACGCCCCGGACCCTTGGGCGCCGCCTTGATGGCCGCTCGCAGGAGGCCGAGGAGCTCGCCCTTGTCGGCCTTGATGCCCTCCCGGGCGAACCAGGACAGGGCGGCTTGGAACAAGACGTCGTTGAACCCGCGCTTGCCTTCGCCATCCCCGAGGAGGCTCAGCTTGCCCTCAATGCCCGAGGGCCAGTCCGTCTCGGCCCGCTCCGCCATCGCCGCCGTGTGCATCTCGCGCACCCAGGCCGGGACAGCCGCCGACTTGGCGACCTTGTCGCTGCCGCGTCCGGTGGACTTCTTCGAGGCAGCCAGCATCAGGGCGATGAGCCAGTCCGGGGCTATGGCGATGCCGACCTCCATCGGGGTCAGCAGCCACTCGTAGAAGTTCAACGTCGGGTGGATACTGGGTCCGCACATCGCGAAGCCGCCCTGGCCTCGGGCATCCAGCCCTTCGCCCATCCGGCCCGCCGAGTTGGGGACCGCGACATCGGGCGTAACCCGGAGGAAGTATTGACGGCCGCCGTCGAGCCGGCCCGTCTTCTGCATCGCCGTTTCCGGCAGCTTGCCGTTGCGCTCCTGCAATCGGGCCAGTGAGGCACGCCCACCAGGGCCGTCCTCATCGAGGACAACGATGCCGTCGCCCGTCGCGATACCGACGCCACGCGGCGCTCGAATCCAAGCCACAGGGTACTCGATGCCGTCAGCCGTCGGCGGGTAGGTGTCGCCTTTCTCCGGAATGTAGAACCGGGTCACCTTTTCCGGGTTGCGCTCCGCCCTGATCTGCCAGCCCTTGGCGCGGGCCAGCTTGCACGAGCGGCCGGTGGATCTGCCGCTGTCGTACATGCTGTGGGTGTCCACGACCCGCAGTCCGAAGTCGGCCAGGGACGCCGCCATCGCGGCGCAGCACGTCGTGTGCTTGGCCGCGTTGATCCACTCCAAGGGCCCGAACGGGTAGTCCGGATCGGCCGCCTTGTAGCGTTGGATCATGGCTGCCAATGCGTCCTCGGGCAGTTGCGCCATCACCCGGTCCAGGGCCGCTTTGCCGCGCTGCGTGTGGAACGGCGAGGTCGGCGGGCACAGGGATTTGGGAACCCGGGCCGGACGCGGCAGGGCATCCTCCGGCACAGGAAGATCGTCATCAGCCACGGGGCTGAAGCGGTTCGTCGTCATCTCGGTTGTCTCTACTTGGGGGTATGGGGACGGCAATTGCCGCCGTCCCACCAGTTAGCGGGTATGATGTCTGCCCTTCGCTGGGGGGCAAAGCGCGGGGGTCAAGGCTCCGCCGCCCCACTGGCCCGCTTACAAAGGCCAGCCAGCGAGTCGGTCGGCTCACCGATGTGTCAGATCGCCATCCGCATCCGGCTGCGGGGCATTAGGATGATAGTGACATCGACAGAAGTCCTTCGCGGCCAGTTCATCCTACGGAGCATGTTCAGCCCGATGCGCGGGACGACTCCTCATCGACGGGCTTTCTTCAACCTGCGCGAGGCACAAATCGTCACACCTGCTGCGGGGCCAAGGTGGCGATCTCAGCGAGTAGCTCCTCAAAGGACCACAGCCGGGCCCTCGAGATGAGAGTAACGCGCCAGTTGGGTCGCGGGAGCGGCACCCACAGGAGGTCCCGCACTTGCTGTCGATACACGCCCCAGATCTTGTTCCATTGCCGTCGCGTCGGATAGGGCTGTCGAAAGCAGTAGAGGGCGAACGGGCAAGGCCAGCCATCACACTCGATGATCAGGTTCACGCCTGAGACAACGACCGGGCAAACCATGGCCCGAACGCGTCCTTGTGAGTCATAGAGCCGAAGTTGGTGCAGCCGCTCGGAAGGAACGCGAGCGTCGAAGTCTTCCTCAAGGTCGACTTCGAAGGTCGGTCCGTTCCAAGCCCTCCTTATCGCCACCGGACCGCAGTCAACGCCATAGATGTGCTCCACCACATCGCGTCCTCTGGCTCGGAGGTCGGTGTCGTTGGTCAGGACCACAGAGTTCTCACTCATTGGACGATCCTCTACTATCCGCCGCCTAAGGTAGAGACTCGGCGGTGCCGTGTTGCTGGAGGCGCTCAGGCGCCTGGTGATGTCAGGTCGGTCTCACCGGTCGCCGGAGGCTCGGCGTGACGAGCATCAGCGCCATATGGCTACTCTTCATTCGACGACGTTCTCCTAGGCCCATCTCGCGCTCAGGCGAGCAGGGTCTGAGCCGACAGTAGGCTGGGTTGGCTACCCGCCGGGCGACGGATCTGCCGGCTGCAGCTCTGTCTCACATCCTCAGGCACGGCGCAAGCAGATTTTTCGTCAAGCCATTGAAAAGAATGTTAAAATTAACGACGTTGCCTCTAGGGCAGCGTCACGTTTCGTGACACGCTGCCGCAGACTGCCGCTGAGAGCCCTACGGACTGCTCCCTCCTGCGCGGGGCACGAACTCGCGCTCATCCCAGAACACATCGTCAAACGTGGCCAGTCCCGCAGGCTCCCGCTCGGAACCGGAGGGCGCATCTGTCCAGACCTGTGCACCGCGAACTTGCCGGGCCCACACGCCCGCGAGGAGGAGTCCTAGGCGCGCGACCTTCCGGCCGCCGACCACTTCGGCGAGCGTCTCGAAATCCACGCGGGCATAGCAGGCATCGCTCTGTCGGCTCACGTCCGAGAGGTACCGGTCTAAGGCGCGCTCGAGGCAGAGGAGTTCAATCGGACAAAGGCCGTCGCCCTCGCTGTGGTGAGCCAGGAGCTCCGCCCAACCTTGGCGGTGGGCTTCCACGCTGCACTTGGGCTCGCCCTGGAGCTTGAGAGCCGACCGGGTCTGTCGGAGAACGGTGGCTGGGTAGATGATGTCAGGATGATGCATAGCAATGTTCCTTGCAAATAGGGCTGGATGAAAAGGCCCACCGAAGTGGCGAGCTCTGCGGGGACCGGCGAAAGAGGGGTGAGGAGGTGGAGCTTCACGCCCCGGCTGTCACGGACGCTGCACCAGAAGGGCAGCCAGCGATCTGCCTTGAGACGTGTGAGACTAGAGGCGGACGCCATTGCAAGTGGCACAGAACCCGTCTGGTTCTTGGAGGCGGTGCATGCGTGCGAGAAGCGCCCGAACGTCGGCAATCGTAAGCGTGTCAGCCGGGCTGGCGGGCACACTCGGCTCAAGTCGAGGCGAGACTGCCAGCATACGATCCAGCCGGCCCAGAGCTGCGCTGAGGGTCTCGGCTTCGTCGGCTGCCCGGCGCACGTTCTCGGGGGCAAAAGCGAGGTCTGCCAGAGCTGTTCGCAGAGCCCGCAGAGAGGCTCTCACAATCCCGACCAGGGCGAGAACCGTGTCATTGTCGGGACAACCGCTCATGAGTGAGTTCCAGATCCTGAGCTCTGCTGCGACCCGTCACAGGAGCAAAGGTGCAGTCGCTCCAAGGCGGCCAGGATCGGATCTTCGCCTTGACTATCAGGCGCTGAGGCGGCCCGGCTCTGTAAGCGCTGGACACGGCCGAGGTGCACCGTAGTGGCCCGGCGCAGGGCTGATAGCAGGGCCGGAGAGGCTCGCACCCGCTCGCCTTCCGTCAGAGCCGCCTGGAACGCGGCCGTGGCCTCGGCCATCAAGGTCCGGATCCCAACCTCGGTGATGTCCTGGGGCTCGCCCTGAACGCCTCGGGCCAGTTGCTCTCTGATGGCAGCGACTCTCTGGCCAATCGCCGGCTCCTGCCGAACGCGATGGGCGTTGGTCTTGGCCGTGGTAGGGCTCGTGACACCCCAGACTAAGGCATAGGCACGACTGGCACTCACAGCACCCCGAGCAAGGTGCTGGCATAGCAGCTCGCGTTTTCCATCAGGATGGGGCTGGTCCGGGCTCCAATTCGTCGGAACAACTCGGCCCATCATTAAGCCTGCTTGGACTGGTGGCGGGCCTGAGTCATGCGGAGTGCGGGCGACAGGCCGTCAGCATCCGATCTGTCCCGCTCCTCAGAACCGTGCTCGATTCCAAAGATCATCCGGCCCACCTCGCTCTGCTCGGCCTCGCCGATCACCTCGGCCAGGGGCAGAGGCGTGCCGCTGGCGGTGTGATAGCGAAACGCGCCAGACTCGGCAGCAGCGGCCACGAGACGTGCCAAGGCACGATCATTCAGATCGCGGTGCTTGCGGAGGAGCGCCTTCTCAATGGTCGTGCGGGCCAGGAGCTCCCGAACCTCTAGCGGGGTCACTGCTGTGCCTCCACCCCGTCGAATAAGCGGGCTGGCTGGGCCGACCGGGCGAGCTCAGTGGCTATCTCCGGGTCTAGGCCGCCGCCCATCGCCGCATTGAGCCAGACTAGAAGCCCATCAAGAGCCAAAAGGTCGGCTCCGCGCCCGGCGGCATTCCCGCGAGGGCGAACTACATGGAGGGCAGGACGCAACACGCGCCGGGCGGCGCGCAGGTCGGATACGGTTGCGTGCAGAGCTCGGGCAATATCGGTCATGCTGACAAAAAGAGTCATCGAAGGTGGTCCATGAAAAAGATCTGAAGAAAAAGAAGCGGAGAGCTCTTCAAGGCAGTTCATTCTCAGCTTGTGACCATAATATAAATCAATCGAGTCGGAATGTCAACAAGAATGACATAGGTGGTCGAAGAAATGTCACCTTATCTCCGGATTGGATCTGGCGGTTTGCCTGGAGCGACGATTGGAATGACTCGGTGTGCACCGGAAATGTTGGAGCCAATGCAGAGGCATTTCCTTGGCTGACGCAATTGGCGGAGTCACCAGCCAACAAGCCTTGAGTTGAGATAGATGGACGTGCCAGTAGGGCGGTGTTGGGGTAATTGGGGGTCGAAAATCGACGTGGTCGCAATACTCTCAAACTGAGCTGTGATGCACTCGCCCACTTATAGAATTCCGGCAACGAAACGAGATGACCCGAACGCCGGTCGTCGGTTATCCTGCTCAGCCGTGCAATGTAGCAGCAGGACCGGTCGCCTTGGTCCCGTCGATCCCACAAACAACTGTCAACCTTATCTAATTTGGAGCGATTACTGTGTCTGAAATCTCTGCCGAAGATCTGCTGAACATCGGCTTTATCGAGCTCGGCGTCTGGATGCTTGACGGGGACAGGATCGACTACCGAGTTGAGGGAACCCAGGTTGATGGCCGGCGCGCAATCATGGAGATCCCCAACGCTCTTTACGCGTTCGCCGAGGGCAACACGGTCAGTTACATTGGTAAGACCACGCGGGGCATTCGACGGCGCTTTGCAGGCTACCGCCGCCCCGGAGCCACGCAGCGCACGAACGTACGCTGCAACGCTAAGATCAAGGAGGCCATCGGCGCTGGGCGCGTGATCCGCATCCTGGCTTTCACGCCGATCACGCAGCTCAGATACGGAGAGTTCGAGATCAACCTGGCCGCTGGTCTTGAAGACTCGCTGATACGGCTCGTCAACCCGTCCTGGAATGGCGGGGACCGAGGCGCCGCCATAACGGAAACGGCGGAGCGCGAGGCATGGGAAGATGGCGAGTCGCTCGCGGAGGAGCCGGGCAGGGACGGGACCGGTAGCCAAGACTCAATGCCTATTGCTCAGTTCCGCATCATCTTGGCCCCGACCTACTACGAGCGGGGGATCGTGAACCCCGGGGTGGAGGCCAGCCGATACCTAGGAGAGGACGGAGAGCCGGTCATCATCCACTTCTCAGATAACGCCTCGCCACTCTCGTCGTCGATCAACCGAACGGCCAACAAGTCTGGCGCGGTCCGGCTCGTGGGTAGCAATCGTCAGATCGCGGAGTGGTTCCAGCGGCACTTCCGCAGAGGCGACCCAGTGACGTGCGAGATACTTGACGCTCACACGATCAGGTTCTGTTCTCCAAAATCCAGAACGGATGAAAAAACCGAAGAGACGTGACGCGCCACCAGTCAGACAATGGCGCACTCCCCTCAACTGTCGGCATCTGAATCAGTTCGCACCCGGTCCACAGGAATCCAGTCATTTGTATCCTCACCTTCCCAGCCGTCGAACCGAGTCCGCTTAAGTGCCTCAGTCACGCTCTCATGCGACTGCTTCCTGCTCTCCTCGGCTTCTGCTTCAGCAGCCACGTCCGCACGGCTCCAGGTTTCGACCATTCCATCCGGGTAGCGCCTTCCAGCGATAGTTTCGTGAAAAGTCTGGTCCGTGACGAAGTCGGCCCACTTAGCCATGATCTGGCGACGCTGCTCCAAGAAGTCACTCCGCAGGTAGGCCCGCGTCGTCTCGTTATCGACAGAATGGGCAATACAGCGCTCGGCCATCTCCCGGTCGCACACTTTGTTCTCAAGCGCCCAGTCTACAAAGACCGACCGAACGCCATGCGGCACCATATCAAATCCGAGGTCCGCCAGCCGCTTGCGCCACGAGTCCGGGTTAATGTGACCCACGTTGCGCTTGGAACCCGGACGCCTCCCTTTCCCTGAGGCGGGGAAAACGAGTCCTGACCCATTGTCGTGCCGTCGAGCTTGCCTGAACAGGTCATTGAGTTGCCAGGAAACGGGGACACGGAAGGGTGGGTCACCCGTGACACGTCCCTTCATACGTTCCGGCGGAACAAGCCACACGTCCTCCGTCATCTCACCCCAGCGAGCTGGAGCGACACTACCGGTTCGCAACGCGGTCAAGACTACCACTTTCAGGCCAAGGTCGGCAGCGGAAACTCCTAGGGCTGCATAAACGGCCGGCATCTGCTGCCAAGGCAGGGCCCGTTGAGGTTGTACCCTGTGACCCTGACCACCAAGCTGGACCTTGGCCAACTCGACGATTTCTATCGGGACTGAAGGATCCACCGCTCGGGCGTGCTTGAGGATACGTTCCAGACGCAAGAGCGCCTTTCGCGCCTGCTCAGGCCGCGCCCCCTCACGCCCGCTCACCCAGTCTGGCTTGAGCGCATCAACCACGTCTCGGACGGTCAGTTCCCGGACTGGCTTATTCTCCAACCTGCCAAAGAAGTGGATCCGAATTGGTGCAATCCAGTCATCCGGTCGCAGGGTCTCCTTCAGGGAAGTCCGTGCCGTCTCAAACGCGGCAAGAGCGGCCTCTCGCAGGGTAGGGTGGCACTTCCGTGCGGCGACCCTTCCGTCCCGACGCTCCGCGACAGGGTCAATCCCTTCGGCCACCTTGCGACGTAGTTCGGCTGCCTTGGCCTTAGCTGCCTTAACGCCTACAGCGGGAAAGGAGCCCAAGCCAGTGTTCTTCCGCTTCCCGTCCCGCTGCCAACGGAACACCCAGGACGCGCGTCCAGTCCGCCCAACGCGGATCGTGAGATTGCTGTCTACATTATGCTCGCCGGGAGCAAGTTCGCGGATCGCTGCATCAGTACGTGGGTAGGGGGCCTGCACGCGGCGCATCGCAGCCGCTACTTTCGCCGCCTCGCGCCCTGCGGCACCCGACCGAGAGGTTCGGGGCTGAGGTACGACTCCCGCTGGAGCTGGGCCAGATTTTGGGCCACTAGGTATCGTGATGCCCTTTCCTCGTCTCGATACGAACACCGGCTGCGCCAGCAGGCCGTAGCAGAAAGGACAGCGTTCTTCATGGCTTGTCATCATAACATCACTTCACAACATCGGCATCGCGGAAGCGCTGGGCCTACACGTTGTGCATCATTCGTCTGTCGGGTGCGCCATAACTCCGGACGTCGCTGGGATGCGGCTCGGATTATGTGACCCAGATCGTCCGACAAACCTGCAGCGGGCCGGCAAATTGTCGGGCCTACGTCAGGATCGGTCAGCGATCACGGGCGATCTGAGACCATTTGCGATCCGGCGCTTTCGCATCGCAACCCTCACCAGATAAGCGTGGCGACCTCCCCGGGTGAGGAGCCGTCACGCTCGAGCCAGGTCCCGGCTGATATAGGCAGGGCGACTTCGAACTGTCAGCGCGGATCGGCACGTTCTGTTCAGCGTCCCGTCGCTGCCGTCGGCATCTGGAAAGCACCAGCGCCGCTGGTCACGTCAATAGGGTGCCCTCAGGGGCGGCTTACCGCGTGCAGCATCAGGGAACCCAATCCGGTCTGCGCGCTTGGATGGGCTGTCGACTACCGCACCCGACTTGCCTTAGTGGAGACGTCCTCGTGGAGGCCCTGCAACCTCTGGCCGTGATGCGCGATCAGCTCCTTGGTCTCGCGGCATCGTTCTTTGCGCTGATCCCGAACCTGCTCCTTGGCATCGTCGCGCTCGTGGTCACCTGGGGCGCCGCTCGGCTGTCCGTCCGGCTTGTGGATCGGTTCCTGGTTCACGAGCACGCGCGGGTCTCGCTTCGTGCGGCAGCGGCGACCCTGACGCGCACAGGGGCCTGGACGCTCGGCCTGCTCATCGCGGCGACGCTGATCTTTCCGAACCTCACGCCGACCAAGCTGCTTGCGGGCCTCGGCCTCGGCACCATCGCGATCGGCCTGGCCTTCCAAGACATCTTCGAGAACTTCCTGGCGGGTCTTCTCATCCTGCTGCGCGAACCCATGCAGATCGGGGACGACATCGAGTGTCAGGACGTTCGCGGGCGCGTCGAGGAGATCACGATCCGCGACAGCTACATTCGCCAGCGCTCGGGCGAACTGATCCTGGTGCCGAACTCGTTCCTCTACAAGAACCCTGTCCGGGTGCTGACGGACAAGCCGCAGCGCCGGATCGAGCTCGTGGTCGGGGTTGGATACGGAGAGGACGTCGCACGCGCGCGGGAGGTCATCCGGAGCGCCTTCGCCGGTCTGAAGACGCCGGACCAGACCCACGACATCGACGTTTTCGCCAGCAGCTTCAGCGAATCGTCGATCGACTTCATCGTGCGGTGGTGGGCAGGCTCCACACCGGTCGAAGAGTTGCGGTCGCGCGACGAAGTGGCCGAAGCGGTCAAGTCCGCTCTGGACCAGGCGGGCATAGAGATTCCATTCCCGTACCGGACGCTGACGTTCAAGGATCCGCTTCGCGTGCGGCAGGACCCGGACACGCCCGAAGCCCCGTCCTGACAGGCTTCGGGTCTGCCGCGACGGCAGCGTGGCCTGCGTGGAACGACCGCTTCCATCCCGAGTTTAGACGCTTGGCGACCTCTCCCCCCGGGTCGCGATCCAGGTCCGGAGAAGGATACGTGAGCAGGTCCGAAACGCCGACCGTCGACGACATGGACCAGACCGTCACATCCAGTCTCGACGCCCTTGGCTTTGGCGTGTGTCGCGTCGATCGATCTGGCCGCTGCATTCATATAAACCCGGCGGGCCTAGCCTTGCTGGGGTTCGAACCCGAGGATCTGCGCGGCCGCAGCTTCGCCAATCTAGTTCTTCGCGCCGACCCGCAATCCACCGGCACGTCCGATCTGGCGTCCTTGCTGCGCGCCATGCGGGCCGATGTACGGGCCCTGCCGCATTCGACAGAGATCCTGTGGCGCCGGGACGGAAGCTCCTTTCCCGCAGCCTGTTCGTTCTGGCCGATCAGGACCGAGGACCCGGTCGGAGGCGGTGTCGTCACATTCGTCGATGCCGGTCACCAGGGGGCCGCGCAGGATCGGCTGACCCTGCAGGTGGCCGTCAATCGCATCCTGGCCGGCATGGACGAGCCGGAGGACGTGCTGCCCCGACTGCTTTCGGCCCTGTGCCAAGGTCTTGGCTGTCGCGCCGGGGTGTTCTGGAACCTGAGCCATCGCGAGCGCCGGCTGAACGTCGAAGCCACATGGCCGGCCGTCGACGATCCAGATGGTCGATCCGTTCAGCAACTGGATGGCCGGACGCTCGGACGGGGACAGGGCGTTCCGGGCCGGGCCTGGGAATCCGGGGAGGTCGTGTCTCAGGGCGGGGAGGCTTGCCCGGGCTCGACCGATCGGGATGACCCCGCCGTCGGGTTTGAATTCGCCTTGGCCATTCCGGCCCGCGTCGGTCGCCGGATCCTGGGTGTGGTGGAGCTTCTCGCGGACGCTCCCGTGGCCCTGGACGACGACCTTCGGCAAAGCGCGACGGCCATCGGGCAGCAGATCGGACAGTATCTGAGGCGCAAGCGGGTCGAAGAATCGCTGCGCCAGCGCGAGGAAGAGTTTCGGGCCTTCGCCGAGAACCTGCCCCAGCTCACCTGGATGGCCGATGCGACCGGGGCCATGGAGTGGTTCAACCGGCGCTGGTACGATTACACCGGCACGCTGCCCGAGGACGTGCTGGGCTGGGGATGGCGGTCGGTCCAGCATCCCGATCACGTCGCCCGCATCGAAGCGACCTACCGGGCCTCGATCGACGCCGGGATGGTGTGGGAGGAGACGTTCCCGCTGCGCGGCAAGGATGGGCGCTATCGGTGGTTCCTGTCGCGGGCGGTCCCTTTGCTGGATGACGAAGGCCGAATCGAGCGGTGGTTCGGCACGAACACCGACATCACCGGGCAACGCCGGGCCGAGGCGCGGGCCATCGCGGCCGAGCGACGTTTGCGGTTCGCGCTCCAGGTGGCCCGGGTCGGATCCTGGAGCTGGGCCTTCGACGAGGACGCGATCGAGGCCGACGAAGGGTTTCGGTCGCTTCTGGACCTGCCGGCCGGCGAGGCCCGGCTCTCCCCCAAGGAGTTCCTGGACCATATCCATCCCGAGGACCTGCCTGCCGTGATCGCGACCCTGGACGGCGCGCGGGACAGCCAGGGGGAGTTCGACCTCGAATTCCGGATCGTCACCGACGCCGGGGAGGTGCGCTGGGCCGTTGCCCGCGGCGTTGTGGAGCGCCGGTCCTTTGCGCGCGGCGTCCACGCGCTCGGCATCATCTGGGACCTGACCGAAAGGAAGCGGCACGAGGAGGACCTTGCCGCCGCCAAGAACGCCGCGGAGGAGGCCAATCGCGCCAAGAGCCAGTTCATCGCCAATATGAGCCACGAGCTGCGCACGCCCCTGAGCGCGATCATTGGCTATGCCGAATTGCTGGAGGAAGAAGCCGAGGATCTTGGCCCCGCCGGTGAATCGTTCGCCGATGACCTGGCCAAGATCGAGGGCAGCGCCCGACACCTCCTGTCGCTCATCAATGGGGTGCTCGACCTGTCCAAGATCGAAGCCGGCAAGATGGAGGTGGACCTCGAGACCTTCGAGGTCGCTCCTCTTGTGCTGGAGGTCTGCGACACCGTCGCGCCCCTTATGGCGAAGAAGGCGACCCGGTTCGTCCAGGACCTGCCGCCCGGCCTGGGCTCGATGAGGTCGGACGCGGTGAAGATCAGGCAATGCCTGTTCAACCTGCTGTCGAACGCCGCCAAGTTCGCCGAAGGCGGCGACGTCACACTGGCCGTCCGGCGCGACTCTGACCAGATCGCGTTCGAGGTGACGGACACCGGGATCGGCATGACGCCGGATCAGCAGGCCCGCCTGTTCCAGCGTTTCACCCAGGCGGACGTCTCCACGACCCGGCGGTTCGGGGGCACGGGGCTTGGGCTCGCGCTCACGAAGGCCTTCGCCGACATGCTTGAGGGGACGGTTCAGGTTCGGAGCGAGGAGGGGCAGGGCACCACCTTCACCCTGTCGCTCCCCATCGCCCCGCGGCACTCGGGAGAGCGCGGTCCTGTGCCGGAGAGCCAAGCACCCGACGGCAACGAACAGGTGCTGGTCATCGACGACGACCCACATATGCGGGATCTCCTGACCCGCTTCCTGGCCCGGGACGGGCTGAGCGTCGTTGCGGTCGCCGATGGCGAGACGGGCCTGGCCCGTGCACGAGAGATGCGCCCGTCGGCCATCCTGCTGGATGTGATGATGCCGCGCATGGATGGCTGGGCGGTACTGGCGGCCCTGAAGGCGGACGAGATGCTGGCCGACATCCCCGTCATCATGATCTCCATGGTGCGGGAAAAGGGGCTGGCCTACTCGCTCGGGGCGGCCGACTACCTGACCAAGCCGATCGACTGGCAGCGCCTCAAGAGCGTCGTCGACCGGCATCGTTGCCAGGCAGCCCCGGGGCTGGCCCTTGTGGTCGAGAGCGACGCGACCACGCGCGAGGAGCTCGCAATGCTCCTCCAGGGCGAGGGCTGGCGCGTCTCGGAGACGGCCGACGCCGGTGCCGCCCTGTCCCGTCTTCGGCAGGACGGGGCAGACCTGATCCTCGTCAACGTTGAGATGCCGGAGGTCGGCGCCTTCGACCTCCTGCGCGACTTGCGTCGGACCCCGGATTGGCGGCACATCCCGGTGATCGGCCTGACGGAAGGCGGTCTCGATCCCGGTGAGCGGGCGCGGCTGCGGGATCAGGTCAGGCAAGTGGTTCGCATCGGGGAAGACAGCCTCGACGACCTCTTGGCCGAGATCCAGCGCATCTCCGTCGATCGGGCTTCAGGCCGGTCCGGCGGCAACCTTGGGGGACCGGGACATGGCTAGGCTGCTGCTTGTCGAAGATACCGAGGAGATCTGGGACTTCCTGTCGCGTCGGCTGGCTCGGCGCGGCCACGAGATCCTCCTGGCCCATGATGGCGAAGGGGGCGTCCGGATGGCCCGCGCCGAACGGCCCGAGGTGATCCTGCTCGACATGAACCTGCCGGTCATGGACGGCTGGACCGTCGCCCGAACGCTCAAGGGGGATCCGCAAACCTCGGTCATCCCGATCATCGCCTTGACCGCGCATGCGCTGTCCGGGGATCGCGAGAAGATCCTGGCCGCCGGATGCGACGACTATCACGCCAAGCCAGTCGACTTCTCCCGACTCCTATCGCAGATCGACGCCGCGCTCGGGACGGGAGCCGCCGCATGAGGGTTGGTGACATCATGAGCCGCTATGTCGAGTTCATCCCTGCCGACGCCCGGGCGTCGGAGGCCGCTGAACTCATGGGGGATCTCGACGTGGGCGCCTTGCCGGTCGGCAGCGCGGACAACCTTGAAGGCATCGTGACGGATCGGGACATCCTGTACCGCGTCGTCGCCAAGGGCCTGAGCGGAGCGGACGTTCCGGTCAGCGCGATCCTGTCGCGTCCCGTCATCGGCTGTGGCGCGGAGGACTCGCTCCAGGCTGCGATGGACGTCATGGCCGCCCACCACATCCGACGGCTCGCCGTGCGCGAGACCGGGGGGCGGGTGATCGGCTGGGTCACGATGGCGGACCTGGCCCGCCATCTCCTCGTGGAAAGCAGCCCGTTTCAGGAACTGCTGCGGGAGGTCACCGAGCCGCCCCGCTGACCGGGCCGAATCAGCTCCGGTAACGTCGGTCCAGGCTCCCCGCGACGTCCGCCGCGAGGCCAAGCCGTGCGGCCATATACGTCAGGAAGGCCTGGTTCGCTGGACCGCGACGATTGATCGCCAAGAGAGCGGCGGCATAAGCGTGGGTGGCGAGCCCCATTCTCTGGACCTCGGCCAAGAGCGCGGCCAGGTTCTGCAATTCACCCAACGCCGTGTCGAGCCACTCGGCCTCGGCTGCGCCCGCTCCGACCCGTTGGAGGGCGAGCTGGATCTGACGGCTTTCCCGCAGATCGACCTGTCCGTCCGCCTGGGCCGCAGCCGCCATGATGCGAAGAAGCAGATGACCTTCGTCGGAGGAGAGGGCCTGGAAATTCAGGGTGTGGGGAACCAGGATCTGGTGGCGGTTGGCAAGCCAGCCGTCCAGGAGCTTTGTGCCAAGCGCGACCTCCAAGGCACGGCCCGGCTCAACGCCGACGTGACCCCGGGACGGCGCTGCCGCCTCCTGGGCAAGGCTCTCCAAGGCCTTCGCCTGGCCATCTCGGTCGCGAACCGACCCAAAAAGCTTTCCGATCAGATCGAATCCCGTCATGCCTCGCCTAACTATCCTGCACCTCAGGCTTGTGGGAACCGATCACGCCGACGCCCGGTTCCGGTCACCCCTGACCTGTTCCCCATCATGGAGACGCCGCCCTCGTGACCTTGGACCAAATGCTCGCCTTCGGCCTCATGGCCACGACCATCGGCCTCTTCATATTGGGGCGGCTGCCCTACGACCTCGTGGCGGTCCTGGCGCTCGTGGTGGGGGTCCTGATCGGCATCATCCCGGCCGATGAGGCGTTCTCGGGATTCGGGGACGACGTCGTCATCATCGTGGCCACAGCCCTGCTGGTCTCGGCGGCCATCGCGCGGTCCGGGGCTGTGGAAACGGCGATGCGGCCACTTCTGGCGCATCTGCGCCGCCCGCAGGCTCAGGTTCCGGTGCTCGTGGGCGCCGTGACCGTGCTTTCGATGGTCACCAAGAACGTCGGCGCGCTGGCCATGCTGATGCCGGTCGCCACGCAACTGTCCCGTCGGACGGGAACGTCCCTTTCATACCTCCTGATGCCGATGTCCTTCGGGTCGCTGATCGGCGGCGTGGTGACGCTGGTCGGAACCTCGCCGAACATCCTGGTGTCCAAGGTACGCGAGGACATCACCGGCGAGCCGTTCGGGATGTTCGACTACACTCCCGTTGGAATCGTCATCGCCTTGACCGGGGTGGTCTTCCTGTCCTTCGCCTATCGCATCCTGCCGGGGGACCGACGCGCCGCCAGCGGCTCCATGGCCGCCGCCTTCACCATCGAGGAATACTCGACCGAAGCCCGCGTCCCGGAGGGCACTCCGTTCGTCGGCCGTCCGGTCTCCGACCTCGAGGTGATGGGGGAAGGCCGGGTCCGTGTGACCACCGTGATCCGCGAAAGGTTCCGGCGCTATTCCCCGCGTCCCGACTGGACCCTGCGCGCGGGGGACGTCCTGCTCCTCAGCGGAGAGCCCGAGGACCTGGAGCGCGTCGTCGCCCGGGCCCGGCTCCGCCTCGCGGGGGAGGAGGTCGCCGAAGCCGAGGAGGCCGAAGGCGATGATGCCGTCGCCGAGGGCGTCGTGACGGCGGACTCTCCTCTTGTCGGCGCGACTCCGGCCGAGGCGCAACTCCGGCGCAAGCATGGCCTGGGCCTGCTCGCCGTAAGTCGCAGCGGCCAACGCCTGAACCGACGCTTGCGGCGGCTTCGCCTGGAGGTGGGCGACGTGCTCATCCTCAAGGCGCCCCGTCACCGGCTGGGGGAATCGCTGGGCGCGCTCCGCATCCTGCCGCTGAGCGAACGCGACGTCGCCCTTGGAAGCCGCAAGCGGAGCTGGCTCCCCATCCTTATCCTCGCGGTCGCCATGGCGCTGGTCGCGGCCCACCTCGTTCCCGTTGCCATCGCCTTCGCCGGGGCCGCTGGGGCCATGATGCTGTTGCGCATCCTGTCGATGGAGGAAGCCTACCAATCGATCGAATGGTCGGTCATCGTCCTTCTGGCCGCGCTCATCCCCGTCAGCAACGCCATCCAGGCAACCGGCGGCACCGATCTGATCGCCGCGGGTCTCGAACGGGCCGCCGGGCCGCTTCCTCCCATCGCCGCGCTGGCCCTGGTGATCGTCCTGGCCATGGCCGTGACGCCCTTCCTCAACAACGCCGCGACTGTTCTGGTGATGGCCCCCATCGCAGCCAACCTCGCGGAGCGCCTTCAGCTCAATCCGGATCCCTTCCTGATGGGGGTGGCCGTCGGGGCAGCCTGCGACTTCCTCACCCCCATCGGTCACCAATGCAACACGCTGGTCATGGGGCCGGGCGGCTACCACTTCGGCGACTACTGGCGGCTTGGGCTGCCGCTGTCGATCCTTGTGGTCATCGTGGGGACGGTCCTGATCTCCGCCGTCTGGGGCCTGAACCCCGTCTGAGCCTTCGGCGTCCGACCTGCGGCCAAGGCCTTGTGCCTCGCCCTGCCTGGACGCCGTCAGCCTCACGGTGTCCAAACGGCCACTGGGCTTCACTCACGAAAACGTGTGAATGGGAATGGAACCAAACCGGGCTTCCTCTCACGCGATTGTCGCTCAATCACGACGTGTGTGCTAAAGAGGTGTCGCGTTATCTGGTTGAGAGTGCCGATGCGACAGTTGTCTTGGGTCGGGTTGCCGGCGCTTCTCGGTCTTGCCGTGCTGGGCGGCGCGGCATTCCAGTCGGGGCTCAGGGCGGACGCCGATCGCGCCGCAGCCGAGTCGAGGGCCCGCCACCATGTGGAAGTGCTGGTGGAGTCCCAGCGGGTGCTGTCGGCCCTTCAGGACGCGGAGACGGGGCAACGGGGATACCTGCTGACCGGCGATCCGGTCTACCTCGGCCCTTATATCGACGGCCGGGATCAGTTGACCCGCCATATGGGACAGCTCCGGGACCTGACGGTCGGCAACGTCGTTCAAAGCCTCCATCTGGGCGAACTGGTGGACATCACCGAGCGCCGCGTCGACCTGCTGGTCCGAACGCTGGATCTGGCGCAGCAGGGCGACCGCGAGGCCGCCATCGACCTCGTGAACACCGACCTGGGCCGCGCGGCCATGGACGAGGCACGGACCGTCATCGGCGACATGATCTCGGAAGAGGAACGTGTCCTGGCGGCCCGTTCCCAGGATGCGGCGATCGCGGCGCAGCACAGCATCCGGCTGTTCTATGCCGCCGGCTTGGCTGGTCTCGCGCTCATTCTGCTGGCGGCGATGCTCGGCGTTCGGGCCGTCAAGGCCGAGACGCGGGCGCGGGGGATGCAGGCTCTCGCCCGCAGCGAGGCGGAGCGGCTGACCTCCGTTTCGCGGCTTGAGGCCATCGTCGACACCGCGGTGGACGCGATCGTCGTCATCGATGAGCGGGGAATGGTTCAATCCTTCAACCCGGCGGCGGTGCAGATCTTCGGCTATCAGCCCGAGGAGGTCATCGGGAGGAATCTCCGCCTGCTGATGCCGCCCGGCAACGCCGAAAAGCACGACGGGTTCATGTCCAACTATCTTCACACCGGGCAGAAGAAGATCATCGGCATCGGGCGGGAGGTCGAGGGGCTGCGCAGCGACGGGACTCCAGTGTCGCTCGACCTGTCGATTTCCGAATGGAAGGACGCCAACGGACAGCGCTTCTTCACCGGCGTCATGCGCGACATCTCCCTCCGCCGCCGCGCCGAGGACCGCCTACAGGAGAGCGAGACCCGCTTCCGCCAGCTCGCCGAGACGATCGACGACACGTTCTACATCCTGGAGCCCGATGAGGGACATGTCAGCTACATCAGCCCAGCCTACGAGCGGATCATGGGTCGCGGGGCCGAGAGTTTCCTGCACGATGGCTCCGACCTCCTTCAGGCAGTTCACCCCGAGGATCGCGCCGACGTGGCCCAGGAGATGGTCCGCCAGTTCCAGGGCGATGACAGCGATCACGAATTCCGGGTCGTCCACAGCGACGGATCGGTTCGACATGTCCGCAACCGTGTCTTCCGGACGACGCATCCCAGGACGGGCCAGCGACGTGTCGTGGGGGTCATGACCGACGTGACCGACCGCCGGGCCGCCGAGAACGCCCTCCGGCAACTCAACGAGACCTTGGAAGACAAGGTCGCGACGGCCGTCGCGGAGCGGGAAGCCGCGGCCGCCCAGCTCCATGAGATGCAGAAGCTCGACACCATCGGCCAACTCACGGGTGGAGTTGCGCATGACTTCAACAATCTCCTGACGCCCATCGTCGGATCGCTCGAGCGCGCGCAGAAGAAGCTGGCTGGTGACGAACGGACGCTCCGGCTGATCGGAGGAGGCCTCGAGGCGGCCGAGCGCGCCCGGGTGCTCGTCAGCCGCCTGCTGGCCTTTGCGCGCCGTGCGCACCTGGAGGCCCGGCCAGTCGACATCGCCGGGCTCGTCCATGGGATGACCGACCTGATCCAACGTTCGATCGGGCCGCAGATCACGGTCGTCTTCAACGCGGAGGCCGACCTTCCCGCCGCCCGCGTCGATCCCAACCAGCTTGAGCTCGCCCTCCTGAACCTTGCCGTGAATGCCCGCGACGCGATGCCGTCGGGCGGGCTCCTGACCATCGCGGCCAGCCATGAGATCGTGGGGGGCCGCCATCCGACCGAACTGCCCCCAGGGTGCTATCTGCGCCTGTCCGTCACGGACACGGGGGCCGGCATGGAGGCCGAAACGCTTCGCCGCTGCATCGAGCCCTTCTATTCCACCAAGGGGGTCGGGCGCGGCACGGGCCTGGGGCTGTCGATGGTGCATGGCCTTGCGGCGCAATCGGGGGGACGGCTCATGATTGCCTCGACCCCCGGCATGGGCACGCGCACCGAGATCTGGCTGCCACGCTCCGAGGAGGCTGCCGCTCGTACCGTCGTCGAACCGCCCAGCGTCGTGCCGGCCGCCTTCGCCGCCCACGTGCTGCTGGTGGATGACGAGGAACTCGTCCGGGTTGGCACGGCGGACATGCTCCGGGATCTGGGGTACCATGTGACCGAAGCTCGAACGGCCTTCGACGCGCTGAAGCTCCTGAGCGACGGACTGGAGCCCGATCTTCTGGTCACCGATCATCTTATGCCCGGGATGACGGGAATGGAACTGGCCAGCCAGATCCGCCGCGACCGGCCCCGGCTTCCGGTTCTCCTGATCACCGGATATGCGGAGGTGGCGCAAAGCGCGATCGGCGGCGTGCCAAGGCTGGCGAAACCGTTCCGGCAGGCCGATCTGTCGTCCCGAGTTGCGGGGCTGCTCGACACAGGTAAGGTCGTGGGATTCGCCGCTGCAGCCAGCCTCAAGGCCGCTGACGGTGCCTGATGGCCTTTCGCCGGCACGGCCCCTAGGGGGCCAATCAGTCCGCGCGTTCACTGGCCTGTTCCTGACCTTGCGGTCGTGGGCCAAGCGTGCACGGACAACGGCAGGCGGCCGGGCATCCCCGGTCCGTCCCGGGCGGCTCGATCACGAGTCGCCCAGCCGGGCCAGCAACGACGACCAGAGACGGTGCAGGTCCGCGACGCAGTCCTCGAAAGGAACACCCGTCTCGCCATGCACGATGGTGAACTGGCTGGGGCCGCGCCCGCGTCCTGCTGCCCTACGCGGCGACGCATAGCGCGTGTAGGTCATCTCCACATCGCGCAGCCCGCGGGTCGGCGCCGGCGCGTGATGGACCAGCTCCATCTTAGGAGGGACGCCGAGAAGCGACGCGAGACACTCGAACTTTGTATCTGCCGAACGCACGATGTCCCAGAACTCGGCAGCTGAGCCCAACTGAGCCTGGTAAAGCAGCCGGAGCTGGTCGGCATATTCATCGAAGAGCCAGCGGTGGAAATCGACCAGGCAGGCAACAAGGTTCACCGCGCTGGCGAAAGTCGCAGTCTGCTCGAAGAATGTCTCGTAGTTCGGAGTGACCACAGCCGTGAAGTAGTCACGGCTGCTCTCGATCCTTCGACCCGACATGAACGATACGATCCGTTCCGGCACCGTCCCATCCCGACGCAAACCTGCCAGCTCCTCCTCGAGCGGCGGGCGGTTCTCAGGATACTGGGGATTTTCTGTGGCAGAATTGTGTTGATCGCTTCCGCAGGGAAAACGAAAGAAGCGTTTTGGCCGCATTCGACTGTCCTGCCGTTCACGGGAGGCTTCGGCGCTCCCGAGTCGCAAAGGTCAGTGGGCGGCTGAGTTGAATGGGATTGCTTACGTGTCGGCAATTTGTTTCTCGACGCGCGACGCTGATTGGAACTTCAGGGTCGCCAGTTTGGCTCATAATCAGAGCATCGTATCTGGACAGGAAATAGTTGGACCTTCCAGTTCTCAGTCGGCTCGTTAGCGGCAAGTGGCGGCGCATCGGGATATCGAGGATCGATCTGGATCAGGATTCCCGAGAATCCTGGCTCTTATTGTCCGAAGGTATGAAGTTTGCCACAGTCTACCACGAACGGCACTGTGCGAGCTTGTGGATTCCAGATCCAATTTCTTCAATGATCGCAATGATCTAGGAGGACTACATGTTGGAGCTCTGGCCAAGTTGGAGAACCAAGAAAACAGCCTCGACCCTGGCCAGCCTGGGCCGGCGTCTCCGAACCGAATTCCTTTCCCTCCCCCAAGCGACGTTGCTGCAGAGGCTAACTTCCGAGTTCTCGGACGTCATGGTGGGGTCTGATCAGGTCGTGGAATTCTCGTCGGCGCTCTTGCCGGACTTTCAGATTGTCATGTCGGAGCAGGGAACCGCGGAAGAGGCACGTTCGGTCGAAATCAATGGGCGGCGGCGCTACACGGGTTTTCGCCTGCATCTCGAAAAGGACAGGGCAGGGTGTTTCGCTGCGTTCTCCGAAGATCCCGATCCCGAACCTCATGCAACCCGTGCGGCACGCCGCCTTGCGAGACTGGTCGCCGACCGCCTTGGGGTCCTGAACTACAACGAAAGTCTAAGGGAGTTGGGCCTGCAGCCTGCCAGGTCGCGATTCAGGTTCCTTTAGGACAGCGGAGTTGCCGGATGGGACGCCTTCCGCACCGATGCGACCGATCTGCTCCGATGTCGGTCCTGTCCCTTTGCCATGGCCCAAGGATTGGTCGGCGGACCACGGGTGGGACATCCGGCAGGGTCCAGCCTGTCAGACTCTCTGCGAGAGGTCGGCTACCCTGAGGCGTAGGGCAGGGCCACACGCGGGGAGACGGCAGGTAATGGCTTGAGGCCGGACGCACGACGAACGATTCGACCGTTCCTTCGTTGACTGAGTGCCGCAGGCTGCGGCGTTCAGGAGGAGAGCTATGAGACAACTGATCGGATTGGTCGCAACCTCGATGCTGGTTGCGTTCCCGGCCCTGTCCCAAGAGGCCGCGCCGGATACCAGCACCATGACATGTGCCGACTTCTCCGGCATGGATGCGACGGCTCAGGCCGGCGCTATGGCGTCTCTGCAAGTCGGAGGAGCAGGGGAGGCTTCCGATTCGACGACCGCTGCAACCGCGGGTGACGCGTCCGGCGCGGCTGCGTCGACGGAAGGAACCTCGGGCGGAACCACCACCGGAGTCGCGGGCTCGGACGCTACAGCTGGAACGACCGGGCAAGCCGCCTTGCCCGGGGACATGCTGACCGCGCTCCAGTCAGCCTGTGCCGACAATCCTGACATGATGGTGACCGACGCAATGGCCCAAGCGCAGTCCGGCAACGGAGCGGCGGGCGAGACCACCGGGTCAGAAAGCGCCACGGGGAGCGGCGGCTGACTTCCAGCCTTTGCAGCGAAGGCGTCCGCCCGACGCCTTCGCTCTTGGCCCGCCAGAGATCCCCCAAAGCTTTGCAGCGACGGTGTCAGTCCAGCGAGAATCGAAGGTTTTCGCGGGTCTTCTGATTGTCGCCTCTCAGCGTTGGTGAAGTCGGCCTGACGTGAGCTTTCCATTCGTTGCGAAACATTCGGGCACGACTCTTTCACTTCAATGGTCAGCTACCTTGTCCATCGTCTGTGACTGGGGCGTCCCAGTCCGCTGACCTTCGGTCGCGTTTTGCATCGCATGATCGGGTCGAGCAGGGCGCACTATCGGGGACCAACGCAGCGCTCGCAGCCTAGCTGCCAAAGGCGAGAACCTCAGGCCTAAGTGCGCCTAAATCCCTCTGCTCAACGTGACGCCGATGCCCGGCTTGACAGGCGCATGCCCAAAGTCTGCGATACGCGCTCCAGACGGATCTAAAGCCCCGTGCATTCAGCAACATACTTGGGCGCCCGGCAATGACGAGGGCAGGGCTAGCGCCCCTATGTAGTCACTCCGGTGACCGGCGCTCAGAAACATCTGGATGGGCCGGCCTTGCGCATCGGCCACGACGTGGAGCTTGGAGGTGAGGCCACCCTTCGTGCGCCCGATCAGGCGACGACCTGACTTCAGACCTTTGAAGGCGCGCAAGCTCGCCGCCGTCCGGTGGACCTTCAGGCAGGTGGCATCCAACATCAGGGTCTTGACCTCAGGTCGCGCATGCGACAACGCCAGGAGGATACGTGCGAACACGCCGTTGCGGCTCGAGCGTCGCCACCGCGTGGTGAGTGTCTTGTGCGAGCCTTAGGCGGTGGGCGCATCGCGCCAGCGCAGGCCGTTGCGGTTCACGAATATGATGCCGCTGAGCCCCCGCCGGTCATCCACGCGTGGTCTGCCGTGAGGGCGAGGGAGGAAGGGTCTCGGACGGACCATCTGCGCCACGCTCAGCCAGAACAGGTTGTCCATGGGGAGCCCTCCTCGTGATACTCCGGCTCAGGAGATGGCCGGTCGGCGGGGAACCGGCTGCGGCTCGCCCTGTTCGGCATGAGCCCCTCGAGGGCTGGAGAGTTGGCGATGACGACCCGCAACACGAGTTCCGCCTGGCCGCCCGGCGACAGCGAGATGGCCCGCCGCATCCGCGAGCACGACTGGACGGCGACACCGCTCGGGCCCGTAGAGGGCTGGCCCGAACGGCTGAAGGTCGTGGCGGAGCTGATGCTCGCCAGCCCGCGTGTGTCCACCATGGTGGTCGGGCCAGAGCGGGTGCTCCTTTACAACGACACGGCCGCGCGGCTCTTCGGCGCCCGCCACCCCGGCGCGCTGGGCCGCCCGCACGCGGAGGCCCTGCCCGAAGGCGACCCGGCCGTGGCTCCGCTCTACGACCGCGCCTTCGCTGGCGAGGCCATCGACGTGCCCGCCCAGCCCGCGTCCGCGAGCGAGGCGGGTGGCGAGGTCTGGGATGGCGTGCTGACCCCCGTGTGGGACGGGGCGGGTGGCGTGCTGGCCGTGCATGGCTTCGCCACGGAAGTCGGCGCCCGGTTCCGGGCCCAGGCGTTCCTGCTTCGGCTCTCGGACGCGCTGCGGGCAGAGCCGGACGTGGATGCGGTGGCGGACCGCGCGCTCCGGATGCTCTCGGACGAGTTGCGGCTCGACCGCTGCTGCATCAGCCTCTACCGTCCTGACGAGGAGGAGGCGGTGTTCCCCTATCAGGTTGGCAACGACACCGTCCCGCCTCTCCCGCCCACGGTTCGCCTGTCGGACTTTCCCGAGGTCTACGAGCAAGCGCTCCACGGGACCTTCGTCATCGACGACGACGTCGAAGGGCGCGGCCTCCCAGAGTCTGAGCGGGCCAAGAGCAAGGCCCTGGGTATGCGGGCCATGTTGGCGTCGACCATTCGGCGCGGAGAAGGACGCGCCCCCACGTCGCTCATGGCCGTCTCGTCTCGGGCGCGCCGTTGGACACCCGAGGAGATCGCCCTCGTGGAGGAGGCGGCCGAGCGCACCTGGGCAGCGATGGAGCGGGCCCGCGCCGAGGCGGCGCTGCGCGGGAGCGAGGCGAAGTTCCGTACGCTGTTCGACGCGATCGACGAGGGGCTGGCGATTCAGGAGCTGGTCTACGACAACCAGGGCGAGATTATCGACGTGATCTTCCGCGAGGTGAACGCAGCCTACGAACGTCAGAGCGGCCTTCATGACGTCATCGGCCGGTCGCTCTTCGACGTCTTGCCGAGAGTCGAAGACTACTGGGTGGACTTGTACCGGGAGTTGGTGCGAACCGGTCGACCGGTCCGGGTCCAGCACTATCAGCAGGACGTCGATGGCTGGTTCGACGTCTATTTCTCGCCAGTTGGCGAGGGCGGACGGTTCGTCGCCCACGTTTTCAACAACATCACCGAACGTAAACGGGCGGAGGCGGCGCTGCGGGACAGCGAGGAGCGGCAGGCGTTCCTGCTGGCGCTTGGGGACGCCATGCGCGTCCAGACCAGCGCCGAGGAGGTGGTCGAGACCGCAGCTCGGCTCCTGGGGCTCCAGCTCAAGGCCTCCCGGGTCGCGTTCGGGGAGTTCGACGACGAGCACGACCTGGTCCATATCCGCCGGGGTTGGACCGCGGAGGGCGCCGAGACGCATCCAGCCACCTTGCGGCAGTCCGACTTTCTCGGGCCGCTGCTGGACGAGCTTCGGGCCGGAGTGACGGTCTGCTTCGACGATGTGGGCGAGCCGCCCTATGCCCGGCCGGATCTCGAAGCGCTTGCGGCGATCGGCGTCCGGGCAGGCCTGAGCGTGCCGCTGATCGACGGTGGCCGCCTCGCGCTCAACCTGATGGTCCACAACCACGAGCCTTATCCCTGGACCGACGCGGAGGTGGCGCTCACCCAAGAGACGGCCGAGCGCACCTGGGCGGCGATGGCGCGCGCCCGCGCCGAGGCGGCGCTGCGCGACAGCGAGGTCCGGTATCGCTCGCTCTTCGAGAGCATGGACCAGGGTTATGCCTTGGGCGACGTGATCTTCGACGAGGCCGGGCACGCAGTGGACGTCATCTACCTGGAGGCCAACCCGGCCGCCGCGCGCATCCTGGGCGTCGACATCGCGGGCCGGCGCATGAGCGAGATCGCGGACTGGGAGCTCGCCTGGTACGAGCACTGGGGACGCGTGGCCCGGACAGGCCAGCCCGAGCGGCGGGAGGACTTCGCCAACGCCACCGGCCAGTGGTTCGACTTCTACTTGTTCAAGCCTGATCCGGAGGACGCGAGCAGCCCCCGCGTGGCGGTCCTCTTCGAGGACGTCACCGAGCGGCGGACGGCCGAGGATCGTCTGCGCGCGAGCGAGGAGCGCTTCCGCGCCATCGTGCAGACGGCCGCCGACCACGCCATCTTCACCACCGATGCGGCAGGCCGGATCGAGACCTGGCCTGCCGGCGCCCAGGAGGTCTTCGGCTGGTCGGCCGAGGAGGCGGTGGGTCAGCCCGTCGGCATGACCTTTACCCCCGAGGATCGGGAGGCGGGCCAGCCCGCGAAGGAGCGGCAGGAGGCCCGGGAGAACGGCCACGCGCCCGACGTGCGCTGGCACCAGCGCAAGGACGGCAGCCGCGTGTTCATCGAGGGCATGACCCGGCCGCTCACGGGACCTGACGGCAGGGTCACGGGCTTCCTCAAGGTGGGCCAGGACGTGACCGAACGGCGGGCCACCGAGGAGGCCCTGCGGTCGAGCGAGGCGCGCTTCCGGCAGTTCGGCGAGGCCTCGGCGGACGTGCTTTGGATCCGCGACGCCGAGAGCCTCGCCTTCGAGTATGTCAGCCCCGCCTTTGAGGAGATCTACGGGACCAAGCTCGAAGACATCCTGGGCGGCAACCACGTCCGCCGCTGGGCGGATCTCATCCTGCCCGAGGACCGCGACAAGGCACTCGAGGCCCTCCGGCAGGTGCGCGAGGGCGAGCACGTCCTGCACGCCTTCCGCATCCTGCGCCCCGACGGGCAGGTCTGCTGGATCCGCGACACCGACTTTCCGCTTCTCGACGAGGCGGGCCGGGTGCAGCGCATCGCCGGCATCGGGCATGACGCCACCGCCGAGGTGGAGCTGCAGGACCGCCTGCGCGTGCTGGTGGCCGAGCTCCAGCACCGCTCGAGGAACCTGGTGGGCGTGGTGAAGGGGGTGACGGAGAAGACCTTCGCCACCGCGGAGACGCTGGACGACTTCCGCGCCCGCTTCCGGCCCCGGCTCGACGCGCTGGCCCGCGTCAACGGCCTGCTGTCCCGCCTGGAGGACGGCGACCGCATCACCTTTGACCAGCTCCTCCAGACCGAGCTCCAGGCCCACGGCATCGCGGACGGGGACGGGCACGGCCAGCAGATCAGCTTGCGCGGCCCCAAGGGCATCCGCCTGCGCTCGGCCACGGTGCAGACCTTTGCGCTCGCCCTCCACGAGCTGGCGACCAACGCCCTCAAGTATGGGGCCTTGTCGAAGCCCGAAGGCCACCTCGAGGTGAAGTGGAGCCTGGTGCCGGGCCAAGAGACCGAGCAGCGGCTGCGGGTGGACTGGCGGGAGAGCGGGGTGCCGGTGCTCCACCCTGATGGGGCCCCGAACGAGGCGGCGATCAACGGACAGCCCCAGCGCCGCCGGCAGGGCTACGGGCGCGAGCTGATCGAACGGGCGCTGCCCTACCAGCTCAAGGCGCAGACCACCTACGAGCTGACCCCCGACGGCGTGCGCTGCACCATCATCGTGCCGGTGTCCTCCACGCTCGACGTGGCCTTCTCCAGCCAGGGAGATCCCGATGGCTGAGCCGGTCGCACACGTCACGCTCCAGGGCCGCCGCATCCTCCTCGTGGAGGACGATTACCTCATGGCCCAGGACCTCCAGGCCGAGCTCGAGGACGCGGGCGCCCTGGTGCTGGGCCCGGTGCCGGACATCGAGGGGGCGATGGACCTCCTGAACACCAGCCCCGCCCCCGACGCCGCCGTTCTCGACATCAACCTGGGCTGCGACATGGTCTACCCGCTGGTCTACACCCTGCGGGAGCGGCTCATCCGCGTTGTGTTCGCCACCGGCTACGAGGCGTGGTCGATCCCGGAGCGCTACCGCGACCTGCCCCGCCTCGAGAAGCCGCTCAGCGTGCGGCAGATCGCGGAAGCGCTCAACCGCAATCAGTGAAGTCCTGATCGGGTGGACGCCCCCGGTGGCCTTGCTGGGCCAGAGTGGGGGTGTCGAACACCACTCGAGGGAGGCGTCCATGGGAGGGGCGACCACGGTTGGGCTGGATCTGGCGAAGCTGGTCTTTCAGGCGCACGGTGCCGATGCGGCAGGCCGGGTCGTGTTTCGCAAGACGCTGCGACGAGCGAAGGTGCTGGAGTTCTTCGGCCAGTTCTCGCCCTGCGTGGTCGACAGGAGGCAAGCAGAAGCTGGGCACCATCTCCCGGATGGGCGGGCGCACCCTGCGACGGCTGCTTGTCGTCGGGGCCGGCGCCGTGGTGCGCCATGCGAGCCGACGCGATCTGGCCGCAGGCTCCTGGCTGGCGCGGATGCTCGCCCGCAAGCCGCGCATGCTGGTCATCGTGGCCCTCGCCAACAAGATGGCCAGGACGGCTTGGGCGTTGCTCGCAAGGGGTGAGGTCTACAGAGCTCCTCCTGTGGTTGCCTGATCAGGGCCGTCGGTGGGAGGCTGCTGGGGAGGCAGGAGGGGCAGACGGACGGTACGGCGCAACGGGCGACGAGACGGGACAGGACAGAACCAGACAGGGGCAGCGTGCCCACGAGCCCGCGGTTCCGACATGGAGCCGGTCCGCGAACTCCCATACGGGCCTGCGGCATCTCAGGGCCGCACCAAAGGCCGGACAGATGTCGGCACCCGACTGCGCGCCAGACGTTCAAGAAGCCACCTTGCCTCCCAAGGGACGTCCACAATGTGCCTAGAAGGGAGCAAAGAAAAGCGCGCGGGTGCTCCGGTGTCTGGAGCCGCTCCTCGCAACTGCCACCCTGGCCGATCTGCCCCGATGGTGGTGGCTCGACGTGTTCTGCGGCTGTCCCGAGCTACCGGCTCACGAGCCCGCCCCTGGCGAGGCTGGCGTCCCGGATCGGGCCGGGCGCCCGGCTCCTCGACGTGGCGGCGCGGCTCCGCTGTTTCGGCTGCGGGGGGCGCCCCACCCGCGTCGTCCTGGCCGATCAGCCCGGCTATCCGTCCATCGGCAGCTGTGCCCCGGCCGCGAGCTTCCGCATGGTCCTGATGAGTGACGGCGCGGCCATGCCGCGCGGCCCCGAGCCGAGGCGCGAGGGGCTGTGACCTCAACCCCAAGGATTACTGCTTCCCTAAACCTCCGGAGCATGTGCCGCACTTGGATAGCGCTGTCCGTTTCGTTCAGCCTGTCCTTAATCCGCACCTTCCGTGCGAGGCCACAGGCACACATCAGGAGGAGTCATGGACCTCACATTTCAGGAGTTCACGCCTTCCCCGAGGTTACGGGACCGGGGCCTCAGCGACGCCACAAAGGACCTACAGGACGTGCAAACCGAGACCGCAGCATGGCTGCGCCAAATTGTTCTCGCCGCCAACCACGCCGTGGCCGTTCATGGAAGCAAAGCCAAACCGGGACATGAGTAGCGACCTTCGACCCTCCTGGCCCTTGGCCCACCATCTTGGTTGGGGGCGGTCTCCGACAGAGAACGAGCAAACCCAGCCGCCCCGCCGCGCCCGGGTCGGGCTATGGGTGGCTCTCGCCTTGGGAATTGGGGCCACGCCCTGGGGCTTGCTCGCCCTTAGCCTCATCGGGCTCTGAGCCGTGGTCCGGATCAACAGTGCCCTTTAGCGGACAGGCCCGTCCCGCCGCGCCAGCGCATGGAGCAAGCGATGGGAGCAGTCGTCGTAGGGATCCTCGGGCAAGGGACTGGCCCGGCGTAGACAGGGCTAAACGGCCTCGCCGATGGAGCCGCCTGTGAGGCTGGAGCCGGTCGGGATACTGAAATACCGGTAGGAGTCGTCACGGGCCATAAGGCGCACCGGGCTGTGATTGTTACTGAACCAACTCACGCCAATGCGAGGCGGTTGCAGGAACGCGTCTCCTACTTGTCGAGTCATCCGCTGGCGATCCCAACCGTAGTCCTGATCAGCAGCGGTGGGCCAGTATTTGGCCCAGAATTGGTCGACAACTACCAAGGTCTACTTTTCGGCCTGAACCGCTAGGTGGGAAGCGAGGTGGGAATGCACGACAGTCATGGCTTAAACGCATGTCAGGCGTGGAAGAACTTGAGGTAAATGGCGGAGACGAAGGGATTCGAACCCTCGAGACGGTTTCCCGTCTGCACCCTTAGCAGGGGTGTGCCTTCGACCACTCGGCCACGTCTCCGCCGCGGGGTTTAGCAGCACAGGCCGCGCAGGAACAAGCCCTCATCCAAAATTATAGTACGACCAGCTCTTGGGGATCCAACCTGGCAAAACTCGGGCCGATGTCGTCCTGCTCGCTGATCAAGCAACCTCTCTACGGCGGCGTCGGAATGGCGCTCCGCTCTGCCGCGTTCGGCCTACCTCGGCGATGGCCTCGGCCGACCGCAGTTGATCCTAGCGGAGTTCGCCTGCCGAGATGCCAGGCGACAGCGGTGCAGCCGGAGCGACACAGGACAATGTACTGCAGGTCCTCGCGATGAGCGGCCCAAGGTCCGTAACTCTCCGGAGTCGCGGCGGCGTTGGTCGATCGTGCCCGTGGAGCAGCCTCAGCCCGGGCGGGGATCGGGACACTTATCCTCCACGAGCTGGCAACAATGAAAAATCATTCTCTTGATAATCACGACAAAGATGCTCGTATTTTGTGAGGACAGCCTAGTCCAGCGGCCTGTGCCCAGCGGCGCACAGGCTTCGCTCAGCAAAGAGGGAGCGCAGAACCATGACCGACTATGAGGAAGAATGCTTCTTCAACTGGGATTACCCGGTTGCGCCGACCCCCAGTCCCGATGATCGCAGGGCCTGGGTGCTACGTCGTGCGGTCGGGCTCGTCGTGGGGCTCTCGGCGCTTGTCTGCACCACCTATGTCTTTGTCGCCTAGCCGGAACTGGTCCGATGAAGTGGTTGGGTGGGAACGGCCCTGAGGGGCGGGCTCTGCCTCAAGGCTGACGACGGTATCGACTTTCAGCTTCGGGCCGACTCAAGCGTTACCGTAGCCCGTCATGTGGCCAGGTCCGGCCGGTCCGGGAGACTGACCCGAGTCCCTTCCACCGGTCCCCTGGTCCGCCACGCGCAGGAACAGACGCGACCAGCGATGGAGCCGACATAGACGACCTGGAGACCTTCAGTAATAGACTGGTCTTCGTGGCTGCCTGCCGGAGTTCGACATGGCCTACGATTCTCAGGGTGCATCAGCCCGCGCTTGAGCCGACGCCGCGGTTCCGCTATGGCCTTCAGCCTGAGAAAAGGACCGCCATCCATGAAATTCCTCGATCTCGCGAAGGTCCATGTCCGTTCAGGTTCGGGCGGAAACGGCTGCATCTCGTTCCGCCGCGAGAAGTTCGTGGAGTTCGGCGGCCCGGATGGCGGGGACGGGGGGAAAGGCGGCGACGTGGTGGTCGAGGCGGTCGAAGGGCTCAATACCCTGATCGATTTCCGCTACCAGCAGCATTTCTTCGCCAAGAACGGACGATCCGGGCAGGGCAGCCAGAAGACAGGGGCCACTGGCGATGACGTCATTCTGCGGGTGCCGGTCGGGACCGAGATCATCGACGAGGACGAAGAGACTCTCATTGCGGACCTGACGGAGCCGGGCCAGAAGGTCATCCTGGCCCAGGGCGGCAATGGGGGATGGGGCAACCTGCATTTCGCGAGTTCGACCAACCGTGCACCCCGACGGGCGAACTCCGGGCAGGAGGGAGTCGAGCGGACGGTCTGGCTCCGGCTCAAGCTGATCGCCGATGCCGGCCTGCTCGGCATGCCCAACGCCGGCAAGAGCACATTCCTGGCAGCGACGTCGAACGCGCGTCCGAAGATCGCCGACTACCCGTTCACCACCTTGGTGCCCAACCTTGGCGTCGTTGGCGTGGATGCGGCCGAGTTCGTCATCGCCGACATCCCCGGGCTGATCGAAGGGGCAAGCGAGGGTCGGGGCTTGGGCGACCAGTTCCTGGGCCATGTGGAGCGCTGCAAGGTCCTGCTCCACCTGATCGACGGCACCTCGGAAGACGTGGCGCATGACTGCGAGGTCATCATCAACGAACTCGAGGAGTATGGCGGCGATCTCGCGGACAAGCCTCGCATCACGGTCCTGAACAAGGTCGACGCGCTCGACGACGAGGAGCGCGCAGCCAAGCGGGCAGAGCTCGAGGAGGTGGCCGAAGGACCGGTCTACCTGATGTCGGGCGCAACCAAGGAAGGCGTGACCGAGGTGCTTCGCGCGCTTCGCGCCATCATCGAGGAGGCCCGCCAGGAGGATCGCAGGGACGCGGAAGAGGTCAAGCCGTGGCAGCCCTGACGCCGTCTCTGGCGGCGGCCAGGCGGCTGGTCGTCAAGATCGGCTCCGCCCTCCTTGTCGACCGGACCAGCGGTCTGCGCGCGCCATGGCTCCGCAGCCTGGCCGAGGATGTCGCCCGAATCCGTGGACGTGGCACCCAGGTCGTGCTCGTCTCGTCGGGGTCCATCGCGCTTGGCCGGGGCGTCCTGGGTCTGCCCAGCGGGGGATTGGCTCTGGAGCAGTCGCAAGCGGCTGCAGCCGTCGGACAGATCCGTCTGGCCCGGGCCTACGAGGAGGTGCTCGCGCCCCATGGCATCGTCGCCGGACAAGTTCTTGTCACCCTTGAGGATTCGGCTGACCGGCGCCGCTACCTGAACTCCCGCGCGACCATGGAGACCATGCTCTCGCTGGGCGTCGTGCCGATCGTCAACGAGAACGACACCGTGGCGACGGATGAGATCCGTTACGGGGACAACGACCGTCTTGCCGCGCAGGTGGCGGTCACCATAGGGGCGGACACGCTGGTGCTGCTGTCCGACGTGGACGGATTCTACTCTGGCAATCCCCACGTGAACCCTGAGGCTCGTCGCTTCGAGGTGGTGGAGCGGATCACGCCGAACATCGAGGCCATGGCCGGGGAGGGCGTCTCCGGGCTTTCCAAGGGGGGCATGATCACCAAGCTCATGGCCGCCCGGGTCGCGACGGACGCCGGCTGCGCCATGGCGATCACCCTGGGATCGCCGTTGAACCCTCTCCTCGGGCTCGAGTCGGGCGCGAATGCGACGTGGTTCCTGGCTCAGACAGACCCCCAGGCCGCGCGCAAGCGCTGGATCGCGGCCATGAAGCCCAAGGGCGAGTTGCGCGTCGATGCCGGTGCGGTCCGCGCCCTCATCGAGGGCAAGAGCCTCTTGCCGGCGGGAATCACAGCCGTCCAGGGCCGCTTTGGGCGTGGCGATCCGGTCTCGATCCTGTCGCCGGACGGCATCCGCCTCGGCCTTGGACTGACGCGCTACACGGCGGAAGAGGCTCGGGCCCTCACGGGACGCAAGAGCGGCGACATCGAGGCCGTCCTCGGCTACAAGGGCCGCGCCGCTCTCATCCATCGTGACGACATGGTGCTCTGATGCTCGATCTTGCCGAACTTCCCGCCCTGATGAATGACATGGGCCGGCGGGCACGCGCGGCCGCGCAGGTTCTCGCGACGACGGGATCTGAGCGCAAGTACGCCGCCCTGATCTCCGCTGCCCACGCCATCGAGGCGAACGAGCAGGCCATCATGGATGCCAACGCGGAGGATCTCGTCTTCGCCGAGGCGCGCGGACTGCCGCCAGCCATGATCGACCGCTTGATCCTTGATCCCCGCCGGATTAGGGCGATGGCAGACGGGCTGCGGGCGATCGCGGCGCAACGGGACCCCGTGGGCCGGACCCTGGCAGAGTGGGACGTCCCCTCAGGCTTGCATATCAAGCGGGTCAGCACCCCGCTGGGGGTCATCGGCGTAATCTACGAATCGCGCCCGAACGTGACAGCCGATGCCGGCGCGCTTTGCTTGCAGGCGGGCAATGCCGTTATCCTGAGGGGCGGCTCCGAAAGCCTGCATTCCTCGGCCGCCATCCACCGGTGCCTCGTCGAGGGGCTCCGCCAGGCGCGTCTGCCGGAGGACTGCATCCAGATCGTCCCAACCCGCGACCGCGCGATGGTATCGGCCATGCTTGGGGCCGTGCAGCACATCGACGTCATCGTTCCGCGCGGCGGCAAGGGACTGGTCAGGCTGGTCCAGGCCGAAGCGCGGGTTCCGGTCTTTGCCCATCTGGAAGGCATCTGCCATGTGTACGCGGACCGGGACGCGGACCTCGACAAGGCTAGACGCGTCGTTCTGAACGCCAAGACCAGGCGCACAGGCATCTGCGGCGCGGCTGAATGTCTCCTCATCGACTGGCGGTTCTACACGCAGCATGGTCCAGTCCTCATCGAGGACCTGCTGAAAGCGGGCGTCGAAGTCCGGACGGAAGGGGAGCTTCTGAAGGTGCCTGGCACGGTGAAGGCCGCGCCCGAGGACTTTGGGCGGGAGTTCCTGGACATGGTGATCTCGGCCAAGCTGGTCGACGGGGTCGACGAAGCGATCGCGCACATTCGGCGGTACGGCTCGGGCCATACCGAATCAATCCTTACCGAGAACGATGCCACCGCCGACCGGTTCTTCGAGCAGCTCGACAGTGCAATCCTCATGCGCAACGCCTCGACGCAGTTCGCTGACGGAGGCGAATTCGGCATGGGCGCCGAAATCGGCATTGCGACGGGCAAGCTTCACGCACGTGGTCCGGTCGGCGCCGAACAACTCACGAGCTTCAAGTACATCGTCACTGGCGACGGCACGGTCCGGCCCTGATCCGGACGGCGGGAGCCATTGGCCAAAGGTTCCGGTCCAAAACGCAACCCGAGGTTGGCCATGACGAGGGAGCACCCGCAGACGGTCTCGGCGCCGAGCGGAGCTTGACCCGAGGGGCAAACCCAAACTGGCGCCTCAGGCACGCGGCGGGTCAACTCGCTCCGGAAGTTTTTGCACCCGTTCGTGCCGTACCTGACTCCCGTTCACCGGATGGGCGGACCTGGCGCTCCGCCGGGCTTCGGCGCAGCATCGGCGCTTGCTCACGGGATTTGTCGGACCGTCAAGATCCGACAGCGCTGTCGGCACGTCGCCATTCCACGTCGAAGTCGGCTTCCAGGTCGGGATCGGTGCCGGTCAGCCCCGACACGACCTGACGTGCCCAGTCGACCTCACCGCGGACCTTGGACCGGTTCCACCAGCGGGGAGGCGTCTCCGCGATCGATGCCATCTTGGAGGCCTTGTCGGCCAGTTTGACACGTTTGGCCCGAGACGAAAGGGAGGGAGCCTCCTCGATCTGGCGTCGCCGGCGCGCCTTCCGGCTCAGGCTCGGATCGTCGGTCATCTCGCCCACAACCTTGGCGACCTCGGCTCCGAAGGTCGCCTCGATGTCATCGAGCGTATGATCCGTCTTCTCGACAACGTCGTGCAGCAGGGCGGCGATTATCGTCGTTTCATCGACAGCGGCGCTCCGGGAGACGCGCCGCGCGACATCCGCGACGTGGTTGATGAACGGTTCGCCCCGGCCATGTCCTCGTCTCTGGCCCTCGTGCGCCCGAGTCGCCATGTCGAACGCCAACGCGATGCGTTGCAGGCTGTCGGCATCGATCATGGCATCCCTCCTGGTCGGCGCAGAGCGAACAGGGTGGCCGTCAGGGAAGTTCCATCAGAGATGGGCCACGATCCGATCCGGCGCCTGATGCAACTTGAAGGGCTGCCCCCTCTCGGCGAGGACGGCGCCGAGCAGGGTGAACTGGATGTGCGTCGCGCCCGCGGGCTTCGGGACCGGTCCCGCTCCGACGACCTGCCAGGCGGGAAGGTCCAGGCGAAGCCGCGGCCCCGCGGCCACCACCTCCCAGCCCGTGCCGGACGAGGTGACCTGGATACGACCGCCTGCTGGCATGGTCGCCTCAAGGCACTGGATCAACAGGAAAACCGTCTTCACCTCGGCGCGCGGAAGCTCGGCAGGCGGCGTCCAATCGTAGGTGATCCGTCCGCCACGCGACAACGCGGCGAGCGTTCGTGTCACCTCACCGCGGCCGACGTCACGACCGCTCGCCGCACCGTAGGCCAGCCGGAAGAAGCGGAGCCGGGCGTTGGCGCTGTCCACGCTTTGGGCGATCAGTTCGAACTCCGGCGTCCGCTCGGCACCCGAAAGCGTCATCAACTCGACGCCATTGGCGATCGCGCCCAAAGGGCTGATCAGGTCGTGGCAGATCCGCGAGGCCACGCAGGCCGCGATGGTGCCATCCGCATCCCAGCTTTCATCGGGGAGGCTGTGGACTTCGTTGTTCAAGCATTGCACCCTTCTACCGAACTACCATTCATCGTGCCGCACCGGTTTCCGCCACGGGGGTCCAGATGTCCGGCCTGAACTCGATCCTTACCCCAGGCATGCTGGTGATGCACCCTGGCCGCCCGGAATGGGGCACGGGACAGGTTCAATCGGTCACTGGCCAACGGATCACCGTCAACTTTCCCGAACAGGGCAAGGTCCTGATCGATGGCGCCCTCATCTCTCTAACCCTTGTGTCGCTTGGACCCGGAGGCATATAGCCAATAGGCCAAGCTCTACTGCAAGTTGGTTGCGAAAGAGTTAAAGCACGCGGGAAGCGTGCGATGATTCACAGGCCCCGATCCTCGATGTCCCACCTCATGCAACATTTCGCGCTGCACGTGGCCACTTTCGGGCCGTTGGTCACGGCGGCCCAGACCCTGCGCTACGACGTTTTCGTCACCGAGATGGGTGGATCGGGCGGAGACCTGACCGATCACTCCGCCGGATCGGAAGCCGACCGGTTCGACGCATTCGGAACCCATCTCATCCTGACCGATCCCCTTCGGGACGGGGCGGTCATCGGCACGACACGGGTGCTGACGGAGCAGGGGGCAGCGGCCGCCGGAGGGTTCGCCACCGAGGCGGAGTTCGACATCCGTGGGCTGCGGAGGTCCGGGCGCAGGATGCTCGAGGTGGGCCGGACCTGCCTTCATCCCGACTATCGGGGCGGAGCCGCCATGCATCACCTCTGGCAGGGGCTGGCTGCCCTGGTCGAAGATCAGGACATCGAGATCCTGTTCGGCCTCGCCTCCTTCCCCGGAACCGATCTGTCCGCGCTCGCTCCACCACTGGCCTGCCTCCATCATCTGCACCAGGGACCGGACGAACTTCGGCCCGTCTCGCGGCAGGACGTTCGCCTGGACCTTCCCGCCGTGGAGGGGGTCGACCGCCGCGCGGCCATGCTGGCGACCCCCCCGCTCGTGAAGGCCTACCTGCGGCTGGGCGGCAAGGTGGGCGAGGGCGTCTTTGTGGACAGAGCCTTCGGCTGCGTCGACGTCTGCATGGTTCTGGACACGTCCACGCTCGGAACCCGGGCCCGGGCGCTCTACGGACGCCAGCCCGCATGAGCCTCGTGTGGCGGGGCAGCCCCGAGTTGGAGTTCCGGCGGCCCGGGCCGGCGGACCTGTGCCGCGCGGTGCTGCGCGGGGTGCCGCTGGCCCTGCTTCTATCCGGCGGGCTGGCGCTCAACTGGATGGTCCGACTGGTCGAGCGTCCGCTCTGCCATCCGCGCACCCCGGTCAGCCCCGGCATCACCGTCGTGGTCTGCCGCGTGGCGCTGTGGCTCATCGGCCTCCGGCTCGAGGTCGCTGGCACCGCACGCTCCGGGCCGGGCGCGGTGCTGGCCAACCATTCGTCCTGGCTGGATATCCTGGTGCTGAACTCGCGCCAGCGGGTCGTCTTCGTGTCCAAGGCCGAGGTCGCGTCCTGGCCGGGGATCGGCGCCCTGGCCCGCGCCACCGGCACGCTGTTCATCCGCCGCGAGGCGCGGGCCGAGGTGGCAGAGCAGGCGCGCGCCATCACGGAAAGGCTCGGGCGCGGGCAGACCCTGGTCCTCTTTCCGGAAGGCACCTCGACGGACAATCAGCAGGTGCTGCCGTTCAAGCCCGCGCTCCTTGCCGGGCTGCTCGCCGCCGGGGCGCCGGAGGGCGTTGCCGTACAGCCCGTGACTCTGCGCTACGACGCGCCGCCCTCACAGGACCCGCGCTTCTACGCCTGGTTCGGCGACATGGATTTTGCCCCACATGCCCTGGCCGTGCTGTCCGCACGCCGGCGCGGACAGGTCCGGCTGACCTACCACCCCCCGATTCCGGTCGCCGGGCGGGACCGCAAATCCATCGCGGCCGAGGCCGAACGAGCGGTGCGCAGCGCCTTCTGACTGGGTCAGTCCACGGCCGAGACGAGGGCGCGGAACCGCGCCACCGGATCGTCCGCCGACCAGACCTCGGCCCCGAAGCTGAAGAAGTCGGTCACCGGGGCAAGGCTCCGGACCAGGGCCTCATCGAGTTCGCCTTCGGCGATGACCGGAACTTCGATCATCTCGGACCACCATTCGAAGAGTTCGCGCTCGGCGATCCGGCCGTCGCCCAGCGGGCTCGCTCCGACCGGACCAAAGCTCACGTAGTCGGCGCCCAGTTCGGCCGCGGTCATGCCGTCGTGCCTCGAGGTTCCGCAATGCGCGCCCACGATCGCATCATCGCCCAAATCCTTGCGGATCTTGCGGACCGACCGGGCCGCATCGAGCAGGTGAACCCCGTCGAGGCCCAGCCGCCCCACCATCAGGACGTGGTTTTCGATCACGATGGGGATGTCGCGGGCGTGGGAGACCTCGCGCAGCGCGTCGGCGACCCGGGCGATCCGATCCTCGTCGCGGGTCGACAGGCTCAGCCGCAGGCACGCGACCGGAACGGCGTCGAGGCAGCGGGCCAGGAGGTCCGGGAACACGGAAAGCTCCAGCTCCGGCGGAGTGACAAGGGTGATCTGCGGCTTGTCGCGCGCGTCGGTCATGGCGGTTCTCTCCGGCGGGGTCGTGGGGCTTCTAGCCGGGCGGCAGGGGTTTGCAAGCCTGAGCAAGCTTGCCGCCCGCGCCAGGGACTCCTATGGAGCGCAGCATGCAAGGACCCACTGAACCCGCCTTCGTGCTCGTGCGCCCCCAGATGGGCGAGAATGTCGGCGCCGCCGCGCGCGCGATGTGGAACTTCGGCCTGCAACGGATGCGGCTGGTCGACCCGCGGGACGGCTGGCCCAATCCGCGGGCCGTGGCCATGGCCTCGGGGGCCGGACGGGTTCTGGACGGGGCAGGGATCTTTCCCGACCTTGAGGGGGCGGTCGCGGACTGCACCTTCGTCTACGCCACCACCGCACGGCCGCGCGACCTGACCAAGACCGTCTTCTCGCCCGAGGAGGCGGCCGCCGACATGGCCCGCCGCATCGCCGGGGGGGAGCGGGTGGCCTGCCTCTTCGGGCCGGAACGGGCCGGGCTCGAGAACCAGGACGTCGCCCGCGCGAACGCCATCATCACGGTCGACCTCAACCCCGAGTTCTCGTCCCTCAACCTCGCGCAGTGCGTGCTTCTCGTCGCCTATGAATGGCGGCGGGCCACGCAGGCCGCCGTTCCCGTGCGGACCGAGATGGCGGGCGCGCAATGGGCCTCGGCGCTCGAGGTGGATCACCTCGCGCGGCACTTCGAGGAGCGGCTGGAGGAGGCGGGGTTCTTCTTCCCCGACCACAAGGCCGAAAGCATGAAGCTTTCGCTCCGAAACCTTTGGAGCCGGATGCCGCTGACCGGCCAGGACGTCCAGACGCTCCACGGCGTTCTGCGACAGATGGTCCGCTGGGCGCGCAAGGGCTGACCTCCCACCTCATCTGCGACAAGGTGAGCGGTCCGGACCGCGGCGGTGGTCTTGATGGGTCGCTCCGGCGGGTCTAGACCCGCGTCGACTGATGGGGGACCCGATGGCGACCAAGCCACGCACGATCTTCGAGGAAGTGACCACGACCGAGCGACCTGCCGTCGTGACGGGCGCGATCGACCGCGGACGGCCGGACGCGCGGCGATGGGTCCGGCTCTGGCTCGGCGTCCTGTTCGTCCTGGTGGTCGCCATGATCCTGGTCGGGGGCCTGACCCGGTTGACCGACTCGGGGCTGTCGATCACGCAGTGGAACCTGGTCACCGGAACCCTTCCGCCGCTCAGCGCGTCCGACTGGCAGAGCGAGTTCGACCTTTACCGCGCTTCGCCCCAGTATGAGCTGATGAACCAGGGCATGACCCTTGGCGACTTCCAGTACATCTATTGGTGGGAATGGAGCCACCGGCTCCTGGGCCGGGTCATCGGCCTCGTCTTCATCGGCGGCTTCCTGGGCTTCCTCGCGACCCGTCGCCTTCCGTCCGGCTGGACGCCGCGCATGCTGGTCCTGGGCGCGATGATCGGGATGCAGGGTGTCGTGGGCTGGTGGATGGTCCACTCCGGCCTTCAGACCGGGATGACCTCGGTCGCTTCCTACCGCTTGGCGGTCCACCTTGGCCTGGCCTTCGCCATCCTGGGCTTCATCGTCTGGCAGATGCTCCTGCTCTCGCGCCGCGAAACCGAGATCATGACGGCCCGCCGACAGGCCGAGCCGCGCCTGTTCGGAGGGGCCACCGGTCTCATGCATCTGCTGTTCCTGCAGATTGTCCTGGGCGCCCTGGTGGCCGGCATCGACGCAGGCCGCGCCTATCCGACCTGGCCCGACATGGCAGGGGGCTTCCTGCCGCCGGACCCGCTGGACCTCGTGCCCGTCTGGCGCAACTTCTTCGAGAATCCGGGCCTCGTGCAGTTCATCCACCGGATGACCGGATATGCCGTGGCGGCGCTGGCGGTCATCGTCTGGCTGCGCGCGCGGAGATCGCCCCATGCCACGACCCGGACGGCCTTCAACCTCATCCTCGGCGCGGTCGCGCTTCAGGTGATCCTGGGGATCTGGGCGGTTCTCAGCATGGCGCAGCTGCACGTGGCCATTACCCACCAGGCCAGCGCCATCCTGCTGTGGGCGCTCGTCATCCGCGGCCGGTTCCTGGCCCGCCATCCCATCACCTCCTCGATCCGGGGGCGCGCATGAACGCCTATGCGGAGCTGATGAGCTTCCAGCGCGAGACCGAGGCCCTGGCCCAGATCATGGGGCGGCTCGGCTGGGATCAGGAGACGGTCATGCCATCCGGGGCCGCCGCGCAAAGGGCCGAGGAGATGGCGGCGCTCGAAGGCGTGCTTCACGCGCGCCGGACCGATCCGCGCCTGGGCGAATGGCTCGACCATGCCGTCGCGCTGGACGAGGTGGCGCACGCGAACCTTCGCCACATCCGACGCCGATACCAGCGCAACCTTCGCGTCCCGGCCCGGCTCGCGGCCGAGCTGGCCCGCGTAACGTCGCGCGCTCAGGGAATCTGGGCCGAGGCCCGTCGCAACGAGGATGTGGCCGCCTTCCTGCCCGTGCTGGAGGACGTCGTGGCGCTCCGCCGGGAGGAGGGACAGGCCATCGCCGATGGCGGGGACGTCTATGACGCCCTTCTCGACGATTATGAGCCGGGCACGTCCTCGGCGCAGTTGGCCGAGATGTTCGGCGCCCTTCGTCCGCGCCTCGTGGCGCTACGGGACAGGATCCTCGGCGCCGCGCCCGGACCCGAGCTGCGGGGCACCTTCCCCGAAGAGGGGCAAGTCCTCCTGGCCAATCTGGTGGCCAAAGCCTTCTGCTACGACTTTTCCAAGGGGCGGATGGACAAGGCCGTGCATCCCTTCTCCTCGGGAAGCGGGACGGACGTGCGGATCACCACCCGGACCAGTCCGGCGGATCCGTTCAACTGCATCTACTCGACCATCCACGAGGTCGGTCACGCGACCTACGAGCAGAACATCGACGCGGCGCATTTCCTGACGCCGCTGGGGCAGGGCGCCTCGATGGGCGTCCACGAAAGCCAGAGCCGCATCTACGAGAACCAGCTCGGCCGCTCCCGCGCCTTCACGGGCTGGCTCTTCGGGCGCATGAAGGACGTCTTCGGCGATTTCGGCATCGCGAACGAGGACGAATTCTACCGCACCGCCAACCGGGTTTCGCGCGGCTACATCCGCACCGAATCCGATGAGGTCCAGTACAACCTACATGTCCTCATGCGGTTTGACCTCGAACGCGCGTTGATGCGAGGGGATCTCCAGGTCCGGGACCTCGAAGCCGCCTGGAACGACCGATTCCTGGCCGATTTCGGGTTCGCGGTGGACCGGCCGTCCCACGGGTTGCTGCAGGACGTCCACTGGTCGGTCGGGCTGTTCGGGTACTTCCCCACCTACAGCCTGGGCAACGTCTATGCAGGCTGCCTGCACGAGGCGATGCGCCGTGCCCTTCCGGATCTCGACGATGAGCTGGGGCGCGGCGACGCGAGCGGGGCCGTCCGCTGGCTGCGCTCTCACGTCCAGCGGCACGGCGGGCTCTGGGAGCCGCGCGACACCATCGCCCGCGCCGTCGGCGCAGAGCCCGGCGAAGGTCCGCTGCTGGATTACCTCGAGTCCAAGTTCGGCGACCTGTACGGCCTTTGAGCCCGCTCGGAAGGCGACGGCACCCCGGTTCGGTGCCGCCCTGGCTGCATCCGGCTCGGGGCCGGAGTCCTGCCTGACGTAGGCCATAGCGCGGGTGGAAGGCCGCCCTGCGGCTGTGCATGGCTTCGCCGTCAGCGTTCGGACAGCGCGAAGGACCAGCACAATGGAGGTATCACTATACCTCATGTTCCAACGTGTTGGTTTGCTTCGGGATTATGTTACGCACTGCTGTTGACGCGAGCGGCGGAATCCGTATAACCCCGACATTCCGACGCGGGGTCCTCCCCGCCCTTCAATCCTGGGACACCCCGATGAAAACCTTTACCGCGACCCCCGCGGACATCGAGAAGAAGTGGATCCTGATCGACGCCGAGGGCGTCGTTCTGGGCCGCCTTGCCTCGATCGTCGCGATGCGCCTTCGTGGCAAGCACAAGCCCACGTTCACGCCCCACATGGACATGGGCGACAACGTGATCATCATCAACGCCGACAAGGTCCAGCTCACCGGCGACAAGCGGGAAGAGCACTTCTACTGGCACACCGGCCATCCGGGCGGCATCAAGTCCCGCACGAAGGCCCAGATCCTTGAGGGCGCGCACCCCGAGCGCGTGGTCGAGAACGCCGTTCGCCGGATGCTCCCCCGCAACCGCCTGTCGCGCAAGCAGCTGTCGCACCTGCGCGTCTTCGCGGGCACCGAGCACGGCATGAACGCCCAGCAGCCCGAAGTCCTGGACGTCAAGTCCATGAACAAGAAGAACACGAGGACCGCGTAAAATGGCCGACCAGATCAGGTCCTTCGACCAGCTCTCCCAAGCTGCCGTCGCGCCCGCCGCCGCCGAGGCCGCGCCCGCTCCGGCCCCTCGTGAGCCCGTGCGCGACGCGCTCGGCCGCGCCTATGCCACCGGCAAGCGCAAGGACGCGGTCGCCCGCGTCTGGGTCAAGCCCGGTTCCGGCAAGGTCATTGTGAACGGCAAGGAGATGGCGGTCTACTTCGCGCGTCCCGTGCTGCAGATGATCCTGCGCCAGCCCTTCTCGGTGGCTGGGGTGTCCGACCAGTTCGACGTCATGGCGACCGTGACCGGCGGTGGCCTGTCGGGTCAGGCCGGCGCAGTCAAGCACGGCATCTCGAAGGCCCTCCAGCTCTTCGACCCCGCCCTGCGTCCCTCGCTGAAAGCGGCCGGGTTCCTGACCCGCGACGCCCGCGTCGTCGAGCGCAAGAAGTACGGCAAGGCCAAGGCACGCCGGAGCTTCCAGTTCTCGAAGCGCTGACGCTTCGTCGAGACCGATATACGGAAATGTGGAGTACGCGGCCCCCGGGTCGCGTATTCTGTTTTTGGCCTCACGATCAGACCCTTGGTGCTGCAAGCTCGACAGCGGTCCCGTGGAGCGTTGTTTCAATTCTCCGGAACGATCATCCCGACCCGGTCGGTCATGGTCCTGCACAAGGCCAAGCCCAAACCTCGCGCCCTTGCCGTCGAATCGCTCGCGGCCGGACACAACCTCGCGCCCAGTTCGGGAGCGCCGCCACAAAGCCGTTGACCTTCCCACGCCAGCGTTGAACAACCCTCCCAATCGGAATAGGGGGGCCTGCCAGCTTCATGGGCATCTTCGCCACGTCACCCAAGGCGCGTGCCGCCGCCCTTGTCGCGCCGCCCCTGATCTATTCGCTCCTCCTGCTGGCCTTTCCCCTGGTGGCGATCGTCGTCATCTCGTTCTGGACCCAGAGCGGGCTGAACCTGGACCGCACCTTCACGACGGCCAACTACCGCGAGATCTTTTCGGGCCCGATCTACATCTGGGGCAACGCGAACCGTTGGGGCGTGCTGCCGCTGTCGATCTTCGTGTCGGCCACCGTGACCCTGATCACGGTCGCATTGGCCTATCCGATCGCCTATTTCGTGTCCTTCGTCGTCGCGCCCGAGCGGAAGTCGCTGTGGCTGTTCCTGATCACGATCCCGTTCTGGACCAGCTACCTGATCCGCGTGTTCCTGTGGAAGGTGATCCTCGGCTACAACGGCGTCGTGAACACCGGGCTGATCGAGCTCGGGATCATCCAGGAGCCCTTGAACGTCCTGCTCTACAACCTGAACTCGGTCATCATCACGCTGGCTCATGCCTATGCCGTGTTTGCCATCCTGCCCATCTACGTCGCGCTCGAGAAGATCGACCGCAGCCTCCTCGAAGCCTCGCAGGACCTGGGCGAGAACCGGTTCACCACGTTCCTTCGCGTAACCCTGCCCCTTTCGGTGCCGGGGATCGTGGGCGCGGTGCTGATCGTCTTCATCCCGACCATCGGGGACTATGTCACGCCGGAACTCATGCTGGGCTCGGGGGGGCGCCTGATGTCGAACGTGATCCAGACGCAGTTCCTGCAACTCAACAACTGGCCGCTCGGGGCGGCGCTCTCCATCATCACCATGCTGGCCGTCGGCATCGTCAGCCTCCTCTTCATCCTGCTCAACCGCCGCTGGCTTCGGGGGCGGGCATGAGGAGGGCCTGGGGGCTTCGCACCTACGCGATCATCTATCTCGTCTTCCTTTATGCGCCGATCCTTCTGCTGCCGCTGTTCGCCTTCAACGACGCGGCGATCATCGCCTTCCCGCTGACCGGTTTTTCCACCCGCTGGTTCGAGCAGCTCTGGACGACACAGGCCCTGCATCAGGCGCTTCGCAACTCGCTTTTCATTGCCTCGATCACGGCAATCCTGGCGACGCTGCTGGGCACCTGCGCGGCGCGGGCTGGAACGATGCCGAGCTTCCCTGGCAAGCGGGGTGCGCTGGGCTTCGTCATGCTGCCCCTCGTGCTGCCCGAAATCGTCATCGCGGTCGCGTTGCTGATCGTGGTGCGGCAGGTGCTCGACCTGAACCTGTCGAACTGGACGGTGATCGCGGCGCATACCGTCATCTGCATCCCGTTCTCGATCGCCATCCTGAACGGGGCGTTCCAGAACCTCGACCCCTCCTTCGAGGAGGCCGCCATGGACTTGGGTGAGACGCGCTGGGGGGCGTTCCGGTTGGTGACGCTGCCGCTCGTGCTGCCCGGGATCATCTCGTCGCTGCTGATCTGCTTCATCATCTCGCTCGATGATTTCGTGATCGCGCAGTTCCTGACAGGCTCGAACCCGACGATGCCGGTCTACATCTACGGCCTGACCCGTTTCGTGGATGCCCTGCCGCTCATCATGGCGCTGGGGACGATCCTTGTGACCATCTCGATCACCCTTCTCATCATCGCTGAATACTTCCGCCGGCGCGGAGTTGCCCGTGCCGGCTTCAAGGATACCGGAGGCTTCCTTTGACCGCCCTCATCCAGCTTCGCGGCATCCACAAGCATTACGGCGATTATCACGCCCTTCGTGGCATCGACCTGGAGATCCGGCAGGGCGAGTTCTTCTCGCTGCTCGGCCCGTCCGGTTGCGGCAAGACGACTCTGCTGCGCACCATCGCGGGCTTCGAGACTCCGTCCTCGGGCACGCTGATGATCGACGGCAAGGACATGGCGGCGGTTCCGGCGAACCACCGGCCCACGAACATGGTCTTCCAGTCCTACGCCATCTTTCCGCATCTGACGGTCGCCGAGAACGTCGGTTTCGGCCTTCGCCGCGAGCCCATGTCGAAGGACCAGAAGACCAAGGCGGTGGCCGAGGCGCTCGCCATGGTGGGCCTGTCCGGCTACGGCACCCGGGCGGCGCACGCCCTGTCAGGGGGACAGCGGCAGCGGGTCGCCCTGGCGCGCGCGCTCATCCTCAAGCCCAAGGTGCTCCTGCTCGACGAACCTCTATCCGCTCTCGACAAGAAGATGCGCGAGCAGATGCAGGTCGAGCTCATCCGTCTGCAGCGGACCGTCGGGATCACCTTCATCCTCGTCACTCACGACCAGGAGGAGGCGCTGGTCATGTCCGACCGCATCGCCGTCATGTTCGAGGGCGAGATCGGGCAGATGGCCGATCCCGAGACGTTGTATCGCCGGCCCAACTCGCGGCGGGTGGCGGAGTTCATCGGCAAGATGAACATCCTCCCCGGTCAGGTCGGCATGGAAGGCAACCGGATCGTCGTCGACGTCGCAGGCCTGGGCCGTGGCGCGGTCGAGACTGACCAGGCTCCGGGGGGGGTCGTTCCCGGCAACACTTCCGTCGGCATCCGTCCCGAGACCCTGGGGGTGCTCTTCCCGGGCGAGACGACGGACCGCCGCGTGGCCGAAGGGGTGGTGGACGAAGTCGTCTATTACGGCGACATGACCTACTACGATGTCCGGGTTCCGGGCGTTCAACAGCCGCTCACGATCTCGATGAAGAACATCATCGGACGCCCCGTGCTCGAAGTCGGGGCTCCGACGCGGGTGGTCTGGGATGAACGTTCGCTGGTCGTCCTGAGCCGCTAGGCCGACCTCCGCATCACGCGCCCAAGTCCCCGTAGGGCGGTCGCCCCGACCTGCGGGGCGCTGGATGTCGTGATGTCGCAGACGGGAACGGTTTGGGGTCCCACAGGTTGTCCTCACGCAGACGGGCCGCGGACGTGGCCGGTCGCGTGCGGGAACCGGGCGACTGATCCGGTCCCAACCTGGAGGAGACCCTATGAAACTCGTTCACCTGACCGCCTCGACGGCGGCTCTTCTGCTTTCGTCGACGGCGCTCTTCGCGCAGCAGGGCACGTCCCAGAACCTCGATAACGTCTACATCGATGTTGGCGGGACTGCGGTCCAGATCCCCGTCGCCCAGGCGGCCGAGGCCTGTGCCCTCGATGAAGCGACCATTCAGCAGGTCGCCGCCACCCGACTCCAGGAGAGCGGGATGGATCCGGCGGTCGTATATGGCTTGGGCAACGAGACCGCCGATGTGTCGGGATCCGGCGCCGCGATGGACTCGGCCGGCGCCGACGCCATGAACTCGACGGACATGGCGGCTGACAGTGCCGCGACGACCGGCGAAGCCATGGACTCGACCGGTGCGGGAACCGCGACCGCCGATGCGGGCGCCGGGTCGGCCAGCGGTTCGATGGAGTCATCGGGCGGCGCGACGGCTGGGACCGACATGGCGGCCACGGACAGCGGGGCCATGGGGACCCAGAGCGGCGCTGGAGCGGCCACCGACAGCACTGGCATGGCGACGGCGGATGCCGGCGCCACCGGGGCCGAGGGCGACCTGTCCGGCACGATCAGCAACACCCAAGCCACGGCGGCCGATACCTCGGCCACGGGCGGCCAGGACCCGATGCTGGCTCTTGCAGTCTGCCAAGTCGATCAGGCCCGCGCGACCGAGCTTGGCATCGACGCCAGCGGAGCCGCGAGCGGCAGCATGGATTCCACCGGCGGCACTACCACCCAGTAACCGGTTGATCGGGCGCGCGGGACTTCGATCCTGCGCGTCCTCACCTGTCCGGCGGTATGAGCCCCAGCCCCCTCAGGTAGACGCCGATCCCGGTCTCGAGGAGATCCTCGGGCGGGAACGGGCTGCGGGTCCCAGGGGTGCCGCGGGCGAAGAGTTCGACGACCCCATGCGACAGCGCCCAGATATGGGCCCAGAACATGGCCGGGGGCGGACGTTTCTCCGGCGGGATGTGCTGGCTCAGGTCGCGGGCTGCCTTTTCCATGACCTCCATCGACCGTCGCGCCGCCGCCGCGAGTTCCGGTGTTCGTTGCGTGGAGACTCCCGACTCGAACATCGCCACGTAATGGCCTGGAAACTTTCGGGCAAAGGCCAGATAGGCCCGTCCCGTCGCCTCGAAGGAGGCGAGGGCGGACGGCTGTCCCTTGCCGTAGGCGTGCTCCAGAAGGTCGGCGAACATTTCATAGCCCTGACGGGCGGCTTCGGCGATCAGGTCCTCACGCCCCTCGAAATGCCGGTAGACGGCGGCCGGCGTGACGCCAGCCTCGCGTGCGGCCTCGGACAGCGTGAAGCCGGTCGGGCCCTTCTCGGCGATGAGGCGCAGGCAGGCTTCGACCAGCGCCTCGCGCAGGTTCCCGTGGTGGTATCCTCGCTTGAGCACGCTCACGCACCCCCGCCGGTCGTGACGACCTCGGGTCCGCCCACGATCTTGGGGTCGAGCGCGCCGACGGCCTTGGCGTCCTTGCGGGCGTAGCCGATCGGGGTGAGGACCGAACGGATCAGGTTCAGCCGCGTGCGCCGCTTGTCATCCGCTCGAAGCACCGTCCAGGGCGCACGGGCGGTGTGCGTGCGGATCAGGGTCTCGGCGATGGCGGCGGAATACTCATCCCACTTCCGCAGGCCTTCGGCGTCGATCCAGCTCAGCTTCCACTGCTTGAGGGGGTCCTTTTCCCGGTCAAGGAAGCGCTCGAGCTGGGTGGCGCGTCCGACGTTCAGCCAGAACTTGAATAGGTGAATGCCTTCGTTGACGAGCATGTCCTCGAAGGGGCCGACCTGCTCGAACCAGTGGGCGCGCTCATCGGGGGTGCAGAAGCCGAAGACATGCTCCACGACGCCGCGGTTGTACCAGGACCGGTCGAACAGCACGATCTCGCCCGCGGTGGGAAGCTGCGCGATGTAGCGCTGGAAGTACCACTGCCCGGCCTCGATCTCGGTCGGCTTGCCCAGGGCTACGACTCGCGCGCCGCGTGGGTTGAGGTTCTCCGAGAAGGCCTTGATCGAGCCACCTTTTCCCGCCGCGTCGCGCCCTTCGAAGACGATCAGGACCCGCGCTCCCGACTCCTTGACCCAGGCCTGGAAGCGCACGAGTTCGACCTGGAGGAGGTTCATCTCCTCCTCGTAATGGCGACGCTTCATGGCCTCGGGATAGGGATACCGGGGGTTGGTCACGTCGTCCTTGTCGGCGGTCTCGAGGATGCGCCGAACCTCGGGCGTGGCCTCATCGTGGAAGTACTTCGAGATCGCCCCGTCCAGCGGCAGGTCCATGATGCCATCCTCCTTCCGGATACTATGGGGAGCCGAGCGCGCGCTTCAACTGGCGAGCCCGGCGCGGGCCCGCGCGCGGTCGATGGCCGCCACGACCTCATCAGGCCGGGAATGGTGGGGCATATGGCCGACGCCCTTGAGGATGACGAGGTTGGCCCCGGGAACCTCGCGGGCCAGGGGCAGGGAATGGATGCCGGGCGGGACGATGATGTCCGCTTCGCCATGGACGATCTCGAGCGGCAGGCGCAGCGTGTGGTAGTCGCGCGACATGGCGACGACATGGGATCGCAGGATGTTCACCTGCCTCGCGTTCGCCCGCAGGGTGTCACGGCGGAGCGAGAGGCCGACGCCGAAATAGTCCGCATAGCCGGCGGGGACCGGGTCCGGGTCGAAGATCGCGGCAAGGGCCGCATCGGTCGCGCGCCGCGGCACGAAGGCCGTGATCAGCGGCGGCAGCCAGGCCCCGCCCAGGACCGAGCCATTCAGCCGATACAGCAGATCGAGCGCCCCCGGCCAGGGCATCGACACCCCCGAGACGTCCACGACCGCAGCGGTGCCCACGGGATCGCCAAGGGCCCAGGCCAGCGCGACGGCTCCGCCAAGCGAATGACCGAGGATGATAGGTCGCTCGATTCCCATCCGACGGGCGGCCTCGCGCAGGAGATCGGCCTGCTCCTGCGGACTTTCGCCCGCCGTCCCGAACACCCCGCCCAGGTCGCTCCGCGCCCGATCGGTGTATCCCAGTCCGGGGCGGTCGAAGACCGTCACGCGATAGCGGCCGGTCAGGCGGCCCACAAGGCCGAAGGTCATGTCACGGGTGCTTCCGGACGCGCCGTGCAGCAGGACCAGATCCGGCCCCGAGCCCTGAGTGACCGCATGAACGCGACGGCCCCGAACCTCGACGACCCGGCCTTCGGGGGGATACTTCGCCTCGGCCTTGGCCTCCCGCCGGGCGGCAACCGCCTCGGTCACGGCGATGCCGCCCAGGGCTGCGCCCAGGGCGGCGAGGCCGATCACTCTAGCGGCCGATCTCGGCAAGGTCATAGGGCGTGGTCTGATAGATCTCGTTCAGCCAGTTGCCATATAGAAGGTGAGCGTGGCTCCTCCAGCGGTTTGCCGGCGGCTTCGACGGATCATCGTCCGGAAAGTAGTCGCGCGGCAGCTGGATCTCGGCTCCTGTGGCCACGTCCCTGTCATACTCCTGCTTCAGCGTGTCGCTGTCGTATTCCAGGTGGTTGAAGATGTAGAGCGCCCGACGCTCCTCATCCTGCACTAGGCAAGGCCCGACCTCGTCCGATGACAGAAGCGTGGCGAGGCCGGCCATTTCGGTCTCGTCGCGCCGCATTTCGGTCCAGCGGCTGACAGGCACGACCAGCTCATCCGAAAAGCCGCGCAGGTACGGCGAGGCGGGCTGCAGCGCCCGGTGCCGGAAGAGGCCGAACGCCTTCTCACCCAGCATGTGCTTTTCGACGCCGTGGAAGTGGTAGGCCATCGCCATGCCACCCCAGCACACCCCGAAGGTCGAGTGGACATGGGTCTGTGTCCATTCGAACACCTGCTGGAGTTCATTCCAGTAGGTCACCTCCTCGAAGGGCAGGTGCTCCACCGGCGCGCCGGTCACGATCAGGCCGTCCAGCTTGTCGCCGGATTCGGCCACCTCGGCGAAGGGGCGATAGAACTCCTCCATGTGCGCGGCGGCGGTGGTCTTGGTCTGGTGCTCCGTCATCCGGATGAGCGAAAGCTCGATCTGGAGCGGCGTGGCCCCGATCAGCCGCGCGAACTGCGTCTCGGTCTGGATCTTCTTGGGCATGAGGTTCAGCAGCCCGATATGGAGCGGACGGATGTCCTGCCGCGCGGCGCGCGTTTCGGACATCACCATGACCCCTTCGTTCGTCAGGATATCGAAGGCGGGCAAGTTGGCAGGCAGCTTGATGGGCATCGCGGAAACCTCGGAAAGGGCAGGGGAATAGGCCAGGACGGCAGCGACCGCAAGGGTCGGCCCCCGGTTTGTGATCACGCCGCCCCGCGCATTCGCTCCCGCATGGCCGCGGCCACCACCTCGACGAAGTCGGCCTCGCCCTCGATCCGCGCCATGTCTTCGGCCCGCACCACGAGCCCCCAGTTCCGCGCCATCGCCGCATAGAGTGGCTGCCGGTGCGCCAGCGCCTTGGCGTAGGTGAACCGGATGAAGTCGTCGGGGTTCACCCGGTCCTCGGCCACGTTCCGTTGGGACAGATACTCGTGCCACATCCGCAGGAGGAAATCCGGCCGATAAGCCATGGGCTTCGGAGCGCTGTCGAACCGCCGGACAAGTTCGGCGGTGTGGGCCTCCGATCCTTCGATCCAGATCATCAGGCAGTTCGCGGACAGCGCCCTCAGGACGGGGTCGTCGCTGTCCTCGGGATCGACCCATTCGCAGATGGACCCGCCGGTGTCGCAGACGAAATGGGGATATCCATAAAGCGCCTTGGCCCTGTCGATGAACCGCCCCGTGTCCAGGAGGGCCGCAACCTCGGCGTCCCGGAACTCGGTCTGGCGGCGCTGGTACTCCGCGAACGGAAGGCCGCCCCGACCCGGATCGCCTGGCTTGCCAAGGTAGGTCGAGACCGGATCGAGGTTGTCGAAGGTGATGTTCGAGCCGATGTAGATCGAATCGCTCATCAGCAGGTCCCGCAGGAACGGGACTTTCATCGCCTCGCGCTTGGCGTTGTCCACGATGAGCTCGCCCATGTAGCGTGTCCCGATGCGGTAATCGACCGAGTAGTGGAACCAGCCTCCAGCCCGGCGGAGGCATTTCGCGACATGGGTCTTGCCCAGCCCGGACATCCCGAACAGGAGCACGCGCCGCTCCTTGGCCGCGAGCCAATCCTCCGCCGTCCCGTAGATCATTCCGCCGGTTTCCCCATCGAATCTGCGCGCCGTCCCCGCGCCAGCCGTCCATCCAGGATCAGGAGCCCCAACGCAAGCAGGCCAAAGCCGCCAAAGGCCCGCAGCGGCAGCGCCTCGGACAGGACCACCGCGCCGAGGAGGATCGCGATCGGGGCGACCAGAAGCGTCACCAGGGAGGTGTTTCCCGCGCCGGCCATGCGGAGCAGGCGGTAGAAGATCAGGTAGGCGAAGGCCGTCGAGACCACCGCGAGATAACCCAGCGCGCCCCACACCTCGGGCGACCACATCATTCGGGGCAGCCCGTCGAGAATGAGGGCGGCAGGCCCCATGATGACCGAAGCGCCGGTCAGCATCCCCGCGGCCGCGACCTCCGGAGCGAGCCCCCGGGCGGCAAACCGGGCAAAGGCGCCGGACAGCGCATAGCTGAGCGCCGCGCCCAGGATCGCGATCTGGGCGAGGGAGGTCGGGTCGAAGTTGGCCAGCGAGGCCGGTCCGATCACCGTGACCACGCCCGCGAACCCTGCCGCGACGCCCAGCATCTTGCGCGGCGTCAGCCGTTCATCCCGGAACGCCAGGGCGGCGACGATGACGCCCATCAGCGCCGTGGAGGCGTTCAGGATTGCCGCCAGCCCCGAGGGGATGGTCAGCTGCCCCCAGGTGATTAGCGAGAACGGCACCGCGTTCCCAAGGAGCCCCATCAGCAGGAACGCCGCCCAGAGCCAAGGCTGCCGTGGCACGGGAAGGCCCTGCCGCCAGACCACGATCCAGAGCACCGCGCAGGCTCCGACGACCCGGACGGCGACGGTGGTGGCCACCCCGACTTCGTGCAGCGCCACTCGGTTCGACAGGAAGGACGCGCCCCAGATGCAGCCCAGCAGCCCCATCTCGAGCCAGGCGCGCGCGGACATGGATTTCTGCTGTGTCATGCCGGCCAATCACCGCAAAGCGACTGGCCGTGCAACCCGGAACCTGCGGAACGGCCCCGCGGTCACAGGGCCGTTCCCGTCGCTGTCGGGCAGCTCAGAAGTGGAAGCCGACCCGGACACCGACCGAGACCGCGTCGTTGTCCTCGAACTCCGCGCCGAAGCCGCGCGTGTTGGCATCGCCCAGACGGGTGTAGCGGATACCGCCGCCGACCTCGATGCTATCGGTCACCCGGTAGCTCGCGGCCAGTTGCAGCCCAAGCTGCCCGCTCGTCGGCGCGAGGTTCGAAACGCCGCTCCCGGTGACCGCGGGGTCAAAGTCGCTGGCCGTCGAGGGCTCGTAGATGACGGCCGCCGACGCGGCCAGCCGGTCCGAGACCTGTCGCCCGACCCCCAGGGTGTAGGTGATGATGTCATCCTCGTAGTTCACCACCGGGTTCAGGGCGTAATCCGGAACGCTGATCACCGTCTCGGACCAGTCGGCCCAGCGGATCGAGCCGAACAGGAGGGTACGGGGCGCGATCCCGGTCTGGAAGTCCAGGTTCACCGACTGCGGGAGCGTGAACTCATCGACCTGTCCTTCGCCGCTGAACGCTCCGAGGGGACCCGTGACACTGTAGGACGTCCCATTCTCGAAGGTGGTCTCGCTTGAATAGGTCAGCGCGACCCTGAGCGCGATGTCGGGTCTCTCGTAGGCGGCGCCGACGACATAGGCCAGGTCGCGCTCACGCTCGTAGTCTGCATCGTAGGTGTAGGGCGGCACCGCCGCAGGCGTGCCAGGGGCGACATACTGAATGAACAGGTCGGCATCGACGCTGACTGAACGAACGCCGCCATGGACGCTGAAGTTGTCGTTCAGCTTGTAGCGCGCCAAGGCCGTGATGGACGAAGTGCTGAACTCAGCGCGGGAGCCTGCGATGGGGTAGCCCGGCTCCGCGTCCCCATAATCCACGTCGGCGCCGAAGGGCGCGTCCAGAATCAGCCCGACGGACAGCCGGTCGCTCAGGTCGTACTTGAACGACAGCGCGACCTGCTCGTAGTCGCCGCCGACGTCTCCGGACCCGACCACCCCCAGGAATGTTCCCTGAACATCCGGCGCGGTGAAGCCATAGCTCAGTTCCAGGTAATTCCCGTCCTGGAAGAGCACGCTCACCGGCTGGCCGGTGCGGTCCAGTCCCCCGGCGTTGGCCAGCGACGTTGACGCCAGCAAGGCCGCCGTACCCAGCGCAACCCGACTCATGTAACCTCCCTTATGCGTTCATTCTTGTTTCGGCCAAGCATCGCGCGTTGCTTGGCGGCGCGTCAACGAAGGACTCAACGTCAGGGCGAATTCGTCCCGAGGCCGTTATCTTTCGGGCGAAGCGTCAGAAGGTTGCCGCCAAGGATCAGCGCTGCGCCCACGAACACCAGCGGGTCCAGCACCTCGTCATAGACCAGCCACCCCACGACCGCGATGACCGGCAGGCGGACGAAGTCGAGGGGCATGACGATCGAGGCCGGCGCGGCGTTCAGGGCGCTGGTCAGGCACCAGTGCGCCGACAGCCCGGTGACGCCGATCAGCAGGAACCAGGGCACCTGGGCCGGGGACGGCAGCGGCAGATCCCCCCTCCAGTGCACGGCGACCAGAGCAAGAATGAACTGCATCAGATTGAGCCAGAACAGGATTCCGGTCACCGGCTGGCTGCGGGTCAGCCGCTTGGTGATCATGGAGGTCACCGCAAAGCAGACGGCGCACAGCGCCGCCGCGACGATGCCGGGATGCAGGTCGCCAAAGTCCGGACGGGCGACGATCAGCACGCCGGCGAACCCGATCAGTCCGGCCACGACCCCGCGGACGGTCAGCGCCTCGCCCAGCATCAGGGGCGCCAGCAGAATCACCCAGAGCGGCGTCGTGAACTCGAGCGCGAAGACCTGGGCGAGCGGCAGCACGGTCAGGGCGTAGAACCACAGGTTCTGGCCCGCGAAATGCACGACGTTCCGAAGCGCGTGAACCGGGAGCGTGCGGGGGCGGGCCTCGCCCAGCCGCCCCGCGAGTGCAAGAAGCGCCGTCACGATGACGGCACCGAGGCCACTCCGGTAGAGCATGATCTCGAAGGTATCGAAGTCGCTGCTCACCTGCCGCCCGGCGACCGCAAGGGTCGAAAACGACACGATCGCGCCGGCCATCCAGGCCGCCGCGATCGCCGTTCCGTTGCGTCGAGCGACGCTGGCCGTCACCCGGTCACCAGGACCTTGACTTCGGTCGGCCCCGGCTTGGCCGCCAGGATCGCCGGGAGCTCATCGCGTCCCACCTCGCGGGTGACCAGCGGGCGCGTCTGGACCGCCCCGCTTGCCAGGAGCTGAAGCGCTCGGCTCTGCGTGAAGGGATTCACGAAGGCCACCCGGAGGTCGACCTCGCGCGTCAACATGTCGAACGGCTCGAAGGCGACCATCTCGCCCTTGGCGAGCACGCCGACGATCACGACCCGCCCGCCACGGGCCGCGAGCCGCGGGGCCTCTGCCATGGTCTCGGCCACGCCGGCGCATTCGAGCACCACGTCGGCGCCGCGCGGCCAGGCAGACCGGGCCTCCTCGGGGGTGGCGGCGGTCAGGCTGGCTCCCACGGTCTCGCCGATGCGACGGCGATCCGGCGACCGGGTGATCAGCATGGTCTCGGCCCCGGCCAGACGCGCCAGCTGGAGGCAGAGGAGGCCAATCACGCCGCCACCAATGATGATGGCACGCTCGCCAGGACGTATCGCAGCGATGTCGAGCGCGTGCACGCAGCAGGCGAGCGGCTCGGAGAAGGCAGCCGCCTGGAGCGACAGGCCCGCCGGAAGCGGAACCGCCCGATGCGCCGGGATCGAGCTGTATTCCGCGAAGCCGCCGTCGCGGTGGATGCCGACGGCCACCAGGTTCTCGCAAAGGTTGATGCGGCCCAGCAGGCAGGATGGGCAGGATCCGCAGGCGATGTTCGGATCGCAGGCGACGAAGTCGCCCACCTTGTGCGTCGTCACGCCCTCTCCGACGGCGACCACGGTCCCCGAGAACTCGTGACCAAGGACCACGGGCGGCTTGCTGGGGAACTCACCTTTCAGGATGTGGCGATCCGTGCCGCAGACCCCTGCGGCGGCCACCTTCACCACCACCTCGCCGCGGGCCGGCTGCGGGTCCGGGATCCCTCCCACTTCCATCCGTCCGATATCGATCAGCCGAGCTGCATGCATGCCCCATCCTCCTCTTGGCCCGGAGACCGAAGCATGCAGCGGCGGGAGATTCCAGAGGCTCTATTCGAGCTCGATCGTCCCCGGCGGCTTGGACGTGCAGTCATAGAAGACGCGGTTCACGCCCCGCACCTCGTTGATGATCCGCGTCGCCGTCTCGCCCAGGAACTCGTGGGTGAACGGGTAGTAGTCGGCCGTCATGCCGTCCACCGAGGTGACGGCGCGTAGCGCGAGCGCATAGTCGTAGGTCCGCCCGTCGCCCATGACCCCAACGGTCCGCATCGGCAGGATCGCCGCAAAGGCCTGCCAAATTTCGTCGTAAAGGCCGTGCCTGCGGATCTGGTCGATGTAGACCGCATCAGCCTCGCGCAGGATCGCCAGCTTCTCGCGGGTGATGGCGCCGGGGCAGCGGATGGCGAGGCCGGGACCGGGAAAGGGATGCCGACCGATGAAGGACTCAGGGAGGCCCAGCTCGCGGCCGAGCTGCCGGACCTCATCCTTGAAGAGCTCCCGCAGCGGCTCCACGAGCTTGAGGCCCATCTTCTCGGGCAGGCCGCCCACGTTGTGGTGACTCTTGATGGTGACCGAGGGGCCGCCGGAGAAGCTCACCGACTCGATCACGTCGGGATAGAGCGTGCCCTGCGCCAGGTACTCGGCCCCGCCGACGGCCTTGGCATGCTCCTGGAAGACGTCGATGAACAGGCGGCCGATGGTCTTGCGCTTGGCCTCCGGGTCGTCGAGCCCCTCGAGCGCGGTCAGGAACCGGTCGGATTCGTCCGCATGGACCAGCGGGATGTTGTAGTGGTCGCGGAACATGGACACGACCTGCTCGGCCTCGCCCTTGCGCAGCAACCCGTGATCCACGAAGACGCAGGTGAGCTGGTCGCCGATCGCCTCGTGGATCAGCACCGCCGCGACCGAGGAATCCACGCCGCCCGACAGGCCGCAGATCACCTTGGCGTCGCCCACCTGTTCCCGGATCTTGCGGATCGCCTCGTCGCGGTAGCCGGCCATGGTCCAGTCGCCGCGGAAGCCGGCGAGGCGGAGGAAGTTGTGGTAAAGCGTCCGGCCGTTCGGGGTATGGTGCACCTCGGGGTGGAACTGGACCGCGTAGAAATGGCGATCCGGGTCGGCGGTGATCGCGAAGGGCGCGTTGGGCGAGGTGCCGTAGACGCGGAAGCCCGGGGCGAGGCGGCTCACGTGGTCGCCGTGGCTCATCCAGACCTCCTCGCGTCCCTCGAGGAACCAGCCCTTGAGGATGTCGAGCGTCTCGTCCGCCGGGGTGACGTAGGCGCGGCCGAACTCGGCGGTGCCATGCCCGGATTCGACCTTGCCCCCCAGCATGTGCATCATCGCCTGCTGGCCGTAGCAGATGCCCAGCACCGGCACGCCCAGATCGAACACGTCGGGCGGCGGCAGCGGTGCGCCCTCGGCGAAGACCGAGGCGGGACCGCCCGACAGGATCACTGCCTGGGGCGCGAAGTCGCGGATGAACTGCGGGGTCACCACGTTGAACGGGTGGATCTCGCAATAGACGCTGAGCTCGCGCAGGCGGCGGGCGATCAGCTGGGTGACCTGGCTGCCGAAGTCGATGATCAGCAGGCGCTGGTGCTGCGGGGCGGCGATCTGGGCGGTATCGAGGGTCATGCGCCGGGCCTTAGGACGTTGGGGCAGCGCGCGCAAGCGCCGCTCATGTCGCTTTTGGGCGCGAAGGGGCGCATCCTCCTTCCGTTCGCTGGCGTTGCCCCGGTATGAGGCGGAAAAGCCGAAGGAGAGCGCAGAATGTCGGACGTGGCCGAAGCAGGAACGGGTCGCCGGTCGCGGGGCGGGGGCGGCGCGGCACGCCGGGCCGAACGGACCGCCGTCAGCGTGGAAACCGCCCGCTTCATCGAACGGAACATCCCCAACTTCGAGGTGCTGAACGAAGAAGCCCTCCAGATCATCGAGCACAACGCCGAAACGGTGCTCGAGGAGATCGGGGTCAACTTCGTCGAGAACCCGGAGGCGCTGGAGCGCTGGCGCGACGCCGGGGCCGACGTCCAGGGCGAGCGGGTCCGCATTCCCCGCGGGCTGGCGCGGCAGCTTTGCTCCACCGCGCCCAGGACCTTCACGCAGCACGCCCGCAACCCGGAGCGGAACGTCGAGATCGGGGGTAAAAACCTCGTGCTGGCGCCGGTTTACGGCCCGCCCTTCGTGCGGGACGCGGACGGCGGGCGCCGCTACGCGACCATCGAGGACTTCCGCAACTTCGTGAAGCTCGGCTACATGTCCAAATGGCTGCACCATTCGGGCGGCACGGTCTGCGAGCCCACCGACATCGCGGTGAACAAGCGCCACCTCGACATGCTGCACGCGCATATGACGCTGTCGGACAAGCCGTTCATGGGCTCGGTCACGGCGCCGGAGCGGGCGCAGGATTCGGTGGACATGGCCTCGCTGCTGTTCGGCGCGGACTTCGTCCAGCAGAACACGGTGATGACCTCGCTCATCAACATCAACTCGCCGCTGACCTTCGACGGCATCATGATGGGCGCCCTCGAGGTTTATGCCCGCAACAACCAGGCCGCGATCGTGTCGCCGTTCATCGTGGGCGGCGCCATGGCGCCCGTCAGCGTCGGCGGAACGCTGACCCAGGTCCTGGCCGAGATCCTGGCGGGCGTCAGCTACAGCCAGCTCGTCCGCAAGGGCGCGCCGGTCATCGCCGGCGCCTTCGTGACCTCGATCGACATGAACTCGGGCGCGCCGACCTTCGGGACGCCCGAGGCCAGCCACATCACCTACGGCGCGGGCCAGCTCGTCCGCCGGCTGGGGCTGCCCTACCGGAGCGCCGGGGCCTTCTGCGGCTCCAAGCTGCCCGACGCCCAGGCCGCCTACGAGAGCGCGAACAGCCTCAACATGGGGCTGCTGTCGGGCGTCAACTTCATGCTGCACGCCTGCGGCTGGCTGGAAGGGGGCCTCGTCTCCTCCTACGAGAAGTTCGTCATGGACGCCGACCAGCTTGGCGCGCTGCACCACTTCGCCCGCGGCGTGGACCTGAGCGAGAACGGGCAGGCCATGGACGCCATCCGCGAGGTCGGCCCCGGCGGCCACTACCTGGGATGCGGCCACACCCAGGCCAACTTCAAGAACTCGTTCTGGCGGTCGGACCTGCTCGACTACAAGCCGTTCGAGACCTGGGAAGAGGAAGGGGGCCGCGACACCCAGGCCCTGGCCTCGATCCGCGTCAAGCGGCTGCTCGAGACCTACCGGCAGCCCGACCTCGATCCGGCGATCCGCGAATCGCTCGACGACTACGTTGCCCGCAAGAAGGCCGAGGTCCCGGACGCGTTCCTCTGAGAGCGCGCGCCGCCACCGGATGTCCAGCCGCGCGCCCCTGAGGCGCGCGGAGGGCCAGACGAGCGCGCGATGGGCGTCCCGGACGCGCCGGTCGGGCGAGTTCATCGGGTCGTCCGGGTCGCCCCGCCAGTAGGCCCCGCGCGTGGCGGCCGACGGCGTCATGCCGCCACCAGCGCCGGACGGGGCAGCGCGGCCCGAAGCGCCCGCGCCTCGCCGAGGAGGGCCGTGAGCACCGCGACGTGGCGCGAGGGCCGGTAGGCCACGTCGCCCGCCGCGCGCCGGCGCTCCAGATCGTCTTCCCTTTCAAGCAGATGCAGGATCGCCTCGCCCGAGCGGGGCGCCTTGGCCGTGCCCAGCAGGCGCGGCAGGTCGCGGACCCGGTCGTAGCCGCCCACCCCCAGGCGCGCCGCCTGCACCAGCAGCCCCGGCCGTTCCCGCACGGCGATCATCCCAAGAACATCCAGCATGGCGTTACCCTCTCCTTAGCGAGCCTTTGCGGCCAAGACTTTGGCACAGGCACCGGAGGTGTTGCGTGAACCGTGACCGGAGCGTTCGCGGGGGTCAGAGATGTTTAGGAATTAGCAACCACTCTCCTTCCAGGCCGGTGCGCATCGCGTCGGCGTCGGGTGCGCCGATCGGGGACGCCGGCCAGAACGGCCGCGGCGCTTGGCAGGAGAAGCGAATGAACATGTCCAACTGCATGGCCCAGAACGGGCAGGAACGTCTTGGCTCGGACCGCGCGGGCGAGGTCCCGGGCTGGGTGCCGGTGGCCGCGCGCAACTACATCGCGCATACGGAGGGCGGCCAGACGATCCGCGCCCTGGCGCGCGAGGCGCAGGTGCATCCTTCGACCATTCTGCGGCGGGTGCGCCGGGTCGAAGCGTCGCGGGATGACCCGCTGGTCGATTCGGCGCTGCGCCAGCTCACCCGGGCGGGCGAGGCGCGGGACGCCGGCGAGGCGAACCCGGAGTCGCTGGCCCAGGAGGCCGTGCCGGTGCTGCGCCGCCTGGCCGAAGCGGGCGCCGTTCTCGCCGTGGCGCGGGACATGGAAAAGGGCGTGATCGTGCGCGAGGAGCGCGACGGCGAGCCCACGCGCCTTGCCGTCGTGGACCGGAGGCTGGCCGAGGCCATGGCGCTGCGCGACTGGATCACCTGCCAGTCCCCCGAGGCCCGCATCCGCCGCTACCGGATCACCACCGGCGGGCGCACCATGCTGCGCCGGGGGCTTGAGCCCGCGCGTCCGGGCGGAATGGCCGAGGCGCCTGCGTCGTTCCTGGGCCCGCAGCCGGTCGAAACGCCGGACGAGGCCCGGCTGCGGCACATGCGCTCATCGCTGGCGGAAAGCCCGCTGGCGGCGCTGGCCCGCCGGCGCGACATGGAGGGCCGCCCCTTCCTGCCGCGGGAAATGGTGGTCGCCGGAGAGCGGCTGCGCGAGGACTTCGAGATCGCGCAGGACCTGCGCGGGCCCGGGCCGGACTGGGAGGCGCTTCTGGACCGGCTGCCGCGGCTGGACCAATTGAGCCGCGATCCGCTGCCGTCGGGGCCGCGCGCCGCGCGGGCTCGGATCGAGCGCGCCCTGGCGGACCTGGGGCCGGGGCTGGCCGACGTGGCGCTGCGGTGCTGCTGCCTCCTCGAGGGGCTGGAACAGGTCGAGCGGCGGCTGGGCTGGTCCGCGCGATCGGGAAAGGTGGTGCTCCGCATCGCGCTGGAGCGGCTGGCGCAGCATTACCGGGCCGAGGAGGCCCTGATCGGCTGACCGCTCAGGCGAGGCCCACGACCCGGCCGACAAGATACACGGCCAGCCCCCCCAGCCAGACGGATGCCGCGCGGCGCCAGCCCGGCGGCATCCCCGGTTCGGCCCGGTCGCCGCGACGGAGAACCGCGCCCAGCGCGGCCCAGAGCATCGCCACGGTCACCACCTCGGCGGCGAAGAGCCCGAAGTTGCGCAGAAGATCGTCCCCCGTCTCGGCCGGCAGGAGGACGAGCCCGAAGATCAGGGCCTTGGGGTTCAGGAGCGTGGTCACGAGGACGCGCCGCCCCGTGACGGTGAGGCGGCCGCTCCGGCCTGCCGGGACCCGCCACATCGCGAGCGCGAGCCAGGCGACCCAGGCCGCCGCCACGAGCGTGATGGCCGTCCTGGCCTGGGGCAGCTCCTCGAGCAGGGCGGCCCCCAGCAGCGCGAGCGGCACGGTAGTCGCCAGATAGCCGCCCAGCTCGGCCGGGATCAGGCGGATCGCGCGCAGCCAGCCCCGCTCCGCCCCCGCGATGGCAAGCAGGGTGTTGGTGGGTCCGGGCGTCACGAGCAGCGCGCAGATGGCAAGAGCGAGTTGGGTAAGGGACATGACAGGACCTTTGTGACGGCGCGACATGACGTGACCGCCACGTGTCGGTCAATCGCGCATTCGGGCCTGCGACGATCGGCGCGGCGGGCCAAACGGATCCGCCGCGCGCGACGGTCAGGCGATGTCGGGCTGCGCCTTGACCATGTCGGCGGGCCGTTCGTCGGCCGAGGTCCACCCCGCCGCGAACAGCGCTCCGGCGGCGAGGCCCCCCAGGACCGGCGCGACGACGAAGAGCCAGAGCTCGGCCAGGGCAGTCCCGCCCACGAAGAGCGCCGGGCCGAGCGACCGCGCCGGGTTGACGGACACGCCGGTGATGTTGATGCCGACCATGTGGATCGCCGCGAGCGTGAGCCCGATGGCGAGGCCCGCCAGCGCCCCGGGCGAGGCGGCCTGAGTCGCCCCCAGGATCACCGTCACGAACAGGAACGTCGCCACCGTCTCGAAGACGAAGGCCGCACCGACCGAATAGCCGCCGAGGTAGTCCGCGCCGTAGCCGTTCTGCCCGAGCCCGTCGGCCGCGATGGAATACTCCGGCTGCCCGGACGCGATGACCCAAAGCACGGCGGACGCGACGACCGCGCCCGCGACCTGCGCGCCGATGTAGCCCCAGGCTTCGTGCATCGGCATCCGCCCGGCCGCCACCATGCCCAGCGATACCGCCGGATTGAGATGCGCCCCCGAGATCGCCCCAAGGGAATAGGCGACGGCCACGATCGACAGCCCGAACGCCAGCGAGATGCCAAGCATCCCGATCTGGTCGCCCATGAACACGGCCGACCCGCAGCCGAAGAAGACAAGGATGAACGTGCCGAGACCCTCGGCGAGTAGCTTCTTGCTGAGCTTGCTCATCAGACCCTCCGTAAACGACACCCGGGCAGCCCTGTCCGCTGGTATCCTCGGGTCTGCCCGCTTATGTTAGATGGGAGCGAGTGACGCTACGGAAAGGGGCAGCATGCGCGACCTTAAGATTCCCGGCGAACGCCATCCGGAAAAGGCCCACCGGCCCGACCAGGCGCAGCCGCGCAAGCCCTCGTGGATCCGCGTCAAGGCGCCGACCTCGGACGGCTACCGCCAGACCGCCAAGATCATGCGGGAGCATCGCCTGACCACCGTCTGCGAGGAGGCCGGCTGTCCCAACGTGGGCGAGTGCTGGAGCCAGGGTCACGCCACCATGATGATCATGGGCGAGATCTGCACGCGCGGCTGCACCTTCTGCAACGTCGCCACGGGCCGGCCCGACGCTCTCGACGCCTTCGAGCCGGGGCGGGTGGCGGATGCCGTCCAGAAGCTGGGCCTGAGCCATGTGGTCGTGACCTCGGTGGACCGGGACGATCTTGCCGATGGCGGGGCGGAGCATTTCGCCATGACGATCCGGGCGATCCGGCGGCGTTCGCCCGCCACCACCATCGAGGTGCTGGTGCCCGACTTCCTGCGCTGCGGGCCCGAGGCGCTGGAGGTCGTGGTCGCGGCCCGGCCGGACGTGTTCAACCACAACCTCGAGACGGTGCCGGGCCTTTATCCCGAGGTGCGGCCCGGGGCGCGTTACTTCCATTCGCTGCGGCTGCTCCAGCGCACCAAGGAGCTCTGGCCCGGCGCCTTCACCAAGTCGGGGATCATGGTGGGCCTGGGCGAGGACCGGCAGGCGGTCCATCAGGTGATGGACGACATGCGGGCGGCGGACGTGGATTTCCTGACCATCGGCCAGTACCTCCAGCCGACCCCCAAGCATCACCGCGTCGACAGCTTCGTCACGCCCGAGGAGTTCGCGGACTACGAGCGCGTGGCCCGGAGCAAGGGGTTCCTGATGGTCTCGGCCAGTCCTCTCACACGGTCGAGCTACCACGCCGGCGACGACTTTGCCCGGCTGCGGGCGGCGCGGGAGGCGAAGCTCGCCTGACAGGGGCCGGGGCCAGCGTCAGGGCTGGCCTTCGCCCGCCGGGGGCGCGGCGGATTCGATCGCCGGGACCGCCTTGAGGTAGGCCGCGATGGCCAGCCGGTCCTCGTTGGACAGCTGGGCGGTGTTGGCCACCACTTCGGCCATCTCGCCGCCCACCACGTCGTAGTCGGGCGTGAAGCCCGACTGGAGCATGGCGGCGATCTCCTGCTCGGACCAGTCGAGGCCGGCGGGCGTGATGTTCGGGTTGCGGCCCTTGCCGGCCGGGTCCGGCGCCCCCGACAGCCAGGCATCGGTGCGAAGGCCGCCCAGGGCGTTCCGGGGCGTGTGGCATTCGCCGCAATGGGCCAGCGCCTCGACCAGGTAGCGGCCGCGTTCCTGTTCGGGCGTGAGGTCGCCTTGGAGCACCCAGTCCGTGTTCATGAACAGGAGCTTCCAGCCCCCGACGGCGCGGCGGATGCTGAACGGGAAGGGCAGCTCGTGCGGCTGGCTTTCGGTGTCCGAGGGGGGAAGCGTGCGGATATAGGCGACGATGTCCGCCACGTCCTGCGGATCAGCCTTGTTGTAGGCGTTCCAGGGAAAGGCGGGATAGTAGTGCTGCCCCTCGGGCGAGACGCCGCGCAGGACGGCGTTCATCACCTGCGGATCGCTCCAGTCGCCGATCCCCTGCGGGGAGGGCGAGATGTTCGGGGCCACGAAGGTCCCGAACTGGGTCACGAAGCGCTGCCCGCCGGACAGGACGGGCGATTCGGTCGCGGGCGCGTCCGGGGCGACGTGGCAGGACGCGCAGCCGCCCGCCGCGAAGAGGGTCTGCCCGCGGGTGGCATCGCCCTGGTACCGGGCGAGCTGCTCCTCGGGGATGGGGTCGGGCGCTGTCAGCCACCAGGCCGCGCCCGCCCCCGCGAGGACGAGCACCCCCAGCGCGGTCAGCGCCCGTCGCACCTTATTGCTCCTCGGATTCGCGGTAGTTCTGGTGGCAGGCTCCGCAGGCCTGGCCCACCGCGCCCATCGCGCCCTGGAGCGCGGCGAGATCGGTGCCCGCCGCCCCCTGGAGGGCGGTCACGGCCTGGAGGAGGTTGGCCTGCTTGGCGTTGAAGTCGTCCATGTTCTCCCAGATCGCGGGCAGGGCCTTGGAGTCCTCCATGTCCGCGTTCGAGGTGCCCTCGGGCCAGTAATGGGCCTGGTTGATGGAGGCGAGGTGGAACAGGTTGTCCGCCGCGACCTGGGCGGCGGCCGCGTCGTAGTCGCGCTGGCCCTGCGCCATGCCGCCCACCACCATCAGGTTGGCGGCGTAGTTCAGCATGTGGCCCTGCCGGATCTCGACCGCGATGTCCTGCGGGCTTTCGTCCTCCTCCTGCGCGGCGAGCGCCCCTGCGGAGAAGGCGGCAACGCCCACGAGGGCAGCGAGCTTGATGTAGCGATGCATCGGGCGGGCTCCTATGGCCGATGTGATTGCGATGACCGGAGATTAGGAGGGTCACCGCCCGACGCCCAACCGAAAAAGCGCACAATGGCCTGCGCATCGGACCTTGGTCCGGGAAGCGGACCGGCGATGCGGGCCGGGTCGGGGGGCTGGCGCCCCCCAGTGGGCGGTCAGGCCCGGCGGCGGACCATGCCGACGATCCAGAGCAGGATCACCGCGCCGATCACCGAAACGATGATGCTCCCGATCCAGCCGCCCGTCCCGGGCGATCCGAACAGGGCGCTGAAGATCCAGCCGCCGATGATCGCGCCGACGATGCCGATCACGATGTTCATCACGAGGCTGTCGTTGCGGCCCATGATCTTCTCTGCGATCCAGCCCGCAATCGCGCCGACGATCAACCAGCCGATGATAGCGCCGATACCCATGGCTCCCATTCCTCTGCTTGGGCCCTCCGTTCCCACGGGGGCTGGGCGCATAACGCGGAACCGGGCATTTTGATCCAACAAGGGATGGACCGGCCGGGGCGGTCAGTCCTCGGTGAAGCGGACCTTGCCGATGAAGGGCAGGTTGCGGTTCCGCTGGGCGAAGTCGATCCCGTAGCCCACCACGAATTCGTCGGGGATCGAGAATCCGATCCAGTCGGCGGTGAAGTCCACCTCGCGGCGCGACGGTTTGTCGAGGAGGGCGATGGTCTTGAGGCGCGCGGGCTTGCGGGTCATGAGGTAGCGCGTCACATGGCTGAGCGTGTGGCCCGTGTCGACGATATCCTCGACCACGAGGACGTCCCGCCCCTCGATGGCGGCGCGCAGGTCCTTGAGGATCCGCACCTCGCGCGAGGACTCCATCGCGTCGCCGTAGGAGGACGCCTCGAGGAAGTCGACCTCGACGGGCAGATCGAGCTCGCGCACGAGGTCGGCGATGAAGACGAACGACCCCCGCAGCAGCCCGACCACCACGAGCTTGTCGGTGTCGCGGAACTCGTCCCCGATCTCGCGGGCGAGGGATTCGATCCGCGCGGCGATCGCCTTGGCCGAGATGAGCTGGTCGATCATGTAGGGGCGTTGGGGCATGGCGTTCCCGGGCTGCGATGTGGCGGGCTCCTCCTCGCGCCGGGGCGGCCCGAACTCAAGGGGAGATTTCGACGGGCGTTCGGCGCAGGCGTCCCGGGGCCTTGCAGCACGGAGTCTTGCCTCAGCCCCTTGATCCCGCGGCGTCGATGGCCGACATGACGGCCTTAACAGAAGGATGACGCCTTGTGACCAGCCATTCCGAGACCCGCGTCCTGCCCTACACGGCGCAGCAGATGTATGACCTCGTCGCGGATGTGGCGCGATACCCGGAATTCCTGCCCTGGACGGCGGGCGCCCGGATCCGGTCCGTGGAGGATCGTGGCGATCATGAGGAGATGCTCGCCGACCTCATCATCTCGTTCAAGCTGTTCCGGGAAAGCTTCGGGAGCCGCGTGCGGCTCTTCCCCGAGGCCAAGCGGATCGAGACCGAATACATCGAGGGGCCGTTCCGCAAGATGGAGAGCGTGTGGCGGTTCCGGGACGTGCCGGGCGGGACCGAGGTGGCTTTTGCCACGGATTTCGAGTTCCGCAACCGCATCCTGCAGGGCGCGGCCGGGATGTTCTTCCAGCAGGCGATGCAGCAGGTGGTCCGCGCCTTCGAGAAGCGGGCGCAGCAGCTTTACGGCGCCCGGTCCACCGCCTGACGCAGCAGCCCGAGCGCGTGGTCGACGGACGCGGCGCGAACGGCGTCCCGGCCCCGTGCCCCGAACTCCACCGTCTCGGTCCAGGCGCCATCCCGCGTGGCGATCCCGAAGCAGACCCGGCCCTCGGGCTTGCGGCCGGAGGCGCCCGGCCCGGCGACCCCGGTGATCGACAGGGCGATGTCGGCGGATGAGCGGGCGAGGGCGCCCTGGGCCATCTCGGCGGCGACCTCCTCGGACACCGCGCCATGCTGCGCGAGCGTGTCGGCCCGGACGCCGAGCAGCTCCTGCTTGGCTTCGTTCGAATAGGTCACGAAGCCCCGGTCGAAGACGGTCGAGGCCCCGGCGGGCGTCGTGATCGCCCCGGCGAGAAGGCCGCCTGTGCAGCTTTCGGCGACGGCGAGGCGCAGGTTGCGGGCGCGCGCGGCGGCGAGGAGGGCGTCGGCTGTCATCGCATCAGCAGCCCATGGTAAAGCCCGGCGAGGATCATGACCCCGACCGCGGCGAAGACACCGGCCAGGAGATCGTCCAGGATCACGCCGGATGCGCCACCCCTGCGGTCCGCCCAGCCGATGACCGAGGGCTTCCAGACGTCGAACAGGCGGAAGAGCAGAAAGGCCGCGACCCAGCCGGGCCAGAGACGCTCGATGGCAACGCCGTTCGATGCCGCGCCGAAGGCCACCGGCATGAGCGGGATCCATTGGCCCGCGACTTCGTCGATGACCACCCAGGCGGGGTCGTGCGGCCCCGGTTCGCCCAGCCGGGCCACGAGGCTGCCGATGGACCAGAAGGCCAGCGCGACCACGGCCACGAAGGCCAGGACAAAGAGCGTGACGCCCCCGATCTTGAGGAGCAGGTAAGCCAGCACGAGCGCGGCCAGCGAGCCCCAGGTGCCCGGAGCCGGCCGGAGATAGCCCACCCCTCCGACGCTGGCGATGAGGCGGTTCATGGCGAGACCAGCGTGGCGGTGGCGATGGCGGCGATGCCTTCGCGCCGGCCGGTGAACCCGAGCCGCTCGGAGGTGGTGGCCTTGATGCTGACGCGGTCGGGCGGAAGGTCGAGCGCCCCGCCGATCGCGGCCTTCATGGCCGGCACATGCGGCCCCACCTTGGGCGCTTCGCAGATCAGGGTGACGTCGGCGTGGTTGATCCGGAACCCGGCCTCGCGGGCCAGTGTCGCGGCATGGCGGAGGAACATGGTGCTGTCCGCGCCGCGCCACTGGGGATCGGACGGCGGGAAATGCTGGCCGATGTCCCCCAGCGCCAGAGCGCCCAGCACCGCGTCCGTCAAGGCGTGCAGCCCCACGTCGCCGTCCGAATGGGCAACGACCCCATGGGCGTGGGGGATCCGGACGCCGCAGAGCGTCACGTGATCCCCCGGCCCGAAGGCGTGGACATCGAAGCCGTTGCCCGTTCTCACATCCATTCGCGACTCCAGGATACGGGCGGCGCGCGCGAGGTCGCCCGGATGCGTGATCTTGAGGTTGTTCTCGTCGCCCGGAACGATGGCGACCTGCAAGCCGGCGGCGCGGGCCACCTCCACGTCGTCGGCGGCCCCGCCCGGATGCGCCCGGTGGGCCGAGAGGATGGGCCCGAAGCGGAAGCCCTGCGGCGTCTGCGCCCGCCAGAGCCCGTCGCGGGCCTGCGTGCCCTCGACCACGTCGCCACCGCGCCAGAGCGCGTCCGTGACGGGCAGCGCCGGAGCCGCCGCATCCGCCCGGGCCAGCGCCTTCACCACCCGATCGATCAGGCCCGCGTCCACGCAGGGCCGCGCGGCGTCGTGGATCAGGACCGCGTCGGGCGCATCGCCGGCCAGCGCCTCGAGCCCCGCGCGGACGCTGTCGGGACGCGTCGCGCCGCCGGGCACCAGATGGACGCCGGGATGGGCCAACGCCGCCTCGGCCGCGTCGTCGGGATGGTGGACAAGCACCAGGGGATCGAGCCCGGCCCGGGACATCGCCTCGACGGCACGGGAGGCCACGGAGCGACCCGCCAGGTCGCGCCACTGCTTGGGGGCGCCGCCGAAGCGCGTTCCCCGTCCGCCCGCCACGATTATCCCTGCCACGCGCATCGCATTCCTCCTGCCTGTCCCTAGCCGGATCAGCCGCGCGGCGCAAATCCCCTCGCGCCCGGGCGCGGGATGCTCAAATTTTCAGCAGTTTGCGATTCCGGAGCGACTTGGGATCCGGCCCGCGTTGTGGCGAGGCCCAAGGCCGGGTAGGAGGGGCCAGAGCCTGAAAATCAGGCAAATGTCCAATCGAACGGCAGAGGCGATGACAGAGCTGAGCGCGATCGACCTGTCCGGTGCGACCCTCGCGCCGCCTGTGGCGCTGGCGCCGCTGGCCGGCATCACCGATCTTCCGTTCCGGAAGCTCGTGGCGAGCTTCGGCGTGGGCTGGGTGGTGTCGGAGATGGTGGCCAGCCAGGAGATGGTGCAGGCCAAGCCTGGCGTGCGGGAAAAGGCGGAACTCGGGTTCGGCCAGGCCAACACCGCCGTGCAGTTGGCCGGGCGCGACCCCCATTGGATGGCCGAGGCCGCCCGCATGGTCGAGGCGAACGGCGCACGGCTCATCGACATCAACATGGGCTGCCCGGCCAAGAAGGTGACGAACGGCTGGTCGGGCTCGGCGCTGCTGCGCGAGCCGAACCACGCGCTCCGCCTGATCGAGGCGGTCGTGGGCGCGGTCCGCGTGCCGGTCACGCTCAAGACGCGGCTGGGCTGGGACGAGGACAGCCTGAACGCCAGCCATGTGGCCCGCCGCGCCGAGGAGGCCGGGGTGCGCCTGGTGACGATCCATGGCCGCACCCGATGCCAGTTCTACAAGGGCCAGGCCGACTGGGCCGCGATCCGGGCCATCAAGGACGCCGTCACCATCCCGGTCATCGCCAACGGCGACATCGTGGACCTGCCCACGGCGCGCGAGGCCCTGCGGTTGTCCGGGGCGGACGGCGTCATGATCGGGCGGGGCGCACAGGGACGGCCCTGGGCGCCCGCGCAGGTGGCCGCGGCGCTGGTCGGCGCCGAGCCGCCCGCCGTCCCCAGGGGGCCGGAGTTTTCCGACATGGTAGCGACACATTACGAGGCGATGCTCAACTTCTATGGAAACGCGCTGGGCGCGAAGGTCGCCCGCAAGCACCTGGGATGGTACATGGACACGGCCGGAACGCCCGGAGACCTGCGCGCCTTGGTGCTGACCTGCCCGGACCCGGCGCGCGTGCTGCGGCTCCTGCCGGAGGCCCTGGTCGAACGCGACGGGGAGGCCCGCGCGGCATGACGGACGAGGTTGGCGATGACGCGCTCTGGGCCTCGCTTCCCATCCCGGCGCTGCTGCTGGGACCGGACGACCACATCCTGGACCTCAACCCGGCGGCCGAGCTGTTCCTGAACCTTTCCGCCAAGGCGCTGCGCGGGGCGCCCGTGTTCGACAAGGTCATGATCGACGCCCCGCTCGAGGTGGCATTCCGGCGCGCAAGGACGCAGAAGTCCTCGCTTTTCGTGAACGACGTCGATGTCGGGTCGGGCGAAAGGCCCCCGGTCCAGTGCAACCTCCACTTCGCCCCGCTCCTGCGCAGCGAGGGGCAGATGCTCATGCTCATCAGCCCCCGGGACCTCGCATCGCGGATGACCCAGAACGTGGGCTCGCAGAAGGCGGCCAAGTCCGCGATCGGCATGGCCGAGATGCTGGCCCACGAGATCAAGAACCCGCTGGCCGGGATCACCGGGGCGGCGCAGCTCCTGTCGATGGGGCTGGACGGCGCGGACCTGGAGCTCACCGACCTGATCGTCGAGGAAAGCCGTCGGATCGTGAAGCTGCTCGAGCAGGTGGAGCAGTTCGGCAACCTGCGGCCGCCGGTGCTGAAGGCGGTGAACGTGCATGACGTTCTCGACCGGGCGCGGCAGTCCGCCGCGGTCGGCTGGGGCGCGCATATGCGGTTCGTCGAGGACTACGACCCGTCGCTGCCGCGCACCCATGCGGATGCCGACCAGCTGACGCAGGTGTTCCTCAACCTCATCAAGAACGCCAGCGAGGCGGGATCGGAGGGGGGGACGATCCGGCTGAGGACCTTCTACGAGCCGTCGCTCCGGCTGCGGCGCAAGGATGGCACGCAGGCCCGGCTGCCCCTTCAGGTCGAGATCGTGGACGACGGTCCCGGCCTGCCTCTCGACATCGCGGCCGACATCTTCGAGCCCTTCGTCTCGGGCCGGGAGAACGGCACCGGCCTGGGCCTTGCCCTGGTCTCGAAACTGCTGGGGGACATCGGCGGCTGGATCTCGGTCGACTCCGTTCCGGGGCGCACGGTCTTCCGCGTGTCGTTGCCCATGGCCCCCAAGGACGCCCTTGAACCCTTTGAAGGAGAACCGTGAATGGACGGAACCGTCCTGGTCGCCGATGACGACCGCACCATCCGCACCGTGCTCACGCAGGCGCTGACGCGCGCCGGCTGCAAGGTGCACGCGACCTCCTCGCTCGTGACGCTGATGCGCTGGGTCGAAGAAGGGAAAGGCGACCTGGTCATCTCGGACGTGATCATGCCGGACGGCAACGGCATCGAGCAGCTTCCGCGGATCGGGACGGCGCGGCCGGGGCTGCCGGTGATCGTGATCTCGGCGCAGAATACGATCATGACGGCGATCCAGGCGGCCGAGGCCGAGGCCTACGACTACCTTCCCAAGCCCTTCGACCTACCGGACCTGATGAAGCGGGCGGCGCGCGCGCTCGAGGTCAAGCGGCGGGCGATGGTGCTGCCCAAGGTCGCCCCGGAGGGCGAGCAGCGTGGCGGCGACTTGCCCCTCGTCGGGCGGACTCCGGCGATGCAGGCGCTCTACCGGCTCGTGGCCAAGGTGATGAACACCACGCTTCCCGTTCTGATCGTTGGGGAATCCGGTACGGGCAAGTCGCTCATCGCCAAGGCGATCCACGACTTCTCGGACCGTCGCGGGCGTCCCTTCGTGACCGTGACCGCCGCCGACCTTCAGGGCGTCGAGGGGCCGTCGCAGGTGCTGGCGCGCGCCAAGGGCGGGTCGATCCTCCTCGACGAGGTGGGCGACCTGGCCGAGGACGCGCAGGCCCGGGTGGTGCGGATGCTGGACACGCTGGGCGACGGCGCGCCACGGGTGATGGCGACCTCGCGGTCGGACCTCGGGCCGCGCATGGAGGCGGGCCGGTTCCGCGAGGACCTGTTCTACCGCCTGGGGGGCGTCACCATCGCCGTGCCGAGCCTGCGCGAGAGGGTCGACGACATCCCGCTCCTGGCCGAGCATTTCCTGGCGCGGGCCGAAAAGGAGGGCGCGCCGCTGCGCCGCCTGTCGCCTGGGGCGCTGGACCTTGTGAGGAGCTATTCCTGGCCCGGCAACGTCCGGCAGCTCGAGAACGCGATTCGGCGGCTGGTGGTCACGGCGGCCGAGGAAGAGATCGCCAAGGGCGAGGTCGAGTCCGTGCTGGGCAACCAACCCGCCATGGAACCGTTGCGCGGCGGTGACGGTGGCGAGCGGCTCACGACCGCGGTTGCCAAGCACCTGCGGCGCTACTTCGACCTGCATGGCGGCGTCCTTCCACCCGCCGGCCTGTATGACCGGATCCTGCGCGAGGTGGAGATCCCGCTCATCGAGATCGCGCTGGACGCCACGGCAGGAAACCAGGCCCGCTGCGCCGATCTTCTGGGCATCAACCGGAACACGCTTCGCAAGAAGATCACCGACCTCGATATTCGCGTGACACGTCGCAGGAAGTTGATGTAAAACCGCCACAGAACCGTGGCGTCCGCGCAAAGCGGACGACTGCGGCGAGGGCGGTCAGGGGCCCCGAGCAGGGCCCCCATCATGAGGCGAGCAAGCGTGCGGCGAGGGCTGGCAGGCAAGGAACTCACGCGATTCAGCCGTTGGGTGCGCCAGCGTCGCGTGCGCAACGCGGGTACGCTGGGCCTCGTGGTGCTGGGACCTGTCCTGACCGGGCTGACCTATGTCGTTCTCGGCCCGCTGGACCAGGGCGCCTCGTCGCCGACGCTGCGGCTCGTGCTGCTGGCGGACCTCGTCTATGTGCTCGCGGTCGCGACCCTGGTCTTCCGCGAGGTCGGCCGCATGGTCGCCGCGCGCCGCGCCCGGTCGGCGGGCAGCCGGCTCCATCTCCGGCTGGTGGGTGTCTTCGGGCTGCTGGCGCTGATCCCGACCGTTCTGGTCGCGGTCTTCTCGGTGCTGACCATCAATGTCGGGCTGGAAGGCTGGTTCTCGAACCGCGTCCGCGAGGTGGTGTCCTCGTCGCTCGAGGCGGCGCTGGCCTACAAGGACGAGCATCGGCAGGAGCTGGAGCGGGACGGGCGCAGCCTTGCCGACTACCTGGAAGCGCAGAAGCGGGGCAATGTCGCGCTGTCGGACGGGGACCTCCGCCAGGCCCTGGGCCGGATGCAGGCGCAGATCGAGCTCGGGCTGACCGAGGCCTTCGTCATCGACGGCGGGGGGAAGATCCGCGCCCGGGGGGCGCGCAGCTACGAGTTCGACTACGAGCAACCCACGGCCGACGACTTCCGGGAGGCCGGGGCGCAGGGCATCCGGATCATCGAGGACTGGAACAACGACGAGTTCCGCGCCCTGATCCCGATGCCGCAGTTCCTCGACCGCTATCTTTACGTGACCCGGCACGTCGACGGCGAGATCCTGTCCCTGCTGGACGAGACGCAGGAAACGGTGGACCTTTACCGCCAGCTGGACGCGGACAAGGGTCGGCTGCTGTTCGAGTTCGGCCTCCTTTACCTGGGCTTTGCGCTGATCCTGATCCTGGCCGCCGTGTGGCTGGGGCTCTGGTTCGCCGAAGGGCTGTCCAAGCCCATCGGCCGGCTCCTGGGCGCGTCCGAGCGGGTGGGGGCCGGTGACCTCGACGTGCGCGTCATCGAGGAGGACGGCGACGACGAGATCGCCGCGCTCGGCCGCCATTTCAACCAGATGACCAGCCGCCTGAAGGCGCAGCGCGAACGGCTCCTCTACACGACCGAGCAGATCGAGCGGCGGCGGCGGCTCTTTGATTCGGTGCTGTCCTCGGTGACCTCGGGAGTCGTGGGGCTCGATCCGGCGGGGCGGGTGGCCTTCGCCAACCGGTCGGCGCTGCGGCTGCTCGATGTGGCGGGCGTCGAGGCGGAGACCGTGCTGGGCGTCGCCGTGCCGGAATTCGCGCCGCTGTTCGAGACCCTTTCCGTCGAAGGGCGCGAGATGGTGCAGGAGCAGGTCGCGCTCGTGCGCGGGGGCAAGCAGGAGATGCTGCTGGTGCGGATGAGTCCGCGCCGCGCCGACGATGGCGCGCTCGAGGGCTATGTGGTGGCCTTCGACGACGTGACCGACCTCGTCTCCGCGCAGCGCATGGCGGCCTGGGGCGACGTCGCCCGGCGGATCGCGCACGAGATCAAGAACCCGCTGACGCCGATCCGGCTGTCGGCCGAGCGGATCAAGCGCAAGTTCCGGCGGCACCTGGAGGACGACGCGGCGGCGGATCTCGACCAGATGACGGACGTGATCGTGCGCCAGACCGAGGACCTGCGGCGGATCGTGGACGAGTTCTCCAAGTTCGCCCGGATGCCCGAGCCCGACCGGCGCGATTCGGACCTCACGGCGCTGGTGCGCGACGCCGTCACGCTCCAGGAGGCGGGGCAGCCCGGCGTTCGCTTCGAGACGGTCCTGCCCGCCGCGCAGGTGCCCGCGGAGGTCGATCCGACCATGATCTCGCAGGCGCTGACGAACCTGATCAAGAATGCGGGCGAAGCGATCGAATCCTACCAGGAGCAGGGCGCCGAGGAGGGGTTCGTCCCGACCATCCGCGTCCTGCTGGCCGCCGAGGGGCGCGAGGCCCGGATCGTCATCGAGGACAACGGGATCGGGCTGCCGCAGGACCGCGCCCGGCTCTTCGAGCCTTACGTCACGACCCGGGAGAAGGGCACCGGCCTGGGCCTTCCCATCGTCAAGAAGATCATCGAGGAGCATGGCGGAACGCTGGCGCTCGAGGATGCAGAAGGCCGGGGGGCTCGCGCCGTCCTCCGTCTGCCGATCAAGGCGCGAACACGAACCGAAGCAGAGCAGCAACCACAAGCATCGCAGGCAAGAAGGGCGGTATAAAAGAGATGGGCGACATCCTGATCACCGACGACGAGCGCGACATCCGAGAATTGATCTCGGACATCCTGAAGGACGAGGGTTACTCCACCCGGCTTGCCGGGACCTCGGACCAGTGCATGGCCGAGATCGCCAAGGACGTCCCGTCCCTGATGATCCTGGACATCTGGCTCAAGGACAGCCGGATGGACGGAATCGACATCCTCAAGGCCGTGAAGCGCGAACATCCCGAGATCCCGATCATCATCATCTCGGGCCACGGCAACATCGAGATCGCCGTCGCCGCCATCAAGCAGGGCGCCTACGACTTCATCGAGAAGCCCTTCAACATCGAGCAGCTCCTCGTGGTGGTCCGTCGCGCCATGGAAACGTCGAGGCTTCGGCGGGAGAACATCGCGCTGAAGCGCGGCGATTCCCAGAAGGCCGAGATGCTGGGCGACTCCGCCTCGTTCCGGCAGCTCCGGTCGCAGCTCGACAAGGTGACCAAGTCGAACGGACGCGTGATGCTGACGGGCGAGCCGGGCGCCGGCAAGGAGTCGGCCGCGCGCTACATCCATGCCAACTCGAACCGCGCGAACGGCCCCTTCGTGGTCGTGTCCTCGGCCTCGATCGCGCCGGAGCGGTTCGAGGAGGTCCTGTTCGGCCGGGAGACCGCCGGAAAAGGCGTCGAGAAGGGCCTGATGGAGCAGGCGCATGGCGGGATCATCTACTTCGACGAGGTGGCGGACATGCCCCTCGGAACGCAGTCCAAGATCCTGCGGGTGCTGGTGGACCAGCAGTTCGCCCGGGTGGGCGGCACCGACAAGGTGCAGGTGGACCTCCGCGTCATCTCCTCGACGAACCGCGACCTGATGGCCGCGATCGCGGCGGGCACCTTCCGGCAGGAGCTCTTCCACCGCCTCAACGTGGTGCCGATCCACGTGCCCTCGCTCGAGGAGCGGCGCGAGGACATCCCGCTCCTGGCGGAGCATTTCATCCAGGTGCTGAACCGGACCCAGGGCCTGCCCCAGCGCAAGCTGGGCGAGGATGCGCGGGCGCTTCTCCAGACCATGCTGTGGCCGGGCAACGTGCGGCAGCTTCGCAACGTGATCGAGCGGGTCCTTATCCTGGGCGACGCGACCGGCGACATCAGCGCCAAGGAGCTGCCCTCGGCCGACGAGGGCGGCTCGGACGAAAGCCGGGTCGTCCTGTCGGGCGGCTTGGCCACGCTGCCTCTCCGCGAAGCCCGCGAACTCTTCGAAAAAGAGTACCTGCTGACGCAAATCAACCGCTTCGGCGGGAACATTTCGCGCACTGCGGCCTTCGTGGGGATGGAACGTTCCGCGCTACACCGTAAGCTGAAGTCGCTCGGCGTCGTGACCGGGCTCAAGACGACGCCGCGGCTCGTCTATGCGGAGGAAGGATGATGTCGAGCGACGAGAGTCAAAGCCCTGCGCCCCGGCGCGTGCTGGGACTTGCGCCGAGGCCGGCCGCCCCCCAGGGCAAACCGGCAACAGTTGTGGCCCAGCTACATCCGGCGGGGATGGAATCCCCCGCTCCCGCACGACATAGTGATCCTGAGGGGGACGGCCCCCCTATGCAGGGCCGCAAGAAGACGGGAGCCGGAATGGCCGACAGCAAACAGAACCTTCAGGACGCTTTTCTCAACCACGTCCGAAAGACAAAGGTCCCCGTCACCATCTTTCTGATCAATGGCGTCAAGCTGCAGGGTGTGATCACCTGGTTCGATTCCTTCTGCGTGCTCCTGCGCAGGGACGGCCAGTCGCAACTCGTCTACAAGAGCGCGATCTCCACCATCATGCCGGCCCAGCCGATCAACCTCTACGACGGGGACGAGTAGGCCTTGCTGGAGCGGGGCGAGAGGGAGACCCGGGCCTGGGTTCTCCACCCCGACATCAAGGGGGATCGCGACGCTCGGCCAGCCGAACCCGCCCTGGGCGAAGCGGTGGCTCTGGCCGCCGCCTTGCCCGGGCTCGACGTCGTCGGGTCCGAGATCGTGCGCCTTGGCCGCGTGCATCCCGGCATGCTGTTCGGGTCCGGCAAGATCGAGGAACTGGGTGCCCGCTTCAAGGAGCATGAGGTCGAGCTGGTCCTGGTGGACGGGCCGGTGTCGCCGGTTCAGCAGCGCAACCTCGAGAAGGAATGGGGCGTCAAGCTCCTCGACCGCACGGGCCTGATCCTCGAGATCTTCTCGGACCGCGCCCGGACCCGGGAAGGGGTCCTTCAAGTCGAGATGGCCGCCCTGAGCTACCAGCGCACCCGCCTCGTGCGGGCCTGGACCCACCTCGAACGGCAGCGCGGCGGCTTCGGCTTTGTCGGCGGGCCCGGGGAAACCCAGATCGAGGCCGACCGGCGCGCCATCGACGACCAGCTCATCAAGCTGCGGCGGCAGCTCGACCGCGTGGGACGGACCCGCAGCCTCCATCGCGCGGCGCGGGCCAAGGTGCCGTTCCCGGTCGTGGCCCTGGTCGGCTACACCAACGCCGGGAAAAGCACGATCTTCAACCGCCTCACCGGGGCGGAGGTCCTGGCGAAGGACATGCTCTTTGCCACGCTGGACCCGACGATGCGGCGGATCCGGCTTCCGGCCGGGCTGGATGTCATCCTGTCGGATACGGTGGGATTCATCAGCGACCTGCCGACCGAGCTGGTGGCCGCGTTCCGCGCCACCCTCGAGGAGGTGCTGGACGCGGACCTGATCCTCCATGTCCGCGACATCAGCCATCCCCAGACCCATGCCCAGGCCCGTGACGTCGAAGCCATTCTTCAGAGCCTCGGCGTCACCGAAGCGACACCGCTGATCGAGGTCTGGAACAAGACCGACCTCCTGACGCCCGAATCGCGGTCCTCGATCGAGGCGCAGGCCGGACGGGAGCCCGCGGTGTTCCCCGTCTCGGCCATCACCGGGGAGGGGCTCGACGCGCTGCTCGCCGAGGTCGCGCGCCAGCTTGACGAGCCGCGCACGGAAGAAGAGATCGTGGTGCCCTTCGCGGCCGGCCGCCAACGCGCCTGGCTGCACGAGAACCGGCTGGTCCTTGAGGAACGTGACGAGGAGCGCGGGACCTGGATGCGGGTCAGCTGGACCGCGCGGCAGCGGGACCGGTTCCAGACCCTCTGATCCTCCGCTATCCGGCCGGTGGTGGACGCCCCGATCAGGGCGCGGCCACCGGCGCGGGCACCAGATGCGTGACGGCGACGGCGGCGGCGCGCGCCAGCGCGGGGTCGAGCGACATGGGAATGTACTCCCCCCGGCGCCACAACTCTCCGAGGTCGTCGTAGTGATGCGACAACGGATGGCCCGACTGCCCGGTCGAGATGATGAACACTGACGAATCCGGGTCCGCGAAATCGTAGACTCCGCGATAGGCGGCGGCGTGGACATTGAGGAACGGGTTCGGCCCCGTTCCCGAGGTCAGGCCCCGCATGAGGGTCTGGTCATCGCCGCTGGTCGACTGGCGGATGTTCACGAACCACGACAGCAGCGGCGTCGATCCGAGCACCGGATGATCCTGCGCGGCCTCGTGCGCATCGCCCCAGCGCAGCGACTCCAGCGCGGTCCCGTAGTGCTCCGCGATCCAGACCAGCGCGTCGTCGAGCGATTCCCGGGCCATGTCGTCACAGGTTTCCACCGGTTCGGACTGCTTGACGTCGCACCAGACCGACGCGCCGTCGATGTCCTTGAAGACGCGCTCGATGAAGAGCGGATCGACATGGGTGAACTCGTCGGCCAGAGGACCCAGCTCGTCCCGGATCAGGCGCTCCTGCAGGGCCCGCATCCAGGCCGAGTAGATGAGCGGCTCCGGCAGGTGCTCGTTCATCTCGCCGTTCCATTCGGCGAGGAGCTCGAGCGCGCGCTGGCGCTGGCGCTCGGGCGTCCCGGACGCGGCGGCCTCTCCGGTGAACCAGAGATCACGCCCGACCAGCGGGAGGAGCGTCCGCGCCGCCGGCGAGACCGTGTCGAGCTGCGCCTCGATGAAGCTGTCACGGGTGTGGATCTCGCGCGATTGCATCAGGAACTGCCAGCGCTGCACCCGCTGGCTGTCGCCCCAGACAAAGGACAGGTTGTCCGGGAAGGGGGCGTCGAGGATCTTGTTGTTCGTGTTCCCGACCACCCCTCCGGGCGGGTCGAGGAAGACCGGGTTGGCCGATGAGGGCTTGAGCCCTTTCCAGCGGTTCTGGGGAACGTAGCCGAGGGTCGGCATCCGGCCCTGGCTCTGATGCGCGGGATCGCGGTCGGGGATCGCGCCGAGCGTGGTCATCGCGATCCGGTTGCGGTCGGCCAGGACGAGGTTCTGCGACGGCGCGACGAAGAGCCTGCCAGCCTCAAGCCCTTCCTCCACATTGTGCGCGCGCATGAGGTGCATGGCCGCGCTCATGGTGGTGTCATGGTCGGACAGGGCCGTCCAGGCGATCGACATGACATGGCCCGGTGGCCGCACGAGCCCCAGGTCGAAGTCCTCGGGCCCCAGGACGGGACCGTTGTCCGTCCATTGGAGATGGACCGTGACGGCGGGGGCGTCCTTGACCTCGATGATGCTGTCGCGCGTGAGGAAGGGCGCCCAGCCATCGGGCGTGCGGTACTCCTGGGCGTTCTGGGGGTTCACCTCCTCGGCGTAGACGTCGAGGTCGTCGAGGTAGCTGGAGGTGATGCCCCAGCCCAGGTCGGCGCTCCGCCCGGTCAGCACGAGCGGGAGGCCCGGGATGGTGCCGCCGATGACGCCCCCGGTCCGAAGCTCGAGCCGCGCGAGGTAGAACATGGAGGGGGCCGTCAGGCCCAGATGCGGATCGTTGGCCAGGAGCGTCGAACGGGAGGTGGACCGGGACACCCCGGCGGCCCAGGCGTTCGAGGCCCCGGCGAAGGGCAGCCCGCGATTCGGGAACAGGGGATCGCGCGGCGTGGCCTCGGCGTAGCTGGGCTGCACGCCCGGCACGAGGGCGGCGTATTCGGGAAGCGCGGCGACGCCGCTACCAGGCACGTCGGGCAGGATGTCGGCCAGCCGCTCGGGCGAGAGCACGAGCGAGACGCGGGCGCGCAGGACCTCGGCCTCGAGATGGCCGTTCAGCTCCAGCGCCATCAGCTTGAGAATCGCGACGGAGTCGGCCGGCTGCCACGGCGCGATCGCCTGGGGAAAGATCCACATCTCGGGCGCGCCGCGGCCCAGCGCGCCTTCGTTGATCTGGCCGAGCCAGGCGTTCACGCCGGCGCTGTAGGCCTCCAGCGCTTGCCGCGTCGGCTCGTCCTGGGCCTCCACGGAGGTTCGCGCCAGGGCATACAGGTCCAGACGCCGCATGAGCCGGTCGATGCCCAGCGTCCGCTCGCCGAACATCTCGGACAGGCGCCCCTGCACGGTCCGGCGCAGCAGCGTCATCTGCCAGAGCCGATCCTGGGCGTGGGCGTAACCCAGGGCGAAGAAGACGTCGGCGTCCGTTTCGCCGAAGATATGCGGCACGTCGGAATGGTCGCGCACGATCTCGACCGGCGAGGACAGGCCCGCCACCTCGTAGGTGCCGTCGTAGTCCGGGAGCGAGCGCGCCGCGAACCAGTAGATCAGGAGGAAGGCGGCAACGCCCAGGGCGAGGAGTGCGACCGTCACCCGAAGGAGCCAACGGAAAAGGGTGACCAACGACAGGCTCCGGGGGACTTGGTTGACGCGGGCGGAGGGTGCGGCCAATCGTTTGGCAGGCTTTCAGAGGCGGGGCAAGCACATGGCGGACACGAGCAGGGGATCGGGCGAGGGTCGGCTGGCCTTCCTGGGCCTGGGGGTCATGGGGGGTCCGATGGCCGGGCATCTGGCCGGCCGCGAGGCGGTGACCGTCTACAACCGCACGCCATCCCGGGCCGAGGCCTGGGTCGCGAAGCATGGCCACCAGAGCGCATCAACGCCGCGCGAGGCCGCCCAGGGCGCCCGGGCGGTCCTGGCCTGCGTGGGCAACGACGACGACCTGCGAAGCGTCTGCCTCGGTCCGGACGGCGCCTTTGCCGGGATGTCCGAGGGTACGCTCTTCATCGACCACACCACCGTCAGCGCCCAGGTCACGCGCGAGCTGGCCGCCGCTGCGGCCACGCGGGGCATCGGCTATGTGGACGCCCCGGTCTCGGGCGGGCAGGCCGGAGCCGAGAAGGGGCAGCTGTCGATCATGTGCGGCGGCTCGGAGGCCGACTACGCCCGGGCCGAGCCCATCGTGGCCGCCTACGCCCGCGTGTGCCGCCGTCTGGGCGAGGTGGGCTCGGGCCAGATGGCCAAGATGGCCAACCAGATCGCCATCGCGGGTTTGGTGCAGGGTCTGTCGGAGGCGCTGGCCTTTGCGGAGAAGGCGGGGCTCGACGGCCACGCCCTCGTCGAGGTCATCTCGCAGGGGGCGGCGGGCAGCTGGCAGATGGTGAACCGCCACCAGACCATGCTGGACGACCACTTCGACCACGGTTTCGCGGTGGACTGGATGCGCAAGGATCTGGGGATCTGCCTCGACACCGCCCGCGCGATCGGGGCGTCGCTGCCGGTCACCGCGCTCGTGGACCAGTTCTATGGCGACGTGCAGGCCATGGGCGGCGGGCGCTGGGACACGTCCAGCCTCATCAAGCGGCTCCGGCGTTAGCCGGGCGGGGGGGACAGGGCTGGAACCCCGTCCCCCAAGCCGCATTCATTTCTCGGGGATGAGGCCCCGGGGCGAGAAGCGCAGCACCAGGAGCAGGATCACGCCCATTGTCAGCAGGCGCATATGCGCGCTGGCGTCCTGAAGATGCGACGCAATGAGCGAGTCCGGCGGCAGGACCGAGTTCAGCGCCCCGAAGAGCGCGTTGCCCACCGGTTCGACGATGACCCAAAGCCACCAGATCAGGAACCCGCCCAGGACGGCGCCCCAGTTGTTGCCCGACCCGCCGACGATCACCATCACCCAGATCAGGAAGGTGTAGCGGAGCGGCTGGTAGGACCCCGGCGTCAGCTGGCTGTCGAGCGTCACCATCATCGCCCCGGCGATCCCGCAGATCGCCGACCCCAGGATGAAGATCTGGAGGTGGCGCGCGGTGACGTTCTTGCCCATCGCCTCGGCGGCGACCTCGTTGTCGCGGATCGCGCGCATCATGCGGCCCCAGGGGCTCCGCAGGGCCATCTGCGCCAGCCAGAGCAGCGCCAGCAGCACCACGGCGAACAGCGCCATGTAGAGGATCTTGACCCAGAGCGTGGAGGCGTCGACGGGCGACAGGCCCAGGTCCGCCGCGCGCGCGACGAAGGACGGGTCGTTCTGGAGGTCGATCGCGCGGGGAACGGGCGAGGGGATGCCGACCACGTTCTTGACCCCGCGGGCGAGCCAGTCCTCGTTCTTGAGGATCGCCAGGATGATCTCGGCGATGCCGAGGGTCGCGATGGCAAGGTAATCGGACCGGAGGCCCAGGGCGGTCTTGCCGATGATCCAGGCGGCACCTGCGGCGAGGAGGCCGCCTGCGGGCCAGGCCAGCAGGATCGGCAGGCCAAGGCCGCCAAGGTAGCCGGTCGAGGACGGCGAGATCGCCTCGACGGCGGTGGTGCCGGGATCCATGACCATCCGGGTCACGATGAAGCCCACCACGCCCACGGCGATCATGGCGATGACCTTGCCGCGCCCCGTGCCAAGCCGCCGTCGCACGACCACGAGCGCCACGACCGTCAGCACGCCCAGCACGAGCCCGGCCAGCGTCCGCGCCCCGCCGGCGGCCCAGGCCTCGCCCACCGGGGGCATGGAGACGAGCACGGCCGCGAGGCCGCCCAGCGCCACGAATCCCATGATCCCGACGTTGAACAGGCCGGCGAAGCCCCACTGGAGATTCACCCCGAGCGCCATGATCGCCGAGATCAGGCCCATGTTCATGACAGTCAGCGCGTAGTTCCACCCCATCACGAAGCCGGTGCCCACCATGAGCGCCGCCATGGCGAGGTACAGGAGGAACGGCCTGAGGTTCGGCGCGGCCCGTCGGGGCGCGGCCAGGGTCGTGTTGGGAAGAGTGGTCATACCGATTGACCCTTGAAGAGCCCGGTGGGCTTGAACAACAGCACGATGATGAGGATCGCGAAGGAGACCGCGAACTTGTATTCGGTGGACATAAGCTGCAGCAGCCCATCCGGCGCCCAGGCGCCGAAGCTCGCGTAGGCGACGACCTGCTTCCAGGCGTAGGTCACCATGACCTCGGAGAAGGCGATGACGAAGCCGCCCGCGATCGCGCCCAGCGGATTCCCAAGGCCCCCCACGACTGCCGACGCGAAGATCGGCAGGAGAAGCTGGAAGTAGGTGAAGGCCTTGAAGCTCTTGTCCAGCCCGTAGAGCACGCCCGCCGTGGTCGCCAGCGCCGCGACGAGGATCCAGGTCACGGCGACGACCCGGTCGGGGTTGATGCCGGACAGGAGCGCCAGATCCTCGTTGTCCGAGAAGGCGCGCATGGACTTGCCGGTGCGGGTCCGGTTCAGGAACCAGAACAGGAGCGCCACCGCCACGGCGGCCACGACCACGGTGATCACCTGGGTCGTGCGGATGGCGAGCCCTTCTTCGAGACCGGTCCACGTCTTGAAGTCGCGGGCGCTGACCAGCATCCGCTCACCATCGGCGAACTGGATGTCCTCCACGCCCACGAGGAAGCGGACGATGGCGCTCATGATGAACATGACGCCCATGGACACGATGACGAGGATCACCGGAGCGGCCTTGCGATCGCGGTAGAAGCGGTAGACCGCCCGGTCGGTGCCCAGCACGAGCAGGATCGTCGCCCCGATGCCGATGGGAAGGGCGATCAGCGCCGTCGGCAGCGGTCCGGCCGTGACCCCGGCGGCCTGGAGCCCCCAGGTCGCCATGATCGTGATTGCCGTCCCGAAGGACATCGTCTCGCCATGGGCAAAGTTCGAGAAGCGCAGGATCCCGTAGATCAGCGTGACCCCGAGAGCCCCGAGCGCGAGCTGCGAGCCATAGGCCACCGCCGGGACAAAGACGAAGTTCGCGAAGGTGACGAGCGCGTTGAGGAGGTCCATCACAGGGTCGCCTCGCTGGACAGAAGGAAATCGGGGGAACGCGGGCGCAGGGTTCGGGGGCGGGCGCGACGGAACGGGAGTCCCTGGCCGGGCGACAAGTCTCCGGCAACCGCGCGGGAAGCGAGTGGTCTGGCCCGCATCCTCATCCCCCCAGGAAACTCTTGCGGACCTGCGGATCCGCCAGCAGCTCCTTGCCCGTCCCGGTGAAGGCGTTCGCCCCCTGGACGAGGACGTAGCCCCGGTCCGCGATCTCGAGCGCCTGGCGGGCGTTCTGCTCGACCATGAGGATGGTGATGCCCTGGCGGGCGATCTCGATGATGCGGTCGAAGAGCTCGTCCATCACGATCGGGCTGACGCCGGCGGTCGGCTCATCGAGCATCAGGACCGATGGCCTGGTCATCAGGGCGCGGCCCACGGCGACCTGTTGGCGCTGGCCCCCGGACAGTTCGCCCGCAGGCTGCCGGCGCTTCGTCTTCAGGATCGGGAACAGCGTGTAGATCTGCTCGATCGTGGAGGAAATGTCGTCCCGGCGCAGGAACGCCCCCATCTCGAGGTTTTCCTCCACGGACATGGAGGGGAAGATGTTGCGGACCTGGGGGACGAAGGCCATCCCCTTGGCCACGCGGGCCTGGGGCGTAAGCCGGGTGATGTCCTCGCCATTGAGGCGGATGGAGCCCTGGCGGAGGTCGAGCATCCCGAAGATCGCCTTCATGGCGGTCGACTTGCCTGCGCCGTTCGGCCCGACGATGACGGCGATCTGGCCCTTCTCGGCGGCGATGGTGCAGCCGTTCAGGATGTTGGCGCCCTTGCCGTAGCCGCCGGCCATGCCCTCGCCCACGAGGAAGGCCTGCGCCACGCCCGCGGACGGGACCGTGCCCCGGTTGTCCGCGACGTGGAGGCCGGTCCCGCCGGGGCGCGCCACGGTGACGTCGTTGTTGCCCCGGTCGTCCTGGAGCGGATCGCGGAAGGTCATGCGGCCCCCTTGTTCTTGAGGCCGGTGCCCAGATAGGCCTCGATCACGGCCTCGTTCTGCATGATCTCCTGGGCCGATCCCTCGGCCAGGACCTTGCCCTGGGCCATCACGATGACCGGGTCGCAAAGGCGGCCGATGAAGTCCATGTCATGCTCGATGACGCAGAAGGTGTAGCCCCGCTCCTTGTTGAGGCGCACGATCGCGTCGGCGATGGTGTTGAGCAGGGTGCGGTTCACGCCGGCCCCGACCTCGTCCAGGAACACGATCTTGGCGTCCACCATCATGGTGCGGCCCAGCTCGAGCAGCTTCTTCTGCCCGCCCGAAAGGTTTCCGGCCTTCTCGTCGGCGACATGCGTGATGGTCAGGAAATCCAGGACCTCGTCGGCCTTGCGGGCGAGGGCGGCTTCCTCCTCGCGGATGCGGCCGCGCCGGAACCAGGCGTTCCACAGGCTTTCGCCCGACTGGCTGGCGGGGACCATCATCAGGTTCTCGCGCACCGTCATGGACGAGAACTCGTGCGCGATCTGGAAGGTCCGCAGCAGGCCCTTGTGGAAGAGCTCGTGCGGGGGCAGGCCGGTGATGTCCTCGCCGCCCATCGTGACGCGGCCCGAGGTGGGCGGCAGCCGTCCGGCGATCACGTTGAACAGGGTCGTCTTGCCAGCACCGTTCGGCCCGATCAGGCCCGTGATGGAGCCCTTGCAGATCCGGAGGCTTGCGCCGTCCACGGCGTGGAATCCGCCGAAATGTTTGTGGAGGTCGTGGACCTCGATCATGCGGGGAAGTCCCTTCTGGGCAGTGGACCCGATGCGGGCCCCTCGATGCGCGACGGCCCGGGGCCATAGCCCGGGCCGTGCGATCACGTCAATTCAAACTTGACGTCAACGGAAGCGGATCGTCTCGATCTGGCCGTCCTTGAACTCGAGCTCGCGGAAGTTGCCCGCGGATTCGCCGGATCCGATCAGTTCGACGGCGGTCGCGCCGACGTAATCGATGTCCTGGCCCTGCGCGAGGAGGTCGAGCGCCTTGTCCAGCTGGCCGGGGAGGATCTGCTCGCCCGGGGCGTTGGCGATGTCCATGACCTTGGCGGTCCAGTCGGCGCCGTTCGTCGAGTTCGCGGCCTGCATCGCCAGCAGGATCAGCGCGGCGGCGTCGTAGGATTCGGGCGCGTAGACCGAGGCGCCGTCGAGGTTCTGCGCCGCGGCCAGGTCGCGGAAGGCGGCCGCGCCCGGGCTGTCGGTGCCCGGCATGGTGCCGAACGAGGAGGACAGGCCGTCGCCGAGGTTGTCGACGATGTCCTGGCCGATCATGCCGTCGGGCAGCACGAAGGTCTCAAAGGCGCCGGTGTCGAGCGCGTTCTGGATGATGCCCCGGCCGCCCTGGTCGGTGTAGCCCGCCACCAGGAGGACGTCCGACCCGGAGGCCGCAAGCGAGGCCACCTCGGCCGAGTAGTCGGCCTTGCCGTCCTCGTGCGGGACGGTGATGGACACGGTGCCGCCCGCCGCCGTGAACGCCTGGGTGAACGAATCCGACAGGCCCTTGCCGTAGTCGTTGTTCGTGTAGGTCACGGCGACGTCGGTCACGCCACGGTCCTTGAGGACGTTGGCGAGGATCTCACCCTGGCGGGCGTCGGAGGGCGCGGTGCGGAAGAACAGGCCGTTGTCCTCGGCGGTGGACAGGCCGGGCGAGGTGGCGGAGGGCGAGATTATCCCGATCCCGTTCGGGACGGCCACGTTGGTCAGGACGGCGCCGGTCACGCCCGAGCAGTCCGCGCCCATGATCGCGTTGACGCCGCCCGAGACGAGACCCTCGGCGGCGGCGGTCGCGGCCGCGGCGTCGGTGCAGGTCGAGTCCGCCCGCTCCGTGGTGACCTGCTGGCCGCCCAGGATGCCGCCGGCGGCGTTGACTTCGGAGATGGCCAGTTCGGCCCCGGCCGCCATGTTGGGGGTGATCGACTCCAGCGGGCCGGTGAAGCCCAGGATGATCCCGATCTTGGGCGCGGCGCCGGTGGCCTCCTGCGCGGCGGCGGCGCCAGCCAGGAGCGCCATGGCCGAGGCGGCCAGGAGCAGTTTCTTCATTATTCGTCTCCCTGACAGAATCTTCAGTGCTGCCGGGCACGCTAGACGGGCGGTCATCGAAAGAAAAGAAGCCAAGAGCAGCGACATCCGGGAAGGACGGATCGTCCCGGCAACGGACCGTTGCGCAATCTTGCCCGGGGTGGCCGCAGAGCCGGAGCCCGGCCCTGCGGCACGCACGGGGTCAGCGGAAGGCGATCGTGACGATCTGGCCGTCCTTGAACTCGACCTCCCGGTAATTGCCGGCGGACTCTCCGGCTCCGATCAGCTCCACCGCCGTCGCGCCGACATAGTCGATGTCCTGGCCCTGCCGGATCAGGTCCAGGGCCTTGGATAGCTCGCCGGGCAGGATCTGCTCGCCGGGGGCGTTGGCCAGCTCCTCGACCTTCTTGCTCCAGTCGGCGGAGTCCGCGGACCCGGCGGCCTCCATGGCCAGCATGATCAGGGCGGCGGCGTCGTAGGATTCGGGCGCGAAGGCCGAGGTCCCGTCGAAGCTTTCCCCCGTGGCGATCTCCTGGAACCGGGCGGCGCCGGGGCTGTCGGTGCCCGGATACTGGCCGAAGGAGGTCGAAAGCCCATCCCCCAGCACATCCACGATGTCCTGGCCGATCATGCCGTCGGGCAGCACGAAGGTCTCGAACGCGCCGGTGTCCAGCGCGTTCTGGATGATGCCCCGGCCGCCCTGGTCGGTGTAGCCGGCGACGACGAGGATATCGGCACCCGACGCGGCAAGCGAGGCCACCTCGGCCGAGTAGTCGGCTTTGCCGTCCTCGTGGGCGGCGGTGATGGCGATCCTGCCGCCGCTGGACGTGTAGGCCTGCGTGAAGGAATCCGCGAGGCCCTTGCCATAGTCGTTGTTCGTGTAGGTGAGCGCGACCTCCTTGACCCCGCGGTCGTTCAGGATGTCCGTCATGACCTGCCCCTGGCGGGCGTCGGAGGGCGCGGTGCGGAAGAACAGGCCGTTGTCCTCGGCGGTGGACAGGCCGGGCGAGGTGGCGGAGGGCGAGATCATCCCGATCCCGTTCGGCACGGCGACGTTGGTCAGGACGGCGCTTGTCACGCCGGAACAGTCGGCCCCCATGAAGGCATCCACGCCCGCGTTGACGAGGCCTTCGGCGGCGGCGGTCGCGGCGGCGGCATCGATGCAGGTCGAATCCGCCCGTTCGGACGTGACCTGCTGGCCATCCAGGATGCCGCCGGCGGCGTTCACCTCGGCAATCGCGACCTCGGCGGCCTGGGCCATGAAGGGCGTGATCGACTCCAGCGGGCCGGTGAAGCCCAGGATGATCCCGATCTTCGGCCCGTCGCCGGGGCTTGTGTCCTGCGCAAAGGCGGCAGGCGTCATCAGCACCATGGCCGAGCCGGCCAGGAGCAATTTCTTCATTATTCTTCTCCCTGTAGGACCGTTGATCCTACCGGCAGGCTAGGCGGGCCGTTGGGGAAAAGAAAGCGCCGATCCTGGGAGGGGACGACAGGCGGTCAGATCGAAAGGCGCGCGGTGCCCTGGGTGCCTCGTTCCCGGTACGGGGTGGTGCCGTAATGGGCACGGTAGCATTTCGAGAAATGCGACGGCGAGGCGAAGCCGCAGGCCAGGGCGACGTTGATCACGCTCATGTCCGTCTGCATGAGCAGGTTGCGGGCCTTCTGGAGGCGAAGCTCCATGTAGTAACGCTTGGGGCTCCGGTCGAGGTAGCGGCGGAACAGCCGTTCGAGCTGACGCGTGCTGAGGCCGACATCCTTTGCCAGGGTGGCGGGCGAGATCGGCTCCTCGATGGCCTGCTCCATGATCTGGATCACGCGGCTCAGCTTGGGGTGGCGCACGCCGATCCGGGTCGGGATCGAAAGGCGCTGCGTGTCCTGGTCCGTGCGGATAGAGGAATAGATGAGCTGGTCGGCCACGGCGTTGCCGAGTTCCTCGCCGTGGTCGTCCGCGATGATCTTGAGCATCAGGTCGATGGAGGCGGTGCCGCCTGCCGTGGTGATCCGGTTGCCGTCGATGACGAACACGGACTTGGTCAGGGTCACGTCCTCGAACTCCTCGGCGAAGGAGTCCTGGTTTTCCCAGTGGATGGTGGCCTTCTTGCCGTCCAGGAGGCCGGCCTTGGCCAGCGTGTGCGCCGCCGTGCAGAGCCCGCCGATCACGACCCCGCGCCGGGCCTCGCGCCGGAGCCAGTTGACCATGGTCCGGGTCGTCGCCGCCTGGACGTCGATGCCCCCGCAGACCATGACCGTGTCGTCGCGGGACAGTTCGGACAGGTCGGTGTCCAGCTTGAACACCGTCCCGTTGGAGCAGGCCGCGCTGTCGCCGCCTTCCCCCGCCAGGATCCAGGTGTAAAGCTCCCGCCCGGCCATGCGGTTCGCGATCCGGAGCGACTCGACCGCGCAGGCGAAGCAGAGCATGGTGAAGTCCTGGAGCAGGACGAAAACGAAGCGCCGAGTGCGCGGGCTGACGCTCTCGAGCTCGACGATCTGGGGCTGGATGTTCATCGAAGGCACCTGGGGACGGCAAGCAACCGTCAAGCCACGATAATCTCAGGTTCCCCGCCCAGCCACAAGGGTTTGTCGGAAGCGACACGCAAATGTCGTTCGCATCTGGGCGACGGAACGCCGTCCGCCCGCGACACGGCCCTGTCCCGGCACGCTGGCGGCCTTGAATCGGGGAGTTTTGGAATGGACTTGCGCCCCCCGAGCGGCTAATCGCGGCCCATTCCGGGGGCAGCGCCTCCGACCCGACCGAGGAGAGGGACCGATGGGGGATTGGCAGAAGACCGACTGGCGCAAGTTGCCGCGCGTGCAGATGCCCGACTATCCCGACCAGGACGGCCTGCGGGCGGTCGAAGCCCGGCTCGCCTCCTATCCGCCGCTGGTCTTCGCGGGCGAGGCGCGCCGGCTCAAGTCGCTGCTGTCCAAGGTGTCCCGCGGCGAGGCCTTCCTGCTGCAGGGCGGCGACTGCGCCGAAAGCTTTGCCGAGTTCTCGGCCGACAACATCCGCGACACCTTCAAGGTGATCCTCCAGATGGCCATGGTCCTGACTTACGGGGCCAAGGTGCCGGTCGTGAAGGTCGGTCGCGTCGCAGGCCAGTTCGCCAAACCGCGCTCGGCCGCGATGGAAACCGTGAACGGCGTCGAGCTGCCCTCCTACAAGGGGGACATCATCAACGGCTTCGACTTCACGTCGGAGGCGCGGCTGCCCGCCCCGGACCGGATGCTCCAGGCCTACCTCCAGTCGGCGGCCTCGCTGAACCTGCTGCGCGCCTTCTCGACCGGCGGCTATGCGGACGTCCACAAGGTCCACGCCTGGACCCTTGGCTTCACCGCCAGCCCCGAGGCCGAGAAGTATCGCGAGATGGCCAACCGCATCTCGGACACGCTCGATTTCATGCAGGCCATCGGCATCAACGACGAAGCCGCCCATGCGCTCGAGACGGTGGAGTTCTTCACCTCCCACGAGGCGCTGCTGCTCGAATACGAGGAGGCGCTGACGCGCGTCGATTCGACCACCGGGCAATGGCTTGCGGGGTCGGGACACATGATCTGGATCGGCGACCGCACCCGGCAGCCGGACGGCGCGCATGTGGAGTACTGCCGCGGCGTGCAGAACCCGATCGGGCTCAAGTGCGGGCCCTCCACGACCGCGTCGGACCTCAAGGTGCTGATGTCGAGGCTGAACCCCCGCAACGAGGCCGGGCGGCTCACGCTCATCGCGCGCTTCGGAGCGGGGAACGTGACCGAGCATCTGCCGCGCCTGGTCCGGGCGGTGCAGGAGGAGGGCGCCAACGTCGTCTGGTCCTGCGATCCGATGCACGGCAACACGATCAAGTCGTCGTCCGGCTACAAGACGCGGCCGTTCGAATCCGTCCTGCGCGAGGTGCGCGAGTTCTTCGCCATCCACAACGCGGAAGGCACGATCCCGGGCGGCGTCCACTTCGAGATGACCGGCAAGGACGTGACCGAATGCACGGGCGGCGTGCGGGCCGTCACGGACGAGGACCTGTCCGACCGTTATCACACGGCCTGTGATCCCCGCCTGAATGCGAGCCAGGCGCTGGAGCTGGCCTTCCTCGTCGCCGAGGAGCTGTCGGCCCGTCGCGCCGGTCTGGCACGGGCCGAAGCGGTCTGAGGGTGCGGCCGGACGGCGGAGCGTTCCGCCGTCCCCGTGCCGTCACGGGTTCGAGACGACCAGCCGCAGATACGGCTTCTGCGCCTCGGCCAGGCCCTTGGGACGGCGATCGCCGGCGACGGCATAGACCGGACCGGTGGCGGGCCTCAGGATCTCGCACCGCAGGGGGGCGTCGTCGGGCAGGTCGAACCTGACCTTGCCCAACTGGGCCGAGTGGTCGAGGAACAAGCCGCCGACGGCACGTGTGACGTGGCCTTGCTGGTCGCGCAGAGGAAGGAGCAGGAATCGACCCGATGCCGCAGACCGGAAGCCGAAGCGACGCGTCGCCACCGGCAGATCCACCAGCGCCGGGCCGTCGAAGCAGCGGTCCAGCCAAGTGTGGAACGTCTTGCGACCTTCGGCCGAGAAGAGGAGCGAGACCGGCATGCCCTTCAAATCGAAGCCAAGATGGCTCTGAATGAGCTGCCCCCCGGTTCGGAACCGCGCGATTCCCGCAGCAACCCGTTCGAGGACGAAGGCGTGGGGCAGGGCGGGTTCGATGCGGGTGGCGTCGAGGTCGCGGCGGTATGGCACCCCGTCGGGGCCGGCCAGGCCGCGCCAATACGCTTCGAGCTGCGCCATGGCCTGCCGTCCTGCCGGAACATGGGACAGCGTGCCGGCTGCGGTGCCATCGAAGCCCTCGTCCAAGTCATGGATGTCGTCGTCGGCCATGATGCGCTCCGAGGATCTGAACCACTGGTTACGTGATTCTTAATCTACACGACTTGTCGGTAGAGTTTGTTACCAAAGCGTTAACTGGTTAATTCCGCCCGCGTTTCTGCCAGCCCGCGTTGCCGAACATGGCCGCGGGCCCAATTCCAGGAGATCCCGATGATCCGTTCGATGACTGCCTTTGCCAGCCGCCGTGGAGGCGCCAGCGGCGTCGAATGGGAATGGGATCTGAGAAGCGTGAACGGCAGGGGGCTCGACCTGCGCTTGCGCCTTCCCGAAGGGATCGAGGGGCTCGAGCCTGCGGTCAGGGCGGCGCTCACGGCCCGGCTCTCGAGGGGGAGCGTCTCGCTGAACCTGCGCGTGTCGCGGGCCGCGGGCGAGGGTGGCTTCGCCTTCGACGAGCCGCAGCTCGATAGGGTGCTATCCGCCCTCGAGCATGTCCAGCAGCGGGCCTTTGCGCTGGGCGTCACGCTGGCGCAGCCGACGGCCGCCGACGTCCTGGCCCAGAAGGGCGTCGTTGTGGCGGCGCCCATGGCGACGGGCGAAGAGGGGCTCCTTCCGGCGCTGCTCGAGGATCTCGATGGACTGCTGGCCGATTTCGTCCTGGCGCGGGAGGGCGAGGGCGCGGCCCTCGACTCCATCCTGCGGGAGCAGCTGGCCGGCATCGCCGCGCTGGTGGACGACGCCGCGTCGGCCGCCGAGGCGCGTCGGGGCGACGCCCGGCAGGCCCTGACGGCGGCGCTGCGCCGGGTGGTCGAGGACGTGCCCGAGGTCGACCAGGGCCGGCTGGCGCAGGAACTGGCGCTGATCGCCGTGCGGTCGGACGTGACGGAGGAGATCGACCGGCTTCGCGCCCATGTCGCCGCGGCGGGCGAGCTTCTGGACGACTCCAAGCCGTCCGGGCGCCGGCTCGACTTCCTGGCGCAGGAGTTCAACCGCGAGGCCAATACCCTGCTGTCCAAGGCGTCGTCATCCGGGCTGTCCCGCATCGGCCTTGACCTCAAGGCCGCCATCGACCAGATGCGCGAGCAGGTTCAGAACGTGGAGTAAGGGATGGCGGCCCAGGACGTGCCCAGCCGGCGAGGGTTGCTGATCATCCTGTCCTCGCCCTCCGGCGCCGGCAAGACGACGCTGGCGCGACGCCTTCTGGCCGCCGATCCCTCCATCGGCTTCTCGGTGTCCGCCACCACGCGCCTTCCCCGGCCGGGGGAGGTCGACGGACGGGAGTATCACTTCGTCACGCGGCCCGAGTTCGAGGCCATGGTCGAACGGGGCGAGCTGCTCGAACAGGCCGAGGTGTTCGGAAACCTTTACGGATCCCCCCGCCGGCCCATCGAGGCCGCCATGGAGCAGGGTCGGGACACCATCTTCGACATCGACTGGCAGGGCGGGCAGCAGATCCGCAATTCCCTGCTGGGCCGCGAGGTGGTGTCGATCTTCATCCTTCCCCCCTCCATGGCCGAGCTTGAGCGGCGGTTGCGCGGGCGCGGGCAGGACAGCGCCGAGGTCATCGCCGGGCGGATGGCCCGGTCCATGGCCGAGGTCAGCCACTGGGCCGAGTACGACTACGTTCTCGTCAATCGCGACCTGGACGAGACCGACTCCAAGGTGCGGCACATCGTCGAGGTCGAGCGTCTGCGCCGTGAGCGGCAGCCGTGGCTGAACGGCTTCGTGCGCGATCTGGCCCGTGAGTTCGAGGGCGCGCGGTGATCTGGGCCTTGGACGGGCAGGGCCCGGACATCCATCCAAGCGCCTGGATCGCGCCCGACGCCCAGGTGATCGGGCGGGTGCGGATCGGCCCGCGCGCGTCGGTCTGGTTCGGCGCCGTGCTGCGGGGCGACAACGAATGGATCGAGGTGGGCGAGGGCACGAACATCCAGGAGCTGTCCTGCCTGCACACCGACTGGGGCTACCCGCTGACCATCGGCGCGGGTTGCACGGTCGGCCATCGCGCGATGCTGCACGGCTGCACGATCGCGGAGAACTGCCTGGTCGGAATGTCCGCGACCGTCCTGAACGGCGCCACCATCGACCGGGACTGCCTTCTGGGTGCGGGCGCGCTGGTGACCGAGGGCAAGGCCTTCGGACCGGGCCAGCTGCTCATGGGGGTGCCTGCCAAGGCCGTCCGGCCCCTGGACGACGACGCGGTCGAGCGTCTGCGCCAGTCGGCCCGCAACTACGCCCAGAATGCGGAACGCTTTGCGCGGGGCCTCAGCCCGCTGACGCCGCCCGCCGGATGATGTACAGGTCGAAATCCAGGAAGGGGGCGATCTCGTGCACCTCCTGCCGGATGGCGTCCAGATTGGGGAGCGCGTTCGTCAGGGCCCGGTAGCGCCCGGCAAAGCCGCATCGGTTGAGGACCCGGGCCACGTCCAGGGCATCGAAGCTTTCGCCCATCAGGGCGGAAAGCACGACATCAGGGGCAGGGGACTCGCTCAGGGCAGCTTCAAGCTGGGCAAAGCTGGTGAAACGGAAACCTTCGATTCGAGGGACAGGGCGTCCTTCACGCTCCCAAGTCCTGAGATTTCCGATCACGAGGATCATTGCAGTCTTGAACTCGCATTATCGTGGTTCTTGCCGTCGAACGGACGAGACTGGAACAATTCGTGGTCAAAGAGGCGACTGTGCATCAGATGGCGCCTGTGTGGCGTGATTACGCGATCGTGAGCAGGTCCACAACGTCAGCCGGAATTGTCATTCCACCGTGACGCGAAACGTCCTAACTCGGCCACACCATGACCCCCGACGCCCAGGCCCTGATCACCGCGTTGCCGATCCCGGCGGTCGTCGTCGCCAGTTCCGAACGGATCGTCGCCTCCAACCCGGCCGCCCGGACGCTGTTCGGCCATGACGGGACCGGGCGTCATTACATCACGGTGCTGCGGCAGCCGGCGACGCTGGACATCGTCGAGGCCACGCTTCGCGACGGGCAACCGCGCGAGGGCCGGTTCCTGGGCAGTGACGGCGGACGCGACACCACCTGGCGGGCCAGCGCCCGGCACGTCGTCCTGACCGGCGGCCGCCATGTCCTCGTCACCTTCGAGGACGTGACCGCCGTCGAGGAGGCGGGGCAGATCCGGCGCGATTTCGTCGCCAATGTCAGCCACGAGCTGCGAACTCCTCTGACGGCGCTCATGGGGTTCGTGGACACGCTGCGGGGACCGGCCCGCGACGACGTGGCCGCGCGCGACCGCTTCCTGGGCATCGTTTCGCGCGAAGCCCATCGCATGGCGCGACTGGTCGACGATCTGCTGAGCCTCAGCCGCGTGGAAGCCGAGGAACGGCGGCGCCCGACCGAACGGATCGACCTGCGCGCTCTGGTCGGCTCCGTCGCCGCCGCTCTCGAGCCGCTGGCCACCCAGTCGGGCACCGAGATCCGGCTCGACCTGCCTGCGGGCCCCGTGGTCCTGCCGGGCGACCAGGGGCAGCTGCGGCAGGTTCTGACGAACCTGATCGAGAACGCCATCAAGTATGGCGGCCGCGACGCTCCGGTCGAGGTGACCCTGTCCGAGCTGGGCGACCAGCCCGACCTCCGCCGTCCGGGCGTCCGGCTGCGGGTGATCGACCAGGGGCCAGGCATCCCGTCGCATCATATTCCGCGCCTGACCGAACGCTTCTACCGGGTGGATGCCCACCGGTCCCGCGAAGTCGGGGGCACCGGCCTTGGTCTTGCCATCGTGAAGCACATCGTGAACCGCCACCGCGGTCGCCTTCGGATCGAAAGTGAGATCGGCCAAGGCAGCTGCTTCATCGTCGTGCTGCCGGCCGACTGATCCAAGTGCAGGACGGCGCGATCGACCGGACCTGAGCATCGGGCACCATGCTGCGAGGCGGAGGGTGAGCGGCACGTGAGGCGCGACGTTCGAGCCGAGGTCATCATCGGGGGTGAGGCGCGCCGCTCCAGGACCTTTTCGCGGAAGACCTCGGACGGTGTTCTCCAGCCCAAGCACTTGCGCGGCATGGCGTTCAGGCGTTCGCAGATCGTCTTCAGCTGGGGGCCGGAGATCGATGTCGGGTCGATGTCGCGGGGCCGCCAGCGCCGCATGGAGCGGTTGGTGGTCTCGACCGCGCCCTTCTGGCCCCGGTAAGCGCGGGTCGCAAGATGAGGCCTGAACGCCGACCTGAGCTGGCCGGTGCGGCCAGTCGATGAACTCCGAGCCTCGGTCAGGGGTGACCGAGCGACGGGCCTTGAAGGGCAGGGAGCCGAGAACCGCCACCAGCTTGGCCATGATCGGCCTGGTCCGGCGGTCGGCATGGGGCAGCAGGACCGTGAAGTGGCGGATGCGCTCGACCAGCGAGGTCAGGTTGTAGGGGCCGAACCGTCGGCCGGAACAGGACCAGATCCGCGCACCCGTGGCCGACCTGGCGCCGATGCGCGACGTCGTCCGGGCGGAACAGGATGCTGTGTTCGGGTCGGAACTTTGGGGCTTGGCGCTTGCGGGTGCGACGCGGGCGGCGCGTGCGGCGAGGCTCGGGCAGCTACCACCAGAGATCGTGCTCCATGCCTTCCTTCGAGGTGATGAAGCGGGTGATCGTCTCCTGGCACACACGCGGCTTCGCGCCTTCGAGGCGCATGCGCCCGGCGATCTGCTCGGGCGTCCAACCGGCCTGGATCCGGTCGATGACCCGACCCTGAAGTTAGGCGTGGCGGATCAGCTTGCGCTCCTTGCCGTGCCGGATCGCCGCCGTCCTCATGGCCGCCCTCCAGAAGGTGCCCATGACCTCCGGCTCGCATCAATGCCGGTCAAGAACTCATGATTGACGCACGCCCAATCTCTCCTCGAGTGGCTTGGGCCGGTGATGAATGAGCATCGAGCCGGATCGAGGCGGGCTGAAAGGGGCCAATCCCGCTGAGAGAGGCCCCGATGTCGGCCGAAAACGATCGAGAGGGACAATCATCCCTGCTCAAGGGGTTCCAGCCTTCCATTGGTCCCGGGCAGTCCCGCCCCGCGGCGCAGCAGGACGAAACCGGTCACGATGAGGAGGCCAGCATCGGCGAGGGGCTGGGCCAGCCAGATGCCAGGCTCCCCCCAGACCAGCGGCAGCAGGAGGCTGAGTGGGACGGCGAAGACGTAGGTCCGCGTCACGGACAGGATTGCGGCCCGGCGCGCCTGCCCGAGGCTCTGGAGATGACCCGCCACGATCAGGCAGGGCCCGAAGGCAACGTAGAGCGCCACATAGAAGGGCAGGATGCGCGCGACCTCGACGGCGACGACCGGATCATCCGTGAACGCCCGCGCGATCGCATGGCGCAGGAGGACGAAACCGGCCTCCACCAGCCCCGCGTAGGCCAGCGCCGCGAGCAGGGCCACCTTCAGCGTGGCTTGGGAGCGGGCGGCAAGGCCCGCGCCGTGGCTCTGGCTGACCATGGCTTGGAGCGCCAGGGACAAGCCCAGGAGCGGCAGGTAGGCCAGGGTCATCATCCGCGTGACGACGCCATAAGCGGCGACGGTCGTGTCCTGGTCCGGCCCCCCGTGGAGCCGCAGCGCCGCGAGGACCGCTGCGCCACCCAGCGCGACGCCGAGGAAGCTCAGGCTGCGCGGCGCTCCGAGCGCGAGGATTGGCCGCCATCCCGCGACCCAGTCCCGCGCGGGCCCGAGGCGGAGGGGGAGGGGTGTCCGCCCGGAGGCCCGGTAGGCCAGGATCGTCCCGAGGGCCAGCGCCTGAGCCAGCGCGGTGCCCCAGGCCGAGCCGGCCACCCCGAAGCCCATGGCACCGATCAGGAGCGCGTTGAGGCCAAGGTTGAGCAAGGTCACCAACATGCCGGCCAGAGCCATGAACCCGACGCGTCCCTCGCTGCGGAGCGCATCGGACTGGAGGGCCAGCGCGAAGGCCACCGGCGCCGTCAGCACGGCGATGCCGAGGAAGCTCTGCGCCATCCCGGCGAGTTCGGCCGAGCCGTCGGCGAGCGCGAGGGTCAGCGACCGGCCGAGCATGGCAAAGGCTGCCATGGTTGCCGCGCACACGAGTAGCCCGAGGCCATGAGCGCCAGCGAGGACGCGGCGGGCCTCGCCGGGCTGGCCCGCCCCGAGTTTCTGCCCGATGAGGGTCGCCATGCCGCTCGCCACCATCGTGGTCAGCGCGGTCAGCAGCATGGCGGCGGGAAAGACCAGCGTCACGGCAGCCAGCGCGGCGGGACCGACGAACAGGCCCAGGAGGGCGGCGTCGGCGACCGTGAGCAGGCCGTTGAGGCCCAGGAGCAGAATGATGGGAAAGGCGGTTCGGGCGAAGGTCGCGGGAACCGGGCCGTCGAGATAGGGCGACAGGGTGCGAGTGGGCATGGTGAGAGTCCTTGCGGACGCGATCCGGCCGGACAGCTGGGTCCATGGCCGGACGGCGAGAAGGGGGAGAGGAGTGGGGCGGCGTCGCCCCGAGATTGGGGCGCCGGGGATCAGGCCCGCCGGAGGTGCATCTGCGGGGCGCCGTTGCCGGTCCGGGCGGGGGAGTCGCCTGCCTCGTCCAGCACCGCCGAGACGCGTCGACGGATATGGGCGTAGGGGCTCCCGGCCGTCACGTTGATCGGCTGGTCGAACTGGACCGTGATGCGGGTCAGCCCCGCGCCCTCGGGCCCGGCCGCCAGGAGGACGCCCTCGAAGGCATAGCCCAGATAGCGGCCGGTCACGCGATCACCGGCCGCGAGCGGGACGGGACCGCTCTCGGGCAGCAGGGCCGCGGCGGCGTTCCAGTCCCGGAAACCGTGCCGCCGGGCCACGGTCTCGAGGGCATCGCCATGGGTGACCTGGGTGCCTTGCGCCGCCTGCTGGGCGCGCCAGGTCCGGGCCTCGGCCTTCAGCCCCTGCCGGCTCAGCGTGGTGAAAGTGGTCATGGTCGTCCTCACATCCGTGAGGCGGATCATCTCATGGGGCCCGCGTTGCCATGAACCGCCTCGGACGAGGAGCGATCAAGGTCATCCCGTGCTGAGCTTCACCATCGGCGAACCGGCGGGCGGCAGGCGTCAGCGGCCGCCATCCTCCTCGCGCCGAATTCCGACTGTGTCAAGTCGGATCGGGGGAAGGCACAGTCGGTTCGGGAGAAGGCACAACGAATTCAAAGCGCGGGGGTAGGGCTGAGTTCGTGGTGCGTAGTTCTTACTTGATGCACTGTTCCGCGAAGCAGGCACCTCAACGGGTCGGCTTGTGCGTATGTTGGACGCGAAAACGGCCGCTCCTGGCCCGAGGACACTGCAAGGCTCCCTGTCCTGGGGCCATTCAGCTTCGTCGTCCCAACACGGTTCGACTCCTGACCAGACCCCGAAGGAGAATGGATCACCTCAGGACACATACCCTCGGCGGCGCTTCACACGCAGCAGAGCATGGAGCGCCGTCTTTGCCTCCGGAGCCGCCCCATACCAATCCGTCCGGGTCTGGCCCGAGGTCCCAATTCGCCCCCAGTGGCGCACCACCCCGCACTCGCCGAAGAGGCTGGTAACGAGCGCCAGGCTGTAGAACCGCCGCATGTTGCAGGACGGGTCCACGCGGGTGAGGAGGACGAGGTCAGGGCTTTGGTCGATAACAACGAGCGCGGGCTCCGGTGCAGCCGGAGCAGGACCAGGTGGCAGTGCGGCCAGCCAGTCCATGAGATCCAGCTGTTCGGGCTCGCTCATCATCCCGCTCCGCTCATGCTCCGCGTCCTTGACCCGGGGAAGTAGGCGTAGAACGTGGCCCGGCTCACGCCGAGCCTTTTCGCAATCTGGGCCACAGGGATGCTGGCATCCTTCAGGAGGGCCCGGGCCGTCGCGAGGTCCTCATCGGAGAGCTTGCGCCGGCGCCCGCCCTTGCGGCCCCGGGCAGCGGCAGCCTTCAGGCTTTCCAGTGTCCGCTCGCGGTGGAGGTCCAGGAACTACTCGGCGATGGTGAGCGCCACACGAGGTGCGACTTTCGATCTGAGGTCATCATCGTGGGTCAGGCGCGCCGGTCCAAGACCTTTTCCCGGAACACCTCGGCCGGGGTGAGCGCCACACGAGGTGCGACTTTCGATCTGAGGTCATCATCGTGGGTCAGGCGCGCCGGTCCAAGACCTTTTCGCGGAACACCTCGGCCGGCGTTCGCCAGCCCAGGCACTTGCGAGGTGTGGCGTTCAGACGGTCGCAGATCGCCTTCAGCTGGGCGCCGGAGATCGATGTCGGGTCCATGTCGCGGGGCAGCCAGCGTCGCATGCGGCGGTTGGTGTTCTCGACCGTGCCTTTCTGCCACGGCGAGCGCGGATCGCAGAACCAGGCCTGAACGCCGGCATGAGCTTGCAGGTGCGGCCAGTCGATGAACTCTGATCCTCGGTCAAAGGTGATCGAGCGGCGGGCCTTGAAGGGCAGGGAGCCCAGCACCGCCACGAGCTTGGCCATGATCGGCCTGGTCCGGCGGTCGGCGTTGGGCAGCAGGACGGTGAAGCGGCTGATGCGCTCGACCAGCGAGATCAGGTTGTGCGGGCCGAACTTCTGCCTGAACAGGACCAGATCCGCTTCCCAGTGGCCGAACTGGCGCCGATGCGCGACGTCGTCCGGACGGAACAGGATGCTGTTTTCTGGACAGAACTTCGGAGCCTGACGTTTGCGGGCGCGACGCGGGCGGCGCTTGCGGCGATGCTCGGGCAGATACCACCACAGATCGTGCTGCATACCTTCCTTGGAATAGACAAAGCGGTAAATCGTCTCCTGGCACACACGCGGCTTTGCGCCCTCGAGGCGCATGCGCCCGGCGATCTGCTCAGGTGTCCAACCGGCCTTGATCCGGTCGATGACTTGGCCCTGAAGCTCGGCGTGGCGGATCAGCTTGCGCTCCTTGGCGCGCCGGAGCGTCGCCTTCATCTTGGCCACCATCCAGAAGTAGCCCACGACCTTCGGCATGGCCTCATCGCGAAAGTGGTTGCGCTTGAGTTCCCGGTAGATGGTGGACCGATGCCGACCGAGCCTCTCGGCAATCACGTCCGGGCTGACCTTGGCCTGCCGCCACAGCTCCAGCTTCCGGCGTTCCTCGTCATTCAGTTGGGAGTAGGTGCGCTTCATCGGGCGTCCTTTCGAGGCTCAACAGATTGAGAAGACTCGAAAGTCGCGCTTCAGAGTAGCGCTCACCCGCCTACAGGCCAAAGTCGCATAATATATATTATGTAAAGTACATGATTCGGCGAAGTTCCACCAGGCGCGCCGACTGCTCGCCTCATGGTGGTTTCCTAAATCCGCCTGCGATATAAGACGCGAAAGTCGAAGGAACGCGTCATGGACGTGATCAAGCGTAACAATGTTAAGGTTCTTGGCGAAGGAACGCAGCCCATCGTCTTCGCCCATGGCTTCGGCTGCGACTGGACGGCCTGGCGCAGCGTGGCCCCCAACTTTGAACGCGACCATAAGGTCATCCTCTTCGATCATGTCGGCGCTGGCGGCTCCGATCTGACGGCCTACAGGTCCGACAAGTATTCGAGCTACGCCGGCTATGTCGCCGACGTGCTGGAGATCATCGACGAACTGGACATGAACGACATCGTGTTCGTCGGGCACTCGGCCGCCGCCATGATCGGGATGCTGGCCTCCATCCAGAAGCCCGAGCGGTTCGACAGTCTGGTCATGGTGTCGCCCTCGCCGTCTTTCCTCGATGAAGGCGACTACAAGGGCGGCTTCTCACGCGATGACATCGACGGATTGCTCGAGGTGCTGGACAGCAACTTCCTGGGTTGGTCCCGGTCGACCGCGCCGCTCATCATGGGCAATCCCGAGCGGCCGGAGCTGGGCGACGTCCTGACCGGGAGCTTCTGCCGCACCGACCCCGACATCGCCCGGGAGTTCGCGCGCGTCGTGTTCCTTGCCGATCACCGGGCGGATGTCCCGAACTGCACGAAGCGGGCGCTCGTGCTTCAGACACAGGCCGACTTGATCGCTCCGGTCGAAGTCGGCCATTATATGCACGACCACCTTCCCAACAGCGAACTGGTGCTCATGAAGGCCACGGGTCACTGCCCGCATATCAGCGCGCCGGAGGAAACGTCCGCGGCGATCCGCAGCTTCCTGGCCGGATGACTCATGCCGCCCTCGGGTGCTCCTCCCGATGAAACGGCCGAAGACCTCTACGAGAGTGCGCCTGTCGGTTATCTGACTCTCGACTCGGGCGGTCTCATCACGCGCGTGAACGGAACGCTGGCCGGATGGCTCAACCTGGACAAGCCGGCGCTCCTGGGTCAGAAGGTGCAGAAGATCCTGACGCCTGGCGCGCGGATCTTCTACGAGACCCATTGCGGCCCCATCCTTCGGCTTGAAGGCGCGCTGCGCCAGATCGCGCTGGACCTTCGGCGCGCCGATGGCACCCGTCTCCCGGCCCTCATGGAATGGCGGCGCGTGGACGGCCTCGACGGCGCTCCGCTGGGCTACAGGGTCATGGTCGTCGATGCGACCGAACGTCGGGCCTATGAGCGCGAACTCCTGGACGAGCGTGAGCGGGCCCGGAAGACCGCCGAAGAGCTCGCGCGGCTCAATGCGGATCTCGAAACGCGGGTCGAGGCGCGGACCGCCGATCTCGTGCAGCTCCGCAAGATCGAGAGCCTGGGTCAGCTGACCGGGGGCGTCGCGCATGACATGAACAATCTGCTCACGCCTATCGTGACTTGCCTCGACATCCTCTCGCGGAGCACGAACCTCAGCCCGCGCCAGGAGCGTCTTCTGGGAGGTGCGACGGAAGCGGCCGAGCGCGCCCGGATCCTCGTGAGCCGGATGCTGACCTTTGCGCGCCGTCAGCACCTCGAGGCTCGCCCCGTCGACCTGACCGAGCTGGTTCTTGGAATGCACGACCTGATCACGCGCTCGATCGGCCCCCTCATCGAGCTGCATGTCCAGGCCGATCCCGACCTTCCGCTCGCCCGGGTGGACCCCAACCAGCTCGAGCTCGCGATCCTGAACCTGAGTGTGAATGCTCGCGACGCAATGAACGGCCAGGGTCACCTGACCCTTCGGCTCGGGACGACCCTGATCGCGGACGGACAGCCAGCGCCTCTACCGGCGGGGCGCTACATGTCACTGGTGATGCGCGATACGGGCGCCGGGATGGATGCGGCCACGCTCGCCCGCGCGACGGAGCCGTTCTTCACCACCAAGGCGCCGGGACATGGAACCGGCCTTGGCCTCTCCATGGTCCATGGACTGGCGGAACAGAGCGGAGGTGCCCTCTTCATCGAGAGCGTCCCCCAGGCCGGAACCACGGTGACCATCCTGCTTCCTCTCGCCAGCGAGGCAGTGCGCGCCACGCCTGCCCCGCCCGCACCTTCCTACAAGGAGCCGGTCCAACGGCTGCGAATCCTCCTCGTGGACGACGACGAACTTGTCCGGAGCAGCGTCGCGGCGATGTTGGATGAGCTGGGTCACGACGTCAGGGATGTCGCCACGCCGCTGCTGGCACTGAACGAAGTGAACGCCGCCTACCCGGACCTGCTGATTTCGGACTTCGCCATGCCTGGGATGACGGGTCTGGCCCTCATACAGGCGGCACGTCAGCAGCGCCCGTCCCTTCCCGTGCTCCTGGTCACCGGGTTTGCGAACCTCCCGGACCTGGACGCGACGACCCTGCCCCGCCTGTCCAAGCCGTTCTCGCGGGCCGAACTGGCCAGCGCCATCGCTCAGGCTGCGCACGTCCCGAATGCGTCACTAGCCACCTAAGTCGGGCGCTCCCCCGCTTCTTTCCCCAGCGTCAACGTTGAAGGATCAGAAAAAACCGGGTGTGATCGAGGTCGGACATGGTAAACAGATTGTCATGCATGACCTTGTCGTCCACCTGGATCGCGTGAACAACGCGAACTCCGTCGAGGGGCTTTGGCGCCTGCATCTCGACGCCATGGCAGCTTATGGATTCGATCGGCTTCTCTACGGCTACACCCGGTACCGGAGCGGACGGTCCCTCGGGGATCCGCAGGACTGGGTCGTCCTGACGAACCTGCCGGCCGCCTATATGCGCCCTTACATCGAGGACGGGCTTTACGCCAACGGCCCCATGGTGCGTTGGGCGTTGGAGCATGATGGCGCCTGCTCCTGGTCGGTGATTACCGACATGGTCAACCGCGGAACCCTCAGCCCTGCGGAACTGAAGACCATGGAGTTCAATCGGAAGCTCGGTGTCAGCGCGGGCTATACGATCAGCTTCCGTTCAGTGTCCCAGCGCGCCAAGGGTGGAATCGGGCTCTGCGCCCGGCCAGGGATGAGCCAGGACGATGTGGACGCCCTGTGGCAGGAGCATGGGCCGGGGATCACGGTGATGAACAACGTGTTCCACCTCAAGCTCCTCACCCTGCCCTACAGCGGCTCGCGTCAGCTCACCCAGCGCCAGCGGGAAGTCCTGCAATGGGTGGGTGACGGCAAAACGGCGCAGGACATCGCCCTGCTCATGGGCCTGACGGCCGCAACGGTCGAAAAGCACCTGCGGCTTGCCCGCGAGGCCCTGGATGTCGAGACGACTGCCCAGGCAGTCCTGAAAGCCGCGTTCTACAATCAGATGTTCACGATCGACGCCTAGCCGACTGTAAGCCGTCCCGGCCCGACAGTCACAGCACCCAGGCCAGCGATGCAACTGGCCGGCAGGCCCGCCTCATGGAGTGGGGCCGCCGCCATGACCGGGGGCGACCCGAAATGACGGCACCGCGCCGCTCCGTGGGCTACGCGGTGCCGTCGGTCGCCTTAGGCGCCGGCGTTCATCTTGGCCACTTCGGCCGCGAAGTCTTCGGTCGCCTTCTCGATGCCCTCGCCGACCGCGAGCCGCACAAAGCCGGTGACCGAGACGCCGGCGTCCTTGGCCGCCTGGGCCACCGTCAGATCCGGATTCACGACGAAGGCCTGGCCCATGAGGGTCGCCTCGGCCATGAACTTCTTCATCCGGCCTTCCAGCATCTTCTCGATCACGGCGTCGGGCTTGCCCGATTCCTTCGCGATGTCGAACTGGACCTGACGCTCCTTGGCGACCAGCGCCGGATCAAGCGCGGCTTCGTCCAGGGCGGCGGGGTTCGCGGCGGCGACGTGCATCGCGATCTGGCGGCCGATGCCGTTGTCGGCACCCGACAGCGCAACAAGGACGCCGATCTTGCCGAGACCCTCGGCGGCGGCGTTGTGGACATAGGACACGACGGTGTCGCCGCTGAGCGTCGCCATGCGGCGGATCGTCATGTTCTCGCCGATCTTGGCGATGGCGTCGGTGACGGTGGCCTCGGCGCTCTGCCCGTTGATGTCGGCCTGCTTCAGCGCGTCGACATCGTTCACGCCCAGGGCGGCGGTGGCCACGCTACGGACCAGCGCCTGGAACTCGGCGTTCTTGGCCACGAAGTCGGTCTCGGAGTTCACCTCGACGACAACGCCCTTGCCACCTTCGACGGCCACGCCCACGAGCCCTTCGGCCGCGGTGCGCCCGGACTTCTTGGCGGCCTTGGCAAGACCCTTGGTCCGCAGCCAGTCGATGGCAGCGTCCATGTTGCCATCGGTCTCGGTCAGCGCCTTCTTGGCGTCCATCATGCCCGCGCCGGTGGTCTCGCGCAGTTCCTTCACCATGCTCGCCGTGACGGCCATCTCATCCTCCTTGAATGGAAATCCGGGCGGGGTGTCGCACCCGCCCGGTGTCAGTTTCGCGACAAACGCCCGGATCAGGCGGTCGCGGTGTCCTCGAGAGTCTCTTCGTTGAGATGCTCCATGGCGCCGAGGTCAACGCCGGCGGCACCCAGTTGGGCGCTCATGCCGTCGAGGGCCGCGCGGGCCACGAGATCGCAGTAGAGCTGGATCGCGCGGGCGGCGTCATCGTTGCCGGGGATCACATAGTCCACGCCCTTGGGCGAGCAGTTGGTGTCCACAACGGCCACGACCGGAATGCCGAGCTTCTGGGCTTCCTGGATCGCCAGGTCTTCCTTGTTCACGTCGATGACGAACAGGAGATCCGGCACGCCGCCCATCTCACGGATGCCGCCCAGCGAGGCCTGGAGCTTGGCCTGCTCGCGCTCCATGCCGAGCCGCTCCTTCTTGGTGAGGCCTTCGAAGCCGCGGTCGGCGGCTTCGTCGATGGCCTTGAGGCGCGCGATCGACTGGGACACGGTCTGCCAGTTGGTCAGCGTGCCGCCCAGCCAGCGGTGGTTCATGTAGAACTGGGCCGAACGCTCCGCGGCGTCGGCGATCGACTTCTGCGCCTGGCGCTTGGTGCCGACGAAGAGGATGCGGCCGCCGCGGGCGACGGTGTCGCGGATCACGCGCAGCGCTTCGTCCAGCATGGGAACGGTCTGCGTCAGGTCCAGGATGTGGATCCCGTTGCGCGACCCGTAGATGAACGGGGCCATGCGGGGGTTCCAGCGCGCGGTCTGGTGGCCGAAGTGAACGCCTGCTTCAAGAAGCTGGCGCATGGAAAACTCAGGGAGAGCCATGTCCTTGTCCTTTCCGGTTTGAGCCCTCGACGGAGGATCAGGGTCGCCCCCAACCGGTGGACCGTCGAGGGATGTCTCCCCCCGGGGCCCGCCTCCGCCTGTGAAGTGGGGGGGACCTAACGGCAAAGGTGGGCGGATGCAAGGGGCTGCGGGCCCGGGTTGACCTCGTGGGGCCGATCGTCGCAACTGCCTGCCATGATCGCTGCCCCCGACATCCTTTGCATCGGCTCGGTTCTTTGGGACATCATCGGGCGCACCCCGTCGCATATGCGGCTGGCGGCGGATGTGCCCGGACGGATCACCCGGGTGCCGGGCGGCGTCGCCATGAACATCGCCATGACGCTTCGCCGCTTCGGACTGCGCCCGGCGATCCTGACCGCCCTGGGCCGCGACCCCGAGGGCGAGACCCTCGCGGCCGAGGCAGGGCGCATGGGCATCATCACCGATTTCGCGTATCTTTCCGAAGACCTGCCGACCGATCGTTACATGGCGATCGAAGGCGCGAACGGCCTCATCGCGGCCATTGCGGACGCGCATTCGCTCGAGGCGGCCGGGGACAAGATCCTCCGCCCGCTCGAGGATGGCCGGCTCGGATCCCCCGGCTCCCCCTGGAGTGGTCCGGTGGCGCTGGACGGCAATCTCACGGCCGACCTGCTGGCTCGCATCGCAGCCTCGCCCCTCTTCTTCAGAGCCGACTTGAGGGTCGCCTCCGCAAGCCCCGGAAAAGCCGAACGTCTTCTCCCGTTGCTGGATCACACCGGCGCGACGCTCTACGTCAATCTCGAAGAAGCGGGCATCCTGTGCCAAAGGGAGTTCGCGACCTCCGCCGAGGCCGCCGAGGGCCTGCTTGGGCGGGGTGCCCGGCGGATTCTGGTGACCGATGGGGGCCGGTCGGCCTCCGACGGCGACTCCGGGGCTGGCGTGCTGACCCAATCCCCGCCCGAGGTTCTGGTCACGCGCGTGACCGGAGCGGGCGATACCTTCATGGCCGCCCATATCGTGGCCGAGCGCGAAGGCGCCACCCGTGACGCCGCGCTGGACCGTGCCCTTAGGGCCGCCGCCCATTACGTTTCCGGAGACACACCTTCATGATCCCGATCACCTTCTCCCCCGACGTCGAGACAGCCCGCGCATCGGGGACTCCGATCGTGGCGCTCGAGTCGACGATCATCACCCACGGCATGCCCTGGCCCCGCAACGTCGAGACGGCGCGGCGGGTGGAGGCGGAGGTGCGGGCCAACGGCGCAACGCCGGCGACGATAGCCGTTCTCGCCGGCAGGCTCCATGTTGGCCTGTCGGAGGATGAACTGGAATCGCTGGGCCAGGCGCGCGACGTGGCCAAGCTGTCGCGGGCCGATTTTGCCGCCTGCCTGGCCCGTGGCGGCAACGGCGCGACCACCGTCGCGGCGACGATGATCGCGGCCCGGCTCGCCGGGGTCGAGGTCTTCGCCACCGGCGGCATCGGCGGCGTCCACCGGGGGGCCGAGACGAGCTTCGACATTTCGGCGGACCTGCACGAATTGGCCCAGACGCCCGTCACCGTCGTCGCGGCCGGGGCCAAGGCCATCCTCGACCTGCCCAAGACCCTGGAAGTGCTCGAGACGCTCGGCGTCCCCGTCATCGCCCTCGGGCAGGACGAGCTTCCGGCATTCTGGTCCCGCAGCTCGGGGCTGAAGGCTCCGTTGCGGATGGACGACCCCGCGCAGATCGCCGCCGCCCACCGGATGCGGGCGTCCATGGGCCTGCCCGGCGGCCAGCTCGTCACCAACCCCATCCCGGCGGCGGACGAGATCGCCTCGGACGTCCTCGCGCCCTCCATCCGGCAGGCCCTGCGCGAGGCCGAGGAGCGGGGCATCGCGGCCAAGGCGGTCACGCCGTTCCTCCTCCAGCGGATCTTCGAGCTGACGGAGGGCCGCAGCCTCGAGGCCAACATCGCGCTGGTCCTGAACAACGCAAGGCTCGCTGCGCGCATCGCTGTGGAACTGGGCAGGATGCCGGCCTGACGCAGTCGTGCCCAAGCGCGGGGCGACGGGCGTGTTGCGGCCCGGGCCGGGGCTGGCCTAGAACGCTCGGGACCGAACGTCCAAGGCCCTCGCCATGCATCCTGTCGATCTGCCGCCCCGACCGCCGCGCCAGCAGCACTGGCTGGTGACGCGCATCCTCGGGGCCTTGCGGAACAACTTCTTCGCCGGGGTCGTGGTGATCGCGCCCATCGGCCTGACGGTGTGGCTGATCTGGACGGCGGTGGGCTGGGTGGACAGCTGGGTCATGCCTTTCGTGCCCCGGTACTGGCATCCGGATTCGATCGTGAACCGGATGATCGGCAACGCCCCCGGCAGCCCCGACTGGATCGAGGTGAACGTCCGGGGCGTGGGCGTGGTCGTGTTCCTCGTGTTCACCGTCCTGATCGGCTGGATCGCCAAGGGCCTGATCGGGCGGTCCCTTCTCCGCAGCGGCGAGGATCTGGTGGGCCGCGTGCCGGTCATCCGCTCGATCTACAACGCCGTGAAGCAGATCTCGGAAACCGTCTTCACGCAGTCCGACGCCCGCTTCGAGAAAGCCTGTCTTGTGGAGTTCCCGCGCAAGGGGGCCTGGTCCATCGCCTTCATCTCGGCCCCTCTGCGCGGCGAGATCCGGCATCGGCTGATCCAGGAGTTCGGGGACGACGAGATGGTGACGCTGTTCAAGCCCATCACGCCGAACGCGACGACGGGCTACCTGCTGTTCGTGCGAAGGTCGGAGATCATCGAGCTCGACATGTCTCTGGAAGATGCGGCCAAGCTCGTGATCTCCGCCGGCCTGGTCTATCCGGGAGAGGCTGTCAGCAGCGCCGGAGAGGTCACACCGCCTGCGGCCCCATCCCTCTGAGGGGCCTGCCGAGAGCGGGGCCCGAGAGGCGTCTCCAAGACTGCAGGTCACGATCCCGTCCGGGGTGCGGCCAGCCTTCGGGGCCGCCCTTAAGGGTGCGTGATGCCATCCCACCGCAGGGCTCCTCCGGCACGGGCGAGACCCTTGGAGAGTGAGCGAGGTCTGTCGTGCCGCCCCAAGGCCCCTGCGACGCCTCCCAGACCGCCTGCGCGGGTCAGAGCGCCGTCCAGCCCCCGTCCACGCTGATCGTGGTCCCGGTGATCTGTGCCGCCGCGTCGGAGCACAGGAAGACCGCCGTGCCTCCGATCTGCTCGACCGTCGCGAACTGGCGGGACGGCTGCCGCGCCAGCATGACCTCCCGGATCACGGTCTCCCGGTCCATGTTGTGGGTCTTCATCTGGTCGGGGATCTGCGCCTCCACGAGCGGCGTCAGCACGTAGCCCGGACAGATCGCGTTCACGGTGATGCCCTGCCCGGCCGTCTCGAGCGCGGCGGTCTTGGTCAGCCCGACGACCCCATGCTTGGCCGCCACATAGGCCGCCTTGTAGGGCGAGGCCGTCAGCCCATGCGCCGAGGCCACGTTGACGATGCGCCCCCATCCCTTCGCCTTCATTCCGGTCAGCGCCACTGCCGTGGTGTGGAAGGCGGAGGACAGGTTGATGGCGAGGATCATGTCCCAACGCTCGACGGGAAACTCCTCGAGCGGCGCGACATGCTGCACGCCGGCGTTGTTTACCAGGATGTCGCAGGTCCCGGCCTGCGTGACCAGGGCCCGGCACTCCTCGCCCTTGGACATGTCGGCGCGCACATAGCGGGCCTGCACCCCGAACTCCTCGGCCAGGGACCGGGCCAACTCGTGATCCGCCGCGGCGTCCGTGAACGAATTCAGGACGACGTCCGCCCCCGCTTCTGCAAGAGACCGGGCGATCCCGAGGCCGATGCCCGAGGTCGATCCGGTCACGACGGCGGTCCGGCCGGACAGGGGGCGGGCAGAGGTCATCGCATGCTCCTTCATGTGCTGCCGCAGCATCATAAGGTGGTGAGACGTGGTCGCAATGGGCGTAATTCCGCCGATCATCCGCCACAATGATGGCGAATTTCGGCTCAGGACAGGTTTCACGCGGAAACTCAGCGAGCCCACCCAACGTCTTGGGCCTGTGGACAAACTGTGGTGGCCGACTCACGTCGGGGCGCGCCTTGACGTGATTCGTGCCCCCGTTGTAGGTGCACCGGCGGCCGGCCGGTGCATACGCGGCAGGCGCGACTACGCGAGATTCCTAAGAAATCGGGTGAACTTGGCCAGCACCCCTGGCCAGGGCACAAAAAAACGCCCGCCGAAGGGCGGGCGTTGAGTTGTTGAGGCAGGTTTCATACAGGCAAGAAACCTATCGAGCAGTGACCTCTTTATAGGCGTTCTGCAGTCGTTGCGCTAGCCAAAAGTTTGATTTCGCGGGATGGCACGCGTAACGTCGCCCAACTCGAACAGGCCACGAAAGAGAGCAGCCACCATGAAACCGCAGTTCGCGTTCTGCCTTACCCGGGGGGTGGCCCTGCTCGCGTTCCTGGGGACCACCGCCTGGGCCGAGCCCATGCACGGACTGGCCATGTACGGGGAGCCCGCCCTGCCCCGCGACTACGATCACCTGCCCTATGCGAATCCCGACGCCCCCAAGGGGGGCGAGGTGATCTCGGCCGAGGTGGGGAGCTTCGACAGCCTGAATCCCTACGTCCTCAAGGGGAAGGTTCCCTGGCAGCTGACCTTCCTTACGACCGAGTCCCTTATGGGACGTTCCCTTGATGAACCCTTCACTCTGTACGGCCTTCTGGCCGAGTCGGTGGAGGTCGCGCCGGACCGGAGCTGGGTGGAGTTCACGTTGAACCCGAAGGCCCGTTTCTCGGACGGAAATCCGGTGACGGTCGAGGATGTGATCTGGTCGTTCGAGACGGTCGGCACCGAGGGCCACCCCCGCTACCAGACGTTCTGGCAGAAGGTGAAAACGATCGAGCCGGTTGGGGACCGGGGCGTCCGCATCACCTTCAGCACGGCCGACCGGGAGCTCGTGATGCTGGCCGGCCTGAGGCCGATCCTCGAGAAGAAGCAGTGGGAGGGTGTCGACTTCGCCAACTCCGACGGGCTCGAGATGATTCCGATCACCTCCGGCCCCTATGTGGTCGAGTCGGTCGACCCCGGACGTTCGGTGATCCTGCGGCGCGACCCGGACTACTGGGGCGCCGACATCCCGTTCCGCCGCGGCACCATGAACCTTGACCGGGTGCGGATCGAATTCTTCGGAGACGAGACCGCCGCCTTCGAGGCCTTCAAGACCGGCGAGGTGAACATCGTGCGGGAAACCAATCCCGTCCGGTGGGAGACCTCCTACGATTTCCCGCTCGTGCAGGACGGGCGCGTCATCCTGAGCGAGATCCCGAACCAGCGACCCACCGGGATGACGGGGCTCGTCATGAACACCCGCGAGGCTCTGTTCTCGGACATCCGCGTCCGGGACGCCATGGAGCTCGCCTTCAACTTCGAGTTCATCAACGAGGCCATGACCGGCGGCAAGCAGCCCCGGATCACCTCCTATTTCTCGAACAGCCCCTTGGGCATGACCGAAGGCCCCGCCGAGGGCCGCGTGCGCGAGTTCCTGGGCGAGTTCCAGGCGGACCTGCCGCCGGGCGCCCTGGAGGGCTACAGCCTGCCCGAGAGCGACGGCTCCGAGCGCAACCGGGCCAACGTGGCGCGCGCGCTCGACGCCCTGGAGCAGGCCGGATGGACCGTGGGCGAGGATGGCCTCTTGCGGAACGCCCAGGGCGAGCCCTTCGCCTTCGAGATCCTGCTCGAGAACGGGTCGTCCGAGGTGGCCTCGATCGTGGACATGTATGTCCAGGCGCTCGGACGGCTGGGGATGCAGGTCACCGTGAACTCGGTCGACTCCGCCCAGTACAAGGAGCGGACCGATTCCTACGACTTCGACATGACCTACTACCGGCGGGCGCTGTCCTTGTCCCCCGGCAACGAGCAGACGCTCTACTGGGGGTCCGCGACCGCGGACGAGCCCGGCGGACGCAACCTCATGGGGGCGAAGTCTCCGGCCATCGACGGCCTGATCGACCGCCTTCTCACGGTGGAGTCGAACGAGGACTTCGTCGCGGCGGCCCAGGCGCTCGACCGGGTGCTGACGGCCGGGCGCTACGTGATCCCGTTCTACCAGTCGAACAACGCGCTGATCGCCCATTCCACCGAGCTGAAGTATCCCGAGCGCCTGCCCATCATGGGCGACTGGCCCGGCTGGCAGCCCGACGTGTGGTGGTGGGAGCCTCAGGGCAGCGGAAACTGACCAGACCGGCGGGGTCCCTTCGACCGGCCCCGCCGCGCGCCCTTCAGGCCAGGGACGTCACCCAAAGGATGGTGGCGTCGTCCTGGCTGATCGAGACGACGTTGTGGCCCATCGAGGCGTCGTAATAGGCGCTGTCCCCGCGCTTCATCTCCACGGGCTCGTAGAACTCGGTGTAGAGCCGGATGGCGCCGGTCAGGACATAAAGGAACTCTTCCCCTTCGTGCCGGACCCAGCCGCCGAACTCCTCAAGCTTGCGCGCCCTGACCCGCGCCCGGTAGGGCAACATCTGCTTGCGGGTCAGCGTCTCGGCCAGCAGTTCATGCTCGTAGGTCGTGGTGAGCTGGGCCGTCCCCTCGCCCGCCCGCGTCACGGCCATGCGCCCGTTCACCTGCGCGCGCGGCGCGGGCGTGAAGAGCTGCGGCACCGAGATCCCGAGTCCCACGGCCAGCTTCTTGAGGGCATCGTAGGTCGGGGACATCTGCCCGTTTTCGATCTTCGACAGCGTGGACCGCGCCAGACCTGCCTGGGACGCCGCCTGCTCCAGCGTCCAGTCGCGGGCGCGGCGCAACTCGCGGACACGCGCGCCAAGGTCGATCGGAGGCGCATGGTCGACCGAGCCGTCGGCGCGGGCGATGCGGATCAGGGATTTGGGGTCGCTGCCAGCCATGCCGCTCCTTACACGACGGCCACCCGCCCACGCAACGCCGGCCCTGACGCAGCGAAAGGCCCGCCGGCGTCCTTCAGGACTTCTACTGATCGGGGCCGCCAACCCGTGGCGCAGGCGGTCATTGCGCCGACAGCAGCGTCACGGCCTGCCTGCGCGCTCCCGGCTCGTCCAGCAGAGGGAACTCCTCATGAGCCTCCATCCGCGCCTGGACATCCGGCCTTTCCAGCAGCGGATCGTTCAGCCGGGTGACGAGCGCGAGACGCTCGGCCGGCACGTCGGGCGTTCCAACGGTCAGGAGCGTCAGATCCAGCCCATGCTCCCGGAGGACGAGATTGCCCGCCACGTGGACGTTGTTGAGGACGAGGGACAGCCCCTCCCCTTGCAGTTGCGCCAGCCGGGCGGCGACCGGACCGAAGTCGAGCCAGCGGTTGCTGGAGCTCGGCCCCAGGAACGCCGAGGCCGGCAGGAGCACCAGCGCCAGCAGCCAGAGCGCCGCCTCCGTTCCCGCCAGCCCGCGACGGGCGCGCTCGGTCAGCCGGGGCCAGAGCGCGAGCACCGCGACGGGCACGAGGCCGGACGCCATCGGCATCAGCCAGATATGGTCCACCTCGGTCGACCTCGTGGCGAGGATGCCGACCCAGAGCAGCAGCAGCGACAGCCCCGAAGCCAGTCCGTAAAGCCGGACGCCCGGCGGCAGCGCCGACCCGGGACGGCGGCGCGCGGCCAGCCAGAAGCCACCCAGGACAAGCAGAGGCAGGATGAAGAAGTTCAGCGTGGCGAAGGCCAGAGCCCCCGTCCCGACAAGCCGGGCCTGGAGCCCGGATTCGGTCGCGAACTCCAGCTTGCGGATGCCGACGGTGGACAGCTCCGGGTTTCGGAGCATCCACAACAGGACCGGGACATTGATGAGCAAGGCCACCAGCACGGCGGCGCAGGTCGGCCCGGGTCGGATGCGGCGGCGCCATTCCGGCAGGATCAGGGCCGCCCCCAGCAGGGCCGCCGCCCAGACCAGGAAGTTCAGCTTGGACAGCGTGCCGATACCGACGGCCAGGCCCAGCAGCAGGTAGTCGCGCCAGCGCCCGCTCTCGAGAGCCCGCACGGCGATCCAGGTCGCGGCAACGGCGACCAGCATGGCCAGCGCCGTATGGGTCAGGGCGCGTTGCGCCTCCCAGACAAGCGACGCGATCAGGCCAAGCGACAGCGCGGCGACCCCCGCCTCGGCCGAGCCGGCCTCGCGCCGCAGGAAGCGGTACAGGAGCACGACGGTCCCGAACAGCAGCGCGTTCTTGAAGACGGCCAGCGCCAGGACGTTCTCCCCCAGGACCTGGAACACGCCCCATTGCAGCCAGAAGTAGAGGGGCGGCTGGGGGCCATAGCCCCAGGCGAGGTGGCGGGCGAAGAAGAACGCCTCTGCCTCGTCCCAGTTCAGCGACAGCCCGAAGGCCCAGCGCGACAAGGCCTGGAGGAGGAAATAGACGGCGAAGACCGTGATCCAGCGCGCGTCGATGGTCCTGGACACCTGAGATTCCCTTCCGGTCCGCCTGGGCGGCGGCCTAGCACGGCCGGACGGGCGCCCGCAAAGGGGCGCTCCGCCTCGCCGTCGCGTCACGCCGTCACCGCGTCCGGCGTGCCGCCTTTGCAACCGGAGCCGCAGCCGTCGTTCCGGCCGCCTGCGCCGCGGCAGCGACGGGCTCCTTGGCGTCCTTCCTGGTCTTGGCGGGCTGCGCCTCGGCGACCTTCTCGGCCAGGTCCTTCATGATCGCGAAGGAGCCCTTGATCCGGTCGGCCTCGGTCGGCCAGTCGCGCAGGACCACGAGCTTGTTGTCCTTGATCCGCGCCTGCCCTTGCTGCGCCTGGATGTACTCGACCAGGCCGCCCGGCGAGGCGAAGCGGTCGTTGTGGAACATGACCGTGGCCCCCTTGGGACCGACATCCAGCCGCGCCACTCCCGCCCGGCGGGCCATGGCCTTGATCCGCACCACCAGCAAGAGCGTGTTCACCTCGCGCGGGAGGGAGCCGAAGCGGTCGATCAGCTCCGCGGCAAAGCCTTCGAGCTCCACCTTGGTGGAGAGCGACGACAGCCGCCGATACAGCCCGAGCCGGACGTCGAGGTCGGGCACATACTCTTCGGGGATCAGCACCGGCACGCCGAGGTTGAGCTGCGGCGCCCACTGGCCGTCGGTTTCCACCAGATCCCCCTGCCCGGATCGAAGGCGGTCGATCTCCTCTTCCAGCATCTGCTGGTAGAGCTCGAAGCCCACCTCGCGGATCTGCCCGGACTGCTCCTCGCCCAGGAGGTTCCCGGCGCCCCGGATGTCCAGGTCCTGGCTCGCGAGCTGGAAGCCCGCGCCCAGGCTGTCGATGCTCCCCAGCACCCGCAGCCGCCGCTCGGCCTGAGGCGTGAGCTTCTGGCGCGGCCGCGAGGTCAGATAGGCGTAGGCCCGGGTCTTGGAGCGTCCGACCCGTCCCCGGATCTGGTATAGCTGGGCCAAACCGAACATGTCCGCCCGCCAGACGACCATCGTGTTGGCGGTGGGGATGTCGAGGCCGGATTCGACGATGGTCGTGGCCAGCAGCACGTCGAACTTGCCGTCGTAGAAGGCGTTCATCCGGTCATCGAGCTCGCCCGCCGCCATCTGGCCATGCGCCACCACCACGGACACCTCGGGCACCTCGCGCCGGAGCCAGTCCTCCATCTCGGGCAGGTCGGCCACGCGCGGGACCACGAAGAAGCTCTGGCCCCCGCGGTAATGCTCCCGCAGGAGCGCTTCCCGGATGGTGATGGTGTCGAACTCGGACACGTAGGTGCGGATCGCCAGCCGGTCGATCGGCGGGGTGCCGATCACCGACAGGTCCCGCACGCCAGACAGCGACAGTTGCAGCGTGCGCGGGATCGGCGTCGCGGTCAGCGTCAGGACGTGAATGTCCGACCGCAGCTCCTTCAGACGCTCCTTGTGGGACACGCCGAAATGCTGCTCCTCGTCGATGACCAGAAGGCCGAGGTTGGCAAACTTGACCTGCTTGGCCAGCACGGCATGGGTGCCCACCACGATGTCGACCGTGCCCTTGGCCATGCCTTCGCGCGTCTGGGCGGCGTCCTTGGCGGACACGAAGCGCGACAAGGGCCGGACCTCCAGCGGAAAGCCCCGGAACCGCTCCGCGAAGGTCTTGTAGTGCTGCCGCGCGAGCAGCGTCGTCGGCGCCACCACGGCGACCTGCACCCCCGACATCGCCGCGACAAAGGCCGCGCGGATGGCCACCTCGGTCTTGCCGAAGCCCACGTCGCCGCAGATCAGCCGGTCCATGGGGTTCCCGGAGGCCATGTCGTTCAGGACGTCCTCAATGGCCTGAAGCTGGTCGTCGGTCTCGGCATAGGGGAAGCGGGCCAGGAACTGGTCCCAGATGCCGTCGGGCGGCTCCAGCTCGGGCGCCTGCCGCAGGGCGCGTTCGGCGGCCGTGCGGATCAGCCGCTCCGCCGCCAGCTTGATGCGCTCCTTGAGCCGGGCCTTGCGCGCCTGCCAGGCCCCCGCGCCCAGCTTGTCGAGAAGGCCCTCCTCGTGGCCGAAGCGGCTCAGGAGCTCGATGTTCTCGACGGGGAGGTAGAGCTTGGTGTTCTCCGCGTACTCGATGGCCAGGCATTCGTGCGCCGCGCCCAGCGCCCGCAGCACCTCGAGGCCGAGGTAACGCCCGACCCCATGGTCCACATGGACCACGAGATCCCCGGGGGTGAGGCTGTTGACCTCGGTCAGGAAGTTGTCGGCCCGCTTCTTCTTGCGGGTCTGGCGGATCAGCCGGTCGCCCAGCACGTCCTGTTCGGAGATGACGGTGAGGCCCGGCGCCTCGAACCCATGTTCAAGCGGCCAGACGGCCAGATGCACGCCGCGTTTGCCCACCCGCGTGAAGTCCATCACGGGGATGGTCTCTCCGATGCCCTCGTCCTCCAGGAGCCCCATGAGCCGCTCGCGGGCGCCTTCGGAATAGCTGGCGAGCACCACCGGCGCGTCTTCGGCCCGCGCCTTCACATGGTCGGCCAAGGCCCCGAAAAGCGAGATCTTCTCCTGCTGCCGCTCGGGCGCGAAATCGCGTCCGATCTTCCCGCCGGCGTCGATCACGCCGAGGCCCGTCGGCTGCTTGAGCGGGCTGAACTGGAGCACCCGCCGGTCGCGCAGCCCGGCGTCCCATGCCCCCTCGTCGAGGTAGAGGAGCTGCGGCGGGGCCGGCTTGTAGACCGAGTCCATCCGCCCCCGTTCGGTCAGGGCCGCGCGCCGCGCCTCGTAGGCGTCCTGGATCGCCGCCCAGCGGGCGATGCGCGAAGGCGCGACCTGATCGTCCAGCGTGACCGTGGCCTTGGGCAGGTAGTCGAACAGCGTTTCCAGCCGTTCGTGGAAGAAGGCGAGCCAGTGCTCCATGCCGGCGTGCTTGCGGCCCGCGCTCACCGCCTCGTAGAGCGGGTCGTCGGTCCCGGCCGCGCCGAACTCGATCCGGTAGTTCTGGCGGAACCGGGTGATCGACGGCTCGTCGAGGATGACCTCCGACACGGGCGCGAACTCGACCACGCTCAGCTTCTCGGTGGTCCGCTGGCTGGTGGCGTCGAACCGGCGCGCGCCGTCCAGCGTGTCCCCGAAGAAGTCGAGCCGCACCGGCGAGGGATGGCCCGGCGGCCAGACATCGATCAGGCCGCCGCGCACGGCGTAGTCGCCGGGCTCGGTCACCGTCGGGCTCTGGGTGAAGCCCATGCGCGACAGGAACCCCCGCAGCGCCGTCTCGTCCACCCGGTCGCCCACGCGGGCCGAGAAGGCCGCCCCGCGCAGCGTGTCCCGCGCCGGGACGCGCTGGGTCGCGGCGTTCAGCGTCGTCAGGATCACGTAACGCTCGGGCATCCCGTGCACGAGCCCGGCCAGCGTCGCCATCCGCTGGGCCGCGATCTCCGGGTTGGGCGACACCCGGTCGAACGGCAGCACGTCCCAGGCCGGAAAGACGAACACCGGCAGGCCGGGGTCGTAGAACTGGAGCGCCGCCTGCATGGCCGCGAGCCGCCGGTCGTCCCGCGCGACGTGGACCACGCAGCAGCCCGACCTGTCCAGCTCCTGGAGGATCAGGCGGGCGTCATAGCCTTCGGGCGCGCCGCCGACGGTGATGTGATTGGGACTGCTCGACATGTGGCGTCACCTACCGCGCCGCGGGCCGGTGTCAACGGGAGCCGGATTCACAACCCCTGCAGCACCAGCAGGTTCTGGTACATCCCATAAAGGGCCGTGACGAAGATCGACACGAGCCCGATCCCCTGGACCCAGGCCCGGTGCCGCGCCAGCGTCCGGAAGAGCGCCTCGCCCTCGGGCGCCTGCCGGGCGATGCGGCGCGCGGTCACGAGGCTCAGGGCGCCCACGGCCGCGAGGGGCACGGCGATCAGCACCACGGCCTGCGCGAACTCCACGCCGTACCAGAAGGCCAGGACCATCAGCGTCGTCACGCCAAAGGCCAGGGTCGCGGCGATCAGCAGGCCCGACATCTCGGCGATGAAGAGGATCCGGTTCACCTGGATGCGCACCAGGTCCTCCAGGTCCGCGAGCGCCTGCCCGCCCTGCTGCCGCGCCCGCAGCACCATGTCGAAGGGCACGCCCAGAATCCGGTGGGTCGCCGAGGACCAGACCACCGCCAGCATGATCCAGAACCACAGGTTGGAGAACGACCGGAAGTCGATCACGTCGAGAAGGGTTTGCATCCAGTCCACGTCGTCCGTCGGGCCGTCCCTGTTTCGTTCCAGCGTTCCTAGCCCACCCGTTCTGTCAAGCCCAGCCTTGAGCTTGGGCGCGGTTCATGCGACCCGACACTCCGCGCCGGGCCGGACCGGGCGCCAGACAGTGGAGTGTCCCATGACCCTGCCCCCCGCCCCCTTTCCTGCCGCCCGGCTGCGTCGGCTGCGCGCCACGCCCGCCCTGCGCGCCCTTGTCCGGCAGAACACGCTGACCCCCTCGGACCTGATCTGGCCGATCTTCCTGATGCAGGGGACCAACGAATCCGTCCCGGTGCCCTCGATGCCGGGCGTGAACCGCCTGACCGTGGACCGCGCGGTCGAGGCGGCCCGCGAGGCCCGTTCGCTCGGCATCCCGGCGATGTGCCTTTTCCCCTACACCGCGATGGAGCATCGCACCGCCGACTGCGCCGAGGCCTGGAATCCCGACAACCTGACCAACCGCACGATCCGCGCGATCAAGGACGCGGTGCCCGAGGTCGCGGTGATGACCGACATCGCGCTCGACCCCTACAACATCGACGGCCATGACGGCTTCGTCGAGAACGGCGAGATCGTGAACGACCGCACCGTCGAGGCTCTCGTGAAGATGGCCCTGGCGCAGGCGCGCTCGGGCGCGGACATCCTGGGGCCGTCCGACATGATGGACGGGCGCATCGGCGCGATCCGCCGGGCCCTCGAATCCGAGGGGCACCAGAACGTCACCATCCTGAGCTATGCCGCCAAGTACGCCTCGGCCTTCTACGGGCCCTTCCGCGACGCCGTGGGCGCGACGGCCGCCCTCAAGGGCGAGAAGAAGACCTACCAGATGGACCCGGGCAACTCGGACGAGGCGATGCGCCTGGTCGCCCGCGACCTGTCCGAAGGCGCGGACATGGTGATGGTCAAGCCGGGGATGCCCTATCTCGACATCTGCCGCCGCGTGAAGGACGAATTCGCCGTCCCCACCTTCGCCTACCAGGTGTCCGGCGAGTACGCGATGCTCAAGGCCGCGGCCGTGAACGGCTGGCTCGACGGCGACCGGGTCATGCTCGAAAGCCTCATGTCCTTCAAGAGGGCCGGCTGCGACGGCGTCCTCACCTACTTCGCGCCCGAAGCGGCGCGAGCAATGAACGGCTGATTCGGGCTGCGGTTCGAATCAGTCGATGACAGGCCGGGCCGGTCCGGCTAAACTTAGTCCCAACGGCCGGTCACAAGGCCAAGAAACCATCGGGCGGTGACAATGAACATCCTCTCCAGGCGCAGATTCGCGGCGCTGGCCCTTGCGGCACCCCTGCTCGCAGCGTGCTCGAACGGCGTGGGCTCGGGCGGCGCGGCGATCATCGACGCGCGCGTCGACAGCTCGCTGAGCTTCCTCTACTCCACCTATCCCGGCACGCGCGACCTCGCGAACCGGGCGGCGGGCGTGCTGGTCATGCCGGTCGTGACGGAGCTGGGCCTGGGGCTCGGCGGCTCCTATGGGACCGGCGCCCTGCGGGTCGGCAACACCTCGGTCGACTACTACTCCGCGGCGGCGGCCTCGGCGGGGCTCCAGATCGGCGCGCAGCAGTACAGCCACGTCCTCTTCTTCATGACCCAGGACGCCCTGTCGCAGTTCCGGTCCTCGGCGGGCTGGGTCGCGGGCGCGGACATCGACTACGCGGTCATCGACCAGGGCGAGGTGCTCCGCGCCGACACCACCACGTCGCTGTCCCCGGTGATCGCCGTGGTCTTCGCCCAGTCGGGCCTGCGGATGGGCGCGACGGTCGAGGGGACGAAGTACACGCGCATCATCCCTTGAGGGAGGGCGCAACGCCCCCCGCGCGGTGGTGTCAGGATCGGGCAGGACATTCGTGGAATCGTGACGGGCAAGCGGGCCGCGAGCGACCCGAACTGTCGCAATCGGGCAATCGGTGCGCCTTGCGGCGTTCCAAATAGGCCCAACACGAACGAGGGAACCTGACCCATGAAGACCACCACCCGCGTGGCCGTGATCGGCGGAGGCGTCGTCGGCTGCTCCGTCCTTTACCACCTGACCAAGCTCGGCTGGTCGGACGTCATGCTGATCGAGCGGTCGGACCTCACCTCCGGCTCGACCTGGCACGCGGCGGGCGGCTTCCACACGCTCAACGGCGACACCAACATGGCGGCGCTCCAGGGCTACACGATCCGGCTCTACAAGGAGCTGGAGGAGATCACCGGGATGTCCTGCGGCCTCCACCATGTGGGGGGCATCACACTCGCGGATACGCCCGAACGGTTCGACATGCTCAAGGCGGAACGCGCCAAGCACCGCTACATGGGCCTGGACACCGCGATCCTGTCGCCCTCCGAGGTCGAGGAGATGACCGAAGGGCTGGTCAATGTCGAAGGCGTGCTGGGCGCGCTCTACGACCCGCTCGACGGCCACCTCGATCCCTCGGGCACCACCCACGCCTATGCCCGCGCCGCCCGGATGGGCGGGGCCGAGATCGTGCTCCACAACCGCGTGCTCGAGCTGACCCCCCGCGCCGACGGCACCTGGGACGTCGTGACCGAGCAGGGGACCATCCACGCCGAGCATGTGGTGAACGCGGCCGGCCTCTGGGCGCGCGAGGTCTTCGCGATGGCCGGGGTCTACGGCCCGCTCCTGCCGATGGCGCACCAGTACCTCGTGACCGACGACATCCCCGAGATCGTGGCCTTCCTCGACCGCGGCCGGGAGTTCCCGCACGTCATGGACCCGGGCGGCGAAAGCTACCTCCGCCAGGAGGGTCGCGGCCTTTGCATCGGCTTCTACGAAAAGCCCTGCGAGCCCTGGTCGCCCGACACCACGCCCTGGACCTTCGGGCACGAGCTCCTCAACGAGGACTTCAGCAAGATCGAGGACTCGGTCGCCTTTGCCTACCGCCGCTTTCCCGTCCTCGAGCGGGCGGGCGTCAAGCGGGTGATCCACGGGCCATTCACCTTCGCTCCGGACGGCAACCCGCTGATCGGTCCGGTGCCGGGCCTGCGCAACTTCTGGTCCGCCTGCGCCGTCATGGCCGGCTTCAGCCAGGGCGGCGGCATGGGCCTCAGCCTCGCCCAGTGGATGATCCACGGCGAGGTCGAGCGCGACCCGCGCGGCTTCGACGTCGCCCGCTTCGGCAACTGGACGACGCCCGGCTACACCGTCCCGAAGGTCGTGGAGAACTACCAGACCCGCTTCTCGGTCGCCTACCCGAACGAAGAGAAGCCCGCCGCGCGTCCGTTCCGCACCTCGCCCATGTACGACGTCCTGTCCGGGATGGGGGCCGTCTGGGGGCAGCAGTACGGGCTCGAGGTCGCCAACTACTTTGCCTTGTCCGGCGAGCCGGCCTACGAGACCCCGACCTTCCGTCGCTCCAACGCCTGGGAGGCCACGCGGCAGGAGGTCCTGGCCGTCCGCACCGGGGTCGGCATCAACGAGCTGTCGAACTTCGGCAAATACCGCGTCACCGGTCCGAACGCCCGCGCCTGGCTCGACCGGATCATGGCGGGGACGATCCCGCGTCCGGGTCGCCTTGCGCTCAATCCGATGCTGGCGGAAAGCGGCAAGATCATCGGCGACTTCACCGTGTCCTGCCTGTCCGAGCAGGAGTTCATGCTGACGGCGAGCTATGGCGCGCAAGGCTGGCACGGCCGCTGGTTCGTGCAGCACCTTACCGACGGCGTCCGGGTCGACAACATCTCCGACGCCCGGACCGGCTTCCAGATCGCGGGTCCCCGCGCGACCGAACTGCTGCGCCGCGTCACGCGATCGGATGTGGGGTCGATCCGGTTCATGGACGTTCGCCGGCTGACCGTCGGCATGGCGGACTGCTTGGTCCAGCGCGTGAGCTACACCGGGGACCTCGGCTACGAGATCTTCTGCGACCACATGTCGGTGCGCCACCTTTGGCAGACGCTCTGGCAGGCGGGCCGGGATCTGGGCCTGCGGCCCTTCGGGATGCGGGCCATGATGTCGCTCCGACTCGACCGTTGGTTCGGGAGCTGGGGCCGCGAGTTCTCGCCCGACTACACCCCGGCCGAGACCGGCCTCGACCGGTTCGTCCGCTACAACAAGCCCGTGGACTTCATCGGCAAGGCCGCGGCGGCGGCCGAGAAGTCGACCAGTCCCCGCAAGCGCCTGACCAGCCTGATCGTCGATGCGAGGGATGCCGACGTCGTGGCCTGGGAGCCGATCTGGCTCGACGGTCAGGTGGCGGGCTGGTGCACGTCGGGCGGGTTCTCGCATTTCACGGGACATTCGGTCGCGCAGGGCTTCCTGCCGCCGGACCGCATCACGGACGGCCTTCCCCTGGAGGTCGAGATCCTGGGGGAACGTCGTCCGGCCCGCGTCCACCTCGCCCCGCTGTGGGACGACCCGCGGATCCGGGCCTGAGCCGCCGGGACGGAGCGGGAACGCGGCCCCGCCGTGGCGGTGAGGTCCGTTCCTGGCCGCCCATAGGTCCCATCATAGGGTCAGCCCCCTTCATCACGGGCTGTCCCAGGCGACGTTCCCCGGTGCCCTCTCGGCTCCTCTCCTGCTGACAGGATGCGCCGCCGGGCGACTGCCCTGGACCCACGGAACGTCCCGCGATCATCTTGCAACATCTGTAACCGCCCCTTGCGCAAGAGGGATCTTCGGAGCTGGTTCTGGCGCGCTGTCGGGTGCTGACATCTGTCCGGCCTTTGGTGCGGCCCTGGGATGCCGCGGGCCCGTATGGTGTTCGCGGGTCGGGTCCAGATCAGAGCCGCGTGCTCGATGGCACTCTGTTGCAACCTGGGTGTCCCGATCCCGTCTCACGACCGTTGCGCCATACCGCTCCTTGCCCTCTTCCGCTCCGACGTCCTCGCAGCCTGTCGGCTTACGCCGCCACGGCCGGAGCCCTGTAGACCTCTCCCTTCGCCATCAACGCCCACACGATCCGCGCCATCTTATTGGCCAGCGCCACCCGCACCAGCAGGGGTGGCTTGCGTGCGATCAGCCTTGCGAGCCATGTGCCTGGCTTGGCTGAGGCATGGACATGCCGCTTCATGATGACGCTGTTGGCGCCAATGATCAGCAGGCGCCGCAGAGACCGTTCGCCCATCCTGGTTGTGGCCCCCAGCCGCTGCTTGCCACCGGTCGAATGCTGTCGGGGCGTCAGGCCCAGCCAGGCCGCAAAGTCCCTCGCGCAGCGGAACGTCTCGGGCGGGGGAGCCAGGACGGCGATGGCTGTCGCGATCAGCGGCCCGATGCCCGGCACCGTCATCAGCCGTCGGGCGACCTCGTTCTCCTTGGCACGCCGTGCGATCTCGACATCGAGCTTCCCGATCTCCGCCTCGAGGTGGGCGAGCGCTACAACCAGCACCTTGAGCGTGGCAACAGCCTCGGCGGGCAAGCCGCTGCCCTGGTCCTCGACAAGAGCGATCAGCCGCGCGGCGTTCGCGGCACCCTGCGGCACCACCAGCCCGAACTCGGTCAGGTGACCCCGCAGGGCGTTGATCGCCTGCGTGCGCTGCCGGACCAGAAGCTCGCGCACGCGAAACACCATCGCGGCGCCCTGAGCCTCCTCGCTCTTCACCGCCACGAAGCGCATCGTGGGACGCTGGGCGGCCTCACAGATGGCTTCCGCATCGGCGGCATCAGACTTCTGGCGCTTGATAAAAGGCTTCACATAGGCCGGCGGGATCAGCCGCACCTCATGGCCCAGCCGCCCGATCTCTCGGCCCCAGAAATGGGCACCGCCACACGCCTCCATCGCCACCACACAGGCGGGCAACTGCGCGAAGAAGGCCAGCACCTGATCGCGCCGCAGCTTCTTGCGAAGGACCGCACGCCCCGAGGCATCAGCCCCATGCGCCTGAAACACATTCTTCGCCAGGTCGAGCCCGACTGTGGTAATCTCCGCCATGACCGCTCCCCTCTGTGGATCGTCGCAGACCCACCCTGGCACACCGATGCCGTCGGGGGGCGGTCACATCATCAGAGCGGTCCTTGGCATCCCGTGGTGGTTGCGTCTCCCCATGGTTTTGCCTCCCTTGCGGGCCAGCCAAGTCAGCGTGGATCATGCACGAGAACCCCTTCAGGAGTGTCGGCTGCAACCGCCTAGCGGGGAAACGGAGCCGTCGCCGACCGTACCATGTCGAAGTCCTCCAGCCGGGCGTGATCCTTGGGTGCCCGTCCCGTCCTAAGGCTCGGCGGCCAAGCCGGAGGCGATCGGTTGGGGTGCGCGCGCGCTGTTCGGGTCGGGTCGCCTTTTCGGCCGTAGAAGGGCCGAGGGACGGATGGCCGTCGGCAATCGAACCAGGAATTCCGGATCTGAGGGGAGCCTCATGAAGAAGGCGGTGCAAACGAGGATGAGGGCCATTGAGGCCTCCATCAGGTCTTCCTCCACTGGGGACCGCTTCCATCCGCTCAGCTACCGGACCATCCTCACCCCGACGTTCTCGGCGGACACGCTGGCCGAGGTGTTCGGGCTTGCGCCGAGCAGCCTCGAGGAGCTGGTGCGGCAGATCTTTGGACGCCCACAAAGCAAGGCCTTCAAGGGCACGCTGCCCCGCGCCGACCTGACGATCCCCGTCGACATCGACGGTTACGAGCCGGGCACGGTCCGCGCCCCGATCGACTGGCAGGTGCAACTCCAGAAGGATCGGCGCTGGAGGCTGATGTTCAACGGCCTCGCCTGGGTGCCCAAGCTGTCGCGCCAGGACGACGTGGGCATGGAAGCGGCAGGTCGAGCCATTCTGGACTACCGTACCCATCTCCTGAACTGCCTGCCGATCGACCTCGGCTGGGATGACTTCACCTGGGGCGATCATCCCCTGGCGATCCGCGCGAACTCGGTCCTGGACTTCCTGGACGGCTACACGAAGCGACCCTCCAGCGCCAATCCGGAGGTCGTCCTTGCGGCATTCCAGATCCTTCTGACCCAGCTTGCCGCGATCCTGGACGATATCTGCTATACGCCGGGCCACAACCATGGCCTCTTCCAGGACCTGGCACTGCTGCGCGCGGTCGGACGCCTGAACGGTCTCTGCCACGGCGAGGCGATCCAAAGTCACGCCGTCGAGCGGGTCGTGACCTGTCAGCTGGCCCGCTCCATCTCGCGCGAAGGCGCGCATGTGGAGAACAGCCCCGAATACCATCTGCTGTTCGCGAAGCTCCTGCTTCGGGCCCTTTTGTTGCCCTATATCGGCGGCGGTCCCCCCGTCGAGTTGCACGAAGCGCTGGATGCCGTGCTTCGTAGCCTCGTGACGTTCGTCCGGCCGGACGGGACCCTGGCCCCTTTCGGCGACTCGGCGCGCGCCAACATCGTCAAGGAACTCGAGCGCCTCCGGACCGGAATGGTTCAGCAGGAGCTCTATTCGCCTGACGACGAGCTGGTTCGGATCCTCGACCACCTGATCACCCAGGGGACCAGCGGCCAGCCCCCCGCCGAACGCGACGCGGTCTTCGAAAGCGTCGGCTATGCCTGCCTGCGCAGCGACTGGCGCATGGACCAGGGGACGACCATGGACGACGCACCGGTCTGCGTCCACGTGAAGTGCGGCTCGGTCTCCCGCATCCACAAGCACACGGATGATGGCAGCTTCCAACTGTACGGGCTCAAGCAGGAGCTGATCGTCGATCCGGCCAAGTTCACCAACGACCGGTCGCTGCCAGGGTCCTTGAACACCGACGCCTTCGCCAGCCACAATGTATTCCGGATCATTGAACGGAATGGGATCGCCTGGGATGACGACACCCCTCAGGAAGCGCGGCTGGCCGACTGGCAGCTCGAGGGCGACTCCTGGGTCCTTTGCCGCAGGTCGAGCGAGCGGGCGAAGCTTGCCCGGATCATCGTGTTTCGCCGGCCAAGGGACCTGGTGATCGTCGATCTTCTCGACTCGCCAGACCGCGTTGTTGGGCAGGCCCAGTTGGTTCTCCATCCAAGCCTCGACCGGATCGAGGCCTCCACGAAGGCCACAGGGTTCCGGGCGAGCCGGTCAGACGGGCTTGGTATCAGCGTGCGGACCCTGCCGGTCGAAGGTCTCTCTGCCGGAGGTGCTTGCGACGGCGGGCTCTCCTTCGCCGAAGCGCCCTATCACCCCGGCATGAGGAAGCGAGAACTCACGCGCATGGCGCTCATTCGCAGCACGTCCCAGAAGGGCCGCGGCGCGCTTGCGACACAGGTGCGCATCGAGACGACGCCGGAAGAGACCATCCCCCGGGCGTCCGTGAGCTTCGATCAGAGCGGCATCTCTGTCAGGTTCGAGGACGCTGAGCCCATCCGCATCCCATTCTCTTGGTCCTGACCGGCTGGGCCTGATCGCGGACCCCGGGTGCAGTTGCCTGACGGCCTTTTGGTGGATGGCCGCCCACGGAAGGGGCGGTGGCCATCCCGATCCGGTGAGATGCCGACAGCTAAGAAGCCTTGGGCCTTATGGCACCGACCGGACCGGCGCGGCGACGCTCTGCAACCACCTTGACCTCAGTCCGACACGCTCAGGCTCATCGGACGTCATGCCTACAGGAAAGAGGATCGGCCCAGATCCGGGGTCGTGAAAAATCCACCCCTGGCGTGATGCAGGCGTTTCACCAGCGACCTTGAGAGACTGTCGGAACGCGATAACGACACGGCAGTCGGAGCAACAGCATCCGACCCTGTCCAATCGACAGAAGGCAGATCACACCAGAAGCCACGCCAGCCGTCTTGATGTGGCGTCGTCTCCGGATTGGACGTCAAAGCTTCTCCGGATGATGGCAGAGCGCTCCACCATGGAGCCAGAGTGACCTGGGCCATATCGGCGGAACGCGCTGGTGCCGGTGAAAGGACTCGAACCTTCACGGGGGGTTGCCCCGGCGGATTTTGAATCCGTCGAAACCCTTTGAAGAAAAAGGATAAAATTGTAAACTATGCCTCCGAGTGCCCACCAGCGAGCGGCAGGGAACTGAGTGCATACAAACTACGTCGGCTACTTAAGAGCATAGGAGATGAGGCGCGTCTCCTCGGGCCCCTGCGCAAGGCTTCCTGAGCCTTGCCTCAGATGCAACGATGATCGAGGATCAAGTAGGGCCCGGCACGACGTCAGTGATCATATTCAGTTGCGCATCGGTTCAGGTTTCCATCTCAAAAAACTCCGCTGACTCACAGGTCATTGAAAGAACTGGTTCCACCTCCATGATTTCCGACGAGAAGCCAAAGGGGTTCAGAAAGGATAGTTCCACCCGCTGTATCAAGGGAGAGCATTCGTCACTGAACGGAATAAATCTGTGCTCGATAGCACTGATACGCGAGTCGCTCTAAGTTGAGCATACGGGACACGGGAGACAGCATGGCGAACTTAGAGGAAATCTTTGAGGCACGCTCTAATATATTAAGAGCACAGCTACTTGCCATCCGGTCAGCTTTCCATCACGCCGGGCTAAAAGGAACCTCAGTCGAGCAAGCCGTCGCAGATGTGCTCCGGGAGATTCTCCCTGACAACATCGGCATCACAAGTGGAATTGCGATCGACTCACAGCGCAACACATCCCGTCAGCTCGACATCATCCTGTATGACAAAGCTAGAACGCCGATGCTATTCTCCATCGGTGGCCAAAGTCTTGTTCCCATCGAATGCGTATTTTTCGTCATCGAGGTGAAGACGAAACTCACCAAGGCCGAATACGACAGCTGCGTCCAGAGTTGCAAGAGTGTAAAGGAGTTGTGCCGAACGGCTTACTACCCAGTCATCGGCCCTGTCGAAAGCTCCCTCAATTTATTCGGCCGGGCGTATCAAACCTGGCAGACCATCTATCTGGTGATTGCCCTTGAAGCTCAGAACATTCGCATGGTAGCTGAATGGCAGGCGAAGCACCGCGAAGGGCCGGAGCCGATCACTGGGCAGATAGATAGTATCTTCTGCCTTGATGCCGGACTGGTCTGCAACGCCGAGATGCGCCCTCCAGTGACCGTAGCTGTCGATCTCCTTCCCAGTGACGTTCACGTTGTCGCCCGCATTTCGGATGAGCCTCTGAGGAAATTCCTCGTCCTTTTCTCACGGTACTACAATCAGGCAAGGATGGGTTTGAATCTCGACCTTACGAAGTACATCAACCTTGGCACAACAATTGCGGTGATAGGGGGAACCGAGCGGCAGAATCGTTTGATCGCGCAGGCTCATAGGTCCGGTTTTGATCTAAGTACAGTTGCTGAGCCAAACGGCGGATTTTCGTTCGACATCGAATGAGAGCGATTTCTTTTTCGGTCGATCACTGCGCTCGCGTTTGACCCATGATGGCGGAACTCAAACTCAGCCGGAGGCGGTTTCTGCTGGTGCGTGGGCGATGGAAGAGATCTACGTCCCCAAAGCGGATGCGCGGGATCAGGACGAGCAAACAGCCGTGCCCGCATGAGACTTGTGGGAGCAGTTCACCACGGGCGTGCCAGCGGGACGAAGCGGTCCAGCGGTGCAGATGCAGTTGATTGCCCCGGCCGCAGCGCTCATCCTGGGTGTGGCCGGGGACGAGGCCTCTCCTGGAGGCACGACCGGGTAACTGGCTCGTAAGTCCTGACCGAACTCGGGAGGCAGGTCGGCTCGGACCCCAGATCGTCAATCATGGACGACGCGCGGTCACGCCCCCGAAGCTCCGGCCACCATATCCAGCTTTCATGTGTCAGCGGGATGCTGGTCTCGTGATCTATCGGCCCGCTATTTGCTCAAGCTTATTGGAACACCTCAGGAAGAACAGGAAGTATGGATCGACAATATCCAGCATAGGGTCATCCCAAGAGAGCGGACTCGTGCTCCCTTGCAGGTTCTCAGCGATGGTATGCATTTGAGAAAGAGCGGCGTTAACACTCGAGCCGGAGGGAGCGTCGGATATGCATACGTCCCGTACTCTTGTTGTGATATCGTCGTAGCTCAAAGCGAGCTTGGCAGGATCCTGCTTCAGGGCCAGCAAAATCGCTCGGTACACATCACCTCTCGACCCATCGATCAGGTCGTGCTCTTTCCTTTCTGTGCCTCGTGTTTTGGCCCCGATGTGCAAATCCCGCAGCATCTTCGAAAAATCAACAAACGACGAGGTTCTAAGAAGGGTATCTTTTACCATCTCTTCTGTGACATCCATCCGGACATGTTCCGCAAGACGCTCTTTCACTCCAATTACGAGAGCGAGATTCATGCAGATACTCTGCATGAGTTGCGGCGACCCAAACGCTTCGTCCGCTAAACGCTTCTCAAGGGCAGGTGCCAAATCTACATTCAAAGCACCGAAACCCTTTCGGGAAATCTGGATCAATTCCTCTCGCGTCCATGGCTCCAAGTCCACGGCGGCAACCCTGCCGCGAAGTTCAGGATTACTGCGGACGACATCATCGGCGCGATGAGGCACTGAAGCCGTGATCACCTTTACCCCGCTTTCAGCGGCCGCCTTGATTTGTCGCCCCACGTCTTCTCTCACCTCGGCCTTGATGTAGTGAAAGTCGTCGACAAAGATGGCGAATTCGCTATTAGCGATGTCCTTAATAACCTGCTCGAGGCCATTCCTTTGGAAGTCCTTGGTTTCCTCCCTGCCCCAACCGTGCATTGCTCCCTGGCCTGCCCCCATCGGGTGGTCCGGGTTCAGTCTTAATGCATGACGGGTTTGGCGGCTACGGCTGGGGTGGCCGGCGAAGCGGCTCGG
>NZ_JAFMST010000013.1 GCF_017916275.1 Rubellimicrobium arenae
GGCCGGGACATGGGACCGCAGTCGAAGGGGACACCGTTCGCATCACCCTGCCACCCCACTCCTGGCAGATGCTGAGGGTCAGCGTCTGAGGGACAGGCCGTGTCAGAGCAATCTGACGTGACCGGAGCAGGGGGGTCTCTGGCCACATCAGATGACCCGACGCAGTTCCTCTGACACCCGCACCCGCCCCGATACCATCCGCTTGGCTATAAGGTCCATGCGGAGTGTCAGGCAACTTGGCGCGGCCGTGCCGTTGCGCTGGTGATCGATGGATTCCGCTCGTAAGGCGCCGCCCCGAAAGAGTCTTGTGCCGAGGATCGGCAGGCCACCGGCCGCTTGGGGAACATCGCGCCCACAACTCGCACCAGCCGTTCCGCAGGCGAAAGCGGGCGACGCTCAGCTTCCAGCCCACGTGAGGTCTCCGGGAGTTCGCAGCCGTTGCGGTCTGCGTCCGACGTTTCTTCGACGCCGCTGAAGCGTTTCAAGCCGCCCAGTCCACAAGTGGACGCATGTCGTCGCTCTCGCCGAAGGATGGGATACCTGTTCGATTTCAGGCCCCGGTCGCCAACGCGCTCCATCCCGAAGCGGAGGGGAGCATGAGGTCGAGCGAGCATCATCGGTCGGACAGCAGGCTGCTTTTCGTCTTTTGAGTGCGGCCCGTTGAGCTTCAGAATGGACATTCCGGGTGTGCCTCCGCCGAAAATAGCGCGGGTCGATGTTCGAAGCAGGGACGGCACGCCAACCCGCCCGGACGATCGCCGAATTACCTCCAAGAAGCAAAATATCGATGAAACGGCTCTTGGCCTCGTTGCCTGCGGCATTGAGGCGGGGCCCCGACTGTCGAGGGACGGCTTGGACATGGTTGGGGCCTGCGGGGTCGCTGAAATGTGCCGTCGAGGCTTCCGATGGCGAGAAGGGCCGATGCCCCGGTCCCGGCGCATTCGAAAGTTGCACCTGTTCGCCGAAGATCATGCCTTAGTGGGCGACCACTTCAATTTAGACCGTTGCCTTCCGATCATCCTGGTCAAAGGCGGGCCCGTCCCAATCTCATACCGAATGCCCGGCGCCGTGCGCGGACCGGGGTCGGCTATGCCAGCGAGTCTGAGACGAGGTCGCCCCCGTCGACAACACTCACCAACGCTGCGCCAAGCAGCTTGGGGTCGTCAGCCGCCGCTGTCACTGCCCTGGGTTGCGCCTGCGCCGCCCTCGGTGGCGCTCGGGCGACCAGGTTGGCCCGTGTCGCCCGCCTGAATCTGCATCATGGCATCCGTCACTCGCATGTCGGGAACGCTCGAGCAGGTATCCAAGAGCGCCGCCGTCAGGTCTCCGCCACCAGGCGCGGTGTCGCCAGCCACGACCGCGTTCGACTCCCCGGTGTCACCAGAAGAGGGGGTGGCCGCCTCGGCGGTGGAGGATGGGGCGCCAACGCGATCAGTGCCGGTGGTGGCTGCGGCTGCCGGGGCGTCATCAGCTGCAGGGTCGGCGCCTGTGCCTTCATCGATCGAGGCTGCGGCCGCCGCCGCGGCAACTTCGATCGACGCCATCGCACGGGTTTGACCCGCAGTATCCAGGACGACGAACTCAGCGCAGGTCATCGTGCTCGGGTCGGTGCCTCCCTCCTGCGCAAATACGGGGAGGCTGACGGCCGTTGACGTGATAACCATTCCCATCAAGAGCTTCATGCTGGTTCTCCGGCGATTACACCTGCCGCGGCAAACCTCCAACGGAAGACTCTGGGATTTGTTCTGGCATAACGTCGGCATGAGCCAAGTTCCGCCTGCACGAGCAACCCGGGTCGGGCATCAGTCAGATTGGCTCGACTTCTAAGTCGTAGACGCCGTTCGCAGAACCCTCCAAGGAACCGGAACAGTGAAATGGCCGGCTTCCGAACTGACCGCGCTGGGCACGTTGCGCGACTCCGAGGCCTCCGTCACTGGTCGAGCCGGAGCCCGTCGCACTCCTTGTGGGGCACGATCGCGGCCATGGGCTCGGACTGGTGCGGGGACCGATGCGCGGCTGGACGGTCAGGGCCGAACGGCGGGCGCCTCCATCTCGAGTCCCGCAGCGCGGGACATGAGGAACAGTTCCAGGGCGATGTACTCGGGCGAGCCCGATGCGAAGGGCTCGGCCCGGACGCCTGCCATGCAGTTGCCGAACCGTCGGTGGAGACCGCCCATCTCCTCCCATTGCAGCCGGTACTGTGGGTAGCCGGTGGGGTGGGCCTCGGGAATCGTGGCGGCGGCCAGATGCCCTCCGGCATGGTCGTCGTGGCAGTTCGCGCAGGCGAGGTTCAGCTGGCCCATGCGCGTTTCGAACAGCACCCGGCCGGTGTCGCGCCAAGGATCGAGGCGCGGGTCGCTGTCGGGCGTGATCGGCACGCCTTTCGACTGCCGTGAGACAAAGGCGGCAAGGGCCAGAAGGGGACGGCTCTCGCGGTCCCACGCCCCGGCGTTCTGGTGCCGCGTCCGGCAGAGCCCGATCCGGCCCGCAAGGTCCACCGGCGCGCCGCTGTCCTCGTCCCATGCGGGATAGCGTGCGGCGACACCGGCCATGCTTTGCTCCGCCCCACCGTGGCAGTCCGCGCAGGACAGGCCGGCCTCGCCCTCGGGCGTATCCCAAAGGGCGGCGCCCTCGGCCACCCAGAGCATCCCGGGATTCGACATCTCGTCATCCTGCATCGCACGAAGGTCGGGCGACATCATCTCATAGCCCGTCCGCCGCTCCTCGGCCGTGGCGACCGTGGCCAGGGCGCCGGTCAGGAGCGCGGCGCGCAGCATCATCCCACGGTCAGCGTGCGACGCTCGCTGTGCTCTTCTCCGGTCTCGTCGGTCCAGAGCAACTCCACCTCGGCGGTTTCGACGGCACGAAGGAAGAAACCCAGGAAGGGGTTGGCCGCGATGGCCGGGAAGATCTCGGCGCGGAACACCTCCGTGCCGCCATAGAGGCAGCGAAAGTCGTGGATGATGTTGCGCGGCACGAGTTTGCCGTCCGCGCCGGTGCGGAAGCCGGTCTCCATCGGGTGAGAGATCAGGATCTTGACCTCGACGATTTCGCCGGGCGCGGCCGTTTCGGGGATGTTGACCATCGCTACCATGTCAGGTCTCCGCGCAGGCCGGAGCCGTGACGATGACGTCCGTCACGGCGGACCACAGAGAACCGTCGCTCATCCGCGCGATGGCATGGACGTTCTGCGAGCCATTGAGGCGGATACGCGTCTCGGCTGCGGCCCGTCCCGAGGCGGGCGTGAAGCGGAAGCGGATGACGTCGGGCAGGGGATTCAGCTCGTTGAAGATGGCTACCTCCTCGACGAACTCGTCCTCGGTCATCGGGCTCTCGACCGACACCTTCAAGGGGACCGCGTTGCCGTTCTCGACCAGCAGCGGCACGTTGAGGGTCACGCGCCCTTCGGTCACGGCAGCGCCGCCGGTGAAGGCGTCGAGCGCGGCCCGCATCGTGTCGGGCGTGGCGGACGCCGGTGAGAGGCGGAGCGCAAGGGGCCCGGCAAGGACCAGGGCCATCGCGGTCCGTCGGGTCGGACGTGGAGTCATTCCGAACCTCCTTTCAGGCTGGCGAGGTAGGCCACGACGTCCTCGACCTCCTGCGCAGTGAGAATCGTAGTGCCCTGCCAGCGGGCGCCCACCCGGGCGAGCCCGTCGAGGCTGTGGAACGGCGGCATGATCGTGTCGGGATTGACCGAACGGCTATCCACCACGCGCAGGCGCAGTTCGGGCAGGCTCAGCCGATCACCCACGCCGGTGAGGTCGGGGCCAAGGTCTCCCTGGAAGGGGACCTCGGCGAAGGGGCCGGCATGGCAGAGAACGCAAAGGCTCTTCTGCTGATCGAGCACGATGGCATGGCCCCGCGAAGGGTCACCCGGCACATCGGTGAGCGGATCAGGCAGGCCCTGGGCGCCCAAGGGGCCCGCGATGGCGATGGCAGCCGCACAGGACAGGGCGCGGCCCATGTCAGCCGAAGACGCTGCCCGTGATCGTCGCGTACCAGGCCCGGGCATAGTCGGCCTCGGTCGCGCGGACGTCGGGCGGCGCGCCGACGGGACTGGTGCCGCCCGCGCTTTCCACCTCGGCGAGCGCCCCCTCGACGGGCTGATAGACCCCGGCCACGGTGAAGGCATAGTCCGGCGCGGCGAGGCTGTAGCAGGTGTTGATGAGCTTCGGGGCGCCGGGCGTCTCGCCGCGCAGGAGCATGTCGATGGCCTGGGCGGCAACCAAGGCCTGGGCATTGGCCGAAAAGGCGGACTTGGGCATGGCCCCGGCCAGGCAGGCGTCGCCGATGACGTGGATGCCGGGCACCAAGGCGGATTCGAAGGTCTCGGGGCTGACCGGGCACCAGCCGGTCGCGTCGGCCACCCCGGACGCATCGGCGATGCCGCCCGCGCGCTGGGGCGGAATGACATTGGCCACGGCGACCTGATGCTCGGCAAAGTCGGTCATCAGCGTCAGGGTGGCCGGGTCGACGCCCACGACCTTGCCGCCCATCGACACGGGCACCCATTCGACCAGGCCGGGATAGAGCGCGGCCCAGGCTTCCTCGAAAAGGGGGCGCTTGGAGAAGGCGTCCTTGGCATCGAGGATCAGCACCTTGGACCGGGGCTTGGTCGACTTCAGATAATGGGCGATGAGGCTCGCCCTTTCATAGGGACCGGGCGGGCAGCGGAAGGGGTTCTCGGGAACGGCAATGGCGACCACGCCCCCGTCCTCCATGGCTTCGAGCTGGCGCCGCAGGAGCTCGGTCTGCGCCCCGGCCTTCCAGGCGTGGGGCATGACCTCGGACGCCGCTTCGTCGTAGCCGGGCAGCGCGTCATAGCGCAGATCGATGCCCGGCGCGAGGATCAGCCGGTCATAGGGTAGGGAACCGTCGGAGAGCCGGACCTGGCTCGCGTCGGTGTCGATGCCCTGGGCCTCGCCCCGGACCACCGTCACGCCCGCGGCGCTCAGGCCGTCGTAGCCGAAGGCGATGGACTCGATGGGGTTGAGCCCCGCCAGCACGGTGTTGCTGAAGGGGCAGGTCCAGTAGGTGGGCTGGCGCTCGACCAGTGTCACCTCGTGGCCCAGGGAGGCAAGGGCGCGCGCCGCCGTGGCGCCGCCGAACCCGCCCCCGACCACGACGACCCGTCCCCTTCCTTGTGCGTGCGCCGCGCGGTTCAGGAAGGGGAGGGCGAGCGCGGTGCCGCCCGTGGCCACAAGGGTCCGCCGCGTCAACCTCATGGGCTCACTCCTTGTCCGCATGATCGGCGATCCATTCGGCGATGGCTTGGGACTCCTCCGGCGTGAAACCGCGCGCGATGCGGTCCATGATCGTCGCGTCACGTCGGCCGTCCCGGTAATCCGCAAGGGCGGCAGAGATCTCCTCGGCCGAAAAAGCGCCCAGCGGCATGGTGGCCTCGGCATCGAGGGCATGGCAGCCGGTGCAGGAGAGAGCGCCAGGCGGCGCGCCCTGGGCCGACGCCGATGTGGCCAAGCCGGCGAGGACGATGACGAGTGCTCGCATCCGGGTCCGCTCCTTGGAAGGAGGGCTGGCGGCCGGAGCTGCCAGCCGCACGGCCTCAGCTCCTGAGGCTGTTGCTGTCCAGCGGTAGCTGGCGGATCCGCTTGCCCGTCGCGGCGAAGACCGCGTTGAGGACCGCAGGCGCCGCCACGAAGATCGTGGGCTCGCCCACGCCGCCCCAGAAGCCCCCCGAGGGTCGGATCAGGCTCTCGACGGCCGGCATCTCCCACATGGTGATGACGGGGTAGGTGTCGTAGTTCTCCTGCTGGATCCGCCCGCCCTCCACGGTGATCTCTCCGTGGAGCGCAGCGCTCAGGCCCATGGCGAAGGACCCCTCGATCTGTGCCTCGATCTGCTGCGGGTTGACGACATTGCCGGGATCGGTGGCCGCGACGATGCGATGGATGGTGAGCTGCCCTCGATCATCCACCGACACCTCGGCGGCCGCGGCGACGTAGCTGCCGTAGCCCATGTGCTGGCAGAGCCCCCGGAACACCCCGTCGGGCGGCGGCGTGTCCCAGCCGATCCCCTCGGCCGCCGCCTCGAGCACCGCAAGGTGGCGCGGGTGGTTCGCCATGTGCGCCCGGCGGAATTCGAGCGGATCGCGCCCGGCGGCATGGGCCAGCTCGTCCATGAAGGTTTCGAGGTAGAAGGCGTTCTGGTTGTTGTTCACGCCCCGCCAGAAACCCGGCCGGACCGGCGGGTTCCGCATGGCGTGGTCGATGAGCAGGTTCGGCACGGTGTAGCCGAACTGCCCTTCCTCGCCGTCCGGGTTCAGGCCCTGGAAGGTGAAGGGGTCCTTGCCCTCCTCCAGCATGAAGGGCATCAGGTTCGCCAGGATCGACTGGCCCGAGATCCGCATGTGCAGGCCGGTCAGGTTTCCCTGGTCGTCGAGCGCCCCCACCATCCGCGCCTTGGTGATCGGATGGAAGGTGCCGTGGATCATGTCCTCCTCGCGGCTCCAGATGAGCTTGACCGGCGTGCCGGGCATCTCCTTGGCGATGAGCACCGCCTGCCGCGTGTATTCATGCGAGCTGGCCCGGCGGCCGAAGCCGCCGCCAAGGTGAACCCGGTAGACCTCGCATTGCGGGATCTCCAGGCCCGAGGCTTCGGAAGCGACGGCCAGCTCGGCCTCGGCATCCTGGGTGGCGACCCAGACCTCGCAGCGGTCCGCCGTGACCAGGGCCGTCGCGTTCATCGGCTCCATGGTCGCGTGGTGCTGCCAGGGGAAGTAGTACTCGGCTTCCACGACGTTCGCCGCGTTCTGGACGGCGGCCGACACGTCTCCGGCCTGCGTGCCGACGAAGGCGTCCTCGGATCGCAGCCCCTCGTCCAGCATGGCATGGATGTCGGCCATGGAAAGGTTGGCGTGCTCGCTCTCGGTCCATTCGATCTGGAGGGCGTCAAGGGCGGTCTTGGCGCGCCACCACGTATCGGCGACCACCGCCACGGCGTCGTTGTCGATCTGAAGCACCTTCTGAACGCCCGGCATGCCCATGACGGCCTCGGCGTCGAAACTCGCCACCGTGGACCCCATGACGGGCGCCTGCCGGATCGCCGCGCTCACCATGCCGGGAAGCTTCATGTCGATGGCATAGATCTGGCTGCCGTCGAGCTTGCCCATGGTGTCGAGCCGCTTCACCGGCTGCCCGGCGATCGTCCAGGTGGACGGGTCCTTGAGCTGGATCTCGGCCGGAACCGCGACCTGCGCGGCCTCTGCGGCAAGCTCGCCATAGCGCAGGGTCTGGCCATCCGGCCCCGAGATGACGCCCTTGGACACGGTGAGCGTGGCAGGATCGACCCCCCAGCGATTCGCGGCGGCCTGGAGCAGCATGGCGCGGGCGGCGGCGCCTCCTTCCCGGACATACTGCTGCGAGGCGCGGATGCCCTGGCTGCCGTAGGTGCCGAAGGCCCCCCAGACCCGGTCGCGCGCGACGTTCTGGCCCGGCGTCGGGTACTCCCAGGTGACCTTCTCCCAATCCGCGTCGAGCTCCTCGGCCACGAGCTGCGCGAGGCCGGTCAGGGTCCCCTGGCCCATCTCGATCCGAGCGACGCGGATCACCACGGTGTCGTCGGGATGGATCACGACCCAGGCATTCAGCTCAGTGGTGGCGGTTGCCGCGTCCTGCGCGGCGGCGGGGATACGGAAACCCAGTGCAAAGCCGCCAGCGGCGACGCTCGCGAGGAAGCCGCGGCGTGTCAGCGAAAAGTGTCGTGTCATGCTTCGCCTCCCTCACAGCAATTCGGAGGCGCGCTTGATGCCCGCGCGGATCCGGTTGTACGTGCCACAGCGGCAGATGTTGGTCATCTCGGCCGCGATGTCCTCGTCCGTCGGGTTCGGGTTGTTCGCGAGAAGCGCCGCCGCCGCCATGATCTGGCCTGACTGGCAGTAGCCGCATTGGGGCACGTCGACCTCGAGCCAGGCCTGCTGGACCGGATGCGTCCGGTCGGGCGATAAGCCCTCGATGGTCGTGATCTCGTCCTCGGGCGTGATGTCCTGAAGCTGGACCTGGCAGGAGCGGGTCGCCATGCCCCCGATATGCACGGTGCAGGCGCCGCAGACGGCGATGCCGCAGCCGTATTTCGTGCCGGTCAGGCCGATCTGTTCCCGCAGCACCCAAAGAAGCGGCGTCTCTGGTTCCGCATCCACGTCATGTACGGTGCCATTCACAGTGATCCGTGGCATTGGCGTCCTCCCTGCGTGCTTCGTTTTGCCGCAGCCTACGACGATTGTCGTCGCTGACGAAGCAAATTCACAAGTTTCGACCTTATTGTCCCGGCAGCAGCATCCGGGCCCGCGGGCAGTTGGCATCAGCCAAGTCGATTTGATTGAGCGGGTCAGAACCTTTGTTGTGTCGACGTCAGGCCCTCTGCCTAAGCGATTGATCTCCTGTGCCGCCGTTGGGCTTGGGGTCGGGACCTCGATCAGCGGTTCCGACGGAACCCAACGCCCCCAAGTCCGATCACGGAGGAGCAGGTCACGAGAGCCGGTCAGCCCGAAGCGCCGACCGTGGCGGTTCCGCTTTTCGTCCATGCGACCGGCGAGGGGCGGCGCTCGATGATCTCGGCCACCACCGCCGCGGCGATCTCGCGCGGGCTCCGGGCCATGATGGGCAGGCCGATAGGCGCCCGGAGCCGCGCAAGGTCTGACGGCTGCAGCCCTGCCTCCAGCAGCCGGGCGCGGCGAGCCTCCAGCCTGCGGCGCGACCCCAGGACACCCACATACCCGGCCGAGGACGACAGGGCCGCCAGCAGGGCCGCCTGGTCGAGATCCGCATCGTGGGTTGCAATGGCCACGGCAGTCCAGGGATCCGGCTCTAGCCGACGAAGGGCCACGTCAGGAGGATCGGTCCTGTAGTCGAGCGGAAGCGGCGCGGGGCCGGGCGGGCCGTTGGGCCTGACCAGGGTCACCTGCCATCCTTGCAAGAGGCCCCCGGCCGCGATGGCCAGCGCAAAGGGGTCGCTGCCCACGACAACGAGCCTTTGTGCCGGCTCGTGCAGGCGATTGACGATCCAGTTGCCCTCGACAGGCGCGTCCGGCAACTGGACCTGCCGCTGGTCGCCGCGGCTCAGGTATCGCAGGACTCGTCGGTCGCGGGCGGCCTCGACCAGGGCCAGCATCGCCGGGTCATCGGGCCGCACGGGTTCGAGCAGCAGGTCGATCCGGCCGCCGCAGGGCAGGCGTATATCGAAGAACGGGCTGCCATGGCCGTAAGCGATCCGGCGGGGCTCCCAGGTCCTGAGGATGTCGCGCGCGTGCCGTGCGACATCGCTCTCCACGCAGCCGCCCGAAAGGAAGCCCCAGGCGCTTCCGTCGGTGACCACCATCTGCGAACCGACCGCCCGGGGGCCGCCATCGGCCGCGACGATCGTCACCAACGCGAATGGGCTGGCCGAATCCACGAGGGACGAGATGATGGGCAGGACGTCATCGACGTCGTCGAGCGGCCAATCCATGCGCGTCCCCGCGTTCGGTGTGAAACCTCGGTCCGAAGTGAGTAGAGCGTCCGGAGCCGGACGCGAGTTCCGGCCCTGAGCATGGAGCTTCGTGGATGAAAGCGTCAAGTGGGCACCGTCGGACAGCTTTTTCCGGACCAGGAGGGCAGCGCTGCCGGAGAAATGCCGCCTCCGCCTGACAGGGGTCGTGCCTTAGCTTGCTGCATGACCCAGCGCAGCTGGTCTGCTGGTTCGGAACCTCGCCTGGGGCGATCCCTCTGATGGTGAGACGCTGCGTCCGGTTCTGGGCGCGGCTGCGGAACATGGAGGCCCCGCTCCATAAGGTGGCCCAATGGCAGCCATGGGATGGTCCGACTCGGGTAGCTGCGGCGTGGCGGACATCTGCGGCCGAAATCCTGCCCTGACCTCGCAGGGCTGCTGACTGCAGCCGCGCTCGTCGGGGTGGTGCCGGGGGGGTGGGGAGACACAGTCCCGCAGTCATCGACTGGGGAGGGCCGATGCCAGCGGACGAGCTTGTACCGGCTTGCCGGCATGGCGGCTGCCTGCCCATCCCTGCCGCAAACATACGATGAAGCGTCGTTCCCGTTTGAAGTCCCGCTGCAATGCAGCTAGGAGCTCCATCCAGGAGAAGTGAGGCAGGGACACCGGCGCATGACGATGTGGGGCACGTTCCTCAAACCCATGCACCCGGAAGGATACCGCTTCCTGCCGTTCTTCGGCTTGGGCGCGCTGATCCTGTTCCTGATCTGGGAGCCCCTGGGCTGGTTGGGCGTCGGCCTCACGATCTGGTGCTACTACTTCTTCCGCGACCCGCGCCGTTCGGTGCCCCAGGCCGAAGGGTTGGTGGTGAGCCCGGCGGATGGCGTGGTCTCCCTCATCGGGCCTGCCGTGCCCCCTCCGGAGCTCGGGATGTCGCCCGAGCCGCTCACGCGCGTGAGCGTCTTCATGTCGGTGTTCAACTGCCATGTGAACCGCACGCCGGTGGCTGGCCGTGTCGCGGCCGTCGCTTACCGGCCGGGCAAGTTCCTGAACGCCTCGCTCGACAAAGCGAGCGAAGACAACGAGCGGAACGCGCTCTGCCTCGAACTCGCCGATGGGCGCCAGCTCGCGGTCGTGCAGATCGCCGGGCTGGTGGCGCGGCGCATCCTCTGCTGGGCGAAGGTGGGGCAGGGGCTCCGGACCGGGGAGCGTTTCGGCCTCATCCGCTTCGGCTCTCGGCTCGACGTCTATCTCCCGCCCGGTGTGACGCCCCTGGTCGCGCTGGGTCAGACCATGGTGGCGGGCGAGACGGTGATCGCGGATCTGTCGCGCACCGGCCCAGCCCGTCCAGCGCAGGAGGACTGAGGAATGGAGGCGCCCCCGGATCCCCGGCCCCGGCTCTCGGTCGCGCAACTTCTTCCCAATGCCATAACCCTGGCCGCGCTCTGCGCCGGGCTCACGGCCATCCGCTTCGCCTTCGAGGGCGCGTTCGACATCGCCGCCGGGCTGATCCTTCTGGCCGCGGTGCTCGACGGACTCGACGGGCGGCTGGCGCGGCGGCTCCGCAGCGAGAGCGCCATGGGAGCCGAGCTCGACTCGCTGTGCGACTTCGTGGACTTCGGGGTGGCGCCGGCGCTGGTGATCCATATCTGGGCCACGGGGGGCGAAAGCGATGGTCTCAGCTGGATCGCGGCACTGGTTTATGCCGTGGCCTGCGCCTTGCGGCTGGCTCGGTTCAACATCGGCAGCCGCGTGCCCTCGCTCGGTGGGCAATCCGCAAAAACCTTCACGGGGGTCCCGTCGCCCGCCGGGGCCATGCTGGCGCTGCTCCCGCTCTTTGTCGCCAACCTGGCGCCCACCGTCGTCCTGCACCCGGCGCTGACGGCCCTATGGCTGATGCTGGTCGCGGGCCTGATGGTGAGCCGCCTGCCCACCCCGGCCTTCCGTCCGGTCCGCATCCGTCCCGAGCAGGCCCGGATGCTGCTCCTCGGAGCGGTGGCGCTGGGCGCGGCGCTCCTGACCTATCCCTGGCTGACCCTTGTGCTGCTGGACCTTGGCTACCTCCTGCTGCTGTTGTCGGGCTGGGCCCGGCTTGGGCGGCACTTTCCACGAAAGGACAGGTGAATGGAGCTGCAAGCGGTCGAGAAGTCCTATGCCCGCTGGGCGCCGGTCTATGACCGGACCTTTGGGGCAGTCACCGACGTGGGGCGGAGGCGGGCCACGTCGCTCCTGAGCGAACTCGGAGGATCGGTGCTGGAGGTGGGCGTGGGCACCGGGCTCGCGCTGCGCCATTACGGCCCGCGCGTCGCCGTGACGGGGGTGGACTACAGCGAGGAGATGCTCGCCAAGGCCCGTGCCAAGGTGGCCGAGGATGGACTCACGAACGTCGTTTCCCTGCGCCGGATGGATGCGCGGGAACTCGACTTTTCCGACGAGAGCTTCGACCATGTGGCCTGCATGCATGTCGTCTCGGTGGTGCCCGAGCCTGAACGCGTGATGGCCGAGATCGCCCGCGTGGTGCGGCCTGGGGGAACGGTGGTGGTCGTGAACCATTTCCAGCGCGCCCGGGGCGCGCTCGCAGTGGCCGAGCGGATGGCGGCGCCGCTTGCAGACCTCCTGGGCTGGCATTCGGACTTCGACAGGAGGCGCGTGCTGGGCGAGGCGCGGCTCCGGCTCGTCGAGGAGCGCACGCTGCCGCCCTTGGGCATGATGACCCTGATGCGGCTTGTGAAGGCCGGGTGACGGGGCCACCTCGCCGAAGGTTCTCGATCGATCAACCTGCGGCCACGCGAGGGGAGAGAACGTGACCGAACCCTGGGCTCGCGGGGCGGACCTTTGCCCCAGCCTCGGCTGGCGCCCCGGCGAACCTTCGGTCCAGTCGGCGGGGGGCGCCCCTCGCGGCAGGGCCGGAAGGCAGCCTTGGACGCGCCGGGCCTGGCGCGCATCGGGAGGCCCGTCGCCCTCCGGGGGTCCTTGGGCCCGTGACGCGTCACCGAGGCGATCTCCATCATGTTCGTGTCCCCGTCCTCGTCAGGGCCGGACGGGTCAGGGGGAAGGCGGGCCAGGGCGATCTGGCGCGACCAGGGCAGGACGCGGTCGTCAAACGGCTCGTTTGATGCCTGCGGACCGTCGGCGTACCCTGCCACCTCAGTCCGTGGCGCAGAGCGGACATGATCCGCTGGACGATGGCCTGACCGTCGATCTCGGACGTGCCCCGGCACTTGCCGCCTTTGAGCAAAGTAGAAGGAACCTGCCCGGACTGGCTCCGTTGCGCTGCAGGAGGTGGCGCATGCGCGAGGATGCTCTGGCGTGGACAGTGCCCGTGATGCGGGCGGGATATGCGGGTCGGGGGCTGACTTACCTCGTCATCGCGGGCTTCTCTCTTTGGGCGATCTGGCGAGGTGGCCAGGCACAAGGGCCGTCCTCGGCGCTCGCGAGCCTCGAGGGCACCACAGGCGGTGGCATTGTCCTCGTCCTGATATTTCTGGGCCTTATCGCCTATGCGGCTTGGCAGGTGCTTGCGGCCGCAATGGACCTCGAGGCCCACGGACAGGACGCGAAGGGCGTTGCCGGGCGACTGGGGATGGCGATCTCCGGTCTCGTCTATCTCAGCCTTGCTTTCGCGGCGCTGACGCTTCTCCTTTCCTCGGCCGGACCCGAAGGCGAGTCGCGGCTCCGTGAGTGGATCGGAACGGTGATGGGCTGGCCCGGTGGCAGATGGCTCGTGGGACTGGCCGGACTGGTCATCATGGGCGCGGGCGCGAAATATGTCATGGAGGGCTGGACGGCCAGTTACGAGAGGTACTTGGCAGCCAATTCCTCGACCGCCCGATGGCGGACCCCGCTCCGGGTCGGGGTTGCGGCGCACGGCGTCGCCCTTGGTGTGATCGGGCTCCTGTTCCTGACCGCAGCCTGGCGGGCCGATCCGTCGGAGGCGGGCGGCTTGGCCAGCGCCTTCGACTGGCTGGGAGAGCAAGCCTATGGCCGTGCCTTGGTCGCCGCGCTTTGCCTGGGGCTCCTTGGCTTCGCGCTCTTCTGCTTCGTGAACGCCCGCTGGCGCATCGTGCCGCGCGTGGCCGGCGACAAGACCGAAACCCTGGCGCGCGCCGCGCAGCGACTGGCCGCCAAAGTGGCCTGAGCCTCCCGCTCACTTATGCTGGACGGCAGGGTTGCAGCCCAACACGGGATCGGAGTTGCCGGCGCAACGCCTCAAGATCGATGCACCGACCGGGAAAGCGGCGTTGGACCTGCTTGCTGATGCTCCTGGGCGTCATGTCCCACGACTGGAGGCGGGACTTGGCGTCATGCCGTCTGGCGATCTGGTGCATGCTGGCCGTCAGCGGCATAAGTGGGGCAGGTCGCGATCGTGCCGAGGGCGGTACGAGGCGGACGACCGCAGACCGAAGTCAGTTATATCATGCCCTTGGCCGACCTGATGCTTCTCATTCTGTCCGGATTCCTTGCCGGAGTGGTGAACGCCATCGCAGGGGGCGGCACATTCCTGACCTTCGGCGCGCTGACACTGGTCGGCCTGCCGCCCATCGCCGCGAATGCCACCTCCTCCATCACGCAGTTCCCGGGCTACATCACCTCGACCCTCGCATACTGGGGCGATCTCAAGCGGATGTGGCGGAGCGCCGTTCTGCTGGGACTGGTGTCCGCGTTGGGATCGGGGGCAGGTGCGCTGATCCTGCTGGCGCTGTCGAACCCTTCCTTCCGGGCCATGGTGCCATGGCTGCTTCTGGCCGCGACCGCTCTTTTCGCCGCTGGACCCTGGCTCAAGCCAAAGAGCAGGGCCGGGACGAACGAGGATGAGAAGGCGTCTTTCGTCGCTCTCGTCCTCCAGTTCCTCACATCCATCTATGGCGGGTTCTTCGGCGCAGGCATGGGCGTGATGATGCTGGCGACCCTCGGCCTGACTCAACGTGGCGACTACCATCGCCTGAACGCCTTGAAGAACTTGTTTGCGGCCATCATCGCCGCCGTGGCCATCGTGGTCTTCGTCGGCGGCGGAGTCGTGGCCTGGCCGGAGGCGATCGTGATGATCCCGGCCGTGGCGCTGGGGGGCTATGCGGGAGTCTGGACAGCCCGGCGGGTACCGCAAACGATCGTGCGCCTGGTCGTCATCGCGGTCGGACTGCTTCTCGCATTCTACTACTTCGCGCAGGGCTAGGCAGGCTCCTTGGAGGGTGATGTCGGGGCAATGAGACGCGCGCAGGCGAAGGGCAGCCACCCTCTGCGCCATGTCTTAGCTCATCCCGGATCCGACGAGCATGGGGTCGAGATCGGCTACCAGTTCGTGCGCTTCTGGACTCTGGCGCTCGGCGCACCATCAGGGCGGGGCGTGGAGGTATTCGTCTCGAACACCCGGGGGAATAGGGCCACTTTGACGTTCCTCAGAGCACACTAAGGACGCACGGCCAAGTCCACCAATTCGTGGCCGCTGAACTGGGTTCAGCAGCGCGTCCCTTGAGGAGGTCGGAGCCGACGATCGGCAGGAGACACGGCGGTAGGACGCGCAAGCGGCTCGGGTCCGCCCATCAGTCGTTCCGACGACGCTAGCCTGAGATGCGTCGCTTCCAGAGCCTGCAACATACGCAGGAACCTGCTTCGGGCCGTTCTTCGATCCACAGCCTCTTCACCTCACGGCTCAGTTCCTTCAGCCGCACGTCGAGAACCTGAACCGCGCGGCGGTTGCCGAGGAGCGGACCCCGAGTGCTGCCTCAACATCCGCACCCCGGCCAGGACCGACACAGGATCATGTTCGGCCGACAGCGCCCATCTACCGGATACAGGACCTCTTCGGTTGACGCAGATCCATGACCGCGCCTCCTCCTGCATTCGGTCTTGTCCGGGGCAGGGTCAGGATTTCCGTCCTTGAGCCGCAGGCCGCGATCTCCGATCACGAGGGCATTCCACAGTCCTTTACGACAATCTGCATTTCCAGGGAGGCGATCATGACGCTTTGCCGCTTCGCCAGCCACAAGGTCCAAGTGCTGAGCCGACCTATGCTTCTGTCGGTATCGGTCCTGGCTGCGACGTGGGCTTTGCCGGTTCTGGCGCAGGGCTACCTCGACTTTGGCGCAAACGCGAGCCGCTGGGCCTATGACGGCGAATGCGACGATCCGCGCTTTGCAGGGCCGGGCGCGGCGGACGTGCTGGTCCAAGAGGATCTCATGGCCGATGCCGCCGACTGCGAAGCGGCCTTCCGCATGGGATCGGTCTGGCTGCAAACCGGCGGCGCGCCCAGCAAGATGCCTTCTGCACCGCAGCCCGTGGCCCCGCGGCCGGGAGTCATCGATTTCGGCTTCAACACGAGCCGGTGGGCCTATGACGGCGAATGCGACGATCCACGCTTTGCGGGGCCGGGCGCGGCGGACGTGCTGGTGCCCGAGGACTACATGGCCGACGCCGCCGACTGCGAAGCGGCGTTCCGCATGGGATCGGTCTGGTTGCAAGAGGGGGTGCCAGGGCCAATTGGCATGCCGATCGCGCCAAAATTGCCGCCGTCTGGTCCCGGGATGACGCCGCAGGGTCCCGAAGCCGAGCCGCCCCCTCAGGAACCTGCCGAGCCGCCCGTGGTCAGCATGGATTGGCCCGCTTGGGCGCCCGCCACAACAGATCGGAACGAGGCCGAAAGCGCGATTGCGATGGAGCCGCAGGAGGTCTTTGCGGCGACGGAGGGCTCCATCTATCTTCTGTTGGCGGCGGCAACGCCGGAGGAGCTTGCGGCGGGCGAGGGCTCGCTGGGATCGGCTGTCGCCATCTCCAAGCATTTGGCCCTGACCAACTGCCACGTTGTCGAAGGTGCCCCCTCCATGACGCTGGTCGACGAGACGAGCGACGAAGAGATCGCGGTCGAGCTGCTGTCCGCAGACCCGGAGACGGATCGCTGCATCCTGCGAACCGACGCTTGGCTGCGGCCCATCAAGGCGATCCGGCCCGCCGATTCCCTCACCGTGGGCGAGCGGGTCTACTCGATCGGCAACCCGTCAGGCCTCAGCAAGACGTTCGCCGAGGGCCTGATCTCGGGGGTCCGCGAGGATGGCGGCATAACGCTGGTCCAGACTTCCGCACCGATCTCACCCGGATCGAGCGGCGGTGCGCTGGTGGACGCGTCGGGCGCCCTTGTCGGGATCACGACCTTCCTGCTGCGCGACACCCAGAACCTCAATTTCGCGATTTCGGCCAGCGCCTTTTGGGAGTGAGCCAGGGACCGGGTTCGCCGTGAGAACTGGTTCCGCAGGAGGCCTTCGGCCGTCATCCATGGCGGCTCAGAACGCTTTGCAGCTGAGGCGGGAGCGGAAACGCTCTCCGTTAGGGGCACCAGTTTGGATGCCGCCCAAGACGTCCGTGCGGGTCGACGTAGGGGCTGACGATTCACGCCTTACCGGTAATTTAGCACGCTAATCGTCGCACTTGGCGGCCCTCGCCGTCCAGGCGGCGAAGGTTGCCTGCGTAGTTGAAGACGCAGCTTGGCAGGGCTACTAGGCTGCCGACCCGGGAGTGTGCCTCCGCCCCTGAGAGCGTGCTCCTTCCTGCAGCCTTGAGCGACCGCTATGGACGCCGACGCCAGCCCGGGGTGATCATCTTTCCAAGTGGTACTTGGCCTATAGCGCCAGCGGGGCCACTGTCGCCCAGAGCGGAAGAGTGTCCGCCAGCATGGGCGGATCGACGTCACCAGAGTGGCGTCGTTCTCCTGGATGATCCGGAGCACGTGCAGCAAATGCCGGGCCGGATGACCGTGAGCTCACGACTGCCCCGCGCAGTCCGGCTCGGGGAACATGAGCATCGACCAAGGCCTGCGACGCCGACGGCCCTTTCGTAGGAAGATCCGTCTCGCAAGGCTCGTTACAAGCTGGCGAGACAGGAACGGTGCGCCGGCAGACAGCTCTGCGCTGCATGGGTGGACCGGTTCCCAACTGTCGTGGCTGACAGGCTACTTCCCGGCGAGTGGCGTGACGATCCAGCTGGCCGTGTTAGGGCATGGCCGGTCCGGCTGTCGGCCCGGGATGTCGATGAATTGCTGACGACCACGACATCCAAGGTGGGCCACCGAAAGAACATGGTCGGAACCCCTCTGCCCCATATGAAGGACTGGAGGACAGCCCTGCCGTTCCCGAGTGGCGCGCCGCCTTGGGACGACCGCCTTTCGACAGGCAGAGACCAGTTGCATCTGTTCGATGGCGCGATCGAAACCGTGTCGATGCAGGGCCGTGCAGCTCTGGTGGGCCTACGATCCGCCCCATGTCGAGGCGAGACTTCCGTTGCGCCGCTCCACAATCTGCACGACAGGATGTGCTTGGGACTGAACGCCAGCAGGTCGGCGCCTGCACTTCGGGAAGATGCCTTGAGGCGGAGTGTCTCAGTCCGCCTTTAGGCTGCAGGCTTCTTCGGCGCCGCCGAGCCATTGGAGCCACGCATCGTCAGCGTCCACCAGAAACACGCTGCCCAGATCTGACGTATAGCGGGTATGTTCCTCCCCGGGCTCTCCGACTGCCACATCGGTCTCGGGGCCGCGTTCGATGCGAACCGAAGGATGCTCGGTGTCGAAATAGCTCACCCGAATCTCGGCCGTGCTTCCGCAGCGGTACGTCGTGACCCAGGACGGTGCTTCGAGCGACCAGCCAGCGACCAGCTGGGCTTCCCTGTGCAGGTAGTTGGCCCTGACACACTCATTGGGGTAAAGTCCCTTCCAGCAGTCATCGCGACCCTTGATCCAGCCGCGCTGCGTGGCGCGCAGGTCGAGCAGGGCTGCTGGTGTCTGCGCCTGGGCTGCCGCCAGGGCCGCTTCGAAGCGGGCCTGCAGGTTGCGGTCGAGCCTGGCAAGTTCCGGATCCGAGCAGACCAACCTTTCACCCCAGGTCGAAGCTTTCGCGCAATCGAAGGACGGACCGTCCTGGGCAAGGGCAGGGCCGGCGCCGGCCGCGAGAAGGGCCAGACTGCCGACGGCAAGCAGAGAGGGACACGACATGAGGCAACTCCATCAACTGGAGGCGTCATGCCCGACACCGCGCTGGGCCACCACGCAGGAATCCTGCCCTTGACGGGCCCGGAGGGCCACCATGTGCCGCGCCCGAGCATCCAACACAGCGCAGTGTCGGTCCATGGTATGGCTCCGGAGATCATCTCGTCTCCGCCGTCCCGCCCGGAATCAGGGGGTTGAGCAGGTCTTTGGACTCGATGAGAGCGTCGTCGTGCCTCATTCTCAATGCGCCTTCTCGGCTGCCCATCAGGCCTTGGACCCTGCCTTCGGAACTCGCGAGCCCGCAGCCGCACAGAAACGGCGGGACCTGGGATCCGAGGCCAACTCCCGAGCGGTCGAGGTCAGGACAACCCGCCTTGAGCTGTGGGGGGCACCTGTTAGCCAGTCATCATTTCCAGGAGGGATTGATGCTGACCTTTATTCAACTCCGCCGCCATGACCTGGCGCTCGCGCTGGCCTTCGCCTCGATCGTCTCGGGCGCCCAAGCGCAGGTGAACGAGCGCGTGGGCCTGTTTGCCGAGTCCGAGCGGTCCACCGCCAGCGCCGATGCCGCTCTCGACGGTGCGGGCGGGCTGCACATGGCTTATGTCCACTGGGAGCCCGAGGTCGAGGGTGCCGAGGCCGTGTACGCCACCTGTCCCGGAGGCCCGGCCGCCTGCGCCAGCTTCGACGCGTGGTCCACGGTGGAGATCATTCCGGCGGCGCGCCGGGTCCAAGTCGATGTGACCGCCGACGGGCGCCCACGCCTGCTCATCGTGAGCACCTCCCAGACCCAGAGCGGCGGACTCGACTACTCCTACGCCGAATGCGACGCGGGTTGCACCGACCGGGCCAACTGGACCGTGACCCCCATCGCGATGAGTTGGGACAACTCGATGTCGGCGATCATGGCCGACCGGACGCCACAGCGGACCTTTCTCCTGGACCCGGCGGGCCGCCCGCAGTTCCTCTATTCCGATCGCAACTATTTCGTGGAGCCCGATCATTACGGCACCTTCTGGATGACCTGCAAAGCGGACTGCACGGATCGGGCCAACTGGACCGAAACCGACATCGCACGTCACTCCGAGTACGACACCGAGATCTTCGACGCTCCCGCCCTGGCGCTCTCGCCGGATGGGAAGCCCCGCATCGTAAGCCGGATCTTCGCGCTCGGGGAAAACGGCGAGGACGCCCCCGAGGGGCTTTATTACCTTGCCTGTGATGCGGTCTGCACGCAGGGAGCGAGTTGGCGCCGGGTCCTGCTCAGCGACGCCGGTTCAGGATCCTACCCCTCTCCCGGATGGGATCTTGAGGTCGATCCGCAGGGCCGCCCCCGCATCGCCTTCTTCGCCGGCGACGGCATGGAGCAGGCGGACCTGTCCCACACGCTCATTTACCTGTGGTGCGACGGACCGGATTGCCTGACCTCGGACGAGGCCTGGATGGGCACCGTCGTAGTGGGCGAGGGGCATGGAGAGATGGTGGACCTCGAACTGACTCCCGACGGGCGGCCGCGCATGGCGTTCCGCGCCAATGGGGGCGAACTCGCCTTTTCCGCCTGCGACACGGGCTGCGAGACACAGGACCAGGCCGTCTGGGTCTCGAACCTGATCGAAGGGCAGGGTGAACTCGCGACCGAGCGGCCCACCGCGCTGCCCTTCACCTGCGACGGCGAGGTCTGGGAAGGCCTTGGGCCGCAACTCCTCCTCCCGGCCGATGGCCGGCCGCTCGTGGCCTACGACATCTCGGTCGAAGGGCGCTGCCTTTACGAGGACAGGGAGCAGCCCGCGGAGGTCTACTACGACTTCCACGGGCTCTGGCGCGGCGCCCGGATGGTGACCTTCGCGCCATGACCCCTCCCGCGCGGTCGCCCTCGCGTTCGTCTCCAGCTTTCCCAACTCAGGCGGGAGCGCCTCCGGCCACACCCTTTGCAGGCCCGTAGGGCCGCGCTCGATACGTGAATGGCGCTTTGCCTCACGGGTGATCCGGCGAGCCCGCCCGAACAGAACCTGCTCCGCGGAGATCTGACGGCAATCTCATCAGCAACGGATGCCGAGAGGGCGAAGGGCTGGAACGATGCCGGAATCCCGAAGCTGTGGAAAAGTACAAAGATGTTGACGGACCTCGCCCGCTCGTGATCGGACTTAGGCGTCACGCCGGTTCGGGGGGGACCGGTCGCGATCGGAGGAGGGCCCATGATCCCATTGCGGGTCACGGACGTGTCAAAGTCTTACGGAGGTGTCCAGGCGCTGAAGCCGACCTCGTTCGATGTGCGGGCTGGCGAGATCCATGCGTTGCTGGGGGAAAACGGTGCCGGGAAATCGACCCTGATCCGCATCATGTCGGGCCTCATCGCACCCGACAGCGGCGCAATCGAGATCGACGGGGAGATCGTACATTTCCGCTCTCCGCGTGATGCCACGCGACATGGCGTGGTGACGGTTCACCAGGAGCTTCTGCTGTTCCCGGACCTGAGCATCGCCGAGAACATCTGCATGGCCGATGACGCGGGTCCGTTCGGCCACATCGATCGCGATGCCCAGGTCAGGAAGGCGCGCCAGCTTCTGGCGGAGCTCGACTCGGCCGATCTCGATCCCGAGATGCCGGTGCGCCACCTGTCCGTCGCACAGCGCCAGCGCGTCGAGATCGCCCGTGCCCTTGGACGGCAGGCCAAGGTGCTGATCATGGACGAGCCGACCGCCTCGCTGGCCGACGCCGACGTGGCGCGCCTTGTCGCCATCGTCCAGCGCCTGCGCGGGCGCGGCGTGGGTATCGTCTATGTCAGCCACAAGTTGTCCGAGGTGCGACTGCTGGCCGATCGCGTGACCGTCCTCCGGGACGGCCGCTTCGTCGATACCCGCGAGGCCAAGGGCATGACCGAGGCCGACATGATCGCCCTGATGGTCGGCCGCAGCATCTCCGAACTGTATCCCAAGGGCGAATCGCGGATCGGGGCCGAAGTGCTCCGGGTCGATGGTCTGACCCTCGCGCCGCGTGTGCGGAACATCTCCTTCACCTTGCGCGCGGGCGAGATCCTTGGCTTGGCGGGCCTTGTCGGGGCTGGTCGAACCGAAGTGGCCCGCCTTCTGTTCGGGCTGGACCGGCCCAGCAGCGGCCGGATCTTCCTGGACGGACGAGAGGTGAGCGTGTCCTCTCCGGAGGCCGCGGTGGCGCTGGGGATCGCCTACGTCCCCGAGGATCGTGGGGCTCAGGGCCTGGTCAAGACGATGCCGGTGTCCGCCAACGTGACCATGGCCTCCTTGGGTCAACTCCTTCGGGGTCCGTTCCTGTCGCGAAGCACCGAATATGCCGCGGGCGCGGAGGCCATACGCCGGCTTGGCATCCGTGCGCCGCGCGGGCCCCAGCACCTTGCGGGCAAGCTGTCGGGAGGGAACCAGCAGAAGGTGGTCATCGCCAAATGGCTTCGCACGGCGCCTCGCGTCCTTATCCTCGACGAACCCACGCGGGGGGTCGACGTCGGCGCCAAGGCCGAGATCCATGCCCTCATGGGTGACCTGACGCGACAAGGCCTGGCGATCCTGATGATCTCGAGCGAGCTTCCCGAAGTCCTGGGCATGAGCGACCGCGTCCTCGTGGTGAGCCAGGGCCGCATGACCGGCCTGTTCGAGCGCGCGGACGCCACGCCCGAACGGGTCGGCGCGGCCATGGTCGCCGAGATGCAGGAGGCGACTGCGTCATGACAGCCATACCCCATCGATCGTCGCAGGGGCGCATTGGTCGGGCGCTGGTCGGGCACGGCCAGGTTCTGGTCGTGCTGGGCGCCATCATCGCCCTGTTCATCGGCGTGAGCTTCGTGAACGCGCGGTTCCTCAGTCCCGCCAACCTGACGACGATCTTCTCGGGCAACGCCTATATCGCTGTTGCGGCCATCGGGATGACGATGGTCATCATCACCGGCCACATCGATGTCTCCGTCGGCGCGCTGATCGGGGTCCTGGCCACGGTGGCCGGCACGCTTGCCGTTGCGGGCTGGCCGATGTGGCTCGTCTGGTTGGCTCCCCTCGTGATCGGGGTGGCGGTGAACGCCGCGGCGGGCTGGCTGGTCGCCTATGCCCACATCCCATCCATCGTGCTGACGCTGGGCCTTCTTTCCATTCTGAAAGGCGGCCTGATCGTGGTGACCGGGGGCGAGTGGATCACCGACCTGCCGCCCGGGTTCTTCCTGGCGCAAAGGGACGTGTTCGGGCTGCCGCTGCCCCTTGTGGTCATGACGGTACTGACGCTCGCCGCTGCATGGTGGATGGCGCATTTCCGCTTCGGCCGCACGATCTACGCCGTTGGAAGCAATCTCGAGGCCGCTCGGGCCATCGGCATCTCCGTGGAACGAACCACCGTGGGTGTGTTCGCCTTGCATGGGCTGTTCGCGGGCATCTCGGCCGTGCTGTTCGCCACGCAGCTGACCACGATCCAGTCCACCGTGCCCCCGAACCTCGAACTGGTCATCATCACCGCCTGCGTGATCGGTGGCGTCTCGATCCTGGGCGGGGTCGGGACGGTGATCGGTGCGGCGCTGGCCACCATCTTCTTCGCCACGATCACCTCGGCGATGATCTTCACCAACGTATCGGCCTACTGGCTGAGGGCGGTGATCGGGGGGCTGATCCTGATCACCGTGCTGGCCGACGTCGCGCGCCGAAGGGGGCAAGCATGAGTCCGACGTCCGGGCGCCTTAATCTTCTCCTCAGCCACGAGGCGATGCTGGCCATCCTGCTGGCCGTCACGCTCCTGATCCTGTCGCTCCTGTCGGACAGCTTCTTCAGCACGGCCAACCTGCTGAACCAGGTGCGCCTGACGGCAGAGATCGGACTGATCACACTCGCGATGACCCTGGTCATCATCACGGGTGGAATCGATCTGTCCGTCGGTTCGATCGCCGGGCTGTCGGCGATCATGCTGGGCCTCCTGTGGCAGAAGGCAGGGCTGCCCCTCCCACTGGCCGCGGTGACCTCGCTGGGCATCGCGGTGCTGGCGGGCCTGGGCAACGGCGTGATTATCACGCGCTTCCGCGTACCGCCCCTGATCGCGACTCTGGCCACCATGGCCTTCTACCGCGGCCTGGCCGAAGGCTTCAGCCAGAGCCGATCCGTCCGGGGCTACCCGGAGGGATTCTACATCCTTGGCCAAGGCGAGGTCCTCGGCTTGCCCACGCAGGTCTGGATCCTCATCGTGGCGGCGGTCCTGGTCGGCACGGCGCTGTCGGCAACCGCCTTCGGCCGGACGGTCTTCGCAATCGGCGCCAATGAAACGGCCGCCCGCTTCTCGAGCCTGCCGGTCGACCGCGTGAAGCTGATCGTCTACGGGCTGTCCGGTTTCATGTCAGGCCTGTCCGGTCTCCTGCTTGTGTCGCGGGTGACCACCACGCGGTCCGACATGGGGATGGGGTGGGAGCTGGACGCGATCACCGCCGTCGTCCTGGGCGGCGCCAGCATCTTCGGCGGCCGGGGAACGGTGCTGGGCAGCGTGCTGGCCCTGGCGCTGATCCAGTGCCTCAAGAGCGGCCTGTCCCTGGCCGGGGTCAAGGCGGACGGGACCATCGTGCTGATCGGCCTGTTCCTGATCGGCGCCGTCCTGCTCGGAAATCTGATGGACCGCATCGCGGCCCGTTGAACCCGTCTCGCGCAAGCCGGCGACAGACCGGGAAGCGCGGATCAACAGAGGAGGAGACTGAATGAAACCCGTGTTCCACATGGCGGTCCTGGCCGGCCTGATGTCGGCCAGCAGCGCCCTTGCTCAATCCGCCTGGACGGGCGGTGACGACCTGCCGACCAACCCCTTGCCCTGCGACGGAAGCCCCGCCGCTCCGGCGGCGCTGCCCTACGACGGAGCCACGCCCGCGAACGCCCCGGACCGCGCGGGCCAGCCGATCACGGTGGTGGACGTGCCCAAGCTGGTGGGGATCGGCTATTTCAACGCGACCTCCAAGGGCATCGCCGAGGCGGCGGCCGAACTCGGCAACATGACCGTCACGACCGACGGACCGACCGAGGCCAACATCGACGACCAGATCACGATCCTCGACAACTACATCACCCAGGGCGTGGACGGCATCCTGTTCGCCGCGAACGACCCGGTTGCCATCGCTCCGGTCCTCAGGAAGGCCCTGGAGGCGGGGATCAACGTCGTGGGCTACGACGCCAACGCCGAGCCCGACGCGCGTCAGTGGTTCGTGAACCAGGCCGAGTTCAATGGCGTCGCCAAGTCGCTGATCGACAGCCTCGTGGCCGAGACCGGCCCCGAAGGCAAGTTCGCCATCGTGACCTCCACATTCACCACGCCGAACCAGGCCCGCTGGATCGCCGAGATGTCCGCCTACGCGGCCCAGTGCTATCCGCAACTCGAGTGGCTGGAAACGGTCGAGGCGCAGGAGGACAACATCCTGTCCTTCAACCAGGCCAACACGCTCCTCACCAAGTACGGCGAGGACATGAACGGCATCATCGGCATGACCTCGGTCGCCACGCCCGCCGCCGCCGACGCCGTCACGCAGTCCGGCAACTGCGGCAAGGTCGCCGTTGTCGGCTTGGCCACGCCGAACGCGATGAAGCCCTATCTCGCGTCCGGCTGCGTCAAGTCGGCCGTCCTGTGGAATCCCGTCGATCTGGGCTATGCAGCGGCGCAGGTGCTTCGGGCGGCGGCGGACGGGACCCTGACGCCGGGGGACACGTCGGTCCAGGCGGGCCGCTTGGGCGAACTTCAGGTGATCAACGGCTCCGAGATCCTGCTGGGTTCCCCGTTCGTCTTCACGCAGGAGAATGCCGGCGAGTTCGACTTCTGAACCGTATCTGCGCCGGCCGCGGGGGCTTCCCTCGCGGCCGGTCAACCAGATCCGCCTGAGGGCGTCCCCGTGGCGCACACCCTCTGGCCGCCCGGTCCGCAGGCCGAACCGGGCTGCCGCTCCGGTCGGGCGGCGGGCGCCCCGCGCTGCCTGACAACTGGCGCATCCGCTCGGATGGAAACCGCTTCACATCTGTCTTGAGGGCGCCCCGGGCGTCCTGCGCTTCGACGCCGGGGTGCATGCGAAGAAGCCACGTATCGTCTGCGGGCCACGCGTGGCCCAGGACCGAAACAGGTCATCCGTGCGACGGCTCGAAGGTAGGTGGGGCGCAAACACGTATGATTTTCACGCAAGTGTCACGCTGGTGATGACGAACGCAGGACGCGTGGGCTCCATAAGCGGCCCACCGGATCGCGAGGTCGTGCGGGCTCATGCAGTTGGGTGCAGCCGCACGCCTCCGACCCGGCACCGACGTTTGTGACCTGTTTCAAGGAAATGATCATGACCAGTCACATTGTTCCCGGCTCTGGCCGTCCGTCTTGGCTTCGCCTGTCCGACGCCCTCCGGGCTGCTGGCCAAGCCCTGGGCGCCGCTCGCACCAGGCGGGCCAAGCGGAGGAAGCTCGATGCCCTGAGCGATCATCTCCTGCGCGACATGGGTGTGCGCCGGGATGAGATCGCCGACGGCGTCACGGCTGCCAGCAGCCGGCTTGGCCCCGAGATCAGGCTGCACACGACACTTTTCGTCTGATCGGTTTCACGGGCACCGGGAGAGCAACCCGGCGCGGGATGCCTCTCCCCAGGAGTAGCCGGCAGCCAGCCTCTTGAGGTGGCGCGCCGAGCCACGCGTCCCGGCTGTCCACTCTGTTCGAGATCCACCCGCCTGCGGCCGCACGGAACTCCGCCGTGTCGGCGGGAGGCCGTGCGCGTCAGTGGCGCGTGCGGTGGGCCGCATTCGCAAAAGGCCGGGTTCATCCGGGCTTTCTTCCCACGCGCCAATTCCAATCCGGCGCATTCATCAATCCAAGGACATACTGAACATGGCACGATTTGACGGCACCAACCTTGCGGACATTCTGAACGGCACCGATCTGGCCGACCTGATGTTCGGGAACGGCGGCAACGACTGGATCCGGGGCAATGGCGGCAACGACACCATTCGCGGCGGCTCGGGCTCGGACATTCTGGAGGGCAATGCTGGCGACGATATCATCTTCGCCGACTCCACCTCCAGCACCGGTGGCGAGGACGTCCTCTTTGGCGGCGCTGACTCCGACATCCTCGTGAGCGGCACCGGCAAGGACCACTTCAATGGCGGCTCGGGCATCGACGCCGCCAGCTGGCAGGAGTCGAACTTTGCCGTAGCGGCAGACATCGACACCGGACGCGCGACCAACGGCGGCATCGAGGATACCTTCACCCTCATCGAGAACCTGATCGGCAGCCGCTTCGGTGACACCCTGAAGGGCGATGAGGGCAGCAATGGCCTCTTCGGCGGCGACGGCGCCGACATGCTGTTCGGGCGGGCTGGAAACGATCACCTTTCGGGCGGCGCGGGGAACGACACGCTCGACGGCGGCTCGGGATTCAACACCCTGAAGGGCGGGGCGGGCTTCGACACGGCGGACTACACGGCCGCGGTCGGGGGGGTCAGCGTGGATCTGAACAGTGGCCAGGCGATCACCGACGATCGCGTGGACTCCCTGACCGAGGTCGAAGGCGTTCGCGGCACGAACCTGGCGGATCGCATCGTCGGCAACGTCTTCGGCAACCTGCTTTCTGGCAACGGCGGCAACGACACGATCAACGGTGGCCAGGGGAACGACATCCTCGTCGGCGGCACCGGGGCGGACACCTTTGCCTTCCGGGCGGTCACGCCGAAGTTCGGCTCGGAGGTGGACTCGGGAGTCGACCGCATCTCCGATTTCAGCCGGAGCCAGCGCGATCGTATCGACCTTTCCGACCACGAGGATGCCGTGGACTTCGCCACGTTGCGCTCCCAGGCGAGCCAGTTCGGGACCGATACGCATCTGCTGCTCGGGGACGACACCATCGTGATCGAGGACGTCGCGCTGAGCCAGCTGAGCGCTGACATGTTCGTTTTCTGACCAAGTCTGGCCCGGCGCTGCGAGGCGCCGGGCCTCCTCTGGGACTCTGGCCAGTCCGGCGAGCCGCCGCCGGCGCCCTATCGGCAGCGTCCCATCTGAACGGTCACGGACACCGGCGTTCCACGCAGGCCTGACCGGACCGCAGCCTTCGGCACCCCTTGGCGTTCCACGGGGCCGGCACGCCTGGCGTGGCGTCCTTGGCGCCTGCTCACGTCGAACGAATCGATTCCGCTGATCTCTGGAAGGATTTTTCCATGACACGTCTTGAGCGATTCCTTTCCACCGACCGCCCTTACCTGACGGACGGCGGCCTGGAGACGTCCCTGATCTATGACGACGGTCTCGACCTTCCGTCCTTCGCAGCCTTTCCCCTGTATGAGTCAGAGGCCGGACGTGCAGCGCTCGAGCGTTACTTCGAGGGCTATATCCGGCTCGCGCGGAGCAGCGCGACGGGCTTCGTGCTCGATACGGCCACTTGGCGCGCCGGCACGCGATGGGGCGGAACCCTGGGGTATGACGAGGCCGCCATCCGCGCGATCAACGCGACGGCTGTGCGCTTGGCCGATGACCTGCGGGATCGGCACGAGACGGCGGTCACGCCCATCCTCGTGAACGGCGTCGTAGGGCCGTTGGGGGACGGATACGTCATCGGCACCGAACTTTCCCCCGAAGCCGCCGAGGCGCTGCATCGCGCGCAGGTCGAGGCCCTGGCCGAAGCGGGAGCGGACATGGTCACGGCCGTCACCATGACGCATTCGGGCGAGGCCATCGGCGTGGCGCGTGCGGCCGTCGCGGCGGGCCTGCCGGTGGCCATCTCGTTCACCGTGGAAACGGACGCCTGCCTGCCTTCGGGCGAAACGGTGGCCGAGGCCATCGGCGCCGTGGTGGACGCGACGAACGACGCGCCGGTCCACTACATGATCAACTGCGCCCATCCCACGCACTTCACCGGCATCCTGCGCGGAAGCTGGGTGCGGCGGATCGGGGGCGTGCGGGCCAACGCCTCGCGACTGAGCCATGCCGAGCTCGACGTCGCCGAAACGCTCGACATCGGTGACCCTCACGAATTCGGGCGGCTCAACGCATCATTCCGCGACCTGCTGCCGGGCCTCCGGGTGCTGGGCGGCTGCTGCGGCACCGATCGCCGGCACATCGGCTGCGTGGCCCGGGCGGTCCACGGGACAGCGGAAGAGTGCGCCTGACATCAGCAGATCGCTCCGTCCAAGCCATGCTGGCCGCCTCGAGGCATCCAAGGCGGATGGCTTGGGCGCGCGTCACCACCTCTCAACCAACCTTATTTCAGGAGAATCCATTCATGTTCCCGATAACCCTTCGCGCCGCGCTCCTGTGTTCGGCGATCGCTGCCGCCCCTGCGCTGGCCCATGACGGCGAGCGGCACGGAGAAGCGCCTCGTCGGACCGAGCTTTTCGCGCCTGGAGTTCAGCACGCCGATGGGGACGCTGCCGTGCCGCGGGGCGAGCCCATGCTCGTGTCCGGCTTGGGCGACTATGGCTTCGCGATCGCAACATCCCGCCCCGAGGCGCAGGCCTGGTTCGACCAGGGTCTCGGACACCTGTGGGGCTTCAACCATGCCGAGGCGGTGCGCGCCTTCCGCATGGCCCAGGCGCAGGACCCGTCCTGTGCCATGTGCTTCTGGGGCGAGGCCCATGCGCTCGGGCCCAACATCAATGACATCATGCACGCCGAGGCCGAGCCCCGCGCCTGGGAGGCGGCGACTCGCGCGGTCGAACTGGCACGCACGCCGCTTGAACGCGGGTTGGCCGGGGCTCTGCTGGCCCGTTACGCGGAGCCCGGAACCGGGGATCGCACGGCCCTGAACCAAGCCTTCGCCGAAGCGATGGCCCGTGTCGCCGGGGACTTCCCAGCAGATGCCAATGTCCAGGCCTTCGCGGCCGAGGCGGCCATGAACCTCCGCCCCTGGGACTACTGGGAGCCGGGCGGGACTACCCCCAACGAGGTCGGGGCCGAGGTGCTCACCCGGCTTGAGGCGGCCCTGGCCCTTGCCCCCGACCATCCCGGTGCGCTGCACCTTTACATCCATGCAGTCGAGGCTTCGGCCAACCCGGCGCGGGGCGAGGCGGCTGCGGATCGGCTCGCGGCGCTGGACCTCGCCGCCGGGCATCTCGCCCACATGCCTTCCCACATCTACAACCGCATCGGCCGCTACGCCGACGCGATCAAGGCCAACCGCGCCGCCATCGCTGCGGACGAGGCGTTCCTGGCGCGGGCGGGCGAGGCGACGAGCACGCTTTACCGCTTTGGCTACGTGCCCCACAACGTTCACTTCTTGCTCGTCGCCGCCCAGTCCGCCGGGCTGCGGACCGAAGCCGTCGGAGCCGCCGAGCGTCTTGCCGCGATCACCTCGGACGAGGTCTCGGCCCAGCTTGCCTGGGTTCAGGCGATCCGCACCGCGCCGTTCACGGTCCACGCGCAGATGAGCGATGCCGAAACGATCCTTGCCTTGCCAGAGCCCGGTGCCGAGTTCCCGCTCCTGCGGGGCTTCCGCCACTACGCGCGGGGCCTGGCCCTTGTCCGTGAAGGCGACCTCGCCCGTGCAAAGGGCGAGCGTGAGGCTCTCGACAAGCTGGTGACGGAAGGCGACTTCTCGGCCGTGGAGGCGCAGTACTACCCGGCGCGGACTCTTCTTGGGCTCGCGGGCCGGATCGTCGCCGCTCGCATTGCCGAGGCCGAAGGGGACGGCGACGCGGCGGTCGCGCTCCTCGGTGAGGCTGTGACGATGGAGGAGGGCATTCCCTACATGGAGCCGCCCTACTGGTACGCCCCCGTCAACCGCACCCTTGGCGCGGTTCTGCTGGAGCAAGGCCGGCCCGTGGAGGCGAAGGCCGCCTTCGAGGCGGCTCTGGCCAAGGCGCCCCGCGACGCTTGGGCCCTCTGGGGGCTGTGGCAGGCCGAAACGCTGATCGGGGACCGATCCCGCGCCGATGCGGCCCGGCAGGCGTTCGAGGACGCCTGGCTCGGCGGCCCGGAGCGGCCCTCAGCCGACAGGCTCTGATCGGCCTTCCCAGGCCGGCAGCCTGAGCGATTGCCGGACGGCCGCCGCCCGTGTGCCCAGGGCGGCGGCCTCGTCGTGGCGGCCCAGATCACGCAGGACCGCCGTCTGGACCTCCAGGCTCTTGGCCAAGCCGAGCGTGAGCCCGCTCGCCTCGGCGACGGCGACCGCTTGATCGAGCAGTCGCAGGGCATGGGTCGGATCCTGGGAAACGATGGCCATGGCGGACCGGCGTAGCGCCATCTGCTCGAGCTGTCGGTGGCGCGCGCTGCGCGCATAGTCGAGGACCTGCCCAAGGACCGCCTTGGCCGCCTCGGTCCGTCCTGCCAGCACCAGCGCCTTTCCAAGAGCGACGCGGGCGAGCGCCAGGAACTGCGGGACCACCCGCTGGGCTGGTCGCGCGCACGCGGCCTCCAGAAGCGACAGGGCCCTCCGGTTGTCGCCAAGCGCGAGCAGGGCCTCACCCAGCTCGACCAGGATCCAGTCTTCGAAGAACGGCAGCTCCGTCATGCGCGCCACATCCAGGGCGGCTTCGAAGAGCGGAATGCTCTCGGCCACGCGTCCTTCCAGTTCGGTGACGATGCCATCGTGGAGAAATGCGAACTGAAGATCCACGGGCCGCCCCGTCTCGTCAGCGATGGCTCGGGCCGCCGAGATGACCTCGCGCGCCTCGTTGCGGCGTCCCAGGTAGGCGTAGCAGGTGGCGAGATGACCACGGGCAAACACCGACCGCGTCCCGATGTTGATGCCGCGGTGAAGTTTGTTGGCGCCGCTCCAGACGTCGAGGTGCTCCTCCAGCGCGAGGATCGCGCCGGCATAGTCCCCACGGCGTCGCAGGAGTTCCCCCCGCGCAAGCGTTGCCTCGGCCAGAAGGATGGGCTCGCCCAGCCGCCGCGCGCCATCGATCGCCAGGAGGGACGCCGCGAGCCCTTGGTCGAAGCTGCCATCGGTTGCGCGGAAGAAGGCGATGTGAGTCCGGATCTCGACCAGCCGTCGCAGGTCCCGCAGGGCCTCCGCCTCCCTCTCGGCGGCGTCCAAGGTTTCCAGGACCCGGCCGTAATCGCCGACCAGCATGAGCACGGGCCTGAGCCGGATGCGAAGGTCCACGGCCATGCGCCGTGTGTCATCGTCCTGGGGCAGCCTGCCGATGGCCTCGAGAGAGCGCTCGAAGTGCCGGCGCGCGGCCGGATGAGCCGATCGTGCCATGGCCCGCTCGCCCGCCCGGGTTCCGTACCGCGCCGCCTTGTCCCAGACAGCCCCGAAATGCGCATGTCGGGCGAGATCCTCGACCGGGGCCTCGGTCTGGCCGTCCTCCAGCAGCCGCAAGAGCCGTCGGTGCAACTCCTGGCGGCGAGAGCGAAGCAGGGACTGGTAGGCCGCCTCTTGGGTGAGCGCATGCTTGAAGGCGAACTCGCGCTCGGGATGGCTGCGGACCCGGTACAGGAGTTCGGCCGAGGCGAGTCCGTCCAACGCTTCTTCCATCGCCTCGGACGGGATATCGGCAAGGCCCCGGAGCAGCGTTTCGGAGACGATCGGGCCGATGATCGAGGCGGCCTGAAGGAGATGGCGCTGCCCGGCGGGAAGCCGGTCTATGCGGGACCCGAGAAGGCCCCGGAGGGAAGCCGGGATCTGCGCGTCCTCGGCAAGAGTGTCGCCTGCCAGCCTCTCGGGGGGCCGTCGCAGATCGTGCATCACCTCCTCGACGAAGAGGGGGACCCCACCCGTGCGGCCATGGAGTTGCGCGGCGAAGTGCGTGGTCGGCTTTCTCTCCGGGGAGATGCCTTCGAGAAGGCGCGCCGTGTCCTCCGGGCCGAGCCCTTCCAGGCGGAGGACACGGGCGAAGCTGAGCTGCGACCAGCTGGGCCGGTAATCCGGCCGGGCGCTCACCAACATGAGGACACCGGCTGCCCTGCACCCCATGAGCAGGTCATCGAGAACCGGAGCCGATTCAGCATCGAGCCAATGAGCGTCCTCAACGACGAGGACGACGGGCCGGGCCTGCGTCTCAAGCTCCAGGAGCGTGCCGAGGGCCTGGACGACGCGCCTTCGCTTCTGCCCCCCGGCGAGGCTTGACCAGACATCATCCCGGACAGGCAGGTCGAGCAGCATGCGCAGAGGCGGATCAAGGGCGGCCGGGGCGCCCAGGTCGGTCAGCCGGGACCGAAGCGCGGCCCAGGCCAGATCGGGCGCAGCGGCCGGGTCGAGGCCTGTCCAGCACCTCAGGAGCGTTCCCAGAGCGGAGTGGCCTGCGTCGGTCTGGAACGCTGCGGCACCTGTCTCCAGCACCCGGTGTCCGAGTACCTCTGGGCCGGACAGGAACTCATGGATGAGCCGCGACTTCCCGACGCCGGCCTCGCCCGAGAGGAGAACAGCAGTGGCTCCGGCCTCGCTGCGCCCGAGAGCCTGTCGAAGGGTGTCGAGTTCGGCCCCACGCCCGACGAACGGTGAAAGGCCCCGGCAGGCTCGCGCCTGCCAGCTGTTGCGAGCGCCCGTGGCCCCGGTCGCGTGCCATGTGGGCACCGGGCGCGCGGCACCCGGCAGCATCAGAGATGGGCCCGACTCCAGGAGTAGGTAGCCGTCGCATTCGGCGCGCGCGTTCTCGCAGAGGAGGACAGCGCCGGACCCGGTCTCGGCCAGCCGTCGCGCGATCAGGCCGAGAAGGCTCATCTCGTCACTGCCGCCAGCGAGCGACGCACCCGCATGCACACCTGCCCAGGCCCCCGTCGCTGCGCTGGCCTCAAGGGCCGCGCGCGTCGCTGACAGGGCCGGGCGCTCTTCAAGAGCGAAGCAGGCCGTGAGTTCACCCGTCGAGGTCTTGAGGCTGCATGGCTTGTGGCGCCGAACGATCTTCTCCAGATGCCGCACGACAGCCGCGGCGGCCAGCGTGGCTTCCTCAGGGTCGAGCCCGGTGAGGTGGGCGCCAACGCCGGGAGCACTCAAGTGAAGCACCGCGAGACGGCGCTGCTCGACGGGGGATGTCGAGGCGTGTGGCTCGGCGGGCGTTGCCGGGGTCGTTCCCCCGGGTGGCTTCGCCTGGCCCGAGACCGCTTCGCTCGGGCTATGTTCTGCGGGAGCCATCCTCCCGGCCTTGATGTCCCGCCACAGGGCCACCGTCGCCTCTTCGGGAGCAGCCGACAGTTCATCGCGCAGTCGGTCGGCATGGGCCCGAAAGGCAGCCAGGGCAGCATTGCGCCGGCCTTGGTGGGCGGCAGCCGACATTAGGCGCTGCAAGGCGGCTTCGTCGAAGGGGTCGAGAGCGAGCTGTCGCCGCGCAAGGGCCTCGACTTCGTCGAAGCGCCTCGCCTCCGTCAGCAGCGTAGCCAACTGGCTGAACCGCTCCGCCAGGAGGCGCCGGACTCGGGCACGCTCGGTCAGCAGCCAGGTGTCGAGTTCGGGGCTTGTGCCCTCGAAACCTTCCAGAAGGTCGCCACCGGCCTGCCGAACCACTTCGGCCAGGGCCTGACCGTCCCGAGGGTTGACCGCCTCGATCGCGGCGAGATCGGACTGAAGTGCGGCGCTGTTCAGCAGGATGGTACGCGAACCGGCCTGGATGGGCTGCGGATCGGCGCCATCCAATGCGGCCCTCAGACGGTACAAGGCCTGCCTGAGCGAGGTCCGGGCCTGCTCGTCGCTTCGGTCGGGCCAGAAAAGGCCTGCCACTCGGTCCCGTGGATGGGCGCGGTCAGGAGAGAGCGCCAGCCACGCGAGCAGAAACGCCGAATGCCGGGTCGGAAAGGTGATCGGGCGATCGTCGAGCCTTGCCTCGAACGTGCCCAGAAGCCGAAGTCTCAGACCGGCCATCGTTCGACCTCGCGCTCTTCCAGCACCTCTGGGGCGGCGTCCTCGGCCAAAGAGGATAACATGGAAATGTCATCTCCTGTCATGCAACCTCAGGTCCCGGCGGCGAAGAACTGCTGTTCGCGACCATGGGAACTGGCTAACTCGCGAGTGCCCCGCGAGAGCCTCGACTGTCGGTCGAACGAGCATCGCCATGGCGCTTGCCGTTCCCAGGCGCGCCGAGATCCTCGTCTGGCAAGCCTGCGCACGACGTCCGAGTGACTCCTGGGCCTGTCACCCGACCGATGTTGTTCTCATGGCTATCCCGCGGCAGCGGTCCAGGTCTCCGCCGGCTGCTCGTTGCTCTGGAAGGTTGCAGGAGCGGCACCATCGGTCGAACTGGCCCGGATATGTCCCATTTCAGGTCGCAGGCCCCGAGGACTCTTTTGGTCGGGTGAAGACGAACCGTGGCCGCGCCGCCATTCGCGCGGACCCCGCCGGTTGCGCCGGGGGCTGAGCAGACATCGGCGATCCTGTGCGCGCTTCGAGGCACCCAGAATGATTCCCTCGATCAGGGCGCCATCGGACCCGGTCTCAGGAGCCTTTGATCACCCGTAAGGCAAATTGATCACGCTCGGCGAGTTGGCACAATGCAGAGTTGATCTGACCCTTGGTTAAGCGCAGGATCGAGATGCGGATCATGGAGCCAGCCTGACCAGACGGAGGAATGCCTGATCCGCAGATTCTCGGACCCGCTCCGGCAAGGGGGTTCGTTCCCATGCACTGCACGCCCAAACTGGAGGGGCCCTCAGCCGATGAGACTCGTTAACCCGTCGCCCTCGTTGCACAATGAAGATCTTGCCCCCGCCCAGGAGCGCAAGTGGGGTGCATTCTCGATCTTCAATGTTTGGACCTCGGACGTGCATAGCCTTTGGGGCTATTATCTGGCCGCGAGCCTGTTCCTGCTGTGCGGCAGCTTCCTGAACTTCGTGATCGCGATCGGGTTCGGGTCGCTGGTGATCTTCATCCTCATGTCGATGGTCGGCATTGCAGGCGTGCGGACCGGCGTGCCGTTCCCGGTGCTGGCGCGTGCCTCGTTCGGCACCTTCGGGGCGAACATGCCGGCGCTGGTGCGCGCTGTGGTGGCCTGCTTCTGGTATGGAGCTCAGACGGCCGCCGCTTCGGGTGCGATCGTTGCCCTTCTGATACGCAGTCCGGGCATGCTCGAGTTCCACCAGTCGAGCCATCTGCTGGGCCACTCCACGCTCGAGGTGATCTGCTATGTCGTGGTCTGGGCGGCGCAGCTTCTCATCATCCAACGTGGAATGGAGACCGTCCGCAAGTTCCAGGACTGGGCGGGCCCCGCTGTCTGGATCATGATGCTGATCTTGGCCGTCTATCTGGTCGCAAAGTCCGGCACGTTCTCGTTCGGCGCACAGATCCCACAGGATGTGCTGCTCCAGGCCACCTCTGCCGCGGGCGTTCCCGGCACGCCGGGTTCATTCGCCGCCCTGGCCGCCGTCGCGGCGACCTGGATCACCTATTTTGCGGCGCTCTACCTCAACTTCTGCGACTTCTCGCGCTACGCCACCTCCGAAAAGGCGCTCCGGACTGGCAACCTTTGGGGGCTGCCCATCAATCTGCTGGCCTTCTGCCTCGTGGCAGGGGTGACGACGGTCGCCGCCTACGAGGTCTATGGCGAGGTGCTTCTGCACCCCGAACAGATCTCAGCCAAGTTCGACTCGTGGTTCCTGGCGCTGCTGGCCGCGCTGACCTTCGCGGTCGCCACGCTCGGCATCAACGTCGTGGCGAACTTCGTCTCGCCCGCCTTCGACTTCGCGAACGTCTTTCCGCGCCAGATCGACTTCAAGCGCGGCGGCTACATCGCGGCTCTGATCGCGCTGGTGCTCTATCCCTGGGCGCCGTGGGAGACGGGGGCGGCCAGCTTCGTCAACTTCATCGGCTCCACCATGGGACCGATCTTCGGGATCATGATGGTGGACTATTACCTCATCCGCCGTGGCAAACTCGACGTGAACGCGCTCTATCAGGAGAACGGCGAGTTCCGCTTCGATGGCGGCTGGCACAGGACCGCCCTGATCGCGTTCGGCGTGGGGATGGTCTTCTCCTCGATCCTGCCGACCTTCACCTCGATCCTGCCCTCGTGGTGGGGCATTTACGGCTGGTTCTTTGGCGTAGCGATCGGGGGGGCCGTCTATTACGTGCTGCGCGCCGGCTCCGCAGCCCGGCCCCAGGTCGCCTGAGGCCCGGATCAGGCGATTGAGCCGAAAACATCTCGACCCACCGCTCCCGCCGAGCGGTGGGTCCTCTGCGCCTCGACGGCGAAGCCCTGTGCCACCGTCAGGTCGGCAACATGGACCTGGGATGATCGCAGCCGGTCATGCCTGACCCGCAGGTCGGGTGCATCTCTTGATCCTTGTCGTGGTAGTGCCGGCCCGGCGCCTGCTCGTCGCCATCGTCAGCGTTGGACCAGCGACGCCGACCGAGCCTCAGCAAGCCCTTGGAGCGGACTCGGGAGCATGATCTGGACGTCCCATGATGGGGGGCCATAACAGGGCGTCCCTTGCCGCACCGCAGAGCCCCTAACCCTCTTCGAAGGAGGGGTGAACGGGACCGGGGTCCGCCGTGGCATCCTGGCGCCGGCGCTTCTGGTCGAGCAGAACGGTGGCGGCGCCGCTTCCTGCAATGAGGGCGATCCCCGTCAGGGCTAAGGCATTGGGCAGCGTGCCCCAGACCACTAGGCCGGCCACGACGCCCCATAGTGCAAAGCTGTAATAGAACGGAGCCACCGAAGCCGTCCGGCCGAGCCGATATGCCAGGAGAAGCCCGGTGTGCCCGAAGGTGACAAGCAGGGCGGCGACGCCCAGGTAAGTCATGTGGCCGCCGCTCGGCGGCGTCCAGACCTCGACCGCAAGCGACATGATCCCCGCCGCAACGGTCATCAGGAGCATCGTCGCAAGGTTCACCACCGTGACCGGGATTCGGGTCGGCACGCTGCGTCCGGCGAGATCGCGCCCGGCCCCGAGCAGCGCCGCGCCAAAGGCCAGCAGAACGACGGGAGAAACCCCGGCGGCGCTGGGCTGCGCCACCATGAGGGCGCCGACGAACCCCACCAGCGCGAGGCCGAGGCGCGCCGCGCCCGTCCGTTCGCCCAGAAGCGCCGCTCCGACAACGACCAGAAGAGGTGTCGTCTGAAGGATGGCGATCACGTCGGCGATCGGCATGTGAGCCAGGGCCACGACGTAGCAGAGCGTACAGAGCGTCTCTCCGACAGCCCTCAACACGGCGCGGGGATCGAGAACACCGGGAAGGGTAGGCCACTCGCCCCGCAGCGTGACGAGGGCAGCACAGACGAGGCTGGCGACAATGCCGCGCAGAAAGAGCACCTCGAGGGGAGGCAGGTCCTCGGTGACGAGTTTCATGAAGCTGTCACCCACCACAAAGAAGGCGGTCGCAGCAAGCATGGCGGCCACGCCGCTCAGATCGGAGGTTCGGGACATGAAGGCCGTTTAGCCCAAGCTGGATCCTGTTACCACGAGCCCCTTCGGGGGCTCCGGCCTGTCCCGGATCCGATCGTCACATCCCATTGGTCCGCCGATCTGGTGACGAAGGCTGCCGGGGGCGTTGGCCCCTGGCAGCCTTCAGGGATCCTGTGTGTGCAGCAGGGGTCCGATGCGACCGTGGCACAGGCCTGTGGCATGGGGAACTGATCAGAGGGCGTAGTCGGGTCCGCTTGACGACGAAGCGAGCAGTTGTCCGCTCATCGCGATCGGCCAAGGCTGATGACCGGCGGCAGTGCCATGACAAGCCTGGACCGGGCAGGTTCCGTGATTCGGCGGGAGGAGGTTCCAAGGTCCGGCCCATGATCAACCCGAGCCTGCGGCTCGACTCTCCCACCAACGAGTTTCGCCGCCCTGAAAGCCTGACTCGGGATGGGGCGATCGCCTTGCGGCAGTCGGAACGCTCTTGGGAGCTGGCAATCGGCGCGCTCGCTGTTCTCGGCGAGCAGGACTCGATCAAAGGCCCCGAGCATTCCCTCAAGCAGTGCCGCTTTCGCATTTGCAGCGGGGCCACCCGCAGGAGCAGCGAAAGGGGAGGGAACGGGTCTGTGCTTGGCCTGCAACCCTCGGGGAGACGTTGGACGTCCGGGCCCCTTATCGACGAGGGCGATGTGAACGCAGCGGGAGCTCCGGCGGCACATGCCGCGTCTGACGTGGTTTGCCTCTGTGCGGCATTCCTGCCTGGCGTGGAAGTGGACCGGAGCGAAGGACGAGAATGTTGGACCAGCCGATGATCGGCCGGCGCCGAGTGTGTCATCGGCCGACTACGGCTAACTGTCGGCCCTTGCGACCGAACCTCGCGCGGTCTCGGCGCGCTTCGCCCATGGAACGTGGCGATAATATGGCGCAGGCGCTGAGATCGAATGCCGCTGCCGAGCCTGTCTTGTTAACCTTTGGCGCCGATCCGATCCACCTCGGCCTGATCCTGCAAGGAGTGCTCGGCCATTCCACGCCTGAGCACATAAATACATGTGCGGGAATTACCTTGATTGCGCCGCAAAGCCGCCACCCGCGCCCTTCATGGCCCGCCTCGCTGAACCGTTCCAGCAACGGAAACGAGCGGATCAAAGAAAATAACAATCAAGGAAGGGACAAGATGCTGAAAGGACTTTGCGCAGTGAGCCTGGCGGCCGCTCTGGCGTTTCTGCCGCTCATGGCCTCGGCCGTGACGCTAAGCGATACCAACTCGATCGTGGTCGGCCAGTCGGTCGACCTCCGCCAGGACAGCGCCTGGCACTGGGACGCAAACTTCTCGCCCAAGGAGGCGGGGGCAACCTACACGTTCTTCTTCCACAACTCGGGCCGAAGGACGCGAACGCTGGACTTCGTGGCCAACGTCCGCCAACTCAGCGCCTACTTCAAGAACGGCGTGACCATCGCGTTCGATACCTACAAACTCTCGGCCAAGTCCACGGACCGCCAGAAGGGCCTCAGCACCGACGAGATGAACTACCTGACCTTCGCGGCCAACGAGACCAAGACGCTCACGATCACGTTCGGCTCCGTGGTCCGCTACTCTGGAACGACGGCCACCAACGCCATGGCCAACATCAACTTCGATGCCATCACGCCTTCGGCTTTCGCGCCCGACCCCGTGCCGCTGCCGGCCAGCAGCGGCCTGCTCGGCCTGGGGCTCATCGGCTTGATCGGGCTGCGCGGGCGTAGGCGGGCCTAAGCCGGCCGGCGGAACCGGGACGTTCAGCTCCCATGGGGCGGGCTTCCTGCCTGGGAAGTCAAAACGGGTCCTGCCGCCCCCGACAGCCATCGAGCGCCGCACCCGCCGCCGTGCGGCGCCGTTCATCATGGGCTCACGGACTGCGGCAAGGCTGTCGTGACCGCGTGCCCGGAACTGCGAGAGTTCTTGGCGACTGGTGCGACGTCGTTCCCCGAGGTCGCGTTTGACCGGTGTGGCCTCGCCGGTCAAAGCTTGCGGGCAGATGCGGGAACGACCGCGCCGACAACTCCAGATCGATCCCGGTCAGGCAAAGGCCGAAGAGGATCGGCACTCGACGCATGAAACCGCCCAGATGCAGCGCCGTGCCATATAAGCCGATGCTGGGATCGCTGATTTCTGATACGATCTGCCCACGAACATAGCCAACTGCGAACAACCTTTGCCGGGCCTGTGGAGGAGCAGGCCTGCCCGAGGATACATGTCCATCTTCTCTCAAGGGGGTGGGTGGGGGCTCCTCCGTGTTCCGAGGGAGGATCGTTAGCGTGTCGACTGATGACCAAGGAGCCGGAGCCGGGGGCTTTCCCGGCCTGAGTTTGACCACGGGTCGGCTGCCTGTCGGGCCCGTGGTCGTTGTCCCGTTCCAGTCCCGCTTTCTACGGGCCGTCGCGGCCCGCATGTCGGGGCCCGGGGGCTACTACAACCTCGGCAATGCTGTCGGACTCGCGGGTGGGCTCGCGCTCGCGACCTGGAACGCCACCGGGGTCACCGGCGCGGCCACGGCGGCGGCGGGCTACGTCGCGGGAAGCGGCAGCGCCCTGGCGCTCACGGGGGCCACGCTCGTCTTCTTCTGGAGCGGCGAGGTCTACCACCGTGCGTGGGCCGATCCATCTCGGCCGGATGCGGACCTGAATCGGCAGGGCGACCTCCTGTCCGCTGTCGGCGCCGTGGCCTTGGGCATCTCGCTCGCGCTCCTGGGCTTGCCGCTTCTGGCCGTCACGGCGGGCCTTCTTCATGCGTTGGGCAAGCTCGGCAGCGCACTGCACGGTCCTGGAACTTCGGCCTTCGGCTGGCCCAGTCGCTGGCCCGATCCATTCCGCAGTCTGGTTCTCTTGAGTCGAGGGCCGGCCACGCTCGTGGCAGCCTTGGCTTTGGCCACTGGTCTATCGGGCTCGGCATCCGGAGCGATGATGTCGGCGCTCCTTGGTCCGGGGGTTCTGCTTCTTTGCAACCTTCTCTGGGCCAAGGCCGACCTTCTGCTCTTCCGGCCTGCGGGCTGACTGAGGCAGGAGCCGGAACGATCCGGGTCAGGTCCGTGAGTGGCGCTCCGCTGGGTTGGAGCGGAAGATACGTCGGGATGCCCCTGTCGATGACGACGGGCCAGGGTGACCGCCATACGTTTGCCGGGCCAGAAGCTGGATGGACCGGCCCCCCGTTCCGTCCCGTACTCGCGAATGCGCGCCACCCTCGGCCCGCCTCGGTTGGTCCGTTACCCGGTCAAGATGCTGTGCAGATGAACTGTCATGGCTCCGGGATGGCCGATGTCGGGAAGGCCTGCCTTTTCCGGATAGCCTGAATCCCCTGTGGGGAGAAGCTTTGGGGGCCGTCCCGCTGACGCGAAGGATATCGATGCCCATTGCGAGTGTCGCCGAGTTCCCTTGGCACTTCGGGCCCCTGCACCCTGATATGCTGGGCCAACCCGGCGGCCTTCCCGCGTGACGGGGCTCCTCCTCTCGGCAGCCGTCTTCATGGATCGGGCCGGGCCGCAGCGTCGCCACGCGTGCAATGAATGGAGGAACCCTCTCACGGGCCGGCGTCGTCTGCTCTGCACAGGGACCGTAAGACAGGTACTCTTGGCGCATCATTGCAGGAGCAGAGACCCATCGGGGAGCAGTCCTGCCATTAACTCAGAGTTTTGCTTCCCGGATAACCCGGCTGAGTGCAGTCGGTCGCTGCACATATCTGCAGAAGGAAAGAGCCGTATCCGCGGTCAAGGGAGGATGGATGCAGGTGTGGTAGCGGGCCTTGCCCGGTAAGGGCGCGGCACTCGCGCTTGACGCGGCCTTTCTGGGGCTGGCGCCGATGGCGGGGATGGCGCAGGATTGGACCGTCAAGGGCGTCCTGGGGAGCGTCCAGACGCCCGTCCTGACCGAAGAAGATGCCGACGCGGACGCCGACGATCCGGCCCGTAGCTTTTCGTCGCCGGCGTGAAGAACGGCGGAGTCCGTGTCTTCGGGCTCGACGGAACTCTCAGGCAGACGCTCTTGCCGGTCGAGGATTCCCGTATCAACAACGTGGATCTTGTCTATGACGTGCCGATGACGGACGGCTCCGTGGCCGACCTGGTGATTGGAGCCGACCGCGGGCTCGACATCATCCGCTTCTACCGGATCGACCCCGCGGTCACCGAGCCCCTGACCGAGATCACGGATCTGGCTGCGACCCCGGAGGTTTCCGAGGCGGCAGGGCGATGACGGCGGGGCAGACCTGGACAACCCCGTCGAGGACCAGTCCACGGTCTACGGGCTTGCAGCTTGGCATGACCGGGCTACGGATGCCGTCTGGATCGTCGGCAGTCAGCGCCACGAATCCCGACTGCGGTTCTTCAAGCTGGTCGCTGGACCTGACGGCGTCACGGCCGTTCTCGACCATGCGTTCCAGGCTCCCGTGGAGCACAAGGGCCAGAACTTGCGTCAGGAGGACGACGACATCGTCGAAGCCGACTGGAGCCCACAGTTCGAGGGCATCGTGATCGACCGCGCCACAGGCACCGTATATGCCGGGCAGGAGGATGTGGGGATCTGGTCCGGCCCCGTCGCCGGCGGCGATCTCCAACTCGCCTACGAGACACGCGGCTCGCGCATGAGCTATGTCTGGAACCCCGAGAGCGTCATCACGCGCGATGTCGAGGGGCTGACCATCTACTACGCCGCGGACGGGACGCGCTATCTTCTCGCCTCCAGCCAGGGCAGCGCCCATGGCGAGGTGCCCGCCTTCCAGACTCCGCCCTACGGCGACAGCTTTGTCGTCTTCGAGGTCGGCGGGGGCGGCCTGGACCTCAAGGGCGCCTTCCGTGTCGAGACCTCGGGCGACATGGACGCCGTGCAGGAGAGCGATGGCGCCGACGTGATCTCCGTGGCGCTGCCCGGGTTCCCGAGTGGGGTCTTCATCACCCAGGACGGCTATGCGGGCGACCTCGACGACCTCAGTGGTGAGACCGCCTCGACGGGCTTCAAGTACGTGGACTGGTCCGCCATCGCGCAAAGCTTCGACCCGCCCTTGAAGGTCACGCCGGAAGGCTGGGACCCCCGGAGCTGAGGCGGAGGCGCCGCCCGGCCACCCATTCAGGGCCGGACGGCATCCCATCGAGCGGAGAGGAGGCCGCAACATGGAAGCAGCGAGCGATCTACGTCTGACGCCGGGCGGGGTGGACCGCATCCCTTGGCACATGCGCCTGCGCTACCGGATGCGCGTCGCAAGCCGCGAGCCCACGACCCTCATCGGGCTTCTGCTGGCCGCGCTCTTTGCCGTCCTCATCGTGGTTCCCATCGTTTCGATCCTGCTCGACGCCGTCCAGACGCAGTTCGGAGACGAGAGACGCACGGCCACGGACGTGGGCGGCTGGACCGGCTACTACCTGCACCGGACCTTTGCCGCGCCCGTGGCGCGGGATCTGTTCTGGGAGCCGCTCCTCAACACGATCACGGTCGCTCTGGGCGCCATCGCGGTGGCCGTCGTCCTGGGCACGAGCCTCGCCTGGCTGGTCACCCGAACCGACATGTGGGGCCGGCGCTGGTTCGCCACCGCCCTGATCGTTCCCTACATGCTGCCCGCCTGGACCTTCGCGCTGGCCTGGACGACGATCTTCAAGAACCGCACCGTGGGCGGCGGGCAGGGGTGGCTCGAGGCGCTGGGCGTCTCGCCGCCGGACTGGCTTGCCTATGGCCGTGTGCCGATCGTCATCATCCTGGCGCTGCACTACACGCCCTTCGTCGTCCTCCTGTTCGGGAGCGCGCTCCGCCGCTTCGACAGCCAGCTCGAGGACTCCGCCCGCATCCTCGGGGCCGGGAGCGGACGCATCGCCTGGGCCATCATCCTGCCGCTCATGCGCCCCGCGCTCCTTTCGAGCACCATCCTGATCTTTGCCAAGTGCCTGGGCGAGTTCGGCGTGCCGTATGTCCTCGGCCTGCCGGTCAACTTCGACCTGCTGTCGACATCGCTCTACCAGAGCATCGCGTCGCGGCAGACCGGCGTGGCCGGGGTCCTGGCGGCGGTCATCATGGCCATTGGCATCCTGTCCTTGCTGGTGGACGCCCTCCTCGTCCGCGAGGCCAGGCGCTTCGTCACCGTGGGCTCCAAGGGCTCCATGAACAGGTTGAGCCGGCTCGGGCGGATGCGGCCGGTGGCGACCGGGTTCTGCGGCCTGGTGTTCCTCGTCAGCGTCGGCCTGCCGGTGCTGACGCTGGCCCTGTCCACGGTCATGCGGGTGCCCGGACGTTTCGCCTGGAGCAACTTCACGCTCGACTACTGGGTCGGCACGGACCTCGAGACACTCGCGCTGCGGCGCGGGATCCTGCTCACGCCCGACCTCTGGGAGGCGGCCTGGAACACGCTCCGCATCGTGGGCCTCGGCGTCTCTGACCTCTGGGCTCCTGGGGCGCCTCGTGGGCGATGTGGTCGTGCGGACGCCGCTCCGGCCCCTGTCAATCTTCCTCCGGCAGGTGACGTTCTTCCCTTGCCTGGTACCCGGCATCGCCTTTGCCGCGGCCGACTTCGCGCTCTTCACCGTCCCGCACGGGCCGCTCCCGGCGCTGTATGGGACGGTCGCCATCCTGATCCTCGCCTTGATCGCCGATCAGATGCCGTATGCCTCCCGGGCGGGCATCTCGGCCATGATGCAGCTCGGCAAAGAACCCGACGAGGAGGCGCCGTCGACTGCACTGCCGAACGGTTCATGCCAAATCCGCGACCGGGCGGCTCCGCTGCCTCCCTCTGGACGAGGCCACGCTCGCTACGCCCGCCCTTCCGCAGGCCGGGCCCGCGCGCAATGCGCTCCGGATCGGCGACACGGTTGCGGCGATGCTGGAAAGCCATCTCGCCGCGCTCCAGGCCGACAGCCCCGAAGCGCGGCGAGCGATCTTGGCGCTCGATGATCAGGCGGACGCGATGCTCGGAGGGGTGAAGCTCTACCTCGCCCGCCTCAATGCCGGACCGTTGAGCGAGGTCGAGCGTCGGCGCAGCGACGAGATCATGTCCTACTCCATCAACCTCGAGCATGTGGGGGACATCCTCGTTCGCGACCTGGCCGGCATGGCTGAGAAGAAGACGGTTCGCCAGATCCGCTTCTCCGAGGCCGGCGAAGGCGAGATCGTCGAATTCTACCGCAAGACCATCGCCAACCTGGAGCTGGCGCAGTCCGTGTTCCTGAGCCGTGATGTCGGATTGGCGCGTCGGCTTGCCGAGGTCAAGATCGAGGTGCGCCGCATCGAGGAGCGGTCGCAGCGGCCGCACCTCGAGCGGTTGCAAGCCGGGCAGCCCGGAATCTTGGTCTCGAGCTCGCTTCACCTTGATATCCTCCGTGACCTCAAGCGGGTGAATGCGCACATCGCCTCCGCTGCCAACCCGATCCTCTGGAAGACGGGTGAACTCGGCGAAAGCCGGGTCACGTCCGTCCGCGAAGGCCGCTCTGACCAGATCGACGCGGGCCGATGATGGAATGCAACGGCGTGTCGGCCGATCGCTAGGCGGCTTGGCCGTGGAGGGCCGGCTCAGGATGGGCCTTCGATCAGCTGACCCGTTTCCACGGCCCGGGTCAGGTCCCCTCCCAGCAGGTGGGTTCGCCCCGGGCTGGATTCCGCGTCCTGAGTGCGGCGCGGAACTGGATTGCAGTGGCACGGGTCGGCAGCCGGACATTCTTCTTCGGCGATAGCGGCCAGCATCGGGCGGACTGATGGACGCTCCTGCGTGATCGGCGGCCCTCAGGCCGTCGACCTTGGGCCGCTACCGCGGTCCCAGAACCCCTGCGGTCCGCCATGTGCTTCGTGGGCGGTCAGGATCTGGTGCAGACCCATCCCTTGAACGTGAAGGCCGCGTAGAACAGCTCGATATCCGAAAAGCCTGCGCCCCGCAGAAGGGCCACGTCTTCATCGGGCGACAGGACGGGCAGGCGTTCCTTCATGGCGGCCGTGTTCGTCGCAGGCCCGCCCGACGCATCGGCGAACGCGGCAAAGCGCGCAAGCCACCGGTCCATGTCCGCACCTGCATGGGGAAAGCTGTGATGCGCGACCACCAGGGGAGCCCCGGGCGCAAGCCGCCGGTGGATTTCCATAAGGGTTCGGAGCCTTTCGGGCGCAGGCAGGAAGTGCAGGGTGAGAAGGCAAGTCGCCCCATCGAACGGCCCGATGGGGGCGTCCTGAATGTAGCCCTGATGCAGGTTCACGCGGGCACCCAGGGGGCCCAGCGCAGTTCGCGCCCGGGCCAGCATCTCGGGCGAAGGGTCGACGCCGTCAAAGCGCCAGCGGGGCTGCATCTCGGCCATGGCCTTCAGTTCGAGTCCCCCTCCCGCACCGAGGACAAGGACATGCCCATCGGCCGGAACCCGTTCCGCCAAGAGCAGTCCGGCCATCCGGTGCATGTGCGCCAGGCCGGGCACCAGGCGTGCCGACGTCTCTGCATAGGATCGCACGGCGTGCGGGTCCGCGAAGGGCAATGAAGCCGGCCCGGCCGTCATGACCCTGGCCAGACAAGCGAGCGGTGAATCTGGATGCCAGCCAGGGCGCCGTGACCCACGGCAAGCGACACCGAGTGCGGGACCGACGCGACGTCTCCGCAGGCGAAAACGCCGGGCACCGAGGTTTCCTGGGCCGCGCTGGTCCGAATCTGGAGACCCATGGGCGTCTCGTCCAGACGGCATCCCATCTCGGCGGGCAAGGGACTGGAGGGGGCGCACCGGGGGGCGGTGAACAGGCCGGCGAAGGACCGGCGCAGCCCACCGGAGAGAAGAACAACCGCTTCGCCGTCGATCCGGTCGATGGCGCTCTCATCGATCTCGACGCCCTTGTCCTGCAACGCCTGGCGCCCCGCCGGATCCAGATCCAGAACGCTATTGGTCAGGAAGGTGACGTCGCCCCATTCGGTCAGCAACTCGGCCTGATGCACGGACATCGGTCCTGTCGCGATCACGCCGATGCGGCCCCCGTTCAGCTCATAGCCATGGCAGTAAGGACAGTGGAACACTGTCCGGCCCCATCGTTCTGCGAGGCCCGGGATCTCGGGCAACTGATCCGACACCCCCGTCGCCAGAAGGATGCGACGGCCCTCGTGCACCTGTCCGTCGTCCGTGCTGACGGTGAACTCGTCGCGCCGTCCCGAGGCTGCCACGGCCCGTCCCTCGACCCAGGTCAGGGTCTGGTAGGCCTCGAGCTGCCGGCGCGCGGTCCGTGCAATCCCGGCCGGATCTGCCCCATCCTGCCCCAGGAAGCCGTGCGAGTGCCGGGCAAAACGATTGCGCTGCTGGCCTGCGTCGATCACCAGCACGGACCGGCGGGCCCGGAGGAGCTGGAGCGAAGCCGCCATCCCGGCATAGCTGCCCCCGATCGCGATCACGTCAAACGGCATGGCCGGTCCTCGTGGCTCGCCGGTCCGCATGCCGGCGTGCAAAGTCGACTGCCAGATCGGCGAGGGTGATGGCCCCGAAACGCCCAAGCAGGAGGGCTTCAGCCTCTGCGAATGAGCTGTCGAGGGCCGCGTTCACCGTCTGCTCGACCAGGCAGGTTGGCATCTCGTTGCGGTGCCCCAGAGCAAAGATCGCAGGTTCGCCCAGAACCTCGTGCAACTGGCGCAAGGTGACGGTGGACAGGTCCGTCGCGAGGCGCCAACCGCCGCCATGGCCGCGATCCGCCGCCACAAGACCCGCATTCCGCAAGAGGCCCATCGTGCGCCGGACGACGACGGGATTGGTGCCAAGGCACTTCGCGAGGGCATCGGACGTCATGGGGCCATCGTGCTCGGCCATGTGGAGGAGCACGTGGAGGACGGAGGAGAGGCGGCTATCTCGGTTCATGTAACTGTTGATGATACGAAATAGGGCGGGGGTCAAGGCCAAGCTGTCGTCTCGCGCTCGACCGCCCGGGCGCCGCTCCACTTTCGGCCAGCGCCTTCAGCATCAGCCCGCCGCCGGGCGGCGGGGGTTACAGCGTGGATCGGGCCGCCATGGTGTCGGTGCCGCGTCTTCGTTGCCGATCCGCCGCTCCTGACCATGAGGCTGCTGGACGACTAGGCCTGGTCTGACGAGGCGAAGAAGTCGGCAAATGCGGCTGCCACGTCGTCGGGGCACTCCTCGGCCAGGTAGTGACCCGCGGGCACCGGGCGGCCGCGGACGTCCTCGGCCCGTTCACGCCAGAGCGCCAGCACGTCGAAACAACGCTCGACCACGCCGAACTCGCCCCAGAGAGCCAAAAGCGGCTGAGTGACCTTTCGCCCGCCATCCTCGTCGTCATGCCGCAGGTCGATGGTGGCCGCCGCGCGATAGTCCTCGCAGGACGCCGCAATGACGGCTGGGTCCCGGAACGCTTCGAGATAGGCATCAAGAGCCCGCGAGTCGAAGATGTCGAGGCCACGCTCCCCGCACTTCGTGCGCCAGAACCCATCCGGGTCCGCGGCGATCATCGTTTCGGGCAGGGGGGCGGGCTGGATCAGGAAGAACCAGTGCCAGTAGGCGCGGGCGAAGGCTTCGGTGGTGTGCCGGTACATCTCGCGCGTGGGGGCGATGTCGAGCAGGGCGAACCGGATCACCCGGTCCCCGTGGTCGAGCGCCATACGATGCGCCACCCGGGCGCCGCGATCGTGGGCGCCCACCATCCATCGTTCGTAGCCCAAGCGGCGCATCGCCTCCACCAGTGCAGTGGCCATCGCACGCTTCGAGTGCCCTTCGTGGTCCGGCGTCACCGGCGGCCGATAGCTCGCGCCGTAGCCGGGCAGGTCGGCGCAGACCAGCGTGAACCTCTCGACCAGGCGGTTTGCCACCTTGTGCCAGAGGTGATGTGTCTGCGGATAGCCGTGCAGGAGGAGGAGGGGCGGACCCTCGCCTCCGACACGGGCGCGGATCGATCCCGAGGTCGTCGGCACGTCCGCGAGCCGGAAGCCGGGAAAGAGATCGTCCGTGGGCTCCAGCTCCCGCATCTCAGTCCCCCTCGACGAAGACCTCCTCGCGCTTTCGTCGGACACGGGGGAGGAGCATGACCGCAATGACCATGACTGTCAGGACGAGAAGGCTGGCGCTGATGGGCCGTGTGAGGAAGACGGACGGATCGCCACGCCCCAGGATCATGGCACGGCGCAGGTTCTCCTCCAGCAGCGGGCCGAGGACGAACCCCAGCAGGAGCGGCGCGGGTTCGCAGCGAAGTTTGAGAAAGGCGTAGCCCAGCAGCCCGAAGAAGGCGACTGTGAAAAGGTCGAAGACGTTTCCCTTGACCGAATAGACCCCGATCGAGCTGAAGGCGATGATGATCGGAAAGAGCAGATGATACGGCACCTTGAGCAGCTTCACCCAGATCCCGATCAGCGGGAGGTTCAGCACGATCAGCATGAGGTTGCCGATCCACATGGAGGTGATGATGCCCCAGAACAGATCGGGCTGCTCGGTCGCCACGTTGGGGCCCGGCACGATGCCCTGGATGATCATGGCACCGACCATCAGCGCCATGACCGGGTTCGCCGGGATGCCCAGCGTCAGGAGCGGGATGAACGAGGTCTGGGCGCCCGCGTTGTTGGCCGACTCCGGTCCTGCCACGCCGGCGACGGCGCCGCGCCCGAACTCCTCGGGCGTCTTGGAAAGGCGCTTCTCGATCGTGTAGGAGCCGAAGGAGGCCAGCACCGCTCCGCCCCCTGGCAGGATCCCCAGCGCCGAGCCCAGGATGGTCCCGCGCAGCATCGGCGCGACCATACGTTTGAGGTCCTCGCGCGACGGCCAGAGTCCGCCCAGCGACTGCCCGAGGACGGTGCGGTCCGCCTCTCCGCCTTCGAGGTTCCGCAGGATCTCGGCGATGCCGAAGACGCCCACGGCGAGGCCCACGAAGCTGAGCCCGTCCGCCAGTTCGGGCCGGCCCAAGGTGAACCGTGGATCGCCCGTGTAGATGTCGGTGCCCACGAGCCCGAGAAGCAGCCCGAGTACCACCATGGCCAGCGCCTTGAGGAAGCTCCCATGCGCCAGGGCCACGGCGCTCACCAGCCCGAGCACCATGAGCGAAAAGTACTCCGCCGCCCCGAACTCGAGCGCGATGGCGGTCAGCGGCGGGGCGAACAGGGCCACGAGCACCGTCGCGACCGTCCCCGCGAAGAACGACCCGAGCGCCGCGACTGCGAGCGCCGTGCCCGCCTTGCCCCGCCGCGCCATCTGGTAGCCGTCGATGGCCGTGACGGCCGAGGAGGACTCGCCCGGCATGTTGATGAGGATTGCGGTGGTCGAGCCGCCGTACTGTGCGCCGTAGTAGATCCCCGCCAGCATGATGAGCGAGGAGACGGGCTCCAGCTCGAAGGTGATGGGCAGGAGCATGGCGATGGTCGCGGTGGCCCCGATCCCAGGAAGGACGCCGATCAGCGTCCCCAGGATCACCCCGATCAGGCAGAACAGGAGGTTCTCGGGCGAGGCCGCGGTGGCGAAGCCGAGGCCAAGGTTCGACAGGAGGTCCACGATGCGCGCCTCAGACGGGGAGCCAGGGGCCAAATCGCCGGAACGGCAGGCCCAGGGCGTAGGAGAACACGAGGGTGGAGAACACCGTGACGGCAAGGGCCAGCACCACTGCCTGCCAGGGCCGCATCCTTGGCGATGCGAACGCGGCCAGCAGCGTGGCCAGGAAGATCGCAGGAACGAAGCCCAGCCCGCGCACGGTCAGCCCGAAGAGGATCGGAGCGGGCAGCAGGAACAGCATTCCCCGCCACGCCAGCGCCGTCACCGGCTCGGGCGCCGTGCGCAGCGCCGAGAGGAGGATCAGCACGCCAAGGAGCAGGAGCACGGACGCCAGCACCAGCGGCGCGTAGCCCGGCCCCATGCGGAAGGCGGTGCCGATGTCGAGGCGAAGCAGCGAGGACAGGCCGAAGAACAGGCCGAATGCGATGAACACAATGCCCGCGAGGGCGTCTGTCGGGTCGAAGCTCTTGCGCATGACGTGGTTTCCGCCGGCTGGAAAAGGGACGGGCTCCGGATCGCTCCGAAGCCCGCAACGCTTAGTCGGCGTAGACGCCGGCCTCCTCGATCACCGGACGCCAGCGCTCGATCTCCCCGGACAGCTTCGCCTGGAGTGCGGTCGGGGTGGCATCCTCGGCGGGCGAGGGCGCGGTGCCGAGTTCCCCGAGTTGCGAGGCCACGTCAGGATCGGCCAGCGCCGTCTGCAGTGCCGTGGACAACCGGTCGATGGCCTCCTGCGGGGTGCCTGCGGGTGCGTAGATGCCGTGCCAGACCGAGACCTCCATGCCGGGCAGGCCCGCCTCGGCCACGGTGGGAAGGTCCGGGAGGATGTCGAGCCGCTCGGGCGTGGTCACGGCATAGGCCTTGATGGTGCCGCCCTTGATCTGCTCGGTCGTGTTGGTGGTCTGGTCGCACATGATGTCGATCTGCCCGCCCACGAGCTCGGTCATGGCGGGGCCGGTGCCCCTGTAGGGAACGGTCACGATCGGCGCATCCACGGCCTGCATGAAGAGCATCCCGCAGAGATGCGAGGCCGCCCCGATCCCGGCGTTCGCCATGGTGACCGTGTCGGCGTTGTCCTTGACGTACTGGATGAACGAAGCCGCGTCCGCGGGCTCGAAGTCCGCCCGCGCCACGATCGTCATCGGCACCTCGGTCACGAGGCCCACGGGCGCGAAGTCGGCGACCGGATCGAAGGCGAGGTTGCGGTAGAGCGTCGGCGCCGTGGCCATGCCGATATGATGGAGCAGGATCGTATAGCCGTCGGCCTCGGCATCGGCGACCTGCTGCGCGCCCAGAGTTCCGCCCGCGCCCCCCACGTTCTCCACAAGGATCTGCTGGCCCAGGTCCTCGGACATCCTTTCGGCGATGAGGCGCCCCACGGTGTCGGTTGGTCCCCCCGCAGCGAACGGCACGACCATGGTGATCTGGCGCTCCGGGTAGCCCTGGGCCAACGCCGAGGTGGCCCACAGGACTGCGACGGCCGTAAGGCCCGCGGTGCGCTGAATGAGATGCATTCCAGATCCCCTCCCTGTTTTGTTGGTGCACGAGGCGCCTCCTCCAAGGTCGCCGTCGCAGCTTCGCGCCATGCGGCAACGAATACGAGCCACGTAGGTTGAAGTCGCGATGGCGCCAGTGACGAGGCCTGGCGTCCCGTCCGCTCGTGGCCGGGAGGGCTTGGGCCGGTGTTCCCGCCAGGCCAGCAGGTTGCCGCGCAGGCGGCCCGTCGGACTCTGCGCGAGGGCTCGATCCTCATGCGCCGCCGCGGATCGGCATGGGGCCTGCCACGAAGGATCGCGCCGAGAGCTTCTCCTGCTGGCTGCATGGCGGTCGGACGTGATAGGCTCTGTTCACGCAAAGCGCTCCGGGTCCGAGCCTGTCGAACCCGAAGGCAGGGCATCGCCGGCCGCGAGGGATGTGCCGCGACGGCGTGCGCCGTGCCGCGGATCGGGGCCGGTGCCGTCCTGCGGCAACGGACGGAGCAGCGGGGCGCTGAGGTCGACACAGGGGAGCACAAGCCATGACGGCCGCCAAGAACACGATCTGCCTTTGGTATGACAAGGACGCCGAGGCGGCAGCCACCTTCTACGCCCGGACCTTTCCCGACAGCGCGGTCGGCGCCGTCCATCGCGCGCCCAGCGACTTTCCCGGTGGCAAGGCCGGCGACGTGCTCACGGTCGAGTTCACGGTGCTGGGCATCCCCTGCCTGGGGCTCAATGGCGGGCCGGCGTTCCACCACACCGAAGCCTTCTCGTTCCAGGTCGCAACGGACGATCAGGAGGAGACCGACCGTTACTGGGATGCCATCGTCGGCAACGGTGGCCAGGAAAGCGCGTGCGGTTGGTGCAAGGACCGCTGGGGCCTGAACTGGCAGATCACGCCGCGCGTGCTGACCGAAGCCCTGGCGGCTGGCGGCGACGAGGCGCGGCGCGCCTTCGAGGCCATGATGGAGATGCGCAAGATCGACGTGGCGGCGATCGCGGCGGCGCGGCGCGGGTGACCCTGCCGCCCGTTGATCGTCAGGAACGTTTCAGGATCGGAGGGCCTGGCAGCCGTGCTCCTGAAAGGACCCCTAGACGCGACATCCACGCCTGATTGGGACGACCTGGCCAGCCTGTCTGACGGCCGCAGCGCGTCGTCGGGACAGAGCCTGCACATGGCTGGCGGCCGTTTCCGGGAGGCGCTCCGACGCTGCTAGAGCGATTGTTCCGGGTCGCATAGGCTGAGTGGCACGAGGGGGTGCCGCCTCCTTCACCCCGCGATGCCTCCGACAGACTTTTGCCGATACGTGCCTGGCGCCACGCCCGAGCTACGCCGGAAGGCCCGAGAGAACGCGCTCACGTCCGCATAGCCAAGGCTGGCCGCGATCTGCTGCAGGGGCATGGTTCCCGCCTCCAGAAGCTCGCGGGCACGTGCCAGCCGCACGGCGCGGCAGTACTCCACCGGGGTCATCCCCGTTGCGGCCGCGAAGCGACGCAGAAGCGTGCGCCGCTCCAGCCCGGCGGCTGCGGCGACCAAGGCCAGATCGATGCCTTGCCCATCCCTGATGTGGATGAATTCCTGTGCCTTGATGACCGCGAGGTCGCCATGGGTAGTCCGGGGCGTGAATCCGGCAAAGTGCGGCTCTTCGCTGGCGAACGGGTCGAACCGGATGAACCGTGCCGTCTCCGTCCGAACCGCACCCCCCAGAAGTCTCTCGATCAGGATCAGCCCGACATCCACCCAGGCCATGAAGCCGCCGGCCGTCAGCAGGTCACCATGCTCGATCATCCGTGCTTCGGTGTCGACCGTGACCTTCGGATAGGTCTCGACCAGCGCCCGTGCGCAACGCCGATGCGTCGAAACGATCCGCCCGTCCAGAAGACCCGTCCCGGCGATCAGGAAGACGCCGGAGCAGACGGCCACCAGCCGGACCCCCTGCGCGTGCTGGCGTTGCAGCCAATCCGCGATCCGGGTGCAGGTGTCCGGGTCGGGCAGGCGCGACAAGGTCGGAGGAAGGATCAGGATCCCGGGCCGGGAGGTGGCCTGGGGCTCGCTGCGGTACACGCACAGGATGTTGCGGTGCTGGTCAGGGCTCCAATGGGTAACCTGGAGAGGTGGTTCGTCCTCCTGCCGACCTTCTGAGGCAAGCCGGCTGGCGATGAGCAGGATGTCGGTGAGCCCGTGCACCGCCGCCATCTGCGCGCCGGGGTAGACGAGGATCCCGATCTCGCTGGCAGCTCCTCCGACCCTCATCATTGTCACTTCCGGTCATGACTTTGACGCTGCCCGTCATATCAGGAAAAAGATGCGGCCGCTATGACACCTGCATCATTCGCCGCGGCCCCAGGGCGGCAACCCGCCGCGGCGGCGGCATTCGGCCCGGTTGTCGCGCTGTGCGGCAGACTGGTGCGCTGCGCGACATCCACGGAAGGGAGCCAGATCCATGCAGGAGGAAGACTTCACCAGCCAGGGCGACATGCGGATCCACATGCGATCCTGGTTGCCCCAGGCGCGCCCGCGGGCCGTCGTCGTCATCTGCCACGGCGTGAACTCGCATGGCGGGCAGCACGCCTGGACGGCCGAGCAGCTCGTCTCGCATGGCTTCGCCGTCTTCGCCGTGGACCTGAGGGGCCGCGGCCAGTCCGAAGGGCCTCGGTTCTACGTCGAAGATATCACCGAATACGTGGCCGATCTTCGCGGGCTCATCCTCATCGCCAAGGAGCGCCACCCCGGCCTGCCGGTCTACCTGCTCGGCCACAGCGCCGGTGGGGTCGTCGCCTGCACCTATGTCCTCGATCATCAGGATGAAATCGATAGCCTGATCTGTGAAAGCTTCGCCTTCCAGGTGCCGGCCCCCGGCTTCGTCCTGTCGGCGATCAAGGGGCTCAGCCATATCGCGCCCCGACTGGGCGTGCTCAGGCTGCAGATGAAGGACTTCACCCGCGACCCCGTGGCCCTCGCCGCGCTCGCGGCCGATCCCCTGACCAGCGACGAGGCGCAACCGGCCGCCACCGTGGCCGCGCTGGTTCGCGCCGATGAACGGCTCCATGACTCGTTCGGACAGATCACCCTTCCGGTCCTCATCCTGCATGGAACCGAGGACAAGGCGACCGTGTGCCGGGGAAGCGAGTATTTTCACGAGCACGCAGGCTCCGCCGACAAGACGCTGAGGCTTTATGAGGGCCACGTCCACGATCTCCTGAACGATCTGGGCAAGGAGGAGGTCCTTGCCGACATCGTCAGCTGGATCGAGGCCCGGCTGCCGGCGTCAGCCGGTTTGCAGCACAGGGATGCCACCGCGGCCGAGTGACCGGGCAGGGATCGCGATCACTCCGACCGCCGGGGCTCTCGTGCGCTCGGGCGTGGTCGGCGTGCTCGAACAGGAGGCGGGCGTCAGGGTTGGCGGCCTGCGCCCGATCCTGCCTCGGGTCTGGACGGGACCCGTCGCAGGCCCGGAGTCGTTCAGAAGTGGACCGGCGCTGGCGGACGGTTGCAAGCTCCGGAGCGACAGCCGAGGTGACCGTCATGCGCACCTTGCAGCGGCTCATCCTGCTCCTTTCGGCCGTGCTCGCCATGGCCTGTCCAAGCTCGGGGCAGGCGGCATGGCCAGGGCGGCTGCATCCTCCGCCCCGTGTGACAGCCGACCGCTCTGGAAGGTCAGTGTGGCCGGTGACGCGCAGGCCACCGTCCTGCCACGCGGAAAGGCTCCGGTGGATGCGCTATGTGAACTGAGACTGGTCCAGGCGGTCGCGCCGGGGCTGTCCGTTTTGCCGGACCAAAAGGCGATGCTGTTCGCAACTGTCCGGGTGCAAGGCGCGGGGCGCTCGCCCCCGGGGCTCGACCGCCCACCAAAGATGCTGGGAGCATGACCGCGCCTCGCACGGCCTGACGTCACTCACCCCCAAGTTCCCCAGGCCTGGCTGCAAGGCGCGCCGCGTACGTCGTGGCCTGCGCAGCGACGTGGACTATGGCCCTTGCTAGACACAATCAGGGCGAACACCACGTCTCGTGGCACCCCCATCATCCCCGCCCTTCACGGGCTTTACTCGCGGCTGGACCGGCCGGCGCGAACGCTCCTTCGGGTGGTCTGCGGCCTGACTCTCGTCACGCATGGCTTTCCCGCGATCATGAACCCCTTCGACGCCATCGGCATGGTCGAGCGGCTTGGCTTCTACCCGGGCGTCCTTTGGTCGCCGCTCCCTGCGGCCACCGAGTTCTTCGGAGGTCTGTTCCTGGCGGTCGACGTTCTGACCCTCCCGGCCGTGCTTGCGGCGACGGTGTTGCTGCTCGCCACGGTTTGACTCCACTGGGTCACCCAGGGCCAGGGCTATGCAGGGGCCGAGATGTCGATCCTGTGGGCCGCGGCGACGCTGTTCTTCGCCGTCCGCGGAGCCAGCGCCCTGTCGGTCGACGCACAGCTTGGCCGAATGCTCTAGGCAAACACCGGGGACATGAGAACTGCCGGGGACCACGCATGGTTGCCGGCAGCCCTGAGCCTGCGACTAGGTCCGGCCCGGGGCCCCGGGTTGCTCGCGTTCGGGGGCGGCGGCTCGGACCTGAACCTGGGACGATCCAGTACGTTGAATCGCCAACGACGGAGGTGTGACATGGCGAAGCTGTCCGAAGCCGAACGCGATGCGCTGCCCGACAGCGCCTTTGCCTTCCCCAGGCAGCGCAAGGAGCCGATCCCTGACCGCGGTCACGTCCTTAGTGCGATCCGCCTGTTCAAGCAGGTGGAGGACGTGACCGACCCGGAGCGTGACGAGGCTTGGAAGCGGATCAAGGCCGCGGCCAGGAAGTTCGGCGTCGAGGTCGAGCACGAGGACTGGCGCGAGATGACATAGCTGAAGCGTCGCGCGGAACGCCCGGGGGCCGGTCTCGACCCTGGGCTCCGTTCCTAGTGGGCGTGGGACTTCCCTGGCCTGACAAGCGCCAGACCCCCAAGGATGACCGCGCCGACCACGAAACCGATGACACCGCTGGCCAGGGCCGTGACCAGCCAGTTCAGCGCCGCCTCGACGGGAGGGATCAGCGAGGCCAGCGAATGGGCCAGGTCGTGGACCAGATGTTCGGGCCCGTGCCAGCCGAACTCTGCCAGGCCGTGGACCAGGATTCCACCACCCACCCAGAGCATGGCGATGGTGCCGACGACGCTCAGAAGAGAAAGGAAGGCCGGCATGCCCCGGACAAGGCCGCGCCCGATGACGCGTGATACGCCGATCCGGCTGCGGGCCATGGCGGCCCCGACGTCGTCGGCCTTTACGATGATCGCCACGGCGCCATAGACGACCGCCGTGATCGCGATCCCCACGATTGCCAGGGTGATGGCGCGGGTCAGGAGGTCAGGGGCTTCGATCGTCGCCAGTGCGATGGCCATGATCTCCGCGGACAGGATGACGTCGGTGCGGATCGCGCCTCGCACCTTCTCGTCCTCGAGGGCCTCGCTCGACAGGAGCTTCTCGACATGGGCTTCGGCCGTCTCATCGTGTGGCCGGATCAGGTGGACCAGCTTCTCGGCGCCCTCGTAGCAAAGATAGAGGCCGCCCAGCATCAAGAGGGGCGTGATCGCCCAAGGAAGAAACGCGCTGAGCAGCAGGGCCGCCGGCAGGAGGAACAGGAGCTTGTTGCGCAGGCTCCCCATGGCGATGCGCGCAATGATCGAAAGCTCGCGGTTCGCGGCAAAGCCGACGACATAGCGGGGCGTCACGGCCGCGTCGTCGACGACGATCCCGGCGGCCTTGCTCCCGGCCTTCACCGTCTGCGCCGCGACATCGTCCAGCGTGGCGGCTGCCACCTTGGCGATGGCTGCCACGTCGTCCAGCAGCGCGAATAAACCCGAGGCCATCTGTTCTTCCTTCGTCGTGGTGTTCCAGAGCGAGCTATGATCGCCAGCCGCGTTGCGCCAGTCCCAGCGTGCGAGCGCCAAATCCCGACGGCGGAACTCATCGTCAGGGCGCCACAAGACACCCAGATCGTGCGAGCCCGCACGGCCTGCGGACAGGGATTCAGATCGGTGTGGACACCTTCATCAGCACGAGTCCGGAAACGATCAGGCCCGCCGCGGCCAAGCGCGGCAGGTTGACCGTCTCGCCCAGCAGCATGGTTCCGACCAGGAACGACCCTACTGCGCCGATGCCGGTCCAGATCGTGTAGGCCGTCCCCAGCGGCAGCGTCCGCATTGCGACCGCCAGAAGGCTGAAGCTGCCCATCATGGTCGCAGCCATGATTGCCGTGGGAGCCAGACGCGTGAAACCGTGAGACTGCTTCATCGCGAACGCCCAGACGACCTCGAGGAGGCCAGCGGCGATCAGATAAACCCAGGCCATGTCACCCTCCTTCAGGGCCAGGCCGTCCTGGTCATCAGTGCCCGCAACGGGAGAGGTCGTCCTCCATGTCTAAACTAATGACGTTTCCGGCGTTGTAAAGATACCTTTCGGTAGGTATCTTTCAGGGACCCTGCTGCGGCGAAAGGATTTCCCTGTGAGCCCCACTCTTGCTGCTTACTGTGCGCTGGGTCTGGCCATCGTGTCCGAGGTGATTGGCTCGTCCTTCCTCCAGAAGTCCGAGCAGTTCACCAAGCTTCTTCCGTCCCTCGCGGTGCTGGTCTTCTACGCCGCCGCCTTCGTCCTGCTGTCGCAGGCGCTCAAGGCGCTGCCGCTCGGCGTGGCTTATGCCATCTGGGCCGGGGTGGGCATCGTGCTGACGGCCGGGATCGGCGTCGTGGTGTTCCGGCAGTCCCTCGATGGCGCAGCTCTGCTCGGGATCGCTCTCATTGTCGCGGGCGTGGTGGTCATGCAGGCTTTTTCCAGCACGGTGTCGCACTGATGGCCAGCCCTGCCTATGCCCGCAAGAAGCAGCCGGAGGCGGTCCGGCGCGCGTTGCTCGATGCGGCGGCCCGGATCGCCGTGGAGCAGGGGGCGCCTGGGATCACCGTTCAAGCCGTGGCCGAGGCGGCCGGAGTGACCAAGGGTGGGCTGTTCCACCATTTCCCGAACAAGCAGGCCCTGATCGAGGCCATGTTCGCCGACGTGCTGGAGCAGCTCGACCGCGAGATCGACGCCCACATGGCGCAGGATCAGGACCCGCATGGGCCGTTCAGCCGGGCCTATGTGGAGACCCTGCTCGTGGGCGAGAGGTTCGGAGTCGGCTCTCCCTTCGACGCGCTCTCGGTCGCGGTGCTGGCCGAGCCGTCCCTCGGGGACCTCTGGGCGACGTGGCTTCGGGATCGGTTGGTCCGGCACCAGGACACGGACGCCGATCCGATGCTGGAGGTTGTCCGGCTTGCAACCGACGGGGCGTGGCTGAACCACGTGATCCAGCGGACGGAACGGCCCAGGCTGGAGGGCCTGCGAGAGCAGTTGCTGAACCTGACCCGTCAGGCAGCGCCCTGAGCTGAACGGTTGGCCGATCCTTCCAGCCCGGCTTCGGAATGTAGTGTGGTGGGGCTCGTTCCGGCGCAGTTCACCACGTGACCAATGGCGCCATGCGCAGCCAGGTGCCGGTGCTCAAATGATCCAGGATGAAGGCCGCGACGTCGGCGCGCGAGACGGTCCCGCCGTGAACCCCGGAAAGGTCGGTCAGGGCGCGCACCGTGCCCCGGGCTGGCCTGTCGTTCAGGACGGTCGGTCGGACGATGGTCCAGTCGAGCCCGCTTTGCCGGATGATGGCTTCTTGCCGGTCCTTGTCGGCGTAGACATGGCGGAGGAGCAGGGGAAAGATCAGGCGGTCGAACAGGACGCCGCCGTGCCCCCGGCTGTCCCCGGCGCCGATCCCGGTGATGACGACCAGCCGGTGCACCTGCTCGGCCTTCATGGCGCTCACCAGCTTGCGTGTCGCTGTCGACAGAAGGGTCACCTCCCGGAACGGGCTGGCCGGTGTGCCGAGGGCGCTGACCACCGCATCCTGCCCCCTGAGGGCGTTGCGCAAGGCCGCCTCATCTCGGGCATCGTCGATGACGAGCCGTGCCCCCGTCAGGTCACGGCCCTTTTCGAGGGAGCGCACCAGGGCGGTGACTTCATATCCCCGGGCGACTGCCTGGGCGACGATGAGGCGTCCAGTCCCTCCGGTGGCGCCGAGGACGAGGATCTTGGGCGAGGTCGTGCGAATGTCGTTGGTGTCCATGATTGTTTCCTTCGATCGAGGGGACCCCTCCCGTGGGGGAGGCTGTTCCGCCGGTGGCGTTGATGAAGGATCAGAGCCGGCCTTGGGCCAGCAGCTCGCGGGTCCGTTTCAGGGTCGAGATCAGGGCGCTGCGGTACCCCTTGTCGCTGGACAGCAGCGCCTGCTCGGCCTGCTCCTCCGGTCCGTCGGGTTCTTGGCCGCGCAGGCCGAGGTAGCCGTAGAATCGAAGCTGGAGCGTGCCGGTGGCGTCCTCGACGAGTTCGTTGATGATGGCGCCTTCGCGCGGGCCGGTGGCCTGGAAGAACGTGACCTTGCGCCCGGGCTCGAAGGTGATGATCTCGCGCAGGTCCTGGCCACCGATCGTGGCGTCGCGCACGATGTGCGTCCCGCTGTCCTCCACCACGTCGCAGCGGGTGCAGAGGCCGGGCGGAAGGAAAAGGCGGGCATCGCGGGCCTTGAGGACCAGGCTTTGCCAAGCTTGTTCGCGGGTCAGCGGGGTCTCGCCTTCGGGGTTAACGGCAACGGTTGCGGTGGCGTAGATCATGGCGATGTTCCTTGGGGTGGGATGGTCTTGAGGGGCTGGAGCGCGGGGAACCCGCTCCGGGTCTGGTCGAAGGACAAGACGGAAGATATCGACCCATAGGCGCGCCAGTAGACCCGGAATCTGGACGCGACGTCTCAGAGGTGGAACAGATGGATCTGCTGGCGCTCGCCGACTTCAACCTCGTTGCCCGGCATGGCGGCTTCGGGCGGGCTGCCCGCGCCGCGGGCCGTCCCAAGGCCACCCTGTCCCGCCGCGTGGCGGAGCTGGAAGGCAGCCTCGGCCTGCGCCTGTTCGAGCGGGGGACGCGTGCGTTGAAGCTGACCCAGGAAGGGCGGGCGCTCCACGAACGCACGGCTGCGCTGCTGACCGAGCTGGACGAAACCGCGGCGGCGATCGCGTCAGGCGGCGACAGGCCGCGCGGGCGGCTCCGGATCAGCGCGCCGCTGCTCTTTTCGCAGGTCGCCATGGGCAAGCTCGCCGCCGAGTTCGCGATGAAGCACCCCGAGGTTCGTCTGGAGGTCACGACCGAGGACCGCGCCGTCGACAGGGTGGAGGAGGGCTATGACCTCGTGATCCGGGTCAATCCCGATCCGGACGAGAGCCTTGTCGGGCGCGTCTTCCTGCGCGACCGGCTGGTCGTGGTGGCAAATCCTCACCTGACCCGGCCGGCGGACGGCCAATCCATCCCGGCGGTCGTGCGGAGCGGCGGCACGCCGGTCGTGGCCTGGGACGTCAGCACCTCATCGGGGCGGACGCGCCTCGCCGCCGAGCCGGTCCTTGGTCTTTCGTCGCTCATCATGGTGCGGGACGCGGTCCGGGTGGGGGCCGGGGCCGCTTGCCTGCCGGTGTCCCTCGTGGCCCAGGATCTCGCCGCCGGGCGGCTGGTCGTTTGGGGCAATGTCGAAGGCCCGGACATCACCCTCTGGACGCTCTTCCCGTCACGACGTCTGCTCAGCGCGAGGGTCGCGGCGTTCCTCGACCATCTCAAGCAGGCGTTCCCGCAAGGGACTCCCGACGAACTGGCCGCTTATGTCGGGGCTTGAGGGGGCGTGTCGTGCCCCCCATCCACATTCCAATGCAGCAGCTGTCGCTGATGGCTGGGGCAGCCGCGCCGGCCCTATCGGTCCCTCAGTCCTAATAGGCAGTTCCAGGCATTGGAGCGCAGGCGGCAGGGACCTGCTGCCTGGCCACTCAGCTGGCTGCCCAGGGGTCGACGGATTGCCCTCCGAAGATCACCTCCCGAGGCAACTGGAAGATGAAATAAGGATTGAGCGAGGGCGGCGCGCTGACTGCGTCCAGTCGGCCCAACTGGTCGGCGTTGAGCTCAAGCTGCAGGGCAGCCATGTTGTTCATCAGCTGGTCCCGCCGGCTCGCGCCGAGGAGAAGCGAGGTCATGGCGGGGCGGTTGAGCACCCAAGCCAGCGCCACTTGCGCCGGCGGGACGCCAATCTCGTCCGCGATCTCGCGGACCGCGTCGACGATGCCGAAGTTCCTCTCGGTGAACAGCATGCCGCCATAGGGGTTGTCGCCGCTCAGACGGTCGCGGGGCTGACCGTCGTCGGTCGTGGCGCGGTCGGGGAGGGCGCTTGCCCGACCGGCCTCGGCCAGCATCTCGCGCCCATATTTACCGGTCAGGAGGCCACCGGCGAGCGGACTCCAGGGCATGAGCCCGAGGCCGAACTCCTGGGCCATGGGAAGGAGATCCAGCTCCACACCGCGCTCGACCAGGGACCAGGCGTTCTGGAGTCCGATCGGCCCCGGCAGCCCATGCGCAGCGGCGAGCGTCGCCACCTTGGCCACGTACCAGGACGGCGTGTTCGAGAACCCGTAGTACAGGATCTCGCCCCGCGCCACGGCACCCGCGAGCGTCCGCAGCACCTCCTCGGCCGGGGTGGTGCGGTCCCAGACATGAACCCAGTAAAGGTCGATCCGGTCGGTGCCGAGCCGCCGCAGCGAGCCCTCGATGCCCCGCCGGATATTGAACGCGCCATTGCCACCATGCATCGGGTGCCCTTGCGACCGCGGGAAGCCGGACTTGGTCGAGACCACGAGCCGGTCGCGCATTCCGCTATCCGCGAGGAAGCGGCCCAGCATCGCCTCGCTCTCGCCGCCACTGTAGACGTCGGCCGTGTCGAGGAGGTTGCCCCCGGCTTCCACATACGTGTCGAAGATCGCGCGCGCCTCCGGCTCGTCGCTGCCCCAACGGCCTGCGCCGAAGGTCATCGTGCCCAGGGCCAGGGGGCTGACGATCAGGCCCGAGCGGCCGAACGTGCGATAGTCCGTCATCTTCATTGAACGTCTCCGTCATCATCGCCACTCCGGTGGCTTGGGACGGAAGGGTAGGGGCGGTCAGGGGCGGCGATTAGCCGTTCCCAGCAGCATGAGCTTGTGAGACATTCTCAAGAATGTCCCGGCAGCCCTTCAACGATCTGGCGGCCTTCGCCGCGGTGGCGCGCGCGCGCAGCTTCACGGTCGCGGCGGCTCAACTTGGCCTGTCGCCCTCGGCCCTCAGCCACGCCATGCGGGCCCTGGAGGAGCGGCTCGGCGTGAGGCTTCTGGCCCGGACGACCCGATCGGTCGCTCCGACCGAAGCTGGAGCCGCCTTGCTGGAACGGCTTGGCCCGGCGCTCGATCAGATCGAGGACGGGCTGCTGGCCCTCACGGACTGGCGCGACGACCCCGCCGGTGTCGTCCGCCTGACGACATTCCACTGGATCGCTTCCACGCTCTTGGCCGAGCGGCTGCCTCTCTTCCTGGCCCGGCATCCGGAAATCCGGATCGAAGTCAACGTGGACGACGGGCTCACGGACATCGTCGCCTCGGGCTTCGACGCCGGCATCCGGCTGGGCGAGACCATCGAGAAGGACATGATCGCCGTCCGGATCGGCCCGCCGCTGCGCGCCCTTGTCGTCGCCACGCCCGAATACTGGAAGCTGCACGGCAAGCCAGGTCATCCCCGTGACCTGCAACGATACCGCTGCATCGGCTATCGGCACCTGTCGAGCGGGGCGCTCATGCCCTGGGATTTCGAGAAGGACGGACGGGCGCTTCGGCAGCAGGTGACGGGGCCGCTCGTGTGCAACTCGTCCGACCTCGCGCTGGCCAACGTGCGGGCCGGGCAAGGCGTCGGATGGCACATGGAGCAGGACGTGGCGGCCGACATCGCCGCGGGCCAACTCGAGCAGGTGCTCGACGACTGGAGCCAGCCCTTTCCAGGGGCATTCCTCTACCATCCGAGCCGGCGACAGGTTCCGCCGCCGCTGCGCGCGCTAATCGACTTCCTCAGGGCCTGAGGAGGCGGCGTCGCGGCGCGGGCCCGAGAGAAGCAAACGTGCAAGAGCGTCTCCCGGTCGCCGCATGGCGTCGGCGCGCCCTGTTCCAGCCAGACCGGCCCGAGACGGTCGCGGGCACGGCCGGGCCAGCGGGCTTGGCCGCCCGGGCGCGGACATATGGACCTGCGGGACCGGAGCCGGAGCCGCAGGCCCCCGGCCCGCACTTGGGTCAGGCTCGGCCTGATCGCGATCGGGCCACGCGCCGCCAGCCGCCCAGGACCAGGAGCCCACCCGCCAGTAGCGGGAGTGACGCGGGCAGCGGGATGGGCGCGAGTTCGATGACGCTTCCGTCCTCTGCCGAAAAGCCGTTGATGGCCACGTAGACCCTTCCGCGGTCGCCCACGGCCAAGCCCGTCGGGTTGGAAAGGTCGCCGAACAGCAGCTTCGACGTGCCATCCGCAGCGATGGAGTAAAGCGCCCCGGTGGTGCCCGGGTTGAGGAGGCTGTCGCTGTCCAGCTCCAGCGCGTAAAGCGTCCCGTCCGACCCGTAGGCCACGTCGATCAGGTTGGTGAAGCCGCCGGCGATGATCGACAGGGTCCCGCCCTTGAGCGAGTAGATCTGCGCCGCATCCTCGGGGAAGGGGAACCCGGTGAGCTGGCCGAAGACAAGCTCGCCCGTAGGACTGATCGCCGCGCCGGTGGGCACAGCCTGATAGACGGGTGGACCAAAGGGCAGGGGGTTCACGGCCGCAGGCAGGACCGCCTCCATCCCGATCGTGCCTGTTCCGTCCACGGAGAGCACATCGTTGCCGCCCGCATCCGTCACCAGAAATCCGTCGCCATTCGCCACGAGGCTGAAGGGGTTGCTGTCGGGCCCCACCCCGTCGGGATCATTCTCCCCCTCGAAGCCCGCGATGTCCGCCACGTGAGTCGGCGCACCGTCCCGAAGCGAAACCAGTGTCCCCAGAAGGTCGGCCCCCTCCAGCCCGGCGAGCGCCCCCTGCCGCACGGCAGGGTCCGCGCCCAGCCCGATCACCGCATGGAGCGTCCCGTCCGCGCCAAGAGCCACGTCCTGCGCTCCTACCGCGCCCGCCCCTCCCGGCCCGGACAGCGAAGGAAGATCGGTGATGATGCGCTCCTGCGTGCCGTCCTTGTAGCGGCTGACGCCACCGGACAGGCCGTAACCCAGGACAGCGCCGTCCGGACCTTCGATGGTCGCGAGATCGCCACCGCTTCCCGCCTCAGCGACGTAAAGCGCGCCGTCGGCACCGATGGTGAGGCCCCGGGGCGTCGCGAGGTTGCTCATGACCGTTCCCGCAAAGGTCAGCGTCGCCGCCTGGGCCACGACGGGGGCCATGAGGCCTGCCGTCAGAGCAAGAGCGGAAAGGCCCAGTCGTCGCCGGTTCCCCAGGACTCGGCTCAATGGCAGCATCGATGTCGTGTGCATCATCGTCCTCCCGTTTTCTTGACCTTGCGTCATTCTAGATACGGAAACAACGAATGAGAAAGGGGAGGACTGTATCTGTCGTTGGCTCTGAACGGCCGGATGAGCGGAATTCCGTTCCGGCACGAAGCGATCTCCGCCTTGAAACCAGGTCGTGGTCATCCTTGGACCCGCCCTTCGCCTGTATCGACGGCCACTCGCGCCCACTCGGAGACGAACGTCCCGACGGGCCTGGTCTCGGATGTCGCACCGCGAAAGTGCCGCCGTCATCGAGGCTGGCGCCGATCGACAGGGCTGCCCAGTTCCCGGACGCTGCCGGCACGAGAACGGCGTGATCCGGGAATGCCCGTCACTTGGGATCACACGCTCGAGCAATCATCCAGCAGCTGCCACGAGATGTAGGTCGGCGACTGCCGGACCATTCCGGGCGGCAGGGCGTCCTCGAGCTGCTTCATGGTGAGGCGCGGGTTGGCGGCGACCAGCTTGCGGGTCGCGATTGCTTCGTTGACGCGGTCACCCAGCCGACGATGGATGCTCGCGAGGATGCGATAGGCCCACGAGACCTGAGGGGTGCTGGCGATGACCTCGTCGATGATGGCGATGGCCAGGTCGTAGTGTCCCAGCCCGACATGGGAGATCGCAGCCCCGATGAGCATGTTGTAAAGGAGCGGGTCGAGCGGCGAGAGGCGGCGGGCCTGATCGAACTCGGACAGCCCCTCGGCCGGTCGGCCGCTATAGTTGAGAGCCCAACCCAGGCGCATCCGGCCCCAGGCGTTGTTCGGATCGACCTCGATCGCGCGCTGGGCAAAGGCCAGGGCCGGCCGAGGGTCCGGCAAAGTCAGGGAGAATGCCGCGCTGATCGCCACAAGCGTCGGCGGATCATCCTGGGCGCGCGCAGCGGCGCAGTTGGCCAGCACCTTGGCTTCCGCTCGGTCGGCCCCGGCATCCTCGGACCAGAGATAGGCGGGCCGCTGGGCAAGGGCCCAGGCCTTGTAGGCGAGCGCCCGGACATCCTGCCCGTCGATCTCGAGAGCCCGCGAGAGCAGCTGGATCGCTTGGTCGTTCTCGGCTCGCTCGTGCCGCCAGAAATGCGGCAGGGCTCGAAGAACCCAGGCGCGGGCCTCGCCCGAGCCTTCGGTCATCTCGTTGGCCCGGGCGATCTCGGCCCCGCGCAACTTGACCGGCAACTGCCCGGCGACCTGCATCGCGATGCGGTCCTGCACCTCGAACAGATCGTCCAGCCGTTCGTCATAGCGGGCCGACCAGAGCGTGCGGCTCTGCGCGTCCAAAAGGGTGACAGCGATCCGCAAGCGCTCACCGGCCCGCTGGATCGACCCCTCGACCAGATAGTCCGCCCCCAGCACGCGAGCCACGGTCCGGATGTCCGGATCGTCGCGAAGCGCGACGGCGGACTGGCGGGCGATGACGTGGAACTCGCCGACCCGGCTCAGTGCCGAGGTCAGCTCGTCCATGATGCCGTCGGCCAGGGTGTCGAATGGGTCCGCGACCTGGTAGCGGAACGGCAGGACGGTCAGAGTGGGCAGCTTCGACGTCGACAGGGTCGGTCCGGGTTCCTGCGGAACGCCGGAGCCCGGTCCCTCCGTGGCGACGGGCACCGCGAGGCGGAAGCCCCGGCGGGCGACGGTTTCGATGATCCGCTGGGCCTTGCCGTCGTCGCCGGCCGCCCGCCGGGCGGCGTTCATGCGCGCGCTGATGGTGGCGTCCGAGACATGGAGCCCCTTCCAGACGCTGCTCAGACGCAGGTCGTGGGTAACCAGCTCGCCATTCGATTGCGCCAAGCAGACCAGCAGGTCGAAGACCTGCGGTTCGAGATGCAGGGCTTCGCCGTCGCGTTCGAAGATGTGCCGGTCGGTGTCCAGCCGGCAACTCGCGAACCGGTACCTCATCAACCTGCCTCTGCCGAACGCCAGCGTGCCCATCATGGGATGGTCGGGAGCCTAGACGAACAAATGGCAAGATCTCGGAAAGACAATCACAAGGGGGCCTTCATGCGCCAAAATTCGCCGCATGGCAGAATGGGCGAATGTTCCCGTCCTTCGGGGTCCACACTTCATCGGGAAAGGCGCCGCCATGGTTCCTGCCGTCAGGGCCGCCGGCCAGCTATGGTCCGGCTTGGCCAGGTTGTTGATCGTCTGGCCCCCCTTCACGGAGCGCGATCACCCGCACGTCCGTCACCCGGAGTTCGACCGGCCGCAAGGCAATCCGGCGTTGCGGGGGGCTATCGGAAGGATGGACCTGATCGCAACCCGGGGACAAGCTGCGGAATCGACGTCCGAAGCCAGCGCCTCGCCCGGACCCGACGCGCGTCGGCTGGTTGGCTGGGACGGGCACGCGATGGGACGGCAGCACGCGCCTCGGGACAGGGAGCCGCTCCCCATCGCCTGGGCTCAACGGCAGCGAACCTGAGAACGTTCGGCGCGGCCCGCGATACCAGCGTCCGGCAGGCTTTCATGGCGCGCGTCCTGAAATTCCTGACGTTCGAGGGCACGAACTCCGCTCAAGTCGAGCCCTCGCGGGAGTGCGGCGCCAACCTTGGCGAACCGGTGGCCGATTGCATGGCGTGCCAAATCAACTTCGGTGGAAGGGTCTATGCTCCACAGCCATCTGAATGCAGGCGGCGATGTCGTTTCCGGACCTCGCGGCGTATCGGCGCCCGCCAGTTTTGTGCCCGGTCCAAGGATGACGCTTCGGACCATCTGAACGCGCAACCGGAGGCCATGATCTGGCACTGTCGCTGTCCTCACGGCACGGCGGAAGTGCCGCGCGTGGAATCTCCGTTCCATGCGCACATCGCCAACGAGGACACTGCGGTGAAGCTGACCTGACCACGGCAGAACGGGCTACGGCCGGATGCACCGCCTGGAACGCTCGGGCCTGGTCGCAATGCGCCGACTTCGAGGCTGTCCGAGCACGCCTGGAAAGGACCTCGGCCCTGACCGGGTTGCTGCATCCGGCCAAGGCGGGCTCTTCCATGGTCGAACAGGTTTATGATGGCAGCGGAACCAACGGCCATCGAGGGGCAGGGCTGACGACGATGCGCCCGCTCCCGTCCGTGTGACCGGAGCCGCGTCCCCGCCCGGATCGGGCCTCGAAAGGGCCACAATGAGATGTGATCCTAGAGGTTGCGGCGGAGTTTCTTGGCCGCCAGAGGGACATCGATGTTGAACCGTATCACGGCCAGGCCGCTTGCCATGCTGGCCATCGCCACTTTTGCGTATCCCGTCACGGAAGCCTCCGCGACCGTCATTCAGCCGACCGCCGTCACCGTGAGCCGTCCGGCCGGCTCGGCCGCGCCGACCAACAACGGAACCGCCTACAGCGATGACGTGCTGCTCGAGTCCGTCACCTTCGGCTCCGGCACGATCTCGGGTAGCGCATCCTTCAGCGCGGTCCGGCGTTTTGAGGTCCTGACAGGCCGCACCAACATCAATGCTGAATTCGGCGACAACGACACGGCTGCGGATGGCGACCCCAACCCGTTCGTCAAGGCCGGCCTCGTCAGCGCGGGCCAGACGGTCAGCGCGACGCTTCAGGAATCGACCGATCCGGCCATCCAGGACACTGCCCTCCTCAACGTCTTCAACAGCCGCAGCCTCAGCGAGATGTCGGACGGGGAGTCCGGCGCCTTCAGCTTCAAGCTCCTGTTCGAGAACGGGCTGCGCGATGACAATCCGTTCGCCTTCGACGACACGCCGGAGCTCCTCTTCGTCGAGCGCGGCGGCAACGATCCGAACATCCAGATCGAAGCGATCATCGGCGGTACCTTCGAGAACCCCATCTACTCGAGCGCGTACATCTTCGGCAGCACCAGCTTCTGGAAAAGCCCCATCTCCGTCGACACGGTGGAGATCGGAGGCCCGCAAGTCCTGACCTTCGGCGGCATCGATCTCAACGATCTCAAGTTGGGCAGCGATGCGGTCGTGTACGGCCTGCGTGTGACGGCGCTGAATGGGGGAGCCGACCTGAACGGTATGTTCCTGTCGGCGGCCGATCCGAGCCGTTTCCTCAGCCCGCTGGACCAACAGCCCGCCTCCGTGCCGCTTCCGGCGAGCATGCCGCTTCTGCTCTGCGCGACTGGCGCGCTGGCGTTGCTGCGGCGACGGACGTCCTGAAGTACTGGCCGTCGGCCCGCGCCATTCGTGGTGCGGGCCGATGCCCGCCTGATACCGTTCTCTCGGCTGACTGACTAACACCGCCGGTGTGCGATGCTGTCGCTGGCTTCTTCCCTGACCTGTCATTGGGTCGGGGCCCGATGGTTGAGCAGTTACCTCAGGCACAACTGAACGACGCTCAGACCGGTATCCGGCCGACGTCCCAGAGGCATATCCTGCCGCCATCTGCAGGCCGTCTGACTTCCAGCATGACGGGCACGGGCTCTGCCTGTCAGGGCTGCCGGCCGTCATGGTTCAGGGTGTTGTGCAAACGTGGGGGATGCGAGGACGGGCGGAGCTATGAACTCCGGCATGGGCCGCGATACGTCTCCGGGCGCGTCGAGGCTGCGCTCGAGACGTTTCGCCGGCCAGCAGTCCTAAGAAGCACATTGCGGCCCTGTTCAGGATCGATCTAGCGAGAAACACCAGAGGACCTGCCGAGATAAGTCGGCGTCCTGCTGACCAGGCTTGATCGGTGATCGCAGCCGACCAAACGCAGGCGCGTTCAGCCTCTTCTGGTCACCCATTGCCGTCCGGCCGGTCGTCAGATGATCGGCTCGACCCTCCCCCCGTCTATTTGCGGCGGCGTTCTGCCGGGACGGCGGAGGATTGCGACCTCCTGACCGTCGCCTTCGTTCATGCCACGCTTTCAGCTTGACAGCCCCACGAAGACGGTTAATCGTTTTACAAAAATCGATTAACGGAAACAATCGGGGAGGAGCTTGTGCCGTGGCACCACGCGTGGTGACGATGAAGGATGTGGCCCTGCGGGCTGGCGTCTCCACGGCGACGGTGTCCAATGTCCTGACCGGACGGAAGGCCGTTCGGCCGGAACTTCGCGAACTGGTGCAGAAAGCCGTCGAGGAGCTGGATTACCGAACGGATCCCGCTGCATCGTTCCTGCGGAGCGGTCGTTCACGGATCATCGCGGCGGTCGTTCCATCCCTCGAAAACCCATTCTTCGCCAGCATCCTTGCGACCATCGAGCGCCTGAGCCAGCAGGACGGGTACGAGCTCATCGTTGCCAGCTCCGAAGAAAGTCCCGCGATCGAGCGCGCCCGCATACGCTCGCTCGTGCAGTGGAAGCCAGCCGGGTTCGTCGTGCTCCCCAACTCCGCTGACCTGCCAGGGCGGGAGGACATCGAAGCTGCGGGAATCCCCCTCATCGTGGCCGACCGTGAGCCCGAGGGGCCGGCCTGCGATCTGGTCGCCATCGACAACTTCGGTGCTGGCGCCGCTGTGGGGCGGCATCTCATGGATCTTGGCCATCGGTCGCTCGCGGTATGCGCGCCGTTCCTTGCCGTCCGCAACATCCAGGAACGGATCGCTGGCGTAGCCCAGGTCGCGGCTGAGGTGGGGGCGTCCCTGGTCCAGATCGAGACCGGCTCCGGCGGTACCCTGGGGGTTCTCCCCGACAGTGCCGAGGCCAGTCTGTCCGGGGTGACGGCGGTGATCGCCCTGACGAACACGACAACCCTGCAGATCCTGGCCGCCCTGACCCGGGCAGGGCGCAGTGTCCCGGGCAACGTGTCCCTGGTCGGCTTTGACGACTACCCCTGGATGCTGGTGGCACGGCCGTCGGTCACCGCGGTCCGCCAGCCCGTGGGCGCCATGGGCGGATCGATCTGGGCTCGGCTCCAGGAGCGCATCGGTGGTGCCAGCGATCCGCCGTCGCGTCGAACGCATACGGCCGAACTTATCCTGCGGGAATCGACGGCCCCACCATCCGGAGGAGTCCCGGTGCGACCCCGCTCAAGGCGAGCGGCGATTTCGGAGTCCTGACCACACGACAACAGCCACAGAAGGTGGCGCAACCAACGGAGGAGACCCACATGCGAACCACGCTGCTCAAGGCCAGCACGGCCTTAGTTCTCTGCTCCAGTCCCGTCCTCGCCCAGAACACCAACTGGGACGAGGAGCTTGGAGACCTGGCCGGAACGACCCTGGCCATCTCCACCATCACTGACCCGTTCATCGACTCCATGCAGCGGACGGCCCCGAACTTCGAGCAGCTGACCGGCGCCAGCGTGCAGATCGAGGGGTTCGGCTACGACGCGCTCCACGATCGCCAGCTTCTGGGATGCTCTCAGCAGGACGGCTCCACGGACATCCTGGTCATGGACGGGATCTGGATGGGCGAGTTCGTCGAGGCGGGATGCCTCGAACCTCTCGAGGATCGCATCGCCCAGAACGAGGAGCAGATCGCCTGGAGCGACTTCACCGACACGGGGGCCGCCCAGGCCAGCTGGGAGGGCCAGCGCTACTGCATGCCCATCGGCATCTACTACGGGCTGCTGTTCTACCGGACCGACCTTTTCGAGCAGGCCGGCCTGAAGGTTCCCGAGACCTTCGATGAACTCAAGCAGGCTGCGGACTTCTTCACGGACAACCCCGACTTCCCTGGGGTCTATGGCTATGCCATGAACAACCAGCGGGGTGCGGCCGCAGGGCAGCAGTACTTCGAATGGATCTTCTCCGCCGGCGGCAGCCCGTGGGCATCCAACACGCTCGGGGCCGAGGATCCCTATGCGGACCTCACCCCGACAATGAACGACAAGACCTCGGTGGATCTGGTGCAGTTCTTCAAGGACATGACCGCCTACGGCCCCCCGGGGGTGGAAAGCTACGCCTGGGACGAACGCGCGACCGGCTTCGCCAACGGCTCACTGGCCATGATCAACGACTGGTCGGTGCGGGCGCAGATCGCGAACGACCCCTCCACAAGCCAGATCGCCGGCAAGTTCGCGGCTGCCCTGATGCCCCACGCCGAGGGGGCCCAGACCGTGTCGCCGGTCGGCGGGTGGGTGATGTGCCTCAATGCCCATTCCGAGCAGAAGGATGCGGCGTGGGACTTCATCCGTTGGTTCGCGTCCCCCGAGGTGCACCGCCAATATGTTCTGGAAGGCGGCCCGCCGAGCCGGGTTTCCGCCATGCAGGACAAGGAGGTCCAGGCCAAGTATCCCTGGACGGTGCAGTTGGACCAGGCGCGCCAGAACGCTTGGGGTGACGTGCGCCCGCGCCATGCGCTGACCTTCCAGATGATCGACGTGATCGGGACGGAGGTGAACAGGGCCATCATCGGCGAGGTTTCGCCCCAGGAGGCCATGGACAGCGCCAACGAGCAGGTCACGCAGATGCTCAGGCAGAACGGGCTGCTCGCCAACTGATCCTTGCCCTTGTGGTCCGTCGAACGACCTGACGGGCCGCGCGGTCCCTGCCTGCCTTCTCCCAGCAGGCAGGGCCTGCCCCTTCAAAGGAGGACGCGCATGTCTTCGATCGATCCCTTCGTGGAGCGCGGGCCGAAGGCCACCGCTCTTTCGGCTTCGGCGCCCATGAGGCGCCATCAGCCGCGCTTGTGGTCGGGCGACCGCTTCCAGACAGGCCTGTTCCTCTGGCCCACCTGCCTGTTCCTGCTGGTTCTGACGCTTTTCCCGTTCATCTATTCGGTCTGGCTGTCGCTTCACTTCGTGCGGCTGACGGCCCTGCATCGCAAGGTCTGGGCGGGTCTCGACAACTATGCGAGCCTGCTCACCGACCAGATGTTCCTCGCCGCTCTGCGGAACACCGCCCTCCTGGCCGTCTCTTCGATCACGGTCGAGGTCGTCCTGGGCTTCGCGGTCGCCAAGGTCTTCTATGAGCTCGCCAGCCGCAAATGGGTCAACGGCCTGCGTTCAGCCTATCTGGTTCCGATGATGATCACGCCCATCAGCGTCGGCGTCATCGCCAACTATGTCTTCAATCCGCAGCTCGGAGTCATCAACCAGCTTCTGGGGGCCGCTGGCGGCAGTCCGGTGCCATGGTTCGGCGACCCGGTCTGGGCCCGCATCTCGATCCTGCTGATCAGCGTGTGGCAGTGGACCCCGTTCGTGGCCATGCTGATCCTGGCTGGGCTGATGTCCATCCGGAAGGATATCTTGGAAGCGGCCCGGGTCGATGGCGCCCGATGGTGGCATATCCTGTTCCGGATCGAGATCCCGTCGGTCCTGCCCATCATCATGCTCGCCGTGATCCTGCGGTTGATCGAGGTCCTGAGATACTTCGACGTCATCTACATCACGACGCGCGGGGGACCCGGGGATCGCACCATGGTTCTCACGCTGTTCACCTATCAGCAGGATTTCCAGTACTTCCAGGTGGGGACGGGCTCTGCCGCCGCCGTCGTCATCCTCATCCTGTCCATCATCGTGACCACCTTCGCGGTCCGCATCCTTCGGAGGATCGAGAATGCGTAGGAGCCGCATCTCCGACGTCGCCCTCCTGGCGGCGGCCCTGTTCTTCACCCTCATCTCGATCGCGCCGCTCCTCTGGATGGCCTTGGGGGCGTTCAAGACGACCGCGGAGATGATCGCGATCCCGCCGGTCTGGGTCCCCGACTTCACCTACTGGAGCAACTTCGCCACCCTTTTCACCAAGTACTGGCCCAACATCGCGAACTCGCTGATCGTGACCCTGGGGGCGACCCTGCTGGCCATGATCCTGGCTCTGCCTGCCGCCTTCGCGCTGTCCACGATGCGGGTGAGGGGGCGCAACGCAATCGCCGATTGGATCCTTTCCACCCGGATGATGCCTCCGATCGCCGCCGCTGCGCCGTTGTTCATCCTGTTCAGCGCGGTGGGGCTCCTGGGCAGCCTGCCTGCCATGGTCCTGGCCTATGCCGGCTTCAATCTGCCCTTTGCCATCTGGGTCTCCATGTCATTCTTCCGACAGGTTCCGAAGGAGCTCATCGAGGCTGCGCGCCTCGAAGGGTGCAGCTGGTTCCAGGTCCTGACCCGGGTCGCCATCCCGCTCTCGCTGTCCGGGATAGCGACGGTCGCCACGTTCGTGTTCATCTTCGCCTGGAACGAGTTCATGCTCGCGCTTTTCCTGAGCAACCGCGGGAGCCAGACCTTCCCGGTGGTGATCTCCTCGTTCATCGGAACAGGGCGCATCTACTGGGATTACATCGCAGCGGCGACGGTCATCCAGTGCCTTCCGCCGGTTCTCTTCGCCGTCTTCATGCAGCGTCACATCGTGTCCGGCATGACGATGGGTGCGGTCAAGGACTGACGCCGCATGGAGCCGTCCGACCGTGGACCAGGATCCGATCCGCCCGCAAATCGGCCGAGGGGGCTCCGGTCCCGTGTTCCAGTCATCCGAGCCCGGCCCAAGCCGGGCGCAGCATTCGCAGCAGGGCCGGCAACTTGGGCCCGGGCCCGCATCACCCTTCATCAAGGTAGGACGACATGACCAACAAGCTCGGATTGCATGCCAACGTCTGGGTGGCCGGCTGGAGCCGGGACGAGGCCGCCCGCGCCATCGCCAAGACGGCGGAGAGCGGATTCGACCTCATCGAGATCCCGGCTCTTTCACCCGATCGCCTCGATCCCCAGAACACGAGCCGTCTCCTTGCGGAGGCGGGTGTCGGCGCCACGTTGTCCCTGGGCCTCGATGCGGCGACCGACATCTCGTCCGGTGACCCGGGCCGGGTCGCTGCCGGCGAGGCCAAGCTTCTCGACGCCATCTCGGTCGGCCGCGACCTTGGCGTGAGCCACATCTGCGGGATCCTCTACTCGGCGTTCCAGAAATACGACGAGCCGCCCACCGCCGATGGCCTGAAAACCTCGGTCGCCACGATGGCCAAGGTCGCCGACAAGGCGGCCGCCAGCGGCATCACCTTGGGCATGGAGGTCGTGAACCGGTACGAGACGAACCTCATCAACACCGCGGCGCAGGCGGTCGAATACTGCCGTCTGGTCGACGCGCCGAATGTCGGGGTGCATCTCGATGTCTACCACATGCATATCGAGGAGGTGGACCTTGTCGCAGCGATCGAGGAGACCGGCGATCACCTCGTGTACTTCCACACCGGCGACAGCCACCGGGGCTACATGGGGACGGGTTCGGTCGATCTGAAGGGTGCGTTCCGGGCCTTGGCCCGGATTGGCTACCAGGGTCCCATCACCTACGAATCCTTCTCGTCCCGCGTCGTCGGCCAGCCACTGACCGGCATCCTCGGGATCTGGCGGGAAACCTGGGAAAGCGGCGATGACATCGTCGCCCATGCGATGACGTTCACGCGGGCGCAGATGAAAGCCGCCGCCGAGTCGCGTCGCCGCTCCCGTCTGGTCGGAGATGTAGGCTGATGGGAGCCGTCCAGCTTGTTGGCATCAATAAGAGCTTCGGGACGGCCAAGGTCATCGACGACGTGAGCCTCGACATCCGCGATGGCGAGTTCATCGTCTTCGTCGGACCCTCGGGCTGCGGGAAATCGACCCTCCTGCGCCTCATCTCGGGGCTCGAGGAGCCCACGTCGGGTCGCGTTCTGATCGCAGGCCAAGATGTGACGCAGGCCGCGCCCGCCGAGCGTCAGATCTCGATGGTGTTCCAGTCCTATGCGCTCTACCCCCACATGAGCGTTCGCGACAATATCGGCTTTGGGCTCCGCATCGCGGGCTTCAGCCGGGAGGAGACGCGGACCCGCGTGGATGAGGCGGCCCGCATGCTGGAGCTGACGCCCTTGCTCGACCGTCGGCCGCGCGACCTTTCTGGCGGGCAGCGGCAACGGGTGGCGATCGGGCGAGCCATCGTCCGTTCTCCGCAGGCGTTCCTGTTCGACGAGCCTCTCTCGAACCTCGATGCCGCCCTTCGGGTGCAGATGCGGATGGAGATCATCGGCCTCCACCAGTCGCTCGGGCGAACGATGATCTATGTGACCCATGACCAGGTCGAGGCCATGACCATGGCGGACCGGATCGTCGTCCTGAGATCGGGACGCGTCGAACAGTTCGATACGCCGATCACCCTTTATGATCGCCCCGCCAACCGCTTCGTGGCCGGTTTCATCGGCAGTCCCCGCATGAACTTCATTCCGGTCTCCCTGTCCGAAGGGGAGCTGATCGACGCGGGCGGAGGGCGCATCCGCGTGGAGGGACGCAGCCCGGACGAAATGCGTCGGGCCACCGTCCTGGGGGTGCGGCCCGAGCACCTGACCTACGGTTCCGAGGGAGGGGTCTGGTCCGGGCGGATCAGGGTGCTCGAACAGCTCGGCAGTGACGCGTTCCTCCACGTGACGGTCGACGGGCTCGAAGCTCCTCTCGTGGTCCGCGCCAGCGGAGAGCGGCGTCTTCGCGAAGGCGAGGTGGTGAGCCTCTCGCCGCGTCCCGGCACCGTTCATCTCTTCGACCAGGACGACCACGCCATTGGTGCGCCGGACCCGGCCTTCCGTCCCAGTCGTGCCGCCTGAGTTTCGATGGGCCACCTCGATGGCTCTCATGTCAACACAAGATGGATCCAACGATGTATGTGGAACGGCTCTCGCTGACAGGTCGACGCGCGCTTGTGACAGGTGCGGCCAGAGGGATCGGCTTCGCCTGTGCCGACGCTCTGAGCGAGACGGGCGCGGAGGTCCTTCTGGCGGACCTGGATGGTGAAGCTGCGCACCGTGCCGCAGAAGACCTGCGTGGCCGAGGACGGATGGCATCGGGGCACCAGGTTGACGTGACCTCCTCCGTGTCGGTCGAGCGCCTGGTCGAAGAGGTGGGTGCGATCGACATACTCGTGGCGAACGCGGGTATCGGACGGCCTCCTACGCCCGCCGAGGACATTCGCGACGATGACTGGGCGGCGGTGCTGGCGGTCAACCTGGATGGCGTGTTCCGGTGCAATCGCGCCTTCGGTCACCAGATGCTCGCTCGGGGGCGGGGCGCCATCGTGAATCTCGGATCCATGTCGGGCGTCATCGTGAATCGCCCGCAGGGCCAAGCCCATTACAACGCGTCCAAGGCCGCGGTTCACCAGCTGACCAAGAGCCTGGCCGCAGAATGGGCTCCGCGAGGTGTTCGCGTCAACGCTGTGGCCCCGACCTACATCGAGACGCCCCTCACGGCCCACGCCCATGCGACCGGTCTCGCGAAGGACTGGCTTCGGGACACGCCCATGGGGCGGCTGGGCCAAGTCGAGGAAGTTGCCTCGGTCGTCCAGTTCCTCGCCTCGGACGCGGCGAGCCTCATGACAGGAGCCGTGGTTCTCGTGGACGGTGGCCTGACGCTGTGGTGAGGAAGCTCCTGAGGGACGGGAGGTCCAGCCGGAGGCTTGCCAATGAGTGCCGGAGCAGGAGCGTTCTTGGGTACCATCCTCTTGCGGCTCCGGCTCTGGATGGTGTGAATGCGACGATCAATCCGGGACAGCGCCCGCTGCGGACCGTGGCGGGCCGCTTGGCCTCATAGGACTGGCAGGGTGGGACCTCGGGCTGTCCTGAGGTTCCCTCCCAAGACCAACAGCAGCTTCGACGACCCAGGCGCGACTGGGGGCTTCGGTGGCGCTTCGCCGTCTGGAAAGGTCGGCTTGGAGATCGTCCCGTGACCCAAAGCCCACTCCTTGGCGGAATGGTCGGCTCCGGCTCTCTGCGGCAGCAGCCACAACCTTCTGCACCTGCCGCCTCTTGGCCCTCCGGTGCCGCCACGACGGGCCGATCAGCCGGGCGGCCTCACGGGGCACCCCAGATGCGCCGCATCGGTTGCTTGCGGACGCTTGGCCCCGCCTCCCTCGCCGGGAGGCTGAGGCCTCCGCCGTTGACGGCCCGGTCCTCGTGGGACCGGCACCGCCTCGGACCTGTCGGCCAGCGACTATCGGCGGGGACGGACCGGGACGGCCTGGGGGACGGGAAGCTCGATATTGATCTCGAGGCTCGATCGATCGTCGTCCCGCTCCATCCGGATGTCGACGGCATTGCTGTCGACCTGCATGTGCCGCCGGATCACCTCCAGGATGTCACGCTGCAGGATGGGAATGAGGTCATGCGCTGCGGCATCGGCCCGCTCATGCGCGAGGAGGATCTGGAGGCGTTCCTTGGCGGTCTGCGCCGTCTGATCCGTTCGGACCTTACGAGGCCGGAATTGAAAGCCGAAGATGCTCATGCCGTTCTCCGGAACAGCCGCTGGAGGAAACCGGGTCGATCATCTGTATGCAGGCGCATCTCGATCTGCTCGCCGGTGAGCCGGGCGACGGCCTCCTCATAGGCCGTGCCCGCCCGGGATGGCTCATCGAGAACGATGGGCACGCCGACGTTGGAGGCGCGCAGGACCGCGGGGCTTTCCGGAATGACTCCGAGCAGGGGAATCGCGAGGATCTCGAGGACGTCCTCGACGGTCATCATCTCGCCCTTCGAGACCCTTGCCGCGTCGTAGCGGGTCAGCAGCGCATGGGCCTTGACAGGTTCCATGTCGGGCTGCGCCGCCCGGCGGGTCTTGCTGTTGAGCAGGCCGAGAATGCGGTCGCTGTCGCGCACCGAGGACACCTCGGGGTTCGTCACGACAATCGCCTCGTCCGCGAAGTACATGGCGAGCTGAGCGCCCTGCTCGATCCCTGCGGGGCTGTCGCAGATGATGTAGTCGAACTCGGTCTTGAGCTCGTCCAGGACCTTCTCCACGCCATCCCGGGTCAACGCGTCCTTGTCGCGGGTCTGCGACGTGGGAAGGACCCAGAGGTTGTCCAGGCGCTTGTCCTTGATGAGGGCCTGCTTGAGCTTGGCGTCGCCTTGGATGACGTTGATGAAGTCGAAGACGACCCGACGCTCGCAACCCATGATCAGGTCGAGGTTGCGCAGGCCCACGTCGAAGTCGATGACCACCGTCTTGTGGCCACGTTTCGCGAGGCCCGCGCTGATGGCCGCGGAGGTGGTGGTCTTTCCCACTCCGCCCTTGCCGGAGGTCACAACGATGATCTTGCTCACTGGCCGCTCCTGTCTCGATTCTGTGGTGGTCCGAAGGTCTCCACGCAAAGCCGGTCATCGCGCAGGAAGACCTGCACGCCCTGGTTCCTGGCCACGGGGTCCATGGACTCGCTCGTTCGGTAGAGGCCGGCGATGGACAGCAGCTCCGCGTCGAGGCTTTGGCAGAAGATGCGCGCCGTCTCGTCCCCGAAGACCCCCGCCGAGGCGCGGCCCCGGAGCTGGCCGTACACATGGATGTTGCCGGCCGCGATGAGCTCGGCCCCGGAGCTGACCGGCCCCACGACGATCAGGTCGCCAGCCTCCGCCATGACGGTCTGGCCGGAGCGGACGGGGCTTGTTACCAGGCGGTTCGCGGGCTTGACCGGTGCCTGCGCGGCTGCGGGCGTCGGCGCCGCCTCGGCGCCTTTCGGGGGAACGTCCCGGCCAGCTGCGATCGAGATCAGCCCCAGCGTCGCTGCCGTCTCGCGCTGCTCGGGGCTGCCGCCCTGGACCGCAAACACCGAGACCTTGCGGAACCGGAGATGCTCGACCAGTCGGACGAAGTCGTCGGCAACCAGCTGACCCGCTGCGTGCTCCAGGTCGATGACCATGGGAGCATCATTGAAGAACTGCGGCGTCTGCCGGAGTTGCGCATCGAGCTCTGCCAGCATCTGCCGGTCGGCCGGACCCTCGAGCCGGAGGGCAATGGCAGTCAGGAACCGGCCACGGATCTGGTAAGGCCGGACTGTTGTATTGCCGCGCGGTCCGCGGTCTCTGGCATCGTGTTCTGACACGCCGGAACTACTGCTCTTACTCAACTTCGTTTTCGCGCGTTTGGCGCCGCCACTGGCTTTCCGCCTGCCTACTCCCATTGCGGTCCCTGGTCCATCGGAACCGTAGCCTGACGCAGGGTTCAGCGGCCTGTCGCCGGAGCGATCATCGGGCTCTGCCCATCCGGCACGGGACGATGGAGGTTACCCGGCCAACGGCGGATTCCCGAAAAGGTGGGCAAGCACGTCCGATGGGCGCGCCGTCACGTCAGGAAGTTGGGCCGCTCGGGACTCACGACGAACCAGCACGACCGAACTGCCCAGGCGGAGATATCGTGCCGGCTCGTTGGACGGCAGGGAAGGGCGTGATGGTTTCGGCTCCAACCGCCTTCGCAGTCTGGTTCCTGATTGCTACAGCCGCTCTGACATAAGCCGCTGCCCCATCGCCCGACTGGGCTCCGTCCGGTCACGGCTTCGTTTCATGGATAGGGGCCCAAGGCGCACCGGGCGAAAGAAGCTGGGTCCGTGAATGAATAGGCCTGGGGGCACCGGCGGGGCAGGCTGTCCAGCCGTCCGCACCCACCTCCGAACTGACGAACGATCAGAATGGACATGGCGGCGGATCTTTCCGATCTTGATGTTGGCACCCTTTCGAGCGTCACTAACCAGGCGGCGCTTGCGCTGATGACCGGGTGCGGATTGGCGGGGGACGCTGGGCCAGCAACGACCTGCTGGACGGCCCACGGGTCCATGCCGACCTGTTGATCTCTTGATCTGGAGATTTTGATGCGACCTTGGGAGCTTGCTCGTGATCTTCTGCGACAAACCCAGCCCGTGACCCGCAGCGACGAGGAGCAGACATGGGATGCCTCGGGACTCATCGCCGAAGCCGATATGCGGCTCAGGCAGTTCTGGGACAGCCGCGTGCCTGGATCGGCGGCGCCCGAATGCCTGATGGCCGGAGCCCTGCAGTCTCTCGAGAACAAGGGACTGCGACTTGACCCGGCCTGCGACGGACTGCTTGCGGCAGGTCGAGAGGCGGTCGCAGGCGGCGACTTCGAGAGGCTCCACCGTATCGACATGCGGCTGCGGGCTCTGATGCGGGCGGCCACTCCTGACCCCGGTCACAAGTCGCAGAAGACGCTTCGCCATGCCGACTGGGCTGCCTTCGAGGTGGCGGTGGCTTTCCCCTCCGATGAGCCCGTGGATGACGCCACTCTTGCGGATCGGATCCGTGGGGGATGGCTCGGACAGCTCGTTGGTGCTGCGGCCGGAACCGCGCTCGAAGGCTATACGGCCGAAAACCTCGAGCGCGCCTTTGGCCGCATCGACCGGTATGTGCGGCCCCCGAACACCTACAATGACGACATCACCTTCGAGATCGCCTTCCTCGAGGCCTTCGCAGCCAAGGGCCATGCGGTCACCGGCGCCGACATCGCCGAGAACTGGACGGGGATGATCCCTCTGGGCTGGTCGGCCGAGGGAGTCGCTCTTGACGCCATCCGACGTGGTATCCTTCCGCCCGAGAGCGGGCGCGCCGACAACCCCTTCGACGAATGGATCGGCGCCCAGATGCGCGGTGTCATCTGCGGCATGGTGGCCCCGGGTCGGGCCCGCGCCGCCGCACGCCTCGCCTGGACCGATGCCGAAGTGAGCCACACGGGGAACGGCATCCTGGGCGAAGTTTTCAACGCCGTTCTCGCCGCGCGGGCGTTCCACCACTCCGACGCTCGCGCCCTTCTCGACGAAGCGATCGCGCTGGTGCCCGAGGCCACCGAATACGGGCAGGCGATCCGAACCGCCCGGCGCGCCTGCGAAGGCGCGGCGACTTGGCAGGATGCTTGGGCCGCCTGCGATGCCATCTACATCGAATACAACTGGATCCACGTGTTACCCAACGCGGCGGCGCAGGTGATCGGACTGTGGTGGGGCAACGGCGATTTCGATCGGACGCTGGAGGTGATCTGCGGCATCGGCCACGACGTGGATTGCAACGCGGCGCAGATGCTGGGCGTGCTTGGTCTGATGCAGGGCACGGCCGCGATCGCGCCACGCTGGACCGAGCCGCTCCTCCAGGGCGACATCATCACCTACATGCGCCGTCCGGCGGCGATCCCGTTCGACACGCTCGTCGCGATGACGGTCGACGCGGCTCGACGCCACGCGCCAGTGGCCTGAACCTCAGCGGAGCCTGTCGCGCAATTCGGTCAGGAAGGGGATATCGGCGAACTGGTCCGGACGCACCGTGGACCAGTCCACGCCGGCCGGTCGCGCCAAGCTGCGACGGGTCTCGATCAATCCCCGTTCCGTGCCGATCATATCCAACGGGCAGTCGTGCGGCTGCATGACGACGCGTCCGTCCTCGACGACCTGCGTGGAATGGACCGTGGTCACGACTGGCGTTTCCGGCGGGATGCGGCCCAGCATCTGGAACACGCCTGTCTCCAGGTCCGCGAATCCGGCTCCCTTGCCCGTCCGTCCTCCGCTCCGTGTGACGGCCACGGACCCGACGATGAAGAAATCGAGGGAAGGCACGTCCTCGAACCCGATCCGCTCTCCGTGCAGCATGTAGCCTTCGGCCGTGGCCGCCAGCTCGAAGCTCACGCCCTGGGCTTCGATCCGCTTCGGGTCGATCCGCAGGTACGGGTAGTCGCGCACCAGCGCGGGAACCGGGCAATAGAGAGTCTTGCCGGCGTAGAGCGCGCGAAGGCGGAGCTGGTACTGCGGTGGGTCCGGGTTGCACTTCACTGTACCAGCCCGCGCCCAGGCCGGCGTCCGGATCAGTGCATCCGCGGCAAGGTCCGCACCGACGAAGTTCGGGATGTTGCCGCGCGCCGGACCGACAGCCAGGTGGTCCCCCTCCAGCCGCGCCCAGGTCTCCTCACGCAAGATCTGCTTCTCCGGGCTCCGGTTTGCCCAGGACGGGTTGATGCCTGTCATGCCGTGTACCTCCGTCAGGTCGCCACTTGGATGAGCCGTGCCCCGGTTTCCGCATCGAAGATCGTCGGTAGCGGCCCGTTCCCGCGAAGGACGACGCCCACGTCGCCTTCGCCTTGTTCGCCCGGATGGGCGAGAAGTGTTTGACCGTCGGTCAGGCGCAAATGGGCGCGCCGTTCGGCCCCAAGGAACTCCACAGCCCGGAGCGTCGCGGGAATCGAATGGGCATGTCCTCTCTCGACCACTTGCAGGGTCTCGGGCCAAAGCGCCAGCACAAGGGGACGCGACCCGGCATTCGCGATCGCAGCGGCGAGCGGCGGAGGCGGAGTCCAGCCGGGAATCCCGTCGGGGGGAAGGCGAAGCAGGTTCGCCGGGGGGTTGCCGACGAAGCTCGCCACGAAGGTCGTGTCGGGCGAGGCGTAGATCGTTTCGGGGGATCCCATCTGGACGATCCGTCCTCCCGACATCACGGCAACCCGGTCAGCGAGGCTGAGCGCCTCGGCCTGATCGTGCGTCACCATGATCGTGGTCAGGCCCGTGCGCCTGTGCAGATCGCGCAGGTCCGCGCGAACCGTGCCCCGCAGGAGAGCGTCCAGGTTCGAGAGCGGCTCGTCGAGGAGGAGGAGGCGGGGCCGGACGGCGATGGCCCGGGCGATCGCGACGCGCTGCTGCTGTCCGCCGGACAGCTCGGAGGGGAGCCGATCCCGGTAGTCCGCAAGGTCCACCAGTTCGAGTGCCTCGGCGACTCGGGACTTGGCTTCAGCCTTCGGGAGCCCCCGCATCTCCAGCCCGAACGCCACGTTCCGGGCCACGGAGAGATGAGGAAAGAGCGCGTAGTTCTGGAACACGAGCCCGATGTCGCGGTGCCAAGCCGGGCGTCGCGTCAGATCCTCTCCGGCGAGCATGAGGCGGCCGTCATCCGGCTCGATGAGCCCCGCAAGCAGCCTCAGGAGGGTGGATTTGCCGCACCCGGAGGGGCCCAGGAGGCAGATGAACTCCCCTTGCGCGACCTCGAACGCGACATCGGACAGAACGGCAGTGCGGCCATAGGCTTTCTGCAGGCCGGAGGCGACGAGGTAGGTCATGAGTTATCTTCCGCGCCTCCGGGGCCAGAGTTCGGTCGCGATCGCACCGACGATGATGACGCCCACGATCATCGCGCCGATCGCCAGCGTGATGGGATCGATCCCTTCGCCGCGAAGCTGAGCGTAGAGGCGCACCGGAAAGGTGACCCAGCCCGCCCCGGCCACGAAGGTCGAGACCACGACGTCGTTGAAGGACACCAGAAACGAGAGCGCCGCCGCGCCGGCGATCCCTCCCCGTGCGAGCGGCAGCGTCGTGCGCAGGAAGGCACGGACCGGCGTTGCGCCCAGGCTGCGCGCAGCGGCCTCCAGATCAGGATCGATCCGCGTGAAGGTGGCGAGGATCACCCGCATCGCGATGGGCAAGGTGATGATGACATGGGCGAGGATGAGCCCGAAAAGCGTGCCCCCCAATCCTGAATAGGACAGGACCTGCAGGAACGCGATCGCCCAGACCACGAGCGGCAGCGCGAGAGGGGCCAGGATCAGCGCCTCCAGGTAGGCCTGCCCCGGGGGTCGGCCGCGTACCAGGCCCAAGGCTGCGAGGCCTCCGAGTCCGACCGAGATGACGGTGGCCAGTGACGCGACGACCACGCTGCGGGTCACCGAAGCCCTGTATTCCGCACTCTCGAAGGCGGCGATGAACCAGCGCATCGACAGCCCTCGAGGTGGGAACCGGAAGAACCGGCCTTCGTCGAAGGCGGCCAGAATCAGAACAAGGATGGGGGCCACTGCGAAGAGGAGGATCAGCCCGATCCCGGTCGCCCGAACAAACGTTCCGATCTTCATGGCCGCAACCGCGCAAGGCTGAAGGTCACGACGGCGGCCAAGGCGAGCGCCGCGAGCATCGTCACCGCGAGGGCCGAGGCGAAGGGCCAGTCGAGCACCTGCAAGGCCTGTTGGTAGGCGAGCATGGCAAACGTCGCGACCTTGCCCTGTCCCACGATCTGAGGCGTCACGAAGGCGGTGAGGGCCGAGCAGAACACAAGGAGCCCGCCCGCCAGCAGGCCTGGCCATGCGAGAGGCAGGATGATCCGGACCCAGAGCCGGGCCGGAGTGGCCCCCAGCGTGATGGCCGCCTCCTCGATGACAGGTGGCGTTCGGTCCAGCACGGCAAGGATCGGCAGGACGGCGAACGGCAGGAAGGCCTGGATCAGGCCTATGACGATCCCAAGCTGCGTGCCGAGAAGCGGCAGGGGCGAGGCGATGAGGCCCAGTCCGCGCAGGGTCCCGTTCACGACGCCCAGCGGGCCGAGCAGATGAACCAGGCCAAGCGTCGGCAGGAGCGCGCCGCAGGCAAGGGGCAGGAGCACGATGGCCGTCAGGACCCGTCGGGCACGGCCCGCGCGCCGCGCCAGCCAGTGGGCGAGGGGCAGCGCGAGCGCGAGGCATCCGGCCGCCGTGGCCAAGGACATGGCCAGCGTCGTCGCGAGCGTGCGCAGATAGAAGCCATCCCCCAGGATCCGGCTGTAGGCGGCAAGGGTCGGGTTGGACATGTCCGGCACCAGCGAGCCCTCGACCGGGCTCGCGAGGCTCAGGGCCAGGAGCAGCAGAAACGGCAGGCCGAAGGCTGCCAGAACCAGGATCGCTGCGGGCGCGATGAACAGGAGGGACAGGGTCGGCGACAGGCTGGTCCCGCCGCCGGCCTCGCGAGGGGACCGCACTACTGACCGAGGATCTCGCGGTTCCAACGTTCGGTCCATTCCGGACGTTGTTCGATCAGCCATGGCCAGTCGAGCTGAACAAGGGTGGCGACTTCCTCGGGCGTGTTGATCGTCCCGGTTGCCGCTTCTCCGGACAGGGTGACACTGCTGTTCGTCGGTCCGAACATGAGCTCTTCCGCGTAGGCGGTCTGCGTCTCGACCCCGACAGCCCGCTCGATGAACATGCGTGCAAGTTCGGGGTTGGGACTATTGGCCACCTGGCAGACCATGTCGCGCACGAGCACGGGGCCTGGGTCGGTCGGAAAGACGAAGCCGATGTTCTCCCAGTCCGCCAGGGAGGAAAGAACATACCCAGAAATCATCGGCGCGGCCGCGACCTCGCCCGCATCCATCAGGGCGAAGATCTCGTCGAGGCTCGTGTAGGTGAGTGCGGGCGGCCCGAGCTCCGCAAGCTTGGAGAAGGCGGCATCGGGATCGTGCTCGTCGGCTCCGGCGAGCCGGGCGGCTACGGCCAGGAAGCCGTCGCTCTCGGAGCTTGGATAGGGAGCCATGGCAATGCGCCCGTGGTAGTCGGGTTTCCACAAGTCGGCCCATTCCGGAGGCTCCGGGAAGAGCTGCTTGTTGTAGGCGATGCCAAGGCCCACGAGGGACATGGCATAGCAGCCCTCGTTCATTCCTTCCCAGATGGCCTTGAAGGCCGGGCTCTCGGGGTCCGGAGCGACCACGAGGCCATCCGCCAGAAGCTGCGGGGCCTCGTAGATGTTCTGGAAGGTCACATCCATCGTCGGGTTGTCACGCTCGGCATAGAGCTTGGCCATGCGGTCGCTGCTCCCGCCAAGGAGGAATTCAACCCGCGCACCGGTCTCGGCCTCGAGCGGTTCCGCCACGTGAGTGCGCAGGAGCCGCTCGATATCGCCCCCCCAGGTCCCCACGACCAGCGTCTGGCCGGCGAAGTCCTGGGCCAAGGCCGGCAGCGCGGCGACTGCGAATGCCACGGTCCCGACAAGCCGATGTCGCATCTCGTTTCTCCCTGATTCCTGCCGATTGCCTCGGCATTGTGTAAACAAGTCCTGAAGGAGGGGAGGAGGACAGAGGCTCCTGCGTCCCTCTTGACCGCAGTCTCGCGGAGACTGCCGCTTCTGGACGCATCAACGCTAGCTTTCTTGTCACCTTCTACAAGGCCTTCCCCACATTGGACCGAATGGATGGGTCCATGCCGGGCCACGGGATGGTCATCGTCAGCCCGTTCCCTCCGGGGCTGCTGAAGCGCAGTCGCAGGACGCGCGCCGTGGAGCACTGCCGCCTCAACCAGACGACTGGAGCCAGACGAACGCAGGCCGCAGACCCCGCCTTGCGGCCGCGTTCTGACGCCAAGGCAACGTCGGCCGATAGAGGGTTTCGTGGAGGCCGCACCGCAAGAGCATCATGGAGGCGCGGAACAGGTCAGTCAGCGATGACCCGAGGAGACAAGCGATCCGATGGCTTGGGCTGGCCTTTTTCATGGGAGCGGAACGCCCGTGTTGCCGTCGCGCCGGTCCCCGGATCGCCACCATTCCGCCGGCCAGACCCGGCCGAACTGCCTCACCGCAATGGAACGGCGCATCGCGTCCGTTGCACCCGTTCTGGATCCGGATCGGAGGACGCTCCCGTCTGTCCGTCCTAGACCCAGGCACGCGTCTTGCGCAGGCGGCGAAGTCGTTCCGAGAGCCCGCGACGCGACCGGATCATCAGGGCGGAAACGCCGGGGCGCAGCACTGGCAGATCCACGGCCAGAAGCAAAAGCCCCAGCGGCAGCATCCATACTCCGAGGAACGGGAGGAACGAGAGCAGGCCGCCCAGCATCAGCAGGAGTGCGACGGGCAAGCGAACGATCATCGGACTATGGCGGACCAGGCCACGGATGATCCCGCGCGCTGGCGGAACGCGTCGCTCCAACGCTGCGAACTGACGGAGGAGACGACGTTTCTGGCGCGCGCGTGGGCTGAGAGGCATGGCTGGTCGTAGGCTCTGATGCAAAGATGCTGCTGGCCCAACCCGGAGAACCAGCGGTAGTTCCTGAGGCCTTGGTCCCGGGCGGCTGGACAGCGAATTCGAGCGTCCTTCCGGTTCGCCGGGGCGCATCGAACATGTCCTATCCTGATCCATGGCCCTGCGAACTCTCATCAACCCGTCGAGGTATATGGCAGGCGGCGGCCCATGGCGATCTGAATCCAACCCGGGGGCGTCGCGGGACGTCGCCCGCGACCCTCGTCCTTCCATGCTGCCTCCTCCGGTTGGGCTGTGGGGAGCGCGGGCCGACAGTCGAACCGGCGGGGAAGTGAAGCGAACGTCCGGGCGGTTGTCCCACGACGCGCCTGCGGGGGGAGAGCCTGAGGCTTTGCCACTGACGTCGTCCTGGCCTGCCGGCGCCCGCCCCAAGGTTGCCCCGGATCTCGAGTGATGGCGTGGGCGCCGGCCGTCGTGGCCGACTTGGGGGTATCTCAATTCACCCAGGACGACGCCATCGGAGTGCCTCGGTGTTCCAGCCACCGGCACCACTGGTCCCTATCCATCAGGACCGGGTCAGGGTCGCGACGGCCCCAGCCGCTGCGCGAGGAGGAGTGCGAGGCCCGGCAGAGCGAAGGCCGCCACCACGGCGAGGAGGAAGCTGCCGACGCCGCCCGCCGTGGCGCCGACCCCGGCATAGACGGCGCTCAGCGCGAGGTTCGCGAGGCCCGTGATGGCCAGCACCGGGCCGATCCGCAGCCCGGCGAGGCCCGCCATGAGGACGGAGGCCTCGGCTAGGACGGGCAGGGGGCGGCAGAGCGCCAGCGCCCAGACGCCGTTCCGCCCGAGCCATCCGGCGGCGCGGGCGATCCCGTCCTCGCCGATCAGGCGGCGCGCGACGGGGCGTCCGCCCCGGCGGCCCAGGAGGTAGGACAGGACCACCCCGGCGGTCATGGCCAGGGTGCCGAGGATCGTGCCCGGCACGGCGCCGAGAAGGGTGCCCAGCAGCATGGACACGAGGCTTGAGGGCACGGGGAGCAGGCCGTCCGCCGCGAGGAGCCCGGCCAAGAGGGCGGCGGGGCCGGCGGGGTTCGCGCGGCTCCAGTGGCCGGCCTCGACCCAGGCCTCGATCGGGCCGCCCCAGAGGGCGAAGGGGCCGAGGATCACCAGGAGGATGAGGGCTGCGAGCGCGCCCCAGCGCAAGGCGCGAGGCATGCGTCAGACCCGTTCGCCGTAGAGGATGGAAACGGCGGCCATTTCCAGCATCAGCTCCTGCAGGATGAGCTGGTCGGTGGATTTTTCGGCCTGCACCCCCCAGGCGAGGTCGCGCAGGCCCGGGTGCGCGAGGGCGAGGCCCAGCTGTTCCGCGATGGCAAAGGCCCCCATCGCGTCGAGGTTCAGGAGCAGGAGGTGGTGCAGGTCCTTCCAGTTGCCCCTGGCGCCGCCCGCCAGCCCCTCCACGGTGTCGAGCGCCTTGCGCGCCACGTCCATGACCACGCCCGCGAGGCTGCGCGCCCCGTCCGCCGCCTCGCGCCCCAGGGCCCGGGGCAACTCGTGGGCGACCTCCTCGTGCTGGCGGGCGCGGTCGAGCATCTCGGAAAGGAACTGGCGGATGTTCGGCTCCTCGATCTTGGGGACCGCGATCTCCAGCGCCTGCCGGAAGGCCACCTGCGTGGTGACGACGTTGGCGAGCCAGGTCGAGGCGCGGTCGAGATGCTCCTCCCAGGACTCGGGGGCGAGGTTGAGGACGTAGGGCCCTTGGGGGTGGCCCGGTGCGGTGCCGTCCATGCCGTTCTCCTACCGCTTGGTGATGCGCCAGACGACGCCCGTGTGGGCGTAAGCGACGACATAGCTCTTGTTGGCGGTGTTGTTCCCGAAATCGAGCACGTAAAGGCTGCGGCCGTCGGGGTGGAAGGCGACGTCCACCGGCCGTTCCAGGCCGCCGCTGCCCGGGGTGGCCGAGGCGGGGCCGCCGTGGTGGTTGCGCATGAAGGGCTCGTGGGTGCCGGCCTCGAAGTCCACCGTCACCACCTGGAAGCCGTTCCGCAGGTGCTTTTCCCGGTTGGTGTTGAGGGGGGCGTAGGTGCCGAACTGGCAGACGAAGGCCTTGCCCCTGTGGCCGAAGGTGTCCGAGCGGCTGAAGGCGAGCTTGCCGAGCGCGGTGTGCGGCTCGAAGAGGTAGGCGGCGGGGCCGGCCCAGGGGGGCGGGTTCTCGATCAGCGGTTCGGCCCGCTTGCCGCGGATCGGCTTGTGCGCGTCGTCCCAGACGGGGAGGCCGTCGCCGCAGATGTCGGGATAGCCGAACCATTCGGGCTCCCTCACCTCGCCGGGGGGGAGCTGCGCGGTCCTGATGCGCCAGATCCGGTCGGGGTCCTCGCCGACCGCGCGTTCGCCCTTTTCCTCCATGTCGTTGTCGGTGGCGTAAAGGTGCCCGTCCTCGCCGAAGGCCAGGCCGTAGGGGTTGCGGATGCCCCAGGCCAGCAGCTCGAGGTCGCTTCCGTCCGGCCTGGAGCGCCAGACGGCGGAGTTGCACTTGAGCTGGCCCTTGATGACCTCGCCCTTTGTCGCGGGGGAGCCGAAGGGTTTGAAGGGGCCGGTCTCGGCGTAATAGGGAAAGGGCAGGCGGGGGTCGCGCGCCCAGACGGTGTTGCCGGTCAGCGTGACGTCCTGCCCGGGCACGTCATGGGCGTGGGGGTGCTTGGCGATGTCGACGGTGAAGCCTTCGGGCAGCACCGTGCCCGCCAGCGCGACGGAGCCGTTCCCGAAATACATCATGCCGTCATGCGGGCCGAAGATCGGCCCCCCGGGCTCGTGCCAGCCGCCCGAGGGCAGGTCGTCGACCAGCACCACGCGTTCGCGCGTCGTCAGGTCGTGGCGCGTGATGCGCATGTTGTAGCCGCCCTTGAGCGACACGTAGAGGTAGCCGTCGCGCACCGACATGCCGCGCGGGCCGCCCAGATTCTCGACGGCGAAGACCTCGGGGTCGCGGCCCGGGGCCATGCGCCAGATTCGGGGCGTCATGTAGGGGCGCGTGGGCCAGGTGCTGCCGCCTTCGGCGACGAAGAGGGTTCCGTCCTCCGGGTCGATGCAGAGCGCGCAGGGGAAGGACAGGCCCGCGACCACCGGCTCGACCGTATAGCCGTCGGGCACCCAGATGTCGGAGGCGTCGATCCGCGGCCGGACGGGGGTGGGCAGATGCTTCAGGGCTTCAACCGAGGCCCGTGTCATCGCAGGCTGCATGTGACCCTCACAACAAGACCAAGGCTGCTCGTGACGTCAGACGCGGATTTGAGCCCAAGCCCATGATGGAGTTAGGAGCCAAAGGCGCTTTGGCCATGTCCGGAGCCGCCCGGAACGCCTGACCAATGATCCAGTCTTGAAGGATCAGGCTCTTTGCCGCTGAACCAGGTGATCGGCCTGGCTGCGACCCGGACCATCGGGCGAGATCGGCCGGGCAGGCGGGTGAATCCATTCCTGCTCGTCCGGAAGCTTTCCGCTGCGAGCACCGTCCATCCCGTCACCTCAAGCGGGGGCGACGGGCCTGGAGGCGGAATGGGTGCGTGGTGATCTGACGGTGCAACCGATCGGCCGGCAGGTGAAGATCGGTGGCCGAGAGCGCCCTACCGACTGCCGCGTCCTGTCGATGTCGAGCGGGGCTTCTCCGGTCGACGCGGTGCTATGTCCTGCGTCCCGAAAACCGCCGCCATGAATGCCATGAAGGGTGCGTCCGGGGCCGTGGCCCCCGCGCCTCCGCCAAACATGGCCCGGACTGGGCGGGGCCAGCCCGGGCGGCGCCTGGACGGCCTAATCCCGAAGGCTTTCCCAGAAGTCGCAGTTGTGAAGCGCCCGAAGCGCAGCCGCCGGCACCGCGACGGGAGCACTGCCGCGCAGGTTCAGGATCGGACCCTCGCCCGGAGAGTAGGCCCGCCATTCCGGCTGGCCCGAAGAGTTGGGATCCCCAGCCTTGGCGAAGGCCCCCCAGTAGGCCCGCATCTGTCGGGCGAGCTGACGCTCGTCCTCGCCGAAAGCGTTGGCGTTGAGGGCCGCATTGCCCCGCTCGGGGATGAGATAAGGCAACTCGGTCGCGTGCCCCGCCCCCCAGACGTAGCCCGGGATCTCGAACCAGCCGCTCGCGTCCGAATGGGCGAACTCGTAGGCGAAGGTCGGCACGTTCGGCGCCAGGATCTCGGTGATCCGGTTGGTCTTGCAAGGACTGAGGCTGCCCTCGGCCGGCAGGAAGTTCTCGATCATCACCTCTGCCGCGAGATAGGTGCCCGTGTAGCGGGTCGGATCATCGGGCCAAGGATAGACGGTCAGGACAGCATCGGCATCCTCGCCGTACATCTCCCGAACGAACTGCTCATAACCTTCCTTGTCGAACTCCCGCGCAGAGGTGGTGGTCCAGTCGGTCAGGAAGCTGCGTCCCTCGTCCCGCGTGGCCCCGATCAGGACCGGGACCTTGCGGAACTCGCCCGACTGGAGGGCCTGGTAGGGCTCACGCGGGAGGAACTCCGTGTCGGAGACGATCTGCCAGGCAACCTCCGGCGCGTCGATGAGGCTGGCGACCGGGGTTTGGCGAAGGCAGGCGGCCGCATCGTCGCCCGTGCAGTTCAAGCCGTCGGCGATGGACGTGCCGATCCGCTCGGCGTCCGACAGGGGCGTGGAGTTGCATAGCGTGCTCATCATGATCGCCCGCGCGAACAGTCCCTCGGACGAAGGGGCCGTCATGTGCACGCAGACCGAGCCGCCGCCCGCCGATTCCCCGGCGATGGTGACCTGGGCGGGATCGCCTCCGAAGGCCGCGATGTTCTCCTGCACCCAGCGAAGCGCAGCCTGCTGGTCCATGAAGCCGTAGTTGCCCGACTGGCCAGCCTCTTTGGTCAGGGCCGGATGCGCCAGATTGCCCAGGTTGCCCAGCCGGTAGTTCATCGTGACGCCGATGATGCCGTTCTCGCGCACCAGGGCGTTCAGGTTCTCGTTGTTGCCGCTCCCGGTGCGCCATCCGCCGCCGTGGATGAACACGAGGACGGGGAGCCGGGCGTCCGCCGCCGTTCCTTCAGGGCGCTGGACGTTCAGAAAGAGGCAATCCTCGTCCTCCACGCGGGCTGAATCTAGGCCGAAGGTCTGCGGGCAGGCGGCGCCGTATTCGACGGCAGGGCGCACGCCCTCCCAGGCGTCGACCGGTGCGGGCGGACGCCAGCGTAGGTCACCCACGGGAGCCGCGGCGTAGGGAATCCCGAAGAAGTCCTCCACGCCCTCCGCTATGCGTCCCTGCACCTGGCCGGAGGCCGTTGTGATGGGAGACGCCGTGGACGCGGCTATGTCCTGAGGGGCGGTCGCCTCCTGCGCCGAAAGGTCAGTGACCGACAGCACTGTCATCAGCGCGGCCAGCGCGCCCGCGTTCGTTCCGTTCATGATCTCCCCCTCGCAGCAGGTCCATTCGGCCCGGCCGCGTAGATGCTAATGCCGTCCGCCCGGGGGACCAGTGTGGCGCAGGCTCTTTACATCCAGCGGAACGCAACCCGCAGGCTGCCGGGCCGTTTCGATCCGCCACCTTGGAGGTCCTGCGAAGATGAGGGTGGCCGGGTTGCGCCACCCTCCCGGGCCGCCGGCCTCGACATCAGCCCGCTCCGCGCCCGAACCAAGGCGGCGGGACCTGACAGTACGCCCGGTCGCCCGAGGTCTGAGCGGCGGGGGATCACGGGCTGCGCGCGCCATGGCTGCATCGGGCCGCCAGGAGTCCTTGATCCCGGGTCGTCACGCCTTCCTGGGTGCCCGTCCAGTCCGGATCAGTCAGCCTGCGCGTCGAAGAAGGCAATGGTGGCCGCGATCATCTCGTCGAGCGTCGCGGGTCCGGATTCGCTCCCACCTTCGGTCAGGACATTGAAAGCGTGATCCATGTCACGGACCCACAACTCCTCGGGGCCCTCATGCGCATCGATGAGCATGTCCGCCGCTTCGGGCCGCACGACGACATCTGCGCTGCCCTGAGCCACGAAGACCGGCCCGTCATAGGAGGCGATCTCGGCCCTCGGGTCGACTGTCGAGAGCTGTTCGAAGTAGCCCTGCTTCAGGGCCGTCTCCCCGCCCCAGGCCAGCGGAACCGTCATGGGCGTGTCGCCCGTCGAAAGACCCGCCTTGATCGCATCCTCGCCAAGGAGACCGGTGAAGGTGCCAAGCGGGTCGGCCACCGCAGCCCAGAGCGCCACGGCGTCCGGCACGTCGCTGCGGCCCGCCACGGCCGTGGCCACCAAGCCGCCCTGGCTCCATCCGATGATGTAGATGTCGTCCCCCGCGATGCGCGGATCCGCCTTGACATACTCCAGCGCCGCAAGCCCGTCGGCGATCTGACCCTCGAAGGTGGTGTCGGCGAACTCGCCATCGCTCTCGCCGGAGCCGATGAAATCGATCCTGAGGCTGGCATAGCCGTGCTCGGCCAGCACGCGGGCCGTCCTTGAAAAGACGCCTTCGTCGGTGCCCGGGATGGGCAGCTCGTCACGGCTGCCGGTAAACCCATGGAACAGCAGGACGACAGGTGCGGGCTCGCCTTCGGGCAAGCTCAGGGTGCCGACCATGTTCGCCCCTTGGGACGGGATCGAAATCACCTCCTCCGTCGAGCTCTGGGCCCAAGCCGTGTTGCCTGCAAGCAGGGCAAGCAATGAGAGGCCAACTGCGCGGTTCAGCATGCGGGAGTCTCCGGGATGTGAGTGCAGGAGCATCGTCGCCAGCCGCCGGCGTTGCGTCAACCTCATGTCCCGCTCCGGCTGCGACGTCCGAGGCCGGCGCTCGCAATGCAGCCGCCGCACCCGTTTCGGTGGGCCGCGCCGTCCTGTCCCGGTGCCGAGCTCGATGGCGTGAGCGTGGGAGGCACCGCCCGGTCGGCCGGTTCTGGGCAAGAACCAGCCTGTCACCTCGACCCCATGCCACACGAGCGTGGCTTGTTGGTTCAGGCCACTACTATCCGGCACGGGCGGGCGGCCCGTCGACGAGGTGACGATGTCTCTCAACGCCTACTGGCTGGCGATCGCCATCGGATTGGGCGGCACGCTCGCCTGGGCAGAGCCGCGTCAGCACGGCAACGTCATCTACGATTTGCCATCCGACTGGTCCACAGGTCGGCTCGAAGCAGGGGTGCAGCTTCTGCAGTACGACGGGCCTGAGGAAACCTGCCGGTTCTGCTACCTCCATCTGGGGCCCGGGGCGACGGCCCAAGGGCGGCTGGAGGACTGGCTGGCCGCCGAAAGCCTGCGGTTCGTCGACCCGGAAGATCGCGCCTCGATCGACATCGTGGAGGACGCTCATCTCGCCGGCCATGAGCCAAGGCCCTTCGCCATCATGGCGATGAGGGTCGATAGCAGCATTCTCGTCGCCTTCGCGTTCGAAGCGGCCGGGCGCTACGAGGCCGTCGGCTTCGAGGGTTATGCCTACGAGCAGCAGGACCTCGTCCGCTCGTTCACCTTCCTGCAGGACGAAGTCTCGACTTTGCTGGATCGACTCAGGTTCGTGTCCGAAGGCGCTTCGCCACTGCTGCCCGCAGCGGAGCCGGGCTCGTTGTCGGGCCTTTGGTGGGGGTGGTGGCTAAGGCCGGTCATGCAGATCGACCTGACCATGCAGATGACTCAGGATCATCGGACCATCGCGTTCTGGCCGGACGGCCGTTCCTATGACGGCAGGCCGCCGAACGGGCTGCTGGAGCTTGATCCCGGGGTGTTGGCTGCGTCCATCGACCCCGACTGGGGCGTCTACCGGGAAAGCAGAGGAGCCCTCGAACTCTACTATGCCGATGGTCGAAAGGAGTTGCTGTCTGCCAATGGCGCAGGCTGGAGCGACCGGGACCGCACCTTGGTGCAGGTTGAGCCCCTGCCTGATGGAGCTCCCCTCTCAGGCACGATCTCGGCATTCTCGTACACAGGTTTCACTCCCGGATCCGGGATCGAAGGAGGGATTTCTTCCTCCAGCAGCACGACCTTCTACCCGGATGGCCACTACGAAGGCGAAAGCTTCGGGGGAGCCTTCGGCAACCTCGTCGACGGCGCAGGCTCCACGACAGGCGGATTTGCCACGAGCGGTGGCTCTGGGATCCAGGGGGGCCGCTACAAGGTCCGACACGGCTTGGTCATCATGCGGCCCGCCGATGGCTCCGCACCCAGAGCCGAACTGATCTACAGGCTCCCGAATGGCGAGATCATGCTGGGCGATCAGGTGATCGACGACGATTGATCCGGGTCTGTTGCCGTTCGGACCTGGTGGAGGTCGCTTCGTCGCCCGCGCGGGCCGCTCTTCCCGTTCCTTCATTTGTCCGGGGTCGGCAGACGGCCCACCGGGGACGCCACGAAGAATGGAGCCGATCATCGTCCCAGATGCCAGAGCCGCTGCTGGTACTTTCCCTAGCTTGACAACGGGGATCTGGTTATCGTGGCCAGAGACGCAGGAGATCTCGACGCGCTTCCTTGTCCCCAGTGGTATGTAACAATGCTCTTGGATCGCCAGATGTCGACACCTGAGGGTGAAAGTCTGATCAGCAGGACAACGGCATCATGATTGCAAAGATCATGAAAGCCACGCTGGGCTACCTTGCGCTTGAAAAGGGAAAGGGCGCTGGGCTTTGGAGGAAGTTGGCCAATCCGTCAGTGGACGATTGGACCACATATCTGAAACGACATGGTGGGTTTCACAGCTTTGGCGAGGACTGCTATGTCCTGCCAGAGACGATCTTCACCGACCCGGTCTATACCCATATCGGCAACAACGTCTACATCGTCGGGGCCTGGATTTCCGGGCATGACGGCAGCATCAACATGCTGAACAAAGCCTATGGAAAGAAACTGGATGCTGTCGGGCCCGTCGTCATCAAGGATGACGTTTTCATCGGTCGAGGAGCAACCATCCTGCCCGGCGTGACCATTGGTCCGCGCGCGATCGTCGGCGCCGGTTCCGTGATCAGCAAGGATGTACCGCCCAACTCGGTTGTCGCCGGAAATCCGGCTCGGATCATTCGTTCACTGGACGAACATGTCGAGCGGATCCAACAGCGCACGAATGGTTATCCATGGCGTGATCTGATCGCGCAGCGTGACGGTGGGTTCGATCCGGCTCTCGAGCCCGAACTGAAGCGACGGCGCGTCGAGCACTTCTTCGGGGTGGCCTGACATCTCCGTGGCGGTCCCCTGGAACGCTTCCTGGCCGGACCGGTCAGGTGGGACGCCAAGAGTCTCGATTCGGGCTCGCAGGAAGTCTTGGCGTAGCACGCTCTTCTGGGACCCTGGCTCCGGCGCGCACGAGGCAGGGTGACGTCTGGGAAGTTTCGGCGGCCGGATGTTCTCAGCCGTCTGGACAGTTCGCCCGACAAGGACAGCCCCGTCTCGCGATGGGACAGACGCCGGCGCGCGATCGTGGCGTGCGATCCGGTCCGGATGCGCGTCGGCGCGTCGTTCAGGCGGACATCCGGGAACAGGAATAGCATGAGCAGGTCGCGTCCTGTGCTCTTCACATTCACCCGCCATTCCATGGAATCCGGATTCCTGGTCCCGAAGCTCAAGCCGACGTGCCAGCCGTCGTTGCCGGGTGCCTCGGCCGAGGGAAACCGGATCGGAAACGTGCCCAAGCCCCCGGGCCTGATCCAAGTGCCTTATCCCACGAGCGCATCATAAGCCCGATGGAGGCAAGGCGTGTTGGCCGCTGCCGCGAAGGTCGGCGAGGACATGCAGGTCTCGGGCTCATCCGGCGGAAGCCCCATGGCGACTCAGAGTTCCTCTTGGCCCTCCTCTGCAAGGCAGGGGCTGAACGCGTCGTCGAGGCGGATGAAGCCTTCCTTGACGAAGTGCTCGACCTGAAACTCGCTCAAGCCCTCGGGTGCGATGTCCGGCATGTCATGTCTCCCTCTGGCCAACCCCGAAGCGAGGCCGGTCACGCTGATCCGGCGCGAATGCGCTGGCTGGCAGAGCCGGTCAGACCAGCGGGGGTGGATGCACATGAACATCATGGGCCCGAGGTAACGGCCCTTCCAGGAGAGGCAAGTGGCGACTTCAGGCCATGCCTGGTCAGCGTCTCTGCCTCAGCCCACTTGGTCGGGCGACGCTGACAAACGAGGATGCGACCTTGTGCAACGCGTGGCACGCGGGAAAGTCTCTGTCCGGTCAGACGTACTCGCCCAAGGACAGGCGCGCCCCTGAATCGGGATCAAACAACGAGCAGGCGTCGGCCTGGAGAGCCAAGGAGACCGGGGTCCCGGCCTTCAGTCCGCTTCGGGGCGGCAGGCGAGCGATGACCGAGGCACTGCCGATGCGAACGGTCGCCATGTTGTCCGGACCGGTCGGCTCCATCACGTCGACCACGCCGCCGAGCCGGGCCTCCCCCGCACCCAAGGAAAGGTGCTCGGGACGGACGCCAAGCACCAGCCGACGTCCGTCGGCGTGAAGCGGCAACCCCGCGAGCCTGACCGGATCGGCGCCATCGGGCAGGAACATCGGCATGTCCCCCTGGACGACGACCCGGCCGTTCAGGAAGTTCATGGCGGGAGACCCGACGAAGGATGCCACGAAGATGTTGGCGGGCCGTTCATAGACGGTCTGGGGGTCGGCCAGTTGCTGGATCACGCCGCCCTTCATCACTGCGACCCGAGTCGCGAGCGTCATGGCCTCGACCTGGTCATGCGTCACATAGACCGTGGTGGTTCCGAGCCGATCGTGGAGCCGGCGGATCTCTGTCCGCATCTCCACGCGGAGCTTGGCATCGAGATTCGAGAGAGGCTCGTCGAACAGGAAGAGGTCGGGGTCCCGCACGATGGCGCGTCCCATGGCCACCCGCTGCCGCTGACCTCCGGAGAGCTGGGCCGGACGGCGATCCAGAAGGTGCGTGATCTGCAGAAGCTCCGCCGCGCGGGTCACCTTGTCGTGCCGCTGAGCGCCGTCGATCCCACGCATCTCGAGCCCGAACCCCAGATTCCGGCGCACATCCATGGTCGGATAGAGGGCGTAGCTCTGGAAGACCATGGCGATATTGCGATCCTTGGGGTGGGCGCTCGTGACCCGCCGCCCGCCGATCAGCACCTCTCCCTCGGACGGAGCCTCAAGGCCCGCCACGATGGACAGCAGCGTGGACTTGCCGCACCCCGACGGCCCGAGCAGGACCAGAAAGCCCCCGTCCTCAAGGGTGAGGTCGAGGGGCGGGATGACTTCGAGGGCACCGAAGCGCTTCGAGATCCGATCGAGCCTGAGATCCGCCATCAGCCTTTCACCGCTCCCGCTGCAATTCCGGTCACCATGGCCCGTTGGACAAGGGCGAAGAGCACGACCACGGGCAGGATCGAGATGATGCCGCCCGCAGCCAGCATGCCCCAGGGCAGCTGGAACTCGCCCACCATCAGCTGAAGGCCCACCGGCCAGGTGCGCGAGCCTTGCGAGGTTGTCAGCATGAGAGCGAAGAGAAACTCGTTCCAGGCGCCGATCCCGACGAACACGGCTGTCGCGAGCAATCCGTTGCGCGCGATGGGCAGCACGATCCGAACCATGGCACCGCCCCGCGTCGCCCCATCCACGCGGGCTGCGGCCTCGAGCTCGGGCGGAGCCGCGTCGAAGAAGCCCTTCAGCATCCAGATGAAGAGCGGCAGCAGGAAGCTCGTGTAGGCGACCGCCAGGCCAGCCCGCGTATCGAGCAGTCCCAAGCCCCGCATGACGACGAACAGCGGGACGATCATCAGGACGGCCGGGAACATGCGCACGACAAGGTAGCCCAGCATGAGGGCGCGGCGTCCTCGGAAGCGGGTGCGCGACACGGCGTAGGCCGCCGGTGTTCCGGCCAGGAGGCAGATCGCCACGGTCAGGGTGGTGACCACGAGGCTGTTGAGGACCAGGACCGGGTAGCCGGACTGGGTCCAGAGCTTGGCGTAGTTCTCCCAGGTCACGGAGGGCGGGATGTAATGGAGGACCGGACTGATGATGTCCGCCTCGTGCTTGATCGATGTCAGGAAGGTCCAGACGATCGGCGCGACGCAGAGCAGCGACAGCGTACCCATGACAAGATAGGCGGCAGCGTCCCACAGCCGGGTGGCAGGCGTGTTGAGGCGAAGCGACATCAGTCCCGGTCCACTCGGAGAAGGGCGACATAGGCCCAGGCGAACACCATGAGGAGCGCGAACATCACGACCGAGAGCGCCCCCGCGTAGCCGAAGTCAAAGTCCTTGTAGGCCGTCTGGAATGCATAAAGCGACAGGACCTGCGTTGACCGGCCCGGTCCTCCGTTGGTCAGCACCAGGAGAAGGTCGGGCGAGTTGACGAGGCCGATGACCCGAAGGATCACGGCCGCCGCGATCACCGTCCGAAGCTGCGGCAGCGTGATGAGCCGCAGCTGCGCCAATGCCCCTGCGCCGTCGATCGCCGCAGCCTTGTAAAGATCCTCTGGAATGCCCTTGAGGCCGGCAAGCAGGAGCAGCGTGAAGAACGGGAAGCTGTGCCAGGCCTCCACGGCGATGGCCGCTCCCATGGCCGTGGACGGGTCGGCGAACCAAGCCTTGTAGCCGTCGATCAGATTCAACCGCATCAGGATGTCGTTCACCACCCCGAGGCGGGGGTCGAGCATCAGGGCCCACATATGGCCCGCGACGATGTTGGGCAGGAACATCGGAACCAGGATCAGGACGGCGAAGGCGCGCGTGCCCGGCAAGCCACGGTTCAGGGCCAGGGCCGCAGTGAGCCCGAGGAAAAGCTCGATGATGACCGACGCTGTCACCCAGACGGCGGTGTTCTTGAGCGAGGTCCAGAAGACGGGATCGGACACCATGTCCGCATAATGGCGCAGCCCCACCCAGTCGTTGCCAAGCTGGGGCCGGTTGAGCCGGAGTTCCTGCACGGACAGCAGGAACCCCGTCGCGGTCGGATAAAGCACCACCGCGGTGATCACCAGGAGACTGGGGAACAGGAGAAGGAGGGCCCAGAACCGGCCTTCCGACATCTCCCCCAGCATCCGTGCCGGGCTGAACCGCCGCCATAAACCCGGAGGTTGATACGATGTGACCTGGCCCAGGCTCACAGGGGGCTCACCGCGAGGCGTCCTCGAGGCCTGCGACCATCTGGTCCACGGCACCCTCGGGGCTGGTCTGCCCGATCAGCACCTCCTGGAAGGCGGGCAGCACGACATTCTCGACCCAGGCGGGGTAGCCGACGAAGAGGGGATAGACCGACCCGAAGCCCAGCGTTTCGGCTGCCGGAGCATAGAGCGGGTCCTGGCTGATCCGCGGATCCTGGGCGACCGTCGTCGAGGCCGGGAAGTAGCCGGTCTCCTCCAGGAACGCGATCCCGGCGTCAGGCTCGCCCCAGAAGTTGATCCAGGACCATGCCGCATCCGCGTTCGCCTCGCTCGACATCGCATGATAGGCATAGCCCAGCCTTGCCACTCGGGCCGCCGGGCCAGCCGGCATGGCGAGAGTGCCGAACTGGACGCCTGGCTCGAGCCGGGATGCGATGTCGCGGAACGAACCAGTGTGGTGCCAGATCATCGCCGTCTGGCCGGTCTGGAAGCCCTCGATGACCTGCCGGAAGCCGTCGTTCGGGGCCGAGGCCGGAACCGCTCCGTCCTGGGTCAGAAGGCCGGCATACCAGCGGATCGCCTCGACGGCCTGGTCGCGGTCGATGGAAAGCGTGTCGCCCACCTGCACGGGCGCGCCGAAGGCCTCCATGACGTTGACGATGTAGTTCTGTCCGCCCGGCCCGCCGCGCAGGCCGAACCCGTAGCGGCCCTTGGATGGATCGGTCAGGGCGATGGCGGCCTGCCGCATCTCCTCGAGCGTGGTGGGCGGCGCGATCCCGGCTTCGTCGAACCAATCCTTGCGGTAGTACATCCAGTCGACGAAGGAGAAGGCGGGCACGCCATAGATCCGCCCCTCCGCATCCGTGATCCCGGCAAAGCGCGAGTCGTCGTAGTCGCCACGCCGTTCCCAGCCGTTGACCCGCTCCGTGATGTCCACGAGCGCGCCCATCGCGGCCATGTCGGTGAAACGCTCGGACGCGACCATGACGACATCTGGGCGGGCGTCCGCCATCACGGCCGAGGTCATCTTGGTCATGAACTCGGTATTGGGAATGGCTTCGGGCGTTACCGTGACGCCCGGCCGCGCTTCGGCAAAGAGGGCCATGACCCTATCGAGCCCGGCCACCTCGGTCTGGCTCGTGAACGTGTGCCAGTACGAGACCGAGCCGTCCTGAGCCAAGGCCCATCGAGGGATGAGCGACCCCAATCCTGCGAATGCCCCAAGCTGCAGCGCAGTCCGACGGTTCATGACCGGTCTCATTCCGTGTCCTCCCTTGGCCCCTTCTGGGGCTCACCAGTGGTGTTGGTCCACCTTCAGCTTGGCGAGGGCCGTGGCATCCAGCCGCTCCTCGTCGATCTCGAATCCCAACCCGGGGCTGTCCGCCACGCGGAGCTGTCCGTCGGTGATGGCGAGCGGACCCAGATTGGGCAGGTTCCTGATCTGCTCTTCGTTGATCACAAGTTGCTCGTAGTAGTCGTTGTTCGCGATGGCCGCACAGAGCTGAGCGTTGGCCTCGCCCATCCCGTGGACCTGCGCCCGCATGCCAAAGCTGTCGGCCGTATGCGCGATCCGGAGCGATCCCGTGAACCCGCCTTTGTAGAAGCTCGAGATCCGGACCATGTCCAGCGCACCGGCCTCGATCCAGCTGGCCATGTTGAAATGGATGCCGTCCGAAGTCTCGGCGGCCAGGATCGGAATATCGAGCTTGTCGCAAAGCTTGGCATAGGAGCCGAGGTGGAACTCCCGCATCGGCTCCTCGTACCAGAGGAATCCTTCGTCCTGCAGCGCGCGCCCGACGACCAGGGCGTCGACATAATCCCACCCCGCCGAGCCGTCGAACATGAGCTGGGCTTCGGGGCCCGTCCATCGACGAAGCGCGCGCGAAAGTTCGATGTCGCGGCGGACGTCGCCCCAGGCGTGCAACTTGAAGGCGGTGAAGCCCGCGTCCATGCAAAGCTTGATGTGACGCTCATAGTCGTCGAGCGTGGCCCAGGTCACGGTGGACGCGTAGGCGGGCACCACCGGGTCGTTGCCCCCCAGCATCTGCCAGATCGGCAACCCGGCGAGCTTGGATTTCAGGTCCCAGGACAGCTGGTCGAGAACCCCCATGAACCGCATCGGGATCTCCTCGACGCGGTCCACCTCCCAGAGGAGGTGCCAGAGCCGTTCCGTCCGGAGTGGGTCCGCGCCCACGAAATGGTGGAAACGGCGGCGGATCAGGTCGAACGCCTGTTCTCCGCGATCCAGGATGATCTCTCCTGTCAGGCCCGAGTCGGTCTCCATGCGGAGGGCGACGCGCCTCGGCTGGGCCAAGCCGGGCAACTCCCCATGGGAACCGGGGAGCCCGTCGCGCCACAGGAAGCGCGGCCCAGGGTCGACCTCGAACAGCCAAGCCGTGAATCCGATGATATTCAAGAGGACGTCCTCTGATTTATCAGATCCAAGCTTAAACGAGCTTTAGAGGCAGTCAAGCTTAGCGTCGCTCGGTAGGCGACGTGTCGCGTTGGGTGGGGGATGTTGCGACGGCCTGTTCAGGCCAGCCCCAGATTGCGGCGAAGCGCATTCGCGAGGTGCTGCGTCATGGCGGCCTCGGCCATCTCCGGGTTCCGCGACCGTGCTGCAGTCAGGACGTTGAGGTGTTCGTTGATGGACAGCGCTGCGGTATGGAACGTCACGACCCCGTCCATGCGGACGATGCGGGCCAGAAGCTGAAGGCGCCGGTAGGACCCCTCCACGATGGGGTTTGCAAGCGATGCCACGACCGCGCCATGAAAGTCATCCTCCACCCTGGCCAGGGTCGGGGCGAGATCGGCCTCGGGTCCAGCCTGCCCATGCTCGCCGAGCCACGCGTTGTGCTGCGCGATGAGGGCTTCAATGATCTGGGGCTTGGCGGTCAGGGCGAACTGGCGGGCGCCCTGTCCCTCGATCATGGATCGGAACTGGTAAGTGTTCCGCGCGAGCTCGGTGCTGGGCCGCACGACCTCAATCCCGGACCGAGGATGGATCCTGAGGATGCCATCCGCCTCCAACAGCCGCAGGGCGTCCCGCAGCGGACCCACGCTCATGCCGGTCACTTCGCACAGCTCACCCTGGCTGACAAAGGACCCGAAAACGACCTTGCGACTGAAGAGCGCTTCAAGGATGCGGCCGTAAGCCACGTCGCTCAGACGCGGCGCAGGAGTCGGCGGAGTCATTCGGCCCATCTGCAGGCTCCCGTGTGGTTCCGGCCCGGTCGGCGGAGGCCGTGATCTATGGCCGAGTGGTCGGCTCCGGCCATCTCATATCCGCGCAGCCGTGTGCGAGTCCGACATCGGAGTGGGTGCCTGCCGATGCCGTTGAAGAACCGCACAAACGGGGCCGATAGCGAGCTCCTCGGTCTCAAGCACCTCAGGCGCCGACCAGGCTTCGCGCGCGGCGCTCGAGAGGGCGAAGCCGATTCCCGGTCGTCGTCCGACATGGGCATGGCCATCCCGGATCAGGATGGGCTCGTCGACCAGATGGTCATAGTTCTGGAAGGAATACTCCATCCATCTGACCTCGGGCAGCGCGCAGGCAGCATGGACCCCGGTCTCAAGGAACGTGTTTCCGAGCGACACCCCAACGCCCATGTCGGCCGCCAGCCATCCGATCCGCATGACCTCCGTGATGCGACCATGGACATTCAGAATGTCGGTGCCCCCGGCCTGGAGCAGTCGCCGCCGGCCCGAGATATCCAGATATTCGCCCGAGTTCACCTGAACCCATGGGACCATCGCCCGAAGCGCGCGAAGTCCGTCGAAGTCGTCCCGCAGGATCGGATCCTCCGCCCAAAGGATCGGAAAGCCGGAGTCCCGGAACAATGTGAGCCTTTGCGCCGCTTCCTCGACGGTCCAGGCTTCGTTCGCATCGATCATGACCTGCACGTCCGAACCCACAACCTGACGGAGCAGCTCGAGGCGGTGGAGGTCCCGATGGGGATCGCGATGGCCGACCTTGATCTTGAAAGCGCGGAACCCGGCCGACGCGGCTTCGGCGAAGAACGTCATGAATTCGCTATCGGTCATGTGGAAGTCGAGTCCGCTCGCGTAGGCGGCGACGGTTGGCCGCGTGCCTCCGAGGTAAGTCGACAAGGGAAGCCCGGCCTGCTGGGCGGCAAGGTCCCACAACGCAATCTGCAGAGCCTCGCCGAAACCATGGAACGCATCCCGCTGGTGACCTCCGCGCGGGCGCTCGATCCGGTGGATCAGGACCTGCGGATCCTGGCCGTCGAGACCGGGCCAGACATGACGTGAGAATGTCGCCTCCAGCACGGCCAGCGACGGATACGGGTCAAATAAGGTATGGCCAAAGCCCAGGCCCACGTGACCGGCCCGGTCCTCGATCTCAAGGGCTAGAGCATGGACCTGGTCGAACCGGACTTGGCTGTCGCCGATCACGCGATCCTGGCGAAATTGAAACCGGGTCAGGCGAAAGCCTTTGATCAGGTTGCCCTCCACGTGATGTCTTACTCCGCTCGTTTGATTTATCAGTTGCTGCCACATGGGAAGATGCGAAGCAAGCCTCCGGGCGGATGTAGGCCGGGTTTCGTACTTGCCGGATTTGTCGACTGGCAGCCCATGCGAGGGACTTCGCGCCTCTGAGATGTGCCTCGCTGATCGAGCGCGCAGATACAGCCGTTCGCTCCCTGCATCGCGGAAGCGAGAGGGTTGGAATGGTCAACCGAGGCATCCCAGATCGTGAGCCGATCCTGTGGCACTTGCCCTTATACGGCCTCGGTCGACGTCTGTTGGTTTGTCGTTCGACGGGTGCGCCCTCGTTCGCGAAAGGACGCTGCCCGACAGAATGTCACGACTGGCCCAGGGCCGCCATCGTGGACAGGTGAGAGCCGTTCAGGACCGTTCCACGATCCCAATACGTCCACATGGCTGCCGGTCGGCGCGACACCGATCCCTGGCCTCGCACAAGGCTCCTAGCGGGACGGGTCTGCCGCCCCTGCTGTCAGGCTCTGACCGAAAGGCGCTCGGCGCGCCGGGCGGCCTGGACGTCAGGATCTGGGTCGAGCCCAGCCGCAAGCAGCGCCTGCGTGTAGGGATCACGGGGGGCCTCAAAGACCTGCCGCACGGTCCCGTACTCGACGACGCGCCCTTTCCTCATGACCATCACATGGTCGGCAAAGTCGCGCACCACGGGAAGGTCATGGGCAATGAAGATGAACGCGATCCCCATTTCGCGACGCAGCCTGTTGAGGAGATCGATCACCTGCGCCTGCACCGAGACGTCGAGAGCCGACACCGCCTCGTCGCAGATGATGAGTTCCGGCTCGAGCGCGAGCGCCCGGGCGATGGCAATCCGTTGCCGCTGCCCTCCCGAGAACTGGTGCGGATATCGGTTCGCGTGCTCCGGCCGAAGCCCTACCTGCGCCAGAAGATCGGCCACGCGGCGGCGCCACTGCGCTTTGGGGAGGATCTCGGGGTGGATCACCCAGGCCTCGGAGATCAGCTGGAACACCGTCATGCGCGGGTTCAGGGACTGGGTCGGGTCCTGGAATACCATCTGCAGGTCACGGCGCAGCACAAAGAGTTCGACCGGGGACATGCGGAACAGGTCGCGCCCTTTCCAGAGCGCCTCCCCGGCATCGGCTTCGTCCAGGCGAAGCAGGATCCGGGCGAGGGTGGACTTGCCCGAGCCGCTTTCGCCCACGACGGCCAGCGTCTCGCCGGCCATCAGGTCGAGCCCGACGCCGTCGAGAGCCTTGAACGTCCCGTAGGTCTTCATGACGTTGCGGACCTTCAGGACCGGCTCGGCCGTCGAGAGCGGAGCGTGCATCTCGCCTTTGCCGGGCGCAGCGCCGATAAGCTTGCGCGTGTAAGGGTGTCGCGGGTTGTGGTAGACGTCGCGGGTAGTGCCGCTTTCCACGATCTCGCCCGCATTCATCACGACCACCCGGTCGGCGATCTCGGCCACGACGCCGAGATCGTGCGTGATGATGACCACGCCCATCCCGGTCTCGCCCTGAAGCTCCTTGAGCAGGGCCAGAACCTCGGCTTGCACGGTCACGTCGAGCGCGGTCGTCGGCTCGTCCGCGATGATGACGTCGGGCTTCATGGCAAGCGCCATCGCGATCATCAGGCGCTGCCGCTGGCCGCCCGAGAACTCGTGAGGGTATTTCCGCAGGGCCTCAGCCGGATTGGGGATGCCGACCCGGGTGACCAGCCGCAGCGCCTCGGCCTGGGCCTTGGCCCTCGACTGACCGTGGGCCGTCATCGTTTCCACGATCTGCCAGCCGACGTTGTAGACCGGATTCAGGTGGCTCAGCGGATCCTGGAAGATCATCGCGATGCGCCGGCCGTTGATGTCGCGCCGCTCGGCTGCGCCAAGCTTCAGCAGGTCGCGACCGTCGAACCGGATCTCGCCCGAGGTGATGCGGCCCGGCGGCATGTCGATCAGGTCCAGGATCGCCGCCGTCGAGACCGACTTGCCTGATCCGGATTCCCCCAGGATCGCCAGGGTCTCGCGGCGGTCGACATGCCAGCTCACGTCGTTGACGGCCTTCACGACGCCGCCCGCGGTGTGGAACTCGACCGAAAGGTTCCGGACCTCGAGCAGGTGATCAGCCATTGGAACGTCCCCTCATTTCAAGGCGCCAGCGCTGGGTGGGATCGAGTGCGATGCGCATCCAGTTCGAGAGCAGGTTCAGCGAGAGCGTTGTCAGGATGATCGCCAGCCCCGGCCAGAAGGACAGCCACCAGGCCCGGGTCAGGTGCTCCTTGCCCTGGGCGATCATCAGGCCCCAGGTGATCTCGGGCGGCTGGATGCCGATGCCCAGGAAGGACAGCGCGCTTTCCGCCAGCATGACGTAGGCGAAGTCCAGCGTCGCGATGGTCATGAGCGTGGGCAGGACGACCGGCAGGATGTGGCGCAGGACGATGCGGCGGGACGAGGCTCCCATGACCCGCGCCGCCGACACGAACATCCGCTCACGGATCTCGAGCACCTCGGCCCGGGTCGTCCGCAGGTAGACGGGGATGCGGGTGATCGCGAGCACGACGACGACGTTCGCGACCGAAGGCCCCAGGATGTAGAGGACGATGACAGCGAGAAGGAGCGACGGGAACGACATGATCACGTCCGCCAGTCGCATGATGGCTTCTCCGACCCTGCGGGAGGCGTAGCCCGCGACCAGCCCGAGGGCCGTGCCGACCAGCGCCGAGCATAGGACCGCCCCCGCGGCCACGGTGATCGTGTTGCGGGCCGCCACGATGATGCGGGCCAGAAGAGGACGGCCGAGCGAGTCCGCGCCCATCCACCAGAGCCAGCCACGCTCCCAGTCGAAGGGCGGGGCGTTGCGCCCGCGCAGGTTCTGCTTCTGCGCCACGTCGCCCAGCAGGGCCGGGCCGAAGACCGCCATGAGGACGACGACGAGGAGGATGATGGTGGCCGCCAGGGCGAACTTGTCGGCCCAAAGCATGCGCAGGAACCGGCGGGGCGCGCTCGGCTCATCGGGAAGGACCGTTCCATCGGTCATGGCGGGCACATTGCTCATGAGCGGTTTCCCTAGTGGCGGATGCGTGGGTCGAGAGCCGCGTAGGCCAGGTCGATCAGAAGGTTCATCACGAAGATCGCCAGGGCGGTGACCATGATGGAGGCCAGGACGACGGTGAAGTCGCGCTGGAGGATGGAGTCGATCATGAGCTTGCCCACGCCCGGAAAGCCGAAGATCGTTTCGATCACGACCGCCCCGTTCAGCAGCGAGGCCGCCTGGTCGCCGATCACGGTGATGATCGGCAGCATGGCATTGCGCAGGGCATGGACGAAGATGATCTTACGCGTCTTAATGCCCTTGGCCCGGGCTGTCTTGACGTAGGCCGACGAGAGCGCGTTGATCATCGACCCGCGCACGACCTGAACGATGAGGCCGAACGGCCGGATGAACAGGACGGCGATCGGCAGGATCCAGTGCCAGGGCGTGCCGGTGCCCGAGGTCGGCAACCAGCCAAGGCCCACGGCAAACACGACGATCGCGACGATGGCGATCCAGAAATCGGGCGCCGACGCCGCGACCAGGGAAAGGACGCCCGAGACCCGGTCAAAGAAGCCGCCCACCCGAAAGGCCGCGAGCGACCCCACGACGATGGCGGCTGCAGTCACGAGCGCCATCGTGATGACCGCGAGTTGAAGGGTCCAGACGAAGGCCTCGAGCACCACATCGATGGCGGGACGGGCCTTGCGGATGGACTCCCCGAAGTCGAGCTGGACCAGGTCGCCCACGTAGTGGCCGAATTGGACAATCAGCGGGTCGTTGAGGCCGTAGATCTCCCGGAACTGCGCCCGCATCTCGTCGGTGGCATCGATCGGCAGGTAAAGGTCGGTGGGATCCCCCGTCAGGCGCGACAGGAAGAAAACCAGAATGACGAGCCCCACCAGCGAAATCAGGCTGGCCACGGAGCGCTTTCGGATGAACGTCAGCATGGTGGGGCATCCTTCGGGATCAGCGGCCGCGGAGAGAAGGCTCTCTCCGCGGCCGGAACGTCACTCCTTGAAGCCGATCTCGGACAGCTGGAGTTGCGAGTTCGTGGCGATGGTGGGTGTCCAGTCGATGCGCTCGGCCACGCGGGCAAAGCCGACCATGTGGAACAGCAGCACGTCGGCGACCACCTCATCGTGGACATAGGCTTGCAGCTCGGACCAGAGCTTGTTGCGCTCCTCGCCGGTTGCGGCCGAGGCCCGGGTGATGAGGTCGTCCACATGCGGATCCGAGATGCCCGACTGGCGGCCTTCGGAGTGGTACTTGAAGTAGGCCGAGAAGCTCGGGTCGCCCATGCGGTTGTCGTGCATCGCCGCGATGATGTAGACGCCGCGGTCGGTCGGGTAGGGCTTCGAATAGTAGACTTCGTGCTCGGCCACTTCGACCATCTGGAGTTCGACCGTGAAGCCCGCCTCCTGAAGCATCTGCTGGATGGCTTCCATCACCTCGGTGACGTTCGGGAAGTTGGCGGTGCGGGCGAAGATGGTGATCGGCGTATCGACCGGAACTCCGTCGGCGCGGGCCTCCTCCAGCAGCGCCTTGGCGCCTTCCGGATCGTAGGCCGGCACCTGCACGTCGGGATTCCAGCCCTGGGTCGTGGGCGGATAGATCGCCGTCGCGAGCAGCGCATCCTGCGGCACCAGCGTACCGATGAAGGCCTCGCGGTCGATCGCCATGTTGATCGCGCGGCGCACCCGGACGTCATTCACCGGGGCCTGGGACGCATCGAGTCTGAGGTAGACGGTTTCGGAGTTCAGGTAGGGGATGTCCGTCGCCGTGTTGGTGGCATCGTCCTGAGAGATCGTGGGCGCGATGTCGGCCTCGCCGGCTTCGACCATGGCCGCGCGCACGGCGGGGTCGGTACGGACCACGTAGGTCGCTTGGGTGACCTCCGGCGCCTCGCCCCAGTAATCGTCGCGGCGGGTCAGGACGATCTGCTGGCCCGGGCTCCATTCCGTGACGGCGTAGGGGCCGGTGCCGACCGGGTCACGGACGAACTCGATCGGGGTTTCGGCCGGCACGATCGTCACGAGCGAAAGCAGGAGCGGCAGGATCGGCTGGACCGGGTCCACCACGAAGTCGATCGTCTGGTCATCGACCACGTTGGCCGCGACCGTCATGCCGCCGAAGTAGCGCGCCGCCTCGCAGGTGATGGTCGGGTCGAAGACCCGGTCGAACGAATGCTTCACGTCCTGTGCGTCGAAGGTGCTGCCGTCCGAGAAGGTGACGCCCTGACGAAGGTGGAAGCGCCAGCTGCCGTCCTCCATCTGCTCCCACGACTCCGCCAGCCGGGGCATCAGGCCCTGGTCGCCACGGACATCGAGTTCGGTCAGCGTCTCGTTGACGTTGCCCAGGATGACCCGGCCGATGTTGGACCGGGTGGCCATGCAGGGCTCCAGCACGTCCACTTCTTCATTGAGAACGATGGTCACGGCCTTGTTGTCCTGCGCCCAGACGGGCGTCAGGCTGGTGGCGAGCAAGAGAGCTCCGCCGGTTATCGCCTTTCCGAACATGTTCTTCCTCCCGGTTGTTGATTAAAGATCGGTGTTGCGTTCGGCTGCGGACGCCCGTGAATAGCGTGTCGCCAGCAGGGCCGATCCGCAGATGATCGCCCCGCCGAGCCAGGTGGCGGGGCCGACGACTTCGCCGAAGACGGCGTAGCCCAGGCCGGCCACGAGCGGCAGCCGCAGGAAATCCACGGGCGCGACGATCGTTGCGTCCGCCAGACTGAAGGCATGGGTCATCAGGGCCATGCAGGCGGCACCCAGGACGCCCTGCACGACAAGAAGTCCGCCCTCCCATGGGCTGGGCGTGCTCCAGATCAGCAGGGCAGGCAGGAGAGCCATGGGCGCGGTCAGGAGCAGGTTCCAGACCACGAGCGTATCGGTCCGGTCTCCAGAAGACATCGACTTCAGCATGAGCTGGATGAGGGCCGTCAGGAGAGCGCCGACCAGGGCGAAGCCCATGCTGAGCATTGGCGCGTCCCCGTCGGGATGAATGACCAGCAAGGCTCCGATGAAGCTGGCCAGGACTGCCAGGATGGTCGGCGTCGTCAGGCGCTCTCTCAGCATCGCGGCGGCGCCCAGCACGACGAAGATCGGTGAGATGAAGGCGATGGCCGTCACGTCGGTCAGCCGTCCGTAGGAGAATGCAGCGAAGAAGGAGACGAGGGCCAGAAGCTTCAGGCCTGCGCGCAATGCGTGCTGTTGCAACGGATACACGGTCCTGAGAACCCCGGGCCGAATGGCGACCCAGGGCAGCACGGCAAGGGCGCCGAACGCTGCCCGGAAGAAGCCGATGACAAAGGGGTGAACGGAGCCGCCAAGGGCCCGAACGATCGCCGCATCCGCGGCGGCAAGTCCCGCGGCGATCGCTGCCAGCCCTACTGCGAGGGTTGCAGGCGCGGTTCTTCCCACGTCTCGGATCACATGCTCCTCCGCTCCGGCCATCCTCCATGTCCGGCGCCTGAACCTTGGACCCGGATGATCATCTTGTCAACATGCGGATGCTTAATCTGTGTTAAAACAACTGTGCTGCCAATAAATGCATTATAGAACAGAGAGTTGATAGAGGAAAATGATAGATATCCAGTTCAGTCGTTGAAACTTCAACTTGACAACAGGGAGTTCGTGATCAACGTGCAGATCGTCCGCCGGAGGAGGAGTCAGGCATGGAACCCAACGACATCGCCGCTGCCATGACCGGCGAGGTGTCCGAGGTGGCACCTGGACGCTGTGAGGCGTTCCTGCCGTCTCCCAAGGTGCAGAACCACGCAGCCTTCCTTGCCAGATTGGCGGACGGGGCGCTGATCTGCGCTTGGTTCGGGGGGACGCTCGAGGGGAAGTCGGACATTTCGATCCACGCCTCCATTCTGCCCAAGGGCGGGACGACCTGGGGGCCTGCCCGGCCACTCAGCGGGGATCCTCATCGATCCGAGCAGAACCCTGTGATCTTCGCTGCCCCCGACGGCTCGACGTGGCTGTTCCATACGGCCCAACCCTCGGGCAACCAGGACGAGTGCCAGATCCGGATGGCCCGCCTGCATCGCGATCCGTCGGACCCGACGATGATCTCGGCCGAGGAGGGGCGTTTCCTCGATCTGCCTCTGGGCTGCTTCATCCGTGCCCCCGTCGCTGTGAGGGAGGACGGCGCATGGCTCCTGCCGATCTTCCGCTGCATCCAGCGGCCCGGCCAGAGATGGAATGGCAGCCATGACCTCGCCGCAGTCGGTGTCTCGACGGACGGCGGAGCCAACTGGACGCTGGACGAGGTGCCGGGCTCCATCGGCTCGGTCCATATGAGCCCCGTGGCTCTGGGGGATGGTCGGCTGGCTGCCTTCTACCGACGCCGGCAGGCGGACTTCGTGCACCGTTCCGAAAGCTCGGATGGTGGACGCACCTGGTCGGTCCCCGAGCCGACCGACGTTCCCAACAACAACTCGTCGATCGCTGCGATCCGCCTTGCCTCTGGCGAGGTCGCCATCATCTGCAATCCGTCTTCGGCCGCGACCTCTTCGGATCGACGCGCGTCGCTGTATGACGAGCTGGGCGAGGACGACGCCCGGCCGGACGCCGATCCGAGCGGCGGCTGCACTCCCATATGGGGCGTGCCGCGGGCGCCGGTCGCCGTCTGCCTGTCATCCGATGGGGGGCGCAGCTTTCCCCATCGCATCGTCATCGAGGATGGCCCGGGAACCTGCACCTCGAACGACTCGACGGACGGCCGCAACAAGGAGATGTCCTATCCCTGGCTGCTCGAAGGGCCGGACGGGACACTTCATATCGCCTACACATACCACCGCCGCGCGATCAAGTATGTCCGGCTCGCGCCCGGTTGGAAGCATGCAACCGGAGGCTTGGCATGAGCGACATCATCGGCATCACCATGGGCGATCCGGCCGGGGTCGGTCCGGAGATCTGTGTTCGGGCTTTGGCCGAGATGGGCGAGGCTGATCGTGCCCGAACCCGCATCTATGGCAACCGGCCTACCCTGGAGGCGGCCAAGGCCGCCCTGGGCATCGAGATGGATCTGGACGGGCATGTGGTGGACCTGCCGGTCGAGGGCGCTCCCCTACCGTGGGGGCAACTCTCCCCGGTGGCCGGCGATGCGGCCTTCCGCTTCATCGAAAAGGCCGTGCGGGATGCCGAGGCCGGCCAGATCGGCTGCATCGTGACGGCACCCATCAACAAGGAAGCCCTGAATGCCGCCGGTCACCACTACGACGGGCATACTGGGATGCTGCGGTCCCTGACCAACGCCAAGGCCGCTTACATGCTGCTGGCGTCGGACCGGCTCAAGGTCATCCATGTCAGCACGCATATCTCGCTCAAGGAGGCGATCGAGCGGCTGACGCCGGAGCGCGTGCTGGCCACGGTCCGGGCCGGGAACGCTCACCTCAAGCGCATTGGCATCGAAAAGCCCCGGATCGCCGTGGCGGGCCTCAACCCCCATTGCGGCGAAAACGGGCTCTTCGGCACCGAGGATGACGAGAAGATCGCCCCGGCCGTCGCGGCGGCGCGGGCGGAAGGCATCGATGCCTCCGGCCCGATCTCGGCCGACACCCTGTTCTACCGCGCCTATGCCGGGAACTTCGATCTCGTGGTCGCGCAGTATCACGACCAGGGGCATATCCCGGTCAAGCTCGTGGCCTTCGATACTGCGGTCAACGTTTCGGTGGAGCTCCCCATAGACCGCACCTCGGTCGATCACGGCACGGCCTTCGACATCGCGGGCAAGGGCATCGCGAACCACGGCAACATGAACGCGGCCATCGCCTATGCCCGCAAGCTCGTCCAAGGAGGGCGCGCCCAATGAGCTTTGCCATCTCAGGTGTCTATTGCGCCGCCGCGACGCCCCTGAAGGAGGATGGCACGCCCGACCTCGACCTGTTCGGCGCGCATGCCAAGGCCCTTCTGGAGGAGGGCTGCCATGGGGTCGCTCTCCTTGGGTCCACGGGCGAGGCCAACAGCTTCGGCATCCGGGAGCGCATGGACCTGCTGGAGGCCGCGCTGTCCGCTGGCGTGCCGGGCGCGGCCCTGCTTCCCGGGACCTCCACCAGCGCGGTGACGGATACGATCGCGCTGACCCGACATGCCGTGCAGGCGGGCGTCAAGGGCGTCGTCATGCTCCCGCCCTTCTACTACAAGGCGTTCTCGGACGAGGGGCTGTTCCGGTTTTACGCGCGGGTCATCGAGGGGGTCGGCGACGACCGGCTCAAGGTCCTGCTGTACCACATCCCCATGCTGACGGGCGTACCGATCAGTCATTCGCTGATCGCGATGCTGCGCGAGGCCTTCCCGGACACGATCGTCGGCATCAAGGACAGTGACGGCAAGATCGAGAACATGCAGGCCATGGCCGCCCGCTTCCCGAACTTCGGCGTGCTGGCCGGGGCCGACCCGCTTCTGCTGCCTGTCCTCCAGGCGGGCGGCGCGGGGTGCATCACGGCGTCCTCGAACGTCGTCGCGCGGGAGTTGCGGACCGTCTACGACCACTGGAACGACCCGTCGAGGTCCGAAGAGGTCAGGGCCGCCCAGGACACCATCGTGGCCTGGCGCAACCTGACCAACGCCTATGTCCAGCTTCCCACCGTCAAAGCGATGCTGGCCCGCCGGAGGGGTAACCTGGGCTGGCTGAACGTCCATCCGCCCTTCACGCCGCTCACCGAGCCCGAGCGCGAGAAGGTCTGGGCCGAGATGGCCCGGCTCGAGTCGATCTGAGAAGGGATCCATCCATGTCCAAGTCCCGCATCATCACCCTTCACCAACCCAAGCGGCTCGAGATCGGGGCAGGCGCCTCGGCCCGCGTCGGCGCCTGGGCGGAAGGCGCCGCGCGCGTCTTTGTCCTGGCGACGCCCCACACCTCCGGCTTCGTCGAGCATCTGGGCCTGACCGGCGAGGTATCGGTCTTCGACGCCATTCCCGGGGAGCCCGACATCCCCACCTTCGAGGCCGCGCTGGCAGCCGCCCGCGAGGCCAGGCCCGATCTCGTCGTCGGGCTGGGCGGGGGATCGGTCCTCGATGTCGCCAAGCTGGTCGCGGCAATGTGGGATGGATCCCAAACGCTGCGGGACGTGGCGGGGCCAAACCGCGTGGCCGGTCGGCGGACCCGCCTCGCCCAGGTCGCGACCACCGCGGGCACGGGGTCCGAGGCGGGCATACGCTCGCTGATCACCGATCCGGGGGCGGGCGCGAAGATCGCGGTGGAAAGTCCGCACCTGATCGCGGATCTGGCCGTGCTCGACCCCGAGCTGACCTATTCGGTTCCGCCTGCCGTCACCGCGGCCACGGGCATCGACGCCATGGCGCATTGCGTGGAGGCCTTCACGAACGTCAACGCCCATCCGGTCATCGACGGCTTTGCCCGCATGGGAATCGATCTGGTCGGCCGCTACCTCGCCCGGGCGGTCGCGGATGGCACGGACACCGAGGCCCGCGAAGGCATGATGCTGGCCTCCTTCTATGGCGGCATCTGCCTTGGCCCGGTCAACACCGCCGCGGGCCACGCTCTGGCCTATCCGCTGGGAACGCTCCTGCATCTGCCCCATGGGCTCGCCAACGCGATCATCTTCCCGCATGTGCTGGCCTACAACGAGCCCGTTGCGACCGAGAAGACCGCTGAGATCGTCCGGGCCCTGGGTTTGGCCGAGCACGCCGGCAACAAGGGCCTGCTGCAGGTGGCGCATGACTTCTGTGCGGGGCTTGGTGTCCAGATGAGCCTGAAGGCCCATGGCGCCACCGAGGATCAGCTTCCCCGCTTTGCCCGGGATGCGCACGGCATCCGGCGCCTCATGGACAACAACCCCCGCGACATGAGCGAGGGTGATGTCCTTGCCATCTATCAGGCCGCGTTCTGAGGTTACTCGGCGACGAGTTCGCCTTCGGCGGGACGCCGGCGCTCGAACAGGCGCTCGCGCGATCCCGCCAGGTGGTCGCGCATCAGGTCGCGCGCGCCGGCGCTGTCCCGGGTGCGGATCGCCTCGAAGATCGCCGCGTGTTCCCCGAACACCCGGGCCAGGCCGGCCGCATCACGCTTGACCGAGATGCCATGGAACCGCATTCCCACGGCGATATGATCCTTGAGCGCCTCAAGCGCCGTCGAGAAATAGGTGTTCTCGGCCGCCATCGCGATCGCGAGGTGGAACTCGAAGTCGGCGTCCTCGCGGTGCGACTGCCGGTTGGTGGCATCCCGCAGCAACTCGAGCGCGGCCTCGATCGCGGCCAGGGTTCCAGGCACGTGCCGTTCCGCCGCGAGGGCCGCTCCCTCCGGTTCGAGGGTGAGCCGGAACTCATAGCAATTGAGCAGGTCGGAGATGTTCTCCAGCTGGCCGAAGCCCAAGGGCTGCTTGAGCCCTATGGAGCGCACGAAGCTCCCCGCGCCCTGGCGCGAGTAGATGAGCCCCTGCTCGCGCAGGCGCCGCAAGGCTTCGCGCACGATCGGACGCGAGACCTCGAACTCGGCCGAGAGCTCATGCTCGGTGGGCAGCCGCTCGTCGGGCTTGTAGGCGCCGGACTTGATGGCCCGATGCATGCGGTCGAACACCACGTCCGCCAGACTCTTGCGGCCCATGCCATCTGCCGCCGGACTCATCGCTTCGCTCCCCTGATCATGTCGGCGACGCGCGCCAGCGTTTCGGCGTCGCCGAAGCCGCCCGACTTGGCAACCACCGTGAGTTCGCCGGTTCGCCCAACCGGAAGGCCCGGCAGGCATTCGCCCAGGAGTCGAAGCCGCTCGACGCCCAAGCCGCCAAGAACGGCCTCCGCAGTCGCGCCACCGGTCAGGAACAGCGTGTCGCAGCGGGCCGAGACGATCGGCTTCAGGTGCCGTGCCAGATTGGAGGCTACCTCGCCGGGGCTCAGCGTTCGGTCCCCTGGCGTGGCTTGGACCACGATGAGCGTCGCCTCTGTCTCAAGAGCTGCCTGCGGATCGAATTCCCCGTTGGGTGCGGACAGGTGGAGGACCTGGCCTCGGCTTCGGAGGACCTCGACCTGTTCCATCGTGATCGGGTCGCGCGATCCCACCACGAGGACCCCGCACGGTCCCGCGAGGGCGGGGGCGGTCGCCGTCTCGATCCCCGTCTCCCGGCGGGCCACGGCTTCGGCCAGGCCGCGCGCACCCACCAGAAGGACGTCCCCTGCGGCTTGGCCGAGCGCGGCCTCCATATCCTCGTCGCTTTCGACGTCGGGGATGAGGCTGCATTGCGCGAAGGTGCCAAGGGCCGGCGCGATGGGAATGGATCCATCCACGCCGAAGCCGCCGACCGCGCCGTCCCGCACGACGCGGCCGAAGTTGACGATGGCTGGAACCACGAGGGCGCGCGAGAAGGACAGAGCAGACAGTTCGGCCTCGATCTGCCCCTTCAGCCGCGAGTCGATCTTCTTGAAGATGCGAATGCTCGCCGGCAGTGCAGCCTTGGCTCGGGCCACCGCCGTCCGGGCCTCCTGCGGCGTCAGATCGCGTGAACGGGTGCTGATCGCGACGAGGTCTGCGCCCTGCGCGCAGGCTTCGGGGGTTGCGTCCGGGCCCAGCGCAACCTCCACGCGCCAGCCCCGCCCGGCGAACGGGGCTGCCGAGTCGAGAGCTCCGGTCAGATCGTCGGCAATGATGGCCAGCTGCAACGCCAAGAGTTCAGTCCCTGGATGGATGTCATTAACTGGTGTGTCATCATCAGTGAGCCAGTGCAATGTTGCATAGGCGATAGAGCGGAAGATCGCAGCAGATTTACAATTGACGAACAAATTTCTCTCCTCCCGCAATTGGCTTTGAGTTGAGACCAGGGCCCGCGGGCACAGACGCCTGTCGGTCGCTTCATCCGGGAACGCTTGTTGGCCCCAACGGTTGACCCGGATGGAACCGGGCTTCGGATGGGATGGCCATGGAGGACATGTCGGATGCTGATCCGGGCCTGACCGAAGGTTCGGCCATCGACCCGCAGTCGCCCCGTGCCGGTCAGGACCGCCCGGGGCGGAAAAGCAATATCCGGCCTTGGCGGCCCAAGCGTGTCGTTCTGACGCGATCAGCCCTGACGTGGGATCACGGGCGCCAGATCGCCGCGCGTGCCGAGGCGCTGGGTCTGTCCGTCGAGGAGTTGCAATCGGACCGCTTGGCACTCGACTTGCCGGCAGACCCGCGCCGCGCCTACGCCGAGGCCAAGGCGACCCTGGCGGTGGTCGTGGCGCCACCCTCCAGGCGGCGGCTCCAGCCGATTGCCCCCAGCGCCGACTGGCGGGTCGACCTGGCGGAGGGCTGCCCCGCACATTGCTCTTACTGCTATCTTGCGGGTTCGTTGAAGGGACCCCCGGTGACCCGGGTCTATGCCAACCTGCCCGAGATTCTGGAGGAGATCCCGCACCATCTGGGCAAGGGACAGGTCACCTCCCGCCAGGTCGCACGCGTTCACGAGGGCACGACCTTCGAGGCGTCCTGCTATACCGACCCGCTGGCCATCGAGCATCTGACTGGCTCGCTGTCCGCCCTCGTTGGCTGGTTCGGAGCTTGGGAAGCCCCGGCCCAACTCCGGTTCACCACCAAATTCGACGCCGTAGCCCCGCTCCTGTCCCTGGATCATGGGGGGCGGACCCGGATGCGGGTGTCGCTGAACCCTGCAGGTTTCGCACGTCACGAGGGCGGCACGAGCCCGGTCGCGGCGCGTCTGAGGGCCATGCGACGCATGGCAGAAGCAGGCTATCGGATCGGCCTCACCATCGCTCCGATCATCGTGGCCGAGGGTTGGCAGGACGCCTATGCGGGGTTGCTCCGGGATGCGGCTCGGGCCCTTGATGGCGTCGACCCCGACCTGACGGTCGAACTTATCACCCACCGTTTCACCGCCAGTTCCAAGGAGGTGCTGACGAGTTGGTATCCGGGCTCCGACCTCGACATGAGCGGGCGGGACCGGACGGAGAAGAGAACCAAGTTCGGCTCGATCAAGCATGTTTATGATGCCCCGACCATGACTCAGGTTCGGGCCTTCTTCGAGCGGGAGGTCGCCGACGCACTGCCGGGCGCTCGGATTCTCTACTTCACCTGAGCGTCGGCCTTTAACTCGGCTCGGTTCGCCGAGGGCAAGCTGCGGCTTGGACGAAGTGGGCTGCCGGCTTGGCGTCGAACCTGTCCAACGGGAGTGCTGAGCTTGGCAACAGCTTGGCTTGGGGACGTCCTGGTAATCCCTTCGACCCCCTGAACCTCTTGCCTGTCCTTGTGCGCCTTTCTGTCGTTATCTTCCGCCGAGTTCCTCGGACGGCTGGGACATGAGGCGCGCAGGCCTGCCCTGTCGGTGGACCCGAGTGTCGCGCATCTCGGGTATTCTGGGCCGCTGCCGGACGAACTGGTCGAGCCGACGTCGCTGCTTCAGGCCACCTGGACTGGAGCAACGGGGCGGTCGGTGCTGCCACGGATGATCAGAACCGGGGGCACGACGATACGGCCGGGACGGGCGGTCGTAAGCTCGGCGGCGGAATGCAGGACGCGCAAGGCTTCGTCTACCATTCGTGGCGCATCCTGGAGCACGGTCGTCAGATCGTAGGCCGCCCATGAGGCGGACGGGATGTCATCGAACCCTGCGACCAGCACGTCGTCCGGTACCCGAAGGCCCAAGTCGACGCGAAGCGCGTCGATCGCGCCCAGCGCCATCAGGTCGTTCGCAGCGAAGATCCCGTCCGGCGCCATAGGTCCCTCGAACAGTCGCCGGGTCGCAGCCCGCCCCCCTTCATAGCGGAATCCACCGGCCTGTATCGCCACCGGCACGCCCAGTTCGCCGGCCCGAGCGGTGAAGCCCGCCTGGCGCTCCCGTCCGGCGCTGCTCTCGACGAGCCCTGCGATCAGGCCGAGCCGTCGCGCGCCGCGGGCGACCAGATGGTCCGCCACAAGGCGCGCCGCGAGCACGTTGTCCGAGCTGACCGAAACCACCCGGTCGCCGAAGGACGACGCATTGAAGGCGATCACCGGGATGCGAAGCTGCTCGAGCTGCCGGACGCTGTCGTCGGACAGGATGGCCAGCGCGCTGACCACCGCATCCACCCGGTAGCTCGCGAGCGTCGGGACCACGTCATCGAAGGCGCAGTCGTTGTCCACATGCACGAGGAGGGGCTGCCAGCCCTCCGCCTGAAGACGGGCGACAAAGGCTTCGAGCACGCTGGAATAGAACGGATTGTACATGCCGCCGATGACCAGCGCCACCAAGTGGGATCGATGCGTCAGCATGATCTGGGGAATGCGGCTGGGCCGGTAGCCGAGCTCGTCGGCGGCGGCCAGAACCTTGCGCCGGGTTTCCTCCGACACGGACGCGCCGGGTCGGTAGGTCCGGGACACCGCCGACTGCGACACCCCGGCAAGCCGGGCCACGTCGGTGGAGGAAGCGTAGCGCTTGATCATCGCAGGTGACCGGATTGGCAGGCTGCAAGGGGCAGGATCGGTCGGGCGGGCCTAAGGCAGATTGACAGGCCGTCGCAAGCTTGCATAGCTAGTCATGCGCGATGAACACATAATCAAGAAGCGCAGGGAGGATTCCATGACACTCTGGCGACAGGTCCCAGGGGGCCTGATCCGACGTCGCACGTTGCTTCAAGGAATGGCGGGCCTCGCCGCCGTCGGGGCGATGGGCCGGCCCGCGCGGGCGCAGGATATGCCCACGCTCGTGAACTCCATCCGGTCGCTGTCGAACCCCTACCACGCCACCTGGAACCAGGGTGGCGAAGCCTTTGCGGCGGCGATTGGCGCTCCTTATGTCACCCTGGTCACGGAAGGTGACAGCGAGAAAGGGATCGCCGACATCCGCGCGATCCTGCAGAAGACGGGCGGCAACGCCGTCATCAACGTGGACCCCAACGACGCGCCGGACGCCCGGCCCATCGTCGAGGCCTGCGTACAGGCCGGCGCGCATGTCCTGACCCAGTGGAACAAGCCCGCCGACCTTCATCCCTGGGACTTCAATCCCAACTACGTCTCCCACGTCAGCTTCGACGGCGTGGAGTACGGTGGTCGCACCGCCCAGGTGCTCATCGATGCGATCGGGGGATCGGGCGGCATCGTGGCGTTGGGGGGCATCCTGTCCAACACGGCCGCGATCGACCGGCGCACGGGCCTGGAGGCGACGCTGGCGGCCAACCCGAACGTGGAGCTCCTCGACTTCCAGGTGGCCGACTGGCAGTCCGGAAAGGCGTTCGACACCACGAGCGCCTGGCTCACGCGGTTCGGGCCGGACATCAAGGGCATCTGGGCGGCGAACGACGACATGGCCATCGGCGCGCTCGAGGCGCTTCGGGCCGAAGGTCTTCAGGGCCAGATCCCGATCACCGGCATCGACGGCATCCAGACGGCCGTGGAGGCCGTGCGCGCGGGCGAGATGACCGCGACCGTCTTCTGGGATCCGTTCTGGCAAGGCGCCATGGGCCTTTCCATTCCGTACCATGCCCGGACCGGGACCTTCGACCCGGCCGCGGAACCGCCCGAGCACCGCGAGTTCTATGGCAGCGCGACGGTGGTCACCACCGAGAACGCCGAGAGCTTCTATGCGGAGCATATCGCCGCGACGCCGCAACTCGACTTCGAGGATCTCTGGGGCCGCGTGAGCGGTCAGATCCGGCAGAGCTGACAGGCCGTGGGCGCAGGCATGACGACCACAGCCGGCAAGGGGCGCGCGTCGGCACGCCTCTGGACCTCGGTGCCGTGGCGGGCCTTGGCGCCGGTCGTCGTGCTGGCGGCCCTCTGCATCGCTCTCGGGCTCGCCGCCGACAACTTCGCGACGGCGGGCAACTTCGCACGCATCGCCACCTCCGCTGCGGTGCCGGCGGTGTTGGCCACTGGCGTCACGCTCGTCATCCTGATGGGGGGCATCGACCTGTCGGTCGAGGGCGCCATGGCGGTGGCTGCGGTCGTCGCGGCTCTGGTGCTCGTGGCTGCGCCAGGAGCGCTGGGCGCGGTGGCGGCAGCCTTTGCCGCCCTGGCCGCCGGGGCCGCCCTGGGCGCGGTGTCCGGGGCGATCCATGTCGGATTGCGGGCGCCGTCCTTCATGGTGACGCTGGGCACCTGGTTCATCGGCCTGGGCCTGGCCGTCTGGCTGGTCGGCGGCGGAACGGTGTCGGTGCGCGACTCCGAACTGCGCGTGCTGGCCCTTGTGCGGCTCGGCGGCCTGCCGCTCAGCGTCTGGGTTGCGCTCGGGACCGTGCTGATCGCCTGGGTCCTGCAGTCCCGGACGCGGCTGGGGCGCGCGCTCTTTGCCGTGGGCGGCGGTGAGGATCTCGCGGCCCAGTCGGGGGTTCCCGTGGGCCGGGTCAAGGTTGCGGCCTTCGCCCTGGCCGGGCTCTGCTATGGGCTGGGCGCGGTGCTGGCGGTCGCCCAGCTTGGCCAAGGGAATGCCGAAATCGGGACCGGCCGCCTGTTCGCGGCAGTCAGCGCGGCCGTTGTCGGCGGGACTTCCCTGCTGGGCGGTCATGGCGGGGTGCTCCATTCGCTCGTCGGCGTGCTCGTGGTCGTGGTGCTGTCCAACGGCATGATCCTGCTCGGCGTGCCGCCTTATCTGCAGCAGGCCGTGCAGGGCCTTCTCATCATCATCGCCGTGGCCGTGTCGCTCGACCGCCGCGGACAGGGCCTGGTGAAGTGAGCCGATGCTGACCGCCGAGAACCTTCGCAAGAGCTATGCTGGCGTCGAGGCGCTGCGGGGCGTCAGCTTCGAGGTGCGCCCGGGCGAGGTGGTTGGCCTTGTCGGCGAGAACGGGGCGGGCAAGTCCACCCTGATGCGGCTTCTAGCGGGCACCCAGCGGCCGTCGGGTGGTCGAATCCTGCGGGATGGGCAGCCCGTCAGCCTGGCGTCTCCACGCGATGCCAACGCCATGGGCATCGCCATGGTCTTCCAGGAGCAGTCGCTGATCCTGAACCTGTCCGTGGCCGAGAACCTTTTCCTCGGCCAAGACGGGGAGTTCGTCCGACATGGCCTGATCGACCGTCGTGCCCTGCGCCGGGCGGCCCTCCACCAACTGGCCAAAGTGGGGCTCGACATCGATCCCGACCGTCGCGCAGGGGAACTCTCGTTCGCGCAGCGCCAGATGGTGGAACTGGCCAAGGCCCTGGCGCTGGAGGATCGCGTCGACCGGGACCTCGTCATCCTCCTCGACGAGCCGACGTCGGTGCTGGAGCAGGCCGAGATCGACCTCCTGTTCAGCCGCGTGAGGGATCTGCAGAGCCGGGCGAGCTTCGTTTTCGTGTCGCACCGGCTGGACGAGGTGCTGGCCATCAGCGACCGCGTCTACGTGATGCGGGATGGGGCCGTGGTGGCCGAGGCACCGGCCTCGGCGGTGACCCCGGCAGACCTTCACCAGATGATGGTCGGGCGCGGGGTGCGGACCGAGTACTATCTCGAGAGCCGGCAGGAGCCGCCCCGCAGCGACGTCGCCCTCGCGGTTCGGGGGCTGGGGCAGCAGGGCGCCTTCCGGGACGTGAGCTTCGACCTCCATCGCGGCGAGGTGCTCGGGCTGGCTGGCGTGATCGGGTCCGGGCGGGAGGCGTTGATCCGGGTGCTATTCGGCTTCGAGCGTCCCGACGCCGGGGGCATGGAGGTCGAGGGCCAGGCCTATGCGCCGCGGTCGCCCGCCGACGCCGTGGCGCGTGGGCTCGGCTTCGTCCCGAGCGAGCGGAGGACGGAAGGCCTCGTGATGACGCTGTCGCTGGGGGCCAACATCACCTTGGCCCGGATCCGCGAAGCGATGACGCCATGGGGCCTCAGCCGTAGCAAGGAGCAGGCCTTGGCGCGGGACTGGATCTCTCGCCTGGGCATCCGCACGCCGTCCGCCGACACGCCGTGCCGCAATCTTTCGGGTGGAAATCAGCAGAAAGTGGTGCTGGCCAAGTGGCGCACCGCCGGATCGCGTGTGCTGATCCTTGATCATCCGACGCGCGGAGTCGACGTCGGCGCCAAGGAGGAGGTGTTCCGGCTCATCCGGGACCTTTGCGACGAAGGCGTCGCCATCCTTCTCGTTGCTGACACCCTTGAGGAGACCATCGGCCTGAGCCACCGGGTTCTCGTGATGCGCGACGGCGCGATCAGCGCCGAACTGCCCGCCCCGGCCGGCGGGAAGCCCGAGCAGGTCCGCATCGTGGAGCATATGGTATGATCACCCTGGCCGCTCCCGGGCCACGCCTGCGCGCGGCGCTGCCGATGCTGGTGCTGGCAGGGCTCATGGCCGCCCTCGGGCTGGCCGTGCCCGGCTTTGCATCGCCGGCAACATTGCTCCTGGTTTTGGCCGATACGGCGACGCTCTTCGTGCTGGCCGCCGGCCTGTCCTTCGTGATCGTGATCGGCAGCATTGACCTGGGCGTGACGGCCACGGCCTCGCTGGCCGGAGTGGTGACGGCGCTGCTGCTGCCGGGCTGGGGCGGCTGGGCCTTTCCCGTGGCGCTGGCCGCCGGGCTTCTGGCAGGGACGGTCACGGGGCTCGTCCATGTCGGATTGCGGGTGCCTTCCTTCATCGCCTCGCTGGCCGCCGGGGGCGTGGTGGGCGGGCTCACGCTCTGGCTGTCGGACGCCCAGGCCGTCACCATCGGGCAGACCGACCGGCCCTGGCTCGATTGGGTTGCGGGCGAGACGGCGGGCCTGCCGCATATCATCGTGGTCGCTGCGGGGGCGCTGCTGCTCGGCTGGGGGCTTCAACGTCTGACGCCCCTGGGCCGCTTCGGGCTCGCCATCGGCGCGAGCGAACCGGCCACCGTGGCCTCCGGGGTCCGGGTGGCACGGTACAAGGTGCTGGCCTTCGCCCTGTCCGGGCTTTTCGCGGCCTTGGCAGGGATCATGCTGGCCGCACGCCTCACGAGCGGTTCTCCGACCGGAGCAAGCGAGCTCCTGCTTCCCTCGATCGCCGCCGTGATCGTAGGGGGGACCGCCATTACCGGCGGGACGGGCGGGGTTGCGCGGACGGCGGTCGGGGCGCTGACCGTGTCGGTCGCGCGGCTCGGCATGACATTCCTTGGGGTGGACGCCTTCGCGCAGCAGATCCTGTTCGGGGTCGTCCTGATCGCCGCCGTCGCCATCACCACGGATCGCGCCAGCGTGGTGGTGACCAAATGAAGCACGATACAAGAGGGGCTGACTGACCATGGACCTGGGGTTGGCGGGCAAGGTGGCGGTGGTGACGGGGGGGAGCGTCGGCATCGGGCTGGGGGTGGCGCGGGCCTTGGC
>NZ_JAFMST010000014.1 GCF_017916275.1 Rubellimicrobium arenae
CCGCGGGCCCTCCAGGTTCACCTCCATGATCTCCAACGGCCGGCCAGCCGCCACAGCCACCGCAGCCCGCGTGCGCATCGTGGTCCTCCCAGATTGTCCGGAGCAGCGTCCACCATTCAGCAGCCGAATTCAACCACTTCGCTTGGCTGGACGCGGGCGTGCGCTAGGCTTGGGGACATGACCCAGCTTCGTGCCATCATCCCGCTTCTCGCCCTGGCCGCGTTGCCCGCCTGCATCGTGCCCATTCCGGTCCCGGAAGGCACGCCGGGTGCCTTCGAGATCGTCCTGGATCCCGGCGACTCCTGCGGGGCCCGGGGCTTGCAGGACTTCGTGGGACAGGATGAGAGCGCCGTCACCTCGACGACCTTCGCGTCGCCCGGACCTGTCCGCGTGGTCCGGCCGGGGAGCGTCGTCGCCGCGGATTCGAACCCGCAGCGGGTGAATTTCCGGACGGACGCGACCGGCAAGGTCGTCGCCGTGGACTGCGGCTGACCCGGCCGGGACATCGCGTCGAAGCCCGCTTGGGGCGGGCCATGGAACCGTGCTAGCATCGCCGATCATGACCCATCTTCGCCTTGCCGCTCCCGCCCTCGCCGCCCTTCTCCTGTCCGCCTGCGCCGCGCCGGCCCCGGCCCCGGACGCCCCGCCGTCCGATGGGACCGTCTCGGCGGGGGAGGCGCTGGGCGACATGCCCCTTCCCGTGCTGCCCAACCCCGCGACCGACACCTGCGGCGGCTCGGCCCTGACGGGCTACATCGGACAGGACGCTGGCAGCATCGACGCGGCCCGGTTCCAGAACCCGATCCGCGTGATCCCGGCCGGCTCGGCGGTGACGCAGGACTTCAACCCCCAGCGCATCAACTTCGAGCTGGACACCCTGAACGAGGTCGTGCGCGTCCGCTGCGGCTGACCGCACCATCGGCGGCGCAACCGGGGACGCCCCGGTGCTCCGTGCGGAAAACGGCGCATCCCGGTTCACGGGTCCGGCATTCGGTCCTTGATTTGGGGGCACCGCGCCCCCAGACTCCTTCTCATGTCCGTCTTGCCGCCGATCCCCTTTCCGGGACCCGCCAGTCCGGCCGCCCCGTCCCAGGTCGCCTTCCACCGCACCGAGCTGAGCCTCATCCTCAGCCTCTATGGGCGCATGGTCGCCTCGGGCGAATGGCGCGACTATGGCATCTCGCATCTGCGGGACGTGGCCGTGTTCTCCGTCTTCCGCCGCACGGCGGAGACTCCCCTTTACCGGATCGAGAAGCGTCCCGCCCTGCGGCTCCGCCAGGGGCAGTATGCCGTGATCGGCTCGGAGGGGCAGGTCCTCCGGCGCGGGCACGATCTGGAGCAGGTGCTCCGGGTCATCGCGCCCAAGCCCAAGCTGATCGAGTAGTCGCCCGGACGGGTCAGGGCCGCCGCCGGGCCGTGACCTCGCCGTTCCCCTGCGCCTGGATGCGCAGGATGGCCTGCTGGACCCCTTCGTAGGCCACGGCCATGTGGTGGGCGTTGGCGTGGATGAGGGTGTCCGCGTCCACCGCCATCGCGACGTGGCCCTTCCAGAACAGCAGGTCGCCGCGCCGCAGGGGCTCGGAGTCCGGGATCGCCGCCCCGATGCCCTGCTGCAGGTCGCTGTCGCCCGGGCAGGCGGTCCCGCAGGCCAGCAGCGCGGCCTGCACGAGGCCGGAGCAGTCGATCCCCAGCACCGAGTTGCCGCCCCACAGGTAGGGCACCCCGAAGTGAAGCTGCGCCACGGCGGCCGGGTCCGAGAAGGGGCGGTCCAGTGGCCGCAGGTGCGGCTTGGGGATGTAGCCTTCGGGCGTCTCCCAGAACCTGCGCCCTTCCGCCTCCACGGTGACCAGGGCCCCGAACGACAGGTGGCGCAGGTCCGGGCTCTTCATGTCGTCGTCACGGTACAGATGGGTGGCCGGGACCGCGACGCGGTGGGTCGGCGTGCGCGGCTCGGCCAGCGACACCTCGGAAATGTAGCCCACGTAGCCGTCGCGCCCGGCTTCTACGAAGGCCATGCCCTCGCGTAGTTCGTAGACCGTGACCGTCTCGCCCCAGAGCAGCTGGCGGTCGCGCATCCCGCCGGGCGAGCCGTCGAGGTCGGCCACCGGGACGGCGACGCGGCGCGCTTCTCCGGCCACATAGCGGTCCGCCTGCACGAGGCCGCGCAGGCGTTCCGCCGCGACTCGGCCGTTGGCGGGGGTCAGCCGGGCGTCCATCAAAGGCCCAGCGCCTCGGGCAGCGCGGCCAGGAGCGCGCGGGCGCCCTGCATCATGCCCCCCTTGGAGCGGCCGGGCGCGTTGGACTGCGACCAGGCGAAGATGTCGAAATGGCAGTACCGCGGCGGCGCAAAGCGGCGCAGGAACAGGGCCGCCGTGATCGCCCCGGCCATGCCGCCCGACGGCGCGTTGTCGAGGTCGGCGATCCCGGGCTCGATCAGGGCCTCGTAGGGATCGTGGAACGGAAGCCGCCAGACCGGATCGGCCCAGTCCCGCCCGCCGCGGGCCAAGGCGGCCGCCAGATCCTCGTCGTCCGTGAAGAACGGCGCGAGGTCGGGCCCTACGGCCACGCGCGCCGCGCCGGTCAGGGTGGCGAAGGTGACGGTCAGGCCGGGGTCGTCCTCCGCCGCGAGCGCCAGCGCATCGGCCAGGACGAGGCGGCCCTCGGCGTCGGTGTTGTTGATCTCGACCGTCAGGCCTTTGCGCGAGGTCAGGATGTCCCCGGGCCGGAAGGAGTCGCTGCCCACGGCGTTCTCGACCGCCGGGATGAGCACGCGCAGCCGCACCGGCAGGCCCAGCGCCATGATCGCCTGCGCGAGGCCCAGGACATGGGCCGCCCCACCCATGTCCTTCTTCATGGTGAGCATGGATGCCGAGGGCTTGATGTCGAGGCCGCCGGTGTCGAAGCAGACGCCCTTGCCGACCAGCGTCAGCCTGGGCCCTGCCGTCCCCCAGGCCATGTCGATCAGGCGGGGCGCGCGATGCGGGGCGGCGGCCCGGCCCACCGCATGGATCATCGGGAAGTTCCGCGCGAGAAGATCTTCGCCCGTGATCACCGAAAGGCCCGCCCCGAACCGGTCGGCCAAGCCCCGTGCCGCGGCTTCGAGATCGGCTGGCCCCATGTCCGAGGCCGGCGTGTTGATCAGGTCGCGGGTCAGCGCCTCGGCCTGCGCAAGCGCCTCGATCCGGGCGGCATCAACCCCCTGGGGCGCGACGAGGCGGGCGCGGGGTCCCGACTGTTCCTTGTAGCGCGTGAAGCGATAGCCCTCGAGAAGCCAGCCCAGCGCCATCTCGCGCGCTTCGGCGGGGTCGAGAGTGCCGTCCAGGCGGTAGCTCCCCTCGGGCAGCCGGGAGGCGCCCTGCCCGAGTGCGAACCGGCTGCGAGGACGCCCCTCGGCCTTGCCGCGCCCGATCAGCGCGCGGGCCACACCATGGGACCCCGGAAGGGCGAGAACCTCGCCCGGGCCGGCCTTGAACCCCAGGGCGCGGACCCAGGCGGCCTGCTCGGGCGGAAGCTGGCCCAGCGCGGACTCGAGGGCGTCGGGGCGGACGGGGACGAGGGGGATGGCGTCGTCGGAGTCGGGGGCAAAGGCGAAGGGGGACATGGGCCTATGGGGTTCGAGGGTCGGGCGTTCAGCCTAGCCCTGGAAGCGGCCGCCGCAAGGGTCCAGCCCTCCGTTGCGTCAGGCCGTCATTCCGGCCATATGGAGCAGCCTGCCGCGCTGCGGCGGGAAGGAGATCTGCCATGACTTCGCGACCGCTGCCGGAATACCTTGTTCGCCGCTACCAGGGCTGGCGGGCCACGACCTATGCCGGGAACCGTCCCTGGTACCGACGCCTAGCCGAAGAGGGGCAACGCCCCCGCGCCATGATCGTGGCCTGCTGCGACAGCCGAGTCCACGTCGCCTCGATCTTCGGGGCGGACTCGGGCGAGTTCTTCATCCACCGCAACATCGCGAACCTGATCCCGCCCTTCAAGCCGGACGGGGACCACCACGGCACCTCGGCGGCCGTCGAATACGCGGTCCGCGAACTGCGGGTCGCGCACCTGATCGTCATGGGTCATTCCCAGTGCGGCGGCGTGAAGGGCTGCTACGACATGTGCTCGGGCCATGCGCCCGAACTCCTGGAGGCCACGAGCTTTGTCGGGCGCTGGATGGACATCCTGCGGCCCGGCTACGAGGCGCTGCCCCCCGGCGACGACGCCGAGCGGGTGCAGGCGCTCGAGAAGCTGTCGGTCAAGGTGTCCCTGGACAACCTCCTGACCTTCCCCTTCGTGCGGTCGGCGGTCGAGGACGAGCGGCTCACGCTGCACGGCCTCTGGAACGACATCGGTGAAGGCACGCTGGAGACCTGGGACGAGGCGCGCGGGGAGTTCGTCGTCCTTTGACCAGCCCTTGGGCCGGTCCCGGACCCGGCGGCCGGCGGGAGCTCGCGGCCCGGCCGGTCGGCGGGCTCAGGCAGGCGACCGACAGGCCGCGAGACCCAGCACGCCGCACGATCCGGATCAAGGCCGCGGGGCATGAAGGCCTGCCCCGCGGACGCTGTGCCGTCAGCCCTTCTTGAGAGCCCGCTGGCCCAGGACCTCGGCGATCTGGACGGCGTTCAGCGCGGCGCCCTTGCGGAGGTTGTCCGAGACGATCCACATGTTGAGGCCGTTGTCGATCGTCTGGTCCTGCCGGATGCGCGAGATGTAGGTGGCGTATTCGCCCACGCATTCGATGGGCGTGATGTAGCCGCCCGCCTCGCGCTTATCGACCACGAGGCAGCCGGGGGCTTCGCGCAGGATGTCGCGGGCCTCCTCCTCGTCGAGGAAGTCCTCGAACTCGACGTTCACCGACTCCGAGTGGCCGACGAAGACGGGGACGCGGACGCAGGTGGCCGTGACCTTGATCGCGGGGTCGAGGATCTTCTTGGTCTCGACCATCATCTTCCACTCTTCCTTGGTCTGGCCGTCCTCCATGAAGACGTCGATGTGGGGAATGACGTTGAAGGCGATCTGGCGCGGGTAGACCGAGGGCTCGACCTCCTGGCCGGGGACGTAGACGCCCTTGGTCTGGTTCCAGAGCTCGTCGATGGCTTCCTTGCCGGTGCCCGACACGGACTGGTAGGTCGAGACGACGACACGCTTGATCCGGGCGCGGTCATGCAGGGGCTTGAGCGCCACCACCATCTGCGCCGTGGAGCAGTTGGGGTTCGCGATGATGTTCTTCTGGGTATAACCCATGACCGCGTCGGCGTTCACCTCGGGCACCACGAGCGGAACCTGCGGGTCGTAGCGGTAGAGCGACGAATTGTCGATCACGACGCAGCCCGCCGCCGCCGCCTTGGGCGCATAGGTCTTGGTCGCGTCCGAGCCGATGGCGAAGAGGGCGATGTCCCAGCCCGCGAAGTCGAACTGGTCGAGGTCCTGGGTTTTCAGAGTTCGGTCGCCGAAGCTCACCTCGGTCCCCAGCGATTTCCGGCTGGCGAGAGCGGCGATCTCGTCCACCGGGAATTCCCGCTCGGCCAGAATGTTGAGCATCTCGCGCCCCACGTTGCCCGTGGCGCCGACGACGACGACCTTGTAACCCATTTCCTTTTCCCTTCTCTGATCCCGCGCCCCTTACAGGACAGGCGACGGCAGCGAAAGGGTCAGTCGGTGCCGTCGCGGGCGAACAGGCGGGCAAGGAGACCCAGAGCCACGATCCCGGCAAGGCGCAGGGACGGGACGTGGGAGGCCGCGTCGGGGTCTGCGGCCACGGCATGGATGGCGACCCGCAACAGGGCATAGGCTCCGATCGGGCGGGCGGGCGATCCCGATGCGCATTGCCGGCCTCGTCCCCTGACCAGGGCAAAGTGGCCCCCGCACCCCCGAGGATCACCCCGCGCCCCTGGCCTGCGGGGCCGCCAGGCGGAACGGGCCGGTCGACCCGGGAAACCGGGACCCGGCCCGCCTCCCGCAGCGGGCCGGGCCCCCACGGGGCGCGTCCTCCCCTCGGAGCGCCCCGGAACTCGTTAACCCGACAACCTCAGAGCGCCCGGCTGTGCCGGCCCTCCGGCATGGCGTAGGCGTCGATCTCCTGCGCCACGAGCCGCGCGATCAACCGGGGGGACCGGGTCAGGCGCAGAGTTTCCCCGCCTGCGTCGATCCAGTCGGCGAACCGGTGGCGGATCGGCGCCGTGATCCGGAGGAGGTCCGGCATCGGGATCGTGTGCTGGGCGGAGATGTCCGCCAGATCGAGCTCGAACCGGCACATCAGCCGCTCGATCATGTCGGCGCGAAGGGTGTCGTCCGCGCTCATGACGTGTCCCCTCTCGGTCGCGAGGCGGCCCTTCCTGACCGCCTGGGCATAGGCCGAGGAGGTCGAGGCGTTCTGCGCGTAGCCCTGCGGATAACGCGAGATGGCCGAGGCGCCGAGCCCGATCAGCACGTCGCAGCCATCCTCGGTGTAGCCCTGGAAGTTCCGGCGCATCCGGCCTTCCTGCGCCGCCTGGGCAAGAGGGTCGCCGGGACGGGCGAAATGGTCGATGCCGATCTCCTTGTAGCCGTCCCAGACGAACATGCGGGCGGCCGCCTCGAAGAGGTCGAGCCGCTCCTCGGCCCCCGGGAGGGCATCGGCGGGGATCATCACCTGCCGCTTGGCCATCCACGGGACATGCGCATAGCCATAGAGCGCGAGGCGGTCGGGCGACAGCGACAGGATCTTCTGAACCGTGTCCGTCATCCGGGCCCGCGTCTGGTGCGGCAGGCCATATAGCATGTCCATGTTCAGGCTGGTCACGCCGGTGTCGCGGATCATGGCCACCACGTCGCGCGTCAGGGCATAGCCCTGCGCCCGGCCGATGGCATCCTGCACCGTGGGGTCGAAGTCCTGCACGCCGATCGACGCCCGGGTCATCCCGGCGGCCTGGAGGGCGCGAAGCCGCGGCTCGTCCACCTCGGTCGGGTCGATCTCGACCGAGAAGGCGACATCCTCCGGGAGCGGACGGAAGGTGTTGAGAGCCTCGCAGAGTTCGGCGAGCATGGCTGGCGGAAGGATCGTGGGCGTGCCGCCGCCCAGGTGGATGGCCGCGACCTTGACGTCGGGGCGCAGATGGCGGCCGACCAGCGCCAGCTCGGCCTTGATCTGCGCCAGATAGGGGATCAGGGGCCGGTCGGTCGAGGTGCCCTGCGTCCGGCAGGCGCAGAACCAGCAAAGCCGCCGGCAGTAGGGGATGTGGACGTAAAGCGAGACCCGGCCGCCCTGGGGAATCGCCTGGAGCCAGCCCTCCACCTCGGCGGGACCGACGCCACCGCCGAAATGGTTGGCGGGCGGGTAGCTGGTGTATCGGGGGGCCCGTGCGTCGAAAAGCCCCAGATCGCGTAAAAGCTCATGAGAGCCCATTGCCAAGCCTTCCTGAATTAACGTTATGGGAGGCAGGTTTCCTGGCACCCCCTTGAATGGTTTCCCGTCCTGCCGCACGATTCCGCGAGGTCCGCCACCCATGCCCTTCGACCGGAGGCCGTCCAAAGCCGTGAGCCCCCCTGCCCCTGTTCCCAAGCTGTCCAAGAACGTCGAGGTCGAATGCTCGGGGTGCCCCATCCGGCACCGGGCGGTGTGCGCGCGCTGTGACGCCGACGAGCTCGCGCGGCTGGAAGAGATCAAGTATTACCGCACCTACGAGGCGGGCCAGCCCATCGCCTGGGCGGGCGACGAGATGGGCTTCGTGGCCTCGGTCGTGCGGGGCGTGGCCACCATCAGCCAGACCATGGCCGACGGGCGCAAGCAGATGGTGGGACTGCTGCTGCCGTCCGACTTCCTGGGCCGGCCCGGGCGGGCCTCGACGCCCTACGACGTGACCGCCGTGTCCGACGTCACTCTGTGCTGCTTCCGCCGTCGCCCCTTCGAGGGCCTCATGGCCGCCACGCCCCATGTGGCCGAGCGGCTGCTCGACATGAGCCTTGATGAGCTGGACGCCGCGCGCGAGTGGATGCTGGTGCTGGGCCGCAAGACCGCCCGCGAAAAGATCGCCTCGCTCCTGACCATCGTGGCGCGGCGCGAGGCCACCGTGGGCCTGGGCGCCATGACCGGGCGCATCAACATCGACCTGCCGCTCACCCGCGAGGCCATGGCCGACTACCTGGGCCTCACCCTCGAGACCGTCAGCCGCCAGATCAGCGCCCTCAAGGCCGAGGGCGTCCTCGAGCTCGGCCCCCAGCGCCGCATCAGCGTGCCCGACATCCGCCGTCTCATGGCCGAGACCGGCGACGACATGGACGGCGGCCTGATCGCCTGACGTGACCATGGGGGCGCGGCCCATCCTTCAGTGGGCCATGACGAGGGGGAGCGGAACCTGCGACAGCAGGTCCCGGGTCGCCCCGCCCAGCATCGCCTCGCGCAGCCGGGAATGGCCATAGGCGCCCATGACCAGGGCGTCGCAGCCCTTGTCGGTCGCGAACCGGATCAGGATGTCGGCGATGCGGGGCTGCGTCTTGGCCAGCACCGCCACCTCGGCCTTCACGCCGTGGCGGGCGAGCCAGATCGACAGGTCCCCGCCCGGGTCCGAGCGGTCCGCGGCATGGAGCGGCGGATCGACGATCACGACATCCACCCGTTCGGCGGCCTGGAGGAACGGCAGGGCCCCGCGCGCCGCGCGCATCGCCTCGTCGGTGCCGTTCCAGGCCAAGGCGATTCGACGGAAGGGCTGCGACCAGTCCACCGGCGAATCAGGCACCACGAGGACGGGCACGCCAGTCCCGAACAGCAGGGCCTCGGCCACGGCCGGAGCCAGCGGATCCCGGCCGCGACCGTAGGGCCGCGCCACCACCGTCAGGTCCGAGAATCGGGCGAACCGCGCCGCATGGGCGCTGATGTCGAGGCCGATGACCGTGCGGGGCGCCACGTCCACGCGAATGTCGACCGGCAGGTGCGCCTTGGCCCAGGCCACCAGGGACTCGGCCTGCGCCTCGGCCTCGGCACGACCGGTTTCCACGATGATCTGGGTGGCAGCCATCGGCATGGTGTCGAGGGCCAGCGGCTCGAGCCCCAGGCAGGCCACGTCCAGGTGGGCGTCCTCGCGCTCGGCGAGGGCGGCCGCGGCCCGCAGCGCCGGGAGGTCGCGCGTTTCGTCCGTCACGACGAGGCTCAGCGTCTTGATCATGGTGCGGTCTCCTTGTTCGGACATCACCTTCGCCCGTCCGTTCCCCGGGTGCCTTGATCCCTATCAGGCGATCGCTCGAATGCGTTTGACTTGGATCAAGGCGGCACCGGCCCCGGTTTGCGAGATCACCCCCGGACCACCACGCGCGCCGCGTCTTGGCGGGCGGGTCGAATCAGAGGGACACATCCGCATGTGGGATTGGATCAAGATTGCGGTGTTCGGGGTTGTCGCCCTGTTCGCCGCCATCGCCGCCAACTGGGCACGCGACCTGGCCTACCAGGTGCACGCGCTCATCGTCATGGCCGTGGCGGCGGGCCTCTTCATCTGGAGCGTGCGGCGCACGGGGGAACCCGCGGCGCCCAGGCTCGACGAATACAACGACGGCGTGATCCGCGCCGGCGCCATCGCGACCACCTTCTGGGGCCTTGCCGGGTTCCTGGTCGGCGTCATCATCGCGCTCCAGCTCGCGTTTCCGCAGCTGAACCTGGACGTGCTGCAGGGCTACGGCAACTTCGGGCGCCTGCGTCCGCTGCACACCTCGGCGGTGATCTTCGCCTTCGGGGGCAACGCGCTCATCATGAGCACGTTCTACATCGTGCAGCGCACCTCGGCGGCGCGGCTCTGGGGCGGCAACCTGGGATGGTTCGTGTTCTGGGGCTACCAGCTCTTCATCGTGCTGGCCGCGACCGGCTACCTCCTGGGGGAAACCCAGGGCAAGGAATACGCCGAGCCCGAATGGTACGTGGACATCTGGCTCACGGTCGTCTGGGTGGCCTTCCTGCTCGTGACGCTGGGCACGATCATCAAGCGCAAGGAACCCCACATCTACGTGGCCAACTGGTTCCTGCTGTCGTTCATCGTCACGGTGGCGATGCTCCACCTCGTGAACAACCTGTCGGTCCCCGTGTCGATCTGGGGCAGCAAGTCGGTCCAGCTCTTCGGCGGCGTCCAGGACGCCATGACCCAGTGGTGGTACGGCCACAACGCGGTGGGCTTCTTCCTGACCGCGGGCTTCCTGGGCATGATGTACTACTTCGTGCCGAAGCAGGCCGGCCGCCCCGTCTATTCCTACAAGCTGTCGATCATCCACTTCTGGGCCCTGATCTTCCTGTACATCTGGGCCGGTCCGCACCACCTGCACTACACCGCGCTGCCCGACTGGGCCTCGACGCTGGGCATGGTCTTCTCGGTGATCCTGTGGATGCCCTCCTGGGGCGGCATGATCAACGGCCTGATGACCCTCTCGGGCGCCTGGGACAAGATCCGCACCGACCCGATCATGCGGATGATGGTGATCTCGCTCGGCTTCTACGGCATGTCGACCTTCGAAGGCCCGATGATGTCGATCCGCGCCGTCAACTCGCTGTCGCACTACACGGACTGGACCATCGGCCACGTGCACTCCGGCGCGCTGGGCTGGAACGGGATGATCACCTTCTCGGCGCTCTACTTCCTCGTGCCGCGCCTGTGGCACCGCGAGCGGCTCCACTCCCTTTCGGCCGTGAGCTGGCACTTCTGGCTCGCCACCATCGGGATCGTGCTCTACGCCGCCTCGATGTGGGTCACGGGCATCATGGAAGGCCTGATGTGGCGCGAAGTCGACGCCAACGGGTTCCTCGTGAACTCCTTCGCCGACACGGTGGCCGCCAAGTTCCCGATGTACGTCGTCCGCGCCCTGGGCGGGGGGATGTACCTCACCGGCGCGATCATCATGGCCTGGAACCTGTGGATGACCGCCTTCGGCAAGGTGCGCGTCGCCGCCGTCCCCACTCCGGCCGAATGAGGTAACCCCAAATGGCCTTTCTCGACTACCACAAGTCCCTGGAGCGCAACGCGACGCTCCTCCTGGGCGGCAGCCTGTTCGTCGTCCTGATCGGCGGCATCGTGGAGATCGCCCCTCTCTTCTACCTCGAGAACACCATCGAGAAGGTGGAAGGGGTCCGGCCCTACTCTCCCCTGGAGCTGGAGGGCCGCGAAATCTACCTGCGCGAGGGCTGCTACGTCTGCCACAGCCAGATGATCCGCCCCATGCGCGACGAGGTGGAGCGCTACGGCCACTACTCGCTGGCCGCCGAGTCGATGTACGACCACCCGTTCCAGTGGGGCTCCAAGCGGACGGGGCCGGACCTCGCCCGCGTGGGGGGCCGCTACTCGGATGCCTGGCACGTCCAGCACCTGAGCGATCCGCAGTCGGTCGTGCCGGAATCCATCATGCCGCCCTACGCCTTCCTGAAGGACAACCTTCTGGACGGCGAGCAGATCGCGGACCTGATGGAAACGAACCGGATCGTGGGCGTCCCCTACACGGACGACCAGATCGCCCAGGCGCGGGCCGACTTCAACGTGCAGGCGGATCCGAACGGCGACTACGACGCGCTGCTGGAACGCTATCCGGGCGCGCATGTGGCCAACTCCGACGGGCTGCCCGGCGTGTCCGAGATGGACGCCCTGGTCGCCTATCTCCAGGTGCTCGGCACGATGGTGGACTTCTCCACCTTCACGCCCGACGCGAGCCGCTGAGGGAGGATCCGGTGCAAGATACCTATTCCCTCCTCCGTGAGTTCGCGGACTCCTGGGTCCTCCTGGCGCTCACGACCTTCTTCCTGGGGGCGATCCTCTTCGCGTGGCGGCCGGGCAGCCGGTCCGTCCACGAGGACGCCGGGCAGGTGCCCTTCCGCCACGACGACCGCCCCCTCACCGACATGATGCCGAACCGAGCAACGGACTGCGGCGATGGCATCTCCGACCTTATTCCGGAGGCCCGGGCATGACACGCAACGACAAGACCCCGACGGTCCAGACCACGGGGCACGAATGGGACGGCATCGAGGAGCTGAACAACCCGCTCCCGCGCTGGTGGCTGTGGGTCTTCTACGCCACCATCGTCTGGGGGATCTGGTACACCATCGCCTACCCGGCCTGGCCCATGATCTCGGGCGCGACGGCGGGCTACCTGGGCTTCTCGACCCGCGGCGACGTGGCGACGGACATCGCCGCGGCCGAAGAGGCGCGCTCGGGCCTGATGGAGAAGCTGGCGGCGGTGGATCTCACGCAGCTTCCGCAGGATCCGGACCTCCAGGCCTTCGCCGTCAGCGCCGGCGCCTCGGTGTTCCGGGCCAACTGCGCCCAGTGCCACGGCGCGGGCGCGGCCGGCAACATGTCGGGCGGCTTCCCGAACCTGCTGGACGACGACTGGCTCTGGGGCGGGTCCATCACGGACGTCGCCGCCACGGTGACCAACGGCGTGCGCAACGACTCCTCGCCCGATGCCCGCTGGTCGCAGATGCCGGCCTTCGGCGAGATGCTGGAACCGGCCGATATCGACGCCGTGGTGAACCATGTCCTCGCCATCTCGGGGCAGGAGCATGACGCCGCGCTGGCCGAGAAGGGCGCGCAGGTGTTCGCGGACAACTGCACCGGCTGCCACGGCGAGGATGGCCACGGCATGCGCGAGGTCGGCGCGCCGAACCTGACGGATGCGGTGTGGCTCTATGGCGGCACGCCCGAGAAGCTCAAGGAAACCGTGACCTATGCGCGGTTCGGCATCATGCCGGCCTGGAGCGAGCAGTTCCGCCCCGCCAACGGTCTCAGCCAGGCCGAGATCAACGCGGTTGCGGCCTATGTCCACGGCCTGGGCGGCGGCGAATAAGTTTCCTGGCGAACTTGACCTTCCTGGTTCGTCACACTGGGCGGCTCCTCGAGCCGCCCTTTTTTGTTGGTCAGCCGTCCAGGCCCGCGATCTCGGCCCGCGACAGGCCGATGTCGCGCAGGAGGTGTTCTGACAGGTCCCCGGCCGGACGGCGAAGGGCCGCGGCATGGACCGCGGCGGCCCGTCGGGCGAGAAGCCCGCGAAGCCCGCCCAGGCGCCGCAGCTGCGACGAACGGAACTCGGGCCGGGAGAGGAGGATCTGGGAAGCGGTGAGGGCCGTCATGGAAAGGCTCCACTGAAATGTGACGATAACAATCGGAAGGGGTGGCCGCCGGCCCTGCCGCGGGGACGGGGACGACGGCCTGACGGCGCCAGGGGCGAAGGTGTCAGAGCCGGCCGAACGCCAGGGGGCGCCAGGTCCAGCCATGACGGGCCGTCAGCTCCTGGAGCGGGCTCTTCAGCTCGCGGGTCTGGAAGCGGTACTCGTAGACCTTGCCGAGGCGGAGGTCGTCCTCTCGAAAGGCCACGCCGGCGCCGAAGCTCAGCTCGATGCTCTGACCCCGGAAGGCTTCGGAGGCGAAGGCGAGATGGGGCAGGCCCGCCCGCCATTCCACGCTGAAGTCGCGCTGGACGTTCCGCACCTCGCCCGTGGCCTCGTCGAAGCGCAGGAGGACCTGCGCGCCCCGCTTGACCCCAGCCTTGGCGAAGATCTCGTACCATTGGGCGTCCACGATCCGCCATTCGGCGGTGATGTCCGCGTCCTCGGGCCCGCCCGCGCGCACCACGAAGGGCGCGGTGTCCCGGTTCAGGTCGAGAAGGGCCGTGCGAAGTTCGGCCGCGCCGCTGCGGGGAATGCCCTCCGGGGGCGCCTTGCGCCCCGTGATCAGATCCAGAAGTCCCATCGTGAAAATCCTTGCCGTGTTATGCCCCGGGTGATGCCCGATCGGGCGCGCCCGGGCCAAGGCGGGAATCCCTGACCCCTCGGCTCAGCCCTCGGGCTTGTCGTCGTCCGAGTCGGGACCGGCCCCGCCGGCAAAGGCCCAGAGCGCGAGCCCGACCCAGGCCGCGACATAGACCCCCCCTGCCCCGAGCACGAACCAGCCGGGCAACGGCCCGATCGCCGCCCGCTCGAGCACCGCCGCCGCGGACGGAGCGGGCGTCGGATGGACCAGGAGCTTGCCCAGGTAGGCCAGCATCTGGACCAGGAGGATCCAGATGTAGTTGCTCCGGACCCTTCGGGCGATCGCGGTGAGCATGGAGACGGGATAGCGCGGACGGCGGTATTCGGATGCGAGGGCGTCCCGCCAGGCGGGCTCGGTGTGCCGCCCGTCCAGCATGGAGACGAGGAACCTGGTTTCGATGAGGCGGGACCGTTCGCGCCAGACGTTGAAGTAGCGGTAGCGCCGCGCCTCGATCCACAGGAACACGAGGATCAGGATCCCCACGAGGAAGAGCGGCAACGGCGAGGCCTGCGGGTCCGAATAGGTGATGGAGAGCGCCACCCCCAAGGTCCCCACGGACCAGTTCGTCGTGGTGTCGAGCCGGGTCCGCCAGACCGTGCCCCGGTAGATCTCGGCCCGGTAGAGATGGGCAAGCGCGCCGATCTCGGCGGGGCCGAACACCGGCATGGGCCGGGGTCCGTCATCGGAATCGGGCAACATGGTCATGGATCTGGCTGCGCCCTCCTGCCGCACCTCTCGTTCCGGGCAGGTGCGGCCCGGTTGATCCATGTCAAGGTGCCTGGCCCTGCTCGGGCGCATGACGGTCGACAACAACAAGACGACCGCCAGGAAGCCGACCATGAGCCAGACCAGCACGCCGTCCCTTTACGCCGCGCGCGAGCCCATCTTTCCGCGCCGGGTGTCGGGAAAGTTCCGCACGCTCAAATGGGTCATCATGGCCGTGACCCTGGGCATCTACTACCTGACGCCCTGGATCCGCTGGGATCGCGGTCCGAACCTGCCCGACCAGGCCGTGCTCGTGGACATGGCCGGCCGGCGCTTCTTCTTCTTCTGGGTCGAGATCTGGCCCCATGAATTCTACTTCGTGGCCGGGCTGCTCATCATGGCGGGGCTCGGGCTCTTCCTGTTCACCTCGGCGCTGGGGCGGGTGTGGTGCGGCTACGCCTGTCCGCAGACCGTCTGGACCGATCTCTTCATCCTGACGGAACGCTGGGTGGAAGGCGACCGCAACGCGCGGGTCCGCCTGTGGAACGCGCCGTGGTCGCTCAACAAGGCACGCCTCCGGCTCACCAAATGGACGATCTGGCTGCTGATCGGCCTCGCCACCGGCGGGGCCTGGGTCTTCTACTTCGCCGATGCGCCGACGCTGCTGCGCGCGCTCGTGACCGGGCAGGCGCATCCCGTGGCCTACATGACCATGGCGACGCTCACCGCCACGACCTTCGCCTTCGGCGGCTTCTTCCGCGAGCAGATCTGCATCTACGCCTGCCCCTGGCCGCGCATCCAGTCGGCCATGATGGACGAGGAAACCATCACCATCGGCTACCGCGACTGGCGCGGCGAGCCTCGTGGCAAGGCGGGCAAGGCGGCCCGCGCCGCAGCCGGCCAGCCCCCCGCCTTCCGCGCGCAGGAAAAGGCCCTCGCCCAGAATGCCGTCGCCTTCGCCGGACCGGAGGCGGCCCCGGGCGCCGCCGCGGGCGTGACGCTCAGGACGGTGGGCGACTGCGTGGACTGCATGGCCTGCGTGAACGTCTGCCCCATGGGCATCGACATCCGCAACGGCCAGCAGATGGAGTGCATCACCTGCGGCCTTTGCATCGACGCCTGCAACGAGGTCATGGACAAGCTGGGCCGCCCACGCGGGCTGATCGACTACTTCACGCTGGAGGACGAGCGGAAGGAGCGCGCGGGCGGGCAGGCCAAGAAGATCTGGAAGCACATCCTGCGGCCGCGCACGATCCTTTACACCTCGCTCTGGTCGCTGGTCGGCGTGGGCCTGATCGTGGCCCTGTTCGTCCGGCCCTCGATCGAGGTGGACGTCTCGCCCATCCGCAACCCCCTCTACATCACGCTGTCGGACGGGACGATCCGCAACGCCTACGACCTGCGCATCCGCAACAAGCACGGGGAGGAGCGGCGCTTCTCGCTCGCCTACTCCGCCGACGCTCCGTTCGTCCTCTCGGTCGAAGGCGCCCCGGACGGCGTGGTGACCGTGCCTGCGGACCAGACGGGCGAAGCCCGTGTCTATCTCGAAGCCGCGCCGGCCACCGAGGCCGCCCGGACCGAACGATCGGAGATCCGGCTTTGGATCACGGACCTTGCCGACGCGGACCGCGCCTCGGTGGAGACCCTCTTCAACGGAAAGGCCAACTGAGATGACCTCCCTGTTCCGCGGCCCGATCACCGGCCCCAAGGCCTTCGCGATCTTCTCCTCGTTCTTCGTGGTCATCATCGCGGTCAACGTGATCATGGCCTACCAGGCGATCCACACCTTTCCCGGCCTCGAGGTCGAGAACTCCTATGTGGCGAGCCAAAGCTTCGACGCCGAGAAGAAGGCCCAGGAAGAGCTGGGCTGGACGGCCCGTGCCGCCGTCCGCGATGGCGACCTGACCCTGACCCTCCTTGGCCCGGACGGGCAGCCGGTCCAGGGCGCGACGGTCACGGCCATCCTGGGCCGCGCCACCACCGAGACCGAGGACCAGACCCCGGCGTTCACCTTCGACGGCCAGGCCTGGCACGCGCCCGTCACCGTGGAGCCGGGCCGCTGGCATCTGCGGCTCAGCATCACGGCCCTGGACGGCACCCTGTTCGAGCAGCGGCTCGACCTTCTGGTGGAGTGACGCAATGAGCCTCACCGAAGCTCCCGGCTCGCTTGGATGCATCGGCTGCGTGACCGCCCCTGCCGCGCAGGGCAAGGGCGAGGCCGCCGCCGAGAACGAGATCGTCCTGGCCGTGCCCGGCGCCGATTGCGCCGCCTGCATCCCGCAGCTCGAGGAAGGCCTGGCCCCCCTGCCCGGCGTCCGCGAGGCGCGGGTGAACCTGTCGCTCCGCCGCCTGCGGGTGCGGCACGACGGGAGCCTTGCCCCCGAGGACCTGATCCCCGAGGTGGCCAAGCTCGGCTACGAGGCGCTGCCCCTGGACCTCGTCGCGCTTTCGGGGACCGAGAACGACAGGATCGGGCGCGACCTCGTCATGCGCCTGGGCGTGGCGTTCTTCGCGATGATGAACGTCATGCTGCTTTCCGTCGCGGTCTGGTCGGGGGCGGATGACGCGACGCGCGACATGTTCCACTTCATCTCGGGCGCGATCGCGATCCCGACGGTGCTGTTCTCGGGGAAGCCCTTCTTCCGATCGGCCTGGGCGGGGGTGAAGCGGGGGCGGCTCGGGATGGACTTCCCGATCTCCCTCGCCCTCGTGCTCGCGTCGTCGATCTCGGTCTACGAAAGCTTCCACGGCGGGCATCACGCCTACTTCGACGCGGCGGTGATGCTGACCTTCTTCCTGCTCGGGGGGCGCTATCTCGACCACATGACGCGGGCCGCCGCGCGCTCGGCCGCGCAGGAACTGGCCGCGCTCGAAGTGCCGCGCGCCATCCGGCTCACCGCCGAGGGCCAGGAGACGGTGGCCGTGGCCGACCTGGCCGTGGGCGATCTCATCTCTGTCCGTCCAGGCGCGCGGGTGCCCGCCGACGGCGTGGTCACGGACGGCGAAAGCGAGATCGACCGCTCGCTCCTGACCGGCGAGTCCCTCCCCGCCCGCGCGGCTCCGGGCGAGACCGTCAGTGCGGGCGAGGTGAACCTGACCGGCCCCCTCACCGTGCGCGTCACCGCCGCGGGGAAGGACTCGTCGCTTGCGCGGATGGCGGCGCTGGTCGCCGTCGCCGAGGAGGCGCGGAGCCGCTACACCTCCCTGGCCGACCGGGCGGCGCGGGCCTATTCGCCGCTGGTCCACACCCTGTCATTCAGCGCCTTCGCGTTCTGGATGTGGAAGACCGGCGGGGACGCCCGTTTCGCCATCAACATCTCGGCGGCGACGCTGATCATCACCTGTCCCTGCGCGCTGGGCCTCGCGGTGCCCGCGGTCGTCACCGCGGCCAGCGGGAAGCTGTTCAAGAAGGGCCTGCTCATCAAGTCGGGAACCGCGCTGGAGCGGCTTGCCCAGGTGGACACGGTGGTCTTCGACAAGACCGGCACGCTGACGCTGGGCGCGCCCGAGCCGCTGGACCTGGACGCCCACGAGGCCGACGATCTTCGGGTGGCGCTGGCGCTCGCTCTGGGATCGTCGCATCCCCTGGCGCAGGCCCTCGTGAAAGGCACGCAGGCGATGGGTCTTCGGCCCGCTCATGTGACCGAGATGCGCGAAGTGCCGGGCCACGGCATCGAGGGGGTCTGGCAGGATCAGCGGGTCCGGCTCGGCCGCGCCGACTGGGTGGGGGCCGAAGCGGGCGACGTGACCGCGACGACCCTCAGGATCGGCGGCAACGCCCCGGTGACGTTCGCCTTCGCGGACTCGCTCCGCCCCGGCGCCGAGACGCTGGTCCAGGCGCTGGCCGGCCAGGGCCTGGACCTGCACCTCGTATCGGGCGACGTGCCCGGCGCGGTGGAAGGGCTGGCCCGGCGGCTCGGCATCCCGGCCTGGACCGCCCAGGCCAAGCCCGAGGAAAAGGCCGCCTATGTGAAGGCGCTCGCCCGGCAGGGCCGGCGCGTGCTGATGGTCGGCGATGGCCTGAACGACACGGCGGCCCTGGCCGAGGCGCTGGTGTCGATCTCGCCCGCGTCCGCGCTGGATGCGGCGCGGGCGGCCTCGGACATCGTGCTGATGGGCCGGGATCTCGCGCCCGTCGAGGATGCGCTCCGCATCGCGCGGCAATCGGTGCGGCGGATCCGCGAGAACTTCTACCTGTCGGCGGGCTACAACGTCGTCTCCGTGCCGATCGCCCTGATCGGCCTGGCAACGCCGCTTCTGGCCGCGCTGGCCATGTCGATCAGCTCCGTGACCGTGACCCTGAACGCGCTAAGACTGAAGTGACATGGACGTCCTGATTCTCCTCGTGCCGGTCAGCCTGGGCCTGGGCCTGCTTGGTCTCCTGGCCTTCGTGTGGACGTTGCGGCACCGGCAGTACGAGGATCCGAAGGGCGACGCGTCCCGCATCCTCTCGGACCGCTGGGACGACCGGCCGGCGCCGGCCGAAGATCGCGCGCCGCGGCAAGGGCGGCCGGATCGGGCAGGCCCCTCGGAAGGCAAACGCGGTTAGGCGATGACCTCGCCGCGCGAGGATGCTCGCGCGGCGCGTCAGGCCCGAGGATGAGCGGCAGCCCGGAGCCGCCTCCTCCCCCTTACGGAAGGAGCGCCGGCATCGGGCCGGCTGTCACTCGAGTCCCATGACGAAGTCGGCGCAGCGGTCCCCCAGCATCAGGGCCGGAGCCGTGGTGTTCCCGGCGTTGATGTTGGGGCAGGCGGACATGTCGGCCACCCGCAGCCCCTCGATCCCCCGCACCCGCATGCGCGCGTCGAGCACGGCCATCCGGTCGCCATCGGCGCCCATCCTGGCCGTCCCGGCCGGATGATAGTTCGTCTTGACCATCTTGCGGCAATGCGCGGCAAGGCTTTCGTCGTCGAGCCTTGCGGGATCGGGGAACTTCACTTCCCTGGTGCGGCTCCTGAGGGGCTCGGTCTGGAAGGCGCGCAGGAAGAAGCGCTGGCCCTCGATCATCGCCCGCATGTCCTCGGGCTCCTTGAGAAGGTTCGGCGAGACGATCGGCTTGTCGGCGGGGTTGGCCGAGCGGAGCTTCACCCAGCCTCGCGACTTGGGCTTCACGACCACCGTGGTGATGGTCATGCCGTAGGTGTTCTGCATGACCTTGAGCAGGTCGCGGTCGAGATAGACGATCGGGACGCAAAACGCCTGGATGGTCGGCTCGGCCGTGGGATCTGTCGGGTTGACGAAGGCGCCGGCCTCCACCCCCGCCGAGGTGATCACGCCCGTCCCGAACAGCTTGAAATGGAGGCCGTGCTTGATCATCCGCCACCCCTCGCCCTGGCGGTAGTAGCCGTACTTGCCGTTGGCGACCGAGATGATGGGCACCTCGGGATGGTCCACGAGGTTCTGGCCCACGCCGGGGTGGTCGGCCAGCACCTCGACCCCGTGCTCGCGCAGGTGGTCCGCGGGTCCGACCCCCGACAGCATCAGCAGCTTGGGCGTGATCAGCGCGCCGGCCGTCAGGACGACCTCGCCGCGGGCGTAGCTGCGATGCTCCTGCCCCGTCTTGTCGCGCCACAGGACGCCGACCGCGCGGCCGTTCTCGATCAGCACCCGTTCGGCGCGCGCCTCGAGCCGCAGGTCGAGCCTGGGGTCCTTCTCGAGAGGCGAGATGAAGGCATAGGCGGCCGAGGACCGCTTTCCGTGGCGGTTCATGAACTGGTAGAAGCCCACGCCCCGCTGGGCGGCGCCGTTGAAGTCGGGGTTGAAGGGCTCGCCCATGCCTTGGACCGCCTGCACGAACCAGCGCGACATCTGGTCGATGTGCCCGGGGTCCGAGACCTGCAACGGCCCGTCCACGTTATGGAATTCGTTGTAGATGCGGTTGTTGTCCTCCATGCGCCGCATGTGGTGCAGGACCGCCGGCCAGGACCAGTCCGCGCCGTCGTTGTTGCCGCGCAGGATCTCGTTCCACTCCTCGTAGTCCGAGGGGCGCCCGCGCATGTAGACCTGCGCGTTCACCGAGCTCCCGCCTCCCAGCACGTTGCCCTGCGGGATGTCGTGGGCGCGTCCGCCCAGATGCTCCTGCGGCGGGGTCGTGTGGTAGTGCATGAACTTGCTGCCGTTGATCATCTTGAAGATGCCCGGCGGCATGTCGAGCAGGGGATGGCGGTGCGAGTACCCTCCCTCGAGAAGGAGCACCCGGTGCCCGCCATCCGTCACGAGCCGGGACGCCGCGACGCAGCCGGCCGCACCCCCGCCCACCACGATGTAGTCGTATTCCTCACGTGACATGCTGGTCTTCCCCGTGGAGCCGTCAGAGGCCCTCGAATGTGCCCCGGACATATTCCCAGGCGGCGTTGAGATGGGAGGTGAGCGCGGCCTCGGCCGCATCGGGATCGCGGTCCTGGATCGCCGTGAAGATGTCCCGGTGGCGCAGCCAGTTCACCCGGTTCCGTTCGGGGGATCGGGGCATCTTGGTCCAGTGCTCGGCCAGCCAGGCGGTGAAGGCCTTGTGAACCGCGGGAAGGATGGGGTTGCGCGGGATGTCGTAAAGCACCGCATGGAAGGCCACGTCGGTCGCATAGAACCGTTCGCTGTCGGGAACGGCCGCCTCGTTCTCGGCCAAGGCCCGGGCCAGCGCGGCAATGTCGGCCTTGCGGGCCTGGAGAGCCGCGTGCCGTACCAGCGCCCCTTCGATCAGGATGCGCGTGTCGTAAAGGTTCTTCACGCCCCCCGACTCCCGAAGGAGATGGCCGACGACCCCCCCCGCCGCGGCCAGGGCGGCGTCCGCGCCCGGGCGGCGCACCACGGGACGGTATCGGGGACGGCTTTCCACGAGGCCCCGGCTCGCGAGCTGGGCCACGGCTTCGCGCACCACGGTCCGGCTTACGCCGTAGGTGTCGATGAGGTCGCGTTCCGGCGGAAGATGCGCCCCGTCCGGCAGGGCCCCGGACACGATGCGCGCCTCCAGCTCCCGGACAACCGCGTCGGCGGCGCGCGTTCCCAGGCGCAAGATTTCGGTTTCGTCGGTCATTCAGGCAAGTCCAAGGCCGCTCTGGTATGACTATATAGATGCCAGCGGACCGCGCAAATGGAAGTTGCAGCTATCCCTGCGAACGTTTGCACCTGCAGAAATAAGCCTATCTGTGAATCGGCTCTTGACTACCGGCCCCAAATAAGCCCCAATGCCGCCAGTTTGGTCATACCAAAGGCGACTTGCTGGTGCTGAACGGCCTTCTTTCCATGATTTCCGACGCGCGCCCGTTCGAGGCGCGCATGTTCATCAACGGCCAGTGGCATGATCCTGCCGGGCTGGCGGTGGACGAAGTCGAGGATCCGGCCACCGGCCGCATCATCGCGACCACGCCGGCCGGAACCCGCGCCCATGCCGAGGAGGCGCTGGCTGCCGCCCGGGCCGCCCAGCCCGCCTGGGCCAGGATCCCGGCGGTCGAACGCGGCCGGGCCGTTCTGGCGCTGGCCGATGCCGTCCATGCCGAGGCCGAGACGCTGGCCCGCATCGTGGTCCTGGAACAGGGCAAGCCCCTGGGACAGGCGCGGGGCGAGATCGGCGCGACCGAGACCTTCCTGCGCTACGCCGCCGAGTGGGCCCGCCGGATCGAGGGGGAGATCCTGCCCTCCGACGCCGAGAACGAGGAGATCTGGATCCGCCGCCTGCCGCACGGGGTCGTGGCGGGGCTGACGGCCTGGAACTATCCCTCGGCGCTGGCGACGCGGAAGCTCGGTCCCGCCCTGGTCGCCGGGAACACCTTCGTGCTCAAGGCGCACGAGTTCACCCCCCTTTCGGGCTTGGCCCTGGCGGCGCTGGCCGAGCGGATCGGGCTGCCCCGGGGGGTGTTCAACGTCGTGACCGGCGATGGCCGCAACGTCGGCCGCGCGCTGGTCGAAGGCGCAGACATGACCACGATGACGGGGTCGACCCGCGCAGGCCGCGAGATCTATGCGGCGGGCGCCCCCTCCATCAAGAACCTCCGCCTGGAACTGGGCGGCAAGGCCCCCTTCATCGTCATGGAGGACGCGGACATCGAACGCGCGGTGGACGCCGCCGTGGCCGCGCGCTTCACCAACTGCGGGCAGATCTGCACCTGCAATGAACGCATGTATCTGCACGAGGCCATCGCGGACGAGTTCCTCGACCGCTTCGTCCAGAAATCCAGGGCCCTGAGCATCGGCCCCGGCATGGAGGACCCCGACCTGGGCCCCAAGATCTCGGGCGGGGAGGTGGAGAAGGTCGAAGCCATGACCGTTGCCTCCATCGAGCAGGGCGCAGAGGTGCTGCTTCGGGGCGGCCCGCTGACGGAAGGCCGGTACGAGCACGGGCATTTCATGGCGCCGACCGTGCTGCTGGCGCGGTCGAACGACTTGCCGGTGATGAAGGACGAGGTCTTCGGGCCCGTCGTCGCGGCCCAGCGGATCGGCTCCTTCGAGGAAGCGCTGACCCTGGCCAACGATTCGGCCTACGGGCTCTCGGCCTATGTCTGGTCGGCGAACCTCAAGCGGGTCTTCCAGGCGGCCGAGGGCCTGCACTTCGGCGAGATCTACTGCAACCGCACCAACGGGGAGCTGGTGCAGGGCTTCCATACCGGCTGGGGTCTTTCGGGCCTGGGCGGGGAGGACGGAAAGTGGGGCTTCGACGGATACCTCCGAAAGAAGACCATGTACGTGAATTGGGCCTGACGACAGGCCCATGAACGATGCCGCCGGGAGGACGGCGGCTCCAAACGGGAGGAATGGAATGAACAGACGCACTCTGCTGGGGGCCACCGCCTTCGCCGTCCTGGGCTGGGCGGGGCTCGCCACGGCGCAGGACCTGCCGCCGCTGGAGCAGAAGGACAGCTACACCGTCGGCTTCGCCCAGAGCGAGTCGAACAACCCCTGGCGCATCGCCGAGACCAAGTCGTTCCAGGACACCGCCGCCCAGTGCGGCTGGAACCTGATCGTGACCGACGCGGGCGGCTCGGCCGCCAAGCAGGTGGCGGACGTCGACTCGATGATCGCGCAGGGCATCGACGTGCTCTTCCTACCCCCGCGCGAGGAAAGCCCGCTCATCCCCGCCGTGATGCGCGCCAAGGCCGCGGGCATTCCCGTGTTCCTGGTGGACCGTTCGGTGGATCCGAACGTGGCGCAGGCCGGGCGCGACTACGTGGCCTTCCTGGGGTCGGACTTCGTGGACCAGGGCCGCCGCGTGGCCGAGTACGTGATCCAGAACTTCCAGGGCGAGGAGGGCAAGATCATCGAGCTGGAGGGGACCACCGGCTCCTCGCCCGCCAACGACCGCAAGCGCGGCTTCGACGAGGCCATCGCCGCCGACTCGAAGTTCCAGATCCTCGAGTCCCGTTCGGGCGACTTTGCCCGCGACGAGGGCCGCCGCGTCATGGAAACGCTGCTGCAGGCGCATCCGGACGTGAACATCGTATACGCCCACAACGACGAGATGGCGATCGGCGCGATCCAGGCCCTTGAGGCCGCGGGCCGCAAGCCCGGCGAGGACGTGATGGTCGTGTCCATCGACGGCACCCGCGACGCGCTGCAGGCGATCATCGACGGCAAGATGGCCGTGACCGTGGAGTCCTCGCCGTTCTTCGGCCCGCTGTCCTGCGAGACGATGAAGCGCTACGCCGCCGGCGAAGCCATCGAGCCCTGGGTGAAGGTCGAGGACCGCATCTTCACCGCCGAGAATGCCCAAGAGAGCATCGCGGGCGCGTACTGAGTTCGACCCGGCCCCCTGCCACGGGCGGGGGGCCGATCCCTGGGGCGGAACGCCCACCACAGGAGGGCCCGCCATGGCCGAGCCTCTGCTTCGGATGTCCGGGATCACCAAGGCCTTCGCCGGTGTGCCCGCCCTCCGCGACGCTTCCCTCACCATCCTCCCCGGAGAGGTCCACGCGCTCGTGGGCCAGAACGGCGCGGGCAAGTCCACGCTGATCAAGATCCTGACGGGCGTCTACCGCCGCGACGGCGGCGAGGTCCTGTGGCAGGGCCGTCCCGTGGACCTGCGGTCGCCGCGCGACGCGCAGGGCGTGGGCATCGCCACCATCTATCAGGAACTCACGCTCGTCCCGCAGCGGACGGTGACCGAGAACATCGTCCTGGGCTACGAGCCCCGCAAGCCATGGGGCGCCATCGACTGGCGCGCCGCCGATGCGCGCGCGCGCGAGGTACTCTCCCGATTCGGGATCGAGCTGGACCTTCACCGGCCGCTGGGCTCCTACCCCACCGCGATCCAGCAGCTCGTGGCCATTGGTCGCGCGGCCTCCATGGACACCCGGCTCCTCATCATGGACGAGCCGACCTCCTCGCTCGACGAGCGCGAGGTGGAGACGCTGTTCGGGGTCATCCGGGCCCTCAAGGATCGGGGGACCTCCATCCTTTACGTCAGCCACTTCCTCGACGAGCTGTTCCAGGTCTGCGACGGCGTCACCATCATGCGCGACGGCCGCACGGTGGGCGAGACGCGGATCGCGGACACCACCAAGCTCGATCTCATCGCCGGGATGCTGGGCCGCGACCCCGACGAGATCCGGGCGGCGGGCCGGACGCAGCTGTCCACCGACCAGACCAGCACGGGCCCCGTGTTCCTCGAAGCCAAGGGCCTGTCTTCGGACCGGCGACTGCGCAAGCTGGACCTGGAGGTCCGCGCCGGGGAGATCGTGGGCCTCGCGGGGCTCCTGGGCTCGGGCCGGACCGAGGCCGCGCGCGCGGTCTTCGGGCTCGACAAGGTGACCGGCGGCACGCTCCGGGTCGGGGGGCGCGAGGTGCGGATCAACACGCCCCGCGACGCCATCGACGCGGGCATCGCCTTCCTGACCGAGGACCGCAAGGTCGAAGGGATCATCCCCGACCTGTCCGTGCGCGAGAACCTGACGCTGGCCCTCCTTCCCCGGCTGTCCCGCATGGGCATCGTCGACGAGGCGCGGGAGCGCCAGATCGTGGACGGCTTCATCAAGGCGCTGGGCATCCGCACCGCCGACATGGACCAGCCCATCCGCGAGCTGTCGGGCGGCAACCAGCAGAAGGTCCTTCTGGGCCGCTGGCTGGCGCTGGAGCCCAAGCTCCTCATCCTTGACGAGCCCACGCGGGGCGTCGACGTCGGCGCCAAGCTGGAGATTCAGTCGATCATCGCCAAGCACGTCGAGCAGGGCTGCGCCGTGCTGCTCATCTCCTCGGAGTTCGAGGAGCTGATCGAGGGCGCGCACAACATCGTCGTGCTGCAGGATGGGCGGTCCGTGCGCCGCCTGAACAACCCCGGCGTGACCGAGGCATCGCTGATCCACGCCATCGCCGAGCCCCCCGACGACCCCCATATGGAGGCCGCTGAATGAGCCAGCAGAACAGCCTGACCGGCCGCGGCCTGGGCGGAGTGGGCGAAGCCCCGGCCCCGCGCCGGTCGCGCCTGAACCGCCGCTTCCTGGGGCTCGTGGCGGCGCTTGCGGCGCTGATCCTCCTGAACGTCGTGCTGACGCCGAACTTCCTGGCCATCCAGACGCTGGCCGTGAACGTGAGCCAGGTCGCCACGGTGGCCATCGTCGCGCTGGGCATGACGCTGGTGATCGCCACCGGCGGCGTGGACCTGTCGGTGGGCGCGGTCATGGCCGTCGCGGGCGCGCTGGCGCCCCTGATCTTCGGGAGCGCCTGGGGTCAGGCCAACCCGGGGCTGGGCCTCGCGGCGGCCATCGTGGCCCCGCTGCTGGTCGCCATGTGCTGCGGGCTGTTCAATGGGTCGCTGGTCAGCTTCCTGGGCGTGCAGCCGATCATCGCGACGCTGATCCTGTTCATCTCGGGGCGGGGCGTCGCGCAGGTGCTGACGAACGGCAACCTCCAGACCTTCTCGAACCCGAGCTTCACCTGGCTGGGCACGGGGCGCGTCCTTGGCCTGCCGGTGCAGGGCTGGATCGCGCTGGGCCTGACGGTGATCGTGGCCCTGGTCGTCCGCAAGACGATCTACGGGCGCTACCTGCTGTCCGTGGGCGGCAACGAGCGCGCGGCGGCGCTGGCCGGGACGCCGGTGGCCAGGGTGAAAATCGCGACCTACGCCATCGCCTCGACCTTTGCGGGCCTGGCCGGGCTGATCGACGTGGCCATCAACTCGGCCTCGGATGCGGCGCGCGTCGGCAACCTGATGGAGCTCGACGCCATCGCCGCCGCCGTGGTCGGCGGAGCCGCGCTGTCGGGCGGCCGCGCGCCGATCCTCGGGACGCTGCTGGGCGCGGTGTTCATCCAGCTCGTGGGCTATACGCTGATCGCCAACGGCGTGCCGGACGAGGCCACCTTCATCGTCACCGCCGCCATCATCGTCATCGCCGTCTATCTCCAGGACAGCCGGAGGCGCACATGACCGCCCAGCCGCTCGACCTCAACCTCCGCCGCTACATGCGCCCGCTGGGCGGGGGCACGCATCTCACCGTCTGGGTGGCGCTGGCCCTGCTCATCCTGTTCGGCGCGTGGCGCTACGACAACTTCCTGTCGGCCTACAACATCTCGTCCTTCCTCCAGTACAACTCCATGTTCGTGCTGATCTCGGTGGGGATGTGCCTCGTCATCATGACGGGCGGCATCGACCTGTCGGTGGGCGCGGTGGCGGCACTGTCCTCGGTCGTGGCCGCGCTGCTGAGCGCGCGTGGCCTGGTCGTGGCGCTGCCCGCGGGCGTGCTGACCGGCCTTGTCGCGGGCGCCATCAACGCGGGGCTGATCGTCGGGCTGCGGCTGCCGCCCTTCATGGCGACGCTGGCCACCATGCTGGCCGCGAGGGGGACCTCGCTCGTGGTGTCGGACCGGCAGGCGGTGTCGGTGGACTGGACCTCGGATTTCACCGGGCTCGGCATGAACAAGATCGGCCCGATCCTGCCCTGGACCATCGTGGTCGCGGCGGCGGTCGTGCTCGTCGCCTGGTACATCCTGGAAAGGACCTCTCTGGGCCGGACCGTGCTGGCCGTGGGCGGCAACGCCGAGGCCGCGCACCTCATGGGCCTCAAGACCTCGCGAGCGCTGGTGTTCGTCTACCTGTTCTCGGGCGCCTGCGCGGGGCTCGCCGGGGTGTTCCTGGCCTCGGGCTACGGCGCGGGTCAGCCGCTGGAAGGTCAGGGCTGGGAACTGGCCGCGATCGCCTCGGTGGTGGTGGGCGGCACGCTCCTGACCGGCGGCATGGGCTCGGTACCCGCGACGGTGGCGGGGGCGCTGCTCTTCGGCCTCGTCTTCAACCTTCTGAACTTCGAGAACGGCCTCGGGGTCATCTCGCTGTCGGCCTACTGGCAGTCAGTGATCCGGGGCGCCTTCCTCCTGATCGTGATCCTTTTGCAGGTGCGGCTGGCCCGCCCTGCCGCATCCAAGGCCTGACGTCATGACCCGAACGATAATCGACCTCCAGGCCCGCCTGTTCCGCGTGCCGCTGGACGAGGTGATGTCCGACGCCAAGCACGGCGACCACACCCACTTCGAGCTGGTGACCGTCACGGTCCGCGACTCCGAAGGGCGGGAGGGGACCGGCTACACCTACACCGGCGGCTTCGGCGGACGCGCGATCCTGGCCATGGTCAACCACGATCTGCGGCCCTTCCTCCTGGGCCAGGATCCCGCACGGATCGACGCGATCTACGACGGGATGCAGTGGCGGGTGCACTATGTCGCGCGGGGCGGCATCGCGAGCTTCGCGATTTCGGCCGTGGACATCGCGCTCTGGGACCTGCGCGGCAAAGCGGAGGGGCAACCCCTCTGGCGCATGGCCGGAGGCACGTCGAACCGCTCCCAGGTCTATCGGGGCGCCATCGACCTCAACTTCCCCTACGAGAAGCTGATGGACAACGTCCGGGGCTTCATCGCCGAAGGTTTCGAGGCGGTGAAGATCAAGGTCGGGCGGCCCGACCTGGCCGACGACGTCCGCCGGGCCGAGGGCGTGCGCGAGATCCTGGGGCCGGACCGGATCTTTGCCGTGGACGCGAACTATTCGCTGTCGGTGCCGCAGGCCATCGAGGCTGCCAAGGCCTTCAAGCCGCTGAACCTCCTCTGGTTCGAGGAGCCGACGATCCCCGACGACTACCAGGGCTATGCCCGGATCGCGGATGCGACGGGCGTGCCGCTGGCCATGGGCGAGAACCTCCACACCATCCACGAGTTCGAGTACGCCGTGGACCAGGCCAAGCTGTCCTTCCTGCAACCCGATGCCTCCAACTGCGGCGGCATCACTGGCTTCCTGCGCGTCGCGCATCTGTGCGCGCAGCATGGCCTTCCGGTCTGCTCCCATGGGATGCAGGAACTGCATGTGAGCCTTGTCGGCGCGCAGCCCAACGCAGGCTGGGTCGAGGTCCACAGCTTCCCCATCGACCGTTACACGACGCGCCCGCTCGTCCACGAAGGGCGGCACGCGGTTGCCCCCGACACCCCCGGAACCGGCGTCGTCTTTGCCTGGGAGCGGTTGGCTCCCTACGCCGTTCACGCCTGACAGGAGAACACCCATGACCATCCAGGCGGCCTTCTACACCGGCCACAAGACCTTCACCCTCGAACAGAAGGAGGCCCCCGCGCCTGGGCCGGGCGAGGTCCAGCTCGACGTGGCCTATGTCGGCATCTGCGGCACCGACATGCACGTCTTCCACGGCAACATGGACGCCCGGGTGGGGAACCATCGCGTGATCGGCCACGAGATGTCCGGCACCGTCGCCCAGGTCGGCGAAGGCGTGACGGGCTTCGCGCCCGGCGACCGCGTCGTGGTGCGCCCGCTGGCCCATTGCGGCGAATGCCCGGCCTGCCAGGCGGGCTACACCCACATCTGCCACAAGCTGAAGTTCCTGGGCCTGGACACCGACGGCGCGCTTCAGGAAAAGTGGAACGTCCCCGCGCATACGCTTCACAAGCTGCCCCCCGGCATGTCGCTGGAAACGGCCGCGATGATCGAGCCACTGGCCGTTGCGGTTCACGACGTGCGCCGCGCGCGTCTCCAGGCCGGCGAAACGGCGCTGGTCATCGGCGGCGGCCCCATCGGGATGCTGATCGCCCTGGTGGCCCAGCATGTGGGCGCGAACGTCATCCTGTCCGAGATCAACCCCAACCGCCTCAAGATGGCGGCCGAGATGGGGTTCACCGGCCTCAACCCGCGCGAGGGCGACGTCGCCGCGCAGGTGACCGAGATCACCGGGACCAAGGGCGCGGACGTGGTGTTCGAGGTGTCGGGCACCCAGCCCGGCGTGGACCTGATGACCGCCGCTGCCGCGACCCGCGGTCGGATATGCATGGTCGCGATCCATGCGCAGAAGGCCCAGGTGGACCTGTTCCGCTTCTTCTGGCGCGAGCTGGAGATGGTCGGCGCACGGGTCTACGAGGCCGTGGACTACGATCAGGCCATCCTCATGATCGCGGACGGGCTGGACGTGAACCGCCTCATCACCGACCGGCATCCGCTGGCGGCCGTCCAGCAGGCCTTCGAAGCGCTGGAAGGGAACGCAACCGCGATGAAGACCCTCATCAGGATCGGAGAGCCGGCATGAGCAACCTCTTCGACCTGACCGGCAAGACGGCCCTTGTCACCGGCGCCCGCCGCGGCATCGGCGCGGGCATGGCGCTCGCGCTCGCCGAGGCCGGAGCCGACATCATCGGCGCTTCGGCCCAGATGGAGGCCGATGGCGGCGACGTGGGCGAAAAGATCCGCAGCATGGGCCGCCGCTTCGAGGGGCACGCCGTCAACTTCGCGGACCGCGCCGCTCTCAAGGCCTTTGCCGCGCGGATGGAGCAGGCGCCCATCGACATCCTCGTGAACAACGCGGGCACGATCAGGCGCACCCCAGCAGCGGACCACCCGGAGGAGTGGTGGGACGAGGTCATCGAGACCAACCTGTCGGCCCAGTTTCTGCTCACGCAGGCCGTAGGGCGCGGGATGATCGCGCGGGGCAAGGGCGGCAAGGTCATCTTCACCGCCTCGCTGCTCACCTTCCAGGGCGGGATCAACGTTCCCGGCTATGCGGCCTCCAAGGGCGGCGTGGGCCAGCTGGTCATGGCCTTCGCCAATGAATGGGCCTCCAAGGGCATCAACGTGAACGCCATCGCGCCCGGCTACATCGCCACGGACAACACCGAGGCTCTTCGCAATGATCCCGACCGATCCGCCGCCATCCTGGGCCGCATCCCGGCGGGCCGCTGGGGCACGCCCGAGGACTTTGGCGGACCGGCGGTGTTTCTGGCGTCCAAGGCGTCCGACTACGTCAGCGGCACGATCCTGACGGTGGACGGGGGCTGGATGGGGCGCTGAAAACCCTCGAACGGCCGGAACAGCGCGGCGGCAGGGCAACCAGCCGCCGTTTTTCGTTCGCCTGTCCTGCGCCACAAACGAAAACGGCCCCGAAGGGGCCGATCTGCGGTCAATCCGCCGTTCCGGGGAAATGGTCGGAGTGAGAGGATTCGAACCTCCGACCCCCTGCTCCCGAAGCAGGTGCGCTACCAGGCTGCGCTACACTCCGACAGGGGGCGAGGTATCCCGCGCGCCCATGATTTGCAAGCCCTGATCATTCACCCGGCGTAGCCTGCGGCACCCTGACCTTGGGTTGCAGTCCGGCAAGGCGCAGCAGCGTGCTGGCGCGGGGGGCCGTGCCGGTGTCGGGACGGAGCTTGGTGCTCAGCACAGGCTTGTTGGCCGAGGCCCGACCCTCCCGAAGAACGATGTAGAGCCCCGAGGCCATGATGATCGCCGTGCCGATCGCGGTGGCGCCGTCGATGGTTTCGTTGAAGAAGGCATAGCCGTAGAACGTGGCCCAGAGGATCTGCGAATACTGCATGGGCGCGACGATCACGGCCTCGCCGGCCTTGTAGGCCATGATGATCACGACCCCGCCCGCCCATCCCAGGCAGGACAGGAAGGCGATCAGGCCCATGTGCTCGGCCTCCATGGGCCGGTAGACGAACGGCAGGGCGCAGCCCATGACGGCCAGGTTGGCGATCATCGGGTACAGCAGAAGAACGACGGGCCGTTCCTCGTGGCCGATCTTGCGCACGACGATCGACGCGACCGAGCCGGTGACCGCCGCCATGAGCGCGGCCAGGTGGCCCAGGCCCAGATCGGTTCCGCCAGGCCGCAGGACCACCATGACCCCGAGCAGCCCCACGACGACCGCGAGCCCCCGGCGCAGGCGCACCGTTTCCCCCAGGACGGGGATGGCCAGAAGGGTGATGAGCAGCGGCTGCGCGAAGACGATCGCATAAGTCTGCGCCAAGGGGAGGACCGAGAAGGCATAGAAGGCGCACAGGCCGGTGCAGACCGAGGCCGCCGTGCGCAGGGCCATCCACCAGGGGTGGACGGGCCGGAGCGTTCCCGGCGCCGTGTCGCGGATCATCATCAGCGTCGCCATCGGGAAGCTGAAGAGAACCGAGAAGAACAGGAGTTGGAAGGGGGCGTACTCCGCCCCCAGGAATTTCACCAGCGCGTCGTGCGTGGCGTAAATGCCAAAGGCCGCCAGCGCGAGAAGCGCCCCTTTGCCGTTCTGTGCCATGGGAGTCCTTTCGGACGCGATTCTGGGGATCGCGCCGACTCCCGCTTTAGGATCACGAATCGCTGAGGGTCAACCCGCTGCCGGGCGGATCAGCGCGCACCGTCCTCAAGTGCTGCAACAATGGCATCCCCCATCTGCGAGGTGCTGACCGCCGTGCCGCCCTGAGGACCCAGCAGGTCGCCGGTGCGGACCCCATCGGCCAGCACCTTCTCGACCGCCGCCTCGAGCCGGTCCGCCGCGTCGCCTGCGTTGAAGGAGTAGCGGAGCGCCATGGCAAAGCTCAGGATGCAGGCGATCGGGTTGGCCTTGCCCTGCCCCGCGATGTCGGGCGCGGAGCCGTGGACGGGCTCATAGAGGGCCTTCCGCCGCCCGGTCGCGGCGTCGGGCGCACCCAGCGAGGCGGAGGGAAGCATCCCGAGCGACCCGGTCAGCATCGCCGCCACGTCCGACAGCATGTCGCCGAACAGGTTGTCGGTGACGATCACGTCGAACTGCTTGGGCGCGCGCACGAGTTGCATCCCGCCCGCGTCCGCGAGCATGTGGGACAGTTGCACGTCCGCGTAGCGGTCCTTGTGGACCTGCGTCACGACCTCGTTCCAAAGGACGCCCGAGCGCATGACGTTGCGCTTTTCCATGGAGCAGACGCGGTTCTGGCGGACGCGGGCGAGCTCGAAGGCGACCGAGGCGATGCGCTCGATCTCGTAGGTGTCGTAGACCTGGGTGTCGATAGCGCGCTTCTGGCCGTTGCCAAGGTCGCGGATCTCCTTGGGCTCGCCGAAGTAGACTCCGCCGGTCAGTTCACGGACGATGAGGATGTCGAGCCCCTCGACCAGCTCGCGCTTGAGCGAGGAGAAGTCGGCGAGCGCGTCGAAGCACTTGGCGGGGCGGAGGTTGGCGAAGAGTTCGAGGTCCTTGCGCAGGCGCAGGAGCCCGGCCTCGGGGCGCACCTCGTAGGGGACCTTGTCCCACTTCGGGCCGCCCACCGCGCCCAGGAGCACGGCATCGGCCTTCAGCGCCTTGTCCATGGTCGCGTCGGACACGGCCTGCCCATGCGCGTCATAGGCGCAGCCGCCCACGAGGTCGTCCTCGACCTCGAAGGCCATGCCGTTCGCGTTGAACCAGCCGATGACCTTCTTGACCTCTCCCATGACTTCGGGGCCGATGCCGTCGCCGGCGAGGATGAGAAGATCGTGGGCCATGATGCGCGCTCCGCTGGATGGGTCGCGCGGGGGCGTAGCCCCGGGGGGACCCGGGGTCAAGCGGGGCTGGTCAGAGCACGAAATCCGTCACGCTCAAGGGGCCTCCCACGCCGAGCAGCAGAAGCGACATGTCCGCTTCCGCGTCCCCATCGACGTTCATCTCCAGCACGAGACCGGTCTTGGACGCGACCTGTCGGATCTCGGCCCGGGCGAAGTCGTCGTTCGTGTCGAGGCGGAAGGTCCCCTCGCCCAGGCCATCGCCGTTGGCATCGATGCCGGACAGGTTGATGACATCCCGGTCGCGCTCGAACCCGTCGATCCGGTCCTGGCCCGGGCCGGCCGGGCTTTCCGCGATCCCGAAGACGAAAACGTCACGGCCCTCTCCGCCGTTCATGAAATCCGCCCCCTTTCCGCCGACGAGCCGGTCATCGCCCGAGCCACCGTACAGGAAGTCGTCGCCGCGTCCGCCCACGAGCACGTCATTTCCGACCCGGCCCAGCAGCCTGTCGTTGCCGCCCAGGCCAGCCAGGTTGTTGCCGGCCGAATTGCCGGTCATCATGTCGTCCCGCGCTCCGCCGCGCCCGTTCTCGATCACCACGCCATGGGCGATGGTGACGCCCCCGTGGACGCCCGTCGCGTGCGACACCCAGCCCCCGCCGCCGGGCTCGGCCCGCAGCGTGGCCGCGCGCAGGTCGATGACGTTGGCCCGATCCTGGGCTCCGACGATGAGATCGGCGCCGCCCGTGTCCCAGATGCAGGAGTAGAAGGTGCCGATCCGGTCGGCGTCGGGAAGCGTGTAGGTGTCGCCCCCCTGACGCGCGGTCGTGTTCGCACCATACAGCTTCTGGAGAGCGGCAATGTCGATGGCCATGGGCGTGGCCTGGTAGCCCCAGGTGTCGCTGGGCGAAAGGCCCTCGGGGGCGGTCTGCCAGCCGTCGTTGTACCCCATCATGGTAAAGACGCCCTGGTTCATGCCGAATTCGCCGATGTCCGTGTCGGACTTGGCGCCCGGGAAGTACCCGGTCCCGTCCCAGTCGTCATGTGAGTGGGACAGCCCCATCGCGTGGCCCAGCTCGTGGATGAAGGTGCAGTAGTCGAAGCCGCCCCTCACGAGCGCCTCGGCCCCCTTGGCCGGGAAGTAGGCGTCATGGTTGATCGAGACCATGCTTTGCTCATCGCCGTAGGCGGTGCTGTAGGCCGTCCCGGGCAGCCAGGCCCAGCCGAGGATGCCGTCCCCGCCTGCATCCTTGTTGCCCACGCTGGCCCAGATGAGATCGGCATCGGCTTCCGAGGCCACCGTCCGGAACCGCAGGCCGCAGACCTGCTCGAAGGAGGTCATGGCCGAGGTCATGGCGTCCAGCTCGCGGCCGGTGGGAACCCCGGCCTGGACCACGGAGTCGTCAGGGCCGACGAACTCGGTCCCGCCTTGGCCGGCGATGTAGGCGCTGATGACGGTGGGCTCCTGGCCCGAGCTCCATTTCCGAGTCCAAAGGACTCCGTCCATCCAGACGTTGCCCGTCTCGGAGCTGCTTACGGGGCGTGCCGTTCCGGCCATACTCGACCTCCCTTGTGCGGAAGGTCGATACCTCCCGATCCACTGTCCTCCTGCCGCTCCCGCTTGAGGCACGGGGCTGCGGTGGACCGGTAACATCGACCCACCTGACCGGCCAAGTCCGCCCACGCGGAAGTGTTGGCGGGCGGGCTGAACTCTGCCGAGGCCGTCAGAGCGCGAAATCCGTCGCCGTCAGCGGGCCTGCAACACCGACCAGCAGGATCGACATCTCGGGCTGGAGGTCGGTGTCGGTGTTGAACTCGATCAGCAGATTGCCGCCTTGCTGGAGCTGCCGGATCTCGCCGGCAGAGAAGGACGCATTGGTGTCGAGCACGAAGGCCTGGTCCCTTGCGACGCCAGTATTCGCGTCGATCAGCGTCAGGACGAGATGGTCCACGCCCTTCTGGAAATCCATGATCTGGTCACGGCCCGATTCCGCCGCGCTTTCGGACGCGAACTGGAAAACGAAGCCGTCCGCGCCCGCGCCGCCGGTCAGGCAATCGGCCCCCGTGGCCCCCAGGATGGAGTCGTCCCCCCCGTCGCCCCAGAGGCTGTCGGCTCCCGCCCGGCCTTCCAGCCGGTCGTTGCCATCCCCGCCGCGCAGCAGGTTCTCCTCCGCGTCGCCTCGCAGGCGGTCCGCGCTGGCGGACCCCCACAGGCCCTCCACGCCGCCGAAGACATCGCCCGCCCCGTCCCCGATCCCGGACAGCGTCCCATCGAGAGCCGCGCGCACCCCGGCGGTGGCGGCTTCATAATTCGCGATGTCGAAGCCGGCGCCACCCCAGAGATCGTCACCGCCCGTGCCACCGATCAGGATGTCGGCGCCTCGCCCGCCATGAAGGATGTCGTCGCCGCGTCCCCCCTTCAGGAGATCGTCGCCGCCCCCTCCCAGGAGGAAGTCGTCGCCCCCTCCCAGGAGGAAGTCGTCGCCCCGCAATCCCACCAGCGTATCCTGGCCGCCAAAGCCGCTGATCTCGTCGCCCCAAGCCTCATGGCCATAGAGCAGGTCGTCGCCAGCGCCCCCGTTCACCACGCCTTCGCGGGGGTCGAGGATCTGGTGAAGCACGCAAGGCTGGCCGCCGTCCCCCTCGGCGGTCCAGGTCACGACCAGACGGCCGTCCGCCAGCGCGCGGACGGACAGGTCGCCCGGGACGGCCTCGGCGGAGGGGGCCGAGGTGCTGATCACGAACTCCTGCCCGACCCGCGCGCCGAAGGGGTCGAAGATCTGCCCGCGCACGGTCGGCTCGCCCGACAGGTCGATCCAGACCACGGCAAAGCCGCCCCCCGCGAGTGGGGCGACGTCCGGGCCTTCCTGGCTCCCCGGACTGCTGGCGTTCACGACCAGTTCCGCCCCCAGAGGGGCGCCCATCGGGTCGAAGATCCGCGCCCGAACGTCCGGGGCGGCTCCGGGGAACAGGCTGGACCCGGTTTCCCAGGTGACGACGAAGCCGCCGCCGGTCAGGGCGGCCAGGGCCGCATGGCCAGGGTCGCCGCCCAGGGACGTCGCGTTGGCCTGGATCTCGTTGATGTTGACCGCCGTGCCATCGGCCGCAAAGACCCGGGCCTGGATGCGGCCCAAATTGAGGTCGGTCCAGGCCACCGCGAACCCGCCCCCTGCCAGAGCTGCCACATCGGGGCTTACCTGCGGGCCGAGGGTGATCGCGTTGGTCGCCCTGTCGCCGCCGACAATCGCGCCGGACCGGTCGAACAGCCGGGTGGTCAGATCGCCTCCCTTCTCATAGACGGCGACGAGGCCGTCGCCGACCGAGGCAAGCGCCAACCCCGTCGCGTCGGGGCCGGCATCGACGGGCAGCGCCCCCAGACCAAGGCCGCTCCGGTCGAAGCGGGAGGCCAGGAGATCGTGATCCCTGCCCTCCGGCCTGACCTCCGCCCCGACCAGGAAGCCGCCGTCGGACAGGGCCGTCACGCAGGGCGCGATGACGGGCACCGGATAGGAGAGGACGGCCTCCGGAACCACGGCGGCTCCGGTGGCGTCGAACCGCTGGACGTGGATCCGCGCCCCTGCGGGATCAGCCTGATCGAGCCAGGCGATGGCGTAGCCCCCATCGGCGAGAGCCGCCACGTCGGGCCGGGACGGTCGCCCTGCCGCGGAACCGACCCACATCTCCAGGCCCCATCGGCGCACTGACATGAATCGTCCCCTGTCCCGGCTCGGTCACAAGGATCGTCAATCTTGGCTAATATTTTGTTAACACCCTGCTGGACCGACAGGGCTCCCTCCTTCCGTGAAGGCGGCCCCGTCACCCGGGCCAGGATCAGCGATCCAGTTCCACCCACACGAGACGATGTGGCCCCGCCGCCTGAACAGCCTCGGCCAGCGGCTCTCCGGGCCGAGGCCAGACCACCCCGGAGCCGATCACATGCCAGGTTGCGGCCGGGAGGATATAGGTGACCCGGAGGTTCCCCGGTCCCTCGGACCCGCCGGGCCAGTCCACCGTATCGAGCGCGGGGTCGCCCACCTGTCCCGGGTCGGCGTCGGCACGCGCGCCCTCGCTCCTGGGAAGGGGATCCTGGAGGCGCGGGTCAGCCAGCACCTTCAGCATGTCGTCGCGGAGCCCCGCTCCATCCATGGGATCGAGGTTGGCGTTGCCGATGACCACCGCCCCCTCGGGAACCGGGCCCAGATCGCCGTCCAGCAGGCGGAGCCAGACCGCAAGCTCATCCGCATTGCGGAGAGAGTTGCGCCGCTCGGGTCCGTCATGGATGGGCGGCGTCGCGGACCAGGCCAGCAGGGTCACGCGCCCGGCCGGCGTCTCGACCGGGACGATCCAATGGCCCGAGGAGGACAGGCGCTGGATGGCCTGCGCCGCATCGGACGGGAAGGGATGCCCGTCCATCCTGGGCAGCCGCGCGCCCGGCAGGTCCCGCCAGAGGAGGCCGGATAGGTCGCGCATCTCGCCCAACGGCCAGCGGGAGAGGAGCGCGAGGCCGCCCTCGCCGGCGAAATGCCCGTAGCCCTGGGCGTCGCCCGGCCCTCCCAGCCGCCCATCGCCATCGAGGTCGAGGCCGGAGGCCAGCCCGGCGTTCGAAGGCAACGCCATCCGGTACGGGTAGGCGAGCCCCTGTTCCGCAAGCCGGTCGGCCAGGGACGACAAGGCCGCACCATCTCCGTCCCAGTCCATGTCCGTCAGCAGGAGGATGTCGGGACGGACCGCAGCCAGCGTCGAGATGACCCCGGCGATGGCCGGGTCCTCGCCCTTGAGTAGGTCTCGCAGGAGGAGCCCGGGCCCGGCCCGGCTCAGATCCGCCCCCCAAGTGGCCAAACGCAACGGATCGGCCACCGCCGGGGCGGCGACGGCCAGCCCCAGAAGGACGGCAAGGGTTCGGATCAGACCGTTTGCGGCAGCCCGCCCGACTGGCGCAAGCGCGCACGGTGGGCGGTGATCATCCCTGCGAGCCGAGTCATCGCCACCCCTCGCATCACGAAGCTCGCGGGGATGAACGCCCATGCTATCACTGTCCAGACCAGGGCCGCAGGTTCCCGCAGCATCATGCCATCAAAGGGAGCTGCCAGCACGTCCGCGACCAGCGGCAGGAGGAACGGCAGCAGGAGGCCCAGCAACATGTTGGCCTGGGCATCCCGGCGGAGGCGGGCCACGACGTCCCCGCCGGTCGCGGGGTCGAACTGGGGAAGGTTGATCCAGATGTTGAAGCTCCGGCACCGGGGCCAGAGACGAAGCCACACCAGCGCGGCAAACGCCGCCACCATCAGGAGGGACAGGATATAGGCGGTCGCCGCCGCGCGCCCGATGGCCGTGACCAGAGCGGGATCAGCGCCCTCCGGCAAGGTCCCGAGCAGAAGGTGCAGGGGCGACCACCGCAGGTCGAGAGCCCAGGCCAGGCCTTCTCCGATCCGGCACGCCGCCAGGGACAGCATGTCCTGCGGCCCGCCCCGGAGCATGAGGCACACCAGCATCACGGCGAGGAAGAGCGCCGATATGCGGACACGATTGTAAGGACGGGCGTCACGGAACTCGAGGAGGCTGGGGGCGCGAACCGTGTATTCGAGACCAGTGAACAGGGCCGCCATGATCGCGAAGAGCGCCGCCAACTGCCGAGAGCTGGGGGACCCCTGCCCAAGCATGAGCTGGGGGAGGATTATGAGCAACGCCACCAAGCCAGCACGCAGCACCGCCGACGGTGCCCGCGAACCCACGATGCGCGACATCCAGTTCCTGTCCCACTCGGGGCCGGGGGCGATTTCGTGCTTACGCTCTCCGGCCGATTGCCGCCCCAAGCCGACGGCCTGACAATCTTTGTACCTAAGCCGGACTATTGATCGGAAGGCGTAGGTTGCGCAACGGAAAAACAACCATCGGTTGTCATCCAAAGCCTCGTAAGCAAGAAAATGCTGAGTCGTGGCACTTTCAGCACAGCTTTCCGGAGGCTTGCGGGACTGCGCAGGACAGGCGCAGCCCCTTTGATTGCTGGCTCAGACCCAGGGGCGGGCTTGGGACAGCTGGGATTCGAAGGCCGCGATGGCGCCGGCCTTTTCCATGGTCAATCCGATGTCATCCAGCCCGTTCAACAGGCAATGTTTGCGGAAGGGGTCGATCTCGAACCGAATCACCTGCCCGTCGGACAGGGTGATCGTCTGCGCCTCGAGGTCCACCTCGATCCGGGCGTTGGCGCCCTTCTCGGCGTCCTTCATGCAAAGGTCGCGCTCGGCCTCGGGGAGGACGATCGGCAGGATGCCGTTCTTGAAGCAGTTGTTGAAGAAGATGTCCGCGAAGGACGTGGAGATCACGCAGCGGATGCCAAAGTCGGCCAGCGCCCAGGGCGCATGCTCGCGCGAGGAGCCGCAGCCAAAGTTGTCGCCAGCCACCAGAATCGTGGCGGCGCGGTAGGCCGGCCGGTTCAGCACGAAGTCCGCGATCTCGGTGCCGTCCTGGTTGTAGCGCATCTCGTCGAACAGGTTCACCCCCAGGCCCGACCGCTTGATGGTCTTCAGGAACTGCTTGGGGATGATCATGTCCGTGTCGATGTTGACGAGCGGCATGGGCGCGGCGATGCCGCTCAGGTGGGTGAACTTGTCCATGGTCCCGTCTCCTCTCAGGCCAGTTCCGGCTCTTGGGCCATCAGCTCGCGCACGTCGGTCAGGTGACCGGTCAGCGCGGCGGCGGCGGCCATCGCGGGCGAGGCGAGGTGCGTGCGCCCGCCCCGGCCCTGGCGGCCTTCGAAGTTGCGGTTCGAGGTCGAGACGCAACGCTCGCCCGGCGCCAGTTGGTCGGGGTTCATGGCGAGGCACATGGAGCAGCCCGCGAGGCGCCATTCGAAGCCCGCATCGATGAAGATCTGGGCCAGGCCCTCTTCCTCGGCCTGGGCGCGCACGAGGCCCGAGCCGGGAACGACCATGGCACGGAGGCCGTCCTTGATCTTCTTGCCCTTCAGGATCGCGGCGGCGGCACGCAGATCCTCGATCCGGCCGTTGGTGCAGGAGCCGATGAACACCGTGTCGATCGTGATGTCCTGCAGGCGCTGGCCGGGCTGGAGCCCCATGTACTCGATCGACCGCTTCGCCGCCTCGACCTTGCCGCCGGTGAACTGCGACGGATCGGGCACGACGTCGGTGATCGGCAGCACGTCCTCGGGCGAGGTGCCCCAGGTCACGACGGGGGCGATGTCCTCGCCGCGGATCGTCACCACCTTGTCGAAATGCGCGCCCTCATCGGTGAAGAGCGTCTTCCACCAGTTCAGCGCGGCCTCCCACTGGGCACCCTTCGGCGCGTGGGGGCGGCCCTGGACATAGGCGAAGGTCTTTTCGTCGGGCGCGATCAGGCCCGCGCGGGCGCCGCCCTCGATGGCCATGTTGCAGACCGTCATGCGGCCTTCCATGGACAGCTCGCGGATCGCCTGGCCGCAGTACTCGATGACGTAGCCGGTGCCGCCCGCGGTGCCGGTGGCGCCGATGACCGACAGCGTGATGTCCTTGGCGGTGACGCCGGGGCGCAGGGACCCGGTGATCTCCACCTTCATGTTCTTGGACTTCTTCTGGATCAGCGTCTGGGTGGCGAGGACATGCTCGACCTCGCTCGTGCCGATGCCATGCGCCAGCGCGCCGAAGGCCCCGTGCGTCGCGGTGTGCGAGTCGCCGCAGACCACGGTCATGCCCGGCAGCGTCCAGCCCTGCTCGGGCCCGACGATGTGGACGATCCCCTGACGGATATCGGACACGGGATAGTAGTTGATCCCGAAGTCCTTGGCGTTCTTGTCGAGCGCCTCGACCTGGATGCGCGACTCCTCGTTGTCGATGCGCTTGTCCCGGCCTTCGGTCGTGGGGACGTTGTGGTCCGGCACGGCGATGGTCTTTTCCGGCGCGCGGACCTTGCGGCCGGTCATGCGCAGACCTTCGAAGGCCTGGGGCGAGGTCACCTCGTGGACGAGGTGTCGGTCGATGTAGAGCAGGCAGGTGCCGTCGGGCTGCTCATCGACGAGGTGGGCATCCCAGATCTTGTCGTACAGGGTCCGGGGCTTGGAGGGGTTCGGGGACATGAGTCCGCTCCTGGCAGGGGGTCGTGACGGGAAGGGTTCGACAAAAGGTGCGCGCCGCGCGCGCCGACGCGAACGGATTACGCTTGCGCGCGAATGCCGTGGGTGGCTCCGAAGAACCGCCAGGGGAGCCTGTCCCGGTCGCCCATGTCGAAAACATGCGTCATGAGGCGGCACATACACATTCGGCCTCTTCGCTGCAAGAAAAACGCGGACCTTGCGGGCGGATGTCGCAGCCGCCAAGTTCGCGCCGAACGATCCGGAGAGATGACATGAAACGCATAGCCCTCCTGGCCCCCTGGGTCCTTCTGGCCCCCGGCGCGGCCCTGGCCCACAGCGCAGAGGCCGGCGGGCTGGTCAGCGGGCTGTCCCATCCGATCCTGGGCCCGGATCACGTGGTGGCCATGGTGGCCGTCGGCCTTTGGGGCGCGATCCTGGGTCGTCCCGCGCTCTGGGCCCTGCCGGTGGCGTTTCCGCTCGTGATGGCGTTCGGGGGGATGCTGGGGATCATGGGCGTGCCCCTGCCATCGGTCGAAACGGCGATTGCGCTGTCCGGCGTGGTGCTGGGGCTCCTCGTGGCCTTCGCGGTGCGGCTTCCCCTGGTCCCGGCCTGCCTGATCGTCGGAACCTTCGCGCTGTTCCATGGCTACGCCCACGGCGCGGAACTGCCCGCTTCGGCCAACCCGCTCGCCTTTGCCGTGGGCTTCGTGATCTCGACCGGGGCCCTGCACCTGCTGGGCGTCGGCGTGGGCGAAGCGACGGTAGCCCGGGGCAAGCCGATCCTGCGGACCCTCGGGGCGGCGATCGCGCTGACCGGGGGCGCCTTCCTCGCCGGCCTGGCGTGAGGCGGGCCGCAGGCCGGGCCGGACGGGCGGGCCTGCTTCTGCTCCTGGGGGCGGGGCCCGCCGTGGCGCACGGCATCCCCCGCAACGTCGGCGAGGGCCTTGCCGCGAGCGGAGGCCCGCTCCTCCTGCCCCTGCTGGCGCTCGGCCTCATGGCCGTCATGGCACGCCGGAGGGAGTTCGTCCTGGCTGGAGCGGCGGGGCTCCTGGCTGGCCTGATCCTGGCCCCTTGGATCGGGCCGAACGCCGATCTCCTGGCGCTGGCGGCCGGTTTCGCCTGCGCGGTCCTGACGGCCACGGGCCTGCCGCTGGCTGGTCCCGGCCACATGGCGCTGGCAGCGCTGACCGGGACGCTGGCCGGAGCGGCCCTGACCGGCGGGCATGACCCCCGGACCCTGCCGGCCGGGGGTCTGGCCGGCCTGGCGCTGGGGAGCCTGGTGGCCCTTGCAGGACCTTTCGCCCTTGCGCCACTCCTGTCGCGCTGGCCCGGCCCTCTGCGCATCGGGCTGCGGGTCGCGGCCTCATGGGTGGCCGCCATAAGCGCCTTGGCGCTCTCGCTCACATTCGCGGGACCGCTTCCTTGAGAGGAGATGCCCGCGATGCTATCTTTCAGGCAAGCCCTGCGCCGGGGCTGACGGCGCGCAGAAAGGAGGATGACTCCCTGTCACCCGACGCTCACGCGGCGCCAGCCGCAACCCCCGGGCCCACGCCCGACCCCCAGATGACCAGCGAGGATCTCCTCAAGGTGGTCATCGACTCCCTCGAGGATGACAAGGCCGAGGATATCGTCACGATCGACCTGCGCGGCCGCTCCGAGATGGGTGACTTCATGGTGATCGCCTCCGGCCGCTCCACCCGCCAGGTGGCCGCCATCGCCGAGAAGCTCGCCGACCGGCTGAAGCAGGATCATGGCATCCTTTCCAAGATGGAAGGCAAGGAGACCGCCGACTGGGTGCTGATCGACACGGGCGACGTCATCGTCCACGTCTTCCGGCCCGAGGTGCGCGACTTCTACCAGCTCGAGAAGATGTGGATGCCCTCCGGAGCCGCCAACCGGTCCGCCGCGGCAGGCTGACCCGTTGCGAGTGACGATCCTCGCCGTGGGCCGCCTGCGGGCGGGCCCCGAGAGGGAGATGCTCGACGACTTCCTGACCCGCTTCGACCGGACCGGCCGCTCCCTGGGCCTGGGCCCGGCCTCGGTCGTGGAGGTGGAGGCGAAGCCCGGGGCCGGCATGGCGGCCGAGGGGGCGCTCCTCCAGGCTCGCGTTCCCAAGGACGGCTGGCTTTGCTGCCTCGATGAAAGGGGCGATCTTCTGACCTCGCCCACCTTCGCGGGACGCCTCGACCGCTGGAAGATGGAGCGCCGCGAGGCGGTGTTCGTGATCGGCGGGGCGGACGGCATCGACCCCTCGGTGACGGGGCGCGCGGACCTGCTCCTGTCCCTTGGCCCGATGGTCTGGCCGCACATGCTGGTCCGCGTCATGCTGGCCGAGCAGCTGTACCGGGCCGCGACGATCCTGGCCGGAACGCCCTACCACCGGTCCTGAGGCGCGGAACCTTCCGGTCCCCCGCCGGTTGCCCCAGCACCAACCGGGCGGAGGGCGGCATGAGCCAGGGCGATCATCGTGCGGACCGGCAGGGCGACGGCCTCCTTGGAACGCTCCTGAAGGGAGCGGCCGCAGGGGCGGCAGCCATGTGGGTGCTGGACCGGGTGGACTGGGCGATGTGGGACGCCGAAGCCTCCGAGACCCGGGCCCAGACCCGCCGCGCACGGCCCGGCGGGCTCGATCCGGCCCATGTGGCGGCGAACCGGATCGCCGGGGCCATGGGCCGCGAGCTCAACCCGCCCCAGCCCCATCCAGCGGGCCTGGCCCTCCATTATTCCTTCGGCATGGTCCCGACCCTGGCCTACGCCGTCCTGCGGCACCGCCATCCCGCCGTGGCGGCCGGCGGCGGCACGCTCTGGGGTCTGGCCATGACCCTGATCGAAGACGAGGGGATCAATCCGGCCCTGGGCCTGGCCGCGCCGCCGCAGCACTACCCCTGGCAGGATCACGCCCGTTCGGTCGTGGCCCACGCCGTCCTGGGGGCGGTGGCCGAAGGGGTGCTGCGCGCCCTGGACGGGCCTCCCGGCCGCCCCCGGCGGCTCGTGGCCCCTTAGCGGGGCTTCGGGCGGGCCGGCCATGGTTTCCCTTTGCGTGCCGGTCGTCTAGAACGGCGCCGTCACGAAGGGAGAACGTCCATGCCAAAGCCAGTCGTCCTTTGCATCCTCGACGGTTGGGGCCTGCGGGACGACCCCTTCGCCAACGCTCCGAAGCTGGCGCAGACCCCTACCTTCGACCGTCTCTGGACGGACTTCCCGCACGCCCAGCTCGTCACGCACGGGCCGGACGCCGGCCTGCCGCGCGGGCAGATGGGCAATTCCGAGGTCGGGCACACCAACATCGGCGCGGGGCGGGTCGTGGCGATGGACCTGGGCCAGATCGACCTCGCCATCGAGGACGGCTCGTTCGCCGCCAATGCGGCGCTGCAGGCCTTCATCGCGACGCTCAGGCGGTCTGGCGGCACGGCCCATCTGGTGGGCGTGGCGTCGGATGGCGGCGTGCATGGGCACATCGCCCACACCCTCGCGGCAGCACGGATCATCGCGGCGGCCGGCGTGCCGGTGGCGATCCACGCGATCACCGACGGCCGCGACGTCGCCCCGACCTCCGCCGGCGACTTCATCGCCGAATTGCAGCGCGGGCTGCCCGACGGCGCGCGGATCGCGACGGTGATCGGGCGCTACTATGCCCTGGACCGCGACAACCGGTGGGAACGGGTCCGGACCGCCTACGACGCCATCGCCGAGGCGAAGGGCGCCCGCGCCAAGGACGCCGCAAGCGCCGTGAGCCTTGCCTCCGAACGGGGCCAGACCGACGAGTTCATCGAGGCCACGGTGCTGGACGGCTACGAGGGCCTGAAGCCCGAAGACGGGCTTTTCTGCCTCAACTTCCGGGCCGACCGCGCGCGGGAGATCCTGGCGGCCCTGGCCGACCCGGACTTTGCGGGTTGGGACCGCGGCCCGGCCCCGACGCTCGCCGCCCGGCTCGGCATGGTGACCTATTCGGACCGGCACGACGCCTGGTATCCGCAGGTCTTCCCCAAGCGGGACATCGTGAACACGCTGGGCGCCTGGGTGGCCTCCAAGGGCCTGCGCCAGTTCCGCCTGGCCGAGACCGAGAAGTATCCGCACGTCACATTCTTCCTGAACGGCGGGATCGAGACGCCCTACCCGGGCGAGGACCGGTACATGGCGCCCTCGCCCAAGGTCGCGACCTATGACCTCCAGCCCGAGATGTCGGCCGAGGAGGTCACGGACCACTTCGTCCAGGCCATCGAGGCGGGCTACGACCTGATCGTGACCAACTACGCCAACCCGGACATGGTCGGCCACACCGGCGACCTTGCCGCGGCGATCAAGGCCTGCGAGGCGGTGGACCGGGGCCTGGCCCGCGTCCTCGCCGCGCTGGACAAGGCCGGGGGCGCCATGGTCGTCACCGCCGATCATGGCAACTGCGAGCTGATGGTCGATCCGGAGACGGGCGGCCCCCACACCGCCCACACCACGAACCCCGTCCCGGTCATCCTGTTCGGCGGGCCGCAGGGCGTGGCCTTGCGCGACGGGCGCCTTGCCGACCTCGCGCCGACCATCCTGGACCTCATGGGCCTCGACCTGCCGCCCGAGATGACGGGACGGAGCCTGATCCAGAGATGAGGCGCGCCCTCGCGCTCGTGGCGCTCCTGGCCCTGCCCGTCCCGGCCGCCGCGCAGCAGCCCGGCACGGCGGAGGCGGCGGCGCAGGCCGCCCGTCAGCTGCACGAGGCCACGCAGATGATGGAGGGCGCCACGGGCGCCGAGGACCGGCTCGCCGCGCTGACGCGGACGGTGAAGGCCTACGAGGACGGGCTCGGGCTCCTTCGGGACACGCTTCGCCGGGTCGCCGTGGAACGGTCCCGCATCGAGGCCGAACTGCAGGCCGACCGCGAGGGGATCGCCCAACTCCTGGGGGTGCTCCAGTCCATGGGGCAGGCGCCCGAGCCGGTGCTGATGCTGCACCCGTCAGGGCCGCTCGGGACGGCCCGGGCGGGGATGATGCTCGCCGACGTGACGCCGGCCCTCCAGGCCAAGGCCGAGGCCCTGCGCGGCAAGCTCGAGACGCTGTCCGCGATCCAGGCCACGCAGGACGAGGCCGCGCAGACGCTCCGCGACGGCCTGTCCAACGTGCAGGCCGCCCGGGCCGCGCTGGCCGCCGCTGCCGCCGACCGGACGGAACTGCCCCGCGCCTATACCGAGGATCCGGTGGCGACCGCGCTGCTGATGGCCTCCACGGAGTCGCTGGACGGGTTTGCCGAAGGGCTGGCGCAAACGGTGGACGAGCAGCTCTCGACCCCGCCCGACGAGGCGACGGCCCGCAAGGGCGACCTGCCCCTGCCCGTCGAGGGGACGATCCTTCGCCGGCCGGGTGAGGCCGACGCTGCGGGCGTCACTCGTCCGGGGCTGGTCATCGCGACCGATCCGCGCGCCCTGGTCAGCGTTCCGGTGGCCGCCACGCTGCGCTTCCGGGGGCCGCTGCTCGATTATGGCACCGTGGCGATCCTTGAGCCCGCGCCAGGCACGCTCTTCGTGATTGCCGGCCTGGGCGAGGTGTATGGCAATGCAGGCGAGATCCTGCCCGAAGGTGCGCCTCTGGGCCTCATGGGAGGGGAAACGCCGGATGCTGACGCGATATTGACCGCTCCGGCGAGCGCAGGGGGTAGTGCCCGGACAGAGTCCCTGTATCTTGAGGTTCGCGACGCCGATGGTCCCGTGGACCCCGGCACCTGGTTCCGGCTGGACTGAGAGGGCTCCGATGAAGAAACTGGCGTTCGCCGCCATGGGTGGGGCCGCCCTGGGCCTCGTGGTCTCGACGCAGGTGGCCGGGCCCCTCCTGGCCCAGGAGGCCGGGAGCCGCGACAGCAGCGTGTACCAGCAGCTCGACCTTTTCGGCGACATCTTCGAACGGATTCGCGCCGACTATGTCGAGGAGGTCGATGAGCAGAAGCTGATCGAGGCCGCGATCAACGGGATGCTCACCTCGCTCGACCCGCATTCGAGCTACCTGAGCCCCGACGACGCCGAGAAGATGCGCGTCCAGACCCGCGGAGAGTTCGGCGGCCTAGGCATCGAGGTCACGCAGGAGGAAGGCTGGGTCAAGGTCGTCTCGCCCATGGATGGGACCCCGGCGGATCTGGCGGGCCTGGAGACCGGGGACTTCATCACCGCCGTCAACGGCGAGAGCCTGATGGGCCTGACCCTCGACGAGGCGGTCGAGATGATGCGCGGCCCCGTCGGCTCGGAGATCAAGCTCACCATCGTCCGCGAAGGCGAGGAGCAGCCCTTCGACGTCTCGATCGTCCGCGACACCATCAAGCTGCAGGCCGTGCGCGCCCGGACCGAAGGGGACACCGTGGTGCTGCGGGTCACGACCTTCAACGACCAGACCTTCCCGAACCTGACCGACGGCCTCAAGGCGCAGATCGACGCCGCAGGCGGGATGGATCACGTCAACGGCATCGTGCTCGACCTCCGGAACAACCCGGGCGGGTTGCTGGACCAGGCGATCTATGTGGCGGACGCCTTCCTTGATGCCGGGGAGATCGTGTCGACGCGCGGCCGCCACGCCGAGGACGGGCAGCGCTTCAACGCCACGCCCGGTGACCTGATCTCGGGCAAGCCGATGGTCGTCCTCGTGAACGGCGGATCGGCCTCGGCCTCCGAGATCGTGGCGGGCGCGCTCCAGGACCACCGCCGCGCGGTGGTCGTGGGAACGCAGAGCTTCGGCAAGGGCTCGGTGCAGACGGTCATGCCGCTGGCCGGGGATGGCGCGATGCGCCTGACCACGGCGCGCTACTACACGCCGTCGGGCCGGTCGATCCAGGCGTTGGGCATCTCGCCCGACATCATCGTGGACCAGCCTCCGGCGCCCGAGCCGGCCGCCGATGCGACCGACCCCGGCGAGGATACCTCGGCCGCGCCGCGCGAGATCCACGAAGGCGACCTGCGGGGCGCTCTGAACAACGACTGGCTCACCGACGAGGAGAAGTCGCAGATCGAGCAGGATCAGGCCCGGGCGGAAGCCGCGGCCAAGCTCCGCGAGGAGGACTACCAGCTCGCCTACGCGATCGACATCCTCAAGGGGCTTTCGGCCCTGGGCCCCGATGCGCCGGTCCCGACGCAGGCCGCGCAGGCCGCGCCTGCCGCCGATGCGCCCGCTCAGGCGCCGGCCACCGCCGAGCCGTGATGCCCGACCTGCCCGAGGGATACCGGCCCTGCGTCGGCATCATCCTGGTGAATCCGGCGGGGCAGGTCTTCGCCGGACGTCGGAACGACCGTCCCGCCGAGGATCCCGCGGCCTGGCAGATGCCTCAGGGCGGCGTGGACAGGGGCGAGGACCTGACCACCGCCGCCCTGCGGGAGCTGGAGGAGGAGACCGGCATTCCCTCCTCCCTCGTCCGGGTGGAGGCGGTCGGTCCCGCCGCCATCGCCTACGACATCCCCGAGGAGCTGCGCCCGGCGCACTGGCGCGGCCGGTGGCGCGGGCAGGCGATCACCTGGGTGCTCATGCGGTATCTGGGCACGAATGCCGAGGTGGGCATCGCCACCGCGCATCCGGAGTTCGAGGACTGGCGATGGGACGACGCGGCCCGGCTGGCCGAGCACATCGTCCCCTTCAAGCGCGAGGCGTACAAGGCCGCCCACGCCCTGCTGAACGGCTGAGGCTGGCGAACCGCAAAGCCCGCCAGCGCCGTTCCGATCCCTGCCCTACCGCAGCGCGGCCAGCACGGACGGCGCCGCGAATCCCGTGGGCGGCAACCCCCGCGAGGCCTGGAAGTCGCGGATCGCCTGGATCGTGCGGGGCCCGATGCTCCCGTCGGTGCCGCCGGTGTCGTAGCCCAGCGCGGTCAGCCGCTGCTGGAGCGCCACCCGCTCGGGCTGGGTGAGCGGCCGCTCGCTCGAGAAGATGCCCTGCAGGGGCGGACGGCCCTTGAGGCGGTCGCCGAGGTGCCCGACCCCGATCGCGTAGCTGTCGGCGTTGTTGTAGCGCTTGATGACATCGAAGTTGCGGTAGGTCAGGAACACCGCGCCCGCGGCCCCTTCGGGGCGGAGCAGCGTCGCGGACCCGAAGTCGGGGGGCGGGTTGCCGTTTACGTCCCGCACGCCCAGGGACGCCCATTCCGACGCCGACCGGGTGCCGCCGCCCACGCCCTCGGGCACGAGGACCTGCACGCCCCAGGGTTCCCCGAACCGCCACCCATGGCCCGACAGGTAGGCCGCCGTCGAGGCCAGCGCATCCGACGGATCCTCGCCCCAGATGTCGCGCCGCCCGTCGCCGGTGAAGTCCACGGCATAGGCCTCAAAGGAGGTCGGGATGAACTGGGTATGCCCCATCGCCCCCGCCCAGGAGCCCTTCATGGCCTGGGGGGTCGTGTCCCCGGCCGCCAGGATCCGCAGCGCGGAGATCAGCTGGCTTTCGAAGAACTGGGCGCGCCGCCCTTCGAAGGCCAGGGTCGAGAGCGCCGAGACCACGGGCACGTCGCCCTTGCGGGTGCCATAGGAGGACTCCATGCCCCAGATCGCCGCGACCACCTCCCGATCGACGCCGTAGGTCGCTTCGATCCGCGCAAGCTGGTCGCCATGCGACCGCAGCGCAGCCTGCCCGTTCTCCACGCGGCTGTCGGACACGGCGCTGAGCAGGTAATCCTGCAGCGTGCGCGAGAACTCGGCTTGGTTGCGGTCCCGTTCGATCACCTGGGGGATGAAGCCCGCTTGGGCGAACGCGGCCTGAAGCGTAGCGTCGGGGATGCCCGCCGCCTGCGCACGGGGCAGGAAGGACGCCACCCAGGCGTCGTAGGCCGGATTCGGCACCGTCACGAAAGCGTTCACGTTCTGCTGCGTCCCCATCTGTGCGCCGGGGCGCACGCCCATCCCGCAGGAAGCCACGCCAAGGATCATCGCCCCCGACAGAAGGATTCGAGCCAAGCCCTGTCGCATACTGCCCTCTTGCCCACCGTTTGTTGTTACCTCCGAACCTAGCCCGCCCGACACTCGCGCGGAAGGCGAAACCGCCGTCCGGGAGGCGAAAACGGCGGGGCCGGGAACGAAGCGCGCCATGGGCCGTTCCCCGCCAAAGCCACAGGAGGCCCCATGGCCCGCATCGACATGACACCCCCCGCCACCGTTGCCCGCGAGGCGGCAAAGGGCCTCAAGCTTCACGAGACCTTCAACCGCGGCGGCACGGAGGTCGGCTGGGCCCGCGCCCGTCAGCTTCGCGACCGCAAGGAGCTGAGCCGTGACGACGTGGTCGCCATGGCAAGCTACTTTGCCCGGCATGAGGTCGACAAGCGCGGCCATGACTGGGGCAACGAGGAAAACCCCTCGGCCGGCTACATCGCCTGGCTGCTCTGGGGGGGCGAACCGGGGCGGGACTGGGCCGAGACGACCAAGGCCCGCCTGCAGGAGGCCGAGGGGAAGGAGAAGGACTGAGCCCTCATTTCCGTCGCCGGCTGACCTTCCTTTCCTTGGCCGCGCGCGCCTTTTCCTGCCCGAGCTTGCGGCGCGGCGGCGCCCCCCGCCGGCTGCCGCCACGACGCCGGGGCAGAGGATGATCCTCGAGGGTCAGCAGTTCCAGAAGGATGCCGCCGGTCGCCGGGGCGACCTCGGCCAGCTTCACGGTCACGCGGCTTCCCAGCGCAAAGACCACGCCGGAACTGCCGCCCGTCAGGGTGCCTTCACGGGCGTCGTAGTGGAAGTATTCCTCCCCCAGCGATCGCACGGGCACCAGGCCGTCGGCCCCGGACTCGTCCAGCTTCACGAAAAGCCCGAACTTCGCCACGCCCGAGATGCGCCCCCCGAACTCCACCCCGACCCGGTCGGCGAGGAAGGCCGCGAGGTAGCGGTCCTGGGTGTCGCGCTCGGCCATCATGGAGCGGCGTTCGGCCTGGGAGATGAGCTCCCCCGTTTCGTCGATGCGGTCGATGTCCGAGTCCGACAATCCATCCGCCGCCGGGTCCGGCCCCCAGCGATGTGCCGAGATCAGCGCCCGATGGACGATCAGGTCGGCGTAGCGCCGGATCGGCGAGGTGAAATGCGCGTAGTTGCGCAAAGCCAGGCCGAAATGCCCGAAGTTCTGGGCCGCATAGTAGGCCTGCGGCAGCGACCGCAACGTCGCCATGTTGATGAGCTCGGCCTGATCCGTTCCCGCCGCCTGCGCGAGAAGCCGGTTCAGGTGCCGCGTCTGAAGCACCTGCCCCTTGGCCAGCGTCAGGCCCGAAGCCTCCACCGTCTCGCGGAGCGACTCGAGCTTCAGCGGGTCGGGCTCCTCATGGACGCGGAACAGCAGCGGCGTGCGCTTGGCGATCAGGGTTTCGGCGGCGGCGACGTTGGCCAGCACCATGAACTCCTCGATCAGCCGATGGGCGTCGAGCCGGTCCTTGAAGGCGACCGAGGTGACCTTGCCGCTCTCGTCCAGCACGATCCGCCGTTCGGGCAGGTCGAGATCGAGCGGGGCACGCATGTCGCGGGCGCGCCGCAGCGCCTCGTAGGCGCCGTAGAGCGGTTTCAGCACGGACTCCAGCAGCGGCTCGGTCCTGTCGTCCGGCTGGCCGTCGATGGCCGCCTGCACCCGCCCGTACTCGAGCGAGGCGCGCGACCGCATGAGCCCGCGCGTGAAGCTGTGGTCGAGCTTGCGCCCTTCCCGGTCGATCCGCATCCGGACGGCGATCACCGCGCGGTCCACGTTCTCGTGGAGCGAGCACAGGTCGCCCGACAGCCGATCCGGCAGCATCGGCACCACCCGGTCCGGGAAATAGGTCGAGTTGCCCCGCAGCCGCGCCTCGGTGTCGAGCGCGCTCTGCGGGCGGACATAGTAGGCCACGTCCGCGATGGCGACCCAAAGGACGAACCCCCCTTCGTTTCCCGGCGTGTCGTCCGGGATCGCCAGCACGGCGTCGTCCCGGTCGCGTGCGTCCTCGGGGTCGATGGTGACCAGGGGGATCTCGCGCAGGTCCTCGCGCCCGTCCAGGCCTGCGGGCTCGGCCGCCTCGGCCTCGTCCAGCACCTTTTCGGGAAAGACGTCCGGGATGCCGTGCTGGTGGATCGCGATCAGCGACACCGCGCGCGGGCCGGCAGGGTCGCCCAGGACCTCGGTCACGCGCGCCTTGGGCAGCCCGAGCCGACCCTTGGGTCCGACCTGCTCGGCCTCGACCAGCTCGCCGTCGCGGGCGCCGTTGTCATTGCCGGGGCCGACGACCCACTGCTTGGCTTCGCCCTTGTCGATGGGCAGGATGCGGCCGCCCTGACTGTCCTTGCGGAAGATGCCCAGCACGCGCGCGGGCGCCGCAGCGATGCGGCGGATCGGCCGGGCGGCATAGGGCTGATCCTCGCCCGGGGTTTCGTCGATCTTCGCCAGGAGCCGGTCGCGCGGGCCGATGTCCCGATCGATCTCCCGCAGCTGCACCCGGATCGCCGGAGGCGGCCCGTCGCCGCGCCAGTCGACGGGCCGCGCGAGCAGGTCGCCCTGCGCATCGGGACCCGTGATCTCGATCACCGTGACCGGAGGCATCCCGCCGCCCTCGTGGCGGTCGCGCCGGCGCGTCTTGCCGGGAAGGTCGCCCTCCGCCTCCATGTCCTTGAGAAGCGCCTTGAAGTCGATCTTCGCCGCGCCGCGTATGCCGAAGGCCCGTGCGATGTCTCGCTTGGTCGCTTCGGGATTGTCCTCGATCCATTGGAGGATCGCGTCCTTGGTGGGAAACTCTGCCATGGCGCAGAGCTAGCGCGCCTCGGCCGCCACGTCACGGGCGCTTTTCAGAGTGTTCGCACCATATCGCGATGGGGTATCCCCGCATCGTCGTAGACCGGCCCCTCGGCCACGAAGCCCAGGCGCTCGTAGAACGGGATGGCGTGCGTCTGGGATCCGAGCTTGGCCCTGGCCAGGCCCAGCGCCCCCAATTCCTCGACGGCCGCGCGGATCAGCGCCGCGCCCAGCCCGAGCCCCCGCGCCTCGGGCAGGACGCAGACACGCCCGATCTTGCCCGTGTCGCCCTTGACGAGCAGCCGCGCGGTCCCGAGCGGATGGCCATCCCCCCACGCCAGGAGGTGGATCGCGTCGGGATCGAGTCCATCCACCTCCAGGTCCTCGGGAACGGCCTGCTCCTCGATGAAGACCGTCCGCCGCAGCCGCTGGCAGGTCTCCAGGTCCGTCGTCCGGGTGACCTCGATCCTCATGCGAAGTAGTCCTCCAGGATGCGTCCATAGATGCGGGCCAAGCCACCGACCTGCGCCGCCTCGACCCGTTCATCCACCTGGTGCATCGTCGGCCCGACAAGGCCAAGCTCCACCACCGGGCAGATGCGCTTGATGAAGCGCGCGTCCGAGGTGCCGCCCGTGGTGGACAGGACGGGCGCCCGACCCGTCTCGGCCTGGACGGCCCGCGACACCAGATCCGACAAGGCCCCGGGCGGCGTCAGGAACGCCTCGCCCGAGACGCGGACCGCAAGAGCGATCTCGACCCCGAACGCGTCGGCGACCTCGCGCGACACCTCGCGAAGCCAGGCCTCCAGCGACGCACCGGTGTGCCGGTCGTTGAAGCGGATGTTGAGAGTGGCCCGGGTCTCGGCGGGAATGACGTTCGAGGCCGTGTTCCCCGTGTCCATCGTCACCACGGCCAGCGTGGACGTGCCGAAATGATCCGTGCCGTCGTCCAGGCGTTCGGACGACAGCCGGTCCACGAGCCGGGCCAGCGCCGGGATGGGGTTTCGCGCCCGTTCCGGGTAGGCGGAATGGCCCTGCCTCCCGGTCACCGTGACATGCGCCGTCAACGACCCGCGGCGCCCGATCTTCATCGTGTCGCCCAGGGCTTCGACGGAGGTCGGCTCCCCCACCAGGCAGACCGACATCACCTCGCCCTCGGTTGCCATCCAGTCAAGAAGGGCGACCGTGCCGTCGGTGGCGTCCCCTTCCTCGTCGCCGGTGATGGTGACCACGATGGCCCCATCCGCCGGCAGCCGCGGCGCGACCTCGACCGCGGCGGCGACGAAGGCCGCAACCCCGGACTTCATGTCGGCGGCCCCCCGGCCCCAGAGCATCCCGTCACGGATCTCACCTGCGAAGGGGTCCATGCTCCAGCGCGCCACATCCCCCGGGGGCACCACGTCCGTGTGCCCGTTGAAGCCGAAGCTCCGCACGGCGCCCTTGAGTCCGATCCGGGCGAACAGGTTCGGGATGCCATTCCGGTCCACCCGAACGCAGTCGAAGCCGGCCTGCGCCAGCACGCGTTCCAGCAGGACCAGCGCTCCGCCCTCCACAGGCGTTACGGACGGGCAGCGGATCAGGTCGGCGGCGAGCGTCAGGGCGTCGGGCATGGGGTCCTCCGGGCAGCCCGGGCACCTAAGCCGCAGGCCCGCAGCCATGCAAGGCGTGGCCTATTCGTTGCTGTAGAAGGGCGTCATCTGTGCGACGATCACGGCGTTCTCGGCCAGGGCGCGATCCATCAGCTCGCGCTCCTCGGCGTCGATGTCGTGCCCCTCGGCCAGCCGCTCCTCCAGCGTCCCGTAGCCCGACACGTCAAGCGGCGCGAGCCCGGCCTCCTTGAGCACGGCCACGGTTTCACGAACCGCCTCGGCCTCGTCGATTCCCGAGGCATAGCAGAGCAGCGCCCCGCCGGTGGCCCCGTCGGGAAGGCCGTCGTCCTCCTTACGGCCGACCTCCACGAGAAGGGTAAAGACCCGCTGGGGTCGCTTTTCGCGCTTTTCCTCGTCGGCCATGGTCAGAGCCGCCCTCCTGCCCGCTCCAGTGCCCCTGCGGCACGTTCGATGTTATGGTGGATGACCGGGCCAAGGTACAGAAGCCGGCCATGGTGACGCCACCTCGGGCGCCTCCCGAGCCTCTGCCCTGGGTGCGCCCCGGGTCAGACCGCGTGTCCCGGCCCTGGCCCTAGCCAGAGGACGGGTCGGGCCAGCGCTAGAGGCGGCAGGCCTCGTAGACCCGGGACAGGTCGCCCGCCCAGGGCCCCTCGTAGGCGGCCAGGAGGTCATCCGCCACGACGCGGCCGGACCCGACCGAGTCCCAGAGGGGCGCAAGGAACACCCTCTCGTCAGGGAGGCCCTGGGCCGCGCGGGCTTTCAGCCCTTCGTCCGCGATCCCCAGCGCCGCGCGCGAAAGGTCCAGGAGACGCAGGCCGCCAGCCTCGCCCTGCAGGGCGCGTTCGGAGGCGGCGACGCGCAGGCCCTCGCGGGTCTCCGCGTCCAGGTCCTTCACCAGATCCCAGGCCGCGTCCAGCGCCCCGCCGTCATAGATCAGCCCGGCCCAGAAGGCCGGGAGGGCCAGCATATGCGCGCGGTCGCCGACATCGGCGCCCCGCATCTCGATGAACTGCTTGACGCGCGCCTCGGGAAAGACCGTGGTCAGGTGATCGGCCCAGTCCGACAGGGTCGGGACCTCGCCCGGCAAGGCCGGCAGCTCGCCCCTGACGAAGTCGCGGAAGGACTGCCCCAGCGCGTCGATGTAGGCGCCGTCCCGATAGACGAAGTACATCGGCACATCGAGCACCCAGTCGACATACCTCTCGAAGCCCATCCCGTCCTCGAAGGCAAAGGGCAGCATCCCCGTCCGGGCGTCGTCCAGGCCGCGCCAGATGCGCGCGCGCCAGCTCCGGTGGCCGTTCGGCCGCCCCTCGAAGAAGGGCGAGGAGGCGAAGAGCGCCGTCGCGACAGGCTGGAGCGCGAGCGCCACCCGAAGCTTCTTGACCATGTCCGCCTCGGACCCGAAGTCGAGGTTCGCCTGCACGGTGCAGGTGCGGTACATCATCTGGGTCCCATGGGTGCCCACGCGGCCCATGTAGTCCGTCATCAGCTTGTAGCGGCCCTTGGGCATCACCGGCATCTGCCCGTGCGTCCAGACCGGCGCCGCGCCGATTCCCATGAAGGCCACGCCCAGAGGCTCCGCGACGTCCCGGACCTCCTCGAGGTGGGCGTCGAGCTCGGCCGCGGTGTCGTGCACATGCACAAGCGGCGCGCCCGACAGCTCGAGCTGCCCTCCGGGCTCAAGCGAGACGTTGGCGCCTCCCTTCTTGAGGCCGATCACCGCAGCCCCTTCCCGGACAGGCTCCCACCCCTTGGCCGCCAGGCCGTCCAGCACCGCGCGCACGGACCGCGGGCCGTCGTAGGGCAAGGGCTCCAGGGTATCGGTCAGGAATCCGAACTTCTCGTGCTCGGTGCCGATGCGCCAGGCGTCGGCGGGCTTGCACCCCTTCTCCAGGTACTCGGCCAGCTGTTCCGGCCGCTCGATGGGGCCGCCGCCGGACTGGGGAATGGACATGTAGGCCCTCGCTCTCAGTGCGGGCAGAGAGGTGACGCGCGGCACGGGCGAAGTCAATCCGATCCCCTTGGGGCAAACTCTCTCCATCCGCAGGGGAAAGTGTTTGCAGGACAGCAGATCCAGTCCACACTGCCGCGGCCGACACCTGCGCGAGGTTCCTGGATGACGTCGCTTCCGCCCTTGGTCACCTCCCTCGCCGAAGCGCGGGACGCCGTCCTGGCGTTCGAGCGCGAGGTGCGCCGCTCCCCGGACCTGGCCTCCCGGCTGGCCTATTCGCGGGCGTGGATCGCCCTCAAGTCCGAAGGGGAATGGCGCTACGCCTTCGCCCGTTGGGCCGGGTTCCGGGGGCTCGACGCCGCGACCTATCTGTCGGTGAGCGAGCAGCTCGACGGAAGGCGCTCCGATGCGGTGCTGTCGGCCTGGTTCGCCCCCGTCGCCGATCCACGGCGGCACGACAAGCACATGCGCCGCCTGCGCGAGATGTTCCTGCGCCACGCCCAGGGTCAGGCCCCGAACGCCCGCACCCGATTCCTCGAGGTGGCCGTGGTCGAGGGCGGCGGCGAAAAGGAGCAGGAGAAGCAGCTCGTGGACCTGCTCGAAGCGGTCTACCGCAATCTGTCGGTCCCTGCGCAGGCGGCCTTTCGCCGGCGGATCGGAAGCTAGTGAGGCCGCCGGGCTCCGGGCCGGGGCAAGGCGACCACGTTCGACGCCCGCCACAAGGTCACCGGCGGGCCGCCTTGGCGTGCGAGGGCGGCCAGCATGGCCTCCGTCCTCAGCCCGGGCAGGGCAGCGAACAGGTCGAACAGCGCCTCGGCGCCCTGGGCGTTCACCGGAACGGCCAGGAGCTGACCGGACAGGGACGTCAGCTGCCAATGCGCGGGACGGCCCCCGGGATCGAGGTCGAGCCGGGCCAGGTTATCCAGATCGATGACCCCGCCTGTCAGCGGCCCCCAGTAGATGAGCCGCCGCTCGTCCACCTGCACGAGCCCCGGCCCGCCCGCCCCTCGCGCGAAGCGCCATCGCTGCGCCCCGGTCCAGGCCAAGCCAGCCCCCAGAAGTCCCAAGGCGACGGCAAGCCAGCGGGTGAGACCGTAGCTGCCCAGCCCGATCCACAACGCGATCGCCAGGATCGCCAGCCCCACCAGCAACTCGCGCGCCCGCCAGAGCGCCTCGCGGACCTCGGGACGGAGGGGGGACTCAGGCAGGGCGCACCTCCTGCGGAAACGGAGGGGCCAGGGCGATCCTCGCCCCGACCTTCGCGCGATGTCCGGTCACGCCCGGCGCGGCAGAGCGGGACATCGCCGAGCGCCGGCGCCGGATCTTCCGGTCGGGGGCGAACTCCATCCCGCACAAAGCCAGGGCGGGGGACGTTGAATCCGGGACTCGCTGTCGCGGGACGGCCGGAGCCCGGGGCCGGGCGGTCCCGATCCTCACCGCCAATCCCCTTCGACGCCCTGCCAGAGCGTCAGGGCCGCCACGGCCGCCGTATCGGCCCGCAGGATCCGAGGGCCAAGCCGGATGCTTCGCGCGAAGGGGAGTGCCCGCAGCCGGGCACGCTCGCTGTCCGAAAAGCCCCCCTCCGGGCCGATCAGGACCGCGCCGGGCCCGCCGGTCCGTTCCGGGACCGGAGCCGTCCCGTCCGCCAGCGTCTCGTCGCAGAACCAGAGCGTCCGGGCCGTGTCCCAGCCCGCCAGCACCTCGCTCAGGCGCGCCATCTCCTCGACCTCGGGAACGAAGACGTTGCCGCACTGTTCGGCCGCCTCGACGGCATGGGCGCGCAGGCGGTCGGCCCTGATGCGTTCGCTGTTGGTGAACTCGGTCTGCACGGGAAGGATGCGGCGGCAGCCCATCTCCGCAGCCTTTTCGACGATGAAGTCGGTCCGAGCCTTCTTGATGGGCGCGAAGAGCAGCCAAAGGTCGGGCGGCATCCGCATGGGCCGCGTCTGCGCACGGGCGGTCAGCCGGCCGCCACGCTTGCCGGCCTCGGCCACCTCGGCTTCCCATTCGCCGTCCCTGCCGTTGAACACGGACAGCCGCGCCCCTGGCGCCAGGCGCATCACGCCAAAGAGATAGTGGGCCTGATCGGCGTCGAGCACCACGGGCTGCCCTTCGGCAAGAGGATGGTCTAGGAACAGGCGGACCTTGGACGGCATGGGACAAGACTATGAGCGGGACGCTTGAGACGCCAGAGGCCGGGGCCGTTCCTGACGCAGCCGCCGCCAATTGGGTGGATCTCCGCGCTCCGGCGGCGTGGCGGCCCTATCTCCGGCTGAGCCGTCTCGACCGGCCCATCGGGACCTGGCTCCTGCTGCTGCCCTGCTGGTGGGGACTTGGCCTGGCCCTGGTGGCGACCGGAGCGCGGCCCGGGTGGCACGACCTCTGGATCGCGCTGGCCTGCGCCGTGGGGGCCGTCCTCATGCGCGGGGCCGGCTGCACCTGGAACGACATCGCCGACCGGCGGATCGACGCGCAGGTGGCGCGGACCCGGGCGCGGCCCCTGCCGTCAGGGCAGGTCACCGTCCGCAAGGCGCTCCTGTGGCTGGCGGCGCAGGCAGGCATCTCCTTCCTGATCCTCCTCACCCTGCCAGCGGTCGCGATCGGGCTCGGCATCCTGAGCCTGCTGCCCGTCGCGCTGTATCCCTTCGCCAAGCGGGTGACCTGGTGGCCGCAGGCCGTGCTGGGCATCGCCTTCAACTGGGGGGCGCTGCTGGCTTATGCCGCCCATGCCGGCCGGGTCGACGCGCCGGCCATCCTCCTTTGGCTCGCCGGACTGGCCTGGACCCTGTTCTACGACACCATCTACGCGCATCAGGACGTCGAGGACGACGCCATCATCGGGGTGAAGTCGACGGCGCGACTCTTCGGGGACGCGACGCCGCGCTGGCTCCGGCGATTCCTGGTCGCGACCGTGGGGCTGATGGGGCTCGCGGCCGCGCTGGCCGGGATCCGCGGTTCGGGGCTCGCTCTCGTGCTGGCGCTGGCCGGCCCATGGGCGATGGGCTGGCACATGGCCTGGCAGCTCCGGCGCTTCGACCCCGAGGACGGGCGCGGGCTCCTGCGCCTGTTCCGGTCGAACCGCGATGCGGGGCTCCTGGCCGTGCTGGCCTTCGCGCTTGCGGCGCTGGCCTGAAGGCGCGGCTTTCCGCCGCCTCGCGGAGCCGTTGATTGTGGGCCGAGCGGACCGGGCCTAGAGAACCCGGGTTGCCCATCCGCCACACAGGCCGATAAATCCGCCCATGAAGCTTTCGCCCTCCATCCTTGGCGTCGTCGCGTTCCTTTGTGCCGGCGGACTGTCGGCGGTGGCCGCTCAGAACCTTGTCCGCATCGTCGAGGATCGCTCGGTGGAGGCGGTGGCCGACCGGCTCCGGACCGAAGGCCACGGCTGGACCTCCGTCCTGGGCGACGGGCTGCAGGTGATCCTCGAAGGCGAGGCGCCCTCCGAGGCCGATCGGTTCAACGCCATCTCGGCCGCCGGGGCCATCGTGGACCCGAGCCGGGTCATCGACAACATGCACGTGGCCGAGGCCGATCCCCTCACCCCACCCGACTTCACCGCCGAGATCCTTCGCAATGACGCGGGCGTTTCGCTGATCGGGCTGATCCCGGCCGACATGGATCGCGACGACCTGATGTCCGGGGTCGGGCGGTCGGCCGATGGGGCCGAGGTGACCGACCTGCTCCAGGTGGCCGACTATCCGGTGCCCGAAGGATGGGACATCGCCGTCGACTACGCCCTGAACGCGCTCGATGCCCTGTCGCAGGCCAAGATCTCGGTCGCCGCCGGCCGCGTCTCTATCGAGGCCATCGCCGCCTCGCCCGAAGAGAAGCGTCGGCTCGAGGCCGAGCTGACCCGGATGAAGCCCGAAGGGCTGAGGCTGGCGCTCGCCATTTCGGCGCCCCGGCCCGTGATCACCCCCTTCACCCTGCGCGCGCGCCTCCAGGCCGGCGCGTTCTCGTTCGACGCCTGCTCCGCCGACACCGAGGCGGCCCGCGACGAGATCCTGTCGGCCGCCACGGCGGCGGGGGCGGCGGGGACGCTCGATTGCCGCCTGGGTCTTGGCGTGCCCACGCCCGACTGGGGCCGCGCCGTCGCCCAGGCGATCGCCGCGCTGCACGAGGTGGGGGGCGGGACGCTCACCTTCTCGGACACCGACGTCCTACTGGTCGCGGAGCCGGGGACCGACCGGGCCCTCTTCGACCGGGTCACGGGCGAGCTCGACGGCGCGCTGCCCGACATCTTCGCCCTCGAGGCGGAGCGCCCCGTCCCCGTGGCCGAGGCTCCGCAGGGCCCGCCCGAGTTCCGCGCCACCCTGAGCGAGGAAGGTCGGGTCCAGCTGGCGGGCCGGATCGAGGACGCCCGCATGAACGGCCTGGCGCGCGCCTTCGCCCAGGCCCGGTTCGGGGCGCAGGACGTGACCCTGGCCACCCGCCCCGGTGGCAGCGGCCTGCCTGATGGCTGGTCCATGCGCGTGCTGACGGGGATCGAGGCGCTGTCGCGGCTGGCCGATGGCACCGTGACCGTCACGCCGGACACCATCGCCGTCGTGGGACGCACGGGAAACGCCGCGGCCCGCGACGAGATCGCCGCCCGCGCCATCGAGACGCTGGGTCCCGGCGCCGACCTGGACATCCAGGTGGCCTATGTCGAGGAGCTCGATCCCCTCGCCGCGCTGCCCACCCCCGAGGAGTGCCTGGCCAAGATCACGGCCTTGACCGACGCGGCCAAGATCACCTTCGACCCCGGCTCGGCCACGATCTCGCGCGAAGGCGAACCCGTCATCGAGGCCATCGCCGAGGTCCTGCGGAGTTGCCCCGACCTGCCGCTCCGCATCTCGGGCTATACCGACAGCCAGGGGCGCGAGTCCTCGAACCTCGAGCTGAGCCAAGGTCGCGCCGAAGCCGTGCTCGCCGCGCTCCGCGCCCAGCGGGTGCCGGTCTCGGGCTTCGAGGCCATCGGGTACGGCGAAGCGTCGCCCATCGCCGACAACGGGACGGAAGCCGGACGGGAGGCCAATCGGCGGATCGAGTTCACCTTGATCCAGCAGGGCCTTCCCGCCGCACAGGGACCGGCGGCCCTGGCCGGTTCGGGGGCACTGGAGCCTCAGGGACCGCCCGCCCCCTTCGATGATTCGGCGCAACCCATGGCGGACGCCCCGGACGCTCCGCCCGTGCGCCCCGGAACCGAGACCGACACCCCGGCCCCCGAGGGCGATCAAGCCGCGTCCGACACGGCCTCGGTGGAGGCGGTCCAGCCCCCGCCGGATGGTGCCCCGACAGCAGAAGGAACCACGCCGGCCCGAAGCCGCCTGGATGAGCTGCCGCAGGCCACCGTGATCCTCGGGCCGCTGCCTGCGGCCACCCCGGAGCCGGCCGCGGCTCCGCAGGGTCCGGCCAGCCCACCCGGCAACGCTCCGTCGGAAACCGGCGGCGAGGCCCGGGCCGACTCGACGGCACCGGCCGCAGAGGCTACGACCTTGCCCCAGCCGCCGGACAGCGAAGCCGGTGAGGCTGCGCCCGAGGAGGCGTCTCCGGCCGGCGACCAGCCCGGTCCGGCGGACGCGCCAGGGGCAGGCCAGAATGGCGAGAACGGCGCGGCGCTCGACTGAGCCCGCGCGGGACAGGGACAGGGGACGTGAACAGGACCGAGTTCATCATCGCGACGGCGGTCATCCTTTTCGCGGCCTTCGCCTTGGGCTGGTTCGCGGGCTGGCTTGTCAACCGATTCACCCGCGTCACGCGCGCCGAGATCGGCGAGCTCGACCGCATGGCCCAGGCGCTGCACGACGCCGAGGAGACCCGCGACCAGGCCCTGGCCTACCTCGCGACCCGGGAAGCGGAACTGGAGAACCAGCTCGCCCAGGTTCAGGCCGAGCTGCGGGCCACCATGGACGGCCTGCGCGACGCACGGCAGGAATCCGAGGGCCTTCGCGACTGGATCGAGCGCAATCACCGACGCTGAGGGCACGAGCGCACCACCCGGGCGGGGCCGCAGGATCAAGGGCGCGGGGCCGCCGCGCGGCGGAGTCGGTCGTTGATGGCGCGGCCCAGGCCCCGGTCGGGGATCGGGGCGACGGCGATGCGCTCGGCCCCCATCGCGTCAAGCCGATGCAGACAGCCGAAAAGGTTCGCCGCCGCTTCGGCGAGGTCGCCCGCGGCCGATAGGGTCAGGTCCCCCGGCACCGGACCAAAGCCCAGCATCACCTCGCCGGCCTCGGGCCTGGCGGCCCCAAGGCGGAGGCGGCCCCGGGGCGCGTAGTGCGATGCCATCTGCCCAGGCGCGGCGATGCGGGCCGGATCGGTGTCGGCGGCGATCTCCTGTCCCAGCGCCTCCTGGATGGCCTCGACCGGCAAGCCGCCCGCCCGCAGCAGCCGCGGAGCTGGATCGAGCGCGAGGATCGTGGACTCGAGCCCCACGGCGCAGGCCCCCCCGTCCAGCACCGCGTCGATCCGGCCCGACAGCCCCCCGAGCACATGCTCGGCCGTCGTGGGCGACACCCGCCCCGAGGGATTGGCCGAGGGCGCCGCGAGCGGTCGCCCGACCTCCTCCAGCAAGGCCCGGGCGACGGGATGGGCCGGCGCGCGCAGAGCCACGGTGGGCAGGCCCGCCATGACCAGCGGCGACAGCCCCGCCCCTTCACGAGCCGTTAGCACAAGCGTGAGGGGTCCCGGCCAGAAGGCCGCCATGAGGTCCCCGGCGACGCTGGACACCTCAGCCAGGCGCGCGGCGGCCTCGGAGCCCAGAACATGGACGATCAGGGGGTTGAAGCTCGGCCGCCCCTTGGCGGCATAGATCCCCGCCACCGCCCGTCCGTTCCCGGCGTCCGCACCGAGTCCGTAGACCGTCTCGGTCGGAAAGGCCACGAGCCCACCATCCCGCAGGAGGTCGGCCGCCACGCGCAGCCCCCCGGCGTCGGGCCGGAGCCGACGCGTCGCGAGGTCGTCCGGGAGCAGGTCGGTCATGACGTGGCGTTCCGGTTTGAGGACAGGGCAACCCCCTCTAGGCTCCGCGCTGCGCCTTGCCTAGCCCCGGCCGGAAGTCCGTCCATGCCCTACCGTTCGCCGCTCGCCGAACTGCGCTTCCACCTCGATCACGTTGCGGGCTTCGCGCGGGTGGCCGCGACCGACCGCTTTGCCGAGGCCACGCCGGACATGGTCGACGCCGTCCTGACCGAGGCCGCCCGGCTGTGCGACGAGGTGCTGGTGCCCCTGAACCGACAGGGCGACCTGCACCCCGCCCGGCTGGAGAACGGCGTGATCCGCACCTCGCCCGGTTTCGCGGACGGCTACCGGGCCATTGCCGAGGGCGGCTGGATCGGCCTTGCCGCTTCGCCGGACTGGGGCGGCGCGGGGCTGCCGCTCGCGCTTGCCACCTGCGTGAACGACATGATGTCGGGGGCCTGCCTCGCGCTCCAGCTCAACCCGCTGATGACCCAGGGCCAGATCGAGGCGCTGGGCCACCACGCCTCGCCCGAGATCCAGGCGCTTTACCTGCCCAAGCTCGTGTCCGGCGAATGGTCCGGGACCATGAACCTGACCGAGGCGCAGGCCGGCTCGGATGTGGGCGCGCTCCGCACCCGAGCCGAGCCTCTGGGCGACGGCACCTACGCCATCACCGGCGAGAAGATCTACATCACCTGGGCCGACAACGACTTTACCGCGAACGTCGTCCACATGGTCCTGGCGCGGCTGCCCGACGGGCCGTCCGGCACCAAGGGCATCTCGCTCTTCCTGGTGCCCAAGCTGATCCCTGACGGCGGCGGCCGTCCCGGCGAGCGCAACGCGCTGCGCCCCCTGAAGCTCGAGCACAAGCTGGGCCTGCACGGATCGCCCACCGCGGTCATGTCCTATGAAGGCGCCAGGGGCTGGCTGGTGGGCCCGCCCCATGGCGGCATGGCGGCGATGTTCACCATGATGAACAACGCCCGCCTGGGCGTGGGCGTGCAGGGGATCGGGGTGGCCGAGGCCGCCTTCCAGCAGGCGCTCGACTGGGCGAGGACACGCCGGCAGGGCCGTGCGGAGGGGTCCGGCGCCATCGTCGAGCACGCGGACGTGCGCCGGATGCTCGCCACCATGAAGGCCGACCTGTTCGCCGCCCGGGCCATCGCGCTCGATTGCGCGGTGGCGCTCGACATGGCCACCGCGACTGGCGACCCGCTCTGGACGGCGCGCGCCGCGTTCCTCACCCCGATCGCCAAGGGGTTCGGCACCGATGTGGGCCACGAGGTCGCGCAGCTTGGCATCCAGGTCCATGGCGGCATGGGGTTCATCGAGGAAACAGGCGCCGCCCAGTACGCCCGCGACGTCCGCGTCACCCAGATCTACGAAGGGACGAACGGGATCCAGGCGCTCGACCTCGTGGGCCGCAAGCTCGCGGACGGGGGGGAGGCGGCGGGCCGGCTCATCGACGAGACCGTGGAGATCGCCGCCCTTGCCCGGGCGTCGCACCCCGACCTTGCGGAGCCTGTCTGGCAGGCCGCCGAAACCCTCCGCGAGGGGACGGAGTGGCTGCTGACCCATCCCGGGGACCGGGCCGCGGGCGCCACGCCCTACCTGCGCGCCTTCGCCCGGGTCCTGGGCGCCCGCGCCCACCTCCTGGCCGCCATGGCGGGCGACGGCGCGCGCGAACGCCTGGCCGCCTTCTATGTCCATCGCCTCCTCCCATCGCATGGCGGCCTCATGGCGCAGGTGCGGGACGGGGCCCGCGCGGTCATGGCCGTGACGCCCCACGACCTCGGATCTGGCGGGGGGGCGTGACAGTCGGCGGGGGATCGTCTATCCCCGCCCGGACCCACCGCAGAGGACACCGCCATGGCCCAGCACAGCCACAGCCCGGAGCATGAGGGCGCCCTCGCCCGCGAGACCCTGGCGCACACCACCAAGGCCCACGTCACCCCCCATCACGAGCCCGGCACCATGGACATCACCCGCCAGCAAGAGACCTTCGTCACCTTCCTGCGCTTCACCACGCGCATGGCCGTGGTCATCGTCGTGCTGCTGCTCCTGCTCGCGCTGTTCAACGGCTGATGCTTCGCCGCACGGTCCTGCTCGGCCTCCCGCTGGCGCTGGCGGGTTGCGCCGGCACCTCGGTCTGGGCTCCGGACGATGCGGTCGAGCACGCGCGCTATCGTGCGCCCGGCCCCACCTACCTGGCCCTCGTGACGGTGCGGAACGAAGGGGACGGACAGGGCGCGCACACCGCCCTCCTCATCAACGCGAGCGAGCGGGTCCTGTTCGACCCCTATGGCGGCTGGACCGACCCCCTGGTGCCGGAGCGGAACGACGTTCTCTTCGGCTTCTCGCCCGGCGTCGAGGCGCGCTACCTCGATTACCAGGCCAAGGACGGCTACTACTATGTCCGGCAGGAAATCCAGGTCCCGCCCGAGGTGGCCGAGCAGGCCCTGGTGCTGGCCAAGAACTACGGCGCGGTCGGGATGGCGCAATGCACGCGCGCGACCTCGGACATCCTGCGCCAGCTGCCCGGCTTCGAGTCGGTCCGCCTGACCTTCATCCCCGAGATGCTGTCGGGCCGATTCGGGCGCCTGCCCGGGGTCACCACGATCGAACGGCACGGCCCTCGGCTCCCCGCCGAAGGAGCCTGAACCAGCGGGCCCGCAGGAGCCTTGGACCGGCCCGAACCGCGCCCGACCGATCAGCGACGCTCCCAGGTCACGGCCTCCTCGCAGTCGCCGCGCATCCGCACCACGCGGCGAACGAAGCGGGCGATGTCGGGCACGCCGCCCAGGACCGCGAGTTCGACGACCGGCTCTCCGCGCCGGCCCCGCTTTCGCCGCCAGTCCGCATAAGGGTAATCGCCGATCGGCCGGAAGGTGTCCCATCCCCGTGCGGCGGGGAAGGGGTCCGTGACGCCGCTGTTGATGGGGGACAGCTCGATCCGGTCACGATGCGCCGCAACAAGCGGAGCGGCCTCCACCTCCAGCACGTCATGGACCTTGTCCCGGTAAAGCTGCGCGCCGAGCAGCCGGGTCAGCCGTTCGCGCCGGAGCCAGAAGAACACGCGGCCGTTCAGCATCCGGAGCCACGTCTCGACGGGCAGGTCGGGGGGAAGCACCCGGGCCAGCCTTGCGACGTTCAGGGGCCGGTTGTCCCGGATCACCGCGCGGCCCAGGTCGGGCCGTTCGAGGGTGACCGCCTCGGGCCGGCGCTGCGCCTCGATGGCCTGCCGAGCGGACCCCGAAGCCCCGTAAAGGTCCAGGAGCGCCGAGGTGCTCAGCAAGCCCCTGTCGCGGATCTGCGGCCAGCTTCCTTCCTCGGCCATGTGGAAGAGAACGGGATGATCGTCGAGCAGTTCGGCCAGTTCGGCGTCGGTCATGCGCGCTCTCCGTCCCCGGATGAGGACCTCCCATCCTTCCGGAAAGGTCGCCCCCACGGGCCCGGGGTCAAGTCCAGCTGGCCCGGGTCGCGCCGCACGCCTATCCTGGGGTCCGGCCGAAGAAGGAGCCTGCCGTGAGCCTTGTCCCGATCCCAGCCGTCATCGTCGCGGGCGGCCTCGCGCGCAGGATGGGCGGCGGCGACAAGATGCTCCGACCCTTGGGGACGGGCACGATCCTGTCGGAGATCCTGCGGCGGCTGGGTCCGCAGGCCAGCCCTGTCGCGATCAACGCCAACGGCGATCCGGCCCGCTTTGCGGCCTTCGGCCTGATCGTCCTGCCGGATCCGGTCGAAGGTCGGCCGGGGCCGCTCGCGGGGCTTCTCGCCGCGATGGAATGGGCGGAACGCCTGGGCGCCCGTGAGGTCCTCAGCGTGCCGGGCGACGCGCCCTTCCTGCCACCCGATCTCCTGCCGCGCCTGCGGCAGGCTGGCGCGCCGGCCATCGCCAGCTCGGGCGGGCGCGATCATCCGGTGGCCGGGCTCTGGCCGAGCGCCCTGGGCGCCCAGCTCCGCGACGACCTGTCCGGGGGCCTGCGACGGGTCCTCGACTTCGCCGACCGGCAGGGCGCGCGACGGGTCGTCTTCGACTTAGGAGCCGGCGGTCCCGATCCGTTCCTGAACATCAACACGCCCGAGGACCTGACCAAGGCCGCAAGCTGGCTCTAGGGGTCGAACGCGCCCGAGATGGATGCCGAGGAGCCCTGCGCCGCATCGCGGGGCGGGGGCGCGGGACGGGCTTTCCGCCGATCAGGGAGTCGGGGCTGGATTTCCGAAGCGAACCGCCCAACATCCCTGTCATGCGCATCGTTCGTGGCTTCACACCCGTCGACCGGCCGGCCATCGCCGCCCTGTATTGGGAAGCCTTCGGCCAGAAGCTGGGCCGGGCCTTGGGCCCGAGGGACCGTGCCCTTCGCTTCATCGAGACCGTGCTCTCCCCCGACCACGCCTTCTGCGCCTTCGACGAGGACGGGCGGCTGCTCGGGGTGGCCGGGTTCAAGACCCTCGAGGGCGCGCTGGTGGGGGGCGACTTCGCGGACATGGCGCGCGTCTATGGCCGGATCGGCGCCATGTGGCGCCTGGCCGTCCTGGCGCTCCTGTCGCGCGAGACCGAAAACGTCCGCTTCCTGATGGATGGCATCTTCGTCGCGCCCGAGGCCCGTGGACAGGGGGTCGGGACCCGCCTTCTGGACGCGATCGCGGCCGAAGCGCGCGCGCGGGGCTACCACGAGGTCCGGCTCGACGTGGTGGAGGACAACACGCGGGCCCGCGCGCTCTATGAGCGGGTCGGCTACAGGGCGGTGGCCCGGCATTCCACGGGCCTGCTGCGCTACGTCTTCCGCTTCCGGGCGGCCACGACCATGGTGCTGGACCTCGGCTGAGGTCCACACCGCGGGCCGGGCCCGGCTCTCCTCAGGAGTAGGAGATGCTGAGGACTTCGTAGCTCTTCTCGCCGCCCGGGGTGCGGACCTCGACGCTGTCGCCGACCCCCTTGCCGATCAGCGCGCGGGCCAGGGGCGACTTGATGTTGAGGCGTCCCTTCTCGATGTCGGCTTCGTACTCGCCGACAATCTGGTAGGTCTTCTCCTCGTCGGTGTCCTCGTCGACAAGCTGCACGGTCGCGCCGAACTTGATCGGCCCCGACAGCTTGGCGGTGTCGATCACCTCGGCCAGAGAGATGACGCTTTCGAGCTCCTTGATCCGGCCCTCGATGAAGCTCTGCTTCTCCTTGGCGGAATGATACTCGGCGTTTTCCGACAGGTCGCCGTGGGCGCGCGCCTCGGCGATGGCCGCGATGATCTCGGGCCGCTCCACAGTCTTGAGGCGCTTGAGCTCGGCGTCGAGCTTGTCGTACCCGGCGCGGGTCAGCGGGATCTTTTCCATTTGCAGCCTTCTTACGCACGCTGGGTGGTTCAGGGACAGGTTCATAACCCGGCGGGAGGGTCCCAAGTCAAGTGCCGCGCACCCCTGGCCGCGCCAGGGGTGATGCAACGCCATGTCGCATTTGCGCTTTCCCGCACAAATGTCTACCTCCGGAGCCTGAAATGCAGAGGGGCAGGGCGATGGCCGAAGTCGAACGCGAATCCATGGACTACGACGTGGTGATCGTCGGCGGCGGTCCGGCCGGCCTGTCGGCGGCGATCCGTCTGAAGCAGCTCGATCCCGACCTGTCGGTGGTCCTGCTCGAGAAGGGCTCCGAGGTCGGCGCCCATATCCTCTCGGGCGCGGTGCTCGACCCGGTGGGCCTCAACGCCCTCATCCCCGACTGGAAGGCCAAGGGCGCGCCGCTCGACACGCCGGTCACCGAGGACGCCTTCTATGTCCTGGGCGAAGGCGGGCGGGTGAAGATCCCCAACCGGATCATGCCGCCCCTGATGGACAACCATGGCAACTACATCGTGTCCATGGGCAACGTCTGCCGCTGGCTGGCCCGGCAGGCCGAGGATCTGGGCGTCGAGCTGTTCACCGGCATGTCCTGCTCCGAGCTGGTCTGGGGCGAGAACGGCCGCCTTGCGGGGGTCGTCGCGGGCGAGTTCGGCAAGGTCGCGGACGGCACCTTCGAGGGCACGCCCGGCCCGAACTACGAGCCGGGCATGGAGATCCGGGGCAAGTACGTGTTCCTGGCCGAAGGCGTGCGCGGCTCCCTGTCCCAGCAGGTGATCGCGCAGTTCAAGCTGGCCGAGGGACGCGAGCCCCAGAAGTACGGCCTGGGGATGAAGGAGCTCTGGACCGTGGAGCCAGGCCGCTTCGGCGCGGGCCGGGTGTTCCACACGATGGGCTGGCCGCTGGACCGCAGCGCGGGCGGCGGCGGGTTCATCTACGGCCTGTCCGACACCGAGGTCTATGTGGGCTTCGTCGTCCACCTGAACTACCGCAACCCCTACCTGTACCCCTACGGCGAGTTCCAGCGCTTCAAGCACCACCCGCTCGTGGCCGAGATCCTGACGGGCGGCAAGCGCACGGCCTACGGCGCGCGGGCCATCAACGAAGGCGGCTGGCAGTCGCTGCCGAAGCTCGCCTTCCCGGGCGGCGCGCTCCTGGGCTGCGCGGCGGGCATGGTCAACGTCCCCCGCATCAAGGGCAACCACAACGCGATGCTCTCGGGCATCCACGCGGCCGAGGTGGCGCAGGCCGCCATCGCCGCGGGGCGCGAGGGCGACGTGCTCGAGGACTACGACAACGTCGTGCGGACCGGCGCGGTGGGCCGCGACCTGCGTGCGGTGGCGAACGTGAAGCCGCTCTGGTCCCGCTACGGCGTCATGGCCTCCATGGGCCTGGGCGGCCTCGACATGTGGACGCGCACGCTCCTGAACCGTTCGGTCTTCGGCGAGATCCGCCACGGCAAGACCGACGCCGAATCGACCGAGCCCGCGGCGAAGCACAAGCCCATCGCCTACCCCAAGCCCGACGGGAAGCTCAGCTTCGACCGGGTGACCAACGTGGCCTATTCGGGCACCAACCACGACCCCGACCAGCCCGCGCACCTGAAGCTCAAGGACCCGAGCATCCCGATCGCGCGGAACCTGCCCCTCTTTGCCGAGCCCGCGCAACGCTACTGCCCGGCCGGCGTCTACGAGGTGGTCGAGGAGCCCACGGGACCGCGGTTCCAGATCAACTTCCAGAACTGCGTCCACTGCAAGACCTGTGACATCAAGGATCCCAGCCAGAACATCGTCTGGACCGTCCCGCAGGGGGGCGACGGACCCAACTACCCCAACATGTGACGGGGTCGAACGCCCCCGGACGCGGCGACCGCGCACGGGGGCGGGAAATCGCCGGTTGCATCCCGGATCGTTCCACCCTTGATTGCACCCGCTCACACCCGTCCCTAACTTGGCGGACGGGACAGGACGACAAGGAACAGGACCTTGCACGCATCGGGACGAGGGTCTGCCCTTCTTGGGGGCCTGGCCACCGCTTTGGCACTGATCGCCTGGACGCCGGCCGGGGCCCAATCGTCCGCAACGGAGGCCAGCACAGCCCCCGCGGGCACCTATCTCGCGGCCCGGGCGGCCCGCGGGGCGGCGGACCTGCCGGTTGCGGCCGACCTGTTCGCCGAGGCCCTTGCGGCGGATCCGACCAACCCGTGGCTTCTGGGCAATGCGCTGTCGGCCAACCTGGGCCTGGGCCGCATCGAGGCGGCAGAGGATCTGGCCACCCGCATCGTCGAGGCCGGGCTTGCGAGCCCCTACGCCAGCCTGACCCTGGCCCTGTCCCATGCCGGGACGGGCGACTGGCGCGGCCTCCTAGGGGAACTCGAGGCAGGGCACAGCGTCAACTCGCTGGTGGACGGGCTGTCGCGCGGCTGGGCCTGGGTCGGGCTGGGCGATACCGGGGCCGCGGTGTCCGCCTTCGACGAGATCGCGACGACCCCGGCCTTGCGGGCCTTTGCGCTCTATCACAAGGCGCTGGCCCTTGCGCTGGCCGGCGATCTTGCCGGGGCCGATGCAGTGCTGGCGCTGCCTGAATCCGAAGGAATGCAGCACACCCGCCGGGCCGTCCTCGCCCATGCGGAAATCCTGGCCGCCCTTGGTCGCCCGCAGGACGGGCTGGCCCTGATCGACCAAGGCTTCGGCTCCGATCTCGACGCGCCGCTGGCCGACCTGCGCGCCCGTCTGGCCGCCGGGACGCCCGTGTCCTTCGACCTTGTCACCACCCCGGCCGAGGGCTTGGCCGAGGTGTATCACAGCGTTTCGGCCGCCCTCGCGCCCGAGGACGCCGAAGCGGCCCTTCTTTATGCCCGCGCCGCCCTGGCGCTGGACCCCCGCCATGCCGAGGCGGCTCTTCTGGCCGGGCAGCTCCTCGAGAAGCTGGGGCAGCCAACGCTCGCCCGCGACGCCTATGCGCTCGTTCCCGCCGAGGACCCGCTGGCCGTTTCGGCCGAGCTGGGACGCGCCGGCGTCCTCAAGGCGCAAGGCGAGGACGCGGCCGCGCTGGAGGTCCTCAGCCAGTTGGCCCAGGATCATCCGGACCTGCCCGAGGTCCAGGCGGAGCTCGGCGACCTTCTTCGCGGGATGGACCGCTTCGCGGAGGCGGAGGCCGCCTACACCCGTGCGATCGATCTTTCCCCGGACGGTTCCGGGCGCCTCTGGTACATGCGCTTCATGAGGGCGCTGGCCCGCGAGGGTCAGGCGAACTGGCCAGGCACCGAGGAGGACCTGCGGGCGGCTCTGGCGCTCCGGCCCGACCAGCCCCAGCTCCTCAATCACCTGGGCTATTCTCTGGTGGACCGGGGGGAGAAGCTGGACGAAGCGCTGGACATGATCCGCCGCGCGGTGGACCTGCGGCCCGACAGCGGCGCGATCGTCGACTCGCTCGGGTGGGCCTACTTCAAGCTCTCGCGGTATCCCGAGGCTGTGGTCGAGCTGGAAAAGGCCGCAAGCCTTGCCGCGACGGATCCGGTGGTGAACGATCACCTGGGCGACGCCTACTGGATGGTGGGACGCACCCGCGAGGCCCGCTTCCAGTGGACCCGCGCCTTGTCCTTCGACCCGTCCCCCGACGAGGCCGAGCGCATCCGCGCCAAGCTGGCCGACGGCCTTGGCGCATCGCCCGCCGACCCGAGCAAGGAAACGGCCGGAGTGCCTGCCGTCAGCCCCGGTGGATAAAGGCTTCGCCCCCGCCAAGGTGAACCTCGCCCTCCATGTCACCGGCCTGGGCGCGGACGGATATCACCAGCTCGACAGCCTCGTGGTCTTCGCGGGGACCGGCGACCAGATCACGGCGACCCCCTCGCGGGAGCTCTCGCTCACGGTGGGCGGTCCCTTCGCCCCCGGCGTGCCGACCGATGAAACGAACCTAGTGCTCCGGGCCGCCCGCATCCTGCGCGACGCGCGGGGCGTGGAGAAGGGAGCCGTCATCCGCCTGACCAAGAACCTGCCCCATGGGGCCGGGATCGGCTCGGGGTCATCGGATGCGGCCGCGACGCTCAAGCTCCTGGCCAAGCTCTGGAACGTGGAGCCCTTGGCGGCCGACGCCCCGGAGGTGCTCTCGCTGGGCTCGGACGTCCCGGTGTGCCTGCGCGCGCCGGCGCCGGCCCGGATGCGTGGACGCGGGGAGGTGATCGAAACGCTTCCCCCGCTGCCCAGCCTGGGGCTCATCCTCGTCAATCCCGGGACCTCGCTGCCGACCAGGGACGTGTTCCAGGCCCTCGCCACCAAGGAGAACCCGCCGCTGCCCGACCTGCCCAAGGTGGGCAAGGCCGAGGACTTCGCGGCCTGGCTCCGGATGGTGCGGAACGACCTGCAAGCCCCGGCCGAGACGCTGGCGCCCCCGGTCAAGGACGCGCTGGACCTGCTCCGGCGGACACCCGGGGTGCTGGCGGCCGTCATGTCGGGCTCCGGGGCCACCTGCGTCGGCATCACCAAGGACGCCGGGTCGGCCCGGACGGCCGCCCGAATCATCCAGGTGGCGCGCCAGGCCTGGTGGGTCGCCCCGGCCCCGATGCTGGCCTAGGCGGAGAAGCGGGCCGCGTTATCCCGGGCGTAGGTTCCCAGGTCGCGGGGCGCCCGCCCGGTCAGCGTCTCGACGTCCGGGGTCACGACAGAGGCCCAGCCTTCCCGAACCGGGTGGAAGATGGCCGCGAGGAAGCGCGCGTAATCCTCGGGCACGCCTGCGGCGGTCACGATGCCGACGAACGTCTCGTCGTCGACCGGACGATAGGTGACGCTGCGGCCAAGCAGGTTCGACAGAGACGCGGCAGCCTCATGGTAGCTCAGGGCCTCGGGACCCGTCAGGTTGAAGGCCCGGTTGTCGAAGCGATCGGTGGTCAGCGCCGCCACGGCCGAGGCGGCGATGTCGCGGGCGTCGATGAAGCTCGTCTTGCCGTCCGCCGCCGGGACGGTGATGACGCCGTGCCGCACGATCCCGTCGCGCCAGTAGGTGTGGAAGTTGTCCATGAACCAGTTCGGCCGCAGCGTGACCCAGCGCGTGCCGCTCCGCTCCAGCTGCAGTTCGGCTTGCCGGTAGGGGATCGAATCATCCGCGTCCACGCCGATGACGCTCTGGAACACCACCTTGGTGCCCGCCCCGGCCGCACGCTCGATGATGGGGCTCAGGATCTCCAGCGTGTTCAGGTAGCCCGAGGGAACCAGGACATACGCCCGGTCCACGCCGTCGAAGGCCGCCTCATGGGTGGAGGGATCCATGTGGTCGAAGCGCACCGCCTCGGCGCCGGCGACCGGGGTCGCGCCGCGGGAGGCGGCCTTCACGTTCTCGCCCCGGGCCACGAGCCCGGCCACCACATGCGCCCCTACCGTCCCCGTCGCACCGAGCACGAGAATCCGTCCTGACATCGCCATCTCCATCGTCTACATGGTTTCAAATTGAAACCTGGTTTCCATGCGCCAGCAGATGGCATGATTCGAAGCGGTGCGGAAGAAGGCACCCTTTCGACACCAGGTTACTGCAGGGAAACCGCCAAGGGCCGTATCATGATCTACGACGTTTATTCGGAAGCCTGTCCCACGCGCCTCGTGCTCGACCGGCTCGCGGACAAGTGGGTGCTGCTGGTGCTGGGGCGCCTGACCGAGGGGCCAATGCGCTTCAACCACCTGCGGCGCGAGATCGAGGGCGTGTCGCAGAAGGTCCTGTCCCAGACGCTCAAGAGGCTCGAGCGCGACGGCCTGGTCACCCGCCAAGCCTTCCCCACCGTGCCCGTGACAGTGGAATACGCCATCACCCCGCTGGGCCGGACCTTGTCCGAAACGGCCCAGGCGCTCGCACGCTGGGCCGAAACGAACATCGAGGCGGTCATGGCGGCGCAGGCTGCCTATGACGCCCAGGCCGGTGGTCAGACCTCGCGGGCGACGACGTAATCGGCGAGGTCGGCCAGCATCTCGCGCAGCGGATGGGCGGGCAACCGTTCCAGAGCGGCCTTGGCACGGGCCACCCACATCCCGGCCTCGGCCCGGGTGGAGTCCAGCGCCCCATGCGCCTCCATGATGGCGCGCGCGCGCTCCACGTCCTCGGCCTCGACCTGCCCGCGTCCCACGGTGCGGGTCCAGAAGGCACGCTCCTCCTCGTCGGCCCGGGCGATGGCCCGGATCACCGGAAGGGTCAGCTTGCCTTCCCGCAGGTCGTCCCCCCGGTTCTTGCCGATCGCATCCGTGCCCTCGATGTCGAGCAGGTCATCCACGATCTGGAACGCGATTCCCAAGGCATCCCCGTATTCGCGAAGGGCCTCCTCCTGGTCGGCGCTGGCCCCCGCGATGACCCCACCGGCCTGCGTGGCGGCGGAAAAGAGCGCGGCGGTCTTGCCCCGGATCACCCTGAGATAGGTCTCCTCGGTGGCCGACAGGTCGCGCGCCACGACCAGTTGCAGCACCTCGCCTTCGGAGATGGTGGCCGAGGCGTTGGCCAGGATATCGAGGACCCGGAGGCTCCCCGGCTCGACCATGAGCTGGAAGGCCCGGGCGAAGAGGTAATCCCCCACCAGCACCGAGCTCATGTTGTCCCACAGGAGGTTGGCGGTCGGACGGCCACGGCGCTGCTTGGAGTCGTCCACCACGTCGTCATGGAGCAGCGTCGCCGTATGGATGAACTCCACCGCCACGGCCAGGTGGATGTGATAGGACCCTTCGAAGCCCATCATCCGCGCCGCGGCAAGCACCAGCATCGGCCTCAGCCGCTTGCCGCCGGCGTCGATCAGGTGCGCCGTGACCTGGGGAATGCGCGGCGCGGCCTCCGAGGCCATCCGCTCGCGGATCAGTGTCCCCACCCGCGCCAGATCTCCCTCCAGCGCGGCCGCGAGACGGTCATGGGGTTTCGCGCGGGCGTGATCGAGGCTCATCAAGGTCTTTCCACGGGCTCGACATCGGGGAGGGCGGGCGGTTAGCCTGTCCGGACGATGCGGGAACTGCTGCGCACCACCGATCCCACCGTGATCGCCTTCGCCACCGCGCTCCTGCGGGGGGAGGGTATAGATTGCTTCCCGCTCGATCACAACATGAGCGTCCTCGAAGGCTCCATCGGGGTGCTGCCCCGCCGCCTCATGGTGCGCGACGAGGATCTTGACGATGCCATCGTGGTCATCCGAGACAACGGCATCGACCGCGGACTCTGACCTCACGCTCGATGCCTTCCTGGGGGGACGGCTCAGGCTGCGGCAACCGGCGCGGGGATTCCGCTCGGGCATGGACGCGATCCTTCTGGCGGCGGCCGTTCCGGCGCGCTCCGGGGAGTCGGCCCTGGAGCTCGGATGCGGCGCAGGCGCGGCGATCCTGGCGCTTGGGACCCGGGTGCCCGGACTGGCGCTCTGCGGACTGGAGCTGCAGCCCGCCTATGCGGCCCTGGCCCGGGAGAACGCCAGCCTGAATGCCCTTCCGCTAACGGTGGTGAACGGCGATGTGGTGTCCCCGCCCGCGTCGCTCCTGGCCCGGGTCTTCGACCACGTTCTGCTGAACCCGCCCTATTACGACCGGACGACGACCACGCCGGCGGCGGATCCGGGACGCGACCTCGCGCATGGCGGCCCGGCCCCCCTGCCCTATTGGCTGGGTCTGGCCGCCCGCCGCCTACGTCCCGGCGGCACGCTGACCCTGATCCAGCGCACCGCCCGCCTCCCCGAGGTCCTGGCAGCCCTTCCGGCCACCATCGGCTCACCCGAGTTGATCCCCCTCGTCCCGCGCGAAGGACGCCCGGCCGCCACGTTCCTGCTCCGGGCCCGCAAGGGAGGCCGCGCCCCGTTCCGCCTGCTGGCACCGCTGTGCGTTCACGCGGCGTCCCGGCACGAGCGCGACGGCGAGGATCTCTCACCCTGGGCCCGTGACGTGCTGCGAAACGGTGCAGTTCTGCCCTGGCGTTAACCATTACTCAACCAGAACGAGCGAAGATCCGCCGACAGCGGGCCGTGCCATCCAGCCGCATGACAGAACTCTGGATCTGTGATCGACTTCAGGATGGCAGGCTTCACCACCATGGAGGACGACTCATGAGTCTGAACGGCCATCTGGAAGAACTTCGCCGGAAGCACCAGACGTTGTCGGAGGCCGTAGAAGCGGCCCAGCGCAGCCCCGGGATCGACGATCTCGAGATCGCGCGCATGAAGAAGCAGAAACTCATGATCAAGGAAGAGATCACCCGCCTGACGGCGCACTGACGCCCCCTAAGCGGCCCAAGTCAGGACCTTGCGGCCTGGCGCGCGCCCGTCGCGGTGCGCGCCGTCCGTGCTCTGATTGTCCCTTCGACAGGACAGCGGCTCCTCAGGTGCCGAAACGGCCAGTTCATCCGAGAATGGCCTCGCAGGCTTGGGGTCTCCGGCTAGGTTGGAGCAGCAGTCGGGCTGGCTGCGTCGGCTGGGCCTGGACCTGAAACGCCCTGATTCGCGACGGCGCAACCCCGGTCGGCCGCCCGGTCCCGCGGAGTCCAAGAGTGGTCCTCGCCGGCCCATGCCGACCTGACGCGCCAGAGCATCCAGCCTCTGGATACGCCTGTATCCCCAAGGCGCTGAACGATCATGCGTCGCCGTTCGCTCCTTGTCATTCAGGCGCCGGCTGACCCCACGCTCGCCCCCCTGGACACCTGTCACGCACTGGCGGACCGTCGATCGCCCTCGGCCAACACCTGCCGTGGCAGCGGCCCCGTGGCGCGGGCTCGAACTCCACTTCGAGCCAAGCCCGGCTCCGCTGAAGGACGGTGCCCGATAACTTCGTCGGAGAGCGACAGCCGAATCGGGGCGCCGCCGGTCAACGGGCGCGTCCTTGGCCCGGACAAGGGAGACGGACAGAGCCTCTGGTTGGATCCGACACTTCGGACCGCCCCGCCATTGGCGGAGCCGGTCCGGCCGTGGCGCCCGCCCGCGGGCTCAGCTCATGTATTGACCGCCGTTCGCCGACAGCGTGGAGCCGGTGATGAACCCTGCCGCGTCCGAGGCCAGGAATGCCACGCAGCGAGCGATCTCTTCGGGCTCGCCCAACCGCCCGACCGGAATCGCCGGCAGGATCACGTCCTGCATCACCTCGGGTTTGATGCCTGCCATCATCTCGGTGTTGATGTAGCCCGGCGCGATGACGTTGACGGTGATCCCCGCCCGCGCCCCTTCCTGCGCCAGGGCCTTGGTGAAGCCGATGTCGCCCGCCTTGGCAGCGGCATAGTTGGCCTGGGCGAATTGCCCCTTCTGGCCATTGATCGACGAGATGTTGATGACCCTCCCGAACTTGCGGTCCCGCATCCCGCCCCAGACCACATGGGTCATGTTGAACAGGCCGGTCAGGTTCGTGTCGATGACCTCGCGCCATTGCTGCGGCGTCATCCGGTGGAAGGGGGCATCCCGGGTGATGCCGGCGTTGTTCACCAGGATCTCGACAGGCCCCAGGGCCGCCTCGACCTCGGCCACACCTGCCTTGCAGGCCTCATAATCGGCCACGTTCCACTTGAAGGTCCTGATGCCCGTCGCGTCCGTGAAGGCACGGGCGGCGTCATCATTGCCGGCGTAGGTCGCGGCGACCTGGTAGCCCTCGGCCATCAGCGCCCTGGAAATGGCCGCGCCGATCCCGCGCGAGCCCCCGGTGACAAGAACGACTCTCGCCATGACAAACTCCCCCCCTTCAAGATGTCCGATTGGAAGGGCGGCCCCGCTCTCCTCCCTCGCGGGGCCACCCTCTCGCCGCCCCGAAGGGCCGCGAAACCCTTATCGCTCGACGCAGAGCGCGACGCCCATGCCGCCGCCGATGCAGAGCGTGGCGAGACCCTTCCTGGCGTCCCGCCGCTTCATTTCGTAAAGGAGCGTGTTCAGCACCCGCGCGCCCGAGGCGCCGATCGGGTGCCCGATGGCGATGGCGCCGCCGTTGACATTCACGATGGACGGGTCCCAGCCCATGTCCTTGTTCACCGCGCAGGCTTGGGCGGCGAAGGCCTCGTTGGCCTCCACGAGGTCGAGGTCGCCGACCTTCCACCCCGCCTTCTCCAGCGCCTTGCGCGAGGCGTAGATCGGCCCCACGCCCATGATCGACGGGTCAAGGCCCGCGGTCGCATAGGAGGCGATCCGCGCCAGCGGCTCGATCCCGCGCCGCTGCGCCTCGTCCTCGGACATCAGCAGCACCGCCGCTGCGCCATCATTCAGGCCGGAGGCGTTCCCCGCCGTCACGGAGCCGTCCTTGGTGAACGCCGGCCGCAGCTTGGCCACCGCGTCGATGGTCGCGCCGTGGCGGATGTATTCGTCCTGGTCGACGGTGGTGTCGCCCTTCCGGCCCTTGATGACGAAGGGCACGATCTCGTCCGCGAACCTCCCCGCCTGCTGCGCCGCCTCGGCCTTGTTCTGCGAGGCGACGGCGAACTGGTCCTGCTCTTCGCGCGAGATCTGCCATTGCTGGGCGACGTTCTCGGCGGTCTGGCCCATGTGGTAGCCGTTGAAGGCGTCCCAGAGCCCGTCCTTGATCATCGTGTCGATGAAGCTCATGTCGCCCATCTTGTGCCCGGCCCGCAGCGGCGCGGCATGGGGCGACAGGGTCATGTTCTCCTGCCCGCCCGCACAGATGATGGATGCATCGCCCAGCATGATATGCTGGGCGCCCAGCGCCACGGCGCGGAGGCCCGAGCCGCAGACCTGGTTGAGGCTCCAGGCGGCGCTCTCCTTGGGCAGCCCCGCGTTGATATGCGCCTGCCGGGCCGGGTTCTGGCCCTGCGCGGCCGTCAGCACCTGGCCCAGGATCGTCTCGCTCACCTCGCCGGCTTCGACCCCGGCCCGTTCGACCACGGCGCGGAGAACGGCGGCCCCGAGGTCATGGGCGGGCGTATTGGCGAAGGCGCCAGCGAACGAGCCCACGGCCGTACGTGCGGCCGAGGCGATGACGACGTTGGTCATGGGCGAACCTCTCCCTGGAACCCGGCGGGCAGTGCCCCGCATCTCCACTCTGGGATTACCATAGGGACACGTAACCCTGCCGTGCAAGCGCCGCATAGCGGCGATGCGCGTCAGGCGCGGTCGGGGGCCCAGCGGTCCAGAGACTCCTCGTCCTCGTCCTTGGCGGCGACCCACGCGCTCCCCCCGGGCCCGAGTTCCTTTTTCCAGAAGGGCGCGCGGGACTTGAGATAGTCCATGAGGAAGTCTGCCGCATCGAAGGCGGCACGGCGATGCGGCGCGGCGGTCAGCACCATCATGATCGGCTCTCCCGCCGCCAGCCGTCCATGCCGATGCAGGACCCGCACGGCCACGAGGCCGAAACGGTGGCGCGCCTGGTCCACCATCCCTGCGATGGCGGCCTCGGTCATGCCGGGGTAATGCTCGATCTCCATGGCCTCGAGCCCGCCGTCGCCCCGCACGACCCCCGTGAAGCTCACCACTGCTCCGGCGCCGGCGACCCCGGCGACGAAGGCCGACAGCTCCGCGCCGGGGTCGAACGCCTCCGGGCCGACGCGCACCTCCACGATCAGCCCCCGGTCATCGGCGGAAAGAAGGCCACCTCGCGCGCGCCATCCAGAGGCGCCTCGAAGGAAGCCAGCTTCTGGTCCACGGCGACGCGCACCGCGCGAAGGTCCGAGAAGGCGAGCGCATGGCCCTCGCTGCGGGCCCGCAGCTCCTCCACCAGCGCGGAGACCGTCGGCGCCCGGGTTTCCACGCTCTCGCGCGAAGTGCCTGCCCGTTCCCGCAGCCAGGCGAAGTAGAGCACGTGGATCATGGCGCGTCCTTGAGGAACGGCAGGGACTTGCGGAAGTAGTCCCAGCCTGTGATGGCCGTCAGGATGGCCGCCACCCAGATGAGGAACAGGCCCGCCCAGGTGGCGAGCCCCGCCCAGGTGGTGCCCGGCGGCAGCCCTACCCGCCCCACGCGGGGCGGCGGCACGTCCATGACGGCAAGCCCCGTGCCCAGGAACAGCACCGCGATGGCGACCATCTGAGCCGTGGTTTTCCATTTGGCGAGCTTCGTCACCTTCAGGAGCCCCGCCTTGGAGCCGAGATACTCCCGCAGGCCGCTGACGAAGACCTCGCGGAAGAGGATCACGGTGGCTGGGAGGATCAGCCAGGGATTCATGCCGTTGTAGCCGGTGATGACCATGATCGCGATGACCACCATGGCCTTGTCCGCGATCGGGTCGAGCATCGCGCCGAAGCGCGATTCTTGCTTCCAGAGCCGCGCGAGGTAGCCGTCGAAGTAGTCCGTGATCGCCGCCCCGATAAAAAGGGTCAACGCCAGGAAATCCGCCCAGGGCCGGGTGAAGTAAAGGAACATGATGGCGACCCCGGGCGCCGCAAGAAGGCGCAGCACGGTCAGCGTATTGGGGAGCGTCCAGACGATCATGGACCCGATGTAGCGTTTGCAGCACCGCAGGGGAAGGCACGGGCCGGTGGAGGCTGTCATCACTGGACCGGCGCAGCCCGGCTCGACGGTCCCGCGGTGGCCCGATGCCCGCGGACACGGACCATAAGGACGCCAAGCGACAGAGCAGGTCGCGCGATGACCGCTCAGCGGGAGAGGGCCTGGACAGAATCCGGCCCCACATCTCCATGTGCTGTGACCGGCATCGATTCACCAGTTGGCCTGCGCCTGCCATCCGTTGCGCCCAGGCCCTGAACCGGGGGCGGCGCAGCCATGGGGCTTGGGCGGATCGGGCTCCTTGCCCCAGTGCGGGCGGGATCGTGGTCGAGGTTCAGTTCGGGATGCGCCCCACGCCCGCCCACGGGCGTTCTGCCTCAGGTCGCAACTGAATTCCCCACTGTGGCGCGACGCGGCTTTCCATTCCTCCGCGTGCGATCATGCTGATTGCCCCCGCCGCCTCGCGCCCCGGTCCATGCAGCCTCCCCCATGCTCGATGCCGGAACGCGCCCGCTCGGGGGACACGGCTTCGCAAGGACGGCAGGGGCTGCTAGGCCGGAGGCAATTCCTTGTTCCGGAGGCAGACATGGGGTTTCGGTTCCGCAGGTCGATCAGGCTGGCGCCCAGCCTGCGGCTCAATTTGGGCCGGACGGGCGTCAGCGCGACCCTCGGGGGCCGCGGCATTTCGGTGAACGTCGGGCGCCAGGGCGTCCAAGGCACGGTCGGCCTCCCCGGGTCAGGGCTGTCCTACAGCCGACGGCTCGGTCGAGGCGGGGCAGGCCCGCGCCGGGGCCTCAGGCTTCTGGCCGTTGCGATCGGCCTGATCGCCCTGGGAGTCTGGCTGGCGGGATGATCCTGGGCGGCCTGACGGTCAGCCCTTCTCGTGGAAGTAGCCATAGATGGTCTCGGCCAGCTGGTCCGATACCCCTGGCACCGCCTTGAGGTCCACGAGCGCCGCCCGGCTGACCGCCTTGGCCGAACCGAAGTGCTGCAGCAGCGCCCTCTTGCGGGTCGCCCCCACGCCCGGGATCTCGTCCAGCGGGTTGGCGAGCAGGCTCTTGGCCCGTTTGGCCCGGTGCGTGCCAATGGCAAATCGGTGCGCCTCGTCCCGCAGGCGCTGCACGAAGTAGAGCACCGGGTCGTTGTGCGGCAGCGCCATCGGGCGCCGGCCCACGCGGTGGAACTCCTCCTTGCCGAGGTCGCGATCGATGCCCTTGGCGACGCCGATCATCGGAATGTCATGGACGCCCAGCTCGGCCATCACCTCGTAGACCGCCGAGACTTGCCCCTGCCCGCCGTCGATCAGCAGGAGGTCCGGCCAGGCGGCGCTCTCGCGGTCCGGGTCCTCCTTGAGCAGGCGGGTGAAGCGGCGGGTCAGCACCTCCTTCATCATGCCGAAATCGTCGCCGGGCTTGGCCGTCTCGATGTTGAACTTGCGGTACTGCCCCTTCTCGAAGCCTTCCGGGCCCGAGACGATGAAGGCCCCGATCGCGTTCGTCCCCATGATGTGGGAGTTGTCGTAGACCTCGATCCGGCGGGGGCGCGTGGGCAGCTCGAACTTTTCGGTCAGGCCGTCCAGAAGCTTGGCCTGGGTGGCGGACTCGCTCATCCGGCGGGCCAGCGATTCGCGGGCGTTGCGCAGGGCGCCCTCGACCAGCTCGGCCTTCTCGCCGCGCTGGGGGACGGTGATGTCCACGCGGCGGCGGGCCTTCTCGCTCAGCGCTGCCATCAGCACCTCGGGCTCGTCCACGCCGTTGGAGCACAGGACCAGCGGCGGCGGGTCGCGGTCCGAATAGAACTGCCCCAGGAAAGCCTGCATGACCTCGCCCGGGTCGTCGTCGCCCGCAAGGCGCGGGTAGAAGTCGTGGTTGCCCCAGTTCTGGTTGGCGCGGATGAAGAAGACCTGCACGCAGGCCTGCCCCCCCTCCATGTGCAGCGCCACGATATCGGCCTCGGCCACCGTGCGGGGGTTGATGCCCTGCGCGGTCTGAACCTGGGTCAGCGCCTTGATCCGGTCGCGCAGGGCCGCCGCGCGCTCGAACTCCATGGCCTCGGCGGCCTCGGACATCTGGCGGGCGAGCGTTTCCTGCACCTTGGTCGTCTTGCCCGACAGGAACCGCGCGGCGTCGAAGACCGAATCCGCGTAGTCGTCCTCGGAGATCAGGCCCACGCAGGGCGCCGAGCACCGCTTGATCTGGTGAAGCAGGCAGGGCCGCGTGCGCGACGAGAACACCGCGTCCGTGCAGGACCGCAGCAGGAACGCCTTCTGGAGCTGGTTCAGCGTCCGGTTCACCGCGCCCGCGCTGGCGAAGGGCCCGAAGTAGTCGCCCTTGTCGGTCCGCGCGCCCCGATGCTTGCGGATCTGGGGGTATTTGTGGGCGCTGATGATGATGTTCGGGAACGACTTGTCGTCGCGCAGAAGCACGTTGTAGCGCGGCTTGAGCTGCTTGATGAGGTTCTGTTCCAGAAGGAGCGCTTCGGTCTCCGTCTTGGTCGTCAGGAACATCATCGACACGGTTTCCCGGATCATCCGGGCGATGCGTGCCGAATGGCCCGAGGGCCGGGCGTAGTTCGACACCCGCGCCTTCAGGTTCTTGGCCTTGCCGACATACAGGACGCGCGCCTCGGCATCGAGCATCCGGTACACCCCCGGGCTCGAGTCGAGCTGGCGAAGATAGGCCGCGATGCGCTCGTGCCCGGTCAGGGCGGGCGTGTCGGGGGTCTGGGGCTGAAGGTCGTCGGGCATGTTCATGTCGCGGCTTTGGGAGGGCAATCTAGCGCGGGCGAAGGGGATGAAACAACAGGGCCTGTGGATAAGTCCGGGGATGGATCGCACGGAGGTGAAAAGGGCCCTCCCCTGCTCCGCGGCGCGGCATGAAGATCGATCCGCAGCCTATTGGTTTGATGTGGTTCGGATTTCTCCGCTGCAACGCCGCATGTGGAGACTGATGGGAGTCCTGCACAGCCCCCAGTGGAGAATCTGTGGATAACTGTGGATAACCTTAGCCACGACCGATGATGTCGGGGGTTCTCCACCCGAGATGCTGCCCACCGTCCACGCAGAGCAGCTCGCCGGTCACTGCCTTGGCGTCCAGGAAAAAGGTCAGCGCGGCGGTGATGTCCTCGGGGTTGGAGCCGCGCGTCAGCACCGTCCCGGCCCGCTGGCGGGCAAAGTGATCCTCGGTCTGACGGTGCCCCCGGATGGTCGGCCCCGGTCCGATGGCGTTGACGCGGACCCGGGGCGCCAGCGCCTGCGCCGCCGTCTGGGTCAGCGTCCAGAGGCCCGCCTTGGCCAGGGTGTAGGTCATGAACTCGGGCGTGAGCTTCCGCACCCGCTGGTCCACCATGTTGACCACGAGGCCCTGCGCGACCGGCTCCCCCCTCGCGTCCGGGACCGGGTCGGGAACCTGGGCCGCCAAGGCCTGGATCAGCAGGAAGGGCGCGCGCAGATTGCTGCCGAAATGGCGGTCCCAGCTTTCGCGCGTCGCGGTCGTGATGTTGTCGTAGTCGAAGATCGACGCGTTGTTGACGAGGACCGTCACCGGCCCGCCCAGCGCCTGCGCCGCCTGCGGCAGGAGCGATATCACCTGCGCCTCGTCCAGAAGGTCGGCCTTCAGCGCCACGGCACGACGGCCCAGGACCTCGACCTCGCGAACGACGGCCTGCGCCTCCTCCTCGGAGGAGTTGTAGTGGATCGCGACGTCATGCCCACGCTCGGCAAGCCTGAGCGCCATGGCCCGCCCCAGCCGGGCGGCCCCGCCGGTGACAAGCGCCCTCATGCGCGGCGTCCGCAGGGGCACGGCCCCTTGCCGATGCGGGGCCGGCCGCAGGAGGGGCAGAACTTGTCGCGCTGGGTCAGGCGGCGTGGCGGCTTGCGGAACCGTCCCCAGATCGCGATGCCGATCATGAAGGCCAGGAACAGGAACGCCGCCTTGATAAGGATCACAGGCCAAAGCGGGCAAAGGCCGCCCGCTCCTCCATGAGCTCGACCGCGTCCTGCGCGAGGGCCAGGCCGAAGCGGGACAGCAGGGACCGGCGCACGCCATAGCGGCGGAACCTGACCTTGTCGCCGAAGCGCGCCTTGAGAACCGGCGCGATATGCCCGACCCCATCGGCAAGGCCCTGCGTCACGGCCTGCTGTCCGATCCAGACCTCACCGGTGAACAGATCCGGGTTGTCGGCCAGCCTGGCGCCGCGCCGGCCGCGCACATGCGCGATGAACACGTCGTGCAACTGGGACAGCCAGCGGCTCAGCCGCTCCACGTCCTCGGGCTTTTCCGGACGGAACGGGTCCAGCAGGGACTTGGACCGGCCGGCCGTGTGGACGCGCCGCTCCACCCCCAGCCGCGCGATCAGGTCCTGGAACCCGAAGCCCGCGCTGATGACGCCGATCGATCCGAGCATGGACCCCTGGTCGCACCAGATCTCGTCGGCGGCGGTGGCGAGCCAGTAGCCGCCCGAGGCCGCCACGTCCTCCACGAAGGCAAGGACCGGAACCTTCTTCTCGTCGGCCAGCCGCCGGATGCGCGCGGCGATCAGGGAGGACTGCACCGCCGAGCCGCCGGGGCTGTTGATCTGCAGCGCCACGGCGGCGGGCTTCCTGGCGAAGGCGGCCTCGATGGCAGGGGCCAGGCCCGCGTCGGTCAGCGACCGCGCGCCCATGCCGATCGGCCCCTGGAGGCGGATCACCGAGACGGTGGGTCGACGGGCGCCGAAGCGGAAAAGGTCGGGGAGGCTGGTCATGGTCCGCACCTATGCCCCCGCCCCCTGTCCCGCAAGGCTCAGCGCCGCAGCCGCCAGCCGGTTCGGAAGATCCACCAGACGATCCCCAGGCAAATCGCCGTGAAGGCCGCGATGGCGAGGAGCGAGATCCCCACGGGCACGTCCGCCATCCCGAAGAACGACCAGCGGAAGCCCGAGATCAGGTAGACCACCGGGTTGAACAGCGCGACCGTCCGCCAGATCCCCGGCAGCATGGACACCGAGTAGAAGCTGCCCCCCAGGAACACGAGCGGCGTGATGACCAGGAGCGGGATCAGCTGCAACTGCTCGAAGTTGCCGGCCCAGATGCCGATGATGAAGCCCATGAGCGCGAAGCTGAGGCAGGTCAGCACCAGGAAGGCCAGCATCGCGACCGGATGCGCGATGCGGATGTCGACGAAGAACCAGCTCGTGATCAGGATGATGATCCCGATGATGAAGGACTTGGACGCTGCCGCGCCCACATAGCCCATCACCGCCTCGAAGAAGCTGACAGGCGCGGAGAGCACCTCGAAGATCGTGCCGATGAACTTGGGGAAATAGATCCCGAACGAGGCGTTCGAGATGCCCTGCGTGATGACCGACAGCATGATGAGCCCCGGCACGATGAAGGCGCCGTAGGAGATGCCTTCGACCTCCTGGATGCGCCCGCCGATGGCCGCGCCGAAGACCACGAAGTAGAGCGAGGTCGACAGGACCGGCGCGATCAGCGACTGCGTCACCGTGCGGAAGAAGCGCCCCATCTCCTGCGTGTAGATGGCGCGCACGGCATAAAGGTTCATTCCGCGGCCTCCCGTTCGTCGCCGTGCACGAGCCCCACGAAGATGTCCTCGAGCGAGGACGCCTCGGTGTCGAGGTCGGCGACGGCGATCCCGGCCTCGGATAGGGCCGAGAGCAGCGTGGCGATGCCCGTCCGCTCGGCCTTGGTGTCGTAAGTGTAGGTCAGGCGCTGCCCCCCCTGGTCGAGCGTCAGGTCGAACCGGGCCAGACCCTGCGGCACGGCGACCAGCGGCTGCTGGAGCGCGACGTGCAGCACCTTCTGCCCCATGCGGCGCATCAGGCTTTCCTTGTCCTCCACCAGGAGGATGCGGCCCTTGGAGATCACCGCCACGCGGTCGGCGATGGCCTCGGCCTCCTCGATGTAGTGGGTGGTCAGGATGATGGTGACGCCCTCGCGACGCAACTCGTCGACGACGCGCCACATGTCGCGGCGCAGCTCCACGTCGACGCCCGCCGTGGGCTCGTCGAGGAACAGGACGCGGGGGTCGTGGCTCAGCGCCTTGGCGATCAGGACGCGGCGCTTCATGCCCCCGGAGAGTTCGTTGATCTTGCTGTCCTTCTTGTCCCAGAGCGACAGCAGGCGCAGGATCCGCTCCACCCGCGCGTCGTCGCGGGGCTTGCCGAACAGCCCGCGCGAGAAGCTCACGGTGTTGAACACCTTCTCGAAGGGCTCGAGGTTGATCTCTTGCGGGACGAGGCCGATCAGCGTTCGCGCCGCGCGCCAGTCCTGCTGGATGTCGTGGCCCGCCACGCTGGCGGTTCCGCCGGTGATGCGCGCGATCCCGCAGACGGCCGAGATGAGGGTCGTCTTGCCCGCCCCGTTCGGGCCAAGCAGCGCGAGGATCTCGCCCGCCTGGATGTCGAGCGAGACACCTTTCAGCGCCTCGAATCCGTTGTCGTAGCTTTTCCGCAGGTCTCGGATGCTGAGGATCGGTGCCATGACCCCTCCTCCGGGCCGGTTGCGTCGCTGTGGTAACGTGGTCGGGAGCCTGGGCCAAGCCGAATCCCCGCCCGTTTCTGCGCGGAATGTCACCAAGGATCGTGTTGCAGCGCACGTTCGGGGCATTCCGGATCAGGGGCGTCCGGTGCGGCGGACCGACCGCGCGGCCCGTCCCTGCGAAGGTCCCCTGTCCTGGCCTCCGAAGGAGGAACGCTCGCCCCTCGGACGCAGCCAGGCCCCGCAGGCCCCCTCCGGACCCGCCGCTCGGGACGTCTGATGGCGTGGGCAAGGGGCAGCGGCGACGGCTCCGGAGCCTGGAGCGAACCCCAAGGCAGCCTGGGCTCCATTCGCTTTGTCTTTGACGGAATGACCGATCCTGCGGCAGGCTTGCCTTGTCCCGAGGGATCGGGACGGGGGCACAGCGACATGGCGATACGACCGAGGATCGGCTACCTCGTGCCGGGCTTTCCTGGCCCGACGCACTCCGCCTTCTGGCGCGAGATCCTGGCCCTCGAGGCGCAGGGGGTCGAGGTCGTGCTCTACTCCACCAAGCCGCCTCCGCCCGCCCAGCAGGTCCACGGCTGGGCGCCGGGGGCCGTCGCGCGGACCGAGTATCTTGGCCAAGGCGGGCTGTCGGGCCTGAGGGCGCTGCCGGCTCTTCCCTGGGGCGAACTGCGCGGCGCCGAACAGGGCTTCAGGCGCGATCTGCTGCTGTCGCTTGGCCCGGCGCTCGCCCTGACGCAAAGCGCGGCGCGCCATGGCCTGCGGCATGTGCACGTCCATTCGACGGGCCGCGTCGCGCTGATCGCCGCCCTGTCCGAGCGGATGGGCGGCCCTTCCTACAGCCTCACCCTGCACGGTCCCTTGTCCGAGGATGGGCCGGGGCAGAACTTCAAATGGCGCGGGGCCCGCTTTGCCACGGTGGTCACGCGGCGGCTGCTGGCCGAGGTCAAGACCGTCCTCCGCGAGGATCGGCCGGCGCGCGTCGTCGTGCAGCCGATGGGCGTGGACGTCGCGCGCCTTTCCCGCGAGCATCCTTACATGCCCCCGGCCCCCGGAGAGCCGTTGCGCCTGTTCGCCTGCGGACGGCTGGAACCTGCGCGGGGGTTCCAGGACCTCCTGGTCGCGCTCCGCCGCCTGCTCGACCGGAACGTGCCCGCCAGTCTCCGCATCGCGGGCGAGGACGAGGAGGCTGGGCAGGGCTTCCGGCGCGAGCTCGAGGCGCGGCTGCGCGACCTGCGGCTCGTGGGGCGCGTGGTCCTGCTTGGACTGGTCGGTGAGGCGCGCATCCTCGAGGAGTTGCGGCACGCCCATGCCTTCGTGCTGCCCAGCCATCATGAGCCGCTGGGCGTGGCTCTCATGGAGGCGATGGCCTGCGGCCTTCCGGTGGTGGGCACCGCCGTGGGGGGCGTGCGCGAACTCGTGACCCATGGCGTCGACGGCCTCTTGGTGCGGCCCCGCGACCCGCAGGCCCTGGCAAGCGCGCTGGAGGGGCTCGTCCGCACGCCCGAGCGGGCGCTGGCCCTTGCCGTCGCGGCCCGGGAGCGTGTCGAGCACGGCTTCGACGCCAGCCGGGGCGCCTGGACCCTGATGCGGGAGATGGGGCTGCGCCCTTGGGAGGAGATCGAGTACGACCTGCCCGCCATGCCCCTGCCGGTCTGAGCCGGGGGTTCCGGGCGGCGGGACCATGCGGTAAGGGCACGGGAACCACGGAGCCCGTCCCATGAGCGTCAACACCTTCGGCCACCTGTTCCGCTTCACGACCTGGGGCGAAAGCCATGGGCCCGCCCTGGGCGCGGTCGTGGACGGCTGCCCGCCGGGCGTTCCGCTGAGCGAGGCCTTGATCCAGCCCTGGCTCGACAAGCGCCGGCCCGGCCAGAACCGAAACACCACCCAGCGGCAGGAGCCCGACGCCGTCCGCATCCTGTCGGGCGTCTTCGAAGGGATGACGACGGGCACCTCGATCAGCCTCCTGATCGAGAACACCGATCAGCGATCCAAGGACTACGGCGACATCGCCCAAACCTTCCGGCCCGGTCACGCCGACCTGACCTATCACCTGAAATACGGGGTGCGCGACTACCGCGGCGGCGGGCGCAGCTCCGCCCGCGAAACGGCGGCGCGGGTCGCGGCGGCCGGGGTGGCGCGGCAGGTGCTGGAAACGCTGGCCCCGGCGGTCCGGATCACCGGCTACATGGTGCAGATGGGCGAGAAGGTCATCGACCGGTCCCGGTTCGACCGGGCCGAGATCGGGCGCAACGACTTCTGGTGCCCCGATCCCGTCGCCGCGCAGGAATGGGAAGAGTACCTCGCCTGGTTGCGCAAGGACGACCACAACTCGGTCGGCGCGATGATCGAGGTGGTGGCCGAGGGCGTGCCCCCGGGCCTGGGCGCGCCGATCTACGGCAAGCTGGATTCGGATCTCGCTGCGGCGATGATGTCCATCAACGCCGTGAAGGGCGTCGAGATCGGAGAGGGGATGGCCTCGGCCGCCCTCACCGGACGCGACAACGCGGACGAGATCTTCTGGGAGGATGGCGCCCTCCGCTTCGGCTCGAACCACGCCGGCGGCATCCTGGGCGGCATCTCGACGGGCCAGGCCATCACCCTGCGCTTCGCCGTCAAGCCGACCTCCTCGATCCTGTCGCCGCGCCGCTCCATCCGCCTCGACGGCACGGCGGCCGAGGTCGTCACCAAGGGCCGCCACGATCCCTGCGTCGGCATCCGTGCGGTTCCGGTGGGCGAGGCGATGATGGCGCTCGTGCTGGCCGACCACCTGCTCCTTGATCGCGCCCAGACCGGCGGCGTTCGGGGCCGGATCGGCTAGCGCAGCGTCGCCACGTAATCGCGCAGGAGGCCCACCCGGCGGGGACGGAAGCTTTCGTCGGTCGGATCGGCCACCTCGATCCGGTCGAGGCGGAACCGCCGGAAATCCTGGCGCAGGCAACACCAGGCCACCATCAGGAGCACCTCGTCGAGGAAGGCCACGGCGAGAGGCCAGACCCGGCGGCGGGTCACGCGGCCCGCCTCGTCGCGATAGGCGATGTCCACGGCCCGCTCCTCCCAGGCCGCATCGCGCAGGACCGACAGCGCGCGCTGGGGCACCTTGCGCGGCCCATGCCGGTAAACGCGGAGCACGGCATGGGCGGCCTCCCGGGCCTGCCGCTCGGGAAGCCGGGCGATGACCTTGGCGGCCACCGATTCGGCAGCCTGCGCCAGCTCCGCGTCACCCGATTGCCGCACCTCCCCCAGACCAAGGAGAAGGGCCTCGATCTCCAGGCGCGTGAAGCTCTGGGGAGGCAGCGCGGGATCCTCCTCGAGGGCATAGCCATAGCCGGCCTCGCCATCGATCCGGGCCCCCGCCGCGCGAAGGGCCGCGATGTCGCGATAGACCGACCTGACCGACACCTCCGTCGCCTCGGCCAGTCGCGCGGCGGTGACCGGGGCCGGCAAGCTGCGCAGGGTATGAAGGAGCCGGAACAGGCGATCGCTGCGGGACATGGCTCCTCCTGACAGCTTCTGTCAGCAGCCTTGGACGATACCAAGGACATCCCGGTTGGCAATCCCCGAAAGGAGCCGTTCGATGTTGACCTTCTACCATGCCCCGATGACCCGCTCGACCCGCGTGCTGACGCTGCTCGTGGCCATAGGCGCCCTGGATGCCGTGGAGGTGCGCGACGTGACGGTCATGCGCTTCGACGGCACGGGCCGGCGCGATCCGTCGAACCCGCATCCCGAGGGCAAGGTGCCGCTTCTTGTGCAGGACGGAGAGATGATCTGGGAAAGCGCGGCGATCCTGCTGCATCTCACCGACCTGTTCCCCGAGTCCGGCCTGGGGGTTCCGGTCGGCGACCCCCAGCGGGGGCGTTACCTGTCCTGGCTGGCCTGGTATGCCGGCGTCATGGAGCCCGCCCTGATCCACGATGCGGCCGGCCTGTCGCATCCCTTCCTGTCCGCCACCTTCCGGGGTCCGGCCGAGATCCGCGACCGGCTTTCCTCGGCCCTGTCCACCAGTGACTGGCTCGTGGGGGGACGCTACACGGCCGCGGACCTGCTCGTCTCCTCGCCGTATCTTTGGTTCAAGGACCTGGATCCCGGCTGCGACCGGATCCGCGACTGGGTCGCCCGCTGCGCGGCCCATCCCGCGCGGGCCACGGCCATGCAGATGGACGGCACGGCGCTGGCCGCCTGATGGCCGGGGCCGCGCCCCGGACCGGCGCGGCCCTCCATCCCAGGATCAGACCCAGTAATAGGGCAGCCCGTAATGGGTGTAGATCCGCTCCTCCCACTGGCGGTCACGATACCAGTCGTCACTCTGCGCCGGGGCTTCGCGCAACTGGTCCTCGGTGATACCGGTGATGTAGCCGCCGAGGGATGTGTCGTACTTCAGCGCGGCCCAGGGGATGGGATGGTGATCCTGTCCCATGCCCAGGAATCCGCCGAAGGACATCACGGCGTAGACGATCTTGCCCGAGATCTTGTCGATCACGAGATGGTCGATGGTCCCGATATGCTCGCCGCCCGCACCGAAGACGGCGGTGCCGTTCACCCGGTCGGACGAGATGACGCTGCTCGATGAATAATCGATGTCAGGCATGGCCCCCTCCTGTTCGTTGGCCTCGCAGCGAAACGAACGGAAGGGGCGATCGTTCCCCGCGCCCCCAAGGGGGCGCGGGACTTGGAATCAGGCGTTGATGCTGTCCTTGAGCGCCTTGGCCACGGTGACCTTGACCACCTTGTCGGCCTCTTTCTTGATCTGCTCGCCCGTGGAGGGGTTGCGGACCATGCGCTCGGGCCGTTCGCGGCAGTAGATCTTGCCGACGCCCGGCAGGGTCACGGCGCCGCCTTCGGAGACCGTCTTGGTGATGATGCCGGTCAGCGCGTCCAGCATGGCGCTCGCCGCCTTCTTGTCGGTGTTGGTTTCGTCCGCGATCGCGGCAACGAGCTGGGCCTTCGTCATCTGGTTGGCCATGGGTGGTCTCCTGGTTGGCGCGCCCCGTTGGGGCATATCGGGCCCATGCTGCACAACCATTCGCTTCGCTTGTCCAGCAGAAACCGCCGTTTGCTCAGGAAACCGTGCAATTCAGAGGAAAGCCGTCTCCATGAAGCTACGCAATTTGCGGCTATGGATGCGTTCGAGCGGCTCTTCGCGCAGGCGCTCCATGGCGCGGATGCCGATCATGAGATGCCGCGCGACCTGGGTCCGGTAGAAGTCCGAGGCCATGCCGGGCAGCTTCAGCTCTCCGTGCAGCGGCTTGTCCGAGACGCAAAGAAGCGTTCCGTAAGGCACGCGGAAGCGGAAGCCGTTGGCGGCGATGGTGGCCGATTCCATGTCGAGCGCGACGGCGCGGCTCTGCGACAGGCGGGCCACGGGGCCGGACTGGTCGCGAAGCTCCCAGTTGCGGTTGTCGATCGTGGCGACGGTGCCGGTGCGCATGATGCGCTTGAGCTCGTATCCGTCCAGCTCGGTCACCTCGGCCACCGCCCGCTCGAGCGCGATCTGGATCTCGGCCAGCGCGGGGATCGGCACCCAGATGGGCAGGTCGTCGTCCAGGACGTGATCCTCACGCAGGTAGGCGTGGGCCAGGACAAAGTCGCCCAGCCGCTGGCTGTTCCGAAGCCCCGCGCAATGGCCGACCATGAGCCAGGCGTGCGGGCGCAACACCGCGATGTGGTCCGTGGCCGTCTTGGCGTTCGAGGGGCCGACCCCGATGTTGACCAGCGTGATTCCCTGCCCGTCCGCGCGCTTGAGGTGGTAGGTCGGCATCTGGGGCAGCTTGCCGGGCACGGGAAGATGCGCCTCGGCCTCGGTGATCACGGCGTTTCCGGGACCCACGAAGGCCGTGTAGCCCGAGTCCGGGCTGGCGATCTGCTGCCGGGCGTAGGCCTCGAACTCCTCGACGTAGAACTGGTAGTTCGTGAAAAGGACGTGGTTCTGGAAATGGTCCGGATCGGTCGCGGTGTAGTGCGACAGGCGGGCGAGGCTGTAGTCCACCCGCTGCGCCGTGAAGGGGGCAAGCGGAATGGAGCCATCGGGGTAGAGGAACCCGTCGCCGTTCACGATGTCGTCGTTCATCGTGGCGAGGTCCGGCACGTCGAACACGTCGCGGAGGGGGAACTCCATCACGCCTTCCTGCGGGACCGACAGACGCGCGTCGTTGGTCACGGCGAAGTGGACGGGGATCGGCGTGCGCGAAGGCCCCACCACCACGCGGACGGCATGGTTCCGGATCAGCAGGCCGATCTGCTGCTCCAGGTAGCTCGCGAACAGGCGCGGCCGGGTGATGGTGGTCGAATAGGTTCCAGGCCCGGCCACATGGCCGAACGAAAGCCGCGAATCCGCCAGCGCGAAGCTGGACGTGGAGAGCCGCAGCTCGGGATAGAACGCACGGATGCGCCGTTCGGGGCGTCCATGCCGAAGCGAGGCGGCAAAACGGTCGCTCAGGAAGTCGGTCGATGCCTCGTAGATCTCGATCAGCCGCGCCACGGCCGCGGCCGCATCGTCGAAGGCTTCGGGGGCGGGCAGCTGCGGGGTCTCAAAGGGGCCGAGTTCAGGATTCTGGGCGTTCATGCGTTCCCCTCGAACAGACTGGTGACCTCGAACCGGCGCACATCCACGAGGCCCTTGTCGGAGAGGCGCAGCTCGGGGATGACTACCAGCGCCAGCAGTGAATGCTGCATGTAGGCATTGTTGAGGCGGCAGCCACATTCGGCCATGGCCTCGACCAGGCGCTGGGCACGGGCGGCGACGTCGATGGCCGGGGCGTCGGACATCAGCCCCGCGATGGGCAGCGGCACGAGGGCGGTCTCCTGCCCGTCCTTCCAGACGGTGACGCCCCCTCCGACCTCGGCCAGCCGGTTGGCGGCGGCCGCCATCATGGCGCGGTCGGTGCCGACCACGATCATGTGGTGGCTGTCATGGGCCACGGTCGAAGCGACCGCCATCCCCGGCCCGTAGCCGAAGCCCGACACGAAGGCGTTGGTCACCCCACCCGTTGCGCGGTGCCGCTCGACCAGCGCGATGTGCGCGACGGCGCCCTCGGGTTCGACAAGGCCGTCCCGCACGGGCAGGTCGGCGGCCAGGGCCTTGGTCGGGGCCTGGTTCTCGATGACGCCGATGACCTTCACGCGCACCTTCTCCCGGTCGTCGGGCGCGGGGACGGCAAAGTCCCGGGCCTCCAGCCACTTGCCCAGGCGCACCGTTTGCCGCGCCGCCTCGGGCCAGTCGTAGTGCGGGCATGTGACACGCAGGCGACCGTCCTCGGCCACGAGGCGTCCGCGCGCATAGACCGCCTCGATCGGCAGGGCGCGCAGGTCCGAGGTCAGGATCACGTCGGCGCGGCGGCCCGGGGCGATGGAGCCCAGCTCGCGTTCGAGGCCGAAATGCGTGGCGGTATTGATCGTGGCCATCTGGAGCGCGACCAGCGGGTCGCAGCCGCAGGCGATGGCGTGGCGCACGACGCGGTCCATGTGGCCGTCGTTGACCAGCGTGCCCGAATGGCAGTCATCCGTGCACAGGACGAAGTTGCGGGGATCAAGGCCCTTTTCGGTGATCGCGGTAATCTGGCTTTCCACGTCGTACCACGCGGAGCCCAGCCGCAGCATGGAGCGCATCCCTTGGCGGACGCGGTCGATCGCGTCGGACTCCCGGGTCCCCTCATGGTCGTCCGCCGCCCCGCCTGCGACATAGGCGTGGAACGGAACACCCCGGTCGGGGCTCGCGTAGTGGCCGCCCACCGTCTTGCCGGCGCGCATGGTCGCGGCCATCTCGGCCAGCATCTGCGGGTCGCCGGCCACGACGCCGGGGTAGTTCATCATCTCGCCCAAACCGACGATGCCGGGCCAGGACATGGCCTCCTCGACGTCCTCGGCGGTGATCTCGAAGCCGGTGGTCTCCAGCCCCGGGGCGCTCGGCGCGCAACTGGGCATCTGGGTGAAGATGCTGATGGGCTGCAGCAGCGCCTCGTCGTGCATCATGCGGACGCCTGACAGGCCCAGGACGTTGGCGATCTCGTGCGGGTCGGTGAACATGGTCGTCGTGCCGTGCGGGATCACGGCGGCGGCGAACTCGGCGGGGGTCAGCATCCCGGATTCGATGTGCATGTGGCCGTCGCAAAGGCCGGGGATCAGGTAGCGGCCCTTGGCGTCCACGACCTGGGTCCCTTCGCCGATGCAGTGGCTCGCGTCGGGGCCGACATAGGCGAAGCGGCCTGCCGCGATGGCGACCTGCCAGCCGGGAAGGATCTCACGGCTCTGGACGTTGACGAGGAGGCCGCCCTGGATGACGAGGTCGGCAGGGGCGCGGCCCGCGGCCACGGCGACAAGGCGGGGGGCGCAATCGGCCCAGGAGGTCAGGACGGGGTCTTGCATGGCCCATTTGGGCGCAAGGCGCGCGCCCGCGCAAGCCCTGGCCTGGACCCAGAAGGCCGCGACGCCGGCCTACTCCGTGCCTGCAGAGGGCCGCACCAGACCATGACGAAGCGTCACGCGCGCTCGGGCCGGGCCGATTCCCCGTCACGCGCGTTCTTCTCTGGATCTCACGGACCCGAGCCCATCAATGCCCGATCTCGACCGCTTCCTGCCCCCGCAGGACAACACCTACGCCAGCGCCATGGCCGAGCTTCGCCACGGCCGAAAGGAAAGCCACTGGATGTGGTGGATCTTTCCGCAACTCGCCGCGCTGGGCCGATCGCCCACCGCTAAGGCCTACGGCATCACGGACCTGGAGGAGGCCCGGGCCTACCTCGCGCATCCCGTGCTCGGGTCCCGCCTGGTCGAGGCGGCGCGCGCGATGCTTCTGCACCCGGACCGCTCGCCCGAGTCGATCCTGGGTGGCATCGACGCGCTGAAGCTGCGGTCCTGCGCGACGCTCTTTGCCAGCCTGCCGGACGCGCCTCCCGAGTTCCGCGCCCTCCTTGAGAGTTTCTACGATGGCCAGCCTGATCCATTGACCCAGCAGGCGCTGAACGCCCCCTGACCAGGGCCGACCGGCCTTGCAGTCCGTGGTCGCCGGTCCCATCCTGCCGGGCATGCCTACGCTGCTCTCTTTCGGTCACGGCTTCTCGGCCCGCGCGCTCGGTCATCTCCTGCGTCCACAGGGGTGGCGGGTCATCGGCACGGTCCGGAGCCCGGAGCGGCTGCGGGACCTCGAGGCGGACGGCGTCGATGGCGTGATCTGGCCGGGCGCGGACATGGGACCACTGCTCGACCAGGCCACCCACCTGCTCAGCTCGGTCGCCCCCGACGAAGCCGGGGATCCGGTCCTGCGCGCCCTGGGCCCGGAGATCGCGGCTCGGGCCACCCGGCTCGCCTGGGTCGGCTATCTTTCGACGACCGGAGTCTATGGCGACCGGCAGGGCGACTGGGTGGACGAATCCAGCGCCCTGACGCCGGCGACCCGGCGCGGTCGGCTGCGCGTCGAGGCGGAGGCGGCCTGGCGGGCCATCCCGGGGCTGCCGCTCCACATCTTCCGGCTCGCGGGGATCTATGGCCCGGGGCGCGGACCCTTCGAAAAGGTGCGGAACGGCACGGCGCGGCGGATCATCAAGCCCAACCAGATGTTCTCGCGGATCCATGTGGATGACATCGCGCAGGTTCTGGCGGCGTCGATCGCCCGTCCCGAACCCGGCGCGATCTACAACGTCTGCGACGACGATCCGGCCCCGCCCGAGGACGTGATCGCCCACGCGGCCGAGCTCCTGGGCCTGCCGATCCCGCCCGCACAGGATTTTGCGACCGCCGAGATGACTCCGATGGCGCGCAGCTTCTATGCGGAAAGCAAGCGGGTGCGGAACGACCGCATCAAGGACGAACTCGGAGTCCGGCTTCTTTATCCCGACTACCGGACCGGGCTGCGGGCGCTGCTGGCCGCGGGGGACTAGGGTCACGTCCTTGTGACTTTTTCTTCCGGCGCGGGGTTGAACGCCCACAGCCGCTGTCCATATGCGGCTGTAGCGGACCGGGCCCCTCTGACGACCTCGCGTCGTGATGTCGGACCGCATCGAGCGTGCTCGGTGTCCTGGCCCTTTTCGCCCGACCTCCGATGCGCGTTCCCTGAAACGTGGACGTGAGGTCGTCATGGAACTTCTTCTGTTATCTTTCCTGGGCACGCCGCTCTGGATGTGGCTGCTCTTCATCGGGATCGTCATCGCGCTCCTGGCCTTCGACCTGGGGGTCCTGCACAAGGACGACCACGAGATCGGCGTGGCCGAGAGCCTCAAGCTGTCTTCCCTCTACATCGCCCTGGGGCTGGCCTTCGCAGGATTCGTCTGGTGGCAGATCGGCGGACAGGAGGCGCAGTACTACCTGACCGCCTTCGTGGTCGAAAAGACGCTGGCGATGGACAACGTGTTCGTCATCGCCCTGATCTTCAGCTTCTTCGCGATCCCGCGCCTGTACCAGCACCGCGTGCTGTTCTGGGGCATCCTGGGCGTGATCCTGCTGCGCGGGATCATGATCGGGCTCGGTGCGACGCTGGTCGCCCAGTACCACTGGGTGCTCTACATCTTTGCGACCTTCCTGATCTTCACCGGCGTCAAGATGATGTTCGGTGGCGAGAAGGAGCACGACATCTCCTCCAATCCGGTGCTGCGCTTCCTCAAGCGCCGGATGAACGTCACGGACGAGCTGCATGGGCACGACTTCTTCGTGAAGAAGCCCGACGCCTCGGGCCGGATGGTGCGCTTTGCCACGCCGCTCTTCCTGGCTCTGGTGCTGATCGAGATCGCGGACCTGGTCTTTGCGGTGGACTCGGTTCCCGCCGTGTTCGCGATCACGACGGACCCGTTCATCGTCTACACGTCCAACATCTTCGCGATCCTGGGCCTGCGGGCGCTCTACTTCGCGCTGGCGGCGATCCTGCACCGCTTCCACTACCTGAAATACGCGCTGTCGCTGCTCCTGGTGTTCATCGGATCGAAGATCTTCGTCGCCGACCTGATGGGCTGGGAGAAGTTCCCCGCGGGCTGGTCGCTGGGGATCACCTTCGCCATCCTTGCGGCCGGCGTGGCGTTCTCGCTCTGGAAGACGCGGGGCGAGGTGGAGCATGACCACCATGACCGGAAGGCCGTCACGGCCGAATGACGGCAACGATGACGCCCGGGTCCCGCGCCCGGGCGTTCCCCATCAGGCCCGCTTGCCGACCACCGCCACGCCCAGCACCTCAAGGACCCTGGCCTCGATGTCCTCGGCGTTGAGGCGGGCCTCGGCGTACATGTCGCGCGGGCTTGCCTGGTCGATGAAGGTGTCGGGCAGGCACATGGAGCGGAACTTCAGGCCCCCGTCAAAGACGCCCTCCTCCGCCAGGAGCTGGGCGACATGGGAGCCGAAGCCGCCCACCGCCCCTTCCTCGATGGTGATGAGCACCTCATGCCGGCGGGCGAGGTCCAGGATCATGTCGCGATCGAGCGGCTTGGCGAAGCGGGCGTCGGCAACCGTCGGGCGGATGCCCCGGGCCTCCAGCGCCTCGGCGGCCTTCAGGGCCTCCTGCAGGCGGGTGCCAAGGGACAGGAGGGCGACGCCCGAGCCGTCGCGGATGATCCGGCCCCTGCCGATCTCCAGCGGCGGGGCGTCCCAGTCGATCTCCACGCCCACGCCCTCGCCCCGTGGGAACCGGAAGGCGATCGGGCCCTGGTCGTGCGCGGCGGCGGTGACGACCATCCGTGCGAGTTCGGCCTCGTCGGCGGCGGCCATGACCACGAAGCCGGGAAGATTGGCCAGGAAGGCCACGTCGAAGCTGCCCGCATGCGTGGCGCCGTCGGCGCCCACCAGCCCCGCGCGGTCGATGGCAAAGCGGACGGGCAGGCGCTGGATCGCCACGTCGTGGACGACCTGATCGTAACCGCGCTGCAGGAAGGTCGAGTAGATCGCGCAGAAGGGCTTCAGCCCCCCGGCGGCCATCCCGGCGGCAAAGGTGACGGCGTGCTGTTCGGCGATGCCGACGTCGAAGCAGCGGCCCGAAAAGCGGTCCATGAACTTCGAAAGGCCGGTGCCGTCCGGCATGGCGGCGGTGACGGCGACGATGGCGCGGTCGCGGGCGGCGCACCGGACCAGCGCATCGGCGAAGACGCTCGTGTAGCTGGGCGCGTTGGACGGCGCCTTGGCTTGCGTGCCGGTCACCACGTCGAACTTGTTGGTGGCGTGGCCGCGGTCGGCGGCAGCCTCGGCCGGAGCATAGCCCTTGCCCTTGCGGGTGATGGCGTGGATCAGGACCGGCCCTGTCGCCCGCGCCTTGACGGTGCGCAGCACCGAGAGGAGCTGCTCCATGTCGTGCCCGTCCACCGGGCCCACATAGGAGAAGCCGAGCTCGTCGAACAGCGTGCCATGACCCACGGCCAGATGCTTGAGGGCGTCCTTGGCCCGCTTGGCCCCTTCGCGGAGCGGTTCGGGCAGGAAGCCGGCGGCGGCCTTGACGGCGGCGCGGAGATCCTGGAACGGCGCGCCGGCGTAAAGCCGGGTGAGGTAGGCCGACATCGCCCCGACAGGCGGAGCGATCGACATCTCGTTGTCGTTGAGGATCACGAACATCCGCGTGCCGAGGTGGCCCGCGTTGTTCATGGCCTCATAGGCCATGCCGGCGCTGATGGACCCGTCGCCGATCACGGCGATGCAGTCGCCGAGGCCGCAATGATCCGGAGGCTCGGCCCCGAGGTCGCGCGCCACGGCCAGGCCCAGCGCCGCCGAGATCGACGTGGAGGAATGCGCCGCGCCGAAGGGGTCGTAGGGGGACTCGCTCCGCTTGGTGAAGCCGGACAGGCCATCCTTCTGCCGCAGGGTGCGGATGCGGTCCCGGCGCCCCGTGAGGATCTTGTGCGGGTAGGCCTGATGGCCGACATCCCAGACGACCCGGTCGCGCGGCGTGTCGAAGACCGCATGAAGCGCCACGGTCAGCTCCACCACGCCCAGGCCCGCGCCGAGGTGTCCGCCGGTGACCGACACGGCCGAGATGGTTTCGGCCCGAAGCTCGTCGGCGACCTGCCGAAGCTGGCTATCGGTCAGGCCCTTGAGGTCGCGAGGATCGCGCACCCGGTCGAGCAGGGGCGTGCGGGGACGGTTCGGTTCGGTCATGGCATTCACTTCCGGCGGGTCGTGACGAAGCGGGCGGCCTCGCGCAGGGGGGCGGCCGCCTCGCCATAGGGGTCGAGCGCCGCGCAGGCCTCCTCGACAAGCGATCTGGCGCGGTCCTTGGCCCCGTCGAGGCCCAGGAGGGAAACGAAGGTCGCCTTGCCCCGTCCGGCATCCTTGCCGATGGCCTTGCCCACCTCTTCCGCGCTACCCTCCACGTCGAGGATGTCGTCCGCGATCTGGAAGGCGAGGCCCAGCGCATCCCCATAGGCCAGGAGGGCCGACGCGTCCGCCCCCGCCATGCGGGGCCCTGCCGCGGCCGACCAGCTGATCAGCGCGCCCGTCTTGCGGGCCTGGAGGGCGGTGATGTCCGTAAGGCCAAGCGGCGCGGCGGCCGTTTCGGCGGCGATGTCGAGCGCCTGCCCGCCCACCATTCCCGCCACTCCGGCCGCCCGGGCCAGCGTGAGGGCGAGCGCGAGCCGAGCCTCGGGCGGGCATCCGGCCCCGCACACCAGCTCGAAGGCCAGCGACTGGAGCGCGTCCCCCGCAAGGACCGCCGTGGCTTCGTCCCAGGCCCTGTGAACCGTCGGCCGCCCGCGACGCAGGTCGTCGTCGTCCATGCAGGGCAGGTCGTCATGGATCAGCGAATAGGCGTGAAGCGCCTCGATGGCGGCGGCGGCGGGCGCGGCCTGCGCGTCGGTCAGCCCGTGAAGGCGCGCGCCCTCCATGACCAGGAAACCCCGCAGGCCCTTGCCCCCCTCGCAGGCGTAGAGCATCGCAGCGGCCACGGGACCGGGTTCCCCCGAAAGGGCGCGGCGCAGCTCGGCCTCGGCGGCGGCGCGGGCCCGAGCGAGGGCCGCATCGAAGGACAGGGGCCCGGCACCCGGCCGGGCTACCCGCAGGGCGCTGTCGGACATTCCGGATTCAGCCGGCGTCGAAGGGCTGGAGCCCGGCCGGCTGGCCGCCGTCGCCCAGCGTGATCTTCGACACCTTCTCCTCAGCCTCGGCGAGCTTCTGCTGGCAGCGGGCGCGCAGGGCCGCGCCACGCTCATAGAGCCTGATCGAGTCATCGAGCGCGACGTCGCCACGCTCCAGGCGCGTGACCACGCCCTCGAGTTCCGCAAGCGCCTCCTCGAAGGTCATCTCGTTGATGGGTTTCTCGCTCACGCTTGTCCTCCCAGGGCCGCCACATGCGCCGCCACGCCGTCGCGCAGGGCGCCGAGGTCATAGCCTCCTTCGAGGACGGATACCACGCGCCCCGCGCAACTTTGCTGCGCCACCTCGCAGAGCCTTGAGGTCGTCCAGCCGAAATCCGCTGTCTCCAGCAGGAGGCCGCCCAGGGGATCGTCCCTGTGCGCGTCGAAGCCTGCCGAGATCAGCAGGAGGTCCGGCGCATGGGCCCTGAGGCGGGGCAGGACGTGGTCGGCCACGACCTGACGGTACCCGGCGCTGCCGATGCCGGCCGCCAGGGGCAGGTTCAGGACCGTGCCATGCGGCCCTTCGTCGGCAGCGTCGCCGGTCCCGGGGAACAGGGGCGACTGGTGCGTGGACACGAACAGGATGCGCGGGTCCTCCTCGACCAAGGCCTGGGTGCCGTTCCCGTGGTGGACGTCGAAGTCCACGATGGCCACGCGTTCCGCGCCATGGACGTCGATGGCCCGCCGCGCCGCGAGCGCCACGTTCCCGAACAGGCAGAAGCCCATGGGCGTGCGGGCCAAAGCGTGATGCCCCGGTGGCCGCACCGCCGCAAAGGCCGCAGGGTGGGCGCCCTCCATGACCAGGTCCACCGCCCGAAGCGCCGCCCCTGCCCCCAGCCGCGCGGCGCGGACCGAGCCGGCCGACAGGTAGGTGTCGGGGTCGAGCGGCACCTGGCCCCGGGCCGGCTCACGCCGGGCCAGCGCCTCCAGATAGCCTGGAGGGTGGAGGACCGTGAGCTCCTCGTCCGTGGCTTCGGCGGCTTCATGCCGCGCAAGGGTCAGGCCCGCCAGACCCGCCAGAACGGCGGCGTACCGCTCCGGCCGCTCGGGATGCCCGGGCGGGGGCTGGTGGCGCGCGCAATCGGAGTGGGTCAGGAGAACCGGAATGGACATAGCCACCACAAGAGCGGCAGACCGGCGCGGACGCAAGCGCCGGAGGTCCCCATGCGTTTCCTTCCGCTGACTGTTCTGCTGCTTTTCGCCCTCCCGGTCGCGGCCCAGGAGCCGATGCGGGAGGTCACCGCCGACCTGGACCGGGACGGCAGCCCTGAAACCTATGCCCTGATCGAGAACGGCAGAGGCACGGTCGATCTCGTGGTCGACGGCCGGGCGGGCCGCCGCACGGCGGGAGACGTGGCCTGGACCGGCGGGATGCCCGGGCAGGAGCCGGGCCTTTCGCTCAGTCCCTCGGGGTCGGTTCTGCTCACCTCGCGCAACGACTCGGTGGGCCGGGACCGCTGGACACTGACCCTGACGCTGGCCTACCGCGAGGGCGACCTCCGGGTCGCGGGCATCACCTATGGCTGGCGCGACACGCTCGGGCCCCAGACCGGCTGGGGCGGCTGCGACCTGAACCTGCTGACCGGGCGCGGCACGGTGACGGGTCCGGGGGGCGAACAGGGGATCGTCGTTCCCTTTCCGGCCCCCCGTCTCTGGGAATGGCGCGAAGCGGACCTGCCCCAGCGCCTGCCCGCGGAGTGCTTCGGCTAGTCCGGGGCGAGCCGGTAGCCGGCCCCCCGCACCGTCTGGAGATAGCGGGGCTGACGGGGATCAGGCTCGATCTTGCGGCGCAGACGGGTGATCTGGACATCCACCGCCCGCTCCTGCGCAGGGCTTGGCACGCCCCGCGGTCCGGCTTCCTCGATCAGGCGGGTGCGGGTGACCGTTGCGCCAGGGTCCGCCGCGAGGATCCGCATCAGCCCGGCCTCGGTGGCGGTGAGCCGCAGGGGCTCGCCCTCGTCGCGCGACAATTCCCCGCGTTCGACGTCGTAGGTCATCGCGCCCAGCCGCAGCACCTTGGGCAGCGGCGCGGGCGGAGGGTCGGCCTCGGGCGTGGCGCGACGCAGGATGGCGCCGATCCGCAGCAGCAGCTCCTTGGGGTCGAAGGGCTTGGCCAGGTAGTCGTCCGCCCCGGCCTCGAGCCCCAGGATGCGATCCATCGTTTCGCCCCGTGCCGTGAGCAGCAGGACCGGCACGCGCAGGCGTGACCGGATCTCGCGGCAGAAGGACAGGCCGTCTTCGCCCGGCATCATGACATCGAGCACGATCAGGTCGAAGGCGAGCCCGGCCAGGAGCCGGCGCGCCCGCGCGGCGTCCGGGGCGGCGGTCACAAGCAGGCCGTTCTTGCGAAGGAACCGGGTCAGGAGCCCGCGGATACGTTCGTCGTCGTCGACGATCAGAAGATGGGGCGGCTCCACTCAGCGGCCCCCGGACTTGTCGGCGGCTTCGAAATGACGGCGCATTTCGGGGTCCATCATCGCCTCGAGCACCTGCCGGAACCCCGCCACCGCCTGCGGCCCCGCGGCGCGATAGGCCGCGCGCATCCGGTCGCGCTGGGCGTCGGCCAGCGCCTTCTCCAGGGTCCTGCCGGTCTCGGTTAGATGCAGGTGACGCTCGCGGCGATCCTCGCGGCCGACCCTGGCCTCGACCAGCCCGTCCTCCATGAGACGGCGCAGGACGCGGTTCAGCGACTGCTTGGTGACGCCCAGGATGTCGAGAAGGTTGCCCACCGTGGTCCCCGGGCTGCGCGCGATGAAATGGAGCGCGCGGTGATGCGCCCGGCCGTAGTCCTGCTCCTCGAGGATGCGGTCCGGGGCGGCGGTGAAGCCGCGATAGGCGAAGAACATCGCCTCGATCCCTTTCCGCAACTGCTCGTCGGTCAGGTAGAGGAGCCCATGCCCCCCCTGCGGTCCCGGTCGCTCGGCCATGCGTCCCCCTGTGCTTGCCCACCGAAAATACGTCAGCGACGTTGACATTCCAAGGACCCACTGATAGCCCCTGCCCCGGAACGCGCAACTTTATGTCCGATTTGGACCAAATCGCGACAGGATTGACAAGGGAGTTCGGCATGGCCGGGGCTTACGACGACCGCGACGGGTGGATCTGGATGGATGGCAAGCTCGTGCCGTGGCGCGACGCGACCGTGCACGTGCTGACCCATGCCCTCCATTACGCTTCGGCCGTGTTCGAGGGCGAGCGCTGCTACAACGGCAAGATCTTCAAGGGCCACGAGCATTCCCTGCGCCTGCGGAAGTCGGCGGACCTTCTCGACATGGAGATCCCCTTCTCGGCCGAGGAGATCGACGCCGCCAAGGACGCGATGCTGAAGGCCAACGGCTGGACCGATGCCTATGTGCGCGCGATCGCCTGGCGCGGGTCGGGCGAGGACATGGGCGTGTCGGCCCGCCGCAACCCCGTCCGCCTGGCGGTGGCGGGCTGGGAATGGGGCGCCTACTACGGCGACGCCAAGATGAAGGGCGCCAAGCTCGACATCTCCAAGTGGAAGCGTCCCTCGCCCGAGACGATCCCCTCAGAGGCCAAGGCGGCCGGCCTTTACATGATCTGCACGATGTCCAAGCACCAGGCCGAAGCCAAGGGCTGCTCGGACGCGATGATGATGGACTACCGGGGCTACGTGGCCGAGGCGACGGGCGCCAACATCTTCTTCGTCAAGGACGGAGAGGTTCACACGCCGCTGGCGGACTGCTTCCTCAACGGCCTGACGCGCCAGACCGTGATCGGAATGCTGGAGGACAAGCAGATCAAGGTCCATCAGCGCCACATCATGCCGTCGGAGCTCGAGGGCTTCGAGCAGTGCTGGCTCACGGGGACGGCTGCCGAGGTGACGCCCGTCGGACAGATCGGCGACTACAGCTTCGAGGTGGGCCAGATGACCCGCGACATCGCGACCGCCTACGAGAAGCTGGTGCGGGCCTGATCGCACGGGCCGGGCGGGGCGGAGGGGATCATCCGTCGCCCCGCCCCACCTCGCGCTCCCGCGCGCGCTCGAGGCCGAGCTGGCGCTCGCGCCAGATGATGAGGATGCCGGCCAGGATGATGATCGCCGCCCCCAAGAGGGTGGTGCGGGCCGGCACCTCCGAGAAGACGGCATAGCCGATGACGATGGCGAGCAGCATGGAGGCATAGTCGAAGGGCGCCACCAGCCCTGCCTCGGCATAGCGGTAGGCCGAGGTCAGGCCGATCTGCGCCACTCCGCCCAGAAGCCCTGCCAGGATCAGGAACACCGTCTCGCGCGCGGTGGGGACGACCCAGCCGAAGGGCAGCGTGAGCAGCGACAGCAGGGTTGCCGTGACCGAGAACCAGAAGACGATGGCCGCCGTCCCCTCGGTCATGGTGAGCCGCCGCACGAAGACCTGCGCCAGCGCCGCGAAGACGGCCCCGCCCAGCGTCACGACGGCGCCCAGCGTCTCGCGGGGGGAGACATCGGCGCCGACCGTCATGCGGGGGGACAGCACGACCATGACCCCCGCCAGCCCCAGGGCGACGGCCAGCACGCGGAAGGCCCGCACCGGCTCGCCCAGGAACATCGCCCCGAAGATCACGACCAGCAGCGGCGCGGCGTAGCCGATGGCCGTCACCTCCGGCAGCGGCAGCACGCCCAGACCGGCGAAGCCCAGACCCATGGCCGTGGTCCCCACGAGGCCCCGCCAGACATGGCCCAGCATGTCGTGGGTCCGGAGCCCCTGCGCGAGGTTGCCCTGCCAGAGCAGCCAGACCACGATCACCGGGCAGGCGAAGAGGGAGCGGAAGAACACCACCTCGCCCGCCGGGACATGGTCCGAGACGGCCTTGATCAGCGAGGACATGGCCGTGAAGATGGCAACGGCAGACAGCTTGAGGGCAATGCCCTTCAGGGGCTGCCGGGACGGACGGTCGGGAGGCATGGGGGCTCCGCATGTCGGGCCCCCCAGCTAGTCCCGGGTGGCGTCCGGGTTCAACCCGTCATTGATCGCGGTTGCGGAGCATCTTCAGGAGAGGTTTCAGCCGCCCCTCGGCCGGAGTCGCGGGCCGGCGCATATGGAGCGTGCGGACGGCCGGATGCGGCATCTCCTCGCGCGCGAGCCGCAGGAAGTGCCTGAGCCGCAGGGCGGCGTTCTCGGGGGCGGGGTGGTCGGCGATATGACGTGTCATGAGACAATCTCCGATCTCGGGAGCCCCAATCTAGCCCGATCCGGCGGGAAAATCACCCCTCTGCGCAAGGTCCCGCAGCAGCGGACCGTAGTCGTCGAGGAGGTCCACGGGAATGCCGGCGGCGCGGAGGGCTGCCACGGGCGGCTCGAGGGCCACGCGCCCGGCGCGGCGCAGGGTGACGCGAATCACCCGCCCCGGATGCCGGGCGGCGGCGGCGGCATAGATGGCCGCGTCGTGCTGGCCGGTGTCCCCGACCAGCCAGAAGCGCAGGCCGGGGTTGGCCGCCATCAGACGGTCGATGACGCTGCCCTTGTGCTCGCCATGGGTGGCGGCAAGCGGTTGCATCTCGCTGATCCCCAGATCCCGGAGAAAGAGCGGCGCCCGGACGACCCCGGCCTGGGCCAGCAGCTCTTCCAGGAACGCGTGCATGTTCCAGGGCGAGGACGACACGAAGAACACGGGATTGCGCCCGCCCTGCGACAGCCGGGCCAGCAGCTCGACCGCGTCCGGGAACACGGTCCGGCTGCCCAGGTTGCCGGTCAGCGTCGTCCAGAGATTGCGCCACAGGCTCCAGGCGCCGGTCAGGATCACCGTGTCGTCGATGTCCGAAACGACGGCGAACGCCGCTCCGGACGGGGTGACCTGGACCGGCAGGACCGCCTCGGCGCCCTCGGCCTCCACGGCGACCTCCGCCCAGCCCTGCGCGTCCTGCCAGGGCACGAGGAGCGTGAAGTAGCCCTCCTCGTCCGTCACGGCGGATAGGTCGTGGGCGCGTGCCCGGACGGTCACCTCGGCCACCTCGTCGGTCAGGAACAGGGACAGCATCTGAAGCGCGTTGCGTCCCCGCCGCTGCCCTTCGCGCACAGAGGGACGGATCAAACGGCTGAGCACGCGGCCCCGGGCCACCCAGTGCTCTGGGGTGGAATATCCAAGGTAGGCCTCGATGACAGGCGGCTCCCTCCGCATCGGACGCAGGCGGCCCAGGATGGCCTCGAACCATGCCTCGGCCCTGACCAGGATCTTGGCGATGCCACGCTTCACGAACGAGGTCCCGGGCCCAACCCGAAATGACATCCGCCGGAGAGTGAGGGGAGCACTCTCCGGCGGGGATAGACCGCGACAGGGACCTCGCGGTCGGGGAAACACGGCGCTTTGCTTGGGACAGGCATCGGAATCAGCGCCGGTGTGCTGGTTCAACGTGAAGGCAGGATCAGGGTTCCGGGTCATTCCACGAATTTTCTAGCCTTCGGCGGGATTCCCCGGATGGCCTGTCGCCCCGTCGATCCGCACTCGATCCTCACCTCTGGACGGGCCAGACCGAGACGCTAACCTCGTGGAAACCGGAGGGGAACCTCCACTCCGGAACGGGAGGAGCGGAGAGCGATGAGGACGAGGGTGATGGCGGTGGCGGCCGGGGCGCTTCTGGGTCCGGGCCTGGCCTGGGCGCAGGA
>NZ_JAFMST010000015.1 GCF_017916275.1 Rubellimicrobium arenae
CTCCGGACACCCAATCGCCGTCAAACGGGCAACGACAGCCCCGAGCAACGTCCGGAACTCCTCGAACCGGGCCAAGGGCTCGACACGCCACAGCCCTCACTCCGCCGCCACCCGCGTCCCCTCCGGACACCCAATCGCCGTCAAACGGGCCAGCCTTGATGCGCGCGTTCGGTCATGCGGCCCGATCAGGCTCGTGGCTTTACGGATCGCATCACCAAAGGAGTTCCCAGGATCACGACAAGGATTGGGGCGAGATGATGAACGACGACATACGCAAGGTTGGCCCCGGACACGATGGCGAGCACCGTCACTTCGGCCTCCGCCCCTGGCGCAAAGGCGAGAAAGGCCTTGACCGGTGACGCAAGGCTCACCGGCACTTCGGCGACTGCGTCCGCCAGCATTGCAAGGATCAGCATGATGAGCGCCTTGACGCCGATGGTGCGGCGCAGCTCGCGACAGGTGACGCCGATGTAGTGGAAGCCGATGTTGAGGCCGATCAGGAATTGCGCGACGGCCGCGATGAGTAGACCCCAGCGCGCGGCGGCCAGCGTGAGGAGACGGCGAAGTCAGCGAGCCTCCATCCTCAACCTTCTTCAGACGGCGGTGCCTCCTCGGAGTGCATCACGGCAGGCGGCGCGGCCATGTGCGGGGGAACGAGTCCTCTCCTCGCCAAGGAGCAAAGGCCTCTAGGCCATGGGAGTGCGCGGCACGGTCCTCGCTCGGCTCGCAATCGGCCAGCGGGCGGCAGAGGCCGGACCTTCCGACCGGCCGGTGGAGCCGCACGCTCCGGCCGCGCCGGAACCCCAGGAACAGCGGCACGGCCTCCCGCAGGGCGGCCTCGGGCTGGGGGTGACGCCCGATTCGGCAATCACGAGGATCATGGCGTCGTCCCGTGCTCGGCGTCGATGGTGCGCGTGTCGCCGTTCGCCACCATGGTACGGGTCGCGTCGATGGAGGCGTAGGTCCAGAAGATGCGCATGGGCTTCTCCTGGGAGGCGTTGATGAAGCGGTGCGGCACGTTCGCGGGAATCCAGGTCGTGTCGCCGGTCTCGAGCGGATGGCGCACACCGTCGATCTCGGCGATGGCCTGGCCCTCGATCACCATCACCGACTCTTCGCAGTTGTGCCAATGAAGCCCGATGGCTGCGCCGGGGTCAAAGGCCGTGATGCCGTTGATGAGGCTTGTGGAGCCGCAGGCCCGGGTGACGAGGGGCGTGGTGCGCGCGCCGCCGCCCCGCTCGTTGGTGGGACGCTCGGAGGGGCGCAGGATGGCAGCTTGGCGGGTGTCGCTCATGAGGGGGCTCCTTTAGTCGGCGGCCTTGACCGGGGCCGAGGCCTTGGCAGGCCCGATCCAGACGGTCTTGATATTGGTGAACTCCTTGACACCGTACGAGCCCAGCTTACGCCCGTCGCCCGATTTCTCGATGCCGCCGAACGGCAGGCGGGCGTCCGAGACCACCATGCCGTTGATGAACACCGTGCCGGTGTCGATTCGGCACGCCAGGACGCGCGCGGGCTGCATCGGCGGTCCAGAGCGCGGCGCCCAGCCCGAACTCGGTTCGGTTGGCGAGCGCGATCACTTCGTCGGCGTTGGGGAGGCGGATGATGGCCGCCACGGGACCGAAGGTCTCCTCGCAGAAGGCGACATGATCGGGACGCACATGGTCGAGGATGGTGGCCGGGTCGTAGAAGCCCGGTCGGTCCACCGGCTTGCCGCACATCAGCACCACGGCACCGGCCGACACCGACCGCTCCACCCGACCGTGGAGCTCGTCGCGCCGGCTGGCCCGCGCCATCGGGCCGATGTTGGTGTCGCGCCCCATGGGATCGCCCATCTTCGCCTTGGCCAGGTTGGCCTGGCACGCCTCGGCGAAGCGGTCAGCCGCCGCCGCCTCCACAATGAAGCGCTTGTCGTTCACGCAACTCTGGCCCAGGTTGATCTAGCGCCCCTTCACCGCCACCTCGGCTGCCGCCTCCGGGTCCGCGTCCGCCAGCACGATGAACGGGTCCGAGCCGCCGAGTTCGGGTGGCGCCGCATCGCGATCCAACACGACCGGCCCCCATAACCATCAGCCCCCCGGGGCTCGCTCCGGGCCGCGATTGCGCGAACCCGGACGAGGCAACGCCGAGGTCGAATGGGATCAAGCCCTCGTGCCGACCTGATCTTTGGTGCAGCCGAGCACATGGCCTGGGCTAGTCATCTTGGGACTCGTCAGGACCGAAGCCAATCAGCCCAAATGTCCTGCTGGCACCAGCCCAGCACCGACGCGAAGCCCCCTGCTCCGCCCGATTAGCGTGCGAGTCTTCAGGAATGAATGGTGAGCCGTGCTGGACTCGAACCAGCGACCAACTGATTAAAAGTCAGTTGCTCTACCAACTGAGCTAACGGCCCGCCCGGACCCGCAACTAGGCGGGTCCGCGAGGGGCGTCAACCAGATATTTCCCTAAGGTGGTGTGGGTGGTGAGCCGTGTAGGGTTCGAACCTACGACCAACTGATTAAGAGTCAGTTGCTCTACCAACTGAGCTAACGGCCCACGCCCGGCGACATATGGTCCCTGGGCGGCGGGGTCAAGGGCCTCTGGAAAGGATGGCGCATCGAGAGTAAGTGGGCGTCATGCGTGACATGACGGACACAGGCCTGCCCTTCGCCAAGATGCATGGGCTCGGCAACGACTTCCTGGTGATTGATGGGCGCTCCACCCGCGTGGAGATGACGCCGGAGCTGGCGCGCGCCCTGGGGGACCGCCATCGCGGCGTCGGCTTCGACCAGCTCGCCCTGATCGAGGATTCGGACCGGGCCGACCTGGCGCTGCGCTTCTGGAACACGGACGGCTCCGAATCATCCACCTGCGGCAATGCGACCCGCTGCATTGCGCGGGCCGAGCTGGACCGGACGGGCCGGACCGCCCTGACCATCGCGACCGAGCGCGGGCTGCTCTCGGCCTGCGACGCAGGGAGGGGTCTCACCTCGGTGAACATGGGGGCGCCGCGCCTGCTTTGGCACGAGATCCCGCTGGCCCGCGCCATGGAGACGCTGGAACTGCCCATCGAGGGCACGCCCACGGCGACCTCCATGGGCAACCCCCACTGCACCTTCTTCCTGGAGAACGTCGAGAGCGTGGACCTCGCCACCTTCGGCCCCGCCCACGAGCATCATCCGCTCTTTCCCGAGCGCACCAACGTCCAGGTCGTTCAGGTCCTGTCGCGCGACCGGTTGCGGATGCGGGTCTGGGAGCGGGGCGCAGGCCATACGCTGGCTTCGGGGTCGTCCTCCTGCGCCGTCGCGGTCGCGGCCGTTCGGCGGGGCCTCGCGGACCGCGACCTGACCGTCGTCCTGGACGGCGGGACCCTCCGGATCCGTTGGGCCGACGACGGGGTCTGGATGACCGGCCCGACCGCGCACGTCTTTTCGGGCGTCCTGACGCCCGCCTTCCTGGAGGCTGCCCGATGAGCACCCCGATCTTCGCGACCCTGGGCTGCCGCCTCAACGCCTGGGAGACCGAGGCCATGAAGACGCTTGCGGCCAAGGCCGGGGTGTCGGACGCCGTCGTCGTGAACACCTGCGCCGTGACGCAGGAGGCCGTGCGCAAGGCCAAGCAGGAGATCCGCCGGCTGGCCCGCGAAAATCCGGGCGCCCAGGTGGTCGTCACCGGTTGCGCCGCCCAGGTGGAGCCCGAGACCTTTGCCGCGATGCCGGAAGTGTCCCTGGTGCTCGGCAATGCCGAGAAGATGGATCCCGGCGCTTGGACCCGGATGCGCGAAACGGCCGCTCCCGACTTCGTGGGCGACACCGAACGCGTGCGCGTGGACGACATCATGTCGGTGCGCGAGACGGCGTCCCACCTGATCGACGGCTTCGGCACCCGTGCGCGGGCCTATGTCCAGGTCCAGAACGGCTGCGACCACCGCTGCACCTTCTGCATCATCCCCTATGGCCGCGGGAACTCCCGATCGGTTCCCGCCGGGGTCGTCGTGGACCAGGTCGCCCGCCTCGTGGACAAGGGCTTCCTCGAGGTCGTCCTGACCGGCGTGGACCTGACCTCCTGGGGCGCGGACCTGCCGGGGACCCCGCGCCTGGGGGATCTCGTCCTCCAGATCCTGCGCCATGCCCCGGGGCTGGCCCGCCTCCGCATCTCCTCCATCGACTCGATCGAGGCCGATCCCCGCCTCATGGAGGCGCTGGCGACCGAGCCGCGCCTGATGCCGCACCTGCACCTGAGCCTTCAGGCCGGGCACGACATGACGCTCAAGCGCATGAAGCGCCGCCACCTGCGCGACGACGCCGTGCGCTTCTGCGAGGAGGCGCGGCGCTTGCGCCCCGAGGTGACCTTCGGCGCCGACCTGATCGCAGGCTTCCCGACCGAGACCGAGGAGATGTTCGAGGGCTCGTTGCACCTGATCGAGGATTGCGGGCTGACCTGGCTCCACGTCTTCCCCTTCAGCCCGCGCAAGGGCACGCCCGCGGCCAAGATGCCCCAGGTCGCCGGTCCCCTGATCCGCGAGCGCGCCGCCCGCCTCCGCGCGGCGGGCGAGGACGCGACGCGCCGGCATCTCGACGCGCAGGTCGGGCGGCGGCACCTCGTGCTGATGGAAAGCGCCACCCTGGGCCGGACCGAGCAGTTCGCCGAGGTGACCTTCGGGACGGCCCAGCCGGTCGGCGCCATCGTCGAGGCCGGGATCGAGCGGCGGGAGGGCGAGCGGCTGCGCGCCGCCTGACCTCCCTTGCCGCCCGCCCCGGGCCAGGGCTAGCCTGGATCTCGGCCAAGACCGGAGGGTCCATGCTCAAGCTGCTCGTTTCTCCCGCGTCCCCGTTCGCCCGCAAGGCGCGCGTCCTGATCCGCGAGGCGGGGCGGACCGCCGAGGTGGAGGAGGTGCAGGTCAGCACCTCGGCCTTGGCCACCGATGCGTCGATCCTTCCGCACAATCCGACCGGCCGCATTCCCGTCCTGATCCGCGACGACGGCCCGGCCGTGATCGACAGCCGCGTGATCTGCCGGTTCCTGGACGCCCGCTTCGGATCGAACCTCTACCCCGAGGCGCGGATCTGGGAGGTGCTGACGCTGGAGGCGCTGGCGGACGGCCTTCTCGATTCCGCCCTGTCCATGGCTTACGAAACCCGGCTGAGGCCGGAGGAGAAGCGCTTTCCGGACTGGATGGATGCACAGTGGGGCAAGGTGTCCCAGGGGCTCGATGCCATCGAGGATCGCTGGATGGCCCATCTGGCGGGCCCGATCGACATGGGGCACCTTGGGCTGGCCTGCGCGCTGGGCTACCTCGATTTCCGGCATGGACCGCGCAACTGGCGCGACGGCCGCCCCAAGCTCACCGCCTGGGACGAACGCATGGCGGCACGGCCCAGCCTGTCGGCCACGAAGCCTGCCTGAGGGATCAGAAGCTGAAGCTGACGCCGACGTTGATGGCGTTCGTCACGACGTCAGTCTCCAGGGTGCCGCCGTCGTCGAGGTCGACCTCGTTCTGGGAATAGGTGCCCTTGTATTCCCCGAACACGGACCACCGGTCGGTGATGGGAAGCGAGGCGCCCGCGATCAGGGCCACGGCGGGACCGCTGAGCTGATACTCCCAGGTCCGGGAACCCGTCTCGTCGTCGATGACCTCGACATGCGGCACGGCCACGCCCACGCCGGCGCCGACATAGGGGGTGACGCGACCGAACGCTTCGGGCCAGCGGCGGTAGCCGTTGACCGTCAGGATGTTCAGACCGTCGCTGAACTCGAAGTGCTCAAGGCCCGACTCCTCGAGCGTCTCGTCGTCGGCATAGACCTTGGTGTGGTTGATATCGACGCCGAAGCCGTAGTTGTTGCCCATCCACCAGGTCGCGCGGGCGCCGGCATGGATGGGGGCCTCGAAGGACCGTCCCTCCCACCCGGCCGTGAAGTCGGGATCGACCCCCGCCGGACCATTGTCGATGGTGACGCCCGAATGCGGCGCCGTCTGCCAGCCGCCATAGAAGCTGAGTTCCACCTCCGCGAAGGCGGGGGTGGCGATCATGGCGGCAAGGGGAAGAACAAGAAGACGCATCGATGCTCTCGAGGATAGACCCTTAGGATAAGGTGCCGGCACGGCGACGGCAAGCGTGGGTCGGCCGGAAAGGAATCGCATCCACCTCCCAAGACCCCCGAAACGGACGTAGAATTGTGTTTTCCGCCAGCCCTGCGGCACTGGCGCAACAGGATCGCCTGGTCTGCGACCCCGGCGACGGCCTCCGGGTGCGGCCTCGCGCCGCAGTTGAGGCAAGCGCTCGCCAGGGTTTCGGCGACAGCCCGGCTCCTGCGGCCGTCCGGTCGTCAGGCGCGGGGCCACTGTCCCCCACGGGGGCCTGGGCCTGCGCTCCGGCTGCATCTATCTCAAGCGATCGTGCCCGGCCTCCGGCGCCTGCGCCCATGTGTCCGCTGGACCCTACGGATTTTGGTGATAAACACCCGCGCTGAAGGGACGGGCGTGCCAGCGCACGTCCCCATGCCTATGGGCGGGCCGTCCCGCCCCTATCCCGAGAGAGGTCCCCTTGTCGCACACCGAAGCACCCCAGGGCACCCGCCGCGACTTCATCTACTACGCGACGGCCGGCGCCGGCGCCGTGGTGACCGGCGCGGCTGTGTGGCCCCTCGTCAACCAGATGAACCCGACGGCGGACGTCCAGGCCCTGGCCTCGATCCGCGTGGACGTGAGCGGCGTCGCCCCCGGCACCCAGCTCACCGTCCTGTGGCAGGGCAAGCCGGTCTTCATCCGCGCCCGCACCGAGGATGAGATCGCGGCCGCCCGCGACGTGGATGTGTCCACGCTGCCCGACCCCGACGCCAACAACGCCAACCTCGGCGAGGCGCCCGCCACGGACGAGAACCGCTCGCTCGCCCCCTTCGAGGGCAGCGAGCTGCCCGCGGGCACCTGGCTCGTCCAGATGGGCGTCTGCACCCACCTGGGTTGCGTGCCTCTGGGGGAATCGGGCGATTTCGGCGGCTGGTTCTGCCCCTGCCACGGGTCGCAGTACGACACCGCCGGCCGCATCCGGCGCGGGCCTGCCCCGCGCAACCTGCCCGTCCCCGTCGCGGCCTTCGTGGACGCGGCCACCATCCAGCTCGGCTGAGGAGTCTGCCCATGTCCGGAGTCCTGCACGACGACTACGTACCGAAGACCCGCGGCGAGAAGTGGGTCGAGCGGCGCCTGCCGATCATCTCGCTCCTGTACGGGACGCTGATGATCCGCACGCCGCGCAACCTGAACTGGATGTGGATCTGGGGCATCGTCCTCATGTTCGCGCTGGTGGGCCAGATCGCGACGGGCGTCGTCCTCGCGATGCACTACACGCCGCATGTCGACATGGCCTTTGCCTCGGTCGAGCACATCATGCGTGACGTGAACGGCGGCTACATGCTCCGCTACTTCCACGCCAACGGCGCCTCGCTGATGTTCGTGGCCGTGTACGCGCACATCTTCCGCAACCTGTACTACGGGAACTACAAGACCCCGCGGGAGATCACCTACATCATCGGCATCCTGATGTTCGTGCTGATGATGGGCATCGCCTTCATGGGCTACGTTCTGCCCTGGGGCCAGATGTCCTTCCACGGGACCTCGGTGATCACCGGCCTCTTCGGCGCCATCCCCTTCATCGGGGAGTCGATCCAGACTTGGCTGCTGGGCGCCTCGGCCGTGGGGCAGCCGGCGCTGAACCGCTTCTTCTCGCTGCACTTCCTCCTGCCGTTCGTCCTGCTGGGCCTGACCATCGTCCACGTCTGGGCCTTCCACACGACCGGCAACAACAACCCCACCGGGGTCGAGGTGCGCCGCTCCTCGGTCGAGGAGGCCAAGGCCGACACCGTTCCGTTCTGGCCCTACTTCATCCTGAAGGACTTCTACGCGCTGGCCGTCGTGCTCGCCGTGTTCTTCGCGATCGTCGGCTTCATGCCGAACTACCTGGGCCACCCCGACAACTACATCCCGGCCAACCCGCTCGCCACGCCGTCGCACATCGTGCCGGAATGGTACTTCCTGCCCTTCTACGCGATCCTGCGCGCCTTCACCGGCGACGTCTGGGTGGTGATGTTCGTGGACTGGATCACCTTCGGCATCGTCGACGCCAAGTTCTTCGGCGTGCTGGCGATGTTCGGGGCCATCGTGGTCATGGCGCTCGCCCCCTGGCTCGACACCTCGATGGTGCGGTCGGGCCGGTACCGGCCGATGTTCAAGTGGTGGTTCGCCCTGCTGGTCGTCGACTTCATCACCCTGATGTGGGTGGGCGCGCAGCCGGCCGAAGGGATCTATCCCTACATCGCCCTGATCGGCGCGACTTACTGGTTCGGCTACTTCCTGGTGATCCTGCCCGTCCTGGGCGTCATCGAGAAGCCGCTGACCCCGCCGCCCTCGATCGCGGCCGACTTTGCGGCCCACTACGACCCCCAGACCGGGGGCACCAAGCAGTTCGCCGGCAGCCCCGCCGAGTGAGAGGACCTTCCATGTTCAAGACGCTCGCCCTCGGCGCCGCCCTTGCGATCTCCGCCCTCCCCGCCTTTGCGGAGGGGGAGGGGCACATCACGGACTACGCCTTCTCCTTCGAGGGCCCCTTCGGGTCCTTCGACAAGCTCCAGCTCCAGCGCGGCCTGCAGGTCTACACCGAGGTCTGCTCGAGCTGCCACGGCCTCAGCTTCGTGGCCTTCCGCACCCTCTCGCAGCCCGGCGGCCCCGAACTGCCGGAGGATCAGATGCGTGCCTATGCCGAGCAGCACTCCGTCTTCGACGAAACGCTGAACGACGGCGAGGGCGGGGAACGCCCGGCCACGCCCGCCGACCGCTTTCCGCATTCCTCGCTGTCGAACGCCCCGGACCTGAGCCTGATGGCCAAGGCCCGGGCGGGCTTCCACGGCCCCTACGGCACCGGCCTGTCGCAGCTCTTCAACGGGATGGGCGGGCCGGAGTACATCACCTCGCTGCTCCACGGCTACGAGGAGCCGCCGGCCTGCGCCCCCGAGGACTTCGAAGGCTACTACAACGTGGTCTTCGCCGCTGGCGGCTACCCGGAGGAGTGCAAGGACGAGGAAGGGCATCACCTCTTCCCGGGCTCGTGGATCGCCATGCCGCCCCCGCTCTCGGACGGCCAGGTCGAATTCGCGGACGGCTCGCGCAATGACGTCGAAGGCATGGCGCATGACGCCGCGGCCTTCCTGATGTGGACCGCCGAGCCGCACCTGAACTCGCGCAAGCAGGCCGGCCTGACGGGCGTGATCTTCCTCGCCGTTCTGGCCACCCTGCTCTACCTGACGAACAAGAGGGTCTGGGCGCCGGTCAAGGCCGGCGGCCGCCCGATCGGCCACGACCAGCACGGCGTCTGAGCCGAAGCTGCTAGGCATGGGAAGGGCGTCCGGGAGACCGGGCGCCCTTTTTCCATGCCGGGTGACGGGCATCTCGCCGAACCGGCGACGCGCCCGATCTGCTTGTCCTCAGGTGGCCTGGGTCAGGCCGAGGTAAGCCCTGAGGGCCGGAGGCGGATCGGCCAGCAATTCTTCCGCGGGCTGTGGAGGATGGGCCCGCCCGTCGGCGACCAGACAGATCGCGCCGGCCAGCCGCCGCGCGTCCGCCGGGTCGTGGGTGACCATGAGCAGCGTCGCGCCGCGCCCGTCCAGCACCTCGCGGGTCAGCGCCAGCATCTCGGCCCGCAGCGCGGGGCCCAGCGCCCCGAAGGGTTCGTCCATCAGCACCAGGGGCCGGTCCTGCACCAGAACCCGCGCCAGCGCCGCCCGGGCCTGCTGCCCGCCGGACAGTTCGGCCGGGCGGCGCGCCTCGAGTCCCGCCAGCCCCACCCGGACCAGAGCGGAACCGGCCCGCTGCCGGTCCTCCGGGCTGGGCCTCAACGACGGCCGGAGCCCCAGCGCCACGTTCTGCAGCGCGGTCAGGTGCGGAAAGAGGTTGTTGTCCTGGAACAGGACGCTGATCGGGCGGGCCAGCGGCGGCAGGGGGCCGAGGTCGACCCCGTCCCAGGTCACGCGTCCGCTCCGGGGCGCAAGGAAGCCGGCGATGCCCGCCAGGAGGGTGGACTTCCCGCCGCCCGACGGCCCCATCAGGGCCACCGATGCGCCCCGGGGCACCTCAAGGTCGGCGACGAGCCGAAAGCTGCCCTGCCCCAGTTCGAGCTGTTCAAGACGAAGCATCGATCCGCCCTCCCCGATCGAAGATCCAGAACAGGAGCAGCGCCAGCGCCAGGATCAGCAGTCCCGTCGCCGCTGCGGCCTCCATCCGGTACGCCCCCATCAGCTGCGCCATGAGAAGCGGAAGGGTCTCCTGTCCCGGCCCCGCGAACAGGGCGATGACGCCCAGATTTCCCATCGAGAGCGCCGCGGCAAGTCCTCCGGCAAAGCCGAGGGCCGGGCGAGCCAGAGGCAGGATGACGACCCGGAGCCGTCGGGCGCCGACCAGCCCCAGCGAATCGGCCAGGCGCCCGTGCCGCGCCTCGATCTCCGCCACCGCGGGCGCAAGCGCGCGGAGCGCGAATGGCAGGGAGGCCACGGCGTCCACCAGGGCCGTCACCGGCAAGGCCACGGCGGACAGCCCGACGACGGAGCGCAGCACGAGCAGCAGCCCGGTCCCGAGCACGAGGCTCGACGCGGCCAGCGGGAGCGCCCCCGCCAGTTGGGCGAGCGTGCCGGCCCGCAGCGCCAGCGCCAGCGCGGCCCCGACCGTCAGGACGCTGGCCGAAACCGCCACCATCACCGACCGCAGCGCCGCCCCCATGGTCTCCACCGGCAGGTCGGACAGCCCGCCGACCCCGCGCAGCACCGCGAGCCCCAGCGGAAGAAGCAGGAACAGGGCGGCGCCCCCGATCCAGGCCGCGTCCATGACACGCGCGCCGGCTCCGGCGGCGTCCCACCGCTCGACCGAACGGCCCAGCCCCCCTCCGCCCAGCGCGGGCGGCGAAAGCCAGAGCGCGAAACCCGCGGCCACCCCGCAGATGGCATATTGCAGGAGCGCCAGCTGCGCGGCGCCGGCGAAGTCGGCCTCGAACCGGATGGCCTGGTAGATCGCCAGCTCGACCGTCGTGGCACGGGGGCCGCCGCCCAGGATCAGCGCGACCGAAAAGCTCGTCAGGCAAAGCGCGAAGATCGCCGCGAAGGCGCCCGGCAGGATCCGCCGCAGCATGGGCCATTCCAGCAGCGGCCAGATCGGCGCCCCGAGCGTCGCGGCCAGTCGGAACCGTTCGGCCGGGATGTCGAGCCAGCCCTGAAGGATCAGCCGGGTCGCAAGAGGCAGGTTCAGGAACACATGGGCCAGCACGACGCCGTGAAGCCCATAGACTGACATCCTGGGTCCTCCGATCAGGCCGAGCGCCTCGTTGACGAGCCCGCTCCGGCCGAAGAGCGCCAGGAGGCCCAGCACCGCCACGATGACCGGCAGCACGAAGGGCGCGCCCAGCAGCGTCACCAGCGCCGATCGGCCCGGGAACCGCCGCCGGGCCAGGGCCCGCGCCACCGGCACGCCGAGCCCCACCGACAGCCCCGCCGACAGGGCCGCCTGGACCAGGGTGAACCGCAGCGCCGCCCAGTCCGCTCCGACAAGGCCCCCCTCCCCCGTCCGGAGGAGAAGGGGGATCAGCGTCCCCAGGCACAGCCCCGCCATCAGGAGCGCGACCAGCGCTCCGGGCAACCGGGGCGGCCCGGATCCGACGGCCATGGCGCTACTGCGACAGGGCGGTGCGCCAGGCCTCGACCGCCGGCCCCCGCCGGGCCTCGGCCTCCTCGGGCGGGAAGAACAGCGTCGTGGCCGGGCGCATGCTCTCGAAGCCGTCGGGCAGGCCGGCGGCGGGCGTCACCGCCGGATACATCCAGTTGGTCGTGGGGATCACGCCCTGGAACCCTTCGCCCAGCATGAAGTCGAGAAAGCGGTCGGCCAGCTCGGGCTGGTCGGTCGAGGCGACCTTGGCCGCGACCTCGACCTGGAGGTAGTGACCTTCCTCGAAGGGCAGAGCCACATAGCCGGCGTCCTCCTCGGCGATCAGGTGATAGGCGGGCGAGGTGGTGTAGCTGAGGACGAGGTCGGCCTCCCCTTCAAGGAAGAGGTTGTAGGCCTCGGACCAGCCGGGGGTGACGGTGACGATGTTGTCCCTGAGCGCGTCCCAGATGGCCGGGGCCTCCTCGCCATAGGCGGCGTCGAGCCAAAGCACGAGGCCCAGGCCCGGCGTGGACGAGCGCGGGTCCTCGATCACCAGCGTGGCATCGCTCTCCGTGAGCTCCCGGAAGCTTTTCGGAGCGGGTCCGCCCGCCTTTCCGACCATGGCGAACCAGCCCCAGTCGAAGGGCACGAAGGTGTCGTCCGCCCATTCGACCGGCAGGTCCAGCGCCGCGCCGGTCCCGTGCGCCGCAAAGAGCCCCGTCGCGCGGGCCGCGGCCACGAGGTTCGAATCGAGGCCCAGCACCACATCGGCCTCCGACGTCGCCCCCTCGAGCTGGAGCCGGGCCAGGAGGGCCGCCCCATCCCCGGCGGTCACGAACCGGATGTCGCAGCCGCATTCGGCCTCGAAGGCCTTCTCGACCGCCGGGCCCGGGCCCCATTCACTGGTGAAGCTGTCGTAGGTCAGGACCGTCAGCACGGGGGCGTCCTGCGCCTGCGCGAGCGCCGGGGCGGCGGCGAGGGCGAAGATGGCGGCACGAGTCGGGTTCATGGGTTCGTCCTTCTGATGGCGGACGAACGAGGCTCCCGATGAGCCACCTTCCCTCCGCCGGTATTAGCCGGTTCAGGTTCGACGGGTTCGCGGAGATCGCATCTCAGCCCGTTGCCGGGCACCCCGAGGTGGGGCGGAACATAGCCGCGCGCCCGCACCGCGCAAGGGCCTTTCCGCGTCGCGAGCCCCGGCTTAGGGTCACGCCGGCACATCGCCACGGGAGAGATGCCATGGAATATCGTCGCCTCGGGAAATCGGGGCTGCAGGTCAGCGCCCTGTCCTTCGGCTCCTGGGTGACCTTCGCCAAGCAGGTGGACACCCGGCTGGCCAAGGAGCTGCTGACCGAAGCCTACGACGCCGGCGTCAACTTCTTCGACAACGCCGAAGGCTACGAGCAGGGCCAGTCCGAGGTCGTGATGGGCCAAGCCCTCAAGGAGCTCGGCTGGCCGCGCGAGACCTGGATCGTGTCGTCCAAGGTGTTCTGGGGCGGAAGCAAGCCCACGCAGCGCGGCCTCTCGGCCAAGCACGTGACCGAGGCCTGCCACGCCGCCCTGCGGCGCCTCCAGGTCGATCATCTCGATCTCTACTTCTGCCACCGCCCCGACGTGGACACCCCCATCGAGGAAACGGTGCGGGCGATGGACAACCTCGTCCGGCAGGGCAAGGTGCTCTACTGGGGCACCTCCGAATGGTCCGCCCAGCAGATCACCGAGGCGCATCAGGTCGCCCGCGAATGGCGCATGACCCCGCCCACCATGGAGCAGCCGCAGTACAACCTCTTCGAGCGCCAGAAGGTCGAGGGCGACTACCTGCCGCTCTACGACACCTACGGCCTCGGCACGACCATCTGGTCGCCGCTGGCCTCGGGCCTGCTGACCGGCAAGTACAACGACGGCATCCCCCAGGACAGCCGCGCCGCGCTCCCGGGCTACGAATGGCTGCGCGAGCAGTTCGAGGGCGAGAAGGGGCAGGACCGCCTGCGCCAGATCCGGGACCTGCAGGGGATCGCGGACGGCGCCGGCATCAGCCTCACGCATCTTGCGCTGGCCTGGTGCCTCCGGAACCCGCGCGTGTCCACGGTGATCCTGGGGGCGTCGCGGCTGTCGCAGCTGCAGGACAACCTTGCCGCCATGGACGCGGTCGGGACGCTCACCCCCGATGTCATGGACGCGATCGAGGGCGTGGTGAGGAACAAGCCCGACGCGCCGCGCCGGTTCTGACATGCGCCTTCTCGTGGTCCATGCCCATCCCGTCCCGGAAAGCTTCGGGACGGCCCTGTTCCGAACGGTCGTCGAGGCGGCGGAGGCGGCGGGCCACGAGGTCCGCGCCCTGGATCTGTGCGCCGAAGGCTTCGACCCGGTCATGGGCGCCGAGGAGCGGCGGGGCTACAACGAAGGCGCGCCGCCCAGGGACCCCGTGCTCCTGCGGCACATCCGGCATCTGCGCTGGGCCGAGGGGATCGTCTTCGTCTACCCGACCTGGTGGTACGGCCAGCCCGCGATCCTCAAGGGATGGCTCGACCGGGTGTGGCGGACGGGCGTCGCGTTCCAGCTGGGCCCCAAGGGGCTCGAGCCCGCGCTGACCCGGATCCGGGTGATGGGGGTGGTCACGACGCTGGGCTCCTCGCGGTGGCTCTGGTCGCTGGTGATGGGGGCGCCCGGACGCAAGATCCTGCTGCGGGGCCTGCTGGGCTGCACGGGGCTTCGGACCCGGACCTTCTGGCTGGCCCTCCATGACATGGACAGCTCGACCACGGCCCAGCGGGACCGGTTCCTGGCCCGGGTCCGCGCGCGCATCGCCCGGCTGCCGGCCTGACGGCCCTCGGCCCGGGCCATGTCCGGTGTGGCGGCGCGCTGTTGCCACACGCCCTGCCGGGCGTATCTTTCCGACTGGAAACGGGGGACGAGCATGGCCAGGGTCACTCTTTCGGACGTCCGCAAGTCCTTTGGCGACCATGACGTGGTCAAGGGCATCTCCGCCGAGATCGCGGACGGAGAGTTCGTGGTTCTCGTCGGCCCTTCGGGCTGCGGGAAATCCACCCTCCTGCGGATGATCGCGGGGCTGGAGGAGATCACCTCGGGCACCGTCGCCATCGACGGCACGGTGGTCAACGACGTCGCCAGCAAGGACCGGGACATCGCCATGGTGTTCCAGAACTACGCGCTCTACCCCCATATGACCGTGGCCGAGAACATGGGGTTCTCGCTGCGCCTGCGCGGCGCCGACAAGCGGACCATCGCGGAGCGGGTCGCACAGGCGGCGGCCTCGCTCGAGGTGGCGCACCTTCTGGACCGCTATCCCCGGCAGCTCTCGGGCGGGCAAAGGCAGCGGGTCGCCATGGGCCGGGCCATCGTCCGCAACCCCCGCCTGTTCCTGTTCGACGAGCCGCTGTCCAACCTCGACGCCAAGCTGCGCGTCCAGATGCGGAGCGAGCTGCGCGAGCTGCACCAAAGGCTCGGCGTCACGTCGATCTACGTCACGCACGACCAGATCGAGGCCATGACCATGGCCGACCGGATCATCGTCCTGCGCGACGGCCGCCTGGAGCAGCAGGGCCGTCCGCTCGACCTCTACGACCGGCCCGCGAACACCTTCGTCGCCGGGTTCATCGGCTCGCCGGCCATGAACCTCCTCGATTGCGTGCCGGGGCCGGACGGGCTGGCGCTTTCGGACGGAACGCCCCTCGGCTTCGCCCCCCGTCCGGGCCAGGGCCGCCTGACCCTTGGCGTGCGGCCCGAGCACCTGAGGCTGCTGCCGCCGGACGCCCCCGAGGGCCTGCCCGCGCGCCTGCGGGTGATCGAGCCCACCGGGTCCGAGACGATGCTGGTGGCGCAGATGGGCGACCGGCCGGTGACCGTCCTGGCCCGGGAGCGGGTGCAGGCCCGGCCCGGCGACCTCGTGCGGCTCCTGCCCGATCCCGGCCAGGCCCATTGGTTCACCCCCGAGGGCCAGCGGATCGGAGCGGCCTGATCCGTGCGCCCGCCCCGCAACATCGTCGTCGTCTCGGATTCCCTGCGCGACCTGCCGGCGGCGGTCGCCGCGCTGGACCGGTCGGGCCATCACGTGACCTATGTGGACGGGCTGGTTCCCTTCCAGGAGATCGCGGCGGCCGGGCTGGCCGACATCGCACGCGCGGACGCCATCGTGACGGGGCGGCTCATGGGCCTCGACGGGGCGGCGCTGGACCTGACGCCCCGGGCACGCATCATCGCGCTGCACACCTCGGGCAGCGACAACGTGGACCTGGAGGCGGCCACGCGGCGCGGCATCGTCGTCACCAACGTCAAGGGCGTGAACGCGGAGCAATGCGCCGAGTTCTCGCTGGGGCTCATCCTTGCCGCCACGCGCCAGATCCGGACGGGCGACATCGCCATCCGGCAGGGGCTCTGGGCCAGCCGCACGCAGACCAGCCTCGACCTTTACGGGGCCACGCTGGGCATCGTGGGGCTGGGCCCGATCGGGCGGGCGGCGGCCCGGCGCGCGGCGGCCTTCGGGATGCGCCTCCTGGGCCACACCCGCACGCCGGACCCGGAGTTCGCCGCGCAGGTTGGCCTGACCCATGTGGACCTCGACACGCTGCTGCGCGAATCCGACGTGGTCAGCCTTTACGCCTCGTTGAACGACGGCACCCGCCGCATGATCGGCCCGCGGGAGATCGCGCTGATGAAGTCCTCGGCCTATCTGGTCAACATCGCCCGGGGCGAGCTGATCGACGAGCCCGCCCTGATCGAGGCCCTGCGCGACCGCCGCATCGCCGGCGCGGCCCTGGACGTCTTCGAGCACGAGCCCCTGTACGACAGCCCGCTCTTCGAGCTCGACAACGTGATCCTGACGCCGCACCAGGCAGGGCTCGCGGCCTCGGCCAAGGTGAACGCCGCCGTGCGGGCGGTGAACAACGCCCTGGCGGCGCTCGAGGGACGCCTGCCGCCCGACGCCATCAACCCGGGGGCATTCCGCCCCCTGTGACCGGATCGACCCGGCCCCGTCCGATGCGGACAAGGGCCCCCCTGCGGAGGAAGCCATGCCGGAACGCAAGAAGGTGGTCCTGATCGGCGCGGGAAGCACGGTCTTCACCCAGCGCCTCGTCGCCGACATCATCCTCGCCGAAGAGGAGGACGCCTGGGACATCGCCCTCGTCGACATCGATCCGGTGACCCTGGAGGCCGTCGACCGGCTCGTGGCCAAGATGCTCGCCGCCAAGGGCGCGCGCATCCCGGTGATCTCCACGACCGACCGGCGCGAGGTGCTGCCCGGCGCCCATTTCGTCGTGACCACCATCGCCGTCGGCGGCCGTCCCGGCTGGCAGCAGGACATCGAAATCCCGCGCCGGCACGGCATCTGGCAGCCGGTGGGCGACACCATGCTGCCCGGCGGCATCTCCCGCGCGATGCGGATGATCCCGCCCATGCTGGACATCGCGCGGGACGTTGACCGGCTCTGCCCGCGGGCCCACTTCTTCAACTACTCCAACCCGATGACGGCGATCTGCCGGGCCATCCGCCGCGAGACGCGCGTCCCGGTGGTGGGCCTCTGCCACGGCGTGACGCATGTGGAGCACCAGATCGCCCGCTTCCTAGGGACGGAGCCGGGCTCGGTCACCTCGCTCGGCGTGGGCCTTAACCACCTCACCTTCCTGACGCGCCTCTTCCTCCGCGGCCAGGACGCGGCGCCGCTCCTCCGGCAGCGGCTTTCGGAGCAGAAGCGCACGCTCGAGGCCGAGATCGCGGGCAAGGACGAATGGCCCAACATCGTGCCCGAGGGCCGGACGCCGCGCTACGCCGACGACCCCTTCTCCTGGGGGGTCTTCGAAGCCCACGGCGTCTTTCCCTGCGCCATGGACCGCCACGCGGTCGAGTTCTTCCCCGAGCTTTTCCCCGGCGGAGCCTACCATGGCCGCCGGTTGGGCCGCGAGGCCTTCCCGATCGACAAGCGGATCCAGCTGGGCGACCAGTGGTATGCCGACATGCTGGCCCTGGCCCGTTCGCCCGACCCGCTGCCGCAGGACCGCTGGGACAACCTGCCCGGCGAAAGCGAGCAGCTCCTCCAGATCATGCATTCGCTGATGGACGACAGGCGGGGCGTGTTCAGCGTGAACATCCCGAACCGGGGCCAGGCCCCCTGGCTGCCCCGCGACGCCGTCATCGAATGCAACGCCGCCGCGACCGGGGCCGGGTTCGTGCCGCTTCTGGCCGACGACCTGTCCGAGCCCCTGGTCGAAAAGCTCCGGGCCAAGATCCACGCCGTGGAGCTGACCGTGGAGGCCGCCGTGGCGGGCGACCGCGAGGCGATGCTGGAGGCGATGCTCGCCGATGGCGGCGTCACCGACCCCGCGGCGGCCCGCGCGCTTCGCGACGACCTCCTGGCCGCCCACGCCCCGCATCTGCCGCAGTTCGCCTGAAAGGAACGCCCATGAAGGTCATCGAGCCCGACTTCGACCGGACCGTCGACCTCCCCGGAGTCGGCCCGACTCCGCGCCCGGTGGACATCGACCGCGCCGCCACCGGGTTCTCGGACCTGCTGAGCCTCCGGATCTACGACTTCGCCGACGGCACCACCGTCCGGGGCGAGGCCGAGGAGGACGAGGTTCTCGTGGTCCTGCTGGCCGGCGCGGTGTCCATCGCGGTCACCGGCGGCCCCGAGGAGGTCGCGTTCCAGCTCGACGCCGACGGGGACTGGGCCGTCTACCTGCCGCCGCGCCACCATTACGAGCTCGTGCCGCTGGTGCCGGCCACCGTCGCCTACGCGCGCGCGCGGCCCCATGGCGGATCGGCCCCCCGCGCCTACCGGCCCGTCGAGGGCCTTCTCGCCATCGAGGAGCCGGTCGAGCGGCTCCGCCTCCGGCTCCTGTCCCTGGCGGGGGAGACCGACGCCTCGGCGGGCCTGGGCAGCGAGGTCGAGCGGCTCGTGCACGTGACTGGCCCCGCCACGCTGACGCACGGAGCCGGGACGCAGGAGCTTCCGCCCGGCCACACGCTCGCCCTTCCGCCCGGCGAGAACGCCCACGTGACCGGCGAGGGCGAGGTGCTGGTGGTGGCCGCGCTCAGGCCCCAGGCCTGAGGTCGGGCGCGCCCGGCAGCCTCTGGATGCGGAAGTTCGAGAACAGGAACTCGTAGCCGGCGCGGTCCACGGCGGCATCCGCGAGAGGGTTCTCGCCATAGGCCCCGCCGGACAGCCAGGCGAAGGCACGGACCGGGTGCCCCAGCTCGCGCACGAAGTCCGCCTGGGATCCCACGATCTCGGCCTCGAGGGCGGCGGCGTCGTCCAGAGCGACGCGGGTGTGGCTGCGCGTATGGCTCGCGATCACGTGCCCTGCGCGCTCCAGCGTCCGGATCTCGTCCCAGCCGAGCGCATAGCGTCCGTCGGGGTATTCGTCCTTCACGGTCCTGAGCGCATGCGCCGCGCCGAAGGCCAGCTGCTCGTCGGGCGGGCAGTCGACATAGCCGCTGGCCACGAAGAACCAGCCATGCAGGCCGTGCTTCTCCAGCAGGGGCCGGACCACGTCGAAGTTGTTCCGGTAGCCGTTGTAGAGCGCGATCACCACGCCGGGGCGTCGGCGGGGCCAATCCCCGGTCGCGAGATAGGTGGCCAGGTCGTCCTCGGTCGCGGCGACGAACCGCTCGGCCAGGGCGGCCAGCTCCCGGTCGTACTCGGCCGCCCGATGCCGGGGCGTGTTGTGGAAGTTCACCGCATGGACCGGCGCCCCGGTCGCGAAGGCGCGGACCAGGGCCCCCGCGTCCATCACGCGAGCCTCTGGACCTTGAAGTTGGAGAACAGGTAGCGGAACCCGGCCTCGCGCAGCATGGCGTCGGCGCGGGGGTTGATCCCCGCCTCGGCCCCGTGCAGCCAGCAGAAGATCTCCACCGGCCAGCCCAGGCCCGCCCGCATCTCGTTGGCGGCGGTGTGGATCTCGTCCCACAGGACATGGTCCGGCGTCTCGGGCGTGAGCTCGAAATGGCTGCGCGAATGGCAGGCGAAGCCGTGGCCCCGGTTCGCCAGGTCCCGCGCCTCGTCCCAGGTCATCACCACACGCTCGCCGGGGTATTCGTCCTTGCGGGGCAGGTGCAGCTTGTGGGCCTTGGCGTAGCTGCGCTGGATGTCGGGCACGACCGCCGGAAAGGCCGAGGGCACGAAGAACCAGCCCTTGAACCCGAACTCCTCCAGGATGGGGAGCATCACGTCGACGTTGTCGCGGAATCCCTCGAAGAGCACGGGCATGAGGCCCGGGCGCGGATCGGTCCAGGTGCCATCGAAGGCGGAATCGAAGTTCTCGAAGGTGATGGGCGCGAACAGCTTCGCATAGGTCGCGAACTGGCGGCGATACTCCTCGCGCCGGTAGCTGGGGGTGGCGTGGAAGTTCACCACGCGCAGCATCCGCCCCGCCGACAGCCCGCGCACCAGCGCGTTCAGCGTGTCGTCGAAGGTGCCGGGCAGCAGCAGCTCGCCCATCAGCCGGCCTCGGCGGCGGGGTGAAGGTCCGTCGCGCGGGAAAAGGCGGGCGTGGCCAGCGACAGGAAATGCCGGTCGGCCAGGGCCTCGATCAGGCGGGCGATGTCGTCGGCATCGAGATCCGGCCGGCGGGTCCGCAGCGCCTCGACCCCCTCGGCCAGCAGCAGGGCGAGGATCCGCCCCGTGCCGTCATGGGCGATGCGGCGGGGCGCATGGCCGGTCAGGTCCTCGGCCACCAGGAACATGGGGACGCCGATCTCCGCGTAATCGCGGGAGCCCAGCCGATCCATGTCGGCCAGGCGTGCATCCACCTCCTCCTCGGGGAGGGGAGGCAGAGAGAAGTTTATCATGATCAGCCCTTGACGCTTCCCGAGGTCACGCTAGCGACGTAGTAACGCTGCAGGGCGAGGAAAACAATCAACACAGGCAAAACTGAGACGCAGATCGCCGCTTGTTGGAGCGATTTTGTGGCCTCCTGCTCGAAGGCGCCCCGCAGGAGGTAGATGCCCACCGGCAGGGTCTGGAGGTCCGGGGCGGTGCGCGTGACCGTCATGGTCCAAAGCACCTCGTTCCAGTGATACAGGAAAACGAAGATGGCCAGCGTGGCGAGGCCGGACCCCACCAGCGGCAGCGCGATGCGGAAGAAGATGTAGAACTCCCCCGCCCCGTCCATGCGCGCGGCGTCCAGGAGCTCGTCGGGGATCGCCAGGAAGAACTGCCGCATGAGGAAGATGCCGTACCACGACACGGCAAAGGGCAGGACCAGCGCGGCATAGGAGCCCAGGAGCCCCATCCCGCCCACCCCAAGGAGGTTGTTCCCCCCCACCAGCGGGAAGTAGCGCAGGATGAAAAACCATGGGATCAGGAAGATGAAGAAGGGGAACATCTGCGCCCCGACGGCGAAGCGGAACATCCCCAGCCGCCCGCGGAAGTGGAACTTGGCCAGCGCATAGCCGCCCATCGCCGAGGTGAGGATCTGCAGGACGGTGATGGCGGCCGTCACCCCCAGGCTGTTGGCCAGCCACCGAAGGAGCGGCAGCTCGTCGAAGACGCGCACGAAGTTGCCCCATTGCGGGTCACGCGGCCAGTAGACCGGCGGCCGGGCCAGCCGCTCGGCCGGGGTGCGCAGCGCCCCCAGCAGCATGTCCAGGAAGGGCAGCACCATGACCAGCGCCCCCAGCGTCAGGAGCGTGTAGGTCAGCACCGCCCAGGCGATCCGCCGTCCGCGCCCGCCCGGCCGGACAGGGGGGCCGGCGGCGGCCTCGGCCAGGGCGGCGACCGCGGGCGCTGCGGCGGGAAGCGAGGTGTCCGCCATCTCAGTGCGCGTCCACGCCGCCGCGCCGCATCACGCGGAGCTGGATCAGGGTCACCACCGACACCAGGGCGAAGAGGATGTAGGACACCGCCGAGGCGCGCCCCATCCTCAGGTCCTCGAAGGCCATCTGGTACATGTACTGCCCCGTGGTCAGGGCCGCCCGGCTGGGACCGCCCTGCGTGCCCGGGAACAGCACCAGCATCAGGGTGAAGTAGCTCATGCCCGAGATGAAGCCGGTGATGACGACGAACAGGAGCGTCGGCCGCAGCAGCGGCAGGGTGACGAAGCGGAAGAGCTGCCAGTGCCCCGCCCCGTCCAGCTTCGCGGCCTCGTAGTAGCTTTCGTCGATGCTCCCCAGCCCGGCCGCGAACAGGAGCATGTTCCGCCCCAGCTCCATCCACACGAAGACCAGGATGGCCGAGGTCATGGCCAGGCCGGGGTCGGTCAGCCATCCCGGCCCCGGCAGTCCGAACAGCCCCAGGACCCGGTTGAGCAGCCCGTCCGTCTGCCGGAACACGAACCAGAAGATGAAGCCGATCGCCACGATGTTCGTGACCATGGGCACCGTGTAGAGCACCCGCCACAGCCCCTGGTGCCGCGACCGGCTGAAGGCGTAGGCCAGGACCAGCGCCAGGGGCACGCCGATCGCCAGCGTGCCGATCGCGAAGTAGAGCGTCTGCCAAAGCGTCCGGAGGAAGACCGGGTCGCGGGTCAGGAGGTACTCGTAGTTGCGCAGGCCCACCCAGCGGGGCGGCGTCAGCGAATCCCAGGTGGTCAGGCTGACATAGGCCGCGAAGACCACGGGCAGGACGAAGAAGACCAGCGCGAACAGGATGACCGGGCTCAGGAAGAGCCAGGGCGCGGCCTTCTTCGAGGACAGGAACGCTCGCATGGCCGCCTCCGCCGAAGCCGTCCGCGCCGGGTCAGGGCTGCTCGTCGAGGATGGCCTGGATCTCCGCGTCGGCGGAGGCCAGCGCCTCCTCGGCGGACAGGGAGCCCGCCCAGGCCTGGTCGATGTAGCCGCGCAGGATGCGGTCGGCTTCGGCCGCCTGCCAGATGTTGGGCTGCGTCACCGCCCGGCCCGAGGTCACCTCCTCCACATAGGCCTTGTCGAAGGCGTCTCCGCCCGCCGTCATCCGCTCGAGGTCGGCGGTGTTGCCGCTGAAGGCGCCCATCCCCGCGAGCATCTCGCCGGTGCAGGACAGCCCGTCCGCGCGCGGGGTGTTCAGGTAGCTCAGCAGGTCCCAGGACTCCTCCTTCGCGTCCGAGGTGGCGTCGACCGCCCACAGGAAGGAATACAGCATCGTGCCGCCCTCGCCCCCGTCATGGGGAATCGGGGCCACGCCCACGGTGTCGGCGAACTGGTCCCCGAAGGCCTCCTGCCAGCCGAACTTGTTCCAGTTGGCCGAGATCTGCATAGCCACGGCGCCCGAGGCGAAGTTATCCACCGTGATCGCGTTCGAGGTGATGCCGTCCGCGAACAGCGCCGCCTGCTCGCTCAGGACCTTCACCGCCTCGGGCGAGGTGAGGTTGGTGGATCGCCCGTCCTCGGCAAAGGGGGCGACGCCCTCGGCGAACATCTGGGCGTAGAAGGGATGCACGCCCTCGGCCACCGAAGTCCCGTAGGCGTAGCCGCCCACGTCGATGTTCCCCTGGTCGTTGGTGGTGGTGATCTTCTGGGCGATCTCGCGCAGCTCGGCCCAGGTCCTGGGGGGTTCGCCGTAGCCCGCCTGCTCCAGGAGCTTCCTGTTGTAGACCAGGGCGTAGATCGACAGCTCGGTCGGGATGCCCCAGAGCTGGCCGCCGATGGTGGCCGCGCCCACGGTGGCCGGCGAATAGTTCTGGGTGATGAAGTCCGCGACCCCGGCGGGCGGCGGCTCCAGGACGCCCGCGCTGGCCAGCTGCGGAACCCAGACGGAATACACATTGTAGATGTCGGGCGCGGTCCCGCCCACGCGGCTGGTCAGGATCGTCTGGAGGAAGTCGCCATAGGCGGTCTGCTGGTGCTCGATGGTGATGCCCGGATGCTCGGCCTCGTAGGCCTCGAAGCACGCGAGCAGCGGGGCCGCCTGCTCCTGGGTGTAATGGGTGGCCACCTGGATCGTCCTGGCCTCCTGGGCGGACAGGGCCCCCGCCAGGAGCGCCGTCCCCGAGCAGGCCCCAAGGACCCGGATCATCCCTCGCGTCATCCGATTCTCTCCCGTTGGCATGTTATGTCGGGTCCGGTCGCAGGACGCCGGCCGGACCATCGTGCTCTGGGGGGAATCGTAGGCGTGGGCCGTGCGAAGTCCAACGGCCCGCTTCGGCTCGGGCCCGGCGTCAGAGCGCCAGGCCGTCCAGGACCTCGCGCATCTTGGCCGCCAGCTCCTCGAGCGTGAAGGGCTTGCCCAGGAGATGCACGCCGGGGTCCAGCACGCCGTTATGGACCACGGCGTTGCGCGTGTAGCCCGTGGTGAACAGGACCTTCAGCCCCGGCCGCCGCCGCAGCGCCTCGTCGGCCAGCTTGCGGCCGTTGGTGTCGGGCATGACGATGTCGGTGAACAGCAGCGTCACCTCGGGATGCGCGTCCAGGAGCCGCAGGGCGACGGCGGCGCCGTCCGCCTCCAGGACGCGGTAGCCCAGCTCGGCCAGGGCATCCACGGTGAACTGGCGCACCATGGGCTCGTCCTCGACGACCAGCACCGTTTCCTCGGCCTCGCCGCGGGGCAGCTCGACCGGAGCCTCGGCCGCATTGTCCGGGGCCTCGGCGCTCGTCATGCGGGGCAGGTAGATCTTGACGCAGGTGCCCTGCCCGACCTCGGAATAGATCTTCACATGGCCCCCGGACTGCCGGACGAACCCGTAGACCTGGCTCAGCCCCAGCCCGGTGCCCTGACCGACCGGCTTGGTGGTGAAGAACGGATCGAAGGCGCGGGCGATCACCTCGGGCGGCATCCCCGTGCCCGTGTCGCTCACGGCGATCAGGACGTACTGCCCGGACGGGATGCCCAGATGCGCCGCCACGTAATGCGAATCGAGATGGGCGTTCGCCGTCTCGATGGTGAGCCGCCCCCCGTCGGGCATCGCGTCGCGCGCGTTCACGGCCAGGTTCAGGATGACGTTCTCGAGCTGGTTGGGATCGGCGTTGGCGGTCCAGAGCCCTCCGGCCAGCACGGTCTCCAGCCGGACGCCCGCGCCCAGCGACCCGCGCAGGAGGTCCGACATCCCCTGCACGAGACGGTTCGCGTCCAGCGTCTCGGGCCGCAGCGGCTGCTGGCGCGAGAAGGCCAGGAGCCGCTGCGTGAGGGTCGCCGCCCGGCGCGCGCCCTCCATCGCCGCGTCCACGTAGCGGCGGGACCGCGCGTCATCCGCTCCGATCCGGCGGCCCAGGAGGTCGAGCGATCCCACCACCGCCGCCAGCATGTTGTTGAAGTCGTGCGCGATCCCGCCGGTCAGCTGGCCCACCGCCTCCATCTTCTGCGACTGGCGCAGGGCCTCCTCGGCCTGCTCGCGCTCGGCGATGGCCTCGGCCACGCGCCGCTCCAGGATCGCGTTCACCTCCTGCAGGGCGGCCTCGGCCTCCTTGCGCTCGGTGATGTCGATGACCGATCCGATGTAGCCCAGGAACTCCCCGCCCGGACCAAAGCGCGGGGCGGCGGCGTCGATCGCCCAGCGCCCGGCTCCGTCCGCCCGGCGCAGCCGGTACTCGATCCGGAAGGTCGAGCGCGTGGCGTTGGCCTCGAGAAAGACGCGCTCCGCCTCGGCCTTGTCGTCCGGGTGGGTCGCCTCCAGCCAGCCCAGGCCCAGCGCCTCGGCCTCGGTCTGGCCGGTGAAGTCGTACCAGGCGCGGTTCAGGTAGGTGCAGAAGCCGTGGGGATCGGTCACCCACATCATGACCGGCGCGTGGTCGGCCATGTTGCGGAACCGCTCCTCGCTTTCGCCCAAGGCGATCTCGGCCTCCTTGCGGGCGGTGATGTCGACGGAGGACCCGATCAGGCCCACGACCTCGCCGCCGGCGTCCCGGAGCGGGGCCTTGGTGGACAGCCACCAGGCGGGCGTGCCGTCGGGCCGCTGGACCTCCTCCTCGATCTGCTCGGCCTGGCCGCTTTCCATGATGCGCCGGTCGTTGGCCATCACGGCCTGGGCCTGGGCCTTGTCCTCCAGGAATTCGGCATCCGTCCGGCCCAGGTAGTCCTGGGGCGGCTTGCCGATGAGCTCGGTGGTGCCGCGGTTGGCCACCAGCATCCGCCCATTGAGGTCCTTGGCATAGACCACCCCGGGCACCGCCTCGGCGAAGACCTCCAGGAGCCGCCGGGCCCTGTCGCGCTCGGCCTCGACGGCCCGCCGCTCCTCGACGTCCAGGAGGACGCCCGGGAACCGCAAGGGGCGTCCGTCCGGCCCCAGGTCGACGCGGCCGTTGGCCTCGATCCAGCGGAACGTCCCGTCCTGCTGGCGCACCCGGTACTGGTGGCGGTAGGGTCCGCCGCGCGCCAGCGCCGCGTCCATCGCGGCATCCAGGCCCGGCAGGTCCTCGGGATGCACGCCCTGCACCACCTCCGCGATGCCCAACCCGCGCCGGCACGCCTCGGGGTCGAGCCCGAAGGACCGCGCGAACCGTTCGTCGGCCCGGAACACGTCGGCCGCCACGTCCCAGGACCAGGTGCCCACGATGGCCCCGGCCTCCAGCGCCAGCCGCACGCGCTCCGCGTCCGCCCGGGCCTGCGCCTCGCTGTCCCGGATCCGCCGCTCGGCCATGACCTGTCCGGTGATCTCCTGGCAGGCGCAGAAGAAGCCGGCGACCGCGCCCTCCTCGTCCCGCACCGGCGTGTAGGAAAAGGCGAAGTGCGCCTCCTCCGGACACCCCCAGCGCTCCATGTGGAGCGTGATGTCGTCCATCTGCACGGGCTCGCCCCGGAAGACCCGATCGACGATGGGCGCGAGGTCGTGCCGGATCTCGTGCCACACCTCGAGGAAGGAGCCCCCCAGGGCGGCCGGATGCCGGTCCGCCAGGATCCGCGCATAGGCCTCGTTGTAGATGAGCGTCCGCTCCGCCCCCCAGGCCACGAACATGGGCTGGCTGGCCCCCATCATGACGCCCAGGAGCGTGCGGAGCGGCTGTGGCCAGCCCCGCGGCAGGCCCAGCGGCGTGGCGGCCCAGTCGTGGCTGCGGACCATGCGGGCCACGGGACCTTCGTCCCAGCCCAGGACCTCCGGCAGGATCCTGTCCATCAGGTCCCGGCGCCCCTGCGGTGGGGGGCGTCCGGGCGTCGGCAAAGCGGCATGGGGCGTGTCTTCCGATGTTCGGCCAAGCGCCGAGGATGTATTGTGGGGACACGGCACGATCAACGGTCCCCGTGACCCATCGTCCCCCGAGGCTCGGGGGCGTCGCGGCGCGGGCTTGACCCCGCCGGGCCCAGGCCCCAACAGGAGCGACGTCGAAAGGGCGCGAAGGACAAGGCCGATGACCCATTGGCTCGTGACAGGCGGCGCGGGCTTCATCGGAGCCCACCTCGTGCAGGCCCTGCTCGCCCGCGGGGACGACGTGGTCATCCTCGACGACCTGTCCGCCAACCGCACCGGCCCCCTGCCCGAGGCCCGGCTCGTCACCGGAAGCGTGCTCGACGCCTCTCTCGTCCGGGACTGCCTGGAGGGTGCGTGCGGCGTCTTCCACCTCGCCGCGAACGTGTCGGTCGAGGCCTGCCTGCGCGACCCCCTGGCCACGCACCAGGTCAACCAGACGGGCACCCTGACCGTGCTGGAGGCGGCCCGGAAGGCCGGGAACCGACCGGTGGTCATGACCTCCTCGGCGGCCGTCTACGGCGACCAGGGCGACCGCCCCTGCGCCGAGGACATGGCCCCCGCCCCCATCTCGCCCTACGGGGTGGACAAGCTCGCCTGCGAGCATCACGCCCGCGCGCTCCACGGCATCCACGGCCTGCCCTCCGCCGCGCTGCGGCTCTTCAACGTCTACGGGCCGGGGCAGGACCCCCGCTCGCCCTACGCCGGGGTCGTCGCGCGCTTCCTCGACAACCGCCGCGCCGGGCGGCCGCACCTGATCCATGGCGACGGACTCCAGACCCGCGACTTCGTCGAGGTGGGCGACGTCGTGGCGGCGCTTCTGGCGGCGCAGGACCGCCTGTCCCGGGCCCCGCAGGCCGTCGTATCGAACGTCTGCACCGGGCGCTCGATCAGCCTGCTGGACCTGGCGGCGACCCTGGACGATCTGAACGGCGGAGCGCCCACGCCGATCGAGCATGGGCCCGCCCGGGCCGGCGACATCCGTCATTCGCGCGGATCCACCGAACGGATGGAAGCGCTCCTGGGCCTTCGGGCCGGGACCTCGATCAGCCAGGGGCTGGCGCGGCTGCTGGCCTGACCCCGGCCCTGTCCTCCGCCGGGCCGCCCGCGCGCGCCAGCCGCGCCGCGGCCCGGGCGTCCCGCGCCGTCATGCCCGTCTCGCGCCGGAACGCCCGCGAAAAGGCCGAGAGCGACCCGAATCCCGTCCGGACCGCCACCTCGCCCAGGGGCAGCGCCGTATCGGCCACCAGGCGCCGCGCCGCCAGCAGCCGCAGCCCCGTGTAATACGCCCCCGGCGAGGTGCCGAGCGCCGCCCGGAACATCGTCTCGAGCCGCCGGACCGACACGCCCGCCCGCCGGGCCAGCGCCTGGGTGGACAGCGGCCGGTCGATGGACCGCTCCATGGCGCGCACGGCCGCGGCCAGCCGGGGCTCCCGCGCCTCCAGGCGGCCCATGCTGACCAGCGGCTGGGGCTCCGAGGCCGAACGGGACTCGTCGTAGACGAACACGCTCGCCACATCCAAGGCGACCGCCTCGCCCCAGCGCGTGCGGATCAGATGCAGCATGAGATCGAAGGCCGGCGAGGCGCCGCCTGCCGTCATCACCCGCCCGCAGGTCACCCAGCGGTCCGCCCGCACGTCGGCGTTGGGATGCCGCGCGGCAAAGTCCTCGAGGTCCTCCCAATGCGCCGTCGCCTGCCGCCCGTCCAGCGCCCCGAGCGCGCCCAGCACCCAGGCCCCCGACTCGATCCCCGCGACCGCCGCGAACCGGGGCAGGGCCCGACGCAGCGACGCCAGCACCGGCCGCGACGCATGGTCGAGCGCATCGAACCCCGCCACGACGATCAGCAGGTCGCCCGCGGCCTCGGGGCCCAGGGCGCCCTGCGCGGGCATGGGAAGGCCGTTCGACAGGAGCGCCGGCGCGCCGTCCGGCGTCACGATCCGCCAGTCGGCCCGGATCCCGGGGCTCACCCGGTTCAGGGCCCGCCACGGTTCGGCCACCGAGGCCACGGTCATGAGCGAGCTTCCGGGAAGGACGAGAATGGTCAGGGCAAACGGCTGGGTCATTCGCAAATCGTTAAGACCACCGCGCGTTGGGTCAAGCATTCCTCAATCCCGTGTTGCCATGATGCCATCAAACAAGGGAGCAGACATGGCACTCACACCCAGCCGGGACGTCTTCATTACCTGCGCCGTCACCGGCGCGGGCGACACCACCGGGCGCTCCGACAAGGTGCCCGTCACGCCGCGCCAGATCGCCGACGCATGCCTGGAGGCGAACGCCGAGGGCGCGGCGATCGTCCACATCCACGTCCGCGACCCCCAGACCGGCAAGGCCGCCCGCCACCCCGACCTCTACGCCGAGGTCGTGCAGCACATCCGCGAATCCGGCCAGGACATGGTCCTGAACCTCACCGCCGGCATGGGCGGCGACCTCACCCTCGGCTCCCCCGACGCGCCGCTGCCCCCCGCCGAGAAGGGCACCGACATGGCCGGCGCCGAGGAGCGGCTCGAACATGTCGCGAGACTCCTCCCCGAGATCTGCACGCTCGACTGCGGCACGATGAACTTCGGCGAGGGCGACTACATCATGGTCAACAGCCCCGCGATGCTCCTCGCCATGGCGCGCCGGATGCGCGACCTGGGCGTCCGGCCCGAGATCGAGGCCTTCGACACCGGCCACATCCTTCTCGCCAAGTGGCTGCAATCCCAGGGCGTGCTCGACGACCCCATCATGATCCAGCTCTGCATGGGCATCCCCTGGGGGGCGCCCGACGACCTCGCGACCTTCCTCGCCATGCGGCAGGCCGTGCCGTCCGACTGGACGGTGTCCGCCTTCTCCATCGGCCGCAACCAGCTCCCCTACGTGGGCCTTGCCGTCGCCGGCGGCTGCCATGTCCGCGTGGGGCTCGAGGACAACATCTGGCTGGGCCGCGGCCAGCTCGCCACCAACGGCGACCTCGTGGCCCGCGCCCGCCAGACCATCGAGGGCACCGGCGCCCGCCTCCTCTCTCCAGCCGAAGTCCGGGAAAAACTCAAGCTTCAGAAGCGGTGGGCCTGATGACCATTCGGAACACGGCCGTCCTCGGCGGCGGCGTCATCGGCGCGGGCTGGGTCGCGCGCCTCCTCGAGAACGGCCACGACGTCGCCGTCTTCGACCCCGCCCCGGACGCGGAACGGCGGCTCCACGAGGCCCTCGCCAACGCCGACGCCGCCTACGCCAAGCTCCTGACTGCCCCCCGGCGCCCCAAAGGCACCGTCCGCATGGCCGCCTCTGTCGCGGACGCCTGCCGCGACGCCGACCTGATCGTCGAGGCCGTCCCCGAGCGGCTCGACATCAAGCACCGCGTCTACGCCGAGGCCGAGACCACCGCGAAGCCGGACGCCCTGATCGCCTCCTCCACCTCCGGCATCAAGCCGACCGACCTCCAGGCCCCGCTCCGGCACCCCGAACGCCTCCTCGTCGCCCACCCCTTCAACCCGGTGTATCTGCTGCCGGTGGTCGAGGTCGTCGGCGGCCAGCAGACCTCCGAGGAGACCGTCGCAAAGGCGATGACCTTCTACCCCACCCTCGGCATGAAGCCCGTCCGCATCGCCAAGGAGATCGAGGCCTTCGTCGCCGACCGCCTCCTCGAAGCCCTCTGGCGCGAGGCGCTCTGGCTCATCAAGGACGGCATCTGCACCACGCAGGAGCTCGACGACATCGTCCGCTACGGCTTCGGCCTGCGCTGGGCGCAGCTCGGCGTCTTCGACACCTACCGCGTCGCCGGGGGCGAGGCCGGGATGCGCCACTTCATGGCCCAGTTCGGCCCCTGCCTGAGCTGGCCCTGGACCAAGCTCATGGACGTGCCGGAGTTCGACGACGCCCTTGTGGACCTCATCGCCGGGCAGAGCGACGCGCAGTCCGGCCATATCCCCATCCGCCAGCTCGAACGCATCCGCGACGACAACCTCATCGCCATCCAGAAGGCTCTGCAGGCCACCAACTGGGGCGCGGGCGAACTGCTGGCGAGCCACGAAACGGCGCTGGCAAACGACGCGCCCGAGCCCGACTGGACCCAGCCCCTCCCCACCTTCAGGGTCCGCGTCCCAGCCCACTGGCTCGACTACAATGGCCACATGACGGAATCGAAGTATCTCGAAGCCTTCGCCCTAGCCACGGACGGCTTCATGCGCATGGTCGGCATCGACGCCGACGCCATCGCGGCGGGCCGCAGCCTCTTCACCGCCGAGACCCACATCCGCCACCTCGACGAGGTTGCCCGCGACCAGGACATCACGGTCACGACCCAGGTGATCGAGGCCAAAGGCAAGAAGGTCCACCTCTGGCACGAGATGCGCGAAGGCACCCGCCTCCTCGCGACCTCCGAGCACCTCCTGATCCACATGGACCTCAACGCCCGCGCCAGCGCCGAACCCCCGCCCGCCGTCCGCGCGAAACTGGACCACGTCGCGGCAGCCCATGCAAACCTCCCCACCCCCGACGGCCTCGGCCGCCACGTCGGCCAGCGGAGGTGACGCCATGCATTTCGGCCTCACCGACGAGCAGCGCCTCATCGTCGACACCACCCGCGCCTTCGTCGAGAACGAGCTTTACCCCCACGAGGCCGAGGTCGAGCGCACCGGCATCCTCCGGCGCGAGGTCATCGAGGAGGTCAAGCAGAAGGCCCTCGACGCCGGCCTCTACGCCGCCAACATCCCCGAGGCGTTCGGCGGCGCGGGCCTCGATACCCTGACCTGGCTCCTCTACGAGAAGGAGCTCGGGAAAGCGAACTACGCCCTGCACTGGACCTGCGTGGCCCGCCCCTCCAACATCCTCTGCGCCGGCACCGAGGAGCAGCGCGAGCGCTACCTCGCCCCCTGCGTGCGCGGCGAGACCTGGGACTGCCTCGCCATGACCGAGCCCGGCGCCGGCTCCGACCTCCGCGGCATGAAGGCCGCCGCCCGACAGGACGGCCCGGACTGGGTCCTCAACGGCACCAAGCACTTCATCTCCCACGCCGACATCGCGGGCTTCGTGATCGCCTTCATGGCCTCGGGCGAGGAGGACACGCCGAGGGGCCCGAAGAAGCGCATCACCGCCTTCTTCGTGGACCGCGACACCTCCGGCCTCACGATCCGCGACGGCTACCGCAACGTATCGCACCGGGGCTACACCAACGCCGTCATCGAGTTCGACGACGTCCGCCTCCCTGCCGAACAGGTCTTGGGCGAGCCCCACAAGGGATTCGAGGTGGCGAACCAGTGGCTCGGCGCCACGCGGCTGCAGGTCGGTGCCACCTGCCTGGGCCGGGCCGAGCGCGCCTTTGGCCACGCCGCCGAATGGGCCGCGACCCGCAGCCAGTTCGGCCAGCCCATCGGCAAGAACCAGGGCGTCAGCTTCAAGCTCGCCGACATGGCGACCGAGATGAAGGCCGCCGAGCTGATGATCCTGGAGGCCGGCTGGAAGTTCGACCAGGGCACCGCCACGGACGCCGACATGGCCATGGCCAAGCTCAAGGCGACCGAGATGCTGGCCATGGTCGCCGACGAGGCCATCCAGATCCACGGCGGCATGGGCCTGATGGAGGAGCTTCCCCTCGAACGCATCTGGCGCGACGCCCGCGTCGAACGCATCTGGGAAGGCACCTCCGAGATCCAGCGCCACATCATCAGCCGGGCGCTCCTGCGCCCCTTCGGTGCCTGAGATGCGCGACCTCGACCCGCCCCGCAGCCTCGACCGCCTCCTCCGCCCCAGGTCCGTCGCCCTCTTCGGCGGCAGCTGGGCCGAGAACGTCATCGTCCAGCTCCGAAAGGCCGGATTCTCGGGCGATATCTGGCCGGTGCATCCGAAGCGGAAAGAGATCGCGGGAGTTTCCTGCCTCGCGAGCCTCGCCGACCTCCCCTCCGCCCCCGACGCCGCCTTCGTCGGCGTGAACCGCGAGGCGTCCGTCGATGTCATCGGGGCCTTGGCGCAGATGGGTGCGGGCGGCGCGGTCTGCTTCGCCTCCGGCTTCAAGGAGACCGAGGAGGGCGCGGGCGCCGACCTCCAGGACCGTCTTGTCGCGGCGGCGGGGTCCATGCCGATCCTCGGCCCCAACTGCTACGGGTTCCTGAACGCCCTCGACATGGTGACGCTCTGGCCCGACCAGCACGGCCTAGTCCCGGTCGAGAGCGGCGTCGCCATCGTCGGCCAGTCGTCCAACGTCGCCATCAACCTGACCATGCAGCGGCGCGGCCTGCCCATCGCCTACGTCCTGATGGCCGGGAACCAGGCCCAGACCGGCCTCGCCGACCTCGCCCTCGCCGCCCTCCACGACCCGCGCACCACCGCCGTCGGGATGCACGTCGAGGGCTTCGGGAGCTTGCGCGCCTTCGAAGCCATGGCCCTTGAGGCCCGCCGCCTGAACAAGCCCGTCGTTGTCCTGAAAGCCGGCCGCTCCGCCGCCGCCCAGGCCGCGACCCTGACCCACACGGCGAGCCTCGCCGGCGCCTCCACGGTCGCGAGCGCCTTCCTCCGCCGCACCGGCTGCGTCGAGGTCACCTCCCTCGGCGCCTTCCTCGAAACCCTGAAGCTCCTTCACCACGGCGGCCCCCTCACGGGTCCCAGCGTCGTTTCCGTCTCCTGCTCCGGCGGCGAGGCCAGCCTCATGGCCGACGGCGCCGAGGGCACCGCGGTCCAGTGGCCCCCCTTCCCCGAGAAGACCCACGAAGAACTTCGCACGATCCTCGGCCCCATCGTCACCGTCGCCAACCCGCTCGACTACCACACCTTCATCTGGGGCGACACGGAGCGGATGACCGCCACCTTCTCGGCGGTCCTGCGCGGCGGCTTCGACCTCGGCGTCTTCGTCCTCGACCTCCCCCGCCCCGACCGCTGCTCGCAGGAGGGCTACGCCTGCGCCGTGGACGCCATCCTCGCGGCGCGGCAGGCCACCGGAGCCCGTACTGCCGTCCTCGCCTCCCTCCCCGAGGCCATCAACGAAACCCTCACCGCCCGCTTCGAGGCCCACGGCGTCACGGTCCTCCACGGCATGACCGACGGCCTCGCCGCCATCGACGCGGCCATCCGCGCAGGTCGCCTCACGCCCTCCGACACTCCCGCCCTCCTCGCCCGCCCCGGCGAGCCCGGGACCGCGACCACCCTCTCCGAGGCCGACTCCAAAGCCGCCCTCGCCCGCCACGGCCTCCGCATTCCCGCCGCCGTCACGGCCCCCGACCCGGACGGCATCGTGCAGGCCGCCCGGACTCTCCGCTTCCCCCTCGCCCTGAAAGCCCTCGGCCTCGCCCACAAATCCGAGTCCGGCGCCGTTGCTCTCCACCTCGCCACCCCCGAAGCCCTCCGAGGCGCCGCCCACCGTCTCGCCCCCGCAAGCCAGGGCCTCCTCGCCGAGGAGATGGCGGAGCCCGGCCCCGAACTCCTCGTCGGCGTCACGCGCGACCCGACCGGCCTCCTTGCCCTGACCCTCGGCGCGGGCGGCGTCCTGACGGAACTCCTCCGCGACAGCGCGACCCTGGTCCTTCCCGCCACCCGCGAGGAAATCAGGGCCGCACTCGAACGCCTGCGGCTCGCGACCCTTCTCCACGGCTACCGAGGCCAGCCCCCCGCCGACCTCGACGCGCTCCTCGACGCCATCGAGGCCGTCGCCGCCTACGCCGAGGCCGTAGCCCCCCGCCTCCTCGAACTCGACGTGAACCCCCTCATCGCCGGCCCACGCGGGGCCGTCGCCGTGGACGCCCTGATCCGACTGGAAGCCCCATGACCGACTCCCCGATCAAGACCCGCCGCGAGGGCCACGTCCTCGAGGTCACCCTCGACCGCCCCAAGGCCAACGCCGTGGACCTCGCCACATCCCGCATCATGGGCGAGACCTTCCGGGCCTTTCGCGACGACCCGGACCTCCGCGTCGCCATCCTCACCGGCGCGGGCGAGAAGTTCTTCTGCCCCGGCTGGGACCTCAAGGCGGCGGCGGGCGGCGACGCGGTGGACGGCGACTACGGCGTGGGCGGCTTCGGCGGCCTCCAGGAGCTTCCCCGCCTCAACAAGCCCGTCCTCTGCGCCGTCAACGGCATCTGCTGCGGCGGCGGGCTGGAGATCGCGCTCTCCTGCGACATCATCCTCGCGGCAATCCACGCGACCTTCGCCCTGCCCGAGATCAGGTCGGGCACCGTCGCCGACGCAGCCTCCATCAAGCTCCCCAAGCGCATCCCCTACCACATCGCCATGGAGATGCTCCTGACCGGCCGCTGGATCGACGCGGAGGAGGCGCACCGCTGGGGCCTCGTCAACCGCATCGTCCCCGCGCCGGACCTCATGGCCCAGGCCTGGGACATGGCCCGCCTGATCGCCTCCGGTCCTCCCCTCGTCATGGCCGCCATCAAGGAGGTCGTCCGCGACGCCGAGGACTCCAAGTTCCAGGACGCCCTCAACCGCATCACCCGGCGCCAGCTCCCCACCGTGGACACCCTCTACGGCAGCGAGGACCTGATGGAAGGCTTCCGCGCCTTCACCGAGAAGCGCGACCCGGTGTGGAAGGGGCGCTGAGCGTCAGAAAGGAATGCGGAACCGGTCGCGCACAGCGCGGTCGGTCAGCGGGTCGATCACGGGGCGCCAGTCCTCCAGCAGCTTGCGCCGCCGCTTGGCGGCACGGGCGAGCAGGTCGGGGCGTCCGACCTCGTTCCACTCCTTCGGGCTCATGCGGTCGGCCACCACGGGATAGACGTAGTCCGTCTGCATGAGCCGCAGCGTCTGGTCGCTGCCCAGGTAGTGCCCCGGACCGCCAAGGCAGGTCTGGCGGATGACCTCCACCGACACCGCGTCCTCGGTCACCTCGATCCCGCGCACGCAGCGGAGCACCTGGCCCAGGAGGTCGTCGCCCAGCACCAGCGACTCCATGCAGAATCCGAGGAGCGAGGCGTGCATGCCCACCGCCTCGTAGATCATGTTGAGGCCCGAAAGCCCTGCCATGACGTTGGAGATGGCCTGCTCCCAGCCGGCCTGCATGTCGGGCATCTTGCTGTCCGCGATCCCCGCCGCCGCCCCGCCCGGGAGGTCGTAGAAGCGGTGCATCTGCGCGCAGCCCGCCGTCAGCAGCGCCTGCTCGCCAGACCCGCCCGACATCGCCCCGGTCCTGAGATCGCTGACGAACGGCCAGGTGCCGAAGACCGCCGGGAACCCCGGCGCCATGGCGTTGATGTAGACCACCCCGGCCAGGCATTCGGCCACCGACTGGACGATGGCCGCGGCGATCGAGGCGGGCGCGGTCGCCCCCGCCTGCCCCGCCGACAGGAGCAGCACCGGCATCCCACCCCGGACGCAGGCCTCCATGGTCCGGCAGGACTCCTCGGCAAAGGTCATCGGCGGCACGACGAAGCAGTTGGAGTTCGACACGAAGGGCCGCTCGCGCCATCGGTCCTCGCCCCCGGCGATCATGTGCAGCATCTCGAGGCAGGGCTCCACATGGGCCGGGTCCGAGAAGCTGGTGCCGACATGCTTGGTCGTCCCGGCGCAGCAGGCGTAGAGCGTGTTGAGGTCCATCTCGAGGTTGTCGGGAATGTCCCGGCAAACCATGGGCCGCTGGAAGAAGTGGACGTTGTCCAGGCCCTGCACGAGCCTTGCGGCCTCGTGGAGGTCGTGGGACGTCGAATCGCGATACTCTCCCGACTCCACCTCCACGACGTGCACCGCCGCGCCCGCCGTGCCGAAATGAACCCGCGCGCCCTGCAGATGGAGGTCGTGCCTGGGCTCGCGGCCGTGCAGCGTGATCCCCCGGGCGGCCTTGGCCAGCATGTCCTCCACAAGGGCGCGGGGAAAGCGGACCCGGCCATCCTCGCCCAGGATGGCGCCGGCCCCGGTCAGGATCTCGAGGCCCGATGCCGGGGCGTTCGCCAGCCCCACCTGCTCCAGCGCGTCAAGGGCGGCCTGGTGGATGCGGCGAACCCCGTCGTCCGTCAGGGGACGGTACTGCCCGCCTTCCAGCCCCGCGCGAACCGGGCGCAGGTTCTCGGCCAGGGGCGCTGCCCGTTCGGCGGCGCGGGCGGCGCGGCCACCATGGCGGCGGGCCCGGGGGGCGCAGAGAGAAGGATCGAAATCGGTCGCGTCGTCGCTCAAAGCCTCACCCGTTCGGACCTGGAATCATGCATCGGTCGCAGGCGCGCTTCGGCCCGCATGTCACGCCCTTCCCGTCGCAAGGGAGACCGCGCCAAACCTTGCAGCCGGGCGGCGTGATCGGCCATGGCTCAGGCCCTCAGGCGCTGGTTCGCGGGGTCCCAAAGGGGACCGTCCGGCTGCACGATAGCGGGCACGCGCTCTCCGAAGATCTCGACCTCGACGCGTGCGCCGGGGTCGGCCAGGTCGGCGCGAAGCATCCCCAGGGCGATGCAGCGGTCGGTGCGGAACCCCCATCCGGCCGAGGTCGTCTCGCCCACCACGGTCCCGTCGTGCCACAGCGTGCTCATGTAGGGCGGGTCGTGGTCCCCGGCCTCGACGACCAGCGTCACGAACCGCTTCGCGACGCCCCGCTGCCTTTCGCGCTCCAGCGCCGCCTTGCCCCGGAACCTGGGCTTGCTCCAGTCCACGAAGCGCTCCAGCCCGCCCTGCAGCACCGAGTAGTCGGTCGAAAGGTCCCCCTTCCACGCCCGATACCCTTTCTCGATCCGAAGCGAGTCCAGCGCCCACATCCCGAAGGGCCGCAGTCTCAAGGGCTCCCCCGCCGCCATCACCGCATCCCAGACGGCGGGCGTGTCCCCGACCCGCGTGTGCAGCTCCCAGCCCAGCTCCCCCGCGAACGACACGCGGGCCAACAGGGCGGGCCGCCCTGCCACCCTCGCCTCCTGATGCGACAGCCACGGCCGCGACAGGTCCGCATCCGTGATCCCGGCCAGGATCTCCCGCGACCTTGGCCCGGTGAGGATCTGGCACGACCACTCCGCCGTCACGTCGCTCAACGACAGCCCGTCCGGCATATGCCCCCGCAGCCAGTCCCGGTCATGCCACTGCGCCGCCGCCGCGGTGATGAGGAGGAACTGGTCCCCCCCGAGCGTCAGGATCGACATCTCGGTGACGATCCGCCCGTCCTCGTCCGCGAAGTAGCCAAGGCCCATCTGCCCCGGCCTGGGCACCCGCCCCGTCACCTGCTCCGCGAGCCAGTTCCGTGCCCCCGGCCCCTCGAGCACGAACCGCGAGAACCCCGGCAGGTCCAGGATCCCCGCCGCGTCCCGCACGGCAAGGCACTCCTCCCGCACCCGCGCCAGCCAGGGCCCGTCCCGCCGCCACGTCTGCGTCGAGCCCTCGGACACATCGTCCCCCGGCCGCGCATACCACAGCGCCCGCTCCCACCCGTTGAACGCCCCGAACTGCGCGCCCAGCGCCTGCGTCCGGTCATGCACCGCCGATACCTTCCGGGGCCGCCCGGCGGGCCAGGCATGGCGCGGAAAGTGGATCGCGTATTCGTGCCCGTAGGTCTCCATCCCCTTGGCGACGACATAGCCTGGGTCCGTGAAGTCGGTGAACCGGCGCGGATCGCAGGACCACATGTCCCACTCCGTCCGCCCCTCCGTCACCCACTCCGCCAGCACCTTTCCGGCGCCGCCCGCCTGGCAGATGCCGAAGGTGAACACGCAGGCCTCATAGGCGTCCGGCACCCCCGGCATCGGCCCGATCAGGGGGTTCCCGTCCGGCGCATAGGGGATCGGCCCGTTGATGACCCGCTGGAGCCCCGCCTGCCCCAGGATCGGCACCCGCCGCATCGCGTCCTCCACGATGGGCGCGATCCGCTCCAGGTCGTCGGGGAAGAGCTGGAACGAGAAGTCCTCGGGCATCGGGTCGTCCGGCGTGGCCCAATGCGCCCGGCAGTCCGGCTCATAGGGGCCGAGGTTGAAGCCCATCTTCTCCTGCCGGAGGTAGTAGGACACGTCCACGTCCCGCAGCAGGGGCAGCTTCCGCCCGGCGCCCTTGGACCACGCCTCCAGCTCCGGGATCGTGTCGAAGACCAGATATTGGTGGCTCATCACCATCATCGGCACGTCGCGCCCGAACCACGCGCCCACCTCCCGCGCCCGGTAGCCCGCCGCGTTCACGACCTTGTCGCAGCGGATCTCCCCCGCTTCCGTCTCGACGACCCAACGACCACCCTCGCGCCGCGCGCCCGTGACCTTGCAAAACCGCACGATCTGCGCGCCGAGGTCCCGCGCCCCCTTGGCCAAGGCCTGCGTCAGCTGCGCCGGATCGATGTCCCCGTCATACGGATCGTAGAGCGCCCCCTGGAGGTCATGCACCTCCAGGAACGGATAGCGGTCCCGGATCTCCCCCGGCCCCAGCAGGTCCAGGTCCATCCCCTGGTACCGCCCCATCCCCACGACCCGCGCGAACTCCTGCATCCGCTCGGGCGTATGCGCGAGCCGCAGCGACCCCGTGACGTGGTAGTTCATCGGGTAGCCGACCGCCTCCGCGAGGCCCCGGTAGAGCTGCGCCGAATACCTCTGCATGTTCATGATCGACCACGAGGAGGAGAACGTCGGCACGTTCCCCGCCGCGTGCCACGTGGACCCGGCCGTCAGCTCGTTCCGCTCCAGCAGCACGCAGTCCGTCCACCCCGCGCGGGCAAGGTGGTACAGCGCCGAGACTCCCACGGCCCCCCCGCCGATGATGACGACCCGCGCCCTCTCCGGAAGTTCCGCCAAGCCCCGTCCCCCTGCCCCATGCGCTGATCCTGCGCCGGGTTCCGGCCATGGCGCAACCGATCCGCGCCACGCCGAGGTCCGTTTCCGACGTCCGCCCGGGGATCACGCGCGGGCGGTCAGGCCAGGCCGTGGTAGCGCCGGAACCAGTCCACGAAGCGGGGGACGCCGACTTCGATGGGCGTCGTGGGCTCCCAGCCCAGGTCACGGCGAATCGCCGTGATGTCGGCATAGGTCGAGGCCACGTCGCCGGGCTGCATGGGGAGAAGCTCGCGCTGCGCCGTGCGCCCGATCGCCTGCTCCAGAGTGTCGATCAGACGCATCAGGGGCTCGGGCCGGTTGTTGCCGATGTTGTAGATGCGGTGGGGCGGCGCCTGCCCGTCGTCCCGGGGCGGCGTGTCGGCCGCCGCAAGCACGCCCGCCACGACGTCGTCGACATAGGTGAAGTCGCGCGACATGTCGCCGTGGTTGAAGACCGGCAACGGACGCCCTTCCAGGATCGCCTCGGTGAAGACCCAGAGCGCCATGTCCGGCCGTCCCCAGGGCCCGTAGACCGTGAAGAAGCGCAGGCCCGTCATCGGGATCCGGAACAGATGGGCATACACGTTCCCCATCAGCTCATCGGATTTCTTGGTGGCGGCATAAAGCGACACCGGGTTGTCCACCGGGTCCGACTCCGAGAAGGGCAGCCGGGTGTTGCCCCCGTAGACCGAGCTGGAGGACGCATAGACCAGGGATTCGAGCCCCCCGAGATGGCGGGCGTATTCAAGCAGGTTGACCTGCCCGACCAGGTTCGACTCCACATAGGCCTGCGGGTTGTCCATCGAATGCCGCACGCCCGCCTGCGCGGCGAGATGGATGATCCGCCGGGGCCGTTCGCCCGCCAGCGCCGCCCGGAGCGCCGCCGCATCCGCGAGGTTCACCTCGTGGAAGGTGAAGGCCGGATGCGCCAGCTCGGCCAGGCGGTCCCGCTTGAGCTGCGGCGCATAATAGGAGTTCAGGCTGTCGAGGCCGATCACCCGCTCGCCCCGGTCCAGGAGGCGGCGCGCGACATGGAAGCCGATGAACCCGGCCGCGCCGGTGACGAGCGTGGTCACGAGCGGCCCCGTTCCGCGGGCGAGGTCGGCTCCGGGCCCCCGGCAAGGTGTCGTTCGAGGGCTTGCATCGGTGCACTCCTGCGGTCGAGGTGGTCCGCCAGGGCGGCGGGCTCCCCTCCCATCGCCTTGGTCCCCCGGGTCGTCAAGGCTCGGGCGCGGTCCAGCCGAGGTTCACCCTTCGGCTGCGACCAGATGGCCTCCCCCCACGTCCCGCAGGACGCGGCGCGGGGGCGGGTCGTCGCGCCGCCGCACCGGGCTGGGCACCTCGGTCGCCATGCGGGCCCGGGCCGGATGCACATGGGAGGGATCGGGCACCGGCACGGCCTCGATCAGGCGGCGCGTATAGGGGTGGCGCGGATCGCCGAAGACCTGCGCGCGGGTGCCCATCTCCATGATCTGCCCCAGGAACATCACGGCGACGCGGTCGGCGATCGAGTCCACCACCGCCATGTCGTGCGAGATGAAGAGGAAGGACACCCCCATGTCCTCCTTCAGCTCGCGCAGGAGCTGCAGCACGCGCGCCTGCACCGACACGTCGAGAGCCGAGACGCTCTCGTCCGCGACGATCAGCTTGGGGCGGAGCGCCAGCGCGCGGGCGATGCAGATGCGCTGCCGCTGCCCGCCCGAGAACTCGTGCGGGTAGCGGTCGATCTGGGCGCGGGTCAGCCCCACGCGCTCGAACAGCTGCTCCACCGTGGCGCGGCGCTCCTCGCGCGTGCCGATCCCGTGGATCACCAGCGGCTCGGCCACGAGGTCGCCGACCCGCATCCGGGGATCGAGAGCGGCGGCCGGGTCCTGGAAGACGATCTGCGCGTCCCGCCGCACCGCCCGCGTCACGTCGGACTGCCGCCGGAGCGCGTGCCCGGCCAGGGTGATCTCCCCGTCGAAGGGCACGAGGCCCGCGATGGTCTTGGCGATGGTGGACTTCCCGCAGCCGGATTCGCCCACCAGCGCGAAGGTCTCGCCCGCCCGGATGTCGCACGACACGCCCTCGACCGCATGGACGCGGTGGGTCGTCCGCCCCAGCATCCCGCGCTTGAGGTCGAACCGCACGGTGAGGTCCCGCAGCGAGCAGACGGGGGCCTTCGGGGCCGCCGCGTCCTCCAGCGGACGGGCGCCCATCCGGGGCACGGCGGCCAGGAGGGCGCGGGTGTAGTCCTTGGCGGGCGCGTCGAAGATCCGGACCACCGGCCCGTCCTCGACCACCGCGCCGTCCTTCATCACGATGACCCGGTCGGCCATCTCGGCCACGACGCCCATGTCGTGGGTGATGAGCACGATGGCCGTCCCCAACTCGCGCCGCAGGTCGCGCAGGAGGTCCAGCACCTCGCGCTGCACCGTCACGTCGAGCGCGGTCGTGGGCTCGTCCGCGATCAGCACGTCGGGGCGGAGCGCGATGGCCATGGCGATCACCACCCGCTGGCGCATCCCGCCCGACAGCTCGTGGGGGTACTGCCGGAGCCGGTGCTCGGGCTCGGACAGGCGGACGGCCTTCAGGGCCTCCAGCGCCCGCGCCTGCGCCTGGCCCCGGGCCATGGGCTCGTGCGCCTCGATGGCCTCGACGAGCTGCGCGCCCACGGTCATCACCGGGTTGAGCGAGGTCATCGGCTCCTGGAAGATCATGGCGACGCGGTCGCCCCGTATGGCCCGCATCCGCGCCTCGGGCAGCCGGAGGAGGTCGGTGCCCGCCAGCCGCACCGCCCCCGCCGTGGCCCGCACGTTCGTGGGCAGCAGGCCCATGATGGCCAGCGACGTGATGGACTTGCCCGACCCCGACTCGCCCGCGATGGCCAGCGTCTCCCCCCGGCGGAGATCGAAGGAGATGCCCTGCACGAGCGGCCGGAGCCCGGCCTCGGTCGCGACCGAGACGGTGAGCCCCTCGACCGAGAGGACGGGATCGGCGGGGGCCTGCGCAGCCCCTGCCCCTGGCGCATGGGCCAGCGTCATTCGAACACGCACCGGGGGAAGTAGAAGCTCACCACCCAGCTCGGCGCGTCCACGACCTCGGAGATGCGGAGGTCGCCGCAGGTCGAGCAGAGCATGTAGGCCTCGACCGCCGACATGCCGCGCGTGGCGCAAAGGAGGTCGATCATGTTCGCCACCGCGTCCCGCGCCCCGGCCATGAGGTCCGGGCCGATGCCGGTCGTGACCTCGTAGCCCTTGGCGTCCAGGTGCCGCGTGACCGGCCCCGCCGTGGTGAAGCGCGGCGTCCGCAGGTTCGCGCCCTTCACCAGGTCCAGCGTCAGCACCACGTCCATGGGGCTTTCGATGGCCGTGCCGCAGACCTCGCCGTCGCCCTGCGCGGCGTGGGTGTCGCCCACCGAGAAGAGCGCGCCCGCGACCTCGATGGGCAGGTAGAGCGTCGTCCCGACCCCCATGTCCCGGATGTCGAGGTTGCCGCCCACCCGCCGGGGCGGCACCACCGAATGGTGCCCCGGCTCGGCCAGCGCATTGCCGATGGTCCCGGTGAAGGGCTTGAGCGGCACGCGCGCCTGCGAGCCCCACATCGCCGGGGCCATCGTCTGGGCGTCATACTCCCAGACGATCAGCGCGGGGTCCTTGAACTGGTCGGCAAGGAGCCCGAAGCCCGGGATGTTCGCCGTCCAGCCCCAGCCCGAGGGCGCGAAGCTGTCCAGCGTGATCTTGAGCGCGTCGCCGGGCTCGGCCCCTTCGACGTAGATCGGCCCGGACACCGGGTTGATCTTGCCGAAGTCGAGGTCGATCACGTCCTGCAGCACGGATCCGGGCCCGAGCTGGCCCGCCGAGCTGTCGTGGCAGTGGAACAGGATGGTCGATCCGGGGGCCACCCGTTCGGCCGGGACAAGCGAGTTGTCCCAGCCGAAATGGCTCTGGTGCCCGTGGATCGTGTAATCGCAGGCCTTGCACATGATGCTTACTCGGTCACGTAGACGTAGTCGTAGTTGACGGGGATCGACACCGGATCGACGTACAGGCTGTCATCCCCGCCCATGCGCGCGGACTTCATGGTGTAGCGTTCCTCGTTGAAGACCGGGGCCCAGACGGCGTCCTCCATGACCTTGGCGTAGACGTCCGACCAGAGCTTGAGCCGCTCCTCGGACCGGGCGGGGTCCGAGATGGAGTCCGCCTGGGTCGCCATCGCGTCCAGCTCCTCGTTGCAGTACTTGGACCAGTTCCAGCCGCCCTCGACGGCGCCGGCGCAGCCCAGGATCGGGTAGTAGAAATTCGCCGGGTCCGGGAAGTCGGCGATCCAGGCCATGCCGCCCGACCAGATCATGGGCGCGGTGCCTGCCCCGCCCGCCTCGATCACGTTGGCCTGCGCCAGGCTCTGGATCGACGCGTTGATGCCCACCGCCGCGAGATCCTGCTGGATCGCCTGGGCGATGCGCGGGTTCGGGTCGGTGTTCATCACATAAAGCTCGGTGTCGATCCCGTCCGCGAATCCGGCCTGCGCCAGCAGCGCCTTGGCGCCCTCGGGATCGTAGGCGTAGCCCTCCTGGCCCTCGGTGTAGCCCGGCATCGACGGGGGCAGCGGCTGGTTCGCGGGGATCGCCCGGCCGTTGATGATCTGGACGATGCGGTCCTTGTTGATCGCCATGTTGACCGCGCGACGCACGTCGACGTTGTCGAAGGGCGGCTGGGTGACGTTCATGGTGATGTAGCCGGTCTGGAGCTGCCCGCCCTGCACGACGTGCTCGGCCTGTGCGGGGTCGTTCATCACCTCCTGGAACTTCGCGGGCGGGATGCCATCGCCGGGGACGTCGATCTCGCCGTTCTGCAGCCGCAGCAGCGCCACGACCGGCTCCTGCCCGACCTCGAAGGTGATCTGGTCCAGGTAGGGCACGCCCTCGCGCCAGTAGTCGGGGTTCTTCTCGAACACGAGCCGCTGGCCCAGCGTCCATTCGGCCAGCCGGAACGCGCCGGTCCCGACCGGCTGCCGGCCGAAGTCCTCGCCCGCCGCCTCGACGGCCTCGCGCGGGACCACCGACGCGAAGTTGAGCGCCATGACATGGAGGAAGGTCGCGTCCGGGCGGCTCAGCTTGATCTGCACGGTCTGGGGATCGACCGCGGTGACGCCCGACAGCGTCGTGGCCGAGCCGTCCATCATGGCATCGAAGCCTTCGATCATGCCGAAGAAGCCTGCGCCGGGGGACTGGGTCGCCGGGTTGGTCACGCGGCTGAGCGAATAGACCACGTCCTCGGCCGTCATCTCGCGCCCGTTGTGGAATTTCACGCCGGGGCGGAGATGGAAGGTGTAGGTGAGGCCGTCCTCGGAGATCTCGTAGCTTTCGGCCAGGCCGGGGCGCAGGTCGGTCGTGCCGGGGACGTAGTCCATCAGCCCGTCGAAGAGCGACTTGATCATCGACCAGTTCTGCCAGTCGTAGCCGATGGCCGGGTCGAGCGTCGCCACGTCGTCCTTGTAGGTGATGGTGATCGACCCGCCGGGCGTGGCGTTCGGGTCGGGCGTGTAGGTGTCCTGGTCCTGCGCGAGGGCCGGGGCGGCCAGGGCCACCATCAGCGCGGTCGAGGCGAGCAGTCTTTTCATTCTTGGCTCCCGTGTTGGTGTTCAGCGAAGGCGGATGCGGGGGTCGATCAGCGGCGTGACGAGGTCCGCCAGCAGGTTCCCCAGGACGATGGCGACGGCGGACACGAGGGTGACGCCCATGATGATCGGGATGTCGACGCGCTGGATCGCCTGCCAGGCGAGCTGGCCGATGCCGGGCCAGCCGAAGACGCTTTCCACCACGACGATGCCGCCCATGAAGATGCCGATGTCGATGCCGATCATGGCGATGATGGGCAGGATCGCGTTGGGCAGCGCGTGGCGCAGGATCACGCGGCGGCGGGCGAGGCCCTTGGCGCGGGCGGTGCGGATGAAGTCCTGCCGCATCACCTCGACCATGCTCGACCGCATCATCCGCGAATACCAGCCCGCCCCCAGGATCCCCAGGGTGAGCGAGGGCAGGACGAGATGCGCGAAGGTGCCGTAGCCGCTGATGGGCAGCCAGTGGAGCCTGACCCCGAACAGGTAGAGCATCAGCAGGCCCACCACGAACTGCGGGGCCGAGACGCCGACGAAGCTCGCGATCATCAGGCCGTTGTCGGTGGCGGTGCCCCGGCGCAGCGCCGCGACGATGCCCATGGTCAGGCCCAGGATCAGCTCGCAGACGATGGCCCCGGCCATGAGCAGGAGCGTGGGCGGCAGCCGCGCCCAGATCAGCTCGGACACGTTGGACCGCTGGAGGTAGCTGCGCCCCAGGTCGAGGTGCAGGAGGTTCCAGAGGTAGCGGCCGTACTGGACCCAGAAGGGCTGGTCGAGCCCGAGCTGCCGGCGGATGCTTTCGACCGTCTCGGCGGTGGCCGACCGCCCGGCGATCTGCCTCACAGGGTCGGCGGGCAGGACGTACAGCAGGAAGAAGGTGACCAGCGTCACGCCCAGGAGGATCAGCACCGACTGCACCAGCCGCCGCAGGAGATAGCCCGCCATCAGCCGCGTCCCCTCTGCGTCGGGTCGAGCACGTCGCGCAGCGCATCCCCCACGAGGTTGAAGGCCAGCGCCAGCAGCAGGATCGCCATGCCGGGAAAGAACACGAGCCAGGGCGCGGCCTGGAAATAGGTCTGGTTCTCGAAGATGATGTTGCCCCAGGACGGCTCGGGCGGCTGCACGCCGATGCCGAGGAAGCTCAGCGTCGCCTCGAGGAGCACGGTGGTCGAGATGCCGAGCGTGCCCCAGACGATGATCGTCGGGACGAGGTGCGGCAGGATGTGGAGCCAAAGGATGCGGCCGTTCCCGGCGCCGATGGCCCGTTCGGCCGCGATGAAGTCCCGCTCGGCCAGCGAGGTCGTCTCGGTGTACAGGACGCGCGCGACCTGCACCCAGTTCACCAGCGCGATGACCAGCGCCACGATCCAGAGCGAGGGCGTGAAGATGGCGGCGAGGCAGATGGCCAGCAGCAGCGCCGGGAAGGCCATCATCAGGTCGGTGAAGCGCATCAGCACGCTGCCGGCCCAGCCCCGGAAGTAGCCCGCCGTGACGCCCACCAGCGTCCCGATCAGCAGCGCCATCCCGTTCGCCACCACCCCGATCACCAGCGAGGTCCGCGCGCCGTAAAGGATGCGGGTGAGAAGGTCCCGCCCCAGGAGGTCCGTCCCGAGCAGGAAGGCCCCGCCCGGCGGCATCGGCGCGCCCTCCAGCGTCAGCCCCTCGAAGAGCTGCTCGTCCCGGCCGAAGGGGGCGATCCAGGGCGCGGCCAGGGCCGCCGCCACGGTCACGGCGATGATGACCAGGCCCAGCACGGCGAGCGGCCGCCGCGCGAGGCGGGCCAGCGCCGTGCGGCGGCGCGGCTCAGGAAGGACGGCGTCGGACACGGCCGGCCTCCCCGTTCGCGACGACGCGGGCGGCCGCCTCCTCGATGGTGACGCGCCAGGACATGGCCAGGCGGCGCAACTCCGCATAGGCGGCCTCGTCGTCCTGCCCGGCGGCCAGGATCGTGACCGCGCGCACCACCGTCTGCCGCTCGGCCAGCCGGGCCCGCAGCCCCTCGATCTCGGTCGCGAGCGTCCGGCGCGCCTCGAACCCCGCCCGCGCGATCAGCAGGGCGCTGTAGACCCCGCTGTCGCCCACGGGCTTGAGGAGCTGCGCGTCCGCCCCCATGCCCAGCGCCCATTCCACGCGCCCCGGCGCCTCCGAGCCGATCAGCGCGATCATGGGCATGGGCGCCTGCCCGGGTTTCCAGGGGAACTGCTCGTCATGACCCATATCCATGTCGAAGAAGACGAAATCCGCGCCCAGCGCCGAGGCCGGAAGGTCCGGCCAATGCGCCTCGGCCTGCAGGCCGATGGCGGACAGCTGGCGCACCAGGGCCTGCACGGTCGGGTGCGGGCGATGCAGGATGACGGCCCGGGCGCCCCCCAGGTCGGGCACGCGCAGCCGCCTCATGGCGCCACCACGGACAGCTGGGGACGCGGCAGGGCAAGGCGGTCGCGCCGCGCGAGATAAGGGTCGGGCGGCACGGCCTCCCACCGCTCCCGCACCCGGAACACGCCATCCTCGACCTGCGCGATCAGGACGGGCAGCGTGGCGTGGTGGGTGGCCGGATCTATGGCGAGCCCGCCGCCGGGCCGGGCCAGCAGGTCGTCGAGGCCCGCCTCCGGGTGGCGCGACAGCCGCTCGGCCAGGAATCGGACCGAGGCATGGGCCGCCGCCTCGAAGGAGGACCCCGCCCCGGCGCCGTCGCGGAAATAGGGGCCTGCCGAGATCAGCCCCTCGGCCGCCGCGCCCAGCGCGGGCAGCTCGCACTCGGTCAGGTTGCAGCTCAGGATGGGGCAATGCGCGGGTCCGAAGGCCGGGTCCTCGCGCCCGAGCCGCGCCATCGCCTCCAGGAAGGCGTGGGACGAGGCCCCCACGAGGTTGTTCAGCACGAAGTCCGGCCGGGTCGCCCGGATCTCGGCCACCATGCGCCCCACGTCCACGTCGCCCATGGCCAGGTAACGCTCGGCCAGCACCTCGCCCCCGGCTTCGCCGATCAGGCCGCGGGCCACGCGGTTCATCTCCCAGCCCCAGATGTAGTTGGACCCCGTGAGGACCGCCCGCCGGCCAAAGCGCGGAAAGGCCCAGCGCAGCAGCGGCACCAGATGCTGGTTCGGGCAGGCGTGGGTGTAGACGACCTGGCTCGACGCCTCGAAGCCCTCGTAGGGGCAGGCGTACCACAGGATGCCCCCCATCCGCTCGAGCGTGGGGATAACCTCCTTGCGGCTCAGGGAGGTGATGCAGCCCACGACATGCCGCGCGCCCGCGGCCAGGATCTCGGCGCAGAGCGGGGCATAGGCGTCCGCCTCCCCGCCCGGGTCGCGCTCCACCGGCACGAGGCGCAGGCCGAGGTCCGGGTCGGCGTTGACCTCCCCGATGGCCCGCAGCGCCCCCGCGCGGCAGGCCTCCGACAGGAGCCGATAGCTCCCCGAGCGGGAATACAGGAGGCCGATCTCGACGCGCCGCATGCGCTCTCCAAAACAAAAGCCCCGCGCCGCGGGTTCTCGGGGAACGCGCAGCGCGAGGCTCGGATGCCGTCCGGGGCGGGCCCGGTATGTCCCCGCCACAAGAACGGCCGCCGCCGCAGGCGTCAAGCCCGCGCCCCTGGGAAATCCGGCTCCGGGCCGGCGGCTGCACGAATTCGTGCACCGGCGCGCAAGCCTGCGGCAGCCGTGGGACGCCCCGCCCGCGACGGCGGGCCCCGGCGTTCGGCCGGAACCGGGCCGAGCCGTTGCCCGTTGGGCGGCGACTCCACCAAGGATGCCGTCCATGAAGCCTCCCCTGCTCTATGCGCCGCAGATGGAACGCCCCGAGCCGGAGGAGGACGAGACCATCGCCGGCCTCGAAGGGGCCCTGCACGAGATCATGGCCACGACCGCCCGGGACGAGGGCCATGCCCTCCGCTCGGTCCACGCCAAGGCGCACGGCTTCGTCACGGCCCGGCTGACGGTGCTTCCGGGCCTTGCGCCCGAGCTGGCGCAGGGGCTCTTCGCCACGCCCGGCGATCATCCGGCGCTGCTGCGCCTGTCCACCAACCCGGGCGACATCCTCGACGACAGCGTGACCCTGCCGCGCGGGGCGTCGCTCAAGGTGATGGACGTGAAGGGCGACCGGCTGGACGGCTCCGAGGGCGACAGCACGCAGGACTTCCTGATGGTCAACGCCCCCGCCTTCGGGGCCAGGACCGCCAGGCAGTTCCTCGGGAACCTGCAGCTCCTGGCCAAGACCACCGACCGCGCCGAATGGGCCAAGAAGGCGCTCTCGGCCGTCCTTCGCACCGCCGAGAAGGCGCTGGAGGCGGTGGGCACGGAAAGCGCGACGCTCAAGACCCTGGGCGGCGCGCCGAGCGTGCATCCCCTGGGCGAAACCTACTACACCCAGACCGCCTTCCGGCACGGCGACCATGTGGCCAAGTACGCCCTCGTTCCCGTCTCGGAGTCCCTGACCCGCCACGCGGGCGAGGAGATCCCGGTCGCGGGCCGGCCCGACGCGATCCGCGAGACGGTGGACCGCGACACCCGCGCCGCGCCCATGGAATGGGAGCTGCGGGTCCAGCTCTGCCGCGACCCGGAGACCATGCCGATCGAGGATGCCACCGTCCGCTGGGACGAGGACGAGAGCCCCTTCCTTCCCGTCGCGCGCCTTCGCGCCGAGCCGCAGCCCTCCTGGAGCCCCGCCCGCAACGCCGAGGTGGACGACCGCCTGCGCTTCTCCCCCTGGACGGGCCTTGCGGCGCACCAACCGCTCGGCGCGATCAACCGGGTGCGGAAGCGGACCTACGAGGCCTCGGCCCGGTTCCGCGCCGAGGTCAACGGCTGCCCCATCCACGAGCCCACCAGCGCCGAGCTGTCCCCATGAGGAGCGTCCCGCCCATGACCCGCATCCCCCTCGCGAGCCTTCCCATCCTCCTGCTGGCCCAGGGCGCCCTCGCGCAGGTCGAGGGCAAGGTCGGCGAATACTCCGACGCCACCGTCACCGGCAGCATCCTCGAGCCCGAACCCGTCGCCGTGCCGGACGACGCGGAACTGGCCGCGCTCATCACCGTGCCCGACGGGTTCGAGGTTTCGGTCGCGGGCCGGGACCTGGGCGGGATCCGGATGCTCGCCGTGCATGGCGACCACGTCTACGCGACCCGCCGCGAGGAGGGCGACGTCATCCGCCTGATCGACGCCGACGGCGACGGCGCCTTCGAGGACCACGAGACGGTCGCCACCGCCGACCAGATGCACGGCATCTGGATCGAGGGCGACACCGCCTACCTCGCCACGGTCAAGGAGGTCTTCACCGCGCCCATCGCGCCGGACGGCTCCTTCGGCGACCTGACCCCGGTGGTGGACGACCTGCCCGACGGCGGCCAGCACCCGAACCGCACGCTCGCGATCGGGCCCGACGGGCTGCTCTACGTCTCGGTCGGCTCGACCTGCAACGCCTGCGCCGAGACCTCGGAGGAAAGCGCGACCATGCTCCGGATGCAGCCCGACGGCTTGGGCCGCACGATCTTCGCCAGCGGCCTCCGCAACACCATCGGCTTCGGCTTCCACCCGGAGACCGGCGCGCTCTGGGGCGCCGACCACGGCATCGACTGGCTGGGCGACGAGGAGCAGATCGAGGAGCTGAACCTCATCGAGGACGGCCAGCAATACGGCTGGCCCTACATCTACGGGAACGACCAGATCAACCCGCAGGACAACCCGCCCCCCGGCGAGGGCACCCTGGAGGACTGGGCCGCCCGCAGCGAGGAGCCCGTCCAGGGCTACACCCCGCACGCCGCGCCCATGCAGATGGTCTTCTACACCGGGGACGCCTTCCCCGAGGCCTATCGCGGCGACGCCTTCATCGCCATGCGCGGCTCGTGGAACCGCCGTCCGCCCTCGGGCTACGAGATCGCGCGCATCGACTTCGAGGACGGCCGCCCCCTGTCCTGGGAGCCCTTCGCGACCGGCTTCCTGATCGAATACGACGGCCCGCGCTACGGCTTCCTCGGCCGGCTCGTGGGCCTTGCGCAGACCGCGGACGGGGATCTTCTCCTGGGCGACGACACCCAGGGGATTATGTACCGGATCAGCGCGACGGAGGGCTGAACCCCATGGCGGACGACGCGGAAGGCCAGCGCGAGGACACCCCCTACTACCGCGAGGGCGCGGGCGGCTGGGGCTCGGTCGAGGGCATGGCCAAGATCATGGCCGAGATGAAGCCCATGCCGGCCGTGCTCGACACCCTCCGCGTCCAGAACAAGCCGGGCGGGCACATGTGCACCTCCTGCGCCTGGACAAAGCCCAAGGACCCCCACCCCTTCGAGTTCTGCGAGAACGGGGCCAAGGCCACCATCTGGGACCTGACCTCGGCCCGCTGCGGCCCCGACGTCTTCGCGCGGCACACGGTGACCGAGCTCCTGGGCTGGTCCGACCACGACCTTGAGAGGCAGGGCCGGCTCACCCACCCGCTCCGCTACGATCCCGCGACGGACAAGTACCGGGAAACCACCTGGGAGGAGGCCTTCGCCGGCATCGGGGCCGAGCTGCGCAAGCTCGATCCCAAGTCGGTGGTCTTCTACACCTCGGGCCGCGCCAGCCTCGAGACCTCCTACCTGTGGCAGCTCTTCGGGCGGATGTACGGGCACAACAACATGCCCGACAGCTCGAACATGTGCCACGAGACGACCAGCGTCGGGCTCAAGAAGGTGATCGGCTCGCCCGTCGGCACCTGCGTGCTCGAGGACTTCGACCATTGCGACATGCTCCTGTTCTTCGGGCAGAACACCGGCACCAACAGCCCGCGCTTCCTGCACCCGCTCCAGCAGGCGGCCAAGCGCGGCTGCCACATCGTCACCTTCAACCCGGTCCGCGAGGCCGGGCTCGTCAAGTTCAAGAACCCCCAGAGCCCCCTGCAGATGACCCTGGGCTCGGCCACGCCCATCTCCGAGACCTACCTGCAGGTCCGCCCGGGCGGCGACATCGCGGCGATCCTGGGCCTGGTGAAGCGGGTGCTGGAGATCGAGGACGAGGAGGGCGGGATCGTGGACCGCGCCTTCGTGGCCGAGAACACCAGGGGCTACGAGGAGCTGCGGGCCTTCGCCCGGGCCACCGACTGGACCGCCATCGAGGCGGCCTCGGGCCTCACGCGCGGCGAGCTGGTCCCCGTGGCCGAAACCTACGCCCGCGCCAAGGCCGCGATCGGCATCTACGGCATGGGCCTCACGCAGCACGTCCACGGCTCCGACAGCATCGCGATGCTGGTGAACCTGCTCCTGCTGCGCGGCAACATCGGGCGGCCCGGCACCGGCATCTCGCCCGTGCGCGGCCACTCCAACGTGCAGGGCCAGCGCACCGTCGGCATCACCGAGAAACCCGAGCTGGCCCCCCTCGACCAGCTTCGGGAGATGTTCGGCTTCGAGCCGCCCCGCGACAAGGGCCACACCACCATCGAGGCGGCGCAGGGCGTGCTCGACGGGACGGTCAGGGGCTTCCTGTCGCTGGGCGGCAACTTCGCCCATGCGATCTCGGACACGGCGCGGGTGCAGCCCGCCTGGCGCGACCTCGCGCTCAATGTCCAGATCGCGACCAAGCTCAACCGCTCGCACCTCCTGACCTGCCCGGCCATGTGGCTCCTGCCCTGCCTCGTGCGGGCCGAGGAGGACCTTCAGGCCACCGGCCCGCAGGCCGTGTCGATGGAGGACAGCCTGAGCCACATCCACGGCTCGCTGGGGCGTCGCACTCCGGCCTCGGACGCCCTGCGCTCCGAGCCGGCCATCGTCGCCGGGATCGCCAAGGCGACGCTGGACCCCAACCCCCGGGTGACCTGGGACGACTGGGTCGGCGACTACGGCAAGGTCCGCGACCTGATCGAAAGGACCTGGCCCGACCAGTTCGCCGACTTCAACGGGCGGCTCTACACCCCGGGCGGCTTCTATCGCGGCAACGCCGCCCGCGACCGCCGGTGGAAGACCGACAGCGGCAAGGCCGAGTTCACGGTGCCTCCTTCGCTCCTGTCGCTGGGGCGCGAGCTTCGGGACGGCGAATACACGCTCGTCACGCTGCGCTCGAACGACCAGTTCAACACCACGATCTACGGCTACTCGGACCGGCTCCGGAACCTCGACACCGACCGCATGATCGTCCTCATGAACCCCGAGGAGATCGCGCGCGCAGGCCTGCGCGAGGGACAGGCGGTGCGCCTCGTCTGCGCCGAGGAGGACGGCCACCGGCGCGAGGTCGGCGGGCTCAGGGTCACGGCCTACGACCTGCCCGACCGCTGCCTGGCGGCCTACTACCCCGAGGCCAACCCGCTCGTTCCCCTGTCGCTCCACGACGAGCTGTCCAAGACCCCCGCCTACAAGGGCACGCCCGTCCGCATCGAAGCCTGAGGACCGGGCCAAGGGGTTAACCGGGCGTTACCGCAACGCCCGGTGGCCCAAGGGATCGTCAACCGCGATCCCCGATCCTGCGGCCAAGGACCCGGGGCCGTCGGCCGCCGGGGTCCATGACCCAGGAGACCGCCCATGACCGCCCTTGCCTCAGGACCCCGCGCCCGCGGGTCCGCCCGCCACCTCGTCACCCAGGAGATCGTGGGCCAGACGCTCGTAGTCCGCATACACCGCCGCCGCCCCGGCCTCGCGCAGGCGCAGGGCATGGGCCTCGCGCACGCCCTCGAGATGGGAGCCCCCGACAAAGCCCAGCACGCGCATCCCCGCCGCCACGGCACCCTTCACGCCCGAGGTCGCGTCCTCGACGACGACGCAGCGCTCGGGCCGCGTGCCCTGCCGCGCGGCCGCCAGCAGGAACAGGTCCGGCGCGGGCTTGCCATGCGCCACCAGGTCGGCGCTGTAGGCCCGGCCGGCAAAGCGCCCCGCCAGCCCCGACAGCCGCAGCGCGGCCTCGAGGCGCGGCGTCGCGGCCCCCGAGGCGATGCAGCAGGGCAGCCCGAGCGCATCCAGCCGGTCGAGGAACTCCGCCGCGCCGGCCATGACGCGAAGCTCGCGCTCGTAGGCGGCAAAGAGCCTCCGGTGCCATTCTGCGGCAAAGTCCGGCGGGCAAGGCCGGCCCGTGGCCCGGGCCACGTGCTCCAGCACCACGTGCAGCGACACGCCCAGAAAGCGGCGGAGCGCCCCGACATCCTCGGGCGCCCCCAGCTCCGCCAGAAGCTCCGCCAGGATCTCGAGCGCCATGGCCTCGCTGTCCACGAGGCAGCCGTCGAAGTCGAAGATCACGAGGTCGGGCCGGGGTCCCGGCGCGGATGACGCGTTCATCGCCCGCCCTCCCCCAGCAGCAGCTCGGCCGTGACGTCGTCGGTGATGAGCCCGTGCACCAGCCCCGCCTCCATCTGCGCCGCCATGATGGCAACCTTGTGCGGCCCGGCGGCGGCGAGGACCACCTCGCGCATCCCGGGCAGCCGGTCCACCGGCACGCCCACCACCCGCCGGTTGATGGGGTGGTCGATCGGTGCGCCCTGCCGGTCGAGGAACTGGCCCAGCACGTCGCCCACCGCCCCGCCCCGGGCCAGGTCCTCGAGCGTCACGTCGCAGGGCAGGCCATCCCGGACGAGGTAGGACCGCCGCGACAGGTCCCCCGTCACGAGGATCGCGACGTCCACCGATTCGGCCTTGCGGAGCTGCTCGCGGAAGGGGGGGCTGGCCAGCACGGCCTCGGCCATCTCGTGGGTCTCGAAGTAGATGGGGGCCGCCAGGACGGAGTGCCGCGCGCCCAGCCGCTGCGCGAGGTTCGCCGCCACGCCGAAGCTGTTGAAGCTCACCCCCGACATCGTGCCGCCGATCATCGACACGACCTCCAGCTCCGGCAGGCTCCGGGTCCGCAGGCCGCGGATCGCGTTCTCGATGGTGTTGCCCCAGGACACGCCGATGCTGCCCCAGAGCCCGCGGGACAGGCCCTCCTCCAGGAAGTAGGCCAGGGCCGTCCCGACCGCCTGGTGCGCGTCATAGGCCGCCCGGTTCGCCAGGCCCACCCGCGCGAACCTCAGCCCGAACCGTTCGGCCAGCCGGGCCTGGAGGTCCACCGTCGCGGCGAAGGGGCTCGCCATCTCGAAGCGCACGAGGCCCCGCGACCGGGCGAGCCCGATCCCCCGGTTCACCCGCAGCCGCGTCACCCCCAGCCGGTCCGCGATCTCGGACTGGGTCATGCCGTCGACGAAGTACAGCCAGGCGAGCTGCACGAGGAATTCCTCGCTGTCCTCGGACACGATCCCCGATGCCATCCGGTCCCCTCCCTTCGGCGCCGGGTCGGATTCGTGCCCGCCCGGTGCGCCTGCCCATTTCTGGCCTGTTCGGGATACAACTGTAAATATCTCTTTACATCTTATCGCGCTTGAGTAGCTTGGCGATGTCCTGACCGGATCCCGCAGACGGATCGGCAGGGGGGAGAGTAACAACATGCCGGCGAACCTCCCGGACGGGGGCCGATCGGCAGGGAGGAAGCACCGTGTTCATGCGCCATCTCGCCACGTCCTTCGTGGCCCTGGCCGTCGCCTCGCCGGCGATGGCCGATTTCTGGTCCGACGCCGGAGCCGCCTATCAGGGCGTCACGATCCGCGGCGTGTCCGAAAGCACCCCGCCGTCCAACTACGTCCGCGACGTGCTCGCGCCCAAGTTCACCGAGGCGACCGGCATCCAGGTGGAGTTCGAGACGACCTCCTGGGATCAGATGTACGACAAGGCGATCAAGGACATGGAAGCCGGGTCCGGCATCTATGACTTCGTCTACATCGAGCAGGACGCGATCTATTCCTACCTGTCGCGCGACTTCCTGGTCGACATGACCAAGATGATGGCGGAGAACCCCGCCCTCGTGAATCCGGAGTTCAGCTTCGACAACTTCACGAGCTTCATCGACTACTTCAAGAACGCCGACGGCGACGTGTTCGGCGTCCCGATGGAAGCCTTCATCAAGGTCTACCTTTACCGCAAGGACCTGTTCGAGAACCCCGAGATCAAGGCCTCCTTCCAGGAGAAGTACGGCTACGAGCTCGCCCCGGCCAAGACGTTCCAGCAATGGCACGACATCGCCGAGTTCTTCACCCAGTACGGCCTCGACAACGGCGAGGAGCTTTACGGCACCACCGTCCAGGCCGCCTCGGGCCACCCCGCATCCTGGTACGAGTTCTGGGAATCGATCGCGCCGCTCTATGGCGTCTACAACTGGGGCATCAACCAGGACACCTGGACCGCCTCGGTGGAGCATGGCGGCCGGATGAACTCGCCCGAGGCCGTCGAGGCGCTGACCTTCTGGCTCGACCTCATCAAGTACGCCCCGCCCGAGGCGACCGCCTCGACCTGGGACGAGGTCGCGTCCTCCTTCGCCGCCGGCCGCGCGGCGCAGGGCCTCGTCTACGGCGAGAACGCCACCTGGATCGCCACCAACGCCGAGAAGTCCTCGGTCGTGGGCAATGTCGGCGTGGCCCTTCCCCCGACCGCCGAGGGCGTGATGGAGGAAGCCCAGGCCGGCAACGGCTACATCGGCTACTATGACGGCGGCGCCTTCGGGATCCCGCATTCCTCCAAGAACAAGGAAGCGGCCCTGCTGTTCATGGAATACATCGCGCAGCCCGAGGTCCAGGCCGACTGGGCCGAGGCCGGCGGCCGCATCGTGCTGAACAGCACCTACGACGATCCCAAGGTCCAGGAGATCGACGCCAAGACCGACCACTACTTCACGCTGATGAAGGACAGCGGCGACCTCTTCGCCGGCGCTCCGCCCTACCCGTTCCACAACCAGGTCCGCGAGGCGACCGCGCCCTTCATCTACGAGGCCATCATCGGCAACCTCACGCCGCAGGAAGCCCTCGACAAGATGGCCGAGACCACCGAGACCGAGCTCAAGAACCTGGGCTACACGGCCAACTGACGCCGGATCGCCGGGGCGCGCCAGTCCGCGCCCCGGCCCCCAAGCCGGGCCCCGAGCCTCGGGCCAAGGCGCCCCACCTCCTCCGGGATCTCACCGACATGCGCTCCTCGACCACGGGCTGGCTGCTCCTGCTGCCGACCATCGTCATCCTTGTCTTCACCGGCGTGATGCCGTTCATCTACGTGCTTCTCACGTCGTTCTTCGACTGGAACCTGTTCGCGGTGAACCCCGAGCCGCAATGGGCCGCGGCCAACAACTTCCGCCGGCTGGTCCATGACGCCGAGTTCCTCAAGTCGATCTGGCTCACGCTCAAGTTCACGCTCTATGTGCTCGTCAGCCAGGTGGCGATCGGCTTCGCGCTCGCGCGGCTGATGATGCGGGACTTCCCGTTCAAGAAGTTCTTCCGCGCCGTCCACACGCTGCCGCTGATGATCGCCCCCATCGCCGTGGGCGCGACCTGGCGGCTGATGACGGTGCCGGGGCTAGGCCCCATCCCCTACTACCTGAAGAACTGGTTCGGCATCGACTACCGGCTTTCGATGTTCCCCGACCAGGCCTTCGCCTCCGTGGTCCTGATGGACATCTGGCACTGGACGCCCTTCGTGACGCTGACGCTGCTGGCGGGCCTGTCGAACCTTCCGCAGGAGCCGGTCGAGCAGGCCCGGATCGACGGCGCCAACGAGGTCCAGATCTTCTGGGACATCATCCTGCCGGCCATGAAGCCGGTGCTGCTGACCACGATCTTCATCCGCATCATGGACGCCCTGCGCGTGGTCGACGAGGTCTGGATGCTGACCCAGGGCGGTCCCGGCGCCGAGACGCGCTTCATCGGCCTGCACATCTGGAAGATCGTCTTTCCCAAGACCGACTACGGCTATGGATCGGCGATGTCGCTTCTGACCCTGTATCTCACCATCGTCATCTGCTGGCTGCTGTATGTCGCGATGACCGCCCGCAAGGAGCGCCCGCTATGACCCGCGCCGGATCGAAGTGGATCACCTTCGCGCTCTGGGTGCTGTTCTCGCTCATGACCCTGGTGCCGATCTGGTGGATGTTCCTGGTGTCCGTGAAGCAGCGCGCGGACCTGTTCGGGAAGCCGAGCTTCCTGCTGAACATCGGCCGGATGACCTGGGACAACTACGCCATCGTCATCACGAACCCGGCCTTCCAGAAGTACATGCTGAACTCGCTGATCGTCTCGACGGCGAACGCCGCGCTCGTGTGCGCGCTGGGGCTGCTGGCGGCCTATGCGATGTCGCGCTACCGGATGAAGGGCAAGGACAACATCTTCTTCTGGGTGCTGACCAACCGGATGGCCCCGCCCGCCGCCTTCCTGCTGCCGCTCTACCTCCTGTTCACCGGGGTCTTCTCGGTCGGCGAATGGTCGCTCTTCGACACGCGGATCGGGCTCATCCTGCTCTACTGCGTGCTGAACCTGCCCTTCGCCTTCTGGCTGCTGCAGGGGATCATCGACGGCATCCCGGCCGAGCTGGACGAGGCCGCCTATGTCGACGGCGCCTCGACCTGGCAGGTGCTGCGGACCGTCATCATCCCCCTGGCCGGCCCCGGGATCGCGGTGACGGGCATCCTGACCTGGGTCTTCGCCTGGAACGAGTACCTGTTCGCCTCCACCCTGACCTCGGTGAACGCCCGCACCATCACCACGGGCCTGGCCGAGTTCGTCACCGTCACGGGCACCAACTGGGGCCAGATGGCCGCCGTGGCGATGCTCACGCTGCTGCCCGCCGCGCTCGTGCTGGCGCTCGTGCAGAAGCACATCGTCGCCGGCCTCACCTTCGGAGCCGTCAAGGGATGATCGCCATGCCCGACCGCCGGGGCTTCCTGCCCATCCGCACCAATGCCTTCGACCGCGTCTTCATCTCGGTCGTGCTGTTCGTCGCCATCCATCTCCTGTGGATGCGCTTCCTGGAACCCACCCTGCCCCTCTGGATCGCGACGGTGCTGTCCGTGATCCTGGGCGCGGTGATCGTGAGAAGGGGATAGTTCCTTGGCCTCCGTCACGCTGCAATCCGTCCGCAAGAACTGGGGGTCCTTCGAGGCGCTCAAGTCGCTCGACCTCCATATCCCGGACGGCGAATTCCTGGTGCTCCTCGGCCCGTCGGGCTGCGGCAAGTCCACCACCATGCGCATCATCGCCGGCCTGGAGGAGGTGACCTCCGGCAAGCTCCTGTTCGGGCAGGAGGACGTGACGAACGTCCACCCCCGCCGCCGCAACGTGGCGATGGTGTTCCAGAACTACGCGCTCTACCCCCACATGACGGTGGCCGAGAACATCGGCTACCCTCTGAAGGTGACGCGCGTCGACAAGGCCAAGGCGCGCGAGCAGGTCCTTGACGCCGCGCGGAAGGTGGACCTCACCGATTATCTCCAGCGGCTGCCCAAGGACCTTTCGGGCGGACAGCGGCAGCGGGTCGCCCTGGCCCGCGCCCTGGTGCGCGACCCCAAGGTGTTCCTGCTGGACGAGCCCCTCTCCAACCTCGACGCCAAGCTCCGCGTGGCGATGCGGGCCGAGATCAAGCACCTCCAGCGCACGATCGGCGTGACGATGATCTACGTCACCCACGACCAGATCGAGGCCATGACGCTGGCCGACCGGATCGTGCTGATGAACAAGGGGGCCATCCAGCAGATCGGCACCCCGGACGAGATCTACGACGATCCGGCGAACCTCTTCGTCGCGGGCTTCATCGGCTCGCCCCCCATGAACTTCGTCACCGGCGAGGTGGTGGACGGCGTGTTCCGCGCGCCGGGCGTGACCGTCCCCGGATCGCCCGGCCGCGGCCCCGCGACCCTGGGCTTCCGGGCCGAGGACGTCACGCTGGCCCCCGCCGGCGCCTTCCAGGGCACCGTTTTCGAGGTTGAGCCCACCGGCGAGGCCACATACCTTGTCGTCGAGGTCGGGGGGGCCCGCGCCATGCTGAGGACGGACAAGAAGCACCGTCCCGCCATCGGCTCGCCCGTCGCCTTCGATGTGCCCGCGTCCCAGTGCCTCTTCTTCAACCCGGCCGACGGCCTTCGCATCCGCCGTCCCGTCCCGCATCTGCAGCAGGTGACCGCATGAACATCCAGACTTCCCCCGCGACCGACGCTTCGGTCATCCCGGACACGATGAAGGCGGTGGTCTGCCATGGCCCGCGCGACTACCGCCTGGAGGAGCTGCCCGTGCCCAAGCCCGGGCCCGGCGAGGTGCTGGTGCGGGTCATCCTGGCCGGGGTCTGCGCCTCGGACGGCAAGTGCTACGACGGCGCGCCCAAGATCTGGGGCAGCAACGACGGCCAGGGCCGCTACATCGAGCCCCCCATCACCGTGGGCCACGAGTTCGTGGCGCAGGTCGTGGCCTTCGGCGAGGGCGCGGAGGGCCGCGACGGCCTCAAGATCGGCGACCATGTCTGCTCCGAACAGATCGTGCCCTGCGGCGACTGCCTGTACTGCAAGGAAGGGCTCTACTGGCTCTGCGAGCCGCACGACATCTACGGCTTCCACCAGCGGACGCCCGGCTCCTGGGCGGAATACATGGTCTTCCCGAAGAAGGCGCTGAACTACAAGCTGCCCGAAGGCATGGACCCCGAGCACGGCGTGTTCGTGGAGCCGCTGGGCTGCGCCGTCCATACCGTCAACCGGGCCGAGATCCGCTTCAACGACGTGGTGGTGATCGCGGGCTGCGGGTCCCTGGGCCTTGGCATGGTCGCGGCCGCGCGGATGAAGAGCCCGAAGATGCTGATCGCGCTCGACCTCCACCCGGCCCGGCTGGAGCTGGCGCGGAAGTGCGGCGCCGACCTCACCATCAACCCGCGCGACGAGGACGCGGTGTCGAAGGTGAAGGAGCTGACCGGCGGCTACGGCTGCGACGTCTACATCGAGGCGACCGGCGCCCCCCGCGCGGTGACGCAAGGCCTCGACATGATCCGCAAGCGCGGCCGCTTCATCGAGTTCTCGGTTTTCCGCGAGCTGGTGACCGCCGACTGGTCGATCATCGGCGACACCAAGGAGCTCGACATCAAGGGCGTGCACCTCAGCCCCCATGCCTACGAGACCGCAATCCGCATGATCGCGGAAGGGCGCTTGCCGATGGACGAGATCATCAGCCACAAACTGCCCCTCGAGGAGTTCGAGAAGGGGATCCAGATGGTGATCGACGGCTCGGCCTCGCTCAAGGTGACGCTGCGGCCCTGATGGGCGCAGCCAAGGGAGGACTGGAATGATCATCGAACGCTTCCGCGCGGACGGAAAGGTGGCGCTGGTGACGGGCGGCACGCGGGGCATTGGCCTCGCCATCGCCCGCGCCCTGGCCGAGGCCGGCGCGCGCGTCATCATCTCGGCCCGGACCGATCCGGGCGGCACCGAGTCGCTGCGGGCGGACGGGCACGAGGTCGAGTATCGCCCCGCGGACCTGCTCGAGCACGGCGCGGCCGAGGCTCTGGTCTCGGGGGTGATCCGGGACTTCGGGCGGCTCGACATCCTGGTGAACAACGCGGGCGTGGCGGACCACGGCGCGACCGAGGATTTCGACGACGACCGCCTCAGCCGGCTCATGGGCGTCAACTTCGATTCGGTGTTCCGCGCCTGCCGCGCCGCCATCCACCCGATGCGGGCGCAGGGCGGCGGCGTGATGCTGAACATCGGCTCGATCTCGGGGCTCATCAGCAACATCCCGCAGAAGCAGGCGGCCTACAACGCCTCGAAGGCGGCGGTGCACATGCTGTCGAAGAGCCTGGCCAGCGACCTGGCCGAGGACAACATCCGCGTCAACGCGATCGCGCCGGGCTACATCACCACGGCCATGACCGAGGGAGGCTTCGCCAACCCGGAATGGGCGCGGGTCTGGACCGACATGACCCCCATGCGCCGACCCGGCACCGTGGAGGAGATCGCCGCGCTCGCGCTGTTCCTGTGCACGGACGCGTCCAGCTACATGACGGGCAGCGTCGTCACGATCGACGGCGGCTACACCCTCCGCTGAGGACGCCGGACATGGCATCCAACGGCGCCCTTGCGGGTCGGGTCGCGCTGGTGACCGGCGCGGCCGGAGGGATCGGGGGCGCCATCGCGCGCCGGTTCGCGGGGGCCGGCGCTCGGCTGGCCCTCGTGGACCGGGACGGGACCGGCGATCTGGCCGCCGACCTGGGTCCCGGCCACATGCCGGTCCGCGTCGACCTGTCCGACCCGGACGCCATCGCCGCCGCCGTAACCGGCGTCGGCGAGCGGCTCGGCGGGATCGACATCCTGGTGAACAACGCGGGGCTGGGCCATGTCGCGCCCGCCGAGGAGGTCCGGCTCGAGGACTGGGACCGCGTCATGGCGGTGAACCTGCGCGCGCCCTGGCTCATGGCCCGGGCCGCCTTCCCGTTCCTCAGGGTCTCGGGCCGGGGCCGCGTGATCAACATGGCCTCGCAGGCCGGCGTGATCGGCCTTCAGGACCACGCCCTTTACGGCGCGAGCAAGGCCGGGCTGATCGGGCTGAACATGGTCCTGGCGGTGGAATGGGGCCGCTTCGGCATCACGTCCAACTGCATCTCGCCCACGGTGGTCGAGACGCCGCTCGCCATTGCCGGCTGGTCCGGCGAAAAGGGCGAGCGCGCCCGGGCCGAGATCCCCGTGGGCCGCTTTGCCCGCCCGGACGAGATCGCGGCCGCGGCGCTGTATCTTGCCGGGGATGACGCCGCGATGGTCAACGGCGCCAACCTGCGGGTCGACGGCGGCTACACGATCCGCTGATCCCGGAGGAACGCGTCGATGCGCGCGGGATCCGACGCGCCCTCCATGGGGCCGAGCCGGGTGACCGCCATCGCGCCCGCCGCATTGGCCCGGAGCAGCGCCTCGCGCGGGGGGAGGCCGGCGAACCAGCCCGCCAGGAACGTCGCCCCAAACGTGTCGCCCGCGCCGGTCGGGTCCACCTCCTCGACCGCGAAGCCCGGGGCGGCGACGTCGGCCTCGGGCGAGACATAGCGCGAGCCCCGGGCCCCCAGCTTGAGCACGACCGCGCGGATGCCCCGGCCGAACAGGACCGGAAGCGCCGCCGTGTCGTCCGGAGCGCCGGCGAACATGGCCGCCTCGCCTTCGCTTGGAAGGAACAGGTCGGTCAGGCCCAGCACGCGGTCCAGCGTGGCCCGCATGTCGCCATGGCCCAGGATCTCGGGGCGGATGTTCGGATCGAACGAGATGGTGCCGCCGGACCGGCGGATCCGCTCGGCCGCGTCGAGAACCAGCTCCACGATGGCCGGCGTCGACAGGGACGACCCCATCACATGCAGATGCGTGGCGCCCTCGACGGCCCTGTCGGACGAGGAGGACCGGTCCAGCCGCCCCGAGGCGCTGTCGGCGATGTTGAAGACGAAGTCCCGGCCGCCCTCGGGCCGGTAGCGCACGAAGGCGCTGCCGGTCACGGCGGTCGGATGCACCCGGATCGCCGTCGTATCCACGCCCGCCTGGCCCAGCCGGTCGAGGTTGAGACGGCCGAAGTCGTCGTCCCCCACGCAGGCGATCATCGCCGTCGGCACCCCCTGCCGGGCCAGCTGGTCCGCGAAGATCGCAGGCGCGCCCGACGGGAACGGCCCCCGAAGGTCGAGCGGCTCGCGGAAGCCATGCCCGGGCTTCGTGGCCATGATCTCGACAAGGATCTCGCCGATCACGAGGACGCGCGTCATGACTCCATCCCCGCCGCCGTTCCCGCGCCCCGCCCCCGCCAGTCGACCTGCTGTCCCGCATGGCCGGAGACCCGTCTGATCGCCGTCGACATGCCTGCCCTCCCCCCAGTCTGTCCTGGGTCCTTGGCTAGAGCAGGAGCCGCTTCGAGGTCCAGCCGCAGCCAGGCCGGAGAATCCAACTTGTGCGGCGAACGGGCGGGAATGGCACCATGCCGGACCCGTGTTCCTGTTCGACGCGACCCCGGGTCCGCCCTACATGGATCGCTGCGCCTGGACCCCACCGGCGCGTCCCGTCCTTGTGGTTCGTGACCTAGACCTCATGCAAGAGAAGATCCCGCGAATGCAGGACGACACTCCTTCCGCCCTGGCTTCCAGCGGCATCGCCGGGCTCGACGCCGTCCTGGGCGGCGGCCTGACCCCCGAGCGGCTCTACCTCGTGGAAGGCACGCCGGGCACGGGCAAGACGACGCTGGGCCTTGGCTTCCTTCTGGCCGGGGCCGAGCTCGGCGAGCCCACGCTCTACATCACCCTGTCCGAGACCGAGGCGGAGCTGCGCGCCGTGGCCGCGACGCACGGCTGGTCCCTGGACCATGTCGAAGTCTTCGAGATGGTGCCCGAGGTGGGGCTGGGCGAGGACCAGGAGCAGACGCTCCTCCATCCGAGCGAGGTGGAGCTGGGCGAGACCGTGCGCAGCGTCATGGCGCGCGTCGAGGCGCTGGATCCCCGGCGCGTGGTGCTCGACAGCCTGTCGGAGCTGCGGCTCCTGGCCCAGAGCCCGCTTCGCTACCGGCGGCAGATCCTGGCGCTCAAGCATTTCTTCTCCTCGCGCCGCTGCACCGTGCTGGTGCTTGACGACAAGAGCTCGGAAACCGGCGACATCCAGCTTCATAGCATCGCGCATGGGGTCATCTCGCTCGAGCAGATCGTCACGGGCTTCGGCGCGGAACGACGCCGCCTCACGGTCGTGAAGATGCGCGGGATGCGCTATCGCGGCGGGTATCATGACTTCGCCATCCTGCGGGGCGGCCTTCGGGTCTACCCGCGCCTTGTCGCGAGGGATGCGATCACGCCCGTGGACCCCGAACCGCGGTCCACCGGCAGCCCGGAGCTGGACGACCTCCTGGGCGGGGGCCTCGTGCCCGGCACGGCGACGCTCCTGGGCGGCCCCGCGGGCGTGGGGAAGACCACGACCCTGATGCAATGCCTGGTCGCGGCGCTGCGGCGCGGGGAACGGGCGGCCTATTTCCTGTTCGACGAGCGCCTGCCGACGCTGCTGGCCCGCTCGGCCAACCTGGGGATGGCCCTCCAGCCCTTCGTGGACACGGGCCAGCTCGACCTGCGCCGCATCGATCCGGCCGAGCTGTCGCCGGGCGAGTTCTCGGGCCTGGTCCGTCACGCGGTCGAGGAGAACGGCGCCACCGTCGTGGCCGTCGACAGCCTCAACGCCTATCTCCAGGCGATGCCCGACGAACAGTACCTCATCCTGCAGATGCATGAGCTCCTGGGCTACCTTGCCTATCATGGCGTGGTCTCCCTGCTGGTGCTGGGCCAGCATGGGGTCATGGGGGACATCCGTTCGGACGTGGACCTGAGCTATCTGGCCGACACCGTGATGCAGTTGCGCTTCTTCGAGGCCGACGGCGAGGTGCGGCAGGCCATCTCCGTGATCAAGACCCGCACGACCCGCCATGAGCGCACCATCCGGGAGTTCCGCATCGACGCCGGAGGGCTGACCGTGGGCCGGGCCCTGCGCGAGTTCCAGGGCGTTCTCTCGGGCGTGCCGACCTATCGCGGGGCCAGCCAGGAGCTGCTGTCGTCACGCCCGGCCGAGAGTTCCTGACCATGGAAGGACGCGTTCTCATCCTGGCGCCCCGCGGTCGGGATGCGGCTCTCGCGGCCGACCTGCTGGGGCAGAAGGGCATGAACACCCTGGTCTGCGACAGCCTGGACGCCTTGGTCGAGCACCTGGCCGAAGGAGCGGGAGCGGCCCTCGTCACCGAGGAGGCGCTCGCGGCGGGGCACCGGGCCGGCCTCACGGCCTGGGTGAGCATGCAGCCGCGCTGGTCGGATTTCCCCTTCATCGTCCTGGCCAACGGCGCCCGGGCGCCCCGCACGGCCGCGGCGGCGGCCATTCTGGACAGCCTGGGCAACGTCCTCCTCCTCGAACGGCCCCTTCATGCCGAGGCTCTCCTGGGCGCTGTCCGGTCGGCGCTCAAGGCGCGCCAGCGCCAGTACGAGGTCCGCGCCTTCGCGGGCACGCTGGAGCAGTCCGTGGCCGATCGGACGCGCGAGCTGGAGACCGCCCGCGAGAGCCTCCAAATCGCCCTCGACGCGGCCGAGATGGGCAGCTGGGACCTGGACCTGGTCCATGACACGGCCCGGCGGACGCTGCGCCACGACGAGATCTTCGGCTATGCCGGCCTCCAGCCCCGCTGGGGGCGCGAGGCCTTCCTGCGCCATGTGGTGCCCGAGGAGCGTGGCACGGTGGCGGCAGCCTTCGACGCGGCGCTGGAGAAGGGCGTGCTCGAGATCGAGTGCCGCATCGACGCCGCGGACGGAACGAGCCGCTGGGTTGCCCTCAAGGGGCGTGTCCACCGCGACCCGTCGGGCCGGCCCGTTCGCATGACGGGAGTGATCTCGGACGTGACCGCGCGCAAGGAGGCGGATGCGCGCCTGGCCCAGGTCGCCAAGATGGACAGCATCGGCCAGCTCACGGGCGGCGTCGCCCACGACTTCAACAACCTGCTGACCCCGATCCTGGGCAGCCTCGACATCCTTCGCCGGCGCATCAGGGGCGACGCCCGGGCCGAACGGCTGCTCGACGGCGCGTTGCAGGCGGCCGAGCGCGCGGCCACTCTCACCCAGCGGCTCCTGGCCTTCTCGCGCCGCCAGACCCTGGCGCCGCAATCGGTGGACCTCGGGGCGCTGCTCGATGGCATCGTCGAACTCGTCCGTCGCTCGCTTGGGCCCACGATCCGGGTCGATGTCGAGGTCGCGCCGGATCTTCCGGCCGCCCGGGTGGATCCCAACCAGCTCGAGCTGGCGCTCCTGAACCTCGCCATCAATGCCCGGGACGCCATGCCCCAGGGGGGCCGTCTATCCATCATGGTGGACCGGATGGTCGCGGGGGCCGGCCATCCGGCGGGCCTGAAGCCCGGTCCCTATGTCCGGACGATCGTGCGCGACACCGGCACCGGCATGGACAGGGCCACCCTGGCCAAGGCCGTCGAGCCGTTCTTCAGCACCAAGGGGGTAGGACGCGGCACGGGGCTCGGCCTGTCCATGGTGCATGGGCTCGCGGCCCAGTCCGGCGGGATCCTCGAACTGGCCAGCGAGCCCGGGCGCGGCACCGTCGTCACCTTGTGGCTGCCGGCGACGGCGCGGGCAGCCGGGCCTCTCGCGGGGGCGACGGACGAGCCCAGGGTGGCGCGCCCGGGCTCGACCGTGCTTCTCGTGGACGACGAGGAGCTCGTGCGGGCAAGCACCGCCGACATGCTTCGCGACCTGGGCTACACGGTCCTGGAGGCGACCTCCGGCGCCCGGGCCCTGACCATGCTGCGCTCGGGCGCGCAGGTCGACCTGGTCGTGACGGACTACCTCATGCCGGGCATGTCCGGAGCCGCCCTGATCCAGGAGATCCGGCAGAGCGGCAGCACGGTCCCCATCGTTCTGATCACAGGCTACACCAATGCGGCCTCGGACGTGCCGGGGGACGTGGCGAAGCTGGCCAAGCCATTCCGGCAGGTCGATCTGGCCGCCCGTCTGGCGGCGCTTCTGGAGGACAGGCCCGCGCCAAGGCCGGCGACCCAGCTGCGCATCGTCGAGTGAGCCCCCGCGGCGAGCGATGAGCGCCGACATGGCGGGCGGCGGGCGCGTCGGTCCCAGAGCCCGGCTCAAATCTGGGCTGGGCGGCCTGCCGAAAGGCGCCCTGCTGGCGCGCCCTCGCAGGCGACGGCTCGACCTCCGGACCCCGAGCCCTGTAGTCACGGGGCCACGCCTTGCGTGCCATGCTCGATCGGGCGGGAACCCGGTCGGGCCGCCGCGGCTTCGTTCTGCAGGAACAGGTGCGGTGATGGCGCCTCGACAGCATGGACCATCCTGCGGTGCCTGACGAACGATCCCGCCTTGAACAGCAGCGCCTCCAGGTCCTGGCGGGGTTGGACCTTCTCAGGCCGCGATGCGCGCCCGAGCTCGACCGGATCTGCGACGGCCTGCGGGAGCGGTTTCAGGCGCCGGTGGCCCTGGTCACCCTGATCGACCGCGACCAGCAGATCATCCGGGCGCGGTCCGGCACGACCCTTGAAAGCTCCCCCCGAGCGGCGGCGTTCTGCGATCACACGATCCGCTCGGACGAGGTGCTGGTCGTGCCCGACCTCAACGAGGACCAGCGCTTTGCCCGCAACCCGTTCGTGACGGGTGAGCCGTTTGTCCGCTTCTACGCCGGAGCGCCGCTCATCTATCGGGGCGACGTGAGGCTTGGAGGCGTTTGCGTGCTCGACACGAAGCCTCGCCAGTTCACAGGGGACGAGCGGGCTGAGCTGACCGACTGGGCGGAACATGTCATGACCGTCATCCTTGAGGACGCGCTCGCCGCGCCCAAGTCGACCTGACCCCCTGGCCACCCCCGGGTGCAGGCCGTCCCGCCGCATGGACCGGACAGGCCCTGGCCTGCGCTGGACGGCCGCGCCCGGAGTCCGCGCCTTGGACCGCCGGCCCCCGGAACCGGCTTCCGGCCTGGCTGGCATGAGGCCTGGACGACGTGCTGAAGCGCGGGGCCGATCCGCACATCCTTAAGGGCGCCATGCTGCGGATGCTGGACGATCAGGGCGAGGAACACCCGGCCGGGCACCATGCCGGGCAGCTTTGCACGGCCAAGCCGCAACCGGCCGCCTTCTACGAGAACCTCGATCCCTTGCCCCGGTTCAACCCCGGAATCGCGGCACGCCCCGGCCCTGAGGCGCACCGCATCCGCCCGGGCTCAGTCCGGCACGGCGATGCCGAGCGAGGCGGCCGTGTCCCGGCTGACCTCGCAGACGGCGGACTTGGAGAGCGTGGTTCCTTCGGTCGGGGTGGATGGCATGCCGCCCTCGTCCTCGCTCCCGGCCGATGCCACCTCCCGAGAGGTCGCGGCGTCGGCGGTGGCCGGGTCGTCGCCTGTGGCCGAGCTGTCCGCCATGGCCTCCACGCCCGCGTCCATGGTACCGTCAGCGGGGACATCGGGGGTCGTGCCCGGCTCCGTGTCGGCGGCCGTCGCCTGGACGTCGGAAATGGTGCCGGGGGTTCCCTCGGCCGCCGGGGCGGTCGCGCCCTCCGTTACGGCGTTCACGTCCGAGGCCACGTCCTGCGCCGCGCTCCCGTCCGCCTCGCTGGTGGCGTCCGCCCCATCGGTCACCGTCTGGCCGTCGATGGCGGCATCCATGGGCGTGTCCACCGCCACTTCGGGGGCCAGGTCGGTCGCGTCGGCCTGGACGGAGGTGTCCGCCATGGTCGAAATCTCGGTCCCGAGCGCGTTCCATTCGGCCAGGAGCGTTTCCGCGTCCACGCCACAGGCCTGTGCCGCCTGCTCCACGGGGATCTCGACGACCGTGCCGTCCACGCTGACACCCACGGTCTGCGGGTCGTCCTGAGCCCAAGCGGCGCTGGACAGGGCAAGCAGCGCCAGGGGCGCCACGGCAATCCGGTACGACATCTTTTCCTCCTTTGCAGGGCCGGACGCCTTGACCGCGCCGCTGCGTCTCCCAGGGCTGTTCAGCCCCCTCCTGACGAGCGAACCAGCCCAAGCGGGCCGGGTTCCGCCGGATCGCCGCGGTTTCGGTCAGGGCGCGGGCACTTTCGCTGGGCTCGGACGTTGGTCGACGCCGCGGGAGGCGGCGATTGGAGGAGCCCATGAGGAACTTGATCCAGGCGGCAGCCATCGCAGGGACCGTCGCAGTCCCGGCCCTGGCCCAGGACGCGTCGGCGGATGCAGGGGGACGCCTCGATGCGATGACCTGTCGGGAGTTCATCGAGTTCGCGCCCGAGGATCAGATGACGATCATGCTGGCAATGCGCGCGCAGGCGAACGGCGACCCGCTCCCGGACACGCCCCTGCCGGTCGGGACCGAGGCGGAGGTCGGCGGAGCCGATGGCCTGGGAGGCGCCTCCGGCGATCCGGAGGCGGCCGGGGCGACGGACGGCGCCGCAACGCCGGGCGATGCAGAGCCGGGGGCCAAGGGACCGGCGAGCGCGGACGCTGGAGGCGGGGCGAGTGGCCCGGCCGACGCCGGCGAGGTCGCCGAGATCGAGGACACGGTCGCGGCGGACGCGGGCGAACCCTCGCCCGAGGCGCTGACCGGGGAGTCGCTCGCCGACACCCCGGCCGACCCCAAGCTGACGGCCATGCGGACATCGTGCCTGGGCGCGCCCGACGCCCTGGCCTCGGACGCGATGCGCGCCGCCCACGCCGACTACGAGTGACGCGACCCGCCAGCGCCAGGGGAGCGGACGCCCGCTCCCCCACCATCCGTCAGGAGCCGCAGCCCCTCAGAGGTTGCCCGCGCTCATCTCGCTGGCGATGTGATCGGCCTGCCGGATGGCCAGCGCGACGATGGTCAGCGTCGGGTTCTCGGCCGCTCCGGTCGTGAACTGGGAGCCGTCCGAAACGAACAGGTTGGCGATGTCGTGCGACTGGCCCCAGCGGTTGACGACGCCATCCCTCGGACTCTCGGACATGCGGTTGGTGCCGAGGTTGTGCGTCGAGGGATAGGGCGGCGTCGGGAAGCTCCGCACCGCGCCCGCCGCCTTGTGGATCGCGATGCCGCGCTCGTAGGCGTGGTCGCGCATGGCGATGTCGTTCGGGTGGTCGTCGTAGTGGACGATGGGCGTGGGGAGGCCGTGCTGGTCCACGACGTCGGCGTCCACGGTGACCCGGTTCGTTTCCTGCGGCATGTCCTCGCCCACGATCCACATGCCGGCCATGTTCTCATAGCCCTCCATCGCCGAGGTGAAGCTTCGGCCCCAGCCGCCCGGGTCGAGGAAGGCCGCCATGAAGGGCAGGCCCAGCGACAGCGTCTCCAGTTCATAGCCGCCCACGAACCCGCGCGAGGGGTCGTGCCGCGCCTCGTCCCGCACGATGCCGGCCATGGTCGTGCCGCGCCACATGCGGACCGGCTTCTCGAAGACCGAGTAGACCGAGCCGGTGGTGTGCCGCATGTAGTTGCGCCCGACCTGCCCCGAGGAGTTGGCGAGCCCGTCCGGGAACATCGACGAGGCCGAGTTCAGCAGGAGGCGGGGCGACTCGATGGTGTTGCCGGCCACGCAGACGAGGCGCGCGGCCTGCCGCTGCTCCTGCCCGTCCGCGTCGAAGTAGACGACGCCCGTGACCTTGCCGGTGTCGTCATGCTCGATGCGGGCCGCATGGGCACGCTCGCGCACCTCGAGGAAGCCCGTCTCCTCGCCCAGGGGGATCTCGGTGTAGGCGGTGGACCACTTGGCGCCCCACTTGCAGCCCTGGAAGCAGAAACCGGTCTGCTGGCAGGACATCCGGTCGCCGTACTCGATCGAGTTGATCGCCATGCGCCCCGTATGGACCTCCTCGTAGCCCAGCGCCTTGGCGCCTTTCTCCATGACGAGGTAGTTGTTGTTCCCCGGCAGGCCCGGCAGGCCGTTGGTCCGGGTCACGCCCATCTTGGCCTCGGCCTTGGTGTACCAGGGGTCCATCTCGGCGGCGTCGATCGGCCAATCGAGGAGGCTCGCCCCATCCACCTGGCCGTAGTGGGTCAGCGTCTTCCACTCGTGGTCCTGGAAGCGCAGAGACGCACCGGCCCAGTGGGTCGTGGTGCCGCCCACGGCCTTGACGATCCAGGTGGGCAGGCCGCCGAAGTCGCGGGCCACGCGCCAGTTGCCCACCGACTTCCGGGTGTCGAGCCAGGCCAGCTGGCCGAAGCTCTCCCATTCGTCGTTGATGTAGTCCTGCGGCAGGTAGCGGCCGCCCGCCTCCAGGGCGACCACCTTGATGCCTTTCTGCGCCAGCTCGTTGGCCAGGGTGCCACCGCCCGCGCCGGTGCCGATGATGACGACCACGCTGTCGTCGTTCAGGTCGTACTTCGCAACCATGGTCCGCGCCTCCCCGCCCTAAAGCCAGTCGATGTCGTTGAAGCCGCGGTCGATGTAGCCGCCATGGCTGTAGCTCTCGCCCTCGTAGCCGAAGAGCGGCCAGACCTCCTTCTGGTTGTAGAGCCCGGTCACGAGACCGGCGCGGACGGTCTGGAAGAACTCGCTCTGCTCCATGGCCTTCAGCATCTCCACGCGGTCGTCCTCCCAGCCGGCCGCGAGGTAGCTGTCGAAGCCCTGGCCCCTGGCGGCCGCGTTCAGGGCGGCGATGCCCTCCTCAATCATGGGGGCCTGCTCCGGGGTGTCGTAACCCTTGACGGCGACGACGTAACGGTCGTCCGGAATGCGGTCATGGGGGTAGATGTCGCGGGCCATCTGCACCAGCGTCGCCATGGTCTCGGGCTTGAGGGTGGCAACCTCCACGGCCCAGGCGGCGGACTGGCTGGTCACCCAACTCGTGCCAACGAGAAAGCTCCCGCCAGCCGCAAGGCTGCGCGTCAGCAACTCGCGGCGCGTCAGGCCACGAGGGTTCGGTTTCGTCATGATCTCCTCCCTTAGATCAGCCGAAAATCAGCGGTAGCGTCCGGCCTTTTGCAGCACCTCGATCTGGTAGCCGTCCGGGTCGGCAATGAAGAAGAAGCGCGCGATGGGCTCGCCGCCGTCGGGGGCGAAGCTCACCAGCTTGCGAGGGGCGTAGCCCGCCGCGGTCAGGCGCGCGTGCTCGGCCTCGAGGTCCTCGACCACGAAGGCCAGGTGCCCGTAGCCGTCGCCCAGATCATAGGGCGCGGTCCGGCCCTTGTTGACGGTGAGCTCCAGCTCGAAGTCGGCCTCGGCGTTGCGCAGGTAGAGAAGCGTGAAGCTCTCGAAGTCGAGCCGCGTGTCCACGGCCAGGCCGAACGCCCGCCCGTAGAACTCGACCGACCGCGCCTCCTCAAGGACGCGGATCATGGAATGGATCGCCTTGGCCATGGCCCTCCCTCTTGTCCATTCGGACTTCTTGAAGGCGGCTGCGGAACCTTGTGACGCGACAGGGACGGACTGCGGCGACAGTTCTTCGCTGCTCCACCTGAAGTGGAAGTCTAGCCGGTCGGCACGGCAAGTCCAGCTACGACCAAGGTCGGCAAGAGGGGGGCCGGACGCATTCACGTTATCAGCCTGCCGATGCCGGACCATCGGGTACGACGGTCCGAGCCTCCGAAGGACCCCGGCCACGGGTTCTGTCCTTCCCCGCCCTGCGCAAGCCGTGGTTCCCACGGAAAACTCTGGCGGCAGGGCGCGGGCTGGCAATGCCGACCCTGCCGGGTGACAGTCGCCTCGCATCAGAAGGTCTGGCGGGCGATCGCTTCCGCGATCTGCGGGCTGATTACGGCTGGCAGTCCCTGCCCGACATCTGGCAGCCCCCGGGGGCGTGCGCCCGCAGCGCCCGATGCGAGCGCCTCGCCGTTTGACAAGGGCAGGATCGGGTCCCCTGCGTCGCGAGTCTCCAGCGCCGCCCGCCCGATCCTTGCGCAATGGCACGAGGCCTTGGTTGAAGATGCTGGCAAGGTAGGGCGAGCCCCTCATGGCGGCCTCGACATAGGCCCTTGCCCGGTCCGGGTCGAAAGGGTGGCCCGAGCCGGCGCAGAGCCGCCCCCGCCAAGGAGAAAGGTCTTCGCAGCCTCGTCGGCCGGCCAGTCGAGTCTGAGGAGGGTGGCGAAGTGCTCCGGGAACGCCAAAGGGATATGGGGCAGCGGCCCGTCATCCCGGCCCAAAGGCTCCGCCCCGATCAGGTTCATCGACGCCCCCGGTCAGGGTGGGACAGGGCAGCCATCTGATCGATGGGGCCGCCCCGCGACCTGCCCGCAACCTGGGTTAGGGTCCAGACCATAGGCGTGCATCGCGGCCATCAGGTTGCTCACCATCGCCTCGACGGCTTCCGGCGGCGCGCCCGGAGGATCGGCGGTTGAACGGCCGATGTCGGGGTTGTCGCACCGGACCACGAAGCGGCCGTGGCCGGCCAGCGCCGGGACAGGTCATCCAGCTAGCCCAGCCTAAGGCGGCCGCCCATGACCAGGACCACCGCCGGATCGGACGACACGTCGAACCCTTGGGTGGAAAGACCGACGCGCACCCCGCTCATGATCCACTCCGGATCCGCGGCCAGGGGTGGCCTGCCTGTCCTGCGAATGACTTCGTGGCCTGCCTCGCGCGCCTGGCCTGTCGGGCATGACGGACCACGGCGGAGGGAGCCGCCCTGACCTTCGAGCCCCCTGCTTGCGGTCATGGGATCGCCTGCGCCCCGGCCGCCTCCTTGCCCTCGACGACCTTCGCTTCGGCTTCGCGCAGGTCGGCATGGTCGGGCTCGGGCGTTTCATGAACAGCTTCGGCCGCAGGTTCGTAATGCACCTCGGCAAAGACGGGAAAGTGGTCCGACCCGATGTTGGGCAGCCGGGCCAGCCGCACCAGCGTGAAGGACGCCTCGAAGAAGATGTGGTCCAGCGGCCAGCGGAAGGCTGGATAGCGGGCATGGAAGGTGTTGAAGGTGCCCCGCCCCCGGCGTGGGTCGAGCGTCCCGCTGATCCGCTGGAACAGCCGCGTCGTGTGCGACCAAGCCACATCGTTGAGGTCCCCCGCCACGATGGAAGGGCGTCCGTCGGCCCGGATCTCCCGACCGACGATCAGGATCTCGGCGTCGCGGGTCTCGGTGTCGGCCTGCACCTCCGGTGGCCGGGGATGCAGGCCGTAGAACTCGATCCAATCGCCTGACCTCAGGCGAACGCCGGTCCGCACCGACGGCACGTCCGATTCCACCAGAAAGCGCACCTCGGGCGACCGCAGCTCAAGCTTGGAGAAGAAGTTCAGGCCGTAGTAATTGCCCTGCGGCTGCTTCAACCGATAAGGAAAGCGCTCGTCCAGCACGGCGAGCTGACGAGTCCACCAGTCGTCCGTCTCGACCGCGAACACCAGATCCGGGTCGAGGTCCCGCACAAGGGCGAGCAGGCCCTCGGAGGACCGGTTCTCCATCAGGACATTGGACACCAGGATCCGGAGCCCGCGCGGATCCGGGCCGGGCCCAACCGGACGGGCTCCGAGCACCTGTTTGCTCGCAAACCGGGTGTAGGGGTAGATCCGCCAGCCCTGGTAGGTCAGGGCGAGAAGCAGCGCCGTCCCGAAAAGCGCATTGGCCCTGCTGACCCAGCCGATGAGAGCCGCATGGGCCACCAGCACGAGCACCAGACCGGACGCGATCTGCATCCGTGGGAAGTCGGCAAGACGGATCCACCATCGGGCGCTACGGAGCCGTGACAGAACGGTCAGGAGAACCAGCCCGCCACCGACCGCGAACAGAGCAAACGTCATGGGGTCTCCCGCCTTGCTGCGCCGGCCCTGACTGACCCCGCGCCATCCAAACGAACCTTAGCTCGATCCGGCCGGATGCCGAGCGGGAGATATCAGCGGGAATGAACAAGCGGCCCCGCAGCAAAGGCCGTCCCGACGATCCGCGGCCGGGGGATCAGGGCCGACCGCCCGGTCCCGTCTGGTCTTGGCCATTGGACGTTGGCTTCGTGACCGCCGCCCCTGGATTCACTGCCATGGCCAGCGCCATGCGGTCGAGCCCCGGGATCGACAAGGCCGCACGGATCAGCCGGGCCAGATCGTTGCGCCGCGGCTTGGCCGACCGTTGACCCTGGACCGGACCAGCGCCGCGTCAACATGATCGGGAGGCACGGCTCCGATGGGCAAGAGCCCCGAGCGCGTTCCGGAATCGCACGTCCATTCCGTCCGCCTCTGGGATGGCATAGACCCGTTGCAGAGCCGGCCGGATCAGGACGTTCCACGGGGCCACTTGGTCCAGCTCGCCACCGTACCGATCGGGGTGGCTGTAGTTCTGACGCAGCATATGGATCTTCATCTCATGCAGGCGCCACCCCACCCTGCCGGATGCCCCTACCCAAGGCATCTTGCATGCCATGTCGGTTGTATCGCAACCGAGTGGAAGGCGCCTCGATGCCGACGAATGTCGGCATCTTGGCGATCGACCTGGCGAAGGACAGCTTCCATGTCTGTGCATTCGGGCCGGCTGGGGCATGTGTAGATGCCCTCTGTTTGGCAAGCATGATATTCGATTTTTCGGCGGGGTACTCGGTCGGAGGTGTGTCGGGCCTCTGAGCGTGGCCTTCCACGACGCCACGGGCCGGCATGCCGTTCGGAAGGCTCCGTTCACGTCGATTTACAGAGTTGCAAGCGTTCGAGCGGCCTCCGAAAACGACGAAGCCCCCGCCGCTTGTGCAGTCGGGGGCTTGGGTCTGAGGAGGTCCGCGATAATAGTCTCGGGCTTTCGCCTTCGACCGTCTGTTCGCTCAACTTGGTTGCGGGGGCAGGATTTGAACCTGCGGCCTTCAGGTTATGAGCCTGACGAGCTACCGGGCTGCTCCACCCCGCG
>NZ_JAFMST010000016.1 GCF_017916275.1 Rubellimicrobium arenae
GATCGCGTGGCTCCTGCTGGGCTGGGGCCTCGACAGCCCCCCCCTCGACTTCCAGCTCACCCCCGTCACCGCCGTCTCGGGGGAGGAATATGCCGCCCTCGTGCGGCGGACTTCGCCGCAGGCTGGCACGGAAGCCGCCGAAGCTCCCGAGCCCCCGGCCGAGGCCGAGACCGCCCCCAAGGCGCCCGAGCCCGAGGTGCGTCCCGAAGTCCGTCCGCCTGAGCCCGAGCCCGCACCGGAGCCGCCAGCCCAGGAAGCCGAGCCCGCGCCGTCGCCCGAACCTCCGCCGCCCCCGGCCGAGGTGCAGGACTCGGCACCCGCCCCCGAGCCCAGCCCGGCACCGGAAGCGCCGCCCGCGCCTCCGCCCTCGGCCGAGTTGTCAGCCGCCCTTCGGCCAATCCCACGTCCTGCGCCCCGCGTGGCCCCAGAGGCTGCCCCGCCACCTCCACCGGAGGCCGAGGTCGCGCCTGAGGTGCAGGCCGCTGCCGAACCGACCCCGGAGGCGGAGCCCGAGCCCGTGCCCGAGCAGGAGCCCGAGGAGGCCACGGCCCCGGAGGAGGCGGCGCCCGAGATCGTGACCGAAGCCGAGGAGCCCTCGGGCGCCGTCGAGCAGGTTTCGGTTCGTCCTCCCTCGCGGCCGAGCCGCCCGGCGCCCCAGGCCGAACCCGAGGAGACCGACGTGGCCGAGGCCGCGCCGGCCGAAGAGCCCGCCGAGGCGGACCAAGAGGCCGAGGAGCCGGTCGCCGATGCGGAAGAGCAAGCCCCGTCCGACGAAACGGACGTGACCGAGGAGGCGGCTGCCGAGGAGCCGTCGGACGAGCCGGCCACGGCGGAAGCAGCGTCGGACGAAGTGGCCGACGATATCGCCGCCGCCTTGGCCGAAGCCTCTGAAAGCACCGGAGCCGAGGCTGCCGCCGACCCTGGCCCGCCCATGACCGGGGCCGAGCAGGATGCGTTCCGCATGGCGGTGCAGCAATGCTGGGTGGTGGACCCGGGCAGCCAGGCCGGCCGTGCGGCCGTGACCGTGGCGTTCCAGCTGGGCCGTGACGGGCGGGTGGTCGGCGGGATCGACCTCCTCACCCACAACGCCGAGAGTGCCGAGGCGGCGAACAGCGCTTACGAGGCTGCGCGCCGTGCTATCCTGCGCTGCCAGGGCGAGGGCTTCCCTCTCCCGGCCGAGAAGTACGAACAGTGGCGGATGGTCGAGATGACATTCGATCCCACGCAGATGTCGATCCGCTGATGCGCCGCCGACCCCGATACGACCTTCGAGCCCGTGCGCGGCCTGCTTCGGCAGATCCGTGCCTCCCCGCCCCCGAGACGAGGATCGTCCCATGAACCGAATCATCCTGGCCCTTTGGGCGGCGCTCATCGCGGCCCTGGCCCTGGCCCATCCTGTTCACGCGCAGCAAGGGCCGCTTTCAATCACGATCACCGAGGGCGTGATCGAGCCCATCCCCTTCGCGGTTCCTGCCTTCACCGTCGAGACCGGCGGGGCCGAGGGCGTGTCGCGCGACATCGCCTCGGTCGTGTCGGCCGATCTGGTCGGGACGGGCCTGTTCCGGGAAATCCCGTCCAGCGCGTTCATCAACCCGAGCCTGCCGTTCGGGACCGCGCCGACCTACTCGGACTGGACGGCGATCAACGCGCAGGCGCTGATCACCGGAGCCGTGGCGGTGTCGGGGAACAACCTTACCGTCAAGTTCCGGCTTTACGACGTCTTCTCCGGCGCCGAACTGGGCGAGGGGCTGCAATTCGCGGGCACGGTGGCGGGCTGGCGTCGGATGGGCCACAAGGTGGCGGACGCCGTCTATTCGCGCATCACGGGCGAGGGCGGCTACTTCGACAGCCGCGTCGTGTTCGTGTCGGAGTCCGGACCCAAGGACGCCCGGGCCAAGCGCCTTGCCATCATGGACTACGATGGGGCCGGCGTTCAGTACCTGACCCAGTCGGGCCTCCTCTTTGCGCCGCGTTTCTCGCCGGACGGCAGCAGGGTCCTCTACACCTCCTACGAATCGGGTGTGCCGGCCATCTATCTGCTGGATGTCGCGTCCGTGCGCGAGCAGCGCATCCCGACCGAGGCGGGCGAGATGACCTTTTCGCCCCGCTTCTCGCCGGACGGGCGGCGGGTCATCTACTCGCTCACGAACGGCGGGAACACCGACATCTACATGACCGACCTGGGGTCGGGCTCCTCGAGCCGGCTGACCTCGGCTCCTTCGATCGAGACGGCGCCTTCGTTCAGCCCGGACGGCAGCAAGATCGTCTTCGAGTCCGACCGCTCGGGCACGCAGCAACTTTACGTCATGAGCGCGGGCGGCGGCGAGCCGGTCCGGATCTCCTTTGGCGACGGGCGTTACTCCACGCCGGTCTGGTCGCCGCGGGGCGACCTGATCGCCTTCACCAAGCAGGGCGGCGGCCGCTTCTACATCGGCGTGATGCGGACCGACGGCAGCGAGGAGCGTCTCCTGACGGCAAGCTTCCTCGACGAAGGTCCCACCTGGGCGCCGAACGGCCGGGTCTTGATGTTCACCCGTGAAACGCAAGGCGCCGAAGGTGCGCCGACAGTGTATTCGGTGGATGTCTCGGGCCGGAACCTCAAGCAGGTGCCGACCGGCGGGATGGCATCCGACCCCTCCTGGGGACCGCTGCAACCGTAAGCATGATGCCCAGGGAACCGGCACCCGGATCCCGGGCGCGACCTGTCGGGGCGGCGCGCTTTCCAACCGTGCCGTCCACCTGTAGATTAGGGGAAAAGGGGACGATCCGATGACGAGATGGTTTGTGGCGGCGCTGGTCGTCGCGTCGGTGGGGCTGTCGGCCTGCACGCGGCCCGACCGGTTCGGCGGTGGCGCGGCCGGGGCCGGTGGACTCGGCGGGGCTGGTGGACCTGGCGGGGCTGCGGGCCTGCCGGGGGCGGGGCTGCCCGGCGTGGGCACGGGGGCTCTTGGCAACGCAGGGGATCCGACCTCGCCCGCCTACTTCAGCCAGGCTATCGGTGATCGGGTGTTCTTCTCCGTGGACCAGTCCACGCTGTCCCCGCAAGCGATCCAGGTCCTGGACGGGCAGGCCCAATGGCTTCTGTCGAACGCGTCCTATCTGGCCGTCATCGAAGGCCACGCCGACGAACAGGGCACCCGCGAATACAATATCGCGCTCGGCGCCCGCCGTGCCAACGCGGTGCGGGAATACCTGATCTCCCGCGGGGTGCCGGGCACCCGCCTGCGCACCATCTCCTACGGCAAGGAACGCCCCGTGGCCGTCTGCTCGGACGAGAGCTGCTACACGCAGAACCGTCGTGCCGTGACCGTCATCTCGGCGGGCAGCCTCAGCTGATGCGGCGCGCGGCACTCCTCCTCGCCGCGGTCTGGCCCGGCCTTGCGTGGGGGCAGGCCGCCGACCCGCAGACGCTTGCGGACATCCGCACGCAGATCGCCTCGCTGTCCCAGCAGATCGAGGGACTGCGCGGCGAGCTCACCACCTCCGGCCAGCTGACGCAGGGGGTGGCGGGCAACACGCCGCTCGAACGGCTCAACGCCATCGAATCCGAGCTCCAGCGCCTGACCTCGCGCACCGAGGAACTGGAGTTCCGCATCAACCGCATCGCCACCGACGGCACGAACCGGCTTGGCGACCTCGAATTCCGCGTCTGCGAGATCGAGGAAGGCTGCGACGTGTCGCAACTCGGCACGACGCCGACGCTGGGCGGGACCGAGAGCACGACGGTCGTGCCCGCGACCCCCGAGGCACCGGCCCCAAGCACAAGCACTGGCAACGGCCCGGACCTGGCCGTCAACGAACAGGCCGACTTCGAGCGGGCGGAGGGGGCGCTCGCCTCCAGTGACTTTCGCGGCGCCGCTGACCTCTTTACGTCCTTTGTCGCGGCCTACCCGGGCAGCCCCCTGATGGCACGGGCGCAACTGGGGCGCGGGGCCGCGCTGGATGGCCTGGGCGATCCGTCCAACGCCGCACGGGCCTATCTCGACAGCTTCTCGACCGATCCGGACGGTGAGTTCGCCGCCGACGCATTGCTGGGCCTGGGCAAGAACCTCGGGCAGCTGGGCCAGGTGCCCGACGCCTGCGTGACCCTGGCCGAGATCGGAACACGCTTCCCAGGGTCTCCCCTGATTGCGGACGCCCAGCGGGAGATGCAGTCGCTTCGATGCCAATGACCCCCGAGGAGGCGCTGGCCTCCTCGATGGCGCGCCTGCCGGACCGGGCCCCTGGCGCACCGCTGGCGGTTGCGGTCTCGGGCGGGGGGGACAGCATGGCGCTCCTCCATGTCGCGGCCAAGTGGGCCCGAGGGCACGCCAGCCCCCTCTCGGCCGTGACGGTGGACCATGGCCTGCGGACGGCTGCCACCCAGGAGGCAGCGGAGGTCGCCCGTGTCTGCGCATCCCTTGCTGTCCCCCATGCGACCCTGAGGTGGAGCGGCTGGGATGGTCGCGGCAACCTCCAGGACCGCGCCCGCCGTGCCCGGCGGGAGCTGATCGCCGATTGGGCTGCCGGGCTCGGAATCCGTCACGTCCTTTTGGGCCACACCGCAGACGATCAGGCCGAAACGGTGTTGCTCCGTCTGGCCCGAGGCTCGGGCGTCGATGGCCTGGCCGGCATGCGCGAAATCGTGCAGGCACCTCCGGGCTGGTGGGCGAGACCCTTACTGCGGCTGTCGCGCGCGACATTGCGGGACTGGCTTCGCGTGCGAAACCTTGGATGGATCGAGGATCCGTCCAACGAGGACGCACGCTTCGACCGGGTGCGGGCCCGCCGGATGCTGGACAGCCTCGAGGCGCTTGGACTTACGCGCACCCGTCTGATCCGAACGGCGGACCACATGCGGAGGGCGCAGGCGTCCTTGCAGATCCGCGCCCAGGAGGTCGCGCGGGAGGCTGCGCAGGTCGAAGGGGCCGACCTCAAGCTTCCGGTGCGGCTCCTCGCGGAAGCGGAAGATCAGGACGTGGCCGGACGCCTCCTGGCGGCTGCCCTCGGTTGGGTGGGCAATAACAGCTACCGTCCCCGGCACGACGCGCTGCTCCGCCTCGCGCGGGCGGTCGTGGACGGCCGCGCTGCGACTCTGGCCGGATGCCGAATGCTGCGACAGGGCGACTGGGTCCGCATCACGCGGGAGGCCCGGGCCCTTTCACCGCACGTTTCGGCACAGGCAGGGGGCGCGGCGTCGCAGGCTGTCCGTTGGGACGGACGCTGGCTCCTCGGACGGGCCGGGCCGGGCCACGATCCCGACGACGATGGGCTGAACGGGCTGCAGGTCGGCGCCTTGGGCCTGGCGGGCCTGCGAGCCTGCCCATCCGGGGTCCCATCCGGCCTCCGGCCCGAGGCGCTCCAGGCCACGCCGGCCGTCTGGCAGGGCGAACGACTGGTCGCGGCGCCACTGGCAGGGTGGCCGCAGGGGTGGACAGCAGCGCTTGATCCGGCGTTCCCGGACCATGTTCGAGGTGCCTGACCCCGAAGCGGACACCCGGAGCGTGTCCCTGCGGCATTGTGCTCGCGCGATTCCGCTCTCGACTCCGTGCCCGGACGGGCTTTCGCATTGAACCCGCGCCCGTAGCCCTTATCTTTGCACAACGCAGCGCAGGCACGTCTTGGCCTGCGCATTGGAGGAGTCCGTTAGTGGGCAACGCGCGCAACATCGCCTTCTGGGTCGTCCTGTTCCTTCTGGTGCTGGCGCTCTTCAATCTATTCAGCGGCGGTCAGACGGCCATGTCGCAGAACGGCCGCTCCTATTCGGACTTCGTGGCCGCCGTGCAGTCCGGAACCGTGGCCCAGGCCACCATCGACGGTGAGGAGGTGCGGTACCGCGGCTCTGACGGCCGTGAGTACGTCACCGTGCTGCCCCCTGACGCCGAGGTGACCAACCTCCTTCTGGACGCGGGCGTTCCGGTGTCGGCCCGGTCGCAGCAGCAGTCGGGGTTCACGGCGTTCATCCTGTCGCTCCTGCCCTTCCTCCTGCTGATCGGTGTCTGGATCTACTTCATGAACCGGATGCAGGGCGGCGGGCGCGGCGGCGCGATGGGCTTTGGAAAGTCGCGCGCCAAGCTCCTGACCGAGAAGCATGGCCGCGTGACCTTCGACGACGTCGCGGGCATCGACGAGGCCAAGGAGGAGCTCGAGGAGATCGTCGAGTTCCTGCGCAACCCGCAGAAGTTCTCGCGCCTGGGCGGCAAGATCCCCAAGGGCGCGCTGCTCGTCGGTCCTCCGGGCACAGGCAAGACGCTGCTGGCGCGCGCCATTGCGGGCGAGGCGGGCGTGCCGTTCTTCACCATCTCTGGCTCCGACTTCGTGGAGATGTTCGTGGGCGTGGGTGCCTCCCGCGTGCGCGACATGTTCGAGCAGGCCAAGAAGAACGCGCCCTGCATCGTCTTCATCGACGAGATCGACGCCGTGGGCCGGTCGCGTGGCGTCGGCTACGGCGGCGGCAACGACGAGCGCGAGCAGACGCTGAACCAGCTCCTCGTGGAGATGGACGGCTTCGAGGCCAACGAGGGCATCATCATCGTCGCGGCGACCAACCGTCCCGACGTGCTCGACCCTGCGCTGCTGCGTCCGGGCCGCTTCGACCGTCAGGTCCAGGTGCCGAACCCCGATATCAAGGGCCGCGAGAAGATCCTGGGCGTTCACGCCCGCAAGGTCCCGCTCGGCCCCGATGTCGACCTGCGCATCATCTCGCGCGGGACGCCGGGCTTCTCGGGCGCCGACCTCGCCAACCTCGTGAACGAGGCCGCGCTGATGGCCGCCCGCGTGGGCCGTCGCTTCGTGACCATGGTCGACTTCGAATCCGCCAAGGACAAGGTGATGATGGGGGCCGAGCGCCGTTCCATGGTCATGTCCGAGGACGAGAAGAAGCTGACCGCCTACCACGAAGCCGGGCATGCCATCGTCGGCCTGAACGTCCCGCAGCACGACCCGATCCACAAGGCGACGATCATCCCGCGCGGCCGGGCCCTGGGCCTCGTGCTGTCGCTGCCCGAGCGGGACCAGCTTTCGGTCAGCTACACCAAGTACCGGTCCAAGATCGCCATGGCGATGGGCGGCCGGGTGGCCGAAGAACTGGTCTTCGGGCCGGAGCAGGTGACCTCGGGCGCGACCTCGGACATCCAGCAGGTGTCCAAGATCGCCCGGGCGATGGTGACGCAGTTCGGCATGTCGGAGCGTATCGGCTACATCGACTATGCCAACGAGCAGCAAAGCTATCTGGGCTCCTACAACGGTGGCACCAACCACTCGGCCGAAACGCAGAAGGCCATCGACGAGGAGGTTCGCCGCCTCATCGACGAGGGCTACACCGAGGCCAAGCGGATCCTGACCGAGAAGCGCGAGGATCTTGAGCGCCTGGCGCAGGGTCTCCTGGAGTACGAGACGCTGACCGGGTCCGAGATCACCCGCGTCATCTCGGGCGAGCCGCTGAACCGGGGCGAGGACACCTCTCCGCCGCCCTCCTCGTCGGGCGGGGCTTCGGTGACCGCGATCCCGAAGACGCCGCGCCCGCGTCCCCCGCGCGGGGAGCCCGAGCCCGAACCGACGGCCTGAGGGCGTGACGGATCGGCACATGGATTGGGACCCCGGGACCTATCGACGGTTCCGGGGTCTGCGCTTGCGCCCGGCGCTGGATCTGCTTCTGCAGGTCGGCGAGGTTCCGGACGGCTGCGTCGTCGACCTGGGCTGCGGCGACGGCGCCGTGGCGGGGCCGCTCCGGGCGCGTTTCCCGGGCCATCGCATCCTGGGCGTGGATTCGTCGCCCGAGATGCTGGGCCATGCCACCGGCTACGATGCGACCCGGCTTGTCGACATCGCCCATTGGACGCCTGAAGAGCCGCCCGCCGTCGTCTTTTCCAACGCCGCGCTGCACTGGCTGTCGCATCACGAGATGCTCTTCCCGCGTCTGGCCCAATGTCTTGCTCCGGGGGGCGTGCTCGCGGTGCAGATGCCCCGGCAGTTCGACGCGCCCTCCCACCGGTTGCTGCGCGATCTCGCCGAGGGCATGTTCCCCGACCGCTTCTCGTTCACGAATTACGTCGCCCCGGTCGCGCCCCCGGCCGCCTATCACCGCCTGCTCTCCCCCTTGGGCGCGGTGGATCTTTGGGAAACCGAGTACCTTCAGCCGTTGTCCCCTGTCCCGGAGGGGCATCCGGTTCGGGCCTTCACGCAGTCCACGGCCCTGCGCCCGTTCGCGGCCCGGATGGGGGAAGGCGAACTCCAGGAGTTTCTGGACGCCTACGACGACTCGCTTCGGATCGCCTATCCGGCCGAGGCGGACGGTTCGGTGCTGTTTCCATTTCGCCGGCTGTTCCTGGTGCTGACCCGGGGCGATTGAGGCCGCCTGTCCGTTCTGCCATCACGGCCCGAAAGGAGACCGTTCATGCCCGCTCTTGTCCCATCTGACCATTATGGCACCGTGGTGTGGCTTGGCCGCGTGGCGCGCCCCGTGGGACCCGACCTCATCATCCACGGCGAGCCCCTGACCGAGATGCTCCTGGGCTTTGCCGGCTTCGTCGGTGAAGTGCATGCGGGCCTGACCCGGCCATCCTGCTCGCGCGTCACCATGCAGTATCCGAAGGGAACCGAGATCCGGAACACCCGGCAAGTGAGCCTCGTGGGGGCGGAGGAGCTCGCCCATATTGCCGCGGAACTGGGACTCGAGGCGGTGGACCCGGCATGGCTCGGGGCGTCCGTGGTGATCGACGGGATCCCCGACTTCACCCATGTTCCGCCCTCCAGCCGCCTGCAGGGGGAAGGTGGGGCCACGCTGGTCGTCGACATGGAGAACCATCCCTGCGTCGAGCCGGCCAAGACCATCGAGTTGGCCCGGCCCGGGCATGGCAAGGCTTTCCGCGCGGCGGCCAAGGGACGGCGGGGAATCACCGCCTGGGTCGAGCGCGAAGGCATCCTGCGGCTTGGGGAGCGCGTGCGGCTCCACGTTCCGTCGCAGCGCGGGTGGGAGCCGCAAGGCCGCGTGCAGGAAACCCGGTGACAGGAGTTTCCGATGCGAAACCTCTTTTCCAAGGGTCCGACGATTTGGCGGGATAACCTGTCGCAATCGCCATTCTGACACCCCCACGTGCTCCGCTACGAGTGTCCCACAACCCAAGGGGACAGCCGTGAGCCACAAGACCGACATCGAGATCGCCCGCGAAGCCAAGAAACGTCCGATCCTCGAGATCGGCGCCAAGCTGGGCATCCCGTCCGAAAGCCTGCTGCCCTACGGGCACGACAAGGCCAAGGTGAGCCAGGACTTCATCAACTCGGTCCAGGGGCGGCCCGACGGCAAGCTGATCCTGGTGACCGCCATCAACCCGACGCCCGCCGGCGAAGGCAAGACCACGACCACCGTGGGCCTGGGCGACGGCCTGAACCGCATCGGCAAGAAGGCGGTCGTCTGCATCCGCGAGGCCTCGCTCGGCCCGAACTTCGGGATGAAGGGTGGCGCGGCGGGCGGCGGCTATGCGCAGGTCGTCCCGATGGAGGAGATGAACCTCCACTTCACCGGCGACTTCCACGCGATCACCTCGGCGCACAACCTGCTGTCGGCGATGATCGACAACCACATCTACTGGGGCAACGCGCTCGACATCGACCAGCGCCGGATCGTCTGGCGCCGCGTCATGGACATGAACGACCGCGCGCTGCGCGACATGGTCGTGAGCCTGGGCGGCGTCTCGAACGGCTTCCCGCGCCAGACCGGCTTTGACATCACCGTGGCTTCCGAGGTCATGGCGATCCTCTGCCTCGCCAAGGATCTCAAGGACCTCGAAAAGCGCCTGGGCGACATCGTGGTGGCCTACCGCCGCGACAAGACCCCGGTCTACTGCCGCGACATCAAGGCCGACGGCGCGATGGCCGTTCTCCTCAAGGACGCGATCCAGCCGAACCTCGTGCAGACGCTGGAGAACAACCCCGCCTTCGTCCACGGCGGCCCCTTCGCCAACATCGCCCACGGCTGCAATTCGGTGATCGCGACGACCACCGCGCTGAAGCTGGGTGAGTACGTCGTGACCGAAGCCGGCTTCGGCGCGGACCTCGGCGCCGAGAAGTTCTTCGACATCAAGTGCCGCAAGGCCGGGCTCAAGCCCTCGGCCGCCGTGATCGTGGCCACCGTGCGCGCCATGAAGATGAACGGCGGCGTCGCCAAGGCCGACCTCGGCACCGAGAACGTGGACGCCGTGCGCAAGGGCTGCCCGAACCTCGGCCGCCACATCGCCAACGTGAAGGGCTTCGGCGTGCCGGTCGTGGTCGCCATCAACCACTTCTACAGCGACACCGACGCCGAGATCGAAGCCGTGAAGGCCTATGTGGCCGAGCAGGGCGCCGAGGCGATCCTGTGCAAGCACTGGGCCCAGGGCTCGGCCGGGATCGAGGATCTGGCCCGCAAGGTCGTGCAACTCGCCGAAGGCGGCAGCGCCAACTTCGCGCCGCTCTACCCCGAGGAGATGCCGCTGTTCCAGAAGGTCGAGACGATCGCCAAGCGCATCTACCACGCCGACGAGGTGATCGCCGACAAGTCGATCCGCGACCAGCTCAAGGCCTGGGAGGCGGCGGGCTACGGCCACCTGCCGATCTGCATGGCCAAGACGCAGTACAGCTTCACCACCGATCCGAACGTCCGCGGCGCGCCGACGGGCCACACGGTGCCGGTGCGCGAAGTGCGGCTGTCGGCCGGGGCGGGTTTCATCGTGGTCATCTGCGGTGAGATCATGACCATGCCGGGCCTGCCCAAGGTGCCCAGCGCCGAAGTGATCCGCCTCAACGAGGCCGGTCAGATCGAGGGCCTGTTCTAAGGCCGTTGACCTTTCCGGCTCGGGACCTCCTATGAGGCCCGAGCCGGAGGGACCCAAGATGAAGCGACCGAACGACTGCACGACCATGGCCGACATCCGGGCCGAGATCGACCGGGTGGACCGGGAGCTCGTGGCGCTCTTCGCGGAGCGGACGGCCTATATCGACCGGGCCGCGCAGATCAAGGGACCGCTCAAGATGCCCGCGCGGATCACCCCGCGCGTGGAGGAGGTGGTGGCCAACGTGCGCCGCGAGGCCGACGTCCATGGCCTGCCGCCTGACCTGATCGAGAAGCTGTGGCGGCGCCTGATCGACTGGTCGATCGCCCGCGAGGAAGGGGTTCTTGGCCCCGAATGGGGACACGAGGAGACGAGATGACGGCTCAGGCGACCGCGACGAAGGATGGAGCGATGACGGCTCAGGTGATCGACGGCAAGGCCTTCGCGGCCAAGATCCGCGGCCGGGTGGCCGAGCATGTGGCCCGGCTCAAGGCCGACCACGGCATTACCCCCGGCCTGGCCGTGGTGCTGGTGGGCGAGGACCCGGCGTCCTCCGTCTATGTCCGCTCCAAGGGCAAGCAGACCCTTGAGGCTGGCATGAACAGCTACGAGCACAAGCTGTCCGCCGACACCTCCGAGGAGGAGCTGCTGGCGTTGGTCCGGCAGCTGAACGAGGACCCGGCCGTTCACGGCATCCTTGTGCAGCTGCCGCTGCCCAGGCACCTGAACAGCGACCTCGTGATCAACTCCATCGCGCCCGAGAAGGACGTGGACGGGTTCCACATCTCGAACGTGGGGCTGCTGGGAACGGGGCAAAAGGCGATGGTGCCCTGCACGCCGCTGGGCTGCCTTCTCCTGCTGCGCGACCTGCACGGGTCGCTGGCCGGGATGGACGCCGTGGTGATCGGGCGGTCGAACATCGTCGGCAAGCCGATGGCGCAGCTGCTGCTGGGCGACAGCGCGACGGTGACCATCGCGCACAGCAAGACCAAGGACCTGCCGGGCGTCGTCCGCCGCGCCGACATCGTGGTGGCCGCCGTGGGCCGGCCCGAGATGGTCAAGGGCGACTGGATCAAGCCGGGCGCGACGGTGATCGACGTCGGCATCAACCGCACGGCGGGCCCGAACGGCAAGGACGTGCTGGTGGGCGACGTGGACTACGCCTCGGCCGCCGCGGTCGCGGGCGCGATCACCCCGGTGCCGGGCGGCGTGGGTCCCATGACCATCGCCTGCCTTCTGGCGAACACCGTGACCGCCTGCTGCCGGGCGAACGGCCTGTCCGAGCCCGAGGGCCTGACGGTCTGACCGGACCCACCTCGACCCTTCGGACGGGCGGGCCGCTGGCTCGCCCGTCTGCGTTCCGGGCCCTCGCTCAGGCCGCTTCGGCCTCCAGCGCATCGAGCTGGGCGTAGCTCCATTCCATCCCGTCGGTCATGCCCGTGGCGATCATCGCCTCCATCGAGGCCGGGTCGTCCACCTGCATGGTCATGGTGAGGAGGGTGCCGCCCTCGGTGGCGTCGAAGCGCGTCTCGACGGTGTTGGGCGGCGTCGGGTCGGGCAGGTGCATCACCTCCACATGGACCGTGCGGGCACGGCCCTGCGCGGGCGGTTCCACGATCTCGAAATGGCCGGTGAGGTGGAAGCCTCCGCCCATGGCCGGATTGCTCCACTCATAGCGGATCGCGCCGCCGGGTCGGGCGTCGACCTCGCAGGTCGACAGCATCCAACCCTCGTAGCCGTTCATCCAGCGCCGCAGGAGATCGGGGCGGATATGGGCATCCCAGACGCGCTGGAGCGGCGCGGCAAAGGGCCGGGTCACGACAAGCGTGGTGGGAGAGGTTCGTTCGACGTTCAGGGGCATGGTCAGGTCTCCTCGGGGGGGTCGCCTTCGGCGAGAAGGTCGTCGAGGCGGGCGAAGCTGCGTTCAAGGTTGGCGCGCAGATCGGAGAGCCAGGCGTCGAGGGGGGCAAGTCCGACAGGCGTGAGGCGGCAGGGACGACGGGTGCCCTCGCGGCTCCGAGCGATCAGTCCGGCCTTTTCCAAGACCTTCAAGTGATGGGAGATGGCCGGCTGGGTCATCCGGAAGGGAGCGGCCAGTTCCATGACGGTCGCTTCGCCCTGCGCGAGCCGCGCCAGGATGGCCCGGCGGGTCGGGTCTGCAAGCGCCAGGAGAGTCTGGTCGATCAGAGCCATGGGAATCCCTCCATGCAGCCAATCTTATATAAGTTCTATTTTATGTAAAGGGCTTGGTCGTGGATCGCTGGATGCGTTGACGGGATCGGCTGATCCCGGCCGACCTGTCCTGTTGTCAAGGGGGTGGTTTGGCCGGTCAGGCGCGGCGGGAGTGTTCCCGCGCCGGCGGGAGAGGGACGGGCATCGCCCGGGCGCCGGTCAGGACGGCTAGGGCCTTGTCGGCGAACAGGTGGCGCAGCACAGGCTCGCGCGCGTCCAGCCCGCCGGTGTAGGTGCCATAGGCTGGAAGGATCAGACGACGGCCATCCACCACGAAGCAGCGGCGGCGTTCGGCAAAGCCGGGAAGGCCGTATTTCGGATGATAATGCCCCGACACTTCCCCCGGCTCGGAAGCCGCGTCAGCGATGTGCCGGAAGGTGAGCCCCCCGGCCGAGAGGCTGTGGCAGCCCTCGCCTCCATGGTCATTCGGCCCGGCGTCATGGTTGCCCTCGATCCACACCCAGCGCCGACCGTCCTGAAGCGCGATCAGCCGCGCGCGGTCCTCGGGGTCCAACGCCTCGCTTGCGGCGAGGTCGTCAAAGGAGTCCCCCAGCGCGACGACGCAGGTGGGCTTGGCGGCCTCGATGTCCTGCGCAAGCCGGTCGAGCGTGGCGCGAGTCTCGTAGGGTGGCAGCATGAGCCCGCGCCGCCGCGCGACCCGCTCGGACTTGGCCATGTGGAGATCGGAGACGCAGAGCAGGTTTTCGGACGGCACGAACAGCGCCCCAGAGGGGAGCGCCAGGCAATGCGTGCCGTTCAGCGCAAAGGAATAGGACATGCCGTTCATGACCTGTTCTCTGAACCAGCATGTCGGGTCCGGCAAGGGGTCCGACGTCACAGGGCCTCGATCCCGGCCTCCTCCAGCAGCCGGGCCGCCTGTTCGGCCATGAGCCGTTCGCGCGCCGCCCCCGCGACGGGAACGCGTCCACGCTCCAGGAGAAGGGGGGCGGCCAGAGGGGTCACGCGCTTCGCCCGCACATGGTCCACCCGGCCCTGGATGCGGGACAGCATCTCCTCGATCCGGCCGAAGTCCACGAGGCCGTGCTGCGCCTGTTCGCGCGTGACCCGCAGCAGCAGGTGGTCGGGGTCGTACTTGACCAGCGTGTCGTAGAGGATGTCGGTGGAGAATGTCGCCTGCCGCCCGGTCTTGCGCTGCCCGGGCAGGTTCTTCTCGATCAGGCCGGCGATGGTCGCCACGCCCCGGAAGGTGCGCTTCATCACGGCGTTGCCCTGGAGCCAAGTCTCGAACCCCTCGCGGATGTCGCGGGGATCGAGGAGGCTTGCCGGGTCCTCGACCTCGCGCAGGCCGGTGATGAGAAGGGCGTAGTCGGTGGCGACGAAGCCCAGCGGATCGAGCCCGCGCTGCTCCATCCGATGGGTCAGCAGCAGCCCGAGGGTCTGGTGCGCGTTCCAGCCCGCGAAGCCCCAGAAGGCAGCGTGCCAGCGCTCCTCGGCCTCGAAGGTCTCGACCAGCATGCGGTCGGCCTCGGGCAGCTTGGAGAATCGTCGCTGGAGGTTCAGCCATTCGGCCGTGTGGCGGGGCAGCTCGGGCCAATCCGACTGCTGGAGAAGATCCAGGATCCGGTGGGTCAGGGCGACCGAGGTCGGGAACTTGCCGCCGCCGAAGCTCGCCACGCGGGGGTTGGCGTCGCGGCGGCGCGTGACCTCGACCGTCATCTCGCGCAGGGATTCGAAACGGACGACCTGACCGCCGATCAGGAAGGTGTCCCCCGGAGTGAGCGTCGAGGCGAAGTATTCCTCGATCTCGCCCAGATGCGCGCCCGAGCGGAGGCGGACGTTCAGGCTGCCCGTGTCCTCGATGGTGCCGATGTTCATGCGGATCCGCTTGGCCGCGCGCGGGTCGCGCAACTGCCAGAACCCGTCGCGCAGCATGAGCCGCTTCCAGCGGTCATAGGCCCGCAGCGCGTAACCCCCCGTGGCGCAGAACTCCAGGCAGTCGTCAAAGGCCGCGCGGGAAAGGCTGGCATATCCCCCAACCGTGCGGACCTCGGCGTAAAGGTCGTCGGCCGCGAAGGGCCCGGCGCAGGCGCGGATCAGGATGTGCTGACACAGGACATCGAGCGGGCCCGGCCCACGGGGGGTGCCGTCAAGGTCGCCCAGGCGCGCGGCCGCGATGGCGCAGGTGCATTCCAGCACCTCGAAGCGGTTGGCGGGCACCAGGATTGCCTTGGACGGCACGCCCGCGCGGTGATTGGCGCGCCCGATCCGCTGCACGAGTCGCTTGACGTATTTCGGTCCGCCCATCTGGATCACGAGGTCCACGTCGCCCCAGTCGATGCCGAGGTCGAGCGTGCCGGTGCAGACGATGGCCTTGAGGTCGCCGCGCAACATGGCCGCCTCCACCGCCTGCCGCTGCTCGCGCGAGAGCGACCCGTGGTGGATGGCGATGGGCAGGCCGTCGTCGTTCTGGAGCCAGAGGTTGTGGAAGAACACCTCGGCCTGCGCGCGGGTGTTGTGGAAGATCAGCGTGGTCTTGTGCCGCTTGACCTCCTCCAGCACCGCCGGGATCGCGTGGAGGGCCGCGCCCCCGGCCCAGGGCGGCGCACGTCCGGCGTCGAGCATGGACAGGTCCGGCTCCTCGCCCGGGTCGGCGTGGAGGATGGCGCAGGGCTGGGGGTTGCGGGCCAGGAGTTGCGCGATCTCCTGCGGGTTGTCCACGGTGGCCGAAAGGCCGACGCGACGCAGGCCGGGAGCGATGGCTTCAAGCCGGGACAGGCTCAGGAACAACTGGTCTCCGCGCTTGGATTCGGCCAGGGCGTGAATCTCGTCCACGACGATGCGGGACAGGCCTTCGAAGATCTTGGGGGCGTCCTCATAGGACAGCAGCAACGCCAGGCTTTCGGGTGTTGTGAGCAGGATGTGGGGCGGGTCCACGCGTTGTCGCTTGCGGGCGGCCTGCGATGTGTCGCCGGTGCGGTCCTCGATCCGGATCGGCAGGCCCAGTTCCTCAACGGGCGTGAGGAGGTTGCGCTTGATGTCGGTCGCCAGCGCCTTGAGAGGGGAGACATAGAGGGTGTGGAGGCCGGACCGGGGAGCCTCGGCCAGCTCGGCGATGGTCGGAAGGAAGCCCGAGAGCGTCTTGCCCGCCCCGGTGGGCGCGATGAGAAGAAGCGCCGGTTCGTCCGACCGGTCCAGCATCTCGGCCTGATGACGGTGCAGCGCCCAGCCCCGGCGGGCAAAGAACGGAGCGAGGCGCGCAGGCAGGGTCATGCGACCGGAGATAGCGCGGCGGCCCGGCCTGGGGTAGGGCGCAGCGTCGAGCCCGGCCGGACACCCCTCAATCCCGCGTGAGTTGACGCATCGCCCCGGACCAATCCTCCACAAGCCAGCTTTCGGCGATTCTGCCGTCCTCAAGCCGGTGAATATGGATGGCCTGGATGCAGAAGCTCCGCCCCGTGGGTTCGATCCCAAGGAAGCGACCCATGGGCGTCCCTGTCAAGGACGACCGAACGATCCAGCGGTTGCCGTCCTGCAGCATTTCGGCCACCGCGATCCCGAGGTCCGGCACGGCTGCGCCCAGCCGACGCCAGGACGCGATCAGCCCCTGGGCCGTCACATGCTCCACCGGCGTGCTGCAATGCGCGATGTAATCCGAAGCAAGGAGCCGTTCCGCGAGGTCTGGCAGATCCGATGCATTGGGACGGCCCAGGAATGCGGCATGAAACAGGGCGACGATCCCCCGGTCGCCTCCGTGGGATCTCGTGGCGTCGATCAGGACGGAGATGAGGTTCGATGGGCTGACGATCCTGGCCATGGCGGACGGTTCGAACGGCTCGCGCAAGGCGGGTCGTGCTCCGGGGTGTGGGCTGTCCGTCATGGGTCATTGCGCCTGAATGGAAATTGCAACCCCAGCTGGCTCCTCGTCCGGGCAGGGGCTTGCGTGCAGAGCCGATAGGCGGCCCGGGCCGAACTGCGGTCCACGAGGCGTCCACCTGGACGGCCTGATCGACCGATGCCTTGACCGGACGATGCTGGATCCACCTCTCTGACCGGCACGGCCCAGGTCGGGACGATCAGCAGGCCCGTCGTGGTCTGGGGGCCGCGTTTCGGGAGGCACGTGGCGCCGGGCTGCGGGCCGGGCGAGGCCGTGACCGCGATGTTCATGGCAAGCGACCTTGGTGGACGATCGTGACCAAGAGATGGTGGTCCAGTATGGCGGAATTGGGGAGGGTGCGCGGCATCAGCCCGCCGCGGCCATCAGAAGATAGCTGATGAGGGCGCCACCCAGGGCGATTCCCATGGGAAAGCGTGGCCCCGACGACCAGCTGACCCAACCGGGGGCCAATCGCGGGCCAAGGCTCCAGCGGGCCGCGGTATGAAGGCCCCAAGCGAGCAGGAACACCACTGCGCAGAGGCGCAGGAACAGGACCAGATCCAGAGGCGCGACGAAGGGCATGATCACGGCGGCCAGCTTCGCGTCACCGGCCCCAAGCAGGCCTGCGCCATGGAGGGCCATGCCGACAAGCAGGACCACGATCAGCTGGGGCCAGCGGGTGCCCCAGTCTTCGATGGTCCAGGAGCGCAGGGGCAGGAGCATCAGTCCGCCGATCAGGAACAGGCCCGCCAGCATCAGGACGGCGCGGTTGGGGATCTTCAGCCGGCTCAGGTCCGAAAGAGCGGCCCAGGCCAGGACGGGTGTGGTGCCGAGCAGGAACCAGATCGCGACATCGGGAGGGGTTCCCATCCGTCAGCCCAGAGCCTCGAGGGCGCGGGATGCTTCCTCGAAATGAACAGGACTGGTTTCGACCGCATCCTGAAGGAGACCGCGCCCGATGGTGAGGTCGTTCTGTTTGATGGCGGCCAGAGCGAGCGTGTAGAGAAGCTGGGCGCGTTCCTGCTGGGTCATGGGAACCACCGGCAGCGTGTAGTTCCGCTGTGCGCCTCGGGCCATGACAAGGTTGTTCTTGGCCGTGAAGAGGTCCGGTTCGTGCCGGAGCGCGTCGGTAAAGAGCCGCTCGGCCGCCAGGTAGTCCCCTCGGGTGAGCTTGGAGTAGCCCCAGTTGTTCAGCACGCCCGCCGGGGTGGTCGTGAGCCCGGCCGCGGTCTCGTAGTAGCTGTCGGCCCGGGCCCAGTCCTCGGCCGCGTCGGCGACCATCGCTTCGTAGCGATAGCGTTCATAGCTTTCGAAGGTTGGAGGCACGGTTCCCAGCATGGCCCGCGCCCGATCCCATTCATTGGTACGGATATAGGCGCCAGCCAGATCCACCCTGTCCGCGTCCGTGGCGTCGGCGCGGCGGGCCACGGCTTCCCATGCGGCAACCCCCTCGGTCGTCTGGCCGGCCCGAAGGAGCGACTTGGCCAGCCCGCGCTGCAGGTCGATCCGATCGGGGGCCTCCCGGGTGACCCGGGTGAAATAGGCGACGGCCTCTTCGGGCGAGGCAACCGACATCATGACGTCGTTCAGGCCCGACTGGTCGATGACGTCGACATCGCGAAGCGCGCGCTGCACCTCCTGTTCGCCGGTCGGGGCGCAGGCGGCCAGGGCAAGGAGGACCAGACCGGGGACAGCCGGCCGGAATGAAGTTCTAAGGATGTCAGTGATCCGGGCCATCAGATGCCTCAAGGATGTGAAATGGGGTTGTGGGCAGGGGGGTGTCCGTCGCGTGGCGTTGAGCGGTGGCGACGCTCGTGTCCTCGCCCAGGGGGGCCACGCCCGAGTAGGCCGGGTCCTTCATCCGCGCGAGCGCCAGGCGCAGGTTGTCCCGGATCGTATCGCTGTTCCCGTTGTCGGCGGCGTAGGCCCGGCGGAACACCTCGGCCGCCTCGCCGTAGTCCTGCCGTTCCATCAGGAGGACGCCCAGGTTGTTCCAGGCTGAAACGTATCCGGGGTCCTCTTCGACGGCCTGCCGCAGGTAGCCTTCGGCCTGGCCCAGGCGCCCCAGGCGCAGGTCGGCGGTTCCGATGGCCGCCAGGACATCGGGCGTGAGCCCCTCGCGTGCGGCCGCGCGAAGATAGGCCTTGAGCGCGAGTTGGTATTCGCCCGCTGTCATCAGGCGGTGCCCGGCGACGAGCGGATCGGCCTCCCGCCCCGGGCCAGGGGCAAAGACCCCAGGCGACGCCAAGTCCGTGCAGGCCGGCAGCGCGGTGAGAAGGAGCAGGGCGAGAATGGTGCGGCGCACGATGTCAGGGTGCCGCAACGGTCGCGTCCCGGCTGCTGCCCAGCACATCCGAGATCTCGAAAAGGGCGGGCCCGATCAGGATGATGAGCAGCGGCGGCACCGTCAGCAGCATCGTGGCCAAGGTCATCTTGGTGGGCAGGGTATTGGCCTTCTCCTCGGCCCGCATGACGCGCTTGTCCCGCATCTCGGACGCATGGACGCGCAAGGCGTCCGCGATCGTCGTGCCGAACTGCTGGGACTGGATGAGGACGGTGACAAAGCTCGAGATGTCGAGGACCCCGCAGCGTTCGGCCATGTCGCGGAGCACGTCGGACTTGTCCTTGCCGGCCTTCAGCTCATGGGAGACCAGCTCGAACTCCCGGGCTAGGTCGGGCGCGCCCGCCCCAAGCTCTTGGGCGACGCGGAGAATCGCCTGGTCGAGCGACTGGCCCGCCTCCACGCAGACGAGCATCATGTCGAGACTGTCCGGGAAGGCGTTGGTGACAGCCTCCTTGCGCTCGGCCTGACGGCGGGTGACCCAGTACTTGGGCAGCAGGTAGCCGATGATGCCGGGCAAAAGGAGGCGCAGGACCAGCTGGCTGCTCGTGGCGGGGGGGCCGTCTCCTGCGGAGAGGTAGATCGTGTACGTAGTCCCGAGCCCGACGGAGCCCAGCCCAAGCACCACCTGCAGGAAATAATAAAGCCTGACGGCGTCCTTGGAGCCGTAGCCGGCTTGCAGGAGCTTGAGGCGGATGGCCGAATATTCGCTGGCGCTCCGTGGCTCGAGGAACGTCGAGAACCGTTCCAGCTTGTCCGCACTGTCCGGGCGGCGCAGGGTGTCGCCGCCGGCTTCGGTCGTGTCCTGGGATTTCGGGGTGGTCAGCCGGTCGAAGGCGTCCCGTGGCCGGACCAGCAGCACGGGCAGGGCGACCAGGATCATGAGCAGGCCCAGGGCCCCGAGCAGGAGCATGGGACCGGACGGGCCAAGAGAGGCCTGCAGCCACGTCGTGATCAGGGCAAGAGCATGCATTCCTCGGCCTCAGACCTTGATGTTCACGAGCGCGCGCATGACGATGACGTTCAGGATCAGCAAACCCGCAACGATCAGGCAGGCCGGAAGGAAGTAGGCACTGGTCCGGACCTTGTCGTAGTAGTGGGGGTCGGCCAGCTGGATGCCGACCAGCGCAACGACGGGAAAGGCCGAAAGAAAGGTGCCGGACCACTTGGCTTCGGCGGTGATGGCGCGCACCCGGCGGAACAGCCGGAAGCGGGCGCGGATCACCTTGGCGAGGTTGTCGAGGATCTCGACCAGGTTGCCGCCGGCTTCGGCCTGGATCGACACGGCCATGGCCAGGAACCGAAGATCCTGCAGGCCGATCCGCTCCGCCATGGCGCGGAGGCTTTCGCCAAGGTCGCGTCCATAGGCCGCTTCGTCCGAGATCACGCCCATCTCGGTTCCGAGGGGGGCGGGAATCTCGCGGGAGACGATCGCGAGCGAAGCGGAGAAGGGGTGCCCGACCCGGAGCGACCGGACCATGAGCTCGACCGCGTCCGGAAGTTGCTCCTCGATCATGGCAGCGCGCGTGCCGGCGCGGTTGCCGAGCCACAGCAGCACGAGGGCTGGACCCGTCGCCGCCGCGATCGCCGCCCGCAGGAGGAGCGACATGTCCGTCGCAAGGGTCAGGACGCTCAGTGCCGCGACCGAAATCAGGGCCATCAGGCCGAGCAGCCGTCGTGGGGGGATCGCGATGTCCGCCCGGCGTGCCTGATCCGCCAGCAGGTCGTAGACGGGAACCCGCCGGACGGCCAGTTGCTGCGTCATCTCCTTGCGGAGCTGGTCCAAGGCCCCTTTGCGGTCCGTTCGTTCGCTGAGGAGGCCGAACCGGCGGTTGACCCGGCGATGTCCACGGATCTCGCGGCCGAACGCCGCAAGATAGGCGCCTTGCGTCAGGATCAGCACCGCCACCGCGATCAGCCCGTAGATCAGCGCCTCTGGCCAGCGGATCATGACCGGTCTCCGCGTGTTTCGAAGATCGCGGCGGGGAGATCGTAGCCCCAGAGCCGGAATCTCTCGGCATAGTGGGAGCGCACGCCGGTTGCCGTGAAATGCCCGACGATAAGGCTATCGGCGGAGATCCCGGTCCGCTGGTAGCGGAACACCTCCTGCATCGACACGACGTCCCCGGCCAAGCCGGTGATCTCGGTGATGGAGGTCATCCGTCGGGAGCCATCCTGGAGGCGCGTCGTCTGCACGATCACGTTCACCGCCGAGGCGATCTGCGACCGGAGCGCCTTGATCGGCATCGTAATGCCCGCCATGGCGATCAAGTTCTCCAGGCGGCTCGTGGCGTCGCGTGGACTGTTGGCGTGGATGGTGGTCATCGAGCCGTCGTGCCCCGTGTTCATCGCCTGGAGCATGTCGATGACCTCCTCGCCCCGGGCTTCGCCCACGATGATGCGATCCGGCCTCATGCGGAGGGCGTTCCGGAGGCAGTCGCGCGGGGTTACGGCCCCGCGGCCTTCGACGTTCGGCGGACGCGACTCCATCCGGGCGACATGGGTCTGCTGGAGCTGAAGCTCGGCCGTGTCCTCGATCGTGAGGATGCGCTCGTTGTCGTTGATGAAGGACGACAATGCGTTGAGCGCCGTCGTCTTGCCCGAACCCGTCCCGCCCGAGACGATGATGTTCAACCGGGTGGACACGGCGGCCTGCAGATAGGCGGCCATCTCCTCCGTGAAGGCGCCGACGCGGACCAGTTCCTCGACCGAGAGCTTGTCCTTCTTGAACTTTCGGATCGACACCAGGGGACCATCCACCGCGACCGGCGGCACCATGGCGTTGAAGCGCGAGCCGTCGATCAGACGGGCATCCACATAGGGGTTCGACTTGTCGACCCGGCGGCCCACGGCACTCACGATCCGGTCGATGATGCGGAGAAGATGCTTCTCGTCCTTGAACGTGACATCGGTGAGCACGAGCCGGCCGCGCCGCTCCACGAAGATCTGATGGGGGCCGTTCACCAGGATGTCCGTGATGCTCTCGTCCTTGAGCAGAGCCTCAAGGGGGCCGAGGCCTTTCACCTCGTCGTAAAGGTCCTGGTTGAGCTGTGCCCGCTCCTCACGGGTGACGGCGATGCCCATCTGGTCGAGCGTTTCGCCCGCGATGTTCTGGATTTCGGCCCGCAGGTCGTGTTCCGTCGCCTTCTCGAGGGCCGCCAGGTTGAGGTTGTCGAGCAAGGCCCTGTGAAGCTCGATCTTCAGGTCCTGGAGCCGCTCCTTGCGCTTCTTGTCCTTGCTGTCCGCCGGCGACTCAGTCAGCCGGGATGCAGGCGGGCGGATGAGGGATTGTGGCGACCCTCCGGGCGTGGGGGCATTCATCTCGTCGTCTGGGGCCGGACGGTCGGGCGGCTGGCCCTCGGTCTTGCGGAACTTGGCGAACATCTATGGCCTCGAACGGCGCGCGCGATCAGGCGCGGATCTTCTGGGGGGCTAGGGTGGCGAGGTTGACCGTGTGAATGGATCGCGCCAGCTTGACGATCTCGCGACGCAGGGCACTCCGAGGGGCGGCCTCGGAAAGGGGAATGCCCTGATCGGCCGCCTCGGCGATCGCCCGGCCGCCATCCGGCAGTTGCAGCTCGATGGAGATGCCAAGCGACTCGGCCATCCGTTTCACGCGCGAGCGGCCGTTGAGATCGGCAAAGCCGGGGGCACGGTTGAGAACGAAGCGGAGCTTGTCGAAGGGAAGTCCTTCGGAGGTCAGGGCCCGCTTGAGCCGAAGCGTGTTCTGGGCCGATCTCATGTCGATCTGGATCACGGCGAAGCACAGATGAGCCGCGTTCAGGACCGCTTCTCCCCAGTCGGACATGGCGGAGGGCATGTCGATGACGATGTAGTCGAAGTTGACGCGGGCGGTCTCGATCAGGCGGGCGATCTCGGCCGACCCGACCAGATCCAGCGGAACGAGATCGAGTGGCGCCGTCAGGACATGCAGCCGTCCGTCGTAGGCCTGCAGCGCGGATCGCAGAGCCTCGCCGTCCATCCGGGCGGCATCCCCGAGGAGGTCCTGCACGGCCTCGCGACGGGGCAGGTCGAGGTAGGTGGCCACCGACCCGAACTGCAGACCAAGGTCGAGCAGGGCCACCCGAGGTGGCGGGGAGCCTCCGAGGCAGGCCAGCTCCCAAGCCAGATTGACGGCCAGCGTCGTACCCCCGGCCCCCCCGGCGAGAGAATAGACCGGGATAACGACCCCTGAATGTTCGCCCTGCGTGGGAGCGGCGGGGAGCTGGCCTTCGGCTACGGCCTTGGCGGCCCCATTCTTGCGCTTCGGCCGCGTCACCGCGCGGGCGAGCTCTCCTTCGGGGAGAGGATAGGGTATGAAGTCGTCCGCCCCTTCGCGCAGCAATTGGTGCAGGACCCTCGGCGTCACTTCCTCGGCGACGAGGATGACGCGGATTCCGCGCTGGCGTGCCGCCGCGATGACGGCCAGCACCGGGTCCAGGTCGGCCATGTCGAGGCCGTCGATGGCCAGAACCACGAAATCCAGCAACTCCGCGTCAGGCTGATCAAGAAAGGTGGTCGCTTCGGCAAAGCCGAGATCGCCCCAGCGGTCCCCGACGGTCGCCTGCATGTCCTCGATCAGAAGATCGAACCGCTGTACGTCGCGACTGACCGTGCAGGCCACGATGGCAGGGGAATCGCTCAGCATCCCGATCCTCCTTGGAGTTTCGTCGGCCTGAGAGGTCCTCTCGACGGAAGGCCGGCTCTGGCGGCGGCGCATTTGTGAACCAGCGCAGGGTCGACCCTGGAGCAAGGACCAGCATCGGCTCCAGGGACACGGACGGCGCGCGCCCAGCACGGCGATTGCGCCCGGATGGGCCTGGTTCCATTCATGGAGAGGTCTCGGATAGGGGAGCGGGCGGGGCCCCCTCCGTCCCGGCCGAGGCGACATAGTCCCGAAAGACGATGGCCGCGTACTTGCCGTTAAGGACATCCGGGTGCGTTTCGACAAAGCCTGATACATCCGTGACGGTGCGCCGGTTGGCCATCTCGGGCGCTTGGGTCGCGATCAGCGGTTGTGTTTCACCCCTGGAGACCAGGGCCATGAGGCGGCTCGGCTCCACGCCTTGCGAAATAAGGAACGCGACGGCGGCCTGGGCGCGCTTCAGGCCGAGTTGCTGGTTGTAGGCCGCCGATCCGACCAGATCCGTGTGCCCGTACACCGCGAACCTGACTTCCGGAAACTGGCGGATGAACGACGCTTGCTGGGTCAGGACTGAACGGGCCTGCGCATCCAGGTCTGCCGAGTTGAACGCGAAGTTGATCGTGGTCGGAACGGTCGCGGCAAACCGGTTCGACAGCGAGACAGCGTAGGAAAGCTGCCCCGATTGCGCCAAGACGTTCTGGGCCGTGGCGCCCCCCAGCCAGGCCGGTCCTGAACCGGCTTCCTCCGGGGCCATCCGGGTGCAGGCTGCGATGACGAACAGCAGGGTCGGGATCAGGCCGGTGATCGACGGTCTCATGGCACCCCTCAATCCATCACGTAGCCGTATGAGCCGGAAAAGTCCTGGCGCGCGACTTCCCCGGCCCCCCCGGTCGAAGGGGCTCGGGAGGCGTCCACCCGACCGAACAGGAACATGTCGCGCTCGGATGGTGGCCGAACGCGGTCGGTCGGAAGGGCCAGTGCCTCCCCCCGGGTCGGCGTGACAAGATGTGGCGTCACGATGATCACCAGTTCTGTCTGGTCGCGCTGATATTCGGCGGAGCGGAACAATGCCCCCAGGACGGGAATGTCGCCCAGCCAAGGCACCTGGCCCTTGAGGTCGCGGAAGTCGTCGGACAGCAGGCCCGCAATGGCAAAGCTCTCGCCGTCGCGCATTTCCACCGTGGTGGAGGTTTCGCGCCGTCGGAACGCATCGATGGTGATGCCGTTCTGCGTCAGCCCGTTGGTCGGATCTATGGAGGAAACGGCCGCCTTCAGGTCGATGTTGATGAGATCACCGTCCACGACGCGTGGAACGAAGCTCAGTTCGACCCCGAACGGCTTGTAGTCGACGGTCACGCTGCCGCTGTCGTCCTGGGCGACCGGGACCGGATACTCGCCGCCGGCAAGGAAGCTGGCCTCCTGACCCGACAGGGCGGACAGGTTGGGCTCGGCCAGGGTGCGGACGACGCCCCGCTGCTCGAGCGCCTCAAGCAGCAGGCCGACTTCAAGGCCACCGGCGTTGAAACCAAAGAGCATCGCGCCGTTGTTGCTGTTCGCCGTGGGAAGTCGGCCGCCCAGGGCGTTGCCTAGGCCCGTCGACGTGACCCCCCTGCCGGCTCCCGCGGTGATGTCGAGCCCGCCCCCCAGCGTAGTCCCTTGCAATCCAAGGGATGAGGAAAGCGTCTTTGAGACCGATCGCTGCATTTCGGCGAAGCGAACCTGCAGCATCACCTGTTGCGTGCCACCGACGCTCAGGAGGTTCGAAACCCGGTCTGGCGCATAACGGTTGGCAAGCTCCAGGGCGCGGTCGAGATCGGCGGCGCTGTCCACCGTGCCGGAAAGCACGATGCCATCGTTGGCGGTCCGCACCTCGATGTGCTGGCCCGGAAGGATCTGCTGCAGCCTTTCCTTGAACTCGGCCACGTCCGGCGTCACCCGAACCTCGACGTTCGCTATCAGTGCGCCGTTCAGGCCGAGCAGTGTCAGCGTCGTACGGCCGGGCGCCTTGCCCAGCACATAGATGGTGCGGTCCGACAGGGACGAGATGTCCGCGATTCCGGGATTCGCGATGGACAGTTCCGTGAAGCGCACGTCCGATTCCACCACAATGGCCCGGTTCAACGGCACGTCCAACGGAGCCAGGATGGTCCCGGACACCACGGTCAAGGTCTGCGCCCAGGCGAGCGGAACGGGGCCCAGGAATGCGACGGCGCTGATCATGGCCAAGACGCGGACGAGGGCGCGCATGGTCGCGGCACCCTTCACCCACGACGGAGCGCCTTGGACCAAGTCGGCCTTGACCCGAGCAAGCCCCGACCTGCGCCGCGACCCTGCACCCGCCATCGGCCTTGGCGGCTGCCTGATGACGGTCATGGGCCCGGGGCCGCTGGCCAGAAAACACGGTGTGAGCAGTTCTTCCATCGCGGGCACAGTCATCACGGTCCGGGACATGCCACTGGGGTGTCGATCACCTCGCCGGCCCGCCTTGTGCGCACCGTACAGACCTGCGGAGGGCTGGCCTCCTGGGGCACCCCGGGCGCGATCGGATCCTGCAGGTCGAGAAGGGCCTTCTGGTCGATTTCGATAGGTGCTGGGGCCGTGCTGTCAGCCCGTCCCACCAGTGCGAGAGAGAGGGAGCCCGAGGCTTGGGCCTGGGCCAGCTTGGCGACCTGGCGAGGCGTCACCGCGACGGTCACGTTGCTGGCTATCCCGACCTCCCGCGCCGTGTCGTCGGTGGACTGGTCGATGGCGACCAGCACAAGGCCGGATTCGATGAGTTGGGTGACCTGACGGGCGCCCCGGCCTTCGTCGTCGATCGATCCGGTCCAATAGACATCGACCCGGTCGCCGGGCCGAAGGAAGCCCGATACTCCCGTCGTTGCATTCACGCTGATGGCGAAGGCCCGCATGCCCTTGTCGAGTCGGCCGGTGATCCCGGTGTCCTGGCCAGGCTCGGTCACCTTGCTCGTGAGGACGGGCTCGTTGGCCTCCATGGGGCGCAGCACGTGGCGAGGCATGTCCGGACCTTGCGGGAAAAGGTCCTTGTCGGTGCGGAAGACGCCATCGGGCAGGAAGGGCTCAACATAGCGGATCGGCCGGACATCGGCCGGGGTCAGCGCCTCGCCATAGGCGAGGGGACGACTGGCGGCGTAGATCTCAACCGTCGGAACGGCCGTGGCCGCGGCCAGGCGCATCTCGGCAAGCTGGTTGGCCTGAGCCTCGAACTGGCTGCGGACCATGTAGATGGCGATCCCCGCAAGGCACATGCCGGCCAGCAGGACCAAGGCGAAAAGGCTTCTCATGGGTTCTCCTGGGGGACCCGCCCGGCAACGCGCCCGGCACTGACCTCAGCGGATTTCATAGGAGGAGAGCTGATGGCCGACGCTTTCGGCCGGTTCGGTTGCCGCGTCCCTCAATCCGACCACAAGGGCCACGCCAAGACCCAGGAGAGCCGCCGTCAAGACGACCCAGTCCACCGTGACGGCGCCGTCCTCGTTCCGGCACAGGCCGCGAATGAGAGCAGTCGAGCGTGTGGTCATCATGTCCCTCCTGGTCCGGACAGTGGCTGATCGGACCATAGGGGAGCTTCGATAATAACCCGTTAAGCGACCGCCCCGCCGTGGCGGTCCAGGCAAGAACAAGGGCCGCGCTATCGGCGCGGCCCCCGAATGTTTCACGCGGTCGGAGGCTCAGCCGACGCTGGTGTTGACCAGGTTGGTCTTGATGTCGGTCGCGAGGTCGTTCGCGCCCGTCCGCACCGAGCCGAGCACCAGGACGCCCAGGCCCACGATCGCGGCCGTCAGCACGACCCAGTCTACGGTCACGGCGCCGCTTTCATCGGAAAGGAAAGTCTTCATGAAGTCAGTCATGCGGGTCTCCTGGGGACAGTGCTGAGCTCGTCGTCATGCGGGGTCGCGTCGGAGCGGTCGTTTGGTTGCCCGCGCCCCACCGGTTAAGCTCCTAGAGGCGAGCAGATTCTGGCGAGAAGGTGTCGATCTTGCGGCGCATTGTCGGCCTTCCATTCGGTTTGCGATCATCTCGGTCGGGCTTGGCCAGCGATCAGGGCCAAGTTCTGCGACGGACCGGGCCACCTTAGGCGCGTAGTAAGGATGTTCGATCAAGACTCCGGTCGAAGGAAACGGAGGGAACTGCTCCATGTCGAACGGTGTCAGGCTGCGTTGGCGGCGATGAGGACGGATCGGCCGTTGCGCCGATATGGCAGGGCCGGCGCCCTGACCGGCGCGTGGCTGGCGTGGCTTGCGGTCCCGGCCTCGGCGGAGGACTTCACATTTCGACGCGTGGGGGTCCCCGTCGCGGGCAGCGACCATCGAATCACCGTGCAGATCGATCCCGAGGTGCCGATGTTCGTATCCAATCGAGCCTCGGGGCCATTTCGCCCGATGACCCCGGTCGGAGGCGAGTCCGGGACAGCAGCCGGACCCGCCGGCACGGACTGGTTCTGGGCCGACGTTTCTCCCCTGCTGGCCGATTCGGGGCCGGGCCGCCTGGGCGAGGCTCTGGAGGCCGTCGCCCAGGCGCCGTCGGGCTGGTCCGGTCCGCCGCGGCTTCAGGCGTTGCAGGACATCGCCCGCGCCTATGGGCCCGAGATCCTGCGCCACACCGTCGGGACACGGGTCTCTCCGGCGCTGGTCCTGTCGGTCATCGCGGTGGAAAGCGGCGGCCGTTCCAGGGCCGTATCCGCAGCAGGGGCAGCGGGATTGATGCAACTCATGCCCGGGACGGCGGCGCGGTTCGGCGTTCAGGACAGGCTGAGCCCGGAGGACAGCATCCGGGGCGGAATCGCCTATCTCGACTGGCTTTTGGGCCGATACAGGGGTGACCCAATCCTGGCGCTGGCCGCCTATAACGCGGGCGAGGGAGCCGTCGACGACAACGCAGGTGTCCCGCCCTTTGCGGAAACCCGGGCCTACGTTCCCAAGGTGCTTGCGGCGTGGACGGTGGCGCGTGGCCTTTGCCTCACGCCGCCCGAGCTCGTGTCCGATGGTTGCGTGTTTGCGACGGGCGATCTCTGAGGTTGGGTCAATCGTCTCCCAGCCGGGCGGTCAGGCGATCGATCTTGGCGTGAAGCTCCATAATCTCGAGCTCGGCCCGCAGGTTCACCTCGTAGTCGCTCCCGGCCTCATGCCGGTCGATCTCGGCCTGCCGGTTCTGGCTCATCATGATGATGGGGGCCTGCACGGCCGCGAGCATCGACAGGATCAAGTTCAGGAAGACGAAGGGGTAGGGGTCGAAGACATCCGATGTCAGGACGTTCCAGCCGCACCACAGGACCAGGAAGGTCGCAAAGCCGCCAACGAAGACCCAGGAGCCGCCCCAGCGCGCGATCTGGTCGGCCGCCTTCTGCCCCATGCTCATGCTGGCCTCGAACTCGGCCCGGGGATCCCGCGCCGCATGCCGGCGGCTGGCAATGCGCGCCAGCACGCGCCGTTCACGCGACGACAGGCATTCCACGCCATGTTCGATGAGTTCGCGCGCCAGCGCCCTGATGCTTTCGTCCATGCCGGGTCCCCGGTCCGATTCGCTTGGTGGAGCGAGCATAGGCGGGACGAGCCCGCGGCGCAGCGTCCCTCATCGAAGGGGGTGTCGGTCAGCGCGTGAACAGGTCGGCCCACTCCGGGTGCCGGCCCGCCTGACCCGCGACAAAGCGGCAGAGCGGCACGATGCGGAACCCCTGCGCCCGGGCGTCGGCCAGAAGCGCCTCGAGCAGCGCCTCGGCCAGGCCTTGGCCGCGAAGGGCCTCGGGGACGTAGGTGTGGTCCGCGATGACCTTGTCCGCCGACAGGACGGACAGGGTGAGCTCCGCGTCCCCCTCGGGCCGGTGGATCACGTACCGGCGGCGGCTGCCCAGATCCTCGTGCTCGACCTCAGACAATGGTGGCCTCCGTAGCCTTGCGGATGTCGTCCGTGGTGACGCCGTCGGCGGCTTCCACGATCCGGAGGCCGCCCTCCACGACATCAAGGACGCCCAGGTTGGTGATGATGCGGTCCACCACGCCCTTGCCGGTCAGGGGCAGGGTGCAGTGGTGGAGCACCTTCGATTCCCCCGCCTTGTTGGTGTGGTCCATGACGACCACGACGCGCTGGACGCCCGCCACGAGGTCCATAGCGCCGCCCATCCCTTTCACGAGCTTGCCGGGGATCATCCAGTTGGCGAGGTCGCCCTCCTCGGAGACCTCCATCGCGCCCAAGATCGCCATGGCGATCTTGCCGCCCCGGATCATCGCGAAGGAGGTGGCGCTGTCGAAATAGGCCGAGTGCGGCAGCTCGGTGATGGTCTGCTTGCCGGCGTTGATGAGGTCGGGGTCCTCCTCGCCCTCATAAGGGAACGGCCCCATGCCGAGCATGCCGTTCTCGCTTTGCAGCGTGACGTTCACACCCGGCGGAATGTGGTTGGCCACCAGCGTCGGGATGCCAATGCCGAGGTTGACGTACATGCCGTCCTTGAGTTCCTGCGCCGCGCGCGCGGCCATCTGGTGGCGGTCCCAGGGCATGATGTCTCCTCAGGCGGGGGTGGCGGAGGTGGGGCCGGTCTCGGAGCCCGCGGCGGCGGTGGAATCCAGGCTTTCGCGCTTGCGGGTCGTGCGCTGCTCGATCCGCTTCTCGTGCTCGCCCTGGATCAGGCGGTGGACGTAGATCCCGGGCAGGTGAATCGCGTCGGGCTCGAGGCTGCCCACGGGCACGATCTCCTCCACCTCGGCCACGCAGACGCGCCCGCAGGTCGCGGCGGGGACGTTGAAGTTGCGCGCGGTCTTGCGGAACACGAGGTTGCCGGTCTCGTCGGCCTTCCAGGCCTTCACGATGGCGAGGTCGGCGAAGATGCCGCGTTCCAGGATGTAGGTCTGGCCGTCGAAGTCCTTGTGCTCCTTGCCCTCGGCCACGACGGTGCCGACGCCCGTCTTGGTGTAGAAGCCCGGGATGCCGGCGCCGCCCGCCCGCATGCGTTCCGCCAGCGTGCCTTGCGGGTTGAATTCCAGTTCCAGCTCGCCCGACAGGTACTGGCGCATGAACTCGGCGTTCTCGCCCACGTAGGACGACATCATCTTCTTGACCTGCCGGGTTTCCAGCAGCACGCCCAGCCCGAAGCCGTCCACGCCGGCGTTGTTCGAGGCGACCGTCAGGTCCCGCGTCCCGGCCTCGCGGATGGCTGCGATCAGGAGCTCGGGGATGCCGCAAAGGCCGAAGCCCCCCGCCGCAATCAGCATGCCGTCGAAGAGCACCCCATCGAGCGCGGCCCGCGCGTCCGGATAGACCTTGTTCATGCCGCCGCTCTCCCTCCGCTGCCGTCGCCATCGAGCGTAGCGCCGCGATGCAGCGGAGGGAAGAGGCGGGTCAGTCCTCGATGACGTCGCCCACTGCGGCCGTCCGGCTCGGGGAAGTCCTGGTGGCCGGCTTGGTGGCAGCCTTTGCCGTCTTGGCCTTCGCCGCGGCCTTGGGCTTGGCGGCGGCCTTCGGCTTGGCCGCCGCCTTGGGTTTGGATTCGGACTTGGCCTCGGCCTTGGGCTTGGCGGGCGTTTTCCGCTTGGTGGTCTTGGTGCCGGCCTTGGCATCCACGAGCGCCACGGCATCATCGAGCGTGATCGTCTCCGGCTCGGAGCCCTTGGGCAGGGTCGCGTTGACCTTGCCCCATTTCACATAAGGGCCAAAGCGCCCCGGCATGACCGCGATCTCGCCGCCCGCCGGGTGATCGCCCAAGGCGCGCAGGGGCTGGGCCGCGGCGCGGCCCCGGCTGGCCCCGCGCCCGGCCGCCTTCTGGGCCAGGACCTCCATGGCCCGGTTCATGCCGATCTCGAAGACTTCGGCGACGTCGGGCAGGTTGGCGTAGGTGCTGTTGTGCTTCACATAGGGACCAAAGCGCCCGATCCCGGCCTCGATGGGGGCGCCATCCTCGGGGTGGGCGCCCACGACACGGGGCAGCGCCAGGAGGCGCAGGGCCTTTTCCAGGTCCATGTCGGCGGGCGACCACCCCTTGGGCAGTGACGCCCGGGGCGGCTTGGGGGTCTCGGCCGTTACCTCGCCGCGTTGGACATAGGGACCGAAGCGCCCGTCCTTGAGGTGGATCGGATCGCCTTGGTCATGTCCCAGGAGCCGCTCGCCGGACTGGGCCTCGCCATCTTCGGACGGGGGGCCGAAAGGACGGGTGAAACGGCAGTCCGGGTAGTTCGAGCAGCCGATGAAGGCGCCGCCGGTCCGCGCGGTCCGCATCGAGAGCCGTCCCTTGCCGCAGTTCGGGCAAAGGCGCGGGTCGCCGCCGTCCGCGCGGGGCGGGTAGAGGTGTGGGGCCAGCAGCTCGTCGATCTTGTCGAGCACCTCGCCGATGCGAAGCTCGGACGTCTCGGCGATGGCGGCCGAGAAGTCGCGCCAGAACTGGGCCAGGACCTGCTTGTAATTGGCCTCTCCGGCGCTGATCTCGTCGAGCTGGTCCTCGAGGCCTGCCGTGAAGTCGTACTCGACGTAACGGCGGAAGTAGTTGGTCAGGAAGGCCGTCACGAGCCGGCCCTTGTCCTCGGGGATCAGGCGGCCGTTCTCCTTGCGGACATATTCGCGGTCCTGGATCGTGGTGACGATCGAGGCGTAGGTGGAGGGGCGGCCGATGCCCAACTCTTCCATGCGCTTGACCAGCGTCGCCTCGGTGTAGCGGGGCGGGGGCTGGGTGAAGTGCTGCTCGGGCGTGACGGACTGCTTGGGAGTCGCGTCGCCCTGGGCCATCTGCGGCAGCCGGGCGTCATCCTCGTCCGCCGCGTCGGCGGAGGCCGGGGCCACGTCATCGCGGCCCTCGGTATAGACCCGCATGAACCCGTCGAAGAGCACGACCTGGCCCGAGGCGCGCAGGCCCACCTGGCCGTCCGCGCTGCCGATCTCAACGGTGGTGCGCTCCAGCCGCGCTTCGGACATCTGGGACGCCAGGGTCCGCTTCCAGATCAGGTCATACAGCTTGCGCTGGTCGGCGTCGGTGATCCGCAGCGAGGCGGCGTCGCGGCTCATGTCGGTGGGCCGGATGCATTCGTGCGCTTCCTGGGCGTTCTTGGCCTTGTTCTTGTACATGCGCGGCGACTTGGGCACGTACTCGTCGCCGAAGCGGGCCTTGATGGCGTCGCGGGCGGCCATGACCGCCTCGGGCGCCATGTCGATGCCGTCCGTCCGCATGTAGGTGATGTGCCCGGCCTCATAAAGCCGCTGCGCCGCGCTCATGGTCGCCTTGGCGCCCATGCCGAACTTGCGCGACGCCTCCTGCTGGAGGGTCGAGGTCATGAAGGGCGCGGAGGGGTGGCGCGAGGCGGGCTTGGCCTCGACGCTGGTCACCGCGAGGTCGCGGTGGTTCACGGCGGCCACGGCGAGGTCGGCGTCGGCCTGGGTCTTGAGGTCGAACTTGTCGAGCTTCTTGCCGCCGAGCGACACGAGCCGCGCCGCGAACTCCCGCCCGCGCGGGGTCTTCAGCATGGCCTCGACGGTCCAGTATTCCTGGGCGCGGAAGGCCTCGATCTCCATCTCGCGCTCGACGATCAGGCGGAGGCAGACGGACTGCACACGGCCCGCCGACTTGGCGCCGGGCAGCTTGCGCCAGAGCACGGGGCTCAGGTTGAAGCCCACGAGGTAGTCGAGAGCGCGGCGGGCGAGATAGGCGTCCACCAGCGGCGCATCGACCTGCCGGGGGTGCTTCATCGCCTCGGCCACCGCCGACTTGGTGATCGCGTTGAAGGTGACGCGGCTGACCTGCGTGTCCTTCTTGATCGCCTTGCGATCCCGCAGCGCCTCGGTCAGATGCCACGAGATCGCCTCCCCCTCGCGGTCGGGGTCGGTGGCGAGGATGAGCCTGGGGTCGTCCTTCAGCGCGTCGGCGATGGCCTTGAGGTGCTTCTTCGAATCGGCGGCGACCTCCCATTCCATGGCGAAGTCCTGATCGGGGTCTACCGAGCCGTCCTTGGCGGGAAGGTCGCGGACGTGGCCGAAGCTCGCCAGCACCGTGTAGTCGCTGCCCAGGTAGGAGTTGATCGTCTTGGCCTTGGCCGGGGATTCGACAACGACGACTGGCATCAGGGGGACTCCGGGCCGGGGGCGAATGGCGGAGGGCGGTATGTGGGCGCAAGGTGGCCATTGTCAATGCAAGCTGGGGGCGCAAGCGGCCGGGCTTCGGCAACCTGCCGGCGCGGCCCGAGGTCCGGGACGGGACGGGTGGAGCGACGGCGCCAGGCTTCGGGGGGGCTTCGGGCGGCGGCTTGATCGATCCGACCTGTCGGGCAGCAAGGCCGCGGTTCCGATGCCGGCGGTCTGGCCGGAGCACGGCGCCGGCATGGCCGGGCCCGAAGGGACGACGCCCTCCGGACCTGGCCCGAACTCAGGCGCTCAGGGCCAGCAGGCCCCCGGGGTGGCGCACGATCAACCCGTCGAGTTCGAGATCCGTCAAAGCGGGCGCAAGGACCGAGGCCTGACCGCCGAGGTCGCGGATGACCTGATCCTCCGCGACGGGGGAGGGGCCAAGACGGCCAAGGATCAGCGTGCGGAGGTCGGCCGGGGCCATGGCCGCCGGGGCGGCACCATCTGGTCCGGCTGGCCGGCGTGCCTCTTCGACGTGGCCGCCCCGGCTCTGCGTCGGCCGATCCGTTCCGCGCCCCGAGGCAGCGGGGCCGGCGCTGGCCGGCGACATGTCGCGAACTGGCGCGGTGTCGGCCTCCAGCGCCAGACGGAGTTGCCCGGCCTGGGTGACCCGCGACTGCTCCAGCGCCGGACCGAGCGCTTCGAGGATGTCCTCGACCGACCGCACCAGGGTCGCGCCGTCCCGGATGAGATGGTTGCACCCGGCGGCGCGGGGATCCATCGGATGGCCGGGGACGGCCAGGACCTCGCGCCCCTGGTCCGCGGCCATCCGCGCGGTGATCAGGCTGCCCGAGCGTTCCGCCGCCTCGACCACCACGACGCCGTGCGACAGGCCGGACACGATCCGGTTGCGCGCCGGGAAATGCCGCACCTGCGGTTCGAGCCCGAACGGATGCTCGGACAGGCGCAGGCCGCGACGGGCGATCTCCTCGGCGAGGTCGCGGTTCTCCGGGGGGTAGATGTGATCGACGCCGCCCGGCATCACGGCGACGGTCCCGGTCGGAAGCGCCGCGCGATGGGCCTCGGTGTCGATGCCGCGCGCGAGGCCCGAGACGACGGCCAGCCCGGCCTCCCCAAGGCCCTCGGCCAGCCTGCGGGCCATTCGGAGGCCCAGCGAGGACCCGTTCCGGGTGCCGATCACAGCCACCATCGGACGGACGAGGAGCGATGTGTCGCCCAGCGCCCAGAGCAATGGCGGAGCATCGGGCAGAAGGGCCAGCAGAGGTGGATAGGCGGCCTCGCCCCGCAGGAGGAGACGCGCCCCCTGGGCGAGGCCGGCGCGATATTCGGCAAGGGCCACCCCTTCCGGGCAGGGCCTGTAGTCATCGACACCGGCTGCGCGGGCCATGGCGGGGAGCGCCTTGATGGCGGCCCGCGCCGAGCCGTGTTCGCGCAGGAGCCGCGTGAAGGTCGCGATCCCGACGCGTCGGGAGCGCAGCAGGCGAAGCCAGTCCAGCCGTTCGTCTTCCTGGGTGGGTGGGAGTGGGGGGTGAGCGGAAGTGTGCCCGACCATCCTGAACCTCGCCTGCTACGAGAATCAGTCTTAGGGCATTAAGGTTAATGGGACGTGAACGTGGGCTGAACGGTCGGACCGGCGCGCCTGTTGCGTCGAGGAAGGCTGCGGCGCGTCGGCCAGGGGCCTCAGCCCTCGTCGGTCTGGCGGGTCGGAGCATCCTGCCGCAGGAAGGCGGCCGAGTCGTAGATGGTCTCGAACCGCTGGACCTTGTCGCCCGAGAACTCGATCACGCTCACGCCGCGATAGGAGATCGGGTGCCCACCCTTGAGCGCCCCCTTCGAGGTCCAGACCAGGGCGGCCTGCCCGTCCGTCTCGATCATGTGGCTGAACTCGGACCGGATGTCGTCGAACTGGTCCAGGTAGGTCTGCCAGAACTGACGCGCCCCTTCGGTGCCCTGTTGCATGATGGCGAGGTTATGGAGCTCGCTGTCCTCGGCGAAGAGCGCCACGAGTTGCTCCGGGTCGCGGGTCTCCTCCGTCTGCTGGAGGGCCTGCGCGAAGGTGTCCGCCATGCGGGCCATAGGTCGTCTCCTGCTGCTGTCGTGGGCAGAAGGCGCATCGGGCCGCTCGGGTTCCCCCTGGCCCGTTCAGCCGTCGCCGCGTTCCGGCTCGATGCGGCCGCGCCGGCCCAGCCACCGGGCCGCGATCAGGCAAAGGAGCGCCCAGGCCGCCCCCAGGATCCATCCGGCCAGCACGTCCGAAGGCCAGTGGACGCCCAGGTAGACGCGGCTCACCCCGACCATCATCGTCACGATCGCCGCCAGCGTGACCCAGTAGACCTTCATGCGCCGTTGCCGTTCCGCCCGCGCGAGCATCACCGCCAGCGTGAGCCACGTCACCGCGGCCATGAGAGAATGGCCGGACGGAAAGGACGTGGACACGAACTCGGTCCCGTAGGGCACGAGGTCCGGCCGGGGCCGGTCGAACAGCGCCTTGGCGAAATGCGCCAGGATCTGCCCGCTCCCCACGGCGAAGCCCAGGAACAATGCGGACCGGCCATGCCTCCGGAGCGCGAGCGCCCCCATGACCGACAGCGTCACGAAGGTCAGGACGGTGATGCCGCCCAGCGCGGTGATGTCGCGCATGGCCGTTTCCACCGCCTTGGGCCCGATCGGGTCCGACAGGTCCGTGGGGGAGCGGAGCGCCAGCAGCAGCGTTTCGTCCACGGCATGCGTGCCGCCCTCCATGACCTCGTCCGCGAGCGCCTCGAAGACCCAAAGGCCCGCCGCGATCACAAGGAGCGTCACGAGGGTCCGGGCGTCGACGCGGTCAAGGAAAGGGCGCATTGGCGGATCCAGCGGGCTTTGGCCACGAGTCTGGCGCGCCGCCGGCCGGGGACAAGGGCCGCCTCCGCTGGCCGCGGGGCAGGGGGCGCCTTAGTTCGGTCGGGAGCGACCAGCCAGGGGAGATCGCGATGAACGGAACCGCAGCGGTGGCCATGGGGGTGCTCGTGACGGCGGGCGCGGCGATGGCGGTGCAGGCGCCAGTCAATGCCAGCCTAGGCCGGTCGATCGGGGCGAGCGTGCCGGCCGCGGCGGTGTCCTTCGGGACGGGCTGCCTCATCCTCACGGTCATCGCGCTGGTGCTGGGGCAGGGGGGCGGGTTCCTGGCCCTGGGACGGGCGGCGCCGTGGCAGTTCCTCGGGGGGGCGCTGGGCGCGCTTTATGTCTGGGGGGCGATCTGGAGCGTGGGAAGCCTGGGCGTGGTCACGATGATCGCGGCCGTGATCCTGGGACAGATGCTCGGCGCCATGACGCTGGACGCGACGGGCGCGCTGGGGCTGGACGTGCGGGAGCTGAGCCCGACCCGCCTGCTGGCCGTGGCGATGGTCGCAGGCGGGCTGGTGCTGTCCCGGTTCTGACAGGGCGGGAGGGTCAGGCGGCCGCGCCGCCGACCGTCAGGCCGCCGATCATCAGGGACGGCTGGCCCACGCCGACCGGAACCCACTGGCCGGCCTTGCCGCAGTTGCCGATCCCGGGGTCGAGCTGCATGTCGTTGCCGATGGCCCGGATCTGCTTGAGCGCCGTCGCGCCGTCGCCGATCAGGGTCGCGCCCTTCACCGGCTCCTGCACCTGGCCGTTCCGGACGCGGTAGGCCTCGGTGCAGGAGAACACGAACTTGCCCGAGGTGATGTCCACCTGCCCGCCGCCGAAGCCCACGGCGTAGATGCCGTCCTTGAGCGAGGCCACCATGGAGGCGGGATCGGCGTCGCCCGCCAGCATGTAGGTGTTGGTCATCCGCGGCATGGGGATGTGGGCAAAGCTTTCGCGCCGGCCGTTGCCGGTGGGCTTCACGCCCATGAGCCGGGCGTTCTGCCGGTCCTGCATGTAGCCCACGAGGATGCCGTCCTCGATCAGCACCGTGCGGTTCGAGGGCGTGCCCTCGTCGTCCACGGTGATCGATCCGCGCCGGTCGGGGATCGTGCCGTCGTCGAGGACGGTCACACCCCTGGCCGCGACCTGCTGACCCATGAGGCCCGCAAAGGCCGAGGTGCCCTTGCGGTTGAAGTCGCCCTCGAGCCCGTGGCCCACGGCCTCGTGCAGGAGGATGCCGGGCCAGCCCGGGCCCAGAACCACGTCCATCACGCCGGCGGGCGCCGCCTTGGCCTTGAGGTTGACCAGGGCGATCCGCAGCGCCTCGCGGGCCGTGGCCTCCCAGGTCCCGCGGTCGATCAGGCCCAAGAGGCCATGCCGCCCGCCGGACCCATGGCCCCCGGCCTCGCGCCGGCCGTTCTCCTCGACGATGACCGAGATGTTGAGCCGCGACATCGGACGGATGTCGGTCACGAGATCGCCCTCGGGCCGCAGGATCGCCACCTCCTGGTGCGAGGCGGACAGGCTCGCGGACACCTGCACCACACGGGGATCGAGCGCGCGGGCGAAGGCATCGATCTCGCGCAGGGTGTCCACCTTGAGCGCGAAGGCTGCATCGTCGATCGGGTCGATGTCGCCGTAGAGCTTGCGGTTGGTCCTGGGCGGGGGTGCGGCGAGGGTGCCGCCCCCCGCACCGACGGCAAGCCGGGCCGTCGCCACGGCGCGGGCCAGGGCAGGCTCGTCGATGGTGGTGGAGTGGGCGTAGCCCGCCGTCTCGCCCTTCACGGCGCGCAGGCCGAAGCCCTCGGAGGCGTCGAAGCTCGCCGTCTTGAGACGGCCATCGTCGAAGCCCAGCATCTCGGCACGGCGCCGTTCAAGGAAAAGCTCCCCGTCGTCGGCGCCGGCCACCGCCTCGTTCAGGCGGGACAGGGCGGCGTCGCGGTCGAGGAGGTCCTCGAAGGGGCGGAATGGGGCGGAGGCCATCGGAAACTCCTCGTGAAATCGGGCCACGGTGACCGATCGTTGAACGCTCTGCGACAACGCGTGGCTTGTGATGCCATGCAGGATATGGGATGAGGCGCCCGACCGACAGGGGGGCTTCACGTCCCCGTCAATCCATTCGCGCCCGTTGAGGACCCGCCCATGCGCCTGTTCCAGACCTTCCGAACGCTCGCAGCCGCCTCGGGGGCGGCATTCCTCGGTGCCGCCGCCTGGGCGCAGGAGGCGGTGAGCAATGGGGTCGAGGCCACGGTGGACGGGCTGCCGATCATCGGCCAGCCCCGCCCGAACGGCGTCAACTTCCAGCCCGCCGCCACCGGCATCGCCGAGAACACCCACTGGCTGGGCCAGATGGTCGACTGGATCATCCTGTTCATCGTGCTGTTCGTGTCGGGGCTGCTGCTCTGGATCATCTACCGCTTCAACGAGCGGCGGAACCCCAAGCCCGCGCAGTTCACCCACAACTCCCCGCTCGAGATCGCCTGGACGGTGGTCCCGATCGTCATCCTCGTCTTCATCGGCGCGTTCTCGCTTCCCGTGCTGTTCAACCAGCAGGAGATCCCCGAGGGCGACATCCACATCAAGGTGACCGGCTACCAGTGGTACTGGCACTACGACTACCCCGATGAGGCCGTCTCGTTCGACAGCTACATGATCGGCTACGGCGAGGGGAACCTCAATGATACCATCCGCGACGAGCTGCACGCCAAGGGCTTCTCGGACGCGCACTTCAAGCTCGCCACCGACAACGCCGTCGTGGTCCCCGTCGGCTCGACCGTGGTGATGACGGTCACCGGGGGCGACGTGATCCACTCCTGGACCGTGCCGGCCTTCGGCGTGAAGCAGGACGCCGTGCCGGGCCGCCTCGCCCATCTGTGGTTCAAGGCGGACCAGGAAGGCATCTTCTTCGGCCAGTGCTCGGAGCTCTGCGGCAAGGACCACGCCTTCATGCCGATCCAGGTGCGCGTGGTCTCGGCCGAGGCCTACCAGGCCTGGCTGCAGCAGGCGAAGGTTGAATTCCCCACGCCGGAAAGCTGATCCCGGCCGGGGAGCGGCACCACGTCGCGGCGCCCGGGGCTGTCCCCCGGGCGCCGCTTCTTCTATCTGATGCGCGGCAATCCCAGGACATCCCGATGAGCGACGCCAGCCTCTCCCAACCCCTGAGCGTCCCCGGCGAGGCCGGGATGGGCGATTACTGGGAGCTGCTGAAGCCCCGGGTCATGTCGCTCGTCGTCTTCACCGCGCTGGTCGGGCTGGTGGCCGCGCCTGTCGACGTCCACCCCTTCGTCGCGTTCGTCTCCATCCTGTGCATCGCCGTCGGCGGTGGCGCCTCGGGCGCGCTGAACATGTGGTGGGACGCCGACATCGACGCGGTCATGCGCCGGACCAAGGGACGGCCCGTCCCCTCCGGGCGCGTCGGGCCGGAGGAGGCCCGGGCCATCGGGCTCGCGCTGTCCGGCTTCTCGGTCATGCTGCTCGGGCTCGCCGCGAACTGGCTGGCCGCCGCGCTCCTGGCTTTCACCATCTTCTTCTACGTCGTGGTGTACACGATGTGGCTCAAGCGGCGGACACCGCAGAACATCGTCATCGGCGGCCTTGCCGGCGCGCTGCCGCCGCTGGTCGGATGGGTCGCCGCGACCGGGTCCCTGGCCTGGGCTCCGGTGCTGATGGTGCTGCTGGTGTTCATGTGGACGCCGCCGCATTTCTGGGCCCTGGCGCTGTTCGTGCGCGGGGACTACGGCCTCGCCCGGGTGCCGATGCTGACCGAGACGCACGGCGACCGGGTCACCCGCCGCCACATCCTGGCCTATGCGCTGGCGCTCGTGCCGGTGTCGCTCGCGCTCGGCTTCACGCCCGTGGCCGGACAGATCTACCTGGCCGCCAGCGTGGTCCTGAACGTCCTGTTCGTGGGGGCCTGCTGGTCGGTCTGGCGGCGCGACCGCAGCGCGGCCGAGGCTGACCGCTTCGCCGCCGAGAAGCGGGTCTTCAAGCTGTCGCTTCTTTATCTCTTCCTGCACTTCGGGGCCCTTCTCGCGGAGGCGAGCCTCGGCACCTACCTGGGGGCCTGACATGGCGATCAAGGTTGAACACGAACTGCACATGCGGCGCTGGGGCCGCAACCTGGGCCTTGGCCTGATTCTCGCGGCTCTGGTCGCGATCGTCTTCGGCCTGACGATCGTGAAGATCCTGGCCCTGGGCGACCCGGACAAGTTCCAGGGCTATGACCACGTGGTCCAGCCCATGATGGACGATCAGGCCGGGGAGGGCGGACAGTGACGCCGCAGTCCCGCACAGCGCTCTATGCCGTCGGACTCGTGGCGACGATGGCATCGCTCAGCTTCGCGGCCGTGCCGTTCTACAGCTGGTTCTGCCAGGTCACGGGCTTCGCCGGGACGACCTCGACCGGCACGGGCGACGGGATCGCCCCCGTCGACAAGACCGTCATCGTCCGGTTCGACGCCTCGGTTGACAAGGGAATGCCCTGGAGTTTCCGTCCCGTGGCAAACCAGATGACCGTCCGCCTGGGCGAGACGAACCTCGCCTTCTTCGAGGCGCACAACCCGACCGATCACCCGATCGGCGGCCAGGCGACCTTCAACGTCGTCCCGGACGCGGCGGGGGGCTATTTCACCAAGATCCAGTGCTTCTGCTTCAACGAGCAGGTGCTTGCCCCCGGCGAGACCGTGCAGATGCCCGTCAGCTTCTATGTCGATCCGGCGATCATGGACGATCCGGAAGGCAAGTATGTCCACGAGATCACGCTCGGGTACACATTCTACCAGATGGACCTCCCCAAGGAGGAGGAAGCGCAGGCTTCGCTCCAATCCAGGTCCGGGGGGCCTTTGACAGCCGCGCCGCAAGCGTCCATAGACTGACGCCGCGACCGAAGGGGATACGCCAAGATGGCCCATGTGAAAGACCACGACTACCACGTCCTGCCACCCTCCATCTGGCCCTTCGTCGGCTCGATCGGGGCGTTCGTCATGCTGTTCGGGGCGGTGCTCTGGATGCACGGCTCCGGGCCCTGGATGTTCCTGATCGGTCTTCTGGCGGTCCTTTACACGATGTACGGCTGGTGGGCGGACGTCATCGCCGAAAGCCGGGTGGGCGACCATACGCCGGTCGTGCGGATCGGCCTGCGCTACGGCTTCATCCTGTTCATCATGTCCGAAGTCATGTTCTTCGCGGCCTGGTTCTGGAGCTTCTTCAAGCACGCGCTCTATCCGATGGGACCCGAATCCCCGGCCGTGGACGGCGTCTGGCCGCCCCCGGGGATCGAGACGTTCGACCCCTGGCACCTGCCGCTCATCAACACGCTGATCCTGCTCTGCTCGGGCTGCGCGGCCACCTGGGCCCACCACGCCCTCGTCCACGAGGACAACAAGCAGGACATGAAGTGGGGCCTGTGGCTCGCCATCGCGCTGGGCGCCCTGTTCACGGTCTTCCAGGCTTATGAATACAGCCACGCGGCCTTTGGCTTCGCCGGCAACATCTATGGCGCGAACTTCTTCATGGCGACGGGCTTCCACGGCGCGCACGTCATCATCGGGACGATCTTCCTGGCCGTCTGCCTGTTCCGCGTCTACCGCGGCGACTTCACCCCCGAAAAGCACGTGGGCTTCGAGGCGGCTGCCTGGTACTGGCACTTCGTCGACGTGGTCTGGCTGTTCCTTTTCGCCTCGATCTACATCTGGGGCTCTGCCTGACCCGCAGCCCCGAGCGGGTGCATCGCCTGCGCGCGGGGACATCCCCGCGCGTTTCGCATTGAAAGGACCACCGTGAGACGGCTCTGGTTTCCCATCCTGCTGGGTCTGGTCGGGGTTGCGATCCTGTGCGGCCTGGGCATCTGGCAGCTGGAGCGCCTGGGCCAGAAGACGGCCCTGCTTGCCGCGATCGAGGGCAGGATCACCGCAGAGCCTGTCCCGCTCCCCGCCAGTCCGTCGCCGGACGCGGATCAGTACCTGCCCGTGACGGTCGAAGGAGCCATCGGCGGGCAGGAGGCGCCGGTGCTGACCTCGGTGCAAGGGCAGGGCGCGGGGTATCGGGTCGTGACCGCGATGACCTCGGCCGACCGCCGCGTCCTCGTGGACCTGGGCTTCGTCCCGGAGGCCGACAAGGATCTGCCCAGGATGGCGGAGCGCGCCCGGGTCACCGGAAACCTGCTCTGGCCGCAGGAGAGTGACGCCTGGACGCCGGCTCCGGACCAGGGGCGCAACATATGGTTCGCCCGCGACATCGCCGCCATGGCTGACGCCCTGGGCACGGAGCCCATCCTCGTCGTGGCGCGGACCATCGACGGGGCTGACCTCGGGACCACGCCGCTGCCGGTCGACACGGCCGGGATCCCGAATGACCACCTCCAGTATGCGATCACCTGGTTCAGCCTCGCGGCAGTCTGGGCCGTCATGAGCCTCCTGCTGATCCGACGCGCTCGAAAGGCAACGTCATGATGCGCCCCATCTTCCTTGTCGATGCCTTCGCGGACCGGCCCTTCGCCGGGAACCCGGCCGGCGTGATGATCCTCGACTCGGCCCTGCCGGCCCGGGTCATGCAATCCATCGCGGCCGAGATGAACCAGGCCGAGACCGCGTTCGCGACCCGCCGCGGCCGCGCATGGGACCTGCGCTGGTTCACTCCGACGCAGGAAGTGGCCTTCTGCGGCCATGCCACGCTGGCCACCGCCCATGTGCTCGCCGCCGAGCACGGCGCGAGTGGCGAGATCGAATTCCTCACCCGCGAGGTCGGCCCCCTGGGCGTGCGGATCGAAGGCTCGGGCCGGTACCGGCTCGACCTCCCCCGGGGCGAACCTTCGTTCGTCAAGCTGTGGGAGCTGCCGTTCGGCGTGTCAGGTTACCGCTCCGCCTTCCAGGCCGGCGAGGTTCTCTGCATCGAGGTCGAGACGGAGGCGGATGTCCGGAAGTTCGAGCCCGACTTCGGTCTGATCGCCGAATTCCTGCCGGGCGGGCTCTGCCTGACCGCGCCCGGCGACAGCACCGACATGGCGTCGCGATTCTTCTGGCCGTCGGGCGGCATCCCCGAGGATCACGTCACCGGATCGCTCCATGCGACGCTGGTGCCATTCTGGGCCAAGCGACTGGGACGCGATCGCCTGACCGCCACGCAGGTGTCGCCGCGCGGGGGCCGGCTCGAGTGTGAGCTGTCCGGCAAGCGCGTCCACCTGAGCGGCTCGGCCGTCACCGTGCTGCGCGGCCACATCGACCTGCCCGACTGAGGATATTCCCATGCGCTACATCTCCACTCGCGGGCAGGCCCCCGCCCTCAACTTCGAGCAGGCCATGATGACGGGTCTGGCCTCCGACGGCGGCCTTTACGTCCCCGAGGTCGTCCCCGTCCTGAACCCGGAGGAGATCGCGGCGCTGGCCGGGCTTCCCTTCGAAGAGGCCGCCTTCCGCATCATGCGGCCTTTTGTGGCCGACAGCTTCGACCCCGAGGAGTTCCGCCGCCTGATCGACGACGCTTACAAGGGGTTCGGCCATGCGGCCCGGGTGCCCTTGGTGCAGCTCGGCCCCAATCACTTCCTGCTGGAGCTGTTCCACGGGCCGACGCTCGCCTTCAAGGACGTGGCGATGCAGCTCATCGGGCAGCTGTTCCAGGCGGCGCTGGGTCGGTCGGGCGGCCGGATCACCATCGTGGGCGCGACTTCGGGGGATACCGGCTCCGCCGCCATCGAGGCCTTCCGGGGGCTGAAGGGCGTGGACGTGTTCATTCTTTATCCGCACGGGCGCGTGTCCGAGGTGCAGCGGCGGCAGATGACGACCCCGGCCGAGGAGAATGTCCACGCGCTGGCGATCGACGGCGACTTCGACGACTGCCAGGCGGCGCTCAAGGCCATGTTCGCGGACCGGGATTTTGCGGACGGCGTGGCCCTGTCCGGGGTGAACTCGATCAACTGGGCGCGGGTGCTCGCGCAGGTCGTCTACTATTTCACCGCCGCCGTGAGCCTGGGCGCCCCCGGCCGCGCCGTCAGCTTCACGGTGCCGACCGGCAACTTCGGGGACATCTACGCCGGGCTGATCGCCAGGCGGATGGGCCTGCCCATCCAACGTCTGGTGATCGCGACCAACCAGAACGACATCCTGCACCGCACCATCCTGTCGGGCGAGCACCGGAAGGAGGGGGTCGTGCCCTCGATCAGCCCATCCATGGACATCCAGGTGTCCTCGAACTTCGAGCGGGCCCTCTTCGACGCCTATGGGCGGGACGCCCACGCGGTGACGGCCGACATGGCCTCCCTGCGCCACGACGGCGGGTTCACGGTCGGGCAGGGCGCCATCGAGCAGCTGCGCGAGTGGTTCGACTCGGGCCGGGCCTCCGAGGGCGAGACCTCGGCCACCATCGCCCGCACCCTCGAGACCACGGGCGAGCTGATCTGCCCTCACACCGCTGTCGGGGTGCATGTCGCCGAAGCCCATCTGGGCGAGGTTCCGATGGTGACCCTGGCCACGGCGCATCCGGCCAAGTTCCCGGATGCGGTCGAGATCGCCACGGGAATCCGCCCCCCTCTTCCCCCGCGCATGGCCGACCTGTATGACCGTCCGGAGCGGGTGACGCGGGTGCCCAACGACCTCGACGCCCTGAAAACCCTCATTCGGGAGCGCATCCGCACGTGAGCGTTCGACTCCATACCCTGCCCAACGGCTTCCGCATCGCCACCGAGTCCATGCCGGGCCTCAAGTCCGCCGCCATCGGCGTCTGGGTCCTGGCCGGCGGGCGGCATGAACGGGCGGACCAGAACGGCATCGCCCATTTCCTCGAGCACATGGCCTTCAAGGGCACGACCCGGCGCACGGCGCTGGAGATCGCCGAAGCCATCGAGGACGTGGGCGGCTACATCAACGCCTACACCTCGCGCGAGATGACGGCCTACTACGCCCGCGTGCTCGAGGATGACGTCGACCTCGCGCTCGACGTGATCGCGGACATCCTGCTCAATCCCGTCTTCTCGGACGAGGAGATCGAGGTGGAGCGGGGCGTGATCCTTCAGGAGATCGGGCAGACGCTCGACACGCCGGACGACATCGTCTTCGACTGGCTGCAGGAAGCCGCCTACCCGGACCAGCCGCTGGGCCGGACCATCCTGGGCGAAAGCGAGCGGGTCAGCAGCTTTGGCAAGTCGGACCTGAGGACCTTCGTCACCGAGCATTACGGGCCTGGGCAGATGATCCTCTGCGCCGCCGGGGCGGTCGATCACGATGCGATCTGCCGCGCGGCCGAGCAGCTCTTCGGGCATCTGTCCCCCCTTCACCGGCCCTCGCTGATCGAGCCCGCCCGCTGGCAGGGCGGCGAGCGACGCGAGATCAAGTCGCTGGAGCAGGTGCATTTCGCCCTGGCCCTCGAAGGGCCGGACTATCGCGACCCGGCCATCCACACGGCGCAGATCTGGGCCACGGCCATGGGCGGCGGCATGTCGTCGCGCCTGTTCCAGGAGATCCGCGAAAACCGCGGTCTCTGCTACACCATCTTCGCCCAGGCCGGAGCCTACGAGGACACGGGCCTCAGCACGATCTATGCGGGGACCAGCGCCGAGGACATCGTGGAGCTGGTCGGCCTGACCATCGACGAGCTGAAGCGCGCCGCCGACGACATGACCGAGGCCGAGGTGGCCCGGGCGCGGGCGCAGATGAAGGCCGGGATGCTCATGGGCCTCGAGAGCCCGTCCAACCGGGCCGAGCGGCTGGCGCGGATGCTGTCGATCTGGGGCCGCATCCCCCCGGTCGAGGAGCAGATCGCCAAGGTCGAGGCCGTGACCACGCAGGACGTGCGGGACTTTGCCGCGCGCATGGCGGGCGGCACCGGCACGGCCCTGGCGGTCTACGGCCCGGCCCAGGCCGCGCCGACGCTGGACGCCCTGCGGGAGAGGCTCGCGGCCTGAGCATGGGGACTTCGTGATCTTCCGCCGTCGGGAGCTTCGCATCGAGACCGAGCGCATGGTGCTCCGGCCGCCGCAAATGGTGGACTGGCGGGCCTGGGCGGCCTTGCGGAGCGATTCGGCGGAGTTCCTGCAACCCTGGGAGCCGACCTGGGCCCTCGATCACCTGAGCCGCCGCGCTTTCACGAGCCGCGTCGGCTGGGCGCGGCATTCCATCACGCAGGGAACGGCCGTGCCGTTGTTCCTGATCCGGCGGGAGGACGGGATGCTGCTGGGGGCGATCACGCTGGACAACATCCGGCGGGGTCCGGCCCAGTCGGCCACGACGGGCTACTGGATCGGCCAGCCCTTCGCCCGGCAGGGCTACATGCGCGAGGCCGTCCTGGCCGTGGTGCAGTACGCGTTCGGCGCCCTCGATCTGAGCCGGATCGAGGCCGGCTGCCTGCCCGAGAACACCCCGTCGCGCCGGCTTCTCGAAGGCTGCGGCTACAAGTACGAGGGGGTGGCGCAGAGCTACCTCCAGATCAACGGCCGCTGGCGCAACCACGTCCTTTACGCCAACCTCCGGCACGACCGGCGCGGGCGCACCGACGCGGGCTGATCCGCCGAAACCGGGGACCTCGCGAATTCGTGGGGTGACCCCGCGGCACGGCCCGCTAGCCTTTCCGCCATGCGTGCCGCTCTTCTGATCCCAGTCCTCCTGGCTGCGATGCCGGCCTTTGCGCAGGAGCGCATCCCGAGCCATTGCATCGCCTTGGCCCAAGGTCCCGAACGGGTGGTCCAGGCGGGCTTCCGCGACCCGGTGCCCGGCGGCGCCGTCCGGATCACCTATGTCGATCACGCGATGTTCCTGATCCAGACGCCCTCGGTGGCGGCGGCCACCGACTTCACGGGATTCATGGGCAATGTGGATTTTCTGCCGGACGTGGTGACCATGAACCATGCCCATGGCACGCACTGGACCTCGGCGCCCGATCCCGCGATCCCCCACGTCCTGCAGGGGTGGAGCGACGACGGCGCGGTCGCGAATCATCGGCTCGACCTGGGCGAGATGCTGGTCCGCAACGTGCCGACGGACATCCGCGGCCGGTTCGGCGGCACGGTCGAGCCGAACGGCAACTCGATCTTCGTCTTCGAGGCGGCGGGCCTCTGCATCGGGCACCTGGGTCATCTCCACCATGAACCAAACGGTGAGGATTACGCGCTGCTGGGGCGGCTCGATGTGGTCATGGTCCCGGTGGACGGCGGGCTGACGCTGGATCACCCGACCCTGGTCCGCACGCTGGAACGGCTGAGGTCCCGCATCGTCATCCCCATGCACTGGTTCGGGCGAGGCACCCTGGACGCCTTTCTGTCCGACATGGAGCAGGAGGCCGGCTACGCCGTCGATCGCCGGAGCGGAAGCGAGATCGCCCTTACCCTGGGCGACTTGCCCGACCAGCCGACCGTCGTCGTGCTCGAGCCCGCCCTCCTGACCGAGGACTGACTTGCCCGTGCGGCGACACGGTGCAAGTAGGGCGGCATGACTCTTTCGCCCGTGACGCCCGCGTTCGTCGACACCCTTCGACGCCGTCTTCCCGATGCGGTCTTCCGCGAGGCCGAGGAGCGCCACCTGAGCGAGCCGCGCGGCCGGTTCCGGGGGACGGGCACCCTCCTGGCCCCCGGCTCGACCGAAGAGGTCGCGACCATCCTGCGGGCCTGTAGCGAGGCGCGCGTTGCGGTCGTGCCGCATTCGGGCGGGACGGGCCTCGTGGGTGGGCAACTCGTGTCCGAGGGGCCTGCGCCGGTCATCCTGAGCCTCGCGCGCATGGACCGGGTCCGGGCGATCTACCCGTCCGAGAACGTGCTGGTGGCCGAAGCCGGGGTCATCCTGGCCGACGCGCAGGAGGCGGCGCGCACGGCAGGGCGGCTTTTCCCCCTGTCCCTCGCCTCCGAAGGTTCGGCCAGGCTTGGGGGCCTGCTGGCCACGAACGCCGGCGGGACGCAGGTCCTTCGCTACGGCAACGCCCGCGCGCTCTGCCTCGGGGTCGAGGCGGTGACGGCCCGCGGCGAGGTCTGGCACGGGCTGACACGCCTCCGGAAGGACAACATGGGCTATGACCTTCGGGACCTGCTGATCGGCTCCGAAGGCACGCTCGGCATCGTGACGGCGGCGGCGCTCCGGCTGGTGCAGCCGCCGGCGCAGGTCGGGGTGGCGATGCTTGCGGTGGCGTCACCCGCTGCGGCGCTGGATCTCCTGGCCCTCGCGCAGGGGTATTATGGCGACGCCGTGCAGGGCTTCGAGCTCATCGGCCGGATGGGTTTCGAGTTCCTGGAGGAAACCGGCTTGGGCGCCTCGCCTCTCCAGCCGGTGCCCGAATGGACGGTTCTGATGGAGCTGGGTCTGCCCGAGGGCCTGGCCCCGCAGGATGCGCTGGAACGGATCTTTGTCGGGGGCAGCGAGCGGGGACTCGTCACCGATGGCGTCCTATCCTCGTCCGAGGCGCAGGGCACCGCGCTCTGGGAGCTGCGGGAGCGAATCCCCGAGGCCAACCGCCGCATCGGGTCGATCTCTTCGCATGACATCTCGCTGCCCTTGTCCGAGATCCCGACCTTCATTCCCGAGACGGAGGCAGCCCTGGCGGCGTTCGGGCCGGTCCGGGTCAACTGCTTCGGGCACCTGGGGGACGGCAACCTTCACTTCAACGTCTTCGCCCCCAAAGGCGTGGCCCGGGCCGATTTCGATCCGGTCCGGGGCCGGGTCAAGGAGATGGTGCATGACCTTGTGCATGCCCGGGGCGGCTCGATCGCAGCCGAGCATGGGGTCGGGCGGCTCAAGGTCGCGGACCTCGAACGCTACGCCGATCCGGTCAAGCTGGCGATGATGCGGGCGGTCAAGGCCGCGCTGGATCCGGACGGCATCCTCAATCCCGGGGCCGTGCTGCGCGCGGGGGCCTGAACCATCCCTTTCTTGGCCGGGTCAGTGCCCCGCGAACGCACAAAGCGCATGGACCCGGTGGCCGGCCGTTTCCAGCAGGGCCCGGCCGCCCAGGTCGGGAAGGTCGATGACGAAGGCGCAGCCCACCGCGCCGCCACCCAGCCGCTCGATGAGCGCGAGGCCAGCCTCGGCTGTGCCGCCCGTCGCTAGCAGATCGTCCACCAGAAGGACCTTCTCGCCCGGACGGATGGCGTCGTCGTGAACCTCAAGCACGGCGGTCCCGTATTCGAGCTTGTAGGCCTGCTCGAGGGTGCGGCCGGGCAGCTTGCCCTTCTTGCGCATCGGCACGAAGCCCGCGGACAACTGGTGGGCCACCGCGCCCCCCAGGATGAAGCCGCGCGCCTCGAGACCCACGACCTTGTCGATCCGCACGCCCGCCCAGGGCAGGAGCAGCTGGTCCACCGCCATGCGGAAGCCACGGGGGTCGCCGAACAGCGTCGTCACGTCGCGGAACATGATCCCCGGCGCGGGGAAGTCGGGGATGGTGCGGATGTAGTCCTTGACGGACATGGAGCCTCCGGCGGGTTGGATGGGGGTGGCCAGGGTCATGGGCTTTCGATGGGATAATGGCGCCGCAGGGCCTCGCGGTCCTGGGGGCCGAGGCGTGTCACGGAGTTCGAATCCTCGGCAAAGACCGAGATGTCATCGTAATAGGGATCGCGGATGTCGGTCATGAGGCCCATGGCCTGCGTCAACTCCTCGAGCACCACGGGGCCGACATCGGCAGGCGGCAGATCCTCGGCCATGACGATGAGGGCCTGATCGAGATCCTGTCCGTCATCCCACCAGACCGTCACCATCGCCGCGCCGAGCTGTTGCCCGTCCACGCCCGACAGGCCCGTCCCGTCGATCGCGTCGCCCTCCTGGACCGTGGAAAGCTGGAAAAGGACGTCAGGAGTCTCGCCCTTGCCGGCGCGGCGAAGATGCAGCGCCGCGCCGGCGCCGTTGATCTCGGCCATCGCGCGGTCCACGGCGGCGATCATGCGCCGGATCATCTCGGGCGGGTAGGCCGAGGAGACCGGGGCAAAGCCCACCGACAGATCCTGGGCCCGTCCAGGCGGCCAGCGGACCGGCTCCTGGGTGCAGGGACCCCCGGGCAGCGCACGGCACGCGACGAGCCGATAGAAATCCTCGGTCGAGAGCTTTCCGCTTGCGACCAGGAAATCCTCCTCCTGTGCGTCCGCCACGCCGCCGATGGCCAGGAGGCCGGCCAGCAGGACGGTGGAGCCCTTCAAAGGACCCGTTCCGCAATGCTGCGAAGCCGTTCGAGCAGCGCCGGGTCGCGCCGGTCCGGTGACGTCATGATGGCATGGTCAAGCGCGCGGTCGCAGCCGTGCGGGCAGGGGTGGCCACCCTGGGCCAGCCGCTCGGGCAGGCGTGCGGCGAGGTCGCGGCCGCGGGCGACATTGGCGGCGAGCACAGCGAGAACGGCGGCGACATCCACCGCGCCATGCCCTTCGTGCCAGGAGTCGTAATCGGTCACCATCGCCACGGTGGCATAGCAAAGCTCGGCCTCCCGCGCGAGGCGGGCCTCGGGCATGGCGGTCATGCCGATCACGTCGCAGCCCCAGACCTCGCGCCAGATGCGTGATTCGGCGCGCGACGAGAACTGCGGCCCTTCCATGGCGAGATAGGTCCCACCCCGATGAACCGTCGCGCCCGCCGCCTGGGCGGCCTCCGCCGCCAGGGCGGACAGGCGCGGGCAGGTGGGCTGGGCCAGGCTCACATGCGCCACGCACCCGGTCCCGAAGAACGAGGACGGGCGCGCCACGGTGCGGTCCACGAACTGGTCGACGATGACGATATCGCCCGGGGCCATCTCGTCCCGGAAGGACCCCACGGCGGAGATGGAGACCACGTCGGTCACGCCCAGCGTCTTGAGAGCCGCGATGTTGGCGCGCGATGGCAGGTCCCCAGGGGCATGGACATGCCCCCGCCCGTGGCGCGGCAGGAAGCTCACGGCGATGCCGTTCAACCGTCCGGTCAGGATGGCGTCGGACGGAGGACCCCAAGGGGTATCGACCTCGCGCCAGTCCGCCTCATCCAGCGTCAGGCCGTACAGGCCCGAGCCACCGATCAGTCCGAGATGCGATGCCATGTCCGCGTCCTTGTCCGCTCGGGGCGACCCTGCCGCCTGGACGCGGCGCGCGCAACCGTCCAGGACCCTGGGGGCCGTCGAACGGTGACGGGAGCGGCCCGGGCAGCCCGGGCGAAGAAGGCGTTCCCTTAGCGCGCGGGCTTCTGGCCAGGCCGGATCATCTCGAACACTTCCCGCACCACGGCGTAATCGCGGTACCCCAGGCGGGCCAGCGGCTGGTAGCGGGTGACGTCGAACCGGCCGTCCACGATGCAGTCGTCCCGCAGGTGCATCCCCGTGACGACTCCGAAGACGGCGTAATTGGCCTCGCCCGCGAGCCGGACGATCCGGGTCAGGCGGCACTCGATCGAGGCCGGCGCCTGGGCCACGCGGCAACAGGGGATGGTCTCGCAGGCGGCCTTTTCCACGCCGGCCTGCGCGAATTCGTCCACGTCGCGGGGGAGGGCAGCGGAACTGGCGTTCATCGCATCGCGGGCCGCGAACTCGACGACGTTGATGCAGAAGACGCCGGTTTCCCGGATGTTGCCCAGCGAATCCTTGGTCCCGTCGCGGTCCTCCTTGCTGTCGGACGATCCGAAGACGACCTGCGGAGGCTCGGAGGCCACGGCGTTGAAGAAGGAGTACGGGGCGAGGTTGTCCATCCCCGACAGGTCCCGGGTCGAGATCCAGGCGATCGGACGCGGCGAAACCACGGCGTAGAAAGGATTGTGAGGCAGGCCGTGGCCATCGGCGGGGCGATAGAACATCCGTTGCGTTCCCTGGATTGACTGGGGCTCCCGCCATGGTAGGGGCAGCGCGCCCAGAGGCCAGGGGCAATGGAGGCGCTATGATCCGGCTCGCCGAGGAGACGGCGGACGACTGGTGGGAGGTGGAGGCGCTCTTGGACCTGTGCTTTGCGCCGGGGCGGGAGGCTTTGTCGTCCTACCGCCTGCGCGAGGGGGTGGCGCCGGTGGCGGCGCTGTGCCTGGTGGCGCGCGACGGCGAGGGGGCGCTGGCGGGGGCCATCCGCAACTGGCCGGTGCGCGTCGCGGCGGCGGGCGGGCGCAGGTGGGCCTTGCTCCTGGGCCCGGTGGCCGTGCACCCCACGCGCCAGGGCGAGGGGCTGGGGGCCATGCTGATCCTGCGGGCGCTGGAGCTGGCGCGCGAGGGCGGCTGGAGCCGGGTGCTGCTGGTGGGCGATCTGCCCTACTACCGCCGCTTCGGCTTTCAGCGGCTCGCCGGCGTCGCCATGCCGCCGCCCACCAACCCCGAACGCATCCTGGGCCTGGACCTGCGCGAGGGCGCCTGGACCGACGTCACAGGCCCCGTCCTGCGGGCTGTGGACTAAAAGGGGCCATCCGACGAACTTCGGCGCCACAGGGCGCCGAGCCCGGTTGCGCTGCCCCCTCCAGCGCGGCCAATCGCGGTTCATGCATTGAAACGAGCCGCAGCTCGGACCATTCTTAGTGGCATGACCCAGCCGAAGCTCAAGGAAGTGAACCCTGAACACCCCCTGCGGCCGCTTGGCGATGCCGAGCGGGATGAGATCGCAGCCCTGGCGCGCCGGCAGGCGCGTGCGGGCGGTCTTCTCATGCGGGCGGTCAACCTTGTGGGTGGGTCGGTCGAAGGGGGGCTCAAGGCTTTGCCCAAGCCGGTCCGTGCCCAGATCGACAAGGCGGCGCAGGCGGCGCTCCTGCGCAGCTACGACGCGGCGGCGCGGTCCCGGCAGGCCGACGGGCGGCTGGCCGCCTTCTCCGCCTGGATCACCGGGGATCTGGCCCACAAGACGCTTGCTGCCTTCTCAGGAGCCGTCGGAGGAGCCGGAGGGCTGGCCACGGCCTTGGCCGAGCTTCCTCTCGCGACCACCATCATCTTCCGCGCCGTGCAGGGCGTGGCCGAATTGCACGGCGAGGATCCCTTGTCCGAGGAAACCCGGCTGGAATGCCTGCGGGTCTTTGGCGCGGGCGGGGCGGCCAATAAGGGCGATGATGGGGTCGACACTTCGTTCCTGGGGGCGCGACTGTCGCTGTCGGGCACGGCCATCAACCGGCTGGTGGCCCGCGTGGCGCCCCGGTTCGGAGCGGTCGTCGGCCAGAAGCTGGCCTCCCAAGCGGTCCCGATTCTAGGGGCGGCGGCCGGGGCCGGCACGAACTGGGCGTTCATCGACTACTATGTCGAGATGGCCCATGTTCATTTCGGCCTGCGCCGCCTGTCCCGTGTCCATGGCGAAGGGCCTGTGCTCGATCATTTCCACAAGGTGCTGGCGGAAAGCCGGGTGCCCGTGAAGCAGGCCTGAGCCGAAGCCGTTTCCCGTTCCGCCCGCCACACGATGCGGAAGATCACCGGCAGGGCCAGTGTCAGGGCATAGCCGCCGACAGCTGGGGGGCTGTATCCTGGCGCGACGTGCTTTTGCAGCAGGGCCAAAGTGCAGGGAGCCCAACTCAGGCACAGCAGCAGGATCGTTTCGGCCCGGCTCGCGTGGCGGGCCACATCCTGACGCAGCAGCGCCACGGCGAGCCCGCAGACCGGCAGATCGTAGTTGTAGAAATAGGGGCTCGTCAGTCCCGAAGCGAGCGCCGCGAGGCCGAGTTGCCGCCGGTTCTCCCAATCGAGGCCTCGCGCCATGCCGACAGCCCCGAGCGCCATCAGGCCCACCACTCCTTGGGCCGCCAGGGCGACGGGAAATGGCACGCCCAGGGAGAGAAGTGATCCATAGGGCGAGGTCATCCAGGATAACTTGAGGCCCGCGCCGTGGAGAGCCTCACCGGATGCGGCGAGCCCGTTCCGGAACGCCGCCCAGATGTCCCAGCCGAAGGTCCACGTGGCCAGAGCGGCCAGGAGCAGGGCGACCAGGGCGGCCATGGCCAGCGCCCGCCAGCGTCCCGTCATGATGGTCAGGGCCACGAGCCCCATGGCCAGATGCGGCTTGAGAGACATGAGACCCAAGGCCACGCCTGTCGCGTTCCTGCGTCCGCGGGACACCGACAGCGCAACCCAACCTGCCACTGCACCCATGAGCAACCCGTTCTGCCCAACCTCGATGACGTGGATCAGGGTCGGGAACAGCACCCCCAGGACAACAGGGAAGTCGTTCGGAGCCAGCGCCTTCAGAACGAGCAGGTAGGCCGTGAGCGATCCCCCCAGAACGAGCATGAAGGCGAGCCACTGCGGAAGCATCGACAACGGAACCGTCAGGAGCGTGAACGGCGGCGGGTAGCCCCAGAGGAACTTGCCCGGAACGTCCCATAAGCCGGCCTGCACCTTGGCGAATCGGACCGGGTCATAGGCCGTCGCAGCCTGGCCATATCGGGCCAGGCGCCCGACCAGGTGAAATGCGCTGAAGTCGTTGTAGAGGCCGTCCGGCGCCGCATGGATGTTCCAGGACGTGAGCGCGAGGCTGCTCCAGAGGAGCGCGATCAGCAGGGGGGCCAGACCAGACCGACCCAAGGTGTGACCGGCCGGAACGCACCTCGTCTCGAACCGCCAAGCAGGCGTTCCCACGGCCGGACCGGACCGTGGCCTGGGCCGTCGGCCTCTCATGCCTTTTGTCAGCCCGATGAGGATTCGGAAGGCGGGCGAGGGGCCTCCGGCTCGGGCGGTGCCTCTGTGACCTGATACAAGCTGAACCGTCCGGCGCGTGTCACCAGCTGAAGACCGCTTCCTGGCCCAGCCGTCCAGGGATCCAGAACCAGAAGATAGGGGAATCGCGAGGTCCAGTTCCGCAGGAAGGCCCATCGTCCGTTGTCGGCCTGGGGTCCGTTGTCGAGCAAGCGACGGACGCTGGGGGGATACAGGGACGGGTGAGAGAACGGGATCCAATCCGGCCTGACGCGAAGCGCATGGCTCCCTTGGAAGAGGGTCGGGACGAAGGCATCGCGGGTCACGACCGCATAGGCCGGCAGGTGCCAGCGTCCCCGGTCGCCCTCCTGTCCCGGAGCGCGGGCCGGCATCACGGGAGACCCGACCGGAACCTGAGCCAGGACCGTCATCAGATCCTGAATCTCGGCGTCGTAGCTGGATGCCAGGCGTTCGAAGGCGACGCCCCGCGCCAGAAGCAGGCAGGCTACGATCATCGCCCAACGCTTGGCGGTCCCGATGTCCAGACTCCGCCAGGTCGTGCCGGCAACCGCGACGGCCAGGGTGACGAGAGGCAGGCGGATGTGAACCAGGGCCACTCCGTTCAGCCAAGCCGGCGTAAGCGCGCTCGCGATGGCAAGCGCAACGATCGATCCTGTCAGCGGACCCTGAAAGATGAGCCGTGGCCCGTTCCGGCGGAACGCGGTGAGCCCGAAGAACAGGGTCAGGATCAGGGCGCCCGCTCCGGCCAGGTTCACGAGGCTTCCCATGTCGCCCGTGGACGCCACGAAGGGGGATGTCAGAACGGCGACGCGCGCCCGGAGGCCGAAGATGGTCTGGTGGCCCAGGGGCGACGCGACCGCCGACAGGGCATCAAAGACATACCAGCCAAGCGGCGGAAGGAAGGGAAGAGCCAGCAGCAATCCCCGGCCGACTTGCCGCCAGTCCTGCCGCGAGCCGAGAAGGATCTGAACCTCTCGTCCCAGGACGGCAACAGCTAGGACCACGAAGGCGAACAGATGAAGGAGATAAAGGCCGAGGGTGATGGGGGTGAACAGCAGGATCCGGAACAGCGGTCCCCGGGACTCGAGCCTCAACCAGAGCGCGAGCGCCAGCAGGGCGAACGGCACCGACAGGGAGTAATTCTCAAAGCCCCAGCGGAACGGCGCGTTGTAGGCGAAGAGCGCCGAGACTGCTGGCCACAGGCTCCACTGTTGCTGGGCCACGCGGGAGAGCACCATGGTGGCGGCGATATAGGCCATGGGGCATATGGCCATGATCACCTGGGAGAAGCGCACCGGGTCCATGCCCTGCGGCGCCAGCATCCAGAGGAGGTCGGCCGCCGAGTTGGGAAGGAGTGCCGAACCGTATTCGTAGTAGCGGGACAGCGGCCCGCCTTCCGTGGCCGCGATGTGAAGGCGCGCGATGTGGTTGGGCAGGTCCACCATGGGCAGGTAGCGGTGGGCCAGGACAGGGAGGCTGGAGCAGGCTGCCCCGAACAGGAAGGCCAAGGCTGGAAGGCCGGCCCAGGCAAGGACTGTCTGGCCATCGAGGGCTGACCTGCGCCCGATTCTTTGCATAGTCATGTGCCCCCGAAGCCTTGCGGACGAATGCGCCGCCGCACGGGAACCCCCGCCGCCTGAATCAATTGTGCCAATTTCCGGTTAATTTCTTCTTAAGGTTGTCGGGCGAGCCATTCGGTGAGTGCGGGGCGCACGGATTCGTCCCCCCGGATCCGGGCATCGTCGATGACTTTCCGGGCCTCCTGGAGGTTGACGCGGCGAAGGAGGCTCTTGACCGGTCCGATGGACGCCGGTCGCATCGAAAGCATCCGGAAGCCCATGGCGGCCAGGGCCACCGCTTCCACCGGCCGGCCGGCGTCCTCGCCGCAGAAGCTGAGCGGGGTGCCCGCCGAGGCGCAGCGTCCGACGATCCCCGAAAGCAACTCCAGGAACGACGACTCGAGCATGTCATAACGCCGGCGGACCCGCTCGTTCTCGCGGTCGGCGGCGAAGAAGAACTGCTTGAGGTCGTTGCCGCCCACCGACAGGAAGTCCACCTCGCGGAAGAAGGCATAGGACGCGAAGGCAAGGCTCGGCGTCTCGAGCATCGCGCCGACCTCGACCTTGTCGGGCAAAGGGTGGCCCAGGATGCGTTCGCGCTCCAGGGCCTTGTTGAACTCGGCGCGGGCGAGCCGGAACTCCCCCGGATTGGCGATGAAGGGGAACATCACCGTCAGGCAGCGCCCGGCCGCCGCGCGGATCAGCGCCTGAAGCTGCATCCGCAGGACCCCGGGCTTGTCGAGCCCCAGGCGGATCGCGCGCCAGCCCATCGCCGGATTGGGTTCGTCCTGGGGCTTCATGTAGCTCAGGACCTTGTCGGACCCGATGTCGAGCGTCCGGAACACGACCCGCTTGCCCTTGGCCGCATCCATCACCCGCGCATAGAGCGCCGACAGCTCGGCCCGCTTGGGCATCTGGTTGCGGACGAGGAACTGGAGTTCGGTCCGGAAGAGCCCCACGCCTTCCGCCCCCGACGAGGGAAGGGAGGGCAGGTCCGCCATCAGCCCGGCGTTCATGTGCAAGCCGATCACCGTGCCGCACAGCGATTGCGCCGGAAGCTCGCGCAGATCGGCGTAGCGCTCCTGCGCGCGGGCGAGCATGGCGATCTTGTCCTCGAAGGCCTTCCGGACGATGTCGTCCGGCCGCAGGTGGGCGATGCCCTGCTCTCCGTCCACGAGGATAAGATCGCCGTTCAGCGCCTCGGTGGTGATGCCTTCGGCCCGGATGACCAGGGGGATAGCCCAGGCGCGCGCCACGATCGCGGCGTGGGAGCCGACCGAGCCTTCCTCGAGGACGATGGCGCGCAGCGCGCCCTTGCCGTATTCGAGAAGCTCGCCAGGTCCGATGTTGCGCGCCACGAGCACCGGGCTGTCCGGCATGGCGGCGCCGGTGTCGCGGCCCTGGCCGGTCAGGATGCGGAGCAGGCGGTTGGACAGGTCGTCGAGGTCGTGGAGCCTGTCGCGCAGATAGGCGTCCGAGGCCTGCCCCATGCGAGCGCGGGCGTGGGACTGCTCCTTCTCGACAGCGGCCTCGGCGGACAGGCCCGAGCGGATGTCCTCTTCCATCCGGCGCAGCCAGGAGCGGGAATTCGCGAACATCCGGTAGGCTTCGAGCACGCCCACCTCCTCGCTGTCCACGGTGCCGGCACCGGCGAGCATCTCGTCCACCTGCGCCCGAAGCGCTTCGATCGAGGCATTGAGCCGGGCGAGCTCCTTGTCGGGATCCTCCGAGATCGGGTTGGTGACCACGACGCGCGGCTCGTGCAGGTAGACCCGGCCCGCCACCGCGCCCTCCTGGCCGGACAGGCCCCGGAAGGTGATCGGCCGCTGATGGCGGGGCGAAAGTCCTCCTTCACCGCCGTTGAAGGCGCCCAGCTCGGTCATCTCGGCCAGCACCATGGCCACGACCTCGAGAGCGTAGACCTCGTCGGGCGTATAGATCCGGGCCGCCCGGCTCTGGACCACGAGAACGCCCAGCACCTCGCCCAGCCGCTGGACCGGCACGCCGCAGAACGAGGAGAACCGTTCCTCCCCGGTCTCGGGCATGTAGCGGAAGCCGCGTTCGGCGGGCGCGTTGGCGGTGTTGGTCACCACGCGGTCACGGGCCGTGCGCCCCACGAGCCCCTCGCCCAGGCGCATCCGCGTCTGGTGAACGGCTTCGGCCTTGAGGCCGACCGTGGCGCAGAGCTCGAGCGTCTCGGCGTCACGGAACAGGTAGATCGAGCAGACCTCGCATCCCATCGAGGACGCGATCAGCTGCACGATGCGGTCGAGACGGGTCTGGCCGACGCTCGTGGCGGCCATGACCGCGCTGAGGCGGCCCAAGAGCTTGCGGCTCTCGCTCTCGGTCCGGTCGGGCATCGTCTCCTCTCGGGGGCTCTGCCCCGTGCGTTGGAACTCAGGCAGCCTTTTCGAGGCCAAAGGCATCATGGAGGGCCTGCACGGCCAGTTCCATGTATTTCCGGTCGATCAGGACGGAAATCTTTATCTCGGAGGTTGTGATGACCTTGATGTTGACGTTCTCGGCGGCCAGCGCCTTGAACATCTGCGCCGCAACCCCGGCGTGCGACCGCATCCCGATCCCGACCACGGACACCTTGGCGACGCCCTGGTCGGTCACGAGCTCCTCGAAGCCGATGTCGCCCCGCGCCTTGGCTTCGCCCAGCGCCTTCTCGGCCCGCAGGACCTGATCGTTGGGGCAGGAGAAGGTCATGTCCGTCCGGCCATGCTCGGAGATGTTCTGGACGATCATGTCCACGTTCACCCCGGCCTCGGCCAGCGGTCCGAAGATGGCGGCGGCGATGCCCGGGCGGTCCGGGACCGAGGTCAGCGTCATCTTGGCCTCGTCGCGCGAATAGGCGACCCCGGCGACCGCGTTCGACTCCATGATGTCCTCCTCGTCGCAGACGAGGGTTCCGGCCTCGTCGGTCTGTTCCTCGAAGCTCGACAGGACGCGGAGCTTCACCTTGTAGCGCATCGCCAGCTCGACCGAGCGGGTCTGGAGCACCTTGGCGCCCAGCGACGCCAGTTCCAGCATCTCCTCGAAGGCGATGCGGTCGAGCTTGCGGGCCTTCTCGCAGATGCGGGGGTCGGTCGTGTAGACGCCGTCCACGTCCGTGTAGATATCGCAGCGCACCGCGTCGAAGGCGGCCGCGAAGGCCACGGCGGTGGTGTCCGAGCCGCCCCGGCCCAGCGTGGTGACGCGGCCTTCGGGCGAGATGCCCTGGAAGCCCGCGACCACGGCCACCTTCATCCCTTCGCGGAACTTGCGCAGGATGTTGTCGGTCGGGATGGCCTCGATCCGGGCGGAGCCGTGGGCCGAGGTGGTCATCACCGGCACCTGCCAGCCCTGCCAGGACCTGGCCGGGATATCCATCTCCTGGAGGCGGAGCGCCATGAGGCCTGCGGTCACGTTCTCCCCGGAGGAGGTCACGGCATCGTATTCGCGCGCGTCATAGAGCGGCGACGTGTCCTGGACGAAGCCCACGAGCTTGTTGGTCTCGCCCGCCATGGCGGAGACGATGACGATGACGTCGTGGCCCTTGGCCACCTCGACGGCGACGCGCTTGGCCGCGCGCGCGATGCGATCCACGTTGGCGACCGACGTGCCGCCGAACTTCATGACAAGGATGGACATGCGGGTCCCCAGAGTTCCGGGCGCCCTCATAATCGGGGTGGACCGCAGGGGCAATGGTGGCTCGGCGCGCCGCCGGACTGGCTGGTCCCGACGGCGCGGCCGGGGCTGTCGCGGATCGGGCCGGGCGGGCCGGCGGCCTAGTTCGCGCCGCGCTTGGGCATGAACGGAAGGGGAGCGACGGGGATCCCCTCCTCGATCAGGGCCTTGGCCTCCTCGGGCTTGGCCTCGCCCCAGATGGATCGCTCGGGCTTGATGCCTTCGTGCATCGCCCGCGCCTCGGCCGCGAAGCTCAGCCCGACGTAGTCCGAGTTCTCCTCGACCTGCCGGCGCATCGCGGCCAGCATCGCCTCCCGCGGGTCGCGGGGGGCGGACAGGTCGCCGCGCGAGTTGGACAGGGCCGGCGCCATCAGCGCCTTTTCAACCTTCGCGGAGCCGCATTCGGCGCAGGTCAGCAGGCCCCGCCTGGCGAGGTCGTCGAAGGCGGCGGCGGACTGGAACCAGCTGTCGAAGTGGTGGCCGTCCGCGCAGGAAAGGCTGTAGCGGACCATGGCCCTGGATCCCGTTGCTGACGGACCGAAGATAAGCACGCGGGCGGCGTACGCAACAGGTCGCAAGTTTCCAGAAATTCTCATGTTCCCGTGAGCGTGGCCGAGACGCCCGCCCCATGTCGCGAACAGGCCATGGACGGGTCGGCCGGCAGTGCTATCGTAGCGTCAGGCAAGGCGGAGGCGGTCATGCAGCATCTGGCGTTCACCCTGGGGCTGACCCTTCTGGCGGTGCTGCCGAGCGCCGGGGCGCGGGCCGCGACGGCGGAGGAGGCGATGTTGCAGCAGTTCCGGTTCACTTCGATCGATGGGGGCCAGATCGGCTTCACCGACTGGGCCGGCCATCCGGTCCTGATCGCCAACACGGCGTCGCTCTGCGGCTACACGCCCCAGTACAACGACCTGCAGGCGCTTTATGATGCGTACCGGGACCGCGGGCTCGTGGTCGTGGCGGTGCCGTCCGACGACTTCCGGCAGGAGCTGGGCTCGGAGCAGGAGGTCAAGGACTTCTGCGAGCTCAACTACGACCTCGACCTGCCGATGACCGGGATCACGCATGTCCGCGGCGAGACGGCGCATCCCTTCTTCTCCTGGCTGCGCGAGAGCCAGGGCTTTGAGCCCCAGTGGAACTTCAACAAGGTCCTGATCGGCGCGGACGGATCCGTGCTGGGCACCTGGGGCTCGTCCGAGGTTCCCACCGGACCCGCGATCACGCAGGCCGTCGAGGCGGCGCTGGCGTCCTGACGCCCATCCTCATAGGGTCCGAGATCTACCGCGGGTCGAGCTATGGCCCCTGGCATCCCTTGCGCATCCCGCGCGTGTCGACCGTCATGGACCTTGGGCGCGCGCTGGGCTGGCTGCCGCCCGGACGGTTCCGCCGGAGCCCCCGCGCCCGGCCGGCGGCGCTGACAGCCTGGCACAGCTCCGACTATGTGGCCGCTCTGGCGCAGGCCGAGCGGGAGCAGGCCGTCAGCGCCGAGACCCGCGACCGGCACGGCCTCGGGACCACCGCGAACCCGGTGTTTCCCGAGATGTATCGCCGTCCGGCCACCGGCGTCGGCGGGGTCATGCTGGCGGGGGAGCTGCTGGCGGGCGGAGGCGCGGTCCATGTGCCGGGCGGCGGGACGCATCATGCCTTCCCCGACCGGGCGAACGGCTTCTGCTACCTCAACGACCCGGTCTTCGCGATCCTGTCGCTTCGCCGCCATGGGGCGCGGCGCGTGGCCTATGTCGACATCGACGCCCATCATTGCGACGGGGTGGAGCACGGCTTCCGCGACGATCCCGACACCCTGCTCCTGTCCATCCACGAAGAGGGCCGCTGGCCCCGGACGGGTGCGATCGCGGATCGGGGGATCGGCAACGTCTTCAACCTGCCGGTGCCGCGCGGCTTTCACGACGACGACATGGCGCGGACGCGCGAGGCGTTGATCCTGCCCGCCGTCGCCGCCTTCCGGCCCGATGCGGTCGTGCTCCAGTCCGGGTCGGACGGCGTGCTCGAGGATCCGCAGTCGCGGCTCGCCCTGTCCAACAACGCCCATGCGGGGGTGCTGGAGGGGCTGCGGCCGTTGGCACCCCGGCTGATGCTGCTGGGCGGCGGCGGTTACAATCCCTGGTCGGTCGGGCGCTGCTGGACACGGCTCTGGGGCATCCTGTCGGGGCAGGAGATTCCGGACCGCCTCCCGCCCGAGGCCGAGAAGGTGCTCCGGGCGCTGACCTGGCGGCGCCAGGGCGGCGGTCGCGAGATCGTGCCGTCCGAACCCTGGGTCACGACCCTGGCCGACCCGTGGCGCGGCGGCCCGCCCGGCGAGGGCGTGGCGGAGCGCGTGACCGATCTGGCGGCGCGCCTGCGCGCCTGGGCCTAGCGCCCGGCGATCCGCCGTGCCGCGCGCCGGCCCAGGATCTCGGACAGGATGATCGCCAGGGTGGACACGAGGATCGAGATCCCCACGAGCCGCAGCGCCGCGCCCTCGCCGCCGGGGATCTGCAGGAGGACATGGATGGCCGAGGGCAGCGTCTGCGTCTCGCCGGGGATGTTCGAGACGAAGGTGATCGTCGCGCCGAACTCGCCCATGGCGCGGGCGAAGCCCAGGATCGCCCCGGCGACGATGCCGGGCAGCGCCAGCGGGAGCGTCACCGTTAGGAAGGCGAGGCTTGGCCGCGCGCCCAGATCGGCGGCCGACTCCTCGAGGTGCCGCGGCACGGCCTCGATGGACAGGCGGATCGGCCGGACGATCAGCGGAAAGGCCATCACCGCCGCCGCGAGCGCCGCTCCGGTCCAGCGGAAGGCGAAGACGATGCCGCAGCAGTCCTGAAGGACCCCGCCCACCGGCCCCCGCGTGCCAAAGGTCATCAGCAGGAGGTAGCCGGTCACCACGGGCGGCAGCACCAGGGGTAGGTGCACGAGCACGTTCAGGGCTTCGCGCCCCGGGAATCGCCAGCGGGCCAGCGCCTGCGCGGTCAGGAGCGCGAGCGGCAGGCTGGCCAGGGTGGCGGCGCAGGACACGCGCAAGGACAGGAGGAGGGCGGTGGCCTCCTCGGGCGTGAGGGTCCAGCCGGACAGGGTCAGTCGAGCACCACGAAGCCCTGCGCCTCGAAAACCTGTCGCGCCTCGGGGGACGACAGGTGGTCGAGGAAGGCGGCGGCCTCCGGGCTGTCATGGCCGGCCACGAGCGCGGCCGGGTAGGTGATGGGGGCGTGGCTGTCCTGGGGGAAGGTGCCGATCACCGAGACGTCCTCGTTCGCCGCCTGGGACGCAATGGCGTCGGACCCGTAGACGATGCCGAGCGGCGCCTCGCCCGAGGCGACCAGCGCCAGCGCGGCGCGGACGTTCTCGGCCTGGGCGACCTGTGGAGCGATCCCTGACCAGAGCCCGAGATGGGTGAGCGCCTCCTTGCCGTAGACCCCGGCGGGCACGGAGTCGACCAGCGCCATGGCGAGCCTGCCGCCATCCAGCAGGCGGGGAAGGTCGAGGTCCGGCCCGATCGCGACGGGCTCGGCGGGGCCATGCGCGACCAGCACGAGGGTATTCCCCAGGAGGTCCCGGCGGCTCCCCTCGACGATCAGGTCCTTGGACTCGAGCTCATCCATCCAGTCCACCGCGGCCGACAGGAACAGGTCCGCCGGGGCGCCCTGCTCGATCTGCTGGGCGAGCTGCGGGGTGCCGGCGTAGGACAGGACCACCTCGGTCCCGGTGGCCTCGCTCCAGTCGGCGGCGATCTCGTCCAGCGCGGTCCTCAGGCTGGCCGCGGCGAAAACCGTCACCGGATCGGCCATCGCGGGGGATGCGATCCCCAGGCCGACAAGGACGGCAGCAAGGCGCATCGGGACCTCCGGAGCGTTGTGTTCAGCCGGATATATCGCTCCCCGTCCGATCCGCGTGCAAGCGTTATTTCCGTCCGGACATATCGGCCCGGTCGCGGATCGCGGCGATGTAGGCGGCGCCTTCGCTCAGCAGCAGCGACTCGAGCGCCCGGTACGACGCCAGCACCGCCTCGCCCTCCTTGGTGAGCCGTGCGCCCCCGCCGCCTTCGCCGCCGCGCGAAAGCTCCACCAGGGGCGCCCGGAAGGCGCGGTTGGCCTCGGCGACCAGCGACCAGGCGCGCCGGTAGCTCATGCCCATCGCCGCCGCCGCGGCCGACACCGATCCCGTCTCGCGGATGCGGGTCAGGAGGTCGGCCTTGCCCGGGCCGAAGCGGAGCCCTTCGCCCAGGGGGATGCGCAGATGGATGGGAAGATCGGCGGCGCTCATGGCGCAAGCATCCTGCGTGGGGTTCCGTAATACAAGCGCCCGCTCCTTCGTGAACGGATCCGGAGCGCCCCGGCCTCCGGGCGAGCCTTCGTTCGGCGGACCCGGGTGCGGGTCACGTCACCGTAACGCGCGGCCCTTGAGGATCGCTCCATCGCCGAATCGCGCGCGAATCGCGTCGGCCGCCCGTTCGGCCTTGACGCGCCGGGCCGCCTCGGCGTCGAGGAGGTCGGTTGCCCGGTCGGCGAGCCGGCCATCGGTGATCTCGGAAAGGCCGACCCCGAGAAGGCGGAACGGACCCGGCTCGGCCACCTGGTCCAGCAGGCCGCGCGCGGCCCGGTAGATCGCGTCGGCGATCTGCGTGGGCTCCCGCAGGGCGGTCCGGCGCGTCAGGCTCTGGTGGTCGGCCTTCTTGAGCTTCAGCACGACGACCCGGCCGGCGAGATCCTGGGCCTTGGCCCGCGACGAGACCTTTTCCGCCAGCCGCCAGACATGCCCGTCGAGAAGGTCGCGGTCGGACGTGTCCTCATGGAAGGTCGTCTCGTTCGAGATGCTCTTGGTGTCCCGGTCGGAATTGACCGATCGCGCGTCCTCGCCGCGGGCCAGATGCCAGAGCCGTTCGCCCATATGGCCGAAGCGGGCATGGAGATCGCGCCGATCCCAGCGAAGGATGTCGCCGATGGTGCGGATGCCGGCCTTGCCGAGAGCCTCCTGGCCGGCCGGGCCGATGCCCCATATGAGCCGGACCGGCTGGGGGGCCAGGAAGTCGCGCGTCTCGGTCCGCCCGATGACCGAGAAGCCGCGCGGCTTGTCGAGGTCCGAGGCGACCTTGGCCAGGAACTTGTTGTGGGACAGCCCGATCGAGCCGGTCAGCCCCAGCTCGGAGTGCATCCGCCGGACCAGCCGGGCCAGCATCACGGCCGGCGGCGCGCCGTGGAGGCGTTCCGTGCCCGACAGGTCCATGAAGGCCTCGTCGAGGCTGAGCGGCTCGATGCGGTCGGTCAGCTCCTCCATGAAGGCCCGGATCGCGCGCGAGGCTTCGACATAGGCGGAGAACCTGGGCTTCACGACGACCGCCTCGGGGCAGAGCCGCAGAGCCTCGAACATGGGCATCGCCGACCGGACCCCCCGGATGCGGGCCAGATAGCAGGCCGTCGAGACCACGCCCCGCTTGCCACCGCCCACGATGACGGGAACATCGCGCAGATCGGGATTGTCGCGCTTCTCCACGGCGGCGAAGAAGGCATCGCAGTCCATGTGGGCGACGGACAGGCTGAAGAGCTCCGGGTGGGTGGTGACGCGCGGCGACCGGCAGGACGGGCAGCGGCGGGCCTCCTGGTCGAATCGGTGCAGGCAGTCGCGGCACAGGGCTGGCATGGGGACAGGATAGCGCGGAAGGACGGGACATGCAGGACTATGTGGGCGCGAAGGGCGCGCTGTTCCTGGGCGACGACCTCCTGGCCACGCTCAGGGACGACATTCCGACGATCCCCTATCCGGGTTGCTGGGATTTCGTGGGCGGCGGCCGTGAAGGGGACGAGACCCCGCGCGACACCCTTGTCCGCGAAGCCCGCGAGGAGGTGGGCCTCGACCTGAACGAGGCCGAATGGCTCTGGGAAAGCCGTTTCCCGGCCATGGCCGACCCGACGCGGACGAGCTGGTTCTTTGTCCTGCGGATGCCCGTCCGCGCCGCCCGGCGCATCGTCATGGCCGACGAAGGGCAGGGCTGGCTCCTGATGCCGCCCGAACGGTTCCTGGCGCTGCCCGGGGCCGTGCCCATGCTGCAGGACCGGCTAGGGGTATGGTTAGGCGGACTAGGAGCCGGCGGCGTCCGGTCGTAGCCTCGCCCCATCCAACCAGCGGAAAGCGGAAGATGAACCCACAGGATCTCACCCTTGGCCTGCCTGGCTCGACGATCGTCCTCATCCTGCTCGCGCTCCTGATCGTCGTCGCGATCTTTCGCGGGATCCGGGTCGTTCCCCAGTCCGAGAAGTTCGTCGTCGAGCGGTTCGGCCGGCTCCGGTCGGTCCTGTCGCCGGGGCTCAACCTCATCGTGCCCTTCCTGGACCGGGTGGCGCACCGGATCTCGATCCTCGAGCGCCAGCTTCCGACCTCGCGGCAGGACGCGATCACCTCGGACAACGTGCTCGTCTCGGTCGACACCTCGGTCTTCTACCGGATCACCGAGCCCGAGAAGACGGTCTACCGGATCCGGGACGTGGATGCGGCCATCACCACCACCGTCGCCGGGATCGTCAGGTCCGAGATCGGCCGCATGGAGCTCGACCAGGTGCAGTCGAACCGGGCGCAGCTCATCACGGCGATCCGCACCCAGCTGGCCGACCAGGTGGACGACTGGGGCATCGAGGTCACGCGGGCCGAGATCCTGGACGTGAACCTCGACGAGGCGACGCGGTCGGCCATGCTCCAGCAGCTCAACGCGGAGCGGGCGCGGCGCGCGCAGGTGACCGAGGCCGAGGGGCGCAAGCGCGCGGTCGAGCTGCAGGCCGACGCCGAGCTTTACGCCGCCGAGCAGCAGGCCAAGGCCCGTCGCATCCAAGCCGATGCCGAGGCCTACGCCACCGGCGTGGTGGCCGACGCCATCGGTCGCAACGGCATCGAAGCCGCTCAGTATCAGGTCGCTCTCAAGCAGGTGGAGGCGCTGGTCGCGCTGGGGCAGGGGAGCGGCAAGCAGACCGTGGTCGTCCCGGCGGCGGCGCTCGAGGCGTTCGGCGACGCCTTCCGGCTCTTCGCGGCGGGGCGCAAGGCGTGAGCTGGTGGCTGACATGGTGGCTTTGGGTCGCGCTGGCGCTGGTGCTGGGCCTCCTGGAGGTCCTCATGCCCGTCTTCGTGTTCCTGGGCTTCTCGGCGGGGGCGCTGGCCACGGCGGCCCTGGTCGCGGTCGGGCTCGATGCGGGGCTCGGCGGGACGCTGGTGATCTTCGCGCTGCTCTCGGCCGGAGCATATGCTGTTTTGCGGTTCTATCTTGGCCAGCATCGCGGGCGGGCCAGGATCATCCGGAAGGACATCAACGAGAACTGACGCGGCGCGCCCCCTGTGACGGGGACGCGCCGCCGGCTCCGCGGGCCACGAACGCGGAGCCGGAACCGTGCCAGGCGTCAGTGAAGACGCGGCTGGTCACGGCCCGAATCGGACTGGCGGAGCGCATGGCGCGTCAGGGCCTGTTCGATCCAGTCGCGCGGGGCCGATTCGGGCGCTTCCACGCGGCAGGGATAGCGGAAGGTGCGCCCGTCGCGTTCGACGTCCACCCGCGCCTCGTAGGTGCCCTGGGCGCTGTCGTAGCGCAGCGACTTCACCGTCACGGTCTGCATCTGGTCCCCCGGTTCACTCCTGCATGGGAAACGATGCTGCACCCGGAAAGGTTGCAGCCGCATGAGCAGCATTTGTGCCGGAACGATCCCGGGCCAGGCGGGTTCGGGTGATGACCGCGGGGCGCAAGGCAAAGGACCCGGTCCCGGTCGTTCCCATCCCAATGGAGGATCGAATGAACACGCTACAGGACGCGTTCGAGCACGGGTTGCAGGCCGTCTACTACGCCGAGCAGACCTTGCTGAAGGCCATGCCCCAGATGGCCCAGAAGGCCCAGAGCGAAGAGTTCCGCGCTGCCTTGGAACAGCACGAGGAGGAAACCCGCCGCCAGGTGATGATGCTGGAGCAGGTGTTCCAGACGATGGGCATCGAGGCCCAGGCCGCGCCCTGCAAGTCCGTCGACGGCCTGATCGCGGACGCGCAGGAACTGATGTCCCAGGCCCAGCCGCCGGCTCTCGACGCGGTGACGCTCGCTGCCGCGCAGGCCAACGAGCATTTCGAGATCACCAAGTACGGCACCCTGGTCGCCTGGGCGCGCGAGTTGGGGCGGCAGGACGTGGAGGGCATCCTCCAGCAGATCCTCGATCAGGAAAAGCAGACGGACCAGAAGCTGACCCGGATCGCCGAGAACCTGGTCAACCAGCGCGCCCAGAAGGCCGCCTGAGGCCCCGCGTCCGGGGCCGCTCCGTGTCTGGGGCGGCCCTTCGGGCTCAGGGCAGCTCGGCCAGGATGGCGCGGGCGGCGGCGCGCGGGTCCTTGGCCTGCCAGATGGGGCGGCCCACGACTATGTGGTCGGCCCCGGCGCGAATCGCGGCGGCAGGCGTCTCGATCCGCTTCTGGTCGCCGCTGGCCGCGCCGTCGGGCCGGACGCCGGGGGTGACGATGAGCTTGCCCGCGGCCTCCGGCAAGGCGCGGATCAGCGCCGCTTCGCGCGGGGACGCGATGACGCCGTGGGCGCCTGCCGCCATGGCGCGGGCGGCACGCTCCGTCACCAGGTCGGGCAGGTCGCCCGCGCGGATCATCGCCTCGTCGAGGTCGGCGCGATCGAGCGAGGTCAGGATCGTCACCGCCAGGATCTTGAGGCCGGTGCCCGAGGCCCCCTGCACCGCCGCACGCACCACCTGCGGGTCGCCATGCACCGTCAGGAAATCGAGGTCGAACCGCGACAGCCCCCGCACCGCCGCCTCGACCGTCGCGCCGATATCGAAGAGCTTCATGTCGAGGAAGATGCGCTTCCCATGCTCGTCCTTGAGCTCGCGGGCGAGCGCGAGGCCGCCCCCGGTCAGCATCCCCAGGCCGATCTTGTAGAAGGACACGGCGTCCCCCAGGGCTTCGGTCAGCGACAGGCCCGACACCGCGTCGGGGACATCGAGGGCGACGATCAGGCGGTCATCGGGCATGGCATCCTCCGGCGGTTCCGGCGTCCTTGGTCGCACGCGGCGCCCGAGTCAAGGCGCGGGGATCATGAGCGGATTCTGGCCGCCGCGGGACTTGCGGCGCGCGAGAGCGTGACCCACATCAAGGACGAGGCCCGAGGGGTCGTGCCGCATGGGCGGGCGATCCGGAAACGGGCGCTTTGGAAAGGAGATGCCATGAACTTGGAGAAGTTCACGGAACGGTCGCGCGGGTTCCTGCAAGCCGCCCAGACCATTGCGATGCGCGAGCAGCATCAGCGCGTGCTGCCGGAACACCTGCTGAAAGCCCTGATGGATGACGACCAGGGGCTGTCGTCCAACCTGATCGACCGGGCCGGCGGTTCGTCAGCCCGTGTGCGCGAGGCCGTGGATGCGGCCGTGGCGCGCCAGCCGAAGGTGTCGGGCGACGCAGGCCAGGCCTATGTCGACTCGGCGCTGGTGCGGGTGCTGGACGAGGCCGAGAAGGTTGCGACCAAGGCAGGCGACAGCTTCGTCCCCGTCGAGCGGATGCTGATGGCGCTCGCCATGGTGAAGTCCAAGGCCCAGGAGGCGCTGGAGGCCGGGGCCGTCACCCCGCAGAAGCTGAATGCCGCCATCAACGACGTCCGCAAGGGCCGGACCGCCGACACGGCGAGCGCCGAGGAGGGCTACGATGCCCTTCGGAAGTATGCGCGCGACCTGACCGAGGCGGCGCGGGACGGCAAGATCGACCCGATCATCGGCCGCGACGAGGAGATCCGCCGCTCGATGCAGGTGCTGTCGCGCCGGACCAAGAACAACCCGGTCCTGATCGGCGAGCCGGGCGTCGGCAAGACCGCCATCGCCGAAGGCCTCGCGCTGCGGATCATCAACGGCGACGTGCCGGAAAGCCTCAAGAACAAGAAGCTGCTCGCGCTCGACATGGGCGCGCTGATCGCGGGCGCGAAGTACCGCGGCGAGTTCGAAGAGCGGCTGAAGGCCATCCTCAAGGAGATCGAGGCGGCCGCTGGCGAGGTCATCCTCTTCATCGACGAGATGCATACGCTCGTGGGGGCCGGTAAGGCCGACGGCGCGATGGGCGCGGCGAACCTCATCAAGCCGGCGCTGGCGCGCGGGGAACTTCACTGCATCGGCGCGACCACGCTCGACGAGTATCGCAAGCACGTCGAGAAGGACGCGGCCCTCGCGCGGCGCTTCCAGCCGATCATGGTCGAGGAGCCGACGGTCGAGGACACGATCAGCATCCTGCGCGGCATCAAGGAGAAGTATGAGCTGCACCATGGCGTGCGGATCTCGGACTCCGCGCTGGTCGCGGCGGCGCAGCTGTCGCACCGCTACATCACCGACCGCTTCCTGCCCGACAAGGCCATCGACCTTGTCGATGAGGCGGCGTCGCGGCTGCGGATGGAGATCGATTCCAAACCCGAGGAGCTGGACGCCCTGGACCGGCAGCTCCTGCAGCTGCAGATCGAGGCCGAGGCCCTGAAGAAGGAGGACGACGCCGCCTCGCAGGACCGGCTGGCCCGGCTCGAGAAGGAGATGTCCGAGCTTCAGGAACGCTCGGCCGCGATGACGGCCAAGTGGCAGGCCGAACGGGCCAAGCTTGAATCCGCCCGTACCGTGAAGGAGCGGCTGGAGGAGGCGCGCGCCCAGCTCGACCGTGCCAAGCGCGAGGGCAACCTGGCCGAGGCCGGGCGGCTCGCCTATGGCGAGATCCCGCAGCTCGAGCGCGAGCTGGCCGAGGCTGAAACGCAAGGCGACGGCCTGATGGTCGAAGAGGCGGTGCGGCCCGAGCAGATCGCCGAGGTGGTCGAGCGTTGGACGGGCATTCCCACCAGCCGCATGCTGGAAGGCGAGCGCGAGAAGCTCCTCCGCATGGAGGAGGAGATCGGCAAGCGCGTCGTGGGTCAGGAAGCAGCCGTGCAAGCCGTCAGCCGGGCCGTGCGCCGGGCGCGGGCGGGCCTCAACGACGAGGGGCGTCCGCTGGGCAGCTTCCTGTTCCTGGGTCCGACCGGCGTCGGCAAGACCGAGCTGACCAAGGCGCTGGCCGAGTTCCTGTTCGACGACGACACCGCGATGGTCCGCATCGACATGTCCGAGTTCATGGAAAAGCATTCGGTCGCCCGCCTGATCGGCGCGCCTCCGGGCTATGTGGGCTATGACGAAGGCGGCGTCCTGACCGAGGCCGTGCGGCGGCGGCCCTACCAGGTCGTGCTCTTCGACGAAGTCGAGAAGGCGCACCCGGACGTGTTCAACGTCCTGCTGCAGGTCCTGGACGACGGCGTGCTGACCGATGGGCAGGGCCGGACGGTGGACTTCAAGCAGACGATCATCGTCCTGACCTCGAACCTTGGCGCGCGGGCCCTGTCCGAGCTGCCCGAGGGCGCGGACGCCACCATGGCCAAGCGCGAGGTGATGGAGGCGGTGCGGGCGCACTTCCGGCCCGAGTTCCTGAACCGTCTGGACGAGATGATCATCTTCGATCGCCTCGACCGGTCCGACATGACCGGCATCGTGGAGATCCAGCTCCGGCGGCTGGAGAAGCGGCTGGCGGCGCGGAAGATCACGCTCGACCTCGACCCGAGCGCGAAGCAGTGGCTGGCCGACGAGGGCTACGACCCGGTCTTCGGCGCGCGGCCCCTGAAGCGGGTGATCCAGCGGGCGCTGCAGGATCAGCTGGCCGAGATGATCCTCGCGGGCGAGGTCCGGGACGAGGACACCGTGCCGGTCACGGCCGGGTCCGACGGGCTGATCGTCGGCACCCGTGTCGCGGGCTCCGCGCGCCGCGAGCGGCCCGTGGATGCGGTGGTCCACTGACATCCAGGTCCAAGGGCCTGTCCTGGTCCTGCACCCCGGCCGGCAGCAAAGCCGGCCGGGGTGTCGTCGCGGCGGGACGAGAGAAGGAGGCTGGGATCCGGGCCTGCCCGCCCCGGACCGGCGACCGGGTCTGCTACGCCGTCGGCGGCAGGCCATGCCCTCCTGAAACATCCACGAACGCCATCGTGACGCACGCCCTATGGTGATCCGGCGTAGGTTCCCTACGTCAGAAGCGAACATTGGGAGGAGGCATCCGATGGCCCGCCGCTGGAGCAACGACCTGACCTGGGCGGACGTGACGCCCCGAGACACTTACCTGAACCGCCGGCAGATCATGGCCGGGGCAGGGGCCATGGGCGCGCTCTCACTAGGGGGGGCCGCGGCGGCGCAGGACGCCGCGCTTGAGCCCAACACCCTGGAGGAGATCCGGGGCTACAACAACTTCTACGAGTTCGGTTACGACAAGGAGGATCCGGCCCGGTATGCGGGCGAGATGCGGGTCGATCCCTGGTCCGTGAAGGTCGATGGCCTTGTGGACAGGCCGGGGGACTACGCGTTGGCGGATCTGCTCGCCGGCCTCGAGACCGAGGAGCGTATCTACCGGCATCGCTGCGTCGAGGGCTGGTCCATGGTGATCCCCTGGAACGGCGTGGAACTCGCCGATCTGCTGGCCAAGGTCGGTGTGCAGCCCGCGGCGAAGTTCGTCGCCTTCGAGACGGCCGTTCAGCCCGAGGTGATGCCGGGGGTGCGGGCCGGGGTCCTGGAATTTCCGTACGTCGAAGGGTTGCGCCTCGACGAGGCCACGCATCCGCTCACGCTTCTGGCGACCGGGATCTATGGCGAACCCCTGGCCAATCAGAACGGCGCGCCGATCCGGCTCGTGGTGCCGTGGAAGTACGGGTTCAAGTCCATCAAGTCGATCGTGCGGATCTCGCTGGTCGAAGAGCAGCCGCCGGCGACCTGGAACCTTACCAACCCGAATGAGTACGGGTTCTACTCGAACGTGAACCCGACGGTGGACCATCCCCGCTGGTCCCAGGCGACCGAGCGGAAGATCGGGGGCGGGCTCTTCGCCTCCCGGCAGCCGACGCTGATGTTCAACGGCTACGACGAGGTGGCGTCCCTGTACGAGGGCATGGATCTCGTGGAGAACTTCTGAGGTGGCCGCTTCGGCGACCTGGGCGCAGGGCGTCAACGACGGGCTGCGGCGCGTGCCCCCCTGGACGCTCTACCTCCTGGGGGCGGCGTATATGGCCTGGCTCTTCTGGCGGGGGCTCACGGACTACAGCCTGATCGAGCCGATCGACTGGCTGGAAAGGGCCTATGGCGAAACAGCTCTGAAGCTCCTGGTGGCGACGCTGGCGGTGACCCCGATCCGGCGGTTCGCCGGCGTGAACCTTCTCCGCTTCCGGCGGGCGCTTGGCCTACTCGTGTTCTTCTTCGCGATGGCCCATGTGGCTGTCTGGGCCATCCTGGATGTGAGGGCCCTGGACGCGGTCTGGGCCGACATCGTCAAGCGGCCCTACATCACGATCGGAATGGCGGCGTTCCTGATGCTCCTTCCGCTCGCGGCGACCTCGAACAACGCAAGCCTGAGGCGCCTTGGCGGGGCAGCGTGGCGGCGCCTGCACCGGTTGACCTACCCGGCCGCCGTGCTGGCTGCGGTGCACTACATCTGGCTTGTGCGCGGCTTCGCCTGGGAGCCGATCCTCTATGCGGCCCTGATCGGAGGGGCACTGGCGCTGCGGATGCTGCCAAGCCGGTCGCGGACCCCCGCATCTGCCGCCGCGAGGCGGCTCTCGTAAGGTCGGCCGACCATCCGTCCGGTGATTTTGACGGTCTGGTCAAAAAACTTTGGGGTGGGGAGTGGTTTTACTCTTGCGCGGGGTGGGGGCAATCCGTAGATAGCCCGTCACCGGCGGCGCTGAGGG
>NZ_JAFMST010000017.1 GCF_017916275.1 Rubellimicrobium arenae
CTGGCGCGCCAGAACCGGGCTGCGGCAGGGCCTCGAGCACACCGTCCGCTGGTTCAGGCAAGAGATCGACAGCCTCCGACAGTGACGGGCCAAAGGCCCCTCCGACCCCGAAGCGACCCAAAAAGAAGTTCCGTGATGTCCGTGCCGCGTGACATGGATGGGACACACGGAACTTCAGCAATTTCGAGATCCCGATGGCAATGATCCACCCTGTCCTTCTGTGCGGCGGCTCCGGCACCCGGCTCTGGCCGCTCAGCCGCAAGAGCTATCCCAAGCAGTTCGCGGCGCTCCTGGGGAACGAAAGCCTGTTCCAGGCGTCGGCCAAGCGCCTGTCGGGCTCCCTGTTCGCGCGCCCGGTCGTGGTCACGGCCGACGCCTTCCGCTTCATCGCCGCCGAGCAGCTGGCCGAGGCGGGGATCCCGCCTGCCGCTCTCCTGATCGAGCCCGAGGGGCGGGACACCGGCGCCGCGATCCTGGCCGCCACCCTGCAGGTCGCGGCCGATGATCCCCGGGCGCTGATCCTGGTCGCCCCCTCGGACCACGTCATCCCCGAGGACCAGCAATTCCGCGACACCGTCGCCGCCGCTGCGCCCACGGCCGAGACCGGGCGCATCGTCACGTTCGGCATCGCTCCGGATCGGCCCGAGACCGGCTATGGCTACCTCGAGCTTGCGGCCCCGCCCTCGGCCGCGACGCCCGAGCCCCTGCCGCTCGTGGCCTTCGTCGAGAAGCCCGATGCCGCGAGGGCCGAGGCGATGCTGGCGGACGGGCGGCATCTTTGGAACGGGGGCCTCTTCCTGTTCCGCGCGGATGTCATGATCGATGCGGCACGCCGCCACGCGCCAGCCCTGCTTGCCGCGGTCGAAGCCTCCCTGGCGGGGGCCATGCGCGACCTGGGCTTCTGCCGGCTCGATGCGGCCGCCTGGGCCGACGCACCGACCATCTCCATCGACTACGCGATCATGGAGAAGGCCGACAACCTGTCGGTCATGCCCTACACCGGACGCTGGTCCGACCTGGGCGACTGGGCCTCGGTCTGGCGCGAGACGCAGGCGGACGGGACCGCCGCCTCCGGGCCGACGACGGCGATCGACTGCGACGGCACGCTGCTGCGGTCGGAATCGCCCGGCCAGCGGGTCGTGGGGATCGGCCTTCATGACATCGTCGCCGTGGCCATGCCCGACGCGGTGCTGGTCGCCCACAAGGACCGCGCGCAGGACGTCAAGGCCGCCGTCGCCGCCCTCAAGAAGGAGGGCGCCCGCCAGGCCGAGACCTTCCCCCGCGACCACCGCCCCTGGGGCTGGTTCGAAAGCCTTGCCATGGGCGACCGCTTCCAGGTGAAGCGCATCGTGGTCCATCCGGGCGCGGCGCTCAGCCTCCAGAGCCATCATCACCGGTCCGAGCACTGGATCGTGGTGCAGGGCACCGCCAAGGTCACCGTCGACGACGAGGTCCGCCTCGTGACCGAGAACCAGTCCGTCTACATCCCGCTGGGCGCCGTCCACCGGATGGAGAACCCGGGCAAGCTCCCCATGGTCCTCATCGAGGTCCAGACCGGGCCTTACCTGGGCGAGGACGACATCGTCCGCTACGAGGACGTTTACGCGAGGTCCTGACGAATGCAGCCCAGCGCCCCGACAGTCGGCCCGTCCCTGGCGGCCGGGCCCGGTCCGATCCGGACAGCGGGCGGCAGCCTTGCCGCCCGGGCCGCCAGCGGTGCCGCCCGCATCCTGGGCGGGTCGCGCGGGGTCGTGCTGGGCCAGGCCGTCTTCGCCGCGAGCCAGGCCGCGATCCTGATGATCCTGGCGCACCGGGGTCAGCTCGAGACCATCGGGGTGTTCACCGCGGGGCTGGCCATCTTCGGGCCGCTCTGCCTCGTGGCCAGCCTGAACTCGCGCATCCTGATCGTCATCGCCGCGGCCCCCGACCTCGGACCGCGCACGGCCTTCCGGCTTCGGGGCATCGCCGTCCTGGCAAGCGCGGCCGTCACCGCCCTGGCCCTGATCCCGGTCGCGCCCGACGCCTGGACGCTCCTGGCGGCCGGACTGCTGATCGGCACGCGCGCGGCGGACCAGCTCAGCGACGTGTCGATCGGCTTCTACCAGCGCGAGGGCCGCACGAACCTCATCTCGCGGTCCTTCGCGGTCCGGGGACTGGCCGCGCTCTCCGCCTTCATCGCCGTGCTGGTGCCGTTCGACAACGTCCCGGTGGCCTCGGCGGCGGCGGCCGTGGCTGCGACCTCGGCCGTGCTCCTTCTCGAGGTGCGGCCGCTGCTCGCCCGCTTCCCGGACCATGAGCAGGCCCCGGGCATCTGGAGCACGCTTCGTGCGCTGGTCCGCTTTCCGGCCGCCTTTTTCCCCTTCGTGGACAGCCTGCACACCAACGCGATCCGCTACGCCCTGGTGCAGGTCACATCGGCCCAGTTCCTGGGGCTGTTCGGCGTCGCCCAGGCCCTGTTCAGCCCGTTCCAGCTTTTGACCACGGCGATCGGCTACCAGCGGCTTTCCCTGTCGAAGAGCCTGGCAGAGCGGCAGGACCTCCCCGGCCTCCGGCGGCAGGCGATCCGCGGACTCGGCCTCGGGCTCGGGCTGTCGCTCCTGTTCACCGCCGGCGCCCTGCTGGTGCCGCATGCCGTCTTGGCCCTGGTCGTCGGCGACTCGGTCGAGGCGACCCGCGATGCCATGATCAAGGTCGGCGTGGCCATGTTCTTCTGGGCCCCGAACGCGATGGTGGCGCATCCGGTCATCGCCATGAACCGCCAGAGCAGCTACCTGCTCGCGCCGCTGGTGTCCCTTCTCGCCTTTGCGGGCGCTGTCGTGGGGCTGCACCTCTGGGGGACGGGAACCTCGGTCTGGCTGACCGTCCTGCTGTTCTCGGGCAGCTTCCTTATTCGGGTCGTCTGGTGCCTGGTCGTGGTGTGGCGCCCCGCCGCGCGCTGACAGGCGTTCTTTCCGTTGCCAGGAGCCCGAAGATGACGGAAAAGCCCGCACGGTCCGGCCCGCAGATCCCGGCCCTGGTCGGGGACTGACGCACCTTCGCCGCCTCATGGCGGCCCCAGCCCCGCCATCCTCCGGCCCCGCCGCTCCCCGAGGAACCACGACATGCCCAGCCGACGCAGCGTCCTCATCCTTGTCCTTGCCACCCTGGTCGCGATCTCCGTGATCGCGCCCGGCGGCGCCTTCGAGCCGCCGCCCGCCGTCGCCCGGCTCAAGGACATGGGCCGGGAGATCACCTACGCGGTCCTGGTCGGGCTGTTCCTGACGGCGGCGCTCAACCTGCTGTTCACCCTCCGGGGGGCGCGGCCCGGCGTCGTCGTCTGGGCCTATTCCGGCTTCTTCATCTTCACCGGAGCGAAGTTCGTCTACTACGACCTGGTCGGCCCCGGCCTGCTGTATTTCGGGGTCTTCGCGCTCTACTTCGTGACCTTCGGGCTGTTCCTGCCCAAGCTGTCGCGCTCGGGGCTGTTCGATCTCGATGCCGCAGTGACGGTGATCGGCCTGGCCAACCTCCTGGCGGTGGCGATCAACCTGCCGACCTCGTTCATGGCGGGCACCTCGAGCTTCTACGGGCGCTTCTCGGGCCTCGCCTTCAACGCCAACATCCTCGCCTACGCGCTGGTGCTGACCTCGGTGTGCCTGCAGGCCACCGTGCGCAACATCCCTTACCGCGCGCTCCGCACGCCGGCCCTGATGCTGGGGCTGGGCCTCAACTTCTACCTGATCTTCCTGACCCAGAGCCGCGGCGGCCTCATTCTGCTGGTCGTGTCCATGCTCATCAACTTCTACTTCTGGAACAGGACGCTCTTCCGGGTGGCGCTGGTGCTGTCGCCCTGCCTGATGCTCCTGGGCTGGCTGTTCTTCCTGAACAGCCCCCTTTACGGAGTCATCTTCGCGGATCGGGGCGACACGCGCGGCTGGGTCTTCGAACGGCAGTGGAACAGCTTCATGGCCTCGCCTTTCTTCGGCGACCCCTGGATGGATTCCCGGATCGTCTACGGCGAGAACCTGCTCCTCGGGGCCATCGCCGAGATGGGCCTTTTCGGGCTGCTGTTCGTGAGCCTCATCTGCCTTCCCCGGCTCGTCCAGTTCTATCGCCTGGGCTGGCGCCGGCGGCTGCCCACGCTCCGGCTGCGGCAGGACCACCAGCTCGCGGCGGCCTTCGTCGCCGTGACGATCCTGTCGGGCGGCCTGGAGTCCATGCTGCTGGGCGTCGTGGGACCGGCCATCATCTGCTTCCTCGTCCTCGACGCGGCCAGCCAGAGCTGGAAGCTCCCCGTGCGCCGGATGATGCAGGACCTTGCAGCCGGCGCGGGCGGTCCCGCCCTGAACGGGCAGCCGTCCTGAGCCCGCATCCCTCCCCTCACCCGAACCCCATGACGAGATCAGCCATGAGCGAACAGACAGCTCCCGACCCCCAGCGGCGGATCCGCGTGCTTCACGTGACGCCGACCTACTACCCGGCCGTGGCGTTCGGCGGACCGATCTTCTCGACCAAGGCGCTCTGCGACGGCGCGGCGCGCGACCCTGGCTTCGAGGTGCGCGTGCTGACCACGGACTCGGCCGCGCCGGGCCGGTCCGACGCGCTGCCCCTGACCGAGAACCCGGCCTGGTTCCCGGCGGGCTACGAGGTCCGCTACTGCCGCCGCCGTTTCATGACCTCGGGATCGCCCGAGCTTCTGCGGCGCCTGCCCGGGCTCATCCGCTGGGCGGACGTGGTGCATGTGACCGCCGCCTACTCCTTTCCGACGATCCCGGCGCTGCTGCTTTGCCGCCTTCTCGGCAAGCCGGTCGTCTGGTCGCCGCGCGGAAGCCTGCAGGCCACGGCGCAATGGTCCGGCGCGCCTCGGCGCCGCATGAAGGAGCTCTACGAGAGCGTCTGCAACGCCGTGCGGCCGCGCCGCACGATCCTGCACGCCACCGCCGAGATGGAGCGCGAAACCAGCCGGGGCCGGCTGGGCGACATCGAGTCCGTGGTCATCCCGAACGGCATCGAGCTGCCCGGAGAGCTGCCCGACCGGACCTGGCGGCCCGGCGGGCGGCTGCGGCTGATGTTCATGAGCCGCCTTCACGAAAAGAAGGGCCTCGATGTCCTGATCCGGGTCATGGCCCGGCTGCCCGCGCAGGTCACCCTCGACATCTACGGGGACGGCGAGGCCGACCATGTGGCGGGCTTCCGGTCGCTCGTGGCCGAGCTGGGGCTGACGGACCGCGTCCTGTTCCGCGGCCAGATCGGCGCGCAGGAAAAGCTCCGGGCCTTTGCCGAGGCGGATCTGTTCTGCCTGCCGACGCGATCGGAGAACTTCGGCATCGTGGTCGGCGAGGCGCTGGCCCATGGCGTGCCGGTCATCACGACGACCGCCGCCCCTTGGGACGGCCTGGAGACCGAGGGCTGCGGCCTGTGGACCGAGCAGGGCGAAGATGCCCTCGAGGCCGCCATCCTGTCGCTGAACAACGCCGACCTGGCGGCCCTGGGCGAACGCGGACGGCAATGGATGGAGCGCGACTTCACGCCCGTGTCCGTCTCGCTCCGCATGCGCGACGTGTATCGGCGCCTCGTCGGCGGCCGGCCCGCCGTCACCGGGGGCCGCCCGCACGCGACGGAGACGGCGCCAGCCGGTCCGGCGCCGCGCACCGCCTCGCTTCAACGCGAAGGGCACGCCCAATGACCCTGACCACCATCATCCTCACCCGTGACGAGGAGCGCCACCTCGCCCGGGCCATCGACAGCGTCCGCAGCATCTCGGACCGCATCGTGATCGTGGACTCCGGCTCGACCGACCGGACCCGCGAGCTCGCGGCCAGCCTGGGCGCGGAGGTTCTCGAGAACCCCTGGACCAACCACGCCACGCAGTTCAACTGGGGGCTCGACCACCTTCCGGCGGAAACGGAGTGGGTGCTGCGCCTGGACGCCGACGAGATCGTCACGCCCGAGCTGGCCGCACAGATCGCCGCGACCCTGCCCACGCTGGGCGCGGAGGTGGCGGGGGTCTACGTGTCGCGGCGGATGACGTTCCTGGGGCGCGCGATCCGGCACGGAGGCGTCTTCCCGATCAAGGTCCTCCGCCTGTTCCGCCAGGGCCAGGGCCGCTGTGAGGATCGCTGGATGGACGAGCACATCCTCGTGGATGGGCCGACCGTCGCGCTCAGCGGCGAGATCGTGGACGACAACCTGAACTCCCTGAGCTGGTGGACCCAGAAGCACAACGCCTACGCTTCGCGCGAGGTGGTGGACCTCCTGAACCTCGAATACGGCTTCCGGCCGCACGAGTCCGTCGCCAACCTCCGGGGCGGGCAGCAGGCCGGGGTCAAGCGATGGCTCAAGGAACGGGTCTATGCCCGGCTTCCAGGCGGGTTCCGGGCCTTTGCCTACTTCTTCTACCGCTACGTGGTCCGGATGGGCTTCCTCGACGGAAAGGAAGGCACGGCATTCCATGTGCTCCAGGGCTTCTGGTACCGGTATCTCGTGGACACGAAGCTGCACGAGGTAAAGACCTACATGCACCGGACCGGAGCCCCGCCGCTTCAGGCCATCGAGGCCGTGCTCGGCATCAGGGTGGCCTAGCGGCCCAAGCCGCGCCCGCCTGGATCCATGAGCGCCGGCTTCGCCCACCTTCTGTCCTATGCCGGCGGAGCCGCCGCCTATGCCGTGGCCGGGACCGCCGCTTTGGTCGGGCTGGGCGTGGCGGCGGGGTGGCGCCCCCTGGCGCAGGCCTGGCAGATCCTGCTGGTCACCCTGCTGTTCGTCAGCCTCACGCAGCATCCCTTTCCTGACAGGTCGGCGCTCGCCTGCCCCGTGGGCGCGGCCGCGCCGAACCTCCATCCGTTCAGCTTCCTGGGCTACCTGATCCACGGCTGGCGGCGGGCGCCGGACCTGGGCGCCTGGCTGGCGCAGGGGCAGCTTCTTTCGGTCGCGATGAACTTCGTCCTGTGCGCGGTCATCGGGGCCCTCCTGCCGCGGCACAGGATCGGGTTCGGCACGGCCCTGCTCCTGGGCTGCGGCCTGTCGCTGGCCGTCGAGCTCACGCAGCTGACGGGGATCTGGGGGCTTTATCCCTGCGCCTACCGCAAGTTCGACGTGGACGACCTGATCCTGAACATCCTCGGGGTCGCGGCCGGCTACTTCGCGGGGCGCGGGGTCCGGCGCGCCTGAGCGGCCGGCCCCGCCCCCACCCCGCTTACCCTTCGGTCATGAAGAAGCGGGCCTCGGCCATGAACTCCCCGGCATCGAGCCGGTTGGGGAACCGGGCCACCTGCAGCCCCCCGAAGTCCAGGGCTCCGGCCGTGGCGCTTTGCATCCGGAGCCGCGGCGTCCCGGCCGACGCCTGCGACCGCGTCACGATCCCGAGCCCGAACCATTCCCCGATCGGATGGGCGATCTGGTTCGAAAGCGCCGCGACGAAGCCGCTGACGTTCACGCCCGTGAAGGACAGCGGCTGCGCCGCCCGCATCATCAGGTAGATGGCGTAGAATTCGCCGGGCGCGAAGTCGGCCGCGATCCCGAGGTTGAACCCGAAATCCGCCGAGGTCACCGTCGCATGCTTCTGCTCGGGCAGGACGCCGCCGACCTGGCCAAAGGCGAGCGGGGCCGTCGTCGAAAGCTTGCCCGAGGTCAGCGCCGCGCCGGTGAAGGGCTCGGCGATGAGGAGCCGGCCGCCGAACGGGCGAAGGCCCCAGGTCTTCTCGGTCTTGGCCGGGACGCGGGCGACGATGGCGCGGCCCGTGCTGTGGACCGGCATGGGGCGCTGCACGAGGCAGGACACCGACCGGTTGTCGGTCAGGACGCGGTCCATGCGGACCCGCCCGGTCCCGATCTCGGTCACGTCGGCCTCGAAGAGGTTCGCCAAGCCATCCACGTAGATGGAGCCGCCGTCGCGCGCCACCATCCGCCCGACCCGTCCGCCGTCGACGGCGACCTGCCCGCCGAAGCTTTCGTACAGATCGCCGGTGGGCGCGGCAGTTCCGGCGACCACGGCGCCCTTCTCGTAGGTCGCGCCGTTGAAGGTCACCGTGCCCGAGGTGGCGTTGTTCTCGAACCAGGGCTGGACCAGCCGGAAGCCGCCCCGGATGCAGAGGAGCCCGATGCCGCAGCTTTCGATGCTGGCCTTGGTCAAGAGGTTGTGGGGCGTGTTGACGGTGGCCCCCAAGCCCGCCAGGCCGATGTCGCAGCTGTTGATGCGGATCGTGTCCCAGTGCTTGTTGCCCGAATGCCCGCCCGCGTTCGCCATGGCGAAGGGCAGCGTGACGCTGACCGTCGATCCCGCGCCGTTTACCAGGTCGCCGATCGTCGTGGCCCCGGTCCCGAAGGTGCCGTTCAGGATGCCCACGAAGCAGTCGCGGAGGTTCAGGTTGCGCCCGCCGTAGTAGTAGTTGTCCCCGGTCACGAGCCCGATGAGGCATTCGGTGAACGACACGTTCTCGAGCCGGTGCTCGCGCGGGGCATAGAGGCCGCAGCCCATCCGCTTGGTGCCGCCGACATAGCCCGAGAACTGGAGGTCGCGGAGGGACACGCCCCACCAGGACTGCGAGAAGGCCGACTGGCCCAGGGTGACGGCGAATTTTCCGGCGTCGCGGGCGCGGATCACGGTCGCGCCGTAGTCCCCGACCAGCGCCACGGGGACCGAGCTCGAGGCGGTGGTGAGCGCGAACTCGTGCAGGACGTAGGTGCCGCCCGGCGCATAGATCGTGCCGCCTCCGGCCGCCGCGGCGGCGGTGCGGGCCATGACGAAAGCCGCGGTGTCGTCGGCGGCCCCGTCGCCCTTGGCCCCGAAGGCGCCGACGTGCCAGCCCCTTTCGCCGGGGCGCACATAAAGCCTCACCCCTCGGGCGGTGGTCAGGTGGGCGTCGGCGGCGTCGGGCGCGGCGACCAGATAGGTGAAGCCCTGAAGCGTCGTGCGCACGATGTCGCCCTCGGCCACGGGCCGGGAGCCGGTGCCGTAGCCCATCGAGCGGTCGGCCACGAGCGCGGCGAAGGACGACAGGGTCCGGCTCGCGCGGAGCTCCACGACGGCGGCGTTGACACGGGCGGCCAGGTCGGCGCCGCTGAAGTTCGGGGTGGGCAGGTTGTCGAGGGTCATGTCAGCCCTCCGACCGGGTGCGGCAGGCGGCGTGGGGCCGGGTCGTCCGACGGAGCGGCACGGCGTCGCCGCGCCCGACGGGGCGGGTGATGGGTCTGGATCGCATGGGGAAGTCCTCCTGATATGCGACCAGGCTAGGACAGAGCGGTAACCGGCTTCTTATAGCACCGAGCGTTGCGTGCCCCTGCCCCGCACGGACCGCCCGGGTCGCCACCGTCCCGATGGGCACCCGGGCGGAGGTTCCGGGTGGGGCCCCGGACCTGGACGAGTTCGGTACCTAGGCCGAACGGGAGGGGGATCGTCGGGGGCACGGATCGGAGCGCCTAACCTGACAGTGGTCGACGAAACGGAAACGGACGGAGCGGAGGCGGACAGCCGGGGCCGGAGGGGTCGCGGGGACGCCAGGGGCGCGCCCAAGGTCGCCTGACCCCCGAATATGGCGATCGGGCGTCGATTTCGGGGCGCAGCCGCCGTCGGCCGATCCCTGCCGAGCAGGAGCAGGCCAGCCACGGCCCCGATGAATGGTCCGGTTGGAGCAAAGCACTGTTTCCTGAGCGCGAACAACCACACCACCCATAAACCTTTCAATTAGTTAAAATGCGATCTAATGGGCCTGAGCCCGCGGGTCGCCAGCAGGACCCCGGACGGACTGCCCCTGGCCGTTTCGCGAAAGGATCCGGCATGCTCATTTCCGTCGTCACCGCCGTCTTCAACCGCGCCGATACCGTCGGCGACGCCGTGGAAAGCCTGCGGTCCCAGACCTGGACCGACTGGGAGCATGTCATCCAGGATGGCGCATCGCGCGACGGGACCCTGGAGGTCCTGGAGGGCCTGTCGGACCACCGCACGCGGCTCGAGAGCGGAAAGGACGGCGGCATCTACGACGCGCTGAACCGCGCCTTTGTCAGGACCTCGGGCGAGGTGGTGGGCCTGCTGCATTCGGACGACCTGTTCGCCGCGCCCGATATCCTCGAGTCGGTGGCCGCCGCCTTCGCGGACCCCGAGGTGGACGCGGTCTATGGCGACCTCCTGTACGTCGCCCGGGACAACCCGGACCGGGTGATCCGCACCTGGACCTCGCAGCCCTTCCGGCCCGCCCTGCTGCGCCGGGGCTGGATGCCCGCGCATCCGACCCTGTTCCTGCGCCGCCGCGTGATCGAGCAGCATGGCGCCTTCGACACCGCCTACCGGATCGCCGCCGACTACGACGCCGTGCTGCGCTACTTCCGCCAGCCGGGCTTCCGGGCGGTGCACGTGCCCAAGGTCTTCGTGCGGATGCGGGTCGGCGGCGAAAGCAACCGCTCGGTCGAGCGCATCCTCAAGAAGAGCCGCGAGGACCTGCGCGCCCTGCGGACGAACCGCGTGGGCGGGGTCGGCACGCTCCTGTTCAAGAACGCGAGCAAGATCAGCCAGTTCTTCTAGGCCGTCAGGCGGTCACGAAGCTCACCCCGCCCGGGTCCACCAGGGCGGCCGTGAGCCGGCCCGTCGCATAGGCCCCGGTGTCCACGGCGATCCGCCCGCTCTCGGCCAGCGGCTCGGGCGTGATGGTATGGCCGTGGGCGATCCAGATCCCGTCGGCGCGGACCCCTTCGGCAAAGCGGGGATGGCCCCAGATCAGCGTCCGTTCGGACTGCTGCTCCAGGGGGAGGGTGGGGTCGGCGGCGGCGTGGACCACGGCGACGTTCCCGCTCCTCCAGACCAGGGGGCGGAGACGGAGCCAGTCGGTCAGCTCCTCGCCCATGGCGGCGGCGAGGCGGTCCCGGGCCGCCTCGAGCGCCTCTCCCCTGGCGCTGGGGGTGACCCCGCCGACGCCGTAGCTCGCCAGGGTCTGGAGCCCCCCGTTCACGAGCCAGCGCGGTCCCTGCCGTTCCGGGTCGGCCAGGAAGCCCAGGCACATGGCCTCGTGGTTGCCCTTGAGGCAGACGAGGTCGGGCCGGGCGGCGAGCCGGGCCAGGACGGCCGCGCTCTGCTCGCCCCGGTCGATGTAGTCGCCGACCAGGATGATGCGCCGGCCGGGCTCGGTCGCCGCGAGCCGGTCGAGAAGCCGCCCGAGAAGGTCGTCGCGCCCATGGACGTCCCCGATCACGGCCAGGGGTTCGTCCGGGGCGAGCGGGGCGTCGAACACCGCGGGGGCCGCCTTGCTGCGGCGTCCGAACAGATCCAGGAGACGTCTCATCGGTCCTGTGGCCCTTTCCTGATCCTCGTGGAGCCTGGGGCCAGCGGCCCGCGTGCGGGTGCGGCCCTGGTCCCATCCCCCGGCTCTCCCGTGCGGCGCGCGGCGCGGGAGGTCAAGGGCCGACCCCGCCCCGGAAGGCCGCCTCGGCTTCGGCCCGCAGCAGGTCGGGCCGGTCCAGATAGCGGGGCGAGTGGTGGAAGACGGTGATCCGCCGCGCCCCGGCCTCCCGCGCAAGCTCGCCCGCCCGTGCGGCCGTATGGTGCAGGCGGTCGCGCGCGATGGCCTCGTCCTCGCCCAGGAAGACCGCCTCGATGAAGAGGTGATGGGCGTCGCGGGCCAGCCGGCGGATCGCGGCGGCGTTCGCGGGCGTCATCGCGGCGTCGGTGACATAGGCCAGGCGCTGGCCGGGGGCGACCTGAAAGGCCGCGGCCCGAAGGTCCCCCAGCCGCATCGGGGGGCCCCCGCCCGTGTCCACGGCAAGGTCGTCGGGCGCGCCGCGGCGGACCGCGCTCTTGGCGGCGTTGAGCCAGGGACCGACCGCGAGGCCCAGCCGCTCCAGACCGTCCACGCGCACGTTGACCCGCGCCCGCTCCTGCAGGGCAAAGGCGAGGCAGGGCAGACCGTGGTCGAGCGTCGCGGCCTCGACCTGCAGGTCGTCCTCGGCCAGCACCAGCCCGGGCTCCAGCCCCGCGTCGCCGGCCGGGCTTGGCCGGAAGGCGTCGCGGGCGCGGAAGGCGGTCCAGGGGCCGAGGCGGTCGTCCGCGAACTCGGCCGCCAGCACCGTGAGGTCGGGCGAGCCCTCGCCCAGGAGGTTCCAGGCATAGGCGTCGAGCTTGGCCCGGATGCCGCCCACCAGGCCGGGCGGCCCGACCATCCGGATCACGCCGGGGCGGTTCAGCCGCAGGCGCAGGAGCCGGTCGAAGCCCACGAAATGGTCCATGTGCCGGTGCGACACGAAGACATCCGTCACGCGCAGCAGCTCGCGCGGGGAAAGCGGCCCGAGGTCGCCCAGGTCGAACAGCACCGCCCGTCGCCCGAAGAGGAGGTCGAGGTAGAGCCCCGGGTCTCCGAACGGCTCGTTCACGAGCCGGGCCTGCACGAGCCAGCTCACCCCAGCAGCCACCGGAGCGAGCGGCGCAGATGCGCCGTGCCGTCGCGGTCGAACCACTTGCCGTGGGCGAAGATCACCCGCTCGGGGCCCCAGTCCACGAGCTCGCGCGCGAGCGCCCTGGCAGCGGACCGGTTGAGGTTGACGGCAAGGCGGTAATGGGGCGGCGCCATCCCGTCCGGCTCCATGGCCCCGCCTGCGCGGACAAGGGGGCGGAGCGCCGGGTTGAGCTTGTCGGCCTCGAAGTTCTCCACCAGGTCCGTGAGGACCAGCGTGCGCGAGGCGCGGTGCAGGAACACGGCCTCGGTCAGGCCGAGCCCGCCCTGGAGGAGCCGCTGCTCCATGTCGTCGGCCCAGGCCGCGGGCGCCACCGGGCCCAGGTCCTCGTCGAGCCGCACGCCGGACATGCGGACCTGCCAGCGCCGCCGCAGCCCCGGCGCGGCCCAGGTCCTGGCCCCCGGGCATTGCCCCTGCCAGTCCTTGACGAAGGACCAGTGCGCGATGTTCGGCGCGACCAGGTGCGCGATGGGCCCGATCCTCTCGATCTCGCGGTGGAGCCGGGCGTTGTAGGGCGTGGGCGAATGCAGCCACACCCCGCCCGAGCCGAGCCGCACCACGGTCATCCGGACCGGCACCTCGATCATGAGGACGTGCAGGGGGCCGCCATCCACCACCCAGATGCCCTCGGCGACGGGCTTGAGGGTGTCGAGGGGCGGGTAGACGACAGGGCTGGTTCCGTCCGTGGCCATGGGATGTCCCCTTCGCAGGTCCGATGCCGCATCAACGACCTGGCGTGCCGGAAGGTCCCTCGGGCCGGAGCCCGTGTCGGGACCGCGTCAGGGCCAGGGCAGATCGACCGGCTCGCCGGGCTGGAGCGGCTGGAACCGTTCGGGCGGGAGGTCGTGCCGCGCCAGGGCGGCGGCCAGGTCCCGGGGCGGCGCGTCGGCCTCCTCCCAGGTGAGCTGGAACGTGCCCCAATGGTGCCCCAGCGCCCGCCGCGCCCCGCAGTCGAGCATGATCCGCACGGCCTCCTCGGGGTCGACGTGCTGCGTGCCCACGTACCAGCGCGGCTCGTAGGCCCCGATGGGGATCAGGGCCAGGTCCGGCGGGCCGTAGACCTCGCGGATGCGGCGGAAGATGCTGCCGTCGCCGTAGGACGTGTCGCCCACGTGATACAGCACGCCGCCCGCGCCGGTCAGGACATAGGAGCCCCAGAGCGCCATGCGCCGGTCCCAGAGGCTTCGCCCCGACCAGTGCAGCGCCGGTTCGAGATGCACCGAAAGGCCGTCCGACAGCCGCAGCCCCTGCCCCCAGTCCAGCGTCTCGACCGGCATGGCGCGGTCGTAGCGGCGCAGCACGGCGTCGTTGCCCAGGGGCGCGAGGATGCGGGGGGCGAACCGCGCCCAGAGCCGGGCGATGCCGGGGCCGTCGAGGTGGTCCCAATGGTTGTGGGTCAGGAGGATCGCGTCGATGGGCGGGAGGTCCTCCCAGCGGATGCCCGGGGGATGCGCGCGCCGCGGGCCGGAATGGGGCCAGGGGCCGAGCCATTCGGCGAAAACGGGGTCGATGAGGAGGTTGTGCCCCGCCACCTGCACGAGGAGGCTCGAATGGCCGATGGAGGTCACGCGAAGCGCCGCGACCCGCTGGGGCGGCACGACCGGGCGCACGGGACGCGGCGGCGCGGTCCACCTTCGGGCGATCTGGCCGCGCACCATCCGGAGGTGGGTGGCCATACCGCGCCGGGGCGGCTCGTCGTGCGAGAAGAAGCGGTTCCCGTCGAAATGGCCCGAGACCGGACCGTCGTAATAGCGATTGCGCCGTGTCATGTGCCCTCCGCGCGGCCCGACAGGGGGAACGCGGCGGGCCACCGTCCGGTTCGCTCAGCGTCCGTCGCTCAGTGGGATGCGGCCGGGCGCACGATCCGCAGCAGGCCCAGGGCGACCAGGCCCACCCCGAGGCCGACCACCGCCGAGGCCAGCGCCCGCACGACCCAGTCCACCGCGCCCTCGATCGGCCCGATCAGGGGCGCCACGGCATGGGCGAGGCCGTGGATGATCTCCTCGGGCCGGTGCCAGCCGAAGGTGGCGAGGCCATGGACCAGGATGTTGCCGCCGACCCAGAGCATGGCGACGGTGCCCACCACGCTCAGCACCGCGAGGACCTTGGGCATGCCCACGACCAGCGCCCGGCCGACGATGCAGCGCAGGCCGCCCTTGGTGGCGCCCCGCGCCATGGCCGCGCCGATGTCGTCGGCCTTCACGATCAGCGCCACCGCGCCGTAGACGCCCGCCGTGATGAGCACCCCCACGATGGCCAGGACCACCGCCTGCGTGAGGAGCTGCGGCGCCTCGATGGTGGCAAGGGCGATGGCCATGATCTCGGCGGACAGGATCAGGTCCGTGCGGATCGCGCCCGAGACCTTCTCGTTCTCGAGCTCCTCGGGCGTGTGGGCGGCGCTCTGCTCCTCGTCCTGGGACTCGGGGTCGTGCCGCAGCATGTGGATCAGCTTCTCGGCGCCCTCGAAGCAGAGATACGCCCCCCCGACCATCAGGATCGGCGTGATGAGCCAGGGCATGAGGGCGCTGAGCAGCAGCGCGGCCGGCAGGAGGAACACGAGCTTGTTGCGCAGGCTGCCCTTGGCGATGCGCCAGATGATCGACAGCTCGCGCTCGGCGGCGAAGCCCACGGCGTAGCGCGGCGTGACCGCCGTGTCGTCGATCACCACCCCGGCGGCCTTGCTGCCCGCCTTGACGGTCTGGGTCGCCACGTCGTCGAGCGTGGCCGCCGCGACCTTCGCGATCGTGGCCACGTCGTCCAGAAGGGCGAACAATCCCGATGCCATGGCTCCGCACCCTTATCCCGCCGGCCGCAGGAGCGCGCGGGCGCCATCGGCCAAGTCATTGAACCTGTTTCCGGATAGCGTGACACCCGGGGGGCGGCCAGCCCGGAAACGATGGGACGGGGCGCTGCCGGCGCAGGCCCCGTCCCCCGTGGTCTCCGTTCCGAGCTACTTCAGCCGCTCGTCGCGGGTGTGGTGGCTGTCGCGCTCGCCGCCGCCGGACGACTTGCCGCTGCGATGGTTGTCCTGCACCTCGCCGGGCTTGTTCGGGTCGAGCGGCTTCTTCGCGTTCTCGTGGGACGCGCCAGGGCCGCCCTGGCGGATGGTGTTGGGGCTCTTGTCAGAGGTGGACATGGGTCACCTGTCCTGCTGGAGGCCTTGGTTGGTGGTGTTGACCTTGCTGTTGCCGGCCTGGCCGATCTTGTCGGGGTTCTGCTTCTGCGGATTCCCGACATGGACGGCCGGGTCGTCCGGGTGCGCGGCCGAGACCGGGCCCTTGTCGCTCTGGTTCCCCGGGGGAACCGGGGGCATCTTGCTGCTCATGGGATATCTCCTCAGGCGTTCGCTTCGCCGTCGTCGAGGGTGGCGCGGCTGTCCGCGAGCTCGTCGTCCTCGATCCGGCGGTTGGCGGCGTGGTCACGGTATTGGTCGGTCTGCACGGCCTTGCTGTCGAGCCCGCGCTCGTCGGAGTGCTGCGCCTTGTCGCGGTTGGACAGGATCATGTTGTCGGGAATGTCGGCGGTGTCGATCGTGGTCATCGCCCCTGTGCCGTCGCCCTTGCCCTGGGATCCAGGACCGAAGTGCTTGCGGCTTGCATGTGCCATGATGGCCTTCCTCCATGAACGCGTCGGGCGGGGTCCGCCGCCGTCATGTTCAACCATCCGGAGCAAGGGGAGTTCCGATTGCCGCTGGGAGAGTGCGCGCCTCAGGCCGCGCCGGGCCGTTCGGAGGGGCGGATCGCCCGCCGTTCGAGCCGCCCCGCGCGGAGCAGCGTCAGGGTCGCCTCCTGGCCGATCCGCCCTTCGGACAGCGCCCGCACCAGGGCATCGACGCCGGGAAGCGGCTGATCGTCGAGCGCCAGGAGCGTGTCCCCGACCCGGAGGTCGGCCAGGGCCGCCGGGCCGCCGGCCACGACCTCGCTCAGCCGGACGCCCGAGGCGGCGGCCAGGCCCGCCACCCGCGCCACCTTGCGGGGCAGCGCGGTCGTCTGGCCCGCGACCCCGATCCAGGCCCGGCGGACGCGGCCATGGCGGAGGAGCTGGCCCGCCACGAAGGCGGCCGTGTCGCTCGCCACCGCGAAGCAGAGGCCCTGCGCCCCCCGGATGACCGCCGTGTTGATCCCGACGACCTCGCCCGCGCTGCTGACGAGCGCCCCGCCCGAGTTGCCGGGGTTGAGCGCCGCGTCCGTCTGGATCACGTCCTCGATGAGCCGCCCGTTCCGCGCCCGGAGGCTGCGGCCCAGCGCCGAGACGACCCCTGCGGTCACCGTCGATTCGAAGCCCAGCGGATTGCCCAGCGCCACCACGAGCTGCCCCTGCCGCAGCGCGCGGGACGCCCCCAGATGCGCGAAGGGCAGCGTTCCCGCATGGGTCCGGAGCAGGGCCAGGTCCGTGTCCTCGTCCACCCCCACGAGGGCGGCGCCGCCCTCGGTCCCGTCGGTCAGGTGGACGCGCAGGCCGCGCCCCTCGCCCGCGACATGGGCGTTGGTGAGCACGAGCCCATCCGGCGCGATGACCACGCCCGAGCCGCCGCCCCCGCGCGGGGTCTCGATGCGGACGACGGCGGGGCCGACCCGCTCCACGGCGCCGACCACGGCGGCGGAATAGGCATCGAGGATCGCGATGTCGTCCTTGGGAAGGGGTGCGGCCATGGCGGCCTCCGGTCAGAGATGGATGACACCCGTGCGCGCGGCGTGCGCCACCGCGTCGGTGCGCCCCGTGGCATCGAGCTTGTCGATGACCCGGCCCACATGGAACTTGGCCGTGTGGACCGAGATGCCGAGCCGGCGCGCGATCTCCTTGTTGGACGCGCCCTGGGTCAGGAGCTCCAGCACCTCCCGCTCGCGCGGGGTGAGGTCGCCGGCCGTGGCCATCGGCTCGGGCGCGCGGGCCTCGTCGGGATCGCCGATGACGGCGTCCGGGGTCTCGCCGGGCTCGGCGAGGACGATTCCGGGCACCGCGCCCAGAAGCTCGGTCAGCCGCTCGGCCAGGTCCTCGTCGGCGATCCGGAGGGCGAGGACGACGGGCTCGGTCACGGCGCGGGCTGCTCGGCGATGGTCAGGGTCACGGTCAGGGGCTGGCCCCCGCGCAGGAGCCCCAGCTCGACCGCCTGCCCGACGCTGTCCGGCCCCAGGCGCGACCGGACGGCCCAGGGGCCGCGCAGGGGCTCTCCGCCCAGGCGGACCAGGAGGTCGCCCTGCAGCACCCCGGCCGCCAGCGCGGGGCCCTGCGGGTCCACGTCGGTGACGACCGCCGCCGCGCCGCCGCCCTGCCCCAGCCGCACGGGCTGGAGGCTCAGGCCCAGGTAGCCCCGCGCCACCCGCCCATGCCGGGCCAGGTGGTCGGCCACGCGCTCGATGGTCGCCGAGGGGATCACGAGGCTCGATCGCCGCGGCCCGAACACCGTCATGCCGAAGGCCCGGCCGTCGGCGCCAAGCGCCAGGCCGCCCTCGGCGGCGCGGGGCAGCCGCAGGTCAAGCTGGAGCCGCGCGTCGATGGTCCCGCCGCGCAGCGACCGCCAGGCCGGCCCGGCGTGCCGGACGACACCGAAGCCCGCGACGGCCCCGTCCGGCCCCCGCCCGAGCGCCAGCGCCAGCTCGCCCAGCCGGGGCACCGCCGGATCGAGCGGCACGGGCGGGGGCAGCGCCCCTTCGACCCGCAGGAGCGCCACGTCGGTCGAAGGGTCGCGCCCGACCACGGCCGCGGCCCGGCGCGTCCCGTCGGGCAGGACCACGGCGACGTCGCCCTCGGCATCCAGTGCCTCGTCGGCGGTGACCACGTGGCCCTCGCGCCAGACGAACCCCGAGGACCAGGCGCGGGCCCCCGTGACGCCGACGACGCCGGGGGAGAACCGCTCGGCCAGCGCGGCGATGCTGCGGGACAGGTCGGAAAGATCGGTCATGGTGCCCTCCGTGGGAGTTGCACCAGAGCTAAGACCGCGCGCCCCGCCCGCCTACTGCCCGGACGGGCAGTGCGGGGATCAGGGCCGCAGGCAGATGTTCGAGCGGGTGAGGAACCGCCTTTCCCGCCCGTTGTCGAGCGAGAACATCCCCCCGCGCCCCGGCACCACGTCGATGACCAGGTCGGTGTGCTTCCAGGCCTCGTATTGGCTTTCGGAGATGTAGAAGGGCATCCCCCCGATCTCGCCCATCTGCACGTCGCGGTCGCCGACGATGAAGTCGCCCACCGGGTAGCACATGGGCGAGGAGCCGTCGCAGCAGCCCCCCGACTGGTGGAACAGCACCGGCCCGTGGTCGGCCACGATCTCGGCCAGGAGCTGCAGCGCCTCGGGCGTGGCGGTCACCTTGTCGAGCGGCGGGGCGGCGGTCATGTCGTTCATGGAGTGGTCCTTTCACGGGAAAGGGCGCGCGGGGATGGCCCCGCGCGCCCGCGCCTTTCGGACTGTCCCCCGCCTCAGAAGAAGCCCAGCTTCTTCGGGCTGTAGCTCACCAGCATGTTCTTGGTCTGCTGGTAATGGGCGAGCATGTCGAGGTGGTTCTCGCGGCCGATGCCCGACTGCTTGTAGCCACCGAAGGCCGCGTGGGCCGGATAGGCGTGGTAGCAGTTGGTCCAGACGCGGCCGGCCTGGATCGCGCGGCCGAAGCGGTAGCAGGTGTTGGCCTCGCGCGACCACACGCCCGCGCCCAGCCCGTAGAGCGTGTCGTTGGCGATGTGGAGCGCCTCGTCCTCGTCCTTGAAGGTGGTCACGGACACGACCGGCCCGAAGATCTCCTCCTGGAAGATCCGCATCTTGTTGGTGCCCTTGAACACCGTGGGCTTGACGTAGTAGCCGCCCGCGAGGTCGCCCTGGAGGTTGGCGCGCTCGCCGCCCGTCAGCACCTCGGCGCCTTCCTGGCGGCCGATGTCCATGTAGGACAGGATCTTCTCGAGCTGCTCCGAGGACGCCTGCGCGCCGATCATCGTCGCCGGGTCGAGCGGGTCGCCCTGGACGATCGCCTCGACGCGCTTGATCGCCCGCTCCATGAACTGGTCGTAGATGCTCTCGTGGATCAGGGCGCGCGACGGGCAGGTGCAGACCTCGCCCTGGTTCAGCGCGAACATCACGAAGCCTTCGATCGCCTTGTCGAAGAAGTCGTCGTCTTCGCGGCAGACATCCTTGAAGAAGATGTTCGGGGACTTGCCGCCGAGTTCGAGCGTGACCGGGATCAGGTTCTGGCTGGCGTATTGCATGATCAGCCGGCCCGTCGTCGTCTCGCCGGTGAAGGCGATCTTGGCGATCCGGTTCGACGACGCCAGCGGCTTGCCCGCCTCGAGGCCGAAGCCGTTGACGACGTTGAGCACGCCCGGGGGCAGCAGGTCGGCGATGAGCTCGATCCAGAGCATGATCGAGGCCGGGGTCTGCTCGGCGGGCTTGATGACCACGCAGTTGCCGGCGGCCAGCGCGGGGGCGAGCTTCCAGGTCGCCATCAGCAGCGGGAAGTTCCAGGGAATGATCTGGCCCACGACGCCCAGCGGCTCGTGGAAGTGGTAGGCGATGGTGTCGTGGTCGATCTCGGAGATGCCGCCTTCCTGCGCGCGCACGACGCCGGCAAAGTAGCGGAAGTGGTCGATGGCGAGCGGCAGGTCAGCGGCCATCGTCTCGCGGATGGGCTTGCCGTTGTCCCAGGTCTCGGCGGTGGCGAGGAGCTTGAGGTTCTCCTCCATGCGGTCGGCGATCTTGTTGAGGATCACCGAACGGTGGGCGGCCGAGGTCTTGCCCCAGGCGTCCTTGGCGGCATGGGCGGCGTCGAGCGCGGCCTCGATGTCGGAGGCGTCCGAGCGGGCGATCTCGCAGAGGACCTGGCCGGTCACCGGCGAGGTGTTCTGGAAGTAGCGGCCCGCATTGGGGGCGACGAACTTGCCGCCGATGAAGTTGTCGTAGCGCGTCTTGTAGGGCGAAGCCGCCACACGAAAATGTTCGACCTTGTTCATGATCTTCTCCCTGCGCCGCCTCCTCGCGGCCCTGGGGCATTCGTGCCACGCGGACGGGCGAATTTCAGCCGCGACAAAGGTCTTAGGCGGTGCGCCAGCGCCGCGCGCGGAGCTCAACCGGTTGAAGCAGCACGTATTCCATGACCAGCATCACCGCCACGAAGGCCGCCGAATAGGCCAGCACATGCGCCACGTCGAAGAGCTGGAAGTAGAGGTGGATCTGGAAGCCCACGCCATTGGGCCGACCCAGGAACTCCACCACCAGCACCAGCTTCCAGATGATGGCGAGGCCGTTGCGCGCGCTCGCGGCCAGGTAAGGGGCCAGCTGGGGCAGCATGACGTGCCGGAGCCGCGCCCAGGGCGACAGGCGGTAGACCCGCGCCATCTCGGCGATCCGGGGATCGAGGGCGCGCGCGCCCTCTCGCATGGTGACGACCACCATCGCCGTCTTGTTGAAGGCCACCGCGCCGACGGCCGAAAGCTCGTTCAGGCCGAACCAGACATAGGCCAGCACGATCACGACCAGCGCCGGCAGGTTCAGGGCGATCACGACCCAGGGGTCCGCCCAGCGGTCGAACCGGGGATGCAGGCCCAGCAGGAGCCCCAGGACCGAGCCCGCCGCCATCGCGATCCCGAAGGACCAGCCGACCCGGCCCAGGGTGGCCAGCACATGCCGCCCGAGATCGCCGGCCGCGGCTTCGGCCCAAAGGACCTCGGCCACGCGCCAGGGCGTCGGCAGCCGCACCGGATCGTCCGCCAGCACCGAGATGCCGGCCCAAAGGAGCGCCATCGCCGCCAGCGACACCGCGAGGGCCGCCCGGTCCACCTGCAGGCCCTTCTGCGCCATGCCACGATCCTCCCCTGCCGGCCGAGCCTGCGTCCCGCCGCCGCCCCGGTCAACCGGGGGCCGCCGCAACGCGACCTAGGTCTTATGGGCGCCGTGGGGAGCCCTGCCTATCCTGCCCGGCATGGCCGCTGTTCTCCGCCTTCTTGCCCTCCTGCTCCTCGCGACGGCGGCGCGGGCCGAGGTGCTGGACCGCGCGGCGCTGGCCGGCTTCGTCCGCCCGCCGATGTCCATTGGCGACCCCGTGAACGACAGGGGCGTCTGGGAGCTCCTCAATTCCGGGGGCGCGCTCGCGGGCTATGTCTTCGAGACCGAGCCCATGGCCCCGATCCCCGGCTTTTCCGGCGCGCCGATCAACCTGTTCGTGGCGCTGGACCTCGAAGGGCGCTTCATCGACGTCAAGCTCATCTCCCACAACGAGCCGATCTTCGTGTCGGGCCTGGGCGAGGCGCCGTTCCGCGCCTTCCTGGAGCAGTATCGCGGCCTGTCGATCTCCCAGCCCATGGTGGTCGGAACCCCCTACGGCGACGCGGGGGCGGGATCGGCGCTCGTGTACCTCGACGGGGTGACCAAGGCGACGGCCTCGGTCCGCATCGCCCATGAATCGCTGCTGGCCGCCACGCGCGAGGTCGCGCGGGAGAAGATGAAGGGCATCGCCAGCGCCCCGCCCGCCGCGCCCGACCCCGCGCACGAGGAAGCGCTGGCCTGGGCCGACCTCGTGGACCAGGGCATCGCCACGCGAAAGCTGGTCACGAACGCGCAGATCGACGGGATGTTCGCGGGCACGATCTGGGCCGCCGACGACCCCGAGGCGCGGGCCGATCCCGACGGGCCTTATCTCGACCTTTGGATCGTCGATCTCGGGCCGCCGTCGATCCGCGCGGCGGTGCTGGGCGAGGCGACGGCCGGAAAGCTCGACCGTTTGCTGGAGATCTCGCCCAACGAGGAGCCGATCCTCGTGATCGACGCGGGCCGCCACGGCCTCGTGTCGCCCGACTTCGTGCGCAACACCGCGCCCGACCGCCTGACCGCCTCGCAGGATGGCCTTCCCGTGGCGCTGCGCGACGCCGACATCGCGGTCGAGCTGCAGCCCGGCGTGCCGGAGGGCATCGCGATGATCCTGCGGACCGACCGCCGCCTGGGCTTCGACCCGTCGCGCCCCTGGACCCTGGAGGTCGAGGCCGTGCGCGAGCATGGCTCCTTCCAGCCCGAGATCGGCCGCGTGCCCCTGACGGCCGAGCACGCCACGCCCGAGCGGTTCTTCCTCCGCGAGGGCGAGGTGCGGCAGCTCACCCCGTTCGAGGAGGCCGTGCGGAGCCGCGCCCCGGACCTCGCCCTGCTGGGCGTCCTGCTCGCGGGGCTGTTCGTCCTCCTGGGGCCGCTCATGCACAGGGTGGCGCGGCGCGGCTGGCTGACGCCCGTCCGGCTGACGGTCCTGGCCGCCGTCCTGGCCTTCGTCGGCTGGTGGGGCCAGGGGCAGCTGTCCATCGTCACCGTGCTGGGCGCGATCCGCACCGCCTGGGATGGCGGCGGCTTCGCCTTCCTCCTCTACGACCCCTTCGGGCTCCTGGTCTGGGGCGCGGCGATCGTCGGCCTCGTGCTCTGGGGGCGCGGGCTGTTCTGCGGCTGGCTTTGCCCCTTCGGCGCGCTGCAGGAGTTCGCGCACCATCTGGGCCGCCGCCTGCGCCTGCCGCAATGGGAGCCGCCCGCCGTCTGGGACCGCCGCCTCAAGGGCGTGAAATATGTGCTGCTGGCGGGCCTCGTCGCCACCGTCTTCGTCGCGCCCGACCGCGTGGACACCATGGCCGAGGTGGAGCCCTTCAAGACCGCCATCACCACCTTCTTCCTTCGCGACTGGCTCTTTGTGCTCTATGCCGTGGCGTGGCTCGTCTCCGGCACCGTCCTGTTCAAGGGCTTCTGCCGCTATGTATGCCCCCTGGGCGCGGTCATGGCCATCGGCGGCCTGCTGCGCGGGCGGGACTGGATCGCGCGGCGGGCGGAATGCGGCTCGCCGTGCCAGCTCTGCCGCGTGCGCTGCCGCTACGGGGCGATCGAGCCCACGGGCCGGATCGACTACTCGGAATGCTTCCAGTGCCTCGACTGCGTGCAGATCCTCGACGATCCCCGGCAATGCGTGCCGCAGGTCCTTGCCGCACGCGGGCCGCGCACCGCCTCGCAACGGAGGGCCGCCTGATGCGCCGCCGCCGCTTCCTCCGGATCATGGCCGCGGCGCTGCTGGGGCCCGGGGCCGCGCTGGCCCGCGACCGGCGCCTGGCGCTGGGGGCCGAGGCGGAGCTCACGCTCTATGGCCCGCCGGCCCTGACGGCCCGCGCCCGCGACCGCGCCTGGGCCGAGATCGCACGGATCGAGTCGATCTTCAGCCTGTACGACCCGGCCTCGTCGCTGTCGCGGCTCAACGCGGCGGGCCGCCTCGACGCGCCCCCGCACGAGCTGCTGGAGGTGCTGGCCCTGTCGGACCGCCTGCACGCGGCCACCGGGGGGCTCTTCGATCCGACGGTGCAGCCGCTCTGGCTCGCCCTCGCGCAGGGCGGGGACGCGGAGGAGGCACGGCGGCTCATCGGCTGGGAGGGGGTGCGGATCGGCCCCGACGCGGTGAGGCTGGGCAAGGGCCAGGCCCTCACGCTCAACGGGATCACGCAGGGCTATGCCACCGACCGGGTCGCCCGCGTCCTGGCCGACGAGGGCCTGACCCACGCCCTGGTCGACATCGGCGAGTTCCGCGCCCTGTCCGGTCCCTTCCGCCTGGGCGTGGAGGACCCGACCTGGGGGCGCCTGGGCCAGATCACGCTGGACGGCGCCGCCTGCGCGACCTCCAGCCCCGGGGCCATGCTGCTGCCCGGCGGGTCGGGGCACATCCTCGATCCCCGGGGCGGCGACCCCGTCTGGTCCACAGTGACCGTCACGGCCCCCACCGCCGCGATGGCGGACGGCCTGGCCACCGCGCTCTGCCTCGCCGAGGCCGGAGCGGCGCGCGGCATCCTCGCGGCGCTTGGGCCGGGCCTCGGGGCCACCGCGATCACCCCCGGCGGCGACCTGCTGACGCTCTGACGCAAAAGGGCGCCCCGGGGCCAGGCCGCCGGGGCGCCAGTCGGTCCGACTGGGAGGAGGACGGACCGGGTAACCTCACCTCTCGGGCGGCTCGAAGGTGAGCCCGAGATCCCCGAACAGCGCCGGGATCCGCCCATCGGCAAGCCCCGCGGCGATGGCGTCGTCCACGGCATAGCCCAGGTCGCGGTGCGACATGTGGACCGCCAGACCCACGGTCCAGTCCCCGACGGCCAGGCCGGGCAGCGGCGGCTCGTGGACGCGGACCCCCTCGCCCGCACCCCATTCGAGTTGGGCGCGCGGCCCCATTGCGGCGTTGACCTCGCCCCGCGACAGCGCGGCCATCCCGGCGGCCATGGTCGGATAGCGGCGGATGTTGGCGTTGATCTGCCCGCCGGGAAAGGACGCGAGATAGAAATCCGAGATCGTGTCGTTCTGCACCCCCACGAGGTCGAAGCGGAAATAGGCGGGGGTCGGCGGATCGTCGGGATAGGCGTCCTCGCGGTAGGCGATGGCCAGCCGTTCCCGGTAGGCCTGCCCGGTGAAGACGACCTGCTCGACCCGGCAGGCGAAGACGCTGTCGTAGGGCACATGGAGCATCGCGTTCGCGACGTCGTTCTCGGCGCCGGCGGTGGGCTGGCCCTGCCAGACCTGGTAGCGCAGGTCGGCCTCCAGGGTCTCGCCCGAAAGGACGAAGCGGAAGCGCGGCTCGACGCCCAGCGCCTCGGCCACGAGACGCCCGAGGGCGATGTCGATGCCCTGCGGCTGCCCGCCCTCCTCCCAGGAATAGGGCGGCAGGTTGGCGTAGACGGCGAACTCGATCCAGCCGCGCGCAACGATGGCGTCGAGATCCTGGCCCACGAAGTCCCGGTCGGGGTTCTGGATGCGCCCGCCGGGCACGACGCCCTCGCAGCGGGCCAGGGCCGCCCGGGGCAGTCCCGCCGCCCCGGCCAGGCCCCAAAGGACGTCACGCCGCCGCATGGCTAGTGCGCGACGGACAGCGACACGGAGATGAGCTCGGCCGCCTCGTGGAACCGCGCGGGGCTCCCGTCGATGAGCCGGGCCGCGCGCGCGGCGGCGCTGTCCGCGACCGGGGCGCCCGACAGCGTCTCGAAGCCCGCGTTGATCTCCATGAGCTCGGCCTTGATCGCGTCGATGTCCGCGCCCGCCGGGTCCTCGGCGTAGCCGGCCAGCTTGTCGCGCATCTGGGTCAGCGTGGGGGCGGCGTCGGCCACCTGCTGGTCATCGGGGCGGGTCTCGATGTAGGAGCGGATCGCCCAGGCGGCCTTCTGGCCCAGGATCTCGCCGAAGGCCGGCATCTTGGTGATGCCGTTCTGGGTCATGCCGTGCTGGAAGCGTTCGGCGAACCATTCGTCGCCGTATTCCTCGGCCTCCAGGAACCGCAGGTCCGGCGCGAGCCCCCCCGAGATCGCGCCCAGCCCGTGGCAGCGCGCGCAGTTCTGGTTGAAGCCGGAATCGCCGATCTCGATCGCCTTCTGGAACACCTCGGGATCCATGCTGCGGTAGGGGTTCTCGGTCAGCCACTCCTCGCCCACATCGGGCAGGGCGTCGGTGTTGACGGGCTGCGGGGCGACGTCGCCATGGGCGAGCGCGATGCCGGCGATGACGATCAGGCCGGCCGACAACGGCCAGCGGGCGCGGGATGCGGGCATGTGATTCCTCCTGGGGGCGCCTCTTGCGGGACGCGTCTGGGGAAAGGGTGTCAGAGCCCCTCCGCCCCCGCCATTCGACCTTGGTGGCAACGGAGCCGCCAGGGGCTGCGACCATGGTCGCGGTTCGCCCGCTCCGCCCCGCCGCTATCCTGCCGGACCAAGGGAGGACGTCATGCGACAAGTCACGGCAGGAGCCATCCTGCTGGCCCTTATGGCCTTTTCCACCCCCGCACGGGCCGACGGCATGACCGTCCCCATCGCCTACCTGCACCAGCAGGTGGAACGCCCGCCGGTCCTGTCGGACCTGGATCCGGTGCCGGCGGACGACGGGATCGCCGGCGCGACGCTCGGGCGCGAGGACGACGCCACGACGGGCCGCTTCCTGGGGCAGGATTACCGGCTCACCGTGCGCGAGGTGCCGGTCGGGGGCGACCTCCTCGCCGCCGCTCGCGAGGCGCTGGCCGGGTCGCGGCTCCTGGTGGTGGATGCCCCGGCGGCGGACCTCCTGAAGGTGGCGGACCTGCCCGAGGCGCGGGACGCCCTTCTCTTCAACGTGGGCGCGCCCGACGACGGCCTGCGCGGGGCGGACTGCCGGGCGAACCTGCTCCATACCATCCCCTCGCTCGGGATGCGCGCCGACGCTCTCGCGCAGTTCCTGCTGGTGCGGGGCTGGACCGGGGTGGCGCTGCTGTCGGGTCCCCATCCCGACGACCAGGCCTGGGCGGAGGCGCTGCGCGGATCGGTGGCCAAGTTCGGCCTGTCCCTGGTGGACGACCGCCCCTGGGAGTTCGCGGGCGACCTCGGCCGCACCGCCCAGTCCGAGATCCCGCTGCTCACGCAGGGGTTTGCCGACCACGACGTCCTGCTCGTCGCCGACGAGACCGGCGACTTCGGCCGCTACGTCCTGTTCAACACCTGGCAGCCCCGTCCCGTCGGCGGGTCCGAGGGCATCGTTCCCGTGGCCTGGTCGCCGGTGCTGGAGAACTGGGGCGCGTCGCAGCTCCAGTCGCGCTTCGCCGACCTGGCGGGCCGGCCCATGCGCCCGCGCGACTACGCCGCCTGGGCCGCGCTGCGCAGCATCGGCGAGGCCGTGACGCGGACCGGCTCGGCCGACCCGGCCACGCTCCGCGCCTACATGCTGGGACCGGAGTTCGAGCTCGACGGGTTCAAGGGCCGCCCGCTCAGCTTCCGCGACTGGGATGGCCAGCTCCGGCAGCCGATCGCGGTGGTGCAGCCCCGCGCCATGATCGCCATGGCGCCGTTCGAGCAGTTCCTCCATCAGGTCAACGACCTCGACACGCTGGGCCGCGACCGCCCGGAAAGCGGCTGCGCCGCCTTCGCGGGGCCCTGATGCGCGCAACGCCCGGTGCCCCAGGACATCGTTCATCCCATCCGGCGCATCCTGGCCGGACGTTCCTTTCCCTTTCCGCAGGTGCCCCCATGCCCCGACCCGTCCTGCCGTCCTCCGGGGCGGCCCTCCTTGCCCTGCTCCTGGCCGCCCCCGCGTCGGCCGAGGAGATCTGGATCACCAACGAGCTCGACGACACGATCAGCGTGATCGACGCCCAGACGCTGGAGGTCACGCGCACCATCCCCACCGGCGAGCGTCCGCGCGGCATCACCTTCGCCCCCGACGGCAGCGTGGCCTACATCTGCGCCTCGGACAGCGACGCGGTGCAGGTCATGGACCCGGAAAGCGGCGAGATCCTGCACGACCTCCCCTCGGGCGAGGACCCGGAGCAGTTCGCGCTGTCCCCCGACGGGCGGCATCTCTGGATCGCCAACGAGGACGACGCCGTGACGACCGTGGTGGACGTGCAAAGCCGCCGCGTGGTCGCCCAGATCGACGTGGGGATCGAGCCCGAGGGCATGACCGTGTCGCCCGACGGGCGCATCGCCATCACGACCAGCGAAACGACGAACATGGCGCACTGGATCGACACGTCGACCTACGAGCCGGTCGCCAACACGCTCGTGGACACCCGGCCCCGCGACGCCGAGTTCGCCAAGGGCGGGGCGGAGCTCTGGGTGTCCTCCGAGATCGGCGGAACGGTCACGGTCTTCGACGCCGCGACCCGGCAGGAGACCCGCAAGATCACCTTCGCCATCCCGGGCGTGAACGACGACCAGATCCAGCCGGTGGGATTCGCCTTCACCCCGGACGGCGCGACCGCCTTCGTGGCCCTGGGCCCCGCCAACCACGTCGCCGTGGTGGACGCCGCCACCTACGAGGTCGAGGACTACATCCTCGTGGGGCGGCGGGTCTGGCACATGGCCTTCAGCGCCGACGGCTCTAGACTCTTCACCACCAACGGGGTTTCGGGGGACGTGACCGTGATCGACGTGGCGAACCGCGAACCGCTCAGCTCGATCAAGGTCGGGCGCTTCCCCTGGGGGGCGGCGCTGCGGCCATGAGCGGTCTGTCCGTCCGGAACGTCACCCACCGCTACGGCCCCCGCACGGCGCTGGACGCGGTCAGCTTCGACGTCGCGCCCGGCCGGTTCTGCGCGCTCCTGGGGCCCAACGGCGCGGGCAAGTCCACCCTGTTCGCCCTTCTGACGGGTCTTCTGGCCGCACCTCCGGGGACGATCGCGGTGGCGGGCCACGACATCCGGCGCGAACCCACCAGGGCCCTGGCCCGCATGGGCGTGGTGTTCCAGGCGCCGACGCTCGACCTCGACCTGACGGTGGCGCAAAATCTGCGCTACTTCGCGGCGCTGCAGGGCCTTTCCGACCGCATCGCCGCCGGGCGGATCGACAGGGCGCTCCACCGGCTCGGCATGGCCGAGCGGGCGGGGGAACGCGCGCGCGCCCTGAACGGCGGACACCGCCGCCGGACCGAGATCGCGCGGGCGCTGATCCACGAGCCCGCCGTGCTCCTCCTCGACGAGCCGACGGTCGGGCTCGACGCCGCCGCGCGGGCGGCGATCACCGACCACGTGCACGGCCTGGCGCGCGAGGACGGGCTGACCGTGCTCTGGGCCACGCACCTGACCGACGAGGTGCGGCCCGAGGACGATCTCGTGATCCTCCACAAGGGCCGCGTCCTGCGCCACGCCACCGCCGGGGCCGTCGCGCGGGGGGCGCCCCTGACCGAGGTCTTCCTCGGCCTCACCGGAGAGGCGGCATGACCCCGGCCCTGCGCGCGCTCCGCGCCATCGTCACCCGCGAGGCCCTGCGGTTCCTCGGCCAGCGGGGCCGCTTCCTGTCGGCCCTGGTGCGCCCCCTGGTCTGGCTCCTGGTCTTCGCGGCGGGGTTCCGGGCGGCGCTCGGGCTGTCCATCACGCCGCCCTACACCACCTACATCGAGTACGAGACCTACATCGTCCCCGGCCTGTGCGGGATGATCCTGCTCTTCAACGGGATGCAGTCCTCGCTGTCGCTGGTCTACGACCGCGAGATGGGATCGATGCGGCTTCTCCTCACGGCGCCCCTGCCCCGCTGGTGGCTCCTGCTGTGCAAGCTGCTGGCCGGAACGGCGATCGGCGTCCTTCAATGCTATGCCTTCCTGCTCATCGCCTGGATCTGGGGCATCAGGATGCCGTGGTTGGGCTACCTGACCGCGCTGCCCGCGCTGGTCGTGGCGGGGCTGATGCTGGGGGCGCTGGGGCTGGCCCTGTCCTCGTTCGTGAAGCAGCTCGAGAACTTTGCCGGCGTGATGAACTTCGTGATCTTCCCGATGTTCTTCCTGTCCTCGGCACTCTACCCCCTCTGGCGGATGCAGGAGGCGGGTGACCTGCTCCACGACATCTGCGCCGCCAACCCCTTCACCCACGCGGTGGAGCTCGTGCGCTTCGCCCTGTACGTCCAGCCGAACCTGCCGGCCCTGGGCTGGACCGCCCTGGCGGCCGTGGCCTTCCTGGGGCTGTCGCTCTGGGGCTACGACCCGGCGCGCGGGATGATGGGGCAGCGGGCCTGAGCGCCCCCGGCCATGGCGGCCCCGCCCTGGCCTCGCAGCACCGATCCGGGAGACACCGACATGATCCGCCGCGCCGCCGTCCTGCTCCTTCTCCTGGCCGGGCCCGCCCTGGCCGAGGGCGATGAGCACGGCACCACGAACCCCGAGGAGATGACCCTGGACCGCATGGTCGAGAACGCCCGCAACGGCCAGGTGGACATGACCACCTGCGCCTCGGGCTACCTGATGACCAAATCCGGCCAGCACGCCATCGCGCGCGAAACCTTCGAAGCCTGCGCCGAGGCCGGCTACACCGGCGCGATGACCTGGATGAGCTACATGGAGGACAACGGCTTCGGGGGCGACAGCAATCCCGACGCCTCCACCGAGTGGAACCGCCGGGCCGCCGAGGCGGGCGATCCCATCGGCCTGTTCAACCACGGCCTGGACCTGCTGCGCGGGCACGGCACGGCCCTGGACGAGGAGCGCGGGCGGGCGCTGGTGGACCGGGCCGCCGCCGCCGGGGTCGAGGACGCGCGGACGCTCGTGGAGTCGGGCTATGACCTCGACGTGGTGACGCCGGACGCGGACAACTGGAAGTACGCGCCCCTGTTCTGACGCTCCTCGACGATGACGGCCGGACGGCCGCCCAGCCGCAGGATCCGCGTGGCCAGCGCCTCGGCCTCGCGCGGGTCGTGCGTGACAAGGAGCGTGGCCGTCCGGTGCCGCGCCCGCAACTGCGCGAACAGCGTCATCATCTCGCGCACGCGCGGCTCGTCGAGCGACACGAAGGGCTCGTCCATGAGCAGGAGGTCGGGCCGGCAGGCAAAGGCCCGGGCCAGCGCCAGGCGGCGCTGCTGCCCGAGCGAGACCTGCGAGGGGTAAAGCCCGCCCATCCCCTCCAGCCCCACCTCCGCCATCGCCGCGTCCGCCTCGTCGGCGGTGATGCCGGCCGTCACCGTCAGGTTCTGCGACAGCGTCCGCCAGGGCAGCAGGGTGGGCTCCTGGAACACCACGGCAAGCCGGCCCCGGACCCGCACCGATCCCGCCCGCCGCCGGTCGAGTCCCGCGATGACCCGCAGGAGGGAGGTCTTGCCCACCCCGGAGGGACCGGTCAGGGCCACCGTCTCGCCCTGCAGGACGGTCAGGCGCACCGGCCCCAGCACCTCGGCCCCGCCAAAGGCGAGACCGGCCAGGTCGAGATCGAGGACGACCGGCGCCTCGGGCTCCCCCCTTCGCGCCATCGCGAGCACCGCGGCCCTACCCGCCCGTGCCCACGAAGACGCCCTCCGGCAGCGTCGTGGCGGTGCCCACGAGCTCCTCGCCGCCCAGCTCGGCCATGAGCCGCAGCATCCGGTCGGCGGCCTCCTCGTCCACGGGGCCTTCGGCGGGGGTGCCGGCCAGGAAGCCGTCGCGCAGGGCGGCGAACTCGGCATCCGAGCCGGCGTTCATCATCGGGCGGATCCGCTCCCAGGCGGCCATGTCGGTCGCGAGGAGCGCCTTGGCCTCGTGCGAGGCGGCGGCCAGTTCCCCCGTGAGCTCGGGATGCGCCTCGAGCATCTCCCCGTGCAGGACATAGCCCAGGAGCGGCGTGTCGGGATCGAGCCCGAGCGCCGTGGCGGCGTCCTCGACCGAGATCAGCTCGCGCATCCCGGCGGCCTCCATCTTGGCCTGGAAGTGCCAGAAGTTGATCGCCCCATCGAGGTCGCCCGACAGCGCCGTCTCGTAGATCAGGGGGGGCGCGCCGAAGACCTGCTCGGTGTCGGCGGCCAGGTCCATGCCGTATTCCTGCTGGGCGTAGGCGCGCAGGATCAGCCAGCTCTTGTCCACCGGCCCGCCCGCGATGCCGATCTTGCCGCCCTCGAGGTCCCTGAGGCTCTGGGCCGGGCTGTCGGCCGCGACCATGAGGCCGCCGACCGCCCTGGAATAGGGCAGGAACACGAGGTCCATGCCCGCCGCCCTCTGCCGGGCGACCCAAAGCCAGTCGGACACGATCACGTCCACCTCGCCGGCCAGGAACGCGGTCTGCGCGGCCGGCGCGCCGGCCAGTTCCTGGACCTGCAGGTCGAAGCCGTTGGCGACGTCGAAGCCGTTGTGCTCGATGGTGTCGAGCTCCCAGAGCACGGTGCCCGAGGCCTGCACCCCCGCCTTCAGAACCGGCTCCTCGGCCCGAGCCGGCGCGGACAGGCAAAGGACAGCAAGCGCGCCGGCGGCGGCGTGGCGGATGGACATGGCGCTCCTCCCAAAGCTGTGGACCCAGCCTAGCAGGGCCTCCGCTGCATGGAATACGACCAAAGCCGCACCCGCGGAACCTTTGTTTACGACCAAACGCGAATACCGCGCCGCAAGGCCCCGGCCCGATACTTCGGTCCGGGGCCGGCCCGCGCAGGGGCGCAGGACAAGGCCAAGACGACAAACGGGAGGAAGCTCATGAGACGTTTGATGCTGGCCGCGACGGTCAGCCTGCTGGCCGTCGGCGCCGCACAGGCGCAGGTCACGGCCGACGACATCGCCAACGACGCGACCACCACGGGCGATGTCGTCACCAACGGCATGGGCCAGGCGCTCCAGCGCTACAGCCCCCTCGAGCTGCTCAACAAGGAGAACGTGGAGCACCTCGTCCCCGCCTGGGCCTTCTCGCTGGGCGGCGAGAAGCAGCGCGGGCAGGAAACCCAGCCCCTGGTCTATGACGGGATCATGTACGTCACGGGGTCCTATTCGCGGCTTTACGCCGTCGACGTGAAGACCGGCCAGGAGCTCTGGCAATACGACGCCCGCCTGCCCGAGGGCATCCTGCCCTGCTGCGACGTGGTGAACCGGGGCGCCGCCATCTACGGCGACATGGTGATCTTCGGCACGCTCGACGCCCGGCTGGTGGCGCTCGACCGCAAGACGGGCGACGTGATCTGGAACAAGGAGATCGCGGACTACAAGGCGGGCTACAGCTACACGGCCGCGCCGCTCATCGTGAACGGCCTCGTGATCACCGGCAACTCGGGCGGCGAGTTCGGGATCGTGGGCGAGGTGCAGGCCCGCGACGTCAACACCGGCGAGCTCGTCTGGACGCGGCCCACCATCGAAGGGAACATGGGCACCCTGAACGGCGAGGACAGCACCATGACCGGGGTGCTGAACGCCACCTGGCCCGGCGACATGTGGAAGACCGGCGGCGGCGCCCCCTGGCTGGGCGGCTCCTACGACGCCGAGACCAACACCCTGATCTTCGGCGCGGGCAACCCGGCCCCCTGGAACAGCCACCTGCGCAACGCCGGCACGCCGGTCGAGGGCAACACCGGCGACAACCTGTACGCCGCCTCGCGGATCGGGATCGACCCCGCCACCGGCGAGATCAAGTGGCACTTCCAGACCACCCCGCGCGAGGGATGGGACTTCGACGGCGTGAACGAGGTCGTGGCCTACACCGACCGGGAGGGCAACGGCCGGCTCGCCACCGCCGACCGCAACGGCTTCTTCTACATCCTGAACCGCGAGGACGGGAAGTTCATCCGCGCCACGCCCTTCGTGCAGAACATCACCTGGGCCAGCGGCATCGGCGAGGATGGCCGCCCCATCTACAACGAGGACAACCGCCCCGGCGACCCGACCACCGCCGCCGAGGGCGAGCGGGGCGAGACGGTCTTCGCGGTCCCCTCCTTCCTGGGCGGCAAGAACTGGATGCCCATGGCCTTCAGCCAGCGGACCGGCAACTTCTACGTGCCCTCCAACGAATGGGGCATGGACATCTGGAACGAGCCCGTCACCTACCGCGAGGGCGCGGCCTACCTGGGGTCGGGCTTCACCATCAAGCCGATCTTCGAGGACCATATCGGCGCGCTCAAGGCCATCGACCCCGACACCGGCGACATCAAGTGGGAATACCACAATCCCGCGCCCCTTTGGGGCGGCGTGATGACCACCGCGGGCGGGCTCGTGTTCCTGGGCACCCCCGAAGGCGAGTTCAAGGCGCTGGACGATGAAACGGGCGAGGTCCTGTGGTCCTTCCAGACCGGGTCGGGCATCGTCGGCCAGCCCATCACCTGGGAGCAGGACGGTGAGCAGTTCGTGACCGTCGTGTCGGGCTGGGGCGGCGCCGTTCCGCTCTGGGGCGGCGAGGTCGCGAACCGCGTCAACTACCTCAACCAGGGCGGCATGGTCTGGACGTTCCGGCTGCCCAAGGAGTTCGCCTCGGCCGGCTGATCCCGTCCAGGTCCGAACCCCGCCGGCGCGGCCGTCATGGCCGCGCCGGTTCCCGTTCGGGGGGTCCGACCTTTGTGGCGTAGGCGGGCGCGTCGCGGGCTGCTAACCTGGGACCGAACGCAACCCGGACGACGATCATGCAGGCCAGCCCTCTCGCCCCCCAGCTCCGCACCTTCGGGACGGCGCTGATCGTGGACGACCACCCGCTCTTCTGCGACGCCCTGTCGATGACGTTGCGCGCCGTGGCCGGCATCGCCCGGACCGAGACGGCCGACAGCCTGGCCGCCGCGCTGGACCGGCTCGAGACGGACGGGATCGACCTCGTCGTGCTCGACCTCAACCTCCCGGACGTGAGCGGGCTGGACGGGCTGCTGCGGCTGCGGGCGGCCGCGAACGGCCTGCCGGTCGTGGTCGTGTCCTCGGTGGCCGACCACAGGATGATCGCGGCGACGATCCGCGCGGGGGCGGCGGGCTTCGTCCCCAAGCACAGCCAGCGCGACGTCTTCCGCCGGGCCCTGGCCCAGATCGCCGCCGGCGGCGTCTTCGTGCCGGAAGGCGTTGTGATCGAGGACGAGGTGCCCGCCACCGGACCCGAGGAAGCGATCCGCCGCCTGTCCCAGTTGACCCGCCAGCAGGCCCGCATCCTCGAGCTGATCTGCGAGGGCAAGCTCAACAAGCAGATCGCCTTCGACCTGTCGATCGCCGACGCGACCGTGAAGGCCCATGTCACGGCGATCATGCGCAAGCTGGGCGTCCAGACGCGGACGCAGGCGGTGCTCCTCGCGCGGGAGGTGAGCTTCTCGACGATCTTGCACGACTGAGGCCGCTGCAGCTACGCTCCGGGGCGAACCGGACTAGAACATGACATGGTTCGCTGGGGAGGAGCATCATGGAGAGGAGCGAGGCGCTGAGCCTCGCGCCGCGGACCGGCATGCCACGGGTCCGTTCGGCGCAGGTCCCGCATGACGAACCCGACGCCCTGGGCCAGCTGGCGCAGGGCCTGGGCGGCGACCTGGCCCTGGTCGCCCTGTTCGTGACGCCCTTGGCCGATTTCGCCGCCGTCATGGCCGCCGCCTGCCGGCTTTACCCGGACGCCGTGGTCGTGGGCTGCACCACCGCCGGAGAGATCGGCGTCCAGGGCTATGCCGAGGGCGTGATCGTCGGGCTGGGCCTGCCCCGCGCCAACTTCGCGGTGACGCCCATCCTGGTGCCCGACCTCGACGCCCTCGACGGAGAGCAGCTCGTGGGCGACATGATCCGGTCCCGCACGAGCCTCATGGCCCAGGAGCCGCGCTGGCGGAACGAGTTCGCCTTCCTCCTCGTGGACGGGCTGTCGGTGCGCGAGGACGAGCTGGTCTCGGCCCTGGCGGTCGGGCTGGGCCCGATGCCGCTCTTTGGAGGATCGGCCGGGGACGGGAGCCACTTCCGGGAAACCTTCGTGGCCCTGGGGGCCGAGCCGCGCCGCCACGCGGCCGTGCTTTGCATGGTCCGCACCGATTGCGAGGTGCAGGTCTTCAGCCTCGATCACCTCAAGCCGTCGCAGACGCGCATGGTCGTGACCGAGGCCGACCCCGCGCGCCGCATCGTCCACCAGATCAACGCCGAGCCCGCCGCGCGGGAATACGCCCGCGTGCTGGGCAAGGACCCCGAGCAGCTGTCGCCCATGACCTTCGCGGCGCATCCCGTGGTCGTGCGCTTTGGCGGCACCCACCATGTCCGGGCGATCCAGCGGGTGCTCGACAACGGCGACCTCGTGTTCTTCTCGGCCATCGACGAGGGGCTGGTCCTGACGCTCGCCGAGGCCGAAGACATGGCCCAGCATCTCGACCGCGAGCTCAAGCGGATCCGCCGCGGCCGCGAGCCCGAGGCGATCTGGGCCTGCGACTGCATCCTGCGCCGCGTCGCCGCCCAGGAAACCCAGCAGACCCGCGCCCTGTCGGCCATCCTGTCCAAGAACCGCGTCGTGGGCTTTTCGACCTACGGCGAGCAGATCAACGGGATGCACGTCAACCAGACCATGACCGGCGTCGCCATCTTCCCTCCCCCCGATCCCTCGTGACGCGATCATGCCAGCCATCGCCCTGATCGACCCGACCGAACCCCTGGAACGGCAGAACGACAAGCTGCTGCGGATCTGCGATGCCCTGATGAAGCGGGTCGAGCAGATCGACGACGACCGGGGCGTGGCCTACAACCAGTTCCAGCGCGCCGTCCTGCTCGAGGATCAGGTGCGCGAACGGACGCGCGACCTCGAGCACGCGCTCGACCTCCTCAACGAATCGAACGCCCGCCTCGCCGCCGCCATACGCGAGACCGAACGGGCGCGCTCGGACCTGGCCGGGGCCATCGAGACGATCCAGGAAGGCTTCGCGCTCTTCGACCCCGACGACCGGCTCGTGCTCTGCAACTCGCGCTTCGCGATGCACCTGCCCGACATCCGCCACGCCCTCGAGCCCGGCCTGACCTTCGAGGGCTACGTGGCGCTGGTCAGCCGCAGCGCCCATCTCGACCTGCCGCCCGGAATGACCCGCGAGGAATGGCTGGTGAGCCGGATGGCCCGCCACGGCGAGACCCACGTCGTCTTCAACGTCCGCATGGCGGGCGACCGCTGGGTGCAGGTCAGCGAGCACCGGATGACGCGGGGCCAGACGGTGGTCATGCAGACCGACGTGTCCGACATCATCCGATCCGAGCGCGAGGAGCACGGCAAGCTGCTCGACGACCAGGCGCGGCTGATCCGGGCGACCCTGGAGCACATCGACCAGGGCGTCTGCATCGTCGACCCGCGGGGGCGGCTCGCCGGGTTCAACCGGCGCATGGCGACGCTGCTGGGCCTTCCGCTCACCTATCTGCGGCCGGGGCTGGACGTGGACCTGGTCCTCAACCGGCTCCGGTCCGACGCGAGCTTCGGGCCCGGCCCCTCGCCCGACGACGTGCTGGCCTGGGTCCGGCAGGATGGCGGCCGCAAGCCGCTCCGCTTCGAGCTGCGACGCGGCGAAGGCAAGTGGATCGACGTCTTCGCGGCCGAGATGCCCGACCGCGGCTTCGTGATGAGCCTCACCGACGTCAGCGCCGAACGTGAATCCGCGCGGGCGCTCCACGAGGCCAACGAGATGCTGGAAGCCCGCGTGGCCTCGCGCACGCTGGAGCTGGAGGACGCCCTCGCCGTGGCCGAGCGGGCCAACGCCTCGCGCACGCGGTTCGTCGCCGCGGCGAGCCACGACCTCCTCCAGCCGCTGTCGGCGGCCAAGCTCTACCTGTCCTCGATATCGGACGAGATGTCCGACCCGTATCACCGCGAGGTGGTCAACAAGGCCCAGAACGCCCTGGCCTCGGTGCAGGACATCATCGAGGCGCTGCTGGACATCTCCAAGCTGGAGTCCGGGCGCGCCGCCGCCGACATCCGGACCGTGGACCTGGGCACCCTCCTTGCGCAGCTTCGCGACGAGTTCGCGCCGGCGGCGGCGCTCAAGGGGCTGAAGCTGACCGTGCGGCCCTCGGCGCTGCGGATCACCACCGATCCCACCTACATCAAGCGGATCCTCCAGAACCTGATGGCCAACGCGATCCGCTACACCGAGTCCGGGCGCGTCCTTGTCGGCGCGCGGCGGTCGGGGGGGATGGTGCGGATCGGGGTCCACGACACCGGCCCCGGCATCCCCGAGGCCGAGCAGGAGAACATCTTCAAGGAATTCCACCGCCTGGGCCGCCGCGCCTCGGCCAGCGAGGGCCTGGGCCTGGGCCTGGCCATCGTGGACCGGGCCTGCGCGATGCTGGGGCATCCGCTGACGCTCGCCTCGGTGCCGGGACGGGGCACGGCCTTCACCGTCGCGGTCCCGCTGTCCGAACGGAGCGGCCACATCCCGATCGACCCGCGCCGGGCCCTGTCGGGGGACTGGCGGCATGATGGGCTATCGGTGCTGGTGATCGAGAACGACCTCGACATGCGGCGGGCCCTGTCGCTCCTGCTGCAAAGCTGGGGCGTGCGGGTGCTGGGCGCGGGCTCGGCCGAGGAGGCGCTGCGGCGGCTGGGTCCCTCGGGGCTGCGGCCCGACGCCCTTCTGGTGGACTTCCAGCTCGATGACGGGGAGACCGGGGTGCGGGCCATCCAGCGGCTGCGGCGCAAGCTGGGGCGCCTGCCCGCCCGGATCGTGACCGCGAACCGCAGGCCCGAGGTCGCCGCCGAGGCGCGGCGGATCGGGGTCGAGATGCTCTACAAGCCGCTCGACCCCTTGATGCTCCACCTGTTCCTGGGCTCCCTCGCCCTGGGCCGGATGGGCTGAGGCGCGCGCCCGGCAAAGGTCAGGCGAGAGGGGCCGGGCGGCGGCGGGATGCGCGCCCGCTCGGCGTCGCTGGCGGCCCGGCGGCGCAGGATCTCGAGCCGCAGGCTTTCCTCACCCCGCTGCATGGCCCAGTCGTGGTTCGCCGTGAACAGCGGGCGGAGCAGCCAGGTCAGCGCCCGCAGGACCGGCTTCCTCGCCTGCACCTGCCAGTCGTAGCGGATCACCGCCACGGGCCCCTCCTGGGCAAAGCTCCATTCGCCCCGGCCGGTGAAGTCGCCGCTGGGGACCAGGACGACCCGGCGCGGCGGATCCACCTCGGTCACGCGGAAGCGCCAGCGGAGCGTGTAGGGCAGCCAGCCCTTGGTGAGCAGCTCCACCTCCTTGCCCAGGCCCGTGGCGTCGCCGGGGGCCAGTTCCTCGACCGCGAGGTAGACGGAGGGCCACCATTCGGTGAGGCGGGCGATGTCGCCCAGCACGCCGGCGACCTCCTCCAGGGAGGCGTCCACGCGCCAGGTGGTCACGATGTGGTAGCGGCTCACGCGCAAGGGCTCCGCATCTCAGGCCCCGGCCAGCGCGTCGCGGATCTTGGTGGTCAGGAGGTCCATCTGGAACGGCTTGGTGAGGATCGCCATGTTGCGGTCGAGCTGCCCGTTCCCCACCACCGCGTTCTCGGCATAGCCGGTGATGAACAGGATCTTGAGATCGGGCCGCAGGACCCGCGCCGCGTCGGCGACCTGCCGCCCGTTCAGCCCGCCCGGCAGGCCCACGTCGGTGATGAGGAGGTCGATCCGCGCGCCGGACTGGAGGATGCGAAGTCCCGACGGCCCATCCGCGGCCTCGAGCGCGGCGTAGCCCGCCTCGTCCAGGACCTCGCGGACCAGCATCCGGATCGTCGGCTCGTCGTCGATGACGAGCACCACCTCCCCGTCGCCCGAGGGACCGGCGGCACGGTCCGGCCCGAGGTCCCCGTCCGCCTCGGCCTCGGCGGTGTGCCGGGGGAGGTAGAGCGTCATCGTGGTCCCCTGCCCCACCTCCGAATAGATGCGGATCTGCCCGCCCGACTGGCGCGCGAAGCCATAGATCATCGACAGCCCCAGGCCGGTGCCCTGGCCCAGCGGCTTGGTGGTGAAGAAGGGATCGAAGGCCTTGGCCGCGACCTCGGGCCCCATGCCCGTCCCGGTGTCGGTCACGCTGAGCGAGACATACTGCCCCGCCGCCAGGTCGAGCTGCGAGGCCATGCGCGGATCGAGCCAGCGGTTCGCCGTCTCGATGGTCAGGCGCCCGCCATCGGGCATGGCGTCGCGCGCGTTGATGCACAGGTTGAGCAGCGCGTTCTCGAGCTGGTTGGGGTCCACCAGCGTGGCCCAGAGCCCGCCCGCCCCCACGACCTCGAGCTGGACCGAAGGTCCCACGGTCCGCCGGACCAGCTCCTCGATCCCCTGGACCAGGCGGTTCACGTCCGTCGGCTTGGGATCCAGCGTCTGCCGCCGCGAGAAGGCCAGGAGGCGGTGGGTCAGCGAGGCCGCGCGCCGCACCGCGCCCTGGGCCGCCACGAGGTAGCGCTGGGTGGCCGGGGCGTTGCCCTGCTCGATCCGGGTCTGGATCATCTCGAGGCTGCCGCCGATCCCGGTCAGAAGGTTGTTGAAGTCATGCGCGAGCCCGCCCGTGAGCTGGCCGACGGCCTCCATCTTCTGCGACTGGCGCAGGGCCTCCTCGGCCTCCACGAGCTGCCGGGTGCGCTCCTGGACGCGCTGCTCGAGCGTCTCGTTGAGCTCCTGGAGCGCCACGGCGCTGGCCCGCAGCTCGGCCTCGGCCCGCACCCGCTCGATATGCGCCCAGGACCGGTCGACGACCTCGCGGGTGAGCGCCAGCTCGATGGGGGACCAGCGGTGCGGCGTCCTGTGATGGACGGCCATGAGCGCAGTCAGCCGGCCTTCCTTGACCAGGGGCATGCAGATCGTGGCCGCGATGCCGATCCCCTGGAAGGTCGAGGCGGCCTCGGGCGCCAGCTCCTCCTGGACGTCGTTGACGATGAGCGGCTGGCCGGCCCGGAGCCGCCGGACGGCCCTCTCGCCGAAGGCGGCAAGGCTGTAATGGCCGACGATGCTGCCCGACCCCGGCGCGGACCAGTCGCCGCGGATGGTGAAGCCGTCCTGGTCGGGGTCCATGTCCGCGTAGGCGCAGATCGACACGCCCATGTGCTGGCCCAGCCGCCGGGTCGTCATGTCCATGACCTCGTCGGCGCCGGCGGCGACCGTGGTCTCCCGCCCGAGCTCATCGAGGAAGCGCAGCCGCTCGGTCCCGGCCCGCAGGGCCTGCTCGGCCCGGCGCCGCTCGACCATGACGCGGGTGCGCTCGGCCACGTCGCGCAGGAAGGCCAGCTCCTCGGGGAGCCAGGGGCGCGGGTCCGCGTGGTTCAGGAAGAAGATGGCGACGGTCCGCCCCCCCTCCACGACCGGGATGTTCAGGATCGCGCGCGCTCCGATGGCGCGGATGGCCCCGGTCGCGGCGGCGGTGCGGGGATCGGCCTCGGCATCCTCGATCACCACGGTCTCCCCCCGCGCGAGGTCCTCGATGAAGGAGCCGTAGTCGCGGAAGCGGCGCAGCCCGGCGATGCTGCGGACTCCGGGGGCGTTCCAGTCCTGCTCGATCAGGATGGTCTCGGCCTGCGGGTCGACCGAGCCGTAGCCCGCGCGGTCCACGTCGAGCGTCTCGCCCAGGATGCGTCCGGCGGCGAAGGAAATCTCGCCGGGGCTGTCGAGATCGCGGAAGGCGTCGCTCAGCCGGACGAGCGCGTCCCTCATCCGCTCGGCCCGCTTGGCGTCCGTGATGTCCAGCGACACCCCCGTGAGACGGGTCCAGCGGCCATCCTCGCCGGGGCTGGGACGTCCCCGCATCGCCACCCACCGCGTGCCGCCCCCGGGGGGAAGCACCCGGAACTCGACCGCGAAGTCGGAGCCCCGGGAAAGGCTGTCGGCCATGACCTCCTCGACCATGGACCAGTCGGCCGGATGCACCGATTCCAGGAACTCGGCGTAGCTGCAGGGCGAATCCGGGTCCCGACCCGCGTTCTGCCGGCAGATCGGGGAGGAGGTGAGCTCGTGGGTCGACAGGTCGAGCGTCCAGGCCCCGAACCGGCCCGCGGCCAGGGTGAAGCGCAGCTCCTCCTCGCGGGCCTGCTGCTCCCTCAGCCGGCCGTTGAGCTCGGCCACCAGCGCGGCATTGCTGCTTTCGAGGCTCGCCAGCCGTTCCCGTTCCAGGGTGACGTCCACTTGGCTCGCGAAGAAGTAGGCGAGATTGCCTTCGGCGTCCCAGACCGGCGCCATGAGGAGACGATTCCAGAACGCCTCGCCGTTCTTGCGGTAATTCCGGATGTCCACCTCGATCGCCTGGGAGGACTTGACCGCCGTGCGAATGGCCCGCCGTGTCGCGGGATCCGTGTCGGCCCCCTGCAGAAAGCGGCAATTGCGTCCAAGGATCTCTTCGCGGTCGTAGCCTGTCAGGCGGCAGAACGAGTTATTGACGAAGACGACCGGATTGTCCTCGAGCCGGGGGTTCGTGATGATCATCGGCATGCGCGTCGCCCGCACCGCCGCGACGAACGGGTCCGTGCCGATGTCGAGGCCGAAGATTTCCGCGTCGATGCGTTCGGCGTCGAGCTTGGCCTCCTCCGTCGGCATCCGTCCTGTAGGCTTGTCCAATCGATCTACCCATGTCAGTCCGGGCCGCCCATGGCGCGACCGGGTCGGACCCGGCGCATCGCAAAGCCCATCTTCCGCCATCATCTAGGTCGGCGTCCTGACCCGACCAAGAGCGCTTCGCTGCGTTGTGCGCAGCCGGTGAGCGGCACGCTCCGGCACGGCACCCGGCCCGCGGACCGGGGCCTGGATGCGGCCCATGGCGAGGTCCCGGGCACCCCCTGGGACGCTTTGCCGCAATCCCCCGGAGCGGCCTTTCGGGCGTGATCACAATGCCGAAATCATGGGCAGATCGGAACCAGGCAAAGGACGGAGCGGGATCACGGCGACGGGAGGAGCAACCGCCAGCCCAAGGAATGCGCAGTCCGTTCGATCGCACTAGGACCGACATCTCGGGTTGCAATCATATCAAGTTTGACTGTTAAACTGTTGGGAGGTGGAGATTCGCGCAGCGATTCGGTCGGACCACCTCGCAGGCGCGTGACGATGGCCCGAACGTCGGTGATCATCGTGCGTTCATCCGTTTGCATATCCGTTATGCAGTTCAGGAATGCCCAATTCCTGAGCGACCGGCAAAAACCCGCCTCTTTCAATCCTCTAGAACAGGCGGAACGAGGCCGGAGCTTAGCGGTTAAGCAAGGGCCCTCTTGCAGGTGCAGCATCTTAGCGCAACTGATCCACGCGGGTGGCCTGCACCCTTTCTCCGACCGAATCCGAGACCATGTTCCTGACTTCCCCACTGACCCCCTCGCGGCGGGACCTTCTGAAGCTTGCGGCCGTATCGGCGCTCCTGCCGCGCCTTGCGCGATCGGCGGAGGCCCAGGAAGGCCAGCCCTTCTCCTTCGATGCGCTGTCCGAGGAGATGCGGGCAGCGGCGGCCCAGCCCTGGGCGCCCCCGTCCCCTCCGCAGGGATGGTGGGGCGAACTGGATTATGACGGCTACCGCATGATCCGCTTCCGCGACGAGGAGGCCCGCTGGCAGGACCAGCCGGACCTGTGGCGCCTTCAGGCCTTCCACATGGGCTGGCTCTTCCCCGAGCCGGTCCGCCTGTTCGACGTGACCGACGGGACCGTGCGGGAGCTCGCCTTCACGACGCACGACTTCGAATACTCGAACGCCCTCGAGGGCCGGGTTCCGGCCGACAGCGCCCTGCCGGGCGTCGCCGGCTTCAAGCTGAACTGGCCGCTCAACAGCCCCGACCGCATGGACGAGGTCGTGTCCTTCGTCGGCGCCAGCTACTTCCGCGCGCTGGGGCGCGAGAACGTCTACGGCGCCAGCGCCCGGGGCGTCGCGCTCAACACCTGGCTGCAGACGCCCGAGGAGTTTCCGCGCTTCTCGCGCTTCTACGTCGCCCACCAGGGCGAGACCGCGACCATCCACGCCGTGCTCGAGGGGCCGAGCGTCATGGGCGCCTACCGCTTCGTCGTGCGCCCGGGCAATGCGACCGAGATGGACGTCACCGCGCGGCTGTTCTTCCGCTCGGCGGTCGAGGAGCTGGGGATCGCGCCGCTGACCTCGATGTTCCTGTTCTCGGGCCAGAACCGGGCGGATTTCGACGACTACCGGCCGAACGTGCACGACAGCGACGGCCTGCGGATCGTGCGCGCCGACGGCGACATCATCTGGCGGCCGCTGGACAACCCCGGGCGGCTGGCCTCCTCGTACTTCTCGGAATCCGCGCCGCGGAGCTTCGGCCTCTACCAGCGCGACCGCAGCTTCGAAAGCTATCAAGACCCTGGCGCCCGCTACGACCTGCGTCCCTCGATCGAGGTGGTTCCGCAAGGGGACTGGGGCAACGGCTTCGTGCGGCTAGTGGAGATCCCGACCGCGCTCGAGGCCAACGACAACATCGTGGCCTTCTGGGTGCCGCAGCAGAAGGTCCAGGCCGGCGAAGCGCGGGAGTTCTCGTACACGCTGCGCTGGGGCGACCTGCTCCCGGACTTCGAAGGTCCGCTGGCCGTCGTCACCGAAACCCGCGCGGGCGCGGGCGGCGTGTCAGGGATCGAGGCGCTCGAGAATGCGCGCAAGTTCGCTGTGCACTTCAAGGGTGGCAAGCTGGGCGCGCTGCCAGCGGACGCCGAGCTCGAGCCGGTCGTCACGGTGTCGTCTGGCCATGTCGTCACCGCCATCGTCGAGAAGCTGCCCGAGACCGGGGATTGGCGGGTCATCCTGGACATCGGGGCGGAGCGCGACGCCACCGTGGAGATCACCATGCACCTGGCCGGCTACGACGAGCGTCTGACCGAGACCTGGGCTTATCAGTGGGTGAACGTCTGATGCTGGACGGAAGCCAACAGTTCCTCTTCTTCGAGGACGAGCAGCGGGTGGACACGGTCCTCCCGCCCTACGCGCCGCTTGCGATGCCGACCCAGATCCTCGAACGCCGGCGCCGGCGCTGGAGCCTGGGGTGGTGGCGCATGTTCATCCTGCTCGCCCGCTGATCATGGCCGACCGGACCGTCATCGCCCGTGCCGTGGCCCTGGGGGCGGCGGCGGTCCTGGCCGTCGTGGCGCTCGGGCTCCTGCTGTATGGCGGGGGGCTGAACGCGCTCAGCCTGCTGCAAGGCCTCGCCGTGCTGGTGGCGACCTTCTGGCTGGGCTTTGGGGCGGGGTTGGTCCTTCTTGGCCTCAGCGCCCGCTTCGCCCCCCCGCCCGAGGTGGAGTTCCGCGGCCGGGCCGTAGTCCTGATCCCGATCTGCAACGAGGATCCGTCCGACATCTTCGCCCGGATCGCGGCCATGGACGTGGAGCTTCAGCTCAACGGGCTCTGGCGGCAGGTGGACATCGCCGTCCTGTCCGACACCAAGTCCGAGGGCCTGGGCGCCGAGGAGGAACGCCTGTTCCGCCGCCTCCTGGCCGAAACCGGGGGCGAGGGCCGGCTCTTCTACCGCCGCCGCTCGGACAACCGGGGCCGCAAGGCCGGCAACATCGAGGACTTCATCCGCCGCTCGGGCGGAGCCTATGACCATGCGGTGATCCTGGACGCCGACAGCCTCATGGCCGGGGACACGATCGGCCGGATGCTTCGGCGCATGGAGGCCGACCCGCGCCTGGGGCTGCTCCAGACCGTGCCCGCCATCATCGGCGCGCGGTCGCGCTTCGGGCGGATGATGGCCTTCGCCGGCAGCTTCCACGGGCCCGTCTTCTCGAAGGGGCTGGCGCAACTCCAGGGCCGGACGGGGCCGTTCTGGGGCCACAACGCCGCCGTCCGCGTGCGCGCCTTTGCCGAAAGCTGCGGCCTGCCCGAACTGTCGGGCCCCCCGCCCTTCGGCGGCCATGTCCTCAGCCATGACTACGTCGAGGCCGCGCTCCTTGCGCGGGCGGGCTGGACCGTGCGGCTCGATCCCGACCTCGGCGGCTCCTACGAGGAAGGGCCCGAAAACATGCTGGCCTACGCCAAGCGGGACAGGCGCTGGTGCCAGGGCAACCTCCAGCACGCACGGATCCTCCTGGCTCCGGGGTTGCGCCCCTGGAGCCGGTTCGTCTTTGCCCAGGGCATCTTCGCCTATGTGGTGCCGGTCCTTTGGCTGACTTTCGTCATCCTGGGCCTGGCCGGCCGGATGGAGTCCACGAGGTCCGCCCAGCTCGCGGCCTTGGTGCTGGCCCTGCTGTTCATCCCCAAGCTGCTCGTGGCCGCCTCGGCGCAGGGCCGGGCGCGGCAGTTCGGGGGTCATCTTCTCCTGCTGGCCTCGGTCTTCGCGGAAGTGCTGCAATCCAGCATCATCGCCCCCGTGCTCCTCATGTTCCAGGCCCGCTCGGTCATGCAGGTGGTGCTCGGGCGGGATGGGGGCTGGCCGTCCCAGGCCCGGGGCGACGGCCGTCTGAGCTGGGAGGAAGGCTGGCGCGCGGGCTGGTGGATCACGCTCTGGGGCCTGGGCTTCCTGGCGACCTGCTGGTTCATCGCGCCCGACCTGCTGCCCTGGCTCCTTCCTCTTGCCGGGCCGATGGCCCTGGCCCCCTTCATCATCACCTGGACCTCGCACCCGCCGCGCACGCGCCTGTTCACGACGCCCGAAGACCTGAGCGCCTCCCCCGTGCTGCGCCGCGCCGCCGCCGAGCGGGCGCTGTGGTCCAAGCCCGATCGCATGCCCCTGGTCCCGGCGCCCCCCAAGTCGCGCCGCGTGCACCATGCGTGAACTCAACCCGGCCGAGATCCGGCCGGCGACCCCTGTCGTCCCTGCCCCGCTGGGCGCTCCGCGCAAGGCGCGCGACCCTCGGCTGGACGTCCTCAGGGGCGTGGCCCTGGTCACGATCTTCATCGACCATGTGCCCACCAACGCCTATGAGGCGCTGACGCTTCGCAACTGGGGCTTTTCGGACGCTGCCGAAGGCTTCGTCCTCATGTCCGGGGTCTCGGCAGGACTGGCCTACGGGCTCGCCTTCCGTCCGGGGGGGCAGGCCTGGACGGGGCTCGCGCGGGTCTGGTCCCGGGTCTGGACCCTTTACCTCGTGCATGTGCTGGTGACCGCGCTGGCCTTCGCGCTGGCGGCGGGGCTGGCGCTCTGGGCCGGCATTCCGGGGCTGCTGCGGCTGAACGGCATCGACGGGATCTACCTCCATCCCCTCCAGACGATGGTCGCCCTGCCGCTGATGATCGACCAGCTGGGCTATGCCAACATCCTGCCGCTCTATTGCGTGCTTCTGGGGGTCACGCCCGCGCTGCTCTGGGGCGCCTGGCGACGGCCCTGGGCCGTCCTGGCCGGGTCGGCGGCCCTCTGGTACCTGGCCGCAGAGTTCAGGCTGAACATCCCGACCTGGCCCATCGAGAAGGGGTGGCAGTTCTCGCCCTTCGCGTGGCAGATCCTGTTCGTGCTGGGCCTGTTCACCGGCATCCGGCTCAAGGAGGGGCGCCGCTTCGTGCCCCGGCGGGGCTGGCTCCTGGCGCTTTGCGCGGGGTTCGTCCTGTTCGCGCTCGCCTGCCGCACGATGCCCCCTGTCGCCCGGCTGATGCACGAGGGGTTGGGCTGGCTGGGTCAGGCCGGCGCGCCATGGCACCTTATCTCGTTCGACAAGATCTGGGAAACGGCGCCCCGGCTCGCCCATGCGGCGGCGCTGGCCTATCTCCTGTCGGCGCTGCCCGCCATCCGAAGCGCCTGCGCCCAGCCCTGGGCCGCGCCCTTTGCCCTGCTGGGCCGCCACGCCCTTCCGGTCTTTGCGCTGGGATCGGTGCTCGCCTTCCTGTTCCAGGGCATCAAGACCGAGACGGGCGAGAACTTCCTGTTCGACAGCGTCATGCTGGGCTCCGGGCTGGGCCTGCAGTTCGCCCTCGCCCTGGCCAAGGACCGCTGGCCCGCCCGCTGAGGGGCGCCCCCCTCAGGCCCGGACGACGAACTGGGCGGGCGCGCTCTCGGCCCGGACCATTCGCCCGTTCGGAAGGTCGTTTCCATCGAGCTTCCAGGCGATCTCGTCGGGGGTCAGCTGATAATGCTCCCATCGGCGGGTCAGCCGGGCCCGCAACTCCTCTTCGGGCACGTCGATCATCACGGTCACGTCGAACAGCGGTTGCAGGCTGTTCCAGGGCGCCCGGTCGAGGAGCAGGTAGTTCCCTTCGCTCACGATGACCCGGACCGAAGACGGGATCAGGCGGGCCCCGGCGCGCGCGATCTCGATGTCGCGGTCAAAGACGGGGACGGCCACGGCGGCCTCGTCATTGGCCCTCAGCCGCAGCAGGGTGTGGCGCAGCCCTCCGACGTCGAAGGTCTCGGGGGCGCCCTTCCGGGGTCGCAGGCCGGCCGGGACGAGGTACAGGTCGTCGTAATGGAAGCCGTCCATCGGCAGGAGCGCGGCCAGCCCGGGCGTCGCCTGGTTCAGCCGCTCCACCAGGCCTTCGGCCAGCGTGGACTTGCCCGAGCCGGGCGCCCCGGCAATTGCGCAGATGGTGCGGGCTCCATTCACCGGCGCGGCCAGCCGCCGCGCCAGTTCGTCAAGATCGGTGGGCGTCATCAGATCAGCCTGTATTGCTTGGCCTTGTTGCGGAGGAAGGGCAGGCCCTTGTCCATCACCTCCTCGAAGCTTTCCGCGACCGGCCGCCAGACCGCAAGGCCATAGCCCACCTCGGGCGGCATGTTGATGAAGCTTTCCATCGCGAGCCCGCCCTTGAAGCCGATGGCGGCCAGCGTGGCATAGACCTCGTCCCAGTCGCAGGTCCCCTCGCCCGGGGTGCCCCGGTCGGATTCCGACAGGTGGATGTAACGGAGATGCTCGCGGGCATCGAGGATGCCGTTCCCGACGCCCTTCTCCTCGATGTTCATGTGATAGGTGTCGAGGTGGATGAAGATGTTGTCCGCCCCCACCTTCTCGATCATCCACTTGGCCTGCCAGCCGGTGTTGATGAGGTGGTTCTCGTAGCGGTTCACCGGCTCGATGCCGAAGGCGAGGCCGAGCTCCTTGGCGTACCGGGCCGCCGCCTCGAGCGCGCGGGCGATGTTGTCGTACTCCTGCTCGGTCGGGGGCACGCCGGTGCGCTGCCCGATGCCGCCGAAGGTCACGCCCGACAAGGCCTCGGCGCCCATGGCCTTGGTGACGTCCATGGCCTGCTTGAGGTGCTCGATGGCGCCGTCGGGATTCACGCTGGCCCAGTTCCGTTCGGGCAGGCCAAGGGAGCAGACGGCCCTCATGCCATGCGCCTCGAGGAGCGCGCGCGTGTGGGGGGCGTCGACCATCGGCGCATTGAGGAGCGCGATCTCGATGAAGTCCATCTTGTAGGCCGCCGCGGCGGGGATCGTCCGTTCCGCCCCCGCGCGGTCCCAGTTCATCGTCCACATGCTGGTGTGGACGCCGAAGCCTTGCATGTCGTCAGTCCTTTCGTGTCTTGGCCCGCCATCGCGCGACCAGGGTTCGTATGATCATCACGCCGATCAGGAACAGCCCCCAGATCGCGGTCGACAGGTGCTGGTTCGCGCCCAGGAGGTTCAGGCCCGAGGACAGGACCTGCAGGATCACCAGGGCGATCACCACGGGAAGCACCTTGCCGAAGCCGCCGAAAGGGTCCACCCCGCCCAGGAAGCAGGCCAGCACCGTCACGAGGAGCAGCGACTCCCCGTGCCCCATGCGGACGGAGTTGAAGCGCGACAGCATGAGAACGCCCGCCACCGCGCACATGAGCCCCGACAGGGTGTAGATCAGGACCAGCGTGCGCCGGACATTGATCCCCGAATAGCGCGCGGCCTGTGGGTTGGAGCCGATCATGTGGACGGCAAAGCCGTGCCGGGTGTGGGACAGGAGGACATGCCAGGCCAGCGCCGCCACCCCGAAGATCAGGAGCGGAACGGGCACCCCGGCGACCAGGCCGTGGCCGATCGGCTCCACGAAGGACGGAAAGCCCGAGATGTCGCCGCCCCGGGTCAGGAACTCGCCCAGCCCCCGCAGGAAGATCATCATGGACAGCGAGACGAGGATCGGGTGCGCCCCCGTCACGGCGATCACGAGGCCCATGACGCCTCCGGCGAGCCCGCCGGCCCCAAGCGCCAGCACCGATCCGAGCACGAAGGCCATCGGCCCGGCGTCCAGGCCGCCATGGGACTTGAGCACCCAGGCCAGGGTCAGGCCGCAGATGTTGGCGGTCGCGATGATCGCGAGGTTCAGCCCGCCCGAGATGATCGGGATCAGCATCGCCAGCGTCAGGAGCCCGAGTTCCGGGAGCTGGAATGCGATGGAGCCGAAGTTCGCCCCGCTGAGGAAGCGCGGCGCGATGGCGCCGAACACCACGACGACCAGCAGCAGGAACCCCAGGAGGCCCAGGATCTCGGGCGCGATGCGGGGCGTCCGGCGCAGCGGCGCGACGGTCATGGCCGGGCCCTCCGGGGCTGGGCGCGGACAAGCTCGACGCCCGAGGTGGAGATGGCGATGAGGATGATCGCGCCGACGACCATCTTGAAGGCATAGGGCGACACGCCGAGCAGGTTGAGCCCGTTCTGGGTGATGGCGACCAGCATCACCCCGAGAAAGCAGCCGATCACCGAGCCGCGCCCCCCGCCGAGCCGCGCGCCCCCCAGCACGACGGCGGCCAGCACGTCGAGCTCGCGCCCGTAGAGCGCGTTGGGCACCACCTCGCGGGTGATGTTGACCTGCATGAGGCCGGCGATCCCTGCCATGGCTCCCATCCAGCCGAAGGCGACGAACCACATCGCGCCGGGCCGGATGCCGATGCGGCGGGCTCCTTCCGGGTTGTCGCCGAAGGCATAAAGCTGGCGGCCGACCGTCGTGTGCCGGATCAGGACCCAGGTGGCCAGCATGCAGGCCAGCATGACGGCGACGGCGAGCGTGAGCTCGGCCCAGCTTCCATCCGCGGTCTGGTGCTCCCAGATCAGGATCCGGCGGGTCCACCAGGAGGGCAGGCTGTAGATCCCCCGCCCGGCCGTCAGCCACATCATCAGCCCGAAGAAGGCGTTGAAGGTGGCGATGGTGACCACGATCGAGATGACGCCGAAGCCGTGGATCAGGGCGGCGTTGATCCAGCCCAGGGCCACGCCCAGCGCGATGGCCACGACGAAACCGAGGATCCAGGTCCCGCCGCCCAGGGCCTCGAGGACATGGACCGCCAGCACCTGCACCACCGACGCCGCCACCGCGAAGGAGATGTCGATCCCGCCCGCGATCAGCACGACCAGGAGACCGACCGCCCAGATGACGTTCACCGCGCTGTTGTTGAGCAGCGACGCCAGGTTCACGGGCGAAAGGAAGCTCGGCGAGGCCAGGGACAGGCCGGCGCAAAGGACGAGCAGGACGGCGAGGAGCTTGGCCTCGGTGGGGTAGTCGCGGAGCAGCCTAGCCATAGACGGCCTCCTCGAGGGCCGGGAGTGGGGTTCGGCGGGGGTCGTACTCGCCCAGGATGCGGCCCTGGGCCATGTGCAGCACGCGATCGGCGTTCTGGTGGACCTCGGGCACCTCGTCCGAGATCATCAGGATGGCGAGCCCCTGTTCGGCCAGGCGGCGGACGATGCGGAATATCCCCGCCCGGGCGCCCACGTCCACGCCGACGGTCGGGCTGTCGAGGATCAGGAGCCGCGGCTGGGTGGCGAGCCACTTGGCCAGCACCACGCGCTGCTGGTTGCCGCCCGACAGCGTCGCGACCGGGTCCTCGGGCAGGCCGAGCTTGATGGAAAGGTCCCGGATCCAGCCCTCCACGAGATCCCGCTTGGCGCGGCCCGAGATGAGCCCGGCCGGGCCGGTGATCCGCCGCAGCACGGACATGACCGTGTTGTCGGCGATGGATTGCGGCTGGATCAGCCCAAGGGCGAGCCGGTCCTCGGACACGTAGGCCACGCCGGCCGCGATGGCGTCGCGGTTCGAGCGAAAGGCGACGTCGCGCCCCTCGATGCGGATCGTGCCACGGTCGGGGCGGGTCATCCCGAAGAGCGCATGGCCCAGCTCGGTCCGGCCGGCGCCGATCAGTCCGGTGAGGCCCACCACCTCCCCCGCCCGGACGACGAGGTCGATATCCTCGAATTCGCCGTTCCGGGACAGGCCGCGCACCTCGAGGACGGGGCACGCGCCGGCCATGTCGCGGGCGGCGACGACCGAGTCGAAGGTCCGGCCCGTCATCAGCTCGGTCAGCCGGGCGGGCGTCATGCCCTGCGTCGGATAGACCCCGACGAGCCGCCCGTCGCGCAGCACGGTCACCCGTTCGCAGATGTCCAGCACCTCGGCCAGGCGGTGGCTGACGAACACGACGGCCACCCCGCGCGCGGCCAGGGTGCGCACGATGGCCAGCAGGCTGTCGGTTTCGGACTGGGTGAGCGAGGCCGTGGGCTCGTCCATGAAGATGAGCCGCGCGTCCTGCACCAGGGCGCGGGCGATGGCGACGATCTGCCGTTCGGCGATCGGCAGGGTCCGGAGCCGGGCCTCCAGGTCCAGCTCGACCCCGAGCCGGCCGAGCGCGGCCCGTGCGGTCCCGTGCAGGCGGGCATGGCTCACGAGACGGGGGCCGCGGCCCATGAGGGTCTCGATGGCGATGTTCTCTGCCACCGTCATCTCGGGAAATAGCGCGAGGTCCTGCCAGATGACCGCGATCCCCGCCCGGCGGGCGGCATCGGGCGTCATGCGGGCGACCGTCTCGCCGAAGACCTCCATCCGGGCGCCCGGTTCGGGCGCGTGGACGCCGGTCACGATCTTGATGAGCGTGCTCTTGCCGCAGCCGTTCTCGCCCGCAAGGCAGTGGACCTCGCCGACCCGGACCTCGAAGGCGATGTCGTCGAGGGCGCGAACGCCGCCGAAGACCTTGGACACCTGCGACAGGCGGAGGGCGAAGGGGGGATCAGCGGCCATGCGGCACCCGGACGGCGGGCGGCCGGGCCCGAGGACCCGACCGGTGCGAGGACGTCGGCCGGGCGCCGGAGCCCCCGGCCGCGCGGCGGATCAGAGCCCCATCTCCGCAAGGCCGTCGACGGTCTCGGCGTTGATGGCAACGAGGTTGTCGGTGATGATGTCGTGCCCCTCGGGATCGGGGGACACCACGCCCAGGCCCGGAATCTCGGTGCCGTCGGCGATCTGCTGGCCTTCCACCAGCATATCGCCCAGGGTCACGAAGACCTTGCCCGCTTCCATCGGGTTCCACATGAACCCGCCCGAGATCGCGCCGGAATGGATCAGGTCGCGGCCCTGCCCCGGCGAGAACGGCCCGAACACGTGGACTTGGCCCACGGCCCGGCGCTCCTCGATGGCGCGGCCCGCCCCGATGGGACCCTGGCTGCCGAAGGCGAGGAAGCCCTTGAGGTTCGGATGCGCCGCCATCAGGTCGAGAGCGGTCCGGCGCGAGTCGTCGACGTTCTCGGCCACGCCGTAGCGTTCGCCCACCGGCGTCATCTCGGGATACTTGTCCTGGAGGTAGGCGATGGCCGCGTCGGCCCAGGCGTTGTGCAGCGGCACCGTGAGCGAGCCCACGAAGACCGCGTATTCGCCCGTGCCGCCCATCGCCTGGGCGAGAAGCTCCGCATGGGCCTCGCCGAAGCCCTGCGCCGAGGCCATCTCGAAGTTCCAGTCCACGTTCTGGAGCCCGGGCCCTTCGTGCGACACCACGAGGATGCCCGCGTCACGGGCCTTCTGGAGCACCGGCTCCAGCGCGGCCTCGTCGTTGGGGACCACGCCGATCACGTCGACGCCGCGCGCGATGAGGTCCTCGATGGCGCGGACCTGAAGCGCGGGGTCGGCGCTGGTGGGGCCGATCATCTCGGCTTCGACGCCAAGCTCGGCCGCCTTTTCCTGGATGCCCTGCTCCATGGCGTTGAACCAGGGGATGCCGCCGATCTTGACGACGACGCCCATGGTGGGCGCCTCCTGGGCGGCGGCGGGCAGGGCCAGCAACGCCGCGAGAGCGGGTCCCGCCAAGATGGCGGCGCGTCGGTTCATCATGTCGTCCTCCCATGTTCCGCCGGGTTGGTCCCGGCTTTCATCGCAGGCAGGCGTCAACGGACCGTTGGAGCATCGCGCGGTCCTCCTCCGCGCGGCGCAACACCTTGCGCAAACGATGGAGCCAAGGGCATCAAGGAACCGACCCTACGTCAACAGAAATCTTCGGCGCCACTGTGAACGATCCACGCCCCCTGCGGCCCAAGCCGACCCTTCGGGACATCGCCCGGCTCAGCGGGGCCTCGACCTCCACGGTCAGCTCGGTCCTGTCGGGCACCTGGCAGGCCCGCCGGATCAGCGAGATCACCGCCGAGCGCATCCGCAGCATCGCCGGAGCCCAGGGCTATTCCACGAACCGGCAGGCCCGGGGCCTGCGCCGTGGCCAGTCGGAACTGGCCGGCCTGATCCTGCCCATGCACGACAACCGGTTCTTTGCCGCCATCACCCAGAGCTTCGAGGCCGAGGCGCGGGCCCGGAACCTCTGCCCCGTGGTCGTGTCCACCCTGCGCGACCCGCGCGAGGAGATCCGGACGGTCGAGCGGCTGATCTCGCAGGCGATCGACTTCCTGGTGATCGCGGGCGCCACCGACCCGGCGGCGATCGGCGCGCTTTGCCGTGCGGGGGGCGTGCGGCACGTCTACCTCGACCTGCCCGGCCATGACGCGCCCTCCGTCGTCAGCGACAACCGGGCCGGGGCGGCGCTCCTGACCGAAACCATCCTGGACCGGATGGAGTCCGGGACCGCCGGGCCGCGCGGGCGTCCCTATTTCCTGGGCGGCGCCCCCGCCGACGCCGCGACCGCCCGACGGATCGAGGGCTTCCGCGAGGTGGTCGCAGCGCGGCTGGGCCCGGTCGACCCGGACCAGGTCATCGCCTGCGGCTACGCCCCGTCCCGCGCCCGGGCGGAGATCGCCGCTCTGCGCGAGCGGCTGGGCGGGCTGCCCGTCGCGCTTTTCGTGAACGCGATCACGGTGTTCGAGGGCGTGCTGACCCATATCGTGACCCTGCCCCCCGCCGAGATCGAGGGCTGCGTGATCGGCTGCTACGACCACGATCCGATCGCCTCGTTCCTGCCCTTCCCGGTCCACATGATCCGGCAGAACTCCGAGGCCCTCGTCGCCCGCGCCTTCGAGCTGATCGACGCCGAGGTGGACGCGCCGCTGCTGGTGGAGATCGCGCCGGACCTGGTGCCGCCCCGGTCGATCCATTCGACCCGCTTCGACCTGGGCTGACGCGGCGCCCCCTCAGGCGGAATCGGACGGCCCGGCGCGGGATTCGCCGCGATGGACGCGGCCCAGCCCATCCGCGTAGCGCCCGAACAGTCGGGAGAAGATGGCCACGTCCTCGTCGGACCAGTCGGCGAAGATGTCCATCAGCTTGGCCCACTTGAGCTCGCGGAACCGGGCCAGAACCTCGTGCGCGCGGTCGGTGAGGAGCAGGACGGACTTGCGCCCGTCGTCCTGCGCCGCGGCCCGGGTCACATAGCCCCGCGCGATCAGGTCGGCGGCGATGCGGCTCGCCCGGGAGGGGTCGAGGTTCATCTCCTCGGCCAGGAGGCCGATCGTCGCCGGTTCGCCCCGGTCGCGGCCGATGCCGTTCTGGATCCGGGTGATCGCGGTCAGGCCATGGAACTGCGTGAGCTCGAGGTCGAGGCCCAGCTCCGCCAGGAGCCGGCCCTGGATCTCGCCCTTGAGCAGGCGGCGGTGCCACAGGAAGAGCGCCCGGTCGAGTTGCACCAGGGCCTCGGCCGCCTCGGGCGAGCGTCCCTGGGCCTGGGCGATCTGCATGGCTTCGTCCTGAAAGGACGGCGTGCGGCACCGGGGGGCGGAAGGGCTGGTCATGGACGCAATCTGGGCAGGATGCCTGCGCATGTCAATAATATGCGCGACGCACATATATGCCGTTGACACAAGGCGGGGCCCGGCCTAGCTCTCGCGCCATTCGGCCCGGCGTCGCCCGGGCCCTGCCCCGGAGCCCCCATGTCCGTCCCCACCCCTGTTGCCGCCCCGGCGACCCATGAGGCCCCCAAGGCCCGGCTCGTCATCGTGTCGATCGGCCTCCTGCTGCTGCTGGCGGCGCTCGACCAGACGATCGTCTCCACGGCCTTGCCGACCATCGTGGCCGACCTCGGGGGGCTCGAGCACCTGAGCTGGGTGGTGACGGCCTACATCCTGTCCTCGACGGTCGTGGCGCCGCTGTATGGCAAGCTTGGCGACCTGTACGGACGGCGCAACACGGTGGTCGTGTCGGTGGGACTGTTCCTGCTGGGCTCGGCGCTGTGCGGGCTTGCCACGACGATGACCTTCCTCATCGTGGCGCGGACGATCCAGGGCCTGGGCGGGGGCGGGCTCTTCGTGCTGGCGCTGTCGGTCATCGGCGACGTGATCCCGCCGCGCGACCGGGGCAAGGTCCAGGGGGTCTTCGCGGCCGTGTTCGGCGTGTCCTCGGTCATCGGGCCGCTGATCGGCGGCTGGTTCGTCGAGGCCTTCAGCTGGCACTGGATCTTCTACATCAACATCCCGGTGGGCGGGCTTGCGGTGGCGGGGTTCCTGGCCTCGTTCCGGCCGACCGCCTCGCGGGTGAGCCATTCCATCGACTGGCTGGGCGCGGCGCTGCTGTCGGTCGCGCTGGCCGCGCTCACGCTGGTCACGAGCCTGGGGGGACGGACCTATGGCTGGACGTCGCCGCAGATCCTGGGGCTGGCCGTGCTGGCCGTGGCGGGCACCCTCGCCTTCCTCGCGGTCGAGCGGCGCGCGGCCGAGCCGATCCTGCCGCTGGGCCTGTTCCGGCTGAACGTGTTCTGGGTCACGAGCGCCATCGGCTTCATCGCGGGCGCGTCGATGTTCGGGGCGGTCACCTTCCTGCCCATCTACCTTCAGATCGCCAAGGGCGACACGCCCACCGAGTCGGGCCTCATGCTGATCCCCATGACGGCGGGGATCCTGACGGCCTCGACGATCGCCGGGCGCTACATGGGGCGGACGGGGCGCTACAAGTGGTTGCCGATCTTCGGGACAGGCTTCATCGTCCTGGGCATGCTGCTCCTGTCGCGCATCCAGCCCGACACCTCGGTGCCGGTCTTCGCGGTTTCGCTGGCCTGCGTGGGCCTGGGCATGGGCTGCATCTTCCCGGTGGTGACGACGGCCGTGCAGAACGCAGTCCCCCGCGAGATGCTGGGCACGGCCACGGCGGCGGGGCTGCTGTTCCGGCAGGTCGGGGGATCGCTGGCGGTGGCGGCGTTCGGGGCCCTCTTCGCGGCGCGGCTGGCGGGGGCGGTGGACGGCATCGAGCTCGGCGGGGGCGAGATCGGGCCGCAGATGCTCGCGGGGCTGCCGCAGGCGACGCGGGACGCCCTGGCCCTGCACGTCGCGGACGCCCTGCATCCGATCTTCTGGGTGGCGGCGGGCCTGGGGGCGCTGGGCCTTCTGTTCGCCCTAATCCTCCAGGAGGTTCCCCTGGCCAGCCGCCGGATCCCCACCAGCGAGTGACCCGTCGGCCGGGACCGGGCGCGGCGGAATCGCCACGCCGGGGATCGCCCTGCCCCGCCGCCTCTTTCGCGGGCGCCGCGCCCGGGGCGATACAAGGGCGAGCAGACCCGGCGCAGGGTCGCTGCCGGTGTGCCGCGCGGCCGGGCCGCGGGTCGGAGCATCCCCCGGCAGGGCCTGCACGCCCGGGTCGCGGCCACCGCGAAAGGACCCGGCATGAAGCCCGCCCGCCCCGATCACCCCGCACCCGCCGACGCCGGGGCGCGTGCCGCCGTCGCTCCGGTGGTGTGCTATCCCGTGGCGGGGCTGCCCGACCCCCATCTGGCCGCCCTCCGGGCCGTACGCCCGGGCTGGAGCAAGACCTCCGAGGTGATCGTCCCCCCGCGCGAGGCGCGCTGCTTCGACGTGCCCGCCGGGCATTTCTTCCGGATCACGAGCCTGGACGGCCCGCAGGTGGGCGACCTCAACCTTTGGTCGGCCGACGACCTGTCCGAGCGGTTCTTCTCCGGCAAGACGCGGGCGCTGCACGGCACCCACCTGTCGAGCGGCGACCGGCTCTGGTCCTCGCTCCCGCATCTGCGGCCCATGGCCACGATCACCGAGGACACGCTCGACTGGTATGGCTTCGACGAATTCGGGGGCTCGGTCCACGACGTGATCGGCACGCGCTGCGACCCCTACACCCACAACCTCCTGTCGGGCGGCGGCCAATACCACCATTGCTGCCATTCGAACCTGACCCGCGCCCTCGCGGAGCGCACGGGCCTGCCCCTGCGTGAGGCCGAGCCCCATGTCCATGACGTGCTCAACGTCTTCATGTGCACGGGATTCGTCAGGGGCACCGGCCAGTATTTCATGAAGGCCTCGCCGGTCCGTCCCGGCGACTTCCTCGAGTTCTTCGCCGAGATCGACCTTCTGGGCGGGCTGTCGGCCTGCCCGGGCGGCGACTGCTCCTCGGAGCATTCCTCGGACCTGGCCGCCTGCCACCCGCTGCGCGTGGAGGTGTTCCGGCCGCAGGGCGCCCCGGACGGCTGGGTCCCGCCCCCGCGCAACGGCTACGACCGCAGCCATGGCGCCTGAGGGGCCTTCTGTGGAACGGGACCCGCAGCGCCTATCTGCATGGCGACACAGGAGTTGACGACGGCCCCGGCGTGACCCAGGCGAGCCCATCCCACCAGACCCAGGCCGAGTCCCTGTCGGGGCTGACGGAGCGCGTGACCTTCCACAGCCCCGAGTCGGGCTTCTGCGTGCTCCGCGTCAAGGTCCGGGGGCACCGGGACCTGGTCACCGTCGTGGGCCACGCCGCGACGATCTCGGCCGGGGAATGGGTGACCGCCTCGGGCGACTGGGTGAACGACACGACGCATGGGCGGCAATTCCGGGCGAGGCTTCTCCGGACCTCCCCGCCGTCCTCGGCCGACGGGATCAGGCGCTATCTCGGCTCGGGCCTGATCCGCGGCATCGGCCCCGTCTACGCCGAGAAGCTGGTCGCGCTCTTCGGGGAGGAGGTCTTCGACATCATCGAGGCCGCGCCCCAGCGCCTGCGCGAGGTGGGCGGCATCGGGCCCAAGCGCGCGGCCCGCATCGCCGCCGCCTGGGCCGACCAGAAGGTGATCCGCGGGATCATGGTGTTCCTGCACGCGCATGGCGTGGGCACGGCACGGGCGGTGCGGATCTTCAAGACCTACGGCACCGAGGCCGTGGAGGTCATGACCGGGAACCCCTACCGCCTTGCGCGCGACATCCGGGGCATCGGCTTCAAGACCGCGGACATGATCGCGGCCCGGCTCGGGATCGCGCCCCACGCCATGATCCGCGTGCGCGCCGGGATCTCCTTCGCCCTGACCGAGGCCATGGGCCAAGGTCACTGCGGCCTTCCGGTCGAGGATCTGGCAACCCTGGCCGAGAAGCTCCTGGAGGTGCCGCGCCCCCTGGTCGACGAGGCCATCGCCCTCGAGGCGGCCGAGGGAACGGTGATCGCCGCCCCTGTCGGCGACACGCCCTGCCTGTTCCTGGCCGGGCTCCACCACGCCGAGCGCGGCATCGCGGACCGGCTGAGGAGCCTCCTGTTCGCCCCCCTCCCCTGGCCCGGGATCGACGCCGCCAAGGCGCTGCCCTGGATCGAGGAGCGCACGGGCGTCACCCTCGCGCCCAGCCAGGCCGAGGCGCTGCGGCTCGCGCTCCGGTCCAAGGTGCTGGTGATCACCGGGGGGCCGGGCGTGGGCAAGACGACTCTGGTGAACTCGATCCTCCGCATCCTGGGCGCCAAAGGGGTGCGGCTCCTCCTGTGCGCGCCCACCGGCCGGGCCGCCAAGAGGATGGCCGAGGCCACCGGGCTCGAGGCCAGGACCATCCATCGCCTGCTCGAGCCCGACCCGCGGACCGGCGGGTTCAAGCGGGGCGAGGACAGCCCGCTCGCCTGCGACCTGCTCGTGGCGGACGAAAGCTCGATGATCGACGTGCCGCTGATGCATGCGCTGCTGCGGGCGGTTCCGGACTCGTCCGCGCTGCTGATCGTGGGGGACATCGACCAGCTCCCCTCGGTCGGGCCGGGGCAGGTGCTGGCGGACCTGATCGGCTCGGGCGCGGTCCCGGTGGTCCGGCTGACCGAGGTGTTCCGGCAGGCGGCGCAAAGCCGGATCGTAGCCAGCGCCCACCGCATCAACCAGGGGCGGATGCCCGACCTGGCGCCGGGCGAGACGGGATCGGATTTCCACTTCGTGCCGGCCGACGACCCTGACGAGGCGGTGCGGCGCGTCCTGGCGCTGGTGACCGGGCGGATCCCACGGCGCTTTGGGCTGGATCCGGTGCGGGATGTCCAGGTGCTTTGCCCCATGAACCGGGGAAGCGTGGGGGCGCGGGCGCTCAACGTCGCGCTGCAGGGGGCGCTGAACCCGACGGGCGGCCCCCGGGTCGAGCGGTTCGGCCATGTCTTCGCGCCGGGCGACAAGGTCATGCAGGTCGAGAACGACCCCGAAAAGGAGGTCTTCAACGGCGACATCGGCTTCGTGGGCCGGGTGGACCCCGAGGAGGGCGAGCTGGTGGTCCGCTTTGACGGGCGGCCGGTGACCTACGCCTTAGGCGAGTTGGACGCGCTGCAGCCCGCCTACGCGGTCACGGTCCACAAGAGCCAGGGATCGGAATATCCGGCGGTGGTGATCCCCGTGATGACGCAGCATTACAGCCTGCTCCAGCGCAACCTGCTCTACACCGGGGTCACGCGGGGCAAGCGGCTCGTGGTGCTGGTCGGGCAGGCCAAGGCGGTGGCCATGGCCGTCCGGAGCACCGCGGGCCAGCGCCGCTGGTCCCGGCTGCGGGAGTGGCTGGCCCCCGGCCCGGGCTGAGCGCCGGCCGGCCTTAGGTGGAGACGCCCGGACGTCAATCGGACGAATTGGCGAGTTGCCCTTCCGTCGGGCCGAATGCTTCAGTCCTCGCCCAGAGCCGCGGAATCGTGGCCGAACGGGAGGAGCGGAGAGCGATGAGGACGAGGGTGATGGCGGTGGCGGCCGGGGCGCTTCTGGGTCCGGGCCTGGCCTGGGCGCAGGA
>NZ_JAFMST010000018.1 GCF_017916275.1 Rubellimicrobium arenae
CGCTTGAGGCCATGCACCTCATAGCCTTTCTCAAGCAGGAACTCGGCCAAATAGGACCCGTCCTGTCCGGTGATCCCCGTGATGAGGGCTCGTTTTGTCACGCTTCGGACTCCTGGCGATAGGTCAACTGATCACGGCAGGCCGGGCGTCCGCCCGTCCATCGGCCGAATGGTTCGAAAGGGCGCGCCTGGACCGGCGCGCCGCATGGGGATGTCCGACCAGCGTCGTGCGGCCGCACCAAAGGGCCTGACATCGTCGAGACGATCGGACGGATCAATCTGCGTAGGATGGCGCCTCATCGCAGGAAGAAAACGATCTGTCCACCGATGAGTTGAGCAGATTAGGCGGTTACTCGCCAAAAGCGTGTGAAAGAGGACGCAGTACGGCGTCCTCTGGGGAGGTCAGATGCCTTTGCGGCCCAGGATCACCTGAAGCGTACGTCCGGCGATCCAGAGATCGAACAGGATCGAGGCGTGACGGACATAGTATAGGTCGGCCGCGACCTTGGCGTGCACCCCCTCGAGGCCATCCACATAGCCGACCTCGGTCTGCGCGAAGCCGCTGATTCCGGGGCGCACGGCGTGGCGCTCCCGGTAGCCGGGCACCTCGTTCACATACACCCGCGCATGGTCGATGAAGTCCGGACGCGGGCCGATGAGGCTCATGTCGCCCTTGAGGACATTGAGGACCTGCGGCAACTCGTCGAGCCGCGCCTTGCGGAGGATCGCGCCGAGCGGGGTGATCCGGTCGCTGTCCAGCGCGTCCCAGGCGCCCCGCTTGATGACGGGGGCGTCGGTCATCGACCGGAACTTGTAAGCGCGGAAGGGACGGCCGTTCTGCCCCATCCGTTCCTGGACGAAGAACAGGCTGCCATTGTTGAGGAAGGGGTTGAGGACCAGCAACCCCAGCGCGACCAGCAGCAGCGGCCACATCAGCACGAGTGACACGGCCACGTCGAAAGCGCGCTTGGCGGCCTGGTAGGCCAGCGACGCGGTCTTGGTCCGGGGCGCCCAAGCCGGGGCAAAAACCGGTCCGGTGGCGACAACTTCGCCAGCAGTCGTTACATTGGCAATAGAGCCGAGCATAACATTCCCTCGTTCGCTCCCTTATTGCGGGAGTTAATCGCTCCTTAACAAAGCGTCCGTGGGACGAAAAGATGGCGGGACAGGGACGAGTTCGCAAAGATGACCGGTGGCTTTCCGCGACAGGCAACATGGAAGCCGACATGCCTGTTTCTGCAGCAGAAGGAGAACCGCGGGAGGTGACCTCATCTGCCCTGCCTGCCCTCTAAATCTCTAGAAATGCTGGAAGAAACGACTGTTGGCCGCGACTCGCAGCTCGTTCGGGCCTGGTTCCGTCATCACGTACTTGTGATCGAAGGGGTGGGGTGAAGGGGGCTTTGGAGGGCTGGTCTCATGCCCAATTTCCTCATTTTGGACACAATTGAATGCAATATGGTGAAAATGGAAACAGTGGAATCGGCCGTCGTGAAGTTCGAACGGCCGGCTTTCTTCGGCTTTTCTAGAACATTCGACCAGTCCCCAAGCGGGAGCGGAAATGCGCTAGGACGGGCCTTTCAGGAGTAGAATGGCTTTGATCAGCAGGCGACGTGAAGGATCGCGAGTCTCCGGTGGCTTCGTGAGATGGGGTGCCTGGTCGCCCGATGACAATGCCCCTGCTCCCCAGCCGCTTCGGCCTGCTGGCACCTCGATCCGCAGCCCATCCGCAGGGGGACCGGAAAGCCGGCCGTGGCCCTTCGGCGACGGAGCGGGCAACTGTGCAACTTGACGGAGAAAGTCCTTGCAAATTTTCTACGATCCCGGATGAAGACCGCGACAGGCTCGCGCAACTTATAGTAGCGCGGGGTTGACGAACTCTCCCATTAAGCGAATAGTCGCCTAACCCACATCCTGCGGCTGTGCTTCAACCCTTATGCACAACCATGTCCTCGGCTATGTGGCCGGGACCCTGTTGGCCAGAGATCCCCGTCATGCAAAAGTCTTTGCAAGCTGTTCAATTCCAGCCGGCCGTCGTCGATGCGGAGGCCAATGATCAGGTTGACCTGCTCGAGATCGTTCGGACGCTCTGGCGCGGCAAGCACTGGATCGTGCTCTGCTCCGCCCTGGCCATGTCCTATGGCTGGTACCACGCCGCGGTCCAGTCCAGGCCGCTCTACATGTCCACCACGCAGATGGCCCTTCAGGTCGCCGACTCGCAGGTCATGAGCCTCCAGTCCCTCGTGACCGGCTTCTCGGGCGACAAGGCCAGCATCAACACCGAGATGGCGGTCCTGCGCTCGGGCGAGCTTCTGGGCCGGCTCGTGGACCGGCTGCACCTCGAGCAGGATCCCGAGTTCAACGACAGGATCTCCGACCCCCTGAACCAGCCCGGCCTGCTGTCCCGCGCCAAGTCGGCGGTCCGCAGCGCTCTCGGCATCAGCCACCCGGAACCGGCGGCTTCGCCGGAGGAGGTCCGGCAGGGAGTCGTCGACTCGGTCCGCGAGGCGATCGACGTGAACAGCAGCTTCGACACCTATGTCTTCAGCATCTCGGTCACCAGCCGTGACGCGGCGAAGTCGGCTCTGATGGCCGATACTCTGGCCGAGCTTTACCGCGACGACCAGATCCGCGCGAAGGTCGAGGCGACGGAGCGGGCGGCGACCTGGTTCTCAAACCGGGTGGGCGAGCTTCGCGCCGATCTCGACTCGCGTCAGAACCAGATCTCGGACCTTCGGGCCCGCAGCGCCCTCGTGAGCGCGGAAAGCCTCGAGGCCCTGAACGCCCAGGCCATCGAGCTCCGTTCCAATCTCCAGGAGGTCCGCGGCCAGGCCGAGCGGGTGGCCGAGCGTCTCGCCGCCCTGGAGGCGGCGCAGGTTTCCGGCGACCTGCAGGCCAAGGTCGAGGCCGCTCAGGACGGCCAGCTCGACGCTGCCGCCGCCGACCTCGCATCCGGGATGGAAGGCGCCCAGGCGCGGTTCGATCGCCGCTTCGACCAGATCGTCCTCCAGGCCCGGGCCGAGCAGGAGCGCGGCCAGAAGGCGGCCGAGGATCTCCAGCGGTCGGTCGACGACCTCTCCAAGCAGTTCGAGAGCCAGTCTTCCGACTTCCAGGAACTCCAGCAGCTCGATCAGGATGCGCAGGCGACGCAGGTGCTCTATGACACCTTCCTCCAGCGCCTGAAGGAAACGACGGCGCAGGAAAGCCTGCACCAGCCCGACAGCCGGATCCTGACCAAGGCCGCGCTGGGCCTGCAGGTGGCGCCCCGGGTGGCGCTCTCGATGGCGGTCTGGCTGGTGCTGGGAACGATCCTCGGAGCCGCCGTCGTCCTCGGACGCGAGTTCGTGCAGAACACCTTCCGCACCGTCGATGATCTGGAGCAGCACACGGGCCGCACCGTCCTTGGCCAGATCCCCAGGATCCCCGCCCGGACGCGGCAGGACACCCTCAACTACCTCCGGCACAAGCCCACCTCGGCCGCCTCCGAGGCGGTGCGGAACCTGCGGACTTCGATCCTGCTCTCGAACGTCGACAACCCGCCTCAGGTGATCGTGACGACCTCCTCGGTCCCGAGCGAAGGCAAGACCACCCTCGCGATCGCGCTGGCGCACAGCATGGCCGGCCTGGGCAAGCGCGTCCTCGTGATCGACGGCGACATCCGGCGCCGCACCTTCGACGCCTACTTCACCCAGGACAAGTCCAAGGGCGGCCTGATGGCGGTGATCTCGGGCAAGGCCAGCCTCGGGGACGCGGTCATGCGGTCCGAAGGGTTCGGCGTGGACGTGCTGAGCAGCGGCCAAAGGCCGGCGGTGAACGCGGCGGACCTGTTCTCGTCGGAAAGCTTCCAGCGCGTGGTGAACCAGGCGCGCGACGCCTACGATTACGTGATCATCGACACGCCGCCGGTCCTGGTGGTGCCCGACGCCCGCGTCATCGCGCAACAGGCGGATGCCGTGGTCTATGTCGTCCGGTGGGACAAGACCGTCCGGGGCCAGGTCGAGGAAGGGCTGCGGCAACTCCGCTCGGTCAATATCGCGGTGTCGGGCCTGGTGTTGTCCCAGATCGATCCCAAGGGCATGCGCCGCTACGGTTACGGCGATCGCTACGGGGCCTACTCCCGTTACGGCCGAAGCTACTACAACACCTGAGGGCCGAGGGGTCCTGCTCCGCCCCGCCTTGCACGGGGCGTCGGAAACGGCAAAGGGCGGCCCGCTGGGGCCGCCCTTTCCTTAGTCGACCGCCGCTGCGGCGTTCTGGACCAGCGTCGGGAAGAACTGCTGGAAGGCCCGGTTCCAGCGCGTGATGGGCTGCTCCTCGATGAAGACGATGTCGTTGGGGCGCATCTCGAACTGCGTGGCCAGCGTCAGGTTGGCGGCGTTCCGGATGTCCAGGTGCCAGGCCGTCACGGGGTCGGTCTGCGCGGGATCCGACGACGCCCGCAGCACATAGATCTGGGACGGGTTGCCGGTCGTGGTGCTGAACCCGCCATCGTCGAAGAGGGCGTCCGCCAAGGTCGCCTGCTGGCCGAAGGGCAGGGGATAGCGCTGCTGCCGGATCACCTCGCCCGCGAGATACACGTAATCGCGCGGGACGGCGCCCAGGTCCGACCGGGCCTGAAAAACGTCGCGCTGTTCGTCCAGCTCGCCGCGGCGGACCGAGATCTCCGCCTCCAGCTCCTCGATCGCGGCGGTCCGTTCGGCGCGGCGGAGGCTCGCGGCGTTGATCTGCTGCTCGTAGTAGCCGAGGGCACGGTCGAGATCGTAGCTCGTGTCCACGAAGACGGAGTCGCCCGGCAGGAGCTGGATCGACCGCAGGTCGCCACGGTCCGTATAGTCCCGGAGCGGGATCTGATACAGCGTGCCCGCCCTGTAGATCCGAATGGAGGCATATTCCGGGGTGCTCACGTTGAGGCCGCCCGCTGCCGTCAGCGCCTCGTCCAGCGTCGGGACGTTCAGCGTGACGGGAACGATCGTCGGGGTCGTCACGGCGCCCCCTACCGTGATCCTCTGGGAGTTGAACCCCGTGATCTCGAGGCTGAAGTCCGGATCGGCCCCGGTGTCCAGGAACCGCTCGAAGAGCCGTTGTTCGGCATCCTCGATGGTCAGGCCGCCGATCTGGACGGCGCCCACCTGGGGCACGGCGATCGCGCCGTCGTCACGCACCGTGTACTCCTGCCGGATCTCGCCCGCTCCGGCCAGGCCGCCCGCCTGAGGGGAGACATCCGACGCAGGGGCCGAGCGGGTGGCGAGCTGGACCACGTCGCCCACCCCGATCCGGTACGGCTCGGGCGTTGCGGCGGGCGGCGTGCGCAGCTCGAGCTGGCCGGGCTGGAAATCCGGCACCACAGGTGGCGCGGGCAGGGCGCCCGCTCCGCGGGGCGTGCCACCGCCTGTGGTCTCGGCAAAGGCCGCGGGAAGGCTGCGCGGCACGTAGGGCGTGCTGTTGGCGGCGGCGATGCTGGCCCGCGTCATCTCCAGGACGGTCACGCCGTCATCGGCCTGGTCGCTGATCAGGGGGCTGACATAGGTAACCCCGCACCCGCCCAGGGCCGTGGCTGAAGCAAGGAGAAGCGAGCGGAGCGTTAAGAACTTCTTCATCGGTTTTTTCTATGCCTTGGATCGCCGACACCTCGATGGTCGACGTGAAGGCTGAATGTCCCCCGCGTCACCTGTCCGGTGCACTGATAATGCAACCCTACCTTGTTCGTCATTACCGGGCGGGATGTCGAGTTGCGCGTTCCGCTCACAAGAGCATGATCCTGCCGGTTGTGGCCAGTGATGCACGCCGCGACGGCACAACTGGCAGGGTGGCACTGTTGCAGCTTTGCGCCGTGTCGGGCCGAAGCTGCCGGCCCGCACGGGGGGTAGGGCGTCGGGTGTCGCCGCTGCCACACCGCGCCGGGTCACGCAGCACCGATTTTGGAGATGTCCCGCGGGGGTGCTTATGTGCTTAGCATGGTTCGCAGGTCTGTTCCGGCGGAACCGGACGGAGCGTCCCTGGCAGCCTGGCGACGATGGGCGAGTGAATCGAGTAGACATGGCCACGACACATCTTCCTTCCGCCTCCGCGGACCTCCCTGCCGGTCCGAGTTCCATGGCAGCGGGTCGTACGCGCCAGGAGCCGCGGACAGAACGACCGGACGCGACCCTCGACCGCCCGGCCCCGTGGGTTGGACGCCATGTCCCAGCCCCTCCGCCCGAAGACGACCGGGCCTTGGCGCGGATGCTGGCCCTGGCGTTCCTGGCCGGCCTGGGCATCTGGGTGGCCCTGGGGCTCTACGTCCTGCTCTGAGGCGATCGCGCGGGCGCGGACGCCGATGACACCGCGCCCGGATCGTCCTACCAACTTCGCGCACGCCGATCCGGCGGCACGGGGGAGGGATATGGGCGAGGACTTCAAGAACGTCGTGGTTCTGGTAACCGGGGCAGGGCGCGGCATCGGACGGGCCGTGGCCCTGGAGTTCGCACGGCAGGGGGCAGCCGTCGCGCTGGGGCTTCGCGACCCGGCCACCGGCGCGGGGCTGGCCGAGGAGATCGAGGCTCTGGGCGGCACGGCCCTGGCGCTGCGGATGGATGTCACGGACCTGTCGCAGGTCGATCGCGCCGTAGAGGAGGCCGAGGCCCGGCTGGGTCCGATCGGGGTGCTGGTGAACAACGTGGGCTTCAGCCGTCCCGCTCCGGCGCTCGAGGTCACGCCCGAGGATTTCGACGACATGGTGGCCGCCAACGTGAAGGGCGCGTTCTTCACGGCACAGGCCGTGGCGCGCCGCATGGCCATGCGCGGCGGCGGGCGGATCGTCAACATGGGCAGCCAGGCCGGCGCGGTCGCGCTCGAGAACGAGTCGGTCTACTGCATGACCAAGGCGGCCCTGGCGCACCTGACCAAGTGCTGGGCGGTCGAGTGGGGACGGCTCGGGATCAACGTGACCTGCGTGGCCCCGACCTTCACCGCGACCGAGGGCGCGGCGGTCTGGCTGGAGGACGAGGCCTTCCGGGACAGCGTGCTGGCCCGCATCCCCCTGGGACGGGTTGCGACCGTCGAGGATGTGGCCCGGACCGTCGCCTTCCTCGCCTCGCCGGGGGCAGGGATGATCACGGGGACGACGCTGATGGTGGACGGCGGCTGGACCGCGGTCTAGGCGCCTACCATCCGCCGGGTGGGGATCCGGGCGAGCGGCCGCCGCTGCCCGGGCGGGGGTCGCGCCGCGTGGCGGTGCGCCGCATGGTCCGCACCGCCAGCCGACGCAGGCGATCCGGCGCGCTCTCCTCCTCGTCCTCGCCGTCCTCGGGCATGTCGAGCGGGAGGACGAGGCAGTGGCTCTGCGCGGGCAGGACGCTCGACCAGTCCTGGATGAGCTGCTTGTAGCATTCGCCCACCGGCCGGATGTTGCGGTCGAGGTCATAGAGCCCCAGCGGGTTCACGTGCCCGTTGTCCTCGCGCAGCGCCGAGTCCCAGTCCACCTGATCGGTGATCGAGTACCAGGTGAAGCCCAGAACCGGGATGCCGACGTTCCGCACCCGCAGGACGTTGGCCCATTCCTTCCAAAGCCAGTCGACCGCCTCGCGCCCCGAGGGGCCCTGGTTCAGGTTGGTTTCCGTATGCATCACCGGCATCTGGTAGCGGTCGTGATACTGCCGCGTGATCTCGGCGTAGCCGAAGATCTCGCCCGAGGCGTCCATGTGGCCGTCGGCATAGACCCGATGCTCGTTCGTGACGTAGTAGTCGGTCCCCATGACGCAGAACCGCCGGAGGCGATTGGTCATGAAGAAATCGTACTCCTCGCGCGTCATCCCGTTGTCGAGCAGGAACTGGTACATCCCGCTGTCCACCCGGTACCCGTAGTTGAGGTCGAGCGACAGGAACCTCTGCTGGTTCAGCGACTCGGCCCGGCCGATCGCGGCGGGGGAGGAGGCATGGAAGTACTCCGACGACTCGCTTTGGATGAAGAGGGCGTCGGGCCGGACCTCCAGGATCGCATTCATCGCCAGCACATTCGCCTTCACGAGGTGCTTGAGCGCCGTGACGAAGCCCTGGTCGGTGGTCATCTGTTCGTTCCACCAGCCATAGCGGCCGGAGAACTGGGCGCAGATGAACATCTCGTTGACGGGGGTGTACAACTGCACCCAGGGGAAGCGGGCCGCGAAGTCGCGGGCGTAGCGGGTGAACAGGAGCGGGAAGTCGCCGTTCTGGAAGTTGCCGATCCAGTCCGGCACGCCGAAGTGGCACAGGTCCACGATCGGCATGATCCTGAGACGTTTCAGCTCGGCGAAGGTCTCGTCGGCGAACTCCCAGTCGTACTGGCCGTCGCCCAGCCAGGTGCGGTGGATCGGGGGGCCATAGCGGAGGAACCGGATGCCCAACTCGGTCACGCATTCGAAGTCGCGCTTCCAATGCGTGTAGTGCCCGCACTTCTCCATCTCGTCGACGCGATGGGTGCCGTTTCGGATCGTCGGGTAGCTGTTCTCGACCCCTGTGGCGAAGATGAAGCCTGCGGCCATGTCGTTCCCCTCTGTCCCCCGTCGCAACGTCGCGGGGGCCGGGGGGTTCCTGCGCGGCTGGCTAGCGGCCCCCCTCGATGCGGCGGTTCCGTTGCGCGATGCCCTTGGCCCCATAGGGGTAGTCCCCGGTGATCGGCGCGCTCACGGCGTCCAGCCGGGCCGCCTCCTCGGCCGAAAGCGTCAGGTCCGCCGCCTTCAGATTCTCGGCCAGCTGCTCCGGGGTGCGTGCGCCCAGAATCACCGAGGTCACGGCAGGCTTGCCCTTGAGCCAGGCGATGGCCACCTCGGCCATGCTGGCGCCCCGCGTCGTGGCGATGGCCTCGACGGCCCCCAGGATGTCCCAGGTGCGCTGGTCCGAGTTGCGCGGCCCGAAGGCCTCGACGCCCCGGTTCGGATCCTCGCCCAGCCGGGTCGTCCCGCTGGGCGTCACGTCCCGCCTGTACTTTCCCGTAAGCCAGCCGCCGCCCAGCGGCGACCAGGGCAGCAGGCCGATCCCGGCGTCGAGGCAGGCGGGGACGATCTCGTGCTCGATGTCGCGGGCCAGCAGGTTGTACTGCGGCTGGAGGGTCACCGGGGCGGCCCAATGCGCGGCGCGGGCCAGGTGCACCGCCTTGGTGACCTGCCAGCCCAGGTAGTTCGAGAAGCCATAATGGCCGATCTTGCCGGCGCGGACCGCGTCATCCAGGAAGCGGAGCGTTTCCTCCAGTGGCGTCAGGGCATCCCAGGCATGGACCTGATACAGGTCCACATGCTCCAGGCCCAGCCGCAGGAGGGAGGCCTCCAGCGCCCGCATCAGGTGGCGGCGCGACAGGCCGAGGTCGTTCGCACCCTCGCCCATGGGGAAACGGCCCTTGGTGGCGATCACCATCTGCGCGGCCTCGGTCGGGCGCGCCGCGAGCCAGCGGCCGATGATCGTCTCGGAGGCGCCGGCGGTGTACACGTCGGCCGTGTCGATGAAGTTGCCGCCGGCCGCGGCATAGTCATCCATCATCCGGAACGAAGCCGCTTCGTCGGACTCCGCGCCGAAGGTCATCGTCCCCAGGCACAGCGCCGTGACCGCCGTGCCGCTGTGCCCCATGCGTCTGAATTCCATCCCGTCCTCCCTGATGCGGCAGGTTGCCCCGGCCCGCCGGCCGGACAGTACCTAGCGCCCCGGCAGGCGAGACCAGCTTGCCAAGCCGGGCCGCGCGTCCAGCGGGCCACAGTCAAGCGCGTCCAAGCGGAGCCAGCAAACCTATGCTAAACTTAATGGAAATCCGCGCGGGATGACGCCGAAACTGGGAACCGGTCCCGGGCCGTGGGACGTTGAACCCGTGTCGTGTGGGGCTACAAACAGGACCACGAACACGACGGCCCCGGGTCGCCACAAGTAGCGGAGCATCATCACCCCGAGCCGAGTTCACCGGATCATCGATGAACCCGCGCGTCAGGCGACCCCCAGGACAAGAGGCCCATCCCCTTATCACCCAGTCAGCGATCCCGGAACGGAAATGAAACGAAACCTGTCCAGACACCGCGCGCCTGACGACTTGGGATTGGACTTCCCGGTCTCAACGCCCGACCTCCCCTTCGAGATCGGTCCCCGGCCGGCTTCGGCCGTTCCCCGCCTATCCTACATCACAGGATTTGAGGGAACGCAGATGTTCGGCCACGGGACCGACGTGCTCGACACCACCGAGCACACGGTCCGCTACAAGGAGGACTTGAAGCTCCTCGCGGCCGATGGGATCACCACCTTCCGCTGCTGCATCCCCTGGCACAAGATCGAGAGGGTGCGCGGAGTCTACGACTGGGCGTGGACTGACCGGTACCTGGGCTATGTGCGGCGGCTGGGGCTCCGGCCCATCGCGGACCCGCTTCACCACACGAGCTTTCCGCAATGGCTGGAGCATGGCTTTGCCAACCCGGAGTTCCCGGAGATCTACCGCGACTTCGTGCGCGCCTTTGCCCGGCGCTATCCCTGGATCTCGGACTACACGATCATCAACGAGCCGCTGGCCACCGCGGTCCTGAGCGGCTTCATGGGCGAATGGTACCCGCACTGGCGCGACCGCGCCGGGGTCGTGCCGATCATCCTGGGCAAGGCCAAGGCGATCAGCCTGATCACGCCCATGCTGGAACGCATGGTGCCGAACCTGCGCATCGTCCATGTCGACACCTGCGAGGAGCACCACGCGCTCGACCCGGAGTCGCAATACCATACCGACTTCGGCAACGACCTGCGCTTCGTGGTCCTCGACCTGATCCTGGGCCGGGTGGACGAGGCGCATCCGCTGTGGGCGACGCTGACCGAACATGGCCTCAGCCCCGAGGACGCCGCCTGGTTCCGCGACAATCCAAGCCGCATCGACGTCCTCGGGCTCGACTACTACGCGCACAGCGAGTTGGGCTGGACGGTCGAGGGGCAGAGCGACGACTTCCTGCCGCGCGGGTTCAAGGCCGTCGCGCTGTCCTACGTGGAACGTTATCCCTTTCCGATCATGCTGACGGAAACCAACGTCCGCGGCCGCATCGAGGACCGGATCAGCTGGCTCAAGTACATGGTGGGCGAGTGCGAGGCCCTGGTTCCCGAACTCGAGGCCAGGGGCGGGCGGTTCGAAGGCTTCTGCTGGTATCCCTACATCGATTCGACCGACTGGTGCTCGCTCGTGCGGCAGCCCAACCGGCTCATCGACCCGCAGGGCATCTATTACCTGTGCAGCCGCTTCAACCGGCAGCGGTCGGAACTGTCCCACCTGTACGCCGCCCTCGCGCGCGGGGAGATCGGCTCGGCCGAACTGCCGGCCTACCGTTTCGAGGAGCCGGTGCTCGTGGGGCGCAGGGTCGGCAAGTATCTGCCCCACATGGCGCATTGGAGCTGGAAGGACGGTGTTCCAAGCCTGACCTGACCCGGCGTCCGGGCAGGGTCGCGGCCCGGATGCGCTTGCACTTCGGGCGGCTCCGCTAGTTTGTTGCCCTGCGCAACACAGGAGCCGCCCATGACGCCGAACATGCCCATGCTGACCTTCAACGACGGTCGGACCATGCCGCAGATGGGCTTCGGCCTGTGGCAGGTGCCGTCCGGGGACACAGCCGAGATCGTGGGCGAGGCTGTCCGGGCGGGCTATCGCATGTTCGACGGGGCGGCGATCTACGGAAACGAGGAAGGGCTGGGCGAAGGGCTCCGCCGCTCCGGCCTGTCCCGGGACGAGTATTTCGTCACCACCAAGGTCTGGAACGATCGCCAGGGGTCCGACAGCGCGATCCGCGCGGCGGAGGAAAGCATGGACCGGCTCGGGCTCGACCGGCTGGACCTCCTCCTGATCCATTGGCCCGCCCCCCAGCGCGACCTGTACGTGGACACATGGAAGGCCTTGATCCGCCTGCGGGACGAAGGCCGCGTGACCTCGATCGGCGTGTCGAACTTCCTGCCCGATCATCTGGACCGCCTCGTGGGCGAGACGGGCGTGGTGCCCGTGCTCAATCAGATCGAGCTCCACCCCGAGCTGCCGCAGGCCGAACTGCGGCAGAAGCATGCGGAGCTGGGCATCGTCACCCAAAGCTGGACGCCCCTGGGTCAGTCGCGCACCTTCGACCACCCTGTCATCCGGCGCGTGGCAGAGCGGACCGGGGCCACCCCCGCGCAGGTCATCCTGGCCTGGCACGTCGCCCTGGGCTGCGCCGTGATCCCGCGCTCCACCAAGGCCGAGCGTCTGAGGGAAAACCTGGAGGCGCTGGCGATCCAGCTCGAGCCGCAGGAGGTCGCCGCGATCGAAGGACTGGAGAACGGCCATCGGACCGGTCCGAACCCGCTGACCTTCTCCTGAAAAGGGCAGGAACAATCGGGGGCTGCCTGCTGTTGACCGATCGTCATGACAGGAGGACGCCATGGCCAGTGACGAAACCCCCGAGGAAGTTCCGCCCGGCACCGTCGGCTCGGGCGAGAACACCTGCCGCAAGTGCGAAGGCACGGGCCAGGTGGACGGCAAGGATTGCCCGGACTGCGGCGGCACCGGGACGGTGACGACCCCCATCGGCGGGGCCTGAGCCCCGAAAAGGGGGCAGGGCGGGCGCTTGTGGCCCGCCGCGTCCGCCGTCATGAGATGGGCAGGCAAGACGGAGTGACCTGCATGGCCAAGGCGATCCATTCCATGATCCGCGTCCTTGAGGAGGCGCGGTCGGTCGAGTTCTACGAGCGGGCGTTCGGCCTGGCCGTGGACACGCGGCTCGACTTCGAGAGCTTCACGCTCCTGTACCTGCGCAACGCCGAGGCCGACTTCGAGCTGGAGCTCACCGTCAACAAGGGCCGGACCGCGCCCTATGATCTGGGCGACGGCTACGGGCACCTGGCCTTCGTGGTCGAGGACCTCGAGGCCGAGCACGCGCGCCTGACCGCGGCGGGCTACGCCCCTCGCAAGCTGGTGAGCTTCGCCCCCGACGGCGGCGAGCCCATCGCGCGCTTCTTCTTCATTGCCGACCCGGACGGCTACCAGATCGAGGTGCTGCAAAAGGCCGGACGATACCGCTGAGCCGGAATGTGGAAAGGGGGAGCGGTCGACCGCTCCCCCTTTGCCTGTGTCGTTCGTCGGCTTTGCGGGATCAGATCGCCTTGGCCCAGGCGTCGCGCGCCCGTTCGTTGGCCAGCCGCACGGCGTCGCCCGGATACTTGGGCAGGCCGTGGCCGTCGAGGATGCCGTTGATCTCGCCCATCGAGGTCTCGTCCTCCGGGTCGTTGCCCGCGTCGCGGGTCTGCGTCAGCACATAGCCACCGCGCAGGACCGGCATCTGGCCCATGATGTCGATCAGGTCCGACAGTTCGGCCGCCCATGTTTCCGGATCGCGGTGGATCTTGCCATACGCGAAGACCCCCTTCGACGGGCGGTTCAGCAGCGCGCGCCCCCCGACCTCGGACAGCACGAGCGGGGTCCGCCCGTCGTAGCTGTAGCCGTTCGGGTGGAAGACATGCCGGGGATTCTTTCCCCAGGCGCCAGGCTCGGGCCACTGCGGGATGCGGCCGTAGATCGCGCGGACCTTCTCGTTCTCGGCGTATTCATGGATGTTGAACATGAGCCGGTTCGGATCGAGGCGGTTCTGAAGATGGCCGTTCTTGCGCACGGTGACGCAGCGCCAGCCGTCATTGGCCGCGTAGGGCATCCCGGGAGGAGCGATCTCCTCGGTCAGTTCGCCCAGTTCGTACTGGAAGCCCTCGCGGTCCTCGTGAGTGGCGTCGACCTCGTGATGGTAATGCTCGAGCAGGCCCCAATCCTCGTTCCCGGGAACAAGGAAGAAGACGCACGGGTGATTCCAGGCGTAGGCCCGCACGATGCGGCGCCATTCGTCCAGCGCCTCGGCCCGGGCCCTGGGGTCGAGAAGGTTGCGGGCCGACGGCATCTCCACGGACAGCCAATAGCCCATCTTGTCGGCCAGCCACAGGTCGCGGTGGCGGGGGGTGGTCTGGTGCCGCCGCTCGCCGGTGAAGCCCTGCTCGAGCGTGCGCTCGTAGTCGGTCAGGGTGTGCCGGTCGGTGGGGGTGAAAAGCGTGTCCGGATAGATCGCCTGGTTCAGGAGGCCCTGCAGGTAGAACGCTTCGCCGTTCAGGCGGTAGTAGCCGTCCTGCATGACGAAGTCCCGGAACCCGGCATAGGTCTCGATCTGGTCGAGGACCCGGCCGCGCCGGTCGAGAAGGGTCAGCGAGCCGAAGTAAAGGTTCGGCGTCGCGGGCGACCAGGCCAGCACGTCCTCGACGCGGCCGGCCAGCATCGCGCGGCCATCCTCGACCGGGGCGCGCAGCTCAAGGCCGCCGCCATCCTCGTGGGAAAGCGTCAGGACGACCGAATGGGCGTAGCTGTCGCCCAGGACCTCGACCGTGGCGGCGAGATCGCCGGACGCCCTGGCCGTCAGGGACAGGTCGCCGAGCCGCGTCTCGCCGGCATGTTCGATCCAGACGGATTTCCAGATCCCGGACATGTTGGCGTAGAAGATGGCCCCTTCCTTGGGCTTCCGCTCCTGCTTGCCGGACAGGATCGACCGGTCCTGCGAGGAGTCCGTCACCACGACCTCCAGCCTGTGGAGCGTGGTGGCCTGAGCCTCGAGCCCGAGGCGCAGCACGGAGAGCGGCACGAAGACCGAGCAGGGATCCCAGGCGCCCGAGTGGCGGGTCAGGGCGACGCCGTTGACCGACACCTCGGCCTGGTGATCGATCCCCTCCAGGTGGAGGACGGCCCCCCGCCAGTCGAAGGGCAGCTCGAAGGTCGTTCCGTAGCGGAGGGTGACCTCGCCTTCCGGCACGGCGATGCCGTTGATCTTGGCCTGCGGCGGAAAGGGAACCACGACGGGCTGAGCGGGTTCACCATTCACCGACAGCGCCCAAACGCCGTCGAGCGGAAGGGTCTCGCGCCGCATGCGCGCGGGGTTCGGAGCCGTGTCCCGGGTCAGGATCGGCAGGGGATTGAGACCGAAGTCTAGGGCCTGGGTCTTCATTGCTCGCCTCGCTCATGTGAGGACCGCGTCCTCAACCGCTTCTGTCCCGGCGGTTCTGGGTCAGCTTAAGGTGGAATAGGGTTATTTCTTGGGCAGAGACCGGCCGCGTCCATTTTCCCGGACCGGTGTGGCCAGCCTGCATCGCGGCCGCTGGCCTGAGTGATTCTGCGTCCCCGCAATTTGTCCCGGGCCGGGATCTATCGCCGATTGGCTCTGCCCGGCGTGCGCTTAGCGCCTCGCATTGTTTCCGTCGAGAAGTTTCCGAGCGGACTGAGCCGAACCTTGCTCACGTGTTCGTGGCCCATTTTCGAACCCTCCGATACTCCTCTGGCGACCTCTGTGGCCCTCCTCGGACGCGCCCTCATCCAGGGGTGAAAGGCGGCCATCCGCTGCCCATCCAGATGGGGATTTCGCCCCGTGCCCGCAATCACGAGTCGCGGAGCGGAACCGCCGTGAGCGGCCCGTCAGAACCGCCCCCCGCTGTGCACGGCGGAGGCTTCTCCGGGCGGGAATCCCACACCCGACAGGGCTCTGCCCGGGACCGCTGGCGCCACCCCGACCAACCCGTCCCGAAGGGGGCAGGAACAAGGAAGGCGTGCCGCCGTTGGCTGGAGGCCCGCCCGGCGAAATGGCCGGGGCAGGGGGCAGGAACGACCGCGAGGTCCCGTTCTGGGTCAGGGTCATGTCCCCGGGACGGCCAAAGGGTGGAGCACAGGCATGCCGATCTGGGCACAGGCAGGGCTTTGGGGGTTGCTGGGCGGGTCGGCCCTCGTGGTCGGGGCCGCGCTGGCCTACCTGGTCACCCTGCCCAGGCGGGTCACGGCCAGCATCATGGCTTTCGGATGCGGGGTTCTGGTCTCGGCGGTGGCCTATGATCTGATCCTGGAGGGCTACGAACTGGCGAGCTTCCGCCCCATCGCGATCGGGGCGCTTGCAGGCTCTCTGGCCTATACGGCGGCGAACTGGCTGGTGTCCCAGGGGGCGCTCTCGCAGGCCGGACGGCACCGGAAGAGATCCGGCGGGCAGCAGGCCGATGCGAGCGAAGGGGGAGGGCTGGCCATCGCCGTGGGCTCCCTGCTCGACGGCATCCCCGAATCCGTGGTGCTGGGGGTCGGCCTCCTGAGCGGCGGAGGCATCAGCCTGGCCGTGCTGGCCGCGATCTTCCTGTCCAACCTTCCCGAAGGCCTGTCGAGCGCCGTGGGCATGCGGAAGGCCGGCCGCAGCAAAACCTATGTCTTCGGGCTGTGGAGCGGGATCGCGCTCGCCTCGGGCCTTGCCGCGGCTGGCGGGGCGGCCTTGATGGGAGACTCCTCTCCGGAGCTCCTGGCGCTGGTAAGCGCGGTGGCGGCGGGCGCGCTGCTCACGATGATTGCCGACACCATGATTCCGGAGGCGGTGGAGGGCGAGGGCGGGCTCGCCGGGCTGTTCGTGGTGCTGGGGCTGCTCGTGGCCTTCGGGCTGTCGCGGGGCCTGGGCGCGTAGGGGCGGGTTCAGTCCGTCCCTTCGTTGGGGATGTTGAGCAGGGTTCCGCAGGCCTTGCAGTGAACGGCATCCGGGTCGTGCCGCAGGAGGCCGCAGGTCGGGCAGGCGAAGCGGACCTTGTTCGGGCGGAACAGAACCTGGGCCAGGCGCAGGAACAGCGTCACCCCGAAGATCATGATGAGGACGGTGAGCATCCGGCCCAGGGTCCCCGGCAGGGTGATATCCCCGAAGCCCGTCGTCGTCAGCGCGGTGACCGTGAAGTAGAGGGCATCGGCGTAGTTGGAAATGTCCGGGTTGGTCCAGTGCTGCGTCTCGTAGACGATGGCCGTCATCACGAAGACGAACACCCCCAGGTTGGCGATGGCGAGGATGACCTCCTCGTTCCGGCTGATCGGGTGGCCGGGATCCTTGATGTCGTTCAGGACCGTGTAGGTGTGGAGGATGCGCAAGGTCCGCAGGACCCGCAGGAAGCCCGCCGCCTCTCCCGTCAGTGGCGCAAGGAAGGACACGATCGCGACCACGTCCGTCCATGTGCTGAGCCGGAGGAGCTCGCGCCCCCGATGCCGGCTTATGGCGAACCGGGCCAGGAGATCGAGCAGGATGAGGATCCCGAGAAGGACGTCAATCGCCTCGATGGCCGGGCCACGTTCCGTGAAGGACGTGCCCACGATGAAGACGAGCGTGAGAATGTCGAAGGCCAGGAGCCAGGCGCGGAACCGCTGCCCCCGTTCGGTCTGGCCTTCGTAGAGGTCCCGGAGCAGTTCGATCATGGTGGACGACATCCAGGGCGCCGGGCCGGAGGTTCAGGTCCCCGTCGCCGCGACCGCTTCGACCCTGGTGCGGAGCGCGCGTGCCAGCTCCCGCGCCCGGGCCCGCCCGGTGTGGCCGGACAGGACGCGGTTCCGGCCGGCCGCCCCGATCCCAAGGCGTCGCGGCTCGGGCAGGTCGAGGGCGCGAAGGACGTCGTCGGTCCCTTGGGCGATGATGATGGCGTCCCCGGCGGGCAGGAGGTCCGTCAGGCCGCGCCAGTCATCCGAGATGATCGGGGTCCCGCAGGCCGCGGCCTCGAACAGGCGGACCGAGGGCGACCAGCCCATCCGGCGCATCGCGGCCCGCGTCACGTTCAGCGTGAACCGCTGGGCGTTGTAGAAGGCCGCGTGGTCGGCGGGGGGCAGGTGCTCGATCCGCTCCACGTTCGCGGGCCAGTCGATATGGTCCGGGTACTGCGGGCCGGCGACGACGAAGCGCAGGTCGGGCCGACGCCGCGCCGGTTCGAGGAGCAGTTCCTCCAGCGTGGGCTGCCGGTCGTCGCTGTAGGTGCCCAGGTAGCCCAGGTCCCACTGCTTGGCGGCCTGGGGATCCGGGGGATAGGCTGTTGGGTCCACCGAGCAGTAGAGCGCCTCGGCCCGCCGCGCGCCCCGCACAAGCTCCAGATGGTCCAGGACCTCGCCGCCCGAGAAGGAGAAATACGTGTCGAACAGGAGCACCTGCCGGGTCGCGACATAATCCTCCCGCCCTTCGTCCAGGGCGGCCAGCGTGACCGGCGTGTCGATGTCGTAGAAGCAGAGCTGCTTGAGCCCTATGGCGGCCAGCTGGTCGATCAGCCGGACCCCTTCGGGAACGTAGGAGCCGACGATGACGGCATCCGCGGCCCGAAGCCGGTTCCCGTAACGGGCCAGCATGGCGTCCAGGTCGTCATAGAGCGCGAACTCGCAGAAGTCAGGCTGGGGCAGGTCGCGCTGCGAGGCATACCAGGGCATGTCGCGTTCCAGGAACAGGACGCGATGGCCTTCGGCGTCCAACCCCCGGATCAGCGCCCGGAACGTGGTGGCATGACCGTTCCCCCAGGACGAGGAAAGCGTCAGCCCCAGGATGACGATGTCGAGCGGGCGGGTCACTGGGCGGCCTCCATCCGTCCGGCGTGAAGCCGGAACAGCTCGTCCGCCTGCGCCGCCCGCTGGTCGTAGGTGTGGTGGGCGAGCACTCGGCGAAGGGCCGCCTGACCGACCCGCCGGGCCTGCTCGGGCGTGACCGTGCGGACAGCCTCGGCCACGTCGGCCCCGTCACGGGCGACCAGGACCTCCTCGCCCGGGGCGAGGAACAGCTCGATCCCCTCCCAGGCGTCGGTGACGAGGCAGGCGCCCGCGCCCGCCGCCTCGAAGACGCGCGTGGCGGGGGAAAAGCCGTTCACCGCCATGCTGTCGCGGGCGACATTGAGGACCATGCGCGGCGTGCAGTTCAGCGCGTTGTGGTCGGCGGTCGGAACATGGCCCAGCTTGCGGACATTGTCGGGCATCCAGACATCATGCCAGCCGTTGCCGCCCAGGATGAACCTCTGGTCGGGAAGGAGCCCCGCCGCCCGCGTGAAGAACTCGGCCACGCGCGCGTCCCGGTCGGGAAGGCGATTGCCCAGGAAGGCCAGGTCGCATTCGAACCGTGGCTCGGGCTGGACCGGGTGGTGCGTCTCGGGGTCGAGCGCGTTGTAGACCGGCACGCAGTCGCGCGCCCCGAAGCCCTTGTAGGCCGCGACCACCGGGTCGCCGCCGCCGTAGGTCAGCACCATGTCGAGGTCCGGAAGCCATCGGCGCAGCGCATGGTCGGGCGCGCCCCGCATCTCGGCCAGCGTCGCCGGGGCGTCCACGTCCCAGAAGATCCGCAGGGCGCCGGGCCGGGCCGCCGTCATCACCTCGGACAGGATCAGGTCATCCTCGAAGCCGACGCCCGAGGCCTTGACGACGATGTCGTAGTTGACGGCCTCGGCCGCCACCTTCCTGAGAGCCTCGACCGTGCCATCGTAGACCACGACGCGGGCCCAGTCGGGCGGGTCGATGTCGCGGTTCTTCTGCCGGTCGTAGACATCGGGCTCGTAGAAGGTCGTCTGGTAGCCCCGCTTGTGCAGCGCCCGGATGATGCCCCGGTAATAGGTCGCCGCCCCGTTCCAGTATGCGGAAAGGAGGCTCGATCCATAGAAGGCGATGGTCTTGGTCATGCGGTCTTCCTTGCAGGCGCGCGGAGCTGGTCGAGGACGGACAGCAGCTCGTCCACGCGGTGGCGGCAGGTGTGGCGGGCCTGGATGGTCTCAAGTCCGCGCCGCGCCTGCTCGGCCCGGGCGGCGGGGTCGTTGACGAGGGTGCGCAGATGCGCCCGCATCTCCTCGCCGTCCCGGGCCCAGAGGAAATCGCCGGGGCGGAACAGCCCTTCGGCGTCGTCCCAGGGCGCGCTGACAAGCGGGATGCCGCAGGCCAGCGCCTCGAAGGGGCGGATCGTCGGAATGCCGGGCAGCTGCTCGACGTAAGGCCGCCGGGGGACGTGGACGGTCACGCGGTGGCGGGCAAAAGCACGCGGCACCTCGGCATTGGGAATCCAGCCGCCATAGGCGATCCCGGCGTCGGAGAGCCGGTCCAGCGCCTCCTGCGGATAGCGGACGCCGCGCACGGTGGCACGCAGTCGCAGGTCGCGGGCGGGCTCGATCAGGAACTCGGACAGTTCGGCGCTGCGCTCGTCGTCGCCCCAGTTGCCGATCCAGATCAGGTCGCCCTCCTCGGGCTCCCCGGGCAGGGGGTGGAAGAGCGCGTCGTCAGCGGCCTCGTGCCAGGAAAAGACCTGACGGCCCCAGCCCGCCTTCAGATACCGCTCCCGCAGGGCCTGCCCAAAGGCGAGGACGCCGTCGTAGCCGGACAGGTCCATCGCTCCGATCTCGCCCTCCGCGCTGACGGCGCGGTGATGGGTGTCGTGGAACAGGAGCGTGAAGCGCCCGCCGCGCTTGCGGGCCGCGCCGATGCGGGCGACCAGCGTGGGCTCGCTCCATTCGTGGACGATCACCACGTCGGCGGCGTCCAGCGCGGCCTCGTGGTCGAAATCCGCGTCATAGATCGTGGTGGACAGGCCCGGAAAGTCGCGGTGGAAGGCCGCGACCGCTTCGGGACCGCCGTCCGCGAGGAGGTTCTCGCGGCTCCAGGCGCCCGCCGGCTCGAGCGCCAGCGTCTGGTGCCCCCGGCGGTTCAGGTCGCGCATCACGCCGCGCAGGAAATGCGCGTTGCCGTGGTTCCAGTCCGAGATCAGCGAATGTGTGTAGAAGAGAAAGCGCATCTCACCTCGCGGGGAGCGGTTGGCGGACGAGGTCCGTATAGAGCGACAGCATGGCCTGACCCTGGGCCTCGGGCGTGAAGTGCCGGGACCGGATCTGAGCGACCTCGCCCAGCCGGCGTCTCTCGCCGGGGTCGCAGGCCAGCTCGTCCAGGAGCGCGGTCAGGGCTTCGGCATCGCGCGGCGGAAAGAAGAGCGCGGCATCCGACCAAAGCTCGCGGAAGGTTGGAATGTCCGACAGGACCAGCGGAAGGCCCATGCGCGCCGCCTCGGCCACCGCCAGCCCGAACGGCTCGTAGACCGAGGGCGAGACGAAGATCCCGGCGTCCTGCATCAGGGCGACGGCCGCGGCGTGCGGCAGCTCGCCCTCGGCGGTGGCGTGGCTGGGCGTGAACGCGGCTCCGTTCGCCCCCCGGGTCGGGCCCAGCAGCCGCACGGGCCAGTTCGCGTTCTCGGCCGCCGCATCGAGCGTCGCGCCGTTCTTGCCTTCATCCCACCACCGGCCGGAGGCGATGACGAAGGGCTGGCCGATGGTGCGCCCGACCGGAGCCGAGGTCGCGTTGTGAACCACCCGCAGCGTCCGGACCGGCCCGTAGCAGGCGGTCAGCGCAGCGGCGTGCGACCGCGACGGCGCCACCACAACATCCGCCCGACCCAGCCCGCTGCCGTTGAGAGTGCCATGCCATTCCCAGCCGGCTGGCAGGCCGCTGCCCCGGACGGCGCGGAACCAGGTGGTGACGCAGGAATGCGAGACGGCAACCACGGGACGCTCGGTCTCCAGGCCGGCGGCCTGGCTGGGAAGGTTGAGGTGGATCAGGTCGGCTCCATGGCGCCGGGCCGCATCGTCGATCAGGCCGGGCACCGCCGCAAGGTCCGAGGGGGACGACACGAGCCAATCGAGGGGCGCGCCGGCCCAGTCCAGCGTCCCGATGGCCTGCGCCTCGGCGGCCTGCGCGGGGGATGGCGCGGGGCCGAAGCCCAGGAACACCGTCTCGACCCCGTGCGCGCGCAGCGTCGAGGCCAGGTCCATCGCGTAGCGCCAGACGCCGCCCACCGCGTCCAGGGTCATGAGCAGCGTGAGCCGCCCCGTCATGCCCGGATGCGCTCGGGCAGGGCAGGGATCTTGCGGTTCGCCCTGAGCCATGCTGCCAGGTCCGCCAGTCCGTCGCGCCAGCCCATCCGGGCCTGCCAGCCCGTCTCGGCGGACAGCCGCGTGGTATCGGCGACGAAGTAATGCTGATCGCCCTGCCGCCATTCGCCATGGCTGATCGGCAGTCGCCGATCGACCAGCCGCTCGATCTCCCGCAGGACCACGACCAGGCTCACCGCGTTCATCGGTCCGCCGCCGAGGTTGAACGCCCGTCCGGCGAGGCGGTCGATGTCCGCCAGCACCGCGCGGTAGGCCGCCACGGCATCCGAGACATGCAGGATGTCGCGCACCTGCTTGCCGTCGCCGTAGATCGAGATCGGCGTTCCCTCGAGGGCGCGGATCAGGAAATGCGCGACCCAGCCCTGGTCCTCGGTGCCGAACTGGCGCGGGCCGTAGATGCAGCTCATCCGCAGCACGGCGGCGGGAAGCCCATAGGATCGCGCGTAATCGAGCACGTACTGGTCCGCGACCCCCTTGGAGCAGCCATAGGGCGTATGGAAGTCGAGCGGCTGGCCCTCGCCGATGCCCTTGGCGCGGACATCCTCGTCCGCCGGAACGTAGCGGTCGGCGGCCTCGGCCATCTCGAGATCCTCGAGGCAGCCGTAGACCTTGTTGGTCGAGGCGAAGATGACCGGAATGCGCCGGCCGGTGGCTCGGACCGCCTCGAGCAGGTTGATCGTGCCGCGGGCGTTCACCTCGAAGTCGTCGATCGGGTCAACGAGGCTCGTGGTCACCGCCGTCTGCGCGGCCAGGTGCACCACCTCCGAGGCGTCCCGCACCGCCTCGCGCAGCGCCGTGGAGTCCCGGAGGTCGGCACGCATCGGCCGGACGCGCGCGCCATGCCGGGCCTGGAGCCATTGGAGGTTCTGCTCGACCCCCGGGCGGCTCAGGTTGTCGAAGACGATGACCTCCCGGCCATCCCTGAGGAAGCTGTCCGCGATGTTGGAGCCGATGAAGCCCGAGCCCCCGGTGATGAGGACAGGCCCGCTCAAGAGACCAGCCTCCGTGCCTCGAGCTGGGTGCGCATCTCGGCACCGCGGTCCACGACGACCTCGCCCCGGACCCATTCGACGAACTCGTCGAGCGAATCCTCAAGGCGGTGCTGCGGCTCGAAGCCCAGGAGCTCGCGCGCCTTGGTGATGTCCGAGAAGCAGTTGCGGATGTCGCCGGACCGGCTCTTGCCCAGGATCTCGGGCCCGAGGTGCGGCAGATCCATGGCGCCCGCCAGGAGCCGCGCCACGCCCGACACCGTGTAGGCTTGCCCGGAGCCGATGTTGAACAGCTCGCCTGCCGCGCGGTCGCTCTCATAGGCGAGACGGAAGGCGCGGGCGACGTCGCGGACATGGACGAAGTCGCGCTTCTGCTCCCCGTCCTCGAAAATGGTGGGCCGCTCGCCCGAGGCGAGCCGCGAGGCGAAGTTGGCCAGGACGCCCGTGTAGGGGTTGGACAGCGCCTGGCCCGCGCCGAAGACGTTGAACAGCCGCAGCGCCACCGCCGGCACGTCGTAGGCTTCGCCGAAGATGAGGACTTCCCGCTCCTGGGCGTACTTGGTCAGGGCGTAGATCGAGGCGAGGTCCACGCGCTTGCGTTCGTCCGTGGGTCGCGGCGTGAGCGCCTCGCCGCCCGGACCCGTCGGGTTCCACTGGCCGGCCCGGATGTCGGCGGGCTTGCGTCGGATCGTCTCCAGCAGGGTGCCGTCCGGCATGGCATAATAGCCTTCGCCATAGACGCTCATGGACGAGGCCACGACGATGCGCCCGACCGGATTGGCGAGCATCGCCTCCAGCAGGACCGCCGTGCCCAAGTCGTTCGCGCCGACGTAGCGCGCGATCTCGTACATCGATTGCCCGACGCCGACCTCGGCGGCGAGGTGGATCACCCCGTCGCAGCCCTTCAGCGCGGGACCAAGCCGGTCCGCGTCACGGACGTCGCCCCGGACCACCTCGGCCCCGTCGGGGATGGCGGCTTCGGCCACGCCGTGCACCTGATCGATCATGGCGTCGTAAAGGCGCACCTCGTAGCCATGCGCCAGCAGCTCCTCGGCGACGTGCCGCCCGATGAAGCCGCATCCGCCGGTGATCAGTACTTTCGTCATCAGTCCCCCTGCGCGTCCTGAATTGGCGCCAGCGGTCCGCCAACGTGCATGATCTACAAAGGTTCCCGAAGATGTGAGGAACGCGGCGGACAGGCGTGTTTCCGCCAATTCTCTCCTGTCTTTGGGTCATCCGGGGCGTCGCCCGCCCGCCTCTTGCGCCGCGTCCGTCGCGTCCTACGCTGGAACGCGGAGGGCCGGGCCGAGGTTATGTCCTATTGTGGCGCCCGCTGCCCGTCGCATGAAAGGATGACGTCATGTGTTGCAGCTTCCCCGCCATCCCGCCCGTCCTGCGGCGTGTGGGGGTCGTCGTATGACGGAGGGAACGGTCCTGCGCGCCGCTCGGGTCACCGGCCCGGGCCGGATCGAAGTGGTGTCGCTTCCGCTGCCCGAGCCTGGGCCGGGACAGGTTCGCGTGCGCCTTGAGGGGTGCGGTGTCTGCGCATCCAATCTCGAGCCCTGGGCAGGACCCGAGTGGATGCAGTTCCCGACCGAGCCTGGTGGCCTGGGGCACGAAGGCTGGGGTGTCGTCGACGCCTTGGGCGAAGGCGTCGAAGGTCTTGCGGTCGGGCAGCGGGTCGCCCTTCTGGGCCAGCACGGCTACGCCTCGCACGATGTCGTGGACGCCGGACAGGTGGTGCCGCTGCCACCCGAGCTCGATGGCAAGCCCTTCCCAGGCGAGGCCTTCGGCTGCGCCATCAACATCTTCCGTCGCTGCGGCATCGAGGCCGGCCAGAAGGTCGCCATCATCGGCATCGGCTTCATCGGCGCGGCGCTGGTCCGGTTGGCCTCGCAGGCCGGGGCCGAGGTCATCGCCATCTCCCGCCGGGAAAGCTCGCTTGCCCTGGCCCGGGAGATGGGGGCCGCCCATGCCGTCCCCATGAACGACCATTGGGCCATCATCGAGGACGTCCGCCGATTGACCGGAGGCCGGTTCTGCGACGTGGTGATCGAGGCCGTAGGCAAGCAATGGCCGCTCGACCTCGCGGGCGAGATCGTGGCCGAGGGCGGGCGGCTGGTGATCGCGGGGTATCACCAGGACGGACCGCGCCAGGTGAACATGCAGAACTGGAACTGGCGCGGCATCGACGTGATCAACGCCCACGAGCGCGATCCGGCCCGTTATGTGGCCGGGCTGCGCCAGGCCGTGGAGGCCGTCGCCTCGGGCCGGCTGGACCCCGGTCCCCTCGTGACGCATCGCTTCCCCCTCGAGCGGCTGAACGAGGCGCTCGATGCCACGCGCGACAAGCCGGATGGGTTCGTGAAGGCCTATATCGTCTGTTCCTGAAATCCGGGATCCGGACCAGTGCGGGCAGGCCGTTCGTTTTGCGGCCTGCCGGGATGCCGGGCCGTAAATTGCTCGAATGCCCGGATGGAAATGCCGTGCCGTTCGGCCATTCCGATCTGGAAGCCCCGACGAAATTGAGCCCGATCCCGATCGGCCCTGTGAACGTGGCCGGCGGCACGGACGCGCCGTGGCGCAGGTGATCCTGCAGGAGGCGTGGCTCTTTGGCCACATTGCCTTCGCACATCAAGAACTTGACGCGGAGCGCGTCGCGCTAGGTTTGTAGATGAACCTGCCGTGCAAGGCCCAATGAGCGCATGCGTTCGGATCCGCGGGTGAGATCAGAAGCCACGGCAACCATTCTAATTGCGCGTCCCGCGCCCAAATAGAGGTGCCGAATGCCCCCAAGAAATCAACCCGAGCGCGAAATATCGTCCCGTCGCATCCTTTTGGCGGGAGGTGCGGGTTTCGTGGGCTCGCATTTGGCCGAGCGTTTCGTCCGGGCCGGACATGAGGTGATCTGCCTCGACAATCTTCAGACCGGACGGCTGTCCAACATCGCGCACCTGATGCACGAGCCCAGGTTCTCGCTCCTGCGCCAGGACATCGTGCAACCTGTCAACGTCGACGGGCGCCTGGACGAGATCTGGAACCTGGCCTGCGCGGCGTCGCCCCCGCAGTACCAGCGCGATCCGGTGCATACCTTCCGCACCTGCATCCAGGGCAGCATCAACCTGCTGGAGCTGGCGCGCGAGAAGAACGCCCGGATCCTGCAAGCCTCGACCTCCGAGGTGTACGGCGATCCCGAGGTGGCCCTTCAGTCGGAAAGCTACCGCGGCGCGGTGAACACCTGGGGTCCGCGGGCCTGCTACGACGAAGGCAAGCGGGCGGCCGAGACGCTGTTCTTCGAATACGAGCGGCTGGGCGTCGAGGTGCGGATCGCCCGCATCTTCAACACATACGGCCCCCGCATGAGCCCCGAGGACGGCCGGGTGGTGTCCAATTTCGTGCGGCAGGCTCTCGAGGAGGAGCCGATCACGATCTACGGGGAGGGCCGGCAGACGCGGTCTTTCTGTTACGTGGATGACCTTGTCGAGGGGCTCGTCCGGCTGATGGCCTCGGATGCGAGGGGGCCGGTCAACCTCGGCAATCCGGGCGAGTTCACGGTCCGCGAGCTGGCCGACATCGTGCTGGCGATGACGGGGGCTTCGTCGCGTCTCGTGCAGGAGCCCATGCCGCAGGACGACCCCCGCCAGCGCCGTCCCGACATCACGCGGGCCCGAACCGAGCTGGGATGGGCTCCGACGGTGGACCTGCACGAAGGGCTCCGCAGGACCATCGCCCATTTCCGCGACGAGCTGGCCGAAGGTCGCCGGATCGCGCAGGCCGGCTGACCGCCTGGCCTAGTCCAGCGGATAGTAGGCCAGTTCGTCGTGGATGGCGCCCGACGGACGCAGCGTCGATCGCCAGAGGCCGAAGCCTTCCACCCGGAAGGCCGGGGACGGGAAGCTGTCCCACCTCGACAGGAACCGCGCGAGCTTCTCGTGCTCGGGCGGGCCCGAGCGATCGAAGCGGGCGAGGGTGACGTGCGGCCGGAGGCGCCTGCGTTCGAGGGACAGTCCGGCCCCGTGCAGCGCCGGCAGCACCTTGTCATGCAGCGCCTTGACCTGCGTCGGGTCCTTGACCCCGGCCCAAAGGACGGTGGGCTCCCGGTTGCCGAAGGTACCAAGACCCTGCAGTTGCAGGTCGAAGGCCGGGAACCGAATGCCCTCCAGCGCCTCATGGGCGGCCTGGATCATGTCGTCGGGCTGCTCGCCCAGAAAGGCGAGCGTCAGGTGCATCTGGTCCGGATCGGTGAGCTTCCCCAGGGGGATCCGCTCCTGCAGGTTTTCCAGGGCGGTCCGGACCGGGTCGGGCATGTCGATGGCAATGAAGGCGCGCATGGCGTCGGATCATGGCGCCCTGAACGGGCGAGGCAAGGGGGGCGGAGCCCGAGGAAACAAAGCGGGAGTCAGAGCCCGAAGGGGTAGGTGTCGGGCACGCCCTCTGCGCCGTGCTCGGGGTGATGCTCGGGCCCCAGCGGCGTGACGGCGGTCGTTTCGTCGAACCAGACCCAGGCGTCGAACTGGAGGGGCAGGGTGCAGCGGGCGTAATGGCTCGCGAGCTCGGACTCGGGCCGGTAGATCACGCCGATGAAGCGTTCCCGCCGGGGCTCGCCCAATGCGGCGGCCAGATCCGGGTCGCGCCGGAGGTCGAGGAGGAAGCGCGGCACGCCGGACTCGTGGCTCAGCCCCTCGTAGCTGTCGGCGCGCGAGGGGCGGACCCGCTTCACCTCCATGTCGCCGTCCCAGTCGGTCGCGGCGGCGACGGTGCCGGTGTGGGTGCCGAAGCCCACCAGCGCCGCCTGATCGCCCCACCATTCGCGGCAAAGCTGGCCGATGTTCAGCTCGCCCCGCCGCTGGCCCATGTCGGTATGGCGCGCGTCCCCGATATGGGAGTTGTGCGCCCAGACCACCGCCTTGGCGTCGGGCCCCTGCGCCTCGAGGATGCTTTGCAGCGTCTCGAACATGTGGGTGTCGCGGAGGTTCCAGGACTCCTCGTCGCCGTAGTACATGATCCGGTAGTAGCGCTCGGCGGACGCCACGAGGCGGGCGTTCCGCTCCGCGTCGAGGAACCCCATCCCGTCCTCGGCGGCATAGGACAGGCGCTTTTCCAGCAGGTCGCGCCATTGCTGCGTGACGGCCTTCTCGCAGCGCCGGTAGCCTTCGGTCAGCACGGCGCGGCCATAGCGGGCAGGCTCCTCCTGCCAGGGATGCAGGCAGCCGTAGCGTTCGCGCGCCACGCCCGCCGCCTCCGGGTCCACCTCGTCGAGGTAGGTGAGGACGGCGGAGATCGACCCGCCCATGTTGTACATGTCGAGCCCGAAGAACCCCGCCTGCCGCTCGGGCGGCTTGCCGGCGTTCCAGGCGCGCAGCCATTCGACGAAGGCCATGACATCGGTGTTGCGCCACATCCAGGTCGGGAATCGCTGGAACGGCGGCTCGGCCCCGTCGCGGCGCGGACGGTGGCGCACATAGGCGTCAAGGACGGCGGCGTCGGGCCAGTCGGCCTCCACCGCGACGGCGGTGACGCCGTGATGCTCGATCAGGTGGCGGGTGATGGCGGCGCGGGCGCGGTAGAACTCCGAGGTGCCATGGCTCGCCTCGCCCAGCAGCACCACCCTGCGGTCGCCGTAGCGGTCGAAGGCCGCGCCGAAGGCCGGGTCGGACGGATCGGGCAGGGGTTCGGCGGCGGCGGCGATCATCCGGGGCAGCTCCCGTGCGAGGACAGGATCCGGGGTCTGGGTCATGGCCGTGGTCCTTTCACCGATAGGATGGGGCAAAGCCGGTCGGTCAGGCCCCCTGGCCCCAGTTCATCTCCAGCCCGCCGTCGATCGTGAAGCTTTGCCCGGTGACGTAGTCGGCGTCCGGCGAGGCGAGGTAGAGCGCGAGCCGCGCCACCTCCCAGGGCTCGCCGGGGCGATTCCAGGGAATGCGGGGCAATTCGTCCTTCATGGCTTCGGGATCGCTCGTGCGCTCATGCGTCATCGGGGTCCGGATGAGGCCCGGCGCGATGGCGTTCACGTTGATCCGTAGGGGCGCCACCTCGAGGGACAAAGAGCGTGTGAAGGTCAGCAGGCCGCCCTTGGCCGCGCCATAGGCCGCCCCTCCGGGCGTGGGAATGGCTTCGTGGACCGAGGAGACGTTGATGATCTTGCCCCCGCCCGCCTCCACCCGTCGGCGGTGCTGGATGAAGGTCCGGCAGCAGAAGAAGGGGCCGTAAAGGTCCGTGCGGATCACGCGGTCCCAGGTTTCGGTGCTCATGCCCTGAACGTCCGAGTCGCCCCCCGTGCCCGCGTTGTTGACCAGGATGTCGGGCAGGCCCAACTCGCGCAGGGTGTTGTCGAAGAGGGTCGCCACCGCGGCTTCGTCCATGACGTCGAGCTGCTGCACCAGCGCCCGCCGCCCGGCCGCATGCACCTGGCGTGCCGTTTCCTCGGCACCCTGCGGGTCGCTGTGGAAGGTCACCGTCACGTCGGCGCCGGCCTTGGCGAACTCCACGGCGATGGCCTGGCCGATCCCGGAGTCCGATCCGGTCACGATGGCGATCTTGTCGGTCAGGTCGAACATGGGGGCCTCCGCGCTGCGGGAGCCAAACCGCCGGGGCAGGCCGTTGTTCCGGCCCCTCAGCCCTTGCTGAGCCCGATGCGCGAGGAGGCGACCGCCGCCAGGATGATCGCGCCCACGAGGAACTGGCGCAGGTAGCTGTCCACGGCAAGCTGCGTCAGCCCGTTGTCGAGCACCGCCAGCATCAGCACCCCCGCCAGCGTCGCCAGCGCCCGGGGCTCGGATTCCTCGCTCATGGTCATGCCGAGGAACACGGCGGCGATGGCGTTCAGCATCAGCCCGTCGCCCTGCGTCGGATTGGCCGAGGCGACGCGGCTCGCGTACATCAGCCCGGCCACGGCGGCCCCGAGGCCCGTGACGGCGAAGGCCGAGGCGCGAAGGCGGCGCACGGGAACGCCGGCCAGCCGCGCCGCCTCCATGTTGCCGCCGATGGCGTAAAGGCGGCGGCCGTAGCTGGTGTGTTCGAGCAGGACCCAGACGATCAGCAGCGCGGCCAGGGCCAGGAGGCTCAGCGAAGGCAGGACGAGGCCGCCGACTGGCAGGCCGCCACGGGCGAAGGCCCCGAACGCCTCGGGGATGTCGTCGCCGAAGATCGTGCGCCCGTCGCTGACCATGAAGGCCGCGCCGGAGAACATGGTCAGGGTGCCCAAGGTCGCCACGAAGGGCAGGATCCCCAGCCGCGCCACCAGAAGGCCATTGAACAGCCCGCCCAGGAGCCCCGTCCCGAGGCCCGCCAGCAGGCCCGCCGGCAAGGAAAAACCCGCCGCGAACAGGCTGGCCGCGACGACGCCCGCGAGGGAGGCCATCGCTCCGACCGACAGGTCGAAATCGCCCATGGCCATCACCACGGTCATCGCAAAGGCGACGACGGCCAGCATCGACACCTGCTGGGAGATGTTGATGAGGTTCTGCGCCGTCAGGAAGGTATCCGGCAGCGCGAGGGCAAAGGCGAGAAGGATCAGGCCGAAGCCGACCAGCGTGGCATAGCGTCTGAGATGGATCATTCGTGCGCGCCCCGCGCCTCCCCGTAGATCAGTGACAGGAGCCCCTCCGGATCGAGGCCCTGCGTCGCGACAAGTCCGACCTGCCGTCCGTCCCGCAGGATCAGGATGCGGTCCGAAAGGCCGATCAGCTCGGGCAGGTCGGTGGAGGCCAGCAGGATGCCGGTGCCCTGGGCCGCCAGCGACCGGATGGTGGCGTAGATGTCCTCGCGTGCGCCGACGTCGACGCCGCGCGTGGGCTCGTCGAGGAGCAGGAGCTTGGGGGCGTCCAGCGTCGCGCGCGCCAGGACCACCTTCTGCTGGTTGCCGCCGGACAGCTCCCGGACGGGCTGCGCCAGCGTGCGGTGCCGCAGGCGCAGGGCCTGCGCGAGCCGGCGCGACTCGTCCGTCTCCAGGCGTTTCCGGGCCAGACCCAGGACCGACAGCCGCCCGAGATGGGGCAGGACGGTGTTCGCGACGATGGACCGGCCCAACATCAGCCCCTCGCGCCGCCGTTCGCGGGGCACGAAGGCCACGCCACGTCCCCAGGCCTGCGACGGCGAGCGGGGCAGGGCGGCGTCCGCAACCTCGGCCCGGCCCGAGATCCGCCCCCCATCGCCCAGGAGGAGATGCAGGAGGTCCGACTGGCCGGCGTTCTCCAGCCCGGCCACGCCCAGGATCTCGCCCGTGCCAAGCTCGAAGGACAGGCCGGACAGGCGGCCCGCCGAGACGTCCTCCAGCCGGCATACCGTCCCGGCGCGGGCGGGCGCGGCACGGCGGGGGTGGGCCTCGGTCACGTCGCGGCCGGTCATGGCGCGGATGATGCCCGCGCGTCCGGTTTCGGCCATGGCGGCGGTCAGGACCCGGCGTCCGTCCCGCAGGACGGTGACCCGGTCCGCCAGGGCCATCACCTCGTCGAGCCGGTGGGACACGTACAGGATCGCCGCCCCGCGCGCGCGCAGGTCGCGGATGACGGCGAACAACCGTTCCGATTCCGCGTGGGTCAGCGCGGCGGTGGGCTCGTCCATGACGAAAAGGCGCGGCTCGGTGTCGCCGGAGACGAGCATCGAGGCGAGACGCATCAGCATCCGGTCCCCGGTCCCCAGCCGCCCGGCCTTCTGGCGCGGGTCGATGTGGGACAGCCCGAACCGGCCCAGCGCGTCGCCGGCCATCCGGTTCAACCGCCGCCAGTCCACCGCCGCCCCCAGGCGACGCGGCAGCGAACGCCCGAGGAAGATATTCTCGGCCACTGACAGGGTCGGAACGATGTTGAGTTCCTGATGCACGAAGCGGAACCCGGCGCGCGCCGCATCCGCAGGGGAGCCGAGCACGAGCGGGGCGCCGTCCAGGCGCGCGTCCATCCGGTCCGCGGGCGAGACGCCGGCCAGCACGCGGATCAGCGTGGACTTGCCGGCGCCGTTCTCGCCCATCAGCGCATGGACTTCCCCCGCCCGGAGATCGAGCGCGACGTCCGACAGCGCCGGGGTGCCGCCAAAGCTCTTGTCCAGTCCCCGGATCGAAAGGAGCATGATGGGAAAGGGGGCGGGAGTGCCCGCCCCGCGGCCTTCATTCGTTGACGTTCGACGCGGTGATCAGCCGGGTGGGGACATAGGTCACCGGCTCGCGGATCTCCTCGCCCGCGATGACGCGGGCCACGGCCTCGGCGGTCGCCTTGCCGATGCCGACGAAGTCCTGCGCGACCGACGCCTCGAACGAGCCGCCCTGCGCGATGGCTTCGCGGGCCTGCGGGTTCGCGTCGATTCCGGTGATCACGATGCCCTCGTCGCCGCGGCCCGCCGCTTCGATGGCCTGGAGCGCGCCAAGCGCGGGCTGGTCCCAGGCGGCCCAGACGGCAGCGATGGAGCCCGGATCGGGGTTGGCGGCGAGGATTGCCTCCATCTTGGCGCGGCTGTCGGCGATGCCGCCGTCCTGGACGTCGGGGGTGATGCGGTCGATGATTTCGATGTCGGGATAGTTGCCGAAGACCGCGTCGGCGATGACGCCCCGCACCTGCACGGGCGGGAACGGGTCGAAGGTGAACAGCACGACCCGTCCCTTGCCGCCGATGCGGTTGGCGACATAGGCGGCCGTTTCCGCGGCCATGGCGTAGCCGTTCGAGGTCACGTTGGTGGCGAGCAGCTCGTGGCTCCCTGCATCCATGCCGATGACCGGGATGCCGGCCGCCTGCGCCTGCACGAGGCCCGCCTCGACCTGCGCGGGATCGACGTTGATGACGATGGCGTCCACCTGCTGGGTCACCGCGTCCTCGATGCGCGAAATCACGGCGGCGATGTCGCCCGCCGTGTCCACGACATTGACGTCCCAGCCGCGCGCCTCGGCCTCGGCCTCGAAGCCGTCGAGGTAGAACTGCGTGCCGGGCTGCGCGAGGTAAGGCGTGATCACCGCCACCCGGTCCGCGTCCTGCGCCGCCGCCATCCCGGCGAGCACGCCCAGCGCGGCCACCGCGCCCAGCATCGTCCTCAAGCCCATCCCGTCACTCCCCTTCTTCCCATGCCCCGTTGCGGCCGGGGCCTTCCTGTCGCGGGCCAGACTAGCCGCGCCTGCGGCGAGCGCCAGAGGTCACGCGCGCCCCGCCAGGGCGCGGCTGAGCGGGCGCAACGCCTCGTAGGCCGGGCGGTAGAGCGCGAACAGATCGTCGTAGCGGGCCGCCTGCCGGGGATCGGGCTCGTAGGTCCTGTCATAGGCGACAAGATCCGCGAGCGCCGCCGGCAGGTCCGGCTGAAGCCCGGCGGCGACCGCGCCCAGCGCCGCCGCGCCCAGCACGCCGGCATCCGCCACCGCCGCGCGCCGGAGCGGCCGTCCGAGCACATCCGCGCGGATGCGGTTCCAGGTCTCCGACCGGAACCCGCCGCCGCCACACAGCAGGACCTCGGCCCGCCGGTCGGTGGAACGCTCCAGCGCCTCGGTCAGGAGGCGCGCCGACAGCGCCACCCCCTCGAACACGGCCCGGGCCATCGCCGGCCGGCCCATCGCGGCCTCCAGGCCCAGGAACGCCCCCCGCGCCGAAGCATCCCAGAGCGGCGCCCGCTCCCCCGCGAGGTGGGGCAGGAACAGGGGCGTGCGAAGATCCTGGCCCGCGGCGTCGACCTCGGCGCTCATGGCCTCGGGGCTTTGCCCGGTCGCGGCGCAGAACCATGCGACCGAGGCGCCGCCCGACTGGGTCGGTCCCGCATGGACCCGGAGCCCTTCATGGCGCGGAAAGACGAGGAGCCCAGGCTCGCCCGTCATCCTGTCCGAAGCCCCCGCGATCACCTCGCTCGTGCCTGACAGGTAGGCCGCGTCGCCATCGGCCCGCAGGCCCACGCCGTAGAACCCGGCCCAGGCGTCCATGATGCCGACGGCCACTGGGACCGGAGGAAGGCCCGGCGCCAGGACGGCCTCTCCGGCCACGGCGGCGGAGGGGCGAAGCGGGGCCAGCCGCTCGGCCGCGCCGGGCACGAGGGCGAGGAGCTCGGGGATGTAGGCGAGGTCGGGTCCCACGAGCCCGATGTTGGACATGGGGTCGCTGACGGTCTGGCCTGTCAGCGCCCGAAGAAGGAAGTCCTTGGGAAGAAGCACGGCCGAGGTGCGCTCCCAGATGTCGGGCCGGTGCCGTGCCATCCAGGACATCCGCGACAGGGCGTGGCTGGCGTCGATGGGCATGGGCGCGCCCCACCACCGGAGGCGGTCGCCCGCGCTGGGGCCCGCATCGAGCAGGGCAGCCTCCGTGGCGGCGCGGCCATCCTGCCAGGTGATCGCCGGGGCGAGCGGCCTGCCCTGGGCGTCCACGAAGACATGGGTGTTGACCTGCGACGTGAGGCCGAGCGCGCCCACCCCGGCCAGCAGCCCTTCGGACGCCACCCGGGCCAGCGCGGTCGCGACATGGTCGAGCCACACCCGCGGGTCCTGCTCCGCGACGCCGCCCGGGGCGCGGCGCATCGGGATCGGCGCGGCAAAGTCGAAGAGCCGTCGTCCCCTGGGGTCGAACACGGCGGCCTTGACCGCCGTCGTGCCCGCGTCGATTCCCAGGACCAGATCGCCCGCCAACTTCGCCTCCCTTGTGCTGGCGGCACCGAACCCGGTCGCCGGCCCGAGCGCAAGGCCCCGGGCGGCGGATCGGTCAGGCGAGCCCTTCGAGGAGATCAAGCACGAGGTCCATGCGCTCTTCCGCCGTGTCGCTGCTCCGGCGCAGGACCAGACGGCCATCGACCCACTCGAGGGCGCCATCGCCCCCGGCGGTCGCCTCGGCCAGCCGCTCGGCCGCATCGGCCTCGACATCGAGCGCGATGGCCGCTGGCCCGGCCGAGATGCGGGTCACGCCCAGGGTCCGCGCCAAGGCGCGGATCGAGGCGGCCCGGAGGAGGTCCTTCACAGCGGGCGGGGGCGGCCCGAAGCGGTCGGCGATCTCGTCGGCCAGGCGGTCCACGTCGCCCGCCGCCTGCGTCCGGGCCAGCCGGTGGTAAAGGTTGATGCGGACCTCGGGCTCGGGGATGTAGTCGGAGGGCAGGGCGCCCGTGGCTTCGGCCTGGAACTCGACCTCGCGGTGCTGGGCCGGCTCGCCCTTGGCGGCGCGGATCGCGTCGGCCAGCAACTCCTGATAAAGGCCGAGCCCGATCAGCCGGACATGCCCGGTCTGGCGGTCGCCGAAGAGCTCGCCCCCGCCCCGCTGGTCGAGATCCTGCGCGCTGAGCGCCATCCCGGCCCCGAGCCGATCCAGCGCCTGGAGCGTGCCGAGCCGCTTCATCGTCGCGGGTGGCAGCTCGGCGCCCTCCTCGGTCATCAGGTGGCAGAACGCCTGGGCTCCACCCCGGCCCACCCGGCCGCGAAGCTGGTGAAGCTGCGCCAGCCCGAACAGGTCGGGGCGCAGGACCAGCATCGTGTTCGCCCGCGGCACGTCGAGGCCGGATTCGATGATGCTGGTGGCCAGGAGCACGTCTCCGTCGCCCTCGGCAAAGCCGACCATCACCTCGTCGATCTCCTTGGCCGGGAGCTGGCCGTGGGCGACGCGCAGGCGGAACCGGGGCAGGAGCCGTTGCAGGTCTTCGGCCACCGGCCCGATGTCCTCGACCCGCGGGACGACGACGAAGCTCTGGCCGCCGCGCCGTCGCTCCCGCAGGAGGGCGTGCCGCAGCGTGGCGTCCGTGCGCTCGGTGAGCAGGGTCCGGATGGGGCGCCTCCGGGCCGGAGGCGTCGCGATCACCGACAGGTCCTGAAGCCCCACCAGCGCCGACTGGAGGGTCCGGGGGATGGGAGTCGCGGTCATGCTGAGCAGATGGCCATTCTCGACCAGCCTGCGCGCCTTGTCCTTGTCCGGCAGGCCCAGGCGCTGCTCCTCGTCGATGATCATCAGCCCCAGGTCCGCGAAGGCCACGCTCTTGGCCAGGATGGCCTGGGTGCCCACCACGAGCCGGATGCTCCCATCACCGAGCCCGGCCTTGACGCGCCTGGCCTCGGCGGGACTCACGAGGCGCGACAGTTGGGCGACCTCGATGCCGAGGCCGTCGAACCGCCGGCGCAGGTTCGAGACATGCTGCCGGGCGAGCACGGTCGTCGGCGCGAGCAGGGCCGCCTGCCGGCCCGCGAAGATGCAGGCCGCGACGGCGCGGATCGCCACCTCGGTCTTGCCGAAGCCCACGTCGCCGATGACGAGCCTGTTCATGGGCGTCCCCGACGTCATGTCCTCGAGGGTGACGCGGATCGCGCGGGCCTGGTCCGGCGTTTCCTCGAAGGCGAACCGCGCGGCGAGCCGTTCGTAGGGCGCGCGGTCGGGCGCGAGCTTGGGGGCTTCCCTGGCCTGCCGTTCGGCGGCGGCGGCGATGAGGGCGCGGGCGGTCTCGGCCAGGCCCTCGGCCACCTTGGCGCGCCGCTTCTCCCAGCCCGCGGTGTTGAGCCGGTCCAGAGCGACCTCGCCCTCGTCGGAGCCGTAGCGCCAGATCTTGCCGGCCTCGGTCGCCGGCACGAGGAGGTGCTGCCCCTCGGCATAGGCCAGGCGGATGGCCTCGCCCTCCAGGCCCTCCACATCGATGGCCTCCAGGCCGTCGAGCCGGGCCACGCCATGATCCATGTGGACCACCAGGTCGCCCTTGTGCAGCTCGGCCGCCTCGACGGTCCAGGGGGCTGCCACGGCGGCCGCGGCCGTTCCCCCGGCCCGGCTCCCCAGGACGTCGCGTGCGGTCATGACGGCCAAGCCCGCGCCGAGGTCCACGAAGCCCTCGTCCAAGGGGGCGTCCAGCGCCATCGGTGATCCGGGGTCGGCGGCCAGGGCCTGGTCCCAGTCCTCCGCGACCTCGGGCGCCTCGCCGGTGGCCTCGCGCAGGCGCCGGCCGAGCCGGGCCCGGTCGCGCCCCGCATATCCGGTCACGAGTACCCGGCGTCCAGCCTCGGTTTGACGGGCGAGGAAGTCGGCCACGGCCACCCGGGGGCGACGGGCCTCGGCGAAGGCGGGCACCGGCTCGAACGCCGTCCCATCCAGCATGACCGTCCCGGGCGCCGCCGCAAGGCGGTCCCACTCTTCGCCTGTCAGGTAAAGCCGCTCGGGGTCCGGCACGTGCCGGCCGCCCCCGCCATCCCGCGTCCGCTCCGCATAGGCGTCGACGATCTGCGACAGGCTCTGGTCCCGCAGCCGGAGCGCATCGGGCGTCAGCGTCAGCCGTGCCCCGGGCATATGGTCGAACAGGGTGGACAGGGCAGGGAAGGCGTCCGACAGGCCGCGCTCGGGCCGGGGCTCGTCCTCCTCCTCGGCCTCCGGATCGACGGGCCATTCCGACGCGGCGTCGACGGCCAGTTCCCGCACGTCCCCGATCGAGAGCTGCGTCGCAGGATCGTACCGGCGGATCGCGGTCACCTCGTCGCCAACCTCGATGCGGTAGGGCCATTCCGAAGCCGCCAGGTAGATGTCGATGACCTCGCCTCGGAACGCCACCTCGCCGGGCTCGTCGACCCGCTCGTCGATGCGGTAGCCCGCGGTCTCGCAGAAGCGGCGCAGCGCGGACTCGTCCAGGGGCCGGCCCACCTCCACCGCGAAGCCGCGCGCGCTCCCGACCGGCGGAACCCGCTGCAGGAGGGCGGCGGGCGTGGTCACGACGATCCGGGGGGCCTCGTGCGGGTCCGCCAGGCGGCGCAGCACGGCCATGCGGCGTCCCATCGCCTGAGCCGATGGCGCCGCCCAGTCATAGGGCAACACGTCCCAGGGCAGGAAGGCCGCGGCCCGCGTGCCGGGCGCGGCGCGGGCCAGGAATGCGGCGATCTCCTCGGCCCGGCTTTCCCCGGAGGTGACGTGAAGCAGGGCCCGGTGGCCCGATGCTTCCAGCAGAGCCAGGAGCCGCGCCGCCTCGAGGCCCGGAGGAAATTCAGTCGCCACGTCCCGTCCCCATTTGTTGGCCGCCCGTGCGTGGCGGCACCATCCACGTGGCCCTCTAACGACCCGAAATGGCCAGAGTTCCGGCGGAAGCCCGCCTGTCCCCGGGCCGCCCGGCCGAGGTTTTTCACCCAGAGCGGGAACCAGAACCGCACCGGATTGCGTTGAACACCCGCGCCGAGGTTCGGGCGCCAGGGGCGCGGCCACATGGGACAAGCCGATCCGCCTTACCCGAGTGCCGAGTCCACATCAGTCAAAAACAGATCCAGGAGAGACAATGCCGGACGCGACCCCTTTCCCCGTGAATGACAACTCCGGCCTCCTGATTTGCTTCTCTCATCTGCGCTGGGATTTCGTCATTCAGCGTCCCCAGCACCTGATGAGACGCTTTGCCAAGGGTCGCCGGGTGATCTTCTGGGAGGAGATGATCCCGACCGACCACGACAAGCCCTACTACGAGGTTCACGTCTTCACCGACGACAAGGTCCGGGCCATCCGGCCGCGGATCCCGCACGGCTGGTCGGCCGAACGGTCCGAGCGGGCCCAGGCGGAGATGCTGGACGACGTGCTCGCGCTTCAGGGCAGCCCGAAGCCGACGCTGTGGTTCTACACGCCCATGATGTGGCCGATCGCCTCGCACGTGGCGGCGGAAGCCGTCGTCTATGACTGCATGGACGAGCTGTCCCATTTCAAGTTCGCTCCGCCCGAACTGCGCGAGCGCGAGGCCCAGCTGCTCAAGGCCGCCGATGTGGTGTTCACGGGCGGCTACAGCATCTACGAGGCGAAGCGCCTCCAGCACGACAACATCCACCCCTTCCCGTCCTCGGTGGACGGGGCGCACTTCTCCCAGGCGCGCCGGGGCATGGCCGTTCCGGGCGACATGGCGTCCATTCCCGGGCCGCGGCTCGGCTTCTACGGGGTGATCGATGAACGGATCGACCTCGGGCTGATCGACCATGTCGCGGCCTCCCGTCCCGACTGGCACATCGTGATGGTGGGACCGGTCGTGAAGATCGGCGAGGCTGACCTGCCGCGTCGTCCGAACATCCATTACCTCGGCGGCAAGAACTATGCGGAGCTGCCGGCCTACCTGTCGGGCTGGGACGTGGCGCTGATGCCCTTCGCCATCAACGAGGCCACGCGCTTCATCTCGCCGACCAAGACGCCGGAATACCTGGCCGGCGGACGTCCCGTGGTCTCGACTCCGATCCGCGACGTCGTCCGTCATTATGGCACCCTTCAGGGCGTGAAGGTCGCGGATACGCCCGAGGCTTTCCTCCGTGCCTGCGACGAGGCCATGGACCTCTCGAAGACGCCGGATGTCTGGCGGCCCGAGGTGGACCGGATGCTCGCCGACCTGAGCTGGGACACCACCTTCAAGCGCATGGACCGCTTCGTGCAGGACGCCGTCCTGATGCGCCGGGCCCGCCGCTCGCCCGACCGCTTTGCCGCGCCGGGAATCCGCCGTGGAGGCTCGCGTCCCTATGACGTGGTCATCGCCGGCGCGGGCTTCGCGGGCGCCATCATGGCCGAGCGCCTGGCCGAGGGATCGGGCAAGCGGGTCCTCGTGGTGGACAAGCGCAGCCACGTCGCGGGCAACGCCTACGACCTCCATGACAAGGCCGGCGTGCTGATCCACCAGTACGGCCCGCACATCTTCCACACCAACAGCGACCAGGTGGTCAGCTACCTGAGCCGCTTCACGGCCTGGCGGCCCTACGAGCACCGCGTCCTGGCGCGGGTGGGCGACAAGCTCCTGCCCATGCCGATCAACCGCACGACGCTGAACGGCCTCTACAATCTCAACCTGCAGTCCGACGAGGACGCGGCGGCCTTCCTCGCCGCGCAGGCCGAGCCGGTGGAGGACATCCGGACCAGCCGCGACGTCGTCGTGAACGCCGTCGGCCGTCACCTCTACGAGACGTTCTTCCAAGGCTACACCCGCAAGCAGTGGGGCCTCGACCCGAGCGAGCTCGACAAGTCGGTGACGAGCCGGGTGCCGACGCGGACCTCGCTCGACGACCGGTACTTCACCGACACCTTCCAGGCGATGCCGCGCGACGGCTTCACCCGGATGTTCGAGCGGATGCTGGACCACCCCAACATCGACCTCGCGCTCGGGGCCGACTACCACGATCTCAAGGCGAACGATCTGGCACCGCTCACCATCTATACCGGGCCGATCGACGCCTTCTTCGACCACCGCTTCGGGCCGCTGCCCTATCGCAGCCTGCAGTTCCGGCACGAGACGCTGGACCAGCGGCGGTTCCAGGAGGTCGCGGTGGTCAACTATCCTGCCGAGGACGTGCCCTATACCCGGATCACCGAATACAAGTACCTCACCGGGCAGGTGCACGATAAGACCTCGATCACCTACGAGTATCCGAGCGCGGTGGGCGATCCGTACTACCCGATCCCGCGCCCCGAGAACCAGGTCCTTTACAAGAAGTACGAGGCCCTGGCCCTGCAGCGGGATGACGTGATCTTCCTCGGGCGGCTTGGCACCTACCGCTACTACAACATGGACCAGGTCGTCGGGCAGGCGCTTGCCACCTACCGGCGGTTGGCCGAGCGGATGGCGGTGCAGACCGGCGCGGCTTCCACCGCGGCGGAGTGATCGCGCCGCAAGCCTGTCCCTGAACGATGATCCGGCCGAGCCTTCGGGCTCGGCTTCGTCCTGCCGGGTGCCCGTTTCCCAGGCAGGCGCAGGCTGCGAATGGGGGGCCGTGTCGCTCCCTGCTTGCCCCGCGGGACCGTACCGGGTTCCCTGATCCCGTCTCCTCCCAGATCGTTGCAGGTGTGCTGGTGAGCCCAGAGCTTCATCCCGACGCGCGGAAGATCCGACTGCTTTTCGTGCCGGCCTTCCTCGATGCGGGTCCCGTGGCCCAAGAGATCCTCCACCTCGCACGACATCTGCCGCGCGTCGGCTATGCGATCACGGTGCTTCCAGCGTCGCGCGGGCCCGGCTCGCCGGGGCCGACCCTTGATCGCCTGCATGCGATGGGCGCCCGGGTCGACACCACGGCCTTCGACCTGTCCTTTGCGGATACGGTCACCTATCTCGCGCGCAGGTTGCCCCGGGCGGACCTCGTGGTGTCCTGGCAGGACGTGGCCGACATCTATCCGGCGCTCGAACGTCTGGCCCTGAGGCCGCCTTTGATCGAACGCGGCTTTTCCGTCCGCGAGGCGCTGTCCGGGCCCAAGCACTTCACGGCGCGCTATGTCGGCGTTTCCCCCGCGGTGCGCGAAGCGGCAGCGGGGCGCCTGCCCGAACGGCCGCACCATGCGATCGATCTCCCGGCGATGATCGACCTTCCGGCGCCCAGGGCGGGCGATAGGGCTCGTCTTCGGGCGGCCCTGGGCCTCGGGCGCCGCGACATCCTGATCGGCTGGGCGGGCGCCGCGAACGATCCGGCCCAGTCGGACCGGGTCCTCAAGGTCATGGCGCAGGTGGCGGCCCGCCTGCCGCAGGCGCGATTCCTGCGGCCCGACGGGCTGCCGCCGACGGCCCGGCCTGTCCCGGGCATCATGGAGCCACGTGGCCGACGCGATCTTGGTCCTGCCATGGACGTCCTCTGCTGGTGGCCAGACGACGGGGAGCCCTTGGGGGACGCCGCCCGGGTGGCTGCGACGGGGCCTGCCGTCGCCCTAGCCGGGGAGGGCGGGCCGTCTTGGCTGCGTCACGATCGGACCGCCCTGGTGACGCCGCACCATCCGGTCGCTCTGGCCCGGGCCGTCATCCGGCTGGCCGCGAACGCCGCCCTGAGATCCCGTCTCGGCGCGACGCTTCGCGCGGATGTCGCGGCCTGCCTTGCGTCTGGAATCGTCGTGCCGGAATGGGAGCGTCTCTTCGCCCAAGTTCTGGCCGACGTGCCCTCGGCGTCAGGGCCGACGGTGTTTCAGACGTTCCTGCAAGGCGGATGGGAGTGTTCGACGCATGTTCGCGCCGACGGGAGGCGCCTGGACGTGCTGGCGGCGACCCGGCACGACACCCATGCGGAGGCCGACTATCGCCAGCTTGGCGCCCTGGGTCTTTCGACGATGCGCGACGGCCTGCGCTGGCATCGGATCGAGTCGACCCCGGGCACCTTCGACTTCTCCAGTTGGACCCCGATGCTGGACGCCGCGAAACGGACCGGGACGCAGGTGATCTGGGACCTGCTGCACTATGGGTGGCCTGACGGGCTCGACATCTGGCGTCCCGACTTCGTGCAGCGCTTTGCCGCCTTCGCCCGCGCGGCCGCGATCCACCGCCGCACGATGTCCGACGAGGTCCCGTTCTGGTGCCCCGTCAACGAGATGTCGTTCCACTCATGGGGCGGAGGCGACGTGGCCTACCTCAACCCGCACGCCCGCGGCCGCGGCTTCGAGCTGAAATGCCAGCTTGCCTCCGCCTCCATCGCGGCCATGCGGGTGCTGCGCGAGGTCGATCCCCGCGCCCGGTTCGTCCATTGCGAGCCGATGATCGCCGTCCACCACGACCCCGCCACGGGCCGTCCCCGCTGGGAGGCCGAGGGCTACCACGACGCGCAGTTCCAGGCCTTCGACCTCGTGTCCGGGCGGCTCTGGCCGATGCTGGGCGGGCAGGAGGAGTTCCTGGATGTCGTGGGCGTGAATTACTACTTCAACAACCAATGGGTCCATGGCGCGCCGCCCATCGACTGGGACCACCCGCTTTATGCGCCGCTGTCGGACCTCCTGTTCGCCGTTCACGCCCGCTATGGCCGCCCCGTCCTGATCGCCGAGACCGGCGTCGAATGGGAGCGCCGCGCCCCCTGGTTCCGCTACGTGTCCACCGAAGTGGAGCGGGCGCGGGCGCGGGGCGTGCCGGTCGAGGGGATCTGCCTGTATCCCATCGCCAACCATCCCGGCTGGGACGACGACCGCGATTGCCCGAACGGCCTCCTGGGCGCGCATCCCGGCCCCCGCGGGCGCGACGTCCACGAGCCGCTGGCGGCCGAGATCCTCGCCTTCCAGGACGCCTTGGGGGCCCGGCGGCGCCGCGCGACGGGCTAGGGGCCGCCACCTCACGACCTCGTGTCCCGGCGCTCCGGTGCCCATCTCGGACCCGACACGGCTCGTTCCGCGTTGGAGGCCCGTTCCACGATCCGACCCCGGGCCGCGCCCGGCGACCGCTTGCGGCTTTGCCGGCGGTCCCCGGTCCCGCGCGCCTTTCATCCTGAGGAGCTTCCATGGACCGAACCCGATCCTCCCGGCTTTCCGAGCAGAAGCTGGTCGCGGCAGCGGCGACGCTGGGCCTTGGAGCCCTGGCCGGCCTTGCGGCCTATTCGTATCTCGGCCCCTCGGCCTCGCAGGCCCAGCGGCATGCCAAGACTCCGCGCCTGACCGACGACGCGCCCGGCCGCACGGCGAGGCAGGCGCGCTTCGGGGATTACGCGGTGACCGGCCGGAGCGTCACCATCAACCGTCCGCGCCAGGAGATCTATGCGTTCTGGCGCGACTTCTCGAATCTTTCGAAGTTCATGGAGAACATCGAGGACGCGGGCGAGTCCGAGCCCGGCTTCTCCTCCTGGACGATCCGGGCGCCCTTGGGTCAGACCGTCAAGGTGAAGTCCCGCATCGTCTCGGACCGGCCGGGCGAGCAGATCGCCTGGCGCTCGACCGAGGAATCGCAGATCGACACCGAAGGAAAGGTGATGTTCCGCGACGCCCCCGGCGGGCGCGGGACGATCGTCGAAACGATCATCTCCTACAAGCCGCCCCTGGGCGCCGTCGGGCAGGCGGTCGCCAAGCTCTTCTCGGCCGAGCCCTCGGTCCAGGCCCGCCGCGACCTGAAGCGGCTCAAGATGCTCCTCGAGACCGGGGAGATCGCCACGAACAGGAACCGCCGCGGAGAGGGCGGCAAGTACCAGCAACAGATGTCGCCGGTCTGAGGAGGCCCCCGAATGCGCGCACTCACCTATCATGGCAAGCATGACGTCCGCGTGGACACCCACCCCGACCCGCAGATCGTCAACCCCCGCGATGCCATCATCGAGATCACCTCGACCGCGATCTGCGGCTCGGACCTCCACCTCTACGACGGCGTGATCCCCGGCGTCCTCAAGGGCGACATCCTGGGCCACGAGTTCATGGGCCGCGTGGTCGAGGTCGGCCCGTCCTCCACGCTCCAGGTCGGGCAGCGGGTGATCGTCCCGTTCACCATCTCCTGCGGGCAGTGCTTCCATTGCCGCAACCAGGAGTTCTCGCATTGCGACAACTCCAACCCCGCCGAGAAGCAGGACGTGAGCGAGACGCTCTACGGTCACCCGATGTCCGGCCTGTTCGGCTATTCGCACATGACGGGCGGCTACCCGGGCGGGCAGGCCGAGTTCGTCCGTGTGCCCTTCTCGGACGTGGGGCCGCTGGTCATCCCCGACCATCTGGAGGACGAGAAGGTCCTGTTCCTGACCGACATCCTGGCCACCGGCTGGATGGCCGCCGACCAGGCCACCGTGGAGAACGGCGACACCATCGCCGTCTGGGGCGCCGGACCCGTGGGCCTGTTCGCCGCGCAGTCGGCGCGGGTCATGGGCGCCGAGCAGGTGATCGTCATCGACCACTACCCCCACCGCCTGGAGCTCGCGCGCAAGCTCGGCTGCAAGGTCATCGACTACCAGCAGACCAATGTCCTCGAGGCGCTGATGGAGATGACGGGCGGGCAGGGCCCCGACGCGGTCATCGATGCCGTCGGCATGGAGAGCCATGGCTTCGAGAACTTCAACCCGGTGGACACGCTCAAGCAGAAGATCGGCATCGGGGCCGACCGGATCGGAGCGCTGCGGCAGGCGATCCTATCCGTGCGCAAGGGCGGCCGCGTCTCGATCCCCGGCGTCTATGGCGGCATGTCTGACAAGTTCCCGACCGGCGCCATGATGGAGAAGGGCCTCACGCTGCGCATGGGCCAGACCCATGTCCAGCGTTACCATCGCGACCTGCTGCGCCGCATCGAGGAGGGCGAGATCGACACCACCTTCCTGATCTCGGACGTCATGTCCCTGGAGGACGCGGCCACCGGCTACAAGAACTTCGCCTACAACCAGAACGAATGGACCAAGGTGGTCCTCAAGCCCAAATGGGAGAAGGGCCGCCGCGAGGCGGGACGGGCCCGGACCGAAACCTCGCTCGGCACCGGGACCGAGGTCAGGACGGAGGCGCCCGTCCATGCCTGACCGGAAGCTTGCCATCGTCACCGGCGCCTCGACCGGCATCGGGCGGGAACTGGCCCGCTGCGCCGCCGAGGACGGCTGCGACCTCATCATCTGCGCCAACGAGCCCGAGATCGAGGACGCGGCCCGCGACCTGAGATCCCTCGGGGGCTCGGTCGAGGCGGTCCAGGCCGACCTGTCCACCGAGGAGGGCGTTCTCGCCCTCTGGCACCAGGTCGGCGCCCGCGAGGTCGATTACCTCATGGCCAACGCGGGTCTAACCCTGGGTCATGCCTTCGTCGACCAGGAGTGGCCCCGCATCCACGAACTGTTGGGCCTCAACATCCAGGGCACGACTTTGCTGCTCCATCGTGCGCTGCCGCGGATGCAGGCGAGGGGGCAGGGGCGGGTGCTCGTGACCGGCTCGATCGCAGGCTTCATGCCGGGCAGCTACCAGGCCGTCTACAACGCCTCCAAGGCGTATCTCGATTCGCTGTCCTATGCGCTCAATGACGAGATGAAGGAGCACGGGGTCACGGTCACCTGCCTCATGCCCGGGCCGGTCGACACGCCGATCTTCGACCGCGGCGACATGCGGGACAGCGTGATGGGGGAAACCTCGCTCAAGGACACGCCCGAGCACACCGCACGGGCGGGCTACGAGGCGATGAAGGCCGGCAAGGCCGGCATGACCCCGGGGCTGATGAACAAGCTCATCACCACCTTCGCGGGCGTGATCCCCGAGCCGGTGCTGGCCCGCATGAATCGCTGGATGTCCGAAACCGACCGCGACGAGCCCGAACGGACCTGACGTCGGTCCTGACGAAGTTGTGAGAGGGCGGAGGCCGGAACCCTGGCCTCCGCTTCATCATTGTTCGCTTGTATCCAATCGGACCCCGGAAGGACTTCCCCCATGCATGCCCTGTTGAAGACGACGACCGCGAGCGCGGCGCTCGCGGCCGCCCTGTCCATTTCGCCCCTGGCTGCGCTGGCCCAGAATGCGGCGAGCGAGCCCACGACGGCGGCGCCCGACACGGCCGCCACCGGCGAGGCGACTATGGCGCAGGACGGCGCCGCCGCCCAAGGCGAGACCGCCGAGGCTCCGGCCGCCGACATCGCCCAGGGCGAAGCTGCAGATGCCCCGGCCCCCGACGCCCAAGCCACCGACGCCCAAGCCACCGACGCCCCGGCCACCGACATGGCCCAGGACGATGCGTCGACTGGTCCGGCGGACGGCGCGGCCACTGACATGACGGCTGACGGCGCGGCGGCTCCGGACGCCGATGCGGCCCAGACGGCCCAGGCCGAGGCTGGCGCGACCGGCGACATGGAGATGACGGCCTCGGTCACCGCCGATGCGGGCCAGGTCGCGAACCCGCCCGAGCAGCCCAACGGTGACATGCAGGCCGTCCTCGACAAGCTGACCGAACTCGGCGCCCAGCCGCTCGGCACGCTGTCGGTCGAGGAAACCCGGGCCCAGCCCACGCCCGCCGACGCCGCCATGGCGGTCATGGAAGAGCGCGGCATCGAGATGCCCGCCGAACTGGCCGCCATCGCCACGCGCGAGGTGACCTACCCCGCCGGCGACGGTTCGGAGCAGCCGATCCGCATCTACACGCCCGAGGGCGAGGGTCCCTTCCCGCTGGTGGTCTACTTCCACGGCGGCGGCTGGGTCATCGCCGATCTCGACACCTACGACGCCTCGGCCCGGGCGCTCGCGGCGGGTGCGAACGCGGTCGTGGCCTCGGTCGAATACCGCCACGCCCCGGAGAACCGCTTCCCCGCTGCCCACGAGGACGCCGACGCGGCCTATGCCTGGATCGTGGAGAACTCGGGCAGCCTGAACGCCGATTCCGAACGTCTTGCGGTCGCGGGCGAAAGCGCCGGGGGCAACCTCGCGCTCAATGTCGCGATCAACGCCCGGGACGCGCAGCTGACGCAGCCCGACGGCCTCGTGCTCGTGTACCCGGTCGCGGGCAACGACATGGAGACGCCGTCCTACAACGCCTATGCCGACGCGCAGCCGCTTTCCAAGCAGGCGATGATGTGGTTCGTCGAGAACGTCTTCGAGGACCCGTCGCAGACCTCCGACCCGCGCCTGAACCTCGTGGGACGTGACGATTTGGCCGGCCTGCCGCCCACCACCATCATCAACGCCGAGATCGATCCCCTTCAGAGCGAGGGCGAGATGCTGGCCGAGCGGATGGCCGCGCAGGGCGTCGAGGTGCAGCAGATGACCTATCCGGGCGTCGCGCACGAGTTCTTCGGCATGGGCGCCGTGGTGCCCGAGGCCAAGCAGGCCGAGGACATGGCGACCGCCGCGCTCCGGACCGCGTTCGGCGAGGCGGGGGCCGCGACGGCCGACGCCGCGACGACGGGCGAGGTGACGAACGTGGAGCCCACCGCGGCCGACAGCGCAGCCCCGGCGGACGTGGCGGCCCCGGACGACGGCGCGGCCATGGAGATGGACCCGGCCGCCCCGGCGACGGACGATGCCGCCACCGGCCAGTAAACAGGCCGAGTCGTTTCAAAGGTGTGAACGCCCGGGAATGGTTACCCGGGCGTTTACCGTTTCTTAACCTTTCTCTTGCAGCGCGCCCCGGGCCGAATCACATTTGGGCCATGGCCCAACGGTTCCTGATCCTGGCTGCGGTCGCGGCTCTGTTCGGCATCTCGGTCGAGTCCAGCTCCGGCCCGCAGGGGACGGTCCGGGTGATCGATGCCGACACTTTCGACGTGGGCGGCACCCGGGTGCGGCTCCATGGCGTGGATGCGCCCGAACGCAACCAGATCTGCCTCGACGGAGACAACGAGCCCTGGGCCTGCGGCGCATGGTCGGTCGCCGAGGCGCGCTCCCTTTGGGACGGGCGCCGGGCCGACTGCGTCGAGCTCGACACCGACCGTTACGGGCGGGTCGTGTCCCGCTGCGAGATCGCGCGCAGGGACGTGGGCGCGACGCTCGTCAGCCGGGGCATCGCGCTGGCCTATACCGATTACTCCAACGACTACGTTCCTCAAGAGGCCGCCGCGCAGCAGGCGCGCCTGGGAATCTGGCAAGGGACGTTCCAGCGGCCCGAGGATTACCGCCGGAACCCCGATGCGGAGATCGGGAACGTCGTGGTGCTGAGCGCGCCGGAGGAGGACTGCCGGATCAAGGGCAACATCTCCCCGTCGGGCCGGATCTACTACGTCCCCGGCAGCTCGCGCTACGAGGCCACGAAGATCGACCCGTCCCGGGGCGAGCGCTGGTTCTGCTCGGAGCAGGAGGCCGAGGCCGCCGGCTGGCGTGCCCCGCGCTGAAGCAGGATCGGCGCGGCGTTCAGGCCCATCTGTGGAAGATGAAGAACGCGCCCAGCGCGATGAAGGCGAATCCCACCAGATAGTTCCAGGTCAGCGGCTCCTTGAGGTAGGTCACGGAGAAGACCGCGAAGACCGACAGGGTCAGGACCTCCTGGATGGTCTTGAGCTGCGCCGCCGAGAAGGCCGAGGAGCCGATGCGGTTGGCCGGAACCTGAAGGCAGTACTCGAAGAAGGCGATTCCCCAGGACACCAGGATGACCACCGCCAGCGACGTGCCCTTGAACCGCAGGTGTCCGTACCAGGCGAAGGTCATGAAGATGTTGGATGCGAGAAGCAGGCCGATCGTCGTGACGGAAACGGGCAGGGCTGACATGGGGCAACTCCGGAGGGACGGCTCGCTTTGCCGCAACTGGTCGGAAGCCGCAACAGGCGCGCCGGGGATTGGCAATGCGGCGGTTCTGGGGTTTCGTGCGGGAACGCCGCGGGGGCAGGCGGAAGGAGAGGGCGCCGTGGACGACATCCTGAACGAGCTGGAGGCCCGGCGGGCGGCGGCCCGTCTCGGCGGGGGCGAGGCGCGCATCCAGGCGCAGCACGCCCGCGGCAAGCTCACCGCCCGGGAGCGGATCGAGCTCCTGCTCGACGAGGGCTCCTTCGAGGAATTCGACATGTTCGTGACGCATCGCGCCACGGAGTTCGGGATGCAGAGGGACCGTCCCGCCGGCGACGGCGTGGTGACGGGCTGGGGCACGATCAACGGCCGTCTGGTTTACGTCTTCTCGCAGGACTTCACGGTGTTCGGGGGCTCGCTGTCGGAGACCCATGCCCAGAAGATCTGCAAGATCATGGATATGGCCATGCGGAACGGCGCGCCCGTGATCGGCATCAACGACTCCGGGGGCGCGCGCATCCAGGAAGGCGTGGCCTCGCTCGCGGGCTACGCCGAGGTGTTCCAGCGCAACGTGCTCGCCTCGGGCGTGATCCCACAGATCAGCCTCATCATGGGACCCTGCGCCGGAGGGGCGGTCTATTCACCGGCGATGACGGACTTCATCCTCATGGTGAAGGACACGTCCTACATGTTCGTCACCGGGCCCGAGGTCGTCCGGACCGTCACCAACGAGGTCGTCACCGCCGAGGAGCTGGGCGGCGCCTTGACCCACACCCGCAAGTCCTCGGTCGCCGACGCCGCCTTTGAGAACGACGTCGAGGCGATCTCGGAGGCACGGCGGCTGTTCGACTTCCTGCCGCTGTCCAACCGCTCGGGCGTCCCCACGCGGCCCTTCCACGACGACCCCGCGCGCGTGGAGCCCAGCCTCGACACCCTGATCCCCCAGAACGCGAACACGCCCTACGACATGAGGGAGTTGATCCAGAAGGTCGCCGACGAAGGCGACGTCTACGAGATCCAGGCCGAGTTCGCGAAGAACATCCTGACGGGCTTCATACGACTCGAAGGGGCGACCGTGGGGGTCGTCGCCAACCAGCCCATGCACCTCGCGGGGTGCCTCGATATCGACGCGTCCCGCAAGGCCGCCCGCTTCGTGCGCTTCTGCGACGCCTTCGAGATCCCGATCCTGACCCTGGTGGACGTGCCCGGCTTCCTTCCCGGCACCCAGCAGGAGTACAACGGCATCATCAAGCACGGGGCCAAGCTTCTGTTCGCCTATGCCGAGGCGACCGTGCCCAAGGTCACCGTCATCACCCGAAAGGCCTATGGCGGCGCCTATGACGTGATGGCCTCCAAGCATCTGCGCGGCGACGTCAACTACGCCTGGCCCACCGCCGAGATCGCGGTGATGGGGGCCAAGGGGGCCGTCGAGATCCTCTACCGCGCCGAGCGGGGCGACCCCGAGGCGATCGCCCGGCGGACCCGCGACTACGAATCCCGCTTCGCCAATCCCTTCGTCGCCGCCGAACGGGGCTTCATCGACGAGGTGATCCAGCCCCGCTCCACCCGCCGCCGCGTGGCCCGCGCCTTTGCCATGCTGCGCAACAAGAAGCTCGAGAATCCGTGGAAGAAACATGACAATATCCCGCTCTGACTGGCCCGTGCGGGCCGGGGCCCTGGCAATGGCGCTGGGCATCGGGGGGCCGCTCGCCGCCCAGGAGATCCAGCTTCCGTCCGGCCACACCGCGCGCCTTTACGACGTTGTGCTCGAGGGGGCGGAGGGCGTGATGGCGCCGGATGCCTACACCGATCCGGAATCGCTGCCCGAAGGGGAGATGACCGAGGACGAGCCGCTCGATCAGCCCCCGGCGGAGTCGTCCGCTCCGGCCGAGGCCGATGCAACGGCGGGCGGGCTTGCGCGGTTCCGGCTGCTCGTCCCGGGGCTCGGCGGGGAGGGGGCCTCCTACGACGACGTCGCCGGCGACTTTGCCTGGCTCTGCGAGTCGCTGGCCCTGCCCGCGCTCGACGCCAACGGCTGGCGGCCGGTCGAGGTGGTGATCGCCCTGTCAGACCGCGAGGTGGCCTTCGGGGCAACCGATCCCGAGGCCGTGCAGTTCTTCGAAGGGTTCCGCATCGATGATGGCACCTGCATCGGGCAGGCCTTCTGATGGAAAAGCATCGCGGCTTTCCGGGGCGGCTGCCCGGCTCCGATCTCCAGTTCACCATCCGCCACGCCAACCACAAGAAAGGGGCGACCCCGATCGTGGCCCGCGAACGGTTTCGCGACCGCAAGGCCATCGACCGCGCCGCCGACCGGGCGTTCATGGCGGCGCTATGGGAGCATTTCGGCGAGGAACCCTTCGTGCGCGGCAACCTCGACGCCGGCCGGCTGGGCTGGCTCTTCGGTCGTGAGGTCGTTCCCGCCGAGGAGCCGTTCGACCCCGAGAGCTACGATGCGCTGCTGCGGATCGACGTCGACAGGGCCCGTGCCGCCTTTCCGGAGATCTTCGGGGACGAGGATTGAGCGTGGCGGCCCTAACACGGTCCTGAAGCAAATCGCGAGGGACCGTGAGATGAAGGCCGGGGGCCCGGGCGACCGGATCGGCCTGCGCCGGATCGGGGGCCTGTGGCGATCTTGCCGCCGCAGGTCCAATGGCTTGGCCAAGGCGGTGGACATCGGAACAACCGTCTGATCGTTCCACTTGGCGCTACGGTAATTTCAAGCCTTTCGCCGGTCGGGGAAACCCTGTCTTGCAGCCCCACGTTGAGAATGGCATCCCTGAGCGCATCTGGGGCCACAACTTCTGGAGAACTGACATGGCACTCACCCTCCGCATGCTCGGCGTCCTCGGCCTGGCGGCGACCCTTGCCGCCTGCGGCGAGACCGACCTCGAGCGGACCGCCACCGGCGCGGCCATCGGCGCAGGCATCGCGACGGTCACCGGCGAATCCGCCGTCAACGGCGCGCTCATTGGCGCCGCCGCTGGCGCGGTGTCCTGCTCGGTCGCGCCCGGCGCCCCGAACTGCTACTGATCTCAGGGGCGCAAGGCCCCTGTACCACCAAGGCCGCCGGGACCCCGTGTTCCGGCGGCCTTGTCATGTTGGGCCCGCAAAGTCGGGCCCGTGCCCCCAGGATGGCGACCCGTGTGGATCATCCGGCCCGGCCCTGGCGTTCACCTGGGGGGAGTGGGGTGGCGGGGTTGGCGGAGTTCGTCCTGGCGCGAGGGGGTTCGGTCGATGGCGC
>NZ_JAFMST010000019.1 GCF_017916275.1 Rubellimicrobium arenae
GAACCTGGGCAGGCTTTGAAGGGTCAGGTTCTCGCGCATGCCCATGTTGAGCACGAGCCCGCGTCCCTTGCGGTCCTCCGTGAGATACATCAGGCCCAGCGCCTGCGCCTCGCGCGGGCTGCGGACACCTAGGGGCCGAACTGGTGATCCAGACGCACCTCCCCTGTCGTCGGCGCGAGGTCCCCGGACATGATCTTCATGGTCGTGGACTTGCCCGCGCCATTCTCGCCAATGAGGGCATGAACCTCGCCGGGACGGAGGGCCATCGAGACATCGAACAGGATCTGGATGGGACCGAAGCTTTGGTTCACCCCGTTCAGCGACAGGACGGGAGCGCTCAATCGGGCCTGATTTGATCAGGACGGGGGGCCGCAGCGACAGTCCGAAGGCTCAGGAGTCCACCAGAGATCGATCCTCAGGGCGGCGGACAAGATGCCGATCCTCGGCATCTTGACCGCAGGTCGTCCCGAGCGACCTCGATACCCGGGCGGAGTTGGCCGTCCCGGGTATCGAATGCAGAGGACTGCCTCAGCTGTGGGTGATCTTCGTGCCCAGGACGTTCAGGCATTCCCGCATGAAGGCGGCCAGCGCCGTCCAACCCTTGGCCGAGACCATGTTCCCGTCCACGTAGGCTTCGGTCGGAGACAGGTCGATATAGGTCCCACCCGCAAGCCGCACCTCGGGCGCGCAGGCGCCGAGACCCGCGACCTTGCGGCCGGTCAGGACCCCGTCCACCGCCATCAGGATCTGCACGCCATGACAGATCGTAAAGATCGGCTTGCCGGTCTCGTGGAAGTGGCGGACGATGTCCTGCACCCGCGGGTCGGTGCGGATGTATTCCGGCCCGCGACCGCCCGCGCAGTACACCGCATCGTACTCGGCCGTGTCGATCTCGGCGAAGGTCTTGTTGATCAGGGCGTTGTGGCCCGGCTTTTCGGTGTAGGTCTGGTGCCCCTCGAAGTCGTGGAGCGAGGTCGCGATGACCTCGCCGGCCGCCTTGTCGGGGCAGACGACGTGAACGGTGTGGCCCACCGCCTCCATCCCCTGCTGGAACACGAAGATCTCGTATTCCTCGGTGAACTCGCCGCAGAGCATGAGGATCGTCTTGCCGGGCATGGGTCTATCCTTCGGTTGTGGTGTTGGTAGGGCCCGCCACACGGCGGCGGGCGCCGATCTTGCCGGATCGGGGTCAGAATGGGGAATCGGGGAAGTAGAACTGCTCGGCGTTCTCGGGCGTGATGAGAGGAGCATCGAGCAGCACGGTGCCCCGGACCGGGGCCTGCCCATGGAACTGGGCGGCGGTCATGTAGATGGCGGTCTTGATCATCGAAGGCGGATATGGAGTCGAGACCGGCGTGACCGGATCATTGGCCATCACCTTCTCGATGACGTCCTTCATGCCGTTTCCGCCCAGGGCGTAGCGGATTTCCGTGCGGCCGGACTCCTTGATGGCCTCCAGCACGCCCAGGAGCATGTCGTCGTCATTGGCCCAGACCGCGTCGATATGCGGGTACTTGGCCAAGTAGTCCTGCATCAGCGTGAAGGCCTCGTCCTGGTTCCAGTTGGCGTACTGAATGTCGAGGATCTTGATGTTCGTGTCATCGATGACGTCGGTGAAGCCCTGGATCCGCTCGTCGTCGATGACGGTGGGGATGCCGCGCAGCACGACGATCTCGCCCTCGCCACCCAGTTGCTCGCTCAGGTAGCGGGCGGTGTTGGCGCCCACGGCGATGTTGTTGCCCGCGACGTAGAGATCCTGGATCGACGGATCCGCCAGGCCCCGGTCCACGACGGTGATGAACGTGCCGGCGGCCTTCACCTGCTCGACAGGTCCGGTGAGCTCTTCGGAGGTGAAGGGCAGGATGACCAGCGCGTCGAGGTCCTGGCTCGCCGTCAGGTCCTCGAGGGCGGACACCTGGGCCGTCGCGGAAGGCGACGTCTTCACGACGACGTCGATGTCGGGGAACGCGGCCTCGATCTCCTGCTCGGCCTGCTCGGCGTGGTAGACCACGCCACCTGTCCATCCATGCGTGGCGGCGGGGATCGAGACGGCGATGACCGTCTTGTCCTGGGCCATGGCTGCCGTCGCGCACAGGGTCGCGACGGAGACGGACAACCAGGCCGTCCTTGTGATCGTGTTCATGTCTTCTCCTCCTCTGGAATTCGAGCCGCGATTCTCTGCCGCGGCTACTTGGTGAAGCGGTGGACCAGCATGGCGACGATGATGATGACCCCCTGCACGGCGGCCACGAGGTATTCGGACACCATGTCGGACAGCACCATCAGGTTCGCGATGGCTTCCAGGATCAGGGCGCCGGCCACGGTGCCCCAGATGCGGCCCTTGCCTCCTCGCAGGGCCGTGCCACCGATCACCACGGCCGTGATGACCTGAAGCTCCCAGAGCTGGCCGGTTGTGGGGGTCGCCGCGCCAAGCCGCGGGACGTAGCAGATGGCCGCCACCGCCACGCAAAGGCCCTGGATGACATAGGCGATGGTCTGGACCCGCGCGACCGGCACCCCCGAGAAGCGCGCCACTTCGGGGTTCGCGCCCACCGAGGCACAGCGCCGCCCATACTTGGTTCGGTAAAGCAGGAACGCCCCGAGCAGGATCACGGCCAGGCTGATGACGATGGGAACCGGGACGCCCAGGAGATTCCCGAAATAGACGGGGCGATAGGCCTCGCGCAGGCTGCGGTCGATGGGGAGCGAGCCGCCGTCCGTCATGAAGGTGATCAGCGCCCGGAAGATGCCCATCGTGCCCAGCGTCACGATGAAGGGCTCGATCTTCCCCACGGTCACGATCAGGCCGTTGGCCGCTCCGCACAGGGCGCCCACCACCAGGGCGCAGGCCGCGCCGGCCACGATGGCTCCGCTGCCCAGTGACGGCGCCAGCGCGTTCATGATCATGATCATCACGCCGGTCACGAAGGCCATCATCGAGCCCACGGACAGGTCGAGCCCGCCCGACGAGATCACGAAGGTCGCGCCGATCGCGATGATCGCCACGAAGGCGCTGCGCGTGACGACGTTCAGGACGTTCGTCTCGGACAGGAAGCTCGGGTTCAGGAGGGCTCCCAGGACGATGATGACGGCCAGGGCGATGAACGGCCCCAGGTCGCTCCAGCGGATCGCCCACCCTCTCTCCCTGGCGGCGACCCGGGCGCTTGCTATGCTCATCGCTTGTCCTCCCTTGGTTCCCGGCCCTGGTCTGCGGTCCGGCCGCTGGCCGCGGCGTAGACCACGTTGGCCTCGGTGATCTCCTCTCCCCCGAGCTCGGCCACGATCCGGCCGCCGCGCATCACCAGCACGCGGTCGGACAGGCCCACCAGTTCCGGCAGTTCCGAGGAGATGACGATGCAGGCCTTCCCTGACCGCACCAGCCTGTCGATGAAGTCGTAGATCTGGCTCTTGTTGCCGATGTCGATGCCCCGCGTCGGCTCGTCGATGATGACCACCGATGGGTCCGACATCATCACCTTGGCGAGCAGGAGCTTCTGCTGGTTGCCGCCCGAGAGCTGGCCCGCGTCCAGATGGACCGTCCGCACGCGGATGTCGTAATCCCGCACCGCGTCGCCCAGGGCGGCGGCTTCGCGCCCGCGGTTCAGGACGAAACCGTCATGGACCTGGTCCAGGGCAAGAAGCGTCAGGTTCGGGGCGAGCCGCTCCTCGAGGAGCAGGCCCCGCCCCTTGCGATCCTCGGTAAGGTAGACGAGCCCCGCGTCCCGCCACGCCGGGACGGAGCGGCGCGCCATGGCATGCCCGTTCAACGCGACGCGGTCCGCGCGCGATGGCCTGAGGCCCATGAGCCCCTCGAACAGTTCCGTCCGCCCCGAGCCGATCATGCCGCCGATCCCCAGGACCTCGCCCGGTCGGACGTGGAACGAGCCAGCCTGCTCGCCGTGCCCCACCGACAGCCCCTCGACTTCGAGGAGCGGCGCGGCGGTGGCGGCAGGGCGCTTCGGCGGATAGAGCATTGCGAGCTCCCGCCCGACCATGAGCTCGGCCATGGCGCGCTGCGTGAGGCTCGCGGCGGGGTAGGTGCCGATCATCTGGCCGTCGCGCAGGACGGTGACGCGATCCGCCAGCGCCTCGACCTCCTCCAGCCGGTGGGAGATGTAGAGAACGGCGACACCGGCCGCGCGCAGCTGCTGGACGACGCGCATGAGCGCCGCGACCTCGTCGTTGGCGAGCACGGCGGTCGGCTCGTCGAGGATGACGACCTTGCGCTTTTCCAGAAGGGCGCGGGCGATCTGCACCAGCTGGCGCTGGGCGAGCGGCAGGTCGCGGACGAGGTCGCGCGGGCGGCCCGTCGCACCGATGGACTCCAGAACCTCGGCCGCGCGGCGGTTCATCGCCCGGTCATCGACCATGAGTCCCCGCGTGATCTCGCGCCCAAGAAACAGGTTCTCGGCCACGGTCAGGTCGGCCGCGAGCAGGATTTCCTGGTGCACGAGCGAGATCCCGGCCGCCTCGGCCGCCACGGCGTCCGCAAGGACCACTGGCTGCCCATCGAGGACGAGTTGACCGGCGGTCGGCCGGACATGGCCGGACAGGATCTTCATCAGGGTGGACTTGCCGGCGCCGTTCTCGCCGATGATCGCGTGGACCTCGCCCGCATGGATGTCGAGCGTGACGCCGGACAGGACCGTAATCGGGCCGTAGGCCTTGGCAAGCCCCTCGGCGCGGAGCACCGGGATCCGGTCCCGGAGGCGCGAGGTCGCCGCCATGTTCAATCGAACGCCGCGAGAAGGCGATCCCGCGACCTTTCGATATGCTGGTGCATCGCCGCTGCAGCGCCATCGGCATTCCCGTCGCGGATCGCCGCGAGAAGGCGGTCGTGTTCTTCCAGCGCCTCCTGGGTCACGCGCGTGTGGAACATGAGGCGGAAGATGTGCAGGTGGACGTGCTGGTTGGCCAGCGTGCTGCGGATGACCTCGTTCCCCCCGAGCCGCAGGATATGGTCGTGGAACTCGGCGTCGGAGCGGGCGAAATGCGAGTACCGGCTGCTGCGGTCAGCCGGCGCGCCACCCCGACGCATTTCGGCGGCCTTGGCCTCCAGGTCGGCCAGGTCCTCGGGGCTCATGTTCCGCACCGCAAGGCGGGCGGCCTCGGGCTCCAGAAGCAGGCGAAAGCTGTAAAGGTCGTCGAACTGCTTGCGCGTGAGTTGCGGCGCGGCGCTGTAGCCGATCAGATGGGCCTTCCGCACGAGCCCCTCGCGTTCGAGGCGGCTCAGCGCCTCGCGGACGGGGGTCTGCGACACCTCCAGTTCCCGCGCGAGGACGTCGATGGTGATGCGCGCCCCTGGGGCGATGTCGAGGGCCATCAGCCGCTCGTAGATGGCGTCGTAGACCCCATCGACGATGCTCGCCGGCCGCACCGGCCCGCTCCGCCCCTCTCGATCCGCCGCGATCCCCATGGGGCCTCCTGATGTTCGGCTTGACACGAGGACTGTTGTTCCAGATAGGATGGTCCCTGTCAAATATAATATCGTATATGATATAGGGAGGCGAGGGGATGCTGTGCCAAGAGCCGCTGCTGCGTGCCCTCGCGACCGAGTTGCTGGAAAGCCGGGGCGTGCCCGCGTCGGCGGCTCGCCTCCAGTCGGACCTCCTCATCGAGGCCGAGTTGCGGGGCCTTCCCTCGCACGGTCTCCAGCGGTTGCCGCGGCTCCTGAGCCGGGTGGCGAACGGGCTCGCCGATCCGGTGGCGTCGGGTCGGCACCGCTGGCCACGGGTCGGGATGCTCGAGGTGGATGGACAGCGCGGGCTCGGGCCGGTGGTGATGATGTCGGCGCTCGAGGCCCTGGCCACGACCGTGACCGCAACCGGCATCGCCGTCGCGGCCATCCGCGACGCCAACCACATCGGTATGCTGGCCTACTACGCCGAGCAGGCTGCCACGCGCGGCCTCATCGCCCTGGTCACCTGCAACAGCGAGGCCCTGGTCCATCCCTTTGGCGGCACCCAGGCCATGCTTGGCACCAACCCCCTCGCGATCGGTCTCCCGACTGGCGGGGCGCCCTTCGTGCTGGACATGGCCACGAGCCTTGTGCCGATGGGCCGCATCCATGCCCATGCGCTACGCAAGGAGCCCCTGCCCGAAGGCTGGGCCGTGGACGCGCAGGGCCGCCCAACGACCGACCCCGAGGCGGCCAAGGCGGGGACCATCGCCCCCTTCGGCGGCGCCAAGGGCTACGGCCTGGGCCTCGCGCTCGAGCTCATGGTCGCGCTGCTCGCAGGATCGGCCTTGGCGCCTGAGGTGCGAGGGACGCTGGACGACACCCACGTCGCCAACAAGGGCGACCTCCTCCTGCTGATAGATCCGGGGCGCGACGCCGCCGGGACGCGCCGGCTGTCCTTGTACCTCGACGCCCTCCGGGCCTCGCGCCCTGCCGACCCCCGGCACCCGGTGGAAGCGCCGGGCGACGGGATGCGACGCCGCCGTGCCGCCGCGCTCCGGGACGGCATCGACGTGCCGGACGCTCTTTTCGACGAACTTCACGGTCTCCGGGCCGCCTTGGCCTGACTCATGCGATGCGAGGGTTGAATGGATCTCTTTGGAACGATCAGGGCCCCACGGGAGCTGCTGTTCGGCTTCGGGCAGCGGCACGCCGTGGGCGCCATGGCCCGCAGGCTGGGACAGCGCGCTCTCATGGTGACGGACGCCCGGCTGGCCGGTGACCCGGACTTCGTCGCCCTTGCCGAATCCGTCCGGCGCGAGGGCCTCGAGGTGCGGATCGAAGCCGGAGCCCTGCCTGACGTTCCGGTGGACTCGGCGGTGGCCTGCGCCAAGGCAGCGCGCGATTTCGCGCCCGACCTGGTGATCGGCGTGGGCGGCGGGTCCTGCCTCGACCTCGCCAAGTGCATCGCGCTTCTCCTCGCCCATGGCGGGCGGCCGCAGGACTACTACGGCGAACTCAAGGTGCCGGGCCCCGTGCTGCCGCTGATCGCGCTTCCCACCACGGCCGGAACGGGGTCCGAGGTCACGCCGGTCGCGGTCCTGTCGGACAGCGAACGCAGCCTCAAGGTCGGCGTGTCGAGCCCACACCTGATCCCGACCGTCGCCATCTGCGACCCCGAGCTGACCATGACCTGCCCGCCGGGCCTCACCGCCATCGCCGGCGCCGACGCCCTGACCCATGCCATCGAGGCCTTTACGGCTGGACGGCGCCCCGTCTCGGCCTCGCTCGCGACCGAACGGGTCTTCATCGGCAAGAACGCCATGTCCGACCGGCTGGCGCTCCAGGCCATCGCGCTCCTGTGGGAAGGACTCGAGGCGGCCTGCACCGATGGAGCGGACCGCGCCGCGCGGGAACGCGTGATGATGGGCGCGACCTTCGCGGGCCTGGCCTTCGGGGTGGCCGGGACCGCCGCGGCCCATGCCATCCAGTATCCCATCGGGGCCACGACCCACACCGCCCATGGCACCGGCGTCGCCTGCCTGATGCCCTTTGTGATGGAGTGGAACCGGCCCGCCATCGGCCCCGAGCTGGACGAGATCGCCCAGGCCATCGGCCTTCCGTGCGGGGACGAGGTGATCCCCGCCATCGCCGCCCTGTTCGAGCGCATCGGCATCCCGTCCTCCCTCCGCTCCCTGGGGCTTCAGGAGGACCGTATCGACTGGGTCGCCGACCAGTCCTGCGGCATCGAGCGCCTGATCCAGAACAACCCCCGTCCGATCGACCGGACCGGGATGCGCCGCCTCGTCGCCGCTGCCTATGCGGGCGACCGGGCTCTCGTCCACTGATGCCCAGGAGGGCCCCCGCCATGACCGTCGCTTCCGTCCGCGGCCTGAACCCGGACTTCTCCGACCCCGCCCTGCACGCCGAGGGCCAGTACATCGGCGGCCGCTGGCTGCCCGGCGGCGGCATCCCCGTCGTCGACCCCTCGACCGGCGCCATCCTCGCCGAGGTGCCCGACGCCTCGGTCGAGCAGGGCCTCGCCGCCGTGGACGCCGCCCACGCCGCCGCGGCGTCCTGGCGCGCGACGCCCGCCCGCCAGCGCTCCGAGATCCTGCGACGCTGGTTCGACCTGATGAAGGAGCACGCCGAGGAACTGGCCGTCCTCATCTCGCGCGAGAACGGCAAGGCGCTGGCCGACGCACGGGGCGAGGTCGCCTATGCGGCCGAGTTCTTCCGCTGGTACGCCGAGGAGGCGACGCGCATCCCCGGCGAGTTCCGCACCGCGCCCTCCGGCGCGCAGCGCATCCTCGTGGACCACGAACCCATCGGCATCGCGCTCCTCATCACCCCGTGGAACTTCCCGGCCGCCATGGCAACGCGCAAGATCGGCCCTGCCCTCGCTGCCGGCTGCACGGTCATCCTGAAGCCCGCGAGCGAGACCCCCCTCACCGCCTTCGCCATGGCGCGGCTGGGCGAGGAGGCCGGCGTGCCGCCCGGCGTGGTGAACGTGCTGACGACCACGCGGCCCGGCCCTGTCGTGTCCGCCATCCTGGCCGACCCGCGCGTGCGAAAGCTGTCCTTCACCGGCTCCACGCCTGTCGGGCGGGGGCTGCTCGCCGAGGCCGCAAAATCGGTCGTGAGCTGCTCCATGGAGCTCGGCGGCAACGCGCCGTTCCTTGTCTTCGATGATGCCGACCTCGACGCCGCGCTCGACGGGGCGATGGTGGCCAAGATGCGCAACGCGGGCGAGGCCTGCACCGCCGCGAACCGCTTCTATGTCCAGGACGGCATCCACGACGCCTTCGTGGAGGGGCTGACCCGGCGCATGGCGGCGCTGAAGGTCGGCCCGGGGACGGACCCCGCGACCCAGTGCGGCCCCATGATCACCCGGAAGGCCGTGCAGAAGATCGACCGCCTCGTGTCGGACGCGGTCGCGCAGGGCGCGCGGGTCCGGACGGGCGGCGTGACGCTTGGCGGTGACGGCTTCTTCTATCCGCCCACGGTCCTCGACCACGTGCCCCGGGACGCGGAGATTGCCCGCGAGGAGATTTTCGGCCCCGTGGCGGCGATCTACCGCGTCGCCGACGAAGCCGAGGCGATCCAGCTTGCCAACGCGACCGAATACGGCCTCGCGGCCTATGTCTACACATCGGACCTCGCCCGCGCGCTGCGGGTGGGCCGGTCGCTCGAAAGCGGCATGGTGGCGCTCAACCGGGGCCTGATGTCGGACCCGGCCGCCCCCTTCGGCGGGGTCAAGGAAAGCGGGCTCGGACGCGAGGGCGGCACGACCGGCATTCTCGAATTCATGGAAGCGAAGTATTACGCCCTGGAGTTCTGAGCTAGCCTTCGGGGCGGGGAGGATGTGGATGGACGGTCGCGACCCTTACCGGATCAGGGACTTCGTGCCCGGCTTTGATGCGATCTCTGCCGAGATCGCGGCGCGCAGCCGGAGCCTGACCGCCCGTGCCACGGTGCGGGCCGACCTCGCCTACGGGGAGGGCCCGCGCGAGACGCTGGACCTGATCCTGCCGCCCGCCCCGACCGCCGGGGCACCGCTCCATGTGTTCGTGCATGGGGGTTACTGGCGCTCGGGCGAGAAGGAGGCCTATCGCTGCGTGGCCGCACCGGTGCTGGCCGCAGGCGGGATCGCTGCCGTGGTCGAGTACGACCTCATGCCCGGCACGCGTCTTGCGATCCTTGTCGGGCAGGTGCGTCGCGCGGTCCATTGGCTGCAGCGCCACGCAGCCGGGATCGGGGCCGATCCCGACCGCATCACCGTCAGCGGCCATTCGGCGGGGGCCCATCTGGCCTCCTATCTCGCGGCCGCAGGCCCACAAGAAACGCCGCCGGACCTGCCCCGGCTCCGGGGGCTGCTGCTGGTCAGCGGGATCTACGACCTGTCCGGCATCCCGGCGAGCTTCCTCAAGGACGAGGCGCGGATGACGCCCGAGGAGGCTGCGGCTTGGTCCCCGGTCACATCGCGCCAGATGTCCTCCCCGCCACGGACCTTCATCGTCGGCGGGGAGGAGACCCAGCCGTTCCATGACCAGGCCGGCCGGCTGCACAGGCTGCTTCGCGCCCAAGGCTCGGAGAGTGAGTTGCGGACCGAGCCGAACCTCAACCACATGAACGTCGTCCTGGACCTCGCCGATCCCAAGCAGCCGCTGGGACGGCATCTCGCGGATCTGGTCGAAGGGTCTTAGGCGGCGGCCCCACCATTTCGGATCAGCCAACAGGCAAGGTGGCCCTTCCCCCAAGCTGGGTCGAGTTCTGTCGAGGTCTTCAGCTGAGATGACCTGCCAGCTGAATGTGGGCCACCGGGCTAGCCTTTCCCTGAGGGTTGTGCGGCCAAGGGAACCATGTGCCCCGGACCGATCTGCGGATGATCAAGGGTGCTGTCGGACAGCTACGAACCAGTCCCAGTTCGGCGCGGGCGCCTGATCTCAGGCGGCACAAATCGCCCGGCACCCAGCGAGAGCGATGTCACGCGCAGCTTTTTGGGTATCTCGACGGATCTGTCAGACTCAACGGTAGCATCCGCTCCGTTCCGCCCTGCCCTTCATCCGTCCGGACATTGGATCAGCGTTGCGCGGCTCAAGGCCAAGGCTAGCGGCACGAGGCCCAGTGCCGAGATGGGGCGTGCTTGGCCGGCATCAGCAGTGTCGCAGGCCCGCTGCCCCGCTCGATCCTCGTCACCCTGGCAACATCCCTTCCGGCTTCGACGAGTCTGGACGTTGCGGCGCGACTGTCGCAAGCGTCGCGGAGTAGCGGCTCCACGATTAACTGCCCGTTACGATTGCAGTCGCCCACCACGCCAATGAGCCTACCTCCGAAGGCAAAACTCTGATGCAGCGTCCAAGTCGGATGGTCCGGTGAACTCCCGCCAGATTACTCATCCAGTTCGCGTGATCCCGCTCACCCTGTTGGGCGCCATCGTCGTGGGCACGCTTCTGCTGCTCCTGCCCGTTGCAGCCTCGGGGGACGGCGCAACGCCGTTCATCACGGCGCTCTTCACTGCGACGTCCGCGATCTGCATCACAGGGTTGGTCGTGGTCGACACGCCGACCTACTGGTCCGCCTTCGGCCAAGCCGTGATCCTGGGGATGATACAGGTAGGTGGCTTTGGCATCATGACCGGGGCGACGCTACTGGGGCTTCTAATCAGTCGACGGCTTCGCCTCACGCAGCGGCGCATCCTGCAGGCCGAGACCCGCAGCCTCACCCCGGCGGACGTGCGGAGCGTGATCCACGTGGTCCTGGCTGTCACGCTGACGGTGGAGGCGATCGTTGCCGCCATCCTGACGCTGCGCTTTCATCTGAGCTACGGCGAGCCCTGGGCTCGTGCGGCCTGGAGCGGTCTTTTCCACTCGGTATCGGCCTTCAACAACGCAGGTTTCGCGCTTCACTCCGATAGTCTGACCCGGTTCGCGCTCGATCCCGTCGTTCTCGTGCCGATCATGGCAGCCGTGGTGGTCAGCGGGCTGGGGTTTCCGGTGCTCCACGAACTGCACGAGGAGTGGCGGAGGCCTGGGCTCTGGTCGGTCCATGCCAAGATCACGATACTAGGAACCGTCATCCTCCTCGTGGGGGGCTTCCTTGCCTTCCTGGCGTTCGAGTGGACCAACAGGCGGACCCTGGGTCAGCTGCCGTTTGGGGGACGTCTGCTCAACGCCATGTTCCATTCCGTCATGACCCGGAGTGGAGGATTCAACACCTTCGACACGCGCGCGCTGCGCTCCGAGAGCCTGTTGCTCAGCGACATGCTGATGTTCATCGGAGGCGGCAGCGCCGGCACGGCGGGGGGCATCAAGATTACGACCTTCTTCCTTTTGGGCTTCGTCGTCTGGGCCGAGGTCCGGGGGCATTCAGACGCATCGGCCTTCAAGAGGCGCATCAGCACCGAAGTCCAGCGTCAGGCGCTGACCGTGGTGCTCCTGGCCACCGCCATCGTGAGCCTGGCGACCCTGGCGCTGCTGTTCATGACATCCTTCCCTCTCGACCTGATCCTGTTCGAGGTCCTTTCCGCGGCGGCCACGGTGGGCCTGTCCACTGGCATCACGGACGAGCTTCCATCCGGCGGGCAGTTCATCCTTGTCCTGTTGATGTATGTGGGTCGCGTCGGCACCATCACCGCCGCCGCTGGTCTGGCCCTGCGCCCGCGTCAGCGCCTTTACCGCTATCCCGAGGAGCGTCCCATTGTTGGGTAAGGTCTTCATCCCGCGCGGCGACAGCGTTGTCGTCATCGGCCTTGGCCGGTTCGGCGGCGCGGTCGCCGAGTCCCTGGCGCGGCTCGGCCACGATGTTCTCGGCATCGACGAGAACGCCGCGCTGGTTCAAACCTGGAGCGACCAGCTGGCCCATGTGGTCCAGGCCGACACCAGCAACGCCGAGGTCCTGCGCCAGCTTGGCGTGCAGGACTTCCAGCACGCCGTCGTCGGCATCGGCACGGACATCGAAGCGAGCGTCCTGACCACCTTGGCGCTGAGCGAGTTGGGCGTGCCGGACATCTGGGCCAAGGCCAGCACGCGCAATCACGGCCGCATCCTGGAACGCACCGGCGCTCACCATGTGGTCTTTCCCGAATCCGCCATGGGCGAGCGGGTGGCGCATCTCGTGACCGGCAAGATGATCGACTTCATGGAATTCGAGGACGGGTTCGCGATCGTGAAGACCTGCACGCCCAAGGAGGCCGTGGGTCGCCCCCTGGCCGAATCCAGGTTGCGGAGTCGCTATGGGGTCACCGTAGTCGGCGTGAAGCGGCCCAGAGCCGACTTCACCTATGCCGTCCCGGAAACCGTGCCGGAGCAAGGGGACCTCCTGATCGTCTCGGGCCCGGTACGCGAAGTCGAGCGGTTTGCGGCGCTCCCGTAGGGCGGACGTTCCGACATCGGCGGATTGCGGATGTGGGCCCGGTGCCGCTGACGCGGCGCTCCTGCGTCTAACCCATCTTGGGAGAGTGGACCTGAGGACGGCCGGGACATGTGATCGACATCCTGGCCATTCCCGCCACGATATTCGGGCTGGCGACGTCTCTGGGCATCGGCGCCCAGCAGGTCGCGGGTGGGCTCGACGATCTCTTTCGCCTCCCCTCCTCGAACCCGGCGCTGGCGGTCGTCATCCTTGTGATTACGGCCATCGCCTTGGCCTCCGGCGCAGGAGGCCGCGCTGGAGCCGAAGCTCTTTGCCATGCTGACCCGGTTGTCGCTGACCTTCCTGAGTTCCCTGGTCGGCATCGTGCTCGTGGTGGTGTTCTTCGTCACCTCCTCGGATTCGGGCTCCCTGGTGCTCGACGCCATCGCGGCCGGAGGCAAGGTGAACGCGCCCATTCCGCAGAGGGTGTTCTGGGTCACGTTCGGCCGGCTTGGGGCCATTGCGCTGCTTCTGGGCGGGGGACTCGCGGGATTGCAGGCCATGGCTGTTTCGACGGGTTTCCCGTCCCCGGTGGTCCTGCTGGGCGCGTGCTATGCCATCCGGCGCGGGCTGCTGAACGAGCCCCGATGAGAGCCGAACCTTACAGCTTCGACCGGGTGTAGACCCGACGGGTCGGGGTCACCCCTTCCCGGGCGACATGTTCGACGACCTGCGGCTTCAACTCGTCCCAACCTTGCCAGCAGTGCCGGTCATCTGACCGACAGGCGGAATCCGCCGAGCCCTGACGTGGGCTCGCGGGAAGCAAACATGGCCTCCCATGCGCTCAGCGGGCGTTCCGGGGACCGGCCAGCGCCAGCACCAGGATGATGACGACCCCCTGCACGATATCCTGTGCTCCCAGGGGCAGGCCCGCGATCTGCATGGTGGCGACGATGAGAACCAGGAGAAGCGCCCCGAACAGGGTGCCCGCCGGCACCGCCGAGCCGCCCGCGATGAGGGTGCCGCCCAGCACCACGGCCCCGACGGTCTGGAGGAGGTAGGGTGTCCCCATCTCGAGGAAGGCCCCTCCCGCATAGGCCGAGAGGAGCATGCCGGTGATCCCGGCAAGCATCGCGCTTGCGAGAAAGGCGAGCGCGGTGGTGCGCCCCACCGGAACCCCTGCAAGGCGCGCCGCACCCCAGTTCTGGCCAGTGGCGGAGAGCTGCCAGCCATAGGCAAGCCGCGCCAGCACCCAGGCGGCGACAACAGTGGCCGCCAGGGCCAGCAGCGCCACCACGGGCACGCCACCGACCCGGTTGGTGGCCAGCCAGGCGAGCGTCTCGGCCGTGCCCGAGGACTTGACCTGCCGGTTCACCAGCAGCGTCACGGTGGCGAGCATGTAGCCCGTCGCCAGCGTCGCGATGATCGCAGGGATCCGCAGCAGCACCACCAGGATGGCGTTCAGGCCGCCGGTCAGCAGCGCCACGGCTGTCACTGCCGCGACCGCAAGCGGCACGTTGGCGTCCTGCCCGCCCGAGACGGTAACGGTGGCGAAGGCCGACAGGGTGATGACGCTCGGGATGGAGAGGTCGATATTCCCACGCCCGGTCGTCACCACGACCATCTGCCCCAGTGCGGCAATGAGCAGGAAGGCGGCCGAGGTGGCGACCCCCGTCAGCGCGTGCAGGCTGATGCTCTGGGTGAGCCCGCTGAGGACCGTCCAAAGGATCACCACGCCCAGAGCCGCCCAGATCCAGCGATGCCGCCCGGCGAACCGCATCAAGTCAGGCCGCATCGGACCGCCTCCCCCCCAGAGCCGTTCGAAGCCCGAGGATCGCAATGAGAAGGCTTCCCTGCACCAGTGCGTTGAAGTCCGTCCCCACCCCCAGCATGGCGAGCGCCGCCCCGATCAGGGCCAAAGTGACGGCTCCGGCCACCACGCCCGGCGGGTTGATGCGCCCGCCCAGGAGCGCACAGCCGCCCACCACGATTCCCGCGACGCTGAGCAGGGTGTAGGATCCACCCACCCGCACGTCGCTCGCCCCGTTCATGGCGGTGAGATAAAGCCCCGCGGCCATGGCGAAGGCCCCCGCAATCACGTAGCGGCAGACCGAATAGCGCAGCGGCGACCAACCCAGCCGCGCGAGCGCGTCGGGCGCCGCGCCGAACCCCCGGAGCACCACGCCCAGCGGAGAGCGGTCGATGAGCAGCGCCACCGCGCCCGCCGCAAGGATGAGCGCAAGAGGCGCAGGCAGGCCCGGAATCTGCCAGTCGAAGGCGGCGCCCAGCCAGTCCGGCGCGCTTCCCCCCGGTGAAGGCTGAATGGTCCGCCCCACGCCCAACCAGATGAAGGAGGCGCCCAGCGTCGCCACGATGGCCGGGATGCCCCGCGTGCGGATCAGGACCGCCAGGAACGCATAGCCCCCCAGGCCTGCCGCCAGCGCTAGCCCCCCGAAGAACGGCGCGGTCACGAGGACCGTGGCGCTCAGCACGTTGACCATGCTGACGAAGTTGCCGACGCTAAGGTCCACCTCGCTGCCGCCCACGATGAACATCTGCGCCAGCGCCACCAGAACCAGCGTCACCGCCGGCCCAAGCAGGAGCTGCATCCCAAAGCCTGACAGCACCAGCGGATTGATCCAGGCCATGAGCCCCACGAGCAACGCGAGCCCGAGGAAAGGGATGGCGCCGAAGACCCGCTCCGACGGCGCGGCTGCCTGTCGTCGGGCTGGGCTGGTTCCGTCCGGGGTCGCGAAGCTTTGCGCGATGATCGCCTCCTCGGTGATGGCCGCGCCCCGCAGGTCGGCGACGATCCGGCCATGGCTCAGCACGAGGACCCGGTCGCATTCGAGGAACTCGGCATCCTCGGTCGAATGCCAGACCGCCAGCCGCCCTTCGGAGGCGACCTGCCGCAACACCCGGTAGAAGTCGCGCTTGGCGCCGATGTCCACGCCGCGTGTCGGGTCGTCCAGGAGAACGATCGGGCTCGCGTCCACCAGGCCACGGGCAATCAGCGCCTTCTGCTGGTTGCCCCCTGAAAGGTCGAGGATGCCGTCGTCCAGCCGCTCGGGCGCGAGGGAGAGGCGTTCGGCCCATTGCCGCGCCGCTGCGGCCTCGGCCTCGGGACGAACGGCACGCAGGGGCGGCGCGGCGGCGACACGACCGAGGACGATGTTTCGCAGCACGCTCCACAGCGGCAGGACGCCCTCGGCCTTGCGGTCGCCCGACACGAAGCTCGCGCGGCCCCGCCGCTCGACCTCGCTGGCGCCGCGCCCGTCCGCCTCCCGGATGCGCCGCAGGAGCGTCTTCTGCCCGCCGCCTTCGAGCCCCGCGAGCCCCACGACCTCGCCTGCCCGCAACTCCACCTCGTGCCCGAGCGCCGAGGTGAGCGCGCCACCCAGCCGGACGAGGATCGGCCCCTCGGCTCCGGACGGGGCGGGAGGTGCGACCTCGGCCAGCGCCGCACGTCCGCCGACGGCAGCCATGAGGTCAGGCAGGGTCATCTCCTCACGCGGCGCGTCCGCCACCACGGCGCCGTTCCTCATGACCACGACCCGGTCCGAGACGGCGAGCACCTCGGGCAGCTTGTGGCTGATGAAGATGACGGCGAGCCCCTGCGCGGCCCGCGCCGCCACATGGGCGTGGAGCGCGCGCGCCGCCTCGGAGGACAGCGACGAGGTCGGCTCATCGAGGATGAGGAGCCGCAGGGCCGGGTCGCCGGCCGCCCGCGCGATCTCCAGCATCTGCTGCTCGGCCAGATCGAGCCGCCCGACGCGCTGGTCGGCGTCGATCCGCGCGTCCGGGAACACGGCGGCGAGCCCCTCCCGCACCATCCGGCGGTAGGGACCGAGCCAAAAGGCCGGCGCGCGGGTCCTGGGCCGCTCCAGGTACATGTTCTCGGCCGCCGTCAGGTTGGGGCAGAGCGAGAGTTCCTGGTGAACGATCCGGAGGCCGAGCCGCTGCGCCGCACGCGGGCCGTAGCGGTCCCAAGCCACCTCCGTTCCGTCCACGACCAGGCGCCCGGCGTCGGGCACCGCGCCCCCCGTGAGCACGCGCATCAGCGTGCTCTTGCCCGCGCCGTTCGCGCCGACGAGCCCCACCACCTCGCCCGGCGCGATGGAGAAGGTCACCTCGCGATTCGCGCGCGTGGGGCCGTACGACTTCGAGATCCCCTCGAGCCGCAGTAACGCGGGCCGCGACGGGGCGTCGGCACGGGCCGCGAGAGGCGTGGCGTTCATTTCGTTCATGTCGCCGCCTGGTCTCGCCACAGGGAGGACCGACACCGCGAGGCCGTGGCAGCGCTCACTGCGCGTTCAGCAGGTTCGCCTGGACCCAGGCGCGGTCGTAGCTCGGGCTGATGATGAACCCGGGCTCGAGCCCCTCGGCAAAGGTCGCAAGGTTCTCGTCCTCGACGACGGCGACGGGCATGGTCATCTCCATCGGCGGCTGCGCGCCCTGGGTGATCTCGTAGGCGAGCCAGAAGGCCGCACCGCCGATCCCTGGCGTCGTGTTCATGGAGGTGGTCTTGTAGCCGTCCGCCGCCTTGCCAGCCCACCACAGGACGAAGTCGCTGCTGCCGCCGCCCTCGATCACCGGCATCTTCTCGGCGTAGGGACCACCATACTGTTCGAAGGCCTGCGCGATGCCGTAATCGTCGCTACCCCCCTGCGCGAGGACCGCGTCCACCTGAGGCAGGCTCGGCAAGATGTTGGCGATGGCCTGCTGCGCCTCCGAGGCGGTGGCCTGCCCGATCACCTCGGCCACGACCTTCACCTCGGGGTGCTGCGCCAGCACCGCCATCTGCGCCGCATACATCTGCTCGTCAGGGCCCGACCCCGCCACGCCCCGCACGACGATGACGTTGCCCGCATCTCCGATGAGGTCGAGCGTCGCTTCGGCCTGGGCCGTCTTGTATTCGGTGAAGTCGAAGCCGACCTTCCAGGCGCAGGGCTCGGTGACGAGCGAGTCGAAGGCGATGACCTTGATGCCGGCGTCGCAGGCCTGCTTGACGATGCCGTTCAGCGCCGTCTCGGAGGCCGCGTTGATCGCGATGGCGTCCACGCCCCGCAGCACGAGTTCGGCCAACTGGGCGTTCTGCTGTGCCACCGAGCCGTCGCCGTTCAGCACGACGTAGTCGGCGATCAGCCCTTCGGCTTTGGCGGCTTCGGCCTGCTCCGTGAAGGCATCGACCATCTGCCGCCGCCAGGTGTTGCCGTAGAACGAGTTGCTGAGCGCGATGACCGGGGCGTCCTGCGCCACAGCCGCGCTGGTCAGACCAGTAACGGGAATGGCCGCAATGGCCGCGCCGAGCAGAACGACGAATCGCCTGGACATGATCTGGTTTCCTCCTCCGCTGGTTGGTTGCGCTGTGTCTGGCCCCGGCCCAGACCGGGGCAGCCGCGCATTCTGTTCCCAAGCATACTCATCATACCAGTGATGCGGCAATCCGATTTGTGACCCCCATCGACGCGTTCGCAACCGGGGCGCCCTGACGCTTTCGCCCGAGGATCCGGCGGGTCCCGGCATCCCACCAAAGGACCCGCGGACCGGGCTGCTGGTTCGGCACCACTCCCGGGCGGGGTGGGCCAAAGGCGAACCAGGCCGCCCCGTTGCCGGAGGCGGCCTTGCAATCAGTGTTGGTTGTGGGCCCCCGACGCCACCGAGAGTTGTCAGCGGAGTCGAGCGAAAACTGCCAGCCCGATCCTGGATCGGGCGGCCCAGGCAGCTTTGTCAGATGAGCGGGCAGAGGCCCTGCCCCGTTCTCTTGGGCACTGGATCAGCGTCGCTTGGCTCAGGGCCGAAAGGGGCCCTTGGAAACCCGCCAGCGGCCTGCGCACTCTCGCTGCCACACCGGCTTGTCCTGATGATGCCGGTGCGGGCTGCCCCAGCTCGAGGTCGTGTCGCTTTACTGGAACGCCCCGGCCGCCTGGAGTTTCGCCGCGGCCTCGGCGTCATACCACCAGAAGTCCAGTTCGCCGACGCTGAACGGCGGCAGCGCCTCGGGATGGTCGAACATGTCGTAGTAGGCCACCCAAAGGTTCGGGTTGTACCACCGGGGCACCCCCAGCCGCATCGCGCGCAGCACCCGGTCCAGCGCGCGGGCCGCCGTCTCCATCCCCTCGCGCGTGTCGGCGTTGACCACGATGTCGATGATCCGGTCCACCGCCGGGTCCTGGATGCCCGGAAGGTTGCGGTTGGACTCGGCCGCGGACTCCGAGCCGAACCACTGCTTGAGCCCCGAGCCCGGCTCGAAGTCCATGCCCGGGCTCCAGCGGCTCATGTCGAAGTCGGAGCTGTCGCGGCGCTGCGTGGCCTGCGCGGGGTCCACGATCTCGAACTCCACGTCCACGCCCAGCCGCTCGAGATTCGAGACGTAGGGCAGGGTCAGGCGCTCGAAGGTCGGCGAGAACTCGAGGATCTCGACCCGCAGCACCTCTCCGTCGGCGTTGCGGCGCAGGCCATCGGCACCCACGGTCCAGCCCGCCTCGTCCAGGAGCCCGCTCGCGCGGCGCAGGTTGCCCCGGTCGATCTCGCGGTCGGGGCTCGACTCGGGGGGCAGCACGGCCTCGTCCGTCAGGATGGACGCGTCCAGGAGCCCGTCGTCCACCAGCGGCTGCAGGATGGCGAGTTCGCCCTCGGTCGGCGTGCCCACCGCCATCATGTCGGTGTTGGTGAAGAAGGACGGCAACGGTTCGTAGAGGTCATAAAGCAGGGTCGCGTTGGTCCATTCGAAGTTGAACACGAGGCTCAACGCCTCGCGGACCCGGACATCCTGGAAGACCGCACGGCGCAGGTTGTAGGCCCAATAGGCCGCCACCGGGACGCCGCCGTTAAGGATCTCCTCCCGCACGACCTGACCCGACTGCACGGCCGGAAAGTCGTAGGCCGTGGCCCAGAGCAGCGGGTCGGTCTCGTTCCGGAACGTGTACTCGCCGGCCTTGAAGGCCTCGAGCGCCACGGTGGCGTCGGCGAAGTACTCGACCCGGATGGTGTCGAAGTTGTTGCGCCCCACGTTGATGGGCAGGTCCTTGCCCCAGTAGTCGTCGTCCCGGCGCAGCAAAACCTGGCGGCCCATGTCCCAGCTGTCCACCAGATAGGGCCCGGAGCCCAGGAACGGCACGTCGCTCGGGGCGTCGAGCCGCGCACCCGTCCGCTCGAACTCCGCCTGCGACAGGATGGAGATGCCGCCCGCAAAGGGGATCCGGTCGCGAACCGGCGAATCCGGCGCAAAGGTGAACTTGATCCGATGGTCGTCCAGCACTTCGACCTCCGTCACGAAGCCGCCCGCCGCCATGCGGTAGGACTCCAGGCCCTGCTCCATGAAAAGGTCGTAGGAGAACTTGACGTCGTTGGCCGTCAACGGCGACCCGTCCGAAAACCTGGCTTCGGGGCGCATGGTGAAGATCACCCAGTCGAGGGACTCGGGATATGCCAGCGTCTCGCAGATCAGGCAGTAGGACGCGGTCGCCTCGTCGGCGGTGCTGGCCATCAGCGACTCGAACGGGAAGGCGCCCCAGGGGGTCGCGTTGCCCTGGATGGTGTACATGTTGAAACTGTCGAAGTTCCCCTGCGCCCATTCCGAGATCTCGCCGCCCTTGGGCGCGTCCGGGTTCACGTAGTCGAGGTGATCGAAGTCGGCCGCGTACTTCAGGTCGCCGAAGAAGGAATAGCCGTGCGAGATGATCGTCTCGCTCCCGGCGGCAGGGGCGCCGGCCGCGCTCATCCCCGCCACCTCAGTGCCTCCCGCAGCAGCCTGGGGTGATGCCGCGTCGCTGTCAGCCTCCTGCGCCCGCGCCTCCCAGGCCCAGACGGCCGAGGCGAGCGCCAGGAGGCTGAGCGCGAGGCGTGGCGAAGGCCCGCTCCGCGTCAGGGCAAGGATCCGGGCCTGGGGCATGGTGACTCCTCTGGCGGGCCGCGAAGGCAGCCTGTGTCCACGGCTCCGCCATAGTGGACGCGCGGCAGGGGGATTCAAGGACAGTCTTGGGAATGTGCTGTCAGACCAATGCGAACTTGTCTCGGTTCTGGCGGGCGTGCCGGATCTCGCGTCGCCTGGACTGCTCTCGCCGGCAGCCAACGAGCCGTTGCAAGGGTCGAGCAAGGATCGGCGTCCAGCTTGGCCAGGGAGTTCACCGGAAAGCGGCCAATCGACCGGCTCCCTGACCCGCTTCCCCCATCCCTGCTTGGCTCGAGCCACGGAACCCTGGATGCACGCGCTGCCCGGTCCGTGACCTCGGCCGCATCGGCACGGGTGCCTCTTGGGCCCGATCCACCTTTATCATCTCCACACTTCCAGGGCGGCCAACCATCCGGTTGTTCCTGTGCCGGGATCGGGGCAGAGATGAGGGAGCGAGCGACGCCCCTTCGGCTCCTCTGCTGCAGTCGTGCAGGTCGGGCCCCGTGCATCCGGCGTGTGTCATGAACCATTCTGCTGCCCGGTGGACTGTCCCTTGCGCCCTGACCTGACTCCCCAGAAGTTTGAATTGCTAGTCCGGATCGTCCTGCAGAACCTTCTGCTCGTCGGGGCGGTGGCCATGTTCACTGGCTTGGCCATCGTAGGCCTCGTTCGGCCCGGCTCGGCCTGGATCACGGCGTCGATCCATGCCGTAGCCTCTGGGGCCCTGTTGCTGCAGTGGTGCCACCACGGCGTCCGCACCATGCAGATCAAGAACTTCGTCGTCGAGCAAGAAGCCGGTCAGCCCGGAACCTGGGAAACTTGGCTCCCCGCCCATCGGCCGGAACGGCTTTTGGGCACCCGATGGCTCATTTCCACGAAGGGCGTCTTTCTGGGACTGCAGGTGGCCATGATGGGGCTCGCAACGGCCTTGTCCGGGATGACCGATCACGCGGCCATGATCTTCTGCATGGTGGCCTTCGCGGGCTCCCTGGGGCTGCTGTTCACGAACCCGAAGGAATGATTCTGGCGGACGCACTGGGGCATTCCACTTGGGACGGCATGGGCCCGGGCACCGGCAGCCTTCGGATCGACCCGACGCTCGCATCATGGTCGCGCGTCCAGGCCAGCCCTACCACGCCATGCGCTTCCAGAGCTTCCAGCGCCGCCTGAGCCGGTCGATCACCCGCTCCGGCAGCTTGCGATACCGGTCCCCATACCACGGCATCAGCCGTAATCCGTCGTCCACACGACTCGTGTAGTAGTTGGGCACGGGATGGAAGTTGCGCATCCGCAGGTGAAACACCTCGCAGGCCCCACTGGCCTGCGGGGGTACGATCCAACGCCAGTCGGCCGCGACCTGGCGGCCCTGCGCCTGCTCGCGGCGGTGGAACTCCATGAACTGGTCCGAGGCCGAATGGTGGTCCACCATCGTCACACCGGCTGCCTTGTAGGAGTGCAGCACCGCGCGATTGAGCTCGGTCAGCGCCGTGTCTCGCCAGAACGGGGCTTCTCCTGCCGCGTGACCAAGCCCCAACACCCGGGCCACCTCGGGGAGGAGATCGTATCGGTCGCGGTCCGCGAGGTTTCGCGAGGCGATCTCGGTGCACATGTAGAAGCCATTGAACGGTGCGCAGGGGTAGTCGATGCCCCCGATCGTCAGGATCATCCCGCTCACGCAGGGCACGGCATACCAGCGCAGGCCCAGGTCGGCGAGGGCCGCGTTCTCGGGATGCGTGATGGGCACCTCGCGCAGGGCCCCGGCCGGAAGCTCGAACATGACGCGCCGGTCCTGCGCATCGCGAACGAAATACGGCAGCAGATCGAAGCGGTCGGGCTCCCCCTCGGGGTGCCAGCCGAGCGATCGGGCGATGCGGGTGGCTTCCACGTTCCTCCGGTCGCCGATGACCGCGCCCCCTGCGACCGCGTGCCCGGCGTATTGCGTGATCTGCGCGCTTTCCACGAAGGCCGGCAGCGCCGTGCCCCGGACCGGCGCGAACACCGAGATCACCGAACGGACGCGACCATCGCCCAGCGCCTCCGTCATGTGTCCCGTGATCCGTTCGGCCATCGCCTCGGGCCCGGTCAGGGTCCGTGCGTCCACGACATCGAGGCTCTCCCAGAACAGCCGGCCAATGCAGCGTCCGTGGTTGCGCCACGCCAGCCTGGCACCAAAGGCGAGCTCCGCGGGGGTGTGCTCGTAGAACCCCTCGCACGACAGGCCGCGCCGGACCTCGGCCCAGCGTCGTTGGCGCACCTCGCGCGGGGCTCCGGTGGTGTCATGGAACGCATCAAGGAACGCGCGGGCCTCCTCGCGCCGCTCGAGAGCCGAAATCCGTCGCAGCCGCCGCTCCAGCGGACTGCTCCCCCGGGCGTAGTCCTGCCGGGCCACGCCGAACCGCGCGAGACGTCGCAGCATCACATCAGGCCATCGAACTGACGCGCGGTGTCCCGCAACGGGCGGCGGTTGATCTCATGCACGACCGCCAGGGCGCGCGCCTTGGCCCTGCGATAGCTGCGGTCGCCTGCATCTGGATTACGGTACTCCGCCCGGGCCCGTCGGTCCTCGGTCCGGCGCACCACCAGCGCGCCCAAGGCGCCCCCCTTCTCCATGACCTTCCTGAAGATCGGCGTGTCATGTTGCAGCGAGAAATCGTTGAAGCGGACCCGGTCGAGGTAGCGTGAATGGGCCTCCAGGAACCGGGCCGTGGCCTCCATGTCCGCGGCGGTCTCGCCGGGAAACCCCTTGAACATCGTGCAGCGCACGCTCAGTCCCGCGGCATGGGCGTCGCGGATGAACTCGGAGTTGCGTTCGACCGAAGCACCCTTCTGCATCAGGTCCAAGAGCCGCTGGCTTCCGGTCTCGAGCCCGAAGCTCACCCGCCGCATCCCGCCTGCAACCGCGGCGAACAGGTCCTGCCGCGACAGGCCGTTGTCCTGCCGCTGGTCCACATGGACGGTGCCGATCCATTCCGCCCCCCGAACGTAGCGGCCAAGCCCGTCGGCGATGCCACGGATCATGTCGGGATAGGAATTGAGCTTGAGATCGAGGAACAGGAAGTTGGTCGTGGCGTGCCGCCGGGCCTGCTCCTGCATCTCCAGCAGAACGTTCTCGACCGACCGGGTGCGGAACGTGCGCCCGCTGGCCGAGATCACGTCGCTGCAGAAGAGGCACTTGTCCCACTGGCACCCCCGCCCCGTCATCAGGGGGACGATCCGCACCGGATAGCGGTCCCAGGGAAAATCGGTGAAGTCGGCCATGGGCGTGGCGTCCAACTGGCGCAGGGGCGCCGCCGTGGTCCTCCGCGATCCGTCCGGCAGGGTAAGCCCGGCAAATCGGCCGATGTCCCCACCCGAGCATAGCGTCTCGACCATCTCCGGCAGATCGCGATCGGCCTCGGCTCCGACCACGCCCGCCAGCCCCGGGAGGCCCCGCCACGCTTCCGCAACATCGGCGACGTTGAACATCGGCCCGCCGAGCAGGACAGGTATACCCCGGGCGGCGGCGAGACGACCGATCTCACGGACCGTGTTGAAATGCTGGAGATAGGCCGACAGCAGGATTGCGTCCGGCCGGGCTTCGATGGCTTGCGCCACTTCGCGCAGGACCACGGGATGCAGCAACTCGTTGCGCCATGACCGCATCCGGCGCAGAGCATCGCGCACCGAGAGAACAGGCTGCCAGTCAGATAGATGGATGCGGCGCTGCGCGTGATCGAACCACGTCTCCCGGCGCTCGCGGGCCGTGGCTGGCACATCGTGGGCCAATGGGGAGATCAGCTGGACCTGATGACCGCGATTGCGGAGCGCCGCGACCAGAAGGCCGATGGCCAGAGTGGGAAAACTGGCGAAGTTGTTGAGGTCGACCATCAGGACCCGGTGGGCCTGGGGGAGCGCGGAGGAGCCATCGGGTCGGCTGGCGGGCGACGTCGCCCTTGCAGGACGGATAGCTCGGGGCTCCCTCACGGAACGATTCAACTGGCATACTCCGCTACTGTCTGGTCTCCGGCACCTCGACGGCCGGATCTCACAAGTTGCAATTCCGTGGGCCAAGCCAGAAGCGGCTCAAGGGAGGCTCTTAGGTTCAACTAAGCCGCTTCACCTGGACGACGATAGCCGCGACATTGCGCTGCGTGCCATTCCAATCGGATCAGCGCCGAGAGATTGTGGAGGTTTCATTGGTCCAGCCGGGCGAGGAGCGGAATCTTGAGACAGATCCGGACGTCTCCGTCCTCATCATCAGCTACAACACTCGTGATCTGACATGTGCCGCCCTTCGAAGCCTTGCCGCCGGGACCACAGCCCCCCACGAGGTGATCGTGGTCGACAATGCCTCGGAGGACGGTTCAGCCTCGAGGATCCGTCAGGAGTTCCCGGGCGTGCGCCTGATGGCGCTGCCGGCCAACATCGGATTCGGCCCCGGCAACAACCTGGCCGCGCAGGCGTCCAGAGCGCCGTACCTCCTCTTGCTCAATCCCGATACGGTCGTGCTGCCGGGCGCGGTCGACGCCCTGCTCGCATTCGCCCGGAGGCGCCCCGCTGCGCGGATTTGGGGAGGACGCACGATCTTCCAGGATGGACGGCTCAATCCCACGTCCTGCTGGCGCCGCATGACACTCTGGAGCGTGATCTGCCGCAGCTTGGGCCTGAGTGCCTCCTGGCCGGCTTCGAACCTGGCGAACCCGGAAGCCTACCCGAGGTTCGGTCGTGACCACGAACGGGAGGTCGACATCGTCACGGGGTGCTTCTTCCTGATCGAGCGCAGCCTGTGGGATGACCTCGGCGGCTTTGACCCGGCCTTCTTCGTCTACGGCGAGGAGGCCGATCTTTGCCTGAGAGCACGCGCGTTCGGGGCGCGTCCCACCTTCACGCCAGCAGCAACGATCGTTCACCTGAACGGTCAGTCCCAACAAGACGGCCCACGGGAAATCCAGTTGTTCGCAGCGCGGATCCGACTCGCGCGCAAACATTTCCCGGTCTGGCAGCAGCCTATCGCCGTTGCCCTGATCCGACTGGGGGCGGGTTCAAGATATGGACTGGCCCTGGCCCTCCAAGCGTTCCAGGTGAAGCGGCCAGGGTTCTTGCTCAAGAAAGAAGTATGGGCGAGTCGAGCGCAATGGTGGAACGGCTACCAGGGGGCCGGACAGGGAGATCAAGCCGGCGAGTGATTTCGCCATGCAGCGAAGCCCCGTGCCGGCAGCGCCCTGCGGATGCCCTGCGAACTCCGGCGCACCATCAGGGCGACCGGGAGGCCTGACCCCCGACGGCACAGATCGCCCCAGCTCCGAATGGTGACCAACCGGGGCGACGGCTCACGACAAAGCGGTCCTGTAGATGTCCAGCAGGCGCATCGACTTGCTGCTCCAAAGGTAATTCCGCCTGATATGCTCCAGGGAACTCCGTGACATCCGTTCGAGCTGGCTCCGATCATCGTGAAGCGCGGAGATGGCTTGGGCGATCTCCTTCGCCATCCCCCAGCTTTCCTGGGGTCGGACGAGAATGGCTGATCCTCGATCAACCAGTTCAGCCGGCCCGCCATAATCGACCGTGACGATCGGCAACCCGGATGACATCGCCTCGATGAGAACGCCGCCCGAAGCCTCGCGGAAGCTCGGGAAGATGAAGACGTCAGCGCTCCTGTATTGCTCTCGGACCTGATCCGGCCCGAGACGCCCCAACATCCTGACGCGATCACCCAGGCGCAACTGCTCGATCTCAGCGCAGGTATCATCGAAGTCAGGACCCGAGCCCACGATCCTGCAGACGAGCTTGACGTGAGGCTGAACCAGCGAGATCGCCCGCACCAGCTCTCTCGCCCCTTTCGTTCTCACCAGCCGGCCAACGAACAGGATGTTCAGGGTATCGTGACGGAACGATCGCGCGACGCCCTGCAAGACATCCGGTCGCTCGATCCCGTGTTCGCTCAGAACCGTGAAACGGCCCCTCGTGACCGCCTTCAGGGTCTCGCCAATGTAGGAGGTACCTCCGATGACCAGGCGGGCGCGGCTGAAGGATCTTCGCAGGGCTGGGCTGTATCGCAGACGGAATTCATCAAGACCGCGCAGATTCATGTAGCTCGGCTCCTTCGCCATCTCGACACGGAGCGCGACGGGGGTTTTCAGGCTGCCGTTGACGGGGCCGATGATGTAAGGAACGGTGAAATGCCGCGCCGGGCTGGGATACCTGATCGACATCGGCGTGACCTGATGGACCAGGTCGAACGGCTGCTCGCTCATCAGGCGCTTTATTACACCTTTGGCCTTTCTTTCGAAGATGAAATACTCTGGCAGCGCGACCGAGGCCAGGCGTTGGGGGAATGCACGCGGGCGTTCCGCCTTGATCTCAACGACCTGGAAATTGGGCAGCGCCGCCTCCAGGTCGCGGGTATGGCGGTCCTGCCGCTTCAGGATCACTCCGGTGACGTGCGACCTGACCGATGCGATCAGATCATACGCCTGCCGTGGCTCCGATATCGAATCTATCCCGACGTACGGAGCGACATAGAGGATCCTGATCGGCTGTGGGAACGACATTGCACGCGATCTTTCAGGTTGCGGGAGACCAAGCAGGATTGTTTGCCCTGGCCCCCGTCACCCACCCGGGGGTGACCGAAATCGTATGAGCCCGGTCGAGCCCCTCCTCCGCATCGAACAGCGCAAACAGGACGCAGTGGACGCCCGTGACGTTGGGCGTCACCATTCGGCGATGGACCCGTCCCGGTGCCGCCAGACCGGCGCGCGCCAGCGGTGGCCCCGCTCGGCCGCAGCCACGACCGCCGCCTCGTCCACCTCGATCCCGAGGCCCGGCCCCGTGGGGACGTGCAGGAACCCGTCCCGGAGCGTGAGGTCGTTCCCCGGCAGGAGGTAGTCCGTCACCTCCCCCCCGGTGTTGTAGTGGATGCCGAGGCTCTGCTCCTGGATGAAGGCGTTGTGGCAGACGGCGTCCACTTGCAGGCAGGCCGCCAGCGCGATGGGGCCGAGCGGGCAATGCGGCGCGAGCGCCACGTCATAGGCCTCGGCCCAGGACCCGATCCGCACCGTCTCGGAAATGCCTCCCACATGCGCCGGGTCCGGGTTGATGACCTGCGCGATGCGCCGCTCGAAGAGGTGCTTGAACTCCGACCGGTTGTGCATCCGCTCCCCGAAGCAGAGCGGGATGGAGGTGAGGCGCGACAGCCCCTCCGCCTCCTCCACCGCGCCCGCCGCCACGGCGTCCTCGACGAACAGCGGCCGCAGCGGCTCCAGCTCCCGCAGCAGCACGCGCGCCATCGGCAGGTGCACCCGCCCGTGGAAGTCAAAGGCGAGGTCCATCCGCGTCCCCACCGCCTCGCGCAAGCCGAACAGATTGCGGATCACGGCGTCCACCTTGGCGTGGGTGTCCACGATCTGCATTTCGTCGCAGATGTTGAACTTGCAGGCGTCGAACCCCCGCGCCATGAGTGCCTCGGCCCCCTGGAGGAGATCGCGGGGCCGGTCGCCCCCGATCCAAGCGTAGCTCCGCACCCGGTCCCGCACCGGACCGCCCAGGAGCGCGTGGATCGGCTGGCCCAGCGCCCGCCCCTTGATGTCCCAGAGCGCCGTGTCGATCCCCGCGAGCGCGCTCATCAGCACCGGCCCGCCACGGTAGCAGCCATTGCGATACAGCGTCTGCCAGATGTCGCCGATCCGGCTCGGGTCCTGGCCGATCAGGACATCCCCGAACTCGGCGACCTGGGTCGCCAGCGTCTCGGCGTGCCCCTCCAGCACCGGCTCGCCCCAGCCCGAGACGCCCTCGTCGGTCTCGATCTTCAGGAACAGCCAGCGGGGCGGGACGAGAAAGGTCTTGAGGGCCGTGATCCGCATCAGCCCTGCCCCGCCGCCGTGAGCCGCGCCTGCCGCCGCTCGGCCCGGACCATGCGCCACTGCCCGATGGCCACGGCGACGACCAGCAGCAGACCCTTCGCGACAAGCTGGTAAAAGGTCTGAATGCCCAAAAGGTTCATCCCGTTCGACAGCACCGCGAGCAGCAGGACCGCGAGCATCGTCCCCGCGACCGTCCCCTTGCCCCCCGCCAGCAGCGCGCCACCCAAGAAGACCGAGGTGATGGCCTCCAGCTCCAGCCCCGTCCCCGCCTGCGGCTGCCCGGAGGAGGTCCGCGCCACCAGGATCACCCCGGCTAGGCCCGAGAGCGCCCCCGCAATGGTGTAGATGGCAAGGCGCATCCGGTTGAGGTCGATCCCCGCCAGACGCGCCGCCGCCGGGTTGCCGCCCATCGAGTAGATGGACCGCCCGAACACCGTCTGAGACATGATGAAGTGCCCAACCACGGCCGCCACCGCCATGATGAGGAAGGCGATCGGCAGGCCCGGGAAGCCCCCGAACTGGAACAGCCGGCCCGAGCCCAGGAGCGCGAAGGTCGGGTCCAGCACGCCCACCGGCTTCCCCTCCGGCGCGATGAGGAAGGCCACCCCGCGAAAGGCCGACAGCGTCGCCAGCGTCGCCACCACCGGGTTCACCCGTAGGTAGTTGATGATCGACGCGTTCACGAGGCCCAGAAGCGCGCCCATCGCGAGGCCCCCCGCGACCCCGCCGACCAGCGTCCCAGCCTGCGTCACCAGCAGCGCGCAGACCACCCCGGCGACACCCGCGATGGCCCCCGCCGAGATGTCGAGCCCCGCCGACACGATCACCATGGTCATGCCCACGGCCACGAGCCCCGTCACGGCCATGTTCTGCGCGATGTTGAGCATGTTGCGCGAGGAGAAGAAGGCGTCCGACTGCGACGCGATCAGCGCCACGAGGAGCGCGAGCGCGATGAGCAGCGACAGGTTCTCCGCCCCCACCGCCTCCAGCGCCCTCTGGCCCGCCCCCTTGCGCGCGCGGTTGTCCCGCGCCTCCGCTACGCTCATGCCGCCATTCCCTTGCCCAGCGCGTAGGAGACCACGATCTCCTCGGTCGCGTCCTTCTTCTCGATGACGGGCGACAGCCGCCCGCCGCTCATCACCACGATCCGGTCCGACAGCGCCAGGAGCTCCGGCATCTCGGAGGAGATCAGCATGATCGCCATGCCATCCCGTGCGAGGCGGTCGATCAGCCGGTAGATCTCGGCCTTGGCGCCCACGTCCACGGCCCGCGTGGGCTCGTCGAGGATCAGGAGGCGCGGCCCGGCGGCCAGCCAGCGCGACAGCACGACCTTCTGCTGGTTGCCACCCGACAGCTTGCCGACCTCCTGCTCCATCGAGGGCGTCTTCACGTCCAGCGCCCGGATCACCGGGGCGACCTTCTCGACCATGCGCCGGTCGCTGAGGACGCCCCAGCGCGACAGCCGACGGTAGACCGCCATGGAGGCGTTCTCGATGACGCTCCGCACCAGGATCAGCCCCTCGGCCTTGCGGTTCTCGGGCGCGAAGCCGATGTCCGCCGCGATGGCATCCGACGGTGAGCGGATGTCCCGCTCCCGCCCCAGCAGGCGGACCGTGCCCCCGGCGCGCGGGTATTCTCCGAACAGGACCTTGGCGAGCTCGGTCCGGCCTGCTCCGACGAGGCCGCCAAAGCCCAGGATCTCGCCCGCTCGGATGGAAAAGCTCACGTCCCGGTGCCAGCGGCTCGACAGGTGGCTCACCTCCAGCACGACCTCGGGGCGGGTCGTCTCCTCGCGCCGGAAATCGTGGACCAGCTCGCGCCCGACCATGTAGCGGACGATCTCGTCCTCGCTGGTCCGGGCCGTGACAAGGTTCCCCGTCACCCGCCCGTCCTTGAGCACGACCACGCGGTCCGAGATGGCGAGCACCTCCTTGAGGCGATGCGAGACGTAGATGATTCCGAGCCCCTCGGCCTTGAGCTGCCGGATGAGCTGGAACAGCCGCTCCACCTCGTCCGAGGTGAGCGAGGAAGTAGGCTCGTCGAAGGCCACGACCTTCACGCCGGGCTTCAGCGCCGAGACGATCTCCACGATGTGCGTCTGCGCGGGCGACAGCGACCGCCCCGCCTGGTCGGGGTCCACGAGGCCCTTGAAACCATAGCGCCGGAGCTGCGCCGCCATGGCCTCGCGCATCGCGCCGTGGTCCACGCGACCCAGGGAGCGGCGCGGATACTCCCCCACGAACACGTTCTCGGCGGCCGAGATGTCGGGCACGATCTCGGGCTCCTGCCGCACCAGCCGAAAGCCTGCGCGGCGCGCCTCCAGCGGCGAGGCGTGGGAGACTTCGGCGCCGCCGAGGCTCACCGTCCCCTCGTCCAGCCGGTAGTCGCCGGACAGGATCTTGAGGAGCGTGCTCTTGCCCGCCCCGTTCTCGCCCACCAGGGCCACGACCTCGCCGGGCGCGACCGTGAGCGACACGTCGGCCAAGGCGCGCACGCCGGGGAACGATTTTCCGACATGGGCGACGTCGAGGATGGATGCGGTCATGAATGGGTCCGAACCGAAGGGCGGGCCCGCGACAGGCCCGCCTGGAACGATGTCATCGGCCTCAGCCACAGGGCATGGTCGCTTCCCAGTTCTCGGGCGTGACCATGGTGGTGTTGGCGACCGTCTCGGGCGGGAGCGGCGTCCCGTTCTCGATGTGGGCGATCAGCGCCTCGGCCGCCGCCTTGCCCACGTCCACGCCCGACAGGTACAGCGCCGAGCGGAAGCCGGTGTCGATGCCTTCCTTCCAGGGGCGGCAGGCCTCATAGGCGCCCAGGCCCACGGCGATCACCGAGGCCGGCTCGTAGCTCGCGTTCCGCAGCGCGTTGACGACGCCCAGGACGCCCTCGTCGTTGCAGCCCACCACCACGAAGTTGTTGATCCCCGAATTCGCGGTGATGACCGGTCCGGCGGCGGTCAGCGCCACGTCGGTGGTCCCATCGTAGGGCACGGTGATGAGCTTGTCGTCGGTGACGCCGGCAGCGCGAAGCTGCTCGCGCTCGGCGTTGGTGCGATCCATGCAGACCGACAGCGTCGAGACCTCGACCACGAGGACGCCGTAGTCGCCCGAATCGAGCCAGCCCGACCCTTGGAGCAGCTCCGCCGCCGACTGGCCGACCTTGGTGCCCATGTCGGTGCCGTTGAAGCCCACGAAGGGCACGGCGGCCCCAGCTTCGTCCTGGATCGCGTCGTCGGTCGCCACCAGCGGCACGTTCGCGTCCGCCGCCGCCTTCGCGATGGCCGGCCCGAGCGACTGGTCCGGCACGGTGATGCCGATGCCCTTGGCGCCCGCCGCGATGGCGTCGGACACCGCGCTGACTGCGAGGTTGGAATCCAGTTCCACATTGATGGTCTGGGCCTGATAGCCGGCCGCCTCGGCGGCCTCGGTGAAGCCCTGCGCCTGGTCGATGAAGTACTGCTGGGTGCCCGACTTGTAGATGGCGACCAGCAGGCCCTTGCTCTCCTGCGCCGTAACGCCGGACGCGGCGACGGCAAGGCCCAGCACGGCAGCCGCCGTTCTGCGGAAGTGCATTGTTTCCTCCCTGGGATGTGTTCTTATGCGCCCGAGTATGGCTGTTTATCAGACAAAGGCAAGTCGCATGGGCCGGTTGGGAGGCAAGGTCGCGCTGGTGACGGGCGCGGCCCGGGGGATCGGGGCGGCCATCGCTCGGCGCTTTGCCGAGGAGGGCGCGACGGTGGTGCTGGCCGACCTCGACGGCGCCGAGGACGAGGCGCGGGCCATCACGGAAGCGACCAAAGCGGTGACGCTGGGACTTCGGTGCGACGTGGCCGATCCGGGGTCGGTGAAGGTGATGCACGAGACTGCCGTAGCGCGGGTCGGGGGGATCGACGTGCTGGTGAACAACGCCGGGATCAACGTCTTTCGCGAGCCGCTCGCCATGATGGACGAGGACTGGCGGCGCTGCATGGCGGTGGACCTCGAAGGGGCGTGGCACTGCTCGCGCGCCGTGTTGCCGGGGATGCTGGCGAAGCGGCACGGGAGCATCGTCAACATCATCTCGAACCACGCCTTCACGGTCATCCGGGGCACCTTCCCGTACCCGGTGGCCAAGCACGCGCTCCTTGGCATGACGCGGGCGCTGGGGCTGGAGTATGCGGCGCAGGGCGTGACGGTGAACGCGATCTCGCCCGGCTACACCGAAACGCCCGCCGTGGCCGCCTACTTCGCGAGCCAGCCCGACCCGGAGGCGTTCCGCGCCGAGGTGGAGGCCAAGCAGCCGCCGGGGCGGCTCTGCCGGCCCGAGGAGGTGGCGGCGGTAGCGGTGCTGCTCGCCTCGGACGAGGCGCGGTTCATCGTGGGCGAGAACATCGTGATCGACGGCGGCGTGTCGATCCGGATGTACGAATGAGCGGAAGGCGCAGCTTCCCCTACCCCGCCGGGTGGCCTCCCGCGGACGGGGTCAAGATGGCATGGAAAGGTTGAGGAAAGACTAATGATCGGTGGGACGGTCGTAGGGTGCGCTTCAACGCACCAATTCGCGGCCCCCGTGCCATGGTGCGCTGAAGCGCACCCTACGGCGAGCCCTACCGCCCCGCCTTCGCCAGCCCCTCCTGCGCGTCCTCCATGGCCCGTGCCACCAGCGCGCGCATGGCCTGCGCGGCGCCGTCGGCGTCGCCCTCGAGCCAGGCGGCCATGACCTCGGCGTGGTGGCGGTGGCCGTCCTCCATGCCGATCATCTCGGTCTCGTAGCCCCGCGCCCGCATCTGAAGGTCGAAGAGGAGCCGCAGCGCCGCCTCGATGACGTTGAAGAGCTGGCCCAGCAGCGGGGACTCGACGGCGGCGAGGAAGGCGCGGTGGAACTCCAGGTCGGTCTCGATGAAGCGGCGGCGGCGCTCCGCGAGGTCGGGGTCCTCGTTCAGGAATACCTCCACCTTGGCGTCCCAGGCGGCGTGGATGCGGGCGCGGGCCTCGGGCGAGGCGAACAGGGTCGCCTCGCGCACCACGCCGGGCTCGAGCACGGCGCGGACGCGGAGGAGTTCAAGGAGAAGGTCCCGCGTGTCGCCGGCCTTGATGCGCCAGTCCATCACGTCGGCGTCGAGGAGCCGCCACTCCTCGCGCGGGAGGACGCGGGTGCCGTCCGAGGTGCGGCTGCGGATCAGGCCCTTGGCGCCCAGGATGCGGAACGCCTCGCGCACGACGGACCGTCCGACGCCCAGCTCCTCCACGAGGTCGCTTTCGCGCGGGAGGGCGTCACCCGGCTTCCACTCCTGGCCGACGATGCGGCGGCCCAGTTCGGCGACGGTCGAGCCGAGGATGCCGCGGAACTCGATGACCCCGTCGAGCTGGCCCGCGCGGCGGGTGGATCGGCGCGCGCCGGCACGTTCCTCGGCCACCACTCCGTCCCGCTTCGCCATGGGTCCTCCGGTCCTGCTTTGACAGTTTATCAGATGAAGCGGGAACAACCCAAGAGAGACCTTGGCCGCGTCCCAGTGCGCATAGCGGCGAATGGGACGCGGGGCCATTCCGGCCTGGGACGGTCGGGGATGGGTGTGTCGGGAACGCCTAGCGCCCGACGGGGACGCGACGGCCCTCGGCGTCGAAGGGATGGAGGCGGGCGAGGTCGGGGGTCAGGACCACCGAGGAGCCCAGGGCCAGGTTCACGTCGCCATGGACGCGGGCGAGGAGCGGGCCGACGCCGGGCGCCTCGCAGAACAGGTTGGTGTCCGAGCCCAGGCGCTCGATCAGCTGGACCTCGGCGCGGAGGCCGGCGCCGTCGCCGTCGGGGGCGACGTGCAGGTGCTCGGGCCGGATGCCGAGGGCGCGGGCGCCAAGGGGCGCAGGCCAGACGGTGCCGTCGGCGAGGCGCAGGCCGTCCGGGACCGGCGTCCCTTCGACGATGTTCATGGTGGGCGAGCCGATGAAGCCCGCGACGAAGCGGTTTGCGGGACGCTCGTAAAGGTCCATGGGCGTGCCGACCTGCTGGATGCGGCCCGCGTTCATCACCACGATGCGGTCGGCCAAGGTCATGGCCTCGACCTGGTCGTGGGTGACGTAGACGGTGGTGGCGCCGATGCGGTGGTGGAGGCGCGCGATCTCCAGCCGCATCTCGACCCGCAAGGCGGCGTCGAGGTTGGAGAGCGGCTCGTCGAAAAGAAAGGCCTGGGGCTGGCGGACGATGGCGCGGCCCATGGCGACACGCTGGCGCTGGCCACCGGACAGGGCGCGGGGGTAGCGGTCAAGGAGCTTCCCAAGCCCAAGCACCTCGGCGGCGCGGGCGACGGGGCCGGCGCGTTCGGCCTTGGGGCGGTGGGCGATCTCCATGGGAAAGCCCATGTTCCGCGCCACGGTCATGTGGGGGTAGAGGGCATAGCTCTGGAACACCATGGCGATGTCGCGCCCGCGCGGGGGGACCTCGTTCATGCGGCGGCCGCCGATGCGGAGCTCTCCGGCGGTGATCGGCTCCAGCCCCGCGATCATGCGGAGCAGGGTGGACTTGCCGCAGCCGGAGGGGCCGACGAGGACGACGAACTCCCCCTCCCCCACCGCGAGGTCCACGTCGCGCAGCACCTCGACGCCCCCGTAGGACTTGGCGATGCCGGAAAGTTCGATGCCTGCCATGGATCAGCCCTTCACCGCGCCCGAGGTGAGGCCCTGGACGAGGTAGCGTTGGATGAAGGCGAAGAAGAGGCAGGAGGGCACGAGCGCGAGGACGCCCGCCGCCATCATCTGCCCCCAGTCCACCGAGAACTTGGAGACGAAGTTGAGGAGGCCCACGGGGAAGGTCATGCTTTCCTCCTTGCGGATGAGCATGAGGGCGAAAAGGATCTCGCTCCACGCCGCGGTGAAGACGAAGCCCAGCGTCGCGCCGAGGCCGGGGAGGGTCAGGGGCAGGATCACCTTGCGGAGCGCCTGCATCCGCGTGCAGCCGTCGATCATCGCGGCCTCCTCCAGGTCCTTGGGGATGCCGTCGAAGAAGGACTGCATCAGGAAGAGGGCGAAGGGGATGTTGAAGGCGGTGTAGGTGACGATCAGCGAGGGCAGCGTGTTGAGCAGCCCGAGCGACGCCACGATCCGGTAGATCGGCGCGATGATGATGAGGAGCGGGAACATCTGCGTCAGCAGGAGGAGCGCCGAGACCAGCCGCTTGCCCCGGAAGTCGAAGCGCGAGAAGGCATAGCCGCCGCCCGCCGCGATGACCGCCGTGATGGCGGCGGTGGACAGCGACACGATCACCGAGTTGCCGAAGAAGCGCAGGAAGTCCGAGCCCAGGACCTCGCGGAAGTTGTCCCAGGTGGCGGCCGAGGGCCAGTAGCGGGTGCCTTCGGAGTAGATGAGCCGGTCGGGCGTGACCGCGATCTTCACCAGCCAGTAGAGCGGAAAGAGCGCGAAGGCGACGTAGGCCGCGAGGGCGAGGTATTTCCCCGCGACCAGCGCCGGATGGGGGCGACCGAGGGCGGCCATCAGCGGCGCACCAGCCGCGACCGCACCGCGAGCAGGATCGCGGCATAGATCATGAGAAGCGCCAGAAGGACCACTGCGATGGCCGAGGCGTGCCCGAAGTCCAGCCGCTTGAAGGCCGTGGTGAAGATGTAGGAGGACAGGATCTGCGTGGAGTTGGCGGGGCCGCCGCCGGTCATCACGTAGATCAGGTCCGCGAAGTTGGCGATCCAGATGGTCCGCAGCATCACCGTGATGACGATCATGGGCGCGAGGAAGGGCAGCGTGATCTTGGTGAAGCTCTGCCAGCCTGAGGCGCCGTCGATCTCGGCGGCCTCGTAGAGTTCGGACGGGATCGCGGACAGGGCAGCGAGGAGCGTGATGGCGAAGAACGGGACGCCGTACCAGACATTGGCCAGGATAGGACCCCAGAGCGCGGTGTCGGGGTTGCCGAGGATGTTGTAGGGCTCCTCGATGAGGCCGAGGCCGGAAAGCCAGTAGGGGACTGGCCCGATGACCGGGTTGAGGAGCCAGGAGAAGGTCAGCGCGGTCAGGAAGGTCGGCACCGCCCAGGGCAGGAACACGAGCGCCTGCACCAGCTTCTTTCCGTGGAACCGGGTGTTGAGGAGCAGCGCCAGGCCGAGGCCGCCGGCGAACTGGAGCGTGACGCTCGCCCCCGTCCAGACCAGCGTGTTGCGGAGCGCGCGCCAGAACTGCGGGTCGGCCCAGAGGTCCTGGAAGTTGTCGAGGCCCACCCATTTCGCGGCGCCGGGACGCAGCAGGTTGAACTCCTGGAAGGCGTAGCCGAGCCCGATGGCGAGCGGCAGCAGCATCACCCCGCCGATGAGCAGCAGGGAGGGAAGGAGGTAGAGCCAGGGCTCTGCCACCATCCCGAGATAGGCGCGGCTGAGGCGCCCCCGGGTTCCCCCGGGGGTGTCGGTCAGGGCGGCGCTCAATTGCCCCCCGCGTCCTTGTACTTGGTGTATTCGGCGGTCAGGTACTCGGCCCACTGGTCGGCCATCTCCTGCGCGGTGATCTGGCCCAGGAGCGCCTGCTGCGCCGTCTCGATGGAGAGCTGGTCGGCGAAGTAGCCGAAGCCTTCGAGGTAGGACGGCATGGACAGCGGGATGTAGGTGTCGGGGTTGTTCAGCTCCTCGAACCAGCCGGCGAACTGGGGCGTGTGGAAGTACGGGTCCTGGTCGGCGCCCTGGTGGATCGGGATCACGCCCACGCGCTTGGCCCAGGTGGAGTTCGACTCGGGCGAGGACAGGTGCGCCACGAGGCTCCAGGCCTCGTCGGGGCTTTCGGTGGTGTTGAAGATCGACCAGCCGGCGTAACCGATGGTCGGGAAGGCGCGGCCGCCGGGGCCCACGGGCATGGGCATCACGGCGAAGGTGTCCGGGTCCATCTGGTCGGCGATGCCGATGAGGGCGTCCGGGTCCTGGTCGAGGAAGGCGCAGGTGCCCGAGTAGAAGCCCGCGACGATCTCGTTGAAGCCCCAGTTGATGCTGTCGCGGGGCGCCGCGCCCGAGGTGTAAAGGTCGATCAGCATCTGAAGGCCCTGGACGGCGCCCGGCTGGTTGATCGTGGACTGGCCGTTCTCGTCGAAGAACTCCGGATTGTCGTTCATCGCGGCGGCGAACATCATCCAGCCGTTGGTGCCGCCGGGGCCGCCGCGCAGGCAGTAGCCGGATTTGCCCTCGATCTGGCTCACCGCGTTGGCGGCGGCCACGAACTCCTCCATGGTCTTGGGCGGCTCGGCGACGCCCGCCTGCTGGAGCAGGTCCTTGTTGTAGAACATGGCCCGCAGATAGAAGCCGTAGGGGATCATCTCGAGCTTGCCTGCGGCGGTCATGCTGCCCATGCGGACCGTCTGCTCGGTCAGCGTGGCGCCGTTCTCCCACTTCTCGACATAGGGCCCAAGGTCGGTGAGCTGGCCCGCGGCGGAATACTGGGCCATCCAGCGTTCGGGCATCTCGACGACGTCGGGGATGTCGCCGCCCGCGACCATGGTGGCCAGCGTCTCGAAGGCCTGGCCCCAGGGCAGCGAGACGATCTCGACGGTGTTGCCGGTCTCCTGCTCCCAGGCGGACACGAGGCCCTGGAGGACCTCGGTCCGCTCGGGCGAGGTGATGACCTCGACCAGGGTGAGGTCGGCGGCGGGGGCCGCTCCGGCCAGGAGCGCGAGCGCGGCGCCGGCGAGCAGGGTAGATTTCAGAGTCATGCGGGTCCTCCCAGGGGTTGGTGATGCGGCCTCTTGGTGGGCCTGGTGGTTTCAGGTGGCGGCAGCCTCCACCGCGGCGGAGAAGTCGGCCCAAAGATCCTCGGCGTCCTCCAGCCCCAGCGACAGACGGACAAGGCGGGGCGAGACGCCGAAGCGCTGGGGGGCGTTCTTTTCGCCCGCCTGCTTCAGCGTGATGGCGGCGGGGACGATCAGGCTCTCGAAGCCGCCCCAGCTCACGCCCAGGCGGAAGTGCTGGAGGGCGTCGGCGAGGCGGGGGATGTCGATGCCCTCGGCCAGTTCGATCGAAAGGAGGCCGGAGCGGCCAGTGAGGCCCGGCGTGGAGTTCGGGCCAGGGGAACGGACGCGCGTGACCTGCGGCAGGGTCGCGAGGCGGTCGACGAAGAGGTTCGCGGTCGCCTCGTGCATCCGCATCCGGGGGACCAGCGTGCGCAGGCCGCGCACGAGGAGCCAGGCCTCGAACGGGGCGAGCTTGGCGCCAAGGAGGGGCAGCGTCAGGTCGCGCAGGCGTGCGATGAGCGCCGAGGAGGCCACGGCCACGCCCGCCACGGTGTCGGAATGGCCCGAGATGTACTTGGAGGCCGAATGGACCACGACGTCGATGCCGGATTCCAGCGGGCGCTGGTGGAGCGGCGTGGCCCAGGAATTGTCGAGGACGGTGAGGGTCCCATGCCGCCGCGCGTTCTCGGCGGCGCGGGGGAGGTCGATGACCTCCATCACCATGGAAGTGGGGCTTTCGAGATAGGCGAGGGTCACGCCCCGGAGGAGGTCCGGGTCCTCGGCAAAGGCCTGGGGCGGATGGTAGGTGACCTCGACCCCCATGGGCCGCAGCACCCGTTCGAGGAGGCGGTAGCTGTCGGGGTAGACGTGCTCCACGCAGGCCACTCGGTCGCCGGGGTTCACGAGCGCGAGGACGGTGGCCGAGATCGCGCCCATGCCGCTGGCGAAGGCGACGGCGGCCCCGCCCCCTTCGAGGTCGGCCATCATCTGCTCGAAGGCGGCGACGGTCGGGTTCTGGACACGGGTGTAGAGCGGCTCGGCGGATTGGCCCATCATCCGCGCCTCGAAGGCCGCGTAATCGTCGAAGGCGAAGAGCGAGGTCTGGTGAATGGGCGGGGTGATGGGGCCCGAGCCTTCGGCCCAGGGCTTGGCGAGACGGGTGGCAAGGGACGGGCGGCCGGTCATTGAGGTCCTTCCATGACGGCGCGGGCGGCCGCTTCGGTGTCGTCGAGGATCCGGGTCATGAGGGTCGCAGCCTCCTCCCCCTGCCCGGCCACCACGGCCTCGGCCAGGGCGCGGTGCATGGGGATCGTGTCGGAGCCCAGGTGGGACATCCCGAAGGGCGTCTCGTAGATCGTGTCGAAGGCCCGCTGGAGCTGGGTGATGAGCTGCCCGAAGAGCGGGTTGCCGGTCGAGTCGTGGATGGCGGCATGGAAGGCCCTGTCGGCCGCGCGCCAGTCGGCCCCGGCTTCGTGCTGCGCCATGAGGTCGAGCATCCGGGCCACGATGCGGTCCCGCGCGGCGGGCGAGGCATCGCGGGCGGCAAGGCGCACGGCCTCGACCTCCAGGGGCCGCCGGACCGCCAGGGTCCGCAGCAGGCTTTCGGCCTCCACCGTCACGGTCAGGGGCAGATGCAGGGTCCGCCCCGTGACAGGCGCCGCAAGAACGGTCCCGGCGCCCTTGTTGCGGCTGACGATGCCGACGCGCGTCCAGGCGGTCAGCACCTCGCGCAGGCGGTGGCGGCTGACGCCAAGGCGGCGGGCGAGGTCCAATTCGGTCGGGAGGCGGTCGCCGGGCCTGATCCCCTCGGCCACGATGAGCGCGACAAGGTCATCCATGACGTCGCGGCTGACATGCGTCGCGCGGGCAAGGGTGACAGGTCCGTCCATCATCGCTCCATCTGTTGGGGTTAGTCTGCCTCCTTGTCCGACAAGGTCAACGATTATGTTGGACAAAGATCGCGGTCAGGGCACCATGTCGACCACGGGTCCGATGCGATCGAAGGGTTTGAGGCCGCCGTTACCTTCCAGCCGTCGACTGGCCTTCCACGATGCCAGACCGGGCTGGAATGGCCCCCGCCGTCGCGAGCCTGGGCGTTGATGCGGTCGACGCGGGCGAAACCTCAGAACCCGCTGATCAGCTCGATTCTGGAACCTTCCGAGAAACGGCCAAGCCGGACGGCCGTTGGGTCCACCAGGTGTTGATTTCGGCTGAGAGCTGACCCGGGTGGACCGGGAATTTCCACTGAGAAGTGACCCATGTTCGAACTTCCCCTGGCTGGGCATC
>NZ_JAFMST010000001.1 GCF_017916275.1 Rubellimicrobium arenae
ACCAAGGCCGCGCTCCTGATGCTGTCGAAGACCATGTCGACGGAGTTCATCCCCCTCAACATCCGCGTCAACACCGTGAGCCCCGGCCTGATCCTCACCCCCGACTGGGTCAAGACCGCCCGGCAGCTGTCCGCCCCCACGGGCGGCGACTGGGAGGGCTACCTCCAGGGCGTGGCCGACGAGCACGCCCCCATCAAGCGCTTCGGCACCGTCGAGGAGCTCGCCGACTTCATGGTCTTCCTGTGCTCGCCCCGCGCCGCCTACGCCGTGGGCTCCACCTATCACTACGACGGCGGCATGCTCCGCACGATCTAGGATCGCTCAAGTTCGTGGCGAAGGAGTGGGGTTGGCGTTCCGGCTCCGGGGGCAAACCTCCGGCAGGGATCCACCGGTTGTGACCCGCCCGGCGATTGAAGAGGGCCTCCGATCCATCGAACTATCCCGAGTGCACGGTCCGGTTGCGGATGTCAGGGCGAACCGGTCGGAACGGCTCCGTAAGGTTGCGGAGACGCAGAGGCCCGAAGGGTCGAGGTACGATCCTCTTTCGGCTGTCCGGCAAGGATTTCGGCCACAGGCAGAGACCCAACGGCCTCTGCCTGCCATGCCTTTGCTCAGATTGCGGGTCGGCGGCGCGCCGCCGGAAGGAGCAGTCGTCTTGTGATGCCGTGGCGGCTTACCTGATGCGGGCCTGACGGCGGCGGTAGTGGTTGCTCACCTTCTTCACGACCCATCCTGCGACCAGGCCTTTGATGATACCCTTGATCATTGCGGATTCCTTTTTTGGATGTGGACTTGATGATATAACGCCGCACAGGCCGGCCTGGTTCTGAGATCCGGAAATGGCAACAGCGCCACCGCTGCTGCCCGGTCCAGTTTGCCTTGGCCAACGAAACGGGCCGGGCCACCTGCGCTGGACATTGCTGGTCTCAAGCCTTGTCTCAGCGGCAGCGTCTCCAAAGAGCGATTGCTATTGGCCAAAGCAGGGCCTTCTATGGCTGCAGTTCGTTATCCGGCTCAAAGGAAGTTCGACATGACAGGATATTCGAGGTTGCTGATGGCCGCTGCGGCGGCCTGCCTTGTGGGCGCCGGAGCGGAAGCCAAGACACTGGTCTACTGCTCGGAAGGGTCGCCCGAAGGGTTCGACCCCGCGCCCTATACGGCGGGCACCACGTTCGACGCGTCCTCCCGCCCCATCTACAACCGCCTCGTGGAGTTCGAAAAGGGCACCACGAACATCAACCCCGGCCTCGCCGAGAGCTGGGAGGTCAGCGAAGACGGCCTCCAGTACACGTTCCACCTCCGCCCCGGGGTGAAGTTCCACACGACGGAGTGGTTCACCCCGACCCGCGAACTGAACGCCGACGACGTGATCTTCTCGTTCGAGCGGCAGGGCGACACCTCGAGCCCCTGGAACCAGTACACCGCCGGGATCAGCTACGAGTACTTCAACTCGATGGACATGGGCTCGCTGATCCAGAGCATCGAGAAGGTCGATGACCTGACAGTCCGGTTCAATCTCACCCGGCCCGAGGCGCCGTTTCTGGCGAACCTGGCGATGGACTTCGCCTCGATCATGTCCAAGGAATACGCGGACAAGCTCGAGGCCGAAGGGCGGATGTCGGACCTCAACCAGCAGCCGGTCGGCACTGGTCCGTTCCAGTTGGTGGCCTACCAGCAGGATGCCGTCATCCGCTACCACTCCAACCCCGACTACTGGAACGGTCAGCAGCCGATCGACGACCTGGTCTTCGCCATCACGACCGACCCGGCAGTCCGGCTGCAGAAGCTCCAGGCCGGCGAATGCCATATCATGCCCTATCCTGCCCCGGCCGACATCGAGGCGATCCGTGGCGACGGCAACCTGACGCTCATGGAGCAGCCGGGCCTGAACGTCGCCTATCTGGCGTACAACACCCAGATGCCGCCGTTCGACAACCCGCAGGTGCGCCGCGCCCTGAATATGGCCATGAACAAGCAGGCGATCATCGACGCCGTGTTCCAGGGCACGGGCGAGGTGGCCAAGAACCCGATCCCGCCGACCATGTGGGGCTACAACGAGGAAATCCAGGACGACGCCTACGATCCCGAGGCAGCGCGCCAGATGCTGGAGGAGGCCGGCGTCTCCGGCCTTTCGATGAAGGTCTGGGCCATGCCGGTGCAGCGGCCCTACATGCCGAACGCCCGCCGCACGGCCGAGCTGATCCAGGAGGATTTCGCCAAGATCGGCGTCAACGTCGAGATCGTCTCCTACGAATGGGGCGAATATCTCGACCGCTCTTCCGCGACGGACCGGGACGGCGCGGTCATCCTGGGGTGGACCGGCGACAACGGCGATCCGGACAACTTCATGGGCGTCCTTCTGAGCTGTGCCGGCGTCGGCGAGGCCAACCGCGCGCAATGGTGCAACGAGGAGTTCTCGGACCTCATCAACCAGGCCAAGACCACGGCCGACCAGGAGCAGCGCGCCGAACTCTACCGGCAGGCCCAGGTCATCTTCAAGCAGGACGCGCCCTGGGCGACCATCGCCCACTCGACCGTCTTCATGCCGATGTCGAACAAGGTGCAGGGTTACATCATGAGCCCGCTCGGCACGCACCAATTCGACGGCGTGGACATTGCCGAATGAGCTAAGGCTCCTGTAGCTGGACGCGGCGGACCTTTGCCGCGTCCAATGAGTTTCGAACCCATGATCCGTTTCATCCTCGGCAAGCTGCTCTACCTCGTGCCGACCTTCATCGGCGTGACCATTGTCGCCTTCGGCTTCGTTCGCGTGCTGCCGGGCGATCCCGTCCTGCTGATGGCAGGGGAGCGGGGCATCTCTCCCGAACGGTATGAGCAGCTGCTGCAGCAGTTGGGCTACGACCAGCCGATCTGGAGGCAGTACCTGGATTTCCTGGGCCGGTTGCTCCAGGGCGACCTCGGGAACTCGCTGGTCACCAAGGCGCCGGTGCTGCACGAGTTCCTCACCCTCTTTCCCGCCACCGTGGAGCTTGCGATCTGCGCCATCGTGCTCGCCACGCTGCTGGGGATCCCGGCGGGGGTGCTGGCGGCTGTCAAGCGTGGGTCCTGGTTCGACCAGGTCAGCATGGGCACCGCGCTGGTTGGCTACTCCATGCCGATCTTCTGGTGGGGCCTGCTTCTCATCATCCTGTTCTCGGGAGTCCTGGGGTGGACGCCGGTCTCGGGCCGGATCTCGCTTCTCTACTTCTTCCCGGAAGTGACAGGTTTCATGCTGATCGACAGCCTTCTGTCGGGGCAGGATGGAGCCTTTGCCTCGGCGCTGGCGCACCTGATCCTGCCGACCATCGTGCTGGCCACGATCCCGTTGGCCGTGATCGCGCGTCAGACCCGGTCCGCCATGCTCGAGGTGCTGGGCGAAGATTATGTCCGCACCGCTCGCGCCAAGGGCCTGCCCTGGCGACGGGTCGTCGGGGTGCATGCGTTGAGGAACGCGATGATCCCGGTGATCACGACCATCGGCCTTCAGATCGGCGTGCTGATGGCAGGCGCAATCCTGACCGAGACGATCTTTTCCTGGCCGGGCATCGGGAAATGGATGGTCGACTCGATCTTTCGTCGCGATTACCCCGCCGTACAGGGCGGGCTGCTGATGATCGCGGCCATCGTCATGGCGGTAAACCTGATCGTCGACCTGCTGTATGGCCTGATCAACCCCCGCATCCGCCATGTCTGACCACCCGAAGGAGGAGCGGACATGACCGCCACCCCTGACCTCGAGTCGAAGCCGCCCGCCGGCACCCGTCGGCAGATGATGGCCGAGCTTTGGTTCTACTTCCGCCAGAACCGGGGAGCCGTCATCGGGCTCTGGGTCACGGTGGCCCTGGTGCTCATCGCCCTGGCGGCTCCGCTCCTGGCACCCTACAGCCCGTCGGCGCAGTTCCGCGACGCATTCCTGGCGCCGCCCGCGTGGCAGGACGGAGGCAGCTCGCGATTCCTCCTCGGCACCGACGCCATCGGTCGCGACATCCTTTCGCGCCTGATCTACGGCTCACGGTATTCCCTGTTTATCGGGGCGGTCGTAGTTTCCATCGCCCTGGTGGGAGGGATCGTGATCGGGCTGGTGGCGGGGTTCTTCGGGGGCTGGGTCGATGCCGTGATCATGCGGGTCATGGACGTGATCCTGGCCTTCCCCTCGCTTCTCCTCGCGCTGGTGCTGGTGGCGATCCTTGGACCTGGCCTTCTGAACGCGATGATCGCGATCGCCCTGGTCCTGCAGCCCCACTTCGCCCGGCTGACACGCGCCGCCGTGATGGCCGAGAAGAACCGCGAGTATGTCGTGGCGGCGCAGGTCGCCGGGGCAGGGCGGCTGCGCCTGATGTTCCGCACCATCCTCCCCAACTGCCTCGCGCCGCTGATCGTGCAGGGCACGCTCTCCTTCTCGAACGCCATCCTGGACGCGGCTGCCCTCGGATTCCTCGGGATGGGGGCGCAGCCCCCTACGCCCGAATGGGGCACGATGCTGGCCGAGGCGCGCGAGTTCATCCTGCGCGCCTGGTGGGTGGTGACCTTCCCGGGCCTCGCCATCCTCATCACGGTTCTGGCGATCAATCTCATGGGCGACGGCCTTCGCGACGCGCTCGACCCCAAGCTGAAGCGGAGCTGACGCATGGCGCCCATCCTTGAGATCCGGAACCTGTCCGTCAGCTTCGAGACGTCAACCGGGGCCTTCCATGCCGTCAAGGGCATCGACCTTTCGGTGGACCGGGGGGAGGTGCTGGCCATCGTCGGCGAGAGCGGGTCGGGCAAGTCGGTGGCCATGCTGGCCGTCATGGGGCTGTTGCCCGACACCGCCACCGTCACCGCCGACGTGATGAGCTTTGCCGGGCGTGACCTGAAGACCCTCAGCGATTCCGAGCGCCGCGCCATCATCGGCCGCGAGATCACAATGATCTTCCAGGAGCCGATGGCCAGCCTGAATCCCTGTTACACCGTCGGTTTCCAGATCGAGGAGGTGCTGCGGTTGCATCTCGGCATGACGGGCCGGTCAGCGAGGACGCGCGCCGTCGAACTCCTGACAGCCGTGGGGCTGCCCGAACCTGCGGACAAGCTCCGTAGCTATCCGCATCAGTTGTCCGGCGGGCAATGCCAGCGCGTGATGATCGCCATGGCGATCGCCTGCAACCCGACGCTCCTCATCGCCGACGAGCCGACGACGGCGCTCGATGTGACGATCCAGAAGCAGATCCTGGACCTTCTGCTTTCCCTGCAGGAGGAGCATGGGATGGCGCTCATCCTGATCACCCATGACATGGGCGTCGTGGCCGAGACCGCCGACCGCGTGGTGGTGCAATATCAGGGCCGCAAGATGGAGGAAGCTTCCGTGCTGAACCTGTTCGAGGCGCCGCAGAACCCGTATACGAGGGCGCTGCTGTCGGCCTTGCCTGAGAATGCCACGGGCCGCCGCCTGTCCACCGTGAGGGACTACATGGACCAGAGCGCGGGAGGTGCGTCATGAACGGGCGCGACGACGACACTCCGGGACAGCGCGCCACGACCGCCGCCGACGGCATCGGCCCTGGGGTCGAGTCGCAGCAGGGTGTCGAGCCCGCTCATGCGGAACCGTCCCAGGCCCGCCCCGATCAGGCCGGGCGTCGGCCGGTCGAGGGGGCACCGGTTCGAAATGGTCCCGGTCCCGGCGGAGACATCGTGCTCGAAGGACGGGGGATCACCCGAGACTACCACGTGAGCGGGGGCTTCTTCGGAGGCCGCAAGACGGTCCACGCCGTCCGCGGGGTTGATTTCTCGGTCGCGCGCGGCAAGACGCTGGCCATCGTCGGAGAGAGTGGCTGCGGCAAGTCCACGCTGGCGCGCATCATCACGCTGATCGATCCGCCGACCACCGGCACGCTCCTGATCGAGGGGCGTCCGGTGCAGATCTCGGGCGGGCGACCGCCGCGGGACTTGCGGTCCCGGGTGCAGATCGTGTTCCAGAACCCGCATGGCTCGTTGAACCCGCGCCAGAAGATCGGCAACGTGCTGATGGAACCACTGGAGCTCAATACCGACCTCCCCGCCGCCGAGCGTCGCGACCGCGCGCGCGGAATGCTCGAGAAGGTCGGCCTCCTTCCCGAACACTTCGACCGTTATCCCCACATGTTCTCGGGCGGGCAGCGGCAACGTATCGCAATCGCCCGTGCGCTGATGGTCAACCCGGCGATCCTCGTGCTTGATGAGCCGGTCTCGGCCCTGGACCTGTCGGTGCAGGCGCAGGTGCTCAATCTGCTGGCCGACCTGCAGAAGGAGTTCGGCCTGACCTACGTCTTCATCAGCCACGACCTTTCGGTGGTGCGCCACATCGCCGACGATGTGATGGTCATGCTGCGGGGCGAGGTGGTCGAACGCGGGTCGCGGGATGCGGTGTTCGCCGATCCCCAGCACGCCTACACACGCACGCTGTTTGCAGCGACCCCGGTGACCAATCTTGACGCCATCCGGGCCCGGGTGGAGCGGAAGGCGAGCCGCCGGCGTGCGATGCAGGAGCAGGTCGCCAGCCGGTGAGGAGGCCCCGTCAGCCCGGCTTTGCCGGGCCAGCCGGGCCCCTTGCGCGTCGGCTCTGCCCGAACCTGCTCAGGTGGTGGAGCCGGCGAGCGCCCTCCGCTCGCGACCGCCGCCGGCACGTCCGTGCACAGGCCGAACATCGTGCGGACGCTGACGGTGTTGCCGCTGCCGCAGCAGCGCGATGGCCAGAGCGGAGACCGCGACGGTCACGGCTGCCTTCGTGACAAGAGCCGTCCGGTCGTGCTTCCATGCCGCCCGAACGCCCATCTCGGCCGGAATGTTGGGAACCTTGCCTCGGGCAAGGTCCGTCACGATCCCCTCCACCATGTTCACCCGGTCGGCACCCAGCAGCATCAGCCAATGGGTCCAGTCGGACTCGCTGTAATGGAAGGCGGCCCGGCGCATCATGCCGCTAAGGCCACTGGGCGGCGTCGACGTGCCGACCACCGCGGGAAGACGGTTATGCTCGATGGAGCGGAGCACCTCGACCTGGGGGTGCTGCTGCGTCGGACGGTCCCACACCTTGCCCGGACCCGGATCGCCCGATCGCTCACGGATGGGATAGGTGGGATCGTTGCGGGGATCGGCGTCCACGCCCCAGCCGGTCACGGTGGCGGGATCGATGGCCTGTGGCCGCGTGAGATAGGTCGAGGTCATGGCTCTCCTCCTGGGATATCAGACGCCGTTGGGCAGCAGCACCGGCTTGATGCAGCCGTCGAGCTTGGACGAGAACATGTGGTAGGCGTCGGACACGTCCTCGAGCGGCACTCGGTGGGTGATGAGGGCCTTGGGATTGATGCGGCCCGCCTGGACATGTTCGATCAGGCGGGGCAGGAGCCGCTTGACCGAGGCTTGGTTGGCCCGGATCGTGATGCCCTTGTTCACGACGTTGCCGATGGGGATCATGTTGCCCGTCGGCCCGTAGACGCCGACCACCGACACGATGCCGCCCTTCTTGACCGAGTTGATCGCCCAATGGAGGGGCAGGGCGGACCCGGCCTCGATCGGGATCTTCTTCCCGAACAGCGTATGCAGGATGTTGCCGGACGCGTCCGCCCCGACCGCGTCGATGCAGACGTCAGCGCCAAGCGAGTCGGTCTGCTTCTTGATGAAGACCGCCATGTCGTCGATCTCGCGGAAGTCGTAGACCTCGGCCGGCGCATAGGCCCGCGCGAACTCGAGCCGGTAGTGCAGGTAGTCGATCACGATCACCCGGCCCGCTCCGAACAGCCACGCGCAGCGGGCGGCCATGATCCCGACCGGACCGGCTCCGAAGACCACGACCGTGTCGCCGCGCTGGATGCCGGCCATCTCGGCCGCCTGGTAGCCGGTGGGCACGACGTCCGTCAGCAGGACGGCATCCTCGATGTCCATGCCATCCGGAATGAGGGTGGGTCCGAAGTCGGCATAGGGGACCCGGACGTATTGCGCCTGCCCGCCGTCATAGCCGCCGGCGGTGTGCGAATAGCCGAAGATGCCACCGACCGCCGTCGCCTGCGCGTTGGATTCGTGGCAGTTGCCATAAAGGCCCTGCTTGCAGAAGTGACATTGCCCGCAGGCGATGTTGAAGGGCACGATGACGTGGTCGCCCGGATTCAGGTTGCCGACCTCGGCGCCGACCTCCTCCACGATCCCGGTGAACTCGTGGCCAAAGGTCATGCCCACGCGGGTATCGGGGACGAGACCGTTGTAGAGATGCAGGTCCGAGCCGCAGATGCAGGATCGTGTGACGCGCACGATGGCGTCCCGGGGGTGCTGGATCGTCGGCATGGGCTTGTGGTCGGCCCGGACACGGCGCGGCCCTCTGTAGTCGGCGGCTAGCATGATGGACTCCTCCGGCTTTGGCCGAACGGAACAATCGGGATCAGCGATGGTTCCAGCACGCTCCGGGGGCCAGGCAGGGCCAGCACGGCGGCATCCACCCCGCGCTTTTCCCCGGCCGATCGAACAGCCCTCCGCTGGTCGCCGTCGTCATGGGCCATGTATCCCCTCGGACAGGGCGCATGGCCGTAGCCGTCCTTGATGGCGACGGTGTCGTGGGTCCCGGACGCCGCGCCGGGCTCCGGCCTTAGGCCAGCCCTACCACCTTCAGCGCGAAGGCCTGCACGAGGGCCACTTCCTCCAGTCGGGAGAACCGCCCCGACGCGCCGCCATGGCCGGCCGCCATGTTGACCTTCAGAAGGATCGGCTCATCGCTGATGCTTCTTGCACGCAGGCGCTGCACCCATTTGGCCGGCTCCCAGTAGGTCACCCTCGGATCAGTGAGACCCGCCAGGGCCAGGATGGCGGGATAAGGCTTGGCGCCGACATTGTCGTAGGGCGAGTAGGCGGCGATGGTGCGGTAGTCCTTCTCCGACAGGATGGGATTGCCCCATTCCGGCCACTCGGGCGGCGTCAGCGGCAGGGTGTCGTCGAGCATCGTGGTCAGGACGTCGACGAAGGGCACCTGCGCCACGATCGCGGCAAAGTCCCCGGGAGCCATGTTGCCGACGGCGCCCATGAGCATCCCGCCTGCCGAGCCGCCTTGCGCGACGACCCGGTCATGGCGGGTATAGCCCTCCCTGACCAGATGTCGGCCGGCCGCGATGAAGTCATGGAATGTGTTCGGCTTGCGCTCGCGTTTGCCCGCCTCGTACCAGGCGTAGCCCTTCTCCTTGCCGCCGCGCACATGCGCGATGGCAAACACGAAGCCACGGTCCACCAGGCTCAGGATGTCCGTCCGGAATCCGGCCGGAACGGCATGGCCATAGGCGCCGTAACCATACAGAAGGCAGGGTGCGCTGCCGTCCAGCGGCGTATCCCGACGGTGAAGGAGCGAGACGGGCACGCTCTCGCCGTCGTGCGACGGAGCCATGAGGCGACGGGTCACATAATTGGCCGGATCGTGCCCCGAGGGCACCTCCTGCGTCTTGAGGAGCACTCTCTCCCGGGTCCGCATATTGTACTCGAACTCGCTCGAGGGCGTGGTCATCGAGGAGTAGGTGAACCGCATCAGGTCGGTGTCGTATTCGTAGGTGCCACCCAGCCCCAGGCTATAGGCCTCCTCATCGAAAGCGATCCCATGCTCCTGGCCCGTCGCGCGCTCGCGCACGACGAGGCGGGGCAGCCCGTTCTCCCGTTCGATGCGGACGAGGAAATCGCGGAACGACGTGATCCCCAGGATGAGGCGGCCAGGCACATGGGGGACAAGCTCGGTCCAGTGAGCCTTGCCGGGGTTCGAAGCCGGCGCCGTCATGACCTTGAAGTCCTCCGCGCCGTCGGCGTTCGTCAGGATGAAGATCTCCTCGCCGCCTTCCTCGATCTCATACTGCAACCTCGGGGTGCGGGGCTCGACCAACTGGGGTTCCGCATCGGGCCGATCGCTCGGGAGCAGGCGGATCTCGGTCGTCTCGTGGTCACCCATCTGCAGCACGATCCAGCGGTCGTCCCGGGTGGATCCAAGCGACAGGAAGAAACCCGAATCCTGCTCCTCATACACCAGGCGGTCCTGGGTCGTAGGCGTGCCGAGCCGGTGATACAGCACCTGATACGGGCGGTGGTTGTCGTCGAGGCGCGTGTAGAAGATGCCACGCTGCTCACGATCGAAGACGCCACCACCACCCGTGCTCTCGACGAGGTCGGGCAGGTCCTCGCCCGTGGCAGTGTCGCGCACGCGCAGCGTGTAGAACTCCGACCCCTTGTCGTCCGATCCCCACAGGAACCAGGCGTGATCGCGGGAATGAGCCACGCCGCCGATCTGGAAGTAGGCCTTGCCGGCGCCCTCGTGGTCACCGTCGAGAAGGATCTGTGGATCGCCCCCCGTCGAAGGCACCCGGATGTAGCGGGGATACTGCCCGCCCGTCACATAGGAGACGCCGTAAGCGAAGGGACCATCGCGGAGGGGCACGGAGGAGTCGTCCTCCTTGATCCGCCCTCGCATCTCGGCAACGAGCTTGGCCTGAAGCTCGACGGTGTCGGCCATCAAGGCATCCTGATAGGCATTCTCGGCGGCCAGGTGGGCACGGATGCTCGGGTCCAGGAGCGCGGGATCGCGGAAGACGTCCCGCCAGTTCTCGGCACGAAGCCATGCATACTCGTCGGTCCGGGTAATTCCGTGATGGGTGTCGGTCGTGGGTCGGACCTGGGCCACGGGCGGAGCGACCGACTCGCTTGAATGAAGGGCAACCTGGAGGAAGCGGCTGGCTCGGGTCATCGTCGGGTGCATCTCCTCGCAGGACCCACCCCGGTATTGCGACGGGTCACGTCCCAGCATCAAGGGATCGTGGCTCGGCCGCAAGCCGGAGGCGCAGCGCGATAATGGTGGCGGGGAGGTGGCCGCCGATCACCCCTCCCGCTGCCGTGTCCGGGTGGTCGAGCTGGCCCGCCGCCCGATCCGTCCTGAACGCTTCAGCCGGCGAGCGGCTGGTTCAAGGCAAGCGCATAGCCCAGCGGCTTCCTCTGCGACACCGGCACCCGGAGTTCGTCGGGCAGGCACCCGAACCCGATCATGGTGATGATGAGGGAACTGTCCCCGATCCCGGTCAGCCGTCGCAAGGCCCGATCCCGCGCCTGTGACACCGACCAGTTCAGCATGACCGCGCCCAGCCCTTCGGCGTGAAGGCCGTAGGCCAGACTCATCGCGAACATGCCGCCGTCGACCCATCCCTGATAGCGCTCTGCCGCGGTCTCCCAATGCGCGATGTCCGAGGTCACCACCGCGACCCCGCCGAGCTGGTCTCCGAAGCCGCGGTTTCCGTTCTGGAGGGCAAGGACCTTCTGCACGGCCTCGCGCTCGGTCCAGATCCAGGCGCGGCAGGTCTGGCGGTTGCAGGACGAAGGGGACTGCTGCGCCACGCGGACCGCGCGTTCGATGGCCTCGCGGGGCACCGGTTCGGGGGAGTACTGACGGATCGAGTGACGTGCTTCGGCAAAGGACAGGAAATCGATCCGGCCTTTCTCCCGGATCTCGGAGGCGGTGACCATCTCGACACCGCCGCGCAGGCCTTCGTCGGCCCCACCGACCAGGGCATCCACGCGTGCACGCAGCGCTGGCAGATCATGCCCGGACGCAGCGTTGAACCCGAGATAAGCCTCGAGCGCATCGAGCGCGATCTGCACGGTGGCGTCCGGACCAAAGCGACGCGTGTAGGTGTCGAGATCCGCCGCCAGGCGCATGGCGCGATCCAGCGCGTGGCCTGGCTGCGCATCCCGCAACGACATCCCGTATTCGAGGAAGTGAAGCCCGATGGCGATCCGGGCGCGGAGGTTTTCCTGCACGCGGGCTCCGGCCGTGAAGGAATGTCGCCAGTAGCGCAGGGCGTCATAGCTGGCATCGGCAAGCAGATGGGAGGCAAGGCGGAGCCGGCGGACGAGGCCGGGGCGCGGGTCAAGATCTGAGGAAGCCATGGGCAGCTCTGCATGTGGATTGGGCTCATGCTGCTGCGCCCCCGGTTGTCCCGCAAGACGGGCGCTGCAGCGCCGGTCCGGCTTACTCCCGCGCGGAGTGCAAGTGCAGCGAAAAATTAATTCCTCCGCATCAAGATCTTGCGGCCGTGGCCCTATCCATTCGGATGGGTTTCCCAGCCGAAGGCTGTCCAAAGCTCCTCCTTATCAGTGTTCCACCTATCCCCTGATCCGGGTTCTGCGAAGGGCGATGCAGTGACAGCCTCGGTGCAGGCAACGACATCCAAGGGAACCAGACCATGTCTCGTCCAGTCCATGTCCGTGTCATCTCCCCGATCACCACCAAGGGCTTCCGTACGGAGGCAGCGGTCAAGTCGCTCGAAACGCCTGGCGTCATCGTCTCTGCCAGCCAGATCGGCAAGGGGCCAGGATCGATCGAGAGTGAATACGAGGCAGCCATGTCGGTACCCGACACGGTCGCGAAGATCGTCGAAGCCGAGCGGCAGGGGATCGACGCGGTCGTCATCGACTGCATGGGCGATCCCGGCCTGCGGGCGGCGCGCGAGGCCGTGACGATCCCGGTGCTCGGGCCCTGCCAGACCGGAATGCACATCGCTGCCATGCTGGGCCACCGCTTCTCGATCGTGACGGTGATGCGTCGGCTTCGTCCCTCCTTCGAGAACCAGGCGGCCGTGGCCGGGTTGTCAGGCCGGATGGCCTCCTGCCGATCGGTCGACATCCCCGTTCTCGACCTGGAGGCCGATCTGGACGCCACCAAGCGCGCCCTTGTCGACGAGGCGGAGAAGGCCGTGGAACTCGACGGAGCCGAGGCGATCGTGTTCGGCTGCACCGGACTTATGGGCTGCGCCCAGTCGGTTCGCGAAGGGCTTCTGGCCCGGGGCATCGACATCCCCGTCATCGATCCCATCCCGACGGCGGTCAACATCGCGGCCGCGCTCGTTCGTTCGAACCTGTCCCATTCGGCGCTGACCTTCCCTCTGCCCCCGGTCAAGGCGATGCCCGGCTACGACATGCCCGATCTCCACGCCCAAGCGGCCGAGTGACGCATGGCCGAACTGGCTCTTTCCGAAGTGCATGGCCGGAGAACAGGGGGGCGGCGGCTCCGCCCCACGCTCTGGTGGCTGGTGACCCCGGCCATCCTGTTCTTCGTCCTGTTCTTCCTGATCCCCATCGCGTCGCTGTTCGCGATCAGCTTCGACAAGGGGGCCCAAGGGGTCATCACCTTCCAGGGCAATCTCACGCTCGACAACTTCGCCCGGATCTTCACGCGTTCGCTGTACTACGAAGCGGTCTGGCGGTCGGTCTGGCTTGGAGCGACCGTCTCGGTGCTTTGCCTCATCATCGGATACCCGCTGGCCTTCGTCATCGCCCGCACCCTCCGGCCCGGCGCCGCTCTCCTGCTGACCATCCTCGTGCTCGCCTCGATGCAGCTCGACATGGTGATCCGGCTTTACGGGATGATGGTGCTGATGGGCGACAACGGGCTGATCAACACGGCCCTGATGAAGGTGGGCCTCATCTCGGCGCCGTTGCCGTTGATGTACAACAGCTTCGGCGTGATCGTAGGCCTCGTGCAGGTGACGCTTCCGTTCATGATCCTGTCCCTCGTCGGGGCGATCAAGTCGATCAATCCATCGCTCGAGGAGGCGGCACGCTCGCTCGGGTCCACCCGCTGGCACGCGATGCGGACAGTGACCTGGCCGCTGTCGTTGCCCGGGGTATACGCCGGCACGCTCCTGGTCTTCGCGCTGGCGATCTCGTCCTATGTCGTGCCGGCGCTCATGGGCGGCTGGAAGGTCGTCACGCTGCCGATCCACATCTACCAGCAGATCGCCGAGGTCGGGCGCTGGCAGTTCGGCGCCGCGATCGGCGTGGTGCTCTTCGGCACGTCCCTGCTCGCGATGGCCGTGTACATCCTGGCGCTTCGGCGTCAGGCAGGAGGACGGATGTGATGGGCGACACCTCCCCGATCCCGCTGACGTTCCGGCTCGTCTCCGGAGTGGCCCTGGTCATCCTGCTGACCCCTGTGCTGATCGTCGTTCTGTCCGGCCTGAACTCCGGGGAATATCTCACATTCCCCCCGCAGGGCCTGTCCCTGAAATGGGTGGCCGGCTTCTTCACGTCCCCCATCTTCCTCCCCGCCTTCCTGTTCTCCTTCGGACTTGCGACGGTGACGACGATCATCTCCACGATCCTCGGCACCATGGCGGCGATCTTCCTCACCCGGTCCCGCAGCCGGGCGCGCGAAGTGCTTCGCGGGCTCTTCATCCTGCCCGTGGTGCTGCCGGGCGTGGTTCTGGGGCTCGCGCTATATGTCTTCTTCGCCTGGACCAAGCTCGGGCTCGCCGGGAGCTTTCCCGGCCTCCTGATCGGCCATGTGCTTGTCACCATGCCCTTCGTCATCGCAACCGTGACGGCGTCGCTGGTGGACTTCGACCTTTCGGTCGAGGATGCGGCCCGGAGCCTCGGCGCGACCCCCCTCCAGGCCTTCACCAAGGTCACGCTGCCGATCATCCAGCCCGGCATCTCGGCGGGGACCATCTTCGCCTTCATCGTGAGCTTCGGCCAGTTCGAGCTGACGCTGTTCCTGGCCACGCCCGACATGCAGCCGCTGCCGATCGCCATGTACACGTCGCTGCGCTACGCGTTCGAACCCACTGCGGCGGCGGCCGGGATCTTCGCCATCTGCCTCGTGACGATCTCGACGCTCGTCACCTCGCGACTCGTGAACCTCAAGAAACTGCTGCGCCGGCGCTAGACCGGACAGTTCCAACAAGGAGAGCTAGGATGATCGGATCGAAGGGCATCAGCCGCCGGGGTCTGCTGAAGACCGGGGCCGCCGCCGCAGGTGTCAGCCTGTTCAACATCAACCATGCCTGGTCGCAGGACGTTACCTACGATGGGGGCGTCTTCGACGCGGGCGGCGCCACGCTGAACGTCGCCGAATGGGGCGGCTACTGGCAGGAAACGCAGAACCGGCTCCTGCTCGACAAGTTCCAGAAGGACTTCAACTGCCGGATCCAGTACGACAGCACCTTCCCCTGGTTTCCGAAGTTCGTCGCCAACGGTCCCGAAGACCCGCCGATCGCGATCGCCAACTGGAACCTGCCCGAGATGTACAAGACAGCGGCGGCCGGAGACTATTTCGTCGACGTGGAGGAGATCAGGGCCAACGTGCCCAATGTCGCCAAGCTCTGGGACTTCGCATCTCTGGGCGGGACCGGCGTCACCTGGGCCTTCTCGCGCTACTGCTATGTCTACCGGACGGATGCCGGTCCCGCGCCCACCTCGTTCAAGGACTTCTGGAAGGAGGAATATGCAGGCCGCCGGGGCACCTACATCACCTCGAACACGCTCCAGATGGACTTCTTCCTGGGCTCCTGCGCGACCTTCGGCGAAAGCGAGACCGACTTCGACGCCGGCTACGAGGCGATGCGGGCGGCCATGCCCATGAAGATCTCGGACTTCACCGGCAACATGGCCACGCTGGTCGAACGCGGAGAGGTCGCCATCGCGGTTCAGTCCGACGCCGAGGCGCTTCTCCAGAAGGAAAAGGGCGTGCCGGTCGATCTTTACTACTGGGATGAATACAAGGGCATCCTGACCCAGACCAAGACCATCAGCAAATACGCCGACCCCATGTCGAAGAGGCTGGCCTTCGCGCTGCTGAACCGCACGCTGGAGGCCGAGTACCAGACGGCCTTCGCCAACGAGTTCTGGATGCGTCCGTCGAACCGAGACGCGGTCATTCCCGAGAAGATGGCCGCCCTGGGCGTGGTGAACTCGGCGGATGCGACGGACGGGCTGCACATCCCGGACTGGCAGGCCTACCTCGATGAGGAGATCGACATCGTCGAGACGGTGAACGAGATCTTCGCCTCCTGACGCCTACCGGCCGCGCGCCCGCGGGGCGGCGCGGCCCACCTCCCTCCAGAGAAGGATCGCCCCCATGTCGGACATCCGGCTCGATCAGCTGACCCACAGCTACGGCGAGACCCGTGCCGTCGATAACGTGTCGCTCTCCATCGCCGAGGGCGAGTTCTACTCCCTCTTGGGGCCGTCAGGCTGCGGCAAGTCGACGACGCTTCGGATGATCGCAGGCTTCGTCACGCCGACTTCGGGGCGCATCCTCATCGGCGGGGGCGACGTGACGCGGCTCCCGCCCGAGCGGCGCGACATCGGCATCGTCTTCCAGAACTACGCCATCTTCCCGCACATGAGCGTAGCCGAGAACATCGCCTTCGGCCTCAGGCTGCGGAAGGTGCCCAGGGCCGAGATCGACACCGCGGTCGAAGGCGCGCTCGCTCAGGTCGGTTTGTCGGGATTCGGCGACCGCTACCAGAGGAACCTCTCGGGCGGCCAGCAGCAGCGGGTGGCCCTGGCGCGGGTGCTGGTCACCAAGCCTCGCATCCTGCTCCTCGACGAGCCCTTGTCGGCCCTCGACAAGGCTCTGCGCGAGGAGATGAAGTTCTGGATCAAGGACCTCCAGCAAACCCTTGGGATCACGACGATCTACGTCACGCACGACCAGGACGAGGCGCTGACCATGTCCGACCGGATCGGCGTCATGCGGGCCGGTCGTATCGAGCAGAGCGGCACCCCCCGCGAGATCTACGAGGAGCCGGCCAGCCTCTTCGTGACGACCTTCATCGGCCAGTCCAACGTCCTGGATGCGACCTATGCCGGGGCCGAGGGGCCTCGCGCCGCAGCGATGGTCGAGGGGCGGGCGCTGTCCGCCGAGTTGAGCCATGCCCTGCCACGAGGATCCGCCGCCAAGCTGGTGATCCGGCCGGAGAACGTCCTGATGGGACCCGAAGCTGCGGACAGGAACCTGACCCAGTTGCCCGCCACGGTGATCGGCGAAAGCTACCAAGGCGCCATGGTCCGCTACCGGCTGAGGCTGGGCAGCCAGGAGCTTGTGGCCGAGCGGCAGAACCAGGCGCACCTTGCCCGCTGGCGGCCCGGCGAAACCGTCACCGTGGGCTGGGATCCCGGCCGCGCGCGACTGCTCCCGGCGGACTGACCCCCCTCCCACGATACGACTCATCATCGAAAGGACCTGCCAATGCGCATCGGCATTGACGTGGGCGGCACCAACACGGATGCCGTCATACTCGACGGCGACCAGGTGGTGGGTGGCTGCAAGTCGCCCACAACCGAGGATGTCTCCTCCGGCATCGCCTCGGCCCTGACCACCGTGATGGCCCAGACTGGCGTGCCGGCTTCGGCCATTCAGGCGGTCATGATCGGCACGACGCATTTCACGAACGCGGTCGTGGAGCGCCGGCGGCTGCTTCAGGTCGCCGCCATCCGGATCGGCCTGCCGGCGACCAAGGGCGTGCTCCCGATGACGGACTGGCCGTCGGACCTCGCCGATACGCTGGGACGGCACAGCTTCATGCTGCGCGGCGGCCACGAGTTCGATGGCCGCGAGATCGCCCCGCTCGACGAGAAGGGCTTGGTCGAGGTCGCCCGCGAGGTCAGGGCGCGGGGGCTCCGCAGCGCCTCGGTCACGTCGGTCTTCTCGCCCGTGACCGCCGTGATGGAGTTGCGCGCCGCCGAGATCCTCCGCAACGAGGTCCCCGGCATCTCCCTGTCGCTGAGCCACGAGATCGGCCGGGTGGGATTCCTGGAACGCGAGAACGCGGCGATCATGAACGCCTGTCTCGCGGACCTGTCGCGGAAGGTCGTGGACAGCTTCCGCAGCGCCCTTCGGCAGAAGGGGATTACCGCTCCCTTCTTCATCAGCCAGAATGACGGCACGCTGATGACGCCGGAGCATGTGGAGCGCTACCCGGTCCTGACCTTCGCCTCCGGGCCCACGAACTCGATGCGCGGGGCGGCGCGGCTTGCGGGCATCGGGGATGCCATGGTCGTCGACATCGGCGGCACGACCTCGGATGTGGGGATGCTGATGCAGGGTTTCCCGCGCGAGAGCGCCGTCGCGGTGGACATCGGTGGGGTCCGGACGAACTTCCGGATGCCCGACGTTCTGGCCATCGGCCTGGGCGGCGGCTCGATCGTGCGGGACGACGGCGCGCGGATCGGGCCGGACTCCGTGGGCTACGAGATCACGAGCAAGGCTCTCGTGTTCGGCGGGGATACCTTGACCACGACGGACATCGTCGTGGCTGCCGGGCTCGAGGACATCGGCGATCGTTCCCGCGTGGCGCAGGTTCCGGCCTCGACGATCGAGGCTGCCATCAAGGAGATGCACCGCAAGGTCGACGAGGCCGTGGACCGGATGAAGACCTCGGCGGACGCGTTGCCGGTGATCCTGGTCGGCGGCGGCTCGATCCTGATCTCGCGCGACCTGCCGTCCGCCTCCCGGGTCATCCGGCCCGAGAACGCCGGCGTGGCCAACGCCATCGGGGCCGCGATCGCGCAGGTCGGGGGCGAGGTGGACCGGATCTACGCGATGGAAGGCCGCTCGCGCGATCAGGTGCTGGGCGAGGCCAAGGCCGAGGCATCGGCCGCCGCCATCGCCGCCGGAGCGCATCCGGGCTCGGTCCAGATCATGGACATCGAGGAGGTCCCGCTTGCCTATCTTCCAGGGTCTGCCACCCGGATCCGGGTCAAGGCCGTGGGCGACCTCCGCATGATGCAGAAGGAGGCCGCGGAATGAAGCTCGACAGCCAGAACCTCGCCGATCTGGCCGTGGGCGCCGCCTTCCTGGGAACCGGAGGTGGGGGCGACCCCTACATCGGGCGGCAGATGGTGCAGCTTTGCCTGAACGAGGGGCTGACGGCCGAACTCGTCGATCCCGACGACCTGGCCGACGACGCCTTCGTCATCCCGACCGCGATGATGGGCGCGCCCACCGTGCTGGTCGAGAAGATCCCTTCGGGCGAGGAAGCGATCCTGTCGCTTCGGCGGCTCGAAAAGCGCTTCGGCCGGTCCGCCACCCACACCATGCCGATCGAGATCGGCGGCATCAACTCGACGATCCCGCTCCTTGTGGGGGCGCGTCTCGGGCTGCCCATCGTGGACGCGGACGGCATGGGCCGGGCCTTTCCGCAACTCGAGATGGAAACCTTTGGGGTGTACGGGATTTCCGGCTCGCCCATGGCGGTGTCCAATGAATGGGGCGACTGCGCGCTGATCGAGGCGCGGGACAACGGGACGATGGAATGGCTCTCGCGCGGGGTCGCGATCCGGATGGGCGGAGCGGCCTACATCGCCGAGTACGCGATGAGCGGCGCAGAGGTGAAGCGGACCGCCGTCCCCCGGACCCTGTCGCTGGCGATCCAGGTGGGGCGGGTGCTGCGGATGGCCAAGGCCGAACACCGAAACCCGTTCGACGCGCTCCTGGGGTTCCTGCCGGAGACGCTCTACAGCTATGGGCGGATCATCTACGCGGGCAAGGTGGCCGACATGCAGCGCGAGACGCGGAACGGCTTCTCCATGGGCCGCGCCCGGATCGACGGCTTCGCGCCCTGGACCGGCGCGATGGAGATCGAGATCCAGAACGAGAACCTGATCGCGCGCATCGACGGACGGGTTGCGGCCATCGTGCCGGACCTCATCTGCATCATGGACAGCGAAACGGCCGAGCCGATCACCACGGAGGGCCTGCGTTACGGCCAGCGGGTGACGGTGGTCGCGGTTTCCGTGCCGGCGCTGATGCGGACGCCCGAGGCCCTGGCAGTCTTCGGTCCATCCTGCTTCGGCCTGTCCGAACCCTACACCCGGATCGAGGAGCTTTCGACATGAGGACGATCACCGCTCCGGACCTCGAGGACATCGCCTTCGGGGCGGCCGTGCTCGGAACCGGTGGGGGAGGAGATCCCTACATCGGCAAGCTCCTGGCCCGCGGCGCCGTGGAGGCGCATGGGCCGGTGACCCTCCTGTCGCTCGAGGAACTGCCCGACGACGCCCATGTCATCACCTGCGGCGCGATGGGCGCGCCGACCATCGTGCTCGAGAAGGTGCCATCGGGCGAAGAGATGCTGATGGCGATGCGGCATTACGAAGCCATGACCGGAAAGACCGTGACGGCCATCATGCCCTTCGAGGCTGGCGGATTGAACTCCTGCCTGCCGATCGTGCTGGCCGCGCAGACGGGCCTGCCGCTCGTCGATGCGGACGGGATGGGCCGCGCCTTTCCCCAGCTGGAGATGGAAACCTTCAACGTCTACGGCGTGTCGGCTTCGCCCGTGGCCATGGCCGACGAGAAGGGCAACCTGGCCCTTGTGGAAACCGACAGCGCGGCCAAGGCCGAGTTCATGGCCCGCGGCATCTGCATCCGGATGGGAGGGCAGGCCAACCTCGTGAATTATCCGATGGACGGCCGAACGGCCAAGCGGGTCTCCGTGCCCGCCACCATGTCGCTGGCGCAGGACATCGGGCGCGTCGTGCGCGAGGCCCGGTCGGCCAAGCGGGAGCCGACCGAGGCTCTCATCGAGTTCCTCGGCACCACGCATTACGGCTTCGCCCGCCGGATCGGGTCGGGCAAGATCACCGACATCGCTCGCAAGGTCGAGAACGGCTGGTCGGTCGGCGTGGTGAGCATCGCGCCCTTCGAGGAAGGCCTGCCTTATGTCATCCGCATCCAGAACGAAAATCTGGTGGTGGAGCAGGGCGGCCATGTCCTCGCGGTGGTGCCGGACCTGATCTGCCTTCTCGATGTGGACACCGCCGAGCCCATCCCCACCGAACGCCTCCGCTACGGCCAGCGGGTGGACATCATCGGGATCCGGGTGCCGCCGATCATGCGCACCCCCGAAGCCCTGGCAGTGTTCGGACCCAAGGCCTTCGGCCTCATGGCGGCCTATCAGCCGCTCGGCATCACTGCGGCCTAGAGGAGCCCGCTGGCCTTCGCGACGCGGAGGGCCAGAGCGCGACGGCTCACGCCGAGCTTGGCGTAAAGGTTCTTCAGGTGGAACTTCACCGTCGGCTCGGAGATGCCGAGCCGACGCGCCATCCCCTTGTTCGTGAGCCCTTCGGCCAGAAGGGCCAGGATCTCCCGCTCGCGATGGCTGAGGATGCCGTCCTGCCGGTTGTTGCGCGTCGAGGGGCCGGCCGTGCGGGCCAGGTAGTCAGCTGCGGTGCGGCTCAGGCGGCTCAGCCCGGTGCGGCGCACCAGGGCACGTACGGCGTCGGCAAGCGGTGCCCCCTCGTCCTGAAACTGGCGGCTCTGTTGCCCAGGGATCGAGAGTTGCGCCGCCTCCTCGAGTGCCCCGAGCGCGGCGTCGACCTCGGCCCTCAGCCAGTGGACTTCGCAGCGGAGCAGATCGACGCGCAGGAGCAGACCCTCGCGCCGGGACGACCGGCACTCCTCAGCAAGGCTGTCGAGGATGTCTGCCGCCCGCGCGACGTCGCCGTTGCGCAGCAGGAGGCGGCCCAGGGCGAGCATCGCCTCCCGCTGTTCCCGGGGGGTGGGCCATGCGGTCCACTCCGCAGGGTCGGGGAGCTGGCGTGTGATCGTCTCCGCCGCCTCCAGCTGCCCGGTACGGGTCAGAAGCTCGACCCTCAGGATGCTGAGCGACAGGCGCAAGCGTGTCAGGCCCCGGCTGTCGGCCACGGCGAGCCCATCCTGAAGGACCTCCTGCGCCGGGCTCCACCCCGCGGTCGCCAGTCGGGCACGGGCCAGGGTGGCGTAACCCTGCACGAAGAAATCGACCCAGCCTTCGCCCCGTGCCATCGCCGGCATGGCGCGTTCGAGCATCTGCCCGGCCTGTGCCGTGTCGCCTTGCAGATAGCGGATTACCGCCAGAGGCACCTGGGCGATGGCCAGGAGGTTCGGATCGTTCCAATGGTGGCTGCGGATCATGCTTTCCGCCTGCCGGCAGTAGGTCAGCGCCGGATCGAGCCGGTTGGCCCGGAGGTTCACAAACCCCAGGTGGATCAGCATGAACACCTGCGGATACGAGGAGCGCTCCTCCTGGTAGCAGGCCAGCGCCTTCAGTGCCGCCACCTGCGCCGCCTCGAGGTCGCCGCGCCGCGTGTGGGCGATGGCCAGGTGGTTGAACAACCAGCCAAGCCGCCAGGTGTTCTCCTGCCTCTCCTGACCGGCGGCCTGTTCGAGCCGGGCAATCCCGGCGTCATCGAGCGCCCGGTCCTCATAGATGTCGTTCAGGCTGGAGATGTGTTCCAGCGCCGCGGCCCAGGATGCGCTGGAGGGGATCGCGCCGCTCTCGGTGTCCGAGATCAGAGTGTCGATCACGCTGCGCGCCTCGCGCACCTGACCGCTCTTGGCCAGCATCACGCCGCGACAAAGCCGAAGCGAGGGTGTCGCCAGCACGACATCATGCGGGACGGCCTTCACGATCCCCTGCAGCGTGGTGTAGCCCGCGCGCAGGAACAGGTTCACCCCGCCGGCCTGCTCGATGGTCCGAACCGCGAGGTCATAGTCGCCAGCAAGCGACGCATGGAGCACCGACTTCTCGAGCAGGCGTCGTTCCGCGAACAGCGCCGCGGCCCGGATATGCCGCGTCCGTCGTGCGGCGGCCGACTCGCTGCCGAGGAGGGGCAAGGCTTGGGCGATCACGGGGTGCAGCCGGAACCAGCCCGCATGCTGCCCTTCGGCGAGGATCAGGGGAGGCAGCGCCTCCATCTGCCGCAGGGTCCCATGTTCGTGGGGCAGCCCTGCAAGGTCCGCCGCGATGTCGAGCGTGAAGCTCTGGATGTCCTGGCATCCCTTCAGGACTGCCAGTTCCACCTGGTTCAGGGACGGTACGACCTCCTCCATCACGAACTCCCGCAGGACCGGATGGGTGCCATGGACGACCTCGGCGCGATCCGCCGGCGCGGCCCCACCCTCCAGCACCATGGCGCTGAGGCTGACCAGAACTGGCCAGCCGGCAAGGGTGTCCCCGATCTTCTCCAACTCGGCCGGGGCGAGCCGTTGCCCGAGCAGTTGCTGGACCTCGCCGCGCCCGAAGGCGAGATCGCGCAGGTTGAACTCGGTCACGAGCCCCCGGCTACGGAGCCGGGACAGCCGCATCTGCGGCAGGGACCGCCCGGCGATCGCCAGCCGGAGCAAGTCGGGAGGATCGTCCAAGAGCCAGCCCAGGACCTGCGGCTGCGACGACAGGTGCTCGGCCGAGTCCAGGAAAAGGTGCACGGGGCCGTCCTGCGCCGCTGCAATCGCTTCGATCACGACATCGGGGTCGGTCGTCTCGCCAAGGCCCAGGGAAAAGGCCAGGAAGCGCACCGTATCGGTTGTTGTCAGGCCAGGGGCGAGGCTGAGCCAGATGCAGCGCGCGCCACGCTCAAGCAGCACCCGGTAGGCCGCCGTCATGGTTTCGGTCTTGGCGTATCCGGCGGGCGCGCGGATCAGGACGAACTGCCGCTCAAGGCCCTGGATCAGCTGGGTCGTGAGGACAGGGCGTCCCACCTTCTGGAGCATGCTGCGCGGCGGCTTGGTCAAAGCGGCGGAAAGGCGCACTTGGTTCTGGTCTCCCGGCAGGGCCGGTGCCGATCGAACAACCATTGTCATGTCCATGCAAGGGAGCTCTGACCGGCCGGGGGCGCGCCGACTTGGAAGCGCGCCTTGGGACCCAACCGGGCAGGGCTTTGGACTTGCGCCGGGCGGTCCTGCGGAACCGGCCTGCAGGCCCTTTGGGACAGGTCTTGGGTCAGGACGCGCCGGTGTTCATGCGTGGGACAGGGCGCCTGCCGTCGCTGCGTGTCGGGTCCGCTGGTCGCGCGCAATCCTCACCTTGCCCGTTCCGGACCAGGTGCGGTCGAGCACATCGATCCAGTTTTCCTGGCAAAGCTTTCTCATGAGGGGCTCGTCGTAGCCGGCCGCGACCATGGCGGCCCGCATCTTCGTCAGGCCGGCCACGTCCTGGATCATCTGCGGAACCGTCGCCCCGTCGAAGTCGGAGCCGAACCCGACCCCATCTTCGCCCAGCCTTTCAAGGAGGTGGTCGAAATGGCGAATGACGACGTCGAGATCGCAGTCGGGCCTCATCTGGCCATCGGGGCGCAGGAACGCCGTGGCGAAGTTCACGCCGACCATGCCACCCGACGCCGCGATCATGTCGAGCTGGCGATCGGTCAGGTTGCGGGCATGCGGGCAGATGGCGTTCGCGTTGGAATGCGTGGCGATCAGCGGGGCATCCGTGAGGGCGGCAACGTCATCGAAGCCCTTCTCGTTGAGGTGCGACAGGTCCACGGCGATCTTCAGGCGGTTGCATTCCCGGATCAGCCGTTTTCCATCCTCCGTGAGGCCCGGCCCGGTGTCGCCGGTCGAGGGGAAGCGGAATGGCACCCCTTCGGCCCATCGGGTCCTTCGGCTCCAGACCGGCCCGAGGCTCCTGAGCCCGGCGGCGTGGAGCACATGAAGGGCATCGAGGTCGCCATCGATGCAGTCCGCCCCTTCCAGATGAAGGACCGCCGCCATCAGCGGCCCGTCGAGCGCGGATTCGATCTCGCCGGCGGTCCGGCAGATGACGACCGATCCGGTCCGTTCCAGCTGCAGGAGCAGCGCCGCCTGCGCCAGTGCCGCACGGAGGGCCTCGTCAGGGTCGATCGCATCGGGCAGGGGGAGATCGTATTGCGCGCCGCTCATGGCATTCAGATCGGGTTTGGCGGCTGGCGGATCGGGAGTGTAGATCGCGAACATCCCTCCTCCGAAGCCGCCCTGCCGCGCGCGGGGCAGATCGATATGCGTCGTGCCCCCGCCATCCCTGACCTGATCGACCGAGGCTTCGCCCAGATACAACTTCAGCAGCAGATCATTATGCCCGTCGAAGATGGCAGGGAGAGTCGCGGTATCCATTGCACGGTCCTTTGTGATGCGGGACCTGGCGCTGGGTACGCCTGATCGGTCACCTTCCGGAGTGGGCTGCGACGCCAGGCTGACGCGTCGTCCCCAAGGGGCCCCATACCATGGAACAGACGCCTTTCCTGGCAATGGATCAAGGCCAGCCACGGCCCAGAGGTTCTGCCCAAGCGGGCGAAGGCTCGATCAATGCGAGCCGCAAGGGGCTGCGAAGGCTGGATGATTTTGGCAGACCTGTCCGTTCGGATAGGGAGCCCGCCGCATTCCTCCGGGCCGGATCATGCGCAATTCCCGATAACCTGTCATCGCGGACCGGACGATGTTGCCGAAACCTCTGGCATTGGTCGCCGCTCGAATGACGCCCAGAGCCTTGGATTGGGGCGTCCCGAGGCTGTCACCAGACCAAAGCCTCCCGTCAGGGTCATGGTCGGAAGCCTGCGCTGCGCATCCTGTCAACCTGTCGCCGTCTTGGGTCAACTGCACCGAAGGAACTGCCCATAGGCTGACCGAAGCCGGCGCTGCGTAATCGGGTCGGCTTCGCTGAAACTCACTGGCTTCGGGAGATCCTCATGTCGCCTCGACTTTTGGGCGCGCTCAGCCTTTCAGCCTTGCTGGCCGGAACAGCGGCCCATGCTCAAGATCCGGAGGCGTGCCTGGCGCCAAGGCTCTCGGACGTGGGATGGACGGACATCACGGCCACCACGGCCATCGCGGATCGCATCCTGTCGGAGATCGGCTACGACCCTGACATCCTTGTCCTCTCGGTGCCCGTGACGTTCGACTCGCTGACCAGTGGCGACATCGACGTGTTCCTGGGCAACTGGATGCCTCTCCAGGACCCGATCCAGACTCCGCTCGTCGAGGCAGGCCGCATCGATGTCGTCCAGACCAACCTCGAGGGCGCGGTGATCGGCCTCGCGACGAACGCGTCCGGCGCGGAGCTGGGCATCCGAACCTATGCCGACATCGCCCGGTTCCAGGAGGATCTCGGGGGGCAAATCTACGGCATCGAGCCCGGGGCGAGCGCCAATGCGACGATCCTTCAGATGATCGATGACGACCGGTTCGGGCTTGGTAGCTTCGAGCTCGTTGAGTCGAGCGAGCAGGGCATGCTGGCCCAGGTCCAGCGTGCGGTGCAGTCCGGCGAGCCCATCGTCTTCTTCGGCTGGCGGCCCCATCCGATGAACGTCACGCTCGACATGACGTATCTCACCGGAAGCGAGGATGTGTTCGGGCCGAACGAAGGCGGTGCCGAGGTGCTCACCGTCACGCGGCCCGGACTTGCGGACGAGTGCCCCAACATGGGTCGCTTCCTGGGCAATCTCGTCTTCGACGTGGAGGCCGAGGATGTGATGATGAAGATGATCCTGGACGATGGCCTTTCGCCCGAGGAGACCGCCGAGACCTGGCTCAAGGAGAACCCGGAGGCCATCGACCGCTGGCTCGAGGGCGTGTCGACGACCGGCGGCGAGCCGGCTGCCCCGGTCGTGAAAGCCGCCCTCGGCCTCTGAGGGACCCGGGCGGCGATCGGAGTAACCGGATCGCCGCCCGACGGGGTTCAAGAAAGGGACGAATCAGGCGGTGCAGCCGCCAGCGCCGAACCCGCTAGGCCGCCTTCCGGTGGAGGAGGGCCTGCGCCATGGCATCCGCCGCCGAGATCGCATGCGCTATCTTCATGGCGGACAAGGGGCGCGGGACGGAGTGGATCACGCTTGTCGGAACCATGGCCGCGTTGCCGACGCTCAGGAGGTCGTCGTCGGAGATGTTCTCCAGTCCGAGGTCCGACAGCCGGACCGGAAGCCCGATGTCGGCGCAGAAGCGGATCGTGTCCTCGATCTCCTCGAGCGGACGGTTCTCGAGCACAAGCAGGCAGATGATGCCGAAGGCCACCTTCTCGCCGTGGAAGAACCCGTGGGTCGGTTCGAGGACCGTGAGCGCGTCATGGATGCCGTGGGCGCCGGACACCCCGCAGTTCTCGAACCCGAGGCCCGACAGCAGCGTATTGGCTTCGATGATGTTCTCGACCGCCTCGGTCAGGCGGCCTGCCTTTGCGGCGATATAGGCCGCCCGGCCGTCCCGCATGAGCGTCGCATGGCAGGCGCGGGCGATCTCGGCCCCGGCGATGGTCGGCGCATAGCCATCGCCGATGTAGTTGCGGGACCGGCTTTCCAGATTCGATCGCGCCTCGAACCACGTCGACAGCGCGTCGCCCATCCCGGCGGCCAGGAACCGGACAGGTGCCTGCACGATGACCTGGCTGTCCACCAGGACCACGTCGGGATTGCGCCCGCAGCGCTCGACCCGATCATAGACGCCGTGTTCCGTGTAGATCACGCCGATGGCGCTGGTGGGGCTGTCGGTCGAGGCGATGGTCGGGACCGTCATGATCCGGGCCCCAAGATTGCGGGCCGTGATCTTGGCGGTGTCGAGCGTCTTTCCCCCGCCCACTCCGATGACCACGCCGACGGCGGCCTCCCGTCCGACGTTGACGCACCGTTCGACCTCCGCGTCGGTGCTCTCGCCCGCGAAGCGGAGCGCTGTCGAGGTCACGCCCGCCGCCGCGAGCGAAGCCCCGAGCATCGCGCCGTACTTGGCCTCGACGAACCCGTCCATCAGCAGAAGGGCCTTGTCCGAGAGGGAGGCGGCATAGCGCCCCAGGTCGCCCAGCACACCTGGGCCTTGCACGTAGCGGAGAGGGCCGCCGTAGCCTCTTTGATCCATTCGTTCCTCCTTCAGCGCAGCGTGAGGCCGCCGTCGATCGTCACGACCTCACCCGTGGTGAAGCTGGCGGAGTCCGAGCACAGCCAGACCGCGGCGCCCACGAGCTCCTCCACCTCTCCGATCCGGTTCTGGACCGCGCCCTTGGCCCAATGGTCGCGGACCACGTCGGGATGCTCGCGCAGCACCTCGTCGGTCAGCTCGGTCCGGATGTAGCCGGGCGCGATGGCGTTGACCCGGACGTTGTGCTCGGCCCACTCGGTGGCGAGGCATTTCGTCAGCATGTGCACGCCGGCCTTGGAAACGTTGTAGGCGGCGTGCCGGAAGGGCCAGTTCACGATCCGGCCCGACATGGAGCCCACCGACAGGATCACGCCTCCGCCTTGCCGGATCATGACCTGGCCTGCCGCCCGCGAAGCCAGGAAGACCCCGTCGAGGTTGACCGACATCGTGCGGCGCCACGCCTCGAAGCTGCAATCCTCGGCTGCGGCAGGGAGCACGATCCCGGCATTGTTGATCAGGATGTCGAGGCCGCCCCATTCGGAGACGACCTCGTCCACCATGCGCTGCACCTGGGCCTCGTCCGAGATGTCGGCCTGCACCACCATGGCCTGGCGACCTGCCGCGCGGATCTCGGAGGCGACCGCCTCGGCCCGGTCGACCGAGCTCTGGACCACGATCGCGACGTTGGCCCCATAGGCCGCCAGACCTTCGGCCAAGGCCTTGCCGATCCCACGCGAGCCGCCGGTGACGATGGCTCGCTTTCCGGCCAGGTTGAACAGCCCGCGGTAGCTGTCGATGCTTCCCATCATCTTCTTCATGGTGACCTCAGGCTGCGACTCGGCTGACTTTGAGAACGTCCCGAACCAGATGCTCGGAGGTACGGACCGCTTGGGCGACGATGGTCAGGGACGGGTTGAAGGCGGTGGAGGAGGGCAGGAACGAGGCGTCCACGACGTAAAGGTTGTCCAGGTCCCAAGCCTTGCAGAACGGGTCGAGCACCGAGGTGGCCGGGTCCTTGCCAAAGCGGGCCGTCCCGCACTGGTGCATGGACACCTTGATGTCCATCTTCTGCGTGATGATGAGAGGGTAGCCCAGCGATTTCATGATCTTGCCCCAATGCGCCACGAGTTCGTTGTGCGCCTTGAGGTTGTTGGCCGTGTAGGACAGACGGATCTTGCCGTCCGGGTCGACGGTGACGCGGTTCTCGGGGTCGGGCAGATCCTCGGACATGATCCACCAGTCAACGCTGCGGTCCGCGAAGGTGCCCATGAGCCATTCGGGCGCCCATTTGACGTTGGCCGTCAGCATCCCGGCCTGGAGCTTGCCCAGGCCCTGCACATTGCCCATGGGATAGGGGCGGACGTCGTTGGCCAGGTAGAAGTCGTTGATGCACAGCGACTTCTGGAACGTGACCCGGTTCTTTTGCAGCGGGTTGATGGCCATCATGGCCGTGTTGTTGTGGGCCATGTAGTTGCGGCCCAGCTGGTCCGAGGAGTTGTTGCCAAGGCCTCTCGGGTGCTTGTCGTTGGCCGACCGCAGCAGCAGGGCCGCCGAGTTGATGGCGCCGGCCGCGGAGATGAAGAGCTCCCCCTTGATGACGCGGGTGCGGCCGCCCTGCTCGACTTCGGCCCCGGTCACGCGGCGGCCCGAGGAGTCGGTCAGCAGGCGCAGCACCTTGGTCTCGAGGATGAGGTCCACGTTGCCGGTCGCGATGGCGGGGTCCACGAGCCGGACCTCGGCGTCGTTCTTGGCCCCCAGCTTGCAGGCGAAGCCGTCGCAGGTGCGGCAGCGGATGCAGGCCCCGCCTTCGTGCCGGTCGATGGCGATGGGAAGGGGGAAGGGATGCAGGCCCTTCGCGCGCAGCTTGCGATCCAGGGCCTCGACCTCGGGCTCATGCCCGATGGTCGGGTAGGGCATCGGACCGGACCGGGGCGGCTCGCAGGGGTCGAGCCCGGCGGTGCCATGGGTGCCCATCAGTCGCTCGGCCACGTCGTAATAGGGGGCGAAGTCCTTGTAGCTGACCGGCCAGGCCGGGGCGATGCCGCCTTCGTGCTGGAGGTCCTCGAAATCCTCGACGCGGAAGCGCACCGTCGCTGCGCCGAAGAACTTGGAGTTGCCGCCGACGTAGTAGTAGGTCGAAGGGTTGAACTCCTTGCCGTCGCGGTCGCGCCAGGTTTCCTTGGTCGCATAGCGCTTCTCGTGGAAGACCGCCTTGACCGACCAGTTGTCGGCCTCGCGCGGGAGGCGCGTGCCGCGTTCGATCATCAGCACCCGCGCGCCCGCCGAAGCGAGCTGGTTCGCCATCGCTCCGCCGCCGACCCCAGCGCCGACGATCACCACGTCATAATGGTCGCGCATTTCCATCATCGTCCTGTTCCTTCCCCCCTTGCCGCCCGTCCGGGTCGGCCGCGCTCACATCACCGCGTCGATCTGCCAGGGCACGAATTCGTTGTCCCCGTAGCCCAGGGCCTCGCTCGTGGTCGGCTGGCCCGAGGCGGTTTCCAGCATGAGCTGGAAGATGCGCTCGCCGACCTGCTCCACGGTCTCGTCGCCGGTGACGATGGTGCCGCAGTTGATGTCCATGTCCTCGGCCATCCGCTCGTACATCGGCGTATTGGTCGCGAGCTTCAGCGACGGCGCCGGCTTGAACCCCGATACCGAACCCCGACCGGTCGTGAAGCAGATCAGGTTGCAGCCCCCGGCCACTTGGCCGGTCACCGCCACGGGATCGTAGCCGGGCGTGTCCATGAAGACGAAGCCATGCTCGTCGATCCGTTCGGCATATTCATATACGGCGTTGAGCCGCGTCGAGCCACCCTTGGCCACGGCGCCCAGCGACTTCTCGAGGATGGTGGTCAGGCCACCCGCCTTGTTGCCGTGGCTCGGGTTGTTGTCCATCTCCGCCCCAGACCGCGCGGCGTGGTCCCTCCACCAGTCGATCCGGTCGAGCAGCTTGCGCGCCACCTCGGGGCTCCGGGCGCGGCGGGTAAGCAGGTGCTCGGCGCCATAGATTTCGGGGGTCTCGGCCAGCACGGCCGTCCCGCCGTGCCGCACAAGCAGGTCGGCGGCATGGCCCAGTGCCGGATTGGCCGAGATCCCCGAATATCCGTCCGAGCCTCCGCATTCGAGCGCGAGCGTCAGATGGGCGGCAGACTGGGGGCTGCGCTGTGCGGCGTTCACGGCTGGCAGCATCTCCGTCAGGGCTGCGACGCCCTGCTCGATGGTCCGGCGCGTGCCGCCGACGCCCTGGATCGTCATGGTCCGAAGGCGGTCGCTTTCCGCCAGGCCTTGCCGGCGCAGGATCTCGGGGATCTGGTTCGTCTCGCAGCCGAGCCCGACCATCAGGACGCCGCCCACGTTGGGATGGGTCGCATATCCGGCGATGGTGCGCGTGAGGAGGGCATAGCCTTCGCCCCGGGTGTTGAAGGCGCAGCCGCCGCCGTAGGACAGGGCGATCACGCCATCCACGTTCGGCCAGTCCGCCAGACGCCCCGGTTGCGCAAAGTGCGCGGCGATGGACCGTACCACCGTGGCCGAGCAGTTCACCGACGAGATCACGGCGATGTAGTTCCGCGTTCCAACGCGGCCGTCCGGCCGGGCATAGCCCATGAAGCTCGCGCGGTGCGCCTCGGGCACGAGATCGGGCTCGGCGGCATCGACGCAGAACTCATGCGCGAGGGCCAGCTCGCTCACGGCCAGGTTTTCGGTGTGGACCAGCGCCCCTGCCGCGATCGGCCGCGTGGCGCGCCCGATGATCTGGCCATACTTCAGCACCGGCTCGCCCACCGCGATGGGGTGAAGGGCGACCTTGTGGCCGCGTCCGATCCGCTCCACCGCCGTCAGGCCACCCGCATCGAGGAGCATCCCGGGTTCGACCGTCGTCCGAGCCACGGCGACCGAGTCGCGTGGGTTGAGGTGGATCAGGCCGGCGGCGCGCTCCACGATCCCTGCCAGGTCCGACATACTAGGCGTCCTTGTCCTTGAAGAGGTTGACCTTGTCCTCGTACATCCCGGCCATGACGGCGAAGGAGCTGTCGAGGTGGATCCGCATGGCCAGCTCGGCCTGATCGGCGTTGCGCCGTTCGAGGGCGGCGACGATGGCGGCGTGCTGCTCGGTCACGTCGGCCAAGTGGCCCGGAACCGGGGCAGAGAGCTGGCGCATGCGGTCGAGGTGGACCTTCGCCAGGCTGATGAACTTCCAGATCCGGGGGAAGCCGCTGGCCTGGGCCACGCCGAAGTGGAGAATGTCGTCCTCCTCAAGGTAATCGCTCAGGCGATCCTCCTCGAGGATGCGGCGCATCCGCTGGATGGTGGCCTTGAGGTGGGCGACCTGCCCGTCGTCGATGCGCTGCACGGCACGGCGCACGCTCTCGATCTCGAGGGCGCGGCGGATGACGAAGCCTTCCTCGGCGACCTTGAAGGAGATCCGGCTCACATAGGTGCCGGAGTGCGGAAAGATGTTGATGAGGTCTTCGTCGGCCAAGCGCTGGATGGCCTCGCGGACGGGCGTGCGGGAGACTCCGAATTCTGCGGAGATGTCCTTCTCGGAGATGGCCGCGCCGGGCTCAACCTCGAGTCGCACGATCGCACGACGCAGAAACTCGTATATCTGATCCGCCTTGGGGACCGCCCGTTCCTTCATGATCTCCTCCTCGAACCTGAGCAAGATGCTGCCTCTAGGCTGATATATGAGTTATGAGAAAGGGCATTGACAGCAGCTTTCATCATGGCATTACTAACTCATATATCAGTTGGGGGCGCAAGCGGAAAGTTCAGCGCTCCTGCAAGGTGCCCTCGGACCAAGGGGTCGCGCTCCTGCGCTCGTTGGTCGGGGATGGGAGGACAGATGGAATTGTTGCATCGGCTCTGCGGCCGGAATGATCTGACATGAGCACGATCGCCTACCTGACCCGTGTGGAGTTCGGTGAGGGCATGATCGCGCGCCTGCCGGAGTTTCTCGCGCAACTGGGCGTCCGGCGGCCCCTGATCGCGACCGATGCGGGAATCGTCGCGACCGGGATCGCAGGGCGGGTGATGTCCCTCGTGCCCGACGCGGTGATCTTTGATGGCACGCCGGCGAACCCGACCGAGGATGCTGTCCTGGCGGCCCATGCCCTTTACGTGGCCTCGAACTGCGACGGGATCGTCGGGCTTGGGGGCGGGTCGTCCGTGGATCTGGCCAAGGCAGCCCGGCTGCTGACGGGGCACGAGGGGCCGTTGTCGCAGTATGCGCTTGTGAACGGCGGGCTTGCGCGGATCCATGGCCGGATCTGCCCCATGGTCGCCATTCCCACCACCTCCGGCACGGGCGCCGAGGTGGGACGGGCTGCCGTCATCAACACCGCCGATGGGCGCAAGCTGGGCATCATCTCGCCCCATATGCTGCCCAGCCTCGCCTTGTGCGATCCCGAGTTGACCTATGGTCTGCCCCGCGGATTGACGGCAGCCACGGGGATGGACGCCCTATCCCATTGCGTCGAAACCTACATCGCCCCCGGCTTCAATCCACCGGCCGAAGCCATCGCCCTCGATGGGCTGGTCCGCGGCCTGCGCGCCCTGGAGCGTGCGATGGCGGATGGACGCGACGCCGAGGCCCGGCGCGACATGATGGTCTGCGCGCTGGAAGGGGCCATGGCCTTTCAGAAAGGGCTGGGCGCCGTCCATGCGCTGACCCACCCGCTGGGCGCGATCCGCGAGCTGAACCTGCATCACGGCACGCTGAACGCCGTTCTCATGCCCGCAGTGCTGCGCTTCAACCGTCCCGCCATCGGGGACAAGTGGGACCGGCTGGCCGAGATGTTCGGCGGGGCTCCGGACCAGGCGGTGGACGCTCTCAACCGGCGGATCGGCATGCCGTCCGGCCTTGCCGCCATGGGCGTGACCGAAGCGATGATGGAGGACGTCGCCCGGGCCGCGCTGAAGGACCACTGCCACGCCACGAACCCGCGGACGGCGACCGAGGCCGATTACCTGCACATCCTGCGCGACGCCGCCTGACCGGGCGCCGCAGCATCTATCCCGCATGACGCGGAGCCACGAAGGGGAGGAATGAAACCATGACTGACCGGATCGACGATACGCAGGGAACCGGGGCCAAGCCCCAGCTCGTCTCGCACCACGGGGGCTTCCAGCTGACCCGCCGTGGGCTGCTCTCGATGGGCGCGGCCGTGACCGTCGCGGCGGCGCTGGGCAAGCCCCGCCTCGCGCAGGCGCAGGACCTGCAGTTCTGCGCGTCCCTTGGATGGACGGTGTGGGAATCGGGCCGTCACATCGTCAACGGCTACCAGGATGCGGTGAACCGCCTGGGCGGCACGCTGACGATCGCGGACGCGAACTACGACATCAAGAAGCAGGCCGACCAGATCGCCGCCTTCGTCGCGTCGAAACCCGCCGCCATCTTCATCACGCCCGCCGATGCCGCTGCCATCGCGCCGGCCGTTCAGGCCGCCGTCGCCTCGGGCGTGCCGATCTTCGTGGGCGACAGCTACGTGCCCAACACGACCGTGACCTCGACGGCGATGTCGAACAACTTCGGCCTCGGCTCGTACGGCGCCCAGTACATCGCCGACCGCCTGGGCGGGAAGGGGAAGGTGGCCCTCGTGTCCCTTCCGTCGAACGAAAGCTGGGACATGCGGACGCTGGGCGCGAAGTCGGTCTTCGTGCGCTACCCCGACATCGAGATCGTGTCCGAGATCGCCTTCGCGCTGGGCGGCTCGACCACGCCGCGGCAGGTCGTGGACCAGATCCTGACCGCGAACCCGGAGCTGAACGCGATCTGGTGCGCCTGGGACGGAGCGGCCTCGGAAGGCACCCTGGCGATCCGCGCGGCCAGCCGGGACGTGTTCATCACCGGCATCGACGGCGGGCAGCAGTCCTTCGAGTACATCAAGGCCGGGTCGCCCTTCGCCCTGACGCTCGCCCAGAGCTTCTACGAGATGGCCTACATGAACGCGTTCTACGCGCATGAAGTCGTGGCCGGGCGCCAGGCGCCCCGCTTCGTGATCACGCCGTCCTATGCGGTCACGCAGGACAGCCTCACGCCGCTCGACACGATCCCGGACACCTACGACATGCCCGGCGAGGCCGCGAAGCTCGGCTGGAACCGCGTTCTCTAGAGCGTGACCGGTCCGGCGGCCCCATGTCGCCGGACCCTGCCCAGGCTCAGCGGAGGACCAAGCAGGTGGGCCATATTCTCAACATGGAGCGCATCGAAAAGCGCTTCGGCGTCGTGAAGGCGCTCGACGGGGTGGATTTCACGCTGGAGGCGGGCGAAATCCACGCGCTTCTCGGCGTGAACGGCGCGGGCAAGTCGACGCTCATCAAGATCCTGTCCGGCGTCTACTCCAAGGATGCGGGCACGATCCGCCTGGGCGGGGCCGAGCTGGAGCTTGGTAGTCCTCGGGCCGCCATCGAGGCCGGGATCGCCTGCGTCCAGCAGCATCCCGAACTGGTCGGCGACCTGACGGGGGCCGAGAACATCTTCCTGGGCGACGAGGCGCTCCGCGCGGGGCTGTTCCAGCGCATGGACCGCCGTGCCCTCCGCGCGCGGGCCCAAGCGCTGCTCTCCCGCTTTCCGGTCGAGGTCGACCTGAACGCCAAGGTCGCGGACATGCCCGCCGTGGACCGCGAGATTGTCGCCATCCTCCATGCGCTCCGTCGCGACGACATCCGCATCCTGATCCTGGACGAGCCCACCTCCACGCTGACCGAGCGCGAGAAGGCGTCGCTGTTCCGGCTGATGCGCAGTCTCAAGGCGGCTGGGATCGCCATCATCTACATCACGCACCGCCTCGAAGAGGTCTTCGAGATCGCCGACCGATTCACCGTGTTCCGGGCCGGCCGCAACGTGGCCAGCTTCACCGCGTCCGAGGCGCGGGCGCAGGGGATCTCCATTCCCACGCTGATGCTGGACCGGGAAAGCGGCGACATCTTCCCGGCCCGCGACGGTGACGGCACGGGCACGCCGGTCCTCGAGGTCACGGACCTGAGCCGCGAAGGCCAGTTCCGCAACGTGAGCTTCGCCGCCCGACGCGGGGAGATCCTTGGCCTGTTCGGGCTCGTCGGCTCGGGCATCGACGAACTCTCGAAGACGCTCTTTGGCGCCCTGGCCGCCGATGGGGGAACGATCCGGTTGCATGGCCGGGAGCAGCGGTTCCGCAGCCCTGCCGAGGCGCTGCGCAAGGGGATGTTCCTTGTCCCGGGCGACCGTCGTGCCGAGGGCCTGACGCTTGACGAGGACGTGGTGTTCAACACCACGCTGGCAAACCCGGGGCGTTCGGCCGGGCTGGCCGGGCTCCTGCGGTTCGGGTCCAACCGGCGCGCCACGGCCGAACTGGCCACGCGGGTCGCGCTCCAGCCCCCCAGGCTCGACCGGCCGGCGCGGGCCTTCTCGGGCGGGAACCAGCAGAAGATCGTCATCGCGAAGGGCCTGTATTGCAAGGCCGACGTCTACATCTTCGTCGAGCCCACCGTCGGCGTGGACATCGGGGCGCGCGCGACGCTGTACCAGATCATGCGGGATCTCTCGCGCGAGGCGGCGGTGATCGTCATGTCCTCGGATTGCGACGAGGTGCACGGCCTGGCCGACCGTACCCTCGCCCTCTACAAGGGGCGCCCCATCGGCGAGCCCCGTCGCGGCACCAGCCGGGACGACCTTCTTTCGGCCGGCATCATGGGAGCGGTTCCCGCATGACACGATCCACGATCCTTTGGCGGGGGCTGGCCTTCGTCGCGCTCCTGGCGATCATCGCCCTGGTCTTCCAGAGCCAATCGGCCGCCTACCTGTCGTCGGGCAACCTCCGTGCCCTGGCCCGCCACATGTCCGTGCAGGGCCTTGCGGCCCTGGGACTGACCTTTGTCATCGTGGTCCGCCAGTACGACCTGTCCTTTCCGGGCGTCGCCTCGCTGGGGGCGATGACGCTGGGCTGGCTCATCGCGTCGGGGGCCCCCCTGTCGCTGGCAATCGCCGGAGGGATCGGGGTCGGCGCCGCAATCGGCCTGGTGAACGGCATCGCGGTCGCGCGCTTCCGGCTGCCGGATATCGTGACGACCATCGCGACCGGCGGCGTGGCGATCGGCCTGTCCTACTTCTACTCGAACGGGACGTCGATCTCGGAGAATTTCTTCATGTCGGGCATCCTCGACATCAACGACCGCCGGGTCCTTGGTCTGGATCAGCCCTTCGCCATCCTTGCCGGAGTCGCGCTGGTGGCCTTCGTGCTGCTGCATGCCACGCGCTTTGGCCATGCCTTCTATGCGACCGGCGAGAACCGCGTCTCGGCGCGCTTCTCCGGCGTGCCGGTCGAACGATACGTCCTGGTGGCCTTTGCCCTGTCGGGCGCGGGCGCGTGCCTTGCCATCACGCTGCTGGTGGCGTCGTCCGGCGCGGCGAACGTCACGGCAGGTAACCAGCTCCTGATGCCGGCCTTCGCGGCGGTCTATCTCGGGGCGGCTTTGTTCGGGCGGCCGTCGGTCGGTGCAACCCTGGCCGGGACGCTCCTGATGTCGGCCATGCTGAACGGGTTCACGCTGCTGGCCATCCCCTATTACTACAGCGACGCCATCGTGAGCACCGTCCTGATCCTGGCTATCGCCGGCTTCGATCCCCGCATCACGGCCGTTCTTGGCCAGCCCTTCCGTCGCACTTCCGAGGCCCGCCCATGACCGATTTCGGACAAGCTCTTGGCCCGGCGCAGGCTCGGCGCAGAACCGACCCGAGGCACGTCCTGACCCGCTACGGCTTCTTCGTGCTGCTGGCCGTCGTGTTCGTGACCTTCGCCCTGCTGCGTCCAGCCTTCGCCAGCGAGGCCAACCTGAACGAGATGATGCGGTCCGCGGCGATCGCGGGCCTGATGTTCCTCGGCCTGACCTGGATCATCGCCGCGGGCGAGATCGATGTCAGCTTCATGTCGGTGGCGGCGCTCGCCAACATGATCGTCGCCGTGCTGGTCCGGGACGGTGCGGGCTGGGGCACCGCGAGCCTGGCCGGACTCGGGGCAGGGCTCCTGTTCGGCGCCCTCAATGCCCTGCTCGTGGGGGTCATGCGCCTGCCCGCTCTCGTGATCACCATCGCCACCGGGGCGCTGGCCGCCTCGATCGCGGCGGCTCTGGGCCTCGGCACCTCGATCTCGCTGAGCCAGACAGGCTTCGTGGGCCGCATCCTTGCCGCCAATCTCGGCGTGGTGCCACTGGTCGCGCTGGTCGTGCTTGCGATTTACGCACTGGCCTGGTGGGCGCAGGAACGTCTGACCTTTGGTCACTACATCTACGCGCTCGAGCAGAACCGGGCCGCCGTGGTCGAGGCCGGGGTGCCTGTCAACCGCATCCTGGTCCTGCTCTACCTGCTGTCGGGCAGCCTGTCGGCCCTGGCGGGCATCCTTCTGGCAGCGGCGCTGTCATCCGGTCAGCCCTACCTTGGCAACTCCTACTTCCTCGACGGGCTTACGGCGGTGCTGCTGGGTGGGATGGCACTGAAGCTGGGCAAGCCGAACGTCATCGGGACGCTGGCGGGCATCTTCCTCCTGATCGGGCTCCTCAATGGCGCGGCGCTGCTCGGCTGGACGGACAGCCAGCGCCAGATCGTCCGGGGCAGCCTCCTGCTGGTCGGCGTGAGCCTGGTGGTGCTGTCGCGGCGCCGCAACCGGACCTGAGTGGAGCTTCCGATGACATTACGTGCGACGACTCCCCGACCTCTCGGCCGCACCGGCCTCACGGTCACGGCCCTGGGCATCGGGACCGCGCCCCTGGGCGGGCTCTATGCCGACGTGCCGACATCCCAGGCTCTCGACATGCTGTCGGCGGCTTGGGCGGCGGGGATCCGCTACTTCGACACGGCGCCCATGTATGGCAACGGCCGATCCGAGCATCTGGTCGGCCAGGTGCTGCGGGAGGTCGAAGGAGACGTCGTCCTGTCGACCAAGGTGGGGCGGCTCATGTGCAGCGAACGCGCGGGCCGCGGGTTGCCGCCCGCTCCGCCCAAGAACCCCTTGGACCCGGGATGGTGGAACGGCCTGAACTTCCGTGAGGTCTTCGACTACAGCTACGACGGCATCATGCGCAGCTTCGACGACAGCCAGCAGCGCCTCGGGTTTCCCACGATCGACCTCCTCTACGTCCATGACATCGGCCGGGTAACCCATGCCGACCTGCACGAGCATCACTGGGGAGCCCTCACCACGGGCGGGGGATTCCGCGCCCTGGCCGAACTCAGGGCCGCGGGCGACATCCGGGGCTTTGGCCTGGGGGTGAACGAATGGCAGGCGATCCGCGATGCGATCGAGGAAACCGACCTCGATTGCGCGATGCTCGCAGGCCGCTACTCCCTTCTGGACCGCGACGCGGCCGAGACGTTCCTGCCTCTGGCGCAGCGGGCCGGCGTCGCCATGGTGCTGGCCGGGGTCTTCAACTCCGGCATCTTGGCCGCCCCGGCCGGCGGACGTCGCAAGTTCAACTATGCGGATGCCGACCCCCGCGTGATCGCCAGGGTCGAGGATCTTCGCGCGGTCTGTGACCGCCATGGCGTGCCCCTCGCGGCGGCGGCCATCCAGTTCCCGATGCGGCACCCTGCCGTGTCCTGCGTCGTCATCGGGGCCAAGACCGCCGCCCAACTGCACCAGAACATCGCCTGGTTCGAGACGCCGCTGCCCGACGGACTTTGGGCCGAGCTCGACGATCTCGACCTGATGGCGGCCTGACACCGGAGATACATCATGCTCAAGTCCATCGACCCGCTGCTGACCGGACAGATGCTGGCGCTACTGTCCGACATGGGCCACGGCGACGAGGTCGTCATCGCCGACGCGAACTTCCCCGTGGCAAGCCTTGGCCCGACGGTGATCCAGCTGCCAGGGACCAGCGCGACCGACGTCCTTCGCGCCGTGCTCTCGGTGCTGCCCCTGGATGATTTCGTCGAAGCGCCCGCAGCCGCCATGGATGCCCCGGGGGAGCGGCCGGCAATCTACCCGGAGTTCGAGGCCGCCCTTCAGGAGGCCGAAGGCCGGGTCGTAACCATGGAGCCCGTCGACCGGTTCGCGTTCTATGACCGGGCCAAGTCCGCCTTTGCCATCTTTGCCACTGGCGAACGTCGGCTTTATGCGAACATCATCCTGAAAAAGGGCGTGCTGCGCGCCTGAGGAGACCACGATGCTCGACGCCCACCAGCACTTCTGGACCGTTGCCCGGGGCGATTACGGCTGGATGACCCCTGACCTGGGGCCGCTCCTGAAGGATTTCGGACCCGAGGACCTGGCGCCGCTCATGGGCCGTGCCGGGATCACTCGGACCATCCTGGTGCAGGCGGCCGAGACCGAGGCGGAGACGGACTTCCTTCTCGACCTGGCGCAGCGGACCGACTTCGTGGCTGGGGTGGTCGGCTGGCTCGACATGACGTCGACCGACTTCCCGGCGCGGCTCGCCGCCTATCGGGCACGCCCGAAATGGGTCGGACTTCGTCCTATGTTGCAGGAGCATGAGCCCGACCACATCCGGAACCCCGTCCTGCGCGCCAACCTGCGCCACGTCGAGGCCGCCGGGGTGCCGTTCGACATCCTGACCCATACGCGCCACCTGCCGGTTGCCACCGAGGTGCTGGCCGAGGTGCCCCGCCTTCGGGCGGTTCTGGACCACCTGTCCAAGCCGCGCATCGCCCACGGCGAACTGGACCCGTGGCGGGCTCAGATCGATGCGCTGGCTTCCATGCCGAACGTCAGCTGCAAGGTGTCCGGCATGGTGACCGAGGCCGGCGCCGACTGGACCCTATACGACTTCCGGAGCTTCGTCGGGCATGTCGCGCGGGCCTTCGGTCCCGGGCGGTTGATGTTCGGCACGGACTGGCCGGTCTGCACCCTCGCGGCCAGCCATGCCGAGGTGGTGCTGCTGGCCCGGACCCTGCTGAGCGAGATGTTCGGTCCCGAGGATCTGAAACAGATCTTCGAGACGAACGCCGCCGCCTTCTACGGCGTCTGACCCGCGGAAGGTCGGCGACTCCGGATCGAAGTCGCCGACCCGCCTTCGGTCGCCCAGCGCCGCAGCTGGTCCTAGTTGCGGCCCAGCAAGGCTGCGGTTGCCATCAGGTCCTCCTTGGGAAGTATGCCATCCTCTAGGGGCGAATGCTCCCCATCGGTGGCATCACCGGACTGGCCGTGGGGTTCGGAGGTGTCGCCGATCTCGCGCCTCGCCTGATGCCAATGCTCCTCATGCCTCATGTCCGGGCGTCCTTCCTGCTCCCAGATCGCATGGGCGCGCTCACGGATGCGCTGCTCGCGGTCGTCTGTCATCGCTGTCCCTTTCCCATCGCAGAACACGCCTTGAACCGGCATCGGTGCGAGGTTGTTCCCGCGGGCCTGAGGGCTTTCAGCCCCTCCGGGTCAGGCGTGTCGCCCGCACCCGGCAAGAGCCTCGGACGAGCCATGGCGGCTCGTCCGCCCTGAGCGGTGGTCAGACCGCGAGTTCCGTCGCGTGGTGGTGGGTCGACAGGTCGAAGCGCGCATCGTCATCGGCCAGGGCCAGCCCGCCGTGGTGGTCGATGTCGTGGTCCTGGGTGCTCGAGACGGCGAGAAGCTTGGAGCTGGCCGCCGCAGCCCGGTCGTCCACGTTGATCTCGAAGGCGGAAAGGTCGCCCCGGAAGTTGTCCTTGTTCCAGGGATTGCCGAAGACGAGATCATGCGCGCCGAAGCCTTCGCCGCCAATGGACCCGCGCACCGAGACCTCGCCCGTCATCTTTCCATCGACCCAGATCTGGAGCTTGCTGTCCTGAAGGTTGATGACGACGTCATGATCCCGCTCGACCAGCGTGTTCAGGGCGGATCCGCTGGTCGTCAGGGTCGCCATGGACCCGTTGTCCTGGAACACCTGGACGTGCAGTTCGCCGTCGTCGGTCACGCTGGTGGCAAAGCTGCCGTGCAGTCGGAACAGTTCGCCGGACGAGCCCCTGGCGTCAGCGTCCAGCGTGAAGGCGATCGTCATCGCGTCGGCGCCGACGACGTGATCGACGTGATCGCGATCGACCCGGGCCGTGATGCCCGCCCGGCCGAGTTGGAGTCCGTCGGAGGTCCACCCGGACGCGGCGCCCAGGTCCGTGGAGGTGCCGTCCTCCTGGGTCACGAAGCGACCGTTCAAAAGGCTGAGCACACCTTTGGCTGGGCCTGCGGACGGGGCGTCATCGGATGCGACGGGGGCGGCGGGCGCCTCATCCACCGGCTTGCTGACCGCCCCGGTGCGACCCTGCGTCAGCGTGGACCCGGCGCCAAGCCCGGCAACTTCGGACCCGGCCAAGGCCAGGAAGTGGTGCGCGCCGTCGTCCGTCAGCGAACTGGCCTGGAAGACCGTCGAGTAGTGATTGGCCTTTGCCGCATTCTGATCCTGGACCAGGACGTTGTCGGCCACAGTCCAGCCCGACCCCTCTCCCACGATGAGCGAGGTGACGTTCTTGGTGATGGTAACCCCCCGGGACCCGTCCGCCACGTTGATGCGCGGGATCTCCACGCCCGGGTCCGCGCCGTCGTCCTTGCCGCCGTCGGCGTGAAGGACCGAGTTGCTGGCGATCACGAGGCCGTTCGTCTCTCCCACGGTGATGCCATGGGCATGGGCGTTGGTGATCGTGTTGTTCTCGATCCGGACGTTCTGGTAGGCCATGCGGGCGAAGGACGCCTGCCCGGTGTCCACCAGTTCGTTGCGCATGAAGACCGACTGGGTGGAGGTGCCGTCACCGATGTCCAGGATGTTGTCCCGGATGGTGATGTTCGTCGATGGACTGCGGGTCCCATTGGTCCAGAACTGGATCATGTCGCAATGGTCGGACGAGGTGGGCGACTTGCGGAAGTCGTGGAGGTAGTTGCCCTCGATCAGCACGTCCTGCACCTCCGCGAAGTCCATGCCGTCGGAGCGGATCGAGTGAACCTCGTTGCCGCGCACCGTCAGGCCGTCGACCTGGCTGAAGACCATGCCCCGGAAGAAGTCGAAGACCTTGCAGTCCTCGACGACGACCCCTTCGGAGCCGCGCACGTTCAGGCCGAAGCCGCTGCCGAACCCGTTGGCCTCGGAGGTGCCACCACGGGCCACGTCCCCGTCGAGCGTGCAGCCCCGAAGCGTGACGTTGCTCACGTCCTGCAGCGTCACGTGCCGGAGCGTCGCGGCGTCCCCCGCCTGGTAGTTGTAATCGAACTTCAGGTCCTCGAACGTCATGTTCCGGGCGCCTTGCAGGCTCATGGAGTCGAACACGGCGGGATTGGACGGGGTCGCGGACTTCAGGGTGACGTTCGAGGCAAAGGCGAGACGGGCGCCCGAACCTCCGGACAGGGCGAGGTCGCCGTAATTGCCCCCTCTCAGGAGGATCGTCTCGCCGCCCTCGCACGATGCGAGCGCACGTTGCAGTTCCGGCAGATTGCTGACGGTCAGCGTGGTCATCAGGTCCCTCGTGTTCTTATGTCAGTTGCCCTGTCCTTTACGGCCGGGTCGCCCGATGGACAGGGTCTTTCCACCCCAGACGCCGCACTGAGCGGAGACGGGTTCCGTAGGACCATTTCGGTGAGCGGAAACATGCTAGTCGGCGTCCGCGCCCCTGCTGTGCCCAGGATGCACAATGCGGCTCCAGACCAAGACGCCGCTCTCCGTCACCAGAGGCCAGGATCAACGGTGCTGGCGCGACCGGGGGTCAGGTTGCCTTGAGGAGTTTCGGGACCAGCGCAGTTCCTTGACCATGGACGAGCTCACGAACAAACTTCTCGGAATCCGCATCGGCACGGCCGGCTGGAGCATCCCTAAGGAAACGGCAGCGAGGTTTCCAGCCACGGGAACGCATCTGGAGCGCTATGGCCGGGTCTTCGGAGGGGTCGAGATCAACTCTTCTTTCTATCGACGGCACAAGCCATCCACCTACGAAAGATGGGCCCGGTCGGTGCCCGACGGATTCCGGTTCGCCGTCAAGGTTCCCAGGTCCATCACGCATGATCTTCGTTTGCAGGAACCTGGAAGCCTCCTTGACCTGTTCGCCGCCGAGGTTGCAGGGCTTGGGCCTAAACTGGGTCCGTTGCTCGTGCAGCTTCCGCCCAGCCTGACCTTCGAGGCCGGCAGATCGGATCGGTTCTTCCTGGAGTTGAGGTCCCGACTTGACGGACCGGTTGCCTGCGAGCCCCGTCACCGGTCTTGGTTTACGCCGGAGGCCGAGGCATTGCTCGTCAGGCATCAGGTCGCCCGGGTCGCGGCCGATCCGGTCCTTGCCCCTGGGGCCAACGCGCCGGGCGGTTGGCCGGGGCTCACCTACTATCGCCTGCATGGGTCGCCCCGTGTCTACCACTCCCCCTATGGCGAGGAGGCCGTCCGGGACGTCGTGACGCAACTCGCCCGGCGCGCTTCAGAGGGAAGCGATTGCTGGTGCATCTTTGACAACACGGCTTCGTTCGCTGCGACACCCAACGCGCTTACGGCCATGGAGTTTGCGGCCGGGCTTATGTCCGGCCCCAAAGCGACCTCAGCAGGGTAGACCTGCGGGTCGCCCTGGCCGACTCCAGCGCCGCAGCACGGATCGGCCCGGAGACCCCGGTCAGTCCAGCGGCCGGGTGGGGTGCCACCCCGCCACCTGCCGCTTTGGCCGTCCGCCGGAAAGGAGACGGCCGGAATCTTGGTGCCTCAACCGTCGAAATTCACTTCTTCCATGATCCGGAGCGCTGCGGCTCGGTGGCCCGCGACCTCGGTCAGGTTGATGGTATCGGGCGTCACCTCGCCCCAGGAGGCCACCAGATCCGAGCGCTCGGCATCCGGCCGAACGGGATATTCATGGTTCTGCTCGGCATAGATGGCCTGCGCTTCCGGGGAGGCCAGGAACTCCATGAGTTGCAGCGCCTCTTCCTTGTTCGGGGCCGATCGGGTCATCGCGATGCCCGACACGTTCACATGGGTCCCGCCGTCCTCGAAGGTGGGGAATTCGATCCGCACGGAGTTGGCCCATTCGGACTGCTCGGGATCGCGCAACATCTGGCCCATGTAGTACGTGTTGCCCAAGGAGATGTCGCACTCGCCCGCCCAGATGGATCGAACCTGATCCCGGTCTCCGCCCTGCGGCTTCATGGCCAGGTTGGCCTTCACGGCTTTCGCCCAGTCGCGCGCATAATCCTCGCCGTGATGGGCGATGATGGCGGACAGCAGGGCCAGATTGTAGTTGTGGGTTCCCGACCGGGTGCAGATGCGACCCTGCCACTTGGAGTCCGCGAGGTCTTCGTAGGTGGTGATTTCGTCTTCGCCCACGCGGTCCTTGGACGCGTAGACGATGCGGGCCCGGGTGGTCAGGGCGAACCAAAGATCGTCGGGCGAGCGCAGTTCGGCCGGGATCGCCGCCTCCAGAACGTCACTCTGCACCGGCTGGATCACCCCCGCATCGACGATCTGCTGCAGGTTCGCGATGTCCACGGTCATCACCAGGTCCACCGGCGAACGCTCGCCTTCGGCCACGAGGCGCTCGACGATGCCGTCCTCGACGAAGGACAGGTTGACCGGAATGCCCGTCCCGCTGGTGAAGGCGTCGATCACCGGCTGGATGAGCTCGGGTTGCCGCGTGGTGTAGACGTTCACCTCTGCCAAGGCGGGCAGCGCAGCACCGCCAAGGGCGGTCGCGAGCAGAATGGTGCGCAGGGTCATCGGGGCTCCGTGATGTGACTTGCTTCGGGCCCACTAATCTCGACCGTTTTACTCAGGTCAAGTAATTCCGACTGTAATGGTCAGACTATCGCTCATGCGACCGAACTGCTTTTCCAGCCTTCCACGGCGCCGCGTGTTGGGGCCGAGTGGCATCAGGCCATTGCGGACCAGAAGCGGCGAGGTGCCGGCCAAAGGGCCCGTCGCCCTTGGCGCCGCTCCGTTGGCCGGCGACCAGTGAGGCGGGTGCGACGCCAAAGCGAAGATGTCGTGGCTGATGCGGTCTGGCGCGTGCCGTCCTGCGAGGCAGGACCGCGTCCGTCAGACCGCCGAGTTCAGCATCGGACCACCATCTGCCAGCCCAAGGAAGGGCGGGGCTGTCCCGCCCGATCCGCTCACGACAGGCAGGGCTCGACGCCAGAGGGAGCGGCGGTCAGATCACCTCCAGGTAATCCCGGTCGGGCAAAGGCGGGAACGGTGCTGCGGGCAGGGTCTGGTACCAGAATGCGACCGACGCGATGTCGTCCTGGAGCGGCAGGTAGCGGCGGTCCTTCTTCTCGGTCCGCCAGCCCAGCGCCTGAATGGTGACTCGCAAGTCCTGTTCGAAGCGGATCGGGTCCGTGAGGTGCCAGCGGTACATGCCGAAGCGCTGCTGCGAGCGATAGGTGCCGTCAGGGCGGAGCACCTGCGGCAGGCCGGAATAGGGCGTGGTGAACTCGCGGTAGCGGCTGTCCATGGTGTCGTCCACCACGCCGCCGTCGAAGTTGTAGGCGCCGCAGAAGTAATCCTCGGTGCCTGTGCCGCAGATGGTCGGGTAGGCGGCATCGCCGTCCAGGAAGAACTTGATCTCGCCTTCGCCCCACCAGCCCGAGTTGTTGACCCCCCAAGCCATGTAGGTGCCCACGTAGTGCCCACGGCCTTTCACGCCGTCCAGGATGGTGTAGTCTTCCTTGAAGGGCAGGGGGTTGGTGCGGCGGAACTGGGCGTGGAAGTAGGCGGCGTCCTCGGGCACCTCGGTCAGCGCGTAGTTGATCTGATAATAGACGATGCCGTGGTCGTCGGGGTCCCGGTTCTCGAGGGTGATCCGGGCCGACCGGCGGAAGGGCATTTCCCAATAGCAATTGAAGGCCCGGCCAGGGTTCACGCAGACGGCCAGCGACGTGACCTGCGCGAACTGGTTCCAGCCCGAGCAGAAGAAGTCGCCGATCGGGCATTCGACCGAGGGATGCTCCTGCCCGTCCCAGTAGATCCGGAGGATCAGGTCGCGCCAGCGCAGATTCGCCGTGGTCAGCCAGATCTGCTGGATGGCGCCGGGTCCCTCGATCTCCGCCAGGGTTCGGATCTCGCCAGGTTCGATGCGGATGGAGGGGGAGACCTTCCAGCCCTGGCCCAGGCCCCGCGCGCAGGACGCGCCGGTGCCTTCCGTCGCCATGCCGCCCTGACCCTTCTCCCCCGTGAAATTCTCGGGCGAGATCGAGCGGCTTCGGGCGTTGGACAGCCGGTAAAGGTTGCTCAGGTTGACACCCAAGCCGTTGAACGATGCGGTCACGAACGACCTCCTTGTGAGATGCGAACTAGAGTCGGACGCCGGTCCCAGCGTCGAAGAGGTGCATGGCCTCCGGCTCGAGCCTGAAGCTCACGGCTTCGCCCGGCCGGATCTGGCGCCGGTCGCGGAGCACGGCCTGGATCGGCACCCCGCCGGCGCGAAGCACGACCAGCGTCTCGGCCCCGGTCGGCTCCACGACCGAAACCTCGGCGGGCGCGCCTTCGTCCCCGAGCGTGATCTGGTCGGGGCGGATGCCGCAGACGACCTCGGTTCCTTCGGCGGCGTTAATCCCGCGGGGAAGGGGCGCCACCACGCCAAGCGGGGAGCGGAACTGCCGCTCCACGATCCGCCCGGGGATGAAGTTCATGGCCGGGCTGCCGATGAAGCCAGCCACGAACAGGTTCCTTGGCCTGTCGTAGAGCTCGAGCGGGCTGCCCACCTGCTCGACCCGGCCGGCGTTCATGACGACGATGCGGTCGGCCATCGTCATGGCTTCGATCTGGTCGTGGGTCACGTAGATCGTCGTCGTCCGCAGCCGCTGGTGAAGCTCGCCGATCTCGGCCCGCATCTGAACGCGGAGCTTGGCATCGAGGTTCGACAGCGGCTCGTCGAAGAGAAAGACCTCGGGGTTGCGCACGATGGCCCGGCCCATCGCCACGCGCTGGCGCTGCCCGCCCGAGAGCTGGGCGGGATAGCGGTCCAGCAAGGCCCCCAAGCCCAGGATGTCGGCCGCCCGTTCCACCTTCTGCCGGATCTCCTCGCGCCCGACGCGGTTCAGCCGCAGGGAGAAGGCCATGTTCTGCGCCACGGTCATGTGCGGGTAGAGGGCGTAGTTCTGGAACACCATGGCGATGTTCCGCTCCTTGGGGGCAAGCTCGTTCACGACGGTACCGCCGATGCTGATCGTGCCGCCCGAGATGTCCTCGAGTCCGGCGACCATCCGCAGCAGGGTGGACTTGCCGCAGCCCGACGGACCGACCAGCACCACGAACTCGCCATCCGCGATGCTGAGGTCGACGCCGTGGATCACCTGCATGGCCCCATAGGTCTTGACCACATCATCGATGTCGACTGCGGACATGCGTCACTCCGGTTTGATGGAACGAGGGGACCTCACTTCAGGCCGCTCGTCTTGAGGGAATCCATGATCTGTCGCTGGAAGATCAGGAACAGCACCAGCATCGGCAGGGCGACGACGGTCGAGGCCGCCATGATGTAGTTCCAGGCGGCCGTGTACTGGCCCTGGAAGCCGGCGATGGCGACCTGCACCAGCCGCAGCTCGGGATCGCGGGTGACCGTCAGCGGCCAGAGGAAGGCGTTCCAGTTTGCAAGGAAGAACAGGATGGCCAGCGCCGACAGGATGGGGCGGCTGATGGGGAGGATCACGCTCCAGTAGATGCGGAAGTGCCCCGCCCCGTCGATGAGCGCCGCCTCCTCCAGTTCGCGCGGGACGGACAGGTAGAACTGCCGCAGCAGAAAGATGCCGAAGGCGTTGAAGATCGACGGGATGATCAGCCCGCTGAAGGAGTTCAGCATCCCGAGCGACCGCACCAGGATGAAGAGAGGGACGATGATGACGGGCAACGAGACTAGGAACGTCGAGAACATGGTCAGGAAGATCGCCTCGCGTCCCGGAAAGCGAAGCCGGGCGAGGGCATAGCCCGCCATCGAGTGGAACAGGAGCGCGACCAGCGTGACCGTCGCGGCCACGAAGAAGGTGTTGAGCAGGTACCGCACGAAATCGACCTGCGTGAACACGTAGCGGAAGTTGTCGAGCGTCGGGTTCGCCGGCACGAGGCCCATGTCGAACATCTCGGCCTGGGTCTTGAACGAGATCGACACCATCCAGAGAAGCGGGAAGAGCGTCATCAGGGCGAGCACGGCGCCGATCAGCACCCAGATCGCGCGCACGATCGTGACCTGCCCGGCGGTGTAGCGGTATTTGGGGACGCGCTCACTCATACTGGAACCGTCCGCCCCGGGTCAGGAGAAACATGACAAGAGTGACCAGCAGCAGCACAGCGACCAGGATCGAGGCGATCGCGCCGGCATAGCCGAAGCTGTTGTACTGGAAGGCCTGCTGATAGGCGTAGAAGATGAGGAGCGAGGTCGAGTTCGCCGGGCCCCCCTTGGTCATCACGTAGATCAGGTCGAAGGCCGCGCCGCCCGCCACCGCCGTCACGAGGGACACGAGAAGCACGAAGAAGCTCGTGGGCCGGAGCAGGGGGAGCGTGATGAACCAGAAGCTCGACAGCGGGCCGGCGCCATCGATGCGGGCCGCCTCGTAGTATTCCTTGGGAATGTCCTGGAGGCCCCCCAGGAAGATGAGCATGTAGAAGCCCATCAGGAACCAGACGCTCACGAAGACGACCGCGAACATGGCCCAGTCCGGGTTGCCCAGGAACGAGATGCCGCCAAGGCCGAGCGGCGACAGGGCGCGGGAGATGGCGCCGATCTTCTCGACCGTCAGCATCTTCCAGATCAGGGCGACCACGACCAGGCTGACCATCTGCGGCAGGAAGAAGATCGCTCGCAGCACGCCGTTCCAGGCGTTCGTCCGTTCGACCAGCAGCGCGAGGCCCAGGCCGGAGACGTAGAGCGAGGGAACGAGCATCGCCGCATAAAGCAGCGTGGCCCCGAGGCTCTGCCAGAAGAGAGGGTCGGCCCACATCCTCCGGTAGTTGGCCAGGCCTGCAAAACGATAGCCGCCGAACCCATCGACCTCGAAGAAGCCCAGCCCCAGGGCGAGGAGCATGGGCAGCCCCACGAAGACCAGCAGACCCAGGGCGTCCGGAAGCACGAAGAGATAGCCCGCGATCTTCTCTCGCGTCCGGAACGACAGGCGCCGCCGGGCAGCGGGCCGGGGGCCCGCCGCTGTGTCTGTCTGCTGAAGGGTCATGGGATCAGAGGACCGGGGCGCCGCTGTAGCCGCTCAGGAAGGCGTTGAGCTGATCCGACGCCGCCGCTGCGGCCGCTGCGGGGTCCTGCCCGCCGAGCATGGTGGCCTGGATCGCATCCGAGACGATCTTGTAAACCTCGGGCGGAACCCGGGGCTCGGCGCGCGTTCCCGGATAAATCTCGCGGGAAAAGACCCCCATCATGCCCTCCTGGTAGGCGGCGCCACCGGCCTCGAGCGCGCTCGCACGCGGAGGCATGTCGCTCTTGGCGACGGTGCACCAGTCCGTGACCCGCTGGACGGAGTCCGGGCTCATCGAAGCCAGCGCCCAGGCGCAGAACTCCCCCGCCGCCTCGGGATTCGCGCCGCGGGCGTTCGCCACGAAGGCCCAGCCGCCGCCGACCGTGACGTATTTCCCGCCCTGCGGAACGGGCAGCTTGAACACCCCGTAGGGCAGGTCCGGCGCGCCGTCGCGCAGGGCCGCGATTCCCCAGATCCCGACATTCTGCATGGCCACGTAGCCCGAGCCCAGGTTGGGCACGATGTCGAAGCCGCCGCCGCCCAGCACCTGACGGGGCGCCGCGCCCATGTTGACGGCATCCTGCCAGAGCTTGAGAGCCTGAATCACAGCCGGCGAATTGAAGGAGCTCTGTCCGTCTGCCCCCTGGATGTCGCCGCCGCCCTGCCACATGAACGGGTACCAGGTGAAGTTCTGGTAGTATCCAGGCGTCACGTCGAACAGGACGCCATAGCGCTGATCGTTGGTGAGCTTCTGGGCCACGTCGAGCAATTGGTCCCAGGTCTGGGGCACGTCGTTCTCGTTCAGGCCCGCCTCCTCGAAGGCGGGGATCGAGTAGTACATCGCCATCGGCTCGACTTCCATGGGGATGCCGAAGATCTTGCCGTCGACCATGCGGTTGGCGATCACGCTTTCGGAGAAATCGGACTTGGCCGCGTCTTCGATGAAGGGCGTCAGGTCCAGCAGCACGCCCCCGTTATAGTACCGAAGGAAGTCGCCGGGGCTGATAATGAACAGGTCCGGCCCCTCGCCCGAGGCGAAGGCCGTGGGCAGGCGCGTGCCGTCCATGTAGTCGGCGTTGGGCAGATACTCGAGCTCGATCTGCTGCTCGTGGCTGGCGTTCCAGTCGGCAACGGTCTTCTCGAACCACTGCGACTGGCTTTCGACGTTGCCGCCCGGCGCGTAGAACTGCCAGAACTTGAGCGGGGCGCCCTGTGCCCGCGCACTCAGGCGGTTGATGAACGGGAACCCGGTGACGCCGCCCACCAGCCCGGCGGCCCCGAAGGCCGTCCCCTGGGTCAGCAGGCGGCGTCGGGTGAGCCCGCCCATGCGACGCCGGACGGACGACGAACTGTCGTCAGTGGTCATTCCAGTTCCTCCCTGTGCGGTGCCGGCCAAGGTCTCGGACCACGGCCGGTCAGCCTCTTCTCCTCCGTCTGAGATTGCGACTGGTCCTATCTGTTGTCAACACTCTTGGCCAGCCGCTGGGATCGTTGCGTCCAAAGTCCGGGCGAGCTATCGTCTGGTATGACCAGTCGAGTGCTTACCCTGATCTGGCCCATATGGATCACGCCTTGGCCGAGCTCCTGCGCCATCGGCGTCGATGCCGATGGAAAGCAACTCGGCGGTTGTTCTCCAGCCTCTGGCGCCCCCCGGTCGGCGCAGCCCGAGCCAGCGGACCTGCCCGGCGGAACAGACAAGATGTCCTGCGGTCAGCCAGCAGAGCGACCGTCCGGCTGGCTGTCGTCGTTGGGCCTGCCCACACATCCATCGCTTCGGACGGGGAGATGACCATGAGCCTGCCTCCTGACCATCTGGATCGCGTCTACGCCGGCGTCCTGGGCAAGCTGATCGGCGTCTATCTGGGCCGCCCTTTCGAGAACTGGCGCCATTCTCGGATCATGGCCGAGCTCGGGCCGATCACCTACTTCGTCCACGACCAGCTGGGCGACCCGCTGGTCGTGACCGACGACGATATCGCCGGAACCTTCACCTTTCCCCGTGCGCTCGACGACTACCGGATGTCGCCGGATCTCACGCCCGAAGAGATCGGACAGGCCTGGCTCAATTACATCGTCGAGGGGCGATCCATCCTTTGGTGGGGAGGGGCCGGCAACTCGACCGAGCACACGGCCTGGCTGAACCTGAGGAAAGGGATCCCCGCTCCGACCTCAGGGGCGATCGCGACCAACGGTGCCACCGTGGCCGAGCAGATCGGCGCGCAGATTTTCGTCGATGGCTGGGCACTGGTCTCGCCAGGCAATCCGGCGCAGGCGGCCCGGCTGGCCCGGGCGGCGGGGTCGGTCAGCCACGACGGCGAAAGCGTGAACGCCGCCGTTCTTTGGGCCGCCATGGAAGCCGAAGCGTTCGTCAGCCGCGACATCGACCACCTTCTCGACACGGGACTGTCCTTCATTCCGAAGGACAGTCTGATCGCGCGGCTTGTCGCCGACATACGCGGGTGGGCTGCCAGCAACGAGGACTGGCTGACCACGCGCCAGCGGATCGAGGACAGCTACGGCTACGATCGATATCCGGGCAACTGCCACGTCGTGCCCAACCACGCGCTGATGATCATGGCGCTCCTGCATGCGCCCCATGACTTCCAGCGCGGGCAGATGATCGTGAACACCTCGGGTTGGGACACCGATTGCAACGCGGGCAACTTGGGCTGCCTGCACGGCATCGTGCTCGGGTTGGAGGGGCTGGAGGCGGGGCCGGACTGGCGCGGCCCAGTGGCAGACCGGCTGCTGCTGTCGAGCGCGGATGGCGGCAACTCGATCAATGATGCGGTCAAGGTGGCCTGCTGGCTGACGAACCTTGGTCGCCAACTCGCGGGAGAGGGGCCGCTGCCTGCGCCCAAGGACGGAGCACAGTTCCACTTCTCGCTGCCCGGATCGGTGCAGGGCTTCCGTCCGCAACCGTCGCCTGCTGCCATTCATGGCCTGCGCGTGACCGGGACGGGGCAGGCCCTGGCGCTGGATTACGACGCCTTGGCCCCTGGCCTTGAGGCCGCGGCCATCACTCCGGTCTTTACCCCGCCCGACATCCTGAGGATGCGGACCTACGAACTGATGGCGACGCCACGAGTCTACCCCGGGCAGCGGCTCTTCGCCTCGGTCACGGCTCAATCCGACAACAGTGGCGTCGTCGAGGCACGGCTCCGGCTACGGCACTACAATGCACGGGACGCTCTGGTGTCGCTCGATGCCGAGGACTCGGCGCTTCTCGTGCCGGGACGCTCGGCGGACCTGTCCTGGATCATCCCGGACCTGGGCGGCCAGCCGGTGGCCGAAGTGGGTGTCGTGCTCACCTCGCCTGCGGGTCGATCCAGCGGCCGGGTCCTCGTGGACCGGGTCGGCTGGACAGGTGCCCCGCACCTGACCCTGGCGCGGCCCGTGGATGGCGGCGAGTTCTGGCGGCGGGCCTGGGTCAACGGGGTGAGCATCTTCTCGACAGCCTTTCCGCAGGATTTCCGCATCAGTCAGGATCGTGGCCGAGGCCTGATCCTGCATGGCACCCGGGAGTGGACCGACTACGCCGTCGAGGCCGACCTGATCTGGCATCTGGGGGAGCAGGCTGGCGTCGTGGTGCGGGCCCAGGGTCTGCGGCGCTGCTACGAAGCCCGGATGACACGGACCGGCGAGCTTCAGATCGTTCGGTGCCGTGACGCGGACGAAGAGGTGCTGGCCGCTGCACCGTGCCCGGTCCCGTTCGAGACAGCCCTGACGCTGAGCCTGACCGCGAAGGGAGATCGGATTTCTGCTACCTTGGGCGAGGTGACGGTCCAGGCCCGGGATGACGGACCACTGGCGTTCCGGGACGGAGCTCTGGGGCTCTCCGTCCACGAGGGCGCTCTTTCCGCCACCCGCATCCACGTCACGTCTGCCCCTGGCTGAGTGGCTCTGCGGCAGGAGGCGGGCACGTTCCAAGATCAGTCGGTGGGCCAAGCTGCGCGAGAGCGACGGAGCTATCGGCTGCCGGCGATGCCGAGGCGCCCAAGAGACGGGCGGGCGCCCTTGTCCGGATCGGCTCGGGCCGACAGGATCGGGCTCCCGTCTCAGCCCTCGTCTGAGCTCATGGCCTTTGCCAAGGCAGCCACGGCCTCGGGCATGATGACAATATGAAAGCTGTCGAGCGCAAGGTTCCAGGGTGTTTCCCCCATCCTCTCGCAGGCAAGGTGCAGGGCCTCAATGTCCCGGACGCCGAGGGGCAGGGGATGCTCGTCGGGTTGCCAGGTCGCGCCGAGCGGGTAGGCCAATCCTGGCGTTCGCGTCATCTCGATGTGGTGGCCGAGGGCCATTCGAACAGTGTGGCGCGCGGTAAAGTCACGGAGGCGCCGGGCGCTCGCGCGGAAGGCGGGCCAGTTCCTGACCGTCAGGAGGCCGGGATACAAGAGGTCGCCCGTCAGAAGGATCCCGGTGCGTTGATCGAAGACGGCGATGTGGGTCGGCTCGTGGCCGGGGATGGCGAATACCGTCAGTCGGCGGTCGCCCAGATCGTGATCGGCCTCCCCATGTGGCCAATCCGTAAGGTTCCAGAAGGCCTGCACCTCGGGAAGAGAGAGCCCGACCAAGGTGGTGTCGGGCCGATCGGTGAACTGGGCATCCCAGAAGATGTGATCCCGGTGGCCGTGGGTATGAGCGACGATCAGGTGAAGGTTCCGGCCCCGCGGATGGTCGGAAAGCAGCTTGTCGACGGTCTGACGAAGAGGAAGCACCTGGTGGGCCGATCCGCTGTCAGGTGGCGCGCCGGTGTCGAACAGGATGGCTCGTTCCTGTCCCACGAGAAGGTAGATGAAATTGGCTTCGAAGCTGAAGCATTTGGAGATCCGCAGGATGAAGGAGTCCGGGTCGTAGGCCACCACCTGAATGAGCGGATCGGTGCACCGGGCGCAGTCGGGGGCGCCATGGATCCAGCGGATCGAGGCGAGGTCGCCATCCTGGGGGGCCGTGGTGAGCGGGAAGGTCAATGGCGTCGCAGCTCCGATCGGGGTCTTTGCCATTCTTGGTCAGACGAGGCGTCGGGGGCAATGATCGCGTGACCGGGGGCGTGGTTCGGACAAGAGGTCCGGGAGCCGGATCGGCGTCCTGAGGTGATGCCCAAGCCAGGGCTGACAGGCTGAGCCAAGGTCGCCGAGGATGAAGCGCCAGCTGCGGCCAGGCAGGCCGGATGGTATCGGCCCGTTCCGCTTCCGGCCCAAGGACCGGCAACTGCGCGGATGCGAGGAGCAACGAATCCCACGCTCGCGCCGAAGGTCTCGTTCAGGAAGAACGCCGAATGCATCGGACATGGAACAATCGGGCCTGAACAAAGCACCCTGGGCCCCGATCGGCCCGTTCGACTGGAGCGGTGTTGGAGTGGCTGACTTCAGCCGGACGCTGTTCGGCGACGGCCTGCGAGACGGCTGGCGCACATCACAACACTCGCTGCCGGTTCGGATGATGTTCGCAAGCGGTCCGCAAGGCGCGCCAGAATGCTCGCGCGCCTGCCCCGCCGGACATGCCAGGGCCGCCCGGCCCTGTGATGGCCACCTTGGCCATCATCTCGGCCCGTCATCCGCGCCGACGCGGCATCAGGCTCCTGATCCGTTCACGCCAACCCTGGCTTGGAGGTGCAACCGGCGGTTCGGGGGCTGGGCTGCCTGCGCCCGGAGTTCCCGGTGCCGGGTTGCGCTCGGTGACCAGTCGCACGAGTTCGGCAGGAACCTCGGGCGATGTCGGGGTCCTGCGCTGATGCGCCGCCGCCAGAGCTGGCGAAGCCGCCAGGGGGTATCGCTCAGGCACATAAAGCTCGCGCGGCAGCACGGCGCGTTCGTAGTCGGCGTTGTAGACCCGCTCGGGAAGCTGAATCTCCTCGTGCGGAGCCTCGCCGCAGGGGATCAGGCTCAGGAGATGGGCGATGCAGTTCAGCCGGGCCCGTCGCTTGTCGTTGCCTTCCACGATATACCAAGGCGCCTCGGGGATGTTGGTTCGGTCGAACATCTCCTCCTTGGCCTTGGTGTAGTCCTCCCAGCGCACCCGGCTTTGCAGGTCCATCGGTGAAAGCTTCCACTGCTTGAGGGGGTCGTGGATGCGCACCAGGAAGCGCAGTTGCTGCTCCTCGTCGGTGATGGAGAACCAGTACTTGATGACCCGGATGCCCGATCGCACCAGCATGCGTTCGAACTCGGGGACGTCGCGGAAGAACTGCTCGACCTGATCCTCGTCGGCAAAGCCCATGACCCGCTCCACGCCGGCGCGGTTGTACCAGGAGCGGTCGAAGAGCACGATCTCGCCGCCTGCGGGCAGGTGGGGAACGTAGCGCTGGAAGTACCACTGCGACCGCTCGCGGTCCGAGGGGGCGGGCAGGGCCACCGTGCGCACCACGCGGGGGTTGAGGCGCTGGGTGATGCGCTTGATCACCCCGCCCTTGCCGGCTGAATCGCGCCCCTCGAACAGGATGACGACCTTCTCCTTGCGGTGGACCACCCAATCCTGGAGCTTGATGAGTTCGGCTTGCAGCCGGAGTAACTCGGGGAAGTAGACGGAGCCGGGCAGTTCGTCGGGATGGGCGCTGCGGTACATCTCGGCGATGCGCTGCGAAAGAATGACGTCGTCAAGCTCGAGCTCGGGGTCGTCGTTCCCGTCCACGACGTCGGCCAGTTCGTCCAGCAGCCAGTCCTCGGGCTTGCCCTTCCAAAGTTTCGCGGGGGCAGGGCGGTCAGGCATGGAGATCTCCGAAGGAAGCGCGTGTGAAAGGGGCAAAGGGCCGACGCAGGCATGTGCGGGTCATGAGATCGCCCGCAGGACGGGGCCTGTGACGTCGGTCCAGGCGCCCTCGCGCAGGTTCAGGCCCAGGATGCGTTCGGGGTTGGTGGGCGGCGGCATGGCCACGCCGGCGAGCCGCTGAAAGCCGAAGCGGCGGTAGTAGGGCAGATCGCCCACCAGCAGCACCCGGCTCCAGCCGCCCTCGCGCGCCAGCTCCAGCGCCCGCAGGATCAGCATGGCCCCCAGCCCCTCGCCCTGGCGCGTGGGGTGCACGGCCACCGGACCCAGGAGCAAGGCCCACCTGCGCCCGCCCGCCGCCGCGACGCGCACCGGCCAGTTGCGGATGGCCCCCGCCAGCGCCCCCTCGCCGTCGCGCGCCACCAGGCACAGCGCCGCCACCGGCGCCACCCCCTCGCGCAGGCGGTAGGACGACAAAGCCTCCCGCCCCGGCGCAAAGCACAGGTCCAAGAGCGCCTCCACCTCCCACCAGTCGTCCGCCGTCTCCTCGGCGAGCCGATACGCGCAGGGGCCGGTCGTGGGGGACAGGGGCACGCGTTCGGCGCGGGGCATCGGGCGGGCCAAGCTCATGACCTTGCCCTTGGCGCGGGTTCGGCCGGGCGGATGTCGGGATCGGAGTCCAGGCGAGCCGCGGACCCGGTGACCTGTCTCGCGCTATATCCGGCATATGAGTCGCGATCCTTAACCATGGAGCAGTCGTGGCCGAGGATCATGACAAGGTCTCCAGGTCGGCGAGGCCATAACCGTCTTGTTTGACAGGGATATGACACCGGTCCCGGCGCGGCAGGGCCTTGGTGAAGCTGCCGCGGTGGCCCTCGAGACGATCGGGATGGCGCTATCGCCCCCTCCGTCCCGAGCCCTTGACCCGCCGTTCCTCCAGCCTCTTGAGCGTCCTGGGATTGTGATAGCTGGGCAGGCCCGTCTCGTCCGCCAGCCCCAGGTTCGGGAAGGCGTGCAAGAAGCGCATCATGTGGTCCGCGCGCCGGAAGTAGATGGCCAGAGCCTCCGCTTCCAGCGTCTCGGCGTCGTGATGGGCGAAGTTGTCCTCGCCCACCTCGTTGCGCAGCCAGCGCAACACTTCGATCAGCACCGGGCCCAGGCCCAGGGCCGGAACATGGAGCTTGACCCGCAAGGGGAAGGCGGCGTCGTCCAGGACGCGGGGGGTGGCGCTGCGCTGCGGCATAAGCGGCATGTAGGAGCGGAGCGGACGCGGGAAAGAAGCCGGCCCAGCACCGATCCGATATTTCGCGGCCGATCGCCGACCGGGAGAACCCCGCCTGAGCGTTCAACCGCGCATCAGGCGCACGCCGAGGAACTGACTTGTTTCGCTAAAGCCAGCGCCGGATGGACTCGACCTTTCTGCCTCCTTCAGGCTCCGCGTCCCTGCCTGCCTACGGCTCGCAACCCGCTCGAACCGTGGATTGCTGACGCCGCATCGGAAGCGGCTCATCTGATGCCCTCTGCAAGGGACCGCACGGGGCTCCGACCTCCCGCAGGACCTTGTCATCGGGTCTCGTCCCATCCGCACCCGGGCCCCTAGGACTCAGCCTGGCGGCGCGAGTGGACTCCTGGCGCGGTTGGTGCTCATCTCGCGCCAAAGCGCAGGAGGGGTGGAGTGAGCGATCTCAAGATAGGCTGCCAGACCTACACCTGGGAGATGCTGGGCCCGGACTGGCGGGGTCGCCCGGACGAATTGATCGATGCGATCGCTGCGGCGGGCTACGCGGGGATCGAGATCACCGACAACATGATCGGGCACTACCGTGAGGACCCGGACGGGTTTGCGCGGGCGCTCGATGGGCGCGGGCTCGCGCTGGCCGCCCTCGCGGTGGTCTCCCCGACCGGCTTCACCGAGATCGATCAGGAGAAAGCCGACGTCGAAGCTCTTCGCCCGTGGGTGGACTTCGCCGCACGATTCCCCGGGGCGGTCATCTCCTTGGGATCGGCTACTGTCGTGAGCGACGGTCCCCGGGAGGACAAGTTCGCCGTGGCGGCCGCGATCTACAACCGGGTAGCGCAGGTCGGCGCGGCGGCGGGCGTAGAGGTCGCCGTCCATCCAAGCTCCCACCACAACACGCTTCTCCTCACGCGGGAGGATTACGATCAACTCTTCGGCCGTCTGGACGGCGATCTGGTCGGCTGGGTTCCGGACACCGGCCACATCCTGCGCGGCCATGCGGACATGCTGGACACGCTGCGCACCTACCGCGACCGCATCCGATACCTCCACCTCAAGGATGCGGACGCACAGGGCCATTGGGCCATGCTGGGGCAGGGCCTCTGCGATATCCAGGCGGTTCTCGGAATCTGCGAAGGCGCACCGCGATTCAACGGCTGGGTGGTGGTCGAGGAGGAATCGGACGAAGCCGCCGCCGATCCCGCCGCCGCCGTGAAGCGCAATCGCCGAACGATGGAGAGCCTCGGGCTCTGACGAGGTGGCGATCCGCCTGCGCCGCCGGGGGCGGTGCGATCTCGAAACCTTCAGGAAAATGGACTGGACATGACAAGGATCGGCGTCGGAGTCATCGGCTGCGGCAATATCTCGGCCACCTATCTCCGCAACGCGCGCCTGTTCGCCGGGATCGAGCTTGTCGGTTGCGCCGACCTCATGCCCGAACTGGCCGAGGCCCGCGCGCAGGAATACGGCGTCCGCGCCATGACGGTCGAGGACCTGCTGGCGTCACCCGAGATCGGGCTGGTGCTGAACCTCACCGTTCCTCGGGCGCACTACGACGTGACGCTCTCGGCCCTATCGGCGGGCAAGCATGTCTTCACCGAGAAGCCCTTGGGCGTCACCGCCGATGAGGGCCAGAGGCTGGTCGACGAAGCCGAAGCGCGGAACCTGGCGATAGGATCGGCGCCGGATACCTTCCTGGGCGCCGCCGGACGCCACGCGCGGCGGCTGGTGGACCAGGGCGCGATCGGGCGGCCGGTCGTCGGGACCGCCTTCATGATGGGGCGCGGCATGGAGCACTGGCATCCCAACCCGCAGTTCTACTACCAGCCCGGCGCGGGCCCGGTCCTCGACATGGGACCCTACTACCTGACCATGCTGGTGAACCTGCTGGGGCCGGTTGCTCGGGTTTCGGCATTGGCCGGGCAAGGGCAGGATGAGAGGCTCATCACCGCCGAGGGACCGCTCAAGGGCACCACCTTCCCGGTCGGAACCCCGACCAGCGTTCTTTCGCTTCTCGAGTTCGCGAGCGGTGCCATGGTCACATTCGGGGCGTCCTGGGACGTCTTCCGGCACTCGAACCACCCCATCGAGCTGCATGGCACGGACGGCTCGCTCCGGCTGCCCGATCCCGACACGTTCGGCGGGATCGTCTCGGTGTCGTCCCGGGGTGCGGACTGGGTCGATCACGACACGGCCGGGGACCTTTACGGGGCCGTCAACTTCCCCTTGGCAGAGCCGCGGATCGCCAACTACCGCGTTCTAGGCGTGGCCGATCTGGTCCGGTCGCTGCAGGCCGGAACCGCGCCGCGGGCGTCGGGGCGCCTCGCGTTGCATGTGCTCGAGATCATGGAAGCGATCCTCCGGTCGGGCGCCCAAGGCGAATGGGTTCGGCTGGAGACGCGGGACGTGCAGCCCGCGCCGCTCCCAGAGGAGGAGGCCGCCGCGCTGCTCGGTCCGCAAGAGGCCGACGCCAAGGCCCGGTGAGCGCCTCCCCGTCGCCCCCAAGGCCGTGCGCTCAGGGCGCGCCGCCGCGCCACTCGGAGCGAATCCGCTCCCGGTGCCGCGCGAAGTAGGCCAGGAGGACGACGGCCGGACCCGCTTCGATCGAGCCATCATCAAGACGCGCGATGGCATCAAGGGCCGGCAGGACCTCTGCCCGGATGTCCTCGTGCTCCTCCTCAAGGCCGAACTGGCCGCCCGCAGCTGAAAGGTCGGCCTCCGCCACGAAGGTCTCGATGTACTCGGACGAGCCGCCGGGCGAAGGCAGGAAGGCGTGGGCGCGTTCGATCCGCCGGATCTCGCAACCCGCTTCCTCGATCGCTTCGCGGACGGCGACGTCCTGCCCCGTCTCTCCCGCCTCCACGATACCGGCGATGGCCTGATAAGGCCGGTTCGGCCGGCCGGCGATATGCGCGCCCACCAGGAACTGGCGGATCAGCAGAACGGTGTCGCTTTCGGGATCGTAGGGCAGGACGGCCGCGGCATTGCCCCTCTCGAAGACCTCGCGCGTAAGAACCGGGCTCATGTCGCCGGCAAAGGTCCTGTGCCTCAGCTTGAACACGCCCACGCGAAAGACACCGTCGAAGCCGTTCGCCCGTTCAATGATCTCGACCTCGGTCTTGTTCTCGGAGGCGGGGTCAAGGCTCATCGCGATCTCCGATCTGGGAGGATGGTGGGGGACATCGAAACATCCGACGACAATGTTAGGCCGCCGTTCCGCGGCTGCTAGGAGAGGCGCCGCATTCGGAGCCGATGGCTTCGGCGTCCGGCATGCGGCCGGACGGCGCATTGCTGCCACCTAGTCGTTCCCGTTCGTCGATCTGGGACCGACCATGCGTATGGACAGCACAGTGGACGTGCAAGCACCTCGGTCGAGCGCGGGCCGGGCTGGTCCGCGGCGGCGGACGCCTATGCCGGCAGCCCCGCGCACCCCTCTCGCCGACCTCATCAAGACCGTTGACCCCGGCAATTGTCGGCAATAGGTTTTGCCAAAGAGCTTCGCCTGCAATAGCCATTACCCGGAGGACGTCCCTTGCTTGCAGGGGCTCCAACAGGTGCTGCGTGCCTATGCCGGACGAAAGCTCGTGTCAGCGATGAAGGGAGGCATCGGTGAAGGACTTTGTATCTGGAGTGGATCTCGAGGAATTCCGGGCCCAGGTCGAGACTCAGACGACGCGCGAGCATTGCCCGACAGCCATCGCCATCGAGAAGAATATCCCGATCTACGACGGAGCCCGCGTCAGTGAGGCCGTCGCCCCCGAGTGGGCAGGCGTGATCGGACAGGGGCCAGGCGTGTTCGTCATCAAGCGCGCCTTTGCGGACCTCGATGCGATCGATGCTGCCTCCGACGCATTTCGCGCGATCATCGCGCATGAGCGCGCCACCGGCGTCGCGGCTGGCGATCACTTCGCCAAGGCAGGGGCCAACGACCGGATCTGGAACAGCCTGCAGAAGCTCTGCCTGCACGATCCCGCGGTCTATGTCCGCTACATGGCGAACCCGGTGATCGACATCGCCTGCCGCGCCTGGCTTGGGCCCGGATACCAATTGGCGACACAGGTGAACCAGGTGCGGCCGGGCGGAAAGGCCCAGGCGCCTCACCGCGACTATCACCTTGGGTTTATGTCGCCCGGGCAGATGGCCGAATATCCCGAGCATATCCATGCCACGGGACCGACCCTGATCCTCCAGGGAGGGGTCGCCCACTGCGACATGCCTGTGGAAAGCGGAACGACGAAGCTGCTCCCGCATTCGCAGCGCTACCTGCCGGGCTATGTCGCCGCCACCCGGCCCGAGTTCCGGGACTACTTCGAGGAGCACTGCGTCCAGCTTCCCCTGGAGAAGGGGGACGCGATCTTCTTCTCGCCGGCGCTGTTCCATGCGGCGGGCGAGAACAGGACCCAGGACGTCGTACGGATGGTGAACCTGATCCAGACGGCCTCGGCCTTTGCGCGCCACATGGAGAACATCGACCGGACCGCAATGTCCCGGGCGATCTATCCCCATCTGGCGGCACTCTCGGCCGAGGGGCGGCGCGCGGTCATCGCCGCGACGGCAGACGGCTATCCCTTTCCGACGAATCTCGACACCGATCCGCCGATCAGCGGCCTGGCTCCGGAAACGCAGCAGGACCTGCTGGCACGGGCGGTCAGCGAAGGTTGGGACCAGTCCAGGTTCGATGCGGCGCTGGATGCGCAGGAGGCCAAGCGCCGCCCATAACGCAGGGACCAGGGGATCCGCCAAGCCGTTTGGCGAAGACAACGGGCAACAATAAAGGGGAGGACTAACAAATGAAATCCATGCTGAGATCGGTTGCGGCCGCGGCGGTCCTGACGATGGCTGCGCTGTCGGGCGCAGCCCATGCCGAAGGCGAGCAATTCGTCTGGATCAGCCACGGGCCGGACAGCGACAGCTGGTTCAACGTGATCAAGAACGCCATCCAGATCACGAACGAACAACTTGGCGTCACGACCGAGTACCGCAATCCGCCGACCGGCGACCTTGCCGACATGGCGAGGATCGTGCAGCAGGCCTCGGCCGCCGGCGTGGACGGCATCATCGTCACGATCGCGGATTTCGACGTGCTGAAAGGGCCGATCGAGGATGCCGTCGCCAAGGGCATCCCGGTCGTGACCGTGAACTCGGGCACGGTCGAGCAGAGCAAGGAACTTGGCGCGCTGCTGCACGTGGGCCAGCCGGAGTACGAGGCGGGGCTGGGCGCGGGCGAGCGGGCCAAGGCTGAAGGCATCACGTCCTTCCTTTGCGTGAACCACTTCATCAGCAACCCGGTCTCGGTTGAGCGGTGCCGCGGCTTTGCCGATGGGATCGGGGTGGAGCTGGGCAACCAGATGATCGACTCCGGGATCGACCCGTCGGAGGTGCAGAACAAGGTCATGGCCTACCTGACCGCCAACCCGGACACGGGGGCGATCCTGACGCTTGGCCCAAATTCGGCCGAGCCGACGATCCGCGCCGTCAAGGAGCTTGGCCTCGACGGCGAGATCTACTTCGGGACCTTTGACCTGTCGGCCGAGATTTCGGCGGCCATCAAGGACGGCACGATCGACTTCGCGATCGACCAGCAGCCCTTCCTTCAGGGATCGATCCCCATCGAGGTGCTGACGGCCTATGTCCGCTACGGCGTCGCGCCCGCGAACTCGATCTTCACCGGCCCCGGCTTCGTGACCAGCGAGAACATCGAGATGGTGGAATCGCTCGCCGGCCAGTTCCGCTGATCCGCCTGCGGCCGGGACGCTGTCCGCGTCCCGGCCCATTCTGCCCTTTGAGGATAATCTCATGACCGACGCAGCCAACGCTGCGCCCGACGAGCGCATCAAATCGGTCTCGCCCTTGCGGCGCGCCCTGATCCGGCCCGAGCTGGGGGGGATCTGCGGCACCATTCTCGTCTTCATCCTTTTCGGTGCGATTGCCGGCAACTCCGGCATGTTCGCGGCCGAGGGAATCCTGAACTGGACCGTGGTGTCCGCGCAGTTCATGATCATCGCCGTGGGCGCCTGTCTCCTGATGATCGCGGGCGAGTTCGATCTGTCGGTCGGATCGATGATCGGCTTTTCGGGCGCCGTGATGGCCATCCTGTCGGTGTATCTGGGCTGGCCGCTTTGGGCTGCGATCCTGTTCACCTTCGCGCTGTGCATGGCGATCGGTGCGCTGAACGGCTGGCTGGTCATCCGCACCGGGCTGCCCTCGTTCATCGTCACGCTGGCCTTCCTGTACGTCCTCCGTGGCCTGACCATCTGGGGGTCGGTCTACTTCACGCGCCAGACCATCATCAGCGGCGTGACCGAGCGGGCCGAGGGGGACTGGCTGGCTCCGGTCTTCGGGGGGAAGGTGCTGACCTCGTTCTTCCAGTGGATGGGAGAGAACGGCTGGATCGCCACCTTCGCCCGAGGGAGCCGGGCGGGCCAGCCCGTCGTGGACGGCATCCCGATGCTGGTGGTCTGGGCCCTTGCGCTCGTGATCTTCGGGCACTGGCTCCTCACGCGCACCAAGTTCGGCAACTGGATCTTCGCGTCGGGCGGGGACGAGCAGGCTGCGCGCTACGTCGGCGTGCCGGTGAACCGGGTGAAGATCCTGATGTTCATGTTCTCGGCCTTCTGCGCGACGATCTTCGCCACCGCCCAAGTGATGGAGTTCGGTTCGGCTGCGGCGGATCGGGGCCTTCTGAAGGAGTTCGAGGCGATCATCTGCGTGGTGATCGGCGGCGCCCTCCTGACGGGCGGGTACGGCTCGGTCATCGGGGCGGCGCTGGGCGCGGTCATCTTCGGCGTCGTGCAGCAAGGGCTGTTCTTCGCCAACGCGGAAAGCTCGCTGTTCCGCGTCTTCCTGGGCGCGATCCTTCTGATCGCGGTGATCATGAACACCTACATCCGCCGCATCATCACGGGGGAACGCTGATGGCCATGCCCATTGTCGAGATGCGCGACATCCGAAAGCACTTCGGTCATGTGATCGCACTCAACGGCGTTTCCTTCGACGTCCGCGCGGGCGAGTGCCATTGCCTTCTGGGGGACAACGGCGCGGGCAAGTCGACCTTCATCAAGACGATGTCCGGGGTCCACCGCCCGTCCTCCGGGGAAATGCTGCTCGAGGGGACGCCTGTCTCCTTCGAAAGCCCGCGTGACGCGATGGCCGCCGGTATCGCCACGGTCTACCAGGACCTTGCGATGATCCCCCTCATGAGCGTGAGCCGCAACTTCTGGATGGGGCGCGAGCCCGAGAAGGGCGTCTGGCCGTTGCGCACACTGGACCTCAGGAAGGCCGACGAGGTCACGATGGTCGAGATGAGGAAGATGGGGATCCAGCTGCGCGGCCCCGATCAGGCGGTCGGCACCCTTTCGGGCGGAGAGCGGCAGACCGTCGCCATCGCGCGGGCGGTCTACTTCGGGGCCCGCGTCCTGATCCTCGACGAGCCGACCTCTGCGCTGGGCGTACGACAGACGGCCAATGTGATCGGCACCATCGATCGGGTCCGCAAGCAGGGCATCGGCGTGGTCTTCATCACCCATAACGTGCGCCATGCGCTTGCTGTGGGGGACCGCTTCACCGTGCTCAACCGGGGCCAGACGCTTGGGACCGCAGTGCGCGGGGAGGTGGATGCCCCGACGCTGCAGGACATGATGGCGGGGGGGCATGAACTTGCCGACCTCGAGACGTCGCTGGGCGGAACGATCTGATCCGCCTGCCGGCCCGCTCGCCCTGATCCGTCCTGCCGCAGCCGACGCGGGCGGACGACGTCAGAGCTTCGGCAGCCGTTCGGTCGGAAGCGTCCAGTCGACGAGCGGCGTATCCGGAGCCGCCAAGGCGTCCTTGAGGCAGCGGATCATCCTGAGCCTGTTGGAGCGGAAAGGCTGGACCTCGCGGGGGCCGTGGGTCCGGAGCCACTCCTTGACCCGGCCTGCGATGGGGTAAAGGTCCACGGAGTCCTCGGGAACGGCAGAGGCCAACCCAGACTCCAGGTCCTTGGGTTCGCTCGTGTACAGGTCGGTTGCCGCGGCCTCGAGCGCGAACCGGTCGGCAAAGGCCAGCCCTGCGGCCAGCATGAGGTCGGGCACGGACATCTGCCGGACGATCCACTGCGTCACGTCCTCTCCGTCGACCAAGGCCGCCACGCGGACAGCTTGCGCGGGCGCGCCTGCCTGCCAGAGGATCTTGATGCGATCCCGGGCCTCCCGGTCGGGTGCGGCAAGGACAAGCAGCAGCGCGGACCGGCCTGACAGGGGATCGTCGGACAGGGCATGGCCGGTCAGGTGCGGCAGGACAGCCTGGGGCATGCCCAGGAGCACGGCGGCATGAAGCGCCTGCGCAGCCACGCCGGGGTCGGAGTCGTCCGCCGCCTCCAGGACCTGCGCGGCCACGTCCACTCGCCCCAACATCGCTGCCAAGCCAAGGGCGGCGGCCCGGAGCCGTGGTGATGCGGCGCCGATCAGGTCGCGAAGCCGGGCCTTGGGGTCGATGGCGAGCGCCAAGCAGGCTGCGACGGCCAGTTCCAGAAACTCCGGGCTTCCCCGGCCGACCCAGCCAGGCAGCGCTTGGCGGACATGGACCGGGTCGGACCAGGCCACCGCTCCCAGGATGCCGTTCCGTGCGGGACCATCTCCGAAGCGCCGGAACAGATCCTCTTGCTGGGCCAGGCTCCCGTCCAGGATGGCGAGCCATGAGGCGACGAACACCTCGCCACCCCCTCCGTAGAGCTCGAGGTTCTCGGACGCGATCCGGTGGGCACCCTCGGGGTCGAGCGTCAGGGCGGCAAGGTTCGCGCCGAGCCGCCGTTCCAGCGCCCGAGTGTGGTTCCGATCGATCGCGGGACTCTCCTGCTGGTCACGCCATTGGAGCCACAGGAACGAGGACTCCTCCACGTGCATGCGCAGGATGTGGGGATAGGGTCGCAGGTCCCGGCGCATCAGAGCCCTTCGGGGAGCGTGAACCGCCGGAGCCAGTCCAGCGTCGTGGCCGGGTCCCATTTCGACCCGCGGAAGGTGGGATGCCGGGCGACCTGAAGCGGCAGCAGGGCCGCTGCGATCCGCCGATACGCCGAGAGATCCTCGAAACGGTTGCGGTCCCCGAGGATCGGAGCCTCGCCCGCCCGGAGCAGCACGCAGGTTCCGAGGTCCGTCGATCCCTCGGCCGCGTCCCGGGCCCGCCCAAGCGCCAGGCGCAACTCGGCCGTGGCGACCGGCCCGATGGCGGTCAGCCAGTTGACGCACTTGTAGCCCCGCTTCATGACCGAGGCGGTAAGCTCCACGTCCACGACCTCCGGCCCCCAGAAACGGCGCGACAGCGCGAAGATGCGGTCGGCCGAGGCGGCGTCATATCGATCGTTCGGGCGTCCCTGGAAGAAGAAGCCGCCATAGGCCGACAGGACCGGCAGCTGGGGCAGGAGCAGCTCGGCAAAGCGAAGAAGCTGCCCGGGCGGGAGGTCGGCCTCGAACTCGAAGCGGCAGAAGCTGGCATGGTCGGGCTCGGTGTACGGACGGTAGCCGTGATGCATGAAAAGGCGGGCGTCGCGCTCTGCCGCTTCCTGGAACCCATAGCCCCAGACGTCACCGCGGCGCAGGTCGGGGCGTTGCACTCGGTCGTGGTAGGCCTTGGCCTCGGGGGTCCAAGCCTTGAGGAATGCGTAATCGAGCGTGGCCTTGTAGATGCCGAAGCTGTCTCCGAAGACGCTCTCGTAGAGGTCGAACACGCGCTTGGCGGTTCGCGGGCCCGGCGGTTCCCCCAGGAACACGACGAGGTGGGTCTTCAGCTCCACGAGAAGTCCCGGCCCGTCACGGTCGGGCAGGGGGGTGTTGATGGGGGAGACGATCATGTCTCCCTCCGATCAGTTATCGGGGAGAGCGTCGCGGTCGCGGCGTTCTTCGTCGAGGGTGGTCCTGAGGTTGCCCCGAAGCTCCTCGAGATACGCGCGGAACGTGTCGGCCGTCCTCGGAAAAAGATCGATCGTCACAGTGAGGACGCCCAGCTCGCCGTCGGACCGTGGGCGCGCGACGTCCAGGCTCATGAACTCCTGGGTGACACCGCCACCGATGATGATGTCGGTGGCCGTGGGAAAGGCTTCGACCGCCTCGTCGGTCGGCTCGAAGCGCCGGGCGACGATGTCCGCCACGGATCTGAGGCCGAAATCCTCCGCGAAGAGGTGCTCCACGCCATTGAACGAGGCCAGCGCCTCCCGAAGCGACGGCGGGGTCCCGAGGCCCTTGTCACGGAAATAGGCATCCAGCCGCGTCAGGTCCTCGGCCGAGGCCGGAGGGCCGGGCACCGGGTCGCTCAGGCCCGGATAGAAGGCGTGGACCGCGCTTTGCAACTCGATGATCTCGGCGATCAGGTCGGCTATGGGCATTTGCAGTTCTCGTGGGGTTTCGCCAGGGGGGCCGGCTGGCCTGGCTTGGGCTTGAGATCCTTCTTGTCCATGCTGGGCCCGACCGTCTGGTTGACCCGGCTGTCGGCCCATCTCATGTTGGCCGAGGTGAGCGGCCCGCTCAAGCTCGCCGGATGCATGTGGTCCGGATTGAACGACGGGGTGCCGCTGCGCGCGGGCGGTTCGCCCTTCTTGCCTTCCGCGCTCTCCCGCCACGCCTTGTGGACGCAGTCGGCCTCCTCGGCCGGCGGCGCGGGCGGGCTGTAGAAGAAGGCCTTCACCTGAGGGCTGTCGGGCCCATGCGTTGCGACAGCCTGTTGGAACTCCCGTGTGAAGTTGCGAAGGCTCGCGTCATAGGCCAGCCGTTGCCTGGTCCCCGCCGCGGCATGGCCCGGACTGTCGATGGCCTTCTTGGGCGCGGTGGATTCATTGTAGGCCTTGGCCATGCTGCAGACCTGGGCGGCCTGGCAGCTGTTCCATGGCCGTGACTTCTTGGAGGTCTTCTGCTTGCAGTCCGGCGCGATCGGGACCTCGACGGGCTTGCCCTGCGCGGTGCCGGCGTCCGTCCCCATCATCGTGGCGCCGGTGTTGGGCGGCGTTCCCCCATCGGCGCAGTTGTTCAGCATCTGCTCGCCATGCAGATGGGGCGGCTTTCCCTCGATCTTCACGGTCAGGGAGCCGGGCGGGATGAACTTGGTTACCCCGTGGGCATTGGCCGAGATCAGGCCCCCGCCGGTTCCCTTGCTCGCGATGTCGCCGATGCTCTTGAACGTCGCCTGGCCAATGGCGACGGTCGTCTTCTCGATCTTGACGGTCTGCGAATAGCCCGAGGGCGACAGGTTCGACATCCCGGTGTTCGGCAGGGGGGTTGGCACGAACGGGGCTGGCGGGCCCGGCATCTTGCAGACGTTCGGGGTCGTGGCCTGGGATCTCGCGATGCAACCCTTGGTGACCGGACTCTTGGGGGGGTGGATCGAGACCGTCCGCATCAGCCGCCCCTCTCCGTCGGGCCGACAAGGGCCATGGCCCGCAGGCCGCTCTCCGAGCTGGCCGCGAGCAGGGTTCTCGGTTTCGGGTCCTGGCTGCCGTTCAGAAAGGCGAGCGCCACGAACAGCGGACCCGTGGCAGCCCCCATGTCCCCCCAGCCGGTGGCCGGCGCGAGATAGTCGGTGACGTTGTCGAACCGGCGCCCGTCCCGGATGGCCATGAAGCCCCACTCATCCGAGCGGTAGCGCTCGCCGTTCTGGTCTGAAACGATGGCGTTGATCCGGTCGCTGCCATGCAATGCACGGAGGATGTGCCCCAGGGCCTCGGACAGGCCGCGGCCAAGGCAGACGCCGTCCTCGGCCTTGATCGGGACCGGCTCGACGGCGCGGGAGACCGACAGCACGGGCATCCTTGCGGGGAATCCCATCGACCGGGCCAGGGCCTCGGACGTCGCCAGGCAGACCGCCGCCCCTTCGGCCGGAGCAAAGGCCGATCGTCCGGTCGCATTGAGAAGCTGCCGGTGCGCCTCCAGCCAGTCGATGGTGTCGGCATCGAAATAGGACTCCGCGCCCGCGATCAGGACCGCGTCGGTCTCGCCGCGCTGGATGGCGGCATGGGCGACCCCAAGAGCCTCAAGTCCGCCTGCATGGCCGGACGTGCGGATATGCACGCGGTCCGGCGCAAGGGGGCCGAGGTCGAGGCGTGCCAGGCCGTCGCGGAGCCGCCCTGCATCGGTGGCCGAGAACCCCGGACGAGGCTCGGGCAGGTTGAGGAGCAGGGGCAGCGCGAGCGGGCCGTTCACTCCGGCCGGAAGCGACATCCTCAGATCCCGGAATGCGAGGTCCAGCAAGGCCGCCAGCCGCTCGGCCCCGCGGCTTGCCGGATTCAGGTCCGGGTCCCACCCGCCGACGATCCGGTCACCGTTGCCGTCCACCATCTGCCTGTGCTCGCGGATGCCGCTCAGCCCCGCCCGGAGGGCCAGCCAGGACGATGGCGCGGAGGGGCCGAGTGGTGTTCGGGCTCCGACCGCCACCACTGCCACCCTGCCAGTCATGCGGCGTAGGGCCTTTCCTGGATCAGCGTCCTTTCCAGGTAGTCGGGCTCCCGCGGGATCATGATTTCGCTGTTCCAGATCATCTGCAGCCGTCCCCGGTCTCCGAAGTAGTCCGGTTCGATGATGACGCAGACCAGACGGGGGCGGTGGCGGACCTGACGGCCGTCATGGAGCGACAGGCAGGTCAGGCCAATCTTGGGCAGTCGGAAGCTGAGCCGCCCCGTTGGCGTAAGGTTCACGAGGTCCACCTGTTCGCCCCCGCGCAGATACGAGGCTGTCTGCTGATCCTTTGGCGCGCATTGCTGGCTATGGCGGGACCAGTTCGATGGCAGCAGCGGCATGACCTTGGCCTCCCATTCCGCGTCATAGGTGCCCGTCAGGCCGGATCGGGGGCTCCAGTGGATGGGGATGGCCGAGAAGCCGGCCGGCCTGCTCGGATCGGCGGGATCGATGACCTGAGGAAGCCGGTCGCCTTCGCGGGCTGCCGCCGCTCCGAATGCCCCTGTCCCACAAGGGTTCCGGGCCTCGTAAAGGTGGTCGCGCGGATTAGTGGCGGTCCGGTGATAGCCGCCGAGGGCATTCTGCCAGGTGATGGGAACGGTCTGCGCCGGATTGGCCGGCCCGATGGCCAATCGGCTCCCGCCGCGGTCCACCCAGAACCGAGGGCCGTGAAGCTCGACCTGCTTGGTGATCCCGCCGAGCCGGAAGCCCGCGCCGAAGCGCGTCGTCGGCCGGCCGTCGGGCGCAAAGCCCGTTGCGTTCAGCACGATGTCCGTGGTCGGCCGGAGCGGCAGGATATCGGCCTCGTACCGCAGGGAGGGGTTCCCCGGATCGCCGGAAAAGGTCGGCAAGGTTCGCACCGGCTCCTGTTCGTCGGCCAACTCGACGTCGCCATCGTAGGACACCTCGAACGTCCCCTTGATGCCCACCAGCCAGGCATGGACGCCAGCCTGATCCCTCCACCAGAGACCGTCCGCCGTGTAGGGAGTCTGGTTGACGGTCGCCCACATCCTGTTGCCACACCCTGTCGGCCGCGATCAGTTCAACTGGACCGACCCGCCCTTGATGCGATTGCTTCCCGACGACCGGCTCAGCAGGTCGGTGCCTCGGATCGAGATGCGGCCGTCCTCGAACATCGTGATGCTCGCTTCCCCGCAGCGCAGTTCGATGCGCCTCCGCGCCTCCAGTCGGACGATCTCGCCGTCGCCGACCACCGTGACCTCGCTCGTGCCCGGACCTGGCCGCACCAGCCGTCCGACGACGATCGGGCGGAGCGGGTCGCCTTCCATGAACATGATCGCCACCTCGGCGCCGATGTCGTCGGTCCCCAGGGCCTGAAGGCTCTTCGCCTGGATGGCGACGTCCCTTGGATTGCCAGGAAACACGACGCTGGGCGCTCCATCCTCAAAGCCAAGGATCATGCCCAGCACGACGCCCTCGATGCGGGCTTCAGAATCCAGCCGAACCATGGCGCCATCGCCTCAGCCGCTTTCAATTCACGAGAACGAGCGTAAACCCGGGTCTGGATCGGCACAAGCGCGATGTTCCGGCATCGAGGCAGTCGGGCTCTGGCCAGGAGCATCGGATCTCGGAATCGAACGGGAATGGTCCGGTTGGACGTCGGGTCATCAGGGGACCCAGCGAGGAACGTGGATCTGGTCGGCGTCCGGAGGGGCGGAACAACGCGGTGGCTTGGCCCGTTTCCGCTTGGCTGCCCGCGACATCTGTGCCGCAAGGACGGCAATTTGCATGAGCATCATGGCTCGCGCCCAAGATATGGAGCCTCGGGCGGTTGGGATGCGTGGAGCGGACGGTGCCGCCGAGCGGATTATGGTCGGCAGAGCCGGCGCAGGCGCTCAGGGCGGACTTGGGTCATGACTGGCCCGCCGAGAGGAGTGTGGGATGTCGATCGTCAATTGTTCGTTCCGTTTCCGAAAGGCCTGAGTGCAACGATGACCACTCATCGGCACGGCCCGGGCGACGCTGCCCATGATCACGACCATCATGGTGGGGGGGACGAGAGGCGCCTGTTGAGCGCGCTTGTCCTGACCGGTGGCTTCATGATGGCAGAAGCGGTCGCGGGAGTGGTGTCCGGCTCGCTCGCGCTGATCGCTGACGCCGGGCACATGCTCACTGATACGGCGGCGCTGGGCCTGTCGTGGTGGGCGGCCCGGGTCGCCCGCCAGCCGGCGACGCCCGAGCGGACCTTCGGACAGCATCGCTTCCAGGTCCTCGCGGCGCTGGTGAACGGCTCGGGGCTGATGGTCATCGCGTTCTGGATCGCGGTCGAGGCCGTCCGCCGCCTGGCTGCGCCGGTCGAGGTGCTGGGGGGTACGATGCTGACGGTCGCGATCCTTGGCCTCATGGTCAACGTCGCGTCGTTCCTGATCCTGCATGGCGGCTCGCACGGGAACCTCAACATGCGTGGCGCCCTGCTCCATGTGGTCGGGGACATGCTCGGATCGGCGGCGGCGATCCTCGCGGCAGTCGTGATCCTGCTGACCGGCTGGACGCCCGCCGACCCGCTGCTATCGGTTCTGGTGGCCGTCCTGATCCTGCGGAGCGCCTGGACCATTGCGTCGGATGCCTGGCACATCCTCATGGAAGGCACGCCGGAGGGCTTCGATCCCGCTCGCCTCAAGGCTGATCTGATGGCCCATGTGCCGGGCGTGGAAGAGGTCAGCCATGTCCATCTCTGGTCCCTGACGCCCGATCGGCCACTCGTGACGTTGGATGCGCGCATTTCGGCCGAGGCGGACCATGAGGTGGTCCTTGGGGACCTCCGCAAGCGCCTGGCCTCCGTTCACCATCTGGCGCACGCCACGATCGAACTCAGCCGGACCGGTTGATCCGAACTCGGAGGTCCGGCCCAGCATGACGGCAACGTCCCGGTCCGACTGAGCTCTGGCGCCGGAAGCCGTTCCAGCGACGATCAGTTGGTATGTGCCCCAAAGTCGGACGAGGCCGATGCGGTAGACTGGCCTCTGCCGGACGCGGCAGCGCCTGTCCCATCCTTTGCTGCTGGCATGGGTTCAGATCGCCCTTCGGTCGAACGGAGCAGGCTGCCGGACCGCCATGTCACCCGCCCAACAGGGACCATGCTCGCAGGTCATCGTAGAAGATCGGTCTGGAGCGAAGACCTGTTCTTCGCCCGCGGAAGGCTCGGATGGCAACCCGCTGCGCGGGAAGAGCCGCCGCCTGGCGCTCCGATACTGTCAGGATCGCCGAAGGCGGCTTGCTCCGACCAGCACCCAGATCCCTGTGCCCTTGCTTCTATTCGGTATGACCGAGGCGGGACTGGCACGCCCCCGAGGTTCTGGTTTCGCAGAGCATGGTGCTTCTGTCTGCCTTCCGCTCCGCCCCTGAGGCGCTCGACGCCGCTGGGCGGCGCGGCCTGCGCCGATGACGTCGTCATGTGGCGGACCGTCATGGCATCACGGGGGGGGCCGTTGTGCCTGCGGCTCATCGCAGGCCCATCTGGCAGACCTGGACTTCCCGAGTTCCAACACCCTTGGACTATCGGCGGATCCGGCGTCCTGATCGACCTGCAGGGCGTCAGGCGGTCGATCAGATCTGTCTGCAGGATAGAGACGCGGACCCCGCTGCTGGCCGCAAGGCAGGGTAGTTCAGGCGTTTCTGCCCGGCTGACGTCTTCTTTGGATCCTCAAGGCCCTTTGAGCAGACCTGCTGATCGTGAGGGACCATGCGGCCGGAGCTCCGAAGGCCGGCGGCTGCCGACCTTCGGATCCCAGGGAAGCGACCGTTCGTCTATCAGTCGTCCGCGCGGAGATTGGTCGCGGCCAGCTTGCCGCTCCGGCTATCGCGCTCAAGGTCGAAGGAAACAGTCTGGCCCTCGCGGAGGTCATGCATGCCAGCGCGCTCAACGGCCGAAACGTGGACGAAAACGTCATCGCCGCCCGCTTCCGGCGCGATGAAGCCGAAGCCTTTGGACGCGTTGTACCATTTCACGGTGCCCCGGCCGCTTCCTTCGACCTGCCGGGAGCCACCCCCACGGGGGCCGGCCGACGGACGAGGGGCCGATCGCATGCCGCCGCCCGGCGCGGACCCTGTCAGCCGCAGGTTGGTCGCCGAGATCTTTCCGGACCGACGGTCAGTCTCGAGTTCGAAGGCGACAAGATCGCCCTCATTGAGGTCCCGCAGACCTGCCCGTTCGAGGGCGGTGGCGTGCACAAAAACGTCTTGGCCGCCATTGTCGGGCGCGATGAAGCCAAAGCCCTTCGCAGAGTTGAAGAACTTGACAGTACCGTTCGGCATCTTGGATCTCCTGTGGTCGCCTGCAGGCTGTAGCATTGGCTTCGCCCCATGGCAAAGAGGGCGTCTTGCCTTATGAATGGACGTAGATCGGGGGCCTTTGTATTTTCTGCAAGAGCGTTGCGCCCGGGCACCCATGAACACGGCGCAAGATCGTTCAAGGGCAGGGTGGGGCGCAGGGTCTGCTCACCGTCCTTCTGGATGAAGGTGACGATCTGAGCCGTCCGGGCCCACAAGGCTGAACTCCGCCGAGATGACCGACCAGACTGGGCAAGGTCGTAGGCCGATCATCGCTGACTCTCGATGAACGGCAATGTGCTCCCGCCATTGAGCCATGGTGCCGTCGTGCGATCGGTCCCTTATGCCGAGCTCTGTGCATCGGCCCCGACCACCAGTTCCTGCGCAAGGCGCGACGCCTCTCACGCCCGTCAGGCGCCGGACCGACCTGCGACTCCTGCGGCGTGACCTCCCTGACGCGGCGACTGAGTTGGATGTCGGACCCGACACTGGTGCGAACGCCACCAGTGCCCCCGCTCGGGGTTCGACGGCCCCTTCTGATGGGGATCTCAGGCGGGGCAGGCACATTGCGCTGCCGCTCCGTGATCGCGGCGGCGACCGCGGTTGTCAGGGCAGGTTCCTGAGCACGTCGCCCAGCGTTCCGATGAGCTGGTCGATCTCCGGTTTCGAGATGATGAGCGGAGGTGACATGGCGATGATGTCACCGGTGGTGCGGATCAGGACGCCCTTGTCGTAGGCGTCGAGGAAGGCCTGGAAGGCGCGCTTGGTCGGCTGGCCCGCGATCGGCTCCAGCTCGACGGCGCCGATGAGGCCCATGTTCCGGATGTCGATCACATGCGGCAACCCCCTGAGGGAGTGCAGCGCGTCCTCCCAGTACGGGGCGAGATCCCTGGCCCGCTCGAACAGGCCCTCCTCGCGGTAGGTCTCCAGCGTCGCGAGGCCTGCCGCCGAGGCGATCGGGTTTCCTGAATAGGTATAGCCATGGAACAGTTCGATCAGGTGCTCGGGCCCCTGCATGAAGGCGTCATGGACATCGGCCGTGGTCAGGACCGCCCCCATCGGAATGACCCCGTTGGTCAGGCCCTTCGCCGTCGTCACCAGGTCGGGCGTCACGCCGAAGTGCTGGGCGGCAAAGGCCGAGCCCAGCCGGCCGAACCCGGTGATCACTTCATCGAAGATCAGGAGGATGCCGTGCTTTCTCGTGATCGCGCGCAACTTCTCAAGATAGCCCTTGGGCGGCAGCAGCACGCCGGTCGAGCCCGCCATCGGCTCCACGATGACAGCGGCGATGGTGTCGGCTCCGTGCAGCGCGATGATCCGCTCGAGATCATCGGCCAGATGCGCCCCATGCTCCGGTTGGCCGCGGGTGAAGGCGTTGCGATCCGGAAGGTGCGTGTGGGGCAGGTGGTCCACGCCGGACAGCAGCGAGCCGAAGACCCGGCGATTGTTGACGATTCCACCGACCGAGATGCCGCCGAAGTTCACGCCGTGGTAGCCCCGCTCGCGCCCGATCAGACGGGTGCGCTGGCCCTCGCCCCGCGCCCGGTGATAGGCCAGCGCCAGCTTCAGCGCCGTCTCCACCGACTCGGAGCCCGAGTTGGTGTAGAAGACGTGCGCCATGCCCTCGGGCGCGATGTCGATGAGCCGGTTCGCCAGTTCGAAGGCGAGCGGATGGCCCATCTGGAACGCCGGCGCGTAGTCGAGCTCGGCCGCCTGCCGTTGGATCGCTTCGGTGATCCGGGGGCGGCAGTGCCCGGCGTTGCAGCACCAGAGCCCGGCGGTGCCGTCCAGGACCTGACGCCCGTCCGAGGTGGTGTAGTGCATGTCCTTGGCCGCCACGAACATGCGCGGCGCTTTCTTGAACTGCCGGTTGGCCGTGAACGGCATCCAGAAGGCATTGAGGTCGTTCGGAGCAGAAGCGCGGTCGAGCATGAGACCCTCTTGGGTTCGGACAACGAAAGGGGTTCAGGCGACAGCTTGGGCCCCGGTGATCTCGACCAGCGAGCCACACATGAAGGCGGCCTCGTCCGAGGCGAGGAAGGCCACCAGCGCCGCGACTTCCTCGGGCTTGCCGATGCGTCCGAAGGGCACGAGCCGGTCAAGATCGGCGATGGTGCGGCCTGACCGCTTCACGCCCGCCTCCAGCATGGGCGTGTGGATTTCGCCGGGGCAGACGGCATTCACGCGAATCTTCTGGGGCGCGTAGTCGCGGGCGAGGTTCTGGGTGAAGCTCGCCACCGCCGCCTTGGTCACGTTGTAGGCGATGTGATTCGGTGCGGGATGGAGGCCCCACTGGGACGCCGTGTTGACGATGGCGCCGCCGCCGGCCTCGATCATGGCGGGCAGCGCCGCGCGGCACAGGTGGAACATCGCATCGAGGTTCACGGCGAAGGACAGCCGCCAGTCGTCCTCCGAGATCGCCAGGAGGTTCCCACGCCGGTTGATGCCGGCGTTGTTGCACAGGACGTCGATGCGACCTTCTCGCGCCAGGACGTCCGCGATGATGGCCCGGCAACCCTCGGGGGTCGCGATGTCGCTGGCGAAGGCGCGCGCCGTGCCGCCGGTGGAGCGGATCGAAGCGGCCGTGACCTCAGCCCCTTCGGCGTTCACGTCGCAGACGACGACGGCCGCGCCCTCCTGCGCGAGGCGCTGGCAGATGGCCGAGCCGATGCCGCCCGCGGCCCCGGTGACGATGGCGGTCCTATTGGTAAAGCGCACTCGCAGACTCCTTATCTCAGATAGCTGCCGCCGTTGACGTCGAGCACCGCGCCGTTGAGCGAGACCTGCGAGGGGCGGAGCGCGAAGGCCACCAGTTCCCCGATCTCGGCGGGCTCGGCCATCTGGCCAACGGGAATGCCCGCCAACGCCGCTGCCTCGCCGTGGCGGGCGATGAAGGCTTCGGCCATTTCGGTGCGGACCCAGCCGGGGGCGAGCGCGGTGGCTGTGATGCCCTCGGCCCCAAAGCTTTGGGCGATGGATTTGGTCAGGTTGATGAGCGCCGCCTTGGAGGCGCCATAGGCCAGGGCGTCGGCACTGTAGCCCCGCTGCCCCGCGCGGCTGGCGATGTTGACGATGCGCCCTGGCCCATGCCGCCGGAAATGGGCGATGGCGCACTTGCACAGGTCAGCGGCCGAGAGGAGGTTCACCCGCATCTCGCGGTCCCAGGCCGATTGCCAATCAGGAAGGGGCGCTTCCACCGAGACCTCGGTGCGGATGCCGGCGTTATTGACGAGACCGTGCAGGCGTCCGCTGATTGCCTCGGCATCGACCCAGAGCTGGGTTGCGCCCCCAGGGGAGGACAGGTCGGCCTGCAGGCACCAACCCCGACCATCGATGGACCGGAGCAGCCGTTCGGCTCCGTCGCGGTCGCGCCCGTAATGGATGCCGACCCGCGCGCCCTCGGCGGCCAGGGCGACAGTGATCGCCCGTCCGATGGCTCCGGTCGCACCGGTCACCAGCACATTCAGGCCACTGAGCGGGGCGGTCATGGCTGGCCGACCTGCGGGCCCCAAGTGTCCGACAGCGCAAAACCCGTCGGGAAGGGGTCGTCCGGGCTCATCCACAGCTCCTCGCGGCCGTAGACCCAGGCGCTTCCGGTGATGCGCGGGCGGACCGCCGGGTAGGGCCCGACTGTTGTGGCCTCGATCACCTCGGCCCGGAACTCGCCGCCGATGATGCTGCGCGAGGTGCGGCCCTCGCCGGGGGCGATCTCGCCGCGGGCGTGCAGGACGGCAAGATTGGCCGAGCTTCCGGTTCCGCAGGGCGAACGGTCCACCCGGCCGGGCTTGAGCGTCGTGCAGGTCCGCACCGCTCCGTCGGCGGCGCGGCTGCGGAACATGACATAGGCGATGTCATTGAGGTCCGGGGCCTCGGGATGCGAGACCTGCACCTGATCGGCCAGCAACGCCTTGATGGCAATCCCGGCCTCGGCCAGCGCGCGGGCGTGCTCGGGCTCGATCGACAAGCCCACCTGATCCACGTCCACGATCGCGTAGAACACGCCCCCGAAGGCGATGTCGGCACGGATCATGCCCCAGTCGGGCGTTTGCACCACCTGATCCAGCGCGATGGTGAAGGCCGGCACGTTGTCGAGGCTCACCGAATGGCACCGCCCATTGGTGACGCGGGCGCGGGCCGTGACGAGCCCTGCGGGCGTGTCCAGCCGGACCACGGTCTCAGGCTCCTGCGCAGGAACGCGGCCCGACTCGATGAGCGCGGTCACCACGCAGATGCAGTTGCTCCCCGACATCGGATGCGCGCGGTCCGCTTGCAGGACGATGAAGCCCGCATGCGCCTCCGGATGGACGGGCGGGACGAGCAGATTGACCGACATGGCCACGTGGGCGCGCGGTTCGCCGGTCACGAACCGGCGGAGCGAGTCGTCCACGCGGTTGATGTGGTTCATCTTGTCGAGGAGCGTCGCGCCCGGGATCTCGGGCGCGCCGCCAACGATGACCTTGCCGATCTCGCCTTGGCAATGGACCAGCAGGAGTTCGAGCGATGCGGTCATTTGATGTACCATCCCCAAGGCTCGTCGCTGACGAGGCGGGTGATCTGCTTGGTTTCCAAGTAGTTGTCCAAGCCCCAGCGCCCGAGCTCGCGCCCGATGCCGGACTGCTTGTAGCCGCCCCAGGGCGCCTCGGTGAAGGTGGGCTGGGAGCAGTTGATCCAGACGATGCCCGCCCGGAACGCCGCCGCGACCCGTTCGGCCCGCACGTCGTCCCCGCTCATCACCGCGGCAGCCAGGCCGAAGCGGCTGTCGTTGGCGAGGCGGATCGCCTCCTCCTCGGTGTCGAAGGGGCGGAGGCAGACCACGGGGCCGAAGATCTCCTCGCGCCAGGCGTCGCTGTCGAGGGGGGCATCGGTCAGCACCGTGGGCGCCACGAAGTAGCCGTGGTTGAACCCCTGCGCCTTGCCCCCGGTGGCGAGCTTGGCCCCCTGTTCCACGGCCCGGTCGATGTGGCTCAGCACGTTGTCGTACTGCACCTTGTTCACCAGCGGCCCGAGGAGAGTACCCGGCTGGAGGCCGTCGCCGATGCGGATCTTCTCGGCCTCCTCCACCAGCCGCCCGAGCAGGCGGTCGTAGAGCGAGCGTTCGACCAGCACGCGCGAGGTGGCCGAGCAGACCTGCCCCTGGTTCCAGAAGATGCCGAACATGATCCACTCGACGGCGCGGTCGAGGTCGCTGTCCCCGAAGACCACGAAGGGCGACTTGCCCCCAAGCTCCAGGCTGATGCGCTTGATGTCGCGGGCGGCCGAGGCCATGATCCGCGACCCCACGGGGCCCGAGCCGGTGAAGGCGACCTTGTCCACCTGCGGGTGATCGACCAGCGCCTGCCCCACGACCGATCCCTTGCCCGACAGGATGTTGAGGACGCCCGGCGGCAGCCCGGCCTCCTCGGCAATGGCGCCGAGTTCAAGTGCCGTGAGCGAGGTAGCCTCAGCGGGCTTCAGGACCATGGTGCAGCCGGCGGCCAGCGCGGGCGCGACCTTCCACGAGGCCATCAGCAGCGGATAGTTCCAGGGCACGATGGCGGCGGCGACGCCCACGGGCTCCCGCACCGCCTTGGATGTGAAGCGGCCGTCGGCCAGCGGAATCGGCTCGACTTCGCCGTCCAACTCTTCGGCCAGACCGGCGTAGAAGTCGAAGCATCCCGCGGCGTCTGCGAGGTCCCACTCGGCCTCGGGCAGCGGCTTGCCGTTGTCCATGACCTCGAGGCGAGCCAGCTCGGGCAGGCGGGCGCGGATGCCCTCGGCCATGGCGCGAAGAATCTTGGCCCGCTCGGCCCCGGTCATGCGCGGCCAAGGGCCTTCGTCGAAGGCGCGGCGGGCGGCGCGGACCGCGGCCTCGGCGTCGGCCTCGGTGGCGGCGGGGATGTGGTGGAAGACCTCTTCGGTCGCCGGGTTCACGACGGGCAGGGTCTCGCCCTGCGCAGGCGCCGTCCAGCGGCCGTCGATGTAGAGTTCGCTTCTCATGAGGGGCATCCCGCTCAGAACCGGTTGACCCGGTAGGGGTGGAGGTCGATGGGCGGGCGCGCCCCGGTGACGAGGTCGCCGATCAGCCGCCCGGTGGTCGCGGCATAGGTCACGCCCAGGTGCCCGTGCCCAGTGGCGTAGAAGACGCCCGGCGTCCTGGCCGACCGGCTGAGGATCGGCACCGTGTCGGGCAGGGCGGGGCGGTGGCCCATCCATTCGGTCGCCTGCTCCACGCGCAGGTTGGGCAGCGCCTCGCGCGCGCGGCGGACCGTGACCTTGGAGCGGCGGTAGTCCGGCGCGGCGTGCAGGCCCGCCATCTCCACCGTGCCGCCGACGCGGATGCCGCCCGCCGTGGGCGTGACCATGAAGGCGCGTGCCGGCCAGATGATCGAATGGCGCAGCGACAGGCCCGGGTCCATGATCTGCGTGTGGTAGCCCCGCTCGGTCTCCAGCGGGATCGGCTCGCCCAGCAGCGCGGCGAGGATGCCGGTCCAGGCTCCGGCGCAGAGCACGATCTCGGAGGCCGGGATCACCTGCCCGTCCTTGAGACGCACCCCGGTGATGCGGTCGGACCGGTCGAAGCCGATGACGTCCCCGCGCTCGATCCGGCCGCCCAAGGCCTGGAACCGTTCGGCCAGCAGGGTCACGTAGCGGTGCGGCGACTTGAGCGAGCGGTTGTCCGGGAACAGCACCGCCTTGCCGATCCTGGTGGTGATCTCGGGCTCCAGGTCGCGGATCGCGTTGTGGCCCAGCACCTCGTAGCCGAAGCCGAAGCGGTCGAGGATCTCGATATGGTCGCGGTCGGCCTTGAACTCGGCCTCGTCGGTGTAAAGCGACAGGCAGCCGGTCTCGGTCAGCTGGTCGCCCGCCCCGATCTCGCTGAGGAGCGCCTGGGTGTCGCCCAGCGCCAGCTTGCAAAGGGCCGCGCCCTGTTCCTCGAGCGCCCGCAGGGTCCTGGGGCGGCTCGCCGCGATGAAGCGGAGGAACCAGGGCACGAGCCGGGGCATGTAGCCCGGCCGGACGCGCACCGGCCCCTCGGGGTCCAGCATCCAGCCGGGGATCTGCTTCCAGACCGAGGGCCGCGACGCCGGCATGAACTCCGTCACCGCGATGGAGGCCATGTTGCCGAAGGAGGCGCCCATGCCGGGCTCCCCCTTGTCGACCAGCGTCACCTCACGGCCCCGTTTCCGGAGCTCGTGGGCGATGCTCACGCCGATGATGCCGGCGCCGACGACGACGGTGCTCATGTCAGGCCGGGACCGCCTCGCGGACCGCCGGAGCGGCGAGGAGCGGCTCCATCGCGGCGCGGAACTCGGCCTTCTCCTCGTCCGTGAGGGGGCCGAGCGGGGCGCGGCATTCACCGACGGGCAGGCCCTGCAGCTCGCAGCCGTACTTGATCTTCTGCACGAACTTGCCGGATTCGAGGATGTTCATCGCCCGGAACAGCGTCTTCATCAGGACCTTGGCCGCGCCGAGGTCGCCCGCCCGGTAGAGCCGGTCGAGGTCGCAGCAGGCCTGGGCCATGCAGTTCGACGGCCCGCAGATCCAGCTGTCGGCGCCCCAGAACATGAAGTCGAGCGCGATGTCGTCCGAGCCCGAGACGAGCTGGAGACGGCCTTCGTAGCGGCTCGCGATGTCGATGGCCCGCTGCAGGCTGCCCGAGCTTTCCTTGATGCCCAGGACGCGCGGGTTGTCGGCGAAGTGGTCCATCAGCTCGAAGCTGATGTCCGAGCCGTCCTTGGCCGGATAGCTGTAAAGCACGATGTTGACGTCCACCGCATCCAGCACCGTCTCGTAGTGGCGGATCAGTTCGGCCTGCGTCGGGCGCGTGTAGAACGGCGGCGCGAGGAGGACGGTGTCGTAGCCGATCTCCTTGGCCATCGCGGTCTGTTCCAGCACCTCGCGCGTGGCGGGCGCGTTGGTGCCGGCGATCAGGATCTCGTTCGGGAGGGAGAAGTCCTTGACGAACTGGAGGACCTGACGACGCTCCTCAGTCGATTGCGAGAAGTACTCGCCGGTCGAGCCGTTAGGCACCCAGCCGCTGACGCCCGCGGCGCGCATGTGCTCCAGCAGCCGCTCGAAGGCCTTGAAGTCGATCTTGCCGTCAGTCCCGAACGGCGTGACGAGAGCGGGGAGGACGCCCTTGAGCTTCATGGTATGTTGTCCTTGTCTTGGGCCGCAGTCAGGCGGCCAGCTTGCGGAGGATACGGCCTTCCAGGACCGACACGGCGCGTGTCAGCGGGAAGGCGACGGCGAAGTAGATGAGCGCCACGGCGGTCAGCATCTCGACGGGCCGGGCGGTGTTGTTGGAGATGTTCTGCCCGACGAACATCAGGTCGGCCATGCCCACCGCCGACACGAGCGAGCTTTCCTTGAACAGGCTGATCGTGTTCGACAGCAGCGTGGGCATGGCGCGCAGCAGCGCCTGCGGCAGCACGACCGAGGTGACCTGCACCCGCGCGGGCAGGCCCAGCGCGACGCAGGCGTCGATCTGCTCGCGGCTGACGGTCCCGAGCGAGGAGCGGAACGTCTCGGAGGTGATGGCGGCGGTGTAGAGGGTCAGCGCAATCACGCCGGACACGAAGCTCGACAACTCCACGCCCAGGATGATGGGCAGGCAGAAGAAGATCCAGAAGAGCTGGATCAGGACCGGCGTGCCGCGGAAGAACTCTACGTAGACCGTGGAGGCGCCGCGCAGCAGGCGGTTTTTCGACCGGCGGGCGAGGGCCAAGAGGAAGCCCAGGGCGCCCCCGGTGATGATGCAGATCAGCGTGAGGCGGATGGTCAGCCACAAGCCGTAGGCCAAAGCGTCGGCAAAGCGCAGGACGATGCTGAAGTCGAGTTCCATGGGGCGTCCTCCTTCAAGCCATCGCCACGGACCGGCGCCGTTCCAGCCAGCCCACGAGTTGGCTGATCGGGAAGGACACCGCGAAATAGACGAGCGCCACGATGGTGAAGGTCTCGATGGGCCGGTAGGTCTTGGTGGCGAGGCTCTTGGCCTCGTACATCAGGTCCGGGACCGCGACGATGGCGACCAGCGCGCTTTGCTGGAAGATGACGATGCCGTTGGTCAGCAGCACCGGAATGGCCAGCCGGAACGCCGTGGGCAGGATGATGTGCAGCGTGCTTTGCAGCGGCGACAGGCCCAGGGCCACGGCGGCGTCGCGGTGCTCGCGCGGGACGGACTGGATCGCGGCGCGGTAGGCCTCGCCGTTGAAGGCGGCCAGGTTCAGGCCGAGGGCCACGATCCCCATCGTCATCGAGCCCAGGTAGATGTTGAACAGCATGGGCACGCAGTAGAAGAACCACACGATCTGCACGATGGCGGGGGTGCAGCGGAAGAACTCCACGAAGGCGGTGGCGGGCACGCGGATCAGGGCCACGCGGCTCATCACGAGGAGGGCGATCACGAAGCCCAGCACGAGACCGATGACGTTCGCGGCCAGGGTCAGCTGGATCGTGACCCAGAGCCCTTCGAGCAGCGGCCCGAAGTTCCGGGTGACCGCGCCGAGGTCGAGGGAGTAGTCCATCGCCCGCCCCCTCAGGTCCGGATGTGGAAGACGCGGTTGATGAACTCGCGCGTCCGTTCGTGGATGGGGCTGCCCAGCACCTGTTCGGGCGGGCCGTCCTCCACCACCACGCCGCCGGCGCAGAAGATCACCCGGCTCGCGATGTTCCGCGCGAACCACATGTCGTGGGTGACGATGACCATCGGCATGTCCTGCGCGGCGAGTTCGAGCATCACCTGCTCCACCTCGGCCACGAGCTCGGGGTCGAGCGCGGAGGTCACCTCGTCGAAGAGCATGAGCTTGGGGTCGAGCATCAGGGCGCGGGCGATGGCCACGCGCTGCTTCTGACCGCCGGAGAGCTGGTTGGGGTATGCGTCGGCCTTGGCGCCCAGCCCGAAGCGGGTGAGGAGGGCGCGCGCCCGTTCCTTGGCGCCCGACGCGCTCTCGCCATTCACCTTGCAGGGCGCGAGGATCAGGTTCTGCAGCACGCTCAGGTGCGGGAAGAGAGTGTAGTGCTGGAACACCATCCCGATGCTGCGGCGCACCTTGGGGTCGATGACCGTCTTCCCGTCCTTGACCGAGATATAGGGCTGCCCGCCAAAGCTGATGCTGCCTGCGTTGATGTTCTCAAGGCCCATGAGGACACGCAGCAGCGTGCTCTTGCCGCCGCCCGACGGGCCGATCACGACGACGCGGTCGCCGCGCTTCATCTCGATGTCGAGCCCCTGAAGGACGCGGACGGGGCCGAAGCTCTTGTGGAGCCCGTCCATCCGCACCAGGGCCGTCTGGTCTTTCGCGCCGTCGAACATGGCGTCTCCCTCGCGCTGGGGCGGAGGGGGCTGCCGCGAAGGCAGCCCCGCTGGGGTCAGTTGCTGGCGGCCAGGACCTGGTCCACGGCGTTGTGGATCAGCTGGTCGACGTGTCCAGTCGCGACCTTCTCCTCGAGGAAGATGTTCACGACGCTGACATCCTGGGCCGAGAGCGTCGCGGGCAGGCCAAAGGCCACGCCCTGCTTGGCCAGCGCCGGGGTCGGGTTGAACGCCACCGCCCAGTCGGGGTTCGACTGCGTGAAGAGCTGGTTGGTGTCCGAGGCGTCCACGAGGATGTCGGCGCGCTTGGAGACGACCGCGAGGCGCGTCTCGTCGTTCGAGGGCAGGCGCAGGATCGTCGCATTCTTGATCGCGGCGGAGATCGCGGTGTCCTGTGCGGTGCCGGACATCACGGCAAGAGTCACGCCTTCCTGGTCGATGTCGGCCACGGTCTGCGGGTTCGCCGGGATCTTGGCGTTGTTCTTGTCGTAAGCGAGCGAGATCTGGTATTCCATCGCCGGGATGGAGAAGTTCACGGCCATCGCGCGCACCGGCGTGCGGTTCAGGGCCAGCGACATGTCCCAGCGGCCGGCTTGCAGGCCCGCGACGATGTTGTCCCAGGTGGTATCCACGAACTCGGGCTCGACCTCAAGCACGTCGGCGAACTCACGGCAAAGGTCGGCGAAGAAGCCGGAGTATTGGCCCGTCGCCGGGTCGCGCATCACGTAGGGCGGGGCCACCGCGGCGCCGCAGCGCAGGACACCATTCGCTTGGACCTGCTGCCAATAGCCGGTCGCGTCCTGTGCGGAGGCGAGCTGGGCGGCCCCGGCCAAGACGACGGCGGTGGCCGTGGTGGTCATCCATTTCGAAAACATGAGCTTCTCCTGTTGGGGCGAGCGTTGCGCCGGATCCGCCGGGCTATGCCGGTCTTCATCTTGTGTCAGCACTGTGTCGACAGGACTGGAAGATGTCGACAGGCTGGCGACACGTCAAGACATTTCGTGCAATGTGTCGACAGCCCTCTCTGGACCCACTATCGTCCCGGCATGGATCGGAGCGACATGATGCGGGACGAGATCGAGATCGAGGGCGAAGCCCGGCCCGCCAAGGGTGCCGGCTGGAAATGGGTTTACGACACCCTCCGCAACGACATCCTTTCGTTGGCGCTCCCTCCGGGAGACCTGCTGGACGAGACCTCTCTGGCCGAGCGGTTCGGCCTTTCCCGCTCGCCCGTCCGCGAAGCCCTGATCCGGCTCTCGAACGATGCGCTTGTCGTGACGCTTCCCAACCGCTCCACCATCGTGGCGCCGATCGACGTGGTGAGCTTTCCCAAATACGTGGAGGCGCTGGACATCCTGCAGCGCATGAACACCAGGCTGGCCGCCGAGCTGCGGACGCCGGCTGATCTCAAGGCCATCGGAAAACGCCAGAAGGACTTCGAGGCGGCGGTCCGCAAGGGCAACCATCTGGCGATGTCAGAGGCCAACAAGCAGTTCCACATGGCCATCGCCAGGGCAGGGCGGAACTCCTACCTCGCTTCGTTCTATGACCGGCTGCTGGACCAGGGCCGGCGCATCCTGCACCTGCACTTCGAGTACCTGGAGCGCACCCATGACGGGTATCTCCTGACCGACGAGCACGACCAGATGATCGAGGCGATCCGGGATCAAGACGTGGAGCGCGCCGATGCCCTGGCCCATGCCCACACACGGCAATTCCGGGACAACTTCATCAACTTCATGACCGAGAACTATTCCAAGGGCGTGACGCTGACCCAGAACGCCCTGTGACCGCAGGTCGGCGGGGGTTGTCCTGACACGGGACGCTCGATCAATGACGCCAGCAGCGCCGGTCGGATGCGAGGACGGGCGAGGAAAGGAGAAGAGATGACAGCAGCGAAGGTGGCCCTGATCACGGCCGGGGGCAGCGGCATGGGGGCGGCGGTCGCGCGGCGGCTCGCATCGGACGGATATGCGGTCGGTGTGCTGTCGTCCTCGGGCAAGGGTGAGGCCCTTGCTCAGGAACTCGGAGGCTTCGGCGTCACCGGGTCGAACCAATCCAACGAGGACCTCAAAAGCCTCGTGGACGGCGCGATGGAGCGCTGGGGCCGCATCGATGCGCTCGTGAACAGCGCGGGCCATGGTCCCCGCGCACCTCTTCTGGAGATCACCGACGAGGACTGGCACAAGGGGATGGACGTCTACTTCCTCAACGTCGTCCGCGCCGTACGGCTCGTGGCCCCCATCATGCAGGACCAAAAGGGCGGGGCCATCGTGAACATCTCGACCGCCTGGGCCTTCGAGCCCTCGGCGATGTTCCCGACCTCGGCCGTTGCCCGCGCGGGTCTCGCGGCCTACACCAAGCTTTTCGCCGACACCTTCGCCGCCGACAACGTCCGCATGAACAACGTCCTGCCCGGCTGGATCGACAGCCTTCCGCAAGTGGAGGAGCGGCGCGCCGGGGTGCCCATGGGCCGCTACGGCACCGCCGATGAGATCGCTGCGACGGTTGCCTTCCTGCTCTCGGACGGCGCGGGCTACATCACGGGCCAAAACCTGAAGGTCGACGGTGGGCTGATGCGGAGCCTCTGAGCCACCCTCAGGTCACCGGACCGAAGAACCGGGGGCCATGGGACCGCCGGGTCCGTTCGGGCCGGGCACGGTTCACGACGCGCCTTGGATCCAGGCCGGCGACCGCGCGGGGGCCCGTCCGGTGCAGGCGGCCTCGGCGCACATCGCAAGGCTCCCGAACCGCACCTCACGCTGGCTCAGGCCCGGAGCGTAATGGGCATACTTCCCCGAGTTGGTCATGAGGACCCGAGCTTCGCGCGGGAAGACCGGCTCGGAGATGGAGCACCAGCACAGGTCCGGCACGATGCGGACACCCGCGGCCACCAGTCGCTGCTCTGTCCCGTCCGCCCTGATTCGTTCCAGAGTCGCGCGACCCAAGGTGATGATGGCCGTCACATGATCCGAGACCCGGCGGCCGTCCATGAGCTGGGCAAAAGCGCGGCATTCCGCCTGGGAGAAGTGAGGGCTGCCCAAGGCGACCAGATCCACCTCGGCCGGTCCGGCGTTGAACATCTCCCACAGCCGGGCGAAGTCGGACGGCGTGATCCGCACCGTCGCCGCATCTGCGGCCAGGGGCAGGTCCGCTTCCGGCGTCAGGTCCCTGATATGCAACATGGGTGAAGCCGAGGTCGTGCCGAAAGCCGCGCATAGGGCTTTGAGATCATCCTCGTTCGGCGTGGCGTGCTCGAGGCCCTGGATCAGCGGGATGCAGTCCGGGGCCGCCTGTCCGACCAGCCAGCCAAGCATCGGCCAGAACGCGTCATCCGCATCCTGGGGCCACTCTACCTGGATCAGACGCTGGGGCGCGCGGTGGCGCTCCAGATAGACCCCGGATCGGGGGGCGCGTCCGGTCAGGGCGATGCAAAGGTCCAGGAAGTCGGGGTGCTTCACCGTACGGGCGCCGAGGACGCTGTTGGCGTAGATGACGGCGTTCGATTCCGCCCAGGCGATGTCCTCGCCTTTGCCGGGTTTGTCGCCGAGCAGGTAAGGGGCGCAGGTGAAGCTCGGCTTTGCCCCCATCTCGACATAAGCGTCTGCCAGCCTGCTCGCCGGCCCGCCGAAATCCTCGACGACACCTTGGGAGCGCCAGTTCGCGTGGTCCACCGAGATGGCGTTCATCGTGGTGGGAACGCGGACCCGACCACCCAGGTCGGCCATCTTCCGGGCAAAGGTCAGAAACGCCGGGCTTGCATAGATGCAGCCGTCGATGTGGACCCGGCTGACGTCGATCAGACGCGCCGCGTCCTGCGCGATTGCCATCGTGCAGATCGTTTCCATGGCCAACTGCGCCGCCGGACCGAACTCCCCCGCGAGGAAGCGCCGGTCCTGCCCGTCCAACTCCAAATCGTCGCTGGAAAGGGGCTGGAGGCGGATCGTCCGATGGGGGGTCACCAGCGCGTCCTCGGTGATCTGGACCTCGGGCTCATTGGCGACGGCGTCGTAGTCCACCGGCGCGAGCCTCACCACCGCAATCCGGCGATCGAACATCCGCCCGGCAATCAGTGCGCCCAGCGTGAGGATGTCCTCGCCCTCGCGGAAGATCAGGGCGGCGGGGGCTTGACCTGCCAGGCTGAGGCCCAGGAGGACACCGCTCCCTGTGCAGGAGCCACGGCTGGTCGGCATCATCACGACCCGGCCACCAAGGGCCATTCCGTGCTGCGGGTGATGGGCGTCCACGATGACGCCCGTAGATGGGTCCACTCCGCCCCAGAAGCTCAGGCCTTCCTTGCAGACGAGCACGGGTCCGCGAACCAGGGCTGGAACGATGATCTTTCCCATGAGAGAGTCCTGCTGAATTGTTCGCGTTCATGTTTGAGACGACCGGCACCGGCCGCTCCGAGGACGGGTCGGACGTCCAAGCCCGCGATGTGGCGACAGGATCCCTTGTCTTCCCGATCACGGACCGACTGGGCTGATCCTGCCTTGTCGGCCTGAAAGGAGGCAGAGTACGGAACCCAGCCCGTCGCGCTCTGCACGGTCGGCATAGCCGGCGGGCTCACGCCTGCATCCCTTGGGGGCCGCTCACTCCCCGACGAGGTCTGGCGACCGACCGGCCATTCGGCTTTGGCAGCGGTCCGCATGGCGCTGCGGCAGGGCAGTTGCAACGGAGGTTTCCATCCCAATCCGGGCGAAGTCGATTCCCGGCGGGGACGAGGGGAGATCCACCTCTTGGCGTCGCCTTCCGTGACGCGCGTAAGGTTGTGATCCTGCCGATGCGGCCAGGTGTCGGACCCGGTGCCTGGTCTGACGACGATATCCCTTGCCAGCATGGACCTCCGGCCGAAGTTGGGCTGGGCAGCCTGCATCCGACAACCACGCCCATCCTTTGCACAGCTGTCGAACCCACCGTTGCCAGACTTCAAGGCGTATGCTTAGAGTAGCATGGATGGTAGTAAAAGAAAAAACGATGGCGGATCCGAAAACGGATGACGGGCCCGACGGTGGTCATTCAGACGGCGAGGGAAGCTGGGCCGCCGAACGGCAACAGCTCCGGGCCGATCTTGGCCAGCGCATGAAGCTGCTGCGCCAGGAAGGCGGCCTGACGCTGGATGGTGCCGCCCAGAGGACAGGCTTGGCCTTGTCGACGATCCACAAGATCGAGAATGGCCGCGTGTCTCCCAGCTATGAGAATCTCGTCCGGATCGCACGCGGCTACGGCGTCGGGATGGAGCGCATCTTCTCATCCGAGGAGACGAGCGGGACGGCAAAGACCCGCATGACCGTCACGCGGGCTGGAACCGGAAGCAAGGTCCGCACCCCAGCCTACGAGTACGAAATCCTCTGCAATGCGCTGTCGCAGAAGCGCATCATCCCGCTTTTTGCCAGGATCGACCGCCGCGCGCCGATCAGGCCCGACGACATGGACGCCCATGATGGCGAGGAAGCCATCCTGGTGCTGTCGGGCCGGGTCGAACTGCATGTCGAGCACTATGCGCCCGTCGTCCTTGCGGTGAACGACTGTGCCTATTTCGACAGCACCTTGAAACATGCCCTTCGTGCCCTCGGCGAAGAGGATGCCAGCATCTTCTGGGCCTGCACCCACATCGATCTCGAAGGCTGAATCCCAGTCCTTTAGCTTCCAAGGATCAACTGCGCCCATGAGCGAGACACGTCTGATCACCATCCGCGACCTTGAAGCCAAGGTTACGCGGATCTTCGAAATCTCGGGGATCCGCGCCGAAACGGCAGCCGCCATGGCTCGGGTCATCGTTGCCGGGGAGCGCGACAACTGCAAGTCGCATGGGATCTACCGGATCGAAGGATGCCTGCGGGTCCTGCGCGCAGGCAAGGTCGTTCCTGACGCTGTCCCGACGCTCAACGACACTGGCGGACCGATCCTGCAGGTGCATGCCGGCGGCGGATTTGCCTGTCCGGCATTCGAGGATGGCAAAGACCTCCTGATCGACAAGGCGCGCCGCTTCGGGATGGGCGCGATGGTGATCCGCGATTGCCTCCACTTCTCGGCCCTCTGGTATGAGGTCGAGGAACTGGCGAGCCAAGGTTTGGCGGCCCTTTCCATGTGTCCGAGCTATTCATCCGTGGCGCCTGCGGGTGGAACGACGGCCCTGCTTGGCACGAACCCGATGGCCTTTGGCTATCCCCGTCCCGGCGATCATCCCTATGTCTTCGACTTCGCCACCAGCGTCGTGGCCCGCGGCGAGATCGAACTGCACCGCCGCGCCGGCAAGCCGATCCCCGAAGGCTGGGCCATCGACTCCGAGGGCCAGCCGACCACCGATCCCGAAGCCGCCCTTGCCGGGGCGATGCTGCCGTTCGGGGCTCACAAGGGGTCGGCGATCTCGACCATGATCGAGCTCCTCGCGGGTGCCATGCTGGGCGAGTTCATGAGCGCGGAGGCGCGCGACTTCATCGGCGGAACCACGTTCCTGCCGCGTCACGGTGCTCTGATCCTGGCGTTCGATCCTGACAAGTTCTCGGCGGGGAGCGGGCGTGATCCCGTCGCCGAGGGCGAGACGCTGCTCCGATCCATCGAGGGGCAGGGCGCGCGACTTCCATCGCAGCGCCGGTTCGCGGCAAGGAGTCTGTCGGAGCAGCAGGGGATCGCCCTCACCGCAGCAGAGTTCGAGATGCTCGATCGGTTCGAAGCCCAAGGCTTGGCCGCCGTCGATCTCTAGCCCGAGAGCGAGCGTTCAGATTGCGGGGCCAGTCCGCTCAGATGGTCAGGCCGCATTGACCCAGGCCCGGGTTCCGCCCGGGCCATGCTCGAAGGGTCTGGCCTCTGGTCATCGGCATCAGGATGAGGACGCCGAGGTGCCCTCAGGGTTACAGGCGCGGCTGATGGCTCATGGACAGCGCACGCTCATCAGGGTGCTCAGCGGCGCCAGAGCAGGTCCGCGCCGGTCCGGAGCAGACCTCCTTTGGCCGTGAGCCAGGATGCCAGGACCGCACGACGGCTGGACCGGTGGCAGAAGCCTGAGCCGCCTGCAATCAGCCCCTGAACTTGGTGACCTTCAAAGATCAACAGGCCAGGTGTCCGACAGACGGTATCCGCCCTGGAACGGGTCCGCTGGATCGACCATCAACTGGTGGGTTCCGACGACCCAGGCCCGACCCGAGATGATCGGGCTGATGCCGGGTGTTCCGTTGATGTCGAGGTCCTGATCAATCCGGCAGTGGAACTCGGTGTCGATGATGGACTTGCCGATGAACCGGTCGCCCACGTTCATCCGGCCCTTGGCCCGCAGGACGGCCATGCGGGCCGAGCAGCCTGTCCCTGTCGGGGACCTGTCGATCTTGCCCGGGCGGATCGCCACTGCGTTCTTGCCGACCAGCACGCCGTTCTCGGTCGTGACCGGGTCGGTGAACTGGCAGAAGGAAATGTGGTTCCAGTCGGTGATAGGATGCCGGAAGCCGAGCTGTTCGTTCGCGGCTTTGGTGATCTTCATCCCGGCCACGGCGAGGTCGCGCGCATTCTCCGGGATGATCGGGATCCCGACGGCCGATGCTTCGACGAGGACGAAGCTGTCACCGCCATAGGCGGTGTCCACAGTCAGCGTGCCGAACCCTTCGACCTCGAGCTTGGCATCCAGTTTGTCGGCAAAGGACGGCACGTTGCGGACGCTGATCCGCTCGGCCTTGCCGTTCCGGCACTCGGCCTCGACCTCGATGAGACCGCCGGGGGGCTCCAGGATCATGCGCGTGATCGGCTCCTGCATCGGGATGATCCCGGTGTCGAGAAGCACCGTCGAGACGCAGATGGAGTTCGACCCGGACATCGGCGGCGTATCGGCCGGCTCCATGATGATCCAGCCCATCTGCGCCCGGGGGTCCTTGGGCGGTACCAGCAGGTTCACATGGCGGAAGACGCCGCCGCGCGGCTCGTTCAGCACGAAGTTCCGCAGCGTCTCGTCCCGCGCGATCCAGCGGGACTGGTCCCAGACCGTCTCGCCCGGTGGTGGAGCGACCCCGCCGACGATGACGTCGCCGACTTCGCCTTCCGCGTGGCAGGACACCACGTGGATGATCTTGGATGTGCGCATTTGGACGGTCCTCGGCTCAGGCTTGGGTCAGCTTGACGAACGCGGCCGTCTCGGGGTTGCGGGGCGCCTCGAAGATCTGCTGGGGCACGCCGATCTCGGCCATCACGCCCTTGGAGAAGAAGGCGACGCGGTCGGACACCTCGCGGGCAAACTTCATCTCGTGGGTGACGCAGATCATCGTCATCCCCTCGGAGGCCAGCATGCGGAGCGTGTCCAGCACCTCGCCCACGAGTTGGGGGTCGAGCGCCGAGGTCACCTCGTCGAAAAGCATGTAGTCCGGCGACATGGCCAGGGCGCGCGCAATGGCCATGCGCTGCTGCTGGCCGCCCGACAGGCGCGACGGATACACGCCCAGCTTGTCGGCCAGCCCGACATGGGTCAGCTGCTTGACGGCGATCGCCTCGGCCTCGGCCTTGGACAGCCCCAGCACCTTGCGGGGGGCAAGCATGACGTTCTCAAGCACGGTCAGGTGCGGGAAGGCGTTCCATTGCTGGAACACGATGCCCAGCTTGCGGCGCAGCTTGTTGAGATCGGTGCTCTTGGCGTGAACCTCGGTCCCGTCCACCACGATGCGGCCGGAGTTGATCGGCTCCAGCCCGTTGATGCAGGTCAGCAGCGTGGACTTGCCCGATCCGGACCCGCCGATGATGGTGAGAACCTCGCCCTTGTTCACGGTGAGGTCGATCCCCTTCAGCACCTCGAGAGAGCCGAAGGATTTGCGGACGTTTTCGATCTCAATCATTGGACCAACGCTTCTCGAGGTAGCCGCCGAAGCGGGCGATGGGGAAACTGATGATGAAGTAGAAGGCCCCGCAGATCAGCAGAAGGAACAGCGGCTCCTGCAGGCGCGTGATCAGGATCTGGGTCGACTTCAGGAGCTCGGTCACCTGGACGATGTAGACGAGGGCCGAGTCCTTCATCACCCCGAGGGCGAGGCCGATCCAGGAGGGCAGGGCCACGCGCGTCGCCAGCGGCAGCACGATGTAGGACATGTCCTGCCGCCAGGTCAGGCCCAGCGAGCGGGCGGCCCGGCGGGTGGTGTTCGGAACGGCCTCGACGGCGCCGCGCACGATCTCGGCGCAGTAGGCCGAGGTGTAGAGCGTCAGGACCATGCAGGCCACCGTGAAGCCCGACAGGCTTATCCTCAGCACCATGCCGAGGAACGCGTTCACCAGCACGAGCTGGATCAGGAGGGGGATGGAGCGGAAGATATCCAGCACGAACGTGACAGGAGCAGCCCACCAAGGGCCGACCTGGAACCGGAAGATGCCGAAAACGACGCCAAGAATGGTCCCCAGGATCACCGCGATGGCGGTGACAATCAGGGTCATTCCCGCGCCTTGGGCCAGGAAGAGCAGGTCGCTCGAGGTGAGAGCAGTTTCAAACATCGTGCAACGCTCTCAGTAGCGGAACAGCCGGGCGGCCACGAGCCGCGCCCCGATCTGAACGGTTTTCGTGATCAGGTAGAAGATCACCGCGGCCAGCGCGAAAAGCTCGAAGGTACGGAACGTCAGCGCGTTGAGGTCCTGCGTCACGCCGTAAAGGTCCGTGTTCATCCCGACCGTGATGCCCAGCGAGGTCATGAGGATCGCCCAGACCATCTGGTTGGTCATCGGCAGGAACGCGATGCGCAGCATCTGCGGGAGCACGACATGGCCGAAGGCCCGCACCGGCGTCATTCCAAGCGACCGGGCGGCCCGGGTCTGCGTGTCCGGGATGGCCTTCAGCGCGCCCCGGAAGTTCTCGGCCAGGTAGCCGGCGTTGTTGAACGTGATCCCGAGGAGCAGGGAGGTATAGGGGCTGAGGTGCAGGCCGAAGCTGCCAAGCCCGAAATGGGCCATGTAGATCTGGAACAGCGCAGGGGTGTTGCGGGCGATCTCGACCCAGGTCGCGGCGATGCCGGACAGCACGCGATTGCCCGACAGGCGGAAGCCCGTGAGCAGAACCGCGAGGGCGATGCCGATCAGCATGGACAGGAGCGCGATCTCGATCGTGACCACGGCGCCTTCAAGCATGACGGGCAGCCGCGCGAACGCCTGCTTCCATTGGAACGTATAAGAGAACATGACCGCCTCGTTTCGGCGTAGAACGGGTCGGAGGCGCACGGCGGGCGCGCGCCTCCGGAAAGGCGATCAGCGATAGGCGTTCGGGACGGTGAGGCTCGGGACGTCGCCGCCGACCCACTTCGCGTAGAGCTCCTCGTACCGGCCGGTGCGGATCTGCTGGTTCACGAAGAGGTTCAGGTAGTTGATGAACCCGTATTCCTCACGATTGGTGAAGAGGGCGACGTAGTCGGTGTCGAACGGCGCCTTGCCGACGACGGTGATGCCCGGATAGTTGCCGGACTTCACGTTGGCCTGGGCAACCGTGGAGGTGGAGACCGTGGCGTCGAGCTGACCCTGGCTCAGCGCGAGGAACACGTCCGCCTGGGTCTGGTAGGGGCGGAATTCGCCCTCACCCCAAGCATTGACCTGCTCCTCGAGCGCGATGGCTTCGTAGGTCCCGGCGACGGCGCCGACGGTCTTGCCCTTCATGCTCTCGAAGGAGGTGACGCCCGAGCTGTCGTTCGAGGTCACGGCCATCTCGAAGGCGAAGTAGGGGATCGAGAAGCCCACGGTCTTGGCGCGTTCCAGCGTGTCCGAGGTCGAGGCGACGCCCACGTCCACGCGGCCCGACATCAGGGCGGGGATCCGCTCGGGGAAGGGGGTCTCGACGATCTCCGACTGCACGCCGAGCGCGGCGGCCAGATCGTTGCAGTAGTCGACGTCGAAGCCCTGGGGGTTGTTGTTCTCGTCGCGGAAACCCATCGGCGGGAAGTCAAGAACCACAGCGCAGCGCAGCGTGCCGGAGGCGATGATGTCGTCCAGCTTGTCGGCGTGCGCGACGCTGGCTGAAGCCACCAGGGCGGCGGCGGTCAGAAGGGCTCTCATGGGTCTCTCCACTCTTGATTCGGTTGAACCTCGCACTAACCGTGTCATGCAATTATCAGTTTGGCAAAGGATTTTTAGTATAAGAAAAATTTGGCCCCGAATCGAATCAATCTTCGGGGAGTCTCTGCCGTGCGGAAACCCTGTGGTGGGTCGGAACTGCCCGCTTGCTCAGGTTCTAGCTTCGTATATCCCTCCAGCCGTCGGAGAAGGGAAGCCATGAGCGACGCGAAAGGCCAGCAAGGAGACCGCAAGCGCGGCTCCGGGGCGAAGTTCGTCTATGAAACGCTGCGGGACGAGATCCTGAACCTGGTTCTCCTGCCGGGCGAGCTGATCGACGAGATCAGCCTTGCCGAGCGCCTTTCCATGTCGCGGACGCCCGTGCGCGAAGCGCTGGTGCGGCTGGCGGGCGATGGCCTTGTGACCATGCTGCCCAACCGCTCCACGGTGGTGTCGCAGATCGATTTCCCGAACCTGCACGCGTTCTTCGATGCCCTGACGCTCATGTATCGTGTCACCACGCGACTTGCGGCAGAGTTCCACAACAGTGCCGACCTCGCGGCGATCCGGTCCAGGCAGGACGCGTTCTCGCGGGCGGTGCTGTCGGGCGACACCGCCGGGATGATCCTCTGCAATCGCGATTTCCACGTCGCGATCGCCGAAGCCGGTCGAAATTTTTACTACACCCAGCTTTTCACCCGATTGCTGGATGAGGGACGGCGCATCCTCAAACTATATTACTACCCAAGCTTCGAGGCCAAGCTGCCGCATCCCTACCTTCTCGAGCACGAGGCTCTGATCGGAGCCATCGAGGCGCGCGACATCGACCTGTGCGACCGGCTGGCCAAGGAGCACGCCGACCAGATCGTGCAGCAGATCCAGGAGATGATCGCCAGCGACCGTCGCCAGCATATCCCGCTCGCGGGGCGCACCTTGCCGACCGCCTGACCACCTGCAAACAATCGTGTCGACACGGCTCATACAAAGCGTATCCTAGCTGGATACATCTGCACCCGATCCCACGCCGAAGGAGGCGCTCCATGGACTCCACTATCTTCTCGGGCACGATCCCGGCCCTGATGACGCCCTGCAACCCGGACCGGACCCCGAACTTCGACAAGCTCGTCGAGAAGGCGAAGGAACTCGTCGGCCTCGGCATGTCGGCGGTGGTCTATTGCGGCTCCATGGGCGACTGGCCCCTCCTGACGAACGAATGGCGGATGGAGGGCGTGGAACGGCTCGTGAAGGCCGGGGTGAAGGTCGTGGTCGGCACTGGCGCGGTCAACACCGCGACCGCTGTCGCCCTTGCGGCCCACGCCCAGAAGGTGGGGGCGCATGGCCTCATGGTCATTCCCCGTCTCCTGTCGCGCGGCACGGTTCCGGCGGCGCAGAAGGCTCATTTCAAGGCCATTCTGTCGGCCGCTCCCGACCTTCCGGCCGTGATCTACAACAGCCCCTACTACGGCTACTCGACCAAGGCGGACCTGTTCTTCCAGATCCGCGCCGAGCATCCGAACCTCGTGGGCTTCAAGGAGTTCGGCGGCTTCTCCGACCTCTCCTACGCCGGCGAGGCGATCACCTCGGGCGGAGACGACATCAAGCTGATGATCGGGGTCGATACGGCCGTCTATCACGGCTATCTGAACTGCAACGCCGACGGCGCGATCACCGGCATCGGCAACGTGCTTCCGCGCGAGGTCCTGCACCTGACGGCGCTCTGCAAGGCTGCGATGGCCGGCGACGCCGAAGCCCGGCGCCTTGCCTTCGAGCTCGACAGCGCCATGCAGGTGCTGTCCGTCGTCGACGCGGGCCCCGATCTCGTGCTGTTCTTCAAGCACATGCTGGTTCTGACGGGCGACGAGGCCTACCGGCTGCACTTCAACGAAAGCGACGAGCTGACGGCCAGCCAGCGGGGCTTCATCGAGAAGCAGTTCGCCCTGTTCAAGGCCTGGTACGCCGACTGGTCCAAGCAGCCGCATGCCATGAAGTACGCGGCGTGACCTTTCAGCCGATGAGCCATGTGATCGTCATCGGAGCGGGGGTGGTCGGCCTGTCGGTCGCCCTTGCAGCCCAGGCGCGCGGGCTCTCCGTCACGGTTGTCGACCGTGACGGGCCCGCCGCGGGCGCATCGGCGGGCAATGCCGGGGCGTTTGCATTCACCGATATCCTGCCGCTGGCGTCCCCTGGCATCCTGAGAAAGGCGCCGCGCTGGCTTCTGGATCCGCTCGGCCCCCTGACCGTACATCCCGCCTACGCGTTGAAGATCGCGCCCTGGATGTACCGTTTCTGGCGCGCCTGCTCGCCCCGCGCCGTGGCGCATTCGACCGTGGCGCAGACCGCGCTGATGGACCTGTCCAAGGCCGAGTTGGAGCCGTTCCTGACCCGGACCGGCACCGATCACATGCTGGCCAAGCGCGGGAACCTCCAAGTCTATGAGGGCGAGGCCGAGTTCCGGGCCTCGTTCCCCGGCTGGCAGGCGCGCACGGACCACGGGATCGAGTTCCACCATCTCGATGCCAAGGAGATGGCCGACATCCAGCCCGGGCTCAGCCCCCGTTTCACGCATGGCACCTTCACGCCCGGCTGGTATTCGATCGCCGACCCCAAGCTTTATACCCTCGCGCTGGCAGAACGCCTTCAGGCGGATGGCGGGGAGATCCGCCGCGCCGAAGTGGCGGGCCTCGCGTTGTCGGACTCCGGGGCCAGTGTGATCCTCGCCGACGGAACCAGCCTGCGGGCCGATAAGGTCGTGCTGTCCGCCGGGGCGTTCTCGCATCGGATCGCGCGCACGCTGGGCGAACGCATCCCGCTGGAAACCGAACGCGGCTACAACACCACGCTGCCTTCCGAGGCGTTCGACCTGCGGACGCAGATCACCTTCGGCGGCCATGGCTTCGTCATCAGCCGGTTGTCCACAGGTATCCGGGTCGGCGGCGCGGTGGAACTCGCGGGCCTGTCGATCCCGGCCAACTTCAAGCGATCCGAGGTCATGCTGAAAAAGGCCCAGGCGTTCCTGCCCGGCCTGGATCCTACCGGAGGCGTCCAGTGGATGGGCTTCCGCCCGTCGCTGCCCGACAGCTTGCCGGTGATCGGCCCCGCCCGCGCCACGCCGAATGTCATCTATGCCTTCGGCCATGGCCACCTGGGCCTGACCCAGAGCGCAGGAACGGCCCGGCTCGTGGCCGATCTCCTGACCGGCAGCAAGCCTTCGATCGAACTCACTCCCTTCTCGCCACAACGGTTCTGACATGGCTACTCATACGTTCTCCTGCATCGACGGGCACACCTGCGGAAATCCGGTCCGGCTGGTGTCGGGTGGCGGCCCCCGTCTCGAAGGCGCGACCATGCTCGAACGCCGCGCGCACTTCCTGCGCGAATTCGACTGGGTCCGCACCGGCCTGATGTTCGAGCCGCGCGGCCATGACATGATGTCCGGCTCGATCCTGTACCCGCCGACGCGTCCCGACTGCGACGTCGCGGTGCTGTTCATCGAAACGTCAGGTTGCCTGCCGATGTGCGGCCATGGCACCATCGGCACGATCACCATGGGCATCGAGAACGGGCTCATCACCCCGCGCGAGCCCGGACGCCTGTCGATCGACGCGCCCGCCGGCAAGGTGGACATCGCCTACCGGCAGGAGGGTCGTTTCGTCGAGGAGGTTCGGCTGACCAACGTGGCCTCCTTCCTCCATTCCGAAGGTCTGACCGCCGAGGTCGATGGGCTGGGGGAGGTCGTCGTCGATGTCGCCTATGGCGGCAACTTCTACGCCATCGTGGAGCCTCAGGCGAACTTCCGGGACATGGCCGACTTCACTGCGGGCCAGTTGATCGCCTTCAGCCAGAAGCTGCGCGCGGCCCTGAACGCCAAGTACGAGTTCATCCACCCCGAACATCCCGCGATCAACGGGCTGAGCCACATCCAGTGGACCGGGGCGCCCACGGTCGAAGGCGCCCATGCCCGGAACGCGGTCTTCTACGGCGACAAGGCCATCGACCGCAGCCCCTGCGGGACCGGCACCTCGGCCCGCATGGCGCAACTCGCGGCCAAGGGAAAGCTGTCGGTCGGCGACGAGTTCTGGCACGAGAGCATCATCGGCTCGATCTTCAAGGGCCGCGTCGAGGCGGCGACCACCGTGACGAACCGCGCGGCCATCATCCCCTCCATCGCGGGATGGGCGCGGATGACCGGCTACAACACCATCTTCATCGATGATCGCGATCCCTTCGCTCACGGGTTCGTCGTGAACTGAGGATTGCGCAAATCGCACGTGCTGGACCTAGGCGGTCGCCTTTGCCGCCCAAGGTCAGCGCTGCCGATGAATGGACCGGGGGCGTTGCCCCGGTCCGGAAGCCTGATCTACTTGCCCTTCTTCTTGGAAGAGCTGTCCGAATCCAGGATCCCCTTGGAGAAGCTCGTCGGAGCAGCCGGAGCCGTCTTGTCCTTCTTCGGCTTCTTTATCTCTTTGTTGGACTTCTGCTGGCCCTTGGGCATGGGGCACCTCCTCGGGGTGTGCGGATGTCCTTGATCCGCGATTGAACTCTGTAACTCGGAACATAGCAGGTTCCGAGCCATAGTCTTGCCCGACATCCACGGAACCTCGGATCGGAGCAGCGCCGGCAATCCCGCGTCCCCGGGGTTACACTGTGGCCAATGCGAAAGGCACCATCAGTGCGCAGGGGAACGTGAGCCTTCCAAGTGCCGTCGAACCCAGCATGAGTCTGGTCCGCAGGTCACGAGCTGCGCTACGTGAACATAGGCTGGCCAAGCCATAGCTGGCCCTGATCATATGTGGAACTTTGGCTGGCAGCTCGGTTCTGGCACAACCATGCTACGCTGCGCGTGCCAACCTGGCTGGCAGGCCGCGAAGATGCCCGCTTCTATCTAATGTAGCTTGGAAAGTTTGGCTGGGGCGCTAGGATTCGAACCTAGGAATGGCGGTACCAAAAACCGCTGCCTTACCACTTGGCGACGCCCCATCCGTGCGGCGGGAGATACCCTTACCCGCCGGGGGGTTCAACCCCCTTCGATCATTTTTCAGGGCCGCAGAGGATCCGATTTGGCCAGTCGGTCGAACGCCATCAGCGAGGCCACGACGCTCTGCATCTGGTCCAGCGGGATCATGTTCGGACCGTCGGATGGAGCGCGGTCAGGGTCTTCGTGGGTCTCGATGAAGACCCCAGCGATTCCCAGCGCGACCGCGGATCGGGCGAGCACCGGCGCGAACTCACGCTGACCGCCGGATGACGACCCCTGTCCCCCGGGCTGCTGAACGGCATGCGTGGCATCCATGATGACCGGGTAGCCCGTCCGGGCCATGATCGGCAGCGACCTCATATCGGTGACCAGGGTGTTGTAGCCAAAGGAGACCCCACGCTCGGTCAGGAGGATTCGATCGTTCCCGGTGCTCTCGACCTTGGCGGCGACATTGGCCATGTCCCAAGGCGCCAGGAACTGCCCCTTTTTCACGTTCACGACGGCTCCCGTCGCGCCGGCGGCCAGAAGCAGGTCGGTCTGACGGCAGAGGAATGCGGGAATCTGAAGGATGTCGCAGGCCTCGGCAGCGGGCGCGCAATGGTCGGGGCCATGCACGTCGGTCAGCACGGGGCAGCCGATCGACTCGCGTACGTCGGCGAGGATCCTCAATCCGTCGTCCATCCCCAAGCCGCGCCGACCCGACAGCGAGGTGCGGTTCGCCTTGTCGTAGCTTGCCTTGAACACATAGGCCGCGCCGGCGGCGGTGCAGGCCTGCGACATCGCCTCGGCGATTCGGAGCGCATGGTCGCGTTCCTCGAGCTGACAGGGACCTGCGATGACCGTCAGGGGGCGGTCGTTGCCGATCACGATGTCGCGGACATGCACGTCGCGCTGGGGGGCTTGGGTCATGATGGAGTCCTCCTTGGCCTTGTCGCTCTAGCGCGCGTCCGGCGCCGCGTCACGCCCTCTGCCGGACGCCCAGGCTGCGCGCCACGAGCCAGGCAATCGGTCCCGCAGCCACACTGAGCAGGGCTCCCAGCTTGGCGGCGTCCTGGATCGGATAACCGTGCAACCTCGCATCGGGGGAGAAGGCGACCCCGGCCACGAACAGCGCTACCGTGAACCCGATCGCCGCCACGCAGCCGACCACGAGAACGTCCCGCAGGTTCATGCCCCGCGGGAGACCAAGCCGCAGCCCACGCGAGGCAAGCCAGCCGGTGAGGAGGATGCCGACCGGCTTCCCGACCAGCAGACCGATCAGGACGAGCCAGGTCGGCGCGCCGATGGACGCGAACTCGACCCCGGCGTTGAGAAGGCCGAAGAGGAACAGGATGAACTCGACCGGCGTCTTCAGCGCGTGCTCGAACTGGTTCAGGATGTCGCGAAGATGCGCCTCCGCTTCGGCAAAGATCCCAAAGCCCCGGTCGGCGTGCGGCATGGCGGGTATGATCGGCAGAAGGCCCAGCGCGGGATGGAGCCCGGCTTGCTGGAAGGCCAGCCAGCTTAGGGCTCCGGCCGCGAAGTAGGGCCAGAACGACAGATGCAGGCGCATCCACGTGGCGCGCGGCTGAAGCGGATCGCGCCGATCCAGATGACGGGGAAGCCAGTTGAAGAGGATGTAGGCCGCGAGGGCGGCGCCAAGGCTCAGCAGCAGCCACTCCGGCGCGACATCCCCCTTTGGGTAGAACACCGCGATGATCAGCAGTCCCAAGGCATCGTCCACGATGGCGAGCAGCAGAAGGAACCGAACCGCCGGATGCCCCGCTCCGAAGATGATCCGGGCCACGATGTAGGAAAAGGCGATGTCCGTCGCGGTCGGGACCGCCCAGCCATGCGCCAGAGCATCATAGGTGGACGACCCAAGAATCGTGGCGAGCAGCAAGTAGACCACCACGGGCCCGGCCATGCCGCCCACCGCGGCCAGAACGGGCACGAACGCGGATCGTCCACGCAACGAGCCCGCCTCCAGCGCAATGGCCTCCCAGACCTCCTTGGCCGCAATGGCGAAGAACAGGGCCATCAGCACGTCGTTGACCAGGTAATGAAAGGTCAGCGTCCGATGAAGCACCGAACCGTCCGCGCCATACTCCGGTTCTCCGATCGGAGAGCGGTCGAGAATCGGCCAGTCCACGACGGAGTGATAGGAGTGGGGGTCGACGTTGGCCCAGATCAGAGCCAGGATCGCCCCCCCGATCATCAGGAGCGAGTAGTTCGTGACGAAGTTCCAGACGCGGTACATGGCTTCTCCCTGGACGGCGTCCGACCCAACTAGGAGGGGATCAGAGATGGAGCAACCAGAACCAAGTGCCGCTCCGGACTGCAGGAGCCGCGACGTCGCGCAGGCGGTCGGGGATGCTCCGGTCTGGGACCGCATCGCGGCCTGCCGCCTTTGTGCGCCTCGGTTCGCCGCCACGGCCACCCGTCATCAGCCCCGGCCGGTCGTCTGGTTCCGATCCGGCGCGCGGCTCCTGATCGCGTCGCAGGCCCCCGGCGCGCGGGCGCACGAATCGGGGATACCCTTCTCCGACCCGTCCGGCGACCGTCTGCGGGAGTGGATGGGGATCTCCAGGGACGACTTCTACGATCGGAGCAAGGTGGCCATCGTGCCGATGGGGTTCTGTTTCCCGGGGTACGACAGCAAGGGTGCGGACATCCCGCCGCCCGCCATCTGCGCGCAGACCTGGCGGGATGCATCCATGCGGGCTTTGCCCGACATCGAACTGACTCTGGTCGTCGGCGGGACGGCTCAGGCCTGGCATCTCGGCAAGGGGGGCGTTACCGAACGCGTGCGGAACTGGCGCGACCATGCCCCCGGACTGTTCGTGCTGCCGCATCCATCCTGGCGGAACACCGCCTGGCTCAAGAAGAATCCGTGGTTCGCGGAGGAGGTGCTCCCCGCGCTCCGCGCCCGCGTGCAGGAGGTGCTCCATGGCTGAAACCCCGCTCGCCCGCGCGGCCAAGCTGTTCCTGATGCGGCCCGACGATGACGCGGCCCGCTTGCGCCTCTACGAGGTGCTCTCGGGGGCGGAACTGGTTCTCCCATTGGCCGGGGAGGTCGAGGGAGAGGACGTGACGCCGGAGACGGTGGTCGTCGGTGACATTCCCCATGTCGTGGCGCATGACAGCATCAGCGCTTTCGCAGGGACGGCCCCTCGGCCAACGGCGACGCTGTCCGGGCTTGCTCTGGCGCAGATGCTCGAAGGGCAGGGGGCGGGGGCTGCCCTGCACCTCGAAGGCATGGCCGATCCGCTGCTGATCTCGCCCGAGTCCCTGGACTGGCTGGCCCGGAACCTTGCGGAGGGTCCCCAGCGCGTGGAAGCGCGGCCGTTGGCGTTGCATCCCCCCAAGGGGCTGCCGACCAGCCTGCTCACCACGCTTGATCGCAGGCTGGCCCAGGGAGAGGGGCTGGCAACGGCCGCATGGCTGGTCGCCGTGGACTGGTCGGATGGCACACGCGGGCATCTTCTTGCCTTCGTGGGCGCGCGACCGGGGGCCGAGGAGACCCTCGCGGCCGGCATCAACGCCGCCGTCGCGCTCTCGGGATCCGAAGAGGTGCGGCTGGATGTGACGTTCCTGAACGAGGGAGATGCCGCGCTGGCGAGGATCGCGCGGGTCGGCCTGCGTTTCGACCTGGAGGATCCCGTGGAGGCGCCGAAGGGACCGCCCCGACTGCGCTAGTCGCAAAGGTCGGCGTTCGACAGTCCCTCAGCTTTCTCGGTGGGGCGGGCAGGGGTGGTCAGTAGCCTGCGGTGCGATCCACGAGATACAGGAGCGGCTCCCCCGCCTGGCCGCGCCGGACATTCTCAGCGATCACGCGCGCAGCGGTCGAAACCCGGGTGTCGGCAGCGATGTGCGGGGTAACCGTCACGCGGGGGTGCGCCCAGAACGGGTGGTCGGGCGGCAAGGGTTCCGTCCGAAACACGTCCAGGGTGGCGTGGCCGACCTGCCCCGACCCAAGCGCATCCAGAAGCGCGTCATCGTCGATCAGCGCCCCGCGGCCCGGATTGAGCAGGACAAAGCCTGGGGCCGGCCATGACAGACGCCGGCGATCCATCAGGTTCTCGGTCTCGGCCGTCAGCGGCATCAGCAGGACGACGATTTCCGCGTCTTCCAGCGAATTCTGCAACTGGTCCAGACCTGCCAATGTCCGAATGAGACGCGGGTCCTCCTTGGGGCGCCGGCTCCAGCCCGTGACCGGGAAGCCCACCGCTGAAAGAGCGCCGGCGCAGGCCAGCCCGAGTTCCCCCAGGCCCAGGATCGTCACCGGGCGATCCTGCGCCAGCTTCGGGGGCTCATGCCGCCAGACGCCGTCCTGATGCAGGATGTGCGCGTCCAGTCCCAGATGGTGGCGCAGCACATGCCCCAGCACCCATTCGACCATGCCGTGCCGAAGCCCGTCATCGACCATCCGGGCCAGCGGCAGCCGCAGGGTCGGATTGGACACGATCCGCTCCACCCCAGCCCAGAGGCTCAGAACTCCCTTGGCGCGTGTGAAGGGCGAGAAATCCGACAGCGGCCCGTCCGGGGCGTAGACGATCCAGTCCACCTCCGAAGGCGGGTGATCCATGGCAAGATCGGCCGAGATTCCGACTGCAGCCAACGCCTTCGGCAAGGCGTCGTTGTACGGCTCCCACAGGCGCTCCGGCCCGGCGAAGAGGATCCTCATGGGATCGGATTCAGCGCGGTCGGTGGACATGGGCGCTCTGCACCAAGCCAAAGGCGATCAGCAGCACCAGAAGCTGCGAGCCCCCATAGCTCACCAGCGGCAGCGGAACGCCGACGACTGGCGCCAGCCCCATCACCATCAGCATGTTCACGCAGAACAGCAGGAAGAAGGATACGCCGATCCCGGTGATCAGAAGCGAGGAGAAGCGGTCCCGGCACTGCATGGCGGCATGGAACAGGAACAGCAGGATCAGGCCATAGAGTGCGAGAAGGGTGATCGACCCCATGAACCCGAACTCTTCGGCCAGGGTGTTGAAGATGAAGTCGGTGTGCTTCTCGGGCAGGAAGTTCAGCCGCGACTGGGTCCCCTGCATGAAGCCCTTCCCGGTCCATCCCCCGGACCCGAGCGCGATCTTGGCCTGGGTGATGTTGTAGCCCGCGCCAAGCGGGTCCTGGGACGGGTCCAGGAACGTATCGATCCGTCGGTACTGGTAGTCGTGGAGGAACTGCCATGGCGTCCCCCGGGTCTCGAAGACGGCGTAGACCGCTCCACCGATCGCGCCGAAGACGGTGGCGAAGTAAGCCCAATGCACCCCCGCGCACCACATGACCGCGCCGCCGGTGCCCAGGATGAGAACCGCCGTCCCGAGGTTCGGCTGCGCGAGCACCAACGCCACCGGGACGAGGATCAGCAGGAGCGGAGGGATCAGCCAGATGGGGTTCGACACGCGGCGTGGCGGCAGCCAGTCGTAATAGGCCGCCAAGGCCATGACCAAGGTGATCTTGGCGACTTCCGAGGGCTGGAGCCGCAAGGGCCCGATATCGATCCAGCGCTGGGCGCCCATGCCCACCTCGCCGATCAACTCCACCAGGACAAGAAGGCCGATCGACACGAGGTAGGCGATCCAGGAGCTGCCCCGCCAGAACCAGATGGGGATCAGGGCAACGGCCATCATGAGCAGAAAGCCCAGGCCGAACCTCTGGATCTGCGGCTCGGACCAGATCTCAATGCGCCCGCCCGCGATCGAGTAGAGCATGATGAAGCCCATGCACGATACCGCGGTCACGAGCAGGACGAGAGGCCAGTTGAGGTACAGGAGCTTCTTCAGCCCGGACGGGACGAACTTGACCTGATACTCGAGGTAGCTCATGCGCGACTTCCTTCGGGACCAGCCTCGGTCGGCAGCGGGCGGCCTTCCATGATGGCGCGGACACGTTCCTGCATCGCGGCCGCCGTGTCGCGGGCGTCGGAGGGATAGGCCTCAAGCGGCGGGAAGGTCCCATACAGGGCCTGGAGCGTCACGTCCCGGCCGATGGGGGCGGCGGCCGTGGAGCCCCCGCTCCCGTGCTCCACAACCACCGCGACCGCGACACGCGGGTTGTTGTACGGAGCGAAATCCACCCAGAGCGCATGATCCCGCCGGTTCCAGGGCAGATCGGCGTTGGAGGTCACGCCGCGGGCGCGTTCCTCGGGCGTGATGCGGCGGACCTGACTGGTCCCGGTCTTGCCGGCCATCTCCATGCCGTCGGTCGCGATCCGCGACTTGTGAGCGGTGCCGCGCTCGTGGTTCACCACGTCGAACATCGACGCGCGTGCGCGGCGCAGCGAGTTTTCGTTGATGCCGAGCGAGGCCCCGGCGCCTGACGGCTGCTCCACGCCGGCGATCGTCTTGACGAGCCGTGGGATGACCTCGCGTCCCGTCGCGACCCGGGCCACCATCACGGCGAGCTGGAGCGGCGAGGCCAGCACATAGCCTTGCCCGATCGAGGCATTGACCGTGTCGCCCACCCGCCAGTCGTCGTCGTACTGGGCCGTCTTCCAGGCCCGGTCAGGGGCGACCCCTTCAGCCACCGCCGACATGGGGACGTTGTGCCGGATGCCGACGCCCAGCCTCTTGGCCATGGCGGCGATGGCATCGATGCCGACGCGCTGCCCGACCTCGTAATAGTAGCAGTCGCAACTGTATTTCAGGCTGTCGTTGAAGTTGACGTTGCCGTGTCCACCGGACTTCCAGCAGTGGAACTTGGTGCCCGACACCTCGGTGTAGCCGCCGCACCAGACGGTCTCCTCGGGGTCGATCACTCCGGCCTCGAGCGCGGCAAGGCCGGTCACGATCTTGAAGGTCGAACCTGGCGGGTAGGCGCCCTGGACGGCCTTGGCGGCCAGGGGCCGATAGATGTTCTCGTTCAGGGCGGTCCAGTCGGCGACCGAGATGCCACGCACGAAGAGGTTAGGATCGAAGGACGGCGCGTTCCCGACCGCGAGGAGGTCGCCTGACGCGCAATCGATCACCACGCAGGCCGCGCTTTCGCCAGCGAGCCGCGCCTCGACGAAGGCCTGAAGTCCCGCGTCGATGGTCAGCTGGACGTCCGTGCCCTTGTCGCCTTCGTCGCGCGACAGCTCGCGCATAACGCGACCGACTGAGTTCACCTCGATGCGCTGCGCGCCGGCTTTGCCGCGAAGCTGGTCTTCGAGCTTGGCCTCGACGCCGGTCTTGCCGAACTGGAACTTGGGGATCTGGAACAGCGGATCCGGATCTTCCATCAGCGACAGGTCATAGTCGCTGACCGGCCCGACATAGCCCACCACATGGGCCGTGTCGGGGCCGTGGGGGTAATGGCGCGACAGCCCCACTTCGGCCGTGATCCCTGGAAGTGCCGGCGCATTGGCCGTCACGCGAGCCACGTCGTCCCAGGACACACGGTCCTTGACCGTGACCGGAACGAACGATGCCACGCGGTCCATCTCCTCCAGCGTCCGGTCGATCGCCTCCGGCTCGAGCGGCATGACGGCTGCTAATCGCGCGAGCGCCTCTCTCGGTTCGCCCGCCGCCTCGCGGACGATCACGATACGATAGACAGGCTCGTTGGTGGCGAGCGGCACGCCGTTGCGGTCGAAGATGAGTCCGCGCGCGGGGGGGATCAGGCGCATGTTGACGCGGTTTTCCTCGGCGAGGAGCTTGAACTCGTCCGCCTGATCGACCTGAAGCTGCTTCATCCGCCAGCCCAGCACGCCCATGAGCCCGATCTGGGCGGTCCCGAGCAGGACGGCCCGCCGGGTCATCCGGGGCCAGACTTCCGAACTCTCGTTGCGCTGACGTTTCATAGACGGTGCCCCAGTGCATCCACCTCGCCCTGCGCCGGCCGCCGAAGTCCCAGCGCCACATGCGCCAGACCCGCGATCGCGGGATAAAGGGCAAGGGTCAGTATCACCTGAATCAGCGTGAGGCCCAAGGGCGCCTGTGGTGTCATCACGACAGCGAGCACCAGACGGTTCACCAGGCCCACGGCGGCGATGCCAGCGCCGACCGCCATCCATTCGCCCAGGAAGAACCCTTTGCGCAACCGCAGCGACCTGCGCCGCAGCCATTCGGTCATGACGAGCACCAAGCCCGCATACAGCCCGGGCGGTCGTTGGAACAGGAAATCCGCAAGCAGGAACACCGCGGCCGCCACGGGTGCCGGCAAGGTGTCGGGCCGCCGCGCCGCCCAGGCCGCCGTGACCGCCAGAAGGATATCCGGGGTGGCATAGGGACGCGGCACCATGTTCAGCGGCAGCAGCGGGGCCGCGATCAGCACGAACGCGAGCAGAAGATAGGTGATGCGGCCGGACCAGGCTCCCCGTCCCTCAGTCACTGGGGACCCCTTCCGGTGGGGTGGCCGGCGCGGCAGCGGTTCCGGCCAGAAGGTCCGGGGGCGGCGGCGGCGGGCCATAGACCTCCTGCGGCTCGACGGGCTCGAGCCCGGCGGTCGGCACGATCAGGCCGCCCGGATCCGCGATCGATTCGACCAGTGGGCTGCGCAGGACGCGAACGAACTCCAGCTGCTCGTAATCCGCAGCCAGGCGAAGCCGCAGCCGCCCGTCGGTGCCTTGGGCCACGCGTCCCACGAGAAGCCCTGCCGGAAAGAGTGCGCCGTCCCCCGCGGTCACGACCCGATCGCCAGGACGCACCGCATCCCGATTCTCGACGAAGTCGAGCAGCGGATAGAAGGAGTTGTCGCCCGTCAGGATCGCCTTCTGCTCCGACGGCTCGACGGTGACCGGGATCCGGCTCGAGGTGTCGGTCAGGAGGATCACACGGCTCGTCTTCTCCCCCACGCCGGAGATCCGGCCGACAAGGCCCATGCCGTCCATGGTGGGCCAGCCGTCGATGATCCCGTCGCGCCCTCCGACATTCAGCAGGACGGATTGCCGGAACGGGCTTCCCGAATCCGCCATGACCGTTCCCGTGATGTAGGTGAGGGCGGGATCCAGGCTAACGTTGTTCAGGTCGCGAAGCTTGGCGTTCTCCTGCTCCAGCCGAAGCGCAGCTTCGCGCCAGACCGTCATCTGCTGCAACTCGCGCCGCAGTTCGAGGTTCTGCTCGTGGATGCGGTCGTAGCTGCGGAAGTCCTCGGCCAGCTTCACGAGGCCGGTCACCGGCGCCATCATCCAGTCGAGACGGGGCACCACCGCATCGACGACCTGCGCGCGCAGACGTTCGACCCGGGGGGAATCGATGCGCCAGACAAGGAACAGCGCAAGGCAGCCAAGGACCATGAGTCCCACCAGGAGGCGGCGCAGAGGCTTGGTGAACTCCTCGCCGCGATCACGCTCCCTGGCCATCGGGCCCCCTGGTCTTAGCTGTCGTAGTCGATGACGTGGCGAAGCTGCTTTTCGTATTCAAGAGCCTTGCCCGTCCCCAGCGCGACGCAGTTCAGGCTCTCGTCGGCGACGGAAATCGCCAGCCCCGTCTGCTCGCGCAGCGCGAGGTCGAGCTCGCCCAGGAGGGCGCCGCCGCCGGTGAGCATGACGCCCCGGTCCACGATGTCGGCGGCAAGGTCGGGCGGCGTCGCCTCGAGGGCGGTCATCACGGCCTCACAGATCTGCTGCACCGGCTCGGCCAGCGCCTCGGCCACCTGGGCCTGCGAGATCTCGGTTTCCTTGGGCACGCCGTTCAGAAGGTCGCGCCCGCGGATCATCATGGTCTGGCCACGCCCGTCGTCGGGCATCCGCGCCGTGCCGATGGAGGTCTTGATCCGCTCGGCAGTCGATTCCCCCACCAGAAGGTTATGCTGGCGGCGCAGGTAGGAGATGATGGCCTCGTCCATGCGGTCGCCGCCGACGCGCACCGAGCGGGCGTAGACGATGTCGCCCAGCGAGAGGACCGCGACCTCGGTCGTGCCGCCGCCGATGTCCACGACCATGTTGCCGGTGGGATCGGTGATGGGCATCCCCGCGCCGATGGCCGCCGCGATGGGCTCGGCGATCAGGCCCGCGCGCCGCGCGCCCGCCGACAGGACCGACTGGCGGATCGCCCGCTTTTCCACCGGCGTCGCGCCATGGGGCACGCAGACGATGATCTTGGGCTTCGAGAAGCCCGAGCGGCGATGCACCTTGCGGATGAAGTGCTTGATCATCTCCTCGGCCACGTCGAAGTCGGCGATGACGCCTTCGCGCATGGGCCGGATCGCCTCGATGGAGCCGGGGGTGCGCCCGAGCATCAGCTTGGCATCCTCGCCGACGGCGAGAACCTTCTTCTGGCCGTCCTTGACGTGGTAGGCCACGACCGAAGGCTCGGACAGGACGATTCCGCGGCCCTTGACGTAGACCAGCGTGTTGGCCGTCCCCAGGTCGATCGCCATGTCGGACGAGAAAAGGCTACCCAAGCCGAACATGGCTGCTCCGTTCCAAATGCCCCTCGGGCCCGCGCGAGGTTCATGCCTGACGGGCCGCCGCGCTTATAGGCATAAGGCCGGATAGGCGAAAGGGCGCATCACGGAGCCGTGCGGCGCATTTCCGCCATGGGAGCCAAGTCCTGCGCCGGATGCATAGCTGAAGCCATGTTGCCGGATGTTGACCGCCTGCCTCTGGCTTTTCCATTCTGGACGTGCGGGGCGACTCGCCCCGGGCGGGCCAACATGTTCCAGCAACCCAAGATCGTGACGACCCTTCAGGGGTACGATGGGCTCCAGTTGCGTGCTGACATCCTGGCGGGAATCACCGTCGCGATGCTGGCCATTCCCTTGTCGCTCGCCATTGCCATCGCCTCCGGGGTGCCTCCGGGGAGCAGCCTCGTGACGGCCGTGGTGGCCGGGATCCTGATCTCGGCCCTGGGCGGGAGCCGGGTGCAGATCGGCGGGCCGACTGGCGCGTTCATCGTGGTCGTGGCGGGCGTGGTCGCAACCAAGGGAATCGATGGGCTGGTGGCGGCGACGTTCCTCGCCGGGCTCCTGCTCGTCCTCGCCGGTGTGCTGCGGGCCGGACGGCTCATGGAACTGGTGCCCGAGGCCGTGATCAACGGCTTCACGATCGGCATCGCGGCGATCATCGCCACGTCGCAACTCAAGGATCTCCTGGGCCTGCATCCTGCGCATGATCCTGCAGATCTCCTGGAGAAGGTGCCGGCGCTCTGGGCGGCGCGGGGCACGTTGAGCCCTTCCGCGCTGTTCGTGGGCGCCACGACAGCAGCCCTGATCGTCGGGCTGCGCCGGATAGCCCCTCGCTGGCCGGGGCTGATCGTGGCGATGGCGCTGGGCTCGGCCCTGGCGGCAGTCGTGCCCGGGGTGGAAACCTTGGGCGACCGCTTCGGTGCGCTTCCGTCCGGGTTGCCGGTGCCGCGTCTGCCGGACCTGAGCGCTGGCCGGGTCTGGGATCTTCTGCCCTCGGCCCTGGTCATCGCCTTCCTCGCGGGGATCGAGTCGCTCCTGTCCGCGACCGTTGCAGATCGCCTGATCCGGGGGAAGCACCGGCCGGATGCAGAGCTTGTCGCGCAAGGGGTGGCAAATCTCGGGTCCGCGCTGTTCGGAGGACTGCCGGCGACCGGGGCCATCGCGCGGACCGCCACGAACGTGCGGGCGGGCGGGCGGACGCCTGTGGCCGGGATCGTCCATGCGATCGTGGTGCTGGTCGTGATGATGCTGGCCGCGCCCTTGGCCGGGCACCTCGCCATGCCGGCGCTGGCCGCCCTGCTGATCGTCACCGCCTGGAACATGAGCGAGCCGCACAAGTGGCGCGGCTATGCGAAGGAGGGCTGGGCGGCCCTCCTCCTGCTCGTCACGACGTTGGTCCTGACCGTGGCGGTCGACCTGACGGTCGCCATCGGGACCGGGATCGTGCTGGGCCTGGCGCTGCGCCGCCTCGGACCAGGGTCCGGGGCGGCGTCCGGGGATCAGCCCGCGTCGCGGTAGCTGACCGTCTTCGTGTCCTCGCCAGGGGCGGACTTCTCGCGCCGGACGATCAGGCGGTTGATCGCATTGATGTAGGCCTTGGCGCTGGCCACGACCGTATCGGTGTCGGCGGACTGGCCGGTCGCGATGCGGCCCTGTTCCTCCAGCCGGACGGAGACCGTCGCCTGCGCGTCGGTGCCTTCGGTCACGGCGGCGACCTGATAGACCTGCAGCGTCGCCCCATGGGGGTAGAGCGCCTTCACCGCGTTGAAGGTGGCGTCGACCGGGCCGTCGCCGGTGGCGGTCGTGCTGCGCTCGGCCCCGTCGATCTCCAGCACGATGTCCGCCTTCTGGGGACCGTCGGTGCCGCAGATCACCCGCAGGTGCTTGAGCCGGATGTGGTCCTGGCTCGCGTCGTTCTGGGTGACGAGCGCGATGAGGTCCTCGTCGAAGACCTCCTTCTTGCGGTCGGCGAGGTCCTTGAAGCGCACGAACACGTCGTTGAGCTGGTTGTCGGCGAGGTCGAAGCCCAGGTCCCTGAGCTTGGCCCGCAGGGCCGCGCGACCCGAGTGCTTGCCCATCACCAGGTTGGTTTCGTTCAGGCCCACGTCGGTCGGGCGCATGATCTCGAACGTCTCGGCGTTCTTGAGCATCCCGTCCTGGTGGATGCCCGATTCATGCGCGAAGGCGTTCTTGCCGACGATGGCCTTGTTGAACTGGACCGGGAAGCCGGACACGGTGGCGACGCGGCGCGAAACGTTCATGATCTTGGTCGTGTCGATGCCCGTCCTGTAGGGCATGATGTCGTGCCGGACCTTGAGGGCCATCACGACCTCTTCCAGCGCGGTGTTGCCCGCCCGTTCGCCCAGGCCGTTGATCGTGCATTCGACCTGCCGGGCCCCGGCCTCCACGGCGGCGAGCGAGTTGGCCGTCGCCATGCCGAGATCGTTGTGGCAGTGGGTCGCGAAGGTGATCTCGTCCGCGCCGGGCACCCGCTCCAGCAGCATGCGGATCAGCGCGGCGCTTTCGCGGGGCGCGGTGTAGCCCACCGTGTCGGGGATGTTGATCGTTGTCGCGCCCGCCTTGATGGCGATCTCGACCACGCGGCAGAGGTAGTCATGCTCGGTCCGGGTGGCGTCCATCGGCGACCACTGCACGTCCTCGCAGAGGTTGCGGGCATGGGTCACCGTCTCATGGATGCGCTGGGCCATCTGGTCCATGTCCAGATTCGGGATCGCGCGGTGGAGCGGCGAGGTGCCGATGAAGGTGTGGATGCGCGGGCGCCGGGCGTGGCGCACGGCCTCCCAGCAGCGGTCGATGTCCTTGAAGTTGGCGCGGGCCAGTCCGCAGATGCTGGCGTTCTGCGTGGCGCGGGCGATCTCGCTCACCGCCTTGAAGTCGCCTTCGGAGGCGATCGGGAAGCCCGCCTCGATGATGTCCACGCCCATCTCGTCGAGGAGCTGGGCGATCTCCAGCTTTTCCTCGTGGGTCATGGTGGCGCCGGGCGACTGCTCGCCGTCGCGGAGCGTGGTGTCGAAGATCTTGACGCGGTCGGTCTGGGTCATGACGTGCTAATCCTTGGGGTTTCTCCTGATCCGGCGCCGATGACCCCCCTGAGCGGCGCGCCGGAAAGGCCCGCTCAGAGGCGGCTAAGGAGAAGGAGGAGGGCGCGCGTCGTCATGGAGGCGGACCATAACGGCATCTTCCGTGGGGGGAAAGGGGGCTCGGCCCGTTCCGTCCGATCATCGCTCGCCTTGCGTCGGCCCTTGCCGGCCCGGTCCGGAATTGTAGCCTGAGGGCATGGAAAAAGGACTGGTGATCGGGGCGTCGGGGGGTGTCGGGGCCGCACTGGCGGAGGCTCTTGAGGCGCAGGGGACCGATGTCGTTCGGCTCTCGAGGTCAAGCCACGGCCTCGACCTTCGGGACGCCGATTCGATCGAACGAGTCATGGGGCAGGTTCAGGGGCCGTTCGAGGCCGTCCTGATCGCGACCGGCCTCCTGGCCCCGCCGGGCGAGGGACCCGAAAAGGCGCTGGCCACCATCGATGCGCGCAGCATGGCCGAGGTCATCCAAGTGAACGCCATCGGGCCGTCCCTCCTGTTGCGCCATGCTCCGCGACTTCTGCCGCGGGGGCGGCGCTCGGTGCTGGGGGTGCTCTCGGCCCGGGTGGGATCGATCGGAGACAACCGGCTGGGCGGCTGGCACAGCTACCGCGCCTCGAAGGCGGCGCTGAACCAGATCGTCCGGGGCGCGGCCATCGAGCTGGCGCGGACCCACCGGGAGGCGGTTGTCGCGGCCCTTCACCCCGGAACGGTCGCGACCCCCTTCACCTCGGCCTATGAGCCGCCGCGAGGCAAGCTGTCGCCGGACGAGGCGGCGCGGCGGCTGCTGGCCGTGCTGACCCGGTTGACCCCGGCCGAGACCGGCCGCTTCTGGGACCACGAGGGGCGGGAGGTGCCCTGGTGAGGGCGCTCAGGGTGCGGGGTTCGTGGGGGCAGGGACCGGACTGGCGGGCGCGTCCGGCGACTCGGCGGGGACCGGGGCCGGCGGGGCCGATCCGTCCGAGGGAACCGTGGTGGCCTGGGCGGGAGCGGCCCCTGCGGGAACATAGACGCCGTCCTGCCAGCGGCCCTGTTCCACCTGGCCCGAGGCGTAGCGCATGGTGCCCTGGCCCTGGCGGCGGCCGCCCGCGAACTCGCCCTCGTAGACATCGCCATTCGCGTAGGTGGCGATCCCGCGTCCGCTGATCGCGCCGTCGGCCCAGTCGCCTTCGTAGCTGAAGCCGTCGCGCATCGTGATCCGTCCATGGCCGTGGCGCTGGCCGTCCTTGAACCCGCCCGTGTAGACGGTGCCGTCCGCGTAGGTCGCCGTGCCCTCGCCGTTGCGCTGGCCATCGGTCCACTGGCCGTCGTAGGTGTAGCCGTCCGGGTAGGTCATCTTGCCCTGGCCATGGTTGCGGGCTTGCCGGAACTCGCCTTCGTAGACCATGCCGTTGGCGTAGGTCGCCTTGCCGCGCCCGTCGATCTGGCCGTCCTTCCATTCGCCTTCGTAGGTCGAGCCGTCGGCGTAGGTGATGCGGCCGGGGACGACCGGGCAATCGGCGCCCCCGGGCGCAGAGGCGGCGGTGGCCGGCTGGTCCGTCGCGGCGTCGCAGGACGGGGTGGTGTCCGCCAGGTCGTTGCGGAACGGCCCGACATAGACCGAGCCGTCGGGATAGGTCGCGGTGCCCTGGCCTTCGATCCGGCCCTCGACCCAGGCCCCCTCGTAGCGGTAGCCGTCGGCGCCGGTGAACAGGCCGCGGCCGTGGCGGAGGTCGCCGTGGAACTCGCCCTCGTAGCGGTCGCCGTTGGCGTAGGTCGCGACGCCCTGGCCTTCGCGCTTGCCGTTCACGAACCCGCCTTCGTAGGTGTCGCCGTTGGGCTGGGTGAGCTTGCCCCGGCCTTCGATCCGGCCGTCCACCCAGTCGCCCGTGTAGGTGAGCCCGCCGGGCACGGTCAGCGTGCCCTGGCCCTCGCGGTCGCCGCCGGTGAACTGACCCTCGTAGGCCGAGCCGTCGGGATAGGTGATCCGGCCCTGGCCTTCCTTGACGCCGTTGACCCAGTCGCCCTCGAAGACCGTTCCGTCGGGCGAGGTCATCTTGCCCTGGCCATGGTGCATCGCGTTCTGGAAGGTGCCTTCGTAGCGGACGCCGTTGGCATAGACGGCGACGCCCTGGCCGTTGATCTTGCCGTCGTGCCATTCGCCTTCGTAGGTGCCGCCGTCGGCGAAGGCGATCCGGCCCTGGCCCTCGGGCTTGCCGCGGGCGAACTGGCCTTCGTAGACCGAGCCGTTGGGGAAGGTCGCCCGGCCCTGGCCGCGGATCTCGCCCTCGAACCATTCGCCGGTGTATTCGTAGCCGTTGGGCAGGCGGTAGGTGCCCTGGCCATGCTGGCGGCCGTTGAGGAACTGGCCCTCGTAGATGCCGCCATCCTCGTACTGCTTGGTCTCGACCGACTGCGCCGCCACGGAGCTTCCGAGCAACGCCAAGGCCAAAGTGAGTCCGATGCCCCGCATGGTCGATCCGTGTTTCGCTGTTCCTGCCCGAGGCGGGACACTACCCGCAGCGGACAGGGGTGACAACAACGGGCCAAACGCATTGCCGCGAGCCGTGGCGGCGAAGCCCGGGCCGTCACGCCGGGTCCGGATCGGACCCGGGTCGCGCCCGGAGAGCCGCAGGGCCGGCCGCCACGCCGGTCCCCGCGGGGGGCGTGTCCCGACACGCGGCGGCTGGGTCTTTGCGGGGGCGGGACGCCCCCTCCCAGTGGGACGCGGCACCCGTGCGTCCCCCAAAGAGCATCCCCGGCGGGACCAAAGGGCGGGCGCGGATCCACAAGATGCCTGCGCCGGCCGGACCGGGGTGATGGGCGGCAGGATGCGGCGGAAAGGTTAACCGGGCCTGAGACCACCGCGCGCCCCACGCAACGGCGGGCGGGCAGCCCCCGCGGTCAGATCGGGAGGGTGGGGCAGAGGAGCAGGAGCCGCTCCACGTCCTCGCGGCGGCAGAGGGCCGTGCCTTCGGTCATCACGGCCGCCGAGGCCCCGGCCACCCCCCGCTTCAGAGCCTCTTCCAGGGGCTCGCCGCGCGCGAGGGCCAAGGTGAAGGAGCCCACGAAGGTGTCGCCCGCCCCCACCTTGCTGCGGACGGGCACGTCCGCCGCCCGCGAGTGGAGCCGCTGGCTGTCGGTGGCCAGGACCGACCCTTCGGGCCCGCGCGCGACGATGACCAGCCGCGCCACGCCGCGCCGCACGAGGGACTGCGCGAAATCGGCGCTGTCCTGGAGGTCGAGGAGCCGGCGCCCCGCGAGGTCGTCGGCCTCCTCCTGGTTCATGCGGAGAAAGTCGGGCTGGGCGGGACCCCGGGCGCGGGCCAGCAGGTGGAGCGCGGGGCCGGAGGTGTCCACGACCACCTCGCAGCCCCTGGCCTGGAGCTTGCCGCAGAGGTCGGGGATCAGGTCCGGCAGCACCCCCGGCGGCATGGTGCCGGAGATGACCACGAGCCCGCCGGGCTGGGCCGATTCCACGATGGTCTGTTCCGCCGCGATCACGTCGAGGGGACCCCAGGGCGGGCCGGGGAGCATGAAGCGATACTGCTCGCCCCGCTTCTCGTCGCGGACGGACAGGGAGGAGCGGGTCTCGCCGGGGGCCTTGTGGACGATGAGCTCGATCCCGGCGGCGCGGAGGAGCTCGGCCAGCGCCTCGCCGTTGCGTCCGGCCAGGGCCACGAGGCAGCGGGAGGTGCCCCCCAGCAGGGCGATGGCGCGGCTGACGTTGATGCCCCCGCCGCCCGGGTCGGTGCGCGCCGGGGCGCAGCGGAGCTTGACCCCTGGCATGACGCTGTCCACGGCGGTCGCGAAGTCCAGGGCCGGGTTCAGGGTGACGGTGAGGATGTCGCGCATGGCAAGCCCCTTTGAGGTCGCGCGGACCATGCCGGGCGCGGTCCCGGGATGCAATGGGCGGGGAGGGCGGAGGGCGGGCCGGCCCCCCGATGGGCGGGGAGGGCGGGCGCCCCCCGGCCGGGGTCACATGAACTGGTAGGTGGCCGGCACCCAGCGGAAGCCGTCGTCCCTGGCTTCGACGAAGCCCACGCCCGGGGCGGGCATGTGGTAGCCCATCATGGGGATGCGGTCCTGCGCCAGCATCCCGAGGACGCGGCGGCGGGTTTCGGCGGCCATGGGCTTGTCCATGTCGTAGGCCACCTCCCAGTCGGGATGCTGCATCGACCAGACGTAGTGGTTCACGATGTCGCCGGTCATCAGGAGCCGCCGGTCGCCGCTGGACAGCATGAAGGCCATGTGGCCGGGCGTGTGACCGAAGGTTTCCATGGCGGTGATGCCGGGCGCGACCTCGTCGCCCTCGGCGACGAAGGTCATGCGGTCCTCGAAGGGGCGCACCTTGGATTCGAACATCTCGTCGTTCATGGCGGCCCAGGCGTCGAACTCCTGCCGGCCCGCGACATAGGCGGCCTCGGGGAAGGTCGGGGCGCCGGAGTCGTCCGTCAGCCCGCCGATATGGTCGGGGTGCATGTGGGTGAGCACGACATGGGTGACGTCGGCGGGGGCGAGGCCCGCCTCCTCCATGGCCGCGAGGAGGCCGCCCGCCATCATCCCGCTGTCGAACAGGATGCGGTTGTCCCCGGCCGTGACCAGCGTCGGCTGCATGAAGCCCACGGTGCGGTCGGCGGGGATGAAGTTCTCCTGGCTGGCCTGCTCGAAGGTGGCGTCGTCGACGTTGAGGCCGAAGATCTCGTGCGGGTTGTCCTGCTGGCCCGCCCCGGCCAGGAGGACGGTCATCTGCAGGTCGCCCAGGTTGAACACGCGGTGCAGGGGGAAGGGCACGGCGGCGGAGGCCCCGTGATCGTCCTGCGCGGCGGCGGGCGTGGCCCGCAGCGCAAGGTAGGGCGTGGCGAGCGGCAGCGCCGCCCCGGCGATCATCAGCCGGCGTCGTGACAGCTTCATGGTGGAGCCTCCCTGGCGTCGTGGATGGCCGGGAGCCTAGGGCGCGCCAAGCCGCAGGCCAGCGGGGGCGGCGCGCAGGGGTCTGTTCACCCCCGCACGGCGCGCGGCGGGGCCGGGGACCTCAGTGCCACCACTGGTCGATGGCGGCGATGTCGTCGTCGGACCAGCCGAAGTGGTGGGCGAATTCGTGGATCGTGACATGGTGCACGAGGTCGGCGATCGTGACGTTCCCCCGCTCGGCCCATTCGTCGAGGATCGGGCGGCGGAACAGCCAGACCGTGTCGGGACCGTTGGGCTGGTCCCAGTTCGATTTCTCGGTCATGGGGATGCCGTCATAAAGCCCGGTGAGGTCAAAGGGGTCCATCTCCATCTCGGCCAGCATCTCGTCCGAGGCGAAGTCGGTGACGCGGATGACCACCGCCTGCGCGGCCTCGCGGAAGGCGGGCGGGAGATTCGCGACGGTGTCGCGGGCGAGCTCCTCGATCTCGTCAAGGCTGGGTGCGATATGGTCCATGGCGCTTCATATGGACAAAGCAGGGCGTCTGTGGAAGGGCTCGGCCACCTTCGAAGGACCGTGCCCATGACCGTCACCCGCTTCGCCCCATCCCCCACCGGCTGGATCCATATCGGGAACCTGCGCGCCGCGCTGTTCAACTACGCCATCGCGCGACAGAACGGCGGGACCTTCATCCTGCGCCTCGACGACACCGACCCGGTTCGATCCAAGGAGGAGTACGTGCAGGGCCTCAAGGAGGACCTGGTCTGGCTGGGCCTGACCTGGGACCGGGAGGAGCGGCAGTCGCTGCGGACGGACCGCTACGAGGCCGCCAAGCAGCGCATGATCGCGGCGGGCCGGGTCTACGAGTGCTTCGAGACGGCGACCGAGCTGGACCTCAAGCGGAAGAAGCAGCTCTCGATGGGCAAGCCGCCGGTCTATGACCGGGCGGCGCTGAAGCTGTCGGACGAGGAAAAGGCCCGGCTGCGCACGGAGCGTCCGTCGCATTGGCGGTTCCTTCTCGATCCCGGCCGGATCGAGTGGGAGGACGGCATCCTCGGCCCGATCAGCATCGATGCGGACAGCGTGTCGGACCCCGTGATCCAGAAGGAGGACGGGCAGTGGCTTTACACCTTCGCGTCCTCGGTCGACGACGCGGAGATGGAGGTCACCGATATCGTGCGCGGCGCCGACCACGTCACCAACACCGCGACGCAGATCCAGATCATCCGCGCGCTGGGCGCCGAGCCGCCGCGCTTTGCCCACCATTCGCTGCTGACCGGCCCGCAGGGCGAGGGGCTGTCCAAGCGGCTGGGCACGCTGTCGCTGCGGGACCTGCGGGCGCAGGGGCTCGAACCCATGGCGGTGCTGTCGCTGATGGCGCGGCTCGGGTCGTCGGACCCCGTGGAACTGCGAGGGAGCGTGCAGGAGGTCGTGGACGGCTTCCGGCTGGACAGCTTCGGCGCGGCGCCCACCAAGTTCGACGCCGAGGATCTTTGGCCGCTGACGCAGCGCGTGCTGTCCGCCAAGCCGCTGGACGCGATCGCGCCAGCGCTGGCCCGGGCGGGCGTGCCGGAGCATCTGCAGGCGGCCTTCTGGACGGTCCTCCACGAGAACGTCGCCCGGGAAAGCGAGATCGCCGAATGGTGGCGCGTGCTGTCGCAGGGCGGCGTGGGCGTGGCCGCCGAGGAGGACCGCGAGTTCGTCGGTCAGGCGCTGGCCGCCCTGGGCGAGCCGCCCTACGGCGAGGGGACCTGGGGCGAATGGACCAACGGGCTCAAGGCCAGCACGGGGCGCAAGGGCAAGGGCCTGTTCCAGCCGCTGCGGCGCCTCGTGACCGGGCGCGACGCCGGGCCGGACATGGGGGCTCTGCTGCCGCTCCTGCAGGTCAAGCCGTCGCTGGCCGGCTGAGGGCCCGCGATCCCGCCCGGACCCCGGCCTGCGGGTTCGAGCGCGGCTACGCGCCCTTGTCCATCTCGTGCATGGACCAAAGGTAGCCCACGAAGGCCCCCTTCACGAGCCGGAGCACGACCAGCGTCAGGATGGTGATCGAGACCGTCAGGATCAGGGCCAGAACCAGCGGGTCGGGGCGCAGGATGACGAAGCTCCATCCCAGGATCGGCACCAGCAGGAGCCCGACGATGCTGATGGTGAAGAAGGCCGGACCGTCCGCCGCGCGATAGCGGCCCAGTTCCTCGCCGCATTCGGGGCAGGTGGGCGAGATCCTCAGGTAGCCGGCGAAGAGCCGTCCCTGCCCGCAATTGGGGCACCGGCCGATGAGGCCGCGCCGCATCGCCCGTCCGCTGTCCCGGTCCGTGCTGGCGGAAGGCATGGTCCGTCCCCGCGCTGGTTGCCCGCCCCCAACGCCCTGGGGGCGCCGACGTTCCGTGGGGGTCCGGGTCCGGGACCGGGTCCGAGTCTAGGCCCGTTCTATTCCCGCGCGCGGAGGATCCGGGCGGGGCGGGCGGCGAGGGGACGGAGGGCGAAGGCCAGGCCGGCGAGGAGCGTCGTCAGCGTGCCGCCCAGGATGATGCCCACCGCGTTGCCCCAGACGACGCGGAAGTCCGCGTCCATCACGAAGCGCATCACCGCCCAGGCCCCCAGAAGGCCCGCCGCCAGGGCCACCACGCCCGCCGCCAGCCCCAAGAGGGCCGCGCGCAAGGCGAAGCTGCCGAGGATCAGCCGCCGTTCCGCGCCCAGCGTCTTGAGGATGGCGGCCTCCCAGGCGCGGCTCCGTTCCCCGGCGGCGGCGGCCCCGACGATGACCAGGAGACCGGTCGCCAGGGTGGCGAGCGCCGCCACGCGGATCGCGGCGGTGACCCCCTCGATGATGCGCTGCACCTCCTCGACCGCGTCGCGGATCCGGATCGCGGTGATGTTCGGATAGGCCTGGGCGAGGTCGCGCAGCAGGGGGCCTTCGGCGGCCTCGGTGGCGTGGATCGTGGCGATCCAGCTATGCGGCGCGCCGGCGAGGGCCGACGGGTTCAGGGACAGGATGAAGCCCAGCCCGGCGCTTTGGAAATCGACCTCGCGGAAGTTGGCGATGGTCGCGTCGATGTCGCGTCCGAGCACGTTGAGCGTGAGCGTGTCCCCGATCCTGAGCCCGATCTCCTCGCCGGCCTCGGCGGCAAAGCTCACCAGGGGCGGGCCGTCGTAGTCCTCGGGCCACCATTCGCCCGCGGTGATCGTGGTGCCGGGCGGCGGCGCGGCCGAATAGGTGATGCCCCGGTCACCGTTGACCGTCCAATGGCCATGGGCGACCTCATCGGCGGGGCGGCCGTTGATCTGGGTGATCAGCCCGCGGAGCATGGGCGCGGCCTCGACCCGCTCCACGCCGGGGCGGGCGGCGAGGCGGCTGCGCAGGTCGTCGATCTGGTCGGGCTGGATGTCCAGGACGAAGTAGGAGGGCGCGACCTCGGGGAGGTCGCCGGAGATGGCGCGCCGCAGGTTGCCGTCGATCTGGCCGACGGTCGCCAGCACCGACAGCCCCAGCCCCAGGGACAGGACCACGGGCACCGCCTCGCCGCCATGTGCGCCGATGGCCCCGAGCGCCAGCCGCAGCGCCGGCCGCCCCCGCGCCCGGCCCGAGAGGCGTCGGGCGAGCCGCCGCGCCAGCGTGGCCGACAGCGCGAGAAGGAGCAGAGCCCCCGCGATCCCGGCCGCCGTCCAGAGCGTCAGCGCCGGAGAGCCCTGGAACCACGAGGCGACCGCCAGGAGCGTGGCGAGGATGAGGCCCGTCGCCAGAAGGTAGGGCAGGCGCGGCAGCCTGGCCCCGCCCGCGAGCGCATCGCGGAACAGCGTGGCGGCCCGGATGTCCCCGGCGCGCGCCAGGGGCCAGAGCGTGAAGAGCAGCATGGCGAGCAGGCCGTAGACCAGCGCCTCGCCCAGGGGAGCCCAGTAGAGGCCGAATACGGCGGGCACGGGCAGTTGCGCCTCGATCCAGGGCGCGAGGAGCAGGGGCCCGCCCACGCCCAGCATCAGGCCCAGCGCGATGCCGGCAAGGCCGAGCGTCCCGATCTGGAGGAAGTAGCTCCCGAAGATCGTCGCGCGGGAGGCGCCCAGCGTCCGCAGGGTGGCGATGACCTCGGTCTTGGCCGAAAGGTAGGCGCCGACCGCCGCGGACACGCCGACGCCGCCCACCGCCAGACCCGAGAGGCCCACGAGGACGAGGAACCGGCCCAGGCGCTCCACCACCTCCTGCGTGCCGCCCGCGCCGTCCCGCGCGTCGCGCCAGCGCATCCCCCGGTCCTGCCACAAGGTCGCCGCCTCCTGCGCGAGCGCGTCGAGGTCCGCGTCCGGGGGCAGGTCGAGCCGATACAGGGTGTTGAAGAGCGTGCCCTCGGCCAGGAGCCCGGACTGGGCGAGATCGGCGCTGAGGACGATGGTCTTGGGGCCGAGCCCGAAGCCGGCGGTGGAGTTGTCCGGAAAGCGCAGGATCAGCGCGGCCAGCGTGAAGTCCTGCCGCCCCAGCCGCACCTTGTCCCCGACCGACAGCCCGAGCCGGTCGGCCAGCACGCGCTCCATGACGAGGCCCGGCAGGCCCCCCCCGTCGAGCGCCTGCGCCAGCGGCATCGGCGGATCGAGCTCCACCTCGCCGATCAGGGGATAAGGGTCGTCGACCGCCTTGACCTGGGTCAGCGCCCGGTCGGCCCGGCCCTCGGGGTCGGCGACCGCGAGGCTGCGGAAGTCCACGACCTCGGACAGGCGGCTGCCGCGGGACTCGAGCCAGGCGCGCTCCTCCGGAGTGGCGAAGCGGTAGGTCAGCTCGGCCTCGGCGTCGCCGCCCAGGAGCCGCGCGCCCTCGCGCTCCAGTCCGGCCTCGATGGCGGTGCGGACGGTGCCCACGGCGGCGATGGCCGCGACGCCCAGGAGCAGGCAGAGCAGGAAGATGCGGAACCCGCGCAGGCCGCCCTTGAGGCCGCCCCGCAGCTCGCGCCAGGCCAGGCGGGCGGCGACGGTCATTCGGCGGCCCGCGCGGCGGCAGGGTCCTCGGCGAGGCGTCCGTCGCGGAGGCGGACCACCCGGTCGCAGCGCCCGGCCAGCCGTTCGTCGTGCGTCACGAGGACCAGCGTCGCGCCGGCCCGTTCGCCCAGGCCGAACAGCAGGTCCACGATGGCCTGGCCATTCGCCTCGTCGAGGTTGCCGGTGGGCTCGTCGGCGAGGAGGAGCCGGGGCCGTCCGACCAGAGCGCGGGCCAGGGCCACGCGCTGCTGCTCGCCCCCGGACATCTGCGACGGATAATGGTCGGCCCGGGCCGCGAGGCCCACGGCCTCCAGCTCGGCCCGGGCGCGACCGAAGGCGTCGCGCACCCCCGCCAGTTCGAGCGGGGTCGCCACGTTCTCGAGCGCGGTCATGGTCGGGATGAGGTGGAAGCTCTGGAAGACCACTCCCATATTCTCACGGCGGAAGCGGGCGAGCCCGTCCTCGTCCATCCGCGTGAGGTCCTGGCCCAGGGCGCGGACCTCGCCCCCGGTCGCCCGTTCGAGGCCGCCCATGAGCATGAGGAGCGACGACTTGCCCGATCCGCTTGGACCCACGAGCCCCACGCGTTCGCCCTGCGCCACGCCGAGCGTGATGCCGCGAAGGATCTCCACCGGGCCCGCATTGCCGCGCAGCGTGAGCCGCGCCTCGGACAGCGAAAGGGCGGGGTCTGTCATGGAGTCTCCTGTCCGGCGTGCGTTCCGGCTGGGATATGGAGGGTGGCGGCGCATCCGCAACCTCGCTCTCGCGGTGTTGCTCGCTTCGCCCGCCGCCGCGCAGGAGCCCGCCACGCTGGTCGCGCTGGGGGACAGCCTGACGGCGGGTTACGGCCTTGCCCCGGAGGACGGCTTCGTGCCCCGGCTGGCGGACTGGCTGGAGGGTCACGGCGCGCAGGTCGAGGTCAGGAACGCCGGCGTGTCGGGCGACACCACGGCCGGAGGGCGGGCCCGCCTGGACTGGGCGCTGGGCGAGGACGCCGACGCGATGATCGTCGCGCTGGGGGGCAACGACTTCCTGCGGGGCATCGACCCCGCCGAAAGCCGCGAGAACCTCCGCGCGATCCTTCAGACGGCGCGGGACCGCAGCGTCCCCGTGCTGCTGGTCGGGATCGACGCATCGTCGCAGTACGGGCCGGACTACGAGGCGGCGTTCGACGCGATGTACCCGGAGCTCGGGCGCGAGTTCGGGGTAATGGTGGAGCCCGATTTCTTCGCGGGCCTGCGCAGAGACGGCGCCGGGCTGGCCGAGGCGCGGGACCGGTATCTCCAGCCGGACGGCATCCATCCCAATGCCGAGGGCGTGGAGCGGATCGTGGACCAGCTGGGTCCGCGGGTGCTGGAGCTGCTGGAGGCGGCGCGCTGAGGCGGGCCTAGTACCAGGGCTCGCCGGTGGACTGTTCCCAGGCCAGGAGGTCGTTGTAGCTCATGACCGGCCGCAGCGGGCCGTCGTCGGCGGCGATGTAGTTCGGGTCCTGCGGCAGGCAGCCCCGCCCGCAGAGCTGGCGGACCGTCATCGTGTCCGTGTCCACGTGCCAGAGCCGCCCGCCCGGCGTGGCGATGTAGCCGTCGATATCGTCGATCGCGTCGGTGGCGACATCCTGCGAGGTCGGCCATTCCGACGCATAATACGGGCTGTAGGTCGAATGCGTGTGGAACGAGGCCACGAGCCGCATCTCGGGCGGGATCCGGGGCAGGGGGCAGGACGCCTCGGTGCCGCCCAGGATCGGAGTGGACATCCAGGTGCCGTCCGGGGCCAGCCCGATGTAGCCGCAGAACTCCCGGTTCTCGGCGAAAGAGCGGTGCTGGAGGTCGGTGAGGATCGCGGTGACGAAGGCGCGCTCCGTCCCGGTGGCGGTCGCCTCGACGACGTCGTGGCGGCGGGCGCCGGGGAACGGGCCGGTGGTCACGATGCGTTCGGACGGGTCGGGACCGGGCGCGTTGCCGGTCATGTCGGGATAGGGGGCGGCGCAGGCGGCAAGGGCCGCCAGCGCCACGAGGGAAAACGCGGCCAGGCGCGTCATCTGCGCCCGCCGCCTCCCGGCTCAGGCCAGCTGAAGGTTGACAGCGGATTCGCGGCCGTCGCGGCCGGATTCGATGTCAAAGGTGACCTTCTGGTTGTCCTTGAGGCCGGTCAGGCCCGAACGCTCAACGGCGGAGATGTGGACGAACACGTCCTTCTTGCCGCCATCGGGGGCGATGAAGCCGTAACCCTTGGTGGTGTTGAACCATTTCACGGTGCCAGTGGCCATCGTGGTCTCCATTAAGTTCACTCCGCTCGCGGGATGCAGCGGACCGGCTCGTCAGTGCTGATCGATGCCCTGGGCCGTAACGGAGACAGTGGTCGATTGAAGGTAACGTCGCAGTGACGACTATGCCTTGGGGGGAGTCGAAAAACAAGCGTCTCGTGCGGGCGAGCGAATCCGGTCGTGCCATCGATCGTGGCCCGCTTCCATCCTGTCCCCTGCCGGCATTCTGCCATGCGTTCGGCGCGCACCTGCATCATCTGACTGTGGCGATTCAAGGGCGGGTCCGCGCCAAGCTCAGGGCGGTGTGGCCGCCGAAGCCCATATGTCCGGGATGGCCCGCCAGCGGTCGGGAAAGGCGGCGCGGACCTGGGGCGACGGATGCGCCGAGGCGAGCACCCGGAGAGGCGCGGGAAGCAGCCCTTCCAGCCTCTGCGCCCGCCGACCGACCAGGATCACGGTGTCGAGCCGTGGCAGGAGCGAGAGCAGCGGCGGCAGCTCCGCCGCTCCTCGGGCCAGTTCCGCGCCGGTGACCCGGATGGTGCCGTTCCAGGCCGGGATCGAGTTCCAGATCAGCGTGTCGCGGCGCGCCAGGCCCGCCTGATCGAGGAAGGCCCGGATGGCGGCGGAGGTCGGGCTGGGATTGTCGCGGGAGACGAAGCCCGTCCGCGCGGCCTGCGGGCCGGGCTTTTCCAGGAGGAGCAGGACGCGGGCCGCGGTTCCTCCGTCCAGGGGGTCCATGTCCGGCACGAGACCCTCCAGTCGGGTCCGGAGCGCGCGGACATGGGCCGCCAGGGGCGCGTTCGCGGGATCCCCGAGCCGCGCGCGGCGGCGGGCGACCTCGGCCGGGGATGCGAGAGAGGGGGCCGTCATGGCCAGGAGCTAGGGCGCGGTTGCCGGATCCCAGCCTGTCGGGCCGACGACCGCGAGCCGCGACCCGGTCAACGGGCCGTGTCGCGGCAGGCCGTCCGGCAGGGCCGTCGTGGCGTCGACCCGCTGCGGCAACCACCACTGGCTGGGACGAGGGCGTCGTGGCGACGCCCAGGGTCGGCCGGACGGATCAGCGACGGATCGGGGACCTGTTCGCGATGCTCTCCATCGCCCGCAGCTGGCCAAGGGTGACGGCAAGCGCCGCGCTGAGCGTGCCGCCGAAGGACCATACCGCAAGCGCGGACATCCAGCCCAGATCAAGCTCGATCACGCCGATCATTGCCCCGATGATGCCGAGGAAGCTGGCCAACAGAACAAAACCCATCTTCATCCCCACACTGATCGCAGGCCACAAGATGGTTGGGAATGTGGTTTGATTGTGGCGGTCGCGCGTCCTTGCTGTGACGGGACTGCTGCTTGGCACCAGTCCGCCGGGACGCGGCTCCCCCCGTGACGGCGGTCGCGGGAGAACGCCGGATCAAAGGGCAGGCCGCCCCGGCGGGCGACGGTCGAAACATGGGGGAGGACTGCGCCAGGGCGGGGGTGGCCCGGCGCAGTCCCGAAGCGTCAGCGGACGAACTTCTTGAACTTCGGCCGCTTGGGTTCGAGGGCATCGACGCCGAGGCGGCGCTTCTTGTCTTCTTCGTAGGCGGTGAAGTCGCCCTGGAACCACTCCACATGAGCCTCGCCCTCGAAGGCGAGGATGTGGGTGCAGATCCGGTCGAGGAAGAAGCGGTCGTGCGAGATCACCACCGCGCAGCCGGCGAAGTCCATCAGCGCATCCTCGAGGGCGCGGAGGGTTTCGACGTCGAGGTCGTTGGTCGGTTCGTCGAGGAGGAGGACGTTGCCGCCGGACTTGAGCAGCTTGGCCATGTGGACGCGGTTGCGCTCCCCGCCCGACAGCAGCCCGACCTTCTTCTGCTGGTCGGTCCCCCGGAAGTTGAAGGCCCCGCAGTAGACGCGGCTGTTCACCGTCGCGTCGCCCAGCGCGATGATCTCGGCGCCGCCCGAGATCTCCTCCCAGACGTTGGCGTCGGGGTTGAGCGAGTCGCGCGACTGGTCCACGTAGGCGAGCTTGACGGTGTCGCCGAAGCTGACCGTCCCGGCGTCGGGCTGCTCCTGGCCCGTCAGCATCCGGAAGAGCGTGGTCTTGCCGGCGCCGTTGGGGCCGATCACGCCGACGATGGCGCCAGGCGGGATGGAGAAGGTCAGATCCTCGATGAGGAGCTTGTCGCCCATGTGCTTCTTGAGGCCCTCGACCTCGATCACCTTGCCCCCCAGGCGCGGGCCGTTGGGGATGATGATCTGGGCGGTGCCGATGCGCTCGCGCTCGGACTGGTTGGCCATCTCGTTGTAGCGGTCGATCCGAGCCTTCTGCTTGGCCTGCCGGGCCTTCGCGCCCTGGCGGATCCAGGCGAGCTCGCGCTCGAGGGTCTTCTGTTTGGCCTTGTCCTCGCGGGCCTCCTGCAGGAGGCGCTTGGCCTTCTGGTCGAGCCAGGCGGAATAGTTGCCCTCGTAGGGGACGCCGCGGCCGCGGTCCAGCTCGAGGATCCAGGACGTGATGTCATCCAGGAAGTAGCGGTCGTGGGTCACGCAGAGGATCGTGCCCTTGTATTCGATCAGGTGGTTCTGGAGCCAGGCGATGGTCTCGGCGTCGAGGTGGTTGGTGGGCTCGTCGAGAAGCAGCATGTCGGGCGCCTCGAGCAGGAGCTTGCAGAGCGCGACGCGGCGACGCTCGCCCCCGGACAGGTCGCGCACGTCGGCGTCGTCGGGCGGGCAGCGCAGCGCCTCCATGGCGATGTCCACGCGGGCGTCGAGGTCCCACAGGCCCTCGGCGTCGATCTGGTCCTGGAGGCGGGCCATCTCGTCGGCGGTCTCGTCGGAGTAGTCCATCGCCAGTTCGTTGTAGCGGTCGAGGATCGCCTGCTTGGCCTTGACCCCCTCCATCACGTTGCCGCGGACGTTGAGCATGTCGTCCAGCACCGGCTCCTGGGACAGGTAGCCGATGCGCGCGCCCTCGGCGGCCCAGGCCTCGCCCTGGAAGTCCTTGTCGAGGCCGGCCATCAGCTTGAGGAGGGTGGACTTCCCGGCGCCGTTGACGCCGACCACGCCGATCTTCACGCCGGGCAGGAAGTTCAGGCGGATGTTCTCGAAGACCTTCTTGCCGCCCGGATAGGTCTTGGACACCTGGTCCATGTGGTAGACGTACTGATAGCTGGCCATGGGGGCTCTCCTCGGGCGCGGCGTTCGGATTTTGCCCCTCCATAGCCAAGGCCCCGGCCCGGGACAACCGGCGGGGCGAGTTCATGGCCCTCGCCGGAACCTGCCGTGCGTCCCGATTGTTCGAAGAAGAGTCCCGGGGAGGTGCAAGCATGGCCGAGAGCCTGGCCAACGAGGTCGAGGACGATATCGAGGAGCAGCAGCTCGAGGTCGCGGAGGACAGCAACGTCGAGCTCCGACGGATCCGCCGGGTCCTGATGCTCACATTCCTGATGGCGCTGTTCACCGCCGTCTACTTCGCCCGCAGCGTACTTCTGCCCATCGTGCTGGCCATCGTGCTCACGCTCACGCTGCTGCCGGTGATCCGCGCGGGCGAGCGGCTGAGGATCCCGCGCGCCGTCACGGCCATGGCGCTGATGGCGGGGCTGGCCATCACGCTGTTCGTGCTGGGCTACTTCCTGTCGGGCCCGGTCACGCAGATGGTCGAGGACGCCCCCCAGGTCGCCCAGGAGGTGCGCGAGAAGTTCGCGGGCATCATGGACCGCGTGTCCTCCATCCAGGAAGCGACGACGCAGGTGACCGACGCAGCCGCCGCGGCGGCCAACGGCGGCGAGGTCCCGCCCGAGCCCGAGGTCGTGACGGTGGTGGACAGCGAGCCCGGACTCGTGTCGCAGGCGGTGAGCGGCCTCGCCTCGGCGTCGGGGTCGCTGGCGGCGGCGCTGCTGCTGACGCTGTTCCTGCTGTCCTCGGGCGACTTCTACCACCGGCGGATCGTCGAGGCCGCGCCGCGGCTCAAGGACAAGAAGAAGGCGCTGACCATCATCCGCGACGTGGAGCGGCAGATCTCGCGCTATCTGGGCGCGATCACCGTCATCAACATCGGGCTGGGCGTCCTGTCGGGGCTGTCTCTCTGGGCGCTGGGCATGCCCATGGCGGCGGTCTGGGGGCTCATGACCTTCCTGCTGAACTACATCCCCTTCGTGGGCAACCTGCTGACGGTGGGGCTGGTCGGGGCGGTGTCCCTTGTCACCTTCGACAGCCTCTGGGACGCCGCTCTGCCGCCGCTTGCGCTCATCATCCTGTCGGGGCTCGAAAGCAACGTCGTCACGCCCATCCTGGTCGGGCGGCGGCTGGAGCTGAACCAGGTGGCGCAGCTCATCATGCTGGCCTTCTGGACCTGGCTCTGGGGCGTGGCGGGGGCAATCCTGGCGGTGCCGTTCCTGGTGGTGGTCAAGGCGGTCTGCGACAACGTGGACAGCCTGCAGACGCTGGGCAGCTTCCTGTCGGGCGACCCGGGCACCAAGCCGGACGAGGCGCCGCAGAAGGCGACGACCGGCCCGGCGCTGGACAGCGCGCCCTACCGCACCCAGGCCGAGGCCCGCGAGGACAGCCCCCCGACCCAGGCGCCCGGTGACGTCCGCGTCACGCCCCTGGTGGCGGAATAGGAGCCCACGGCTCCTCTGGACGGCGCGGCGCGGCTGTGGCCACATCGCGCCGACGTGAGGAGGACATTGCATGACCTATCATCCGCGCGAGGATCGTTATTCCCGCATGGTGTACAACCGCTGCGGCCGGTCGGGCCTGATGCTGCCCGCGATCTCGCTGGGGCTGTGGCACAACTTCGGCCACGACACGCCGCACCAGACCAAGCGCGACATCCTGCGGACGGCCTTCGACTACGGGATCACGCATTTCGACCTGGCCAACAACTACGGCCCGCCCCCCGGCAGCGCCGAGGAGGCCTTCGGCGAGATCCTCAAGTCCGACTTCCACGGGCTTCGGGACGAGCTCATCATCTCCTCGAAGGCGGGCTACCACATGTGGAACGGCCCCTACGGCGAATGGGGCAGCCGCAAGTACCTGATCGCCTCGTGCGACCAGTCGCTGAAGCGGATGGGGCTGGACTACGTGGACATCTTCTACTCCCACCGGCTCGACCCCGACACGCCGCTGGAGGAAACGATGGGCGCGCTGGACCAGATCGTGCGGTCGGGCAAGGCGCTCTACGTGGGCATCAGCAGCTACAACTCGGAGCGGACGAAGGCTGCGCACGCGATCCTCAGGGACCTGGGGACGCCGCTGGTCATCCACCAGCCCAGCTACAACATGCTGAACCGCTGGGTGGAGAAGGACGGCCTCAAGGACACGCTTCGGGACCTGGGCGTGGGCTCGATCGCGTTCACGCCGCTCGCGCAGGGGATGCTGACCGCCAAGTACCTGAACGGCGTGCCGCAGGACAGCCGCGCCATGCAGGACAAGAGCCTCGATCCCCGCCTCCTGGCGCCGGGGGTCATCGAGAACCTGCGCAACCTCGACAGCATCGCGCAGCGGCGCGGGCAGACGCTGGCGCAGATGGCGCTGGCCTGGGTCCTGCGCGAGGGCGGCATCACCAGCGCCCTGATCGGCGCCTCGCGCCCGAGCCAGGTCGAGGACTGCGCCAAGGCGGTCGAGAACCTGGAGTTCACGCCCGAGGAGCTGGCCGAGATCGACCGTTTCGCGCGGGAGGAGGACATCAACCTTTGGGCGCGTTCCTCCGAGACGGTGATGTGAGCCGGGGATGATCCGCAATCCCGTGCTGCCGGGCTTCAACCCGGACCCGTCGTTCTGCCGGGTCGGCGAGGACTACTACCTCGCCACCTCGACCTTCGAATGGTACCCGGGGGTGCAGATCCATCATTCGCGCGATCTCGTGAACTGGCGGCTGGTGGCGCGGCCGCTGGCCCGGGCGGGGCTCCTCGACATGCGGGGGGCGCCCGATTCCTGCGGGGTCTGGGCGCCCTGCCTGTCCCACGACGGGGACCGGTTCTGGCTCGTCTATACGGACGTGAAGCGGTTCGACGGGGCCTTCAAGGACGCGCACAACTACATCACGTCCTGCGCGACCATCGACGGGGCCTGGTCGGACCCGTGGTACGTCAACTCCTCGGGCTTCGACCCGTCGCTGTTCCATGACGACGACGGGCGCAGGTGGTTCGTCAACATGCGCTGGAACCACCGGGGTCCGGGATCGGGCTGCAACCCGGCGAACGACGCCTTCGACGGCATCCTGTTGCAGGAATGGTCGCCCGAGAAGGGGCTGACCGGAGAGGCCACGATCCTCTATGCGGGGACGGACCGAGGGCTCACCGAGGCGCCCCACCTCTTCAAGCGGGACGGGTGGTACTACCTGACCACCGCCGAAGGGGGCACGGGCTACGATCATGCCGTCACCCTGGCGCGGTCGCGGGACATCCGCGGCCCCTACGAGACGCATCCGCAGAAGCACGTCATCACCACCCAGGGCACCGGCGGCCCCATCCAGCGGGCCGGGCACGGCCAGTACGTGGAGACCCACTGGGGCCGCCATTACCATTCCTTCCTGATGGGCCGTCCCATCGCGGGGCCGGACGGGACCGGGCGCTACTGCCCCCTTGGCCGCGAGACGGGGCTGGAGGAGGTGGTCTGGCGCGACGGCTGGCTTTGGCTGGCCGAGGGCGGCACCGTCCCGCGGGAGGAGGTGCCCTCGCCCGTCGCGGCGGAGCCCCGGCCCGCCGCGCCCGTGGTCCGCGAATCCTGGGACGCCCTGCCGCCGGAGTTCCAGTGGCTCCGGACCCCGCATCCCGAGCGGCTGTTCCGCTGCGAGGCCGGGGCGCTGGTGCTGGTCGGCCGCGAAAGCCTGGGGAGCTGGTACGAGCAGTCGCTGGTCGCGCGGAGGCAGGAGCACCTGACCTATGCCGCCGAGACGGCGCTGGAGTTCGACCCCCGGACCTACCAGCAGGCGGCGGGGCTCGTGACCTACTACAACCGCCACAAGCTTCATGCGGCGGTCCTGACGCGGGAAGGGGACCAGCCGGTTTTGACGATCCTGTCCTGCCCGGGGGACTGGCCCGAGGGGCGCCTGACCTATCCCGCCGAGCCCGTCCCGGTCGCGCCGGGTCCCGTGGAGCTGCGGGTCGAGGTGACCGGGGCCACGCAGCGGTTCCTTTGGCGGCAGGGCGGCGACTGGCGGCCGCTGGGGCCGGACCTGAACGCGGCCGTCATCTCGGACGAAGGCGGGCGCGGCGAGCATGGCTCCTTCACAGGCGCCTTCGTGGGGATGTTCGCCATGGATACGTCGGGGCAGGGCCGGGAAGCGCGCTTCCGCCGCTTCGGATACTGGCCGGGGGAGTGACCATGCGCAGCGAACTTTGCATCCACGACATCGCGACCGGGGACACGTCGGTGATCCTGACCCATGACGGGATCATCGAGGCCCCGAACTGGCATCCGGACGGGTTCCTGCTGGTCAACGGCGACGGGCGGCTGTGGCGCGTCCCCCTCGACGAGCCCCGGCTGGAGCCGTTCCCGACCGGCCGGATCGGCCAGCTGAACAACGACCACGGCCTGTCGCCGGACGGTCGGACGCTGGCGATCTCGGGCAAGACCGAGACCGAGAAATCCTGCATCTACTGCATGCCCATCACCGGCGGTGAGCCCGTGCGCGTCACCGAAAAGGTGCCGTCCTGGTGGCATTCCTGGTCGCCCGACGGGCAGCGGCTGGCCTATGCGGGGGTGCGCCGCGACGGGGCCCCGGTCTCGCTCTACACCTGCGCGCTGGACGGGTCGGACGAGGTCTGCGTGGCGGACGACTTCGACCACATCGACGGGCCGGACTATTCCGCCGACGGCCGCTGGATCTGGTTCAACGGCGAAAAGGACGGCCGCGTGGACCTTTGGCGGATCCGGCCCGACGGGTCGGACCGCGAGCGGATGACCGGCGGCGAGACGGTGGACTGGTTCCCGCATCCTTCGCCGGATGGACGGCACGTCGTCTACATCGCCTATCCACCCGGCACCCGGGGGCATCCGGCCGGCCTGAACGTGACGCTGCGCCTCCTGCCGCAGGAGGGCGGCGAAAGCCGGGAGCTTCTGCCGCTGTTTGGCGGGCAGGGGACGATGAACGTGCCCTGCTGGGCGCCGGATTCCCGCCGCTTCGCCTTCATGCGGTTCGCGCCCTGATGGGGCCAGGCGCGCCCTTCGCGGGGCGGGGGCAGGTCGTTGGGCTGCTCGGCGGCTCGTTCGACCCGCCCCATGCCGGGCACCTGCGGATCACCGAGGAGGCGATCCAGCGGCTGGGCCTTGATTGGGTGTGGTGGCTGGTCAGCCCGGGCAACCCGCTCAAGCGCGAAGGACCCGCGCCCATGGCCCGCCGCATCGCGGCCGCGCGGGCGCTGGTCCGGAACCCGCGCGTGAAGGTCACCGACCTCGAGGCGCGGATCGGCACGCGCTACACCGCCGAGACCCTGGAGCGGCTGGCCGCCCGCTATCCCCACGTGACCTTCGTCTGGCTGATGGGATCGGACAACCTGGCCCAGTTCCACCGCTGGCGCGACTGGCGCAAGATCATGGCCGAGGTCCCGGTCGCGGTGCTGGCGCGGCCCGGGGCGCGGCTGTCCGCCCGGTTCGCCCCGGCGGCCCGCGCCTTTCGCGGGGCGCAGATCAACGAGCGCGACGCGCGGCTGCTCGCCCGGCGCGAGCCCCCGGCCTGGGTGGCGCTGAACCTGCCGCTGGTCCCCCTGTCGTCTTCGGCCATCCGCGCCCAGGGTGGCTGGACGCGATGACGCAGGCTTCCCGAAGCCTTGAACGCGTTCGCCCCGCCGCCCCTTGCGCCGCCGCAAGGCCCCGCTAACGTCCGCCGGACCTGGAACGGGGGATGCTGGGGCATGTTGGCACGGGGCAGGATCACGCGGCGCGGGCTACTGGCGGGGGGGCTGTCGGCCGTCGCCGGGCTGGCCGCCGCCGAGGCACCGTCCGCGGTTCCCCGGCCCTTGCTGCGGGGGGCCGTCGAGGACGAGACGCCCGCCGCACTCCTCGGCCCGCCCGAGGCGCGGCCGATCGCCCGGCAGGAGATCGAGGCCCTTATCCAAGACGCGGGGCTGGAGGGGCAGGTCGCCGTGGCGCTGGTGAACATGCGCGACGGGACCATGGTGGCGTCGCAGGACGCGCAGGCGGCGTTCCCGCCCGCCTCCGTCACCAAGTCGCTGACGACGCTTTATGCTCTCGATGCCCTGGGGCTCGAGCATCGGTTCGCGACGCGCCTGCTCGCGTCGGGGCCGGTGGTGGACGGGCGCCTGCAGGGGGACCTGATCCTGGCCGGGGGAGGGGACCCGGAGCTCACCACCGACCGGCTCGCCGAGCTTGCGGTCGCGCTCAGGGATGCGGGCCTCACCGAGGTCGGCGGCTTCCGCGTCTGGGGCGGCGCTCTGCCCGAGCTTCGCGAGATCTCGACCGAGCAGCTGCCGCATCTCGACTACAACCCCGCCATCTCGGGCCTGAACCTCAACTTCAACCGGGTCTATTTCGAATGGGAGCGGGCGGGCGCGGACTACCGCGTCCGGATGGAGGCGCTGGGCGACAACCATCGCCCGGACGTGACCATCGCGCAGATGCGCGTGGAGCCCCGGACCTTGCCTGTCTACACCTACACCCGCGCGGGGGCGGCGGACCTGTGGACCGTGGCGCGCGACCAGCTTGGCGCGGCGGGGAGCCGATGGCTGCCAGTGCGGAGCCCGGCAATGTACGCCGGGCAGGCCTTCGTGGGGCTCGCCAACGAGCAGGGGCTGGTGCTGCCGGCGCCGGAGGTCATCGCGACCCTGCCCGCCGGGGCGACCGAGATCGCCCGCATCGAGAGCGACCCCCTGGAGGACGTGCTGCGGCGGATGCTCCTGCATTCGACCAACCTCACCGCCGAGGTGGTGGGCCTCGCGGCGAGCCTGGCGCGGGGCCTCGCCCCGACGACGCCGGCCGAATCCGCCAGGGCCATGACACGCTGGCTGCGCGACGCCACGGGCGCCCGGGTGCATCTGGTGGACCATTCCGGCCTGGGCAGCGAAAGCCGCGTCTCGGCGCAGGAGATGGCGGTGGCGCTGGCCGCGCGGGGGGTGATGGAGCGGCTCCGGCCCCTGCTCAGGAACATCGCCCTGACGGATTCGGGGGGCGACCCGCTCGCCATGCCGCCGGGCCTCGTGCGGGCCAAGACGGGGACGCTGAACTTTGCCTCGGCGCTGGCGGGCTACGAACGGACGCTGGCCGGAACGGATCTGGCCTTTGCCTACTTCTCGGCGGATCTGGAGGCGCGTGCCGCGGCCGCCGGATCGCAGGACGAGATCCCCGAAGGGAGCCGCGACTTCCTGGCCCGGTCGCGGAGGCTGCAACAGGTGCTCCTCCAGCGGTGGGGTCTTTCGGCCGCCTGAGGGGCCGCGACGGCCGCCGCCCGGGACCGGGCAGCGGACCCTGTCAGATCGTCTGGAAACGCGCCCGGGCGCCCCGTTCGATGGCGGCGGCGTGGAGACGGTCGATGTCGAGCTCCTCGCGGATCTCCTCGAGGATCTGCCCTTCGGGACCGGTGATGAAGCCGTCGGCGGCGGCGACGTCGCAGGCCAGGGCGTAGGCCGTTTCCCAGAGACGTTCGGGCAGGTAGCGGTGGACCAGCTCGAAGAGCCGGTCGAGCCCGTCGTCCTCGTTCATCAGGCGCATCATCATCGGACCCATATCCTGAAGCTTGGCCTGGTCGTACTGGGCGAAGACGGGAAGGTTCTCGATGAGGTTGGTGATCTGCACGAGCTCGGCCGTGCGGATGCTCCCGTCGGCCACGGACACGGCGAGCATGATCGCCACAAGCGCGTCCTGAGGGGAAAGGATGGTGTTCTCGGGCATGGGGGGCCTTTCTGGGATCGGGGTCAGGTTTATTGACGCCGGGCCACCCCGGCAATAGGGAGGCCCCCGTTCATTCAAGGAGCGCAACTCATGTCCTCTCTCCGCGACGCGGCGATGGTGTCCAAGGCCTGGCCCTTCGAGGAGGCGCGCGCGCTGCTCAAACGGGTCGAGAGCGGCCCGCCCAAGGACCATGTGCTGTTCGAGACGGGCTACGGGCCATCGGGCCTGCCGCATATCGGCACCTTCGGCGAGGTGCTGCGGACGACCATGATCCGCCGCGCCTTCGAGGTGATCTCGGACATTCCCACGCGGCTCGTGGTGTTCTCGGACGACCTCGACGGGATGCGGAAGGTGCCGGAGAACGTGCCGAACCTGGAGATGCTGCGCCTGCACCTGCAGGAGCCGCTGACCACGGTGCCGGACCCGTTCGGGGAATATCCGAGCTTTGGCCACCACAACAACGCGATGCTGCGGCGGTTCCTGGACACCTTCGGGTTCCAGTACGAGTTCGTCTCGGCCACCGACTTCTACCGTTCGGGCGCCTTCGACGAGACGCTCCTGAAGGCGGCGGAGCGGTACGACGCGATCATGGAGATCATGCTGGCCTCCCTGCGCGAGGAGCGGCAGCAGACCTATTCCTGCTTCCTGCCGATCCATCCGGAGACGGGCCGCGTGCTTTACGTCCCGCTGAAGGAGGTGAACGCCAAGGAGGGCACCATCACCTTCGACGACGGATCGGGGCGGGACTGGACGCTGCCGGTGACGGGCGGGCATGTGAAGCTGCAATGGAAGCCCGACTTTGGCGCGCGCTGGGCGGCGCTGGGCGTGGACTTCGAGATGTACGGCAAGGACCATTCCACCAACACGCCGATCTATGACGGCATCTGCGAGGTGCTGGGAGGCCGTGCGCCCAACCACATGGTCTATGAGCTGTTCCTGGACGAGGTGGGGGGCAAGATCTCCAAGTCCAAGGGCAACGGCCTGACCATCGACGAGTGGCTGGAATACGCGGCGACGGAGTCGCTGTCCTATTTTATGTACCAGAAGCCCAAGACGGCGAAGCGGCTGCACTGGGACGTCATTCCCAAGAACGTGGACGAGTATCACCAGTCGCTGCGCGCCTACCCCGCGCAGGACGAGGCCGGAAAGCTCCAGAACGCGGTCTGGCACATCCATGGCGGCAACCCGCCCGCCTCGGACATGGTGGTGCCCTTCGCGATGCTCCTCAACCTCGCTTCGGTCGCCGGAGCCGAGGAGAAGGAGACGCTGTGGAAGTACCTGCGCCGCTACGCGCCCGAGGCCTCGCCCGAGACGCATCCGGGACTGGACGCGGCGGCAGGCCATGCCGTGCGCTACTTCCAGAACCATGTGAAGCCCACGCGGGTCTTCCGGGCGCCTTCCGAGAAGGAACGCGCGGCGATGGAGGATCTGGCGAACCGGCTGCGCGCCTGGGACGGACCCGCCGACGCGGAGGCGCTCCAGACCGTCGTCTTCGCCGTCGGGAACGAGCACCAGTTCCAGCCGCTGCGGGACTGGTTCAAGGGGCTCTACGAGGTCCTGCTCGGCGCCTCGGACGGGCCTCGCTTCGGGGGCTTCATCGCGCTCTACGGGGTCGACGAGACGATCCGGCTGATCGACGGCCGCCTCGGGGCCGAGCAGGCGGCCTGAGCCCGTCCCGGGGTCGCCCGGAAGGGGGACCCTTGGCGGGACCGGGTCAGGCCGATCCCCGAAGGGACCACCACGTGCCCCAGCGGCGCGTGAGGCCCTCGGCGTCGCCGGCGAACAGGCGGCGCCCCAGCGGGACCACCTGGGCCATCAGCTCCGCATGACGGACGGTGGCCAGGTCCTGCGCCTCGGACCGCAGGGCGGGGGACAGGTCCGCCGCGTCGAGCCGTTCGCGGAACACGGCCAGGTCGTTCACCTGGCCCAGCATCTCGCCCAGGTCGTCGGCGGCCGAGATATGGGGATCCATCATCCCGGCCCAGAGATGGCGGAGGAGGCGGGCCTGATACCAGTGGTCCTTGGTCCTCTTGCGCCATTCATGGAGCGCCTCGGGATCGGGGTCGCGGCGGGCGGCCTTCATGGCCTTGCGCGCGGCCTCCCAGGTCTGGACCAGCCCCGGCTCGAGCGCGTCCCAGCCCTCCTTCTTCAGGCGCCAGCCCTCGCTCCGGCTGACGAGCGAGGACATCGCGTCGGCGAACGGGGGCAGCATCTCGGCCTCGGCGCGGGCGTCGTGATGACGGGCCGCCTCGCGGAACGGGGCCAGCAGGGCCGTCCGGCGGTCGTCCGGCAGGGGCTCGGTCAGCCGTTCGGCGGTGGACAACTGCACGGCGGCGTCACGAAGGGCCGACAGCCCGCGCCCGGCGTCGCGCAGCACCGCGTTCTCGGCGCCGGCGTGCGGAAAGACGGGGCGGACGAGACGCAGCAGGCCCCGCAGCTTCTTGACCGTCTTGCGCATCGCGTGGACGCGAGGCCCCAGGTCGCCGTCGCCGCGCACCTGGGCCAGCGCGCCCTCGGCCTCCTCGCGGGCGATGCGGCGCAGGGCCGCTTGGACGGATTCGTCCTCGGGCAGGATGGCGTAGGGCATGAAGGGTCCGAATGGCGCGTTGGTCGTGAAACTTATTTGCGGTCCCGGTCGTGTCAGACAAGTGACAGCGCCCCAACCGGAGGACACCGCCATGCGCCCCCTGATCACCCTGGCCCTGATGACCCTGCCGTTCGCGGCCGCCGCGCAGGACGACGCCGACCGCGCCGCCATCGAGGCGGTCATCACGGACCAGCTGGCCGACTTCAACGCGCGCGACGTCCAGGGCGCCTGGGGCCACGCGAGTCCCTCGATCCAGGGAATCTTCGGCACGCCCGAGAACTTCGGCCGCATGGTCGAGCAGGGCTATCCGATGGTCTGGACCAACAGCGACGCGGATTTCCTCGAACTGCGCGACGAGGGTGGCGAGCTGCACCAGAAGGTCATGGTGGACGACGCCGAGGGCCGGGCCTGGATCCTCGATTACGACATGATCGAGCTGCCCGAAGGCTGGAAGATCGACGGCGTCCAGGTGCTCCCCGCGCCGGACGTGACCGCCTGAGACTGTGACCTTCCTGCGGTCGATGTCCGGGTGCTGCGCCGCAGCGCTGGCCCTTGGCGCGGAGCTTCGGGCATAAGGGCCGCATGGATGCCCCGGACCTGACCGCCCGCCTGCCCAGCCCCCCCCAGCCTCCGCGCGCGAGGGGGGAGGTGGCCGTGACCGTCCGGCGCGACGGACCGGTCATGCGGCTTCGGCATCTGAGGCAGCAGGGGTCGCTCAAGGCGCTGTTCCCCCGGTCCGGAGGCGAGGCGCTGGAAATGGTCACGCTCAACACCGCGGGTGGGCTGACCAGCGGCGACCGCATGAGCCTGGAGGCGACAGCCGAGGCCGAGGCGCGGCTCCTCCTCACGACGCAGGCGGCCGAACGGGCCTACCGCGCCGCCGGCGATCCGCCCGCCCGGGTCGAGGCGCGGCTCGGGGCGGGCGAGGGCGCCCGGATCGACTGGCTCCCGCAGGAGACCATCCTTTTCGACGGCGCGCGGCTCGACCGCAGGCTGTCCGTCGATCTCGCGCCCGGGGCGACGGCGCTCCTTGTGGAGCCGCTGATCTTCGGGCGGCTGGCCCGCGGGGAGCAGGTCCGGAGCGGCCGCCTGCGCGACCGCTGGGAGGTGCGGAGGGACGGACGGCTCCTGTTCGCCGACGTCCTGCGGATCGAGGAGGACATGGCCGCCACGCTGGATCGGCCGGGCGTCGCGGCGGGCGGGCGGGCGATGGCCTCGCTGCTGTTCGCGGGCGACGCGGCCGGGGGGCACCTTGCGGCCGTGCGTGCCCTTTTGCCGGGCAGCGGCGGCGCGAGCCTGATCGAAGACGGGCTGCTGTTCGTGCGGATGGTGGCACCGGATGGCTTCGCCTTGCGAAGCGTGCTGGTTCCCATCATCCTGCGCCTGACGGGCGCGGCCCTCCCTAAAGTCTGGAAACTCTGATGCAGCTCACCCCCCGCGAGAAGGACAAGCTTCTCATTTCCATGGCGGCCGAGGTCGCACGGAAGCGCCTGGCGCGCGGCGTCAAGCTGAACCACCCCGAGGCGATCGCGCTCATCACCGATGCGGTGGTCGAGGGGGCGCGGGACGGCCGCTCCGTCGCCGACATGATGGAAGCGGGGGCGCAGGTCGTCACGCGCGGCCAGGTCATGGAAGGCGTGGCCGAGATGATCCACGAGGTCCAGGTCGAGGCGACCTTTCCCGACGGCACGAAGCTCGTGACCGTGCACAACCCGATCCGCTGAAGGAGCCCGCCGATGATCCCCGGAGAGATCGTGACCGCCGAGGGCGACCTCGTGCTGAACCAGGGCCGCGAGGCGATCACGCTGATGGTGGCCAACACCGGCGACCGTCCCGTGCAGGTGGGATCGCATTACCATTTTGCCGAGACGAACCCGGCCCTGGACTTCGACCGGGCGGCGGCACGGGGGATGCGGCTCGACATCGCGGCCGGGACCGCCGTGCGGTTCGAGCCGGGGCAGCGGCGCGAGGTTTCGCTCATCCCTTATGCGGGCGAGCGGGTGGTCCATGGCTTCAACGGGCAGGTCGGGGGCCGCCTGTGAGATCGTTCGCGGCGGCGCTGGTCCTTCTCGCCGCGCCGGCGGCGGCGCAGGAGGCGGATTGCAGCACGCTCATCACCCAGGCCGATCTCAACGCCTGTGCCGTGGATTCCTGGCAGGCGGCCGACGCCGACCTGAACGGTGCCTATCAGGCCGCCGTGGCGCGGGCGCGGGTCTTCGACCGGGATGCGTGCAAGACCGGGGCCACGCCGGATGCGGAAGCCACCCTGCGCGACGCGCAGCGCGCCTGGGTCGCCTATCGGGATCCCGCCTGCCTGGCGCAGAGCCGGTACATCGAGTTGGGGTCGGCCTATCCGATGGTGTATTACGGATGCCTGGAAGGGCTGACGCGCGACCGCACCGACATGCTTCGGGACTATGCAGGGGAATGAGATGAATTCATACCAGCCTTGGAGGTCCGCCTTCGCGTTCTGGTCGATGATGGCGCAGGCGCAGACCGTCGTGACGCTCCGGATGTGGGGCATGATGGGCCTTCTGCCGGCCTCGAAGCGCGAGAATCACACCATGGTCAGCGAAAAGGCCCCGGCTTTCGCCAAAGCCGCGGTGGCCGCCGGGGCCGCGGCCATGGCGGGCAAGTCGCCCGACCAGATCGCCGCGGCGGCGATCCGTCCCATCAAGCGCCGGACCTCGTCGAACGTGAAGCGGCTGACCAAGCCCAAGCGTCCGCCGCTCTCCTGAGCCCAGCGTTCCCCGGAAAGGATCCGTCGTGAAGGTGATCGTCGTCGGGGCCGGAATCGCCGGCCTGTCCTCGGCTTGGGCGCTGACCAAGCGCGGCCACCGCGTGACTCTGCTCGAGCAGGGGCCCGTGCCCAATCCGCTCGCCGCCTCGGGCGATCATCACCGGATCATCCGGCGGGCCTATGGGCGCGGGAACGGCTACGGCCGCATGATCACCGAGGCCTATGAGGCCTGGGACGAGATGTGGGGCGACCTGGGCACGACCCATTACGACCATCGCGGGTTCATGTGCATCTCCCGCGAGCCGGGGGACGAGGCGGAGGATTACCGCGACGGCCTGCGCGAGGGAGGGTGGCCCTTCGAGGTCTTCGATCCGGCCGAGGCGGCGGCCCGCTGGCCGTTCCTCGAGCCCGGGACGTTCCGTTATGCCATCCTGTCGCCCGAGGGCGGCGCGCTGCATTGCCGCCGCATCGCCTCGGACCTGGCCGCCTGGCTGCGCGCCAACGGCGCGGAGATCCGGGACGGCGTGCGCGTCACGGCCGTGAACGCCGAGCGGGGCGAAGTCCTTCTGGCCGAGGGCGAGCCTCTCCATGCGGATCGGGTCGTCGTCACGGCGGGCGCCTGGGTGACGAAGCTGTTTCCGGACCTGGCCGGGCGGCTTAGCACCTATCGGACGGCGCTGGCCTACCTGGAGCCTCCGGCGGATCTCAAGGCGGCCTGGGACGCCGCTCCGGTGATCCTCGACGTGGGCGGGGACACCGACGGCTACATCATCCCGCCGACCGGAGGCGGTGGCCTGAAGTTCGGCACGGGCCGGCACAAGGTGCCGTCCGCCGACGCCGACATGGACCGTGCGCCCTGGCCGGACGAAGGACGCGCGATCCTGCGCCACTTCGCGCCGCCCATGGCACGGCTGGACGATTACCGCGTCGCAAGCGTCGTGACCTGCGCCTACACCTTCACCGCGGACGAGCGGTTCACGTCGCTCGCACGGGGGCGCTGCCTCGTGGTGTCGTCCTGCTCGGGCCATGGCTACAAGTTCGGCGCCGCGGTGGGCCGGCGGGTGGCCATGGCGGTGGAGACCGGAGCGCACGACAGCCTCCTGGCCTGGCTGGAGGCGCGCGCCGCCTGAGTTCAGGCGGCCTCCCGACCGCATTTCGGCGCCTGCCTCAAAAGCAGGCGCTCTGCCGCCGACAGGTCAGGAGTGACGCGGTTTCCCGGAGGTCCGGCGGCCCGGGCCTTTGACAAGTCCGGCCACCCGGGGCCTTGTGGGCCCGCACGACCCTACGGAGTCCTCCATGCCTGCCATCATCTCCCGCCGCGACTACGCCGCCATGTTCGGGCCCACCACGGGCGACAAGGTGCGGCTCGCGGACACCGAGCTTTGGATCGAGGTGGAGCGGGACCTGACCACCTATGGCGAGGAGGTGAAGTTCGGGGGCGGCAAGGTGATCCGCGATGGCATGGGGCAGTCGCAGCGCGGGCGGGCCGAAGGGGCGGTGGACACCGTCATCACCAACGCCCTGATCCTGGACTGGTCCGGCATCTACAAGGCGGACATCGGGCTCAAGGACGGGCGCATCCACAAGATCGGCAAGGCGGGCAACCCCGACACCCAGCCCGGCGTGGACATCATCGTGGGCCCCGGGACCGAGGCCATCGCCGGCGAGGGGCGCATCGTCACCGCCGGGGGGATCGACAGCCACATCCACTTCATCTGCCCCCAGCAGATCGACGACGCGCTGCATTCCGGGCTGACCACCATGATCGGCGGCGGCACCGGCCCGGCGCATGGTACCCTGGCCACCACCTGCACGCCGGGGCCGTGGCATCTGGGGCGCATGATGATGGCCGCCGATGCCTTTCCGATGAACCTGATGTTCGCGGGCAAGGGCAACGCCTCGCTGCCGCTGGCACTGGAGGAGCAGGTCATGGCCGGGGCGGCCTGCCTCAAGCTCCATGAGGACTGGGGGACGACGCCCAAGGCCATCGACACCTGCCTGACCGTGGCGGACGACCTCGACGTGCAGGTGATGATCCACACCGACACGCTGAACGAATCCGGGTTCGTGGAGAACACGGTGGCGGCGATCAAGGGCCGCACCATCCATGCCTTCCACACCGAAGGCGCGGGCGGGGGGCACGCGCCCGACATCATCAAGATCTGCGGCGAGTCCTTCGTGCTGCCGGCGTCCACCAACCCCACGCGGCCCTTCACGGTGAACACGGTGGACGAGCATCTCGACATGCTCATGGTCTGCCACCACCTCGACAAGTCGATCCCCGAGGACGTGGCCTTTGCCGAGAGCCGCATCCGGCGCGAGACCATCGCGGCCGAGGACATCCTGCACGACATGGGGGCGTTCAGCATCATCGCCTCGGACAGCCAGGCGATGGGCCGGGTGGGCGAGGTCATCACGCGGACCTGGCAGACGGCGCACAAGTTGAGGGTGCAGCGCGGGCGGCTGGCCGAGGAAACGGGCGCGAACGACAACTTCCGCGCTCGCCGCTACGTGGCCAAGTACACGATCAACCCGGCGCTCGCGCACGGGATCGCGCACGAGACTGGGTCGGTGGAGGAGGGCAAGCGCGCCGACCTCGTGATCTGGAGCCCCACCTTCTTCGGCGTGAAGCCCGAGATGGTGCTGATCGGCGGCACCATCGTGTCGGCGCAGATGGGCGACCCCAACGCCTCGATCCCCACGCCGCAGCCGGTCTATTCGCGTCCCATGTGGGGCGCCTACGGCCGCAGCGTGGAGCGGAGCGCGGTGACCTTCGTCTCGGCCGTGGGGCATGACGCGGGCATCGGGCGGACGCTGGGGCTGGCCAAGGACACCGTCGCGGTGCGGAACACGCGGGGCCTGTCCAAGGCGGACCTCAAGCTCAACGATGCGCTGCCCAAGGTCGAGGTGAACCCCGAAACCTACGAGGTGCGCGCCGACGGGGAGCTGCTGACCTGCGAGCCGCTGGACCGTCTGCCGATGGCGCAGCGTTACTTCCTGTTCTGACCGATCGGACGGCCCCATGACCCTTTCCAGCAAATTCCTCGGCCTTCTTGCGATGGCCCTGGCCGCGGCCCCCGCCTGGGCGGCCCCTTGTCCCTCTGCGGCGGACCTCGTGGCCGGCATCCGCGTGACACGGGCCGACGGCGTTGCCACGACCGTCCGGGCGACCGCCGATCCTGTCGTCCTGCGGGTTCGGACGGACCGGCCGGACGGTGGGCACGTCACCCAGGCGATGGCCTGGGGGTTCTTTGATCTGGAAACCCTCGAGGGCAGCGCCGGCGAGGCGCAGGGTTCGATCGATTACGGGGTCATCGGCTCCAAGCTGCCCCATCCCTCGCCCGAGTCGCGGTTCACGTTCCCCCGCGTCCGCTACCTGGGGGAGGGTGAGCCATTCGAGGTCCGCGAGGTCTACGAGATGGGACCCTGGGAGAACGTGACCCTGGCGGGCTGCCCCTTCCGGGCCTTCGAGATCACGCAAACGCAGGACGACCCCGTGGCGGACGGGGGCGATGAGCCCGTCGAGGAGGGGGAACCCGCGCGGGCGTGGCTTTATCTCATGGACCTGGGCTTTGCGGTGGACCTTTGGCGCACCTCGCCGGAGGGGCGCGCGCCGGCCGCCGACATCGCCGCCATCGAGGCCGTTCCATGACCGACCTCCCCCCGGCCCGAGGGTTGCGCCGGTCCCCGCTGCCCGTGGCGCCGCATGGCTCGGTGACGCTGGCGCATGATGACCGGCTGCTCCGGCGGCGGCGGCTCGTGACCGCGTCGGGCGAGGGATTCCTCGTGGATCTGCCGCAGACCACCGGTGTCGAGGACGGCGACGCCTTCGAGCTCGCGGACGGGCGGCTCATTGCCGTGGTCGCGGCGGCGGAGCGGCTTCTTGAGGTGCGCGGCGACCTGCCCCGGCTGGCCTGGCACATCGGCAACCGCCATGCGCCGTGCGAGTTGCTTGGCGACCGCGTCCGGGTTCTGGCCGATCCGGTGATGGCGCGGATGCTGAAGGGGCTCGGGGCCGAGGTGGCCGAGGTCGTCGCGCCCTTCCGGCCGGAGGGGGGCGCCTACGGCGAAGGTCGCGTGATGGGACATTCCCACGGGCACGCGCCCGAGCACGATCATCGGCTCGGGATCGGCAGTCTCGGGCATCACGAGCCTTCGCATGGGCATGGCCACGACCACTGAGCCCGATGCCGGGCTCGGACCCTTGCAGCTTCTGACGCTGGCGCGCTGGCTGTCGCCCGCGTTCCCGACCGGGGGGTTCGCCTGGAGCCACGGCCTGGAGCAGGCGGCGCGCGACGGCACGGTGCGGGATGCCCCCACCCTGGAGGATTGGCTTAATGCCGTGCTGCGGCATGGGGCCGGGCGAACCGATGCCATCCTGATCGGGGCGGCGCACCGGGCCGGGGAGGGCGACCTTCGCCACCTCGCCGACCTCGCCAGCGCGCTCGCCCCCTCGCGTGAACGACGCGCCGAGGCGGCGGGCCAGGGCGCGGCTTTCGCCGGAACCTTGCGCGCGCTTCATGGCTGGACCATCCCCGACATGCCGTTTCCGCTGGTGCTCGGACGGGCGGCGCGGCTGGGCGGGCTGCCCGCGCGCCCGGTGGCCGAGGTCGCGCTGCAGGCCTTTGCCACGACGCTGGTGCAGGCCGGGCAACGGCTGATGCCGCTGGGCCAGACGGCGGCCCAGGGCATCCTCCTGCGGCTTGCTCCGACCTGCGCCGACGTCGCCGGGGCGGTGGAGCTTGGACCGGACGAGATCGGGTCCTGCGCCGTGGCCATCGACCTTTGCTCCATGCGGCACGAGGTGCTGGAGCCCCGCATCTTCCGGTCCTGACGGCCGGCCTTGCCCATCCCTGATCAACGGATTCACGCCATGCACGACCATTCGCCCCACGGCCCGCTCAAGATCGGGATCGGCGGTCCGGTAGGGGCCGGAAAGACGACGCTGACGGCTTCGCTGGCCCGGACCCTGAAGGACGAGCTGTCCCTCGCCGTCATCACGAACGACATCTACACCCAGGAGGATGCCGAGGCGCTCATGCGGATGCAGATCCTGCCGCAGGATCGGGTCCTGGGCGTCGAGACGGGCGGCTGCCCGCATACCGCCATCCGGGAGGATGCCTCGATCAACCTGGCCGCCGTGGCCGAGCTTCGGTTCCGCCACCCGGACCTGGACCTCGTGCTGATCGAGTCCGGCGGGGACAACCTGTCGGCCACCTTTTCACCCGAGCTTGCCGACCTCACGATCTACGTCATCGACGTCGCGGCCGGCGAGGAGATCCCCCGGAAAGGGGGGCCGGCCATCACGCGGTCGGACCTGCTGGTGATCAACAAGACCGACCTCGCGCCTTATGTCGGCGCCTCGCTGGAGGTCATGGAGCGCGACGCCCGGCGGATGCGTGGGGACCGCCCGTTCCTGTTCGCCAGCCTGCGCCACGGAAAAGGGGTGCCCGAGATCGTGGCGCACCTGAAGGCGATGGGCGGGCTCTGAGGCCCGTTCACCATTCGGTGGAGGCGATGGGGTTCGCGTCCCCGCCCTCCTCGAAGGCCTGCGCAAAGGCGTCCGACCCGATGTAGTCCAGGACCAGCGCCGCTCCGGTCTCGGTGTCCGGGTCGAACCCGTCCGCCTGCGGCGTCGCGAGGAAGGCCTCGATGGCGGCGACGGTGGCCTCGGTCCAGGTGCCATCCGCCGGCCCTTGCAGGAAGCCCGCCTCCGTAAGGTTGACCTGCAGGTGCGAGCGCTCCTCCCGCGAGAGGTCCATGAAGGCCCAGGACAGAGGCGTGTCGAAGGGGGCCATCCCTTCCAGCTTCGGAGCTTCGTCCGACGAGGTGAGCTGTGCGTCCTCTATGGCCGCCTCGATCTCATCGGACGATGGGGCGCGTTCAAGGGAGGGGCGATCGGACCCGCCCGTGTCGGGCTCGAGGATGCGACTGTTGGCCACTTCGGCCGGGAGGTCGATCTCCCGCTCCGGGCGAATCGGCGGGATCAGGGACGGACGGGACCGCTCGGTTATTGCACCCTCGGAGGTCGGCCGCGGTTCGGTGGAGCCTGCCGTCTCGTTTGACGCCCGGGTGGTTGCGGACCGTGCCCTTTGGTCGAAGACCTCCATCGAGATCAACAGCCGCTCGGCGATGCAGGACTGGTCCCTGCCACAGGCCTGACGGCGGACGAGCAGGTCGTCCGCGATGCGCCGGGCTTCCCGTTCCCCGATCCGGGCCGCCAAGCTCTGGTAGGCGGCGAACATCTGAAGTTCCAGCTCTGCCAAGGCCGGGCTGCCGCAGATCGTGAGTTCGGTTTCCGTGCTCGCGTAGCGGCAGTCGAACGAGGGGAGGACCTGAGCGTGGCCCGCACCCGGCCAAGCGGCGGAAAGGAGCAAAAGCGCGGCAAGGCGGGTCATGGAGCCTCCGTTTCCCCTGAAACGTCCGGGGTGGCCGGGCGTTCCGCCAGGGCAGCGGGATCAGGCGCTTCGATCCGGATCGGAGCGCCCGACGGCGGCATCGCTGGGTCGGGACGGATCGTCGCTTTGGGAAAGCCCGAACAGCAGTTCTTCGATCATGGAGGCCAGCACGGTGTCGGAGATCCCGCCTGACCGACGCCCCACGACCTCGCGCCAGATCCGGACCGCCTGGGGGAGGTCCTCCGCAACCGCGGCCGGGACCGGGACCGGTTCGGCAGGAACCGAAGGCGTCGGCAGAGCGGGCTCGCCGACGTCTGCGGGCAGGTCGCCAGGGGCCGGTCCTGGGGCAGGCCGGATCGCATACTCGTCGGGCAGCCCGGGCGGGTTGCCGAAGGCCTCCGCCTCGTGGCTGTGGTCTGCCGGCTCCTCCCGAACGGAGATCCAGGCCGGATCAGGATGCGCGATCAGATCCTCCAGGCTGCGGATCGGGGTCGGAGCCTGAGCTTCCACCTCGGGCGGCGCCGGGACGGGGCGGACCTGCGCCGGTTCGTCGGGCTCCCGGGCCAGCAATGACCGGCCGCCGTCATTGTCAGGGAGCGCGACCAGAGCTGTCGCCCCGAAACCCGATCCTCCGGCGTCGTACGTGACACGGGCGTCAGGTTGCGACGGCCCGGCGGAGACATAGCGGCTGAGCAGCGTCTTGCGTTCGTCGGAGATGTCCCGAAGCGCTTGCCGGACTGCATCCTCGAGCGCCGCAGCGCCGCTGGCCGTTCTGGCCTCGCTCCCGACCATGGCCCGGTGAGGGCCACCACCGGCGGTCACGGGGCGGGCCAGCGGGATCAATGCGCCGAACAGACCCTCGGTCGCGCGACGGACGCGATGCGTGACTTCGGCGAGATCCTTCTCGGCCAGGAGGTCGGTGCCCGTCATCACGAGAAGGCTCCGCGCATGGAAGCGCTTGGGCAGGCTCAGCCAGGCCTGCCGTTCGCTGGCGCGCCAGGCGCGCGGGGCCGGGCTGCACCAGAGGATCAGGTTCGAGAACGCCGCCGCGCTACGCCACAGGTCCGGCCCGCCCGCCGGGTTCGACAGCCCCGGCGACTCGATCAGGTCGCAGTCCCGGAGCAGGGGCGCCGGGGTGAACACATGCAGATGAAGGGCTGACGCGGGCACACTGGCCAGATCGGCAAGGGCGATCGGATGCTGTGCGCCGTCCTGATCCACCCAGTGCGCGGCGGATTCCCCATAGCTGACGAGGATGGGCGGCGACTGGCTGGCCGTGACCGACACGGGCAGGAGAGGCTGGCCGAGCAGCAGGTTGGCGACGGTCGAGCGGCCGGAGTTTGCCTCGCCCATCAGGGCGATCCGGGGCTTGCGCCGGGCCCGGGCCGTCAGGCGCGACAGCTTCGCGTCGCTGATGAAGCGGGTGGTGTCCGTCATGGCCAGGATCCCTTCGTGGCATCAGGCATGGGCAGGGAGGGCCTTCAGGGAATCCGCGGCGGCCTGGATCTGCTGGCGCAGGACCTGTTGGCGGTCGGCTCCGGTCGCGGATCGAAGGGCCGTGCCGCTGGCCTGTCCGGCCCGCGCGAAGGCCACGAGATGCCGTCCATGCTCTTCGAGGAAGGCTTCGAGGGTCGAGCGCAGGGCCGATTCCGCGGCGCTGGCCAGCCCTTCCGTCTCGGCCAGGATTGCCGATGCCGCCTGAGCGATTCCGATGCGGTAGGCGGGTGCGAAGGCCTGCGCGCCCCGTCGCAGCTTGATCCAACGCTTCCACCAGCCGCCCCCGAGGTCCACGCGCACGGGCTGGCCGATCGCCTCGGGCGCGGGGAAAGGTGGCATCGCGGGCGGCGCGATGACCACGCCCCGGCCCGGGTCGCCCAGAAGGTCGCGGTACAGCCGGCTGGTGTCTTTGGCCGCGCTCCCCAGGATGTCGTCGCCGTTGGCGCGGAGATCGCGGGCAAAGGTCATGAAGGCGGCCCGGACCTGAACCCGCAGGCGGGTCGGATCACAGGTCCACTGACCCTCGATCCCGTAGACCTCGATATGCCTCAGCATCTCGGTCACCGTGCTTTCCACGAACTGGTCGGCGGCGGCGGCGAGGCGGGTCTTGAGCGCCTGCCGTGCCTCGGCGGAGTCGTGGCGCAGTTCGGCCAGGAGCTGCTGGGACATCGCCTTGAAGCGGGCCTGCACCTCCGGCTCGCCGAGGTTGAGGCCAGCGATGTCGTCGGACGGCACATCGCTGGCCGGCAGCGCCGCGAGTGACCGGGTGGCGACGACCCCGAGCTCGTCCCGAACCCGGTCCAGAACGCGCCGTGTCGGACCGGCCGACAGGCCATCCCCGATGGCGGCCAGCAGAGCGGGCAATCCGGACAGATGCCAGACGGACGTGCAGGGATCGGCGCCGTCCAGGACGGGCAGGTCCACCGCCCGCGCCCAGTCGAGCAGCCCCGCCTGTGCCCGCTCCGGCAGGTCGCCGGGCCGGCCGGACAGCGCCCCTTCGGCCCACAGCGCCGATCCGAAGACGATGCCGGCCAGGGGACCCACGCCCTGGGCCTGGAGAGCGGTCTCCAGGGCGGCGCGGATCTGCGGGACCTGCTCGGCGGGGGCGTCGAGTTCGTCCGTGCGGTTGACGAACAAGATGAGGGGCCGCCGCTCCTGCGGACCGAGCAGCCGGAGCAGCCCGAGGTCCACCGAGGTCAGCGCCTGCATCGCCGGCACCACCAGCACGCAGATCTCGGCCCCCCGGAGGCAGCGGAGAGTCACCTGCTCGCGCATGAGCGACGCCCCGTTGACGCCGGGCGTGTCCTGAAGCGCGAACGGGAACGGCAGGCCGGGGCGGGTCAGGTAAAGGTCGGCGGAGCGCACGATCCCGGCGTAGTCCACCTGTCCGGAGGCGGCCTCGGCCCCGTCGTGCCGCGCGCCCAGGTATCGCCGGAGAACGAGGGGATCCGCCTGGTCGTAGGTGTGCATCTGACCGAGCAGCAGGTCGAAGTTGCGGCCCAGCCGTTCCCGCATGGCCTGTCGCTGGGCAAGGATCTCGGCGCGGATGAGCTCGGGCTCCTCGCGGAAGTTGATCCGTTGCGCCAATTCGCCCAGCCGTCCGCGCCCGGTCAGCAGACGGTCCCATTCGTCACGTTCGAAGAACTGGAACGTCGCCTCGACATGCGGGCGGGGCGGGGGCCGGTTCAGGTGGGCCGTGGTGATTACGGCGGTGGTTGGCGTCGGCCCCGTCGGGAAAAGGCCCGGCACCCCCAGCAGGGCATTGACGACCGAGGTCTTGCCCGCGCCGACCTGACCCACGACGGTTATGGTGGCGGCATGGGTCCTCAGATCGTGGCCGAGCGCGCGCAGCCGGTCCTGACCGGTGCCGTCCGCCGCGGCCGCCAGCGTGGCGATGATGTCGAGCAGCTCGTCCCGTTCCTCGTTCAGCGCGCAAAGGGCGTCGCTGCCAAGGGCCAGAAACGCTGCCTCGGGTTTCCCGGCCATGGCTGGCCTGCGACCGGGCGCGCCGGCCGGATCCGCGATCACGCCCACGGACGTTGCTCCTGCCGGGTGATCCGGGTCGGGCGGCAGGGGCGGCCTGCGCCATCGGTCGCCGTCAGCCTGGCGCTTCTCACCTGTGATCCTCCTCCAGGCGCCGGCCGGACGGCGGGCGCTGATCGCACAAGGTCGAAAGCCGACCCCGTTCGGAGCAGGAATGATGAACGACCTTGAAGCCTGTTTGGCTCGAATCGTGTTTTTTCAGGGCGTGTGCTTCAATCTCGCGGCATTTCGCGATTGGCGCCAACATCGAAATGGTGTGACGCTCAGGCTGGCGCGATGGCCGATTGACGGATGGCCTGTCCCTGGACTTCACTGCCTCAGGGGAGTTGTCCCGGACAGGACATGACAGCGCGACTGCACCTGACAGATGTCGTCAGCCCGGGCGAGGGGATCGAACGATCCTCGCGCGCCGTGCTGGACGCGTTGCCCTCCATAGCCTTCGTCACCGATGCCGAAGGCGGCACCGTCTTCGCCAACTCGCGCTATCAGGACTACACGGGCCTGCCGATGGAGGCCCTGCTGGGCCACGGCTGGGCGCCGCTCGTGCATCCGGAGGACCGTGCCCGCACCGAGTCGGCCTGGCTCCTGGCCCTGCGCGACGGCGGGGGCGTCGAGGTCGAGTATCGGCTTCGCGGGGCGGACGGGCGTTTCCGCTGGTTCCAGGGACGCGTCGCCCCGCAGCGCGACCGGTCCGGCGGGATCCAGTTCTGGGTCGGCACCTGCACCGACATCCATGACCTGAAGACCGCCGAGGCCGCGGCGCGCGAAGCGGAGGCCTTTCTTCGCCTCGCGCAGGAGGCGTCGGGCGCCGGGACCTTTGCCTGGATTCCCGAAACGCACGAGCTGCACTGGTCCGCCGAGTTGAAGGCGATGTTCGGTCTGTCCGCCGACGCGGAGATGACGGAGAGCCTTTTCGAGGCGCGGATTCATCCTGATGACCGCGCCGCCACGAACGAAGCCGTGGCCCGCGCCTTCGATCCGGCCGGGGACGGCCTGTATCGGAACGAGTATCGCGCGCTCTGGCCCGATGGGACGGTTCGCTGGGTGGATGCCCGGGGCCGGGTCATCTTCGACGAGGTCGACGGCCTCCGGCGCGGCGTGCGGTTCATCGGGACCGTGCTGGACGTCACGGAGGCGCGTCGCACACGCGAAGCCCTGGCCCAGGCGCTCGAAAGCAAGGAGGCGCTGCTCTACGAGGTCAACCACCGCGTCAAGAACAACCTTCAGATGGTCACGAGCCTCCTGGCGATGCAGGCCAACCGCAGCCAGAACCCGGAGGTGCGCCGCCATCTGTCCGAGGCCCGGGCCCGCATCGGCGTCATGTCGTCCATCCACCAGAGCCTCTACACGTCGGGCGCGCACGGCGACGTGGACGTGACGGGATTCCTGAAGGGCCTTGCCGAGGATACGGTCGCCTCGCAGGGGAGCGGGCGGGTCGTTCTCGACTTCACGGACGCCGGCAGCGCCATGCTTCCGCTGGTCCAGGCCTTGCCCCTCGCGCTGATCGTCAGCGAACTGATGACCAACGCAATGAAGTATGCCTTTGCCGGGGGGCGGGGCGGAATGATCCGCGTTGCCGTCGGGACGGTGGAAGGCCAGCTCCAGGTCGAGGTGACGGACGACGGCATCGGGCTTCCCGAGGCGTTCGACATGAGGCAGTCGACCGGCGTCGGGATGCGGATCATCTCCTCGCTGGCGACCCAGCTGCGCGGCACGCTCGAGGTTGGCGCTGCCCGAGGGGCAGGGGCCTCCTTCACGATCCGGGTCCCGCTCGACGGCGTGGACCCCGCAGCGCCGGCCGCCTGACCTTTCCGTTCTTCGATCCCGCGCGGCGCCATCGTCCGCGGCCTTCGGGAGGGCTCAGGCCCGGCCCAGGACGTCGAGGATGCGTTCTGCGAGATCCTCGCCTCTGAACGGCTTGGCGACCACCATCTCCCCGTCCAGGGTCCGTTCATCCATGTGCCCGGTCAGGAACAGCACTGGCAGGTCGCCCCGTTGCGACCGGACCGCGTTGGCGAGGGTCAGCCCATCCGTGCCCTGCATGATCAGGTCGGTCAGGAGCAGGTTCACGGCCCCGCCCTGCGCGATCGCAAGGGCCTCGGTGGCGTCCGACGCTTCCAGGACCGAATAGTCCAAGTCGCGCAGATAGGCCGCCGTCACCGCGCGGGCGCGGTCGTCATCGTCCACGAGGAGGATCGTCGCCCCTCCGTGTCCCGCGGCAGCGGAGCCCAGCGTCGACGCCTGGGCGTCCACGTCCAATTGCGACCGGGGCAGCCGGATCAGGACCTTGGTGCCCTGGCCCGGTGTGCTGTCGATATGCACGGACCCTTGGTTGGCCAGGGCGAAGCCATGGACCTGCGCCAGGCCAAAGCCCGTGCCCTTGCCGGCCTCCTTGGTGGTGAAGAACGGCTCGAAGGCATGGGCGATCGTCCAGTCGTCCATCCCCGATCCCGTATCGGCGACGATGATCTCCACCTCGTCCCCCGGGCCACCGCCCGGGGCGCGGCCAATGGCGCCAGCAGAACGGTTGCGGGCGCTGACCGTCAGCGTGCCCCCCTCGGGCATGGCATCGCGTGCGTTGACCGCCAGGTTGAGCAGGGCCAGTTCGAGCTGCTGCGGGTCGGCCAGGACCGGCCAGACGCCTGCCTCGACGTCCATGACGCAGGCCACGCGGGGACCGACCGCATGGCAGATCATCCCGGTCAGGTTCGGCAGCATGTCCGAGGGACGGATGACCCGCAGCGTGGGGGCCTCCCGCCGGGCGAAGGCCAGCATCTGGCGCACGAGGGCGGCAGCGCGGTCGCCGGCCTTGCGGCCTTCCTCGATGATGCGCCGCAGGGCCTGATCGTCCACGCGCCGCTCGAGCAGCGAAAAGGAGCCTTGGACTGCGGTCAGGACGTTGTTGAAGTCGTGCGCCACGCCTCCGACAAGCTGGCCCAGCGCCTCCATCTTCTGGGCCTGGACGAGGTTGGTCTGCACCTCCTCGCGCCGCTTCACCTCGATCTCGGCAAGCCGTGCCGCTTCCATCAGCGATGCCGTCCGTTCGGCGACCCGGGCCTCGAGGTCGGTGTTCAGCTGGCGGAGCGCCTCGCGCGCCTCCACGGCGTCATGGATGTCGAGCCCCGCGCCGATCCACTGGACGATGCTGCCGTGGTCGTCGCGCAGGGGCGACCCCCGGAACAGGTGCCAGCGGTAGGTGCCCTCGGCGTTCCTGACCCGGTATTCGGCGGCGTAGGGCTGGCCGCTGCGCCAGCTTGCCTCCCAGGTCGCGGCGGCCCGGACGCGGTCGTCGGGGTGAAGCGTGTCCGTCCAGCTATCCCCCAGGAGCCTCTCGGCCTCTCCGCCGACATATTCCTGCATCCGGCGGTTCGTGTAGGTGTTCCGGCCTTCCCGGTCGGACACGAAGACCAGCGCCGGCATGGTCTCGGCGAGGTTGCGGAAGCGTGCTTCGCTGGCCTGCAGCGCGGCGCCGGCGCGGACCCGGTCCGTCACGTCCTGCGTGACCCCGAAGAGCTTGGCGGCCCGTCCGTCCGGCCCATAGGTGACGAGGCCGACGGCCTGCCAGTGCCGTCCCTTGCGATCTTCGAACTCCCACCGGCAGGTGCGTTCGCGCCGGGTCAGCGCCCCCGCCAAGGCGTCGTCCAGCCGGACCTTGCCGGAAGGGGCGAAGAAGTGGCTGTCCGCCACTTCGCAGGGCAGCTCCTGCGGATCGCAGCCGATCACGCGGGCCGCATTCGCGCTCCAGGCCAGGGTTCCGGCGGCAAGGTCGGCTTCCCAGATGAACATGTCGGCGGCATCGGTCGCGAGTCGGAGCCGCGTCTCGCTTTCGCGCAGGCGGTCCTCGGCCTCGCGGCGCTCGGTGATGTCGGCCACGAAGCCGACCATGCGCTCGACGCGCCCGTCGGGCCCACGGAAGATGCGCCCGATGTCGGAGACCCAGAGGAGGCGCCCATCCCGGTGCCGCACCCGGTACTCGCTGCGGAAGGCGTCGCCCGAGGCGAGCGCCGCCACGACGGCGCTGTCGAACATCGAAAGGTCGTCGGGATGGATGTGCCGACGCCAGCCGTCCCGCTTGCCTCCGATCTCCTGGGGCGTCCAGCCGATCAGCTCCTGGAGGGTTTCGCTCCGGAACACGCCGTCCGTGCCGGGGACGAACTCATAGAGCATCGCGCGGGCCGCCGACTGCGCCACGGCAGCCCGTTCCAGGGACCGCGCGAGAGCCGTCTCCGCACCCTTCCGGTCGGTGATGTCCTCAATGACCGACACGAAGTGGTCCGGCCGGCCGCCCATGTCCTGAACCAGCCCGACGGTCAGGTTGACCCAGACGATGCCACCCGCCTTGGTGACGTACCGCTTCTCGAGGCTGTAGGCCTCGCGCTCGCCCCGGATCAGCGAACGGACCTGGGCGAGGTCGGACTCGAGATCGGCGGGGTGGGTGATGGCCTGGAACCCTCCCGCCAGCAGGTCGTCGCGGTCATGACCCGTGATCGCGCAGAACCGGCCATTCACCTCGAGGAAGCGCCCGTCCAGGGCCACCCGCGCGATGCCGACGCTCACGTTCTCGAAGACGCCGCGAAACCGCGCCTCGTCGGCGGCGGCGGCGCGGGCCTGGGCGTCCTTGACCTCGGTGATGTCCTCGACGGCGCCCACGACCTGCGTCGCCCGCCCCTCGGCGTCGAAGATCGGATACGCGAGGTCGCGCACATGGCGCAGGGAGCCGTCCGGCCGTATGATCCGGTATTCGCAGCGCGTGGCCTCGCCCTGTCGCTGCCGTTCGAGGGCGGACCGGACCTTGGCGCGGTCGTCGAAGTGCACCGAGGCCATGAACGCCTCGGGGTCCTCCTCGAACTCCTCGGTCCCGCGGCCCCAGACGGAGGCATAGGCCGGACTAAGGTAAAGCACGCGCCCTGTCAGAAGGTCGGTCTGATAGAAGACCTCCTTCACCGTTTCGGCGATGAGTCGAAAGCGTTCGGTGGCTGTCTTGAACTCGGTGACGTCGCGGGAGACGCAAAGCAGGCGCTCTGGCGCCCCATGGGCATCGCGCACCGGCGTGACCGCCACGTTCCACCAGCGCCCGCGCCCGGTGGGGCTGCGGTGGAAGCCCACGAACCGGCCGGTGCCGCCTGCGCGGGCCGCGTCCAGGGCGGCCTCGGCCGCCAGGTGGAACCCGGTGGCGCGCCAGCCTTCGGCCCAGGGGCGTCCCAGCACGGGGCCGGGGGATTCGACGTCCAGCGCCACAAGCCCGGCGGCGTTGACGGAAACCACGCGGCCATCCAGCGACAGCGTCTTGACGCAATCGGCCGTCGCGTCGATCAGCCGCGCGGCGAATTCCTCGGCGCTGTGCCGGTCCGCGGCCTGCTGTTCGGCGGCGGCGGACAGTGCGGCGGTCCGGGCCGCCCCTTCGCGCGTGGCATCGTCGATGTTGGTGGCATGCCCGACCCAGCGCATGACGCGTCCGTCTTCCCGCAGGGGCGTGGCGCGGACCAGGTGCCAGGCGTAGTCGCCCTCGGCCGACCGGAGCCGGTACTGGATCTCGTAGGGCTCGCCGGTGGCGACGGCACCCGCCCAGGCCCGCGCCGCCCCGGGGCGGTCCTCGGGATGCAGGCCGTCGAGCCACCGTTCCCCCAGCCAGGACTCGGCGGGCAGGCCGGTGAACTCCTGGACGCGGCGGTTGGTGAAGATGCAGGAGCCCTGCGGGTCGCAGACGAACACCAACGCGGGCAGGCAGTCGGCCAGGGCACGGAAATCGACCTCGCCCGCCCATTGATGCGCGGGCTTCCCCGATCTCGACTTTCGTTCAGGCGGCAGGTCCTGGGAACTGGGCACAATGATCACCGATGTTGGTCAGCGAAGCCGACCGTTACCTCCGCATTATCTATGAAATGGGTACAGTGGCGGCAAGCAGCCGTTCAAGCCGAGGTTGCCGGTCGGCACCCGGACGCATCGGCGGGGACCGCTCCGGCTGCTCCCGAGGCCACCGGAGGCCGGGCCCGCACGTGAACCGGTGGGATCGTCCCGGCAAGGTAAGACCTTGCTAACCTTGACGAATGATTCCGGACGATTTCCGCGGCTTTGGGGCGCCCCCTTAATCGCGCGTTAGAGGCTGGGCGCGACTGGTAAGGCATTGCGGAAGCCATCTTCGCCGGGCCACCGCCATCAACGCCAATAAGAGAAACCTCATGCGCCTGACGCTCAAACTGAAGTTGGCTGGAACCTTTGCGGTCCTGGTCCTCCTGTCCGCCGGCGGGTCGTTCGTGGCCCTCCAGAACATGAACAACGTCACCGGCACGACGACCGACCTCATCACCGTGGACGCCGAACGGGCCGGCCTGATGCAGTCCATCATGGTCAACCGGCTCAAGCTCCAGCTCGAGATCCGCGAATACATCCTCACGTCGGATGCCGCGGAACGGGCCAGCATCAAGGAGCGGATCAGCGCGCTCCGCGACGCCCACGACCAGTTGCGCGAGGAGCTGGACCAGGTGCTCGGTGCGGACGTCAGGGAACGCATCAAGGACTATGACGCGCTCCGCACCCAGATGCGGGACATCAACAACCACGTCCTGGAGCTCCTGGACGCCGGGCAGGCCGAAGAGGCCATCCGCATCACCACGACCGATGGCGAGGATACACTCAAGCAGACCATCGCGATGCTGGATGACCTCGTCGCCACCGACCACAAGGAGATGCGGGCGGAGATGGCCGCCACCTTCGAGCAGGCCGACCGCGCCGACCAGATCATCATCGGGCTTCTGATCGCGGCGGGCCTTCTGGGCGCACTGAGTGCGTTCTGGAACATCCGCGCGATCTTCCGGGCGCTGGAGCGTGCCGTTGGCCTCGCCGACAAGGTGGCCGCCGGGGACCTGAGCGAGACCGTGACCGTCAAGGGCAACCACGAGGTCAGCGATTTGCTGCGTCGTCTCAACACCATGGTCGAGCGTCTCCGGGTCGTTGCCGGCGGGGCCGGTGAGAACGCCCGCGGCGTCGCCGGCGGATCGGTGGAACTCGCCAGCTCGGCCCAGCAACTGAGCCAGGGCGCCACCGAGCAGGCCGCCGCGACCGAGCAGGCCTCCGCATCGGTGGAACAGATGACCGCCAATATCCGGCAGACGGCGGCCAACGCCACGGAGACCGAGTCCATGGCGGCACGGTCCGCGACCGATGCGCGCGCGTCCGGTGAGGCTGTGGCCGAGGCCGTTGCGGCCATGCGGACCATCGCCGAGCAGATCGGGGTCGTCCAGGAGATCGCCCGTCAGACCGACCTCCTGGCCCTGAACGCCGCCGTCGAGGCTGCCCGGGCCGGCGAGCACGGGCGCGGCTTCGCGGTCGTGGCCTCGGAGGTGCGCAAGCTCGCGGAACGCACGCAGGCCTCGGCTGCCCAGATCAGCCAGTTGTCGGCCCGGACGTCCCAGGCCGCCGAGGCGGCAGGACAGCGGCTGGATCACCTCGTGCCCGATATCGAGCGGACGGCCAGCCTGGTCGCGCAGATCAGCACCGCGAACCAGGAGCTCGCGACCGGCGCCGCGCAGGTGAATCAGGCGATCCACCAGCTGGACCAGGTCACCCAGCAGAACTCGTCTGCCGCAGCCGAAGTCTCCCGGACGGCGGAGGGTCTGGCGGCCCAAGCCGAGTCCCTCCGTTCCGCGGTGGCGTTCTTCCGTCTGGGTCCGGATGCGGTTCAGGTCGCGCCACCCGCCGAGCGTCCCACGCGTCTGCCGTCCAGCCCCGTTCGCCCGGTTGCCCCGCCAGCCGCCGATCTGGGGGCAGGGGGCATCTCCCTCGACCTCGGCGAGGATGCGCTCGATGCCGAATTTACTCGGGTTCGCCGGGTGGGCTGATCCAGCATCCGGCCGCCCGTCGCTTCTCGTCCTGCCGGGGTGGGGCAAGAGGCAGCGGCCGGGGTGAGGGCGTCGTAGGCAGGGACTTTCTGCCCAGAATGCCTGCTGTTGGGGGCGGTCGCGTCAGGCGACCGCCCTCTACTTCTTGGCGGTCAGGGCTACGGCGCCGCCGGATGCATCATGTGGCACGGACGGGCCGGAATAGGGCTGATCGAATCCACGCTGTCATGGGCCCAGGACGCCTTGGCCCGGCACCTTGGCCGACCGCAAGTTCCTGCCAGAATCGCGGCTTAAGGGACTCCGGCGTCCTCTTTCCTGAAAGGATAATTGAATCAACCTCAGGTTGCCAGTTACGCAGCGTCATAATTCAGGCTCAATCTTGCGGCCAAGCTGCTCCACAGATTAATGCACAGTTAATAAAGCACGATGGTCAGTGCGTTGGCCCATCGTAATTTGGAACGGTACGGGGACGACATGGCCGCCCAGGGAAGGCTTCAACGGTTGCAGTATTTCTGGGATCACCTGTCCCGGAAGCGCGACGTGTTCTTGCAGAATCAGGAGGACGCCGACGCCGCCGCTGCGCTCGACTACGCCTCCGCGCTGCGTGAGTTCAACGACCGGCTGTTCGCCTGCCTGCCGAGCGAGATCCGTGACCTGCTTGGCCCGACAGTCGATACGGCCGACGCCCTGTGGAACGCGATGGAGCTTTCGGACGACCGCTTCCACTGCCTCGGCGAGGTGGCGACCTTCCGCAGGCCTCTCGTCCGGCTGCCATCCAGGCGCAGCCGGCCGGCCTATGCCAACGACGTTCACGTCTTCTACAGCCGGTTCGGCGCGGATGCGACCGAGCGCCGGAACGCGACCAGCGAGCCCCGTTTTGCGATCCACAACGCAGGGCACCAGATGAGCTTCGACGACTGCGCCGAGGCCCTCTATGTCAGGTGGCACGATCTTCTCGTGGCTTTGACGGGGCGGGTGACGTGGAGCTGGCCCTACGATCTGGCCACGGCCGTCTGATCCAGGTCCTCTTGTGGCGGCAACCGGGCACGTCGGTGCCCAGCCCGCCAAGCCCATCCCGGTCCGAGTGGCCCTAAGACCGCTTGCGGCGGCCGAGTGCGACCAAACCCGCCAGCCCTGCAAGACCGAGCCAGCCCGCGGCTGGCAGGGGGACAGGCGCCACTGTCACCATCGCCGCCTTGATGCCCCACCCGTCGTTCAGGCGTGTCGAGAAGTGGACGTTGGCCGACGTGGTCGGCTTGTCGAAGGCCACCGTGATCCAGTGCAAGGTCCCGTTGGCCTCGCGCGCATCGATGGTCCATTCCGCATCGTCCACGCTGAGCGTGAAGAAGCTTTCGCCCAGCAGTTCGCTGACCGGTTGGTCGAAGGCATCGGTCAGCGCAAAGGTCAGGATCTGAAAGGCCCGGCCCGGCTCCACCGTCCAGATGACATCCGAAAGGTCCTGGCTGTCGATCCACGTGCCGCCCCAGGGGTCATAGCGCCCATAGGCGTCCCGCGAGTACGGGTTCGACTTCATCGTCACCGAGCAGCCGTCATTGATCACCGAGTCGCCGTAGCCGCACCGACCTGACCCGACGAAGTCCGCTGGGTTCAGATCGATCAGGGTGCTGCTGTCCTTGTACGAGGAACCTTCGGAAATTGTTGCGGCCTGAACTGATCCGGCAAGAAACAGAAACGCGAGAGCGGCGAAATTGGTGACGTTTCGGATCAATTCGATCACTCCTATTCCACGAAGTCCGCGCCATTCAGAAATGTCTGTTGGGACACTGACTCTTAATGATACAGACTGTTTCCGTATCTATAGCAAAACTTCGCCGAGGCGAAAGTGTTTTGTTGACAGGGTGGAGACAGTAGGCGTCGTGGTGGAAGGCCGCCGAAGCAGCGGCGAAACACGCCTATTCCCTGGATTCCCTATGTGGGAAGGGGTCCGGCGCGTCGCAAAGCCGCCGGAGCAGCGAGCGGTCCGTTCCGATCTGTTGCCGAAATGCGGCAGGCGACCATGGTTCCTCGCAGGAATCGGAACGAGGAGAGATGTCCTTAACGGCCGCAAGGAGAGGTCCCCAGCCATGGTTTGGGGAATCTCGAATCCTGCTGCCAAGAACGTCGCTGGCAGAGAGGCCCTCCAACTCACGACCCAAGGCACCTTGGTCGAGGGCAGCAGCCGTTTCGGGACCGTCAGCGCCACGACGGGACCGATTGCCAGAAGCACCCAAGAACCATCTCGGACGGTCCAGCCGGTCACCTTTGGCGCACGGGAAAGGCACTCGCCTGTACCAAAAGGCGTCTGCTCAGGCCTTAAAGAGTTCTAGGCCCTATCGAGCACGATCGTGGATCGTGCCTGAGGCTGAAACAGTGATGAACTGCAATGGTGGACCCGAGGGGGATCGAACCCCTGACCTCGTCATTGCGAACGACGCGCTCTCCCAACTGAGCTACGAGCCCACGGCGGCGTATTTGGACTTTGTCGCCGGAAGTGTCAACCCGCCGCGGACGGCCCCATGAGATCCTCTGGGACGAGCCGGTACGCCTGTCCGAACCCCCCATTCAGGTAGGCGCCCCGCACGGCCAACCGCAGGAGGATGAAGTCGGAAAAATTGAAGTAAAGCTTGGCCTTGGGATGCTGCGACAGCCAGCCTTCGCGATGGTCCGCCTTGTCCGCCTGCTCGGCCCGGGTCACCAGCGTCAGACGGGGATGGGTAAGCGGATCCCCCTTGGGCCCCGGCTCCCCCACCAGCAGCGAGGACGCCGGATTCGCGAGCAGGGCGCGCGTGTGCATCGCGAGCGTGGAGACCAGAATCAGGGGTGCGGTTCCCGCCCACCCGACGGCAACCCGGGTGACAAGGGGCGACTGGGTGTCCGGGTCCACGACGCCAAGCGCCCCGAAGCGGGCGTCCTGCACGAGCCGTCGGCCAAGCTCGCGGGCCGCATCGTCGGTGGGGCGGATCGGGTCGGGGCGTTCGTTGGTCATGGCCGAAAAGGTGCACGGCCCCGGGACGCCTTGCAAGGTGGTGGGCCGCGCAGCAGGACCTGAACTCTGGCCCGTGGTCCCCCGTCGCTCGCCTTTCTTGCGGATGACCCGGCAGCTTCCTACCTGACCCTCCAGAACAGGGAGGATTAGACATGAAATGCCCAGTGGATGGGACCACGCTGATGATGACCGAACGCTCCGGCGTGGAGATCGACTATTGCCCCCAATGCCGGGGCGTCTGGCTGGATCGGGGAGAGCTGGACAAGATCCTCGAACGAGCGGTTCCGTCAGTCACGCTTCAGGAACCTGCCCACGACCTCCGGCAGGGGGATGATCGGCCACAGAGACGCGACGACTTTCGGACCGAGCGTCATGGTCATGACTCGGACGATCAGTATCGGAAGAAGCGGCGCAAGAGCTTGCTGAACGACATCTTCGACTTTTGACCATTCAAGGCAACCCGGCGACACTCTGTCCCCCGCCACGAAGCATCAGGGCCGCCCGGCGCTCATGGAACCGAGAGAAGCCGGTGGAGCCCAGCCGGCGCCGGCCGGACGTCCTGTGCTGCGCGCCGGAGGGAACTACCTCCAGGGCTCAGCCGATCAGAGTGCGGCAATGGGACAGGAGCGCGGGGATGCGAACGGCCGTCCTCATCGTGGACATGCAACGGAGCCTGATCGAGGACGAGACCTGGGAGCCCGAGCGTCTGGTCGAGCAGGTCCTGTTCCTGGAGCGTCAGGCCCGGAGCGCAGGGGCGCCGGTCATCTGGATCGTGGACGTCCGTGTCGGGCCGCATCCCGAGCTGGACGCCCGACTGGTTCCCGTCCAGGGCGACGGCATTGTCCAGAAGTCTGACTGCGACTCGTTTGCCGGCACGGAGTTGCAGGCCCTGCTCCGGGCCTGCGGTGTCGATCGGGTGGTCGTGTGCGGGCTCCAGACGGACTTCTGCGTGGATGCAACCTGCCGAGCCGCCCTGAGGCTCGGCTATGACGTCGTCCTGGCCGCCGACGCCCATTCCACCTTTGACCGGGACACGACCTCGGCCGCCCAGGTCATCGAGGACCAGAACCGACGATTGCCTTTGATCGCGATCGATGGGCGACGCGCAGAGGTGATGCCGGCCCAGGCCGTCCGGCTTGTGTGAGGAAGCGGAGATCTATCTCCGCTTCCGCTTGACGTTTCCACCGCGCTGGCCGGGCCGACCGGCCGTGCTGCGTCCCGCGGCCTTCTCCACATCCTCGACCGCGCGCTCCACGGCCTGCTGACGCGCCATCGGGTCGTCGTGGAGGACGAGGTCCACGGTCTCCAGTCGCTTGATCTCGTCGCGGAGGCGGGCGGCCTCCTCGAACTCCAGGTTCTCGGCGGCCTTGCGCATGTCGGCGCGCAACCCCTCCAGCACGGCCTGCAGGTTCGAGCCGGAGGTGATCCGGTCCACCTTGGCGGTGATGCGGGCCTGGTCGGTATCACCCTTCCAAAGGCCGGCCAGCACATCCTCGACGTTCTTCTTGACCGTCTGCGGCGTGATGCCGTGCTCAAGGTTGTAGGCCATCTGCTTCTCGCGCCGACGCTCGGTCTCGCGCATGGCGCGCTCCATGGAGCCGGTGATGCGGTCGGCGTACATGATGACGCGGCCTTCGGCGTTCCGCGCGGCGCGACCGATCGTCTGGATCAGCGAGGTTTCGGACCGCAGGAACCCCTCCTTGTCCGCGTCGAGGATCGCGACCAGACCGCATTCCGGGATGTCGAGCCCCTCGCGCAGGAGGTTGATCCCCACCAGCACGTCGAAGGCCCCAAGGCGCAGGTCGCGCAGGATCTCGATCCGCTCGATGGTGTCGATGTCCGAGTGCATGTAGCGGATCTTGATGCCCTGCTCGTGCAGGTACTCGGTCAGGTCCTCCGCCATGCGCTTGGTGAGCGTCGTGACGAGCGTGCGATAGCCGTCGCGCGACACGCGGCGAATCTCGTCCAGGAGGTCGTCCACCTGGGTGTTGACGGGGCGGATCTCGATCTGCGGGTCGAGCAGGCCGGTGGGGCGGATGACCTGCTCGGTGAAGACGCCGCCCGCCTGCTCCAGCTCCCACGCCGCGGGGGTGGCGGAGACAAAGACCGACTGCGGGCGCATGGCGTCCCATTCCTCGAACTTGAGGGGGCGGTTGTCCATGCAGGAGGGCAGGCGGAAGCCATGCTCGGCCAGCGTGAACTTGCGCCGGTAGTCGCCCCGGTACATGCCGCCGATCTGGGGCACGGAGACGTGGCTTTCGTCCGCGAAGACGATGGCGTTGTCGGGGATGAACTCGAAGAGCGTGGGCGGCGGCTCCCCGGGGGCGCGGCCGGTGAGGTAGCGGGAATAGTTCTCGATGCCGTTGCAGACGCCGGTCGCCTCCAGCATCTCGAGGTCGAACTGGGTGCGCTGCTCCAGCCGCTGGGCCTCCAGCAGCTTGCCTTCGCCCTGCAGTTGGGCCAGCCGGACGCGGAGCTCCTCCTTGATGCCTTTGATGGCCTGCGCCATCGTCGGGCGGGGCGTCACATAGTGGCTGTTGGCGTAGACGCGGATGCGGTCGAAGGACCCTTCCTTGTGCCCCGTGAGCGGGTCGAACTCGGTGATCGACTCCAGCTCGTCGCCGAAGAACGACAGGCGCCAGGCGCGGTCCTCGAGGTGGGCAGGCCAGATCTCCAGCGCGTCGCCGCGCACGCGGAAGCTGCCCCGCGCGAAGGCCGCGTCGTTGCGCCGGTACTGCTGGGCGATGAGGTCGGCGAGGACCTGCCGCTGCTCGTAGGTCTGACCGACGAAGAAATCCTGCGTCATGGCCGAGTAGGTCTCGACCGACCCGATGCCGTAGATGCAGGAGACCGAGGCCACGATGATGACGTCGTCGCGTTCAAGGAGCGCCCGGGTGGCCGAGTGGCGCATCCGGTCGATCTGCTCGTTGATCTGCGATTCCTTCTCGATGTAGGTGTCGGACCGCGGCACGTAGGCCTCGGGCTGGTAATAATCGTAGTAGCTGACGAAGTACTCGACGGCATTGTCGGGGAAGAAGCCCTTGAACTCCCCATAAAGCTGGGCCGCGAGCGTCTTGTTGGGGGCCAGGATGATCGCCGGGCGTTGCGTTTCCTCGATGATCTTGGCCATCGTGAAGGTCTTGCCGGTGCCGGTCGCGCCGAGGAGCACCTGGTTGTGCTCTCCGTCCAGGACTCCGCGCGCCAGCTCGGCAATGGCCGTGGGCTGGTCGCCTGCGGGGGCGAAGTCCGACTTCATCAAGAAGCGCTTGCCACCCTCGAGCTTCTCGCGCTTCTCGGCGAGCGGCTTTCGGGGCCCGAAAAGGATCGGCATCTGCTCGGGCGAGTTGTTGTGCATGGACGGGGACCGGACCTGGGGGAAGGCCTCTATATTTGGTCCCTTTTCGTTCCCATGCAAGCGGCGTGCTTGCGTGTGCGACGCCCCTGCGGCACAAGGCCCCGGACCGGTTCAGGAGATGACATCATGCGCGGACGCATCATCAAGATGCCCCGGAACAACACCCAGATCGGGAGCAACATCAAGGGCGACTGGGTGCTCGACTTCGAGCCCGCGTCAGAGCGGCACATCGACCCGCTGATGGGCTGGACTTCGACCTCGGACATGCAGTCCGAGGTGCGGCTCACCTTCGACAGCAAGGAAGCCGCCCTGGCCTATGCGCTCAAGCACGGGATCGAGGTCGTCGTTCAGCCCGAGCAGGGACGCAAGCCCAACATCCGCCCCGGCGGCTATGGCGAAAACTTCTCGGCGTCGCGGCGCAGGCCCTGGACGCACTGAGCGGAGCAGGCCCGGCCTGATGCCGGCCGGGCCGTCCTCACGTCACTGGGCGGCAGGTTCGCCGTTCGCGCCCTGGCCCTCGGTCCCTTCGTCGGTCTGGGCTTCGGCTCCGTCCTCGAGGGCCGGATCCTGGGCTTGCGCCCCCTCGTTGCTGTCCTGCACGTCCTCATCGAGGTCGCCGCCCGCAGGCTCGCCGCCCACCACCGAGGCGTCGGTCGTGTCGTCGTTCATCGTGCCCGGCGCGGCCTGGATGACGGCGCAGGCGATCCGGTCGCCCGAATTGCCGCCCGGCTGAGTCGTGTAATCATCGGGGTCCGAATGGACGATCAGGGCGCTTCCGTCCTCGTCGAATACCATGTCCATGGTGAGGCCGATGGCGATCGCCTCCATGTCGAGCACGCCATCCGCACCGATATGGGCGTTCGGCAGGTCCCCTGGGTGCGGCCCGGTGTCCGTCATGATGCCGTGTTCGTCGCCGCCCGAGATGTGCTCTCCCGCGGTCTCGAACCCGGGCGCGTCACAGGCTCCCACAAGGTGGAGGTGAACGCCGTGGATGCCTTCCGGCAGACCTTCCGCGTTGATGAGCACAAGAGCGTGCCCGGATGGCGTCGCCGACACCGAGACGTTGCCGAGCTGGTTCCCCTCCGCATCCACAAGCCCCCCCGTGCCGCCCTGGCTGTCCTCAGAGAAGGGCATCGCGTCCTCGGGCTGGTCGGCGTCGGCCTCGCGTTCGGTCTGGCCTTCGGTCGTCTGCTGGCTGGTCTGGTTCGTGGGCCGGGTCTCCTGGCTTTCGGTTGCGGGCTGGTCCTCGGCGGGCCGGGCCGCGTCCTGTGCGAGGGCGGGGGTGACCAGGGCGCTCAGGGCCAGGGCCAGGATGGGGAAACGGGTCATGGGGGCCTCCTCCGGAGTTGACCCGCCCCAACGGAGATCGAGGGCCTCGCGTTCCCGGCGCTTCCCCTCCGACCCGAACCGGGATAGGTGACGGACGACCGGTCCCGTAGCTCAACCGGATAGAGCAGCCGCCTTCTAAGCGGCTGGTTGGGGGTTCGAGTCCCTCCGGGATCGCCACTAGCCTACTAAGGCTTTGCTTTCGCTATATGTTTACGGCCCGATCTGGCAGGTTTTACAACTCCGCCCTCCAGCATCATGCGGCGACGGTCTGCGCGTTGGGTGTAGTCGTTCACTTCTTCGAGCGTGACGTGACCCACCCACGCCTGCATGGCGAGCAGCGGGACCCCGGCCTCGGCCAGGGCGTTCATGCGGTATTTCCGCAACCCATGGGCCGTCAGATCCTCCAGCCCGGCCTTCCGCGCAGCCTCCGAAAACCATTGGCTCGCCGCCTTCACCGAGCGGGGCTTGCCGTAGTCCGTCAGCATGAACACCAGCGCCCGCACCTCTGCCGTCAGCCGACGCAGCGTCTCGCGCTCATCCTCCAGGCCGAACGCCGGGCTGGCCCATGGCACCATCGCCGGGTTGCCGGTCTTGATCTGGATGTAATGTAGAAGGCCCTCGCGCCCGACCATCTGCGGCCCCAGGCGCACGGCATCGCTGATCCGCGCGCCGGTCCATTGCAGCAGCTCGCAGGCTAGGCGCTGCGCTGTTCCTTCCGGCCAATGGGCGCGGAAAGCTTCCAGATCGGCGCGGGTCCATTCCTTGTGGCCGTCCGTCTGCGGCAACCGCTTCCGGGAGACGCCCGCCGTCGGGTCGGTCTGGGTGCGTCCTGTCGCCTTCCAGAAGGCCCCGAGATGGCGCCAAGCCTTCATGCGGGAGGACGCCACGGCGGGCGTCAGGGGTTCCAGGTCGGAGCTGACGTGCTCGGGCCGTAGGTCGCGCATCAGGCCGTCGCTGCCCTGCTCCTTGATCCTCTCGACGTGCCGCCGAATGACAGGCCGGTAATTCTCGCTGAGATCCTTGAACGACTGGCTGCCAAGGAACGCCTCGCACCCCTCGGCTATGGTGCCGATCGCTGCCTTGGACTTGCTGGCCTTGGGCGGGGTGCGCTGCTCCTGCTTCAGCCAGGCCTCGATGAAGCGGGGATCGCTTTCGGGCAGATCGGGGAGGAGCGCCCGGGTCCGCCTGTGGTAGCTGTAGACCTTGCCCCCGGCCGTGACCCGATGGACGCGCGGCAGCTTCACCGCCGTGCCCCGAACTTCCCGTCGCATGTGTTGCCCCCCATCGACTCCCCCTCGACCGACAGAGCGTCGGCGTAGGCGTCCAGGTCAAGGCGGTCGTAGAGCCGCTTGCCGTCCAGAACCTTGCGGGGGATCGCCATGGTGCGCAGCTTGCTTTCGCTCACCCCAAGGTAGGCTGCCACCTGCGGGCTCGGCAGCAGGCGCGGCGCGAAGCTGATGGACGCCCGTCCGGTCACGCGTTCCCTCCCTCATGGCGGTGGGAGGGAGCGCACACCTCTACATGATGAACGCCGACAGGATCGCCCGAATGAGGAACACCCAGGCCACAAGGCAGCCCGTGAGCACGGACCCGAGCAGCAGGGCCGGCATCAGGCTCATCGTGCATCCAGCCAAGAAGGCTTGGTCCGCGTCGGCCGTCGGTGTCGTCGTCGTTGCAGAGGCCGTCTCGATCGTCTGCGGGCCTTCGGCCAAGAAGTACCGGAGGTCGAAGGCGACGTTGTCTTTCAGGAGAATGGCTGAGTGGCCCATGGCTGCCTTCGTGATCGGGGGTCCCCGACTGCCGATCTCGGAAGAGCATAGCAATCGCGCTAAACCGGTAGGCGATCAGCATGTTGGTTTTATGACGCCCGGGTGTCCTTTCTGGCTCGGGGCAAGCGACCAGAGCGAGAGTCATTCCATGTCCTCCGGGCCAAGGGGCCGATAGCTGGGGGGTTGTGAGGCGTCCTCCTCCAGCGCCTGCATCACCCGGCGCAGCTGCTGGACCTCGCGCTCGAGCGTCACCTGGCGCTGGATCAGCTCGGCCGGGTGCGCCTGACCGCGCCGGACCTGCCAGCGCCAGAACCACCCCATCCAAGGCCAGCGCTGGGCCAAGCGCTCATCGTAAGACACCTCGCGGAACGCCTTGGCGATCTCGTCCTGGGTGATCCGCAGCGCTGCCTCAGTCCGGCGTAGATCCACCTTGAGCTGCTGGGTGATCATGAGAGCCCCGCGTGGTTCAGCAGAAGGGCCGACCGGTTTACATTTCCCAGATCAGAGCAATCAGGCCGACCAGCATGAGAAGGCCGACCACGAACATGATCCCGAATGTTCGAGCCAGCTGACGGTCGTCCTCGAGCCTGGGCCTGCGACGCCAAGGGGAGCGTCCGGGCGTTGGCTCGTCGGAAGGAGGGGCGTCGTCGTCCGTGTCGCGGCTCATCAGCACACCACCCTTCTGTGCCGTAGCGGACTGTCTGCAAGGTTACCTCAGAACGCCGCGACGAACAATCGTGGGCTGGCTCCGCGGCTCGTGACCGCTCGCCCGCAAGGTCGGTCGTCCTGATCAGGCCACCCCCAACCCCTGTATCCGACGGAAGCCGCGTCATCCCGTCACCGTCATTACTGGCGCACGATTGTCCTCGCCCTTCGGGATCAGGACGCAGGTCGTGGTGGCGGTCAGCGCGATGAGGGCCAGGACGAGCAGGATGCGGTGGGCCGCGCGCCGGTCCTCGGCATCCTCATCGGGCGTGATATCGTGCTCGATCGTGTCTGGGCAATCGCGGGGGTCCATGTCAGGCCTCGGACGGGTGAGGGCGGCGGGACGTGGTGAACAGGTCCGGCTCGCGTTGCTCGGGGTAGTCCTCGAGGATCGCCTCCAGGACGGCGATCTCGTGATGCATCTCGCTGGACTTCATGCGGCCGGCCTCGACCCAGCGCGGGTAGACCCGGCGGCGCATACCCAGCTCGCGCACGAGGGCGGCGCGCTTCTGCGCGGGGGTGAAGCGGTCAGCCATGGGCAGCCTCCCCGTCGATGTTCCGGTGTTCGACAGTGAAGGTCAGGGCAACAATCCAGGGGTTCGCATCCCAGGCCGACGCGCCGTGCAGGCTGGTCCAGAGGTCGCGGAAGCCGGTCACGGCTGTGAGGGTCTTCCCGCCGCGCTCGTCCTCGCCAAGCTCATCCGCTAGCCATTGCGGGGGCACGCCCTCGGCCCGGGCGTCTTCCTCGCTGATCTCCTGCAGGCGCTGAACCCGGACCGCCGAGACAGTGAGCGTCAGGCGCGAGGCCCAGCGGGGCATGTGGATGGACGGGTGCCAGCGGTCTACGCGGATGGCTTGATCGCCGGAGGCAAGGTCCCAAGCATAAACGCCAGCACTCTGTCCGTGATCGGCTCGATACTCATTGCCGCGGGTCGTGCCAAGGTTGGGGGCCCAGGACTCCCGGACCCAGAGCCGATCGCCAGCCAGGTAGCGGACGTGCGGCGTCGCAGCTTCCGCGAAGTCCGCATCATTTGACCAGCACGAGAGCGGACCCCAGTCCCAGCCGGCTGAAAACCCGCTCCCGCCCTCGAGCCATTGAGGCTGCGGCCTGAGCATCCGGCGCGTCTGGGTCTTCGTCCCGGCCAGCAGAGCGCGGACCATCGGGCCGGAGAAGATGATCGGGCGATCGGTCATGCCTGTCTCCTGGCCTGCTCCGAGGCTGCCAGGCGGCGCGTGGCGTCGCCCAAAGCGGCTTCGTCCATCCGCGGCATCGCCGGAGGTGCTTCGCGCTCCGCCTTCTTCCGGGCCCACTCCTCGCGCCAGCGGGCCATGCGCTCCGCATCTTCGGCCTGCTTGGCGCGCCGCGCCTTTGTTGCGAGCCGGGGGGCATCGGGCACCCGGAGGAGGGCGCGGTAGACATTGTTCCGGCAGATGCCGACCTCCGCCGCGATCTCCGCGGCGGTGTGTCCGGCCTTGGCCAGCTCGGCGATCCGATCGAGTCGGCGGGTGGCCTCCAGGACGAAGCGGAAGCGGTTGCGCGAGGCGGCCATGCGGGCGGTGCTGGCCGAGCAACCCGCGATCGCGGCAGCCTCGGCCGCGGTGTGGCCAGATGCGGCGAGCTGGCTCAGCTGCCGAGTGAGGTCCGACCTCATCACGCCACCCCCGCCGCTTGGCGATCGCGCGCGATCTGCTCAATGGCCTCGCGTTCCGCCCGCTCGCGCTCTTCGGCCGACGGGCCGATGTCCTCGTCCTGTGTGGCCGCCCCGAACACGGCGAACGGGTCGCTATCATCCGAGCGGGCCTGGGCATCGGCGCGCGCCGCCAGCTCCTGACAGTCGGCCAAGATCGCCCGCACCACCTCACGCGAGGCGGCCGGCAGGCCCTTCCAGTAGGCGGTGAACGCGTCCTTACCGCGCCGCGCTTCCTCCCGCGCCCGATCGAGCAGGATCTTCTGCGCCGCCGTGTCGCTCTCGCCCCGCGCCCATTCGACCATCTTGCGCCCGAGGTCCACGCCCATGGGGCGGCGGGGATCGAACATGGCCTTGAACTGGTCGGCCACCTTGATCTGGTGGACAGGGCAGCCCGGGGCCTTGGGGTCCAGGATGACCATGGCCGTCATCTCGAACATGAGGTCGCCATCGGCTGCGGGATCCCAGGGGACGTCCGCGCGCCGCGTCTTCGTGGGCCGGGCGTTCCCGCCCTTCTTGATATCCTGCATTACCGGCTTGGCCCGGGTGCAGATGATGATGTTCGTGGTCGCCCGCACGATCCGGTCGACCAGCCGGCGGTACCGCGGCTTCACCTCCGCCCAGGCGAGCTGGGAGCGGGCATCCTTCTTGCTGTCGTCGCCCCGCGTGAGCCGGTCGAGAGTCTGGGCGTGCAGGTCGAGAACGCCGCCCACGCCCTCCCAGGCATGGCTGAAGCTGTCGATCACCAGGACGGGCAGCTTCGCCGCCTCGGCCGCGTCGATCACCTCGATCCAGCGCTCGGGTCCGAACCCAATCATCTGGCCCTTGTCGTCCACGGCGCGCATGTCGAAGTGCGCCATCTCGGGGAAGGCCTGCTTGTAGTGCAGGGCCCGGCGGTTCTCGGTGTCGACGTAGCCGATTGGCGCGCCGGCCTTGCCGGTGACGGCCTCGGCCATGCCGCGGGCCATCAGCAGAGCCGAGTAGGTCTTGCCGGTACCGCTGGCGCCGGAAAGGCCAAGGGTCACGGTCAAGGGGTCGGTGATCTGTCCGACCGGGACAAAGCGGATCATGGGGTCACTCCCTGAGGGGCTTGCCACCGGATCGACGCCGCAAGGACGTCCTGGCTGGTGCGCTGCTTGAAGTCCTGCTCGCGGCTTTCGCGCTCGAGCCATTTGCTTTCGTGCCAGGCGGGCGGGTCGACGACCGCGATCTCGGCCGACCAGGCGGGCCAGCTGTTCGTGGCCAGGCAGTGCCGCCAGATCTCGCGGGCCCGCTCGATCTTCTTCTGTGCCATGAAGAGCGCGCCCTCGCTCAACTCGAGGACGCTGAGGCAGTGCGGCGCTTCCTTCTCGATGGGGACGAAGCGGTAGCGCCAGTGCCCACCCAGGACGCGCGAAAGCCCGTCCAGGTAGTGGGCCGCCCGAACGTCGACGCTGTGGCTCATGGCCGTTCGAACCCAGCCTTCCGGCTCCGCGTAGCCCGCGCAGGTCTTCAGGTCGTAGGCCACGCGGTTCTCCCGATCGAGGCAGTCGATCATGAGCCGGTTCATCACGCCGTCCTGCTCCCAGATCAGCGTGACCTCGTTCTCGCCACCCTCGAACGGATCGCCGATCCCGTGCTGCCGCATCTGCCAGCGGGCGGCCGTAACCATGCGCCGGACCTCGACGTCCTGCTTGGTCAAGAGAGGGACCTTGCCGATCGCCCGCGCCTCGTCCCGGCGTTCCTGGGCGGCCTTGGACTTGTAGTCCTTGAACGGGATTACCTCGATGCCGCGGCCCTTGCCGGTCATCAGCTCGTGGAAGGCCGAGCCGACGTCGAAGTGCGCCTTCTCCTCGGGTTCATAGTCCGGGTTCAGGCGGCCCGAGGCCCACCAGGCATGGCGGGGCGTGGCGGAGAGCAGCAGATGCGCCAGCGAGGCCGACAGCGAGGGGCGCTCACAGGGATCCCCGTGGTACCGCTCGGCCGAGATGTCGTGCAGGCCCGGGCCCAGGTATTTGGTCATCACGGCCCCCAGAAGAACAGGGCGCCGTGCAGGAGGGAGGCCCCGGCCAGCCAGCCGAAGCTGATCGCGGCCGCAAGGACACCCAGCTCGAACCAGGACAGGCGATCATCCGGCCCAGGGCGGGCCGCGGGCTCATCCACGATCACCACGACCTGGCCGTCGAGCAGCTGGGCGATGGTGGCCTGGTCGACGTCGGACGGATGGATGCGCTGGTTCATGGTCAGACCTCCCGCAGGTAAGCGATGGACTGGAGCAGCTCGGCCGCGACGGCGCGCCCGTGGCACTCCATCTCCGCTGCGGCTTCCTCGGCCTCGGCGATCCGGCTCTCGGTCAGCGCACGGAAGCCGCTGAGGTCGGCCCGGTCGTAGCAGGCCAGGAACTCGCGAAGGGGGCTGCTCGCGGTGACGCGCATCAGGACGGCGCGAGCGTCGGCCTCAGTGTGGGGGGTGTAGCCGCCATCAGCCATGGGCCACCTCCCGGCCGATCGCCGCGATGCGGGTCAGGGCCGCGATGTGCGCCTGGCGGTTGCCGTCGGTCGCGACCTCAAGGCCGGGGAAGTGCTCGGCGAAGAGATTGTCGGACTTGTCGAAGGGGTTGTCGGCTCCGTACGGCATGCCCGCCCGGAAGCCGGCGCGGATCATGCGGGCGAGGTCCTCGGTCGTGAGGGTGTGGGTGACCATCAGCGGGGCTTCCGATCGGCAGGCACCGCGGGCGCGCCACTCGCCCCAGGCTCGCTGGTCCAGGGCGGTGCAACCACCCAGGTCTTCAGGATGACCCGGGCCTCGGCGGCGCGGTTGAAGCTGTGCCAGATCACGGCCCGGCGCAGGCGAGGGTCAGTCGGGGCAGATGGCGAGTTCATGGGGGCTCCTGTGGGGGGATGACGCATGGTGCTGGCCCACACGGGGCCAGGGCGATGCGTCAGCGCCTGGTCGTGCCGATCCAGGCAGGCGCCGGGTTGGCCACCTTGGTGGTCAATGGCACCAGGGCCAGCGTGGCCAGGTCGATCATGAAGTCGGGCAGGGCGAAGCGCAGGAGGTAGAGGATGAGGGCCACCGCCGTCATCCACGCCAGCGCCCGCTCGCGGAGCGCGGCCACCATCAGGCCGCCAGCGCCGCTTGCAGCGACGTGCCCCAGGACCGCGCGATCCGGTCGAGCACCGGACGCTCCTTGTCCTCGATCTGGCCGTCGGAACGGGCCACGTCGACCACGATCGCGAGCGCCAGCTCGAGGTCCTCGCCCGACGACTTGGCCTTCGCCTCCTCGACCTCGTTCCAGAGCTTCGTGCGGCCGAAGGAGCCGCCGCTGGCGCGCTTGAACATGGTCTCCGCGACCTGCTCGATCTTCGATGGCGGGAAGGCCTTGCCCAGCACATCATGGGACGCCAGCGCGTCAGCCGTGGCCGCCAGCTCGGCCTTCTCGACCTCGCCGTCCGCAGCAGCGACCAGGGCGCAGGCTGCGCAGATCGCCTCGAGCAGATCACTCTTGCCCGACAGCTTGCCGGCGGCGCCGGTGAGCTTCTCAGTCAGCTTTCCGAAAAGTCCCATCTTGGGTTCCTTGTTGAGGATGCGCCGTGCCCCGGCGCGGGGATGGCAGGTCACACGCGGACGCTGCGGATGCCGCGCGTGGCGTGGTGGCTGACCTCGCGGGTCCCACACTTCTCGACACGCAGGATGCGGCCGCCCGTCTGGCCTTTTCTGATCCGCCGAGGGCGGGTGCCGCCCTTGGTGGCGCGGTGCTTTTTCTCAACGTGCAGGCGGTAAGCCATCAGGCGGCCTCGCTCGCCTCAGCGCCCGGGGCGCGCTCCTGGAACGCGCCGCTCACCTGAGCCCAGACCGTGAAGGTCTCACCCGAAAACTGGCTGGCCAGCTTGGCGGCCTCGACCTCGGCGTCGGGCAGGTTGTCGAACTCGTATGGAAAGGCGGAGGCGCGGACTCGGCCGGTGCTGTCACCGCGGCGAGCGACGATGTAGCCGCCGCCGATGACCTCACCCACGCGGGGCTTCTTCCAGTCATGGCGCAGGCCGGTCGGCTTGGGTCTGCGGCCCTGACCTTGCGTCGGGTTGGGGGATTGCATCAGGTGCTCCTCTGAGGGGTCGCTGATATGCGGCCGTCGAGGAAATCGTCGCACATTGCGAACAAGCTGGCAAGAACTTTGTTCGCTATGTGCGTCTATCGTCGCAGCGGCGCGAAACCGCTACCTAGGTCAGGCATTCATGTTAGAAGAACAGACAGAGAACAAAGGAAGGTCATGCCGGAGCCCGACGAATCAGACGAAGCGCAGCTGGTGGCCGCGCTCCTTCGCCTAGACGATGCTAAATTGAGGTCCTGGTTAGCTTTTAGCCGCCAGCTTCATGAGACGGCTCGTCCGGCCCATCATCCAAAGCTATCGCATGGCGGATCACTGCCCGACGATCAGCTTCACTGAGTCTTCTCAAGCGACGGATGTGGTCCAAGATATCCGAACTGACGCTCTCATCGTCGATCAGGTCGATTGGTGAGACACCGAAGGCCTTGGCGAACGCACCCAACCTTACGTTGTTTACATTCTTCTTTCCGTTTTCGATCTCGCTCACGTAGCTGCGAGACATGTTCACCTTCGCGGCCAGGACCTCGACGGTCCAGCCCCGCTCCTCACGCATCTGCTTGATCCGGTGCTTCATACGGCACTGATACACCAAGCCAAGCTGCGACACTTGACGCAAGACGCGAACGTCACAGTTGCCAAGTCGTTCGCTATGTGCGACAGATGGCATCATGAGCACCCTTGAACAGTATCTCGCCGAGAACGGCATCAAGCAGGCTGCTTTCGCGGCCAGTATCTCCATCTCGCGCGGCGCTCTGGCGGACCTGCTGACGGGCCGTCGCACGCCAAGCTTGGCTCTCGCCAAGCGGATCAGTGATGCGACGTCTGGTGGGGTACCGATGGAGATTTGGCTGAGGGATCAACATACCTCGGCACATGCGAATGCCGCATGCTGCGAACAAGATCACCTGCCCGAAAAGACAGTGGGTGCAGCGTGAACGGTCTTCGGTGGTTCCGCCGCGCTGTTAGCGTGAGGCGCTTAGCTCGGCTGAGTGTCCGGACCTTCCACCACCCTCAGCCCGCTCATGAGAACATCCTGGATGTCCACACGGACGTCGGAGGTGGCGCAGAGCTGAAAGCCACCTCCAGGCGGGACCGTGAACTGAACCCAACCGCAGCCCGGAAAGCTCACCCGGTACACAAGGGTGTGCTGGCTGTGGCTCACAACCTCGAAGGGCTCGCCGTCCCGCACGGTGATCTGTTCGCCGTCCTGCATCGCTCCTCCTCCCACAGCCACCCTCACCAGGGCGCTCTTGCGCAGAGGCGTGCGGCAGCGCTGTGGCCGCTCCGAGGTTCTCGTGCGGCAACGCACGGCGGGGCGCGGGAGCCCGATGGGCTCGGGGGTACCAGGGTGGTGGTGTCAGCTCGAAAGAAGCTTGTCGGCCCGCCGCGTCAGCTCCCGGCTCATCTCCAGCTTGCGCCGGACGACCTGAGCGATCTCGACATCCGTGGGGGTTCTGTCCTCGAGCAGGTTGATGATCTCGATCAGGTTCCGCTGAGAGCGAAGCAGGAACCACACGGCCTCGTGGAGCGCCGCTTCACGCGGTCCGGCAACCACATCATCACTCATCCGAACAAGCCTCCTCGTAGCCCAAGCGAGGGCAAGGCGTACACAGGGCCGCTGTGGTCGAACGCGCGGCAGGCTCTTCAGCTTAGTGTGCGCTTGGGTCGGCTCAATGGCCCGGCTTTGCGGCCTCGCCTCCCCGTCGCGCCGCGCCGCCGCCCCGAGCGCAGGCGCTCCGGACCAGCAAGGAGCGAAAGCTCCATCGGGCCCGGCTTCGAGTGCCATGGCCTCGCACCCCCGACCCTCCGGGCCTGGCTCCGCCGAACGCCAGCCTGCGGCCCGCACGACAGGGCGCGGCTGCCAGATGGACTAATCGAGGCCTATGGCGTGTTCGGTCGCCCCGGGGCTCTGCAAGCTGCGGCGCGCGAGGCCTATCACGGCCTCTATCCCACTCAGCGGGCTCAGACTGCATTGAGCCATCAGGCTGTAGGTCCAGAGAAGAGCTTCCTCGTCTTCGCTCAAGGGCTCTTCGTCGTCGATCATACTTGTCTGCCTCTTGTTGGCCCCTGCTCGGGCAAGGAAGTCGCCAGCCGTACGGATCGAGGGCACGGCCGGAAAATCAGCCTAACACGCCGTACTGACGCCTCAACCCCAAGGTGTCGCTCTCATCCTAAAATCGCGCCGTCCCGACCGCCCCGGCGCGGGCTCCCTGGGCTGGCGGGGAGCGCATGCCTCGCCAGCCACTTTTCCGAACGTCGCGGCAAAGGGTCCTCAACCCTCCGAGACCGCCAAGGGCCAGCGGCGGCGCCGCGGTGGGCTGGCCACACTCCTCCCTGTTGAACCTGGCCCGGCGCTTCGGCGTCGGGCCCCCTTTCCCAGGTGACCCATGATCAGCTCGGACTTTTCCGGCGTCCTCGCGACTGAGATCGAACTCCGCGAGGCCGAACAAGACATGCTCACGGCCGAGATCGCTCGCCTCCAGGCGGAGCAGCAAGGCATCGCCCGGGTCCTGGCCGGCCTTTACGTCACCCGGGCCGCGTATGGCGAAGCGCAGACCCATGAGGCCCCACTCTCGATCGAGGACGACGCCGACGGCGCGTCGGCCTCCGTTGAGACCCAGAGCTTCCCCGAGGCTGTCCAGGAGCTCGTGGACGTGGCGATCGAGCACGGGCCCATCGCGGAGCTGATTGCCGCGCCAAGCCTGCCGCCGCTCGATCTGCCGGCGTCACCGGTGCGCGCCGCCCATGTCGCGGCTGTGGCCCAGATGGAGGCGAAGCGCGCAGCGGACCTTCCTTCCCATGCTTCTCGCAGCATGCTGGGTGCGTCCTGGACGGCCGAGGACGATGGTCGACTGATCGCCCTGAAGCGCCAAGGCGAGGGACTGGACCAGATCGCTCATGCCCTTGGGCGGACAGTAGGCTCGGTGAGGCAACGCGTCAGCAAGCTGCGCGGCCGCATGAACGCGCTCGCGGCCACCCCGGAGGCCGTACCCGACCTGGTCGAAGAGCCGGTCGCACTTCCTGCCGAACCCGAGAGGTCGTCCGTTCAGGAACCCCAGCCTGTGGTCAACCTCCCGGCGCGCCGGTCCGTCGAGCCAGCGGCCGAGCCCGCTCGGGCCGTGGCCCTGTTCAAGGCGGCTCTGGCCGAGGAGCGCGTGAAGGACCGCCCGGTCCTGAGCGAGCCCCAGCATCGTGAGGGCGCGAGCCGGCAAGGTTCAGCGGCTGGTTCAGCCTTCACCCAGCGCAGCATCGCGGCTCACCTAGACGGACTGCCCTACAACAACACCTGGACCGCGGCCGAGGATCTTCAGCTCGTCGAAGGGCTCTTCTCGATCGGACTCAGCGCGACGGCCGAGGCCATGGGCCTCGACGAGCGCCATGCCCTGGCCCGCTGGGAGCAGCTCCGCGCGCCCATCTGGCACCCGAAGACCAAGTGCGACGTCGACGGCCAGCAGCTGCTCGTGGCCGAGCTGCGCCGCCGCGCCGGCGCCTTGCTGCAGGCCGCCAGCTGATGGCCCGCAATTCCCCCATGGCCGCCGAAGCTGCCCTCTCGGCCGAGCCTGCGCCCGTCCTGGTCCTGCGGCCGGGTGGGCGCCCCGACACCCACGCCCTGAGCTACCGCGACGAGGAGATCGTCCTCCGGTGCCGCCAGGGCGAGCGGGCCCATGAGACCGGCCGCGCCCTTGGGCACCCCTTGCCACTCGTCCTGGGAGCGCTCTGCCGCGCCCGGACCCTCGGCATCCCCACCGACCCCGCACCGATCCAGCCAGGAGCCCCTGATGCCGCTTGACGTGAACGACCTGCGCGAACCCGACGACCTCCCGGAACTCGAGATCGACGTCGATCCGACACCCTCGCCGGCGACGTCCGCGATGCCATGCTGAAGCGCATCAAGGACATGCGCCGGGTCTGGAAGGACATGAACCAGACCGAGCAGAACATGCTGGCCGAAGGGCTGGCCTATGACGCCCGCCGCTTGGTCGAGGAGGCCATCGCCGCGATCACCGCCTTCGGCTTCCCACGTGCGGTCGGGCTCATGGCCAAGATGGTCGTGATCCCCGGCGACAAGGCTCGGATCGAGACGCCCATCCACTTCGCCAACATTCCCGAGAACCTCGCCGTCCTGGGCGGCAGCGTCGGCAAGGAAGTGGCCATCGTCATGGTCGACTCCTCCGTCTTCAAGGGGGAGCGGGAGCCGGTGAAGACGGATCCCGACCAGCCGCCGCTGCCGATGGGCGAGGGTGGGGCGACGGACACGGGCGACAACCTGGACGCTAAGGCCCCGGCCGAAGGGGACACAGGCGACGACGATCCGGATCCGGATCCGACGCCCGAGCTGCTGGCTCTGCCGGCACCTGACCGGGAGGAGCAGGATTCGGAGGACGGAACCAACCGCAAGGCCGAGATCGACCAGGACGCGGCCGAGTTCGAGGCCTCGGCTGAGGAGCTCGAGCAGCAGGCGCCACGCCAGCGCCGCCGCAAGCTGGGCAGCGAGGCTGCCTGAGCCATGCCCAACGTCATGGCATGGGATCTGGCGGGCCGGTGCGGCATCGCCTTCGGACGCGCGGGGGAGATCCCGCGCGCCACCACGGTTGACCTGGGCCGAGCGCTCTCCGAGGCGGAGCGCTTCGCCAAGATCATCCGGGCCACGCAGCACATGCTGGATCGCTTCCGGCCAGACGTCCTGGTCTATGAGGCGCCTGTGGGTGGACCACGCACCTCCCACTTCCTTGTGGGCGTGGCCAGCTGCTTCGTGGGGCAGGCGACCATCCTGGGGTACCAGCCTCGGTCCGTCGCCATCGCCACGGTGCGCAAGCACTTTCTGGGCCAGCATCTCACCGCCACGTCGCTGGGCACCACCAAGGCCAAGGCGCGCGAGCAGATCAAGGCGCGTCTGATCGCCCGCTGCGGAGCCCTCAACTGGCCCGTCCGGAACGACGACGAGGCCGACGCCTTCGCGATCTGGGATTACGCCTGTGTCACCTACGCCGGCGCTCAGTCCGCCCCTCTGGGCGGCCTCTTCGATCGGGGGGCCGCATGAACGCCCTGGTGCCATACGCCCCGCAGGTCGAGGACGATGACGACCCCTCCGTCCGGTACGCCGGCGCGGACGACGAGCGGCTGGACCTGATGCGCCGCCTCTACGCCCAGGAGGCGCAGGCCTCGGCCGAGCGGGCCCGAGCTGCTCGCCGGCGTGAGCACAACCTGCGGCTTCTGATGCTGACGTCTCTCCCCGGGCCGGAACACGACCTAGTGGCCTCGCTGGCGAAGCTGAGGGCCGGATCATGACCGAGCTCGAGGCCGCAACTGCCGCGCTGGAGCAGACCGCTCGTCGGCTCTCTGCGGCCACCACCGGCAACCAGGAGCGGGGCGACCTGCCCAAGGACGTGCGCGAGCTGCTGGCCCGTCTGGACGGCTCCCTGGCGCGCCTGGACAGCGCGCGACGTCGGGAGGGGACCGCATGAAGCGCCCGCCCGTCACCGTCTCCCCGCGCTGCGATTACTGCGGCAGCCTGGTCGCGCCTCACGTGCGGTCGGAGCCGGGGCCGTACTCCCAGCGCAAGCACAAGGGCAATCGCCGCGCCTGTGACGAGCATGAGGCCGACCTTCAGGCCGAGTTCGAGGCGGCGTTTGGCTCGCGCTTGGCCGCGGTCGCGCGCGTCGTGCCCGTCCCCGTCGATGTGCCGACCCCGGCGCCCGCTTCGATGCCGAAGAAGGCCAAGGCCAGCGCCCCCGATCCGTCGCAGGGGAGCCTCTTCTGATGACCGTCGGGCACGATCTCCTGTCCCTCCGCCCGGCCGGCGGCTTCGGCATGGTCATGGCGGATCCGCCCTGGGCGTTCCTGACGCGCGCCCCGGCCCAGGACACGCGCGGCCCGGATCGCCATTACGAGTGCCTGACCCTCGACGCCATCAAGGCCATGCCGATTCCGCACGTCGTGGCGCGCTCGTGCTGGCTCTGGCTCTGGGCCACCAACCCGATGCTCCCCGAGGCGCTGGCCGTCATGGCGGCCTGGGGCTTCACCTTCAAGACGGCCGGTCACTGGGCCAAGCTCGGGCCCAGCGGCAAGCTGGCCTTCGGGACCGGGTATGTCCTTCGCAACTCGGGCGAGCCTTACCTGATCGGCTCGCGCGGCAAGCCCCGCGTCTGCTCCCGCGCCGTCCGGTCGGTCATCCTCGCCCCCCGCCGCGAGCACTCCCGCAAGCCCGACGAGGCCTACCGCGACGCCGAGTTGCTCGGCGGCGAGGTGCCGCGCCTCGACCTCTTCTCCCGCCAGGCCCGGCCCGGATGGACCGCCTGGGGCAACGAAACCCACAAGTTCACCCCCGCGCCGGAGACCCCGGCCGCCGCGGCATAGGAGCCCCGCCATGGGCAGGATCAGGACCATCAAGCCCGAGTTCTTCAAGCACGAGGAGCTGTTCGACGCGGAGGAGGAAACCGGCCTCCCGCTGCGGCTGGCCTTCGCCGGATTGTGGACCGTCGCCGATCGCGAGGGCCGGTTCGAGTGGAAGGTCCGGTCGCTGAAATCGGACGTCCTGCCCTACGACAAGGTCGACTTTTCACGCGTGCTCGACGCGTTGGCCACGCGTGGCTTTCTCGTCAGGTATCGCGTGGACGGGCGCGAATACGGGGCGATTCCGGGCTTCAAGAAGCACCAAGTGGTCAATAATCGGGAGTCGGCGAGCCAAATCCCGCCCCCGCCAGAAAACTCTGATCCGCCAAAGGGTTCGACGCGTACCTCACGCGTGGACGACGCGTGCCCCACGCGACACGATCTTGCACAGGGGGAAGGGAAGGGAAGGGAAGGGAAAGGAAGGGAAGAGGAAAGTAGTAGTCCCCCCCTTGCGCGTGCGCGCGGCGGGGCCGAGGGGGAGGGCGCTTCGCTCGGGTTTGATCCCGATGAGATCCTGGACGAGGTTCGGGAGGCCCTCGGGATCCGAGCGCCGTTCCCGACCTACTGGCAGGCCGTCCATGCCATCCCCCACCTGATCCGCTGGGTGCAGGACTTCGGCCTGCGACCCGAGCAGATCGTTCCGGCCGTCCGCCGCAGCCAGGAAAACTACGACAGCCCACCCGACGGCCCCAAGGCGCTGGACGGCGTCATGCAGCGGCTCGGGCGTGACCTGGCCCAGCCCAGCCGCGAGGAGCGTCCGCCCCGCCGTCTGGCCCTGGTGAAGCCGCCTCGGGACGACGCCCCGACCTTCGACCTGGCGGCCGAGATGGACGCCGCCTTCGCCAAGGTGATGGGAGAGGGCCAGTGACCAACGATCTCGAAACCCGGGAGTCGTTCCTGAAGCGCAACCTGCTCGACTTCCTCGCCCGTCGCACCCCGCCCGAGCGGTTCAAGGCCGACGACGGGCTGCGGGCCAAGGAGCTGGCCGCCCTCCTCGGGACCGTGCTGCGCCACGCGCCAGCCCACGAGTGGGCGGACTGGTGGGTCGACGTCGAGGCCCGGGTCGCCGAATCCGGCAAGGGTCATCTGTGGCCCACGCAGGGCCAGATCGCCGACGCGGCCAAGTCCCACCAGGAGGCGAAGATGGGCCGCAGCCGTCCGGCGACCGCGCGCGATGGCAGCCGCTTGCCCGCCGGCCAGATGAAGACCTCGGCCCAGATCGACGCCGAGCGGATCCAGCGCGGCGATGCGGTGAGCGAATACCGGCTGTGGGGCCGCGGGGCCGACGAGCTGCTGGCCACGGGCCTGGTCACGCTCGAGGACCTGGAGCCCTACCGCAAGTACATGCGCCATGCCTGGCGGAGCACCTATGGTGAGGAGGAGGCCCAGCGGCTCGACGCCGAGCGCGTCACCGGCCGGTACCAGTCGCCGGGGGTGTCGGGGACCAAGCCCCACGCGGGAGGCTTCCAGCGCATGCCGGGCATGGACCCGAGCCCGACCTATCGGCCGAGCCGGGAGGATGTCGTCGGGGATGAGAACGCCCCGCACTTCCAGGAGCCCGACCCGGCCAGCGAGGAGGGCCGGCAGCTGCGGGCCAGCCGGAACGCCACCCGGGCCAGCATGGGCCTGCCGCCGCTGCCTGAGCCCGCGCCCCCGGACTACGACCTGGTGCCTGACGACACGCCGGACCTGCGTGAGGGGATGGCGTGACCGACACGAGCGTCGCCATCCTCCTCAGGCCTGACGAGGTCTGCGCCGCGCTGCTCACTGCTCGAGGCCAGAGCTTACACGTTCGAAACGACGCGCGACTGCCCCCAACCTGGCGGCCATCGACCGTCCGATCAAGAGACCAGACAGCAGGACCAAACATCATCGAGCAGTGCTTCCTTCGCGGGCTTGAGCACAACGGCCAGATGCTCGCGGTCCTGTCCTCGATAACACGGAACTACGATGCCGATGGAGATGGGCTCATCGTTGAGGGGCAGGAGACGGCATGAACCAGAAGCACCAGTTCCCGCCGGCGACCATCCGGCTCCCGGCCTCCAACAGCCGGACCAGGCTCGGCGAAATGTCCGTCCTGCAGGCCTTGGACTGGGCCTTCCGGCGCGAGCATGCGCAGCTCGAGCTGCCCGAGCGTCGTGAGGTCTGGGAGCGCGGGCGGGGCTTCGGGATGGAGTACGTCCTGATCCAGCGCGCCCGGCTCGGGGTGTCGGTGGACGAGTTCGGCCCGGGCAATTGGGGCGGATCCACGCCGCACGAGGATGCCGAGGTCATCGCGGCTATCGTCTCGAAGATGCCGGATGACCTGGGTGGGCGGCACATGGCGGTGCGCGTGGCCGAGCACGCCCGGGCCGGGCTGGTGCCGGATGCCATGGTGGGTGCCCTGCCTCGGTTCGAGCCGGTCGAGTGGTGCATCCCAAACCGGCACGGCCGCAAGGCCAAGTCGGAAGTCATCGGCACGGGCGCCTTCGTCCACCGTGGGCGTCAGGTGAACTACGAGTCGCGCTGGTGCCAAGTGACCCTGCGCCCCGATCCCCAGCAGATCGCCTCGGCGCGGGCAGGCTACACCGAGTGGTGGTTCGCGGTCAGCCATGTGCGCCGGACCCTGCGGGACTGCGGCATGCTGCGGGAGATCGGCATCACGGACGAGATGCCGGCACTCGTTCCATGGGAGAAAGGCAGTTGACAATCTAGACCCCTTGACTATCGTAAGGAGGACCGAACTGCGCCCGGAGGGAATCACCCTGCCGGGCGCTTCGCATTTCTGGGGTGAGCGGATGACTGCCGCTGGACCAAGGCAGCAGGAACCTCGCCGTAGTGTGGTTGTTTGGCTTGGTCCATCCGCCACCTTCGTAACCGGTCCAGCCCCGCACCGGTTAGAGCCGCTCCAGCGTTTACGTCAACAGCGCGGCGGGTGGGTAAGTCAACTAGCGCTGATGGACGGCGCGGGGCACCTGATCGCAGTCAATTAGAAAGCACCATGGCTAGGCTGACGAACCTCAAGCCACGTCTGGGGCAGGCAGGTCAGCGGCTGCGGCCCGCCGATCAGAGCCGGGACGCCCGGCGCTCGGCCGAGATCCCTTGGCGGGCCTGGTACAAGACCAAGCGCTGGCAGCGCCTACGATGGGAGTGCCTGGTCCGGGACGGCTTCACCTGCCGCCTGTGCGGACACCTGGAGAGCAACACTTCGCAGCTGGTTGCCGACCATAAGGTGCCGCATCGGGGCGATCCGGACCTGTTCTGGAGCTTCAGCAACCTGCAGTGCCTATGCAGGGCGTGCCACGACAGCTCCAAGCAACGTGAGGAGCGCAAGCCAGTCGGGATTCGGACCGGCTAACCTAAGGCTTGCGCTCTTACGTGTGTCTCAGTGCAGCAGCACGGGCCAGAAGCTGAGGACAGCTAAAGCAACCCACGGCGCCGCCCCAATGCTCAAGGCCAAGACAACCCAGGTTCCTGTCGTAAACTGCGGCAAGCGAACTAGACGGCGAGGCCGTATAGAATTGTTGGACATGGCTGTGTCCTGCGCTTTGCTGGCGGGAGCACGGTCGTGTCTCTCAGTCGTCGACCGCCAAAAACGTCACGACGATGAGCTTAGGTTAACAGCCCAAGGCTCAAGGGTCCAACGAGGTCGTGTGCCAAGCCGGTGAGTCGGTCATTTCGTGCCGTACCAGACTAGCAGGGCACAAAGACATGCGATGCTCAGGATGAGCAGGAGTGGCCGTCCAGACAGCTGGGCCAGCAGATCAGAGACCAGCATCGGGATCTCGTCGGCAGCAGTGCGGTAAAGGGATAACACGTCGGGCTTGACGTCAGTTTCTGGCGCCTCGGTCCCGGGGGGGAGGGTCAAAGCCCAAGACCACTGGGGGCGGGAGACCCGCGGGGGCATCATTCGGAGATTTTTTTCGTGTCGGACGAGATTTCGGGCCCCAAGGCCAAGCGGGGCCGTGGCCAGCCGCCGTTCGAGCCGACCGAGGCCGATTTTGACAAGGTGCACATGCTCTTGGCCCTGGACTGGACCAACGAGCAGATTGCCAACGCGCTGGGCATCTCGCAGCCCACGCTGCGCAAATACTTTTCAGCCCAGATCCGGGAGCGCGACCGCATGCGGGACCGGGTCGAGGGCGAGCGCTTGGCCAGCCTTTACGCCTCGGCCAAGGCCGGCCGCATCACCGCGATCCGCGAGCTGGGCCGCGTGCTGGGCTCGGACGAGGCGGCCCATGAGGCGGCGCTGAACCGCGCGGCCTCGAGGCCAGCGGCCGACAAAGCCGCGAAGCTCGGCAAGAAGGAAGCCAACCGGGTGGCTGCGCTCGATGCGGAGGAAGAGCTGGCGCGCCTGTACAGCGGCACGATGAACTGATGCCCTTCGACTTCTCGGTCCCGGACTGGGAGGACAAGCTCCGGTCGGGACAAACGCCGATCCCGCAGCTGCCGATCAACGCCGAACGCGCGGCCAAGGCGGTCCGGATCTTCAACGAGCTGCGCTTGCCCGACGTGCCCGGGCAGCCGAAGCTTGAGGACGCGGCGGGCGAGTGGTTCCGCGACCTGGTCCGAATGGCCTTCGCGGCCGAGGATCCGGAGACGCTGGAGCCGCTAATCAACGAGGTGTTCTGCCTCGTGCCCAAGAAGAACTCGAAGACCACCTACAGCGCGGCGCTGGGGCTGACCGCCCTGCAGCTCTGGGATCTGCCCAACGCCCAGATGCTGATCCTAGGCCCGACCCAGAACGTCGCGAACCGGTGCTTCGATCAGGCCGCCGGGATGATCAAGGCCAACCCCAAGCTGGCGGCGATCTTCCATGTGGCCGAGCACCTGAAGACGATCACCCGGATCAAGACCGGGGCCACGCTGCAGGTGAAGACTTTCGACCTGAACGTGGTGACCGGCGAGATCCCGGCGCTGACGATCATCGACGAGCTGCACGTCGTGGCGGCCAAGGCTTACGCCGAGCGGGTCATCGCGCAGATCACCGGGGGCATGATCACCAACCCGGCGGCCCTCCTGGTCTACATCACGACCCAGAGCGACACCGAACCGCAGGGGGCCTTCAAGACCAAGCTCGATTACGCCCGCAAGGTCAGGGATGGCGAGGTGAGGGAGGGCGTCCGGCTCCTCCCGATCCTTTATGAGTTCCCGCCCGACCTTCAGGCGGACGAAAGCAAGCCGTGGCACAACCCGGACCTCTGGCCGATGGTCCTGCCGAACCTCGGCCTCTCGGTCCGGCCAAAGCTGCTCTACGACCTTTTTCTCAAGGCCAAGGAGGAGGGACCCGACGCCGAGATCGTCTGGGCGTCTCAGCACCTGAACATCCAGATCGGGCAGGGGATCAAGGGCGAGTCCTGGCCGGGTGTGGTGCACTGGGCCAAGAACGCGCTGGACGGGCTCGACCTCCAGACGCTGCTGGATCGCTCCGAGGTGTGCACGATCGGTGTGGACTGGGGCGGGGCGGACGACCTGGCCAGCCTGGTCGTGCTGGGCCGGGCGCGGGGCACGAAGGAATGGCTGGCTTGGTCCCGCTCCTGGGCCCGGCCGACCGTTTTCGAGCAGCGCAAGAAGATCGCCGCGCGGTTGCGGGACTTCGAGGCTGACGGGGATCTCCGGATCGTCGAGACGCCCGACCAGCAGGCCCGCGAGGCCGCCGAGATCTGCCGCCTCGTCGCCGATGCCGGGCTCCTGCCTGCCGAGAGCGGCATCGGTCTCGACAGCGCCGGTGTGGCGCTCCTGGTCGACGAGCTCGAGGCGCAGGGCCTGGTTCAGCCGCAGGTCGTGGCCGTGGCTCAGGGCTGGAAGCTGCAGACGGCGGTGTCGACGCTGCCGCTCAAGCTCGAGGCCGGACGGCTGCGCCACGCCGGCCAGCGGATCATGGGCTGGGCCGTGGGCAACGCCAAGCAGGAGCTGCGGGGCAGCAACTACGTGGTGACCAAGCAGGCCGCCGGCGCGGCCAAGATCGACCCGGTCATGGCCCTCTTCGACGCGGCCATGCTGATGTTCCAGAACCCGCAGGCGGCGCCTGTGGCCGACGTGATGGGCATGATCGCCTGAAAGGATCCTCCGATGACCATCGTCCGCAAGACCGAGACCGCGGAGGTCTCGGACGACCTGACCTTTGTGTTGAGCGACGGCACCGTGGACCGCTACGGCGATGTGATCGAGCCCGAAGGCTGGGACCTGCGCTGGTTCAAGCGCAACCCCATCGCCCTTTTCGGCCACGACAACGCCTTCCCGATCGGGAACTGGGCCAATGTCCGGATCGAAAGCGGGAAGCTCCTGGGCCAACTGAAGCTGGCCGACGAAGGTACGTCCGACCGTATCGACGAGCTGATCCGCCTGGTTCGCCAGAAGATCCTCAAGGCCGTGTCGGTGGGCTTCAAACCCATCGAGTACGAGCCCTTGGCCAACGGCAAGGGCGGCCTCCGGTATTTGAAGCAGGAGCTCCTGGAGACCTCGCTTGTGACCATCCCCGCGAACCCGGCGGCCTTGGCTGTCGCCCGGGCGCTGCACATCTCCGACGACACCATGCGTCTAGCCTTCGGCGAGCAAGCCATTCGGGGCGTGGGGCAGGGTCGCGGCACCAACGGCGTGAATGCCGCCACCTCTCCCTCTCAAGGAACCCAGACCATGACTTTGGCTGAACGCATCAAGGCGCTTCAGGACGGCATCGTGCAGAAGCGCGACCAGCTCCTGCAGCTGAACCAGGCGCAGGACCTCGACCTCGACGCCATCGACGAACTTAACGACCAGATCGAGACCGACGAGAAGGCCCTGGCTGGTCTGAAGCGATCCGAGCAGAACCTGGCCGCCCGAGCCGCCGCTGTGCCCAACTCCGGCACCGGGGCCGTGGCGCCGTCCGTTCCGGCCCAGGCGCGCCGCCCACTGGGCCTGCACATCGGCGAGCGCAAGCCGGTCGATCTGTTCTTCCGCGCGGCCGCCTGCCAGATCCATGCCGCCATGACGGGCAAGGACGCCGACGAGGTCCGCCGACTCCGCTACGGCGACGACGAAGGGACCGCCATGCTGGTCCGTGCCGCGGTCGCCGGAGCGACCACTGGAGCGGCCGGCTGGGCGGCCGAACTGGTCAACACCGTCATGACCGACTTCCTGGAAACCCTGCGGCCTGCGTCGATCTACCCCGAACTCGCGGCGGCGGGAGGCGGGCGGCTGAACTTCGGCCCGAACCAGGGCGCGGTAAAGGTCCCGGCACGCACCGCGACCCCGTCGATCGGCGGATCCTTCGTGGGCGAAGGCTCGCCCATCCCGGTCCGTCGTCTGGGGCTGACCTCGCAGACCCTGGGGCCTAAGAAGATGGGCGTCATCTCGGTGTTCTCGCGGGAGATCGCCAAGTACAGCAACCCCGCCATTGAGGCGCTGCTGCGCCGCGAGATCACGGCCGACACCGCCATCACGCTCGACAGCGTGCTGCTCGACGCCAACCCGGCTACGGCGGTGCGGCCGGCGGGGCTCCTGAATGGTGTGACCCCTCTGACGGCCACTGCGGGCGGTGGGGCGGCGGCGGTGCTGGGCGACATCCGCAAGCTGCGGGCGCCGTTCGACGCCGTGGGCGCGGGGCAGGGGCTGCGCCTCCTGATGTCGGAAGGCCAGCTCGAGTCCCTGCAACTGACCCCTGGGCCCGACGGCACGCTGGGCTGGGCGCAGGGCATCATCGACCGCTACGATCCGATCACCTCCTCGGCGATCGCGTCGGGAACGCTGGTCATGGTGCGCGCCGCCGATTTCGTGACCGTCACGGGGGATGCGCCGGAGTTCGACCTGTCCGAGGAGACGGTGCTCCACATGGAAGACACGAGCCCGGCGCAGATCGGCGCGACTGGGACGCCCAACGTCGTGGCGGCCCCGGTGCAGTCGATGTTCCAGACGGCGCAAACGGCCATCCGCATGCTGATGGACGTGAACTGGGCCATGGTCCGGACCGGCATGGTCCAGACGATCACCGGCGCGACCTGGTAAGGGCCGCGGCCCTTCGATGGCGGCGGCTTCGGCCGCCGCATCTCCCTTCAACTCGTGAGGAGGCATCATGGCGACCAAGCAGACTGACACCGCTGCCGCGGACACGAACGCTCCCAAGGATCAGACCGTCGACCAAGCGGTCGACCAGGCGATCACGGACGGCGCGGCGGCCACCGAGGAGGCCCGCAAGCGCGACGAGGAAACCCTCCGCCAGCAGGAGGACTCCCAGCCGTATCCGTCGCAGGAGCAGGCAGACGCCCTCAAGTCGGCCGTGGCCGGCGGGGGCCTTCCCTACGCCACGCGCGATGCCAAGGCCAAGTAAGCTGTGGGCTGGCTCTCTGCCCTCTTCCGTCCCTCGGCCGCGAAAGCCGCCGAGGGCGAGTTCCGTGAAGGACCTTACGTCTTGTCGAGCGGCTGGCTGCCCCGCGGAACGCCGTGGAACTTCTGGCAGATGGGCCAAAACCCTAGGGCGCTGACCACAACGGGAGCAATGGTCGAGGCCTGCGTGTCGGCTTATGCCGAAACGGCGGCCATGTGCCAGGGCGACCACTGGCGCAAGCTCGAGAACGGCGGGCGCGAGCGAGTCACCACCTCGGCACTCGCGCGGATCCTGCTTCAGCCAAACGACTATCAAAGCTGGTCTGATCTGGTCCTGAACCTGGTCTGGCAGCTGTATGGCGAGGGCGAGGCGTTCGCGTTGGCGCTCCGCAACAACCGCGCGGAGATCTCCGAGCTCCACCTGATGCGGACGGCCGAGTGCCGCGCTCTGGTCGCAGAGGACGGATCGATCTTCTACGACCTCTGCGGCAACGAGATCATCGAGCGGCGCCTGATGGCTGCGGGGCTCGACGGGGCCCTCGTCGTGCCGGCCCGAGACGTCCTGCACGTTCGACTGAAGACGCCGCGTCACCCGCTCAAGGGCGAGTCGCCCATCATGGCGGCGGCGCTGGACGTCGCAGCGCACAACGTCGCGCTGCAGCAGCAGATCGCCTTCTTCACCAACCGGTCCCGGCCGTCGTTCGTCCTGACCACCGACGAGAAGCTGAATCCCGAGCAGACCCGCGACCTGCGCGCCCGCTGGGAGGAGCAGTCCCAAGGGCTGAACGAGGGCGGCACGCCGGTCCTGGCCTGGGGTGTGAAGCCGCATCCGATTGGCAGCAGCGCGGCCGACGCACAGTTGTCCGAGACCATGAAGATGAGCGAGGAGAACATCGCGCTGGCCTTCCGTGTGCCGCTCCAGCTCTTCGGCAAGGGGGCAGGGCAGGTCGGCTCGACCGAGACGCTCATGAATATGTGGCTGTCCAGCGGGCTCGGCTTCTGCCTCAATCACATCGAGCAGGCGTTCGACCGGCTGTTCGGTCTCAAAGGTGCCCCCTACGAGTATCTGGAGCTCAACACCTCCATCCTGCTTCGATCCAACTTCCGCGAGCGCATCGAAGGGCTTTCCCGCGGCGTCATCTCCGGGATCTATGCCCCGGACGAGGCGCGCGACTCCGAGGACCTGCCGGCGGTGAAGGGCGGCCACGGCGTCATGCCGCGCGTGCAGCAGCAGGTCGTGCCGCTGGACTGGCACGACAAGCAACCCGCGCCGACGCCGACCCCTACGCCACAACTTCCGGCCCCCGGGGCCGAGCCCGACGAGGAGCCGGACGAGGATGCCGAGCGCAACAGCCCCGATGCCATTTTCCGGCGCCTCCATGACCCTGACACGCTCGTACACTGAGGCGCTCGAACGTGCGCTGGCCCGCATCGTCGCGGATGGGCAGCGGCAGATTGAAACCCAGCGGCTCCAGTCCGACGCGGTGCTGGCCCAGCTGCAGGCGCGGGTGGCCGAGGCAGAGGCGCGCAGCTCGGCGCTCGAAGCCGAGCTGACCCGTCGCACGGACGAGCGGCTAGGGCAGGCGCTGGCCGGCTTTGGCCAGAACATTGACGCGCGGATCGAGGCGGCTGGGGAACGGGTGAGTGAGGCGCTGGCCGACCTTCCGTCCACGCCGGACCTGTCGGGCTTCGTTCGAGAGGAGGAGCTCGCTGCGCTGGCTGAGCAGGTCGACGCCGTCGCACGGTCGGTCGACCAGATGCCGCCCCCCGATCTCGCTGGGCTGGCTCGTGTCGAGGACCTCGAGGCGGTTCGCGCGGCGATCCCGGCGATGCCCCCCGCGCCGGATCTGTCGGGCTTCGTGGAAGGAAGCGCCCTTGCAGCGCTGGAGGAGCGCCTGTCCCGCCTCGAGGGCACGCCGCAGCCCAAGGACTGGTCCGAGGACCTCCTCGCTCTCAGGGCCGATCTGGCGGCCCGAACAGAGGCGATTTGGGCTGCCATCCCGGAGGTGGCGTCGGCACCCGATCTGTCAGGTTATGTGCAAGAGTCCGCCCTTCAAACCCTCAAGGATCGCGTGGTCCATCTCGAGGAAGCTCCAGAGCCCCGGGACTGGACAAAGGACCTTCACGCTCTCCGCGACGGTCTGACGGCCGAGGTTGATGCTATTCGAGCAGCAATCCCGTCGACGCCGGATCTGTCCGGCTTCGTGCGAGAGGTTGAACTGATGGCCTATGCCAGCGTCGAGCATGTGCAGGGCGCGATCCGGACGGCTGCCGAGGCCTTCGGTGCGGCCATTGAGCGGACCAATGACCGCATCGACGCCTTGCAGGGTGTCGTCCGCGACATGGGGGACAGTTCGGCCGAGATCACCCGCGACCTGGTCGAGGGGATCCGATCTGAGGTGAGGGAGCGTCTGTCCCGCCATCCGGGCCGGCTGCCTGTCTGTCGCGACTGGGAGGACCGGGTCCACTACGCGGGCGAGCTCGTGCGGCACGAAGGCTCGACTTGGCAAGCGGAGCGGGACACCGGACGGGCGCCGCCGCACGCGGACTGGATCTGCATTGCCTCGGCGGGCGCCCCAGGCGAGCGCGGCGCTAGCTTCACCGTTCGGGGCACCTATGATCCGGGCACCACTTACGCCGCTCTCGACGTGGTGGCGCTGGACGGCTCCAGCTTCGTCGCACGTAAGGACGAGCCCGGACCTTGCCCGGGCGCCGGGTGGCAGCTGCTCGCCAGCCGAGGCAGCAAGGGCCGCGCCGCAGACGGGCTCAAGGGTGATCCTGGCGCCGGCGTGGTGGGCGTCAGCGTCAGCGCAGAGGGCCTCCTGATCCTGGCCCTCAGCGACGGCACCACCGTCGAGGCCGACCTCTATCCCCTGCTGTCAAAGGTGTCGCGATGACTGTCCGCAGTTGGCGCGTGACTGAGCCCGAACCTGCCATCACGCTCGAGAACGCAAAGCGGGCGATCCGGGCGACCGACGACGAGGATCCGCTGATCCTGAGCCTGATCGCCGCGGCATCCGAGCGGGTCGAGATCCTGACCGGCCGCGCCTTCGGGCCGCAAACCTGGGAGGTGATCTCGGCGGGCTTCCCCTCGGGCGGCATTGAATATGAATGGGGCCCGCTGGTGAGCGTGACGTCGATCGAGTACCTGCGCGCGGACGGCACAACTGGCTCGGTGCCGCTCGATGACCTCGATGTCGTGGAAGCCTCTGACTGCGGCTTCGTCCGGACACTGTCGACCTGGCCCGCCGCCCGGACGTCGGCGAATGCGGTCCGTATGCGCTATGTCGCCGGCCGAGGCTGGACGGACACGACCAGGCAAGCGGTCCGCCTTCTCGTGGGCCACTGGTTCAAGAACCGCGAAGCGGTCGGAGACGCGCAGGCGGAACTGCCGCTGGGCGCCTCGGCCCTCATCGCGAGCGTTCGGAGGATCGCCGTATGAATGCGGGCGATCTCGACCGCCGCGTCCAGTTTCGGCGCGCGACCCTCACCGACAACGGCCTGAACCAGACCGAAGGCTTTGCCGACCACGGCAGCCCGGTCTGGGCGGCCAAGCGGGACGTCTCGGACGGGGAGAAGTGGGGGGCAGGGCAGGTGAACGCCTCAATCCTGTCCCGCTTCCAGGTCCGCGCCTCCTCCTTCACGCGCGGGCTCACGGCCAAGGACCGGCTGGTCTGCGACGGTCGGGAGTACGGCATCATCGGCCTCAAGGAGCTCGGCCGGGACGGCATCGAGATCACGGCACAGGCGGAGGCTGACTGATGGCCCGGGGCGGCTTCCGAGTCGACGGCGCCTCCGACCTCAAGGCGCAGTTGGACCGGCTGCGGCGAGGGGCGGGACGCGCGGCGCTAGAACGGGCGGGCACCTCGGCCATGGAGCCCATGGCGCGACTTGCGCGGCAACTCGCGCCGAAGGACACGCACGAGCTGGCCGAGAGCATCGACGTGGGCACCGAGGTGCGCGACGAGGAGATCGGACGCTTCGCCTACCGGCTTGTCATGGGCGGGGGTGGCAGCCGGGAGCAGGCGCTTGCCGCCATGCGGGACGCCCGCCGGGCAGCTGGAGGGGCCGCGCGCAATGTCTATGTCGACGTCTTCATGGGACCGGTCGCCGGCCGGGATGTGCAGGACGTCATCAAAGGAGTCGTGCAGGAGTTCGGCAGCGAAACGCGCGAGCCTCAGCCCTACATGCGGCCCGCGTTCGACCAGGACAGCGAGGCCCTCCTGGAGCGTCTTCGCAAAGACCTGTGGTTCGAGATCCTGTCCGCCATCGAGAACGCCGCCCGGCGCGGCACGCTGAAGGGCTGACATGGAAGAACAGCTTCGGGCGCTGCTGACCGGGTCGGCGGCGATCACCGCCCTGGTCCCCGCGGGCCGGATCAACTGGATCGCCCACCCGCAGGGGCAGCCCTGGCCCGGGATCGTCCTGCATCTGATCAACCGGAACGGCGACCACACCTTGGACGGGCCGAGCGGCATCGGCCCGGCCCGGGTTCAGGTGGATTGCTGGGCTAGGAATTACCTGCAGGCCAAGCAGATCGGTCGCGCTGTGGAGTCGGTTCTCGACGGCTACCACGGCGGACCGTTCATGGGCGTCTTTCTCGCCGGAGTGCGAGACGGGCGCGAGGGCGCAGATACAGCGGACCGGCCCTTCCGCTCTTCCTTGGACTTCATCGTCCGTCACCGCAGCAACTAGGAGGCCCAAGATGGCCAGCAATGCAATCCTGGCCCTGGGGGCCACCGTGGAGTTCTCCCGGACCGGCACCACGGGCTGGGTCAAGGTGCCCGAGGCAATCGGCATCGCGATCCCGTCGGTCGAGAAGTCCTGGATCGACGTCACCAACTTGGACAGCCAAGGCTACCATGAGTACGTCCCTGGCCTGAAGGACGCCGGCGAGCGCGCCGTTCCCTGCAACTACACCTCGGACGGCTATGAGGACCTGATCGCCGAGGAGGTCTGGTCCGAGACGAACGGGCCCCTCTACTTCCGCACGACGCTCCGGCCGGCCCCCGGCCAGTCCACGGGCGACGTGTTCGAGTTCCGGGCCTATCCCTCGGTTTCCGTCGACGACGCCACTGATCCCGAGGCCAAGCTCACCATGACCCTGAGCCTGCGGGCCACCGGCGCGCCCGAGTGGACCCGCGGCGCGGCGGTCGCACCCTGAGGAGGGCTGGCATGAACAGCATGCGAGGTGCCGTTCCCTTCGAGGTGGACGGCGAGAGCTACTATCTGCGCGTGACCACGAACGCGCAGGTGGCCTATGAGGACGTCGCCAAGGAGACGGTCGACGACGCGGTGGTCGCGCTGATGGAATGCGCCCGGGATGCGGCCCAAGGCATGAAGGTCCCGCCCCAGACCCGGCGTGTCCGCTCGCTCTTCTGGGCCAGCCTGAGCCATCACAAGCTCAGCGAAGAGCGGGTCGGGGACATCATCGACGCCATCGGCATGCCCCAGGCCATGTCGCTACTCGGGCAGGCCGTCACGGCGGCCATGCCTGAGGCGTCCAAAGGGGACATCCCCTCGGGAAACGCGCTCGAGGGGACGCCGAGCCCGCAGGCGCAAGACGCCGCCTGATCGACGTCCTGCTCGACCAGTGGCTCGCCGCTGGTCGGGAGTACCTGCTGTTCTGGGATCTGACGGTGCGGGAGATCGTCCGCATTCTGGAGGGAGACCGGGCTCGGCTCACTCGGGAATGGGACGAGGCGCGGTCACTGAACTATGAGCTGACGGCGCTGCACTACTACGCCGTGAACGACCCCAAGAACATGCCGAAGTTCGTGCCCTCGACCGAGAAGGCCAAGTCAGACCCGGCCCGCGTGGCCGAGGTTGCGAACATCCGGGCGCGGGGCAACCTGATCCGGGAGGCGCTTCGGGCGAAGGCACGGAAGAAGTAGGACGGCTCCGAGCGGGGCCGTCGTTCATTCCTGCTCAGCGAAAGACTCTGGCGGAATGGCGATAGAGTAGCGGCAATTCTCAACGATCTGATCTGCCGATGTTCCGAATTCTCGGATCAGAGGGGCGCGGAGACCTTCATCCCAAGCAGCGACCCTCGCTCGGCACTCCACCAAGTGCTGTTGCACGCGCTCGTTGGCTTCTAACCGGCTCAGTCGTGCTTCTCGCTCCATAACTGCCGCTTGCTCTTGAGCGGCCGCCCACTCCGTCCAGCCCCACCAGCCGGTTGCGGCCAGCACGGCCACGCAGGTCGCGGCCACCAGCGTCTTCAACCACGTATCCACGTCTTCCTCCGGCCCGATCCGAAGGGAGATGTGATCCTTCGCCCCCACGAGGACAAGCGCCATGACCGCAACTGTCATCGGTAGCCTGCGGGCTCACCTTGGCTTGGACTCGTCCGAGTACCACGCAGGTGTCAGCGAGGCTGAGAAGGCGACCGATCGGCTTCTGGGTGGCTTCACCCGCATCGAGCGCGGGTATGACAAGCTCCTGGCGTCCTCGGTTTCGGCGGACCGGGCCATTGGCGACCTGGGCGCGGCCATGCAGCGCAACGTGGCTGCCTTCGCCGGGATCAGGAGTGCCGCCAGCAGCGCCGCTGACTCGGCCAGTGCCTTCCTGGAGGCCTTCGACCAGGCTGACAAGGTCGACCGGCTACGGGCTACCCTGGACCCACTCTATGCGGCCAGCTCGCGCTATGAAGTGGTCGTCGGGGATGTCACCCGCGCCGTGGCCCTGGGGTCGATCTCGCAGAGCGAGGCCAACCGCCTGATGGCTCTGGCCGAGGAGCGCTATCTCGGGGCTGCCCGCGCGGCTCAGGAGACCGCGACGGCCACCCAGCAGAGCATCGCCGCGGTGACGGGCGTCGGGCGGGAGTTCGGCTCGGCTGCCGAGAGCGCGAGAGCCTTTGCCCAGGCGATGGACGCCGGCGACGAGGTGTCCCGGCTCCGCGCCTCGCTCGATCCGCTCTATGCGGCGACCAAGCGGTACGAGGCCGAAGTCGAAGCCGTGCGCCGCGCGGTCAATCTCGGGGCCGTCTCGCAGAAGGATGCCAACGCCGTCCTCGGTTTGGCCAAGCAGCGGTTCGATACCGCCGCCTCGGCCGCCCGGGCCTTCGATGCCGCCCAGGACGCGACCGTCAACAACACGGGCAAGATCGGCAGCCAGGTCCAAAACATCAGCTACCAGCTGCAGGACTTTGCCGTTCAGGTGTCCGCAGGCACCTCAGCCACTCAGGCGTTGGGTCAGCAGCTGCCGCAGCTCCTGGGCGGATTCGGCGCGCTTGGTGCGGCCATCGGCCTTGCCGCCGCGGTCGTGGTGCCCCTGGCGGGTTCCTTCCTCACCGTGAGCGAAGAGGCGGAAACGGCGGAGGATGCCCTCGACGAGTTCAAGGGCTCACTCTCCGAATTCGATCGCTACTCGACTATCGCACAAAGCTCGCTTGTCGACCTGCGTGAGGAGTACGGCCGGTTCGCCTACCAGGTCCGCGAGAACGCAAGAGACATGGCTCGGACCTCGTTCGAGCAGGGTATTCAGGGCCTGACTGCGGCATTCGAGCCGATCCGAGCGGGCGCTCGAGAGGCGATCGAGGCTTACCAAGCCCTCCAGGAAGCCAGAGCCAACTTCGAAGCCAACACGACCGACGCCTTCCCCGAAACTTCGGAGCAGCTCCTGCAGATGCAGGAGACCTTGGCCATCTTCGAGGATCAGGCCAATAGCGCTGCCGCCGCGATCGGGCTGATGCCTGATCAGGTCGAGCAGCTCGCCACCGCCTTCAACCAGGTCAAGGTTGCGGAAGACCTCGAGGAAGGCGGGCGTCGAGCTCAAGAGCTGCTGGATCTAATCGACCAGATGTACCCGGTGGGAGTCCGCCTTCCCAACGTCCTGGCCGAGATGAAAGCCCACCTCACGGAGATGGTCGGCGTCACCTCTCGAGCACAGACAGAGGCCGAGAAGCTCAGCCTGACCCTTGAGGGCGGAATCCTCGCGGCGGGCGGCCTGGCGGATGCTGTTGGCGTCATCGGCGGAGCCTTCGCTCCCGCCATCTCGGCCGCGAGCACCTTGGCGGCCATGCTCGACGCCATCATGGGGCGGATCAGCGCCGCCGCATCGGCCTTGTCCCGTCTGGGGACCATGGGCGCGGTGGCGGGGCAGGCCATCAGTGCCGTCCAGTCGGTCGGTGGCTTCCTCAGCAATTTGGCCGGCGGGGCCGGCGATGCCGCAGCCCGGGGCCTCGACACCGCAACCGACAACCTCCGCGATCTCTGGGACGAGGCCAAGACAGGCACGACCACGATCGACGAGCTGCGCGCCTCCCTGGCCGACACCTTCGACACCGGACGGAGCGGGGGTGGCGGTGGGGCAGGGAGCGTCGTCAGCGGCGCTCAGGCCATCAAGGCGTCTCTCCAAGGCATCCTCGAAGGGCTCACGCCAGCCCAGCGCGGGGCTCTGGCCTTCCAGGACGTCCTGGTCGAGGCGGGCTACACCGCCGAAGATCTGGGCAAGGCCAAGGCGCAGACGCTCGTTCGGGGGATCGACGGCATCAGCAACGCCTTCGGGGAGTTCATCTCGGGCGGGCTGCGCGACTTCAAGGGCTTCGTCTCGTCCACCCTCGACAGCTTCAAGGGCATGCTCGCCCAGATGATCGCCACGGCGGCGAAGAACCGGATCATGCTCAGCATGGGCTTCGGGACGGCGGGCACCGGGGCCATGGCCGGCGGGATCGGTCAGGCCATCCCGGGAGCGGCAGCAGGCGGCCCCATGGCGGGCATTGGCGCGGCTCTCGGCACCATCGAGGGCGGGCTCTGGTCCGGAGCCTCGTCAGTGGTCGGAGGGCTGTTTTCGGGCGGTCTGGCCGGCGCTGGGTCGGCCCTCTCGTCGGCCATCGGGGGCGCCACCGCTGGCCTGGGCGGGCTCGCCACGGCGATCGGCGCCGTCGCGGTGCCTGTGGCCGCAGCGGTCGCGGTGTTCTCGGCCTTCCGCAAGAAGACCGAGGTCGTGGACAAGGGCCTTTACGCGTTCATGAAGAACATGGACGCGCTGGTCTGGACCTTCGAGGAGACCAAGACCAGCCGCCTGTTCGGCCTGATCAAGGGCGGTGGCACGGACTATGACCGCGCGGACGACGAGACGGCCCGGCCCATCCAGAAAGCCTACAGCCAGGTCTATCAGTCGATCGCCGCGATGGCGGATCAGCTGGGCGTCGGCGCCAAGGCGTTCCGGGGCTTCACGACCGACTTCCAGGTGTCGCTCAAGGGGCTCACCGAGGAGCAGGCCCAGGAGGCGATCGCCAAGGAGTTCGCACGGATCTCGGACCAGCTCGCGAAGACGGCGGGCGTGTCCCGGCGCTTCGTCCGCGAGGGCGAGACGGCGACCCAGGCGCTGTCGCGGATGACCACGAACCTGGCCGCCGCCAATGGGGCGTTCAAGGCGTTCGGCTTTGCGGCCTTCGACGCCTCCATCAAGGGCGCAGATGCGGCCTCGCGCTTCGTGGAGTCGTTCGGCAGCGTCGAGGCCTTCGCCCAAGCGACCGATGCGTACTTCCAGAACTTCTACAGCTTGCCCGAGCGGGTGAAGGCGGCCAGCCGCCAGTTCGCGGACGCGATCCGCGACACGGGCCTGACGACCATCCCGCAGACCATCGGCCAATTCCGCCGGATGGTGGATGCGGCGATGTCCAAGGGGCAGACGGGGCGGGCAGCGGACCTCATCGCCCTGGCGGACGACTTCAAGGCTCTATTGGATCTCCGCCAGGAGCTGGCGGACGCCGGCAAGGGTGGCGGAACCCCGGCCGAGCCCGTCGACCGCAGCCGCCTGGATGGCCTTTATCGCCAGCTCTTCGAACTGCAGGGCCGGACCCAGCGCCTGCGCGAGATGGACCTCAAGGGCATGAGCAAGGCCGAGCGCGCCATCCAGAAGCGGATCTGGGCGCTGCAGGACGAGCAGGCGGCGACCGAAAAGGCGGCCGCTGCGGCCAAGGCTCGGGCCGACGAGCGCAAGGGTCTGCAGGCGGAGTTGTGGAACCTGACTGGCAACACCGCAGCACTGCGCAAGGCTGAGCTTGCTGCGCTGGATCCAGCCAACCGCGCTCTGCAGAAGCGGATCTGGGCCCTGGAGGACGCGAAGACAGCCGAGGAGAAGGCCGCGGCCGCAGCGGATCGGGCGAAAGCCAAGGCCAAGGAGATCGCCGACGAGCGCGAAGGGCTCATGGAGCGGTACTACCAGGCCACCGGCAACACGGCGGCGCTGCAGGCCATGGAGCTCAAGGGCTACAACAAAAAGAACCGCGCGCTGGCTCGGTACGTCATGGGCCTGGAGGCCGCCCGCGAGGCGCTGGAGGCGCTCGATCCGCAGGACTTCGCCAACCGGCTGGCCTTCGACCGTGCGGCAAGCCGGGCTGCCAACACAACGGGAGCCCCGACCGGTGCAACGGGCGCTCCGCTGGCCGCGGTACCAACGGCTCCAACCATCAAGGATGACGCGGAGGTGCGCGAGCTGCGCCGGGCCGTGCAGCGCCTGGAAGAGCGTCTCATCGGGGTCATGGTGAAGGTCGAAGATCACACGGCTCGGGCGTACCAGACCCTGCGGAAGCTCGACCGTGAGGGCATCTCGGAGCGGGTGGCCTGATGTACGTTCTTCAGCCCATCACCGTCACAGAAGCTGTGCTGACCGCCAGCAACATCCCCGAGACCGACTATGCGACCTGGGCGTCGGGCACGACCTATGCGGCAGGCGCTCGGGTGGTGGCGCCCTCGCCGGCCGGGGTGAGCTACCCGCGGTCGATTTACGAGTCTGTGGCCGGGGGCAACCAGGGCACCAGCCCGGCCTCTTCGATCTTCCACAAGGAGAACAACCCTGCGGGCAAGTGGATCTGGGTGGGAGCCACGAACCGCTGGCGGGCCTTCGACGGCAACATCTCGGACCGGGTGATCGCAGCCGGGGACATCACCTTCACCCTGACGCTGCCCTCGCTCTGCACCGGGATCGCCTTCTTCAATCTGCGGGCCTCGTCGGTGACGGTGCAGATCCGCGACACGGCCGACGCGGTCATCTGGACCCGCACGCGGACCCTGACGAACACGGACGCGATCACCGACTGGTTCGAGTTCTTCACCTGGGAGCCGGATCTCGAGCCCGAGGCCATCTTCACCGGCCTGCCGGGCTACACCGGTTACAAGCTCGACATCACCCTGTCGGGGCTGAACAGCCGCGTGGGTGCCATCGCGCTGGGCAAGGTGACGCAGCTCGGAAAGCCTATGCCCGGGACCGAGATCGGCTTCGAGAGCTACAGCCGGAAGGAGCGGGACGACTTCGGCAACCCGATCCTGATCAAGCGTCCTTATGCGGACACGGTGACGTTCCAGTTTACCGTGCCGCTCACGGACCTGCGCCGGGTCAAGCGGGTGATCTCATCGCTCGAGTCGACGCCGGCGGTCTGGTTCGCCGGAGCCCATCTCACCTACCTCGGCGCCACGGTGTTCGGCTTCCCCACGGGGGGCCTTCGCGTGCCGATCTCGATCGAGGGGGTCCACTTCGCCAGCCTTGAACTCGAGGGCCTCACCTGATGCCGATCACCGCTCTACCCACGCCACCCAACACCGGGGATCCGGCGAACTTTGCACCGCAGGCCTCCGCTCTGCTGGGCGCGCTGCCGACCTTCGTGTCGGAAGCCAACGCCATGGCGGCCGCCTTCGGACCAGGCGCGCCCGTCTGCACCGTGGGTGGGACGGCCAACGCGGTCACGCTCACCAGCGGCATGAACATCAGCGCCCTTGTTGCGGGCCAGCGGGTGCTGTTCCGCCCGGCCGCGGCGAACACCGGCGGGGCGACGCTGAACCTCGACGGGCGAGGGGCCCGCACCGCCCGAACGATCACCGGGGCCGCTCTCCCGGCCGGCTACCTGCGATCGGGCGTGTTCACCGAGGCCATCTACGACGGCACCGACTGGATCGTGAACCGCCTGCCCGAGCGGGGCAGCAACGCGAATGGCGACTTCGTGCGTCATGCTGATGGCATCCTGCGCTGCCGCTTCAACATGAACACCTCAGACACCGGCGAGGTCACCTGGTCGTTTCCGGCGCTGTTCTCGACGACGGCCGGCCTGATCATTCAAGGGACCATCATTACCGCACTCGGGCCGGCTACCGTGGTCCTCGCGAACCTGACGACGTCCGGCGTCGGCGTGAACGGCTATGATGTGGGCGGCACCCGTCGGACCCGTGGCGTCAATCTTGCGGCAGAGGGGCCTTGGTACTGACATGCAGATCACCTTCACTCCGCAGGCCCGCCTGAGCCCCCTCCACTATGCCTGGTCCGGCGATGTGCTGACCGTGAACGGGTCGGCCTTCGACTTCAGCCAGCTGGCCGATGGCGACCGGCTGCCCCTGGTTGCGGTGTCCGGCGACTGGCTCCAGTCCGACATCGTGCGCGAGGACGGCGAGATCCGTTTCCGGGCGGCTGAGGCGAACACGGAGGAGGAGCCCGAACCTGCCGAGCCGGGCGTGATCGACTGGTCGATGCTCGAGACGGAAAGCAGCCGGACAGCGGCGGCGCTCGCAGCTTGGCGGTCCGGCGCATCCCTCACGGTCCTCGACTTCGCCGTGAACGCCATGAAGGCCGGCCATCTCAGCGAGGCCGACGCCGAGGCCTGGGTCACGCGGCAGGCGGTGCCGGGCGTGGTGCAGGCGGCGCTTGCCCAACTGCCGGAGGAGCAGCGCCCTGAGGCGCGCCTCCGGATCATGGGCACCCCCAGCGTCCACCGGATGAACCCGCTTGTGGCGCTGATAGCCGCGCATATGGGGCTCTCGGCCGAGCAGGTCGACGCGCTCTTCACGGAGGTGCCCGCATGATCATCCTGCGCACCTGGCGCGGCATCGCCGATCACTTTCCCGCCCGGGTCACCGAGTGGCTCATGATCTGGCCCGCGTTCGGCATGGGTCTCGCTCTGACCGGCCAGCCCGAAATGTTCCAAACCTCCCCGTCTTTTGCCGTCCTGGCGAGCTGGGCGGATGAGAGGACCTGGGCCACGCTGGTCCTGACCTGTGCCGCCGCCCGAGCCGTCGCCCTGGTGGTGAACGGCACCTTCGACGCCTTTCGGCACAGCCCCATCCTGCGCGGCATCTCCGCCCTCGTCGCCATCGTGTTCTGGTCGCAGTTCTGCCTCGGCCTGCTCATGGCGGCCGTCTATGCCGGCGGGTCCTGGTCGGGCCCCGTGATCTACAGCACGGCCGTGCTGGCCGAGATCATCAACGTGTTCCGCTCGTGGTCCGACGTCGGCCGCACCCGGCCGAGGTAAGGACCCGCGATGCTGGAATGGTTCAAGGACAGCACGACCTTCCAGAACACCATGAACGGGGTTCTGGCCGCCGCCACCGCGCTCGGCGTCATCTTCGGCCTGACGCGGAAGGGCGCACCGAAGGAAGCGGACGCCCCTCGGTCCCTTGAGGTCGTGGGCGAGATCATCAACCACAAGGAAGCCTCCGCCGTCATCGCGGCCTTGGACATGAACACCATGGCTCTGATGGACAAGAAGCGGGCGCTGGAGCGCAACGCCGACGCGCTGAACGAGCTTTCGGACCAGATGCTCAAGCTCGGCCGAGACGTCCGCGACCTGCGCGAGTCCATCAGGGACAACGACCAGGGCTGACCCCCTCACATCGGAGTACGTCCATGCTCACGCTGGCTCAGCTCGCGGCGGTCGCCGACCGCGAGCCGAACGACAACATGCGCGCGGTGCTTGCAGGTCTCGAGGCCGGAGGCGAACGCGCCGGGCTGAACGCCTGGCACCGGCTCGCGCAGTACGTGGCCCAGATCGCCCATGAGAGCGGCCGCTTCCAGTACGATCGGGAGATCTGGGGTCGCGACGGGGGCACCGCGGCCCAGAAGCGCTACGATACCCGGACCGACCTTGGGAACACGCCCGAGCAGGACGGCGACGGCTACCTGTTCCGGGGGCGAGGCCCCATCCAGATCACCGGCCGGACCAACTACCGGGCCTACCGGAACTGGTGTCGGCTCACGAACCCTCTGGCGCCCGACTTCGAGGCCTTCCCCGACTTCGTCCTAGCCGATCCATGGGAAGGGCTGGCGCCGATCTGGTACTGGTCGACGCGCGGGCTCAACGCCTACGCCGACCGCAATCACATCGAGACGATCACCAAGCGCATCAACGGCGGCCTGAACGGCTACGCCGACCGGCTCGCACTCTACACCCGGGCGGGGCTGGTGTTCCTGGGCTACGGCCCCGAGGATGTCCGCCGCTTCCAGGCCGACAAGGGCCTGAAGGCAGACGGCGATGCGGGGCCGCTCACCCGCGATGCGCTCCACCGCGACCTTACCGGCTTGGCCTTCGCCCCACCCGAGATCCCGCCCACCCCCGTCCTCCCTGCCCAATCCCCGGCCGAGCAGAAGCTCGCCCGGATCCGGGCCGTGCTGGATGAGCCGGCAGAGTGAGGGCTCAAGCATGAAGCTCCCTGAGTGGATCTTTGAGGTTCTGCCGCTCTATGTGCGCCGCCTGCCGGATCAGGACGGCATCAAGATGTGGCGCTTCACCTGCCGACCGATCGAGCTAGCGGTCCTGATCATCTGGGCTTGGAATGCGTGGACCTGATGGCCCGTCTGCCGCCCCTCCCGCCCGACGTCGAACCCCTCCCTTCAGCAAAGGATGCTGCCATGCTGCATGACGAACCCACCGCCGGCCCGAACCGCCTCCTGCCGCCCCTGAACCCGCTCAAGGCGCGCTCCACCATCGCCGCCATCCTCGTGGCCCTTACCGCGCTCGCGCCGCTCCTGGGCGAGACTGGCGTGGCCAGCCTGGTCAAGGACGTCGTCGACAACGGCGACGGCATCCAGACCGGCGTCGAGAACGGCATCCGTGCCGTCGACTCGCTGATCGGCCTGGGCTCGGCCCTCTGGTTTTGGCTCGAGCGCCGCGCCCCGAACTTCCGGCTGAGCTTCCGCAGCCGCTGACCTCCCCCACATCGCCGCCCCGCAACGACGCCCTTCGGGGCGATCGGTCCCGCTTGCCTTCAGAGGAGGCCCGCCTGTGCCTGTTCCGCCTTTCGAGAACTATCCCGCCACCGTCGACGGTCCGGCCTGGGGCTTCCAAGCCATCACGCCCAGCGACACGGTTGACCTCAACCCCATGCTCCGGAGCCTGCGGGTCGGGACCGACGGCACGGTTCGCGTCGCTGGGCGGGACGGTAGCCCGCCGGTCACCTTTACCTGCGTGGCCGGCGAGGTCCTCCCGGGCTGGATCCGCCGGGTCTACGCCACTGGCACCACGGCCACCGGCCTCGTGGGGTACGTCTGATGCTGGGGCTTGGATCTCGCATTGGCCGGCTCGGTGGCGGCGGCGTCGGTGGGGGCAACCCCGGCGATATCGGCGTGCCCACCCTGGCCGAAGATGGAACGATCAGCGGCGTCGGGGCGAACCGCCTGATTGTCGTCGTGAACGAAACGCAGAACACCCGGCGTACCTTTGTCGTCTCGGACGGCGACAACCTCTTTGCCATCGTCGTCGAGGCGGGCTTCGCGATCGCCACCGATCTGATCGACGCGCGCCTTGTGGGCTCGCCCACGCCCGACCGGCCGGCGAACCCACCATCGACGCCGGCCTGGCTGTTCGGCTCCAACGGCCTGGTGACCGGGATGCCGGCGGAGCCCGCGGCGCCCACCCTGTCGGCCGCTGGCATCATCGACGGCATTGGCCAGAACGCCGACTGCGTGATCCACAACGAAACGACGAACTCCTACACGCCGGTCACGCTCTCGGACGATCAGGACGTGTTCGCGGTCGGCCGGACGCTCGGGGTCCTGAGCGCCGGGCAGGCGGTGTCGGTGCAGCGCTTGGGCGTCCCCTCGACGGCGCGCGTGGTGCGGACCCGGCCCGGCGTCTGGGTGCCCGACGCGCACTTCGAGGTCGCCGCGCTCTCGACGCCAGCCGGCAACCGGCTGCTGCTGACGATCCTCGAGGACCGGCCTTCGAACGGGGGCTCGCCCCTCACCGCCATCTGGTACACGGTGAACGGCGGTGCGCCGATCAACCTCCCGTCTCTGAACCCGGGGCAGTACCAGATCCCGGTGCCGGTCGGGGCCGCGGCCCAGATCCGGGTCGGCGCAACCAACAGCCTGGGCGACTCCAATCCATCGGCGGCTGTGACTCGGACCCCGGTGAAGGCGTTCGTGGCCCTGACCTTCCCGCGCATCGGCTTGATCGGTCCGAGCACCATCGCCCAGAACAACTTCGGTGCCGTCTACACGGCAGCCGGCACGCCGGGCCGGGTTCACAGCCTGTCCAGCGGCCCTCTGATCTGGGCCTTGATGCAGGAGCGGATCGCCGACTTCCGGGTCCGCCCGCAGGTGCCGGCCGGCTCGTTCGACCCGTTCATGGACGGCGACAACCAGGCGCGCTCGGGCGCCCGAGCCACCGAGTACCCGGCGCAGATCCAGCGCCTGATCGCCGAGATGTCTAGCGCAAATGGCAACTGGGGCGCGTGGTACGAGGTGGGGCGCAACGACTCCGAGAGCGGCACGGGCTCGTTCGCGGAACTGCGCTCCTACACCGAGCGCGACGTGGCCGCGCTGCGCGCGGGCGGGGCCAAGTTCATCCTGATCTCGCAGCTGTGGGACAAGGACACGAGCTACAGCGCGCTCTGGGCGGCTGGCGGCACGGCCCGCGTGGCGATGCAGCAGTACCGCGCCTGGCTCGAGACGTACGAGGCCGAGAACCCGGACATCATCCTGGTGCGCTACTCGGACGTCCTGAGGGATCCCGCCAGCGCGGACGGCAACCCCTATTCTTGGGTCACCCGGACGGACGGCACCCACTACTCGGCCATCGGCGCGAGGCGGGCCGCCAAGCTGGCCGTCCTGCCGGCACTCCGCAAGGTGGCTCGGCCGCGGGCCTACCCGGCTCGGCCCGCCGAAAGCCTCCTGCCCGCGCTCACCGGCACGGCCGGCACCAGGGGCACCGGCGTCACCGGGGTCGTGTCCGATGGTTGGAACCTCGCCGGCAACAATCTCCTCGTGGTGGCCGGAAGCGTCGAGACCATCAACGGCGAGCAGTACCAGGTGGTGACCGTCAGTGGTGGCGATGACTTGTCGGCCACCGGTGGGGCGCTGATTGACCTGAGCCGGCCAGCCGGGATCGTGGTCCCCGCGGGGCAGCGGGTGAAGCTGCGCGGTCGCGTGATCATCCCGGCCACGACGTTCCCCTACGCCTTGTCCTTCGGGCTGGGCGGCACCGGGGGGCAGGGGGTCGACAACGCCGCGCGCTCCTACGCGGTTATCCCGCAGACGCAATCCTCAGGACCGGCCGTGGTCACGGCGGCGAACGCCACCTGGGCTGCCGCGCCCAAGTACGACGGCAGCGAGGACCAGGAGCTCTGGTTCGAGACGCCCTCCTACGTCGAGGGCAACGCCTCGGGCGGAGCCATCGCCCTGACGCTGGGCGTCTACCTCGCCACCGCCCCGAACGCGGCCGCCGCCTTCGTCATGAAGGTCGGCCAGCTCCAAACCTTCAATGCGTAGGTCTCTCCCCCCCACCGACGCCCTGCAGAAAGCGATCTGACCCATGGCCCTCCTGTATCTGATCAACGATCGCACGAACGGGCACCGACCGGCGCAGGGCGAGGTGGGCCTCGACCCCCTCGCGCTCGCGGCCAGCGTCGGCGCCGCCATCGAGCCCGGCGACGGCCTAGTGCTGCGGCGCGCCTCGCCCAAGTCCCCGACCCGCACCGTGCCGGCTCTCCCAGTGACGGTCGCCCCGACCTGGACCTTCGACGGCCCGATCGTCCTCACCATTCCCGGCGGCGCCTGGGCCTTCAGTGGCACCGTCGTCACCGCCATTCCCGGAGCCTGACCCATGCCGCAGATCAGACTTTTCCCTGCTTCGTCCTTTGCCTCGCTGCTCGGGTCCTCCTCGACCGTGACGCTCGATCCTGGCGAGGACTACCGCGAGGTCTTCCCCGAGGGGACCTGGCGCGCGGTGCCCGAGGACTCGATCTCGCCGGAACTTACCGTCGATGCGATTGTCGTCCCGCCGCAGAACACCGTGCCGGCGGCCTTTGCCGAGGACCAATGGCGTATCGAGGACAAGCCCTCGCCCGGCGGCAACACGGCCACGATCTACGTCGACGCTCTCCCGGCCAACGGCGGCGCGGCGATCACGGCGCTCGAGTATCAGCTGTCTTATGACCGCGGCGTGTCCTGGTCGGCCTGGATCGCCTTGGCGGGGGGTGCGACCTTGGGCGGCCGGGACGTGGCGGTCATCCCCAGCGCCATCCCCGTCCGGGCGCGTCTCCGGGCCCGCAACGTCGTCGGCCCCAGCGTTCTGATCAGCTACAAAACGGTCACGCCCACCAGCACGTCGACCCAGACGCTCGCGAACCAGAGCTTGGCCTTCGGGGCCCTGACGCTGGCCGGGGCCGACGGCGCCAAGGTGGTCAACAGCCTCGGCGCCGAGGTCGACATCACCGGCTATGTCAGCCTCGTCTCTGGCTCGCTGGGCGCCTATACGCCCGTCGTCGAGAACGGGCGGCTCAAGTTCACCGGAGCGGCCGGCGCGCCCAACGGGGCGGTCCTGCGGGTGTCCTATGCCGGCGGCAACGTCGACGTCACGATCACCACGGTTGCCAACACCTATGGCGCGGCCTCGCTGGCCGAGTGCATCGCGGTCAACCAGCTGGGCTCGGCCACGCTTTCGGGCAAGCAACTGCTGCTTCGGATGACGGCGACGCCCTATGTGTTCGGCGGCTCGACGGCGCTGGCGAACCGCGCCTTTACGTCGACCTTCACGCTCGGGTCCTGGTCGCTGGTGAACCGGGCCACGATCCTGGCCCACCACAACGCCGGCAACGACCTGCAAGTGTCCGGCTCGACGAACCTGCGGTTCTATGGCCTGCGGATCCTGGGTGAGTTCGTCCGGGGCGGCGGCGACGCCAACGACTTCGCCAACACGGATGGCGAATATGCCTACATCGTAGCATGCGACGGCGAAGCGCAGAACCTCACGTTCGAAGGCTGCATCATCCGGGGCAACCTCACCGACCTCGGGCCCGGAACGCACTTCCGGGGCGTGTTCGGCGGCAATGGCTCGGGGCGGATCAAAGGGGCGCAGGGCTTCACGTTCATCAACAACGACGTCTCGGGCTCCCGCCGCGGCCTCAACACCCTGCCGGGCAAGAAAACGATCCGGGGCAACATCTTCCGGGAGATCGGCAACGACTGCATCGTGGTCCGGAACAGCGCTGACAACGGCGTGACCGATCATTCGCTGGTCATTGCCGACAACATCATGTGCGACCCCTACACCGACGCGACCGATATCAACATGGTTGTGTCGAACGGCGTGGGCGCGCGGCTGCAGCGGGCCTCGGACCTCACGACGATCACGGACAGCCAGCGGGCACTGCTCTATCTGCGCTTCAGCCCGGATATCAAAGGCAAGGGCCGCGACACGCTGCGGACGCTCTTCGCACTGGGCTCGGCCTTCCAGGTCACGCTCACGACCGCGAACCGCCTGCGCGTGGTGGCGCGCGCCCCGAACGGCACCGTCGTTCTCGACATGACCACGGCCAATCAGTTCTATGGGCCCTTCCAGAACAACGTGCTGATCAGCCTGAACACGGCCGGCACCTCGAGGATCTGGTCTTGGACCGAGTTCGACCGGGCCGACCGCAACGAGGGCTCGTGGACGGCAGCCGGCCAGACGCTCGACCTGACCGGCGGCACCGTGTCGATCGGCTCCATGATCGACGGGACCGTGCCCTATCGCGGCTCGATCTCGGTTGTGGCCCTGTGGTCCGGCGTGGCGCCCGATATCAGCCAGGTCGCGGTCCGGGATGACTTCTATGAGAAGATCAAGACAGGCCTTCCGAAGTCGCGGGATATCGTCATCGGGACCTATGGCGAGCCGCCGCTCGATATCCGGTCCTTCCTGGTGGACTGGCGCGCGGGCCGGGCGCAGAAGGGCACCGGCGGCGCCATGACGATCCTGCCGGGCACCGGCTCGATCGACATTCCGCACTACGACTTCTTGCAGTTCGTGACCAACACGAGCGGAGATCCGGCGTTCTTCGTCAGCCCCGGCCCCGGCTTGATCGCCGGCAACGTGATGCTCTCGTTCCGGCTCGACGGGGGCCCGGCCTTCAATGCGGCTCAGGCCATGTTCATGGAGGATATCCAGGCCGCCTACACGTACAACGGCTTCGATATCTTCGATAACCTGATCGTCACGGCGTCGCAGAACGGGGTGACCATCTATAACCCGGTGAACTGCCGTATCGTGAACAATACCATGGTCCTTGCCTCCGACCTCCTGCCGCCCGAGGACTATTGGAGCAAGGCCCCACGCATCGCGCTCCGGCATCACAACGTCGGCGTCGGGCCCGAGACGATCGACAACGTCCTGATTGCCGACAACGTCACGCGCGCTGTAAACGTCGACGCCGGGGCAACGAACATCGTCCAGAGCAACAACCGGATCGTCGATATCGCCGCAACCTCGGGGCCGACCGCCTATGCGACGGTGTTCGATGGCATCAACAACGGGTTCAGCCTGGCGGACCTCGGCAGCATCGCGGCCGTGCGGGCCATGTATAAGATCCGCGACAGCCTGCGGGCCCCCTACCAGGTCCGGGAAGGCGTCGAGGGCTACGCCACGTTCGACCCCTACACGCCTCCCGCATCGCGGCCCCGGTTCGGCACGGCGACGTCGCCGGCCATCCCAGCCGTGACCAACGCGCAGCTGAACACGGCGATCGAGACGGCGCCGATCACTCCGACCGGCGTCCCGGCCACCGGGGTCATCGTCACCTCGACGTCCGATATCCGCCTGCTCGACAGCGCCAACGCTGTCCTCCGGGACTATGGGGCGGGCCACATCATCCTGCTGCCGGGCCAGCGGTATCAGCTGCGGACGAACTCGTCCGTCAATGCCAACACCGAGGTTCTGCATACCGTCCGGATCGGCCTGCAAGAGTTGACCTGGTCGGTCACGACCCGGACCATCCCGCGGGTTGCGACGGAAACGTTCGCGGCCGACACGACCGGCACCTGGACCACGATCGGCGGCACGAAGGTCTGGAACAGCGCCGGGCAGGCAATGCAGCTCCGCAACGGGGTGTCGGGCGTGTTCTCGTCCGTCTCCAAGGCCTACACCGGGGCGCAGATCGTGGTGGGCGGCAGCTACCGGGTCCGGATCTATGTGCAGCCGAACGGGTCCTCGCCGGGGCTCATTCAGGCGGCGGTCGGGCGGGAAGGGGCCTCGCAGGCCTACCTCGCCAACACGACCAAGGCAGCGAGCGCGGCGGGCACGCCGATCGAGGTGACGATCCCGGAGACGACGACGGCCGAGATCCTGGTCACGCTGACGCACCGCAACCTGGCCGGCGACAACGCCCAGGCGTGGGACATCACCGAGATCCAGATCGACCGGATGGATTGAGGAGAGGGGCGCTCGCGCGCCCCTTCCAGTTCAGCGCTTGCGGCGACGGGCCAAGCCCAGACCTGCGAGCGCCAGGGCCAACAGTCCGCCCGCCGCTGGCACCGGCACCAGGGCGGGCTGCACGTCCCATGAGCCCGTGATGGCGATCGACTCGCTCGTGCGGCTGATCATGTTCTGCAGCACGTCCGCGGACGGGCAGGGCGTGGTATGGTCCGGCCCCCAAGTGCCGAAGCATTGCGGCTCGACCCAGCGCTCGATCACGATGGCCGACGGCCCGCCCCAGAGGGCCAGGTCATAGTGGCTGTAAGTGCGGCGGAACTCACCCCAGCCGAAGGGGCCGCCTACCTCTTTCACCTCGACTCCGTCGTAGCCTGTGGCGCGAAGCTGGCTGCCGTGGCGGCTGAAGCTGTAAAAGTCACCGGCAAGCAACGGTGCGTGGATCGACTTGACATAGCCGCCCGTGATGATGCCGTCGGTCACGGTCATTTCAAGGCGGACATCCACCGTCCCGTCGTCGCTGGTCCACGTGTACGTCGCGGCCTGGCCCGCGCCAGCCGCCATCGTCAGCGCTGCCACCAGCGCCGCCGCCCAAGTCCGCATGATGCCCTCCGAGCTGAGTTGCCGGGGACAGTGCATCACGGGTGAGTGTTCGCCTAGAGGGATTGTGGCGAACCATGGGCGGGATTGTGGCGTTGATCTTGGACCCCCGCTGATGCGGGCCTCATGCAGACGGGGGCGGGAGGGAGGCAGCCCCCGGGTATGTGGCCAATCCGGGGGCTGCTGTTTGGCCCCAGCCGACAGAGGAAGACAGCAGCCCTTGGCATCAGACAAAGAACGGCCCCCGAGAGGAGGAGCTCCGGGGGCCGAGTTTGCTCACCGCGGGAGGAGTGGTGCGGTGATCGAAGGGTTTACGGCGGAGGGAGCCACATCGTTCCTGGCCAGCCGGTCCGCTCAGCTTGTGTCCTAGCGGCAAGCTTCGAGATGAGCAGGGATGCCACCAGATCGGGCAGCTGGTACACAAGCGGAAAGAAAAAGGCCCCGCACGAGCGAGGCCTCTGAGGTGCGGATCCGACAATGATAAGATCCGTGGTTGAAGGGTTGGCCAGCCACTGGTCGACCAACCCCCGCCGCCCCATACACCTTCAGGCAGAGCGGAATCAACTCTGACGAGAAGCGGTCTATTCGCCAGCATAAGGCAGTCGCAGATGCTCCGGCGTCTGGCTCTTGCGCCAGCCCCGGGCCCAGGCCTCAGGAAGTTTGGTCTCGAGCGGGTAATGGTGCTCCGTTTGTAGAAGGTCGCCCACGTGGCTGCGCGGCGATCGAGGGGGCGTCTGCGACTACATTGCGGGTTCCTAAGTGACCGCCAGCGCACCAATGGCCTTTCTGCCCCCGGGGCACTCAATTGTACCGGTGGCCATCAAGGCTCGCGAGGCCCCGGAGGTTACTTTGACGGCTCTGACCTCCGATCATTCAAAGCGTCGATCTTTGTCACAAGATCCCGTTTGTCACCTTCAAGCCTCCTGATCCGTCGAAGAAGATGAAGCGTCAGCCCTCCAAAGACCTGGATCGTCTGCGTCGTTGACAGATCCTGGTGTTCGGCCTGCTGCAGCGGGTTCATGTCCGTAAAAAGTGCGTCGCGCGTCAGGTACTTTTCCGCGACGGCTTGGTTGCTGGCCGCATAGCGCGCAAGAAGATCCTGGGCCTGGTGGTGCGATAGATACTTCAGGCCCGGGCGGTTCGGGAAATGATCCGACATTCCCTCGAAGATGCGACGCAGTTCGCGCTGCTCGCCGTAGATGTTGAGCGCCTTGAGGACCATGGTCAGTTCAAAGGACAGGCTGTCGTTGGCGCTCTCGATCTCTGGGGTGACCGTTGCGCCGTCCGGCCGGCCGACGGCCGTGAAGAAGTCCGACCATAGGGCGGTCCCTTGCAGACCTTCATACGGGCGGACGATGATGTTGCTGGCGCCGAAGGTCGCCGCCCAAGGCTCCAAAAGCTGGTCGTAATCCAAGCGCCAGGCTTCGTCCGCGATCACCTGATCGGCGGTGGTCTCACGGCCCACCTTGAGGATCTGTCCATACAGGGAGTCGATCCAGGCATCCTGCCGTCGCAGGTAGACAACGATCTTTGTGTCTGGGTCAAAAAGCTCCCGCAATCGTTCGATGCCCTGGAGCCGGAGCCCGGACAGGTCCTCGGAACTGATGATGCCCGTGCCGCCGCCGTTCGAGATCTCCGTCTTGATGAAGTCCACATACGGGGCGAGCAGCGAGAAATCGGCGGAGGGCGTATGGCGCTTGCGTCGGCCCAAGATGGCGTGAGCCAGAAAGTGGTGGGCTGTTTCCGTGCGGGAGCCGACCACCGCGTTGGGGTCGGGATAGGTGATCCCCACCCGTTTTAGGTCCTGCGCTGTTCCAGTCAGGGCCTTTTGCAGGAACGTCGTCCCGGTTTTTTGCATCCCGATGTGAATATACGTGACCATTAGGACCTTTCGTTCATCCGCGTCATCGCGCCACTCGCCTCGTTTCTGGCCCGTTCAGGATCGGAAGTCTGTGCCCGGGACAGGGCCGCACCTCAGCCATGGGCGGCGGGGCCAAGGTCGTGACGAACGGCTGGGCTCTCGGCCCGGAGCTTCGTCGGCGTGGGCTCGCACCACCGCCTCCGGGCGGGGCGAGGGCAGGGTGGCGCGTTGACACAGCCCGATCCTTTCATGGCCGAGGAACCAAGCCCATCGAACAAGGAGAGAGGCGCGATGTTCCCCGCGGTTGGCTGACAATGGAGAGAGGCTGTCCCTGCAACGTCTCGCCCTGAGCCGTCCATCTGTGTGCACTCCGCTCCGAAATCCTGGGTCGGCTCGTGTAGGAGGCCGCCCATCGCGGCGGACGTGAGCTTTTCTTCCACGTGATTGTTTATCCTAGGCTATCGCTCTGATACCTCTGTCGGCGTACCAAACCGGCATCAAAGGGCCGTCCGCTTCAGTTCGCGTGCTCCCGAGTGGTCGGTTTGGGTCGAGGGCTGTTCCGATCCGGGTCATGTACCGTTGGATCGCGCCGGATGCGGCTGAGGCTGAGGAAGGGGACTGACCTATGACAGACTATGTACCCAACCCAGGCAGCCCCGAGGCTGTTGCCCACGGCTGCACCTGCTCTGTTGAAGACAATCGAGGTGGCGCCGGAGCGGTAGATCCGAAGGTGGATTTCTGGGTGGACCCTGACTGCCCGTTGCATAGCTATGGGTGGCTGGAGCCAGTCGACGAAGACGCGTAGCCGGCCCCCGAGCCGACGTACCCAGGAACCGAACGGGCCAGCCTTGGTTCTGACCTAACTCCAAGTCAACCGCCGCGCAGTCTCAGGCTGCATGCCAGAGCTACTTGGTTATGCAAGCTGAAGCCGATGCCCGCATTGTGCGACTTGGAGAGATCCTGACGTTACCGTTCGAGCCCCGGCCGGCGAGGTTCGAAGTACGGCAGCCGCAGATGCTCGGGAGTCTGGCTTTTGCGCCAGCCTCGCGTCCAGGCTTTGGCGAGCTTGGTCTCAAGCAGGTAGGGGTTCTCCAGGGCCAGGTGGCCTGCCCGGCCCGCCGCGTACCCATTGCACCAGGCGTCGAGGGCGGTGTCCTGGGTCATCGCGGTCTCACGGGCTGCACCGCAGAACCAACCGGCTTGCCTCGTTCCGTTTCCTGAGCCGGACTGTTCTTGGATCAGATCATAGACGGACCAGTGCTGTTCTAGTAGTTGTGCCCTACGTGGCTGCACAATCCTGGGTTGTTGTTCCGAGCGCTCAGGGGCGGCCGTGCGGATACCGAGGGGGCGTCCGCGACAGCATCACGTGCCCCCAAGTGGCCGGTCCGGGTCGAAAGCTGTTCTGATCCGTGACATGCGCCGTTGGGGGCGCGGTGGCCGCGACGCCCCCACTTGCCCGATCAGCCGAACTGATGGTGAGGCCACGCCCCCAGTGCCAGCGTCAGCTTTCGTCGTTGCAGGACCCCCCTACGGCCGCGCCATGCAGCTCGGTCGCGCTCGTTCTCTGGACTTCAGCTTGGCGCAGGCACTGGCGCAGCGTCTCGCTGGCTGTGGCTACGATCCCCGCTTCCTGCAGGTGCGCGCCCACATCCAGATAAAAGTTTAAAAAGCCCGGACGGGCGATGCACAGCCGGGGCTTGGCTGCTTGCAGCCCTTCGGGATGCGCCAGGCTGGCCGAGACCGTGGTCTCGGGGTACTCGCGGCGGAGGTTCGCAGCCACTGCCGCGGCGAGGTCGTCCAAGGTCAAGGTTGTTCACTCCGGAAGAGACGGTGCCGCAAAGGACAACACCGGGAGGGCGTCACGCCAGCAGCCCGACTGCAAGACGCGGCTGGCGCGCCGCCCGCTACCACCTCCTCACGCCAGCCTCCAGCCCTTCGCTTCGCTATCGACCTCCACCTGCAGCCCGAAGAGCACCGATCCGGAGATGTCCCAGAGGCCGATCCCGGACCGGCTCAGCGCGGTGTAGCTGAAGCGGTCCAGCACGACAGACCGCGGGCGCTCCCCCCGGGCCTGCGCCGCGTTGCGGGCCCTCAGAATGTCATGGGCGAGTTCAATGGCGGAGGTCATAGGGCAATTGGGGTCCTGGCTGCGTCACGAAGAAGGCCCGCCGCCTGCGGGACGGCGGGCCATGTCGGTCGCTCCCCAGTCAAGGGAGTCCGACCTGCCGGGGTTTTCGGAGAGGGCGGCACTGTCCGGCTGATCCGCCGCAGCCGAGGGGTGACTGCGCGGCGACAGTGATGGGCGTTCTGGGCCTTTGTTGGGCAAGAACGAGATAATCAGGGGCAGGGTAGGGGTAAGTCTGTGTCGGCCTCACCCTGAGGGTCGGGCCTAGGCCGACGACAAAGCCAGGGTAGGGCTCTGACGTCGCTTCCTCGGCAGCTAGGATTACAAGATCAGAGCGAGGAGCCAGAGCCGCAGGACCGCCACGACACCGTACCAGATCCCCAGATGGACGATCAGAACGCCCTTGGGAGCCCATACCTCGGCAGCCGCTATGACAAAGCCGCAGACGATAAGGTACGTGATCACGACCGGATCCGGTCCTAGCTGCCCGAGGTGGAGCAGTAGCTAGCGTGGGCGTAGCTCTGGACTAGGACCGGACGGCGCGTGGAAGTTCCTACGAGGACTGAGATCAAGGGCCTTCTGTAGGCAATGGACGGCCTCGGGGTCCGAGCTTTGCCTCGTTAAGAAGCCCTCGGGGCCATTGTTGTCCGAGGGCCGATCGGCTGCCGCCCATGCCCGTGGGCGGGCGCCTCATGGTTCATCCGCCCTCAGCTGGATGTGAGGCCCCCATCACGGCGGCATGGAAGCGGCTTGGGGGACCGGACGAGGGGGGCTGGCATGAGGTTGAGCAGAAAGGTCCGCCAAGCCGAGGGCGGAAGCAGCTCAGAGTGGGGCGGCGTCGCCGCTTCGGGATCGAACGCGTGCACCATGGCCCGCTGACCCAGAAAAACGCGACGTTCCATGCTGCGATAGTCGCAGGCCCAGTAGACCCCGAAGGCGCTGCGGAACTCTCCCAGGTAGCGATGCTCCAGCCGCACGAAGCCCTTCGTGACTAGGGTCGTCTTCGCCGAAGGTCTTCTTGCAAGGGTCACGCGTGCCAATCTGTCCTCCCTGATTCATGCATGAACACGGCCGGTTATCCTCCCCGCCGGCCGGCGCGACGGTGCGTCCAATAAGTTCTGATGCTTTGGCCGGCCTGAACAAGCCTGGCGCTGGCAACAATCCGTCACGTCTGGATTGCGGAACCAACTCGGGGCACGTGCATTCATAGTGCTTTCGTCCGCCCCTCGGTGGGTGGGCTGGGACCATCGCGGCGCGGCGGCTGCGAAGCCCTCACTCGCTAGGTCAATCCCCAAGTTCCCCCGCTGACCGCCTTGCGCTCAGCTTGCCCAGCGCTCGCGACAGGTCATCTCTGTACTCGCGCAGTCCTGCAGATCCGCCTGAAACTGCTCCAGGCGCTGGCGGGCCTGGCGCAGGTCCCCGCCCTCCCGGCGCAGCTTCCGCACCAGCTGGTCCTGGCGGGCGTAGTAGGATCTGACCTCGTGAACACGCGAGGTGGCCCGGGCAAGGTGGGCTGTCAGCGTGCGTTCATTGTCCATGGTGCCCTGAACCGGGCAGGTCGGGAGTTGTTCCCGGGTTGCGTAGATCTCTGCCCCTAAGGCCGGGCCATCGAGCCTCGGATGCTGACCGTGCAGAGGGTCGCGCCCAGCTCGTCGGTGACATGCACCTGCCATTCGGGTGTGGTCCAGAACGCGCCATCCGCCTCTTTCAGCACCTCTCCCGCGAGCCTGGCGGCTTCGGCGCGGGCCTCGATCGGACCGGAGAGCTCGATGCCGACCTCGTCGGGAGCGGATCCATCGCCCCGGACGTCGAAGTAGTAATGCGGCATAAGGCTTCCCTTCCCGCCCCGAACACGCCGGCGAGCAAGATGTTCCCAGGTGCTAGCCCCAACGGAACCAAGCTGTCCCAGTGGAAAGTGGAGGCAGGGAACCAAATCCCGGCCGAAAGTGCCTATCCAGACTGCGACGAGCCCGCCTGAGACTGAGCCAGCAGATCCAAGAGGAGCTGGAAGCGCAGGTCCCCTCCGTGATGCTCGGGGAGCGGGTAGGCCTGGCGCAGGCAGGGCAAGATGCTCTCCGTCGCGGATCCCCTGCCTTCGCTAAAACCATTAGGCACGAAGGCGTGGGGGTAGTTGGTCAAACTCATGATGTCCCAATCGGAAGCCGGCACCATCTTACCCAACCTCCGATGAGAGAAGATCGTTCTACTTACCTCAGGGAAATGATCGGCGCCGATGGGCCCCAGCAATCCCAGAAACACAGAACCCCGCCAGACTAGGATGTGCCTGGAGCGATTATAGCGAGGAAGGCTGCCCAGGAGGCGGAAGCCCAGGCAGCCTTTCGGGATCCCGTGTATCGGCACTGAGGCTCCGATGTAGTGTTAGGTTACCTTCCCGCCGGAGTGCGAGCCCATCGATAGGTTAGGTGCCACGCCCCCGACGCCCAATGGCGGCGAAGATCACAGAGGCGATGATCTCGGCCTCCGCATGAGCGTCCATGCCGTCCAGTGTGCGAAAGTCGTCAGCGGGACCCGCCCCGTCGTCAGGCCAAACAGGATTTAGCACTTCGCCGACGAGGACCGCAGCTCCTTCGTTACGCCAACCCTGGAGGCTTCAGTCGTCCATTCTGGCATGGATCGAGGCATTGAGAGCGCCCAGGGTGCAGGCTCCGGAAACTGCCATCGTCCGCCTCCATGTTGGGCTGGCCCCTTAGAGATGGGTGCTCCCGAGGGGACGGCGGCAAGCCTCGCTCAGGATCGTAGCTCGCCACCTTCACGCAACCCCCGCGCACGGCCGAAGTTCCAGGTGGGTAGAACGACTTGCCCAAGCCGGCCTAGTGCGCAGACTCTGACCACAGGCGACGCTATTGCCCGTACCAGGGGAGAGGCTTGCCTTCGCCTTAACCCGCCTGAGCAGACAGGTGATGCTCCTTAGAGGGCCCGGGGTCGCCTGGGTCATTCGCCGCGACCCCTGTATTCCCCGTGCGGGCCGTCACAGCCAGTCCAAGCGCCCGCACGAGCCGGAGCAGGACCGGGAGGGGCATGGCAGCAATGTCCGCTGGCCGCAGCTGATCGGTCAGATGCTCCTTGGCTGTTACTCGACCGATGCACCGCAGGGCATGCGCGATGAAGGCTGGGTCGCCCGTCTCGAGGGCGTCGGCCAGAAGGTCGGCCTGCGTCTCGGCCGTGGGAGCAAGCTTGCTCGCATCATAAGGATAGCCGCGGAGGGGCATGGCCTAAAACCCAGATACTCAGCAGGTTCGGGATGTTGGGACCGAACCGAATTGGTCGACCCCGCTGATCTCCTAACCTGCGGCCGAATTTGCTGCAATCTAAGATTGCGCGTCTAAGCAACTTAGTTGTGCAGGCCGAAGCCGGTGCTCGCCTTTTGTGCGACGTGGAAAGTTCTTGGCGTCACTGATCGATGCCCGGCCGGCGAGGTTCGAAGTACGGCAGCCGTAGATGCTCCGGCGTCTGGCTCTTGCGCCCCCCCCGCGCCCAGACTTCGGCGAGCTTGCTCTCGAGCGGGTAGGGGTTCTCCAGGGCCCGGTGGCCGGCCCGGCCGGCGGCGTATCCCTTGCACCAGGCATCGAGGGCATTGTCCTGCGGCATCGCGGTCTCGTGTGCTGCGCCGCAGAACCAACCGGCTCGCCTCGTCCGGGTTCCTAAGCGGTCCGTAGACCTGAGACCGATTTTCTGTTAGGTTAGCTCCACGTGGCTGCCGGATCCTGGGTCGTTGCTGCAGCGCTCGGGGGAGCACTAGCGGATACCGAGGGGGCGTCCGTGGCGGCTCACGTGCCCCCGAGTGGCTAAGCCGGGCACCCAGCCATCTGCCCGGGTCGCAAGCCGTCCGGGGGCGCGGTGGCCGCGACGCCCCCACCCATGCGCCCGGCCCGAACTCCCTTGCAAAATGGTCAGCCTGGACTGCGGAGCCTCCGAGGTTAGGTCCTCAACCACGTGGCTGCCCATCACAGGCTATCGCCTCGACGGCCTGGCCGGTGTGGTACACGGACACCGAGGGGGCGTCCACGGCAGCTCATGTGCCCCCGAGTGGCTGATCCAGGCGTCATGCTGTCTGCCTGGGTGGCAAGCCGTCCGGGGGCGCGGTGGCCGCGATGCCCCCACTTACCCTAACAGCCGGGCGGCCAGGATCGCAGTGTCAGCGTTCGTCGCTGCAGGACGCCCCGACAGCCGCGCCATGCAACTCGATCTCGCTCGTCCTCTTGGCGCCTGCCTGCCGCAGGCACCGCAGGAGCGTCTCGGTCACCGTGGCCACGATCCCCGCCTCGTGCAGATGCGCGCCCACCTCCAGATGGAAGTCCAGAAAGCCCGGACGGGCAATGCACAGCCGGGGCTCGGCTGGCCGGGGCCATCCAGAGGGCGCGGCGCCGGCTGAGACTACGACGTCGGCAAACTCGCGGCCGAGCGTTGCGGCCACTGCCGAGGCGAGGTCGTCAGGGGTCAACGGAGCCATCTCTTTGGAAGGAGGGCCTGTTTACTCACATCCTGCTGAAGTGTCACGCCCGTCCGAATTGCCGCTTTGCCGCCCGCTCCACTCGCCTCACACCAGCGTCCAGCCCTCGGCCTTAATGTCAACCTCGACCTGCAGCCCGAAGAGCACCGGCCTCGCCCCGCTCCAGCCACCGAACTCGGAGCGGCTCAGGGTCTCATGCGTGCAGCGATCCAGGATCAGGACAGTGGGAGGGGCCCCGCGTGCCTCCGCCTCGTTGCGAGCCTGGAGAATGGAGTGAGCAAGGTCGGTGGCAAAGATCATGGCAGCAACCTGGGTCCTAATCACATCACGAAGGCGGCCCGTCGCCGGGCGACGACGGGCCTTGTCAGTCTGCCCCATCAAGGGAGTCCGACGTGCCGGGGTTGTCAGAACGGCGGCACTGTCCGGCTGATCCACCGCAGCCTGGAACACTGGCTGCACACCTCAGATGACGGACGTTCACGGCTCTTGTGGGGCTCTGCCAAGGCAACCAAAGTCAGAGCGGCGGCAAGTCTGTGTTGGGCTGTGTCCATGCCCTATCCCGTTGCGGAGCTTGTAGCCCCTGAGGCAAAGGAACACTCTCGGGGGCTCTTGGCTCGCCTTAAAATATGATCCCAGCAGGGCGCCCGAGGCGGATCTGGCTCGCCCCAGGCTCGGAAGGGGTCTCCCTTGACGGCAAACCCCTTCCTCACAGTTGGTTAGGGTAGGTTCTGATACGGGGCAATTTGGCCTTTGGAGGTATGGCTCGGCCCGGTTGGCTACTCAGACCTGGGCTCAGCCTCCCAGAGGTTGAACTGGCAACTCCAAAAGGCTCTGGAAGTGCAGGTCGCTCTCGTGGTCCCTGGAAAGCGGGTAGGCTTAGCGCACGCAGGGCCGGATGCTGCCAGCGGTGGGGTAAAAAGCGGCCCCGCCGAAGCGGGGCCGAGCACCAGGATCAGAGTGCGATCGCTTCTCCCGGGCGGCCGGCTCCGTGGAGCCGGACTGGGTCGCCGGACCAGCCGGCTTCACGTCGTGTAGAATCCACCCATCTCCTTTGTCTAGCTACCCTCGGAGTTCCAGTCGCAAGAGCTGCTGGTTGCCATTTCTACTCAGGTCAATAAGCTGTTGCTGCGAACATGGTCCGCGACTCAGCCCTGAGAACAGCAAGCGCGGAGTAGAGTGGAGATGAGGCAGGACTTCCTAGAAGTACGGCGTCGTGATGGGTAGACGCGCTCCTCCGATCAGGCCTCCCACTGTAACCGCCTTCGACGGCCAGGATGGCTGGAAGGCCATCAGCCTCGATCCGACTGGTACGAGCCTGCCTAACAGGAATGGGCCCTGGACCGCTATTGGGTTCGTCCAACTCCTCGACGATGGGATATTGGAGACTTTGCGGGAGCACGGTTACATCCTCCTGCGTGACGTCGAGGGCGAGGAGAATACCCTCGGGATCCAGCACCCGACCCAGTTGCACTGAGGTGCGGGATGAAATCCGCATCCGCACTCACACCAGGAACCCGCAAATACAGTCCGACGCTTCTTTCTCCCCCCGCGAGCAGGTCACCTCGGGTCACTGAGGGAATGTGACCGGCAGGGTTATCCGTACCGCCTGGAGTAAGGAAATTGCGTTGTCCCTGCTGCCCCATCTTCCTGAGCCTTTGTCCAATGTCCGACACGTCCGACGGCAGATGGTTCGAGCGAACAGCGTCAGGGCTTGCCCCTGATCTCCCACCCCTCGACCTGATCGTCCACCACGACCGGGACACCGAACAACGAGTGCGTTGACGGACCAGCCGCCCAGTAGCCATGTTTGTCCTTGCACAGGCGGGCCTGGACGGACAGCCCCAGGACTATGCATGTCGGCTGCTTACCTCAATTTCCCATGCGGCTGAGTTCGCGAGCGATTGCTTCGGCTACAGTGCGCCCGTCTGCAGACCGCGGAGGAGCGTCATTACTCAGCACGGAACAGGCCGTGCTTCTAGGTTGGAGAGGATCTCAGTTCTCAGCCGCATTCACGCTCGACTGGTAGTTGTTGTGCAAGAAATTCCATTCGGTGTACAGCCGATAGCTGTTGTATGGAATGGCGAAGCATATCAGGAACAAGTAGAATGGCAGCATCCTCGCTCTATTGTAGCCAACTTCTTTGGCGAAGATGAAAAGAGTCAGGATGCTAATTTCCCAGTAAAAGACGATAACCCTCTCGGTCCCGAGGAGAAATGCTGCCGCCGCGATCACGAAAGTAAGCCGCAGCCAAGAAATCAGCATCGCCTTGCCCGCAACTAGGGAGATAACAAAGAACGGCACCGAGAGCGCCAAGGTCTTCGCAACTGCTTCGGGCCTGAGATCTAAGTAGACACTCAGTTTCCTGGCGCCCAGATAGACAATGACTGGAGCGACGAGGAGTAGGCCAAGTGTACCCAAGATGAAGCGCCGACGCTCGAGGACCAACAGAGGTGCGAGGATGATCACTTGAAGGTGGGACAGCACTGCCGCGACGTAGCTCAACAGCGGATAGCGCGGCGTTAGAGCAAACGGCAACAGCAGCAGAATGGCCGCCATGCTTAGCCTTTGCAATTCTCCCATGAGGCGGAAGAGATAGAAATCTGTCGCAATGTAGATCAGGAAGAGCAGGGTAAGCGGTGTGAGGCGCAACTTGGTGGCAACGAACCGCCAGATAACCCAAGTGAACACTAGGTTCTTGATCAGGATGGCAGTGGGGTAAGCAACGCCGATCTTGGAAAAAACGTAAAGGTAAAGGAACGATAGAGGTTCGGAGGCGCCTACTACCGCCGAAAAGAATAGGTATGCACCTTTGAAGGTTTCGACCAAGAATAGATTATCGTAGAAATAGAAATAGTTGAGGTTGTCTCGGATCAACGACTCGACGACCTGCTGTGAAAGCAGCAGGATCGGAGCAACCGCCAGCGTCGTCAGGACGAGCAGTGCTAGGCTGTTCAGCAGCCGGTTCAGGGATCTCGGGCTCATCAGGCGTGGACTCGTTGTGCGGGTACAGAAACCGGTCCCTAGCCCAGCGGTGATAAGATGGGCAACAGTAGGGCGCGACTGCGACAGTTTGTGTCGGATGTCGTAGGGGCGATCATCAGGCTTGGGCTCTGCCCCGCACCTCCCACCGCTCGACCTGGTCGCCTCCTAGCAATCTGCGCCCGCCTCACGCCGCCTCGACGTGCACTGACGCCCTCTGGCCCAGCGCGGCAAAGGCCTGCTCGTACTGGTCCAGGCGCGTGGCGTGCCGGGCGTGGAAAAGGCGATCGACCTGGGGCCGGTGCCAGGACAGCCGGCGGGCGAGCTCGGCCCTGGTGATGCCCTCCGCTTCCAAGGCCCACATGAGCCGGACCTTGATCTCGATCTGCAGCCCGACCTTCACCTTGGGGCCATCGGTCAGCTCCGGCCGGGGGATCCGCCAGAAGTGGGACAGCCGGGCGGCGAGAGCCTCCTCGACCGCCAGCCGTCCCATGGTCAGAGCGTCCGCCTCGGTCTCGCCATAGGACGTGACCTCGGGCAGCTGCGGGCAGGTGACGAGCAGGGTATCGTTGTCGTCGGGTGTCAGGCTGATTGCATAATCCATGATGACCCATCCTCCTGGGCCCTTATCTGGCATCCAGCGTTGCAGCCAATAGAACTGTTGATCAGGCAGCGTCAGGACTTGCCCCTGATCTCCCACCGCTCGACTTGGTCGTCCACCACGACCCGCACGTTGAAGATCGAGTACCGGGAGGGCCCGCTGTGAGTGAATACTAGGTCGTCCCGGTGCAGCCTCTCGAACACGGCCGGCCCGATCGCGATCGACACCGGCTTCTCGCCCCGACTGCGGAAGGCTACGAGGTCGCGGGCGATGGCTTTCGCTAGGGTCAGGCCGTCCGTATCAGGGATGGGTGGGTGCTTCCGGCTCACGGGCTGGCCGGCTGGTTGGCAATCCCCTCGGCTCTGACGAACCCGTCCATCTGAGCTCCCATCCGCATCAGGGCGTCGTAATGGACCGGATGCAGGTGGCCGACCGGCAGGTGCCACTGCTCTGCGCACTGGCCGGCGTAGAGCGCCAGCGCCGGCACGGCCCACTCTCGCGCTTCCCGCAGCCGCGCCTCCAGCTCCTCGATCTTGTCCAGCAGGCTGCTGATCATCTCCTCGGGCTCGAGCATGGGGCAGGGGTCCTGATTCCGTCCCCGACAGCCTAAGGCCGGCCCCTGAATTAGAACAAGACCAGAACATAGCTCAGATGATGTCGTCGACAGTGACGCCCAGCGCCTCGGCGATCCGCTTCAAGGTGTCGATCGATCCCCGCTTCCGGCCATGCTCAATATCGTGAAGCTGGGCCCGGTGCATGCCGGCCTTGGCCGCCAGGTCAGCGCCGGTCAGGCCACGCCAGGTGCGGAGCGCTCGTATCGGATGTTCTCCCTTTAGAATTCGTTTCACCACCTTGGCCGGGATGCTTTCCCGCCGATCTGCTATGGCAGCGTCATGGGCCTGCAGCGCTTCGAGTTCTTCGGCCACTTCCCGCAGCCGCCGCACCTCGGCGATCAGGAGGGCCATCGTGCGGCCAACTGCGTGCTGCCCACCGCTCAGGGTGCAGTCCTGCATCGCAGCGGCCGCCGCCTCTAGGGCGTCCAGGTCAAGGGGCTCGTGCGCCCATGGATAGAAGTCTGCAGTGTCCGGCATTGCCTTTCCTCTCGGTCCGGCAATCGTTGCGGCTTTTACAGGACACAGTGCAAGTCATTGATCTTCCTTCGCACACCGCTTGCCGCTTTTACACCATAAGCCACTGATGAATTGGAGGAAATGAGGTCCCTCCGGGATCGCCATCCGGCCCGTTCGCTTCGCTTGACAGGCGAGGGTGGGTTCCCCTGAGTGGGGAGGACAGCAACTCGGAAACGGACAACTCCTGTGGCACGGATCGAGGCGGACGCCTCCATTGATCTTGACGACCTCGACCTTCACCGTCTTCGCGTCAGGTCGGAGAAATCCAGTTTTCTCGACGACATCTCGGTTCGCCTGAATGGCGAAAGGTATCAGGATGTCTACGAGGTGCTGTCGAACGACGGGAGCATCAGCAGCGACTTCGGTGGCAAGCGACTGGTTTTCGACGACGAGCAGCAGCGGCTCGTCGATGGATCCGTCACCGGGATCGTGGAATTCATCTACCAGGGTTCGAACCAGTGGAAACTCTGGTGGAGCCTTCAAGGTGTGGAACTTCCGGCGGTCAAACTCTGGAGCGCCTCGCTGACCGTCTCGGCCAAGGACGACGCTGCGATCGTCCGGGCCGCACTCTCCGGCGACGACAGCTTCCGATTGTCGGATCAGTCGGATCGGGCAAGGGGTTTCGACGGCAATGATACGCTTGAGGGACGCGGAGGCGACGATTCGCTCTTTGGCGGAGCAGGCCAGGACAGCATTTCTGGTGGTGCTGGCCACGACGTCCTGAATGGAGGAGACGGCGGCGACGTCCTGCGGGCAGGTCGTGGGGCGGACAGCCTTGCAGGCGGTGAGGGGCGCGACGTCCTGATCGGCGGGATGGACGACAATCCGGACGTGTTCCTGTTCAGGTCGGTCCGCGACAGCCGCATCGGTGCGGCGGACGCTGTCGAGAACTTCACCTCGGCGATCGAGAGCGGTGACCACATCGACCTGAGGTCGATCGACTCGAACATTACGCATCAAGGCAACGATGCATTCGATTGGGCGGGAAAGGCCGCCAAGGGTCATGCCGTGTGGTGGACCGCAGCCGGGACCGATATCTTGCTCAAGGCGGACGTCGACGGCGATGCGGCGGCGGATCTCGTCATTCGGCTGCGCGACCTGGATGGCCTGTCCAGGAACGACGTCTGGCTCTGAGGCGGCGACCCCGCAGGCTCAGGTCCGCGGGGCGCCACCCTCGAAGATGGCGTGGCCACGGTAATCCACCTCGGCCTCCTGCATCTGCAGATGGAGGCCGTCGCCTCTGAACGGATGGGCGCGGGCCAGGTCTTCGTCCACATCGATCCCAAGGCCAGGGCCGTCGGGCAGGCGGATGTAGCCATCCTCGATCCGGATGTTTCCCCTGATCAGCCGGTCGTGGAAGTCGGTCTCGATGGTCTCGGCCATGAGGCAATTGGGGATCGCAGCGCAAAGCTGGATGTTGGCTGCCCACTCCACGGGCCCGGCATAGAGATGGGGCGCGACCTGAGCGTTGGCGGCTTCGGCCAGGGCGGCGATCTTGCGGGTCTCCCAGATGCCCCCGGACCGTCCCAGCGCCGGTTGCAGGATGGCCGTGCCGGCTGCGAGCGCCTGCGCGAACTCGCGCTTGGTCGTCAGCCGCTCTCCTGTGGCGACCGGGATGCGGACGGCGCGCGCCACCTGGGCGAGCGACTCCATGTCGTCGGGCGGCACCGGCTCCTCGTACCAGAGCGGGCTGTAGGGCTCGATCGCGGCACCCATCCGGATCGCGCCGCCGGTCGCGAACTGGCCATGGGTGCCGAACAGGAGATCGGCCCGGTCGCCCACCGCCTCCCGGATCGACCGGCAGAAGGCCACGGAGCGCGAGATGTCGTGCATCGAGGGCATGTGGCCCGACCGGATCGTGTAAGGGCCAGCCGGGTCGAACTTCACGGCGGTGTAGCCTTTGGCCACCATGTCCTGCGCGGCCTCCGCCGCCTGGCCGGCGTCGGCCCAGAACCCCGGAAGGACATGAGCCGGACGGGTCGGATAAAGGTAGGTATAGGCCCGGATCCGTGGGCTGACCTGCCCCCCGATCAGGGCGTGCACCGGTCGGTTCCGGTCCTTGCCGACCATGTCCCAGCAGGCGATCTCCAGGCCCGAAAAGGCCCCGATCACCGTCGGGTCGGGTCTTTGGGTGAAGCCCGATGAATAGGCGCGCCGGAACATCAGCTCGACGTTCTCAGGGTTCTCGCCCGCCATGTGCCGGACGAAGACATCCCGGATGACCGCCGCCATGGCGTCCGGCCCAACGGCGGCGGCATAGACCTCGCCCCAGCCGACGACGCCGGTGTCGGAGGTGAGCTTCACCAGGATCCAGTAGCGGCCGCCCCAACCTGGATCCGGGGGCGAGGTGACGATGATGTCGAGGCTGTCGAGTTTCATGCCCGGATCCTGCCCGCGCCTTGGCCCGTCTGCAGGCAGGAAACCGACCTACGACGTCGCGGGCGCGGGATCTGGGCCACGCGCCCGGCGGAGCAGGAGGATGCAGGGGATCGTCAGGAGGGCCCCCAGGAGGTATGGCGCCCCATAAAGATGGCCGCCCGGGACCGAAGCGCCCCAGGCGAAGACGCTGGTCATCAGCAGCGGTCCGACGACCAGCGCCGCCGATCTGACCGAGGCGACCACGCCCTGCGCCTCGCCCTGTGAATCCGCCGGCACCAGTCGTGAGATGCGGCCCTGAAGCGCCGGGACGGTGACCTCGGCCAGGGAGGACAGCGGGCAGAGCAGGATCGCGAGCCATCCGCCCCATGGGGTCGGGGGAAGCAGCGCATAGACGACGAACCACACGAGACCGAACAGCAGGCCGAACATGATCGTTCCCCACTCTCCGAACCAGCGCATGTAGATCCGGATGCCCTGCGCCTGGGCCCAGGCGGCAGCGATCCCGAAGGCGGCCAAGGAGATCCCGATCTCCCAGGGGGTCCAGCCGAAGGCTGCCTTGCCCCAATAGGACCAGGTGGCGACATACGAGATGTAGCTCAGGTCGAAGAGGAACAGGATGAGGAGCAGGGGGCCGACCCCGGTCAACCGGCTCACCGACCGCATCGCCCCAAGGGGATTGGCCCGCTTCAGCTCGATGGGGCGCCGCGTCGCATCCGTCACCGTCTCCGGAAGCGTCAGCGCCCCAAAGGCGAGGTTGGCAAGGGCAAGGGCCGCCGCCGCAAGGAAGGGCGCCCGGGTGCCGAGCTCCCCCAGGAGGCCGCCGATGACAGGGCCCAGGATGAAGCCACCCATGAACGCGGCCCCCAGAAGGCCGAAGGTCTGGGCGCGCTTGTCCGGGGGCGTCACGTCGGCGGCCGCGGCGTTGCAGGTCGCATGGGTCGCCGCGGCGATTCCCGCCACGACCCTCAGGAGCATGAGGACCCCCATGGACCGCGCGAATGCGCTGCCCAGATAGTCCAGGGCCATGACGGCCAGAGAGATCAGCAGCACGGGCCTGCGCCCGTAGCGGTCCGAGATCGCTCCGATGACCGGCGCGCAGAGGAACTGCATGACCGCGTAAACGGTGGCCAGGACTCCACCCCAGAGGGCGGCGTTCCCGATGGTCCCGCCCTCCACCTGCGCGATGAGGTCGGGCATTACCGGGTAGACGAGCCCGATCCCGACCGCGTCCAGGAACAGGGTCGTCATGAGAAACGGCAAGGGAGAGCGCATGGTGCCGAGCTAGCGCAGCGTCGCGTCGGGGGCCAGTGGGTCCCCGGACGAGAGCTCAGCCGCTGCGGGCCTGGGCCAGGCCCGGCAAGTTCCTGCCTTATTCGATGGCGTCCAGCCGTTGGCGGCACTTGTCCAGCCATGTCTGGAGCGCCTGGAGCGACTCCGGCTCGTCGAGAAAGGGCACATGGCCGCGCCCCGGCACCTCGACCGCGATGAGGTCAGGCCGGCGCCGCTTCATGTCCTCGAAGGTGGCGCGCGACAGCAGGTCAGACGTTTCGCCCCGGAGCGCGGCCACCGGGAGACCGGCCAAGGCATCGAAGGCCGGCCAGAGGTCGGGCAGGGGCGTGTCCTCGGAAGGAAGGAACGCGTCGCGAAGGCGAGGGTCGTAGCGGAGGCCGAGCCCCTCCGGGGTTTCCTCGTAATGATTTCGCACCTCGTGCAGCCAGCGTTCGTGGGGCACGCCCCGGAAGCCGGTCCAGAGCTGCGCCCGCATCCGTGCCGCTTCCTCCCAGGTGGGCTGCGCCGGACGACGCCCGAGATAGCCGGCAATGACGCCAAGCCCGCGACGTTCGATCACCGGACCGATGTCGTTGAGCGCCACGCCCAGCAGCCGATCCTTGGCGGTCATCGCCAGGACCATCGCGACCAGCCCCCCGCGCGAGGTGCCGATCACGGCGGCCCGCTGTAGGCCAAGATGGTCCAGCAGCGCCACGACATCCGCGGCCTCCTGCGGAACGGTGTAGGTGGCGGGGCCGGTCCAGTCGGACTGGCCGCGCCCCCGGGCGTCGAGCCGGATGAGGCGCACCCCCTCGAGATGCGGAGCCAGGTGGTCGAAGTCGCCCCCGTTCCGGGTCAACCCGGCCAGAGCCAGGACGGGCAGGCCATGTCCCTCATCCGTGTAGTGGAGGCTGGCGCCATCCGCGGCTCGAACAAATGGCATCAGGCCGTTCCTTCTGCATCTGCTGCGATCCGGACCAGGTTACCGAGGGCCAGGACCGTGTTCCAATTGCGCGCCGTGTTCGGGACGCCGATTCCCTTGTCAAAGCGTGCGCCGAGGTTCGACCGACCGAAGCCGTCCGGCGTGTGGAGGTAGGCGGCCCCGTCCCGGATGGCGATCCTGTCAGGCCCGCCCAAGGCCCCCAAAGCCCCCACGCGCGCGGGATCAGGCACCCCGTCCAGGACAGCGAGGTGAAGCGTCGTCGGCGCAGCGCTGGCTTCGGGGAAGGGGTTCGACGTGATCATCCCAAGCCACGTGAACCCGTCGACCACATGCACGGCCTTGCCAAAGCCGAACTCCGCCCGGCAAAGGTCAGCGATGCAATCCCTGACCTCTTCGCGGGCAGCGGGACTGGTCGCGACGGCGTTGCCGCTGTTGATGTAGGTGACCGCATGACCAAATCCTGCGCGGGTCAGCGCGTCCCGCAGGGGACGAGTCGGGAGCTGGGTCGGACCACCGACCCCTCGGAACAGGATGACCCAAGCCGTCATGGCGGCTCAGGCGTCGATGGCACTATTGAGTTCATCCCCGAGGGTGCGTTCGTAGGCCGTGACATCCATCCACATCGGCTCGAGCACGTTGCCGTCCGGATCCGAGATGCTGCGGCCGTACATGAACGGGTAGTCCTGGACCTTGCCATTGTCGCTGCCCCCGGCGCCGAGCCCCGCCTCCATGAAACGTTCGACGGCCGCACGGCTGTCGCAGGACAGGGCCACCAAAACCGAGGTCTCGCGTGACGGATGACCGACCGGCCGGGGAGCGAACTCCGCAAACTTGTCGCGGGCCAGAAGCATGATCTTGATCTGGTCCGAGATCACCACGCAGGCGCTGCTGTCGTCCGAGAACCGCTCATCGAAGGCGAGCCCCAGGGCCGCATAGAACGCGCGCGCCCGAGGCAGGTCGCTGATCGGCAGATTGACGAAGATATGCTGGCCCATGTCGGATCCTCCCGGCCACCAGCCTAGAGCAGCCTGCAGGAGTAACCAAGTCCGGCGAACGGCTGAGCGGATCACCCTTGGCCGACGTCATGGGGTGCACGCCTGCCTAGCATACCGGCAGTCGATCGGCCGCCCGGATCGGTCGAGGCCACCGATCCCTGGCGAAGGTGGCCTCAGTTCAGAGGTTGTCCGCCTGAGGCATCCCAAGAACGTGGAACCCGCCATCCACTCGGACAACCTCGCCGGTGGTGCAGCGGCCAGCCTCCGAGCAGAGCCAGACTGCCGTTCCTCCGATCGCATCCAGCGTCGCGTTCGAGCGGAGTGGCGCATTCGCTTCGGTGTGCCGGAAGGTCGCGCGCGCACCACCGATCGCAGCGCCGGCCAAGGTCTTCATCGGCCCCGGCGAGATCGCATTGACCCGAATGCCCTCCGGACCGAGGTCATTGGCCAGGTAGCGCACAGCCGACTCGAGCGCAGCCTTGGCTACGCCCATGACGTTGTAGTGCGGCGTCACGCGGTTCGACCCCTGGTAGGTCAGGGTCACGATGCTGCCGCCGTCGGGCATTAGCGCACGCGCCCGGCGGGCCAGATCGATCAGCGAGTAGCAGGAGATAACCATCGAGGTCTTGAAGTTCTCGCGCGTGGTGTTGATGAACCGGCCATGCAGTTCGTCCTTGTTGGAAAAGGCGATGGCATGGATCAGGATGTCGATCCGGCCCCAACGCTCCGCCACGAGGCCGAACGCCCGATCCAGGGAGGCGTCGTCGGTGACGTCCGCATCCACCAGGAAATCCGAGCCAAGCGACGCGGCCAGCGGCTTCACGCGCTTGCCGAAAGCCTCCCCCTGGTAGGTGAAGGCCAGTTCCGCCCCCGCGCCATGCAACGCTTGGGCGATGCCCCAGGCGATCGAGTGGTCATTGGCGACGCCCATGACGAGCGCGCGCTTGCCCTGAAGGTTCATCAATTATGTCCGTTCAATCGGAGTGTTTGCTAAGGAGCATCGACCCATTCGTCCCGCCGAAGCCAAATGAATTCGTCATGACGGTGTCGAGACCGGCATTTTCGACCAGACGCGTGGCAATCTCGCCTTCGCGCAGGGCCGGGTCGAGGTTTTCCACATTGATCGACGGTGCGATGAAGTCGTCCTGGAGCATGAGGAGGCAGTAAATCGCTTCCTGTGCGCCGGTCGCGCCCTGGCTGTGCCCGGTCATCGACTTGGTGGAGGAGATCGGCGGATGGTCGTCCCCAAAGACGCGGCGCACGGCCTCAACCTCAGTGACGTCGCCTACGGGGGTCGAGGTTCCGTGCGCGTTGATGTAGCTGACCGCCCGCCCCTCAGGGAGGGTGGCCATCGCCAGCCGCATCGCCCGCTCGCCGCCTTCGCCGGACGGGGCCACCATGTCCGCGCCATCCGAAGTCGCTGCGAATCCGGTCACTTCGGCGTAGATCTTCGCGCCCCGCGCGAGCGCCCGCTCGCGCTCCTCGAGCACGACGATGGCCCCGCCGGCCGCGATCACGAACCCGTCGCGGTCGCGATCGAAGGCACGCGAGGCGCGGGTCGGGTCATCGTTGAAGTGCGACGACATGGCGCCCATGGCGTCGAACAGGGCGGACAGCGTCCAGTCCAGCTCCTCCCCGCCGCCGGCGAACATGACGTCCTGCTTGTTCATCTGGATCTGCTCGGCGGCCGCGCCGATGCAGTGCAGCGACGTCGAGCAGGCCGAAGTGATCGAATAGTTGATTCCCTTGATCCGGAACGAGGTGGCCAGGTTGGCGCTGACGGTCGACGACATCCCGCGCGGCACCATCAGAGGGCCGATCTTCTTCGGGCTGCCCGTCTTGAGCACCGTCTGGCCGGCCGCGAACAGGTTGGAGGTCGACGGTCCGCCCGATCCGGCGATGAGGCCGGTCCGCTCATGGCTCACCTCCGCCTCGCTCAGGCCGGAGTCGGCGATGGCCTGCTCCATGGCGAGATAGGCGTAGGCCGCGCCAGGCCCCATGAACCGGAGCCGGCGCTTGTCGATGTGCTCCGACGGATCGATCTTGATCGTGCCGGCAACCTGGGATCGGAAGCCATGCTCGGCCATGTCCTCGGACCGTTCGATGCCAGAGCGGCCGGCCTTCAGCGAGTCGAGCACCTCGGCCACGCTGTTGCCGATCGGCGAGATGATCCCCAGTCCGGTGACGACGACCCGTCTCATGATCAACCTCCCTGTGCGGCGGCCAGGCCGACGCGCATGTCCTTGACCTCGGCGACGATCTCACCGTCGGCCTCGACGCGGCCATCAGCCACGCCCATCTTCAGCCTGCGGTCGATCACCCTCGTGAAATCAACATGGTAGCGCACGAGCTTCCGATCGGGCTTGATCATCCCGGTCAGCTTGACCTCGCCCGCGCCCAGGGCGAATCCCTGGCCCTTCCACCCGCGCCAGCCCAGGTTGAACCCGGTCAGCTGCCACAGGCCGTCGAGCATGAGGCATCCCGGCATGACGGGATTGCCCGGAAAGTGGCATGGGAAGAACCAGAGGTCCGGGTGGATGTCCAGTTCGGCCACGACATGGCCCTTGCCGTTCGCTCCGCCGTCGTCCGATACATCGGTGATGCGGTCCATCATCAGCATGGGCGGAGCGGGTAGTTGAGCGTTGCCGAGGCCGAAGAGTTCGCCCCTGGCGCAGGCGAGGAGGGCCTCCCTGTCGAAGTGTCGCGGGAAGTCGGACATGTGCCCCTGGTCCATCCGGTTGTTGCGCGCCGGTCGATGCCTTATCACCGGCCCGGCAACGGGGGCAAGGGTGGGGCGGCCCCGGTTGAATCCCCACCTGTAAACGACATATGCTTCTGGGGCTTGGAACAAGAGGGCGCGGGAGGCCGATGCACGAGGACGCGATGACCTACAGGACGGCCGAGGATCGCGGAAAAGCTTGGCTTTCGCGGGGCGGACTGCGACCGACGCGGCAACGGGTGTCGCTGGCGCAGCTTCTCGTCGGGGATGGGCGTGACCGTCACGTCACCGCCGAGAGCCTCCACCACGCCGCGACCCGCGCGGGCGAGCCTGTGTCGCTGGCCACCGTGTACAACACCCTGCGCGCGTTCTGCGACGCTGGTCTTATGCGGGAGATCACCGTCGACGGCTCCAAGAGCTATTTCGACACGAACATGACCGATCATCCGCATTTCTTCTGGGAGGAGGAAGCCCGGCTGACCGATGCGCCCGCCTCGCAGTTGGAGATCCGGCGGCTTCCCGATGCCCCCGAGGGGGCGGAGATCGCTGCGGTCGACGTGGTGATCCGGCTTCGACGGGTTTAGGGGCGGCTCCCCCTCAGGCGTGATGACAGGACTGGCTCTGACTCGCTGCGCAAGCGGGGCAAGCCGATTCTCGCGCCATTGCAACCTTGCCGCCGCGGGGCTATCCCCGACCCTCGCCAGTGGAAGGCCGGATCCATGCCCAAGAAGCTTTTCGTCAAGACCTACGGGTGCCAGATGAACGTCCATGACGGGGAGCGCATGGCCGAGCTCTTGGCCGGGCAGGGTTACGAGGTCACCGAACAGGCCGAAGAGGCCGACATGGTCCTCCTCAACACCTGCCACATCCGCGAGAAAGCAGCGGAAAAGGTCTACTCCGATATCGGGCGGCTGCGGCCCCTCCGGGCTGCCAAGCCCGACCTGCGCATCGCCGTTGCCGGATGCGTGGCCCAGGCCGAAGGCGAGGAGATCATTGCCCGGGCGCCGATGGTTGACCTGGTCGTCGGACCGCAAAGCTATCACAACCTTCCCAAGCTGCTGAGGCGCATGGACGCGGGCGAGAAGGTCGTCGAGACCGAGTTCCCCGCCGAGGACAAGTTCGCCCATCTTCCTGCGCGCAGGCTCAGGACACCGACGGCCTTCCTGACCGTCCAGGAAGGGTGCGACAAGTTCTGCGCCTTTTGCGTCGTGCCCTACACCCGCGGTGCCGAGGTCAGCCGCCCGGCCGAGCGAATCCTGTCGGAAGCGCGCGCCCTGGTCGCGCAAGGGGTCCGGGAGATCACGCTTCTGGGTCAGAACGTGAACGCCTGGCACGGAGCCGAGGGAGGCCTCGCCACGCTGGTGCGCGAGCTGGCCGCGATAGAGGGGCTGGACCGCATCCGGTACACCACATCGCACCCGAACGACATGGACGATGCGCTGATCGCCGCCCATGGCGCCGAGCCGAAGCTCATGCCGTTCCTGCACCTCCCGGTTCAGTCGGGGTCGGACCGGATCCTCAAGGCCATGAATCGCAAGCACAAGGCCGAGGATTATCTGCACCTTATCGAGCGACTGAGGCGTGCGCGCCCGGACCTGCTGCTCAGCTCGGACTTCATCGTGGGATTTCCCGGCGAAACCGAGGCGGATTTCCAGGCCACGATCGATCTTGTCGAAGCGGTGCGCTTCGGATCGGCCTACTCGTTCGCCTATTCGCCGCGTCCCGGGACTCCGGCGGCCGAACGGCCCGGCGTCGCCGCTGCCGAAGCTCATGACCGGCTGCTCCGCCTTCAGGCCGTGATCACCCGCCAGCAGCAGGAGGCGCAGGCCTCGATGGTGGGGCGCGTCCTCCCGGTGCTGTTCGAGAAGCCGGGCCGGATGGACGGGCAGATGACGGGCAAGTCGGAGCATCTGATGGCCGTCAGCGTCACCGGGCCCGCAGAGTTGCGGGGGCAGGTCCGCGCGGTCCGGATCACGGGGGCCCTGACCAACTCGTTGGCGGGCGAGCTGGCTGCGTGAAGCGCAGCGATGTGACGTTCACGCGCCGATGACCAGGAAATGTGCGTCCTGTGGGGGTCGGACCGGGACCCTGTCGCCGCGTCAGGCGTTCTCCTGCCAGCGGCCCCTCGGAACGCTTGCGCCATGGTTCGGGCCGCGCCACCATGGTCCCACGAGGCGCATGTGCCCGAAGGAGAAACGACCCTGCCCGTGACCGCGCTGAACGCGTCCGCCGCCGCCCCCGCACATGGTGAAACTCTGCTCGAGTTTCCCGACAACTACCTGCTGATCGACCTGTGCGGCGAACATGACCGCAACCTGGCCATTCTGGAGGACCGCATCGGCGTCCAGATTCTCAGGCGGGGCAACCGCCTGGCCGTGATGGGCGACGCCGACGCGCGGGGTCGCGCCGGTGAAGTGCTGCGCGCCCTCTACCAGCGGCTCGAATCGGGCAAGGGCCTGGAGACCGGCGACATCGACCGGGAACTTCGGATGGGGCCCGCCCTGCGAGAGACCGGCCCGCAGGAAGGCGACCAGACCGAGATGTTCGGCGAGGACCCGAACGGCCGCATCGAGATTCGCACCCGCCGCAAGGTCGTGGAGCCCAGGACCGAGGCGCAGAAGGCCTATGTCCGCGCTCTCTTCGAGCATGAGCTGGCGTTCGGCATCGGCCCGGCGGGCACGGGCAAGACCTACCTCGCGGTGGCCGTGGGCGTCTCGATGTTCCTGGGCGGCCACGTGGACAAGATCATCCTCTCGCGTCCTGCCGTCGAGGCGGGCGAGCGCCTGGGCTTCCTTCCGGGCGACGCGAAGGAAAAGGTCGATCCCTACATGCAGCCGCTCTACGACGCGCTGAACGACTTCCTGCCGCAGAAGCAGGTGCAGAAGATGATCGAGGAGAAGATCATCGAGATCGCGCCTCTGGCCTTCATGCGCGGGCGCACGCTGAGCCACGCGTTCATCGTCCTGGACGAGGCGCAGAATGCCACGTCGATGCAGATGAAGATGTTCCTGACCCGCCTGGGCGAAGGATCGCGCATGGTCGTGACCGGGGACCGGACGCAGATCGACCTGCCGCGCGGCGTGCCGTCGGGCCTGATCGAGGCCGAGCGGCTCCTGCAGAACGTGCCCAAGATCAGCTTTACCCGCTTCACCGCGCGCGACGTGGTGCGGCACCCGCTGGTGGCGGCGATCATCGAGGCTTATGACGCCGACGCGCGCACCCGCGAAAAGCTCGAGGACCCAAGCTGAGACGATGACGGACGACCTTCTCGTCGAGACCCTGACCGAGGACCACCGCTGGGAGGACCTCGGTCTCGAAGCCTTGGCCGAACGGGCCTGCCGCGCGACCCTGGAGCGGCTCGGCCTGGAGCCGTCCGCCTACGAGATCAGCCTCCTGGCCTGCAACGATGCCCGGATCGCCGAGCTGAACTCGGACTTCCGGGGCAAGCCGCAGCCCACCAACGTCCTGTCCTGGCCCTCGGACGAGAGGGGGGCGGACAAGGCGGGCGAGATGCCCTACCTGCCCCCTCCCGAGCCACCGATGCCTTTGGGCCTCGGCGACATCGCCATCGCCTACGAGACCTGCGGCCGCGAAGCCAAGGAGGCTGGCAAGTCGCTGGAGGACCATGCCACCCACCTTCTCGTCCATGGAACGCTCCACCTCCTGGGTTTCGACCATGAGAGGGACGCGGACGCGGACCTGATGGAAGGTCTTGAGACCGAGATCCTCAGGGGGCTCGGCCTTGCGGACCCCTATGCTCCTGGAGCAGATGGGGTCGCCACCACGAGGATCACCGATGACTGACGTGAGCAACCCCACGCCGGGGCGCGACGAGGGCGGCGACGAAGCGGGCGAGGGCCAGAGTCGCGGCTTCTTCTCCCGCATCATCGAGGCGCTCAGTTCCAATGACGACGACAAGCCGGCCGGCGGACGGACCGTCGTGGTCCAGCCTGGGCTGGGCAACCTCCGGAAGATGCGGGCCGAGGATGTGGCCCTCCCGAAATCCGAGATCGTGGCCGTGCCGGTGACGATCTCCCTCCCGGATCTCGTCGAGGAGTTCCGCGAATCCGGGCGCACGCGGATTCCGGTCTATGAGGGCACGCTCGATCAGCCGATCGGCATGGTGAACCTCAAGGACGTGGCGCTGCGGCACGGCTTCGGACGCGGCGGCGACTTCGACCTGCGCGGGCTCCTGCGGCCGCTGCTCTATGTGCCCCCGTCGATGCCGCTGGCTGCCCTGCTCCAGAAGATGCAGCAGGAGCGGATCCACATGGCGCTCATCATCGACGAATATGGCGGGACCGACGGGCTCTGCACCATCGAGGATCTGCTCGAGACGGTGGTCGGGGAGATCGACGACGAGCATGACATCGCCGAGCCCGAGCACGTCTCCCGCGAGGGCGAGGGGGTCTGGATCGTCGACGGCGCCACCCCGATCGAGGAGTTCGAGCGCGAGATCGGGATGGACCTGACGGCCCACGAGGAAATCGATGCCGAGGAGGTGGATACCCTTGGCGGGCTGGTGTTCCTCCTGGCCGGGCATGTCGCGCAAAAGGGCGAGGTGATCGTCCACCCTGACGGGCCCCTCTTCGAGGTTCTGGACGCTGACGGCCGCCGGGTGCGCCAACTTCGCGTCCGGCTTCCGATGTCGCCGCGGTGATCGTCATGGACGGCCTGGCCCGCGGGCCAGGATGGCTGGCGGCTCGGCCTTGGCCGCTCCGTCTCGCAGTCCTGTCCGGCGTCGGCGGTCTGGCGGGGCTGGGACAGATCCCGACCGCCTGGCCGGTGGCGACGCTGCTGGCGCTTGTCGCTGCGATGGACATGGCACGTCGCCGTGCCGCCGGCTTCGCCGAGGGTTGGGCGCTCGGCGTCGGCTACTTCGCCTTCACTCTGCGCTGGATCGTGGATCCGTTCCTCGTCGAGCCGGAGCGGACCGGCTGGATGGCGCCGTTCGCGCTTTTCTTCATGGCCGCGGGCCTGGCCCTGTTCTGGGGGCTGGCCTTCGGCCTCGCGCGACGGCTCCGGCTGGGCCTTTGGGGGCTCGTTCCGATCTGGACGGGCGTCGAGGTGCTGCGCTCCCTGGTGCTCACGGGCTTCCCTTGGGTTCTCCTCGGTCATGTCTGGTCCGAAACTCCGCTCATCCAGCTCGCCTCGGTGATCGGTGTCCATGGCATGACTCTCCTGACCCTGGCCACGGCGGCGGTCCTGGCTAGTCCGGGCGCAGGCTACTGGCGCGCGGCAGTTCCCGCGGCCTTGGTGGCAGCGGCGGTCCTGCTGCGGCCCGGGCCGCCGCCCGCCCTCGATCCAGAGGCGCCGGTGATCCGCATCGTGCAGCCCAACGTCCCCCAGGAGGACAAGTGGAATCCGGACCTCATGCCGGGACATCTGCAACGTCTCCTGACCCTGTCGGGACCGCCCGAACCAGAGGGCGCCGGACCCCAACGGCCTGCATCGCTGGTGGTCTGGCCCGAGACGGCCCTGGCCGACCTCCTCGAATGGGCGGGGCCGGTTCTCGAGGCCGGGGCGCGCGTCGACGGCGGCGTGCCGGTCGCGACCGGCGTCGTTCGCCGGGACGAGCAGGGGCGGTTCTTCAACAGTCTCGTCGTCACGGACGATCGCGGGAACGTCACGGACCTTTACGACAAGGTCCATCTCGTGCCTTTCGGCGAGTATATCCCCTTCCGGGGTCGCCTGGACGAGCTCGGGCTCGAAGGCTTGGCCGAGATGCAGGGCGACGGCTTCACCGCCGGCGAGCCGAGCGGCAAGCTCATCGACATCCCCGGCATCGGATCGGCCCGGGCGCTGATCTGCTACGAGGGGATCTTCCCCGAGGAGATCGGCTCCGGCAGCCGGCCGCGGCTCCTGCTGCTTGTCACCAACGACGCCTGGTTCGGCGACCGGGCCGGTCCCGAGCAGCACTTCGCCCTTGGACGGCTCCGCGCCATCGAGTTCGGCCTTCCGCTCGTCCGGGCGGCGAACACGGGCATCTCGGCGATGATCGACGGCAAGGGGCGCATCCTGGCCTCCCTTCCCCTGCACGAGGCGGGCGCCCTGGACGTGCCGCTGCCGCCCGCGCTGCCTCCCACGATCTATGCGCGCCTTGGCGACGGACCGGTGCTTCTGGTCCTGGCAATGCTGACAATCGTCGCGTTTCGGCGGCGGGGGATTGACCCAGCCGTCCGGGGGGCCTAGCCAAGTCACCATTCCTGTCACAACGGCTTCCTGGCGTGACGGGCGAAATTCAATGGAGCGCTCCCCATGTCCCGCCTCGACTATGTGTTCACCTCGGAATCCGTCTCCGAGGGACATCCCGACAAGCTGTGCGACCGTATCTCGGACTCGGTCCTCGACGCATTCCTGGCCGAGGATCCGCTCGCGCGGGTTGCCTGCGAGGCCTTCGCCACCACCAACCGCGTCGTGATCGGCGGCGAGGTGGGCCTGACCGATCAGGATCGACTCCGGGTCTTCAAGGACGGGGTCGAGGGGATCGTCCGCGACTGCATCAAGGACATCGGCTACGAACAGGACAAGTTCCACTGGGCGCACTGCCAAATCGAGAACCTCCTGCACGAGCAGTCCGCCCACATCGCCCAGGGCGTCACGGGCGAGCGGGGCGAGGAAGGGGCCGGCGACCAGGGCATCATGTTCGGCTACGCCACCCGGGAAACCCCCGAGTTCATGCCCGCGCCCATCCACTACGCCCACGCGATCCTGCGCCGGCTGGCCGAGGTGCGGAAATCGGGGCAGGAGCCGCTGCTCCGGCCCGACGCCAAGTCGCAGATTTCCCTGCGCTACGCCGGCGGCCGCCCGGTCGAGGTGACCTCGATCGTGCTCTCCACCCAGCACGAGAGCGAGGCCCAGACCTCGGCCGACATCCGCGCCATCGTGGAGCCCTACATCCGCGAGGTGCTGCCCGAGGGCTGGATCAGCGACCGGACCAAGTGGTGGGTGAACCCGACGGGAACCTTCGTCATCGGCGGCCCTGACGGCGACACCGGGCTCACGGGGCGCAAGATCATCGTGGACACCTATGGCGGCGCGGCCCCTCATGGCGGCGGCGCCTTCTCGGGCAAGGACCCGAGCAAGGTCGACCGGTCCGCGGCCTATGCCGCGCGCTACCTGGCCAAGAACGTCGTGGCGGCGGGGCTGGCGGATCGCTGCACGATCCAGTTGTCCTACGCCATCGGCGTCGCCCGGCCCTTGTCCATCTACGCGGACCTGCACGGCAGCGGGGCGGTGGACGCCGCCCTGATCGAGCGGGCCATCGACCAGGTCATGGACCTGACCCCGCGCGGCATCCGGGAGCATCTGGGCCTGAACCGTCCGATCTACTCCCGCACCGCCGCCTATGGTCATTTCGGCCGCGCCCCCGAGCCCGATGGCGGCTTTTCCTGGGAGCGGACGGACCTTGCCGAGGCTCTGCACCGGACGGCGGGCAGCCTCGCGGCCTGAGCCGCCGCTCCTTGGCGAAGGCGCAGCTTTTGGCGTGCCTCGCCTTGCCGAACGGGCCGGACGCCCTTGTTCACCCCTGTCACCGACATGGGAGCAAGGGCGATGGCGCATCAGATCTGGACGGCCGACCTCTCGCGGCGCGGCTTCATGGCCGGCGCGAGCGGGCTTGCCGCAGGAGCCGTGCTGGCCGGCGGAGCCGCCGGTCCGGCCGTGGCCCAGCAGCAGGGCGCGGCCGGGGTCGTCGAGGGTCCCGACCTGCCCAACGCGCTCGTCGGGCGTCCTCCCGAGGTCGACAACGAGCTTCGCCAGCCCGAGACCCGGCGCCTGGGCTGGGCGGTGGCGGGCCTGGGCAACTTCGCCACCTCGTACCAGATCCCGGCCCTGGGCCGTGCGCGCCATTCCGAGCTGAAGGGCCTCGTCTCGGGGAACCCGGAGAAGGCGGCCGACATCGCGGCGCGGACCGGTGTGCCGGACGGCAGCGTCTATTCCTACGAAACCTTCGACCAGATCGCCGACAACCCGGAGATCGACGTGGTCTATGTCATCACGCCGAATTCGCTCCACCGCGACCTCGTGGTTCGCGCCTTCGAGGCGGGCAAGCACGTCATGGTCGAAAAGCCCATGGCGACCACGCCCGAGGATTGCGAGGCGATGATCGCGGCGCGGGATGCGGCGGGCAAGAAGCTGATGGTCGCCTACCGCGCGCATTTCGAGCCCTACAACCTCATGGCTGGGACCATGATCCGGGACGGGCGGCTGGGCGACGTGAGCTTCATGGCCTCGGACCACCAGCGGCCGCTCAAGCCCGAGGACCCCAAGGACCAGTGGCGGATGAAGAAGGACCTGGCCGGGGGCGGATCGTTCACCGACATCGGCATCTATTCCCTGAATGGCGTGATCTGGTTCATGGGGGAAAGCCCCGCGGCGCTGTCGGCCTCGGTCTACAGCCCGCCCGGCGACGAGCGGTTCGCGGAGGTCGAGGCGGTGTGCTCGGTCCAGCTCCGATTCCCGTCGGGGCGGCTCGCGAACCTGAGCTCCTCCTACATCGCCGACAAGAAGCGGATCGACGTCTTCGGTTCGGCGGGCGTCGCGACCCTGGACCCGGCGACCGAGTACATGGGCAACCAGCTCATGCTCAAGACCTCGGCGGGGACACAGGAGATGACGTCCGACTTCGCGAGCCAGGAACAGTTCACCCGCGAGATCGACCATCTGAGCCGGGCCATCATGAACGACACCGACGTCCTGACCCCGGGCGAGATGGGCCTGCGCGACGTGCGGCTGATCCAGGCGGTCTACCGGTCGGCGGCCGAGAACGGCGCCTGGGTCCAGCTCAACGACGATGGAACCGCCGCGGGCTGACTTGACGGAGGGCCGGGCGGCACCTATCCGCCCGGTCCCATGACCGAGTCTCCCGAGCGCCAGTGGCGCAACTTCTATGGCCGCACGCGGGGCAAGACGCTCCGCCCCCTGCAGAAGGCCCGCCTGGAGGGCGACCTTCCGGCGCTGGTCCTCCATGGCATCACGCGCGAGGAGAACCCGGAGCGGGCCGTCCTGGACCTGCCCGCGCGGCCCGGGCCGCTGTGGCTCGAGATCGGGTTCGGCGGCGGGGAGCATCTGGTCCACATGGCCCGGACCTACCCGCAGGCGACGATCCTGGGCGCGGAGCCCTTCGTGAACGGGGTCGCGCAGTTCCTGGGCAAGCTGGCCGAGGACCCGGTCCCGAACATCCGCCTCCACCCCGGGGACGCCCGCGACCTGCTGGAGGTGCTGCCCGCCGGCGTCCTCGAGAAAGCCTTCCTGAACTATCCCGACCCCTGGCCCAAGGCGCGGCACCACCGCCGCCGGTTCGTCACGCCCGAGCCGCTGGCGCTGCTGGCCCGCGCGATGACGTCCGGGGCCGAGCTGCGGGTCGCCACCGACATCGAGGACTACGTGCGGCAGACCCTGGAGGAGGTCCCCCCGGCGGGGTTCGCCCTGGAGAAGGGACCCACGGACGAGGCCTGGCCCGACTGGTTCTCGACCCGCTACGAGCGCAAGGCGCTGCGGGAAGGCCGGTCTCCGCATTACATCACCTTCCGCCGCCTCTAGCGAGCGGGGGGGCTCCGGGCTAGAAGGCCTCCCGCGAAGCAAGGAGGCTCCATGTCCGGCCACGGCACCCCGATTCCCATGACCGCACGGGCGGGCAACCCGCTGAAGGGCACGGCCGACGTGCCCGGCGACAAGTCGATCTCGCACCGGTCCCTGATCCTGGGCGCCCTGTCCGTGGGCGAGACCCGCGTGACGGGCCTCCTCGAAGGGGAGGACGTGCTCGACACCGCCGAGGCGATGCGGGCCTTCGGCGCCAGCGTGGAACGGCAGGACGGCACCTGGGTCGTGCAGGGGGTGGGCGTCGGCGGCTTTGCCGAGCCCGGCGACGTGATCGACTGCGGAAACTCGGGCACCGGCGTGCGGCTGATCATGGGCTGCATGGCGACCTCGCCCATCACGGCGACCTTCACCGGGGACGCCTCGCTGCGGGGGCGCCCGATGGGCCGGGTGACGGAGCCCCTGGCGCTGTTCGGCGCGCAGAGCTTTGGCCGCCAGGGTGGCCGCCTTCCGATGACGGTGGTGGGCGCGCGCGAGCCGGTGCCGGTGCGCTATGCGCTGCCGGTGCCGTCGGCGCAGGTGAAGTCGGCCATCCTGCTGGCCGGGCTGAACGCCCCCGGCGAGACCATCGTCATCGAGAAGGAGGCCACCCGCGACCACACCGAGCGGATGCTGGCCGGGTTCGGCGCGAGGGTCGGGGTCGAGGACAGCCCCGTGGGCCGCGTCATCACCCTGATCGGCCAGCCCGAGCTGAAGGCCCAGACCATCGTGGTGCCGCGCGACCCGTCCTCCGCCGCCTTCCCGGTCTGCGCGGGGATCGTCGTGCCGGGGTCGGACGTGCTGGTGCCGAACATCGGGCTCAACCCGACGCGGGCGGGGCTGTTCACCACCCTGCGGGAGATGGGGGCCGACCTGGCCTACGAGAACCTGCGCGAGGAAGGGGGCGAGCCCGTCGCCGACCTGCGGGCGCGGTTCAACGGCAGCCTCAAGGGCGTCGAGGTCCCGCCCGAGCGCGCGGCCTCCATGATCGACGAATACCCGATCCTGTCCGTGGTCGCGGCCTTTGCCGAGGGGCCGACGATCATGCGGGGCGTCAAGGAGCTGCGCGTCAAGGAAAGCGACCGGATCGACGCCATGGCCCGCGCCCTGCGCGCGGCGGGGGTCGAGGTCGAGGACGGCCCCGACTGGTGGATCGTCCATGGCCGGGGCGCGGACGGCGTCGAGGGCGGGGTCGTCGCGGAAACGCGGCTGGACCACCGGATCGCGATGTCCTGCCTGATCCTGGGCCTGGCGGCGCGGCGGCCCATGTCGGTCGATGACGGGTCGCCCATCGCGACCAGCTTTCCGATCTTCGAGACGCTGATGCGCGGCCTGGGCGCCGACCTGGTGCGGGCGTGAGCGGAGACCGCCGGAGCACCCGACGGAAGGTGATCGTCGGCGGGATCCTGGCGGCGCTGGCGGCGGCGCGCCTGTTCGAGCGGCTGGTGAACGGGGGGCGGGGTCCCTGAGCGGAGGACGCGCATGATCTTCACGGTGGCCATCGACGGGCCCGCGGCGGCGGGCAAGGGCACCATCGCCCGCGCCATCGCGCGCGAGCTGGGCTTTGCGCATCTGGACACCGGGCTCCTGTACCGGGCGGTGGGCCTGCGCGAGCTGGAGGGCCTGGACCCCGTCGCCGCCGCGCGGGAGCTCGACCCCGAGGGTCTGGAGGATCCCCGGCTGCGGCAGGCCGACGTCGCGCAGGCGGCGAGCCGGGTCGCCGCGATCCCCGAGGTGCGGGCCGCGCTTCTCGACTTCCAGAAGGGCTTTGCCCGGCGCGACGGCGGGGCGGTGCTGGACGGGCGGGACATCGGGACGGTGATCTGCCCGGAGGCGGAGGCGAAGCTCTTCGTCACGGCGAGCGACGAGGCCCGCGCCGGGCGGCGGTTCCGGGAACTGGCCGCGGCGGGCCACGACGTGAGCTACGAGGGGACGCTGGCCGAGGTGCGGGCGAGGGACGCCCGCGACTCCGCCCGGGATGCCGCGCCGCTCCGCGCCGCCGGGGATGCGGTCGTGATCGACACCTCGGACCTCGGGATCGAGGAGGCGGTCGGCGCTGCCCTGGCCGTGGTGCGGGAGCGGCTGGGCGCGCGCTGAGGCCCGCCCCGCGCCCCGTCCCGCGCCCCGCCCCGCGCCTCGGACGGGCATCGTGTCCCAGGGCAGGCCCAGAAGCGTCCGGATGAAGTCCTGCCGGAGATGATCCGCGAGGGCGGCCACCGCTTCGTCCCGCGCGGGCGAGGCGATGGCGGCGGCCAGTTCAAGGAGCGCCCGTTGGCGGGGAAAGGCCAGCTCGGGTCGGTCGCCCGCCAGCGCGTCGAGCCGTTCGCGCAGGGCCGCGAGATGGGCGCGGCGGGCCGTCAGGCCGGAGTCCGGGCGGGGGGTGAGGGGGGGCATGGGCTCTCCGGGGCAGGGATGGGCGGCCAGGGTCGCAGGTCCCGGTTAACGGCCCGCTGGCGCAACGTCCGGGGCGGGGGGGGCCGCGCAACGGGCGCTGCCGCGCGAAACATCCGGCCCGGTCCGGCGTTGAGGACCCCGGAGGGGGACAGCGATGCTGGAAGGGCTGAGGGCGATCCATCGGGACGCCTGGCGCGATGCCATGCGCCTGGGGCTCCAGTCGGCGGTCGCGGCGGCGGCGGCCTACGGGATCGCGCGATGGGTCGGCGACGTGGACCCGTTCCTGGTCATCATGATGGCGGTCACCAGCCTTCAGCGGTCGGTGGGCGGGACCATGGGGCAGGCGGTGATCCGGCTGCAGTCGGCGCTGGCGGGGAGCCTGCTGGGGCTGGCCTGCCTCGTGCTGCTGCCCTCGGGCTGGGGGACGGCGGTGGCGCTGGCGGTGTCGCTGTTCGCGGTGGGGGTCGCCTCGGCGCTGCGCCCCCTGTGGCAGCTGGCCGTGGTCCCGGCGGTGGGGATGTCGCTGGCCGGGCACGAGGATCTCGTGGACACGGCGCTGGTGTCGAGCGCGGGGATCCTGATGGGCGCGGCGCTGGGGGTCGTGGTGGCGCTGGCCGTCTGGCCCGAGCGGGCCGAGAGCCGGTTCGAGCGTCAGTTCCGGCGCGCCCTGCGGGCCACGGCCACGCGGCTGACCGACGCGGTCGAGGCCACGGTCGAGCCCGGCCGCACCCCGCGCGTGGACGAGCACCTGAGCGCCTGGCACGAGGCGGTCTGGCTGGCGCAGGAAGCGCTGAGCGAGGCGCGGTTCGTGGACCGCGCGGGGATGCAGGCGCGGCTGGACGCCCTGCGGGAGCTGCACGATTCGGTGACGATCCTGGACCGCGCGGCCGAGGCCGAGAGCCCTCCGCTGGCGGTGGAAGGGATGCGGGGGCAGGTGATGCATCTGCGGCGGGACGCCTGCGAGGTGCTGACCGGCATGGCGCGGGGCGAGGACGCCGGGGCGGGCCAGATCGACGACATCGACGCCACGCTGGAGCGGCTGCGGGCGGCCATGGAGGCCGAGGCGGTCGGCGGGGCCGAGCGCGAGACCCGGAGCGCGCTGGCCTTTGGCCTGCGGGAGGTGCGCCGCACGCTGGCCGCGCTGATCGAGGCGCAGGGCGCGTTGCGGGCCTGAACGGGGGGCCTGAGCCGGCCGTCCGATCGGGGGCCGGGGCGGCGTCGATGCGGCCCAGGGGCGCCGGATGCCATCTGAGGGTTGCCTGAGCGGGCCTTGTGCGGTAGGGGGCGGCGTCCCATATGGGATGAATCCCTTCAGACCGGCGGATACAACCGCCAGGCCCGCAACACGTAAAGGATCAGCATTTGGCTCAAGCCAGCATGGCGGAGTTCGAGGAACTCCTCAAGGAAAGCTTCGAGATCGACACCCCCTCCGAGGGTTCGGTCGTCAAGGGTCGGGTCATCGCCATCGAGGCGGGCCAGGCCATCATCGACGTCGGCTACAAGATGGAAGGCCGCGTCGATCTCAAGGAATTCGCCACCCCCGGCGAGCAGCCCACCGTGAACGTCGGCGATGACGTGGAGGTCTTCCTCCGCAATGTCGAGAACGCCCGTGGCGAAGCGGTGCTGTCCCGCGAGATGGCCAAGCGCGAAGAAGCCTGGGACCGCCTGGAGAAGGCCTACGAGCGCGAAGAGCGCGTCGACGGCGCCATCTTCGGCCGCGTCAAGGGCGGCTTCACCGTGGACCTGGGCGGCGCCGTGGCGTTCCTGCCGGGCTCGCAGGTCGACGTTCGTCCGGTTCGTGATGCCGGCCCGCTCATGGGCCTCAAGCAGCCGTTCCAGATCCTCAAGATGGACCGTCGCCGCGGCAACATCGTCGTGTCGCGCCGTGCGATCCTTGAAGAATCCCGCGCCGAGCAGCGCGCCGAGGTCATCGGCAACCTGTACGAAGGCCAGGTGGTCGAGGGCGTGGTCAAGAACATCACCGAATACGGTGCGTTCGTCGACCTGGGCGGCGTGGACGGCCTGCTGCACGTCACCGACATGGCGTGGCGCCGCGTGAACCACCCGAGCGAGATCCTGTCGATCGGCGAGACCATCAAGGTCCAGGTCATCAAGATCAACAAGGAAACCCACCGCATCAGCCTGGGCATGAAGCAGCTCCAGGAAGATCCGTGGGACACCGTCGAGCGGAAGTACCCCTACGGGTCCGTCCACACCGGCCGCGTCACCAACATCACCGACTACGGCGCCTTCGTGGAGCTGGAGCCGGGGATCGAGGGCCTCGTGCACGTCTCGGAAATGTCCTGGACCAAGAAGAACGTGCACCCCGGCAAGATCGTCTCCACCTCCCAGGAGGTCGAGGTCATGGTTCTCGAGATCGACTCGCAGAAGCGCCGCGTGTCCCTGGGCCTCAAGCAGACCCAGCGCAACCCGTGGGAAGTCTTCGCCGAGCAGTTCCCCGAGGGCTCGAACGTCGAGGGCGAGGTCAAGAACATCACCGAGTTCGGTCTGTTCGTGGGCCTGCCGGGCGACATCGACGGCATGGTGCACCTGTCCGACCTGTCCTGGGACCAGCGCGGCGAGGACGCGATCCAGTCCTACCGCAAGGGCGACCACGTCAAGGCCAAGGTCATCGAGGTCGACGTCGAGAAGGAGCGCATCTCGCTCTCCATCAAGGCGATGGAAAACGATCCCTATGCCGAGGCCCTGGGCGGCGTGAAGCGCGGTGACGTGATCACCGTGAACGTCACCAAGATCGAGGATGGCGGCATCGAGGTCGAGTACGAGGGGATGAAGTCCTTCATCCGCCGGTCCGACCTGTCGCGCGACCGCTCCGAACAGCGCCCCGAGCGCTTTGGCGCGGGCGACAAGGTGGACGTGCGCGTCGTGTCCGTGGACACCAAGACCCGCAAGCTCGGCCTGTCGATCAAGGCCCGCGAGATCGCGGAAGAGAAGGAAGCCGTGGAACAGTACGGCTCGTCCGACTCGGGCGCGTCGCTGGGCGACATCCTGGGCGCGGCGCTGCGCGGCGACCGCGGCTAAGCTCAGGCCGGCACGACACAGGGAGGGCTCCGCCGGTCGGCGGGGCCCTTTTTCGTGTCCGGGGCGGGCCTGTCCGGGGCGGCCTCGCTGCGCGACCGGTCCGGGTCCGGCCGGTCCGGGGCCGCTGCCCTCGCGTCTTAATCCATTGTAGGCCTTTGTCCGTGCGGCCCTTTCTTCTATAGTCAGGGTCGGAAGCAGGGCTTACCTGCTCGACGAGGTGAACTGTCCTGGGGGTGAGATGATCCGGTCCGAGCTGATTCAGAAGATCGCGGAAGAGAACCCGCATCTTTACCAAAGGGACGTCGAGAAGATCGTGAACACGATCTTCGACCGGATCGTGGAGGCCATGGCCCAGGGAAACCGGGTGGAGCTGCGGGGCTTCGGGGCCTTTTCCGTGAAGCGGCGGGACGGGCGCACCGGCCGCAATCCCCGGACCGGCGAGGCCGTCGAGGTGGACGAGAAGCACGTCCCCTTCTTCAAGACCGGCAAGCTTTTGCGCGACCGGCTGAACGGCAAGGTGGGCGGCGTGGCCGGCCCGGACGACGCGTCTGACCTTGACGACGACGAGGACTGAGGCCCGCCGACCGGTTGCGCCCGGCGCGGGACGGTGGCATCTGTCCCAGCGCCGCCGCGCAGTTCCGCGCCGGACGGCCCGCGAGGCTTGATCCATGCGATTTCTGAAGACCGCCTTCTGGGGCCTTGTCGCCGTCATCCTGGTGACCATGGGACTGGCCAACCGGGGCATCGTGACGCTGCGCGTGCTGCCCGAAGCGTTCAGCACCTGGCTGGGGGTGTCGCCCGACATCGACCTGCCGCTGTTCCTGGTGATCCTTCTAGGGGTCGCGCTGGGGCTCCTCGTGGGGTTCATCTGGGAATGGATCCGCGAGATCCCGGAACGGGCGCAGGGGCGCGCCACCGCGCGGGAGCTGGAGCGGCTGCGCCGCGAGGTCGCACGCCAGCGGGCCGAGGCCGCGCCGAGGAACGACGTGCTGGCCGCGATCGAGGCGCCGGTGGTGCCGGCGCGGCGCTGACATGGCGTTCCGCGTCACCGGGCCGGCGCAGGCGGGCCTGCGGGCGGCGGGCCGGGCCAGCGGTCCGGTCCGGGTCAAGGTCTGCGGCCTGACCACGGAAGCCCAGGTCGAGGCGGCGGCCGAGGCTGGCGCGGGCTATGTGGGCTTTGTGTTCTTTCCCCGGTCGCCCCGCGCGGTGACCGCGGCGGCGGCGCGTCCGCTGGCCTGGGCCGCCCCGGTCGGTGTCGCCAAGGTCGGGCTGTTCGTCGACGCCTCGGACGAGGAGCTGGCGGCGGTGCTGGACGTCGTGCCGCTCGACATGGTGCAGCTTCATGGGGCGGAGAGCCCGGAGCGGGTCGCCGAGGTCCGGGCGCGCTGGGGGTTGCCGGTCATGAAGGCCGTCGGCGTCGGCGGCGCCGAGGACCTGGCGCGGGCGCGGACCTACGAAGGCGTCGCGGACCAGCTGCTGCTGGACGCCAAGGCCCCCAAGGGGGCGGTGCTGCCGGGCGGGAACGGCGTGGCCTTCGACTGGGGGCTGCTGGCGGGCCAGAGCTGGGGCGTGCCCTGGATGCTGGCCGGGGGGCTGCATCCGGGCAACGTGGCCGAGGCGCTGCGGGTCAGCGGCGCGCGGCAGGTGGACGTGTCCTCGGGCGTGGAGAGCGCGCCGGGCGTCAAGGACCCCGGGCTGGTGCGCGGGTTCCTGGCGGCGGTGCGCGGGACGGGGAACGGGGGGCATCCCCACTGAGGCGATGCGCCCGCCGTCGTCGGCAGGAGGGCGGGGCGGCGCAAGGGTGCTTCCGCCCGGCCCCGGATGGGGCTAGAACCCGCCCCTGACACAGGGGGAGGCGCGCAGATGCCGGACACACGCCAGAACAGCTACATGACCGGACCGGACGAGCGCGGCCGCTTTGGGGAATTCGGGGGGCGCTTCGTCTCGGAGACGCTGATGCCTCTGATCCTCGATCTCGAGGCGGAGTACGAGAAGGCCAAGACCGATCCGACCTTCTGGGCCGAGATGGACGACCTGTGGAAGCACTATGTCGGGCGTCCCTCGCCGCTGTATTTCGCACCGCGGCTGACGGAGCATCTGGGCGGGGCGAAGATCTACCTCAAGCGCGACGAGCTGAACCACACCGGCGCGCACAAGATCAACAACGTGCTGGGCCAGATCATCCTGGCGCGGCGCATGGGCAAGACCCGCATCATCGCCGAGACCGGGGCGGGCCAGCACGGGGTGGCCACCGCGACGGTCTGCGCGAAGTTCGGGCTGCAGTGCATCGTCTACATGGGCGCGCACGACGTGGAGCGGCAGGCGCCCAACGTGTTCCGCATGAGGCTTCTGGGCGCGACGGTGGTGCCGGTGACGTCCGGCCGGGGCACGCTCAAGGACGCGATGAACGATGCGCTGCGGGACTGGGTGACCAACGTGCGCGACACCTTCTACTGCATCGGCACGGTGGCGGGACCGCACCCCTATCCGGCGATGGTGCGCGACTTCCAGTCGATCATCGGCAAGGAGGTCCGCTGGCAGATGGAGGAGGCCGAGGGGCGGCTGCCGGACACGGTGGTCGCGGCCATCGGCGGCGGGTCCAACGCCATGGGGCTGTTCTATCCGTTCCTGGACGACCCGAGCGTGCGGATCATCGGCGTCGAGGCCGGGGGCAAGGGCGTCGACGAGAAGATGGAGCATTGCGCGTCCCTGACCGGCGGCCGGCCCGGCGTGCTGCACGGCAACAAGACCTACCTGCTGCAGGACGAGGACGGGCAGATCCTGGAGGGCTACTCGATCTCGGCGGGGCTCGATTACCCCGGGATCGGGCCGGAGCACGCCTGGCTCCATGACATCGGGCGGGCGGAGTACGTGTCGATCACCGACAAGGAGGCGCTGGAGGCGTTCCAGATGCTCTGCGCGCTGGAGGGGATCATCCCGGCGCTGGAGCCGTCGCACGCGCTGGCCCATGTGATGAAGATCGCGCCGGACTTGCCCAAGGACCACCTGCTGGTGATGAACCTCTGCGGGCGGGGCGACAAGGACATCTTCACCGTCGCCAAGCACCTGGGCGTCGAAGTCAGGACCTGAGACCCCGTCCCATCGACCGGGCCTGCGATTCGCCCCCGCGTTCCCGGACGCGGGGGCATTCTCTTGCGCGCGGATCGGCCTGGGATGCCCCGGGCAAGGCCGGACGGGGGCTGCGGCACGGACCTTTGTCCTAAACTTGTGGCCAAGACGGGCCTGACGGGAGGAGGGGACAGCCCCGGCTAACCCGCCGTCGCATGGCATCCAGCCAGCGGGTCGTGGCTTCGTCGGTCCAGCGGGGCTGCGGAGCCCGCGGATCACACGGGAGACATGCGATGAAACGGATCCTCTTCGCCGCGCAGGCGGCCCTGAGCCTCACGGTCGGGGCGGCTTCGGCGCAGACAGTGGCCGAGCAGGTGGTCGCCGGCCTGCAGGCGCAGGGCTACACCCATATCGAGGTGAGGCAGGGCCCGTCGCAGGTGAAGGTCGAGGCCGTCCGGGCGGACAGACGGTTGGAATACGTCTATGAGTTGAGCACTGGTCGGATTCTGTCGCGCGAGGTAGGTCATGTCCGGACCGGCGACGATGATGCCCCCGGCGTCGAGGTGCGGACGGACGACCACGATTACGTGGACCCGTCGGATGATGAGGAGGATGGGCCGGATGCGGTGGACCCGGGCGACGGCGGCCCCGCCGGGGGCGACGGTTCCGGGGAGGACGGGGACGATGACGACGCCGGGGACGACGAGGGCGGTGACGAAGGCGACGAGGTCGGGGACGACGACGGTCCGGGCGATGACGACGGAACGGATGAGGACGGGGCCGACGACGGGGGCAACGATGCGCCGGAGGATGACGGCTCGGACGAGGACGGCGTGGACGACGGCGGCGACTCGGGCGAGGATGATGGCGACGGCGGTGACTCGGGCGAGGATCACGACCGCGGGCATGGCAACGACGACGACCATGACGATGCGGACAACCCCGGCCGCGGCCATGGGAACGACGGGCACGGCGGCAGGGACCACGCGGGCCGGACGCCGGGACGGGACAACGGCCACGACCGGGGCCATGGGCGGAACCGGGGTGGCGACGAGGATTGATCGCGCCTTCCGGGCTTGATCGGACGGGTCTCCGCAGGGACGCGGGGACCCTTGGCAGGAGAACGTGATGCGGCACTGGAGTGCATGGATCGTGGCGGGCCTGCTGGCCCTGGGACCAGGCCCGAGCGGCGCGCAGTCCCCCGCCGATTCCGTGATCGCCCAGCTTCGGGAGCAAGGCTACGAGCAGTTCAGCGTCTCGCGGACCCTTCTGGGGCGCATCCAGGTGATCGCGGAAGGGCAGCAGGGACGGCGCGAGATCGTGTTCAACCCGTCCACGGGAGAGATCCTGCGCGACTACGTCGAGGCCCGGAACGGCAACCGGACGCCCCGGATCTTCGATCCGTGGGGCGATGCGGACGAGAGCGGGACGGGAGGAACCGGCGCGGGAGGGGCCGGCGCGGACGATTCGGGCAACGGCGGCGGCCAGCCCGGGAACGGCAGCGGCTCGGGCGGCGGGCAGGGGGGAACCGGGGGTCAGGGCGGAACCGGGGGCCAGGGTGGAACCGGGGACGGAGCCTCGGCCGGAGGCGATGACGGCGGCGGCACCTCGGGCGGGGGCACCTCGGGCGGGGGCTCTGGCGGCGGCGGGGATGACGACGGCTCGGGCGGGGGCCGGGGCGGCAACGGCAACGCCGGGGGCAACGGGAACGGCAACTCCGGGGGGAATGGGAACGGGAACTCGGGCGGCAACGGCAACGCGGGCGGCAACGGGAACTCCGGGGGCAACGGGAACGGCAACTCGGGAGGGAACGGCGGGGGGAACGGGAACGGCGGTGGGAACGGGAACGGCGGTGGGAACGGGAACGGCGGAGGGAACGGAAACGGGAACTCTGGCGGAAACGGGAACGGGAATGGCGGCGGGAGGGGCAACGGCGGCGACAACGGTCACGGCGGCGGCAATGGAGGCGGGAACGGCCGGGGACCCGGGAATGGCAAAGGTTCGGGTGACGACTGAAGCCTGACTGCTAGGTCATGGGGTCGGGAGGAAGGCCGTGGATCGTACCGGTGTCATTGTCGCCATTCTGGCGGTGCAGACCATTTCGGCGGTGTTGTTCATCGCCAACATCGTGTGTTCGGTCCTGGGGGTCGCCCCTTTTGCCTGGATCGTCTACGAGCTGACCGAGATCGGCGCGGCGGTGGGCCTCATCCTCGGGACGATCCTGGGCGGCATCGCGCTCCAGCGGAGCCATGTGCGCACCCGGGAGGCGGAGGCGCGGCTGCGCGTGGCCTCGGGCGCGTTCATGGACCTGCTGGAGGAGCGGTTCGCCCTGTGGGGGCTGACGCCCGCCGAGCGCGACGTGGCGCTGTTCGCGATCAAGGGAATGTCCACGACCGAGATCGCCAAGATGCGGCAAACGAGCGAAGGCACCGTCAAGGCGCAGACGGCCGCGATCTATCGCAAGGCGGGCGTGTCCGGGCGGCCGCAGCTCCTGTCGCTGTTCATCGACGACCTCATCGCCGGGCCGATCGCGCCGGAGCCCGTGACGGGCGTCCGTCAGTCCAGGGCCTGAGAGCGCAGGATCTCGATCGGGACGACGTCGAGCGCGCGCCGATGCGTGGCGGCGAGGTGGACGCGCGGGGCGCAGCCTTCCTCGTGCGCCTGAAGGAAGCGCCCGGCGCAGAGGCACCAGGAATCGCCGGGCTTGAGGCCGGGAGAGCGCGCCTCGGGCCGCGGGGTGGACAGGTCGTTGCCGACGTATTTGGAGTAGGCCAGGAACTCGGCCGTCATGACGGCGCAGACGGTGTGCGAGCCGCGGTCCTGACGGCAGGTGTCGCAGGCCCCGTTCCGGAAGAAGCCGGTGAGCGGGTCGGTCGAGCAGGGCTCGAGCTCCGTGCCGAGGACGTTGAGCGAGGGGTCCTTGTCCATGCGGCCTCCGGTAAGGGTCCTGGCCCCATCTTGGGACGCCGGACGGGGCCGCGACAAGGGGGCCTAGCGGAAACGATCGGCGAGCTTCTGGAGCGGGGAGCGGGTGTCCTCGGCGGCGGCTTCGGTCCTGCCGGGCGCGGGCGTGGGCCGGGCCGGGGCCTCGGTCCTGGCAGGCTCGGGCGCGGGCCTGGAGGAGCGGGGCGGGTTCAGGCGCAGCGCGACCTTGTTCTGGAACGTGGCCCAGTCCCCCTGGGCGAGCGCGGGCGCCCCATCCTCGATGCCGCGGAGCATGTCGTCGAGCCAGCCCTGCTCGGCCTTGGCGAAGTCGTGGAGCACGTAGCCCGGCACCGCGTCCTTGTGGCCGGGATGGCCGACGCCCATCCGCACGCGGTGGTAGGCGTCCCCCACATGGGCGTGCAGCGACCGGAGCCCGTTGTGCCCGGCATGGCCGCCGCCGGTCTTGACCTTGAGCCTGGCGGGGGCGAGGTCGATCTCGTCGTGGAAGACCACGACGTCGGGCAGGGCGATCTTGAGGAAGCGCATGGCCTCGCCCACCGAGCGGCCCGAGTCGTTCATGTAGGTCTGGGGCTTGAGGAGCAGGACCTTTTCGCCCGCGAGCACGCCTTCGCTGGTCTGGCCCTGGAAGCGCGAACGCCAGGGGCCGAAGCCATGGCCTTCGGCGATGCGGTCCACGGCCATGAAGCCGATGTTGTGGCGATGGCGGGCGTATTGCGCGCCGGGGTTGCCGAGGCCGACGAAGAGTTTCATGGGCCGCGATGTAGCGCGGGACGGGGCCGAAGGGAACGGGGCGCGCGGCCCTGCCGTGGCCTCAGTCTCCACGCCAGCGGCGGAGGCGGGCCAGCATCGCCTCGGGCGGGAGGAGCGTCAGCGCGGCGGTGAGGGCGAGGGTCCAGGCGGTGCCGGACTGGCCGGTCAGGGCGAAGCCCAGCGTGCCCACGGCGAAGGCCCCGGTCTTGAAGACGGCGAGGGGACGGCCTTCGAGCCGGCGGGGCGAGACCGGAGCGGCCCAGGTGCCCCAGGCCAGCGCGAAGGCGAGCCCGCCCAGCCCGAGAGCCAGCGCATGGAGCCGACCCGACGCGGCCAGCCCGGCCAGGAGCGCCGTGCCCCAGAGGGCGAACGCGTCGTCCACCAGCGCGAGGAGGAGGGTCAGGTTGGCCATGATGGGGGTCCCGGACATGCGAACGGGACCCCAGGGGGTCCCGTCTGGCCTGTCATGCAGGCGAGCGCCGTCAGGAGGCGGCCGGCTCGTCCACGTTGTCGGCGGCGCGCAGGCCCGAGGGGGCCGAGATGTTCGCCACGACGAAGTTCCGGTCGATCGTCGGCTTGGTGCCGGCGGGGAGCGGGATGTCCTGGATGTGGATCACGTCGCCGACCTGGCGGCCGGTCAGGTCCACTTCGATGTGGTCCGGGATGTCGCCGGCGGTCACTTCGAGCTGCACCTGCGGGCGCACGGCGACCAGGGTGCCGCCACGCTTCAGGCCCGGGGAGGCGGCGTGGTTCGTGAACACGACGTCGATCAGGAGGTTGATCCGGGTCGTGGGCGAGATGCGCAGGAAGTCGACGTGGGTCGGCAGGTCCTTGACGACGTGGCGCTGCACGCCGCGGCAGACGACGCGCTGGTCGGCCTGGCCGTCGATCTTCAGGTTGAACATCGTGGACAGGAAGTGGCCCGCCTTCAGGCGCTTCATGAGCGCGTTGAAGTCGAGGTTGATCGGAAGGGGCTCTTGCCCGCCGCCGTAGACGATCCCAGGTACTGCGCCATCACGGCGAGCAGCGCGAGCGGCCCCCTTGCCCGTCCCCGCGCGAACCTGGGCCACGAGATCGATGACCTCACCAGCCATGGTAGTCTCCAATGATAAAGGGGCCGCCCTCCAAGGGTGTGCGGCCCGGTTGAGGGCGCCCGCTTAGCCTGTGCGGGTCCGGAAGGAAAGGGGGTCCGTGACCCTGCGACAGGCGGACCCGCCGATTCTCCATGCGATGGAGAAACAATCGGTGATCGGGGCGGCATTGCGAAGCGGGAAGGGGCTTGCGAGAAGCCGGGACGCGTCAATCCGAGCAGGTGATCCATGTCCGTCCTGACCGCCGTCCGGCTCTCGGCCCGGCCGAGCGCCGCCTTTGCCTCGCTGGGGCTCTTCTGGGGCTGCTGGGCGGCCTATGTGCCCGTCGTGAAGGCGGGGCTCGGGGTCTCGGACGGGACCTTCGGGCTCCTGCTGCTGGGATCGGCCTGCGGGCTCGTGTCGGCGATGTGGATCGCGCCCAGGACGGACCGGGCGCTGGGCGCGCGCGCCATGCAGGTGCTGGCGCTGGCCTTTGCCGTGGCCTGGGTGCTGCCCACCATGGCGCCGGGGGCGCTGCCGTTCTTCCTCGCGCTGGTGGTGGTCGGGCTCTGCTCGGGCCTCCTGGACGTGACGATGAACTCGCGGGTGTCCGAGCTGGAGGCGGCGCATGGGCGGTCGCTGATGAACGGGGCGCACGGGATGTTCTCGGTCGGCTACACGGTCGGGGCGCTGTTCGCGGGCTTTGCGCGCGAAGGCGGGCTGCCGCCGTTCCTTGCGCTGGCCTGCGTCGCGGGTTTCGTCATCCTCGTGCTGGTGCCGCTGATGCGCCAGGAGCCCCATGTGGTGCCGCATCCCGCCGCCGGGCGGGGGGATTACCCGCTGGTGCCGATCCTGCTCTGCGGGGGGGTGGTGATGGCGGCCTTCATGACCGAGGCCGCCACCGAGGCCTGGTCGGCCCTCCATGTCGAGAGGACCCTGGGCGGGCGCGCGGCCGAAGGGGCGCTGGGGCCGGCCATGCTGGGCATCACCATGTCCATCGGCCGCTTTGGCGGGCAGGTCGTGGCCGAGCGGCTGCGCGAGGTCGGGGTGGTGGTCGGCGCCTCGGCGCTGGCCGCCCTGGGGGCGCTGGTGGCGGCCTGGGCGCCCGGGCCGCTGGTGGCCTACCTGGGCTTTGGCATGTTCGGCCTGGGCGTGTCCGTCATCGGACCCATGGGCCTGGCCCTGGTGGGCAAGATGGTGCCCGCGCATTTCCGGACCGAGGCGATCAGCCGGGCGGCGGTCATGGGCTTTTCGGGATTCTTCTTCGCCCCCGTCATCATGGGGCTGGTGAGCCAGGGCTTCGGCCTGCGCTGGGCCTTTACCTGCGTCGCGGTCCTGGTGGCCTGCGCCATCCCGCTGGCGCTGGCCCTGGCCCGGCGTCCCGCTATGCAGCCCGCCTGAGCCAGAGCGCCTGATAGGGCGAGAGCCGCAGCTCGCCTTCCTCCACGCCGACCCGGCGGCCGGCGAGCGCATCCTCCAGATGGTCGTCCAGGCCCAGGGACCGGCAGGCGATCCGCTGGGGATGCTCGGTGAAGTTGAAGACGCAGGTCAGGGGCCGGATCGCGTCCGCCCGCAGGAGGGCGAACAGCGCCGGGTGGCCGGTGTCGAGGATGCGCGTGGGCACCTGCGCGGCCAGGGCCTCGAGCCGCTTGCGCGCCGCCATGATCGCGCGGACCCCGTCGTGGATGCGGGCCGCGGGCGAGCGGGGGCGGTCGGGCAGTCCGGCCACCAGCGGCCAGTCCATCCGGGGCCGGTGCATCCACCGCCCGTCGGGCGCGAGTTCGGGGTCCTGCCGGTAGCCGTGGTCGTTCAGCATCCCCAGCTCGTCCCCCATATACAGGAGGGGGATGCCCCCGAAGCTCGCGATCAGGGCGTGGCCCATGAGGATGCGGGCGATGGCGTGGTCGATCAGCGTCGGGTCGCCGGACTCGATCGCGGCCTCGAGCCCGGCCAGGCTCGCGAAGCTGCCGTTGGTGCGGCGGTCGCCGGTCAGGGCGTTGGACTGGAAGTCGGCGCCGCGGGCGAAGCTGCCCGGAAAGCTGCCGTTGTAGAAGTCCGCGAGGAAGTTCCGGTGGGCGTGGGCCTGCAGGTAGGGGATCCGGGCCGCGTCCTCGTCGGTGATGGCCCAGCCGATGTCGTCGTGGCAGCGGATGTAGGTGGCGAAGGACGCGCGGGAGAAGCGTTCGGGGAAGTGGGTCCGCAGGACCTGGGTCATCAGGCGGGTGTCGCGCGAGGCCAGCGACGACCAGAACTGCACCATCAGGTTGTTGTGGTAGGCGAGCTGCGCGACCTTCCCCTCGTGCCCGCCCTGGCCGAGATAGGGAACGAGGTCGCGGGGTCCGACGATGGCCTCGGCCTTGTGGATGACGGCGGGGGCGGCGGCGCGGGTGGCCTGCACGATGGCCTGGAGGATGTCGTGCACCTCGGGGAGGTTCTGGCAGGTGGTGCCGAGCCGCTTCCACATGAAGGCCACCGCGTCGAGGCGGAACACCTCCACGCCCTTGTTGGCGAGGTGGAGGATGGTGTCGAGCACCGCCAGGAACACCTCGGGGTTGGCCCAGTTCAGGTCCCACTGGTATTCGTTGAAGGTGGTCCAGACCCATTTGTTCAGGTCGGGGTAGAAGGTGAAGCTGCCCGGCGCCTGGTCGGGGAAGATGTCGACCAGCGTGGCCTCGTAGTCGCGGGGGAGGCGGTCGTCGTCGAACATCAGGTAGAAGGCCTGGAAGAACGGGTCGCCAGCGCGGGCGCGTTCGGCCCAGTCGTGCTCCTTGGCGGTGTGGTTCAGCACGAGGTCGAGGCAGACCGAGATCCCTTGGGCGCGGAGCGCTCGGGCGGCCTGTTCCAGGTCGTCCATGGTGCCCAGGCGCGGGTCGATCCGGCGGTAGTCCATGACCGCGTAGCCGCCGTCGGACTGGCCGGGCCGGGGCATGAGGCAGGGCATCAGGTGCAGGTAGGTGACGCCCAGGTCCCGGAGGTAGGGGATCGTGCGCGGGATTTCGGCGATGGTGCCGCAGAAGCGGTCCGCGTAGGCGACATAGGCCACCATGTCCTGCGACAGGAACCATTCGGGGTCCACGTCCCGCAGGAGATCGAGCGCCCGCAGGTCGGCGGGCCGTTCGCGCCAGCGCCCCTCGGCCACCGCGCGGACGCGGTCGAGGAGCGCCGGGACGTCATGCGCGTCGCCGTACAGGCGGGCCAGCGGGCCGCGCAGGTCCCGCAGCGCCCGCCGCCAGCGCAGGTCGAAGAGCGGATCGGCGGCCGCCTTGCGCGGGGCGCGGGCCTTGCGCGGCGCGGTCGTCGAAGCGGCGGCGGTCCTGGGCTGGGCCATGATGCGTCCCCTGGCTGGCGTCCTCGGGCCCGTTAGGCCAGGACGACCCAAGGGGCAAGCGATCGTCCGGCCCCCGGCGCGGCCCGGGGCAGGTCAGGCGTTCTCGGCCCAGTCCCCCTCGAAGTCGCGGGGCACCAGCAGGATGTCCCGGTTCACCTCGCGCAGGGTGCGGCGGCCGCAGAGAGCCATGGTGACGTCCATCTCCTTCTGGAGGATCTGGAGCGCGCGGGTCACCCCCGCCTGGCCCATCGCGCCCAGGCCGTAGACATAGGCCCGCCCGATCATGGTCCCGTCCGCGCCCATGGCGATGGCCTTGAGGATGTCCTGGCCCGAGCGGATGCCGGAATCGAGCCAGATCTCCGTCTCGCCCTTCACGGCCCGCACGATGGAGGGGAGGACGCGGATGGAGCTCAGCGCGCCGTCGAGCTGCCGCCCCCCATGGTTCGACACCACGATGGCGTCGGCCCCGGCCTTGACGGCCAGCCGGGCGTCCTCGGCGTCGAGGATGCCCTTGAGGATGAACTTGCCGCCCCAGCGTTCGCGGATGCGTTCGACCTTGTCCCAGTCGAGCCGGGGATCGAACTGCTCGGCGGTCCAGGCCTGGAGCGAGCTGAGGTCGCCCACGCTCTTGGCATGGCCCACGATGTTGCGGAAGGTGCGCCGCCTGGTGCCGGCCATGCCGAAGGACCAGCTCCACTTGGTGGCCATGTCCCACAGGTTGCGCGGCGTGGGCTTGGGCGGCGCCGAGAGGCCGTTCTTGATGTCCTTGTGGCGTTGGCCGAGGATCTGGAGATCGAGCGTGAGCACCAGGGCCGAGCAGTTGGCCGCCCGCGCCCGTTCGATGATCTCGTCCACGAAGCCGGTGTCCTGCATGACGTAAAGCTGGAACCAGAAGGGCGCCGGGCTGTTCTGCGCCACGTCCTCGATCGAGCAGATCGACATGGTGGACAGGGTGTAGGGCACGCCGAAGGCCGCGGCCGCGCGGGCGGCCTTGATCTCCCCGTCGGCGTTCTGCATCCCCAGCGACCCCACGGGGGCGAGCGCGACCGGCATCGTCACCGGCTGCCCGAGCATCGTCCCGTTGAGCGTCCGGCCCGACATGTCCACCGCCACCCGCTGGCGGAAGCGGATCCTGTCGAAGTCGCTGGTGTTCTCGCGGAAGGTCTGCTCGGTCCAGCTTCCGGATTCGCAGTAGTCGAAGAACATCTTGGGCGTGCGGCGGCGGTGCAGGCGCTTGAGGTCGTCGATGTTGGTGATGACGGGCATGGCGGTCTCGCAGGGGTTTCCCGACATTAGACGCGTTCCGGACGGCGATGAAAGTCCCGACCGGCGGCCCGGTCGGACGCAGCGCCGATTAACCATTTCTTTCCGCATCCCTGTTTAGGCTGCACGCCGAACATCCACGAGGTGCCGATGAAGTCCCTGCTGCGAATCGCCTCCTGGCCCGTGGAGATCGGGGTCATCGCCGGGACCCTGCTGGCCTTTCGGCTGGCCGTCCATTTCGAAATGCTGGAGCAGATCTACGCCTTTTCCCGCGCCCACGAGGAGTGGGAGCTCGACGAGTACTTCACGCTGCTGCTGGCGCTGTCGATGTCGCTGCCGCTGCTGCTCTGGTGGTGGAACCGGCAGCTGTCCCGGGCCAACCGGCTGGCCTCGGCCGCCGAAGCCGAGGCGCGGCGCCTGTCGCTGCTCGATCCCCTGACCCGGCTGCCGAACCGGCGGGGATTCTATCGGGCGGTGGAGGAGGTGACCTCCGGCTCGAATCCCGCCCTGACGGTGCTTTTGCTCGACCTCGACCGGTTCAAGCCTGTGAACGACCTGCGGGGGCACGAGGCCGGGGACCAGCTGCTCCGCGCGGTGGCCCGGCGGTTGCGCCGCTCCTGCCCCGAGGATGCGATCGTGGCCCGCCTGGGCGGCGACGAGTTCGTGGTGGCCCTGTCGCGCCCCGGCCTGGACGACTGCGGCGATGCCATCGGGCGGACGATCCTGCGGGCCATGCAGGAGCCCTTCGTCTTCGACGACTGGCAGGCCTCCATCTCCTGCTCGATCGGCATCGCGGACTGGCAGCGGGGCCTGAGCGGGTCGGACCTGCTGCGGCGCGCGGACCAGGCGATGTACCGCGCCAAGCAGGCCGGACGCGACGGTCTGGCGCATTTCGACCCCCCTCTGGGCGAGGCGCTGCGCGAGCAGGCCGCCCTGGAGCACGACCTTCGCCGCGCCCTGACGGCGGGCGAGATCCTGCCCTACTTCCAGCCGATCTTCGACATCACGGGGCGGCAGCTGCGCGCCTTCGAGGTGCTGGCGCGCTGGTGCGATCCGCAGCGCGGCTTTGTCCCGCCCGACCGGTTCATCCCCCTGGCCGAGGAACTGGGCCTGATCGAGCGGCTGTCCGAGATCGTCCTGGAGAAGGCCTGCGCCGCGCTCGAGGGCTGGCCCACCGACCTGCCGATCTCGTTCAACCTGTCGCCCCGGCAGCTGGGGGACCCCATGCTGCCCTATCGGATCCTGGCCATCCTGGAACGGCACGGCATCCCGGGCAGCCGGCTCGAGATCGAGATCACCGAACGCGCCGTGCTGGCCGACATGGAGGTGGCCCGCCGGATCGTGGCGGAGCTGGTGAAGGCCGGGGTGCGCATCTCGCTGGACGATTTCGGGACCGGCACCTCCAGCCTTGCCATCCTGACGCAGCTTCCCATCGACCGGATCAAGATCGACCGCAGCTTCATCGCCGAGGTGGACCGGCTGCCGGAACGGGCCAAGATCGTGGCAGGCGTCCTCGCGCTCGCATCCTCGCTGGGCCTCGACGTCACCGCGGAGGGGATCGAACGGGACGAGGAACTGGCCTTCCTCCGCGAACGGCGCTGCGCGCTGGGCCAGGGCTTCCTGCTGGGGCGGCCCCAGCCGGCCGAGGACGTGGCGCGGCTGATCTCGGATCACGAGGAGCCGGCCCGGGCGGTGGGCTGAGGGCGTGCCGCCCGATGGCCGGGCAGGGCGGGGCGCCCTGTCAGGCCAGGCGCCCGTCCGGGGTCAGGGGGGGCAGGGGTCAGGCGGAGTGGGCGCCGTCGGCCAGGGACTTCACGAAGGCCAGCACCTCGGAAGGGGTGCGGCCCTGGGCCACCTCGGACACGATGGCCGAGCCGACCACCGCCCCATCCGCCACGCTGGCGATGTCGCGGGCGGACTCGGGCGTCCGGATGCCGAAGCCCACGATCACCGGGAGGTCGGTCTTGGCCTTGATGCGGGCGACCTCGGGGGCGACGTCACCCGCCTGCGCGGCGGCGGCCCCGGTGATCCCGGTGATCGAGACGTAGTAGACGAAGCCGGAGGTGTTCTGGAGCACCTTGGGCAGGCGCCGGTCGTCGGTGGTGGGCGTCGCGAGGCGGATGAAGTTGAGGCCCGCCTTCTGGGCGGGGATGCAGAGCTCGTCGTCCTCCTCGGGCGGGAGGTCCACGACGATGAGGCCGTCGATCCCGGCCTCCTTGGCCTGCTCGAGGAAGCGCGGCACCCCGCGGGAGTGGATCGGGTTGTAGTAGCCCATCAGCACGATCGGGGTCTGGTCGCCGGTGGCGCGCAGGTCGCGGGCGATCTGGAGCGTCCGGTCCAGGGTCTGTCCGCCCGCCAGCGCGCGCTGCCCGGCCAGCTGGATCGTCGGGCCGTCCGCCATGGGATCGGTGAAGGGCAGTCCGAGTTCGATGATGTCGACGCCCGCGGCGGGAAGGCCCAGCACGATCTCGCGCGAGCTGTCGAAGTCGGGATCGCCCGCCATGACATAGGCCACGAAGGCCTTGCGCCCCTCGGCCCTGAGCCGCGCGAAGGTGTCGTCGATCCGTGTCATGGCCCTATCCCCCGTTTTCCCGGGGGATGCGCCACGGCAGGCGGAAATGCAAGGAGGGCCGATGGACCCCATCCCGCCGCACGGGCGATGCGGCGGGATGGGGCGGACGGGCCGGGGAGGAGGACGCGGCCCGCCCGGTTCGTGCCCGACCCGTCAGGTCGGATGCGCCTCGGCTTCCTCGGTCGCGCGTTCGTCGGACATGGTGCCCCCCTCGGGCTCGGCCGAGATGATCCAGTGGGTGCCGAAGCGGTCCCGGACCATGCCGAAGCCCCGCGAGAAGAAGGTGGGGGCAAAGTCCTGGAGGACGTCGCCACCCTCGGACAGCCGGTCGAAGGCGGACCGCGCGGCCCCGGGGTCGGGGAAGGTCTGCATGACGGACACGCCCTGCTGGCGGTCGCCGTCCATCCCCGGCGGGAAATCCGAGGCCATGAGGAGCCCGCCGGCCGTCCGGATCTGGCCGTGCATGACCCGGTCCGAGCCCGCCCATCCCTCCGGGGCGTTCGGGCTTTCGGCGTAGCGCATCACGGCGAGGTCGGTGCCGCCCAGGGCTTCGGCGTAGAAGGCCAGCGCCTCGGCGCAGCGGCCCTGGAAATGCAGGTAGGGGATTGTGGCCATCAGGGGACCGGCGCGGGGGCGGGCTGCGATTCGGTGTCGATCATCCAGCGCGTGCCGAACCGGTCCGTGAGGCTGCCGAACCCGGGGGACCAGAAGGTGGATTCGTAGGGCATCTCGATCTCGCCCCCTTCGGCCAGGGCGTCGAAGACGCGGCGGCCCTCGGACGTCGTGGGATAGGTGAGCGTGATGGAGTTCCCGGCCATCGGAACGGCCTTGGAATAGTCCGAGGCGTAAAGCCAACCGTCCCCGATCCGGAGCGCGGCGTGCATGACGCTGTCGGGGTCGCCCCAGCTTTCGCCGGAGGGCGCGTCGGCGGCCTTCATGATCTGCGGATCGGGCGAGCCGAAGATGCGGGCGTAGGTGCGAAGCGCCTCCTCGGCGGTGCCGTCGAAGAACAGGTAAGGGATCGGGGCCATGCTGATTCCTCCGGGGTTGGGTGACGCTAGGTTAACATGTTCCTATTTCGTTCCAAAGCGCCGCATCGCGCCGCTGTCCGATTTCCGCCGATGGGGGATGAAGCGAGCCGGGCGAGCCCCCATATGCGGCCTATGAACTATGTGCTCGCCCTCCTCCTCCCGCCCTTGTCGATCCTCCTTGCGGGTCGGCCCATCCTCGCCGTCGTGGTGTTCCTGTTCTGGCTGCCCGCCATCATCTTCTCGGGCGGGCTGGGGCACCCGATCTTCATCCTGCTGGCCTGGATCATCATCTGGCAGAAGCAGGAGGACCGGCGCGTCCGACGCTTCGACCGCTAGGCCCCGCCACGGGGGGCGGCGATGGCGTCCACCATCCATCGCGTCCCCCAGCGGTCCGTGACCCGGCCGAATCCCGGCGACCAGTCGGTCGCGCCATAGGGAGTTTCGACCCGGCCCCCATGGGACAGGGCGTCGAAGACGCGCTGCCCTTCGCCGGGGTCGGACAGCGTCACGGCCATCGCCGTGCCCGCGCCCGGGTCGGCGCGGCAGGGATCCGGGACGGCATGCCATCCGCGGGCGGTGTGGACCGAGGCATAGACGAGCGGGTTCGGGAAGGCCGATGCAGGGCAGGGGCGTCCGGCCTGCGGGCGCGGCCGGAAGATCGCGGCGTAGGTGCGCCGCGCGTCCGCGCAGGAGCCCTCGAACGTGAAGCAGGGAATGGTCATGACCGATTCCTTTCCTTGGGCAGGGGTTCAACATATCATGTTCCCTTTTTGTTCCCAAGCCTTGCTTGCGGTCGGGCGAAGGTCGCCCTAGAAGCGCGGCGTTTTGGTCACGGAGACGAGCATGGGCTTTCGCATGGGGATCGTGGGGCTGCCCAACGTCGGCAAATCCACCCTGTTCAACGCGCTGACGCGCACGGCCGCCGCGCAGGCCGCCAACTTTCCCTTTTGCACCATCGAGCCCAATGTCGGCGAGGTGGCCGTGCCCGACCCCCGGCTGGAGAAGCTGGCCGAATTGGCAAAGTCGCGGCAGATCATCCCGACGCGGATGACCTTCGTGGACATCGCCGGGCTCGTGAAGGGCGCCTCCAAGGGGGAAGGGCTGGGGAACCAGTTCCTGGCCAACATCCGCGAGACGGATGCGATCGCCCATGTGCTCCGCTGCTTTGAGGACGGGGACATCACCCATGTCGAGGGGCGGGTCGATCCGGTCGCGGACGCCCAGACCATCGAGACGGAGCTGATGCTCGCGGACCTCGAGTCGGTCGAGCGGCGGCTCCAGAACCTCGCCCGGAAGGTCAAGGGCGGCGACAAGGAGGCGGTGGAGCAGGAAGGGCTGCTCAAGCGCGCGCAGGCGGCGCTGTCCGAGGGCCGGCCCGCGCGGACCGTGCAGGTGTCCGAGGATGAGAGGCGGTCCTGGCGGATGCTGCAACTGCTGACCGCCAAGCCCGTGCTCTATGTCTGCAACGTCAACGAGGAGGACGCGGCGGAGGGGAACGAGTTCTCGGCCCGCGTGGCGGCGATGGCCAAGGCCGAGGGCAACAGCCATGTCGTGATCTCGGCCCGGATCGAGGAGGAGATCGCCCAGCTTCCCCCCGAGGAGCAGACCGAGTTCCTGGAAACCATGGGGCTGGAGGAGGCGGGGCTCGACCGGCTGATCCGCGCCGGCTACGAGCTCCTGCATCTCCAGACCTACTTCACGGTCGGCCCCAAGGAAGCGCGGGCCTGGACCATCGGGCAGGGGACGCTGGCGCCGCAGGCGGCGGGCGTGATCCACGGCGACTTCGAGAAGGGCTTCATCCGCGCCGAGACCATCGCCTACGACGACTACGTGGCGCTGGGTGGCGAGGCGGCGGCGCGGGAGGCCGGCAAGCTGCGGGCCGAGGGCAAGACCTACGTCGTCAAGGACGGCGACGTCATGCACTTCCTGTTCAACACCTGAGGCGCCCGGAGGCGGGCGTCACTCCTCGCGTTCGGTGGTGAAGGCGAGCGGATAGCCCGCCTGTCCGCCCATGTCGGTGGCCTGCCGGGCCTTGGCCTCGGCTACCTCGCGCGTGAAGACGGCGACGACGCAGGCGCCCCGGCGGTGGGCGGTCAGCATGACGCCCAGCGCCTCGGCCTCGGTCATGCGGAACACGGCCTTGAGCACCTTCACCACGAAGTCGCGGGGGGTGAAGTCGTCGTTGAGCAGGATGACCTTGTAAAGGCGCGGACGCTCGGCTCGCGCCTTGGCCTGCGGCTTGGGGAGGAGGACGATGTCGGGCATGGCCGCGTGGGGTCCGTGAACTGCACCGGGCGCGCGGGAAGATAGCACGCCGCCCCCGCAGCGAAAGGCTGGGGCCGCTCAGGCGGCCATCAGCTTGTCGAGATGTTCGCGGGCGGCGGTGAGGTCCTGGCGGAACTTCTCGGTCTCGAGCTCCTTGGCGACGGGATCGGGCAGGCGGAGCAGGAAGCTCGGGTGCACCGTCAGGAAGACGGGGATGCCGTCAGGGCCGGATTCGACCGTGCCGCGCCGCTTGAGGATGCCATCGCGCGAGCCGGTGAGCGATTCCGCCGCCGAGGCGCCCAGCGCCACGAGGAGCTTGGGCCGGACCAGCGACACCTCCTGCTGGAGCCACCACTTGCAGGCCGAGATCTCGCCGCCGTTGGGGCTCTGGTGGATGCGGCGGACGCCCTTGATCGTGTACTTGAAGTGCTTGACCGCGTTGGTGAGGAAGACCTTGGAGCGGTCGATGCCGGTGTCGCGCAGGATCTGGTCGAAGAGTTGCCCCGCCGGGCCGACGAAGGGGCGGCCGGCCAGATCCTCCTGATCGCCGGGCTGTTCGCCCACCATCATCAGCGCCGCGTCCAAGGGTCCTTCGCCGGGGACGGCCTGCGTCGCGTGGGCATGGAGCGGGCAGCGGGTGCAGGCGTCCTCCTCCTCCTTGAGGGCGGAGATCAGGCCGGGTGCGGCGAGGGGAGTTCTGGGCGGCGCGGGACGGGCGGCGATGGCCTTGGCGTAGAAGGGCGCGCGGGTCGGCGCGGCCTCGGCCATGGCGCGGACGCGGGTTTCGGCATTGGCGAGGAGGTCGGGGATGGCGGCGGTCTCGGGCAGGTTCTTCCAGTAGCGCTTGGGCATCTCGGCCAGCATGCGGGCGGTCTTGACCCGCGCCGGATTGAAGATGTTGCGGAAATAGGTGAGCCAGAGATCCTCGGCCGCGTCGTCGGGCAGGTCGGGCTTTTCGGCCCCTTCCTCGAAGGTGGTGACGCCATCCTCGAAGCGGGCCACGAGGTCGGGCGTGGCGATCAGCCAGTCCATGTCGGCGAAGCGACGGGCAAAGAAGGGCGCGGCGGGTTCGAGGGTGAAATGCGCGGGCTCGAACCAGGCGGCGAAGCGGCGGCGCGGGGCGGTGCGGTCGCCGATCTCGCGGAAGCGGACAAAGGCCTTGAGCTTGTGGAGGTCGCGGTGGACCGCCCGTTCCATCTGGCGGAGCGCGGTCAGGTCCTTGTCGGCCGGGTCCTGCATGAGGCCCGATTCGGTGCGCAGGCGCCACAGGACGGCGTAAAGGCGGGCGAAGCGTTCGGGGTCCTTGTGCCAGACCACCTGCGCGGCGAGGTGGACGAAGTTCTCGGGGACGCGGATCGCCCCGACCTTGGGCGCGGGCGGCGGCTCATCCTCGGCCCAAAGGACGGCCTCGCCGGGGCCGCGGCTCCAGGTGATCGCCTCGGGCGGGATGCGCGCGGACAGGCAGGCGCGGGCGGCCTCGCGCCAAGCCTCGGCGGTGCCGACCTTCGGGAGCGTCACATGGGGCATGAGGTTCATGTATTGTTCTGCGCCTCGAGTCGCAACAATGAGCTAACGCGGGGACCGGGGCCAGGGGTCCCGGTGTGGCAGGGTCAGAACAGGCTGAGCTGTTCGGGTTCGGGCGCGAAGCGGGCGCGCAGGTCGGCACTGTCGGTGAGCGCCCCGGGGCTCCAGTCCGGCAGGGTGATGAAGGGCCGCGCCTTCTTGAGCGACGCCCCCATGCGAAGGAGGTCGTCGTAGCGCAGGCCGCGGTGCCGGCGCGTCTGGAGGACGCGGTCCACCGTCCTGGTGCCGAAGCCGGGGACGCGGAGCAGCATCTCGCGCGGGGCGCGCTGGACGTCGACCGGGAAGTGCTGCCGGTTCCGGAGCGCCCAGGCGAGCTTGGGGTCGATCTGGAGGTCGAGGTTGCCGTCCTGCGCGATCTCGTCGGGCGAGAACTCGTAGAAGCGCATGAGCCAGTCGGCCTGGTAGAGCCGATGCTCGCGCAGGAGGGGCGGCGTCACCAGGGGAAGCTTGGCGGTCGAATCCGGGATGGGTGAGAAGGCCGAGTAATAGACCCGCTTGAGCCCATAGGAGCCGTAAAGGCGCGCGCTTTGCTGGAGGATCGTCGCGTCGTTCGTGGCGTCGGCGCCCACGATCATCTGGGTGGACTGGCCGGCCGGCGCGAACCTGGGCGCCGCGGTGCCCTGGAGGGACCGGTCGCTGGCCGCCTCGCGCCCGAGCCGGATGTCGGCCATGTGCTTGCGGATCTCGGCGGGCTTCTTTTCGGGCGCGAAGTCGGCGAGGCTTTGTTCGGTCGGAAGCTCGATATTGACCGACAGGCGGTCGGCGTAGAGCCCGGCCTCGGCCACCAGCGCGGGGTCGGCGCCGGGGATGGTCTTAAGGTGGATGTAGCCGCGGAAGTCATGCTCTTCGCGCAGGGTCCTCACGATGCGGACCATGTCGCGCATCGTGTCGTCGGGCGACCGGATGATGCCCGAGGACAGGAACAGCCCCTCGATGTAGTTGCGCCGATAGAATTCGAGGGTGAGGGTCACGACCTCCTCGGGCGTGAACCGGGCGCGCTGCACGTTCGAACTGACGCGGTTCACGCAATAGGCGCAGTCGAAGATGCAGAAGTTGGTCATCAGGATCTTGAGCAGCGACACGCAGCGGCCATCCGGCGTGAAGCTATGGCAGATGCCGTTGCCATCCGTGGAGCCCAGGCCCTTGCCGTCGCGGGAATCGCGGCGGGAGGTGCCGGACGAGGCACAGGAGGCGTCGTAGCGGGCTGCGTCCGAGAGGATCGCGAGCTTTTCCTGAAGGTTGGGTGCGGACATGACGTTCATCTATTGTTCGCATCGGTCCCGTGCAAGGAACTGCGACATCCCGACCACCCCCCGACGGGTGCGGCAGGGGACCATGTCGTATCAGGATCATGATGGGTCGCATTGGCCCTTGGGCTGACGCAGCGAGCCATGCAGGCTGGCCCCCAGGACAACCGAGCGCGGAGACCAAGGGTGGCCCGAGACCTTGAACCCCTGTTCCGCGTCACCGAGGAGCCCGACCTTGGCATCGTGCTGGCCGACGGCTGCCGGCTGTCGGCCCGGGTCTGGCGGCCCGAGGGCGCGGGGCCGGTGCCGGCGATCCTCGAATTCCTGCCCTACCGCAAGCGCGACGGCACCGTGGTGCGGGACGCGCTGACGCATCCCTGGTTCGCGGCGCGGGGCTACGCCTGCCTGCGGGTGGACATGCGCGGGAACGGCGATTCGGACGGGCTGATGGAGGACGAGTATTCGCCCCAGGAGCTGTCGGACGCCTGCGAGGTCATCGCCTGGATCGCGGCGCAGCCGTGGTGCAGCGGCCGGGTCGGCATGATGGGGATCAGCTGGGGCGGGTTCAATTCCTTGCAGGTGGCGGCGCTGCGACCGCCGGCGCTGGGCGCCATCATCACGCTCTGCTCCACGGTGGACCGCTACGCCGACGACATTCACTGGAAGGGCGGGTGCCTTCTCAACGAGAACCTGGGCTGGGGGGCGACGATGTGGTCGTACTCCTCCCGGCCGCCCGATCCGGCGCTGCGGCCCGACTGGCGCGAGGTCTGGCGCGCGCGGCTGGAGGCCGAGCCCTTCCTGCCCGCCGTCTGGCTGCGGCACCAGCGGCGCGACGCCTATTGGCGGCACGGGTCGGTCTGCGAGGACTTCGGCGCGATCCGCGCGGCGACCCTGGCGGTGGGCGGCTGGGGCGACAGCTACAAGAACGTGCCGCCGGCGCTGCTGGAGGGCCTGTCGGCTCCGGTCAAGGCGATCATCGGGCCGTGGATCCACAAGTATCCGCATTTCGCCGTGCCCGAGCCGCGCATCGGATTTCTGCAGGAAGCCCTGCGCTGGTGGGATCGCTGGCTCCGCGACGAGCCGAACGGCGTCGAGGACGACCCCGCCTACCGCGCCTACCTGATGGACGGCCTCCGTCCCGCGACCTGGTACAAGGAGCGTCCGGGCCTGTGGATCACCGAGGACAGCTGGCCGTCGCCCCGGATCGGCACCCAGCACCTGGAGTTCGGGGACCGGACGCTCGGCCCGGCGGCGCCGTTCGAGATCGTCCTCGCTTCCCCGCAGCATTGCGGGGCGGAGGGCGGAGAATTCTGCGCCATCTGGCTCGGGCCCGAGATGCCGGGCGACCAGCGGGCGGACGACGCCCTGTCGGCCTGCTTTGACAGCGGAGCCCTGGAGGAGACGGACATCGTCGGCGCGCCGGTGGTGACCCTGCGGCTGCGGTCGGACCGTCCGGTGGCGATGGTGGCGGTCCGGCTCTGCCATCTGCATCCCGACGGCGCCTCGACCCGGATCACCTGGGGCGCGCTGAACCTGACGCACCGGGACAGCCATGCCGATCCTGTGCCTCTCGTGCCCGGCGAGGAGGTCGAGGTCCGCGTGACGCTCGACCATATCGCGTACCGGCTGCCGGCAGGGCACCGGCTGCGGGTGGCCGTGTCGTCGAGCTACTGGCCGATGTTCTGGCCGATGCCCGAGCCGGTGACGCTGACCCTGGCCGGGGGTGGTCTGGACCTGCCGGTGCGGCCGCGGGCCGAGGGGGACGAATGCGCCTTTCCCCCTCCGCAGGCGGCGGAGCCTCTGAAGGAGCGGGAGCTGCGCGCCCCGTCCCATGTGCGGCGCACCGAGATCGACCAGCGGAGCGGCGCGGTCACGCTCGTCATCGAGGACGATTTCGGGATGCAGGAGAACGGCGACCACGGGCTCATCTACGGGTCGGTGCTGCGCGAACGGTGGAGCATCCATCCCGACGACCCCCTCTCGGCGCGGGGCTGGGTGCACTGGACGCAGGAGATCCGCCGCGACGGGATCGAGATGCGGACCGAGGCCACGTCGGAGATGTGGTCGGACGCCGGCAGCTTTCACCTCAAGGGGCGCTTGGAGGCCTGGGAGGGCACGGCCCTGATCCACGCCCGCGACGTGGAGGAAAGCATTCCGCGCGACTTTCTGTGAGCGCCCGAAAGATTCGTTGTTCCGCAAGCGGCGTGCGGTTTACGCTGCGATAAAAAGAATGAACAGGGAGCCTTAACGATGAACGACGAACTCCGGTATCTGCTGGGGCGGACGGTGCGTGGGCGGATGAACCGTCGCGACTTTCTGGGACGCGCGGCGGCGCTGGGCGTGTCGGCGGCGACCGCGAACACGCTTCTCGCGACCGCCGTTCGCGCCGAAGGTCCGATCAAGGGCGGAACCCTCCGCTTTGGCCTCCAGGGCGGGGAGAGCACCAGCTCGCTCGATCCGGCGCTCGCGGCCTCGCAGGTGCCGTTCCAGAACCTGTCCACCATCGGTGAGCCGCTGGTCGAGGTCGGGCCGGACGGGTCGATCGTGCCCCGCGTGGCCGAGGCCGTGGACAGCACCCCGGACGCGAAGACCTGGACCTTCACGATCCGCAAGGGGATCGAGTTCCACAACGGCAAGACGCTGACGCCGGACGACGTGCTCGCGACGCTGCAGCGCCACTCGGACGAGAAGTCGCAGTCGGGCGCCCTGGGCATCATGCAGGGCATCGAGTCGATGACGGTGGATGGCGACCACGTGGTGGTGACGCTGGCCACGCCCAACGCCGACCTGCCGTACCTGATGGCCGATTATCACCTGATGATGCAGCCGAACGGCGGGCGCGACAGCCCGGCGGACGGGATCATGTCCGGCCCCTACAAGGTGGTCAGAGACGAGCCCGGCGTGCGCCACGTCTTCGAGCGTTTCGCCAACTACTGGGACCCGACGCGCGGGCATGTCGACACGATCGAGAACATCGTCATCAACGACCCCACCGCGCGGATGGCGGCGCTCCAGTCCGGGCAGGTCCATGTCGTCAACCGGGTCGAGCCCCGGACGGCCGCCCTGCTGTCCCGCGCGCCGGGGGTGTCGGTGACCTCGGCCAAGGGGCGGGGGCACTACGTCTTCATCATGCGCTGCGACGCCGCGCCCTTTGACAACAAGGACCTGCGGCTCGCCCTGAAATACGCCATCAACCGGCAGCAGATGCTGGACACGGTGCTGGCGGGCTACGGGTCGCTGGGGAACGACATCCCGATCAACGCCTCCTACCCGCTGTTCGACGAAAGCTGGCTGCCCCAGCGCGAGTACGATCCCGAGAAGGCGGCCTTCCACTACAAGGCCTCGGGGCACGACGGCTCTCCGATCGTGCTGCGGACGTCGGACGTGGCCTTCCCGGGCGCGATCGACGCGGCGGCGCTGTTCCAGCAATCGGCGGCGGCGGCGGGCATCCCCCTCGAGATCCAGCGCGAGCCGGGCGACGGCTACTGGTCCGAGGTCTGGAACAAGCAGCCCTTCTGCGCCTCCTACTGGGGCGGCCGGCCGGTGCAGGACCAGATGTATTCGACGGCCTACCAGTCGTCGGCCGACTGGAACGACACCGCGTTCAAGAACGAACGCTTCGACCAGCTCATGCAGGAAGCGCGGGGCGAGCTCGACCAGGCCAAGCGCAAGGACATGTATGGCGAGATGGCCAGGATCCTGCATGAAGAAGGGGGTCTCATCTGCCCGATGTTCAACGACTTTGTCGAGGCGCACGGTCCCGAGGTGCAGGGCTGGTTCGAGGACCCGACGCAGGAGCTCATGAACGGGCTCGCGGGCGTCAAGCTTTGGCTGAGCTCGAACTGAGGCGGGGCGCGTGCATCCGCTCCTGAAGATGGTGGTCCAGCGCGTCGCGCTGGGCTGCCTCCTGCTGATCGCCGCCTCGGTCGCGATCTTTGCCGGGACCGAGGTCCTGCCGGGAGACGTGGCCGCCTCGGTCCTGGGGCAGTCGGCGACGCCCCAGGCGCTCGCGAACCTCCGGGCGGAGATGGGGCTCGATGAGCCGGCGACCACGCGCTACTTCGCCTGGCTGCTGGGCGCGCTGCACGGGGACCTGGGCACCGCGCTCTCGAACAAGCAGGACATCGCGGCCGCCATGGGCCAGCGGCTGGGCAACACGCTGTTCCTGGCCTCCTGCGCGGCGGCCATCGCCGTGCCGCTGTCCATCCTGCTGGGCCTCATCGCGGTCCGCTACCGGGGGCGCTGGCCGGATCGGCTGATCTCGGGCGTGACGCTTGCCACCGTGTCCGTTCCTGAGTTTCTATTGGGTTACATCGTGATCTTCGCGCTGGCTGTGAAGTATCGCCTGTTCCCGTCCGTGGCCACGATCTACGCCGGGATGAGCCTGGGCGAGAAGCTTCAGGTGATCGCCCTGCCGGTGATCGTGCTGGTGCTGGTCGTCCTGGGGCACATGATGCGGATGACGCGGGCGGCGATCCTGAACGTCATGCAGAGCCCCTACATCGAGACGGCGGAGCTCAAGGGCCTGCGCCCCTTCGCCATCATCGCGCGGCACGCCTTTCCGAATGCCATCGCGCCGGTGGTGAACGTGGTGATGATCAACCTTGCCTATCTGGTGGTGGGCGTGGTCGTGGTCGAGGTCGTCTTCGTCTACCCGGGGATGGGGCAGTACCTTGTCGATCACGTGGCCAAGCGGGACGTTCCGGTGGTGCAGGCCTGCGGGCTGGTGTTCGCCGCCGTGTACATCGGCTTCAACCTCCTGGCCGACATCCTGTCGATCCTCGCGAACCCCCGGCTGAGGCACCCGAGATGATGCGCGTTCCCCCTTCGGCCCTGCTGGGGCTCCTGGTCACGGCGGTCTTCTTCGGCGGCGCGATCCTGGCGCCCTGGATCTCGCCCTATTCCTACGACGCGACGGTGGGCGGCGTCTGGGAGCCGGCCACGGCGGCGCACTGGCTCGGCACCGACGGGATCGGGCGGGACGTGCTGTCGCGCATGATCTGGGGGGGGCAGATCACCATCTGGGTCGCGACGGCGGCGACGCTGCTGAGCTTTGTCACCGGATCGGTGCTGGGCTTCACGGCGGCAGTGGCGGGCGGCTGGGTGGACCAGGCGCTGTCGCGCTTTGTCGACCTCGTCATGTCGGTGCCGTCGCTGATCTTCGCGCTGGTGGTGCTGTCGGTGATGCCGGTGACGCTGCCGGTGCTGATCCTGGTCATGGGCCTCCTGGACGCGACGCGTGTGTTCCGGCTGGCGCGGGCCGTGGCGGTGGACATCACGGTCATGGACTACGTCGAGGCCGCGCGCCTGCGCGGCGAGGGCTGGGGCTGGATCATCTTCCGCGAGATCCTGCCCAACGCCCTGTCGCCGCTGGTCGCCGAGATGGGCCTGCGGTTCATCTTCATGGTGCTGTTCATCTCGACGCTGTCCTTCCTGGGCCTGGGCGTGCAGCCGCCGCTCGCCGACTGGGGCGGCATCGTGAAGGAGAACAAGGACGGCATCGTCTACGGCATCCCGGCGGCCCTTTATCCGGCGGTGGCCATCGCGACGCTGGCGATCTCGGTCAACCTCGTGGCGGATTGGATCCTGAACCGCACGACCAGCCTCAAGGGAGGGCGCGGTGCCTGATCCGGTTCTGACGATCGACGGCCTCCGCATCGAGGCCACGGTCCACCCGCCCGGCGAGCCGTCTCGCGACGTGGTGCTGGTGGACGGGGTGTCCTTCAGCCTGCCGCGGGGCAAGGTCCTCGGCCTCATCGGGGAGTCGGGGGCCGGAAAGTCCACGATCGGCCTCTCGGCGCTGGGCTACGGGCGGGGCGGGGTCCGGATCACCGGCGGCCGGATCGCCGTGAACGGCCGCGAGATTCTGACCGGCGGCGCGGGGGCGCTGCGGTCCCTGCGCGGCCACGAGGTGACCTATGTCGCCCAGTCGGCGGCCGCGGCCTTCAACCCGGCCAAGCGGCTCATGGAGCAGGTGGTGGAGTCCACGCTGGCGCACGGGCTGGCCACCCGGGCCGAGGCCGAGGCGCGCGCCGTCGCCCTGTTCGCCAAGCTGGGGCTGCCGGACCCCGCGAACTTTGGCCGGCGCTACCCGCACCAGGTGTCGGGCGGGCAGCTCCAGCGGGCGATGACGGCGATGGCGCTCTGCCCGCAGCCCGATCTCGTGGTGTTCGACGAGCCGACGACCGCGCTGGACGTGACGACGCAGATCGGCGTGCTGGCCGCGATCAAGGACGCGATCCGCGACACCGGGGTGGCCGCGCTCTACATCACCCACGACCTTGCGGTGGTGGCGCAGGTGTCCGACGAGATCCTCGTGCTGCGGCACGGCAAGATGGTCGAGCATGGCGAGGTCCGGCAGATCATCGACGCCCCGCGCCAGGACTACACCCGCGCGCTGGTGGCCGTGCGCGAGACCGAGAGCGCCGAGCGACCGCCCACGGCACAGGCGGTGCTGACCGTCCGCGACGTGACCGCCCGCTATGCGGGAGCGGGGGCGGACGTGCTCCGGGGGATCAACGTGGCGCTGGGCCCGGGCCGCACGCTGGCCGTGGTGGGCGAGAGCGGGTCGGGGAAGTCGACGCTGGCCCGGGCGATCACCGGCCTTCTGCCGGCGTCCGAGGGGCGGATCGAGTTCGCGGGCCGCGTGCTGGCCCCCCGGCTGGCCGAGCGGTCCAGGGACGACCTGCGCGACATCCAGATGATCTACCAGATGGCCGACGTGGCGATGAACCCGCGCCAGACCATCGCGACGATCATCGGGCGCCCGCTGGAGCTTTACTTCGGGATGCGGGGCCGCGCCCGCGACGCCCGCGTCGCCGAGCTGCTGGACGCCATCGAGCTGGGCCAGGGGTTCGCCCATCGCTACCCGGCCGAGCTGTCGGGCGGGCAGAAGCAGCGGGTCTGCATCGCCCGCGCCCTTGCCGCGCGGCCCAAGCTCATCATCTGCGACGAGGTGACCTCGGCCCTGGACCCCCTTGTGGCCGAGGGGATCCTCAAGCTGCTCGCGGAGATCCAGGCCGCCGAGGGCGTGGCCTACCTGTTCATCACGCATGACCTTGCCACCGTGCGGGCGATCGCGGACGGGATCGCGGTGATGCACCGGGGGCAGGTCGTGCGGTACGGCACCAGGTCCGAGGTCCTGACGCCGCCCTTCGACGATTACACGGGCCTCCTGCTCGCCTCGGTGCCCGAGATGCGGCAGGGCTGGCTGGAGGACGCGATCCGGTCGCGCCGCGTGCCGGGGTCGGCGGCCGGGCTGCCCGACGCGCCGGGACCGGCGATCCTGCCGGGCGGGCAGGTGGTCGGCGCGGGGTCCTGAGGGGTCAGGCAGGGTCCGGCCAGCGTCCACGGGCCAGCGCGTCGATGCTGTCGACGATGCGGGTGAAGCTGTCCCGCGCCCGTGCGACCGAATGGCGGGCGCGCAGGTAGCCATGGACGAGCCCCGGCTCGGTGACGGCCCGGGCGCGTCCCCCGGCGGCGCGGAGGCGTTCGGCGTAGGCCGTGGCGTCGTCGCAGAGCGGGTCGCATTCCGCGGCAAAGGCGATGGTGGGCGGGAGCCCCGTGAGATCCGGGTCGCGCAGCGGCGCGAAGGTGGGGTCGTCCGGCACCTCGCGCGCCGTCGGCCGGCGGATGCGGTCGTAGAACTCGAGATCCGCCCGCGTCAGCATGGGCGCCTGGGCGTGCGCGACCATGCTGCCCGAATTCCGGTCGCCGCCCAGCGCCGGGTAGATCAGCACCACGCCCGCCAGGGGGCGCATCCGGCCCCGCAGCGCATGGGCCGCCGCCGCCGCGAGGTTCCCGCCCGCGCTGTCCCCGGCCAGCACCAACGGACCGGGACAGGCGGCCCCGACGGCGAGAGTGGCGGCCACGGCGTCGTCGAAGGCCGCGGGATGCGGATGCTCGGGCGCGAGCCGGTAGTCCGCCGAGATCACCCGCAAGCCGGTGCGGGCCGCGATCTCGGCGCACACGTCGTCGTGGCTGTCGAGGCCGCCCACCACGAAGCCGCCGCCATGGAAATAAAGGACCGTCGCTTCGGGGCGGGGCGGATCGTAGCAACGGCAGGGCACCCCGCCCCAGGAGGTATCGGTGACATCGAGGCCCTCGGGCCGCGGCTGCCGGAACGCCGCGCACATCCGGTCGTAGACCTCGCGCTGCTGGGCGATGCCGAAACTCGCCGTTTCGGGCGGATACCAGCGTTCCGTGGCGCGGATGAAGGACCAGGTCTCGGGATCGATCAGGCGCGCGTAGTCGGTCATGGGGCGGGTCCTGTGAGGGTCGCCCACGAGGCTAGAGGCGGGACCCGGGCCGCGCCAGTCCCCGATCCCGCCAGTCCCCGATCCCGCCAGTCCCCGATCCCGCCAGTCCCCGATCCCGCCAGTCCCCGATCCCGCCAGTCCTCGATCCCGCCACTCCCCCGATCCCGCCGGAGCCCGGCGCGGCCGGGATGCCGGCCCCAGGGGACGGAACCGCCTGACGCGCCCCCGTCCGGGGCCCGATCAGAAGCCCTGCGGATGCGGGGTGCCACCCGCCCGCGCGGGGAGGACCGGCACCTCGACCGCGGGCTGCTCGCCCGTCAGGCTGCGCAGGAAGGCCACGATGTCATCGACCTCCGGAGCCGAAAGGTCGGCGCCAAGCTGCGCCGTGCCCATGATGTGAACCGCCTCGGGCAGCGACCAGACCGCGCCCGAATGGAAGTAGGGCGCCGTGAGGGCCACGTTCCGCAGCGGGGCCGCGCGGAAGACGTAGTCGTCGCTGGCCGTCTTGGTGACCGCGAACCGGCCGAGGTCGCCCTCGGGCAGGACGTCGCCGCCGGGCCGTTCGACCACACCGAAGGGGAAGTAGTCCTGCCCGCCGAAGTTCACGCCGTTGTGGCAGCCCGCGCAGCCTTCCTCCATGAAGAGCTGGAGACCATGCTTCTGCACGTCGGTGAGCGCCGCGTCGTCACCCTGGAGCCAGCGATCGAACGGCGCGCCGGGGGTCACGAGCTTGGCCTCGAAGGCGGCGATGGCGTTGGCGAAGTTGTCGAAGCTGACCGGATCGGCCTCGTCCGGGAAGGCCTGGGCGAAGGCGTCCTTGTAGGGCTGCATCGAGTTGATGGTCGCCACGACCTGGTCCGGCGTGTTGTTCATCTCCACCGAGGCCTGGACGGGTCCCTTGGCCTGGGCCGCGAGGTCGGGCGCGCGCCCGTCCCAGAACTGGGCGATGTTGAAGGTCGCGTTGAGCACCGTGGGCGCGTTACGCGGCCCCTTCTGCCAGCCATGCCCGATCGAGGTCTCGAGCCCGTCCACGCCGCCCATGCCGACGTTGTGGCAGCTTTGGCAGGACACGAGGCCCGAGGACGACATGCGGGGATCGAAGAAGAGTTGCGCGCCGAGTTCGATGCGCGCGGCCTCGACCCCGTCGGCGGGGGCGGCAGGCGGCGGAACGGCGGCGAAAAGGTCGGAAGCGGCCGTCCGGAGGGCCGAGTCGTCGGCCAGGGCGGCCGTGCCGCCCAGGAGCAGGGCGGAGGTGAGGAGAGAAAGGCGATGCATCGCGGATGTCCTCTGGGTTGGAGCCGCCGACAGGCTCGCCCAAGCTCCGTTCACGTGGCTTTGATCTGGCGCAAGTCGGGCGTGATTCCGTGGGCCCGCAACAAAGTGTTGCCCTCCCGCCCCCCCCCCGGGGGGAGGTCGCATTGAAGGTGGATCCGGGTCACGCGCGGCATCTGGCGCAAAGCTGAATCATTCTACTCGCCGTTGTGAACGTTCCTGCTATGTTCTTGTTATGTTCCAACCTGCGAGTCCGATCCCCAGAGCTCATGTCCCAGCATCCGCCCTCCCCGTCGTCCGACGACATCGTGCAGGCCCTCCTGGCTCTCGCCACGCGCGAGCACCTGGGCGAGGGCGTGACATGGGCGGAGGTGGAGGCGGCGATCAACCAGCTGGTGGACCGCCCCAGGGCCGCCCGGTTGCTGCGCGAGGCCCTGGAAAGGCTCGACAATCCCAAGACGGCCCTGAACATCGCCGACTGGCTGGACCAGGCGGCCCGAAGCCGCGAGGCCGATGCGCGCGCCGCCGGGCGCAGCGGCGAGAAGTTCCTGGCTCCGCTTCAGGGCGTCAGCCTCGGGGCGCTGGCCACCTCGGGCTTCGCCTATGCGGCCGGCACCCTGGACGGGATCGTGTCGGCCTGCGTGGGGTCGGCGGCGTTCCTGCTGGCCGGAGCCTCGACGACGGGGCGCTGGATGCTGTCGCGCCGGGAGGATCTGGCCCGGCAGGACGCCGAAGCCCTCAGGCGGCTCGCGGAGATCGCCCAGTCCCGCGAGGCCTGAGGCACGCCATTGCATCTCGCTTTCCGGTCCGGGACCGCTATATCATCGGGCCGAAGGAGCGTGCGCCCATGAGCATTGCGGAACTCGGTGTCATTGCGGCTTCGGCCCTTGCGGCCGGTGGTGGCCTGGCCTTCATCTACCATGTCGTCCGGACCGGGGGGCGCGACCGGCCGAAGGACCCGGAGGGGGTTCGGCGCCTTGTCCGTTCCACCACGTCCGAGAGAACGGGACGCGTCGCGGCCGAGTAGCAGCCGACAGGTGCCTCAGGCGGCGCCCTTGCTCTGGGTCCGCCATGTCCCGCCCGCGCCGTCGTGCCGCCGGTCCAGCGCCCTGAGGAACCCCTCGGGATAGGGCTGCGCGGGCAGGGCCAGGAGCTTGTCCGTCTGCTGGGCGTCGGGCCCCAGCATCCGCCAGATGTTCGCCGCCGACCGGGAATGGTACTGCCGTGCGCCCGAGGTCCGGACCTGGAGGCTCAGATGCTCGCGAGCGGCCCCGGTGAGAAGCTTGCTGAGCTTGTAGTGCCGGATGGGGAGCACGAGCGGCCCGCTCCAGAGATTGGAGCCGAGCGGCGGCGTCCCGTCCGTGTAGTGCACCGTATGGAAGCCCTGGTTGAGGTGCGTCCCGGTGCGATACCGGAGGAACGGCACCTTCCGGAGCGAATCGAAGGTCCCGAAGGCGTGGAAGCGGGCATCGAGCGCCCAGGACAGCCCCGCCCAGTCGCCGAAGCCCCAGCGGATCGACGGATGGGCGAGGTAGTCCGGGCTGGGCGCGGTCGGGGCGAGGCAGCAATGCGTCAGCACGTCCTCGAAGGAGGCCGGGTCCCGGTCGAGATCCTCGAGCGAGGCCGGAGCGGCCGGGAGCATGTCGATCAGGAGGCCGCTGGTCCATTCCTTGCCCTCGGCCTCGGCGCGGCGGGCCAGGGCGGCGAAGTCGGGGAGCCCCTCGGGGAGGTCCACGAACTCGTCGGCGTCGACGGTGAGGGCCCAGTCGCCCGGCGCGAGGCAGAGCTTCATCATCGCCTCGAGCCAGAGCCCCTTGGCGGTGAGGAAGGTGCCCACCTTGGGCGTGACGACATGGACGTCCGGCTCGTGCAGGGTGTCCCGCAGGGGGGCGGCGGAATGGTCGTCCACCAGGACGAAGCGCGTCACGCCCCGGCGGCGGTAATGATCGAGGAAGCGCGGCAGGAAGTGGCCGTCGTCCTTGACGCAGGCGAAGAGCTGGAGCGCGTCCGGCCCGGCCGGCGCGGGAAAGCCGTGCGTCGTGTCGAAGATCATCCGTGCCAGCTCTGGCCCGGGCAGCAGGTCCACCAGCCGGTGCCGCGCGCTGTAGGCCAGGTCCACGTAGCGGTCCCGCCATTCGACGGAGGTGGTGTTGCCGATGAAGGACAGCGCCTGGTTGAACTCGGTCATGGCCCGCAGCACCTCATCCTCCTGGACGTAGCCGGCGCCGCGGGGGTTGAGGGGCGCGCGCCGGGGCGTCGGCGTCGCGTGGACGAAGGGGTTCCGCAGGTCCTCGTGGCGGACGAACTGCCGCGTGCGGTTGGACATCGTCACGAGATTGCGGTCGAGGTTGTGGCAGATCAGGGCCGCCGAGGGGTCCGCCCGCAGCGCCGACAGGATAAGGTCGATCTCGTCGAACTGGCGGGGCAGGAACCGGTCGTTGTAGCCGGTCGCCCGGTAGAGCGTGGCCGGCAGGCTGACACGCCCGCTCGAGCCGTCGCCCCATTCGCCCGAGAAGTGGTGGAAGACGAAATGGTCCCCGTGCACCGCATGGACGTCGAGAAGCTGCCGCGTCTCGGCGGCGGTGACGAAGTTGTCGGCGTCCAGGCTGGAATAGACCTGCCCCCGCAGGAGCGGACGGAAGGCGTTCTTGGCCTTGCCGAAGTGCCAGCCGTCGAGGCGGTCCAGCCGGACGATCCGCAGGCGGCGGGCGCGGATGTCCTTGCGGAACTCGTGGCGGACCCAATCCTGCGTCGCCCGGTCATCGTCGAAGAACAGGACGACGAACTCCACGAGGGAGCCGAAGGCGCGGTGTTCGTCGAGGTTCGCCCCGAGCGTGGCGCGCAGGTCGCCGCCGCGGTCCATCACGGGGATGCAGTAGGAGATGAGCGGACCCGATCCGGACGGGCGCGCCCGTGGCGGAACGAGGGGGACCGCCATCCCGAAGGCCGGCCGCACCACCGGCGGGCGCGGCAAGGTCGCGGGGGCGGGGGCGACGTTGGCCTGTTCGGGGCCGGTCGTGGAAGCGGGCCGGCGCGCGGCGGCCACCGCCTCGTCGGGCGTCAGGGCCGTGAAGCCACGCTCGCTGGACCAGGCGCCCAGAACGCCGGAGATCCCCCATTTGGCGCGCAACCTTTCGAACCGGTCGCGCAGCAGGTGGGCGGGTCCCGTTCCAGGGGGCAGGCGTTCGACGGTGTAGCCGCGCTGGAGGATGGGCTGGAAGGCCGTGCCATCGGTCAGGAAGACCGGCTTGAAGTCCATCGACGCCCTTTGGCGTGCGGCGATGTCGGCCACCGCGCGGTCGAGATCCTCGCCGGAGAGGCCCGGCACCAGAACGCCCAGCACGGCGCTGGCCTTGCCCTTGAGCCCGTCGCAGTCGAATCCGGGGGAGGGTTCCAGGATCGGAGGCGCCGCCGGGCCATCGTCCCAGGGCTGCACCTTGCGCGCGGTCGCCCGGGCGCGGGCGGTTCCGCCCAGCCGGGATGTCAGGCGGACGACATGGTGGGCTGCCGCACCGGTGGGCGGCTGGTCGGGGCCCGCTTGCAGGTCGCTGATGCGACGGGGCGGATCGTCCGCGACGGGCGCGACCTGTCGGGCGTCCAGGTCACCCGGGCCGTCGTGAGCGGGCCGGTCGGCGGGGCCGGGGCCTTCGGGCCTGCGATCCCCGGTCATTGCGCCTCCGCGAGAAGGAGACGCTCTACGATGCGGGCGGCGTCCGGGGCGCCGTTGGCCGGGGCCAGCTTCAGGCAGTTCGCTCTCAGGTAGGCGCGGGCGCGCTGGTTGAGGATCAGCTTCACGATCTCCTCGAGGTCGGGCAGGTCCTGTTCTGACAGGTCGAAGGCTGCCGCATGATCCTGTGCGAATCTGGCCCGGCCGGACTGGTCGTCCAGGGACGGATGCCGGTTGGGCACGAAGATCGTGGGAAGGCCGAAGCTGATGACATCCACAAACGTGTTGTAGCCCGCCGCCGCGATGGAGAAATCGAACGCGTTGTAATACTGCGCGAGCGGGAAGCCGTTGACATAGGTTGCGTCCGGCCAGCGGCGCGCTGCCGCAGCCAGGGGGTCGCCCTCGGCGATGCAGATCCGGAGCCCGGGAAACCGGCCCAGGACGGCCATGATCCGGTCGATGAGGGTGGCGAGGTCGCGGTGGGTTCCCGAACCCATCTGGATCAGGACCGCGGTCGCGTCGGGATCCAGGGACAGGCCGGCGCGGGCCTCGTCCCGGGGCAGGAGATCCTCTGGATCGAGGAGGCGCACCGGATCGACGCGAAGGGCTTCGCTGCGCCGGGACGCCGTGATGCCGATGTCCCGCGCGCCCGCGATGTCGGCCGGCTCCAGAATGGCATCGCACCAGCGGGCGTTGGGCAGGAAGCGGCTGGTCGAGCGCCCCCACATGCCCCGTCGCACCCAGGCCAGCCGGCAGCCGTGCCGGGGACCCACCGCCTGCACCAGCCCCGGCGTCAGGTGGTTGCCGTCGAAGATGACGGCCCCGGCGTCATAGGTTTCGATCAGGCGTTCGAGATCGTCCCGGAGCCAGCTGTCCCACTCGGGCGGCGAGGCTCCGGGCCCCGGCGCGGTCGGCAGGAACTCGGCCTGGAATCCCAGGGCCTCGATGGGCTGGAGCGCAGGGACCTGGGACGCGAACACGACCGGGACGGTGCTCCGCAGGCGACGCGCGATGGCGAGCGACCGCATGAGGTGCCCGAGGCCCCCCTTGGCCGGAAGGAACAGGACGCTCCTGCGGCGCGGCCGCCGCGCGGCGGTCCTTGGACGCGGGGCGGTTGCGCTGGGCGACATGGCGGCCCTCGCGGGGGCGGTCCGGTCCCGGGTGGCCCAACGGGAGATCTGCTCGGCCATCCGCTCGGGCTCGCAGTAGTGGGGGCCGGGGCCGTGGAGGGGTTCCGTCCTGGGGGGAAGGAGAACCTCGACGCCCATGGCGAGGGCCCATCGGATCATCGTGGGAAGGCAGGCCGGGGCAGCGTCGGGCGGGACGCCCACCAGGGCATCGAGCCGCCGCAGCAGGCGCTCGATGGCGAGGTCGGCAAATCCCTGGTCGAGCAGATCGCCTCCGGCGGTCGCGACGCGCCGGTAGGGGACGGAGGACAGGTCCAGGATGTCCATCCGCGTCCCGGGCGCCAGGCCCGCGAGGCGCCCGAGGATCATGGGATCGGGCGGTGTCAGCCAGCCCAGGCCGAAGGTCGCCGGGCGCGGCAGCGATTCGAGAAAGGGCTGGCGGGGCGGAACCAGTGCCGCAGCCTGGAGGGCATCACGGACCACCGTGACGCGCCCATGCGGTGCCAAGGCGGCGATCTCCAGGTCGGTGACGGGGTCGGCGCCGTCGGGCAGCCGGACCTCGATCCCGGGGGCCGTCAGGCCCAGGAGCGCGGCGCGGACTCTCTCGCCCCCCGGCCAGCCGTGGATGATGACCCGTTCGGCCTGTGCGGCCTGTCCCGGGATGAGGCGCGCGGCCCGGCCCTGGCTCACATGCTCGCGCAGGCGGGTGGCCGCCCCCGGGATGAGATCGGACCCGGGCAGGGGGACCAGGCCGATCCGCTGGCCAAGGCGGGCGCAGTCCAGCAGGTCCAGATCGAGCCGCAGCCCGCGATCCGGAAGTTCGGAGAGATCGAAGATGAACACCCGGTCGTAACGGTCGGCCACGGTTCCCGCCCTGATGACCTTCAGCCGATCAGTACGCCGGAGCGCAATGGTCCGCCACCACCCGAAGGCCGCAACGGCATGGCGGAGGCGTGCGGCGGACGACCTTTGCCGCGCGGAGAGCCTTGGATCCAGGGGCCAAGGGACCGAACGGCGATTCAGTAGGCGTCGTGAAGATCGTTCTCGGCGAGCTGCAGCGGTTCCACGTCCTCGACCGGGCTGCCCCAGCCAAGAAGGTCGGCGGGATCGAAGGCCCCTGCGGTCGCGGTGCCGCCGTCCTGGGAGGTGGCGATCTTGGCAATGGTGAGGGTCAGGCCCGCCGCCAATGCGATGGCCGCCATCAACTCCGTTCGGGACATGCAGTCTTCCTTCAACCCCGCGTCAGCTGGAGCCCAAGCGGGCTTCCAAAAACGCAACAGAAACAATCTAGGGGTTAATGGCTGCATTGTCTTATCACGATGTGCAAACCTTGGGTGATCGGCCAAATCCCGCTTTCGCTGCATCGCCGCGCGCCTGGGCGCGGGCCTGGGGCCGCCCGCGCCCTTGGGCGGTTGCCCTTGCCGGCGGGCCGTCCTAACGAAGGCGTTCTGCTGGCCTTGGGCGTGGTTCCGGGGTGACATGGATCGAGGGGGAGACCCGCGCATGACCATCCGGACTCCCTTCGGGGGCACGTTGCGCTCGGCCGAGGATCTGGCACGGGCCGGGCTCGTGACAGAGGAGGCGCGGCCGGGGCTCGATGCGGTGGCGGCGCGCTATGCGGTCGCAATCACGCCCGCCATGGCCGACCTCATCGAACCCGATCTGCCCGACGACCCCATCGCGCGGCAATTCGTGCCAGATGCCGCGGAGCTGGATACCGCGCCCGAGGAGATGGCCGATCCGATCGGGGACATAGCGCACAGCCCGGTCGCGGGGATAGTGCACCGCTACCCGGACCGCGTGCTGCTTAAGCCGCTGCATGTCTGCCCGGTGTATTGCCGCTTCTGCTTCCGGCGCGAGATGGTGGGGCCGGAGGGGATGGGAAACCTTGGTCCCGAGGAGATGGACGCCGCCCTGGCCTACATCGCCGGGCAGCCGAACATCTGGGAGGTGGTCGTGACCGGGGGCGACCCGCTGATCCTGTCGTCCCGGCGGATCGGCGAGCTTCTGGCGCGGCTGGCCGCGATCCCGCAGGTCAAGGTGGTCCGGTTCCACAGCCGCGTTCCGGTCGTGGACCCTGGCCGCGTCACAGGGGAGCTGACGGCGGCGCTGAGGGCTGGCGGGCGCCTGGCCGTTTATGTCGTCCTGCATGCCAACCATGCGCGCGAGCTGACCGTCGAGGCCCGCGCGGCCTGCGCGCGACTCGTGGACGCCGGAGTGCCGATGCTGAGCCAGTCGGTGCTTCTGCGGGGCGTCAACGACAGCGCCGAGGCTCTGGAGGACCTGCTCAGGGTCCTCGTGGAGACGCGGATCAAGCCCTATTACCTGCATCATCCCGACCTGGCCCCCGGGACTGGCCACTTCCGGGTGAGCATCGCCCAGGGCCAGGCGCTGATGCGGGCGCTGCGCGGGCGCGTGTCCGGGCTGTGCCAGCCGACCTATGTGCTCGACCTGCCGGGGGGGCATGGGAAGTCGCCGCTGGGTCCGAGCTATGCGACGCCTCTCGAGGGGGAGCCCGGGCGTCACCTCGTCGAGGACTACGACGGCCAAGTCCATCGTTATCCACCGGAAGCTGCGCCCGAAGGCTGATCTCCGGGGAACCCGGGGCCGCGCAGAACCTTTCGGAACGGACCGGGGCCTCATGCCTCGGTCGGGGCGGGAACGGCAGAGCGGACGTCGGGATGAGGGCAGGATCGGCAGATCAGGGGCCGCGTCGCGCAAAGGGTCCTCGGGCAGATTCCCCGGGAGCCGAGGGGCTCGGGTCCCTGAGCGGGACATCGGCGGCTGGCGAACGCAGGACAGGGACGATGGGGAGCATCATGGGATTTTTCCAGCTGATCCGGGCGGCCGCCATCGGCTGGTGGAACGACCGGGCCATGAGCCTTGGGGCGTCGATCGCCTTTTTCACGCTGTTCTCGCTCGCGCCCATGCTGCTCCTTGCCATCAGCGTGGTGGGCCTGGCCTATGGACGCGAGGCGGCCCAGGGCGCGGTGGTCGGTGAACTGGGCGGGCTGCTCGGGAAGGATGCGGCGGCGGCGCTCGAGGCGCTGATCGCGAGCGCCCGCGACGTCGGATCGGGCGTGATCGGGACAGCGGTGGGGGTCGTCACGTTCCTTGTCGTCGCGACCGGCGCGGTGTCGGAGATCCAGGACAACCTCAACATCATCTGGAAGGTCCAGGGATCGAGCTTCAGCCTGTGGTCGGTGCTGCGGACCCGGGTGCTGAGCCTCGCGCTCGTGCTGGGCATCGGGTTCCTGCTGCTGGTCTCGCTGCTCGTGGATGCGGCGATCTCGGTCATCGCGACCTACATCGAGGCCGGGTTCTCCGAGGGCCTCGCGGTGCTTCAGCTTCTCAACAGCGTGGCGTCCTTTCTGGTCGCCACCCTTCTGTTCGCCATGATTTTCAAGATACTGCCGGCGGTGGCGCTGGCCTGGCGCGACGTGGCGGCCGGGGCGGCCGTCACCGGGCTGCTCTTCACGGTCGGCAAGGTGCTGATCGGCCTCTACATCGGCCAGAGCGGCATTGCCTCGGGCTACGGGGCGGCGGCCTCGGTGATCACCATCATGCTCTGGATCTACTACTCCTCGCTGATCCTGCTCTTTGGAGCCGAATTCACCAAGGCGTTTGCCGAGACCCGGGGCAGCCACGCCCGCTGAGCCGACCCGTCCGGTCGACCCATGGGCGCTGGGACAGGAAATCAGCGGCCGGGACGGGAACGCCGGGCGCGCGATCGCGTTCGCGGCACATGGACGATGGTCGCCGATGGTCGCCACAACTGCGTTCGGGTGCCGCGCTCGGCTTTGCGCTGGGCGGGTTCTTCGACGGCATCCTCCTGCACCAGATCCTGCAATGGCACCACCTCCTGAGCCTGGTGCCGGGCGTGGGCGACTTGCGGCGGCAGGTGCTCTGGGATGGCGCCTTCCATGCGCTGATGTACCTGATCGCCGCGTTGGCCCTATGGCGGCTTTGGTCGGGATCGAGGAGGGCGGGCCTGCCGGGGCCGGCGGCGCTGGCCGGATCCCTGCTGATGGGGTTCGGGGCTTGGCACGCGGTCGATGCGGTGCTGTCGCACTGGATCCTCGGCATCCATCGCATCCGGGTGGACACGGCGGCCCCGCTGGCCTGGGACCTGGGCTGGCTCGCCGTCTTCGGTCTCGTGCCGCTGGGGCTGGGCTGGATGCTGCTGGGCCGGGACGGCAGCGGGCCGCGGCGCAGGGCCGGGCCGGCGGTGCTGGGACTTGCGCTGCTGACGGCAGGGCTGGGGGCCTGGGCTCTCCGGCCGAGCGGGACGCCCTACACGGTGGCCGTGTTCGGCGCCGGTCAGAGCGCAGCGCAGATCGAGGCGGGCCTGACGGAACTGGGTGCGCAGGTCGTCTGGGCCGGGCCATCGCTGGATGTCGTGGTCATCGACATGCCGCCGGAGCGACGCTGGTCGCTCTACCGGCAGGGCGCCTGGTTCGTCAGCGGCACGGGCGTCCCGGCCGGGTGCCTGGGCTGGAGCCGCCCCGGCGGGACCGACGCGTGACCGGGTCCCGGGCGGAGGCGGCCTGCCATTCCCGCTGATGCCGGCACGCGGGCCGCCCCGGCCTTCGGACGATCGCCCGAAGGCACCCGACCGATCCCGTCAGCGGCTGCGGCGGCCGATGGCGAGGGCGTAGGTCCAGGTCGGCACGACCACCCCCCGCGCGACCGAGAAGGACTCGGCGTCGCCCAGATACTCGAAGCCGTTGTTGGTCAGCACGCGGGCCGAGCCCTGGTTGTCCTGGAACACCTCGGCCACGATGGTCTCGTCCCCGTGCGGGTTCGCGGCGATCAGGGCGCCGACCGCCTCGCTCGCCAGGCCGGTGTTCCAGGCACCCGGGGCGATCCAGAAGCCGATCTCGCTTTGGCGGCGGTCCATCCGGGCGAGATGGATGAGGCCCAGCACCTCGCCCAGGCCCTGCGCGCTGCCGTCCAGCGCCCAGACATCCTCGGTCCGGTCCGGGTTCGTCGAGCGCGCCACGAGAGCCTCGGCGGCGCCGGGCGGGTAGGGGTGCGGGATCGAGCGGGTGTTGCAGGCCACCCGCCGGTCGCCCGCATAATGGGCGATCAGGCCCGCGTCGGATTTCCGCAACGGGCGCAGCACGAACCGGTCGGCCGCGATCACTGGTTGCGACAGGCTGGAATCGGGCTGCGTCGTGATGACGGTTTCAAGCATTCTGGTGTCCTCCCCCGACACCCCATGTCCCCGGCACAGATCGGGGATCCTGCCGGGCATCTACACCCCGGCTTGCGGCGAAAACGTGACATATGTGGGGGCGGCGCATTCGATTGCAGCCCCGTCCGGGGTTCCGGGCCTGGGGGTCCGGAAAAAGGAAAGGGGACCGGCCCTCCCGCCGGTCCCCCGTCCTGTGTCGTGCGGGCGCCTTACTCGGCGGCTTGGGCGGCGGGTGCCACGGACACGAAGGTCCGGCCCTTGAGACCCTTGCGGAAGGACACCTGGCCTTCGGAGGTCGCGAAGATGGTGTGGTCGGTCCCCATGCCCACGCCGGTGCCGGGCCAGATCTTGGTCCCGCGCTGGCGCACGATGATGTTGCCGGGGATCACGACTTCGCCGCCGTACTTCTTGACGCCGAGACGGCGGCCGGCGCTGTCGCGCCCGTTGCGGGAAGACCCGCCAGCTTTCTTGTGTGCCATAGGTAGCTCTCCTTAGGCTTGATCGGCCGAGTCGTTCGACCCGGCGGAGGTGGCGGCCAGCGCGGCGGCGGCTACGGCCGCGACGCCCACGGCAGCGGCGCCGACAAGGGCCGCGGTGCGGCCACGACGGGCCTTGGGCGCCGGCGTGGGGGCGGGCTCGTCCGCCGGGCGGGTCGAGGCGCCGATGGCGGCCTTGACGCCGGTCGAGTCAGCACCCGACGCGAGGATCTCGGTCACGCGGACGAGCGTGAGCTGCTGCCGGTGGCCCTTGGTCCGCTTGGACGAGTGCTTGCGGCGGCGGCGGACGAAGTGGATCGTCTTTTCGCCCTTGATCTGGTCGATGACGGTGGCCTGAACGGCGGCACCGGACACGAGGGGCGCGCCGATCTGGTCGCCGACGACCAGCACGTCGTTGAACTGGATCGTTTCGCCTGCTTCGGCGGCCAGCTTTTCGACCCGCAGGACATCGCCCTGCTGGACCCGGTACTGCTTGCCGCCGGTCTTGAGAACCGCGAACATCGGTTACTTCCTTTTCAAGTTCCGCGCCCTTCGGCCCCCCTGCTGGGGCGTTGTCGGACCTTGCGGGCCCGGCCTCGGACAGCGCGCCCCGATGGGGCGTCAGTTACGCATGAGCGCGGCCAAGGCAGCGCGACCCCACAAACGAATCCGCTTGCCGGGATGGCGGCTTATCTGCGCATGTGCGCGCTGAGTCAACCCGAAAGCAGGTGCGTTCCATGATCCGGTCCCTGTCGATCTGCCTTGTCCTTCTGCTCGGGGCCTGCACGCAGGGGGCCAATCCGGTCTCCCTCCTGAACCCGGCCGAGGCGCAACGGCGCGGCGCGGTCGAGGTGGCGGTGAAGTCCACCTTCCCGGGCATCCTGGACGAGATCGAGGCCGGCGGCGGCCCCGCGATCAGCGGGGCCATGGACGCCGCCGGCGTGCCGGCGCAGGACCGGCCCGCGCGACTCCTGCAGCTTCGCGGCGATCTCGGACTTTACGAATCGAATCCGGCCGCCTTGGCCGCCGCGCTGGTGGTCTACGGGCGCTAGCAAGGGCGGACGCGCGGCGCCGGCCCGGGCGCAGGGGAAGGGTCCTAGAGTTCCTCGGTCGCCATGAACCGCGCCGCCGCCAGGCCAAGGCTCCGCGACACCTCGACGAACTGCTCGTCGAAAGCCTGGAAGACGGCGTGGTTGAGCGCCTGGCCCGGCCCGCTCTGGGAGAACTCGATCAAAGCCTCGATGTCGGAGTCGGACGCAGGCTCGTAGGCCTTGAGGAGGAAGGCGTACACCCATTCCGTCGTGTCGGCGCGGATCTGGGATTCCTGCGACCAGACGTCGGACAGGAGATCCTCCTCGGCAAGGTTCGGGTTCATGGCCCCGCCGTTCATCAGCCCCTTCAGGTAGGCGTAGTTCGTGTTCATCGTGCCAGCCACGTTCGCCTCGATAAGGTCCGTGGATTCGGCATATCGCTGCAGGCGTTCCAACCGGGGCGACTCCTCTGCCATCGCCACGGCTGCGGCCTCCTTGGCCGCCTGCTCGACATCGTCGTCGATCATCTCCTCCCGCGCCGAGACCTCGAGAGCGGTCAGGGACCGGCCGGGCTCGGATTCGAGGAAGGCGCGCATGGCGGCCGTATCCTCGCCGGCGAGCGTCTGGACGAGGGAGTCGAGGAGTTCCGACTTGAGGTGCTCGGCGTCGTAGATCGAGGCGACCGCGCCGTTCCAGGCGGCCGGTTCGGCGCCGGGTCCGAACATGGTCGCCGCGATGGCGCTGCCATGCTCCTGGCCCTCGCGGACGACGACATCGACCACCTCGGGGATGAGGAGCGCCTCGTAGATCGCGCGGACATCGTCCGGGGCCGACGGATCCGAAGCGGGCTGGGGCTCGGCCGATTGGGCCAGAACAGGTCCGGCCGCGAGCAGGAGGACGCTGACAGATCGAAGGAACATCGCATGGCTCCGCAGGGGCTTGAGGCCGCTGCACGGCCCGTTCCCTGCGAAGATAGGCCCGGCGCGTTGAGCCGCCAAGCAACCCCGTCGATGCCTGACGCGAACGTCATGACGTCGAGAACGCCCGAAGGGGGTTGCACCTGCCTGCGGCTCAGACTAGACGGGGCCTCGGCCGCGGAGAGATGCCGGAGCGGTCGAACGGGGCGGTCTCGAAAACCGTTAGGGGTGCAAGCCCCTCCAGGGTTCGAATCCCTGTCTCTCCGCCAACTTACTTCCTAAGGTGCTGTCTTATATGGCAGTTACAGCGCCCTGCCGATTTTACCCATCATGCTACCCGCCATCACGGAAGCTACCGGCTCGGAGGCGGGTGGCAAGGCGGCGGCCATCGCATACACCCTGATCGAGACGGCCAAGCTTAACGTCATCGACCCACAGGCTTGGCTCGCCGACACCCTGGCGCGCCTGCCTGACCACAAGATCACGAGGATCGATGAGCTACTCCCCTGGTCCTGGCGGCCGTAGCGGTCACGCTGGACAGTTCCTGCGGCGCCGAGCCTTCGTCCGGACCTGTATCTTAAGTGACACTGGCTGCTACCTAGATGGGCTGCACGGCCGTTGGCAAGCCGTGGGCCGGTTCGACGGCGTCCTCGACACGGAAGGCCTTCCCGAGGAACCAGCCTCCTGCATCGCTTATCCTTTCGACCACGCTGAACAGCGACGGTACGAAGAGGAGGGAGAGCAGGGTCGAGAGCAGCAGGCCCCCGATCACCGCGATAGCCATGGGTGCGCGGAACTCGCCACCGGTGCTATGGGCAAGGGCCGAGGGCACCATACCCGCGGCCATTGCAATGGTGGTCATGATGATGGGTCGCGCCCGCTTGTGGCCCGCCTCAATCATCGCAGTGGCCCGGTCAGTACCGTTCCGGGACGCCTCGAGGGCGAACTCTACGAGCATGATGGCGTTCTTGGTCACGATGCCCATCAGCATTAGGAAGCCGATTACCACCGACAGCCCAATGCCCGCACCGTAGAGGTAGAGGGCGAAGATAGCGCCGCCGATGGCCAGCGGCAGCGACAGGAGGATTGTGACAGGCGTCACGAAGCTGCCGAACAGAAGCACGAGCACCACGTAAACGAGCAGGACCCCCGCCCCCATCGCCAGCGCAAAGCTCGAGAAGACTTCGTTCATGGTCTCCACATCGCCGGCAGCCTGGATCGATGTCCCCTCGGGCATCGCGGCGGCGATAGGGAGTTGCATGATGGCCTGGTTTGCGGGGCCAAGGACTGCGCCTTCGGCCAGGTCGGCCTCAACAGCGACTCGGTAGCTCTGATCGTAGCGCTCGATGACGCTCGGCCCCGTGGCGAGGCGGATGTCGGCTAGGACCGCGAAGGGGACCTGTGCTCCGGTGGAAGAGCGCACACGCAGGCCAATAAGTTGCGAAAGATCGTTGCGCGCAGCCTCAGCCAAGCGCACCCGGATGGGGATCTGCTCCTCGCCTGCATCGAACTGCGCGAGGTTGGAGTCGCTATCGCCCAACGTCGCCACTCTGATGGTTGAAGCTAAGGTCACCGCGTTGACCCCCAGCTCGGCAGCGATCTCAGGCCGGGGGGTGATCTGGATCTCTGGCCGTACTAGGGCCGCCTCGGTCGAGACAGCACGCAATTCGGGCAGTGTCTTCATTTCCTGAGCAAGCGCCCGTGCGGCCGTCGAAGCCGCGACCTCGGTGTCGCCCAGCACGTTGATGGATATGTCGCGCTGCTGGTTCTCGTTCAGCAGGAAAAGTCGGACGTCGGGAATATCCGCCACGCGTGCTGCAATCTCTTGGTCAATCTCTGCGCCGGCGCGCTCGCGCGCTTCCTTCTCGCCGTAGTTGATCTGCACGTTGACGGCAGTCGCGGAGGAGCCGTCGACGAAGATGCCCTCGACCTCCGGGATCTCAGCGAGGAGGTTGGTGACCTCTTGTCCCACGGCCCGGGCTTCCGCGAGCGTGGAGCCGGGCGGTAGTTCGATCGAGATGGCCGCACGGCCGGTGTCGCTGGCCGGGATAAACTCGGTCGGCAGAAGCGTGGCGGAGTAGATGGAGCCCGCGAAGACGAAGATACCCAAGACAAGGGTCACAAGGCGGTGGCGCAGGGTCCAGCCGAGAATGCGGAGGTAGTTCCGCATGAGCCAACCATCTGGTGTCTCGTGTCCTGCTCTATGGCTTCGCAGGAAATAGGCTGCGAACATAGGCGTGATGAGGCGTGCCACGAGCAGCGAAAACAGCACCGCGACCGCCACGGTGATCCCAAACTGCTTGAAGTACTGGCCGGCAATACCGGGCATGAAGCTCACGGGGGCAAAGACCGCCACAATGGTGAAGCTGATGGCGATCACCGTGGTACCGATCTCGGCCGCAGCCTCCATGGCAGCATCGAAGGCCCGCTGGCCGGCTTGGATGTGGCGGACGATATTCTCGATCTCGACGATGGCATCGTCCACCAGGATCCCAGTCACGAGTGTAATCCCGAGGAGGCTCACGGTGTTGAGCGAGAAGCCCAGCAGATCCATCACGATGAACGTGGGGATGATCGACAGCGGCAACGCGACCGCTGTCACAATCGTGGCGCGCCAATCACGAAGGAACAGGAACACAACGATGATGGCCAGGGCCGCGCCCTCGTAGAGCGTGTCCATGGCGGAATGGTAGTTGGCCTCGGTGTAGACGGTCGCGTCGTCCACAAGCGCGAAGCGTGTGTCGGTATACCGCTCCGCCAGCGCGGCGAGCCGCTCCTTGACCGCCTCGGCCGCAACGAGGTCGCTCTCGCCCGTGGCGCGGAAGACGCCGAAAGCCACCACGGGTTGGCCATCAAAGAGCGCGAAGTTCTCGGCCTCGCTCGCGCCGTCGCTGATCGTGCCCAGTTGGTCGAGCCGGATCGTGTCCCCGGTGCCAAGGCGGATCGCGGTCTGCCCAAGCGCACGAACGGAGGCCGCTGAGCCCAGTGCCCGGATCGAGTATTCCTGTCCGGCTAGATCCCCCTCGCCGCTTCCCACATCCGCGTTGCTCTGCGCCACCTGAGCGTTCACGTCGGCGGCAGTGAGCCCGAAGGCGAGGAGACGGTTCGGGTCGAGTTCTACCCGGATCTCGCGCTCGGCCCCGCCCAGGCGCGTGACCCGGCCCACACCCGCGGCAGCCTGGAGCTCACGGGCGACGACCTCGTCCACAAAGTAGGACAGCTCCTCGATCGAGCGGGTGGGATCGGAGACGGCATAGGTCAGAATGGCGCCGCCTGTCACATCGAGGCGCTGTACGACGGGCTCAGTCACATCGTCAGGGAGCTCTTGGCGAATGCTGGAGATTGCGTCCTTGACGTCGTTGACGGCCCGGTCGGTGTCCGTGCCGATCTCGAACTCGATCGTGAGCCTTGCCGCACCGTCGTTGGCTGTGGCTGAGACGTGACGTACACCATCCACGTCCCGCACCTCGGCCTCGATCGGCTGGACGATCTGGCCCACAACTTCGGAGGGAGCCGCACCGGCCAGGTCCACCGAAACCGTCACGATCGGAATGTCAACGTTCGGCATCTGCGTGACTGGCATCCGCAGGAAGCTCACAAGACCGGCCAAGCAAAGGACAAGAAAGAGCGCGATGGGCGTGACGGGCCGTCGGATTCCCCAGGCTGACAGGTTCATTGGTCTTCTCCTGTGTGGTCGTCCGTCAGAACGGGACGGATCACGTCGCCGTCGCTGAAGAAGGCGGCAGCGCGGGCCACGACCTGATCGCCGGGCTCGAGGCCCGAAACGACCTCGCGCCACTCCTCCCACAATAGACCTGCAACCACAGGCTGCCGCTCGATCACACCGTCCTGAACACGAAGGACATAGCTCTCCTCGGCATCGGTGATGACGGCCGAGGCCGGAACGGCAAGCGCGTCGCGCTCCGCGACGGCGATCCAGCCCGCCGCAAAAAGACCAGGCCGCAGGCCTTCGCGCGCTTCAAGCCGGATGCGGACTGTGCCGAGGCGGTTGGCTGGGTCCACGACGGGCGAGACCAACCGGACGCTGCCCTCCAGTGGATCGAGGCCGGCCACCTCAAGCTCGACCGGGTCGTCCACCGCGATCAGACCAAGTTCCGTCTCCACGACCTCGGCTTCCACCTCGACGAGGCCATCGCGAATGATGCGATAAATGGGCTCCCCGCCCAAGCTGGTCATGGAGCCGATCTGGCCGTTGCGGACTGAGATGAGCCCTTTCACTGGCGCCGTGATCTCGGCATGCTCGAGGTTAATACGAGCAAGGTCGAGAGCCGCCTGTGCCTGCTGAAACTGCGCAGCCGCCATGCCAAAGCCATCCTGGGCCGAAGCGAGAGAAGCGGCGGCAGTCAGCGCAGCCGCCGTCGCATCGTCCAGGTTGGCCTGGGTGGCCGTGCCATTCTCGTGCAGGGCCTTCGTGCGGTCGAGCGCCTGGTTCACTTGGCTCACCGTCGCCTCGGAGGAGGCAATGGCGTTACGCGCCTGCCGCATGCCGGCGACCGCTCTTGCGTTCTCTGCTTCGGCCTGAGCCAGTTGTCTCCGGAGCGCGTGGTCGTCCAAGTGAGCGATAAGCTGTCCCGTCTCGACGTGGTCGCCGACATCCACATAGAGCCCAATGATGGGATATCCGCTGATCTCCGGATAGACCAGCACCTCCTCCCGAGGAATAAGCGTGCCTGCGATGGCGACCCTCTGGACCAGTGCGCGCTCCGCCGCCAGGGCGACCGTCACCGCAGGGACCACTCCCTCGCCCTGCTCCTCGCCTCCTTGCGCCAAGAGCGATGAGGGAGCGAGCCCCGGCACGAGACTGCTGAAAACAACAATGCTGACCGGAACAACGAACCTCTGAATCCCTGACATGAACGGACTCCTATGTTCTGTCGACCTCATCCGAGGTATCTCGGCGGTCGTGTTCGCTGTCGACGATGACCTCCAGCGGCTTGGGTGTTGGGCTGCACTGGCTCTTGAGAGGGTGCCAGATCTCCACTTCCTGCGTTTGGACTATATCACATTTGCAAGCGACATGCGCGGGGATCCTGCCACCCAGCAGGCCATGGTTCTGGTTCACCATCATCGGCCGAGAATGGGGCCGTTCCTCAGTTCACTTCGGCCCTGGGCACCAAGCACTCATCTTCGGCGGCGAAATCCTAACCACTGGCCTGATGAGTTGTAGCGGCCAGACCAGACGTGTGTGGACGCCCCCTGGGATGCAAGTGATACTTGGCACGATCGGGCATGTGGTCAGGTGCGGTCGTGTGTCCGGCCTCGAAGATGCGGCCTGTCATGCGCCGCGGGCCTGTATGGAGATATGCAGGTCAGGCCCAGTTCGCTTACCCGCGCTCGATGGCGCTCCGTCCGGAATGCTGGTTCGCCCGACCCGGTCTCGTGACCGTCTGCCCTTACGTTCCTTCGCTCCTCTCACATCCTCGGCGACAACCCGACGATCCTGGCCTAGGCGGCCGCCATCGCCGGATCCCTGTAGACCTCTCCCTTGTTCATGAGCGCCCAGGCGACACGGGCCATGCGGTTGGCCAGCGCCACGGCCACCAGCATCTTCGGCTTGCGCGCCAGCATCCGCGCAAGCCACGAGCCCTCGGGGAGGCCCTTGCGCGCGGCCCATCGCACCACCGCCACCGCGCCAATGATCAGCAGCCGCCGGATGTCCTTCTGGCCCATCTTCGACGTTCGGCCCAGCCGGTCCTTGCCCCCGCTCGAGTGCTGTCTCGGCGTCAGGCCAACCCAGGCGGCGAAGTCGCGGCCTTTCGAGAAGGTCTCCATGGGCGGCGCAAAGGTGGTGATCGCCGCTGCGGTGATGGCGCCCACGCCCGGGATCGTTGTCAGCCGTCGCGCCGCATCGTCGGCGGCCGCACGGCGACGAAGCTCGGCATCGAGGTCCGCGATCTTCGCAGCCAGACCAGCGATCTGGTCCAGCATAAGGCGCGCCAGGTCGCGCACCGCCGCAGGCAGCAGCCCATCATCCCCCTCGATGACGGCCGCGAGACGCCCGACATGCGCCGGACCGGTGGGGGCGACGATGCCCTGCTCGGCCAGATGCGCACGCAGGGCATTGATCGTCTGCGTGCGCTGGCGAACTAGCAGGTCTCGGGTGCGGTAAGCCATCGCTGCGGCCTGCTGGGCCTCAGACTTCACGGCCACGAACCGCATGGTCGGCCGCGATGCGGCTTCCGTAATCGCCTCGGCATCGGCCATGTCGTTCTTCTGCCTCTTCACGAACGGCTTCACATAGGCCGGCGGGATCAGCCGCACCTCGTGGCCGAGATCGCCAATAGCCCGGCCCCAGTAATGCGCACTGGCGCAAGCCTCCATCGCCACCACGCACCGCGGCTGCCGGCCAAGGAACTCCAGCAGCTGCGCACGCGATAGCTTGCGCCGAAAGACCACAGACCCATCGACCCCGGCGCCGTGCGCCTGAAACACGTTCTTGGCCAGATCCAAGCCGATGATGCTAACCTCTCCCATGGACGCCCTCCTCCTAGCGGTGCTTCAACACCCGCTACCTTGGCACATCGATGCCGTCGGGGGGCGTCCACCCCATCGCTTACCTTCTGCAGGCTGTGAAACTTGTTCCTCGGAGGACCTATCTCCGATAGCCCGGGCCAAGCTCGGCCTGGGTTGTGGCGAGGTGCAGTGAGACCTCCTGGCAGGCCTAGCGGTCAGGCCGGACGCTTACGCCAGCAGCGCACGAAGTGCACGACTGCCAAGTTTCACTTGGCCGTTAGTGGCACTCGGACCGGCTCTCATCCGACAAACCGCAAGAAGGGCAATGTCAAACGCCCACTCTGGCTCCGAACTGAAAGCCGATCGGCCGATAGCTCGGCGTCGATAAGCAAAGCTAGTTGCCGTTTCCAAGAGGAGTTTCGAGGAGTCGTATTTCGAACTGTAATTCCGTCACCTGCTCGCGGAGCCTCTCAATCTCCTGCTGGCTCTCGGCTAACAGCGCTGCTTGAGTTTGGGCCAATGCGCTGTCTACCTCTTCTCGGGCAGCTGTAGTAAAGGCTTCCTGAAGTAGGTCAGAGGCATCGAGGCAGTGACCTTCCTTGACCGTTCCGCTCCGAACTAGAACGGCCTTTCCGACTTTCTCGCCAGCAATGGTTCGTGGGGCATCTACCAACGAAACCTGCAGTATGTCTCCCTCAGATAGTAACGCCAAGCGACCGCTTCCCTCGCTCACCTGCCAGTTTCGCCATGCGCCTATTCCATGAAGCTGTCCCCGGCCATCGTGCTGCAGAACCGGCATCATCAGTTCCCCTTCGAAATAGCAGACCATGGCCGCAGCTGAGCGTAAGGTCTCAAGAGCTGCCGACCGTTGCTCCTCTGCTCGCGCAATCCCGTTCCAAGCAATCACAAGCGTCGCGGCACTCAGCAGGCGGAGCATCATAAACCTTCCTATAAGGGCAGCTAACCGAGCGTATCGCGTCTTGGACGATGTTGCTATCCAACTGCTTGTCGACTTCCTCCGGCGTTTCCGCTTGCTGCCACGCCGCCCACCGCTGCCGCTGGGCCTCGGCTATCTTGGCCCGCCCTTCGGCCGTCCTCGGCCCTGTGCTCTTGCCGCCGTGGAACTTGCAGCGTCGCCGTCCGGGCTCGCTCTTGAGGCGGCAGGGCAGCCCCTTGCGGGTGCGTGCCCCACAAGGAACCCGAAGCTTGGCGTTGCGCTGGGCCTCCCGCTCTCGCAGGCGAGCACCGCTGACCTCGGCCTCCCGACCCAGGCTGGCCTGCCAGGGGTCAGGGGCGGTAAGACCCCATGCCCGCGCGCGCGCATTTGGTGTCCGAAAAACCATCAGCCCGAGCGCCTGGCGCAGCCGGCGGGGGGCGTGGCCGTGCATCGGGACCGCGGCCTTGCGCTCCCAATACTGCACGGTGTCCCGGCTCAGGCCGCACAGCGCCGCAAGGCGGACCTGCGAGAGCCCAGCGGCCTTGCGGTGCGCCCGCAGCGCCGCCCCGGTCAGGACGGTTGCACCCTTACCCTGGCTCATGCCGCGTTCCGTTCGTGGATCATTGCCAAGGCTGAGGCGGGCCACTCAACAACCATCCGCGCGAGACGTGGGACTGTCGGTCCGGCAGCCGTTGCTGCTCCACCAAAGAGGCGCTGGGCTCGCTCCACGCGCCAGCGGGACCTCCGATAAGCCATAGCCCTTTCGCACGGCCTAGCCACGGTGTGGCACGGGGCTCGGCAACCCCGTGCACGTGCTATTCGTGCTATTCGTGCGATTTCGGGCGGCGCAGAGGTGGGTGGATTAGCACGGGTCGCACGAATAGCACGGCTCCCTGCCGCCACGTCGCTCGCCACGGTCATGAGAGCGTCGTTCATTCGGACGCCTCCCGGACGACGCGGAAGGCTTCCCTTCGACTCTTGCCGCGCACGGTCGCACCTTGCTCCAGCGTCACCAGCCAGCCCGCCTCCACCAGCCGTGCCGTTGCCTTGCTGGCCGTCGGGCGGTCCCGCAATGCTCGGACCGGGGCATATCGCAGGATGTCGCTGGGCAGCACCTCGGGTTCGCGCCAAGTCTCGACGAGCCAGCGCCGCAGCCGTTCGGCCTGCTCCACCTCGGGAGCCATGGCGGCGCCGTCCGCCAGTCGGGCGGCTTCGGACAGGTAGAAGTCGGCAAGCGCGATGGCGTCGGCCATGGTGTCGGGCTGCACCTCGCCTGCGCCCAAGTTACCCCAGAGGGTCAGCACGCCCGCAATGCGTGCCGCCTGCTCGGCCGACTTGCTGGCGTAGCCCGTGACGTGGGCCAGGTCGCCGCCAGGCGCCTGCCGGGTCTCCACCTCATCCGAGAAGCGCACCAGCAGCGCGCGAGCCTCAGTCGCCAGCGGCAGGTGGCGAGGGGTCAGCTCGCGGGTGTCCGGGTCCGTCATCGGCATGGCTTGGGCCAGAATGGTTCGCAGCCGCTGGGCAAAGGCCTCAACCGGCCGAGGGTCCGTCCTCAGCGTCGCGGACAGGCGCCGACCGATGGTGCTGGGCGGCTCACAAATCAGGAAGCGCGGCAGAAAGCCGGTGCCCCCCGCCAGACTGTCGGCCATGAACGCGCGCGCCACCACCGGCTGCACCATGAGGTGAACCGCCAGCCTCCGGCCAAAGAGCGTGTAGGAGCCTTCACCCGCGCGCGTGCGCCGGATCGGGTTGCCGCCCCACAGATCGTTGAGGGCGGCCAGGGTCTTTTGCCGGTTCTCGGCTCCCATGCCGTGCCCGCCCAGGAACTGCCCGCCCTCATCCGAAAAGATGCCAAGCGACGGCTGCCCCTGAGCAAAGAGCCGGGTCAGGCCCTCGAAGGTGGGCTCGGTCACGGTGCGGTCCTGCGACGGGGGCGCGGCGGGCTCTGCGCCCAGCGCGGCCAGATCGGCTTGCGCGGCTGTCCGCTTCTCGCCCTTGCCCCGCTTGGCCTCAGTCAGGATTCGCTCGCGCTCGCCCTTCCAGAGCGCGTGCCGGTTCTGCCAGGCCGTGACCTCCTCGCGCAGGGCGCGGTTGGCCTCGCGCTCATGCTCGCGCAGGCCTTCCATGAGGGGACGGTCGCATGACGACTTGCGCGCCCCGCTCTCCGCAATGGTGAGGGCATAAACCGACAAGGGCGCAGGCCCGCCCAGCGCCTCGACATCGGCGTGGGCCTGCACGGCTAAAGACGCCACAGACAGGGCCGATTGCGCGGGGATGGCCATGGGGGCTCCGGTCATGGCCTGCACAGCCTCCACAGCTGCCCGCAGCGGCCCCAGCGCCTCGAGAGGATAAGGGCGGCCGGGCGGCACGTCGCGCACCAGCGGTTGTGGCCCCTCCGGCCGGAAGGGGATCGGTTGCACGACCGTCATGCGGCGGTCCTTTCCTGCAATATGTCGTTCCAGTCGCGCCCCTCGGGCGCGGGCAGCAGGCTCACGGACCAGCCCAGGCGCGCGGCGTGGCGGGCGAGGTAGTCCCCCGCCTTCTGCCCCGCCTGGTCGCCGTCCATGGCCACGATCAACTCGCCGGGCTCGGGTGGAAGGCGCAGGCTGGTGAAGCCCGAGGCGCTCAGGGCTGCCCAGACCGTCGCTGGGCCGCGCAGAAGGCCACTGGCGAGGCTCAGGGCCGTCTCGATCCCCTCCGCCACCACGAGCGGCCCAGGTCCGCCGGCGAGGCGCACAGCCCCGCCGCGCACGCTCCCCAGCATCGCTTTCGTGGGCTCCACGTCGGCCTTGCCGCTCCCATCCGGGCGCAGGTAGGTCCGGTGAACGGCAGGCCCGTCCCCTCCCTCCACGAGCGCCACCATGGCGGGCCAGCGCCGGGCACTTGGATGCCAGGCCTCCGGGTGGAAGCGCAGAGAGGGTGGCAGGGCGCAGGTGATGCCCCGCGCCCGCAGGTAGGTCTCGGCCGGGGTGCCCGTGATGGGGCCAGCCTCCTGCCATGCGGCCAGGGCCTGCGCTGCCCGGCGCTGGGCGTCGGCACGCTCCTCAGCCTCCCAACGGGCCGACGCTGTCAGATCCGATTGAGGCTGAACGTCCCCTGTCCCAAGCAGCCCGAGGCCGCGCAGGGCACCTAGGATGTCCGAGAACTCGCATCCCGCGTGGCAGCGCAACAGAAGGCGTGCGTCCGCGCCGGTGGACAGGCTGAGGCTGGGCGAGCGGTCATCGTGGGCGGGGCAGCGTGCGAGCCCGTAGCGGCCGTGCCAGCGCCCGCCCATCGCCCGGGTCAGGGTGCGGGCGTCGCTCATTCGTCGCCCCCTTCACCATAGGCCAGGAGAGCGACTAGGGTCGCCTGGGCTGTCGTGAGGCCGAAGCGATGACGCAGGCGGGCGTTGCGCAGAGCCATCATGCCTCGCCCTCCGCGGCCAGCGCACGGGCGGAGGGCGGGAAACGCAGAGCCGTGCGATGCAGGTCGCAAAGGATCCGCCGGCCATAACGAGATTTCAGGCGATGGCAGGACGCGGCCAGCCGCCAGCCACGCACCTCCCGAAACTCCGTGCGGTGATCGTTGGTCCGGCCTTCGAGAAGGGCGCAACAAGCACAATAGACCTGGGTCGGGCTGGAGTACCAGCCGCCGGGACTGGACATGCTCAAAGCCTCTTTGGCTTGAGCGACGGGCGTTCGTGCGTTACCTCTCGGGGCGTCCACCGCCGTAACAGATACGCCGCCGCCCGGTCGCTCGGGTGGCGGTTTCTGTCAGGCGGCGGTCCTTGCCGCCTCCCAAGCTTCAATCTCCGCCAGCTTCCAGCGGGTGCAGCCGGGTGACAGGGAAATGGGTTTTGGAAAGGCGGGGTCCGCCTTGACCCAACGCCACAGTGTTGTGCGGTGAACGCCATAACGCGTAGCGAGTTGCGTGTCAGCTAGATATGCCTCGGCCATTTCTGTACATCTCGAACGATTGCGATGAACTGCAACATGATGCGGGCGGACGGGCACTGTCGTGGATCAACTCCGGTGTGGGTTTTTACCCATCCGAACTTCCAAGGTGCCGAAGAAATGACGGGTTAGGGCGGCGGCGCCTTCTTTGGGTCCAGACCCGTTTGACTGCTGAATAGCTGTCCGGCTGTAGTCGCAGGAGGCCGAGCCCTTCAGCTACAGCATGGCAGGCGCTTGTGCCCCGCTCCTCATCGGCTGATGTTGCTTTCAGCCCGCGCCATTGCACCACTTCAGAAATCAACGTCGAGATTGCTCGATCTCTATCTATCGTGGCGAACGGATACTTTCCTTTCTGCTTTGGCCTTTCTAGCTGGCCCGTGAGCGCCAGGAATGCCCACTCACGCATCTGTTCGGGCACTAACCTTCCATATTTGGCGCAATCGGCAACTATGCGAAGCAAGGCATCATGGGCCAGAGGGTCATGCTCAGCCGACTGGAGAAGATTTGCTGCCGCCCTTTCTCTATCCTTGGTGTCCATAATGATAGCGTGCTCAATGCTATCTCCGCGGGAGCCCGCGATGCCCGCATACAGCGACGTCAGTGATCGATACGGCGGCGTGGCCTTCCCAAATTCAACAATCAATTCTCTTCCGTCGCTGTACATCCTTGCTTCGCAATCAATGCAGAATGGGCCAGCCCTGCGGCGACATTCGCAGTTTGGATTGCCGTCGAACTGTCGAACGACATAGTCAACTGCGCATCGGTAGCATCCGGTAGCCTGACAGTTACAGACTCGGTAGAGGCTCAAGCCGATATCCTCGCCACATTTACATTGCTGTGTCGTGAAGCAGCCAAGAAGTCCGACCAGTCACGCATCATGCAGCGACGCTTCTCGACCATGTCGCTCCGCCGATATGCCCGCTCGACTTCGCTGCCGACCGTGTGCGCTAAGGAAATCTCGGCCATATCGGACGGGTAGGTCGTCCGCTCGGCCACCCAGTCACGGAACGTGGAACGCAGCCCATGCGGCACGGCTGGTTGCCCGGTCCGGCTGTCCAGCCAACCGGACTCGCCCGCTTTCACGGCATCTGCGTGCATCCTGCGCATGACGGCCGACAGGCTCATGTCCGACAGCGCACCGCCGCGCGGGGCGGGGAACACCAGAGGGCTACTCTCCTGCCGGGGCAGGGCGCGTAGAAGGGCCACTGCCTCGCGCGTGAGCGGCACGCGATGCTCCCGGCCCGCCTTCATGCGCTCAGCCGGAATTGTCCACATGGCTTCGTCCAGATCGACCTCGGACCAGAGCGCGCCCCGGACCTCGCCCGACCGCACAGCTGTCATCGCTGCGAACTCCAGCGCCCGCGCCGACATGCCGTCCCGCGCGCGCAGAGTTGCGAACCAAGCGGGCGCATCCTTGAGGCTGACAGCCGGGTAGCTCTCCGCTTTCGCTACCTTGTCGGGCTTGGGCAGAAGGGCCGACAGGTTGTGCTTCCATCGCGCCGGGTTCTCGCCCTTGCGGTGCCCCGCGACCGTGGCCCAAGCCAGAACGGCCTCGATTCGGCCCCGCAGCCGAGTTGCCGTTTCGGTCTTGGTCAGCCAGATCGGCTCCAGCACGGATAAGACGTGGGCAACCTCGATGTCCTGCACCAGCATGTCACCCAGCACGGGCTTCGCGTAGGTGTCCAAGGTGGAGCGCCATTGCGCTCGATGCTTGGGATTACGGAACTCCCCTTCCTTGCTCGGAAGGTAGCGGTCCACCGCAGCCGAGAACGTCAGCCCTCGACGCTGAGCGGCTGTCAGAGCAGAGCGGGCCGCCTTGCGCTGCTCCACGGGATCGACGCCGGCCCGGATCATCAGACGCGCCTCCCGAGCTTTCGTCCTGGCGTCGGATAGAGAAACCTCGGGGTAGCCGCCCAAGCCGATCTCTCGCCGCCGCTCCCCGACCATGGTCCGCAGGAGCCACGTCCGTCCGCCACCCGGAGTAACTTGCAGCATGAGCCCCGGCACTCCGCCCACCGGGAACACGGTGTTGCCGCTCCCGCCGGGATGACGGAGGCGCTTGACCTCCACAGCGCTCATTTCTCGTGCGACCTTTGGCATCCCGTTACCCGCCATAATACCCTCCATAGGATATGCGGATGGGTGCAACTGACTGCAACGGAATTCTATAGGGTGGCTGGATTATATTGAAGCATCATAAGGCTATGCGCGACGGACTGCGACAGCCTGATACAGGTTTTTGGCGGCCTGTCTCTCCGCCACTAATCCCCATGCTCTATGGTTAAACCTGATAACCAGCGACGCCTTCCAGCGACGCCGGATCCATTGCGCGATCCGGGTGGGGCTGCATCTGCAATCATTCAGGCGACCTGACGAGGCATGTCCACGTCCATGCCGGCCGGGACCCATCTTCCCGCCTCATGCCGGAGCAGGCCTCGGGTCCCGCCGTGCATGGCGTAAAGCGAGAGCCAGGCGTTGTCGAAGAGGGCCCGCACGTCCGGGTGGCGCTCAAGCACCGCCGAGATGGCCTCGGGCGGAGCCTCAAGGACCACCACGAGTCGGCCGGGCTCGTGCCGGAGCCGGTCGCCGTCGTGGACCGACTGCCAGGGCAGGCCCACGCGCAGCAGCCCGCCATTGCCCTCCACGACCCCCAGCCCTCCGGTGACGTTGTGCAGGAGCTTGTTGCCGGCGCCGAAGACCTCGGGCGCCACGGCCGAGCCGTGATACTGGAGGGCGATCCAGCTTGCCACGACAACGGGGGCCGTCAGGATCAGCTCGAGCGCGGCGAAGCCGTCGTCGCCCCGCCAGTCGTAGCTGTGCAGGAACGCGCGCCCCCCGAGATCCCATCCGGCCGTGCGGGCACGCGGCGCGGCAATGAAGGCGCTGCACCCGGCCAGGCCCCATTCGGGACGGAGCTCGGCCCAGTCGGCACCCCGCCGGCGCAGGGTCTCGGGGTTGGCGGCGCGGGGAAGGCGCGCCGCGCGCTCGGTCCGCGCCAGCCGTCCGGCGGTGGCAAGAGCGTCATGGAGGCGGGCGAGATCTTGGGCATGGCCGGGTGCGGGATGGTCGTCGAAGAGGCGCAGCGCGTCCGAAACCGTGTCGTGCTGCCCCGCGACGAAGAGGGTGTCCGCCGGGATCTCGATCCCGACCTCCCGCAGGCCGGCGCGAGTGGCGGGCTCGTTCAGCAGCCCGGCAAGGAGGCGCGCGTTCACATCCCCCGCATGTCCGCCGCAGGCCCCGCATTGAAGCGCGCTGGCGTGGGGCATGTTCGTGACCGTCGAGCCATGCCCGGCCAGCAGCACGACCCGCGCGAAGTCCCGGGTCAGCGACATCGCTCGCAGGATCCTGGCTGCGGCGGTGATCCTCTCGCCCGGGGCCAGGTCGAGCACCGGGGCCGGCTCCGGCCTGGTCTGGGCGGGGTGGCCCAGCGCGTCCCGCACCAGCTTGGCGGCGTAGAGCGGTCCCGCCGCCTCGATGAAGGCGAAGGACGACACGGCGGCCGTCTGGAACCGGCCCCAGGCCCGCACGGCGCGGCGGTGCAGGCGGAGTTGGGTGGTGGCGGCGGACGCGGCCGAGGACGTGCTCTGCACCACGGTCGGGATGAGGGCCGGGCCCCGCGCCTCGGCCAGGTCCGAGGCCATGGGGCGGTGATGTGCGGCCAGACCGAAGAAGCCGGCGAAACCCAGCGTGGCGATCCCGGGATCGGCCGTCTCAAGGGCGCGGCGGAACACCTCGGAGCGCACGTCGATGCAGAAGACGGCCTGGATTGCGGGCCGGCTGGCCGTCGAGGTCGGGGCCGGGGCCGCCATTTTCTCGGTCAGCCAGCGCTCGGCCGCACGGTCGGCCGCCTCCTGGAGCGCGAGGTCGATGAGCTGGTCCTCGCTGGGCACGAGCGGTCTCGCGTGCTCCACGAGGGTGCGGGTCCAGTCGGCCGCCACCTCGTCGCGGTACCGGTCCAGGAGCGCGGCCTCCCATACGAGGCGAATCGCGAGGAGGTCCAGGAGGGAGCCGTCGTGCCGCCCCTCCAGGCCCGCCTGCCAGTCGAGGCCGCGCGCGAGCTGCGACCACCCGCCCAGCGCCATGTGGAGGCGGTGGAACGCAGTCGGCGCGGTGTCCGGGCCGAGGCCAAGGGTATCGGAGCCCTCGGCAAGGGCGGCGCAGGCCGACGGAGCCAGTGCCGCGACCCGAGCCGCGAAGCCCCGCAGGCCTGCGATCTCGGGCGTCAGGTCATGGCCAGCAAAACCGTGCCAAGACGCAAAGGCGCCGATGCGCGGGGCAGGCCAGAGCGTCTGCCCGCGGTCGAAGTGTCCCGCCGCCCAGAGCCCGATGCGTTCGGCGACCAGGCCGGGCCAGTCGATCCCGGAGACGCGGGCAGCAAGGTCGGCCACAGTCGGCAGCGGCATGAGCGCGGGCGTCGGACGGCCGGCGGCGGCACGGAGGCTGGCGGGCGTCCCGGGCAGGCCGGTCACAGCGAGCGCCGCCGCGAGGTCCGCATCGGTGATCTCGCCTTCCGCGATCATACGCGCATAGGTCGCCCGGGGCTGCGCGAGCGAGACCCCGGCGACCCTCGCCAGACGGGCGGAGGCGGTCGCGCGGCTCTCCCCGACCTGGCCGAGGAACGGGTTCACGGCGACCGTCGCCTCCAGCGGGAAGGCAGGTGGAACCTGCCGCCCGGCCTCCTCGGCGACAGCAACGAGTTCGAGCACGGGGCCGGGCAGGGCGGACGCAGGGATCATGGCCGGATATCCTTGGGCGGATTGGACAGGGACCAGCCGCCGAGCCAGCGGTTGGTGAGAGCGTTGAGGTAGAAACCGTTCGCGACATGGACCCGGAGGCCCGCCGCGGCCGGGTGCCCGGCCCAGAGCGGCAGGGCCGCTTGCGCGACGGCGACGACGCCGAAGGTTGCGACGGCCAGGACCAGGACGGCCCAGCCGAGCGCATCGGGTTCGGGAGTGGGCGGCAGGGTGCCGGCCGTCAGGGCCTCGGCGCCGGTCTGGAGCGCGAAGTAGGCCAGGGTGGCGCCGACCGACATGGCCAGCGTCCGGCGGGTCAGCGCCCGGGGCGCGGCGTCGGCAAGTCCCTGGGCGATCAGATAGGCCACGCCGAGGACGAGGATGCTCCCCAGCGCGATGGCCTGCGGCGGCTTGCTCGCCAGGCCGACGGCAAGGCCGAGCACGACGTAAAGGCCCAAGGCCAGACCGAACGCCTGGAGGATGGGGCGGGCTCCCGGCACGGCGACTGGACCGGGCCGCCGGATCGCGGCCACGGCGTCCACGGCCCGGCCCGAGGCGAGGAAGGCGTGGGCCTTGTAGAGCGAGTGCGCCACGATGTGCAGGAGTGCCAGCGGGAACAGCCCGAGCCCGCATTGCAGCACCATGAAGCCCATCTGCGCGCAGGTGCTCCAGGCGAGGGCCGTCTTGACCGCCGGCTGGGTCAGCATCACCACCGCCGCCAGAAGCGCGCTGAACCCACCCAGAAGCGCCAGCACGGCCAGCACGCCCGGCGCCGCGAGGAGCACGTCGGCGAAGCGGATCAGCAGGAAGCCCCCGGCATTGACCACGCCGGCATGGAGCAGGGCCGAGACGGGGGTGGGCGCTTCCATCACCTCGGTCAGCCAGCCGTGGGTCGGGACCAGCGCGGACTTGAACACCGCCGCCAGGCTAAAGGCGCCCGCGGCCCAGAGAGCGGCCGGGGGGACGTGGCCCTCGCGGGCTTGCCCGAGGATCTCTGCGACATCCCCGGTGCCGTAGGCCACCAAGAGAAGGCCCGCGCCTGTGGCAAGAGAGATGGTGCTGATCAAGCCGGTCAGCGCCTTCTTCCGAGCTGCACGGCGGGCCGCCGGGCGTTCGGGGTAGAAGAGGAGGAGGCGGTCAACTGCCACGCCCACGGCAGCCCAGGCGAGCACCAGTTGCCCGAGGTTGCCCGCGGTGACGAGGCCCAGCACGGCGGCGAGGGCCAGGCTCATCCAGGCCAGGAAGGCGGCCTGCCGGGGCTCGCCGTCCAGCGCGATCGCGGAAAAGCGCAGGACGACCCAGCCCACGAACGCCACAAGGAGGAGCATCGTGACACTTACCGCATCGAGCCGGACAGAGAGGCCAAGCCCGCCACCGCCGATGAGCGGGCTCGTGGCTGGCCCATGACGCGCGAGCCATATGGCCGAGGCGACGCCCAGGATCATCGCGCCGAGTGCAGCCGCCTCGGGCCAGCGGAGGCGCCGACCGGCACGGGGCGGGGGTCGGAGCAGAAGGTCGATGGCCATCGCAACGAGAAGAAGCGGGGCGAGAAGGGGGAGCAGGAGCACGACAGGGTTCCTTCGGTGGCCTGCCCCGGACGTAGACGTTCCGCGTCCCCGTTAAAAATGCATTGTATTTTCTTGATCGTTCGATAAATCTAAACCATGGGCGAGCTGAACTACCACCACCTGCGTTACTTCCGGGCGGTTGCTCATGACGGGAACCTTACGCGCACCGCCGAGAAGCTGAACGTCACCCAGTCGGCCCTGTCGGTGCAGATCCGTCAGCTCGAGGCCCGGCTCGGCCACGACCTCTTCGAACGGCGGGGCCGGCAACTCCACCTGACCGAGGCGGGGCGGATCGCCCTCGATCACGCCGATGCCATCTTCGGCGTCGGCGAGGAGCTCGTGGCGACGCTCGCCCGGCGCGGCGGCACGCAGCAAGCCCTTCGCATCGGGGCGCAATCCACGCTGTCGCGGAACTTCCAGATGGGCTTCCTGCGGCCTGTCCTGGGCCGCGGGGACGTAGAGATCGTGCTCCGCTCGGGCTCTGGGCGGGAGTTGCTGGACGCGCTCCACGCGCTGTCGCTGGACGTCGTGCTGACCAACGCCCCGCCAGCCGGAGAAAGCCCTCTCCTGATCCACAAGATCGCTGACCAGACGGTGAGCCTCTTTGGCACGCCGGCGCGGGTCGCGCATGGTTCGCTGCGGGACGTTCTCATGGCCGAGCCGGTGATCCTGCCAACCGAGAGCTCGATCCGCACGGGATTCGACAGCCTCGTCGCACGGCTGGAGGTGCGCCCTCGAATCGCCGCGGAGGTGGACGACATGGCTATGGTGCGCCTGCTCGCGCGCGAGGACGCGGGGCTGGCTGTCGTTCCGGCGGTGGTTCTCGCCGATGAGCTGGGGGCCGGCCTTCTCGCGGAGGCGCCGTTCCCACTCGGCATCTCTGAGCCGTTCTACGCGGTCACCGTGGAGCGGCGGTTCCCGAACCCGCTGGTGCAGGCGCTGATCGATGCGTCGCGGCCGGCAGAGGCAGGCATCCTCGGCGGGTAGCCAGATGCCCGTTGCCCAACTGTCGCACCACGTCCCAGCAACTGTGTGCGACCTATGAGAACACCTGACGGAACCGTTCGACCTGGTCGAGGCGGTTGAGGGCGCAGCCGATCCGCGAGGGCCTCCTGGAAATCGGCGCGCCGCTCGTGAGCCGGATATCCGGCCGACGGAAGCGGTTGGCCCAGGCGAGCGTCGCCTCGGGCGCGCCTTAGGCTGCGCGGCCCGCCCGGGTGAAATGGGCGTCCAACTCGTCCTGGCCCGGGCCCATCTCGAGGGCAAAGCCCACCGGGCGCGTCGGTCGGCGGGCGCTGGATCGTGCAGCGACCTTTGCCGGTGCAACCGGGGCCGGAGCGGCTGCGACCACGTCCCCGTCGGCGGTGCGGAAGAACGCCACGGTGGCGCGCAGCGCATCAGCCTGCTGGGCCAGTTGCTCGGCGGTGGTCGAGACCTGCTCGGAGGCGGCGCTGTTCTGCTGCGTGACCTCGTTGAGCTGTATGATGGCCGTGTTCACCTGCGCGGCTCCGGTGGCCAGCTCCTGGTTGGCATTGGCGATCTGCGCCACCAGATCGGCCGTGCGCTCGATCTCGGGCAGGAGCGCCTCCAGGCTCTCGCCGGCGGCCGTGGCCTCGCGCAGCGTCTGCCCGGACAGCTGGCTCACCTGGCCCGCAGCCGTTTGGCTGCGCTCGGCAAGCTTTCGCACCTCGGAGGCAACCACGGCAAAGCCGCGCCCGTGCTCGCCCGCGCGGGCTGCCTCCACAGCCGCGTTGAGCGCCAGCAGGTCGGTCTGGCGCGCGATCTCCTGGATGATGAGGACCTGCTCGGCCACCGTCTTCATGGCGGCCATGGCGCGGCCCGTGGTCTCGCCCACCGTCCGGGCCCGCTCGGCCGAGGAGCGGGCGATGGCCTCGGTCTCCTGGGCGCTGTGGGCCGTCTGCTTGATGTTGGCCGCCATCTGCTCGACGGAGGCGGACGCCTCCTCGGTGGAGGACGCCTGCTCGGTCGCACCCTGGCTCAGCTGGGTGGATGTGGCCGCCATCTCCACCGCGCCGCTCGCCACCTGGCGGGCGTTGTCGCCGGCCTCCGAGGCCACCTCGCGCAGCCGTTCCACCATGCCGTTCAGCGCCTGGCAAACCTGGCCCACCTCGTCGCGCGAGGTCACGTCGACCGTCGTGCGCAGGTCGCCCGACGAGACGGCCTCGGCCAGACGCGCGGCCCCGCTCAGGTTCCGGCGCAGGCGAGCGCCATAGAACAGCACCAGCGCCAGCGCCAATGCCACGAACAGAATGGAAAGCCCGGCGGTGCCCAGCGCGATGGTCCGGGACAGGTCCAGGGCTTCGGCCGTCAACCGGGAGGCCTCCTGCTCCTGGTATGTCGTCAGCTGTCCCAGAGCCTCGCGGAAGGGCTTGGTCTGCGCGTAGTACACGTCATCAAGGAGCCTGCGGGCCGCGCCCTGATCGTGCGATTTCACGATGGACTGAAGCTGCCCGGCGGCATTGTCGGCGTCAGCCTTGTAGCCGACGGCGTCGGCCACCATGCGCTTTTCATCCTCGGTCAGGTAGGTCGCGGCATAGGCGTCCCAATCCGACGAACCTTGCTGGAGCGCCGCTGCGATCTTCTGATCGGCCATCTCCCAGGTCATGTCGCCGTCCAAGGCTTCCTTGAGAGCCAGCGGCATCTCGACGGCGTAACTGTCGTGGACATGCTTGAGCTCGACCATGGGCATGACACGATCCTCCTGGATCGATCGCATGCGTGCCGTGATCGCATTGCTGCCGAAATGGCCGACAACAGAGATGATCACCATGGCCACCACCGTAGTGGATTGGATCATCAACATCCTTGCCGAGACGCTTTGGAATAGGCTTCGGCCGTGTGGGGTTGCGCTGCGCAAGTCTGATTTCTCCGTCGGCGTCCGAGCCGATCCTGCTGAGTGGAGTTCAGCCGGTGGTCACGACGTCGCGAGAGGCGAATCGCTATCGTCGCCTGCAATGCAGCTTTGAGATCCGGCCGAATGGCTCAGCCAGATTTGCAAAGAAGTTCTAATGAAGAGCTAAGGACGACGCCCTGAAAGGCAGGATGCTTAATTTCCAATCAACAGGAGAATTGATCGAAAAGGAACGGGCGCCATCGCTGGCGGTCGCGCCGTGGCGGGTTTGCTGACCGGCGAACTTATCGGGCGCCTTGGGCCACGGATGACGGATCGAGCCTGCGGGTTCATTGTGCTCCCCTGGACGATGTCGGACTTCGCGGGCCCGCTGCCAGTCCGCTCGGCATGGCTCGGAGATGGTCCGCAGGGCGTTCGGGTGCGTGTGGGATGCCGCGCCGCCAGGGAAGATCGTGCCTAGCCGCCAGCCTTGCATCCGAACCCGGGCCTTCGTCGTCAGGTCGGCGAACCGTGGAGACGATGGAGAGGGCGGTGCGTGCAGGAAGTCCGGGGCTGACCGCCTTTGCAGGCCAACCCGGCGGAGGGCCGTTCGGCCCTTCCTTGAGGCATGGCCAACCGTCAGGGGTGACCCCGGGGGCTGACAACCTGCGGTGGCCCAGTGCGCATGGACGGGGCTTGCGGCCGTTCCGTTCCCCGGGCGCGAGCCGGGCTCAGCGGTCTCGATCTTGTTCGAAGGTCGAGCGTGATCCCGGTTGCGGGTAGCCCGAGAACTGGACGGAGCCCCTTGCGCGGCGTCCCCTTACCCCTTGATCCCCAGTGCGTCCGCAGCCCGTTGCGCCGCCTCGATGGCGCCGTTCACGTAGCCTGGATCGGTAGGGCTCGTTTCGCTTCCCGCGAGCGTGAGGCGCGCGGCCCAGGGGCCCTCGACCCAGGGGCCGGGGGCCGGGGCGGGATGGCCGCCGTCGCCGAGGTCGCGCGCCGTGGTGGTCAGCGGCTCGGTGGCCCAGTCGGCGATCCATGCGGCGCGGGGGTGCCCGGCGGCCTCGCCGAAGAGGCGCTCGAGCTGGCCCAGGCAGGCCTCCGTCAGCGCGGCCTCGCCCATGGCGGCGCGGCTTCCCGCCCCGACGCCCAGAAAGCCGAGAAGCGCCGCCTGACCCGAGGCGGTGGTGGCGTCGTGGATCTCCACGAGCGGTCCCACGAGGCTTTGGGCGGTGCCCGACAGCCCCGCCTCGCGCCAGAAGGGACGGTCGTAGACCGCGAAGAACTTGGCATGCGGCGCCATCCAGGTGGGCGTGTCGCGCCAGCGCCGGGCCGTGGCCTCGTCCAGCGCGGGGCTGAAGGTGACCGTGGCCTCCAGGAGCCGGGGCGGCAGCGCGGCGATGACGCGGTCGGCGGTCACGGCCTCCGCGGTCCCGTCCGGGTGCTCGACCGCAAAGCGCACCCCGTCCTCGCCCAACGTCATGGCCGTCACCCGCGCCCCGAGCCTGACACAGCCCTCGGGCAGGTCGCGGGCCAGCGCGGCCACCAGCGCCCCCGTGCCGCCCACCACGCGCATTGACGGGTCGGCCGGTGCGTCCCCCGCGCGCCGGAACCGCTGGGGCGCCTCGCGCGACATGCGGTGGAACACCACGTCGCCCTCGCCGTGCTGGGGCATGAGCGCCAGACCCAGCTCGGCCACGAGCGCGGCCAGCGCGGGCTGCGCCTCGGGCCAGACCCAGGAGGCGCCCAGGTCGAAGCCATCCGAAGCGGGGCGGCCCTGTTCGTCCACGGTCTGGATGCGGCCCCCGATCCGGTCGCGCGCCTCGAGGACGAGAACGGACACGCCGGCCCGATGCAGGAGGCGCGCGGCGCTCAGCCCGGCCAGTCCGCCGCCGACGATGGCGACTTGGGTGTGCAGAGTCATTCGGTCAGACCTCATCAGGAATTGCCGGGCATCGGCAGGACATCGGGGTGCCGGAGCGGGGCGTCCTTGAGCCAGACCTGCGCCCCTTCGGGACCGACCGCGGCCGTCAGCGCCTGCCCGGCGGGCAGCCGGCCCCAGCTCGGCGCAGGTGCCTGGGTCCCGTTCAGCGTCAGGCGGCCCGACAGCACGACGAACTCAAGGCCGCGGCCATTCTCGACGGTCACCGACGCATCGGGACGCCAGTGCTCGACCGAGACCCGTTCGGCGCCGTCGTTGAAGAGGACACGTGCGGCGGTCGCGCCATCGCGCAGGGGGACGGCCTCGCCCTCGCCGGGCTGGCGCACGATCTGGGCGTGGTCGCCTTCGCGGTGCTGCCAGAGGCGCACGAAGATCACGCAGCCTTCGGCCGCCGCCGGGCTGTGCGAGGTCCCGGGCGGGTTGCGGAAGTAGCTCCCCGCCGGATAGTCGCCGTGCTCGTCCTGGAAGGTGCCCTCGAGCACGAGGATTTCCTCGCCGCCCGAGTGGACATGAGCGGGGAAGGCGCTGCCCGGGGCGTAGCGGACGAGGGAGGTGGCCCGCGCGACCTCGCCGCCTTCGCGGTAGAGCATCTTGCGGTCCACCCCGGCCGCCGGGCTTGGCACCCAGTCGAGCCGGCCTGCCTGAACCAGGACAGTCTTGGTCAGGTCGTCATTGATGAGCATCGGTCGAATCCCCCATGGTCAGCACCATCCGGAACGTGGCGTCGCCGGATCTCATTCTGTCATAGGCCGTCTGGGCGCGCTCCAGGGGCAGCACGTCGATCAGGGGCCGCACGCCGGTCAGCACGCTGAAGTCGACCGTGCGCTCGCTCTCGTAGGGCGAGCCGGTGATCGAGCCGACCCTCCCGCGCTCGCCGCCCACCACCGCATGGTCCGGGACCCAGCGAGCCGCCGGATCGGCCTTCTCGATGTTGCTCGCGTCGGCGTCGCAGATGCCGCAGGCCTCGACCGCGATCAGGATCTCGCCCGGCGCGGGACGGGGCACGGGCCGCTCGACGATCTCGAACCGGCCGGGTGCCGCCACCTGCATGGCATGATACGTCGCCCTCATGCCGCCTGCTCCCGCCGGGGCCGCAGAGCCCCAATGGCGCAGGTCAATCGGGCGATCGCCTCGTCCAAGGTCGCTCGGGGGCAGCCCAAGTTGATGCGCATGTACCCCTCCCCTTCGGGCCCGAACTTCTGACCCTTGTCGAGCCAGAGACGGGCCTGGGTCAGCATGAACCTGTTCAGGTCCTCGGCGTCCAGGCCGAGCCCCCGGCAGTCCATCCAGGCCAGATAGAGCGAGTCCGCCGGCAGCACGCGGAGGCCGGCGTTCAGGCCGCTGACCGCCGCCGCGAAGTGGGCATGGTTCGCCCGCACGTAAGGGAGAAGCTCCTCGAGCCAGGGCTCGCCGTGGGTGTAGGCGGCCTCGGCGGCGACAAGGCCCATGACGTTCACCAGCGGGGCCATGTTGCGGTCCTGCTGGCGCCGGAACCCCTCCCGCAGCCGCCGGTCCGGGATGAAGATGTTCGCGCATTGCAGCCCCGGCAGGTTGAAGGTCTTGCTGGGCGCGGTGCAGGTGATGCTGTTCCGGGCAAACCCCTCGCCCAGGCTGGCGAAGGGCACGTGCCGCAGTTCCGGGGCCATGATGAGGTCCTGATGGATCTCGTCCGAGACAACCAGGACGCCATGCCGGGCGCAGATCTCGCCCATGCTGCGCAGCTCGGCCTCGGTCCAGACGGTGCCGGTCGGGTTGTGCGGATGGCTCAGGAGGAAGATCCGGGTGTTCGGGCGGATCGCCGCCTCGAACGCCGCCTCGTCGTAACGGTAGCCGCTCTCGGTCCGCACCAGCGGCGCAGGGTGGGGGATGCGGCCGTTCAGCAGCGCGTCGTCGCGGAAGTGCCCATAGACCGGCGGCTGGATCAGCACGCCGTCGCCGGGGCCGGAAAAGGCCTGAAGGATGATCTTGATCGCCGTGATGACGCCCGAGGTCTGGACGACCCACTCGGGCGCGACCTCCCAGCCAAAGCGCCGCGCCTGCCAGCCGACCACGGCCGCGACGCAACTGGCCGGGCTGCCGTTCGGGTAGCCGAAGACGCCCTGCCGTGAGGCCTCCACCAGCGCGTCGATCACCGGCTGCGGCGCGCGGAAGTCCATGTCGGCCACCCACATCGGCAGCGGATCGGCGGCAGCCTCGTCCGGGGCGAGCATCGCCTTCGCGCCATCCCACTTCATGGAATGCGACGTGCGGCGGTCGATCACCTCGTCGAAGCAGTTCAGGTGGCCGGCAACGTTCATCGGGAACCTCGGTGGGGCCGGAGGCGGCAAGGGGACGTTGACCCGGGCCTACCAGAGGTCCAGCATGAGCAGAAATGGCATGATCTCATGCATGCATGAAGGATGTGCATAATGCTCGACCGTCAGCATCTGGCCCTGATCCGGGAGGTCAGCCGCGCAGGAAGCGTGACGGCCGCCGCCGACCGCCTGAACCTGAGCCAGTCCGCGATCAGCCATGCCATCGCGAAGCTGGAGGACCGCCATCAGGTCCGGGTCTGGCGCAAGAAGGGCCGGAGCCTGGAGCTCACGCAGGCTGGCGCGTATCTCCTCGACTTGGCCGAGCGCCTCCTGCCCGAGCTCGAGCACGCCGAGCGCGTGCTGGCCGACATCGCGCGCGGACGACGGGGCGCGTTGCGGATCGGCATGGAATGCCATCCTTGCGAGAAGTGGCTGATGCGGGTGACCGCGCCCTATCTGGCCGCCTGGCCTGACGTGGATCTCGAGGTTCGGTCGGCCTTCCGCTTCGATGGCGTGGCCGCCCTCCAGAACCACGAGATCGACGTGCTCGTCACGCCCGACCCGGTGGCGGGGCCGGATCTGCACTTTGCGCCGGTGTTCGACTACGAACTGAGGCTGGCGGTCCGCAGCGATCATCCGCTGGCCGGACGATCCTTCGTCGAGCCATCGGACCTGACCGGAGAGGATCTGCTCACCGTGCCGGTCCCGATCGAGCGGCTCGACATCTATACGCGCTTCCTGATCCCCGCCGCCTGCCGCCCCGGACGCCGGGTGCCGGTCGAAAGCCTCGACCTGATGCTCCAGCTGGTCGTGGCCGGGCGCGGCGTGAGCGTGCTGCCGGACTGGCTCCTGCGAGAGATGGCGGTGGGGATGCCCATCGCCACGCTCGGCATCGGAGCGGGGGGACTCCAGAAGAGCATCAACGTCGGCCTGCGCCGGTCTGACCTCGGGACGGACTACGTGGCCGGCTTTCTCGCTGTTGCTGGTGAGGTGCGTCCCTGACTCCAGGGTGCCCGCTGGGCGGGGCTGGCGCCCTTGGCCGCTGCGTCGGAGACGTGGCGTGCCCCAGGCACGGCGGCCCGACGTTTGGTCCTGAGAGCCCCGGCGTCTCGGTGGAACTTGGAATGTGGCAGTTCCGACCGAGTCCGACATCACCTTGGCGCGAGGGGCCGGGCTGCTGTGCTGGCCGTCGTCGGGCTTGCGGCCGATGCTGCCGCCCGGACGCGCTTGGGGCCGGTACGTGGGAGTGCTGTGGCGTGAGATGCCCGAGACCGCGCGTCCAGGGTGGGAAGGGCGTCATTGCGGGCGGGCGCGAGGGCGCGGGTCCAATCGGCCGAATCGATCTCACGAAAGGCCACGGCATGCCGGCCCAGGCCAATGGCCGGGCTGTTGAAAGCCTGTCGCACGCCCTGCGGTGCGGCGGGTCGAGAGCCCTATCAGAAATGCCCACCCGCAGGGAACATCGCGCCTCACCCCTGGTTAGGTGGGCTTGGTCCGCTGTTCAGTGAAGGGCTGGGTTGTGACAAGGTACGACGCCGCCCCGGGCTGGCCCAGGGCGACAGCGAGATGGCCCGCCGCCCTCGTGATCACGCCTGGGCGGCCACTCGGCTTGGACGAGTGCGGGTTGGTGGCGGAGCCTGCGCCCCGCCGTGGACCTGACGCGTGCCAGAGGCTATCCCATCATGCTGGCCCGGTAGGGCGGGGTTCGGCCAAGACGACAACGCTCCTCCTTCCGCTCGCGAGAGCCAAGGCCCCCGGCGTCCTCGGCCAGCTGATTTGCAATTGCCCCGTCCATTCCCGCGCGGACGCGGGCGAGGCGATGACCGTGGAGGACAGGCACAGGGTGCCGGACCCCGACAGGCGCGCGGAGGCAGCGTGGTTCACCGGCCCCTTCGGCCCGGCGCGGGACCGGGCGGACGCGGCGGCTGGGGTCATGGCGGTTGTGTTCGCGGCGACCGAGAGGGTGCCCGCCCTGCGCGAACGTGAGGAGCGCCTGGCCTTCCGCGTTTGGGCTAGGCACTGCGCGCGCTTGCGGGATCCGTCGGGTTCCCGGGCGTTGTCAGCGGGGATGTCGGAGGCCGCGTCCGTGCTGGCCGATATGGCCATATCAGGACATGCCGACGTGCCTCGCGCTGCCCGGCGTGAGGGACGGATGGACGTCATTCGCAACCTTGGGCCCGGCGCGGACGGCGTGCAGCGGCTGCGGGTCGACCGTCGCGCGATCGGGGTGGCCGTCCCCAGGCCGGAGCCCAACGGTCTCCGCGCGGCCCGCAGGGAGGTCCTCGTCCCACGTTGCCGCGGTCATGGGCGCGAGTTGATCGACCGTGTTGCCGCATCGGCTCGGCGCCAAGACAGATTACGCGCTCACGCCCGGGGGGGTGCGAGGCGCGCCATCACGCTGCCCATCCCGTCCACGCAGGGCGGGGGCGGCCCAGCCAGGGAGGACGCCTATGCCTGAGATGGAATCGCCGAGCGCAGGCTGGGCCGCGTCCCCGTTCCGGGGTCGTCGCGTGCTCGTCGTGGAGGACGAGTACATCCTGGCCAAGGACCTGCGCGAGGAGCTGGAGCGCGAGGGCGCCGAGATCCTCGGTCCGGTCCCCACGGTGGCCGAGGCCCTTGACCTGCTGAAGAGCGGTCCTCCGCCTTCCATGGCCATCCTCGACATCAATCTCCAGGGCCAGATGGCCTGGCCCGTGGCCGACCGGCTGCGCGACATGGGCGTGCCGTTCATCTTCGCGACCGGCTACGAGGCCGCCGCCATCCCGCCCGCCTACGCCGGCGTCCCCCGGGCCGAGAAGCCCGTCGCCGTACGCGACCTCCGCCCTGTCTGAGAATGGGGCAGGGCGCCGGGCCGGGACCTGAGCATAAGCCCCGGCATCCTGACGGACTCCCGACGCTGGTGCCGCACGCGTGCCACGCCCGGCCACATGATGGGAGGGGACCGCCCTTCCCTCCAGGGGGATGCCGGCCAGCTGCGGCCTTGCAGGATCCTGACGGATCAGTTCGTGCGAGGCGCCCCCGGCAGGCTTTCAGCCCCACGGTCTCGTCGACAGGTCGTGCCGCGTCGCGGATCGGGGCGGAGAGTTCCGGCGCGCCGTGTTCCCGCCTGACCCGACCTGGGTGAACGCACCTTTGTTCATGCCGACCCCTGGCGGTTGTCAGTTCGCCGCCTTCGCTCTCCCGATCCGGCCCACCGTGGTTTCACGGTGCCTGCCGATGGCCCGGAGGCGCTCGGGCCAGCCGGGGGCGTCCTCTGCGCATCGAAGGCTGCGGCGACTGAGGTCCGACCTGTCAGGACGGTCGCGCGGGAAGGCGGCTCTGCGCGGTCCGGCGGGTTCCGAGTGCTGTGTCGTTCGAGGTTGACGGCCATGGCGACTTGCAAAATTCGCACGGGAACACAGGTGCCGTTGTCACACAGGCGTGTCTCATCTTGGAGCCGGTCACATGAACATCCCATCCGCCGCCCCCTCGGGCGTCTTCAAGATCGGCAACGAGATCCCGGTCCATCGGCTGGGCTTTGGGGCCATGCGGATCACCGGCCCGGGCATCTGGGGCGAGCCCAAGGACCGCGGGGAAGCCTTGCGGGTCCTGCGCCGCCTGCCCGAGCTGGGCGTCAACTTCATCGACACGGCCGATTCCTACGGACCCTTCGTGAGCGAGGATCTCATCGCCGAGGCGCTTGCGCCATATCCGGACATGCTGATCGCCACCAAGGGCGGTCTGACCCGGACCGGCCCGAACGTGTGGCCGCCGGTCGGGCGGCCCGAATATCTTCGCCAATGCGTGCTGATGAGCCTGCGCCGCCTCAGGCAGGAGCGGATCGGCCTTTGGCAGCTGCATCGCATCGATCCCAAGGTGCCGCGTGACGAGCAGTTCGGGGTCATTGCGGACATGATCGGCGAAGGGCTGATCGCCCATGCGGGCCTGAGCGAATGCGGCGTCGAGGACATCGAGGCGGCGCGGAAGGTGTTCCCCGTCGCCACGGTGCAGAACCGCTACAATCTGGCGGACCGGGGCAGCGAGGCGGTCCTCGATTACTGCGAACGCGAGGGGATCGGCTTCATTCCGTGGTTCCCGCTGGCGGCGGGCGATCTCGCGCGGCCCGGCGGCGCCCTTGACACCATCGTCCGACGGCTGGGCGCGACGCCCAGTCAGGTGGCCTTGGCCTGGGTCCTCAGGCGCAGCCCCGTGATGCTGCCGATCCCGGGAACGAGCCAGGTGGCCCACCTGGAGGACAACGTCCGCGCGGCCGGCATCGAACTCACGGACGAGGACTTCGCGGCCCTTGACCGGCAGGGCCGCGCCTCGCCGGGGTGAGCCGCCTCGCCGAAGGACATGCCCGAAGGGGGAGGGGCACCGGCCTAAGCAGGGCGTCGCATCGGTTGGCTCGACCGGCGATGCCGGCGAATCCAGAACGGCAACCGGTCAGTGATTCCGTCCCTTCGTGACAGGGCCGCCGATCCCGGCCACCGCGGGGCAAGAAGGGCGCAGGTTGCCGACCGGTCTGGCATGGCACTGAGGCATCTCATCGCGGCAGCCCGGATTTGCTCCTCGCTTGGCGCGAAGCTACTAGGCTCTAGGTTGCGTTTTCGTTCGGTTCGTTGTCTGCATGATCCCCACGTGCGCGGTGGGATCGTCGTTTCTGGATCGTAAGCGGCGGGATGAGATCGGGAGCGAGGCACCGAATGAGCGAACTGATTGGCAAACGGGTGCTGATCGTTGAGGATGAGCCCATCATTTCGATGCTGCTCGAGGACATGATCGATGATCTCGGCATGACCGTGTCGGCGCGGGCCGCGACGCTCGCCGAGGCGCGGGAACTGGCCCGCGTGAATGTCTGCGACGCTGCCATCCTGGACATCAACCTCCGTGGCCAGATGAGCTACCCGGCCGCCGAGATCCTGGCGCTTCGGGGGGTGCCGCTGGTGTTTGTCACAGGCTACGCCCGCGACCAGGTTCCGCCCCTGCTAGCCAATGCTCCGGTGTTGCCCAAGCCCTACCAGGCGGACCAGATCGCGGCTGCGCTGGCCACCGTACTCGGCACCCGAGGGGCGCCATGCCGTCCAGCATAGGGGTGAACGAGGGCGGCCCGACGGGCGAGCCCCAGGGCCCCGGCGGCGGCTTCGACTCCGAGACGGGCGCCATAGGTCAGGTCGCGCCACCCGTCGCGGTCGACAGCTCGATCGAGAAGGACGTCTCCCGGCACGATATCTTCTTCGCCGCCGTCGAGGCGACGCGGATGCCGATGATCGTCACCGATCCGCGCCAGCCCGACAACCCGATCGTCTTCTGCAACCCCGCGTTCCAGCAGATGACCGGGTATACCTTCGAGGAGATCCGGGGCCGCAACTGTCGCCTCCTGCAGGGACCCGACACCGACCGCACGGTCATCGACGAGTTGCGGCAGGCCATCGACCAGCGCCGCGAGATCGCGGTCGAGATCCTGAACTACCGCAAGAACGGCTCGGCGTTCTGGAACGCCCTGTTCATGTCGCCCGTCTTCAACCAGGACGGGGAGCTGGTCTACTACTTCGGCTCGCAGCTCGACGTGTCGCGCCGCCGCGATGCGGAGGACGCGCTCCGGCAGGCGCAGAAGATGGAAAGCCTGGGCCAGCTGACGGGCGGCATCGCCCATGACTTCAACAACCTTCTCCAGGTGATCCTGGGCTACCTCGACGGGATCAAGGCCAAGGGCGTCACCAACGATCCCGCCTATGCCGAGGCCGCGCTGGACGCGATCGGCCTGGCCGCGACGCGAGGCGCCACGCTCACCAACCAGCTCCTGTCCTTTGCCCGCAAGCAACGGCTGGACGGGCGGCTCGTGAACCTGAACGCCGTTGTGGCAGGCTTCAAGCCCCTCATCGAGCGGACGGTCGGCGGCACCATCGCCATCGAGACCCGGCTCGACCCGGCCTTGGCCAACACCAAGGTCGACACCACCCAAGCCGAGCTGGCCCTTCTCAATGTCCTGATCAACGCGCGCGACGCGATGCCCAACGGGGGCCGGATCATGGTGGAAACCGCGATGCGCGACATCGCGGACGAGGATCGCGGACATTTCGGTGAGCTGGGGGCCGGTCGCTATGTCACGCTGTCCATCACCGACACCGGGACCGGGATTCCGCCCGAGATCCTCAAGCGCGTCACCGAGCCGTTCTTCACCACCAAGGAGCAGGGCAAGGGCACGGGGCTGGGCCTGTCGATGGCCTACGGCTTTGCCAAGCAGTCGGGCGGCATGATGCGGCTCACCTCCGAGGTGGGTCACGGGACCACCGTGCGGTTCTTCTTCCCCGCCGTGCAGCAGTCGCCCGAGCCGCGGGGCGCGCAGCCTCCTCGTCCCCTGGATCAGCGCGCCGGGACCGAGGTGATCCTGATCGTCGAGGATCAGGAGGATGTGGGGCAGCTGGCCCAGTCCGTGCTCGAGGATTTCGGCTACAAGGTCCTGCGAGCCCCGGACGGGCTGGAGGCCATGGATATCCTCGAGGGCGACGAGCGCATCGACCTGCTGTTCACGGACCTGATCATGCCGGGCGGCATCAACGGCGTCATGCTGGCCCGCCGAGCGCGGCAGGCCCGGCCGCGGCTGAAGGTGCTGCTCACCACGGGCTATGCCGAGCTGAGCTTCGAGCGCGAGACCGCCGGCGGCTCCGAATTCGATCTCATCAACAAGCCCTACCGCCGTTCCGAGTTGGCCGCCAAGGTGCGTCAGGTTCTCGATGGACCGACCGGCGTAGGATAACGCCGCGGCGGCCGCACGGCCATGCTGCCGCGTTCCCGGGCCATCAGCCCGCCCGAGCTGCGGGCCTGATCCATGCTTTCGGCGTCGTGCGGGTGGCGGACCGATTGCAACCGGGGCGAGCGCGCCGGGTATCCCCCAAGCCACGCCCATGCTCATGCCAGAAGTGGGCCGATGCCTCCCAGCGCTGACGGTGGCCTGCGCGGAGAGCCGACCGTGCAGGGACAGGACGGCGCGGCGCGCAAGGTCGTCCCGGGCTCTTGGTCGATCCTCACAGTCTTGGGGTAACGCGCCGTGCTGCCGCGTGGATTTGGCTCGGCCCGAACCAGCTCTGGCCAGTCCTGGAAACGTGACTCGATTGGGCTCGGGATCGATGGCTTCTGCGTCCGGCACAACGTGGAGACAGGCATGGGGCTGGTGATCAATCCAAGGGGCACGAGCGGCGCGGGCAAGACCTGGCTCGTGCGCGAGGTCATGGCGGCAAGCTGCCGTGCCGGGGCGGCGGCCATGCCGGTGTGCCGCAAGGGCCGGCATCGCCCCATCGCCTGGCGGTTCGCGCCTACTTGGAGGCAGCGGCCATTGGCCGTCATCGGCCACTATGATGCCGCGCGCGGCGGGACCGACACGATCCCCCAGACGGACGGTGGCCTGGACGAAGCCTTTCGGCTGGCGCGCTCTCTGGCCACGGAAGGACATGACGTGCTGATCGAAGGCTATCAGCTGAGTGGGGAGGTGGAGCGAACCACGGTGCTGGCGCAGGCTCAGGCCGCCCGCGAGCGCCGGCTCCATGTGCTTTGGCTCGACGTGCCCCTGGAGCGTTGCGTGCGGAACGTGGTCTCCCGGCGCCGGGCTGGACGCGGCGCGTATCAGGCGATCGAGCGCACTGTCCGGGCGGGCCACGATGCGCTGGCGACAGCCTGTCAGGCTCTGCGCCACGAAGGGGTGGACATCGAGCGGCTGGACAGTGGCGCGGCGTTGCATCGGACCCTGGCCCTGCTGGGCCTCGACCCGGCTCTGCTCGCTGGGCCGGAGGCGCGCTTGCCTGTCGGTGAGCCCTCAGCATTCGTGGATCAGACCGCCTGGGCGTGGCGTCACGACGTGCAGCGTTGAATGCCGAAAGTCCGCCCTACGTGGCGGCCAGACATGCCGAATCCGGACACAGCGGGCCGGGTTCCGATCACGACCATTCACTGACGAAGGAAATCTGCTACATGGCCGATCCAAAGCCCGGAACCGCGCGTCCGTTGCCGTCACCCCCGCCCGGCGGAGGCTTGCGGCCCTTTTCGATGCTGCGGACCTTCCTGGACGGCCAGGCGTCGGGCGGGATTGCCCTCATGGCGGCCGCGGCCCTCGCGATCCTCGTGGCGAACTCCCCCCTGGCGCCGGCCTACTTCGAGGCGCTGCACGCCTATCTGGGGCCGCTCAGCCTGGCCCACTGGATCAACGACGGCCTGATGGTGATCTTCTTCCTGGTGGTCGGGCTGGAGATCAAGCGCGAGGTGCTGGACGGGCAACTGTCGACCTGGTCGCGCCGCATCCTGCCCGGTGTCGCCGCCCTGGGCGGGATGGCGGTGCCCGCGCTCGTGTTCCTTTTCTTCAATGCCGACGATCCGACCACGGCCCGGGGCTGGGCCATTCCGTCCGCAACCGACATCGCCTTCGCGCTGGGGGTGCTCTCGCTCCTGGGCTCGCGCGTGCCCACGTCGCTGAAGGTCTTCCTGACCGCGCTTGCCATCATCGATGACCTGGGCGCGGTGCTCATCATCGCCGTCTTCTATTCGGGCGACCTTTCGCTGCCGCATCTGGGCGGAGCGGCGGCCGTCCTTGCCGGGCTCGTTCTCCTGAACCGCCTGGGCGTGACCCGGCTCTGGGCCTACCTCGTGCCTGGTGTGGCCCTGTGGTGGCTGGTGCTGGGCTCGGGCGTCCATGCCACGATCGCGGGCGTGCTGCTGGCCCTGACCATTCCCCTGCGATCGTTCCCGGGCCGCCCCGATGACACGGACCATTCGCCCCTGCACCGCCTGGAGCACGCGCTCCACCCGTGGAGCACCTTCCTTATCATCCCGGTGTTCGGGTTCGCCAACGCCGGCCTGTCCTTTGCCGGGCTCACGATGGAGGCGGTGACGAGCGATCTGACGCTCGGAGTGGCGCTCGGCCTTCTTCTGGGCAAGCTGGTCGGCGTCTACGGCAGCGCCTGGGCCGTGATCCGTCTGGGGCTCGCCGACGTGCCCATGGGGGCGGGCCGCCTCCAGCTCCTCGGCGTGGCCCTTCTGTGCGGGATCGGCTTCACCATGAGCCTATTCATCGGCCTTCTGGCCTTTGCCGACTCCGCCCTCCTGCAGGAGGAGGTCAAGGTCGGCATCCTGGCCGGCTCGCTCCTCGCGGGGCTCCTGGGCTGGAGCGTGCTCAGGGTGGCGCCCCGGGACGTGCCGGCGCCCGAACCCGCCGTGCGCTAGGACCTGCGCCCGGCCGGCATGGCAAAGACCAACCGCTCGGGGCATGAAAAAAGGGGGTGGACGCGCCACCCCCTTTCGGGATCTTCGACTGGATTCCGGGCATCCGACCGCAAGGATCGACGCTGCGGCCGGACTGGTCCAGCTTAGGCCAGCTGCAGGTTCTCGGCGGCTTCGCGTCCGTCACGGCCGGACACGATGTCGAAGGTGACCTTCTGGTTGTCCTTGAGGCCGGTCAGGCCAGCCCGCTCAACGGCGGAGATGTGGACGAAAACGTCCTTGCGTCCGCCCTCGGGGGCGATGAAGCCGAAGCCCTTGGTGGTGTTGAACCATTTCACGGTGCCGGTGGCCATCGTGATGTCTCCTAGTCAGGAACGCTGCCCGCGACATGCGGCAGCCCGGCTTGGTCAGTGTCGCAACGAGAACTGAAGCCGGTGACGGAGACAGCGGATCGAGGGAGTGTAACGTTCGCAGCGGATACATGGGGTGGACCACGCTACAAAGCAAGACCTTTCTCACGGCTGCGGAAACAGAAAGGTCCGAGCATCCCTCGCCTTGTCCGCAGCTCGGGCTGGCCCGCATGCCGATGAGCCGTGGCCCGCGATCAGGCCCTGACGCGCCCAAGCGCGGGATCCAGCTCTGGAAAACTATCGTGTCAAGTGGAGACCTTATGCGATTGGGCGCGCCTTCCCCCTCGCAACATTCTGCCGTGGCTCCACGTATGGGTGAGCCACGAGGGCGTCCTTGCGGCCAAGACCACGGAGAATGACTTGCTGGGCGTGTCACCCGATGTCGCGGCTGGCGACCTGCGGGCTCGCCCGCGACCGGGAGCCCCCTTGGACGCCATTCTCGAGATCAGACGGACGCGGCGGTTGTCCAATGGCCGGCGGCGCGCCCACCCACGTCGACACGCAAAGGAGCAGGCATGAGGAAATCCCCTGGGACCGTAGATGGCTGGATCGGCGACATCTTCAGGAACACCCAATCGTCCGTCCCGCCGACTCCGGCATTCCGACCGACCCAGACCCCTTCGGAGAAGCGGGCGGACGAAACCACCCGTGTCGCCCGTGAGATCACCGAGGCGGCCAAGGAGCGGTTGCAGGCCGATGTCGCGCGGCTGCGGCAGGCGCGCCTCGAGAAGGAGGCGGTGGACAGGGCAAATGCCGCCCGGGTCCCGGCGAAGAAGCGGCAAGCCAGCCGGTCGCGCTGAACCACTGCGGATCAGGGCGAGGCCAACGGGCTCCGCCGTCCGGATACCTTGAGCACCGCGGCCGGGAATCCTCGGCCGCGGTGTCGCGTTCTGGTGCCCGAGGGGACCGGCTGGCTGCCTCGGGTCAGCTCAGGGGGTGGCAGTAGGCCAGGCCGCCGCCGTGAACGCTGGTCAGGGACCGTGCGGCCGCGCTGCATTCAGCGCCTGACTCGGTGCGGACCACGATGCTGGGGACCTGAGTGTTGGCTGTGACGATCACCAGGATGTGGGGGCCGGGCTGCATCTCCGCTTCGGGGAAGTTGGCAAGGCTCTGCCGGGGATCGTAGACCCAGATCTTCGCCGCCACGAGATCCGCCGGCGCCACCGACCGGCCGGGATCGTCGCCCAGGAGACGGTCGATCACACCCTGGGCCTGGGCCGGGGCCCCGCTGAGCGTCAGCGTGAACAGGCCGGCGAGGCCAGCAAGGGCAAGTGGGATCGGAAAGCGGAAGGACGTCATCAGGAGCCTCAGGTGGGGATCAGGCAGAGCGTCTAGCGGCCCTGCGACGTCCAACGGAGAGGAAGGGACAGGGTTCCCGCGGTCGAGCGCGTCGGTGCCAAGCGTCCGCCCGTGGTCGGGGTCGGACAGCTCCGATCGATCCGATCTGGAGGAGTTGCCCTTAGGTCAGATGGTCCTCGACAGGACCATCCTGAGCCGGCAGACTCGCTGCAACTTCGGACCGAGCGTAAGGGCTGACGTCCAAGGCGACTGCTGACTGGCCCCGATGCGGCGGTTTCCGCCCGTAGTCAAAGAGATGCGACGAAAGCGGGGTGTTCGACATGCCGTGGTCATCCTTCGATGCAAGCCGGGTCCGGGATGCGGCCACACTCGGTGGCTTTCTCGGGTGGCGGGTGCGGGCACGGACCACGCTCCACCTGAATGAATTCTCGGGGTCCGAGATGGCCCTCGGAGCGCCCCTGACGATCCAGGCGGGTCGAATCGGCTTTCTGGGCCATCCGGTGCGGGACTCGGTCGTGGTGGCGTTTCCAGATGGGGCGGTTCAGCCGGGCGACCGACTGGAAACCCTCCGCTTCGGGCACTTCCGCTCGATCCTGGTGAACATGCCGACCCTTCGCCACCAATTCGACCTCGAGGCGAGATAGGGTCGGACTGCTTTCGCAGCGGGATAAACATGGCTGTCGTGTGTCGGCCTTCCACGATCTTGCAATTCAGCCTTCGGAGATTCAGGCGGAGCGAACGGGCCTGATTGTTTACAGGGCATCGTTTGAATTGTAGCCTCTGCATTCAGGACCGAATGGAATTGGTATCTGCCAGTCAGTCCGGGCGGCAGGCCGCTGAAGTTCGGCCCAATCGTCTGGTATCCGGACAAGGCCGGAGACTCATTGCCCGAGGCAGGCCCCGGCGTCGTACGCGTCGCGTCCACCTGGCCTGCCGCCAGCCGGAGACTCAGCTCCTTGGCCGGACGTGCGGTGTGGCATCCGGATCCGGATGCGTGGTGAGCGGGGTTCCCTGATGGCGGCGCCGGTTGCATTCGACAGCAAGGTCGTGGTCGCGACGGCGACCTGGGATTACGGAGCATTGGGATCACTGGAGGCGGGCATCCTCTGCCAGCTCCGGTTCCATGACCCGGACGGAGACGTGCTGGACACCGAGATCGTCGGGGGCGCCGGACCCCTTCACGGCACGGCGTCGATCAACTCGCTGGGGTTCGATTACCGTCCGAACGAGGACTACCTGGGCTCGGACAGCTTCATGTACCGGGTGACCGACGCGGGCGGCGCAACGGCCACGGCCACCGTCGCGATCACCATTGCGGCGGAAGGGCCAGCGACGCTGACCGGCCTGGCAGGGGCCGATATCCTGATCGCCGGGGCCTTGGCCAATGACCTCTATGGTGGAGACGGGAACGACCACCTGAGCGGCGGAGGCGGCAACGACCGGCTTCATGGCGGCGCGGCCGACGACGTTCTGAACGGGGACAGCACATTCAGTTGGGCGCCCGCCGGGAACGACGTCCTCTTCGGTCAGGAGGGGGATGACGCCCTCAACGGCAATGCCGGCGATGACACCCTGTTCGGAGGCGAAGGCGACGACCGGCTGTCCGGCGCCGGATACTGGCACTCGTGGGGCAACGACGTCCTGTACGGAGGGTCCGGGAACGACACCCTGACCGGGAGCTGGGGAACCTACAGCTTTTATGGTGGCGACGGGGCCGACAGCCTGACAGGCGTGACCGGCGAAGACAGCGTCGATGGCGGCGATGGCAATGACAGCCTGTCGATCGACGTCAGCGGGAGTCTTGCCGTGGCGGGGACGGCCGCCACGGTCAACGGCGTCGAAACGGTTCGCGGGATCGAGTTGTTCACGGTCCAAGGGGGCACTGGTGCGGACAGCCTGCTGGGCGGGCGCCGGGCTGACTCCTTGGCCGGAGGAGGGGGTGACGACACCCTGATCGGCGCTGGCGGCGGCGACACCATCTACGGGGACTCTGCGTTCGAGGTCGGGAACGACCTCATCTATGGCGGGCGAGGGGACGACACGCTGGATGGTGGCGACGGTCTGGACACGATCTTTGGAGGCAGCGGCGCGGACCGGATCCGCCTGCACTGGAGCGCGGCTGGCGGCGAAGCGGACGGGGTGAAGGGCTTCGACACGCTCGAGATCGCGGCCAGTGGATCGATTGCCGTCTCGGGCAAGAGCCTCGTGATCGATGGCCGCGTCGTCGGAAGGAACTTCGAAGCCTTCAGCATCCAGGGAGGAGTCGCCGAGGACACCATCACGGGTGGGGCGGGCAATGACACGCTGTCGGGCGGAGACGGCAGTAACAGCCTTTATGGGGGCGAAGGGAACGACGACCTCAGCAGTGCCGGGGGCGGGGTCCTGTCCGGCGGCGACGGGGACGATCGGTTCAGCACCTCCGGCCTGGAAGGCGGGCCGGGCCATGTCATCTACGGCGGCCAAGGCAATGACAGCTGGAGCGACAGCGGCGGCGGTCCCGGCTCGGGTGGAGATGACACCGTCTATGGCGGCCTCGGCAACGACGCCCTGACGGCCGGTCCGGGACGCGACAGCGTCTATGGCGGGGGCGGCGACGATTCCGTGACCTACGGCCGGGCCGACGATCGGCTGTTCGGTGGGGGCGGCTCCGATTTCCTGATGTTCATCGGCAGCGGACGGCTCGTGGTTTCGGATGGCCGCGTGCTGGCGAATGGCGCAACGGTCGCCGAGGGCTTCGAGCGGTTCAGGATCTATGGCGGCAGCGACGACGACGAGATCTCGGGCGGCGGCAGCGGCGACGACCTCAACAGCGGCAGCGGCAACGACATCCTGCGGGGCAATGGGGGTGGCGACACCCTCATGGGGAATTTCGGCGACGACCTGGCCCATGGGGGGACGGGCGACGACCTCCTGGACGGCTGGGAAGGAGATGACCGGCTGTTCGGCGGCGCGGGCGACGATGCCGTCTACGGCGCCTTCGGCGACGACACCGTCCATGGAGGCGACGGCGCCGACTATGTGAGCCTTGAGGACCTCGGGGAGGGCGACATGGCTTATGGGGGCGCGGGCTTCGACAGGCTGGTCCTGTCGGCGTCCTCGCCGGTCCGTCTGGTCGCTTCGGGCAAGCGGGCCTTTGCCGACGGCCATCTGATCGGCGCGGAGTTCGAGGAGTTCGAGTTCCAGGGCAGCCTGGGCAAGGACACGCTGAAAGGGGGCGACGGCGACGACATCCTGGACGGTCGCGGCGGTGCGGACTTCATCCACGGCGGCGGGGGCGCGGACCTGGTGAGGTTGAGCGAGCCCATCAACGCCGATGCGGAGATCGTCGGCGGGCGGGGCAGGGACATGCTCGCTGTCGCCGGGCAGGGAGCCCTGCTCGCCTCCGGGGGCGGTGCCAGGATCAACGGAGTCCTGATGGGCTCGGGCTTCGAGCGGGTCAGCTTCTTGGGAGGGACCGGCAACGACACGCTGAGAGGGGGGGCGGGGGATGATATTCTGGACGGCGGTGGCGGGCGCGATCTCGTGCAGGGCGGAGGGGGCGCCGATGTGATCCTGCTTCCCGGCCCCGGGACCCGCGGGACCTTTGACGGCGGCGATGGCCGCGATGTTCTCCAGGTGACCGCGAGCGGGCGGCTGATCGCCACGGGGACGGGGGTGCGGATCGACGGCGACATTGTCGGCACCGGCTTCGAGAGGTTCGCCCTGACCGGCGGCTCCAGGACGGACAGCCTCTTGGGCGGGGCTGATGCGGACACCCTCGTCGGATTGGGAGGAGCCGACATCCTCCAGGGCCGTGGCGGGGCCGACGACCTGTCCGGCGGGGCCGGCGGCGACCGGCTCGCCGGGGAGGCCGGCAACGACAGGCTGGACGGGGGCGAGGGTCAGGACGCTCTGCGGGGCGGAGACGGCGTGGACCGCCTGATCGGCGGGACCGGCAACGATCGGCTGGAGGGTGGCGGGGGAACCGATTTCCTCTACGGCGGCCAAGGTCGGGACCGTCTGATGGGGGGGAGCGGCCTTGATCGCCTGGTCGGGGGCGAGGGCGACGACCGTTATGTCATCACCGGGCCCGACGCGACCGTCGAGGAGAAGGGCGGCGGGATCGACCGGGTGACCTCTTGGGTCAGCACGACCCTGGCCAGGAACGTGGAGCATCTCGTCCTGGCGGGGAAGGGCGATCTGCGCGGCTCCGGGAATGGTCAGGACAACCGCATCGAAGGCAATTCAGGGGACAACATCCTCCGGGGCGCAGAGGGCCGCGACGTCCTGCTGGGCGGGGCGGGCAAGGACCAACTCGAGGGGGGCGGCGGGGCCGACCGGATGGAGGGTGGCACGGGCAGCGACACCTACTTCGTCGACGCGGCGGGGGATACGGTCCATGAAAGCGCGGGCGCCGGGACCCGAGACACCATCTCCAGTTCGGTCGACATCGCGCTGCCGGAGAACGTGGAGAACCTTTACCTCGACCTTTCGGCCGGAGCCATCGACGGGCGTGGCAACCGGCTTGGAAACCTCGTCGTCGGGAACAACGCGGGGAATGTGCTCATGGGGGCGGGGGGTGCCGACGCCCTCTACGGCGAGAAGGGGAACGACCGCCTGATCGGGGGTGAGGGGCGCGACAGCCTGGTCGGCGGGCTGGGGGACGATGTCTTCGAGTTCCGACAGCGATCCGAAGCAGGCGACATCGTCCTCGATTTCTTCAACTCCTCCAGCGAGGACGACCGCTTCCGCATCAGCGCGGCGGGGTTCGGGGGCGGGCTGGACCCCGGGGGCGTGCTCGCCGCGTCGCAGTTCCGGGTCAGGTCCGACAACCAGGCGCAGGACAGCAACGACCGGTTCATCTTCCGTACGACGGACCGCACGCTCTGGTTCGACGGCAACGGGAGCGCGAAGGGCGGGCTGTTTCTGGTGGCCGACCTGCAGGACGCGGCCGTCGTCGGGCACCAGGACATCTTCCTGTTCTGACCGACCCCGCCAACCCGTGCGATCCTTGTGGCGGCGCCTCGGTCTCGAATGCCCTTGGCCAGCGAGGGGTAGTCAAATCGCGCGGCCGGGGGCGATATTCCGCTATGCCGAAACAGCGGCTTTCAGTATGATACGGCAATTGCAGTGAACGGCGACCAGTCGATGCCCTGACGTCGGATCGTGATATCCGGCGATCCGGAGTGTGATCGTAAGTCCTGACCGCATTCCCGGCATTTTCCTGACGCCGATTTTGGTTTCGTCATTCCGTTGTGGGAGGGAAATGCGATGCATGGGGGCTGGTTCAGGATAGGCGGCGCGATGGGGGCCCTGATCTGGCTCGGCGCCTGCGATCCGGCAGATTTCGATGTGCCCGGCCAGGACACCGCCCCCGCAGCGGCACCGGTCGAGCCGGCGGCGGTGGTGACTGATCAGGCGGCCGCAGAGCCCGCCGGAGTCGGACGAGCGGGTCCCTCCCGATCGGGCGGCGCGTCCGGAACCGGCGGCACAGGTTCGCCGTCGTCCAATCCGCCCGATTCAGGAACCGACAGCCCCTCGTCCCCCGGAACGGACAGCCCGGGCTCGGATGGCGGGGACAGGCCCTCGCGACCTGACGCGCCGGACGGGCCGTCGTCGGGCGGTGGATCGGATGGGCCGGGGGACGGGCCTTCGGACGACGGCGGCGACGATGGCGGATCGGACAGGCCTTCGCCCGGCGGTGGCGGCGGTCGTCCAAGCTCCTGGACACCCGGCTGATCAGGTTCGGAGGAGGTGCGGGCATGACAGCCACGGTTCCCGGCCTTCTCGCAGTCGCCCTCGGGGCGGCGTTGTGCCCCGGGGCGGTCCTGGCCCAGGCTACCCCCTTCGTCAGCGCACTGGTCCAGAAATCGGCCGAGATCAGGCCGCTGCGCATGGTCGACCCGTCGACGGCCGCCGCACGGCGTTATGCCATCGTCATCGGCAATTCCGACTACGAGGCCATCCCGGACCTGCCCAACACGCTGGCCGATGCCTCCGCCGTCGCCCATCTGCTCGAGCAGGAGGGTTACCTCGTCTACCATTTCGAGAATGTGACCAAGCGGGGCTTCGAAGACATCCTTCGCCGGGTTCTCTTCGACGTGGACCCGGACACCCAGGTCGTGGTGTTCTTCGCCGGGCATGGCTTCCAGGTCGGGCCCGAGAATTATCTGGTGCCGGTCGACGCCGATCTGGACAGCGTTTACGACCTGCCCTTCGAGGCGGTTTCCCTGGGGAGCCTCGTCAACATCGTCGGAACCCGGGCAAGGCTCCAGATCGTCATCCTCGACAGTTGCCGCGACAATCCCTTTGCCGGACGGGCGGCGATGGCGCAGATGGGCAATGATCTTCGGGAGATCCGCACCGGCTTCTCGTCGCAGGCGGCTCCCCTCAACTCCATGCTGATCTTCTCCACCGCCCCGGGGTCGGTGGCCTATGACGGCGGGGGCACGAACAGCCCCTTCACCGAGTCCTTCGTGCAGGTCGTGAGCGAGCGGCCGGGCGCACTGGTCAACGAAGTCGTGGAGGGCGTGCGCCGCCTCGTCTACGACCGGACGGGCGGGCGGCAGGTGCCCTGGGACAGCTCGACCCTGGTCGAGCCGGCAACTTTCGGACCGGTCGGCGCCGGGGGCGAGGCGCAACCGCCGCAGCCATCCTCGGAAGAGGCGGGCGGGCCGACCCGGGGCATGGCCCTGGTGACGACAGGCGACGGGACGAAGCCCTCCGACGCAGCCGCCCGGTCCGCCGTGTCGATCTCGGCGGACTTCGTCCCCGAGGTGGCCATCGGGCCTGCGATCCGGGACGCGCTGGCCCTTTCGCCGGGCACGGAGGTCACGATCCTGCGCGCCCCCCGGATCGGCCATGTCGTGCTGGAAGAGGAGGGCGGCGCCCGCCGGGACGCTGAAGGCGCGACACTCTCGGGTGACGAGATCGGGCGGATCCTCCTCGTGAACAGGTCCGTGCAGATCCCGGCGGCGTCCTTGCCGGACGGGGTCATCCACGACGCCCTGACGGTCGCCGTGGGCGGGCAGGAGACCGATGTCGCCATCGACCTCAGGCCCGATCCCTGCGACTTCGAGGCGGGGGATCATCTCGACCCGAACGGCATGGGCATCACCCGTTATCCCAACGAGATCCGGCCGGAGATCGCGCGGGCCGCCTGCCAGGCCTCGGTGGAGCGCGCGCCCGAGGTCGGCCGCTTCCATTTCCAGCTCGGCCGCGCCCTGGTCGCCTTGCGCCGCTACGATGAGGCCAACACCGAATTCGCCCGGGCTCGCGATCTTGGCCATGTCCGCGCCTGGAACGCGCTGGGCAGCGCGCTGCTCAACGAGGAGCGTCGGACCGGCGGGCTGGCGTCGCCGGTCGGGTCCGATGAGGTGCTGGCCCTGTTCGCGCGCGGGGTCCAGGAGGGCGATCCTTACGCCTACTACTCGCTGGGCTATCAGCTCCTCAACTTCGGCGAGACCGAGGACGTCCAGATCGAAGGCTACGACCTGATGATGCGGGCGCTCGAGCTCGGGCATACCTTCGCGATGAACGCCATGTCCGAGTTCTACCTCGACGAGGGTAGCGCCCATTACAACGCCGAGCGTGGATTGCGCTACCTGCGCGAGAGCGCCGACCGTGGCGACATCTACGGCTACAACAATCTTGGCCTGGCCTATCTTCAGGGGCGAGGGGGCCTGGCGGTCGACAAGGCCGCCGCCTTCGACCTGTTCATGAAGGCCGCCGAGGGCGGACATCCGACCGCGCCCTTCAACCTCGCCGGGATGTACCGCGACGGCGACGTGGGGGGGCGGCCCGATCTGCGCCAGGCGGTGGACTGGTTCGCGCGGGGGTTGGAGCGCGGCGACGCGCTGGCGGGGGCGCACGCCGCCTACCTCATCATGACCGAGGACGTTCCAGGCTACGACCGCTTCGACGCCGCCGTCCTTGCCGCCAAGGGCGCGGCGCTGGGCAACCTGTCGGACGCCGAGGAGGCGCGGGCCCAGCTCGTCGCCATGCCGGGGAACGTGCTCGACGGCGGTGCGCAGAAGCTGCTGCGGGAACTGGGCGGCGACATCGAGCCGGACGGAGACTTCGGACCGGCCAGCGAGGAGATCATGGCCCGCCTTCTTGACCAGTATGGGGCGGGACCCGCCCAAAGCGATCCGGTGGAGCGGATCGTGCAACTGGCCGGGCTCGTCTGGATCAGGTCGCCCTTCCGGGTCGATCTCTACTGACTCCCGCTTCGCGGGACCTGTCAGGCGAGCCGGCTCAGGCGGGTCTCGGCGTCGATCATCAGGGCCAGGACCCCGGCGAGGAGCAGGAGGGCCGCGAACAGCGCGACCGCTCCGGTGAAGCTCTGGGCCACGATCAGGGCAAGCGCCGAAGGGGCCAGAAGGCCGCCGAACCGGGCGGTGGCGCTGGCCGCCCCCATGCCGGTGGCGCGCGATTGCGTGGGGTAAAGCTCGGGCGTGAAGGCGTACAACGCGCCCCAGGTGCCCAGCAGCGCAAAGCTCATGACCAGGATCGACGCTCCGACGAGATAGGGGTCCCGGGCCAGCACGAACAGCGTGCAGGCCATCGCGCTCAGGAACAGGAACGTCACCAGCGTCGGACGACGACCCCAGGCCTCCACGCCATAGGCCGCGAGGGCGTAGCCCGGCACCTGGGCCAGGGCGACCACCACAAGGAAGCCATAACCCCGGACGAAGCCGAACCCCTCCGCAGCTAGGCGCGCCGGCATCCAGGTGAAGACTCCGTAGTAGGAGACGGAGACGAGGAACCACACGAGCAGGACCAGAAGGCTCCGCTGCCGGAGCTCTGGCGAAAAGAGGCCGCCGCCGCCGCTCGCCGGGACGGTGACGCGGGCGCCGGGGTCCAGCGGGGGCTTGCCATTGGTTCGCAGCACGCGGTCGAGCACGTCCTTGGCCTCGTCCGCCCGACCCGATCTCAGCAGGAACATCGGGGATTCTGGGACCCAGAGCCGGAGCCATATCCCGATCAGCGCTGGCAGGGCCGTGATCGCGAAGATCCAGCGCCAGGCCTCGGCGATCCCGGCCGTGCTGGCCGCCCAAGCCGCGAGGGCGATGACGATCGTCCCGACCGCCCAGAAGCCTTCGAGCATGACGAGCCAACGCCCGCGGTTCCGGGACGGAAGGAACTCGGCCATCATCGCGTAATCGACGGGCAGCGTGCCCCCGACCGCGACTCCGGTCAGGAACCGAAGCAGGAGAAGGACCCCGAAGGATGGGGCCAGCACCGACAGGAGGCCAAAGACGGCGTCGCAGGCCACCGTGATCAGCAGCACCCGACGGCGGCCGAACCGGTCGGCGGCCCGACCGAACCCGCTGGCGCCAATCAGCATCCCCAGGAAGAAGAGCGTCCCGGTCTGGAGCGCCTCCGGGACGGTCAGGCCGAAGCTGGCCGCGATGGACGGGGCGGTGAAGCCGACCGCCAGCACCTGCATGGCATCCGCGGCCCAGACGAAGCCGAAGATGGCCAGCAGCCGCCGTTGGAACGGCCCGGCGCGCGCGCGGGTGAGAACATCGTCGATCTCGGTCTGCATGATCTCCGACATAGCTTCCGCCGCGCAAATGTCTTGGCCGCGCCCAAGCTCGTGGCGGGAAGGACCAGCTTTCGCGTGCCGCCGGGCCGGTTGCCCGATCCCGCCGCATCGGAGCCCATCTCTTGGGCTGACGCGCCGGTCCGGCTGCCCAAGAGATGGGCAATCGGCGCAATCGCACCCGAACTTCAGGCATGGGGTTGACCGACGTGCCCCGGAGGTTCCAGAATTTTACCTATACTAAAACTCGGGGCCGCATGACCGAATCCGCGCACATGATCCCATCAGCCCCGGCCATCGGCGAAAGGCTGCGCCACCGACGCGTGGAGCTCGGCCTCACGCTCAAGGATGTCGCGCGGGGCGCGGGCCTGTCGACGGGGTTCATCTCCCAGGTGGAGCGGGATCTCGTGGCGCCGTCGCTTAGCTCTCTGGCCGCGATGGCGAGGATCCTGGACGTTCCGCTGGCGCAGCTGCTGCCGGATGTGCGCGGGTCGGCCCGCACGACCAGCATGCAGCGCCCGATCCACAAGGTCGGGACCGAGCCCCATCTCGGCTACGAGCGGCTGACCACGAGCTTTGCGGGAAGCGTGCTCAACGGCGTCATCATCCACGAGGAGCCGGGGCACTGGTCCGAACCCATCCGGCACGAGGGCGAGGAGATGTTCTTCGTCCTCGAGGGGGCGATCACCGTCGAGGTCGAAGGTGACCGTACGGTCCTGAACGCGGGCGACTCGCTGCACTTCTCGTCGCGCCGCCGGCACTCGACCTGGAACCACGGCACGACCGCGGCGACGATCCTGCACGTCTGCACCATGGACGTCTTCGGCGACCGCATCCCGGCCGAGACTTCGCCCGGCCATCAGGTCGGGCACCAAGATCAAGAGGAGGACACGGAATGACAACCGTGGAGGAAGCCCGCGCGGCGCTGGCGCGCGCCATTCAGGAGCCGGGCCAGCCCGAGCCGGCCTTTGCCGCCCTGGCGGCGCTGGTCGCAGCCGAGATCGGGGCCAGGCTTTTCACCGTCATGACCTATGACGACGAAAGCGGGCTCGCCCGTCGCCGCTGGTCCAACATGCCGGACGCCTATCCGCCCGGGGGCACCAAGCCCATGCTGCGCGACAAGTGGTCCGAGCAGGTCTTCGACCGGCAGGAACCCTTCGTCGCCAACGACATCGGCGCCATCGCCGAGGTGTTCCCGGATCATCCGCTGATCCAGTCGCTGGGCTGCGAAAGCTGCCTCAACCTGCCTGTCATCGTGGGCGGCGAGGTGATCGGCACGCTGAACTGCCTGGACGTGGCGGGCCACTATACGCCGGAGCGCGTGACGCGGGCGCAGGAGATGCTGGCGCTTCCCGCCGCGGCCTGCCTGCTGATCGACCGCTCGGCTGGCGACCGCATGGGAGAACGGGCATGACCGGCACGACGATCCGGGTCGCCACCGACGTGGGCGGCACCTTCACCGACCTCGTGTGCTTCGAGACCGATGAGGCGACGGGCGAAAGCCGCGTGACCACGGCCAAGTCGGACACCACGCCCCCGAACTTCGAGCAGGGCGTCTTGGACGTCCTGCGCAAGGGCGGCGTCGATCCGTCCACCATCGGTTTCATGGCGCACGGCACCACGGTCGTCATCAACGCCCTGACCGAACGCAAGGGCGTCAAGGTCGGCCTGATCACCACCGAAGGCTTCCGCGACACGCTGGAGATCGCGCGGGGCAACCGGCCCGACTTCTTCAACCTCCATTACGAGAAGCCGCAGCCCTTCGTGCCGCGCTATCTGCGTCGTGAGGTGCCGGGCCGCATGAACTACCTGGGCCAGGAGACCCGCCCGCTCGACCTGTCGCCGCTGGACGGCATCGTCGCAGACTTCAAGGCGGATGGCGTGCAGGCCGTGGCGGTCGCGCTCCTGCACTCCTACGCCAACCCGGCCCACGAGGCTGCGGTGCTGGACCGCCTGCGCGAGCTCTGGCCCGAGGTCGCGGCCGTGGGCTCGCACCAGATCAGCCGCGAGTGGCGGGAATACGAGCGGACCAACACGGCCGTCCTGTCGGCCTACGTCCAGCCGGTGGCCGAGCGGTACCTGACCCGGCTTCAGGACGGGCTCCGGCAGGAGTCCTTCGACGGAACGCTCTACGTCATGCAGTCGAACTGCGGAGTGGACAGCCTGGGGGCGGTCAGCCGCGTTCCGATCACGATGGTGGAAAGCGGCCCCGCCTCGGGCTTCTGGGGCGCGGCGGAGCTCGGCAAGCTGATCGGAGAGCCCAACGTGCTGGCGCTCGACATCGGGGGCACCACGGCCAAGTGCTCGCTGATCGAGGACGGGCAGGTCCGCATCATGACGGACTATTGGATCGAGCGGGACCGCACCTCGGCGGGCTATCCCATCATGGTGCCGGTCGTGGATCTCGTGGAGATCGGCAACGGCGGCGGGTCGATCGCCTGGGTCGACGACTTCGCCAAGCTCCATGTCGGACCCAAGTCGGCCGGCGCCGTGCCGGGCCCGGCGGCCTACGGGCGCGGCGGGACCGAGGCGACGACGACGGACGCGAACCTCTGGCTGGGCCGGATCAACCGGAACTACTTCTGCGGCGGCACCGTCATCGCCGACATGGCGGCCACCGCCGCGGCGCTGGACAAGGTCGCCGGGCGACTTGGGATCGACCGGGACGAGGCGGCGCGGGGCATCGTCCGCATCGCCAACAACAACATGGTGAACGCGCTCAAGCTGGTGTCGTTGAACCGGGGCCACGACCCGCGGGACTTCGTGCTCGTGGCGTTCGGGGGCGGCGGGGCCATGCACGCCGTCGCGCTTGCCCAGGAGCTGGGCGTGAAGAAGGTCGTGATCCCGGCCGGCGCCTCGGTCTTCTCGGCCTGGGGCATGATGATGTCCGACCTGCGCCGCGACTACTTCCTGACGGCGCTCGCGGACATGGCGCCGGGCGCTGCGACGGGGATCGAGGCCCGCTTCACGGACCTCGAGGACAAGGCCCGCGCCCAGTTCGAGGCCGAGCGCATCCCCGCCGGCAAGGTCCGCTTCCTGCGCTATGGCAAGTTCCGCTACCAGAACCAGGAGCATACGGTCGAGGTGCCCATCGAGGGGCCGGTGACGGACGACCGGCTGGCCGCCATCGCCGCCGACTTCCACGCCGCCTACGAGCGGGAATACACCTACCGCCTTCCGGCGCCGGTGGAGATGGTGGGCCTGCATCTCGTCGCCTCGGCGGAAGTGGGCAAGCTGACGCTTAAGGCGCAGCCCCTGACGGAGGAGGCGGCTTCCAGCGCCTCCAAGGGGCGGCGCAACGTCGACTACGCGCTCGACGGCATCCACGAGGCCGAGATCTACGACGGGGAGCGTCTGAAGCCCGGAATGCGCTTCGATGGGCCCGCCATCGTCGAGGACCCGGGCACCACCGTCGTCATCCATCCCGGCAACCACGTCGAGGTGGATGCCTGGGGCAACCTCCACATCCAGTTCCCGCAGACGGAAGCCGCATCATGACGCTCGATCCGATCACGGCCGAGATCATCCAGAACTCGCTCCAGGCCACCGCCGACGAGATGTTCGCGGCGATGAAGAAGACGGCCATGAGCTCGATCATCTACGAGGTGCTCGATATGGGCACCGGGATCACCGACGCCGACGGGGAGCTGGCCTCGTCGGGCGCGGGGATCCCGGCCTTCGTGGGCGTGCTCGACAAGGCGGTGAAGGTGATCCTGTCGCGGCACCGGAAGGAGGACCTCCGGCCCGGCGACGTCTTCGCCACCAACGATCCCTATTACGGCGGCGTCACGCACCTTAACGACATCATCGTGGCCATGCCCGTCTTTGCCGACGGGCAGCTCATCGCCTGGACGGCCAACATCGCCCACAACTCGGACGTGGGTGGCATGGCGCCGGGGTCGCTGACCGGGGACGCAACCGAGATCTTCCAGGAAGGCCTGCGCCTGCCGGCCATCCGGATCATCGCCGGAGGCGAGGCGATCCAGCCGGTCTTCGACATCATCAAGGTCAATTCCCGGATGCCCGACGTGCTCGAGGGGGACGTCTGGGCGGCGATCTCCTCGGTCCGGATCGGGGCGCGGCGGCTGGAGGAGCTGGCGGCCAAGTACGGGGCCGAGACCTTCCGCGCCGCCGTGGCCAAGTTCATGGACTTCGGCGAGGCGGTCACCCGCAAGTCGCTGGCCACGCTGCCCAAGGGCACCTACGAGCTGAACGAGGAGCAGGACGACGGGCGCATCTTCAACGTCAAGATCACCATCGCCGAGGACAGGTTCATCGTGGACCTGCGGGACAACCCGGACCAGTCCCCGGGCCCGGTGAACGCCTGCCGCGACGGGGTGATGATCGCGGCGCAGATGCTGCTCAAGTCGCTGACCGACCCCCGGGGCCCGGCCAACGGCGGCTCGTTCCGGCCCATCGAGCTGCTGACCCGCAAGGGGTCGGTCTTCGACGCCAAGGAGCCCGCGGCGATCGGCTTCTACTACGAGGTCGAGCTCCGCGCCTACGACCTGATGTGGCGCTGCCTTGCGCCCGTCGTGCCGGACCTGCTGGGCGCGGGGCACTTCGCCTCGGTCTGCGGGACGTTCATCGGCGGCATCCATCCCGACACCGGCCGGCAGTACACCATCATCGAGCCGCAGGTCGGCGGCTGGGGGGGCAGCGCGGGGCGCGACGGCAACAGCGCGATCTTCTCGTCCTTCCACGGCGAGACGTACAACTGCCCCGCCGAAATCAACGAGGCCCGCAACGGCGTCCTGATCGACCGGATGGAGCTGAACACCGCCCCCGGCGGCGAAGGGGAGTTCACCGGTGGGCGCGGCGTCATCATCGATTACCGCCCGCGTGCGGACAACGGCTACCTGACCGTGGGCTACACCCGTTCCCGCTTCCCGGCCTGGGGTTTGGCGGGCGGGCGCGACGGGTCGCCCAACTTCGTCCGCTTCATCCCGCAGCAGGGCGAACCGCAGGATTATGCCTTCGTGTCGGGCCTCAAGACCCGCGCGGGCGATCTGATCCGCGTCATCACCGGCAACGGCGGCGGCCTGGGCGACCCCCGGACGCGCGACCCGGACCTGGTGCGCCGCGACATCCGCGACGGCCTCATCACCCCTGAACGCGCCAAGGAGGTCTATGGTGTCGAGGCCTGATCTTTCCCGGTCCCAAGGAGGCACATCATGACCGCACGACTGACCCGCCTGCGCGACCGCATGGCCGAGACCGGGACCGATCTCCTGGCGCTGGGACCCGGAGCGCACATGCAGTGGCTCCTGGGGTTCCATCCCCATGCGGACGAGAGGCCCTGTCTCCTGCTGGTGGGGCCGAAGGGCGCCGCCTTCCTGATGCCCAAGCTCAACGCCGACTCCGCGGCCGAGTTCACCTCGCTGCCGATGCACCGCTGGTCCGACGACGAAGGCCCGAGCGCGGCGCTCGCCGCGTCGCTGGCGGCCGTCGGCGGAGAAGGCGCGCGGTCCGTCGCCCTGGACGAGACGATGCGGCTCGACTTCGGTCTCCTGCTGCTCGACCAGTTGCCGGGCGCGGCGCGGACCTTCTGCGACGACACGGTAGGCCGGCTGCGGATGTCCAAGGACGCCGAGGAATGGGCGACGCTGAAGGCCGAGGCGGCCATCGCCGACGCCGCCCTGAAGACCGCCTGGGCCGAGATGCGGCCCGGCATGACGGAGTCGCAGGTCGCCGACATCATCAAGGCGAGCTTCGCGGCCTCGGGGGCGAAGGCGCTCTTCACCATCATCGGAGCCGGGCGCAATGGCGCCTTCCCGCACCACGCGACCGGGGAGACCGTCCTGCGCGAAGGCGACGCCGTGGTCATGGACGTGGGCGGCACCAAGAGCGGGATGTCCTCGGACATCACCCGCATGGCCGTCGTGGGGCAGGCGCCCGAAGGCTACGCGGAGGTCCATGCGGTGGTCGAGGCCGCCGTGCAGGCGGCCATGGCGGCGGCGCGGCCCGGCGTGAAGGCGCATGTGGTGGACGATGCCGCCCGTGGGGTCATCACGGCGGCGGGCTACGGCGACTACTTCCTGCACCGCACCGGGCACGGTCTGGGCGTGGAGATCCACGAGCCGCCTTACCTCACTTCCGTCTCCGAAACGGTGCTGGAGGAAGGGGCCGTCTTCTCCATCGAGCCAGGCATCTACCTGCCCGACCGCTTTGGCATCCGGCTGGAGGAGATCGTCTACCTGACCAAGGATGGGCCGCAGATCCTGTCGTCGCTGCCCCGTGACGTCAGGGTGGTGGGACGCTGATGGCGGGCCGTCGCGCACCCGCCGTGTTCCGGCCCGAGCCCGCCTCTGCGGCCGGACCGGGATTGCCGGCGCGGCGCGGCACCGACGCGACGTCTCGGGGTGGGGTCCAGAGTGGTCGGCTCCGGGCCTGGCACGGCCGGGGCTCGCGTCATCCCGGCGTGGGGCGGTGCCCCGACAGCCGGGGCGAGGGCTTCTTCCCTGTCGTTGACCTGCGGCCGTCAGGGGACGGCGTGGGCAGGTTGGCGACGCAGGAAGAAGAAGGAAGGGGCGGGACCAAGGCCCCGGCAAACAACACAAGACTGAAACAGGGAACATGACGATGAGAAAGACGCTCCTCGCGACGCTTCTCGCCACGACGGCCGCCTTTGCGGCGCCGGCCATGGCCGAACGCGTGCTCCGGCTCGATGAAAGCCCGGTGGGCGAGATCGACCCCGCCAAGGGGGTCGACTACGCCGACACGGTGCTGGCCGTGAACCTCTACGAGACCCTGGTCTACCCGACCCAGGGCGGGCCCGGCGTGCAGCCGATGCTGGCGACCGAATGGACCATCGACGGGTCCACCTACACCTTCAAGCTCCGGGACGATGCCGTCTTTTCGTCGGGCAATCCCGTCACCGCGGCCGACGTGGTCTATTCCTTCGATCGCCTGATGGCGATGGGGCAGGGCTCGGCCAGCCTGTTCGTGGGGCGGGTCGCCGGGGTCGAGGCCGTCGACGACCACACCGTCAGGTTCCAGCTCTCCGAGCCCTTCGCGCCGTTCCTTGCGGCGCTGAGCCGCCTTTCGATCGTCGACAGCAAGACTCTCGCCGAACACTATGGCGAGGGCAGCTACGGCGAATTCCGCGATTATGCGGACGCCTGGCTGTCGCAGAACAGCGCCGGAAGCGGGGCCTACATGGTCCAGTCGCACGATCCGCAGACCGAGACGGTCATGGTGCGCAATCCTAACTACAAGGGGGTTGTCGATCCCGCCGCGCCCGAGACGGTGCGTTACCGCTACGGACTGGAGGCCTCGACGGTGCGCGCCCTGATGTCGCGCGGCGAGCATGACATCTCCTCCCTGTGGCTTCCCCCCGAGGTGCTCAAGGCCATGGCCGATGAAGGCACGGTGCACCTTGCGCCCGAGCCGGGCGGCACGGGCGAGTATATCAAGCTCAACACGCAGCGCGCGCCGCTCGATGACGTGCACTGCCGTCGCGCCCTGATGTACGCCTACGACTATGCCACCACGGTCCAGCTCCTGCAGGTCACGCCAGACCTCGCCCAGGGGATCCCGATGAACGGCGCCTTGCCCATGGGCCTGACGGGCCACGATCCCGCCGCGCCCGGGTTCACGCAGGACTTGGCCCGCGCCCAGTCCGAGCTGGCGGAATGCCAGTACGACCCGGCACAGTATCCCCTCGACATCGCCTGGATCGCCGAGGTGCCAGCGCGTGAACGCCTCGCCCTTCTCATGCAGGCGACCTTCAGCCAGCTCGGCTTCACGGTGAACGTCGTCCGGACCCCCTGGGCGCTCCTGACCGAGCAAGTGACCGAGCCGGCCACCGCGCCCCACGCCGTGGAAATCGCGGTGACGGCGCTGACGCCCGACCCGGACTCGCTGCTGTACAACATGTACAGCTCCAAGGTCCCGCCGACCTGGATGTCCGCCGAGCACCTGCAGGATGAGGAGGTCGACCGCCTGCTCGAGGCCGGGCGCACCGAGACCGACGAAGGCAAGCGGGCGGAGATCTACAAGCAGCTCAACGCGCGCCTGACCGAACTGGCGCCCGACATCTTCGCCTACGAGTTCACCGGCGCCTACGCGATCCGCAACGGCGTCGAGGTGCCCGCGCTCGAGGATGATTCGAAGCGGTATCCGCTCCAGAGCTTCAACATGCTGTTCAAGGACATGCGGGTCACCGAGTGATCCGCTGACCTGTTCCGCCGCGCGGGGTTCCGGCCCTGCGCGGATCATCCATCGGGGATTTCCCATGCGCATCCTCTGGGTCAATCCGGTCGGCACGCCCGACCACGACGCCGGCATCGCCGCGCTCCTGCGACAGACCAAATCGGCGGAAACCCTGGCCGAGGTCGTGTCGCTCGTGCCCGGCGTCGTGCCCGAGCACCTGGAATACGACAGCTTCGAGGCCATGGCCGTGCCGGAGGTCGTGCGCCTGTCCCGGCAGGCTTCGGCCGAGGGCTGGGACGCCATGATCATCGGCTGCTTCTATGACACGGCCGTGACGGCCGCGCGCGAGGTGTCGGGCCGCATGATCGTGCTGGGACCCTGCCTGGCCGGGTTGCAGACGGCGGCTCATCTCGCGGCGCGCTGCTCGATCATTGCCACCCGGCCGAAGGCGGCGGGGCACATTGCCCGGGTGGTGCGGGGCCATGGGGCCGATCACATGGTGGCCTCGATCCGCACGCTCGACATCCTGACCTCGGACCTTGTCCGGGACCCGGGCCTGACCGCCCGGCGCATCGAGGAGGAGGCCCGCGCCGCCGTCGAGAACGATGGAGCCGAGGCGATCCTCCTGGGTTGCACGCTGGAGCATGGGGCGCAGGACGAGATCCAGGACCGGATCGGGGTCCCCGTGATCGATGCGGTGCGCGCGCCGTTCCGCATGGCCGAGCACCTTTGCGGCCTGGCCGCTCTGGGCTGGAGCCCCGGCCGCATCGGGGCAGGGCTCGCCCCCGATGACGACGAACTCGGGATGACCGGCTGCTTTGGTGCGGCGGCCATCGGTAACCGGATCGAGGTGCGCTGATGCCGATCCTACGACTTCTCCTGCGCCGGCTCGGGGTCTCGGTCCTCGTGCTGTTCGGCGTGTCGCTTCTGATCTTCTGCGTCGCCCGCGTGGTGCCGGGCGATCCGGCGCGCATCGCCCTTGGCCCCAACGCCACCCAGGAGCAGGTGGATGCCCTTCGCGCGGAACGCCACTTGGATGAGCCGATCGCGGTCCAGTATCTCTACTTCCTGCGCGACCTCGCGCACGGCGACCTTGGGACCTCGCTCTACACCAAGAGGCCGGTGACCACCGACATCGCCTCGTATCTGCCCGCCACCCTGGAGCTCGTGCTGGTGGCCGGGTTGATGATGATCGTCCTGGGGATCCCGCTCGGCATCCTGTCGGCCCGGTTCAAGGGACGTTGGATGGACCACCTCGCCCGGCTTCTCGCGGTGACGACCGTCTGCACGCCCGCCTTTGTCTGGGCGGTCATCCTCCAGCTGCTGCTGGCCTATCTTTGGCCCGTCTTCCCGCTGGAAGGCCGCTTGCCCACCGACGTCGCGCCACCCCCTGGGATAACGGGCTTCTACCTGATCGACTCCCTTCTGGCCGGTGAGCCACGGACCTTCGCCGTGACGGCCTATCACCTCGTCCTGCCCTCGCTCGCGCTTGCGCTGTCGGGCATCGGCCAGACAGCACGGCTCACCCGGTCCTCCATGATCGAGACCTACCGCCGGCCCTACATCGAGATGTCGCGCGCCTACGGCTTCGCCGAGCGGCGGATCGCGCGCCGCTACGCCTTCCGGCCCGCGTTGATCCCGACCCTGACGATCCTGGGGCTCGACTTCGCCGCCATGCTGGCCAACGCCTTCCTGGTGGAACGGGTCTTCGGCTGGTCCGGGCTGTCGCGCTACGGCGTCGAGGTGATCCTGCGCAAGGATCTGGATGCGATCGTCGGCACCGTCATGGTGATCGCCGGGATGTTCCTTCTCACCAACCTGATCGTGGACGTGCTCGTGTCCGTCATCAATCCGCGCATTCGACTGGGCGAGGGGAGGGCCAAGGCATGAGCACGCGTCCGTCCTCCGTCGCCTGGACCGAATTCCGATCCAACCCCATCTCCCTCCTGGGTCTCGGGCTGGTCATCCTCTGCGTCGGGGCGGCCCTCCTGGCCGACTGGATCACGCCCTATCCGACGCATGTCGGACCGATCGGAGACTTCACCGCCATCAACCAGGGGCCGTCCGCCGCGCACTGGTTCGGCACCGACACCATCGGCCGGGACGTCCTGACCCGGATCGTCTTCGGCTTCCGGCTGTCGCTGGTGATGGCGGCGCTGGTGCTGGCGATCTCCATGCCCGTCGGCGTCATCCTCGGGCTCCTGGCCGGCTACATCGGCGGCTGGGTCGAGTTCCTGATCATGCGGCTGACCGACATCTTCCTGGCGATCCCGCCGCTCGTGCTGGCCATGGCGATCATGGGCTTCCTGCCCGCAACGCTGACCAACGCGATGCTGGCCGTCACCGTGATGTGGTGGCCCTGGTACACGCGGCTGGTCTACAACCTCGTGCGGAGCGAGGCGCGCGAGGGCTATGTCCTCGCCGCCGAGGTGATCGGCGCCTCGGCCCCGCACGTGATGTTCCGCGAGATCCTGCCCAACTGCGCCCCCGCGGTCCTGACCAAGCTGACGCTGGACGTGGGCTTCGTGGTGCTGATGGTGTCATCGCTGTCCTTCCTGGGCCTGGGCGTGCAGCCGCCCACGCCCGACCTCGGGTCCATGGTCGCGGACGGGGCCAAGTACATGCCGGACGCCTGGTGGCTGTCCGTCTTTCCGGCGCTCGCCATCCTCGTCCTCGTGCTCGGGTTCAACCTGCTGGGCGACGGGCTGCGCGAAGCCTTCGACGCGGAGGTCTGACGGATGCCGGACGATATCGTGCTCAGGATCGCGGACCTCCGGCTTGGGTTCCGCCGCGGTCGCCACATCGCGGAGGTGCTGCACGGCATCTCGCTCCATGTCCGCCGCGGCGAGAAGGTCGCCCTGGTGGGCGAGAGCGGGTCGGGCAAGTCGGTGACCGCGCGGCTCGCGCTCGGGCGGCTCCAGCAGGAGAAGGGAACGATCGTCTCCGGCGCCGTCGAGGTCGCCGGGATCGAGGCCACGCGCGAACCCGCCCGCATCGCGGCCGCGCGGGGCCGGCTCGTGTCGATGATCTTCCAGGACCCCACCTCAGCGCTCAATCCCGTCTTCCGGATCGGCGAGGTGTTCGAGGAGGTCCTGCGTGCCGGAGGGCAGAGGCTCACGCGGCAGGCCGCGCGGGAGCGCGCGGCGAAAGCGCTGGCCGAGGTTCACATCCCCGACCCGGAACGCTGCCTGGACAGCTATCCCTTCCAGTTGTCGGGCGGCATGAACCAGCGGGTGATGATCGCCATGGCGCTGGCGAACGAGCCGGCGCTGCTGCTGGCGGACGAGCCGGGAACCGCTCTCGACGTGACGGTCCAGGCGCAGACGCTGCGGCTCATGGACGAGATGACCGAGCGGCACGGGACCGCGGTGCTCTTCATCTCGCACAACCTGTCGGTCGTCCGCGAGTTCGCGGACCGCGTTTACGTCATCTACCGCGGCCACATCGTGGAGCATGGGCGGACTGCCCAGATCTTTGCCGAGCCCCGGCATCCCTACACGCGCGCGCTGATGCAGGCCGCGCCCAAGCTCGTGGCGGCGGGCCTTCCCGACCTGCCCGAAACCAGCCCGGCCTTTCGCGACCCTCTGGTGGTCCACGAAGGTTGCGGCGAACCCGGCGAGGTGACGGCATGAGCGAGATCCTTCTGCGAACCAGGGGACTTGGAAAGACCTTCACGGTCGGCCATCGAACCGTGGCGGCGCTCCGGGACGTGAGCATCGAGGTCGCGCGGGGCGAATGCCATGCGGTCGTCGGCGAGAGCGGCTCGGGCAAGTCCACGCTCGCGAACATCGTGCTCGGGATCCACCAGGCCACCTCGGGCGAGGTGATCTTCGACGGCAAGCCGCTTGAATATGCGGCGGACCGCACGCTCCGCCGCCGGATCCAGCTCGTCCAGCAGAACCCGCTCTCGGCGCTGAATGGGCGCCGTCGCGTCGGGGCGTCGATCCGTCTGCCGCTTGACGTCCACCGGATCGGCAGCCGGGCCGAGCGGGACGCCCGCGTCGCCTCTCTCCTGCAGGAGGTCGGGCTCGAGCCGGAGATGGCTCGCCGCACGCCGGCATCCCTTTCGGGCGGGCAGCGGCAGCGCGTGGCCATCGCGCGGGCGCTCGCCGCCGATCCGGACCTCATCGTCCTCGACGAGCCGACCTCGGCGCTCGACGTGCTGGTGCAGGCGCGGGTGCTGGCGCTGCTTGATCGGCTGCGGCGCGAGCGGGGGCTCACCTACATCTTCATCACCCACGACCTTGCCGTGGTGCGGGCGCTGGCCGACCGGATCAGCGTCTTCGCCGAAGGGCGCATGGTCGAGACCGGCCCGGCGGACCGCATCTTCCGTGAGCCGCAGGCCGACTTCACCCGTAACCTGATCGGCGCCGTTCCCGTCGCGACCGAGGAGGAGGAGCGGCTGCGCGACGCAGTGCGTCGCATGGGCCATGCGCCCGGCGCGGCCGCCTGACCGCATCCATCACGACCCATCAGAAAGGACCACCGTGGCCACACGCATTGGCGTCGACATCGGCGGCACCTTCACCGATCTCGTCTATTATGACGACGAGACCGGGGAGACCGTCGAGGCTAAAGTCCCCACAGTCCCCCATGCGCCCGAAGAGGGTGTCGTCCATGCCGTGCGCGACCATGTTCCGCGCCACGTCGTGGAGCGGGCCGCGTTCTTCCTGCACGGCACGACGGTGGGGCTGAACGCCCTCCTCGAGCGGCGGGGCGCGACCGTCGGCCTCCTGGCCACCGAGGGCTTCCGCGACGTGCTCGAGATCCGGCGCGGCGACCGGGCCGAGATGTACAACCTGTTCTGGCGCCAGCCCGAGCCGCTGGTGCCCCGCTTCCGCCGCCTGGGCGTGCCCGAACGCGTCATGGCCACCGGGGAGGTGCACCGTCCGCTGGACGAGGCCGCGGCGCGCGCCGCGATCGCCCAGCTCCTTGCGACCGAGGTGGATTCGGTCGCGGTCTGCCTGATGAACGCCTACGCCAACCCGGTTCACGAGCTTCGGCTCGAGGCTTTGCTCCGCGAGGCGGGATTCGAGGGCGGCATTTCGCTGTCGCACCGCATCTCGGGCGAGTTCCGGGAATACGAGCGCACCTCGACCACGGTGATCGATGCCTTCGTGCGCGGCCGCATGTCCAACTATCTCCAGCGGCTCGACGCCCGCCTGCGCGAGCTGGGCTTCGGCGGCACGACGCTCATCACCCGCTCGGGCTCGGGGTCCATGACCTTCGCCGAAGCCGAGGACCGCCCGTTCGAGACCATCATGTCCGGGCCCGTCGGCGGCGCGCATGGCGCGTCCGAGTTCGCCAAGGTCCTGGGCATCGACGCGCTGATCACAGCCGACGTGGGCGGCACGAGCTTCGACACGGCGCTCGTGCTCAACGGCGAGCCGCAGGTGCTCTACGAAGGCTCCATCGACGGGATGCCGGTCCAGACGCCCTGGGTGGATGTCCGGTCCATCGGGGCAGGGGGCGGATCGCTCGCCCACGTGGATCGGGGCGGCCTGATGCGCGTGGGACCGCAGAGCGCCGGAGCGGTTCCTGGCCCCGCCGCCTACGGCAAGGGGGGGACCGAGCCCGCGCTGACCGACGCCGCCGCCCATCTCGGCATGCTGGGACCGGGCGAGCTCGCGTCGGGCATCACGCTGGACCTGGCCGCAGCCGAAGGCGCGCTGGGACGCGTGGCCCAGCGGCTTGGTCAGGATGTGGAAACCGTGGCGACCGGCGTCCTTCGCATCGCCACTGCCGCCATGGCCGGGGCCATGCGGGAGGTCACGGTGGAGCAGGGGCTCGACCCGAGGTCCATGGTGCTCCTGCCCTTCGGTGGCGCCGGCCCCCTGATGGCCGTGCTCCTGGCCGAGGAGCTGGGAATGCGGCGGATCATCGTGCCGCCTTACGCTGGCAACTTCTCAGCCTGGGGTCTTCTGGGCGCGGACATGGTGCAGTCGGCGGCCCGGACCCTGGTCACTGTCCTGGACGAGGCAGGGCTCGCGTCCGCGAACGGGCTGCTGGGCGAGCTCTTCGGGACGCTGGGCCAGCGCAGCGCCCGGCCCGACGCGACGGTGGCCAGCGCGCGCCTGGATCTGCGCTACCGCGGGCAGGAGCATTCGCTCACGCTGGACGTGCCGCTGGACGGGCTGCGGATCGAGGCGGCGCCAGAGACTCTCCGCGCGTCCTTTGCCGAAGAGTACCGCAAGACCTTCGGCGGCGTCCTCGATGCGGCGGTCGAGATCGTGGCCGTGCGCGCGACCTACACGGTCCACCTCCCCCCGCGCGAGATGAAGGTTTCCGCATCTAAGGCCAGCGATGCCGCGGCCCGCTCCGTCGAGGCGCACTCCTTTGCCCATGGGCGGCGGATGCCGTTCCTCGTTCTGCCCCGGACGTCGATCGCGCGACCCGTGGATGGTCCCGCCATCGTCACGGAGGCCACGTCCACGCTTTATGTCGATGCGGGCTGGCGGGTTGCCCCTGGCGCGCATGGCGAACTCCTCCTCGAAAAGGTGAAAGGCTAGGCCATGACCATGCAGGACACCGTGCTCCACCGCGCGGGCATCTCGCGCACCAAGGCCACGGACGCCGTGGACCCGATCACCACCGAGGTCGTCCGCCATGCCCTGAACTCGGCGGCGAACCAGATGAAGCGGGCGCTGGTCCGCACGGCCTTTTCTCCGGTCATCTACGAGGTGCTGGACTTCGCGGTGGCGCTCTATGACCGGGATGTTCGGCTGCTCGCGCAGGCGCCGTCGCTGCCGATGTTCATGGGGACGCTGAACTTCTGCGTGATCGAGGCCGTAAAGGGCATCGGAGGGGAGGCCAGGCTCAACGAGGGCGACATCATCATCTACAACTGGCCCTACGGGACCGGGTCGCACCCGCAGGACCTCGCCGTGGTGATGCCGGCGTTCCACGACGGCCAGCTGGTCGGCTATGCGGCGATCAAGGGGCACTGGCTCGATATCGCCGGCAAGGACCCCTACTGCACCGATACCATCGACGTATTCCAGGAAGGCACGATCTACCCTGGCGTCAAGATCGTGAGCCGGGGCGAGCTGAACGACGAGATCTACCGCATCATCCTCGCCAACTCGCGTGTGCCCAAGATGATCGCCGGCGACCTCAACGCCGAGATCGTGGGCGTTCGGACCGGCGTCCGCGCCCTGCTGGAGGTGGTCGAGAGGTTCGGACCCGAGGTGTTCGGCCGGGCGGTGGAGGAAATGTTCGACCACGGTGAGAGGGTCGTGCGGGACTACTTCCGCCGCATCCCCGACGGCCGCTACATCGGACATGGCGTCATGGACGGCAACGGGGTCGAGCCCGGCGAGGTGCCCTTCCAGGTGGCCGTCGAGGTGCGGGGCGATGGCGTGCGCCTCGACTTCTCGGGCGTGCCGGGACAGCAGGCCGGCCCGATCAACTGCCCCGTGCCTTCGACCATCTCCACGAGCCGGGTGGCCATCTCCATGCTGGCCGGCATGGGCGAGGCCCCGAACGAAGGGCACTTCCGCGCCGTCGAGGTCGTGACGCGACCCGGGACCATGTTCCATCCCCTGCCGCCGGCGCCTTGCTTCCTTTACGGCTGGCCCGCGCTCCAGGCCATCGAGGTCATCTACCAGGCGATCAGCACGGCGGCGCCGGACCTCGTGCCCGCGATGTCGGGCGGCTGCATCTGCTCGCTGGTCCACTGGGGCACCCGCGAGGCGACGGGCGAGCCCTGGGCCGACGGCGCGCCGCACCCGACCGGGCAGGGCGCCTGGCGCGGGGGCGACGGGGGCACCATGCTCCATATCTCGGAAAGCGCGACGCGCTTCTCGCCTGTCGAGGTCTGGGAAAGCCGCAATCCCTGGCTCGTCGAGCGGATGGAGCTGGCGCAGGACAGCTGCGGGCCGGGCGAATGGCGCGGCGGCCTGGGCATCGACTTCGACTTCCGGATGCTGGAGGACACCTATGTCACCACCTCCGTGGAGCGGACCAAGAACCCGCCCTGGGGCCTGGAGGGCGGGCAAAGCGCCCGGGCCAACGACGCGCTGATCCTGCGGCAGGACGGGACCGTCGAGTCCCGGCCCAAGCACACCCGGATCGCCGTGCGGAAGGGCGACGTCCTGCGGCTCTCGACCGGCGGGGGTGGCGGCTTTGGCGATCCTGGGGGACGTTCCCCCGAGGCGGTCCGCAGGGACCTGGCCAACGGCTACATCTCGGAAGAGTTCGCACGTCGCCACCATCCGCAGGCCTTCGACTAGAGCCGGGCCGCCGATCGCATCTTCGTCGCGTCGCAGGGCGGGCGGATCGCGGGGCCGGGGGGCAGGTCGCCACCCCCGGCCCGGCGCGGTCAGCCCTCGATCATCGCGCTGATCTTGGTCGCGAGGTCCGTCATCGCGAAGGGCTTGGTGATGACCTCCATCCCGGGCTCCAGGTGGCCATTGCCGATCGCCGCGTTCTCGGCGAACCCTGTGACGAACAGGACCTTGAGCCCGGACCGGATCGTGCGGGCCGCATCGGCCACCTGCCGTCCGTTCATGCCCCCGGGCAGGCCCACATCCGTGATGAGGAGGTCGATGGGCAGGTCCGACTGAAGAATCCGAAGGCCGGACGGACCGTCCTCGGCTTCGATCGCGGAGTACCCGCACTCTTCCAGAACCTCGCGGATCAGCATCCGGACCGTCGGCTCGTCATCGATGACGAGGACGGTCTCGCCTTCACCCAGACGTTCGATGCGCAGATCGGCGACGGCATCTTCGGAGGTGAGCTCGCCGAAATGCCGTGGCAGGTAGAGGCACATGGTGGTGCCCTCTCCCGGCTCGGAGTAGACCCGGACCTGCCCGCCCGACTGCCTCACGAACCCGTGGACCATGGACAGCCCTAGGCCCGTGCCCTGTCCGATTGGCTTGGTCGTGAAGAAGGGGTCGAAGATGCGCTCGACCACGTCCTTCGGCATCCCGGTTCCCGTGTCGCTCACGCAGATGGACACATACTGTCCGGCCGGCAACTCCCGGTCATGGGCCGCGCGCTCGTCGAGCCATTTGTTCGCGGTCTCGATGGTGATGCGACCGCCCTCGGGCATGGCGTCCCGGGCGTTGATGGCCAGGTTCAGGAGCGCGCTTTCCAGCTGAGCGGCATCCACCCGCGTGAGCCATAGCCCGCCCGCGCCGACGACCTCGACCGCGATGTTCGGCCCGACCGTCCGCCGGATCAGATCCTCCATGCCGAACACGAGGCGGTTGACGTCGGTCGGCTTGGGGTCGAGCGTCTGGCGCCGGGCAAAGGCGAGCAGCCGCTGCGTCAAAGCGGCGGCCCGTTGCGCAGAGTTTTGCGCCGCGCCGATGAACCGGCCGATGTCGGCGGTGCGCCCCTGGGAGATCCGCCTTTCGATCGCCTCGAGGCTGCCGCTGATCCCGGCAAGCAGGTTGTTGAAATCGTGTGCGATGCCGCCGGTCAGCTGGCCGACCGCTTCCATCTTCTGGGCTTGGCGAAGCGCCTCATGGGCCTGCGTGAGCTCGGCCGTGCGCTCGGCCACGCGCTGCTCCAGCGTTTCGTTGGAGGTCTGGACCGCCTGGAACAGGCGCGCGTTGTCGATGGCGATGGCCGCTTGGGCGGCAAGGCCCAGCACCAGGCGTTCGTGACGCTCGGTGAACCGATCGGGCTCGGGGTGACCGAACAGCAGGCCGCCCAGCACATCGCCCGAGCGCGACACGACGGACACGGCCAGATAGCTGCGCACCGGGAGATGTCCCTCGGGCATCCCTCCATGCGGCTCGAACCGGCCGTATCGCGGATCCTGCTGGATATCGTTCGACCGGATGACGCCTTCGTTGCGGAATGTCGGCGCGAACACCTCGGTCGCCCTTGGACGGCCAAGCCGCGCGAACTGCTCCCGCTCTGCGCCCGACAGGGTGAAGAGGTGCAGCCGCTCGCCGGTCTCGTCCAGCTCGTTGTGGAAGTAGGACCCGTACTTGGCCCCGGTCAGTTCCACCCCAGCATCGGTGATGAGCTGCACCAGCGGTTCGAGATCAAGCTCTCCGGCCACGGCCGCGCCCGTCCGGTTCAGCGTCTCGAGCGTGCGGGTTTCCTCGAGCAGGGCCGCTTCGGCCGCCTTCCGATCCGTGATGTCGAGGACGAACTCGAAACCGGTGCCATCGGGCAGCAGCTTGGCCGCGAACAGGGCCCACCACCGGGTTCCATCCTTGCGGAGGTACTCCTTCTCGTAGGGCGTCGTCTCCCCGTCCGCGAGGAGCTGGGCGAAGGCCCGCCGGGAATCCTCCTGCCATTCATCGGGCGTGAGCTTCTGCCACGTCAGCTCCCGGCTCTCGAGCTCGTCGCGACTGTAGCCGCTCATCCGGAGGAAAGCGTCGTTGGCGTCGAGCAGGCGGCCGTCCAGATCGAAGTAGATCGCCCCGACCGTTTCGATCTCGAGCGCGGTTCGGAATCGTTCCTCGCTGCGGCGCAGCGAATCCTGGACCTGATGCTGTTCGGTGACGTCCGAACCTTCGCACAGCACCCCGATGATGCGGCCCTTGGCATCCCGCATGGGTTCGAACACGAGGGTGAGGTACCGCGTGTCCTCGCCGCCGTGGGTCTGTTCGAAACGGACCGGCGTCGCGTCGGCCACGAAGCGTTCGCCCGTGGCGAAGACCTCGTCGAGGTGCTCGAAAAGCCGTTCCGTTTCCACCCCCCGGAACGCCGTCCGGAGCGGCCTGCCCACCCAGTCGCCGCTTCCGAACAGCCGCCTGTGGGCGGCGTTCACGAACTCGACCACATGTGTGGGGCCGCGCATCGAGATGATGAAACCGGGCGCCTGCTCGAACAACTGCAGGAGCCGTTCCCGCTCGGCCTCGAGCCGCCGATCGGCCTGCACCCGTTCCGTGGTTTCCACGACGATGGCGATGACGCCCACCGGCCGGCCCTCCTCGTCGAGCACCGGCGAATAGTCGAGGTTCATCCAAACCTGCTCGGGGCGGCCATGGCGGTAGAGCGTGAGCTCCATGTCCTTGTAGGCCAGTGTTCCCCCCGCCAGGACCACCCGCATGACGTTGTCGTTGAAGTCGGCGACCTCCGCCCATCCCTCGCGGACCTTGGAGCCAAGCAGTTGCGGATGCCGCCCCCCGGCGAAGCCGGAATAGGCGTCATTGTAGAGCATGATCCCGTCCGGCCCCCAGAGCATCACGATGGGGACCGGCGACCTGAGGACGATCCCCAGGGCGGTTCTCAGGCTCTGGGGCCAGGTGTCGATGGTGCCCAGCGGCGTGGCCGACCAGTCGCGTCCCGCGATAAGGCGCCCGGTTTCACCACTGGCTGCGAGCCAGCCGCAATCGATCGCTTCGGTCACAAATGTCGTCAATTTACGAGGCTTGCCATCCAGACCCGGCCGAAGCTGCGGGCGGGCGGTGCATTATCGCCGGATATCATCGTCGTCCACTCGTGCCGAACTCAGTGACGCAAGGTCCCGGACCGGCGCCTGGTTCCTGCTCAGACGAGATCCACCCCGATACGAAGGGGCAGGCTTCGACCGGCCCGCCTCGGTGCCGTCTGGGGGGGAGTGTTCGGCCTGTGCCACGACCGTTCAAACCTCAAGGCAGATCTTGCCGAAATGCTGCCCCGACATCTCGTAGCGGAAGGCGTCGGCGGTCCGGTCCAGGGAGAAGGTCCGGTCGATGACCGGCCGCAGGAGGAGACCATCGAGCGCACGGACGAACTCCTGCTGATGGCGTCGGCTGCCCACGATTAGGCCCTGGAGCCGTTGGTGGCGTCGCATCAGGGTCGCGGTCGGCACATCGCCACCGATGCCGGTCAGGACGCCGATCAGCGCGATATGCCCACCGATGCGGCAGGCCTCGATCGACTGGGGCAGGGTGCCGGGACCGCCGACCTCGATGACATGATCGGCCCCCTGGCCGCCGGTCAGTTCCAGCACCCGATCGGCCCATCGCTCCGTGGTGCGGTAATTGATCACGTGGTCCGCCCCCAGAGACCTGGCGCGGTCCAGCTTCTCGTCCGAAGAGGACGTGACGATGACCTGTGCGCCCATCGCCTTGCCGATCTGGAGCGCGAAGATCGACACGCCGCCCGTGCCCAAGGCAAGAACGACGTCCCCCGCCTTGAGACCGCCATCGACCACCAGTGCCCTCCAGGCGGTCAGGCCGGCGGTGGTCAGCGTCGCGGCCTCGGCGTGGGAATAGCCCAAGGGCGCCCGCGTGAACCACGTCGCGGGCGTGACCACGGTCTCGCGCGCATAGCCGTCGAGCCCGTCCCCCGGGGTCCGAGCGAAGTTGTCCGTCCTCGGAGGCCCGTCCTGCCAGTCCGGGAAGAAGCAGGACACGACCGCATCCCCGACCGCGAACTCGGTGACGCCCGGGCCGACGGCCTCGATGATGCCAGCGCCGTCCGACATCGGAATCCGCCCGATCTCGACCGGCATGCGCCCCGACACGACGCCAAGGTCGTGAAAGTTCAGGGAACTGGCACGGATGCGGACGCGGATCTCGCCCAGGCCAGGATCTCCGGGGTCATCCATGTCGACGACGGTGAGGTCATCGAGCCCGCCCGGTCCCAGGAGCCTGAGCGCCTTCATGGGTCATCCTTTCCGCTGGCCGCATCGCCGAGGAGACATGGAGCAGCGCGGGGCGATGGAAATAGCGCCATCCATCAGGTTGAAGCGGCGACCGGATCGGAAGCGCCGGGCGTGATCCCCCTGCAACAGGGCGCGAGGCTGGTCCGCCACGGTCCACCACCGTCGGGGCAGAGCCGGGGTCTGGGCTGAACGGAAGCCGGAAGACCTCCCGGTCTGCAGACATGACAGGAGCCGCCCCGGCGGGACGGCTCCGGACGGCCGGTTATGGGCGAAGGATCAGGCGGCGGCGCGGCGGCGGCGCAGCGCGGCCAGGCCGCCGACCGCCGTGAGCAGGAGGAGACCCGTCGCGGGCACGGGGATCACGGCGGCTTCGATCGCAAAGTCGATGTCGGTCTTGCCGCCGGGCCGGACGCCGGTGTCGATCACCTGCCCGAAGGTCAGGGTCAGGTCCACGGTTTCCCCCGCGCCGACGAGCAGGGTGTTCTCGAAGCCCGAGGTCTCGTCTTCGGCAAAGGTGAACGGGCCGGCCGAGCCGAAGGTGATCGAAACGCCGCCCTGGAAGGCTGCGGAAAGCTGCTGGACCGTGCCGCCCAGAAGGGCCACCGCGGCCAGTCGGTCGGACGTGTTCTCGAAGGAGAAGACATAGGTGTCGCCGGCGTCGCCCAGGTCGAAGGCCTGCTCGAAGAAGAAGTCGTCGGACAGGAGGTCATACGACCCGCCCGGAGTCACGACGGTCGTCGCCGATGCCATGACCGGGACAGCCAGCAGCGCGGCTGCGAGCCCGAGGGTCTTGAGTTGTTGCAGCATAGTGAGCTCCTCGCCAAAACTACTGTTTCCTCCACTAAACGTGGTAGTCACAATCCTACCACAATCAGGGGGGGAGCCAACGCAAAGATGCCATAGTGCTGCCGCTTTTTCGGGTCGCTTGCTCGTTTGGCTTGCCTCTCCGCGGATGATCGTCGAAGCGCCATTCTGGTTCAGTTTCCGGAGCTTCCGCGCGGCGCCTGGTGGGTCGCGATCACGAACCCTCCCCCCGGCGTCGTGCAGAGCCGCGATCACTGTCACCAAGAAAGCACATGTTCCAAGCTGCCGCAGCGTTCGCGGCCGATGCGGTAGGCGCGCGCTCCGAGTGCTCCGGAAAGGCTGGACGGTGGATGCTCGCACCGCATCTCCAGGTGCGTCCGTCTCAACTCGACGGAAGGTCGCGGCGAGGTGCCGGCGGGGCGTGGAAAGGGGGCAGGTCGGGATGTCAGGGGATCATGATCTTGAGGCAGCACGCGCCCTGTCCACGGAGACGCGGCCAGATCCGCTTGTCTCTGGGGACCGCTTCGCCCTGGCGCTTGAGGACTGTGCGACGGGCCGGGTGCCGCCCAACATCGCCCTTCTCCGCCTGTGCATGGCCGCATGCGGACGCGACGAGGTCGAGGCTGCGCTGAAGGCCGCCCAAGCCTCAGTTCGCGACAATTCACCGGCGAAGGCGCAACGGCTTGCGGACGCGCTGGCCCTCTGGTCGGAGAACCCCCAAGCCTTCGCGACGGTCAAGGCGGTGCTCGACGGCGTCGAACACGGTGGCTCTGCCCCGTCGCCGGATCAGGGGGTTGCCCATTGGGCCGACGCCTTCGATCGCCTGGCCGAGGCATCCCCCGAAGGCGGGATCGCGCTCTATGCCTTGGGCAACCCCGATCTGCTGAGGGCTGCGACAGACGACGTCGTGCAGCGGCTGGCCGAGTGGGGCCTGCTGGCCTCGGACCGGCATGTCCTTGAGATCGGGTGTGGCATCGGTCGGTTCGTGGCGACCCTCGCCCCCCAGGTTGCGGAGGTCATCGGGCTCGACATCTCCAGCGGCATGATCCGTCACGCGGAACGGCGTTGCATTGGGCTGTCGAACGCCGTGCTTCGCGTCTCGTCAGGCCGTGACCTTGCCGGCGTGCCGGACGAGAGCATCGACCTTGTGCTGGCTGCGGACGTGTTTCCGTATCTCGTCCAGGCGGGCTCGGGCACGGCGGAACGCCATGTCGCCGAGGCGGCTCGGGTCCTGCGCACGGGGGGGCATCTGGCGATCCTGAACTTCTCGTATCGTGGGGATCCCGGTCAGGACGTTGCAGAGGTGGCGGCACTGGCCCGCCAGTTCGGCTTCGCAGTCGGACGCTCGGGCACGCAGGATTTCACGCTATGGGACGCCGCCACGTTCCTGCTGCAGAAGATCTGATATGAAAGCAGCCATCCGGAGTCTTGCGCGATCCGGTTGGGCAGGGTCAGGCGGGCCCCCGCAAGACGCGTCGGCGCATGGGGGAGGGGATGGCTCCCCAGACGCTCTTGTAGCTTTCGTGGCCGCGCAGGAAGTCGAAACGGGATAGGCCTTCCCTTGCGGCCTGCGCCATCGCCACGCCGACCAGGATGGCTGATGGGCTCAGCTTTGCATGGGCGGGATCGAAGCCTCCGTTGTAGCCGTGGTGGGCCCAAGGCCCGGCCATGACCATCAGGACCGCGATGCGCTCCCCCCCCAGTCGGACCTGATAAGGCCGCAGCAGACCCGCACGCGACAGGGCAGGCCCGGCATCGCGCAGCAGCGAGCGCAGCAAAGGGTCGGCCAGCACGCCGGCCTCGCCCCAGCGGAGGCCATTGAGCCGAAGCAGGTCCTCGACGAGGGCGTCGACCTCCTCGGGCTGGGCAAGTCCCACGGTTCCCCCAAGCCGATCCAAGTGACGAAGCGCATGACGCCAGTGGGACCGCTGGCGACCCGATGCCGCTCCCAGCCCCTGCTCTCCGTGCAGAGGGGCCACGAGGCAGGCGTCGCCATCCTCGTCCTCCTCGCTCCAGCTGGCAGGCGCCGGAGCTTTGGCGAATGGTCCGTCCGGAGCGAGTTGCTGGAGGTCGATGCGGTCGAACGGCTCCGGCGCGGCGTCGGGCAGGGCTGCCAGGATCCGACCTGCCTCGGACCGGAAGCCGGGCGCGATCAGGAGATCGCCCCGATCGCTCGGCCCGGTGCCAGCGAGGAGCAGCGCCCCTTGCCAGCAGAACACCGGGACGACGCCGACAAGCTGGTCGCCGGACCGCAGCGCGACTGCCCCGCAACGTGACGGGGCGTAGTGCCGCGCCCAAGGCAGCAGCCAGGCGGGGGACTGGAACGGCGTGGCATCGGGGCAACTGCGCCAAAGCCGGTCCCATTCGGGTTCAAGCGCCCCGAGGTCGGCTGGCCGAACAATCTCGATACGGGCCTGCCCGGAGGAGTGGGTCGGCATGGTGAAACTGATCTGCGACGTCATCGAGCCGTCGCGCCAACGCCGTGGCCCTCACGATTGCGACGGTAAGTCCGAAGGTAGTCCCCATCCTGGAGGTTCGAGGCCAGCCGGAACAGGGTCATGCAGTCTCCTTCGGCCGCTGCGTCCATTGTTCGTTAACCCTACAAACGAACGGGATCTGGGCCTGTTCCCTCGGATCAAACTGACCGCCATTGCCCTCGAGACGACGCCGTCGCAAGTGGACGTAGGGACAGGCGTGACTTGGGCGCATCCAGACCTATCCTGTGCGCAATCCGTCGGGCGGCGCGATGAGGACTTGCCCGCGAAGGAGCCGTTCATGTCTGACCGTCAGTTGACGGAATCTCAACCCCAGCCCGACCTGTCCAGTTGCGCGCGAGAGCCGATCCAGTTCCTGGCGAGCATCCAGCCCTACGGATGCCTCCTGGTCATCTCCAACGATTGGGTGATCCAGAATGCCTCGGCCAACTCGCGGGAGTTCCTGCAAGTCGGCGAGCTGGAGCTCGTGGGGCGCCGCCTGACCGAGCTGTTGCTCCCCGAGGCGATGCATACCCTGCGCGGCAAGGTTCAGACCCTCGTGGGCGAGGATGACGGCGCACGCGTGTTCGGGCTCGATCTTCTCGGGGACGGGCGTCGCTATGACGTGGCGCTTCACCGCTCGGGCCGCAGCTTCCTTCTGGAGTTCGAGCGGAAGTCCCAGCAGGTGCATCGCGACGACCTCGCCCTCGTCCAGCCGCTCCTGGCGCGGGTGCGCCGCGCCCGCTCGATCGAGGAGATGTGCCATGCCGCCGCGCGCGGGCTGTGGGTGCTGACCCAGTTCGCCCGGGTGATGGTCTACCGCTTCGAGCCGGACGGCCACGGCGTCGTGGTCGCGGAGCACCGGTCCGAGGACGTGGGCAGCTATCTGGGCCTGCACTTTCCCGAAGGCGACATCCCGCCCCAGGCGCGTGCGCTCTACAGGCGGAGCCTCCTGCGCATCATCGCCGATGTCGACGCGGCGCCCGTGCCGCTCGTGCCCGCCTTCGATCCCGAGGGACGTCCCGTGGACCTCTCGCTGGCCGTGACCCGCGCGGTCTCGCCCGTTCACCTGGAATACCTCCGGAACATGCAGGTCGGCGCCAGCATGTCCGTGTCGATCCTGCGCGACGGTGAGCTCTGGGGCCTGATGGCCTGCCACCATCCGGAGCCCCATTATGTGGACTACGAGACCCGCTCTGCCGTGGAGCTCTTCACCCAGCTCCTGTCCTACGAGCTGATCCTCCGCGAGGATCAGGCCGAGCGCGAGCAGGTGGCCCGTGCGCACGACCTCCACGAACGTCTGGTCATGCTGTTCGAGGCCGGGCTCGACTTCAGCAGCGGTCTCGGCCAGCTCATGGAGGAGATCGGGGCCGTCATCGACGTGGATGGCATCGCGCTTCACAGCGGGGAGGGCTACTGCGCCCAGGGCCTCGCGCCAGACGAAACCGAGTTCCGCCGCATCGAGCAGCATCTCGCCCGTGTTCCCGAAGGTCGGGTCTTCTTTTCCGAGAACCTGGAACAGGCCTGTCCGGGCGCCGTGTCGCCCGACCGGCATATCGGCGGCCTGATGGCCCTGCCCATCAAGCGGCATCCCCGGCAGTTCGTCATGCTCTTCCGGCGGGAGATCACCCAGGACCTCGTCTGGGCCGGGAATCCGGCCAAGTACGTCTCGGACGACCGGGGCCGGATCCACCCGCGCCGAAGCTTCGCGGCGTGGAGGGAAACGGTGCGCGGGCAGAGCGCCGCCTGGACGCCGGGCGAGCGCCGCGCGGCGGAAGTGCTGCGGGTCACGTTGCTGGAGCTCGTGCTCAAGCTCACCACCGACACCAGCATCGCCGGACAGAAGCGCAGCCAGAAGCAGGAGATCCTGATCTCCGAGCTGAACCACCGGCTGCGGAACACGTTCGGCCTTTTGAACGGAATGCTGACACAGGCAGCCCAGGAGGACGAGATCCTGGAAGCCTATGCCACGCGGCTGGGCGGGCGTATCCGGGCGCTGGCCAAGGCCAACGACCAGCTCACGCTGACCCAGCAGGCCAGCTTCTCGCTGTCGGAGCTGATCGCGGGCGAGGTCGCGGCCTATTCCGGCGACGCGCGGAGGGTTACCTTCGACGGTGGCGACATTCGCCTGCCGGCCGGGCTGCGCGCCACGCTGGCCCTCGTCGTGCACGAACTTGTCACCAACTCGGTGAAGTACGGTGCGCTGGGCAGTTCGGCCGGGCGGCTCCGGATCGTCATGGCGCCGACCGTGCATGGCGGCGCCAGCTGGATCTGGCAGGAGAGTGACGGCCCCGCCGTGGTGCAGCCCGACCGTGTCGGCTTCGGCACCACGCTGATCACTCACTCCATCCCCCATGAACTCGGCGGCGAAGCCAATGTCGAGTACCACCCCGAAGGGCTTCGGGCCTTCTTCCATCTGCCCGCGCGTCACGTCGAGAGCTTTGTTCCGACCCATCTGCCCCTTTCGCCCGCCCCGAACGGCCCGGTGCTCGACGTGGGGGCCGCCCCAACGCTGTCCGGGACGGCGCTGGTGGTCGAGGACAACTTCCTGATCGCCATGAACGCCGCCGACGCGCTGCGAAGCCTGGGCGCCGATGACGTGCTGATCGCGGGGACCACGCGGGAGGCGCTGAGGATGATCGACGCCCAACCCATCAGCCTCGCCATCCTGGACGTGGATCTGGGGGGAGAGACCTCGGCGGCCGTCGCGGACCGGCTCAGGGCCGACGGCGTCCCTTACCTGCTGGCGACCGGCTACGATCAGGTCCGCTCGGCGGATGACAGCTTCCGGAACGCCCATGTGCTGGTCAAGCCGTACAGCAACAAGGGGATCGCTGAAGCCCTGGGGCACGTCTGACCACCCCTGCGCAACGCAGCCCGCGCGGGTGCCACCGTCGCTACGTCGTTCGTATCGGACGGCAGGCTGTTCGGCGTCAGCGCCGGTCGCGGGTGACCGGCACTTCGACCAGGGCCATCGCGGGGGAGGGTCGGACCGATCTGCCGCCGGGCGGAGTGCCGTCCTCGTCGGCGGCCATGCGCATGATCGCGATCCCGAACTGCACGCCTGCGAAGACGATCCCGTTGAACACGACCAGCATCACGCCACCCAGCCATCCCGTCTTGGTCTCCAGCACCAGATGCCGCAGGCCACCGACATCGAAGACCAGCAGCAGGGCGACGAAGGTCACGGCGAGCCCGAAGCCCGCGAACACGTTGAGAATATAAAGACGGATAAGGTTCGGCATGGCGACGCTCCCTGCCACCACGATACATGACTTCGGCCCGGGCGCCAGTGCGTCGATCGGACCCGGCGACAGGGTGAGCCGGACGTTCCCGCGGCAACCGAGCCCATGACGGCTGCGGTCTGCCGCACCCCCCGCGACGTGCTCGCTTCCTTAGCATCCGTGAGGGCGAACCAAGATGTCGGTGCGCCGCGCGCCGCCTGGGTCTCTGCAATGCGCAGGCAACGTCAGGCCTTGAGGATGAGCGCCTCCCAGGGGCCGAGCGTCACATCCCCCCTCAATGGACCGGTGTCCCGTCCCGGATCGTTGCTCAGGAGCGTGCGCCAGGCCTCGGGACCTGCGGGCAGCGCGAATGGCTCGGGGTCCCGGCTGAAGTTGACGACCACCAGCAGGTGATCGCCCCCGAGCGAGCGCGAAAAGACGAACAATCGCTCGTGAGCAGGATCAAGGTCGAGGTAGTCGCCATAGACCAGCGCAGGCTCGGCGCGCCGCAGCGCGATGAGGCGCTGGTAATGCCGATAGACGGAATGCTCGTCCACGAGGGCGGCGGCAGCGTTGACTTCGGAATGGTTCGGGTGAATCGCGAACCAGGGGTTGGGACCAGTGGTGAAACCGGCATGGCGTCCGCCAGTCCACTGCATGGGGGTGCGCGCATGGTCACGGCTCGTGTGGCGCAGATGCGAGAGGAGCTCCTCCCCTTCGACCCGCCCGGTCTCCACCCAGTCCGCCCAGAGGCCTTTGACCTCGACGTCGTCGAACTGGTCGATGCTCTGGAAGGGGTAGTTCGTCATCCCGAGCTCTTCCCCCTGGTAGATGAAGGGCGTGCCGCGCTGGGCCAGCATCATCGTTGCCAGCGCCTTGGCCGACGGGACGCGGCAGGGGGCGCTGTCGTCGCCGAAGTGGCTGACCGCGCGGGGCGTGTCATGGTTGCCCAGGAACACGGTGTTCCAGCCGGTGCCCCCGACTGCGTGGTCGAGGCGGGTGTAGACGGCCTTCAGGTCCGGCAGGCTCCAGGGCGTCCTGCGCCACCCCTCCCGGTCGAGGCGGACAACATCGAAGTGGAAGACCATGTTCAGCTCGTGCCGGTCCTCGGCCACGAACAGGGAGGCCTGCCTGTCGCTAACCCCGAAGGCCTCGCCCACGGTCATGACGTCATAGCGCGAGAGCACCTCGCGGTTCATCTCCTGCAGGTAATCGTGGACCCGGGGGCCGTTCGCATAAACGTCCTGCGGCGCCCGCAGCTGCTCGGCCGTCAGGTCGGGGAACGAGGGATCCTTGGAAATGAAGGGGATGACGTCCATGCGGAAGCCCGCCACGCCCTTGTCAAGCCAGAACCGCATCAGGTCGTAGACCTCGGCCCGCACCTCGGGGTTGTCCCAGTTCAGGTCCGGCTGCTTTGCCGCGAACAGGTGAAGGTAGTAGTCGCCTGTCGGTTCGTCCTTCGTCCAGGCAGAGCCCCCGAAGAACGAGGGCCAGTTGTTCGGAACCCCGTCCGATCCATCCCGCCAGATGTAATAATCGCGCTTGGGATTCCCGCGGGAGCTGCGGCTTTCGGCGAACCACGCGTGCTCGTCGCTCGTGTGGTTCACCACGAGGTCGATGATGAGGCGGAGCCCGCGGGCGGAGCATTCGGCCAGGAGGCGATCGAAGTCCTCCATCGTGCCGAACTCGTGCATGACCTTTCGATAATCCCGGATGTCATACCCGTTGTCGGCATTCGGAGAGTCGAAATGGGGGCTGAGCCAGATCACGTCCACGCCGAGGCCTGTGATGTGATCGAGCCTGGAGATCAGGCCGGGCAGGTCGCCGATGCCGTCGCCGTCGGAGTCGGCGAACGAGCGCGGATAGACCTGATAGACCACGGCCTCCTTCCACCAACGTCGGCTCGGGACGTCAGGTGTCTCGGTCAGGGTGGAGGCGTGTTGCGGCATGGTGGGCCCCTTCGGCATGTCGATGCTAAGGCTAGCGCGATCGGCCTCGCTGTCCCGGTGCTTCGGTGGACGCCGCAAGGGCCTGCGCTGGACCGCCCGATGCCGCTGGGCGGCTGCCGATCTGGACCTCCCCGAGGATCGTTTAGGAGCGGCTTCGTCGGGCTCCCCGGCCGATCTTTTTTCCTGACATATCAATCATCCGGCGTACTCGCCCGCCGCCCGGGACACGGCGTCGCACCGCCTTGCTGCGTTGCCGCATGACGCTCATGTAAAGGCGCGACGGGGGTCCGGGCCCCTCTGGCGGCGGCTGGTTGCCCCGCGATGTCGGACCCTCTTTCGACGCCGCTCGGGGGTGGCGTCCCATCCGAGGGAGACGACGACGTGCTGGACGATCCAGTCCTCCTGGCCCGCCTTCAGTTCGCGGCCAACATCACATTCCACATCCTGTTCCCGACGATCACCATCGCGCTGGGCTGGATGCTCCTCTTCATGAAGCTCCGATTCACCTGGACGCGCGACTCTGCCTGGATGGAGCTTTACAGGTTCTGGGTGAAGGTCTTCGCGCTGACCTTCTCGCTGGGTGTCGTGTCCGGCATCGTCATGAGCTTCCAGTTCGGGACGAACTGGCCTGGCTTCATGAACACCGTCGGCAACATCGCCGGGCCCTTGCTGGCCTATGAGGTCATGACGGCCTTCTTCCTCGAAGCCGTGTTCATCGGCGTCATGCTCTTCGGCCACGGCCGCGTGGCGAACTGGGCGCATACGATCGCGACCGCGCTGGTGGCGATCGGCACCACGCTCTCGGCGTTCTGGATCATCGCCCTGTCGTCCTGGATGCATACGCCCGCCGGCTTCGAGATGCGCGATGGCGTCGCCCACGCCACGGACTGGAGCGCCATCGTCTTCAATCCTTCGATGCCCATCCGCCTTGCCCATATGCTGCTGGCCTCGGGGCTGACGGCAGCCTTTCTTGTGGCCGGAATGTCGGCCTGGCGCTGGCTGCGCGGCGACCGCGCGCCCGCCGTTCGCAACGGCCTGCGACTGGGCGTGACCGTGGCGGCGGTGCTGATCCCCGTTCAGATCTTCGTAGGCGACATGCACGGCCTGAACACCCTGGAGCATCAGCCCGCCAAGATCGCCGCGATCGAAGCCAACTGGGAGACTGGGCCCCATACCCCGCTCGTGCTCTTCGCGATCCCGGACGAGGCCGCGCGCGAGAACCGTTTCGAGATCGGCATCCCGTCGGGGGCAAGCTGGATCCTGAAGCACGATGCCGCCGGCGTGGTGCCCGGGTTGGATCAGTTCGAGGAGCGGCACCCTCCGGTGTCTCCGGTCTTCTGGTCGTTCCGCGTGATGGTGGGCACGGGCATGGCGATGCTGGCCGTCGCCTGGGTCGCCGCCTGGCGGCTCTGGCGGCGGGGCGAGCCCGGAACCCTGGTCGGGGCCGCGCTTGTCGCCATGACCTTCTCGGGGTGGGTCGCGACGATCTCGGGCTGGTATGTCACGGAGATCGGGCGGCAGCCCTGACTGGTCTACGGCGTGCTGGCCACCCACGAGGCCGCTTCGGACGTTCCGGCCGCCATGATCGCCACCACCTTCCTGGGCTACATGGGGCTCTATGCGTTCCTCCTCGCGGCCTATGTGGGCACCCTCTACTACCTCGCCGGCAAGGGCCGGCGCACCGACGTCACTGTGGAAGGGCCGGGCGCGGTGCCCGTCCCGAGCCAAGCCTGAGGAGGCCGCCATGGAACTTCTGGGATACGCGCCGGCGCTCTGGCTGCCGGCCGCCTTTGCCGGCCTGATGGGCCTTGCCATCCTGCTTTACGTGGTTCTCGACGGCTATGACCTCGGGGTGGGCCTGCTCCTCGGCGGGGCACGGGACGAGGCGGAACGAGACGCGATGATCGCCGCCATCGGACCCTTCTGGGACGCCAACGAGACGTGGCTGGTGCTGGCGACGGGGCTTCTCCTGGTGGCCTTCCCAATGGCGCACGGGGTCATCCTGGGCGCCCTGTACCTGCCGGTGGCGCTCATGCTCCTTGGGCTGATCCTCCGGGGTGTGGCGTTCAAGTTCCGCACCAAGATGGCCCCGGGCTCGAAGCTGTCGTGGGACCGGGCCTTCCTGGGCGGCTCCGCTCTGGCGGCGTTGGCGCAGGGCTGGATGCTGGGCTCCTACGTCTTGGGCTTCCAGCAGGGCTGGGCGGCGAACCTGTTCGCCGCCGTGACCGCGCTGGGGCTGGCCGCCGCCTACGCCTTCATCGGGGCCTGCTGGCTCGTCGTGAAGGCCGAGGGCGAGCTTCAGCGCCGGGCCGCGCAGTGGGCGCGGAGCACGCTGGGCTTCGCCGCGTTAGGGTTGGTGGCGGTGTCGGTGGCCACGCCGCTCATCAGCGACAGGATCTTCGCCAAATGGTTCTCCCTGCCGAACGTGCTTCTGCTTGCCCCGATCCCGTTGGCAACGGCGGCCCTGCTGGCAGGGTTATGGCTGGCGCTTGGTCGCTATCCGCGGCCCGGCGACCGATGGAACTGGGTGCCCTTTGCCGGCGCGGTTGGGATCTTCGTGCTGGCCTTCGTGGGGCTGGCCTTCTCGTTCTACCCCTATGTCGTTCCGGGAACGCTGACGATCTGGGAGGTGGCTGCCGCGCCCGAGAGCCTCGCCGTCATCCTGACAGCAAGCGTGTTCGTGCTTCCCATGATCCTTGCCTACACGGCGTTCAGCTATTGGGTCTTCCGCGGCAAGCTGGGAACCCTCCGCTACGAATGATCCGACGTCCCGGAGCCAAGGCCGGGCGCTGCTGCAGGATGGTCGCGCCGGGAGGACCTCGCAACGCGACCTCAACCGGATGACGGTTCGACCACCGCAAACCGAGGGGCAGGGGGCGTTGATCCCCTGGCTCGCCGTGGACTGTCACCAGCGTGTCCGAGGGGCGGCGTCAGTCCGTGCGGAATTCTTTCTCCCCTCTGCCACGAACGACCGCGCGAGCGTTCCGACCTGCACCGGGGCTTCGGTTTGCTGCCATGATGTTGTAAGGCGTCGCCCTCTGGACCACATGTCGGGCCGTCGGGACCACTGGCGGAAGCAATCGGACGCAATGATCGATCAATCATGATGCAGGAAAGCGGAGTCCCCATGAACCAGGTCCATCCCGGGCTGACCAACGCCGCACGCCTGTCCGTCGCACCGATGATGGACTGGACCGACCGTCATTGCCGCGCCTTGCACCGGATGCTGTCCCGTCAGACCCTGCTCTATACCGAGATGGTCACCGCTGCGGCCGTGCGCCATGGGGATCGCGTACGCCTTCTCGCCTTTGCGGAGATGGAGCAGCCGGTGGCCCTGCAACTCGGTGGATCCGATCCGGCCGAACTGGCGGAGGCGGCCCGGATCGGCAGCGCGTTCGGCTACTCCGAGGTGAACCTGAACTGCGGCTGCCCGTCCGACCGCGTCCAGTCGGGATGCTTTGGCGCCGTGCTGATGCAGCAGCCCGATCTGGTGGCCGACTGCGTCAGGGCCATGCAGGACGCCACGGCATCCGAGATCACCGTCAAGTGCCGCATCGGCGTGGACGAGCAGGACCCCGCCGTCGCTCTGCCGCGGTTCCTCGAGGCGATCTCGCGCGCCGGGGTGCGGCGCGTGACCGTGCATGCCCGAAAGGCCTGGCTCCAGGGCCTGTCCCCCAAAGAAAACCGGGACGTGCCGCCCCTCGACTACCCGCTTGTGCTTCGGATGAAGCAGGCGTTCCCCGATCTGCACATGACGATCAACGGAGGGATCACCAGCCTGGGCCAGGCTACGGACCTGCTGGCCCAGGGAATGGACGGCGTGATGATCGGGCGGGCCGCTTACCATTCTCCGTGGGATGTCCTTGGCCGAGCCGACAGCCGTCTCTGGGGGACGGCCGACCCGTTCGGGCACCCCGAAGAGGCCGTCTGCGCCATGATGCCCTATATCGATGAGCATCTCGCCGGCGGAGGACGCCTGCATCAGGTCACGCGACACATGCTCGGCCTGTTCACGGGGCGCCCCGGCGCGCGCGCCTGGCGACGCATCCTTTCGGAAGAGGCGAACAGGCCGGGAGCAGGGCTGGACGTGCTCCGCCGGGCGCTCTCGGCTGTCGAGGTCGAGCCGGCTGCCGCCTGAGACGGCCCGCTCGACCGGACGGGCGCGGGGCCGTTCAGCTGTTGCCGTCGGGCCGGAACATCGCCGCATCCTCGGCGGCCTTCCGGATGGCGTTCGACTTGTGCACGGTCTCCATGTACTCGGCCTCGGGGTCGCTGTCGTAGACCACGCCGCCACCCGCCTGGATGTGAAGCTTGTCCCCCTTGAGCACGGCGGTCCGGAGCGCGATGCACATGTCCATGTCCCCGTTCGCGCTGAAGTACCCGACGCCGCCCGCATAGACGCCGCGCTTTTCCGGCTCGAGCTCGTCGATGATCTGCATCGCGCGGACCTTGGGCGCGCCCGACACCGTGCCGGCCGGCATCCCGGCAAAGAAGGCCGACAGGGCGTCCTCGCCCTCGGCCAGTTCGCCGACCACGTTGGACACGATGTGCATGACGTGGGAATACCGTTCGATCGTGAAGGTCTCCGTCGGGCGCACGGTTCCGGGCTTGGACACCCGGCCAACGTCGTTGCGGCCCAGATCAAGCAGCATCAGGTGCTCCGCCCGCTCCTTCTGATCCGCCAGCAGCGACGCCTCGTTGTCGCGATCCTCCTCCGGCGTGGCGCCGCGGGGGCGGGTCCCGGCGATGGGACGGATCGTCACCTGCTTGCCGAAGACCCTGACCAGGATCTCGGGCGAAGCTCCGATCACCTGAAAGCCGCCGAAGTTGAAGAAGAACATGAAGGGGGACGGGTTCGTCCGCCGCAGGCTCCGGTACAAGGCGAAGGGAGGCTCGCGGAAGGTCTGCGTCCAGCGCTGCGCCGGAACCACCTGAAAGATGTCTCCGGCCCGGATGTACTCCTTGGCCTTTTCCACAGCCGACATGTAGCCAGCCTTGGTGAAGTTGGACACGGGGGGAGAAGGCTCGCAGGGTTCCCCCAGAACGCGGGCCGCCTGGGGCACGCCCCGTTCCAGCGCCCGCTGGGCGTCCATCACGCGCTCTGCAGCCTGGGCGTAGGCCGCCTTGGCCGGAAGGCCCGATCCCGTCCAGGCTGGCGCCACGAGGATCACGTCCCCCTTCACCCCGTCCAGCACGGCGACGACCGAGGGCCGCAGCAGGACCGCGTCCGGAAGGCCGAGCGGGTCCGGGCGCTGATCGGGGAGGTTCTCGATCAGCCGGATCATGTCGTAGCCCAGGTAGCCGAACAGCCCGGCCGAAGCGGCGGGCAGCCCGGCGGGAAGGTCGATCCGGCATTCCGCCAACAGGGACCTCAGCGCCTCGACCGGCGGGCCGTCCATCGACTCGAAGGCATCATCGTCGTAGCGCGCGGTTCGGTTCAGCCGGCTCGTGGCGCCGCGGCATTCCCAGACCAGATCCGGGTTCAGGCCGATGATCGAGTAGCGCCCCCGGACTTCTCCGCCCGTCACGCTTTCCAGCATGAAGGAATGCTTGGCCGCGCCGGCCAGCTTGAGCATCAGGGACACCGGCGTGTCCAGATCGGCGGCCAGGCGGGTCCAGACCACCTGGTTCCGGCCCGCGTCGTAGCCATCCCGGAAGGCGGCAAAGTCGGGGAACAGCGACATCAGTTAATCTGGCCGTTCACGGCCGCCACGGCCTGGTCGTTGATGCGGATCTCAGTGCCGGCCTGGAGTTGCCGGGCAAAGGCGTCGAAGATGTCCCGGGATATCGCGCCCGAGATCTGGGAGGCGAGGGTCGTCCGCTCGGCGACGACGGCGGGGTCGTCCTCGGGCGCCGTGGTGATGCTGTCCAGCCGAAGCACCACCGCGCCGTCGCCGACCGGCAGGGCACGGGCTTCGCCTTGGGCCAGCGAGAACGCCGTGCTCACGAAGTCGGGGGGCGTCCCCTCGACGGCTCCTCGCCGGGTGAGCGCGGGTTCGGTCTCGGGCGTCAGTCCCTGATCCTCGAATCTCGCACCAGCCGAGATCGCCTCCGCCTGGGCCTTGGCCGCGGCTAGCACGGCCTCGCGCCGGGCCTGGGCATCCCAGCCCGCGCGGACATCCGCAGCAACTTCGTCCAGGGGACGGAGCTCGGCCGGCGTCACGCCGTCGAGGCGCAGCACCATGAGACCGCCGTCCGACAGGTCGACCGGCTTCGGGAAGTCGCCCTCCCGCGCCGCGGCGGCCGCGTCGCGGAACTCCTGGTAGGCCGCAGGGCCGTCGCTCATGCCTTCCGACCAGTCGATCTGGCCGGGTTCGAGATCCGTCCGCTCGGCGAGGTCCTCGATCGTGGCGCCCCCGGCGGTCAGATCCTCGACCTGCGATCGCAGGTCGGCGATGACGGACTGGGCCTTCTCGTTGGCGATCTCGTTCCGCAAGTCCGGCGTGGCCTCCTCCAGGGTGGTCTCGTCGGCAGCGATCACGGCATTGATCCGGAACAGCGCGGGCCCAAGGCCGGTCGGCAGCGGACCGACGACCGATCCGCTCGCCGCCCCGAAGACCGCGTCCCCGGCGCCATCGAGTTCGCTGCGGGAGACGTCGCCCAGATCTATGTCCGACAGCAGGAGGCCGCGCTCCTCCACGAGCGCGTCGAAGCTGACGTCCCCTGAGTCGAGCCGCCCCTTGGCCGCCTGCGCCGCCTGCTCGTCGGGGAAGACCAGCCGCTCGACCAACCGGCGCTCTTCCTTGACGAATTCTCCGAGGCGGCTGTTGTACAGGTCCTGGATCTCCTGGTCGGACACCGACATCTGCCCCTGGATCATGTCCGGCGTCAGCCAGGCATAGCTGATCTGCCGGACCTCGGGCGCGGTGAACTCGTCGGGGTGGTCGTCATAGTAGGCCTGGAGATCCTCGTCCGTGGGCTCGGGCAGGCTGGTGACGGCCTCGGGCCCGACCGGCGCCCAGGTGACGCTCCGCTTTTCGTTGGAATAGGCGGCCAGGATCCGGCTGTAGGTCACCGGCTCCGGCACGCCGCCCAGCACGGCGGCCTGGAGGATCGTGCGGGTGGTGTCGCCCCGCAGCGAATTCTCGTAGCTGGCCTCGGTCAGGCCGGCGCGGCGAAGCTGCTCGCGGTAGAGGTCGCGGTCGAAGTTGCCATCGACTCCCTGGAAGGCCGGCGTGCCGCGAACGGCATCCGCCACCCGGATGTCCCCGACCGAAAGTCCGAGCCGCTGCGCTTCGGCGTCCAGCACCCGCTGGGTCACCACCTGCGCCAGGACGGCCCGGTCCAGGCCCATGGCCTGGATCTGCTCCATGGTCGGACGCTGGCCGGTCTGCTGCTCCATCTGCCGGATCTGGGCCTGAAGCGCATTGGCATAGGTCTGGGCCGGGAGTTCCAGTCCGCCGACCGTCCCCATGTCGGTGGAGCGCACCCGGCCACCCCCCGTGAACCAGCCCCCGAAGCCCAGGACGATGAGCCCCAGCATGAGCCAGTAAACCAGTTTGTTGCCCTTGCGCGCCGCCATGGCCGTGTCCCCCTAGCGCCCTCTCACGGGGCGGGCCCTGCATAGGCGGGCCGGGGAACACACGCAAGCATCAGGGGGTCACGACGTCGAGCCGGTCGAGCAGGGCCCCGATCCCCTCCCGGTCCACGTTGGCGAACGCGATGCGGAGGCCGCGCGCGCCCTCGGCCATGCCGTCGGGCATGAACATAGTTCCAGGCAGGAGCAGCACGCCAGCCTCGCGCACCAGCCGCTTGGCCAGCTGGTCCGACGGCTGCTCGAAGGGGTGCGTGGCATAGGCGAAGTAGGCCCCGCAGCCAAGCAGGTTCCAGCCCTTGGCCCCGAGCCGACCGAAGCCTTCGACCATCGCGGCCCGACGGTCCAGAATCTCGAGACGCTCGGCCGCGACCCAGTCGCCCAGGTGCCGCATCCCCCAGAGCGCGGCGTGCTGGCCGACCTGCGGTGGGCAGATCGCCACCGTGTCCAGGAATTTCTCGACCTCGGCCAGCCGGGTCCGGGACGACAGGATCGCCCCCACGCGGTGCCCCGTCAGTCTGTAGGCCTTGGAGAAGGAATACAGATGGATGAGGGTGTCGTCCCATTCCGGATCGCGGAACAGGTCATGCGGGGCACCCTCGCGCGAGTCGAAGTCGCGGTAGGTTTCGTCCACGATCAGGGCGATGCGACGGCTGCGGGCCAAATCGAGGAACGCTCTCAGCGCTGCGGCCGGATATTCCGCCCCTCCAGGGTTGTTCGGGGACACGAGCACGATGGCCCGGGTGCGAGGCGTGATCAGGGCGGCCGCCCGTTCGGCTTCGGGAATCAGGCCCGGGCCGCAGGGCAGGGGCACGGTCACCGCGCCCGCCATGTCGTTCCACATCCGGTGATTGAAGTAGTAGGGCACCGGAAGGATGACCTCGTCCCCTTCGCTGCAAAGCGTCGCGATCGCCGCGCAATAGGCCTGGTTGCAGCCGGAGGTGATGGCGACCTGGTCCGCTGCGATGGCGCCCCCGTAGGCCGCGCTCCAGCGAACCGCGATCTCCTCGCGCAGGGGCGACAGGCCCAGCACCGGTCCGTAAAGGTGCACGGACGGATCCGACAGCACCATCTCGGACATGGCCTCCCGCAAGGGAGCGGGGGGCGGATCCACCGGCGCGGCCTGGCTGACGTTGATGAGAGGGCGGTTCGGCGGGAACTCGACGCCGTCGAGCCAGCGCCGCGCCTCCATCACGGGCGGCGCGAAGGTCATGGCGGTGCGAGGCAGGGGCATGGGAAATCCGCAGTCGGGGTGAGGGAATGGACACCGGGTCGGGGGCGCCACCAAGCCGGGCCGCCCCTCGACCTCCTAGTCGCGTCCGCGATACGGCTCGACGTACTGGAGGGCCATGTCCCAGGGGAAGAAGATCCAGGTGTCCTGGCTCACCTCGGTGATGTAGGTGTCCACCTGGGGCTTGCCCTTCGGCTTGGCATAGACCGTGGCAAAGTGCGCCTTGGGATACATCTGCCGGACAAGCTCCAGCGTGCGGCCCGAATCCACGAGGTCGTCGACGATCAGGATCCCGGTGCCATCGCCCATGAGGGCGGAGTCCGGCGCCTTCAGGACCCGCGCCTCGCTCTGGGCCTGATGGTCATAGCTCTTGACGCTGATCGTATCGACCGTCCGGATGCCGAGTTCACGGCTCACGATCATGGCCGGCGCCATGCCGCCGCGGGTGATGGCGACCACGGCCCTCCAGGCGCCGGCGTCCGGCCCCTGGCCATCGAGCCGCCAGGCCAGGGCGCGGCTGTCGCGGTGGATCTGGTCCCAGGAAATGTGGAAGCCTTTTTCATGGGGCAGGCGGTCGGTCATGACGTCCTCTCAGGTGAGCGCGATCTCGAGTCCCAGGACCCCCAGCAGGACGCCGAAGACCCGGTCGAGCGAGGCCTTGAGCCTCAGATAGGCCGCTCGCGGAGCGGACAACGAAAGAGCCCGCGCCACCAGCAGATACCAGAGCGTCTCGTCGATGAAGATGACGGCGACAATGGCGGACTTCCAGGCGAGGGAAGTTTCGGGCGGCACGAGGCCTACGAACACCGCGCCGAAGAACACGGCGGGCTTGGGATTGGTCATGAAGGTCAGCACGCCGAAGCGCACGGCGGCCCGGGCGGACCGGGGGGCGGTCGCGCCGTCGGCCTCGACCGGCGCGCCCGCATGCTGCCACATCCGGACGGCGATCCAGATCAGGTAGGCTCCACCCAGCACCTTGAGCGCGAGGAGCACGGGCGGGACGACCTGGAACAGCAGGGCCAGTCCGGCGAGCGCCGCCGCGGCCCAGACGGCAGCCCCGATGCCGTAGCCCAGCGCCAGGGCCGCCGCGGCCCAGAAGCCTTGCGCGACCGCCGTGCGGACGCAGACGACAAAGGACGGCCCCGGGCTCATCGCGGCCAGGAGGTGCACCCCGACGACGGCCAGGAGGACGGCAGGTGTCATGCGTCCTTGGAGATGTCCGGCGCGTCCACGGCCTTCATGCCGACGATGTGGTAGCCCGCGTCGACATGCAGGACCTCGCCGGTGACCGCGCTGCCGAGCTCGGACAGGAGATAAAGGGCCGACTTGCCGACCTCCTCCTGCGAGACGGTCCGGCGCAGCGGCGAATTGTACTCGTTCCACTTGAGGATCAGGCGGAAGTCGCCGATCCCCGAGGCGGCCAGGGTCTTGATCGTGCCCGCGCTGATCGCGTTCACGCGGATGTCCTGCTTGCCCAGGTCCTCGGCGAGGTAGCGCACCGACGCCTCGAGAGCGGCCTTGGCGACGCCCATGACGTTGTAGTGCGGCATCACCTTTTCCGACCCGTAGTAGGTGAGCGTCAGGCAGGAGCCGCCCTCGGTCATCAGGGGCTCGGCCCGCTTCACCACGGCGGTGAACGAGAAGACCGAGATGTCCATCGTCATCAGGAAGTTGTCGCGGGTCGTGTCGACGTAACGGCCGCGAAGCTGGTCCTTGTCCGAAAAGCCGATCGCATGGACGATGAAGTCCAGCTTGCCCCAGCGGCGGCCCAGCTCCTCGAAGAGGGCGTCGATCGACTCCATCCGGCTGACGTCGCAGGGCAGGACGATGTCCGATCCCACCTCGGCGGCAAGTGGCGTCACGCGCTTGAGCAGGGCGTCCCCCTGGTACGAGAAGGCGAGCTCCGCCCCCGCCTCGCGGCACATCTTGGCGATGCCCCAGGCGATGGATTTGTCGTTCGCCAGCCCCATGATGAGGCCGCGCTTGCCCTTGAGCAGATCCGTCTGCATGCGGCCATCCCTTCCCCTGCGGCGTTTCGCCCGGGTGTAGGCGAACGGCCGTGCCCCATCAAGAGCCGCCGACCGGGCTTTGGAGGGGGTCCTGCCGCTGCGTCCCTCGACATGTCACAGGACACATTAGGGTTGCATCCGGTCGCCCGGCGGCGGTATCGCCGGAGCTTGAAGGGGGACGATGTGGCAGACCGGACAGGCATATTCGCTGGTGAGGACCCATTCGTTCTGGCCCGGGCCTGGATGGCCGAGGCCGAACGGAGCGAGCCCAACGACCCGAACGCGATCGCCTTGGCGACCGTGGATGCGGACGGGATGCCGAACGCCCGGATGGTCCTCCTCAAGGAGATCGAGGCCGGCGCCTTCGTCTTCTACACCAATTACGGAAGCCGGAAGGCCATGGAGATCGAGGCCGCCAGACGTGCCGCCTTCGTCATGCACTGGAAGACCTTGCGCCGCCAGGTTCGGGCCCGCGGGCTCGTCTCCCGCGTCGAGGGCCCGCAGGCCGACGACTATTATGCCTCCCGCTCGCTCCAGAGCCGTCTGGGCGCCTGGGCGTCCCGGCAGTCGCAGCCCCTCGAGTCGCGGACCGCGCTCCTGGCCGAGGTGGCCAAGGTCACGGCCCGTCATGGGACCAATCCGCCCCGGCCGCCGTTCTGGGGAGGCTTCCGGCTCGTCCCGCTCGAGATCGAGTTCTGGGCGGACGGCCCGTTTCGCCTGCATGACCGGTTCCGCTGGTCCCGCCAGGACCCTGGCTCGGCATGGGACGTGGTGCGTCTCAACCCGTGACTTTAGTTCGCCGTGGATGTTTCTGCGGTGTGAGGTAGCTCGTTCGCGTGTTAAGTTACGTTCGAAACCCTGACCTAAACTTGGCCGACGCGCCTTGCGCCGAGCGGCTAGAGAGACCTCGAGATATGTCTGAAGACCAGAGCGGACGTCCGACCGTCCGCGGTCATGTCAAATGGTTCGACCCTGGGAAAGGGTTCGGCTTCGTGGTGGCTGACGATGGCGGCCCCGACATTCTCCTTCATGCCAACGTCCTGCGCAGCTTTGGCCAGAGCACGGTGGCCGACGGTTCGGCGATCATGGTCGAGGTGGCCCGGACCGAGCGCGGCATGCAGGCCACGACCGTTCTGGCGCTCCAGCCGCCGGAGGTGCCCCCGGGGGCGGGCCTGGCCGACCTGGCCGACATGGATCCGGCGCTTCTGGCCGAGCAGCCGTTCCAGGCCGCGCGCGTGAAGTGGTTCGACAAGGGCAAGGGCTTCGGCTTTGCCAACGTCTGGGGATCGGAGGAAGACGTGTTCCTGCACATCGAGGTGCTCCGCAAGTCCGGCTTCGCGGATCTCGCGCCGGGCGAAGCCGTGGGGCTGCGTGTCATCGAAGGAAAGCGGGGCCGGCTCGCCGTCGAGGTGCTGGCCTGGGACGTGGCGGGACGGGTGGCCCGATGATCCGCGGCGCTCTCCTCCTTCTTGCGGCGCTGGTGGGAACGCAGGCTGCCCATGCCGAGTGCCGGGACGACCGGGTCACGATCCGGGGCGGCTTTGGCGAGGCGCACTTCGTTGTCCAGGTTGCCGACGATGCGGCCGAACGTGCGCAGGGCCTCATGAACGTGGAGCGGATGGACACGCTCGGCGGCATGCTGTTCGTCTACGACAAACCCCAGAGCGTGGCGTTCTGGATGGAGAACACCCTCATCCCGCTCGACATGATCTTTGCTGGGCAGGATGGCCGGATCACAGCAATTCATGAGAATGCGGTTCCCCTGGATCGGACGCCGATCCCTGGCGGGGACGCAGTCCAGTATGTCCTGGAGGTCAACGGCGGCCTGACCGAACGTCTTGGGATCGAGGTGGGCGACGCCTTGCAGCATCCCGTCATCGGCGAGGGCGCCACGCTCCCCTGCAACTGAACTCCATCCTGCGGGGGCTTGCCGGTCGGCCACTGATCCTGTCGAGCGTGGCGAGCTTTGACATCTTGGGACCTGGCGATGCAGGGCCGGGGAGCGTGACGGCCCTGATCGGATGTGTCGCTGGGCCGACCTCGGGTCGGATGGCAGAAGTCCCGGCGCCATTCGTCCTGTCCGTCCTGAATCAGCTTCGCCCCTCCCGGAAACGGCCTGCAATTCCGTCATGGCCACCCTCTTCCCGCTGAAGGGGTGCTTTGCATTCGGCTCCATCTGTCCTAAGAGGGGGCCGGTTCGGGGCGTAGCGCAGTCTGGTAGCGCATCTGCTTTGGGAGCAGAGGGTCGGGAGTTCGAATCTCTCCGCCCCGACCAATTTCAAGAAGTTCAGTGATATTAACAAGTTATATGCCGGGCAGGGCGGATTTGTGTAGCATCTATGTGGCTGCTACGCGTGGCGCTCGTGCAACATGAACCGACGGGTCGGTGTCCGACGCCGCAATGTCGACGTGGCGCGACGGCAAGGCCATGATCGTGGGCATGAGCCGGCGGATCTGCGTGGCGATCTACGAGCGCATCCGGGCGGCTCGGCCCGACTGGCACAGCGATGCCGACGAGGCGGGCGCGGTCAAGGTGGTCATGACCGGCAGCGCTAGCGATCCCCAGGCCTTCCAGCCGCACATCCGCTCCAAGGCCCGCCAGGAGGTGCTGCGCAACCGCTTCCGCGACCCGGCCGATCCCTTGCTGCTCGTCATCGTGCGGGACATGTGACTCACGGGCTTCGACGCGCCGGTCATGCACAGGCTCTACTTCGACAAGCCCATGCGCGGGCACGGGCTCATGCAGGCCATCGCGCGGGTGAACCGGGTGTTCCGCAACAAGCCCGCTGGGCTCGTGGTGGACTACATCGGGCTCGCGGCCGAGCTGAAGGCCGCGCTCGCGCACTACTCGCAGGGCGACCAGGCCCAGACCGGCATCGACGAGCGCCAAGCGATGGAGGCGTTCCTGAACGCCCTCGACGTAGCGCGGGCGCAGTTCCACGGCTTCGACTACGCGGGCGCGCTCGGCGCCGACACCGCCAAGCGCCTCCTGGTGCTGCCCGCGGCCCTCAACCAGATCCTGGACGGGGCGCGGGAGGCCGAGGACGCCGAGATCGGCACCAAGCGCTTCCTCGACGCCGTGGCGGCGCTCGTGAAGGCGTTCAAGCTCGCCTCCGGCACGCCGGAGGCCTCCGCGCACGCCGCGGAGGTGGCCTTCTTCGTGGCCGTCCGCTCGGGGCTCGAGAAGGTGGACGCGGCGGGCGGCCGGGGGCGGTCGGGGAGCCCCGACTTCGCCATCGAGCAGCTCGTGAACCGCGCCGTGGCCTCGACCGAGGTCGTCGACATTCTGGAGGCCTGCGGCTTCGACCGGCCGGACATCAGCGTGCTGTCGGACGAGTTCCTGCTCGAGATCCAAGGGATGCAGCACCGCAACCTGGCGGTCGAGGCTCTGAAGAAGCTCCTGAACGGCGAGATCGCGAGCCGGACGCGGACCAACGTCGTGCAGCAGGAGGCCTTCTCGCACCGGCTCCAGGTGGCGGTCGCGCGCTACCACAACCGCAGCCTCGACGCGCTCCAGGTCATCCAGGAGCTCATCGCTATCGCCAAGGACCTGCGCGCCCAGCCCAAGGACGACCTCACTGAGGAGGAGCGCGCCTTCTACGACGCCCTGGCGAAGAACGAGTCCGCGGTCGAGGTGATGGGCAACCAGGAGCTCCGCATCATCGCGGCCGAACTCGTCGCCACTGTGCGCCAGAACGCCGGGGTGCACTGGTGGACGCGCGACAACATCCGCAGCCGGATGCGGGTGGCCGTGAAGAAGATCCTGCGCAAACACGGCTGGCCGCCGGATCTGGAGGCCGAGGCCGTGCAGACGGTGATCCGGCAGGCCGAGGCCATCGCGCAGAACCTCGTTTAAGGTCTCGGCGACAAGAAGTGCGCAATCGAGCTCTGGGGCGAACCACAGGCGTCCGTAGACACCCGTCGCTTGGTAGGAGACCGCCTGAGGCTGCTTGACCCCTTGGTCGCCCTCCTACGCGCCGCAGCGGGCGTCCTACTGCCTGACATCACGTAGCCGGTCGTGATCGGTGATGCCGATGACCGGAGATGGGCGCCGGTGGTGAGCTGGGTCAGCGGGCGCGACACGCGGGTGAGTCGGCTGTCGCCGAGGAACTCCAGGAGCTGATCGCGGATCTCCGGCTTGCGCGTCTTCAGCAAGTAGCCCGCCCATCCCTCGGCGTCGTAGATCGGCCGATCGTCCCACTGCCGCGCCGCGCGCTTGCCTTCCCAGCGGCCGCAGGCCTTCACGAAGGCCCGCCGGACCTGGTCGATCTCGACGCCTACGGGAAGGACGACCACCCCATGGAGGTGAAGCTGCTGCGTCTCGGGACTCCAATCCCAGGCGATGAGATAGGGCAGGTCCTCCACGCCCTGGACCACGAGCTCTCGGCGCAAGCTGGAGGTCAGCATTGCGGTCGCGTCACGGGTCTGAAGCACCGTGGCGTGGAAGTCGTCTCCGAGCTTGCAGGTGATTGCGAGCCCGCCATGCGCTTCAGCGGTCCGAATGTGCGCAACGATCTTCTCCAGCGGGTCGAGCTTGCGCCAGGTGGGCGCGCTGACGGGCGACCATGCCGGAGCCGGGCTGGTGATCGAGTAGGGGCTTGGCGGGCGCTTGACCGTCTTCTCCGTCTTGTCCGAGGAGGTGCTGCTCGTTGCATGAGACTGCGGAGAGGACGAACTCGTTGAAGGGGGGAGAGAAGAGCTACTGGACAAGCTGTCAGACGCGGGCGCGCCAGGCCCATGCTGGACAGGGTTCTTGTAGCGTTCGAGCCAGGTCTCGTCCGCGCAGTTCCTGACCGTCTCGCCGGCCGGCTTCCCGATGTCTGCTGCGCACTTCATGTCCTTCGTCGCGGGCTCGATCTGGGTTTCGATCGGATCTTGGCGGTCGCAGACGTCGAAGGTCAGCTTGTCGAGCTCGGCCAGGACGTCCTCGTCCCGCACCGCCTCGCGCGGCTGCAGCACGTGCGAGTCAGCCCCGACCTGCGGCGTGTGCCTGTCGTGTGACTGAGTGGTGGGGCTTTCGGAAGTGCTCGGTGATGCGACGAAGGCGTCCTTCTTGGCGGAGTCGTCATCACCGGGGATAGGGTCATCGAAGATCAGGCCCTCGAGCTCCTTGAGGACATCGTCCTCGTCCTCGTCGGAGTCGATAGCGCTGGCCACCGTCACATGCCTCGACTGAATGTGCGCGCCGACCTTGGCCTGCACCCGGCCGGTATGCATCTTGGGGTCCGGCTCGGTGCGCTTCGTGCTCGGCCTCCTCGGGTTGGGATCGACGACCGTCGAGGTTTCGGGAGTGGCGGCGAAGGCGCCGCTGAGGTCGAGGTCCGTCAACTCCTCGTCCGTGTCCGAACACAGGAGAATGGCCGGTTTGCGCCGGCCCGTCGGTGGCGTCCGCGCCTTCTTGGGCTCGACGGTAAGATCGGGGCCGAGGTCGAGATCACGAAGGTCGTCATCTTCGTCCTGTGGGACGCTCCGGACCTCGAGGTGAGCTGTCGACCGAGGCACGGACTGCGCCGGCACCGGCATCCCGGCGCCACCCGCTTCTCCAGAGTCATCCTTCTCGGCGACGTCGGGCACGCCCGACGCGGCCCCGGTGGGCGCGTCGAAGATGATCTGGTCGAGCTGATCAAGCACGTCCTGGTCGCGGGCGCCGTTGGTCCTCTCCGAGGCGCAAGAAGGAAGTTCAGCGAGATCCTCCTTGTCAGCCCCCTCCAGGGCACCCTGTGCGGCAGGCGCAGCAGGGTGTGCAGGGGATCTGTCCTCATGAGGAGAGGTCGGCGAAAGGTGTGCGGCAGCCGCGCGCAGATAGCCGAGGAGGTCCTCGGGCAAGGCTACTTCGATACGCAAGTTCAGGTTCATGGGATATCCCAGCAGATAGAGCACATGGCACGCCCAGAGGGCGCGGGTGGAGACGAGTGGGTGCTTCTACTGCGTGCACGGGCCCTAGCGGGCTGCGGCACCCCAGGTTCTGTCCCGAGAGGGGTCCTGGGTGGCGGCGACGTAGACGGAACGAAAGGAGAACTCAAGCAGAAAAATGAGAAGACTTTGGGGCGCCCTGGATGACCTAAGGTCGGCTGCCTGGGCGGTGCAGGAAGTGGAGGAGTCCGCCCCGGGGTGCTGCCGGTGACCCGACCGATCCGGATCGAACTGACGTATTTTCCCTAGGACTTCGTCTGGCCCATCGGCGGTCTGTCGGGGTCGAGCATCGGGTCCCTATCGACGTCCACCTGCTGGACCGCCGACGAGTCCCGCCGTCAGCATCGCGCCGTTCCCTTTCCTCTCGATCTGGTCCGGGACCCGGCGCCCGCGTGGCTTCTCGCGGTGCTCCTGGCCATTCCCGGCACCCGGCAAGTAGGTAGATGCGGCCGTGCTCGCCAGGATGTGCGCCAGCACCTCTTGGAAGCTCCGTAGACGGGCTTCTCGTGCTCGTCGCGCTTCTCCTCCAAGATCTCGACGAAGCTCTTCCTGGAGCCCTCCCAGAGTCTCTGGAGCGCGCTCCAAGTCGAGGGTCTTGGTGGTCACGACTCCGGTCGCCCACATGGGGCTCGGGATCCAGAGGAATGGAGCGAGCAGGGCGTGGCGCACTCGGGCGCGCTGCGGCCCCAGCCCGTCCACACATACCTCTTCTCGATGAGACCCGCATGATCTGCGCCGTCCGGATCAGCTGATCGCACAGGACCCGACCCCACTCGGTCAGGATGTGCCTTGCTGAGCGACAGGTCATGTTGACGGTCATCGGCGTCTGCGTTGACGCACTCGGACGCGGTCTTGCCCTTGGAGCCGGCGATCAGGTTCGGGACGTGCTGCACGCAGGGCCCACCCTGACGACCGGCAGGGTGGGCTCCAAGTGGGCGATCTCCACGTCCACGTCGCGCTCCATGGACGTGCGGCTCGTCAACGAGTGGCTCCCCAGGGGCGTCGCGTGCTCAATGAACATCGCATACTCCGTCCGGGGGACACGGACGTCGACGAGCGCGTCGTGGTCCATCTACCTGTCCATCAGCGCCCGGCGGAGCGCTTGGACCGCGGCGAGCGTCGGTGGTGGATCCCGGTCACCAACGATGGCGCGCAGCATCTCGATCCGGGCGAGCTCGTTCTCGGTCGGCGGGCGGTCGTCGGGGACGCGGAAGCCCTCGATTATCTTTCTCGTGGAGCCCGGGGCGGGTTGCCGGCACCGGCTGAGGACGATGTTGGTCATGCCGGTCACCGTCCGAAGATGCCGTAGATCGCCGCGCGGGCGCGCTTCGTGAGCGCCGGGTCGGTGTGGTCGGAGGCTTCGCGAATGGCTTCGAGCCACTCGGCCTCGTTCTTCGTCACGATGGCGTTGAAGATCTCCTCGATTTCCCGTGCCGTGGTGGCGTGGCCTTCCTGGTCGAGGGCAAGAAGGTAGAGCCGGCGCGGGTCTACCTCGAGGGCGCGAGCCAGCGCGGCCACGCGGTCGAGGGCGAGCTTGGTCTGCCCGTTCTTGAGCATTGAGACCATGTTCTGGTTGGTGAAGCCCGCCTCGCGGGCGACGTCCGCCTGCGTCTTCGTGGGCGCGAGCTCCACAAGACGAGTGCGAAGGAACGTGGCGAACTTGCCGGCGCCGTGGGGCCCGAGCTTGGTCATGGTGCTATCCTGCTGATGATGAACAGCTTTCGTGCTGTCTCTTCAGTTATAGCGTTGCGTCGATGGGATGATCGTGGCGAACCCGGGAAACCTGTGCGCTGATTGTGCCTCTTGCACGGATCAGAAATCTGCAGGTCACCGTCTCGCACACGAAGTGCGCAAGGCGCTGATCGCCGGCCACGGGCCCACGTGGACGATCCACTCACGATAGATCGCGACGTCTACCAGCGTGGTCCGCCTAGGTGTTGGCCCCGTTCAGCAACATCGAGACAGCAGCGGTGATCTGGGCCAGGGCGAAGGGCTTGGACACCATCACGCTTTTCGGAACGCCCTTGACGGTCCACTCATGGCCGCTGTCACCGCTCATGTAGACCACCGGGATGGCAGGCACGAGTTCGCGCGCGCGTCGGGCGACCTCCCATCCGTCCGGTCCCGGCCCGAGTCGGATGTCGGTGAGCACACCTCGCAAGCGCCCGGCGTAAGCGTCGAGAGCCGAGAGCGCCTGACGGCCGGCCGTCGCAACCACCAGCTCGAAGCCTTTGTCTTCCAGCTCATCCTGAAGGGTCATCCGGATCAGCGGCTCGTCCTCGACCAGGAGGAGCAGGATTCTATTGGCCAAGGCTGGTGCTCCTTGGCTCAGTCAGGCGCTGGCCGGTTGCTGAGGCGCAGATCGCAGACGGTGGTGCCCTCGTCGTCGATGACATGCATCTGCCAGTCGGGATGCTGCCAGAACATCGGACCGAGATCTTTCAGCGCCTCGGCGACGGCGATGATGGCCTGGGCGCGGGCATCCCCAGGTCCGGACAAGGTGATGCCGATCTCGTCGGGGATGTCGCGGCCGTCGTGAACATGGAAAAAGTAGCGGGGCATGATGGCTCCTCGCGTGGGCGCAGCGGGAGCACAGTTGCGTCTCTCAGGCATCGGTGCCGCAGGGGTCGTGACCGACGATGGTTGCCAATGCTGCACGCGCAGCAAGGTTCCACTCACATGGGTTAAGCCCGGAGCCGAAAACCTCTGTTTCGCCTTCACGAGCGCGCGACCGGCCCAGGGGCACTTCCCCCGTTCGCCTCCCCTGCCTCCCTCAGGCTTGCTCCGAAACGAACAGGAGAAAGGCCCGCCGCAGGATCGTCCTTTTCCCGAACCAGACAACCATAAGTTATATCGGGAGGCCGCTTTCCTCGTGCAGGGCAGGTCAGGAGACCCGCTCAGGGAGGCGCACATGCTGCTGCACGATCTGCTGACTGGGAAGTCCTGTGGTGCCTTGCTCCGGGGCCGTCGGGTTCTGGTGGTGGAGGACGAGTTTCTCATCGCCGAGGACCTCTGCGAGGAGCTCCAGTCCTGCGGGGCCAAGGTGATGGGCCCGGCGGCCAGCGTGGCCGAGGCGCTGGCGCTTCTGGATCACGGACCGGCGCCGGACATGGCCGTGCTCGACATCGGGCTTGAGGACGAGAAGGTCTACCCTGTGGCCGACGCGCTGCGGGCCCGGGGCATCCCCTTCGTCTTTGCTACAGGCTACGACGCCTGGGTCATCCCCCACGCCTACACCGACGTGCCACGCGTCGAGAAGCCGGTGGGCTTGCGAGGGGTCTCGCTCGCACCTTGATCGGAGGGCGAAGCTGGCCTGCCGAACGAGCGTGTCGTGTCGAGATATGTGGGGCACCAGAAGACCACGTCAGGGCTCCAGCAAATCTCTTGCTCCCTGGAGCGGCCCACTCGCCTCTAGGTCTCGCCCGTGATGGTAAGCCGGCACACGGTGGCGCCCGTCTCGTCGATGACGTTGAGCCGCCACGCGGGCCCGCCCCAGAACCGGCCGTCGGCGTCCTGCAGCATCTCGCCCGCCAAGGTCACAGCCGCATCACGGGCCTGCTCGGGCCCCTTCAGGTCGATGCCGTCCTCGTCCACCGGGTTGGGAGCGCCGTCGACGTTGAAGAAGTAGCGCGGCATGAAGAGTCCTTCCCGCTTGCAAACAGCCCGGCCGACCCGCGTGGTCCGGCCTTGGGTCGGATGGCGCGTCGGACCGGCCCGGCCGAGACCCGGTCCTGGTCCCCTCAGGCCATGGGGTCGACCGGCTCCGGCAGGTGCAGGTAGTCGTCGCGGAAGTCGCCAAGCTCCACGAGCCCGTCCCAGTCGTGGATCGTGAGCCGCCCCTGGCCGAAGCTGATGAGACCCTGACCCCGGAGCGCCTGGAGCGTGCGGTTGACGTGGACGGGCGACAGCCCCGTCATCTCGCTCAGATCCGCTTGCGTGACCGGGAAGGGGCAGGTCCCGTCCTGCGCGAGGCCCGCCTGCTTGGACCGGACCATGATCTCGCAAAAGAGGTGCGCCATGCGGCTGGGCGCCTCGCGCTGTCCGACGTTGACCACCCACTCGCGATGGATGGAGCCGTCCACCAGGGTGGCGCGCCACAGGTCCTCGCCCAGGCGGGGGTGGGCGAGGTTGAGCCGTCGCAGGTCCGCGTGCGGCATGTAGTCCAACTGGCAGTCGGTGATCGCCCAGATGTCGCTGTCGAGGAGCTTGAGGTGGAGCGTGTGCATGTCCGGCACGTCGCCCAGGATGTGCAGCGCCATGATCTGGCGCTTGCCCCCCGCGACCACCTTGGAGGTGCAGGTCACGCCCTCCGAGAGCAGAAAGCTCCGGGACGGCTTGTCGCCCTCGCGGGAGATGATCTGGTCGGCCTTCACCTGGGCAGACTGCACGGGGACGGCGCGGATCGCGATGATCTCGTCCTCGGACAGGACCATGGCGCGGGCGAGCTTCGAGAGGAGAGGATGGTCGGCGAGCATGAGACGGCTCCACGCAAGAGAGAGGCGGGAGCGCTGTTGTGTCTCGCAGTCGCCGAAGGGCCACGAACGTGCCGGCGATGGCAGTAACATGGGATACGGAGCCGCCCAGGCAAGCGAGCCGTCGGCGCCCGACCGCCGAGCTGCCCCTTGTGCCGCATCAGTTCCAAGGATTCTGTGCGCCAATCTTGATTGGCGCAAATCCTCAGGATCGTTCCCGAGGGCGGACGCTACGGGTTCGGCGGACAGGTTGTCCATCTGGTCTCCTGCCGGGAAGGTGGACGGAAGGGTGGATCAGCGTCCTTCCCAAGCGGCTGGAAGCCAGCGAGGCAAAGATGGCCGCATCATCTCAGGTGCCGAGCCTACGGCACCACCGCTTACGCACCCGAGAAACGCACAGTCCACCTTGCTGATAGGGCGAGGTCAGCCGGCCTGCGCGTCTTTCAAGAAACACGCACAGAGGACCGCCATGCCCTTGGTTTGAGCCGCACGCGCTGCTTCATCTACTCTCTTTCCAAGACAAAGCTGTGGTAGCCTTGGCGAGAGGGGGCACGCGCATGACCTTGGAAGATCTCTACCGCCTGCTGCGCAGCGGCCATGTCCAGGCCCAGGGGATCGTCGACACCCTGGACGACCCGCTGCTGGTTCTTGACCACGACCTCGATGTGCAGGGCGTCAACCCCGCCTATCTGCGGACCTTCCGGGTCGAGCGGGACGAGGTCATGGGCCAGAACTTCCTCCGGCTCACCGAGGAGCGCTGGCGCTCGGAGGAGTTGCGGCGCCTGCTGCTGGAGATCATCCCCCATGCCAAGGCGGTGGTGGGCTACGAGGTGCGGCTCGACGTGCCCGGGCAGGGCTCACGCACCATGCTGTTGAGCGCCCGCCGTCTGGTTCACCCCGGCAACAGCAGCACCAACATCCTGCTGATGTTCGAGGACGTGACGGAGGCGCGGCACGCGGCGGCGGAGAAGGACATCCTGCTGGCCGAGACCCAGCACCGGATGAAGAACCTCTTGGCCGTCGTGCGGGCGCTCATCACCCAGACCAAGACCCAGGGCCGCTCGGCCGAGGACTACCAGCGCGCCCTGCTGGCCCGGCTCGCGGCCCTGACCGACGCGCAGGAGCTGATCCTGGCCCATGGTGGGGCGATCAGCCTCAAGACCCTGATCGACCGCTCCCTCGCGGCGTTCCCACGTCGAGCGCGGGTCCGCCCCGGTCCGGACGTGGCGCTCACGCCCGCGCAGGTGGTGCCCATGAGCTTCGTGCTTTACGAGCTGGCGGCCAACGCGGCCAAGTATGGGGCGTTCTCGGCCCCGGAGGGCGCCGTCGAGATCACCTGGACAGCGTCGGACCGAGACGGCGGACGGCTCCTGAGCCTGGACTGGGTGGAAGCGGGCGGCCCTCCGGTCACCCCGCCGGACCACCAGGGCTTCGGCTCGCGCCTGATCGCCTTCAGCGTCACCAATGATCTGGGCGGCACGGTGGAACAGCATTTCGAGCCCGAGGGTTTACGGACCAGGATCGACGTCCCGCTGACCTGAGGACATCCGTTGCAACGCGCCCCTCCTGAGCCCCTGGACGGGGAGGCCCGCCTCATCCTCGTGGTGGAGGACGAGTTCCTCATCGCCATGGAGCTGGAGGCGGTGCTGGAGGAGAGCGGGTTCCGGGTGCTGGGGCCCGCGGCCACGGTGCAGGCGGCGCTTCAGCTTCTCGATCAGCAGCGGCCCCATGCGGCCGTCCTCGACATGAACCTGCGCAACGAGACGGTCGTCCCGGTGGCTCGGGTCCTGCGCCGGATGGCGGTGCCCTTTGCCATCGCGAGCGCCTACGGCGCAGCCTCTTGGCCTCGGGACGAGGCGCTGGACGGCGCCCCAAGCCTGGGCAAGCCCACCTCGACCGCCACGCTCATTGCCGCCATGCACGAGATTCTGACGACCGACAGCGGGCCGACCACAGACTCTGGGCAGGGCCGATCCTCGACGTCCGGGTCGTGAACGGTCGTGCATTGGTCCGAGCCCTGGACCGCATGGTCTCTCTGCGAGTGTCGACCAGCTCTGCTCCCGGCTATGTCGCGCCATCCGGTCCCAGAGCAGCAAGGCTCTGGGCAAGCTCCGCAGCCCGGAACGGCTTCGTGAGCCGCGGGAAGCCGGGGGCGATGCCGTCCATCTCCGCGTAGCCCGAGACGATCAGCACCGGCAGGTCGGGCCGGCGCGAGCGCAGCTCGCGCGCCAGATCCACGCCGCTCAGGCCTGGCATGAGGTGGTCGGTGACCACGAGGTCGGGAGCCAGCCCCTCGTCCATGCGGCGCAGGGCCTCCTCGGCCGAGGTCGCCTCCACGACCTCGTAGCCCAGGTCCGTCAGCATGTCGGCGGTGCTCATGCGAACGAGGTCTTCGTCGTCCACGAGCAAGGCTATCCCCTGGGCCTTCGAGGCAGCCGGGGCGTGGCTGTCCTGCTCACCCTCAAGTGGCGCGACCGCGCTGATGGGCAGCCACAGACTGACGGTGGTGCCTTGGCCGGGGCTGCTGGTGATCGTGAGCCCGCCACCAAGCTGCGAAGCCAGCCCATGCACCATCGAGAGGCCCAGCCCCGTCCCTCGGCCGATGCCCTTGGTCGAGAAGAAGGGTTCAATGGCGCGGGCCAGCGTCGCCTCATCCATGCCCACGCCGCTGTCCTGGACCGACAGGCGGACATAGTGCCCGGGACGCAGCTTGGTGCGACGGCCTGTCTTCACTGACACTCGCTCGGCCGAGATGGTCAGCTTGCCTCCCTCCGGCATGGCGTCGCGGGCGTTCACCGCCAGATTTAGCAGAGCCATTTCGAGCTGGTTGGCGTCGGCGAGTGCCGGTGGCAGATCCGCGGGCAACTCGACCCGCACATCGATCCGCGGCCCCGTGGTGCTGGCAATGAGGTCGGCCATGCTACCAACCAGCTCCCTGACATCGACCGCCGTGGGCTGGAGTGGCTGCCGTCGCGCAAAGGCCAGGAGGCGCTGCACCAGGGTCTTGGCGCGCTCGGCCGATTGCAGCGCGCCGTCCATGAGCTGCCGCTCGCGCGGGCTGCCGACCCCGCGTGTGAGCAGCCGGTCCAGCGAGCCGATGATGGGCGTGAGAAGGTTGTTGAAGTCGTGCGCCACGCCGCCGGTGAGCTGGCCCATCGCCTCCATCTTCTGCGATTGGCGCAGTTGCTCCTGGGCGGCCTCGAGCTCGGCCTGGCGCTCCCGCTCGGGGCTGATGTCGCGGCCCACGGCAATGAAGTTAGGGCTGTCGGGCTCGGGCGCGACCGTCCACTCGATGGGCTTCCAGCCCCCATCCTTCGTGGCGATCCGGTTCTCGAAGCGGGTGGGCCTCCCTGTCTCGCCCATGCGGGCCAGGGCCTCCAAGGTCGGGCCCATGTCCTCGGGATGCATGAAGCTGGCATATGGTCGGCTCAGGAGTTCCGTTTCCGACCAGCCCAACACGTGCCCCCAGGCGGGGCTCACGGCCGTCATCATGCCCTGGTAGTTCGCCCGCGCCAGCATGTCCTGGGAGAGGTCCCAGAGCTGGTTGCGCTCGGCCGTGCGCTCCGCGACCCTGGCCTCCAGCGTCTCGTTGAGCTCGCGCAAAGCTGTTACGGCGCGGGCCCGCTCTACCGCGGTGCGGGTCCACCCCGCCACCTCCCCGATGAGGACGATGTCTTCGGGCGACCAGTCCCGAACCTGGGCCGAGTTGACGAAGAACATGGCCACCAGCCGTCCCCGCTCCATGACTGGGACGTTGATGAGCGAGCGCACGTTCCGGTCTTCGAGCGCGTTGGCCGCGTTGGCCGTCTGCTCGTCCAGACGCACGTCGGAGATGGCGATCTGCTCGCCCTGCTTCAGGCCGTCGATGAAGGTGCCATAGTCGCGGAAGTTGAGAGTGCCCGCCAAGGTCTCGATCCCGGGGGCCGTCCAGTTGCGCTCGACGTGGAGCGTTTCCGCCTCGTGGTCGATGGTGGCGTAGCCCACCCGGCTTACCCCGAGGGTCCGACCCAGGATCTCGGAGGCGGCAAAGGCGATCTCGTTGGGATCGTCGAGGTCGCGCAGCCGCTCGGCGAGCTGGACCAGCGCGTCGCGCCGGGTCTCCGACTGCCGCCGCTCGGTCACGTCCTGGCCGACCTTCACAAAGCCCGACGGAGCACCATCCTTGCCGTCCAGGGGACGCATGACCCCGTCGATGAACACACGCGAGCCATCCTTGCGCAGGTGCCAGCGCACGTTGAGAGCCTGTCCCGTCTCGCGGGCTTCCTGCCGTTCCTTCGCTGGCACGCCCTGGGCTTGGTCCTCGGGCGTGTAGGTCATCTCGGCCAGCTGACCCACCGCCTCCTCGGCGCTCCAGCCGAAGATCTCCTGCGCCCCCTTGGGCCAGGTCTCGATCCGGCCGTCCGGGTCGGTGGTGAAGATCGCATAGTCCGTCGCGGTCTCGACGATGGCGCGCAGACGCTCCTCGCTCTCGCGGAGCTCGGTCTCGGCTTGGCGCCGGTCGTGGATGTCGATTGAGGCCCCGAACCAGCGGACGATCTCGCCCGTCTCCGGGTCGCGGTAAGGCTCGGCCCGGACCAGGAACCAGCGGTAGTCGCCCGAGGCCGACCGGATGCGATGCTCGACCAGGAACGTCGTGCCGGTGCGTCGTGCCTCGTTGAAGGCTGACATGGTGGTCGCTCCGTCGTCCGGGTGGACGTGATTGGCAGCCACCTCGGCGGCCGTGGTCGGCTCGTAAGGCACGCCCGTGTAGTCGGACCACTGCTTGTTGAAGAACTCGGTCCGCCCCTCGGCATCGGTGACCCAGACGATCTGTGGCACCGCGTCGGCCATGAGCCGGAACCGCGCCTCGCTCTCGCGTAGCCGTTCCTCGGCCTCCTTGCGCTCGGAGATGTCGCGCCAGAAGACTGCAAGCCCCTCAGGGACGGGGTAGGCGCGCATGTCGAGCCAGCGCGCGGTGCCGTCCTCCCAGCTGTAGCGGTGCTCGAGGGAGACGGTCTGCTGCTCGGCCAGGGCGCGCTTGTAGAGGCGGCCGATCTCGCTGTCCTCGGACCCAGGATAGACCTCCCAGTGCGTGCGCCCGGCGATCTCCGAAAGGGGACGGGTCTCCAGCCGCAGCGCGGCCTCGTTGAAGGTCAGGATGCGGAAGTCGCGGTCCATGAGGCCGAAGGCCTCGTCCATGCCGCCCAAAACGTCTCCGAGCCGCGCCTCGCTCTGGCGAAGCCGCCGTTCGGCCAGGATACGGCCCGTCGTCTCGACGACTGGGTGGAAGATGCCCGCCACCCGGCCTGCCTCGTCGCGGATGGGCGAGAACGAAGCCGTGAAGGTGCGCTCGGTGGTGCCCTCCCCGTCAGTCCTCGGGATCTCGACCGGCTGGTCCTCGATCGTGATGGACTCGCCCGCGAACACCCGGTCGAAGATGGGCCGCAGGAAGCCCTCGTAGGCGCTGCCCCAATTAGTGGCCGCGGGCTTGCCTAGGCAGTCGGGGTGCCGGCCATCGGCGACGGCGATGTAGGCGTCATTGTAGAGCTGGATGCGCTCGGGGCCCCACAGGATGGAGACGGGACCGGGCGCATGGAGCATGATGTCCACGGCGGTCCGAAGGTGCGGCGGCCAGGTCTCGATGGACCCGAGCGGCGTGGCCGCCCAGTCGTGCTCGCGGATGCGGCGGGCCATTTCGTTCTCGTCCGCCACGAAGGCCGGGGTGCCCGTGGGCGGGCGGACTATGTCATCCATGGGCTCAGCTGTCCTTCGCTGCCGGACAGGCAACTGTCTCTTCTTGCTCGATCAGCACGCGAAGGCCAGCCCGGACCACCTCGCTCGCCGAGGCGTAGCGTCCTTCGGCCACCTGTGTGTCGACAAACTTCATCAGGGCCTCGGTCAGGGCAACGTGTCGGTGGTGCTTGGCGGCCATGGCCGGATGATAGAACGGACGATGAGGGTGTCACCCACGGCTCACCTTGGTCTCGGAGGTGGTCGGGTCACCCGAAGACGGCGTGCGGCAACCTCGATTGGCGCACGACCCGCTTCGCTCTGCGCCTCGGACATCACGGTCAGGAACTATGAAACGGATGCGTCTGGCGGCTTTCACAGTGCCCTACGACGGCGGTCCCCGCAGGCCTGACAGCCCGGCCGATGGCATCGGCTGCGCTCTTCCTTAACGGACCCTTGGACCTCAGGGGCGGTCCACCAGCCTTGTCAAATCGTCCGGCGTCACTCGCTGGCCCTGGTCGTCCTTGATGACCATATTGGCGGCCTCCCGGTTGTAAGTCGTCCACCAGCGAAGGGCATCGGTCGCGGTCTGGGCCTTTTTGCGCACGGGACCGGTTGGCCCCGTCCATGTCACTGTAAACGGCATTGCTCGCTTCTTTTTGTCAAACAGTTGGATAGGGTCCGAGCTGGCACGACACGCGCGTCAAAGGCGACGGGCGTGGAGCGGCCGCGTCATCCGCCGCGTTTTGGCCGCGGTCATTACGTCCCGTCGGGGGCGGCAAGACGGACCAGTTCGCTTAGGGCCCTCAGAATGAACAAGGGGGCGGACGGGCCACCCCCTTGCGATCTTCTGTCCCTTGTAGAGACTTATCGCCCGTTGGGGCGATTTGGCCTAGCTTACGCCAGCTGCAGGTTCTCGGCGGACTCACGGCCGTCACGGCCGGAGGTCACGTCGAAGGTGACCGCTTGGTTGTCCGAAAGGCCGGTGAGGCCCGCCCGCTCAACGGCGGAGATGTGGACGAATACGTCCTTGCGGCCGCCCTCGGGCTCGATGAAGCCGAAACCCTTGGTGGCGTTGAACCATTTCACGGTGCCATTGGCCATCGTGATGTCTCCTGTGATGCGCTGCCCACGGTATGCGGCAGCCCGGCTATGTCAGTGTCGCAACGAGAAACTGAAGCCGGTGAGGGAGACAGCGGATCGAGGGAGAACAACGTTCGCCCCGGACACATGGAGGTGCTGGGACCGCAAAGCAAGACAATTTGCCAAGGCGGAATGTCGCAGCACATTCGCGCTGACCTGCGTCGGTATTCTTTCGTGGCCGGAGTGGCACTTGGACGATTGCCGCGCGTCTCACCTCGCAATCATCGATCCAGAGCCCCATCTCTGAGATAGTCGCCGGGTATCCTCCTCGCGACCGCAGGATGGAGGATCCCTGATGAACGCCCCCACACTTCGCCAGACGTTCGACAAGCACATGTCCGTGCCCGAGCGGCCCGCCGCCCTGGGCTGGGCCGACTTCTTCCAGTGGCTGGGCCAGCAGACCGCGGCGCCGACGCCGCGCGGCGCTCGTCCCAAGCGGATCCAGGAGTGAGGGCCCTCCGATGAGAAAGGCTGGCCCAAGCGCCCCGACGATCACTTCCGTCTGGCACGAGACCACCAAGGCCCAGGCGCGCTGGGCACTCCAGAGGGCACGGAGAAGGGTCGCAAACCTCGACCGAGATCCGCTGCCGCCTAACGTGCCGGACGCCAGCCCGGTGGAGACCCCGGTGCGCCGGTTCGGCTGAATCCCATTGTCGAGCGTGTCCTTAGCCGTTCCAGGCGAGGGGCACACGTTCTGAGATGATCATATCGGGGGCTTGGGACAGGAGACTGGAGCCTGTTCCGTTCAGGATGTCGGCACCACGGAGGTGGACCCATGAACACGCGCAGCACGAGATCGACGGTGACCTTTGCCCATCCCTTCCACATCGCGGGATACGAAGATGAACTGCCGGCGGGTGCCTACGACGTCGTCGTCGACGAGGACCTCCTGCAGGGCCTCAGCTTCGAAGCCTACCGCCGCAGCGGGACCTATCTCATGATCGGCGGCCAGGCCGGGGGTCGCGGACCCGCCGAGATGCGCCCCATCGATCCAAGGGACCTCGAGGCCGCCTTGGCTCGCGACCAGGCGCAGCCCGAGCAACGCTGAACGGTGTTGGCGCGCTTTCTCGCTGGAGCACACAGCATGATGTCCGACTGGCTGCCGCCCGGGATCCCGTCTCTCGAGAGACAAACGGTCAAGTGGATGGCCCGGCGCATGGAATGCTGTGGCCTCAGAACGCTGTGACCGCGCCGCTGAATCCACTCGTCCCAGCTCAGTCTGGTCGGCTCCTTACGATCGATCACAGGACGGCCTATCGCTACCGCGCGCCGGTGCTGCTCGGGCCGCATCGGTTGATGCTGCGCCCGCGTGAGAGCCGCGATCTGAGGATCATCAGGAGCACTCTGACGGTCACGCCCGATGCGACGGTGACCTGGGCTCAGGACGTCGCGGGCAACGCGGTTGCGACCGCAACCTTCCCTTCCCAGTCGACAACGGACCGGCTTGAGGTCAACTGCTCCACAGACGTCGAGCTTACAGCACCTGCCTGGCCGGTGTTCGACATCGCGGCTTCGGCGATCTCGTTCCCGTTCCGCTACTCTGACGAGGACTGGACGGACCTCGGGGCCCTTGCCGTCATCCAGCATGCCGACCCTGACGGACGGCTGGCTGCCTGGGCGCAAGGTTTTGTCGCCGGCACCCCCACCGACACGCTCTCGCTCCTCAAGGACCTGAGCGCCGGGGTGGCAGGACACCTCGTCTACGAGACACGGGATGACGAGGGCACGCAGTCACCGACAGAAAGCCTCGAGCGCAGGGCAGGGTCGTGCCGGGACTTCGCCGTCCTGTTCGCCGAAGCCGCTCGCAGCCTTGGCTTCGGAGCCCGCCTCGTGTCCGGGTATCTCTACGAACCGGACGAGGGCGCCGTCGGCTCACAGGGGGCGGGCAGCACGCATGCCTGGGCCGAGGTCTATGTGCCGGGGGCAGGCTGGATCCCCTTTGATCCGACGAACCGGAGCCTTGGAGGCGCCAACCTCATTCCGGTCGCGGTGGTGCGCGACCTCGCCCAAGCCGCTCCCGTCGCGGGCAGCTTCGCCGGAGGCGGCGAGGCGTTCGAAGGAATGTCGGTCGAGGTGAGCGTGGCTGCGAGATAGGTCCGCAGATGCGCGATCTGCGCGTATTTCTTGGAATACGCACAGGGTTCTCGGCCTTTGTTCGTCAACGGGTTAGTCTGTGCGTATTATATATGCACAACGAGGGTCTGATCCGGTGCCCCAGATCTACGGCTACGCGAGGGTCAGAACCGACGGGCAGACCCTCGACGCCCAAGTGGCCCAGCTCAAGGCCGCGGACGCGGAGCAGGTCTTCAAGGAGACGGTCTCCGGCGCCAGGCGCGAACTTGCGCAACTCCAGAAGCTTCTCGATCGGCTTGGGCCCGAGGACGTGCTTCTCGTCACGCGGCTCGACCGACTCATGCGCTCGACGAGGGACCTGATGAACATTCTGGGCACCGTGACCGAGAATGGCGCGGCCTTCCGTTCGCTTGCCGACACCTGGGCCGACACCACGACGCCGCATAGGCGGCTGATACTGACGGTGCTGGGCGGCTTCGCGGAGTTCGAGCGCGAGCTGATCCGCACTAGGACGGGCGAGGGACGGGCGCGGGCCAAGGCGGCCGGCAAGAAGATGGGCCGCGCCTTCAAGCTGACGCCATACCAGCAGGAGGCGAAGGAGCGCCGCGAGGCGGGCGAGACCATCACAGCCATCGCGAGGAGCTACAACGTCCACCACGCGACGATCTCGCGGCTGTGCGCTTGACCACAAATGGTGGCGCACTGTCGACCGGGGGGGTTTAAGTCGGTATCAGGTGATCCAAGTCGAGGCCAGGGTAGGTAATCGCGTTGATGATCTCGACGCGTTTCTCAAGCGGGCCTTGCGGCATGATCCCATAGCGGCCCGTCATGGTAGCTTTATCGTGGCCAAGGATGAAGCCGAACTCGTGGTTGAGATACTTGGCGCGCAGCGCGTCCGTCACGCCGTGGCGGAAGCTGTAGAGCGACAGGCCGCGTCCCGCCTTCAAGCCGATAGCCGAAAGATATTTGCCAAAGTTAGTGGAGTAGCGACCCATGATCTGGCCGCGCTCGTTGCGCTCCACATCGGGGAAGAGCTGGACATTCCCGGCCTCCTGCTGGCGCCGGTGGTAGTCGAGCAAGCCTAAACGAATCAGCTCGGGGTGGATGGGCACGACACGGCGGGAGCCCTCGGTCTTGACGGACTTGTCACCCTCGCCCTCGTCAGTGATGTGCATGATCCAATAGCCATGCATTTGGCGCACGTCAGCGACTGCGAGCTGGGCGACCTCGCCATTCCGGGCGCCGCTGAAAAGCATGATGAGAGGAACCCAGTAGCGGTAGTCGCGGATTAGGTGCGAGCCGGGCTTGTGCATGTCGGCCCATTCCACGATGCCCGCACAGCCGGTGAACAATGGCGAGCGGAACAGGGTGTTGAGCTGATCGACCGTAAAGGGGACCCGTGGCGTCGTGTTCTCCTTTGCGAGCGACAAGCCGGCTACAGGGTTCTGCTCGAGGTGCTCGTTGGCTATCGCCCAAACGCAGAAGGCGCTTAGGCTGGACAGGTGACGGTTCACGGTGCGGTCGCTGATGATCGGCTTTCCGATCTTGACGTTGGCCTCCACGATCTCCCGCATGGTCATGCCGGTGAAGGTGTTGCTGTCCGTTGCCTTAACTGGAAACTGACGAAGGAGGGCCTTCCACTCGCGGACAGCGGCGCGGGTGATTGCCGACATGGGCACGTCATGCCCGACTACATCAAGGAAGAGGCTCACGTCGCGCTTGATCTGGTTGATCCTGTCGCGGCTTACGCCGCGCGGGTTGTCGGAGGCGAACAGATCGAGGACAGCCGGGATCCTCTCGGCAGGCGGAGTGACGGGCCTGCGCGGGGCAGGGGTGGGCCTGACGATTGGATCGTCGGGTTGCCCACCGAAGTCGCCACTGTCGCGCTCCTGGGCCCGCTGCAGGGCCTCGATCTCGGCGCGCATTATACGGTGCGCAAGTTCGCGCCACTCAGGTGAGTCGGGCAGGACGGCGAGGTTGTTCTCTGTGACGTAAGCCTCAACCTCGTGATCAATGAGGACCGTCTCGTCTTCGGCCAAGTGCTTTCGGAGTTCGTCCAAGTAAGTGGCGCGGGTGTCGGCAGCGAACTGCCTGTGTCCCTGCTTCACCATGTAATCGACGGCGATGCCCAGGACTGCGACAGGGTCTGCCGTGTTCATCTTGTGGACCTCGACCTCGGCCTGCCGACGGGCGGCTTCGATTTCGTCCTTCGTAGGACGCTGGCGCCGCGCTGCCTCAAGGCGGTCGAGGGCCGCAGTGTAGTGCCACCACGACGCGTGTTCCATGTCCTCGGGGGTGATCGGCTCCCGCCGGTCTGGCACAAGCGTTGGCTTGAAGATGCCGGCGCGGAGATCAGCAAACATGGCTTCCCAGGCCGACAGGACGGGCCAGAGCCGCAACTTGGCAACCCGCTTGTCGCTCGTCTCGAGGGTCTTGGTCAGCTCGCGCTTACCAATGATCTTGCGCAGGTCGTCGGGGACTCGCTTGCGGGCGAAGTAGGTCTTACCACGAAGTTGAAGGCCGCTGACGTCCGACATGCTGCTACCTGTGGAGCGGTTGTGTGTTACAGTTCTGTGTAGCAACTCCATTCCAGATAGCATATAGACAACATGAACTTACGAGATATAAGGCACTTGCATTAGGCGGAACTTCGGCTCTCTCCGCCCCGACCATGTCAATCGGTCCTGACGGACTGATCCTCGCAGGTTCCATCTGTCGCACCGCCCTGACAGCACGCAAGATCCCGACATGGCCGCAGAGAGCGGTGGCGTGGTTCGTGATCGAGGCGGCGCAGCAGGTGCTGCCACCCCCCGGCAAGAGGGCCGTCCGCCGCCGCGCCGAGGTTTCGGGAACGGGCCCGAGCAGGCGGCGCTACACGATCCGTCGGATCGCAGGCCCAGATCGTGCGGCAAGGGCGAGTTGCCGGAAAGGTTAGGTTTGACCGGTTGTTAATCAACACCATAATCTAGCCTGGAACGGGGGTGACCTTGGGCGGCCTGCTCTGCGGAAGTCCCCGTCGCAACGGTCCAACAAGGGATGTCACGATGCCGACTTTGACCGTAGGAGCCTCTCCTGCGAACATCTACGAGTTCCTCAACATTCTCGATACGCTGAAGGGCGCGAGCCTGACGCGGCCGTCCTCGACCCTGGTGACCTACAGCCTTCCGTCCGGGGCGGAGTACGAATTCATCGGCACGGACCTCCAGATCACGGACACCTCCGACGGACCCGAGATCTCGGCCGGCACCATCACCGGCATCACCGTCACCCGGAACGATGACAGGGACTTCATGATCACGGGCCTGAGCCTGGCCGCCACGGATCTCCGGGCCGCGCTCGACCAGGAGCAGGCCGGGACCGATCCGCTGGCCCTCGAGAAGATCTTCAGCCGGGCGAACTGGACCATCCGGGGCACCTCGGGCACGGACGAGGCGTTCCCCTACACCAATTCCGACAACGAGGCCCTGTCGCTGTCCGGCACCAACACCTGGCAACTGTTCGGCGGCGCCAACAGCGTGACCGGCGGGTCGGGACTGGACGTGATGTTCGGCGGCTCGGGCTCGGACACGTTCCAGGGCGCCAACGGGTCCGATCGCCTCTACGGCGGCTCCGGGGACGATGTCATTCGGGGCGGCAAGAAGGGCGACTCGCTTTACGGCTCCCGGGGCCAGGACACCATCTACGGTGACGATGGCGGCGACTTTCTGGATACAGGGACGGACGACGTCGGTGACACCGCCTATGGCGGCGCGGGCGATGACAAGCTGATCGATAAGGCTGGCGTCGGCATGCTTTACGGCGGCGCCGGGAACGACCTGATCCAGGGCGGCGACGACAACGACAGCGCCTATGGCGGGGATGGCCGCGACACCATCAAGGGCGAGGCGGGCGACGACTGGCTCTGGGGCGAGGGTAGCGCCGACCGGCTCGAGGGGGGCCATGGCGATGACACCCTGGACGGCGGCAGCGGCAACGACATCCTCGCCGGCGGCGCGGGCGACGACAGCCTCAATGGCGGCACCGGCAACGACCGCCTGGGCGGGGGCGACGGCAACGACCTCCTCAAGGGCGGCGACGGCGACGACAAGCTGACCGGCGGCCGCGGCATCGATTCGCTCATGGGTGGAGAGGGCAACGACAGCCTGGACGGGAACGGCGGCAACGATCGCCTGGACGGCGGCAACGGCAATGACGTGCTGGCCGGAGCGGCGGATTCCGACGTGCTGTACGGGAAGGCCGGCAGCGACTCGCTGATGGGCGGCACCGGCAACGACCGCCTATACGGCGGAACGGGCCGGGACAACCTCCAGGGCGAGGACGGCAACGACCGGCTCGACGGCGGCGACGACCGTGACGTGCTGGGGGGCGGGCGTGGCAACGACGTCCTTTACGGCAAGAGCGGCAACGACGGCCTCCGTGGCGGCGACGGCGTCGACCGGCTGTATGGCGGGACCGGCAACGACTACCTCCGGGCCGACAGCGGCAACGACGTCCTGCGAGGCGACGCCGGCAACGACGCCTTGTACGGCAATGCCGGGCGGGATGACCTCGCGGGCGGGGCAGGGAACGACCGGCTGTTCGGCGGCGCAGGCGCCGATCGGCTGTCGGGCGGCGACGGCGACGACACCTTCGTCTTCACCTCGCTCAAGGAGCTCGGCTCGACGGCCAGCAACCGCGACGTGATCGTGGACTTCGATTCGGCCCACGACCATGTGGACCTGACCCGACTCGACCTGACCTATGTGGGCAAGGGCGCCTTCACGGGACTGGATCAGGTCCGCTTCGACGATGCCGCGGATGTCCTGCTGTTCAACACCACGGGCGACAAGGCGGCCGACTTCCAGATCCGGTTCGAGGGCGGGGTCTCGCTGCGGACCGACGACATCCTGACCTGATCGATTCCTGACCAGCAGGGGACCTGATCGGCCCGCCCTCTTGAAGGGCGGGCCTTTTCATTTCCGATGCTGTCGTTCGGAGCTTCATAAATTCGTCCCATTGTCGCGGAAGCGCCACTCCCCTGTGGATAAGTCTGGGGGTCCTTGGGGGAGAATCGGGCCCGATCGCGAGGACTCTGACAGCCCTCGGAGTCAAACCCGAAAAACGCGTTATCCACATCAAGATTCACATTGCCGCGAGGAACGGTATCCGACAGGATGTGTTGGTGCAGTAGCCGCCCACAACATATGGTGGCTGACGACAGGCGAAGATGACCGGACAACATGCGGACCGTCGGGGTCCGTGGCGGAGCGATGACCTCGCTCCGAACGGCCTCGGCTGTCGGCGGGACAGAATTCGACCGGCATAAGGAGGCCGAGGACATGAAGATCGCACGTGCATTCACCACCGACGGGCGGGATGCTTACGAAGGCATTGCCTTCCGGACGACCGCCTCCGAAATCCGCAATCCGGATGGGACCACCGTGTTCAAGCTGGACACGCTCGAGGTGCCCGAATCCTGGTCGCAGGTCGCAGCCGACGTGATTGCCCAGAAGTACTTCCGCAAGGCGGGCGTGCCCTCGGCGGTGGCTCCGGTCGACGAGGAGGGCGTCCCCGCCTGGCTTCGCCGCTCGGTGCCCGCCAAGGGCGCGGCCTTCGAGGGCGAGACCTCGGCCAAGCAGGTCTTCGACCGCCTGGCGGGCGCCTGGGCCTACTGGGGCTGGAAGGGCGGCTACTTCACCGCCGAGTCCGACGCCCGCGCCTATTACGACGAGATGCGGCACATGCTGGCCCGCCAGATGGGCGCGCCCAACTCGCCGCAATGGTTCAACACCGGCCTGCACTGGGCCTACGGCATCGACGGGCCGGCGCAGGGCCACTACTACGTGGACTACAAGACCGGGAAGCTCACCCGCTCCAAGAGCGCCTACGAGCACCCCCAGCCCCACGCCTGCTTCATCCAGTCGGTTCAGGACGACCTGGTGAACGAGGGCGGGATCATGGACCTCTGGGTCCGCGAGGCGCGCCTCTTCAAGTACGGCTCGGGCACCGGCACCAACTTCTCGTCGCTGCGCGGCGAGGGCGAAAAGCTGTCGGGCGGCGGCCGCTCTTCGGGCCTGATGGGCTTCCTCAAGATCGGCGACCGGGCGGCGGGCGCGATCAAGTCGGGCGGCACCACGCGCCGCGCGGCCAAGATGGTCATCGTCGACGCCGACCATCCTGACATCGAAGCCTTCATCAACTGGAAGGTCATCGAGGAGCAGAAGGTGGCGAGCATCGTCGCCGGCTCCAAGATGCACGAAAAGCGCCTGAACGGCATCTTCGAGGCGCTGAAGTCCTGGGACGGCGAGGTCGCCGACGCCTACGAGCCCACGAAGAACGAGGCTCTCAAGCAGGCGATCCGCGAGGCCAAGAAGTCCGCGATCCCCGAGACCTACATCAAGCGCGTGCTCGACTACGCCAAGCAGGGCTTCGACTCGATCGAGTTCCCGACCTACGACACCGACTGGGATTCCGAGGCCTACGCCTCCGTGTCAGGCCAGAACTCGAACAACTCGATCCGCGTCACGGACGCCTTCCTGCGCGCCGTCGAGGCGGACGGGGACTGGAACCTCAAGGCCCGCCGTGACGGGAAGGTGACCAAGTCGCTCAAGGCGCGCGACCTGTGGGACCAGATCGGCCATGCCGCCTGGGCCTGCGCCGACCCCGGCATCCAGTTCCACGACACCGTCAACGCCTGGCACACCTGCCCGGCCGACGGTCCGATCCGGGGCTCGAACCCCTGCTCGGAGTACATGTTCCTTGATGACACCGCCTGCAACCTGGCCTCGCTGAACCTCCTGACCTTCTGGACGGGGGAGGAGTTCGACGCCGGCGAATACATCCATGCGGTCAAGCTCTGGACCCTGACGCTCGAGATCAGCGTCACCATGGCCCAGTTCCCGTCCAAGGAGATCGCCCAGCTGTCCTATGACTTCCGGACCTTGGGCCTGGGCTATGCGAACATCGGCGGCCTGCTGATGAACATGGGGCTTGGCTACGACTCGGACGAAGGCCGCGCGCTCTGCGGTGCACTCACGGCGATCATGACGGGCACCGCCTATGCGACCTCGGCCGAGATCGCGTCGGAGCTCGGTCCCTTTGCAGGCTTTGGCCGCAACCGCGAGGCGATGCTGCGGGTCATCCGGAACCATCGCCGGGCCGCACATGGCCAGGTCGGCGGCTTCGAAGGGCTGGCGATCAAGCCCGTGCCGCTCGATCATGGGAACTGCCCGGATCTGCGCCTGTCGGAACTGGCCATGCAGGCCTGGGACGACGCCCTGACTCTGGGCGAGGCGCACGGCTTCCGCAACGCGCAGACCACGGTCATCGCGCCCACCGGCACGATCGGCCTCGTCATGGACTGCGACACCACGGGGATCGAGCCGGACTTCGCCCTCGTGAAGTTCAAGAAGCTGGCGGGCGGCGGTTACTTCAAGATCATCAACCAGTCGGTCCCCGCCGCGCTCGACAAGCTCGGCTACACCTCGGCCGAGATCGAGGACATCATCGCCTATGCCGTGGGCCATCGTACGCTGGCCAACGCCCCCGGGATCAACCACACCGCCCTCCTGGGGCATGGCTTCGGCGCCGAGGAGCTGGAGAAGATCGAGGCCGCGCTGCCCCAGGCCTTCGACGTCCGCTTCGTCTTCAACCAGTGGACCCTGGGCGAGGAGTTCTGCACCAAGACCCTCGGCATCCCTGCCGCGCGGCTGACGGATCCCTGCTTCGACCTGCTGCGCCACCTGGGCTTCACCAAGGCGCAGATCGAGGCGGCGAACGACCACGTCTGCGGAACGATGACCCTGGAAGGGGCCCCGCACCTGCGCGAGGAGCATCTGTCGGTCTTCGACTGCGCGAACCCCTGCGGCAAGAAGGGCAAGCGGTTCCTGTCCGTCGAAAGCCACATCACGATGATGGCCGCCGCGCAGAGCTTCATCTCGGGCGCGATCTCCAAGACCATCAACATGCCCAACTCGGCCACGATCAAGGATTGCCAGGACGCCTACTTCCTGTCCTGGAGCCTGGGCGTGAAAGCCAACGCGCTCTACCGGGACGGATCCAAGCTGTCCCAGCCGCTCGCCGCCGCCCTGATCGACGGCGACGAGGACGCCGAGGAGGTGCTGACGAACGGGTCCAGCCACGACAAGGTGGCCGTCCTGGCCGAGAAGATCGTGGAAAAGATCGTGGTCCGCGAGGTCCGCACCCGGGAGCGCGACAAGCTGCCGGCCCGCCGCAAGGGTTACACCCAGAAGGCCATCATCGGGGGGCACAAGGTCTACCTGCGGACGGGCGAATACTCGGACGGCCGCCTGGGCGAGATCTTCCTCGACATGCACAAGGAAGGCGCGGGCTTCCGGGCGATGATGAACAATTTCGCCATCGCCGTGTCGGTCGGCCTCCAGTACGGCGTGCCGCTCGAGGAGTTCGTGGACGCCTTCACCTTCACCCGCTTCGAACCCGCGGGGATGGTGCAGGGCAACGACTCGATCAAGTCGGCGACCTCGATCCTCGACTACATCTTCCGGGAGCTGGCGATCTCCTACCTCGATCGCACCGATCTCGCCCATGTCGCGCCCAAGGGACCGAGCTTCGACGAGCTGGGCCACGGCGAGGCCGAGCGGAACGTGTCCCCGGTGGCCGACAGCGCCGCGTCGCGCTCGATCGCGGTGCTCAAGCAGATCAGCTCCACGGGGTACCTGCGCAAGCGTCTGCCCCAGGATCTGGCGGTTCTGAACGGCACCTTCGGCGCGGCGGTCGAGGCGGCGGCCAGCACCACCTACGAGGCGACGACCTCGGTCGCGGCGCTTTCGTCCGGCCCGATCAGCGCCCGCGACAAGGCGCGCATCCAAGGCTACGAAGGCGACCCCTGCGGCGAGTGCGGGAACTACACGCTCGTCCGCAACGGCACCTGCCTCAAGTGCAACACCTGCGGCGGAACCAGCGGTTGTAGCTGACACTGGCGGCCTATCCCCGGATGGTTCCGGGTGAAAGTCGATCCCCATCCTGGGCCCGAGCGCGACACCGCGCTCGGGCCTTGCCATTGAGCGGGGCCACCCGTCAGGTCAGACCCGGATCTCGATCCGTCCTGGGGATCATGTGGCCGACGACCCAGCACCGAACGCCGGGCCGCTCCGGTTGGACGTCGCTCAGTCGTCGTCCTTTTCCAGATCCGCGAACTCCTCCTCGCTCATTGAGGCAAAGCCTACCTCGACGGCATCAAGGTCCCGCTCGGCCTCATCCTCCGAGACTTCCGCCTCGTTGTCCTGCAGCTCGACGGTGCCCAGCGCGATGCTCTCGTTCTCGATATCCATCAGCGATTCGCTGATCTCGTCCCGTAGGTCGAGGCCCGCCTCCGAGGTGTAGAGCGTGACGGTGTAGCGGCGGCGGAAAAGCGTGGTCATGGTGTTTCCTTCCGGGATTGGCTGGCCAGCATCGGCGTCGTTCTGGACGAGGTTGGTGCTCGTCCTCGGGACGGCAAGGGAACACGCCCGATCCGACCAAGGGTCCTTCATCCTCCGCGACGGAAGGCACCGCCTGCAAAGCGGAGCATGGCTCCAAACCTGCGGTCGACCACGGCGACGAGAACGAGGGCCGGCGGTGGCCGCCTGCCAAGTGCCAAGCTCCTCGCCTTCCAGATGGCAGCCGAAATATCGTTGGCACTATCAAATTGCGACATAGGTTCGAAATCCTGCTACAACATCGATCATTGCAGCAATGGAGAGAACGGCATGACGGAGGCCCGCGAGACCCAGGACAGCCGCCCCCTGTTCGACAGCGCCGGGCCAAGGATCTGTTTCCACGCCGCCCTGAAGCTTCTGACCGGCAAGTGGAAGGCCGAGATCCTCTGGAGCCTGCGCGAGGGCAAGCTTCGCTTCGGGGAGCTGATGCGCTCCATCCCCGGCATCACGCAGCACATGCTGACCACCCAGTTGCGGGAGCTGGAGCGGCATGGCCTCGTGACCCGGACCGTCTTTCCCGAGGTGCCTCCGCGCGTGGAGTACGAGTTGACCGAGGCGGCCCGCGATCTCCGCATCGTGTTCGAGGCGATCCGCCATTGGTCCGAGAAGCACGGCGACAGCCTGAACCTGGAGGCCGACTTCGACGACGTGGAGGAGAAGCCAGCGGTCCCGTCGCGACTGGGCTGAGCCTCTGGCCGCCGAAGAACGGCGGCACTCCTTTCGGTCAGGGCGCCGCCGCGATCCCGGAACGGTGCGTCACCTGCGAGCGTGGAGCCCTCCGGCTCAGCCGAACACCCGGTCCGCAACGGCGCGGAACCGCTCAGCGGTGGCGGCAACGTCGCCCAGCTTGTCCAGCCCGAAAAGCCCGACCCGGAAGCTGCGGTAGCTGTCCGGCTCATCGACCTGCAGGGGCACCCCGGCCGCGATCTGCATGCCCTGGGCGGCGAACCGTCGACCCGACTGCAGCTCGGGATCGTCGGTGAAGCAGACGACCACGCTGGGCGCCTCCCAGCCGGGCGCCGCGACCGAGCGTTGCCCCCTGTCCGCCAGGATGCCCCGCACGGCGCGGCCCAGCTCCCACTGCGCCGCCTTGGCCCGGTCGAAGCCGAAGGCCCGGGTTTCGTTCATCGTATCGCGGAACTGGCGAAGCGAGTCGGTCGGCATCGTGGCGTGATAGGCATGGCCGCCTGCCTCGTAGGCGGCCATGATGGACGCCCATTTCCGGAGATCCATCGCGAAGCTGTTCGAGGTGGTTTCCTCCATCCGCATCCGCGCCCGTTCCGACATCATCACGAGGCCTGCCGCCGGCGTCGAGGACCAGCCTTTCTGGGGCGCGGAGATGAGCACGTCGACTCCGGTCCGCCGCATGTCGACCCAGACGCAGCCCGAGGCCACGCAGTCGAGAACCATCAGGGCACCGACCTCGTGGGCCGCGTCGGCCAGCGTGCGGATGTAGTCGTCGGTCAGGATGATCCCCGCCGACGTCTCGACATGCGGGGCGAAGACCGCGTCGGGTCGGGCCGCGCGGATCGCGGCGACGGCGTCCTCGATGGGAGCCGGGGCAAAGGGGGCGGGCGCGGCATTACCCTGCGGCCGGGCCTTGAGCACGGTCGTCTTGGCCGCAAACCCTCCTGCTTCGAAGATCTGCGTCCAACGGTAGGAGAACCAGCCATTCCGGATGATGAGCGCATGGGCGCCACCGCCGAACTGCCTTGCCACCGCCTCCATCCCGAAGGTGCCCCCGCCCGGGACGATGGCCACGGCATCGGCGCCGTAGACCTCCTTCAACCCCGCCGAGATGTCGCGCATGACCCCTTGGAACAGCTTCGACATGTGGTTCAGCGACCGGTCGGTGAAGACCACCGAGAACTCCATGAGGCCATCGGGATCAACCGGGAAGTGGCGGGGAGTTCCGTCGTCCATCGCCTCGTCTCCTTCTTGCAGGCGATCGGAAGATAGCCCGGCCCACGTCCGTCGCCAGCGTGGGCCCAGGACGCTGGCCCCAGGGGACACCCGGCGGGGTGCCCCCTGGGGGCCGGGTCCTCAGGCTTCGATGTCGATGCCCTGCGTTTCGCGCCCGATCAGCAGGGCCACGAGCGTGATGACCGCCATGGCCGACAGGTAGACGCCGACCCAGAACGGGCTTCCGGCCCCCGCGCGCCACAGGGCGACCGCGATGAACGGAGCCACCGCCGCGCCCAGGATGGACGACACGTTGTAGGCGATGCCGGACCCGGTGTAGCGGACCCGCGCCGGGAACAGTTCGGGCAGGAGCGCGCCCATCGGTCCGAAGGTCATGCCCATCAGGCTGAAGCCCAGGATCAGCCAGGCCATCACGCCCGCCGTGCCAGCGGACAGCAGCGGCACCCAGGCCAGTCCGAAGACCACGATGCCCAGGGTGACGGCGATCAGCGTCCGGCGGCGGCCCCACCGATCGGCCCAGGGCCCCGACAGCATCGTGAATACGCCGAAGAACACCACGCCGATGATCATCATGAGCACGAAGGTTCTGTAATCGTAGCCCAGTCCGGGCACGTCCGCGGTCGGCGCCGCCCGCCCGTAGCTGAGCGAGAAGGTCGTCATCAGGTAGAAGAGGACATAGGTCGCCAGCATGTAGAAGGTGCCCAGGATCATCGCCTTCCAATGCGTCCGCACCGCCGAGGCGAGCGGCAGCTTCTGGATCTGGCCTGTCCGGACGGTCCGTTCGAAGGCCGAGCTTTCGATCAGGTTGAGCCGCACCCAAAGCCCCACGACGACCATGACGGCCGAGAACAGGAACGGGATGCGCCAGCCCCATTCGAGGAAGGCCTGCGACGGCTGGGACGGATCGCCCGAAGGCAGGGCCGCCGCGATGATCAGGAACAATCCGTTCGCGAGGATGAAGCCGACCGGAGCGCCGAGTTGCGGGAAGGTCCCATAGACGGCCCGCTGGCCGGGAGGAGCGTTCTCGGTCGCGACGAGCGCGGCGCCGCTCCATTCACCTCCCAGCGCGAATCCTTGGGCCAGCCGCAGCAGCACGAGCAGCGCCGGCGCGAGCCAACCGGCCGTGGGGTAGGTGGGCAGGAGGCCGATGAGGAACGTCGCGATCCCCATGGTGAGCAGTGCGCCAACCAGGGTGATCTTGCGCCCGCGCCGGTCGCCCAGATGGCCGAAGAAGATCGCGCCAAGCGGGCGCGCGACCATGGCCGCTCCGAATACCGCGAACGAGGCGAGGAGGGCGGTGGTTTCATTCCCGGCCGGGAAGAACAGGTGCGGAAACACCAGGACCGCTGCGGTCGCATAGACGTAGAAGTCGTAGAACTCGATGGTGGTGCCGATCAGGCTGGCCAGGATCACCCGCGACCGCGAGTTCGCGGGCGAGCCCTCGACGGGCCGGGCCGAAGCCAAGGTTGACATGGGACTACTCCTCGTAGGGCGGGTCAGGCCGCGCAACGGCCCGGACCACGGCCGGGCGGGCGCTCTGCGGAAATATTGTTGCGTTAACAGCATAAAATTTGTATTGCAATGCAAAGTATATCGGATGGAGGAGCCTGGATGCGCGATGTCCCCGCCCGGGAACGGTTCGGCTTCCAGTTCTCGGTTCTGGCTCGGCAGTGGCGCCGGACGGTCGAACGGCAGCTCGCCCAGGTGGGGCTGAGCGATGCGAGCTGGAGGCCGCTGATCCATCTGGCGGAATCGGGCGACGGCATCACGCAAAAGGATCTTGCGATCCGCGTGGGCGTGGACGACTCGAGCCTCGTCCGTCTTCTCGACATCCTTGAGCGCAAGGGCCTTCTCGTGCGTCAGGTCGGTCAGGGCGACCGCCGCGTCCGGCTCATCCTGCTGACCGAGGCGGGGCGGGAGGAAGTGGCCCGCATCCGCCGGCTGCTGGCCGTCGCCGAAGCGGAGCTGCTGTCCGGCCTGTCGGATCAGGAGATCGAGTCGATGCTTGGCGGCTTCGACAGGATCAGGCAGCGGCTTCGGGACCTTGAGGCCGCGCAGGATGGCACCTGACCTCCCGTGGGCCCGCTCCGAAGATCCTGATCCCCGCTGGAGCCTCCAAGCCGGGAAGGTGCCCATCGCGATACGGACCCGCAGGACCTCCCACTCGACCGGCCGCACCGCAAAAACCCTTGATCTGCACGATGTTCGAGGCAGATATTGATCCAGGGCCCGCGCCCCGGGCCACGAGGGGGACCGTCATGGCCACGCTCAAGGAGTTCGAGGAAGCGCTTCGCGCGCAGGGAATGCGCCAGGCTCTGGCGATCCTGGAAAAACTGCGCGAACGGGACCGCAAGACGCGGCAGGTCGCCCGGGCACGCCGTGTCGTGGGACGCAAGATGACCCCCGACCTCGCTCGACGCATCCTCGAGTTGCATGAAAGCACCAAGATGACGCAACAGGAGATCGCCTTCGAGTTGGGCGTGAACCAGGGCCGGGTCAACGAGGTGATCAAGCGCGGCAAATGGCTCGACGACGACCCGTCCGCGCCCGAAGCCGTCGCCCGCGACCGGGCGATGGCCCGGATCCGGCAGGAGCGGCCTAAGGCCAAGGCCCCTGCCAAGCCGCGTCGCAAATCGGCTCCGCAGCTGTCGCTGTTCTGACGTCCTGTCGCCAGGGCAACAGGTTCTCGGCGTCAGGCCGCCTGGACCGCCTTGGCGTCCTGGGGCACGGCAAACGACCGGAACGTGGCCGCGATCAGGACGGCGGCGAGCCCGAGCCCGAAGCTCGCGATGTAGAGCGTCCCATAACCTCCGGTCGTGTCAAAGATCCAGCCGCCCAGAACCGGCCCGGTGGCCATCCCCAGGCTGCCCGCCATGCTGGTGCCGCCGATGATCGTTCCCATCATCTTCATGGGGAAGTTCTCGCGGACCAGCACGGCGTAGAGCGGCATGATTCCGGCGTAGATGAAGCCGAACGCCGCGGCCACCACGTAGAACTGCAGGAGATCGCGGGCGAAGTAGTAGCTCAGCGCACCGACGGCCTGGGCCAGGAGACCGCCCACCAGCACGCGCTTGGCCCCCAGCCGGTCTCCCAGGATGCCGAAGCCGATCCGTCCGCCCATGCCGGCGATCCCTTCGACCGAGTAGATCGACACGGCGGCCAGCGCCGAGATCCCGCAGATCTCCGCATAGCTGACCGTATGGAAGATCGGCCCCGAATGGGTCGCGCAGCAGAAGAAGTTGGTGAGGACCAGCACGATGAAGGGCAGGGAGGTCACCGCCTGCCGGACGCTCATGCCCGCATCGGGCGCGTCCGGGGTGCTCGACGCGCCGTCCTGAACTTCCGGGGGGCGACGCAGCAGCAGCGCGGCTGGTATGGTCACGACGGCGACCAGCACCGCCATGATGGACAGCACCGTGCGCCAGTCATGGGCCGCCACCAGCCGCGCAGCCAGGGGCGACATGGTGACCGGCGCGAGCCCCATCCCCGCCGAGACGAGCGAGACCGCCAGCCCACGCTGGGTCGTGAACCATCCCGTCACCGTGGCCATCATCGGGGCGAAGAACGCCGCCACCGCTCCGCCCACCATGACACCGAAGGTCAGCTGAAAGGCTAGCAGCGACGGTGCCTGGCCCGCGAGCCAAAGGCTGAGCGAGAACAGGCCTGCCCCCGCCAGCACCACGGGCCGCGCGCCGAACCGGTCCGACAGGGCGCCCCAGATCATCGAGGTCACGGCCATGGCGAGGAAGCCGATCGTCATTGCCGCCGAGATGCCGGTGCGCGACCAGTCGGTCGCCTCGGTCATCGGGGTCAGGAGCACCGGCAGCGAAAACATCGCCCCCATGGCCACGCAACCCATCAGGCCGCCTGCGGCCACCACCACCCAACGATAGGACGAGTCTGCCATCATGCCTCCCCCGCGGCCGCGCGGTGCGGGTGACCCAGCCCGGCGGACCTTGTGCTGTTCTTGATATGTTGATATCAACCTAACATGTCCGACCCGATGCTGTCCATCGCCACGGTCCAGGAGATCCGCGACCAGTGCCTGTGTCTGGCGGCGCAGAGGGCCGCCCGTCGGCTGGCGCGGCGGTTCGACCGCGTGTTTGCGCCCCTCGGCCTGACCAACGGCCAGTTCTCGATGCTGGTCGCCCTAAGCGGCACATGGCATCCGCGGCTGAGCGAGCTGGCCGCCTTCCTCGGCATGGATTCGACAACAGTCACGGCTGCGATGAAGACCCTTGAGCGGCGCGGCCTTGTGGAGCTGCAGCCGGACCCGGACGACGCACGGGCGCGACGTCCCAGGCTCACGGGTTCTGGGCGCGACCTCGTGGGCAGGGCCGTGCCACTCTGGCGCGAGGAACATGCGAGGGTTCAGGCCGACCTCCGCGGGGCGGAGGCTGCGGCTCTGGCCAGGACCCTGGCTGATCTGGGCTGAGTCCGCTCCCGAAGGCAGCAGGAACATCCCGCGTCAGGCGATGTCGCCGTCCGTCGTCTTGGCCGCCGTCGACGTCCGCAGGCTTGGCGCAAGCGCGGCCATGACAAGGGACAGGATGGCAAGAACGAGAAAGGCTCCGCGAAGGGAGGTGCCCTCGGCAATGAACCCGATCAGGGGCGGACCGATCAGCATCCCGCCGTAGTTCAGCGTCGCCACGCTCGCGATGGCCTGCCCCGGCGGCATGTCGGGGTCCGCTGCCGCGCGGGAGAACGTCAGTGGCGCCACGACGGCATAGCCGATGCCCAGCAGGGTGAAGCCGAGCAGGGCCACGGCGAACTGCTGGGCTAGCAGGACCGTGGCGACCCCGGTGGCCGCCAGAAGGCCGCTCAGGCGCGCGCTGGCCACCGAGCCCAGACGCCCGATGACCCGATCCCCCGCGAGCCGCATGACGACCATCGCCGCCGAGAAGGCAGCATAGCCAAGGGCGGCCTGCGCTTCGGTCATCGCCATGACCGAGGACAGGAACACGGCGCTCCAGTCCGCCACGGCGCCCTCACCGACCGAGGCGCAGAAGGCGAGCAGCCCGACCAGGACCAGGGAGCCCTTCGGCAGCGCGAAGGCCTCCCCGCCCGACGCAGAGCGCCGCGAGGTCCAGCGGATGGCGCCCATGACCTGCGCCAGGAGGCCAATCGCGCCGCCCGCCAGCAGGAAATGCGCCGGGACGCTCAGGCCCGTTCGGACGGCCAGGTAGCCGGACGCCGCCCCGAGCCCCGCCCCCAGGCTGAACATCGCGTGGAACGACGACATCATCGGGCGGCCGTGATGCTGCTCCACTTCGGCGCCCCAGGCGTTCATCGCCACATCGAGCGAGCCCAGGCCCGCGCCGAACAGCGCCAGGCAAAGGCCCAGCATCCAGACCTCGGGGACGAAGGCGAGCGTCCAGAAGGCCAGCACATACAGCGCGCCGACCCGCCGGCAGAGGCCGCCGGCGCCCAGGCGGTCCGACAGCTTCCCGGCGAGGGGGAACGACACGATGGCCCCCAGCGCGACGCAAAGCAGCAGGAGCCCGAGCTTGGTCTCGGACAGCTGGAATCGGTCCACGAAGGCCGGGATGCGCGAGGCCCAGACCCCGAACAGGCCCCCAGCCAGCAGGAACATCGCGCCGACGGCCAGGCGGGGAGAGCGCAGTTGCAACGGGTTCACCTTCATGCTTCGGGCCTAGCTGGCGGGGACAGGCAACATCCCTGCTTTCCCGGCCGTTCGGACCGGTGGCGGCGGGCCAGGCCCGCCGCGGCCCGGGACCTAGTCGTTGACGAAGAGCATCTCGCTCGCAAGCCAGAACGGCGGCAGAGCCAGCTGGATGTTCGACAGCGGCAGGAGGCTCTCCCTGAGCGTCACGCCCAGGCTGTCGCGCAGGAAGGCGCGCCGCGCCTCGATCCGGGCCCAGACCTCGGGGTGACGGGCGGCAAGGTCGGCCCGCAGATCGACATCGGCGATCGCCACCGCATCCTCGCAGTTCAGGGCGGCCCCGTCCGGCATCGGCGTCGGGATCACGTCCACCTGGAACACCATGCCCGACCGGAGCACGTCCGTGGAGCCGGGCCGCACCGGGGAGTGGCTCCATTCGTCGTAGCTGACAAGATGGCCGGGGTTCAGCGCGGGCGTCAGGCCGCCCTCGGCCAGCTTGGCGATCACCGCGTCGTGCAGAGCCCCCCCGGTCACGCCGATATCGGCGGTGTCGTACCAGCGCACCAGCCCGTCGAAATAGGCGGCGGCGATTCCGGCGAAGGTGTCGTTCCGGTCGTCGAGCAGCCCGGCGCGGGAGGACAGGCCCCCCCAGTATCCCACCGCCGTCGTGACCCCGTCCCCCTTGGACAGGATCCGCCCGCCCGGGCTGTTGAGCCCGTGGATCCGGGTGTGGCGGTCCCCCGAGGCGAACATGACATGCGCGCTGAGAGGCTCGCCCGCATAGGACAGGTTCGCGGCGGCTTCGATCTCGCGCTGGCCGGGGCGCGTCCGGGTCAGGACGTTCCAGACCGAGGCGGAGGATCGGGCCGACGCCCATTCGAAGGCGGCGATCTGGTCGGCGTCCACGATGGACCTCAGCCCGTCGCGCGGGTTCATGAGGAGGGCGGTCGCGTCCGACAGCCCTTCGCTGCCACCGATCACGCGGGACAGGATCACGATCATGGAATGCGGCACCAGGAAGCCCGGCCGCTCGTCGTCCCATTCCTCGGGGCCTAGATACTTCCACCCCACGACCCCGACCGTGTCGCCGCGTGTCAGGCCCGCGTCCCGCAGGACCGCCTCAAGGCTCGGCTTGCGGGTCCGGTCCTGGGCCATCAAACTCATGGACTGGCAGAGCAGGGTGCGCAGGTTCGGCAGCGGCGAGATGGCGGTGAAGCTCTCGGATTCGTTGCCGGTGATGACGATGCGCTGCCCGCCGGGGCCGAGAAGCAGCGCGGCTTCCTCGAAGCGAGGGTCGAACCCGCTGAGGAACAGGATGTTCGCGTTGTGCTCCCGGTCCGCATAGACGAAGACCCAGGTCGTGCCTGCCTGGGCATAGAGCGCGTCGCACCGCGCGGCCAGCGTCGCGGCGGGGATGGCCGGACGAGCCAGCGGCACGCCGAAATCGGGGATGGTGACGGGCTGAAGCTTGGTCATGTTCTTCTCTTCGGCAGGGTGGGCTGAGCGGCGCCCAGGCTGGACAGGATGTGGTCGGCGCTGCGAAAGGCCAGCGCCATGATGGTCAGGACAGGATTGAACGCGCCGTTCGTGGGATGCAGCGAGCCATCGGCCACGAACAGGTTGTCATGGCCCCAGACCCGTCCGAACGGGTCCGTCACCGAGAGGGACGGGTCGGTGCCCATGCGGCAGGTCCCGGCCTGATGCTGGTAGGCAGACAGGCGCGGCGCGGGCGCGCTGCCCCAGACCCGAAGGGCGCCCGACGCCCGCAGCCAGTCCTTGGCCCGTTCGAGGATGAAGCCCGCGGCCTTCTGGGTCTCGGGGTGGACGACGCCGGACAGGCGCGCGACCGGCTCCCCCCGCTTGTCGCGGACGCGGGGATCGAGCTGGACCCGGCAGTCGGGACTGGGGATCTCGTGCACGGGCCCCTTGACCTGCGACACGCGCCGATAGTTCGCCCGCATGAAGTCGTGGGCCTCCTGTCCCCAGCGCCGAAGGCCGGGGGGCAAGGCCTGGGCCCAGAACGCCACCGGGGGCACCACGAAGTCGTCCGCGATCATCGCGCCCCCCACGATCCCGGGATTGCCATGGGCGTAGGCCGTCGTGGCGATCGTTACGCCAGGCCCGCGCGACGCATGGACCGGTTCGTCGAACAGGCCCAGCGCGGTCGGATAGGTGTGCCCCTGCAGGTGCCGCCCCACCTGGTCCGCGTTGTTGCCCAGCCCGCACGGCTCCTTCGCGGTGGCCGACAGGAGCAGCAGCCGAGCGGTCTCGATGGCGCCGGCCGACAGGACGACGATCCGGGAGCGCACCGAGACAGGTCCCTCCGCGCCCTGCGGGGCCGTCCGCGTCAGGCTCACGCCCGTCACGCGTCCGGCGCTGTCGGTCTCGATCCTCCGGGCCAGGATGTCCGTGGCCAGGGTCAGGTTGCCACTGGCCAGCGCCTTGGGCAGCAGCGTGTTCTGTGTGCCGTTCTTGGCGTCCGTCGGGCAGGGAAAGCCGATGCAGCTCCCGCATTCGATGCAGGCCGCCCGACCGTCGAAGGGCACCGAGTTCACGAGCAGCGGGGGCGTCACCGTTTCGAGGCCCAAGGCCGCAGCGCCCCGCCGCAGCACCCGCGCCGTGTCGTAGCCCGGCATCCGCGGCATGGGCAGCGGTGCGCTGCGCCAGGGCTCGTGCGAAAGCCGGCCCGGGTCGCCGGCCACCCCGATCTCCGTCTCCGCCATGGCATACCATGGCTCCAGATCGTCGTAGCCGAAGGGCCAATCCACCAGCGACGATCCGTCCGGCACGCCATAGCGGCTGGCCATGCGGAAGTCGTCCGGGTGGAACCGCCAGGCCTGCGCGCCGTAGACCACCGTCCCGCTGCCGACGCAGGAGGCGTTGTGGCCGTAGGCGATCGTGTGCGGCTCGACCAGCGTCTCGATACCATCCGGCGTGACCAGCACGCGCGGCCCGTCGTCGGGGTCCGGTCCGGTGTTGTGGCCGTGCACGGGATTGCGGTGGTTGCGCAGGTGGTCGCGATGGCCGCCATTCGCGTAATCGAGCCAGGACCCCCGCTCCACGAGCAGGACCCGCTGCCCCGCCAAGGCAAGCTGGCTCGCCACGATGCCGCCGCCTGCTCCGCTGCCGACCACGATCGCGTCGTAGTCGTCACGCAGGGCGGGCAGGGGCGCCGGGGGGCGCCGCGGGGCCGGGGGCGGGCCGTCCGGTCCATCCGGAAGGCCATGGCGGTAGCCCACCTCGCGCCAGGACAGCGCGCCGGGGTTTCCGCCATTGGCGGGGTTGGCGTAGATGGCCTCGGCGACCCAGCCGGCCAGCTCCGCGAACCACGGCTGGCCGTCGATCTCGGCGATCAGGGCCGCGAGGTCTCCGTCGGCCAGCGCCGCGATCCCCACGCCGTGCCGCCCAAGCGCGGCCCCGTCCAGGAGCGCCAGCCCGTGATGGATGGGTTCGCCCCAGCGCCGTCCCTCGGCCCCGAGCCGACGGGCGACGTAAGCCGGCACGCCCATGGCCTCGCAGCCCAGGACCGGGTCGGGGGCCATGACCTCCAGCACGCGCCGGAGTCCGGGGTCCTCGATCAGCTTCATCGGATCACGCCAGAACCTGGTCGGACGCGGGGTCGAGCAGATGGACCTTGCCCATGTCCACGGCCAGGACCAGCGTTGTGTTCGGGCGAAGGGCGGGATCGGGCGACAGCCGCGCCACGGCCGGCTCTCCGGTCAGGGCGAAATGCACCAGCGTTTCCATGCCCAGCGGCTCGACCAGGCCGGACGTGATCCGGAGCGCCGGAACTCCGGCGGCTGCCATGCTGAAATGCTCGGGCCGGATCCCCAGGAGCATGGGCCGTCCGGCATGCGGCGCGAACTGCCCCGCCCGCTCGGGCGGCACGGCCAGCGCCTGCCCATCGGCCAGGCGGACGACCGGCCCGGTCTCCCCCCGCTCGATCGTGGCCGCGAAAAAGTTCATCCCGGGCGAGCCGATGAACTCGGCCACGAAGCGGGTGGCGGGGCGGCGGTAAAGCTCCTCGGGAGGGGCGATCTGCTCGATCCGGCCCTTGTTCATCACCACGACACGGTCCGCGAGCGTCATGGCCTCGACCTGGTCATGCGTCACGTAAAGGGTCGTGGTGGGAATGCGCGCATGGAGCTGCTTGATCTCGGTCCGCATCTGCACCCGCAGCTTGGCGTCCAGGTTCGACAGCGGCTCGTCGAACAGGAACACGGCCGGATTGCGGATCAGGGCGCGGCCCATCGCGACGCGCTGCCTTTGCCCGCCCGAAAGCTGGCGCGGCTTGCGTTCCAGGAGTTGCCCCAGGCCCAGGACCTCGGCCGTCCGGGCCAGGCGCTCGCGGATCTCGGCCTTGGGGACCTTCCGCAGCCTGAGCCCGAAGACGATGTTCTCGGCCACGCTCAGGTGCGGGTAAAGCGCGTAGTTCTGGAACACCATCGCGATGTCCCGCTCGCCGGGATCGAGCTCATTCACCCGGCGGCCGTCGATCCGGATCTCGCCCCCGGTGATCGTCTCAAGCCCCGCCACCATGCGAAGCGTCGTGGACTTGCCGCAGCCCGAGGGCCCCACGAGCACGATGAACTCGCCGTCCCCGATCTCGAGGTCGATGCCGTGCACCGTCCTGACGCCGTCATAGGCCTTCTCGACCTTGTCGATCGTTACGACTGCCATGGCGATCCCCCTGTTGCTGTTGTCCGGCGCCTCGCGCCACGGCCGTCCTCAGTTCTCGTCCCCATAGACGCGCCCCTCCGGCGTCCAGTCGAATCCCTTGTCCAGGGGCCAGGTCGGACGCGGCAGGCGGCTCCATTCGAGGCGGGTCATGTCGAGCTGCGAGGTCCCGTCGCTGAGCAGCAGGATATGCCGCGCCGCGATGTCCTCGAGCTGGGGGTGAAGGTAGCCCAGCTTCACGACGTAGACCTGATGCCCGAGCGGATCGATGCCCATGGCCCGGAAATGGCCCGGGGTGGTGATACCGATGGCCTGGGCGTGGAAGGTCGCGACGACATGGCCGATGCGGACTTTCGCCCAGGCGCTCTCGCGCGATCGGTAGGGCTGGAAGCCGCCCAGCTCCAGCCACTCGCCGCAGTCCTCGACCCGCGCCGTGACCCGCTGCGCCGTCCTGGGGCGTGACAGGTGCTCGTCCCCCAGCACGATCTCGACCTCCTGGCCCTTGCCGGCGGCCAGGAGCCGCGCGACCGTCTCGGGCGCGGTGATGCCCGCGATGACGATGTCCTCTCCGGCGGGCTGCCGCAGCGCCGCCTGGAGCACCAGCGTCAGGTCGCCCGCTGCGCCCGCGGTGGTGTTGTCGCCGGAATCGGACAGGTAGACGGGCCGCGTCTCGCTCGACCTCGCGCGCGCCAGCCCCTCCTCGACTTCGGCCGTTTCCATGCGGAGGATGAACTCCTCATGCGCGTCCCAGATCTCGCGGGCGAGCCGCGCGGCCTGTTCCCGCGCCAGGGCGGCATCGTTCTCGCTGACGGCCAGGGCGGTGACGGCGGTCCAGGGCCGGTCGTTCCACGCGAACCCGACAAGGATGTTGGCCTCCATCATCCCCGGCACGTCGTCATAGGCGCGCAGGCCGCCGTAAAGGCGGTCGGCCGGGGGCAGGGCGGTCACCGCCGTCTCGCCGGGCACCAGGATCGGGATGCTGACGGCGGCCTTCTTCGGCGTCAGTCCCTTCCGAAGCACCGCGATCAGCTGGTCCGCCGCCCGGTAGCCCGTCTGCCGGTCATCCCGGTGCGGCGCGGTCCGAAGGACCGAAAAGACCGTCCCGGCTTCCAGCAGCGCCGGAGTCATGTCGCCGTGCAGGTCCAGGGACACGCCGATCGGCATCGCCGGGCCGACCTGCTCCCGGATGGCGCAGACAAAGTCGGTGTCGGCGTCGGCGTCCAGCCCCTCGACCTCCAGCGCCCCATGATTGACGACCAGAACCCCGTCCAGGCGACCCGCGCCCCTCAACTGCTCCAGCGTCTGCCGCTTGACCCGGTCGTAGGCCGCGCCTGTCATGGCCCCGCCCGGAAGCGCCGTCACCCAGCAGAGCGGGACGGCCTCGATGTCCGGCTCCTCGGCGATCCGCGCGAGCATCCCGCGCACCATCCAGAGATCGCCGTCGCGCATCTGTTCGGCCGAATACTCCTGAAGCGCCGAGTCGCCGGTCGGGACCGGAGAGGACAGCATGATCTCGATGGACAGCCCGACGATGGCTATTCGCATGATGCAACCTTCTGATGAAATCGTGGGCTCCCGGACATCACGGGAGCACATGGGAGCCGTCGAGGCCGGTGACCCCATCCAGGGCCAGAGCCACGCCCCCCAGCCTGGGGCGACCCGAGCCGTCGCCGGCGAACCTGACCGTGCAGCGGGAGTTCATCGCCGGATGGGCCAGCCGCTGCAGCGACCGTTCCAGCGACGGAGCCACGTAGCGTTCGCCCAGCGCCAGGTCCCCGCCCAGGAGCACGACCGGCGGGTTGAAGATGTTGATGAGGCTCGACACCGCCGAGCCGAGGACGTCGCCCGCGTGATCCAGCACGTTCAGGACCGCAGCGTCCCCGTTGTCCGCCCGCGCAAGGAGGTCCCGGAACGACTCCGGCCGGGAGCCGCTGAGCCGCTCCACTTCCTCCAGCAGCGCCGATTCGGAGAGGTAGGCCGACAGGCAGCCCGCCGCCCCGCAGGTGCAGAACCGACCCTGCGGCACGATCTTGATGTGGCCGAGCTCCCCCGCGAGGCCCGCCGCCCCCTTGTGCACCGTTCCATCCAGGAACAGCGCCCCGCCCACCCCGGACCCCGAGAACAGGTAGATGAAGTTGTCGAGCCCGATGCAGGCCCCGAACATGTGCTCGGCGATGGCGGCGGCCTTGCCGTCGTTGCCGACGAAGACGGGGGCCGGGCAGACGCGGCCCAGGCGCTCCACGATATCGACGTCGCGCCAGCCCAGGACGGGCACATGCACCAGGATGCCTTCGTTGTTGACGAGCCCGGGCAACGACACGCCGATCCCCAGGATCGGCGCCGTCGCGCCCGCTTCGGCGACCAGATCCGAAAGGCCGGACAGGATGAAGTCCTCGAGCCCCCGCAAGTCGCCGCTGAACGCCTTCACCCGGGACGCGAGGGGGGACCCATCAAGACGGCAGAGCACGAACTCCATCTCGGAGGCTTCGACCTGCACCCCGACCAGGACACCCGAGCCGGGCGAGATCATCAGCCCTTCTGAAGGGCGGCCCCGGCGGGCTTCGCCCGTCTTGACCTTCCGCTCGATCAGTCCGCGTTCCGCGAACTCGTTGACGACCGAGGACACGGTGGATTTGTCGAAGCCGGTCCGGTCGGCGATCTCCCGCTGCGAGATATTGGGCTCGACCCGGATGCAATGGAAGATGGCGTTCGCATGGAACCGCCGGAGGTAGAACCTGTCCACATCTGGGCCTATTTAATCTTGATGGAAGAAAAACTAGGCAACCATCGGATGTTGTGTCAAGCGTCAAGCTGCAGCGATCGCCCCGCGTCTCCGCGCGACTAGGCCGTTTGCAGTAAAATTAGCCAAGAAAAAGCGTACTTCTGGCGCGCGGCGCGGGATGCCCTCGTTCCCGGCCAGACCTCGAGGAGAAATTGTTGACTTCGTCCTCGCTCTTGCGCCAACATTTTTCTTGCCGACAGATTATATCGGTTCATCCGGAACAAGAAGCGTCGGCCTGAAGGAGGTTGGAAGATGAAGGCATCTCGCTGGCTCGCCGGCATGGCTGCGCTTGCATGGAGCGGCACGGCTGCGTTGGCCCAGGACACGTACGAAATCTGGCACTACTACGCCGCCGGTTCCGAGCTGGCCGGCATGAACGCCCTGATCGAGGCGGGCAACGCCGCGAGCCCCGACACCCAGTTCACCGGGGTCATCATCCCGGGCAACGTCGTCGAGCTGCGCCGCCAGCTCCAGACCGCGTTCCTGAGCGGCCAGCCCCCCGCCCTTTACCAGAGCTCGATGGCCTACGAGCTCAAGACCTTCGTCGACGGCGGGCGCCTGCATCCGCTGACCGACGTCTGGAGCCGGATCAAGGGCGACGAGATCTTCCCCGAGGGCGTCCAGCGCGTAGTCAAGGTGGACGGCGTGCCCTACGGCGTGCCCTTCGACCTGTCTCTGATCAACAATGTCTTCTACAACAAGGCTGCCTTCGAGAAGCTGGGCCTCCAGCCGCCCACCGACTGGGACAGCTTCACCGCCGCCTGCACGGCGCTGCGCGAGGCGGGCTACCAGCCGCTGGGCAACGCCGGCGGCCCGTTCTGGAGCCTGTACAACTTCTACGCCGCCCTGGTGTCCGTGGTGGGCGAGGACGGCTACTACAAGATCGCGCGCGGCGAGCTCGGCTTCGACAGCCCCGAGTTCCGCGAAGCCCTGGACCTTTACCGCGACCGCATGGTCTCCTGCTACGCCGAGAACTGGAGCGGCAAGACCTGGACGCAGACCGCCGACGACGTGATCAACGGCGATACCGCCATGTTCATGATGGGCATCTGGGTCGCGGCCTATTTCGAGCAGGCCAACTTCCTCGCCGGTGAGGGCTTCGACATGTTCCAGGCGCCCGGCACGGCAGGCAAGTCCATCTTCCAGATGGACGTGCTGGCCGTCCCCGAGGGCACCGAAGGCAGCATCGCCGCGGCCGAGCAGTTCATCGAGGCCGCTGCCTCGACCGAGGGGCAGGCCGCCTTCGCGGTGCCCAAGGGCTCGCTCGCGCCGAACGTGAACGTCGATCCGTCGGTCTACGGCTATGCCGGTTCGACCTTCTCGCGGCAGTTCGCCGAAGCGTCGCAGGCCAATGCCGTCCTGCCGAACCTGTTCTTCCTGCTGCCGACCTCGGTCGGCACCGAGCTTGGCGTCCAGATCGAGCGGTTTGCCATCGACCCCTCCGACACCGTCAAGGAAGAGCTGGTGACGACCCTCGAAGGGCTGCGTCAGCAGGCGCTGACCGACAACGCCTTCATCCAGTGGTGACATCCTGAGGACGGCGCCCCGGCGCCGTCCCCGCGACCAAAGGGAGAGGACCATGGCCATTCAGCCGACCCGACGCTTCTCGCGAACCGACTGGACCCATCTGGGCTTCCTGGCCCTCCCGACGCTGCTGTTCGCCGTCTTCTACATCTATCCCGTGATCTCCAGCATCCGGCTGTCGCTGCACAGCTGGGACGGCTTCGCCCCCACCATGCGGTATGTCGGCTTTCAGAATTACCTGAGCCTCGCCCAGGACACCCGCTTCCTGGGGGCCGTCCGCAACAACGTCATCTGGGTGGCGTTCATGCTCGTGGTGCCGTCGGGGCTCGGCCTGCTGCTGGCCGCGATCCTTGACCGCGGCATCCGCGGCGAGCGCGCCTTCCGCATCATCTTCTTCCTGCCGTTCACGATCCCGGCGGTCGCCGTCGCGGCGATCTGGCGCTGGATGTACGAACCCGACAACGGGCTCCTGACCACGGTCCTCGACCTCGTGGGCCTGGGGGGCCTCGCGCAGAACTGGCTCGGCGATCCCGGCGTCGTCAACTACGCGCTGATGGGGGCCGTGGCCTGGTGGACGACCGGCTTCGCGTTCCTCGTGTTCTTCGCGGGCCTCCGCAACGTGCCCGTCGAATGCATCGAGGCCGCGCGGATCGAGGGGGCGACCCCCTGGCAGGTGTTCTGGAAGGTCAGCTTCCCGCTGCTCTGGCCTTCGACGATCATCGTGCTCGGCATGTCGGCCATCGATGCGATGCGGCTGTTCGACGTCGTCTGGGCAACCACCCGGGGCGGTCCCGCTTATTCCAGCGACGTCCTGGCCACGCTGACCTATGACCTCGCCTTCGGCCGGCTCGAGATGGGCCGGGCGACGGCCGTGGCCGTCTACCTGATGGCGATCGCGGCGGTCATCATCATGCCCTACATCATCTACATGTCCCGCCGCGTGCAGGACAGCGAGGCCGAATGATGAGCACCACCCTCCGGCAGCGGCAGACGGTCCTCACGCGCACGGTCCTTTACGGGATGGCGATCCTGTTCCTGGCGCCGCTGGTGGTCGCGGTGATCACCTCGATCAAGTCGCCGGTCGAGATCACGCGTGTCCTGGCCCTCCCCACCGAATTCTACTGGCAGAACTACGCGGCCGCGATCAGCCGGATGGGGCGGAGCTTCCTCAACTCCATCGCCATCACGGTGCCGGCCGTGGCCTTCTCCATCCTGGTCGGGGCTCTGGCGGGCTATCCGCTGGCCTACATGCGCGGGTCGAGCGGCAAGGTGGTCTACTTCCTCCTCCTCACCGGGATGCTGGTGCCGTTCCAGATCGTGCAGATCCCGCTCTTCTTCCTTGTCCAGCGCATGGGGCTGCACGACACCATCCCGGGGATGTGGATGGTGCACACCGCCTACGCCGTGCCCTTCTGCACGTTCTTCATGCGGAACTTCTTCGCCTCGGTGCCCCGCTCGATGTACGAGGCGGCGTTGATCGACGGATGCGGCCCCTTCCTCTATTTCTGGAAGCTGCTGCTGCCCGCCTCGGCGTCGGGCCTCGCAGCCCTGGCGATCATCCAAAGCCGGGCGATCTGGAACGACCTGCTTTTCGCCATCACCCTGACGGCCAGCGACAAGGCGCGGCCCGTGACGGTGCAGATCGCCGGCTTCGCGAGCAGCCTGCAGGTGGAATACGGACCGCTGATGGCGGCGACCGTCATCTCGGTGGTGCCGGTGATGGCCGCCTATCTCCTGTTCCAGAAATCCTTCGTGCGGGGACTCCTGGGCGGCGCGGGCAAGTAGCCCACGGCCAGGCCCGATCAAACGGCGGCAAGCACCCGCCGGAACTCGGCCACCACGCCCGCGTCGGTGCGCCGGCGGGTGGCCTCGGCAAAGCCCAGCCGGATCGCCGCCGGCCCCTCGACCGGATGGGCCACGCTGCACGAGCTGTGAACCTCGTCCACCGCCACGGCCCGGAGAAGCGCCTCCACATTGGCCGGCGTGACCCCCGATCCCGCCATGACCTTGAGCCGGCCCCGCGCCGTCCCGTGGATGCGGCGCAGCCCTTCGATCCCGTCGGGGGCCGTCCGCTGCCCGCCCGAACTCAGCACCCGTTCAAAGCCGAGCCGGACAGCCGTGTCCGTTGCAGCCCCAAGGTCCGGAGCAAGGTCGATGGCGCGGTGCAAGGTGCGGCCCAGCGGCCCCGCCGCCTCGGACAGGTCTGCCAGGGCTTTTTCGTCCAGCGACCCGTCCGGCCGCGACGCGCCGATCACCACCCCCGCGAGGCCCAGCCTCCGGACCTCTGCGATGTCCGCCCGCATGGCCGCAATGTCCGCCGGTCCATAGACGAAGTCGCCGCTCCGTGACCGTACGAGGCAGTAGACCGGCACCGGGGCCTCCGCCGCGCGCCGCATGAGCCCCGGCGAGGGCGTCAGCCCGCCCAGTTCCAGCGCCGAGCAGAGCTCGATCCGTTGCGCCCCTCCGGCGACGGCCGCCTCCAGGCTTTCCGGGTCCGCGACGCAGACCTCGAGCAGGGGCGCGCTCATTCCGAACCCTCCGACAGGGCGAGCAGCGCCGCCCCGACCAGCCCGGCCTCGACCTCGATCTCGCCCGGGACGACGATGGGCCGGTCGGTCCTCCGCAGGATGCGGGCCCGGACCTCGGCATCCAGCCGGCTCACGAAGGGGCGCACCCGGCCCAGGCCGCCGCCGACCGGCACGATGTCGGCCCCGATCACATTGAGCACGAGCGCCAGCGGGCTTGCGAGCAGGTCGATCTGCACCTCGATTGTGCGCGCGGCGGCGGCATCCCCGGCCAGCCAGGCCTCCACGATCGAGGTGCTGGGCAGCGCGATCCCGTGCAGGTGCCGGTGCAGCCGCTCCATTCCGCGCGCGCCCCCGACCGTGTCCACGCAGCCCGACAGGCCGCAGCCGCAGGGCAGGTGGGGGAGGTCCACCGGGGGATGCCCGGCCCGCATGGCCGCGACCGGGGCATGGCCCCACTCCCCGGCAAAGCCCCCGGCCCCCGTCACGATGCGGCCGTCGATCACCAGCCCGCCACCCACGCCGGTCCCGAGGATTGCCCCAAAGACGATCCGGTGCCCGCGACCCGCCCCGGCGCCGGCTTCGGCCAGGGCAAAGCAGTCCGCGTCGTTGGCGATCAGGACGGGGCGGCCAAGCCGCTCCTCCAGGTCGGGCCGGAGGCGGCGGCCGTCGATGCAGGGGATGTTGGCGGCGGTGATCAGGTCGGTCTCCGGATCGACGACCCCGGTGATCGACATGGCGACTGGACCTTCCGACGCTCCGGCCATCCCGGCGATGGCGACGACGAAGGCGTCGAAGTCGTGGGCCGGCGTCGCGACCCGCCCCAGCGGGACGACCGCCGACGCCTCGGTCGCGGTGCCGCCCTTTATTGCCGACCCCCCGATGTCAAAGCAGACAATGGGCTGGCGGGCGCGGCGCGGGGGCGGCATCTGTGTCATCGCAGGCAGGCCGATTCAGCAAAGGTGGGGAAAGCAGGATGGCAGGATCTCCGGAACATCGTCTGCCCGCGCCGACCATCGACGACGTGGCCCGTTTGGCTGGCGTGTCGCGGGCGACGGCCTCGCGGGCGCTGTTCTCGGAAAAGCGACCCGTCTCCGCGCTCAACCGGGAACGTGTCCTCGCCGCCGCCGACCAGCTCGGCTACCGCATCAACCCCATGGCCCGAAGCCTGACCACCAAGACGGTGGATCTCGTGGCGGTGCTGGTGAATCACATCCATGACCTGTCGGACCTCGACCTGTTCGACCTCCTGATCGCCGAGACGCAGGCCGTGGGCAAGCAGGTGATCCTGATCCGCATCGGGTCGGGCGACCGGGTCGAGGAGTTCCTGCGCCGCGGCATCGCCTACCATGTGGACGCCGCGCTGGTGTTCTCGGACTTCGCCGACGCGGGCACCGTGCGGCGGCTGTTCCATTCCGATCATGTGCTGATGCTGAACGGGCGGCATGACCGGCTTTCGCCCGCGATCATGCCGGACGAAGCGACGGGGATCGGAGCCGCCGCCGCCGATGCGGCCGCCAAGGGCGTGCGGACGGCCGCGCTCGTCACCGGACGCGCCTCCTCCCTGGTCGAGCAGGCGCGCATCGACCTTTACCATCAAGCCCTCGCACGGTGCGGGATCGAGCTCAGGCGGACCATCCGGGGCGACTACTCCTATGCCAGCGGCCGGGACGCCGGGAACCTGATGGCCGGACCCGACGCGCCGGACGCGGTGTTCTGCACCTCGGACGCGACGGCCATGGGCATCCTCGACGCCCGGCGGGAGGACTTTCCCGAAGGGCAGCCCAGACGCTTCCGCCTTTACGGCTTCGACAACATCTCGCTCCTGGAGTTCGGCGCCTATCCGATCTCGTCCATCGGCTACGACAAGGCCGCCTATCTGGGCGAGATGATGCGCTTCCTCCGCGATCCCGAGGGGTTCGCACCGGCCGGGTCGCCGGTGCTGGTGCCGACGCGGTTCGTGGCCCGCGCGACAGGGTAGGGGCCGGGCCGCCGCGGCCGCCCGGCCCGGGCGCTCACCAGAGCGGCGTCAGCGCCGGCGGGTTCGCGGTTTCGCCCCACCACTTCTTGTAGTTGGCCTCATAGGCCCCGGACTGGATGTAGTCCGACACGAACATGTCCAGCCAGCGGACGAACTCGGGATCGCCCTTCGCGACCGCGATGCCGATCGGGTCGTTCGAGTAGAGCCCCTCCAGGGTCACCAGCGACGGGTTCTGCGTCGCGAGGTAGTCGAGCAGCGAGGAATCCTCGATGGCGGCGTCCACGCGCCCCTGCTGGAGCTGCAGCACGCCGTCGGGCGCGAACTGGTCCACGTAGACGAGCTCGGCCTCCGGGACCGCTTCCTTGATGAAGGCTTCGCCCGTGGTGCCGCGCCCGACCACGACCGACTTGCCCGCGAGATCCTCGAGGCTCTGGATGCCCGAGTCCGCCTGCACGATCACCCGCAGGCCCGCGCGGTTGTAGGGGATGCTGAAGTCCACCGTCTTGGCCCGCTCGAGGGTGGCCGAGGTGTTCGCGACCACGATGTCGAGCTGCCCCGACACGAGCATGGAGATGCGCGCGTCGCCCGAAACGTCCGTGAACTCGACCGGGACGCCCAGCTTCTCGGCGAGCATGGTGGCGACGTCGACGTCATAGCCCACCGGGTTGTTCTGCGCGTCGCGGAAGCCGATCGGCTCCCCGCCCAGCGACACGCCGATGCGGACGACTCCGGCGGCGCGGATGTCGTCGAGCTTGTCGGCCATGGCCGGCGCGGCCGCGCCGGCCGCCAGCGCCATGGCGGCAAAGGTTGACAGAATGCGGTTCATCAGGGGGTTCCTCTCTGTTGGCTCATGCAGTCTGCGCTGCCCTGAGTTCGGGTTCCGGCATCGAATCCTCCCACAGCCAGTAGCGGATCTCGCCCTCGCAGCGGAAATTGGTGACCTGGTGCTGGCCATGGGCATCGACGGCGTGGATCACCACGCCCCCCAGGAACCCCTCACGGAGTTCCCTGAGCTCCTCGACGGCCAGCGCGACCGCGTCCCGGAGCGTGTGCCCGAGCTTCATGGCCAGGACGATCGTCCGCGCGGTGGCGCAGCGCATCGTCATCTCGCCGGTATGGGTGCAGGCCGCCGCGCCATAGCGGCTGTCGGCATAGAAGCCCGCGCCCGGGATCGGGCTGTCGCCCAGCCGGCCGGGATACTTCCAGGCCCAGCCCGAGGTGGAGGTGGCGGCATGGATGCCGCGGCGGGGGTCGGCGGTCAGGTAGACCGTGGTGTCGCGCACCCGCTCCGGGTCGGTGATCGCCTTGAGAAGGGGGGCGAGCGGGACGTCGGGGAACCGGCCCAGCGCCTCGGGCGGCAGCTCCTGCTCCAGCCTCTCCCACCAGACCCGCCGGCTGTCGGGCAGCAGCACGTCCTCCTGGGGCAGGCCGATCTCCGAGGCGAAGCGGCGCGCGCCCGCGCCGGTCAGCATCACATGGGGCAGCCGCTTCATCACCTCATGCGCGAGCCGGGCCACATGCAGCGTATGCGGGACCGCGCCGACTGCGCCCACCGCGCGGGTGGTGCCGTCCATGACGCCGGCGTCGAACTCCATCTCGCCCAGCATGTTGGGCCAGCCGCCGCGCCCCACGCTCCGCACCTTGGTCTCGGCCTCGACCTCGCCGATGCCGGCGACCATGGCGGCCAGGCTGTCGGCCCCCGACCTCAGCAGGTCGACCGTGGTCGGGATGCCGGGCCAGCCTTCCGCATTCGCGATCAGCAACATGACGTGTCAGTCTTTCCGCATCTTGGAGAGGAATTGCGCGACCCGTGGCTGCGCCAGCCCACCCCCGGCCGCAAAGAAGTCCCGCGTGGGGAGGTCCACCAGCAGCACCCCCTTCTCGAGGAACACGACCCGGTCCGAGATCTGGCGCGCGAACTCGATCTCGTGGGTCACGAACAGCATGGTCGTCCCGCCCGAGGCGAGCTTCGCCAAGATATCGAGCACCTCGGAGGTCATCTCGGGGTCCAGCGCGCTCGTCACCTCGTCCAGGAGCAGGTAGCGCGGCCTCATGGCCAGCGCCCGGCAGATGCCGACGCGCTGCCTCTGGCCGCCCGACAGCTGCGCCGGATAGGCCTCCGCCCGGTCCCCGAGCCCGACCGACGCCAGCAGCGCGCGCCCCTCGTCCTCGGCCTCGGCGCGCGACCGCTTCAGCACCTCGATCGGGGCGAGCGTGATGTTCTGCAGCGCCGTCATGTGGGGGTACAGGTTGAACAGCTGGAACACCGTTCCGGACCGCTTGCGCGCCTCGGCCAGCTCGCGCGGCTTGGACACGTCGAAGTCGTCCACCGTGATGCGCCCGCCGTCCAGCCGCTCCAGCCCGTTGATGCAGCGGATCAGCGTGGACTTGCCCGACCCCGATGAGCCCAGGATCGACACGACCTCGCCCGGCTTCACCGCAAGGTTCACGCCGTCCAGGACGGTCACGGTCCCGAAGGTCTTCCTGACCTGCTCGACGTTCAGCATTCAAAGCCCCCGAAAGGCGGTATGCGCCCGCAGGCGTCGTTCGATCCGCGCGCCCAGCGTCGCAACCAGCTTGGCGGCAAGGTAGTAAAGCAGGCCGACCACGCTCCAGACCACGAAGGGCTTCAGCGTCCGCAGGTTCAGCGTGGCCCCGATCTTGGACAGGTCCATGACCCCGATCACCGAGATCAGCGACGTCACCTGCAACTGGTTCACCAGCAGCGCGGTCAGCGGTCCGATGGAGAAGGCCGCCGCCTGCGGCGCGATGACATGGCGCAGCACCTGCCAGCGGCTGAGGCCGAAGACCCGCGCCGCTTCGATCTGGTCGCGGCCGATCGACTCGATGGCGGACACGGCGATCACGTAGACGAAGGCCGCGGTGTTGGCCGACAGCGTGATGACCGCCGCCCCGACCGGTCCCAGGTCGAGGTGGAAGAAGGCAGGAAACCCGAAGAACACCAGGAACAGCTGCACCAAGACGGGCGAGTTCTTCAGAAGCTCGGCCACGAAGGTGATGATCTGCGTCAGCCCCGGCACGCGGTAGTAGCGGACGATCCCCCAGAGCGTGCCGACCGCCAGCCCGATCAGCGACGTCCCCAGGAACAGCGCGACCGTCACGCCCAGCCCCTGGGCCAGCAGCACGAGGTCGTAGGGCGTGAACTCGGTGTAGCGCATCAGCCGACCGGCTCCGACAGGTCCCGGTTCAGCCGCCGGTGCAGCAGCGCGATGCCGAGCGACACGAGGTAGGTCAGGGCGGCATAGACCACGAGCAGCACGAAATAGACCTCGAACGGCCGGAAGGTGTCCGAGGCCACGATCTTGGCCTGCCCGGTGAGCTCGTTCAGCGTGATCGTCGACAGGACCGACGAGGTGAGGATCATGTTGATCAGCACCGACCCCAGCGGACGGACCGAGGTGCGGAGCGCGATGGGCAGGACGATCCGGCGGAAGATGGTGCGCCGCGACAGGCCGCTCACCTCGGCGGCCTCCAGGATGCCGGTGTCGATGGCGAGGATGCCGGCCCGGATCGCGTCCGAGGCATAGGCCCCGCCGGCGATCGACAGGGCGACGACGCCGGTGGTGAAGGCGTCGATGAAGATCCCGATCTCGGGCAGGCCGTAGTAGAAGAAGAACAGCTGCACGATGAAGGGGATGTTCCGGAACAGGTCCACATAGGCCGCCGCGATCCGGTTGACGACGCGGTTCGAGGAGGTGCGGGCGATGGCCACGACCATGCCCAGGATCACGCCGCCGACCAGCGCCAGCCCGCAGACCAGGGCGGTCAGCAGCGCCCCCTCGGCCAGAAAGCCCAGATGGGGCACGAGGACGGTGAGGTCGAACCGCACGGGCCACCCGCCTTGTGAAACCGGTTTCAGATTCACCGGTTCGGTCGTGCCTGTCAAGGAAACGCGTGCGGTCAGGAGGGGGGCCGGTCTGGGCGCCCTTCAAAGGCAGGTCGAGGTCGCGGCGACCGGGATCAGGGTCCAGAGCGTGGCGACCAGCGCCACGACCGACAGCCCGACGCTTGTCGCCCGGACGAATCCCGACGGCGAGGCGAAGCGACCCGACCGGAGCGCCAGCAGCAGGGCGACCTGCGCGGCGACTGCCAGCAGCCCGGCCAGTCCCAGCACCCCGCGTCCCGCCGCCAGGCCCAGCGCGGCCTCATCCCAGCGTGGGGAGCACAGGACGCCGTGCAGCCCGTAGAGCGCGCTGAACGCCGCCAGCCAGACCGTGAGCGGAAGGGAAAGGCGAAGGATGTCGTTCACGTCAGAGCCCCCGGAAGACCCGCGGCCGCCAGTCCCAGCACGGTCGCCGCCGCCCCGTAATCTGCCCAGAGCCGCAGGATGCGCAGCTCTCCATAACGGAGGGGCGACAGGAACCCGGCCCAGGCCCGCGCGCCCAGCACGCCGACCATGAGCGCCAGCAGGACGGCGTGGAACAGGACATAGCCCCCCAGCACCCAGACCGTCGCGTCATAGGCATGGGCCTGCGGATCGGCCGCACCCCGAATCGCCAGCCCCGCCGCCACGGCCGCTCCGACGGCCCCGGCCAGCGTCAGCCCAAGCCCCGCGCCGGCCTGCCCGGACCGCCGCAGCCCCCGCTCGGCCACGCGTGGACCCAGCACGGCCAGCAGGGCGCCCGCTCCGGCCAGCGCGGGCATGAGCGCGCCCGGCTCCAGGTAGGCGGGCGGCGGCCAGTTCGGCGCGACCGTCCAAAGGAACGCGTAGCCGAACAGCAGCGACCCAAAGAGCGTGGCATCCGCGATCAGCAGGAACAGGGTGCCCCACCAGCCGGGCGGGTCCTCGACCTCCGGGGCCGCGGGCAGGGCCAGGCCACGCCCGACATCCTGCGGACCCAGGTCCGTGCGGCTCCCCAGGGTCCAGACCCACCGGATCGCCAGGATGATGACGCCAAGGGCGGCCAGCGGCACCAGCCAGTAGAGCTTGAGCAGCATTCCGACGAACGCGCCGCCCGTCACCAGGGCCATGACGATCGGCAGCGCCGTATTGCCCGGCAGGACGACATGGTGGGCCGCCCGTCCGCTGGCCACGTCCACCGTCAGCGTCTCGCGGAGGTTGCCGCGCGGCGTCCCGAGGAAGCCCTCGCCCCGCGCGATCCGCACCGGCAGGTCGGGATCGTCGTAGAGCGGATCGCGGCCCCGCACCTCGGGGAGGCTCGCGAAGTTGTAGGCTGGGGGCGGCGTCGGCATGGCCCATTCCAGCGTGCCCGCGCCCCAGGGGTCGCGCGACCCCCGGATCGCCACCGCCGCGTTCACCACGACATCCACCAGCACCAGCCCGAAGCCGATCGCCGTGACGAACCCGCCGATCGACGACACGAGGTTGATGATCTCCCAGCCCTGGCCCGGCTCATAGGTCTCGGTCCGCCGCCTCTGGCCCAGGAGCCCGACCCAGTGCACCGCCAGGAACGTGACGTGGAAGCCCACGACGATCAGCCAGAAGGCCGTCTCTCCCAGCCGAAAGAACCTGCGCCGTCCGGTCATGTGCGGCAGCCAGTAGTAGATCGCCGCCAGCATCGGAAAGACGAAGCCGCCGACCAGGACGTAATGGAGGTGGGCCACCACGAAATGCGTGTCGTGCACCTGCCAGTCGAACGGCACGACCGCGACCATGACCCCCGTCAGCCCGCCGATCACGAAGGTCGCGAAGAAGGCCAGGATCCAGAGCATCGGCAGCCGGAGCTGCGGGCGGCCCGTCCAGAGCGTGCCGATCCAGGCGAAGATCTGCACCGCCGTCGGCACCGCCACCAGCGTCGAGGCCGCCGAGAAGAAGGCCAGCCCCATGTGCGGGATCCCCGTGGTGAACATATGGTGCACCCAGAGACCGAAGCTCAGCACCCCCAGCGACACCGCCGCCCCGACGATCCAGCCGTAGCCCATCAGCGTCCGCCGGGCCATCACCGGCAGGATGGTCGAGACGACCCCCGCCGCGGGCAGGAAGATGATGTACACCTCCGGGTGGCCGAACAGCCAGAACAGGTGCTGCCAGAGCAGGCTGTCGCCCCCTTCGGCCACCTGGAAGAACGGCATTCCGAAGGCGCGCTCCAGCTCCAGCAGGATCGACCCTAGGATCATCGGCGGAAAGCCCGTCAGGATCATCACCGCGACGACCAGCATGTACCAGGCGAAGATCGGCATCCGGTCCAGCGACATGCCCGGCGCGCGGTAGCGCAGGATCGTCACGACGACCTCGACCGCCGCGCTGATGGCCGAGATCTCGACGAAGGTGATCCCGATCAGCCAAACGTCCGAGTTGATCCCGGGCGACCCCAGCGAGGACGACAGGGGCGGGTACATGAACCACCCGCTGTCCGGCGCCACCCCTGCCAGCAGAGACAGGACCAGCATCGACCCGCCGAAGACGTAGCACCAGAATCCATAGGCGCCGAGCCGCGGAAAGGCGAGGTCGCGCGTCCCCAGCATCTTGGGCAGGAGATAGACGGTCAGGCCCTCGAACAGCGGGATCGCGAACAGGAACATCATGATGGTCCCGTGCATCGTGAAGACCTGGTTGTAGACCTCCGGGCCCATGAAGGCCGACCGGGGGCTGGCCAGTTGGGCGCGGATCAGCATGGCCAGGAGGCCGCCGATCCCGAAGAAGGTCGCCGCCGCGACCAGGAACATCCGCCCCAGGTCGTTGTGGTTGACGGTGGTCAGCCAGCCCGTCCAGCCGGGCTCCGAGGCCCAGATCCGCGTCAGGGCGCGGTGCCGCTGCAGGGCGTTCATGGCGTGCCGCCCGCCAGGAAGGCGCTCCATCCCTCGGCATCATGGGCCCGGACCGTGAAGACGTGCTCCCGGTAGCCGGGCCCGCTGTATTCCGAACTCACGCCTGCATACTCCCCCGGCGCCCAGGCCTCGATGCGCAGCCGGTTCACGTGCCCCGGAATGGCGTCCAGCTTCCCGGCCAGGCGCGGCACCCAGAAGCTGTGGATCACGTCAACGGTCGTGATCTCCACGTCGACTGGGCGACCGGCCGGGATATGGAGAACGCCCTCGGTCACCCGGTCGGGCGCGTCGGCGTAGGAAAAGGACCAGGCCCACTGCCGTCCCTCGGCCCGCACGGTCACGAGGTCGGGCGCTTCGCGGGGCAACAGCCGCTCCCCGACGACCAGCCCATAGGCCAGCAGGCTCCCCAGGACGGCCAGCGGGAACACGAGCCCCAGCCCCACGATCCAGACCCTGTCCCCGCCCGTGCTCTCGCGCGGGCGGAAGGCCAGCGCCAAAAGCCCCATCACCAGCCCGAAGATCGCCACCGCCCCGGCCAGCAGGACCCACCACAGGGTCGCGATGGTGGCCGCCGCCGGACCCGCCGGATGCACAACGGACAACCTGTCCTCGCAACCCGCCAGCGCGGCGAGCGTTACGACCCCGACCCCCTGCAGGAGACGCGGATGTCCGACACCCAGATCCAGACCCGGGACGAGACCCTGATCGACCCGATCAGCGCCCACCCGGGCTTCGAGGAAACCGAGTCCCGCATCGCCATCTGGGGCCACCCGATCCACGCGATGACCGTGGCCTTTCCGGTCGCGCTCACCTTCTGCACCTTCGGGGCGGACGCGCTCTACTGGTGGACGGGCGACGTCTTCTGGGCGCGGGCGGGGGTCTGGGCGGCGGGGACGGCCTTCCTGTTCGGCCTCACCGCCGGGGCCTCGGGCACCATGGAGCTGCTGCTCGTGCCCGGGATCCGCGCCCGCGCCGCCGCCTGGACGCATTTCGTCATCGCCGTGCTCCTGCTCGCGCTCCTGGGGGCGAACTGGGGCTTCCGTCTCCAGGGCTACGAAAGCGCGGTGCTGCCCTACGGCATCCTCCTGTCGGCCTTCAACGTGCTGGTGGTGGGGGCGACCGGCTGGCATGGCGGCAAGCTCGTGTTCGACTATCGCCTGGGGACGTCGAAGGGGAGCTGAGCGCCCCGCGGCTCCCGCAGCCAGCCCGGCACCGGGATCTCGCCCAGTTCGGGCTTGGCCAGGACCAGCAGCAGGATCGCCAGCACCGGCGCCAGCAGGATCAGCGTCGGTCCCAGAGGCGCCGGCGTCTGGTGCGCGCCCTCGGTCTCGGCCACGGTGACGAGCGTGTGCCCCACCCAGCCGTGAAAGGCGACCAGCAGCGCCACGACGACGAGCTTGGCGAACATCCAGGCCACGAAGACGTCCCGCAGGAAGATCAGCAGCGTCCCCGAAGCGATGGCGATCACGGCCGAGGGCGTCACCAGCAGCGTGTAGCCGTAATGCGTGGCCTGCCGGATGCGGGCATAATCCGCCTGCCCGATGGCCGGGTCGTGCCGCGCCAGCATGAGCGGCAGCGCGAACAGCCCTCCGCACCACAGGGCCAGGGCCGCGATATGCAGCACCTTCAGATGGGGGATGATGCCGTCCAGCCAAGGGATCATGCCGGGCGTCCCTCGAGGCCTTGCCAGCCGCGCCGCGCGATCCAGGCGCCCCAGGCCACGAAGGGCAAGCCCGCCGGGACCCACATCAGCAGCCCGCCCAGTTGCTGGTCGGCCAGGGGCGTGAACCCCCAGTCCAGCGGGGCCACCGCATGGATCGCATACAGGGCCTCGGGCGCGAAGGTGAGCAGCGCCCCCAGAAGGGCCATCTGCATGTAGCCGCCCAGGATCAGCACCAGCGCCGACCCTGCCGCGCGGCGCGGGTCCAGCGCGGCCCGCCAGAACGCCGTGGCCGAGACCAGCAGCGTTCCCTGCATCGCCCAGTACGCGGCGACGTTCGACAGCGCGAGGTCATAGGCCGCCGGAAGGTGCCAGGCCCACAGGATCGCGGACGATGCCAGAAATCCGGCCATGCCGGACCCGGTGCTCCGCCGCGCGGGCCAGGCCATCGCGATCAGCGGCGCGGCGACCGCGACCAGAAGGACATGATGGACGACCCGCGCCGAGAACAGCGCCGCCGAGAGGGCGCAAAGGGGCGACACGAAGGCGACCGCCAGCACGGCCACGGCCAGGGCGCCGGGACGGCTCCGCCCAAGGACCAGGGCCAGCCCTGCTAGGCCGACCAGGAGCACCGGGTCGAGGTTCCAGCGCAGCCAGATCTCCGCCGGGTCGGGCGCGGGCCCGCAGTAGGTCCGGTTCAGCGTCTCGAGATCCAGCGGCCTCTCCCCGTCGTCAGGCGGTCCGCCGGGCGGCGGATGGTCCAGCGAACCGGGCCTGGCCGGTCCTGCGGGGCAACGTCACCGTCGCCGCGCGGTTCCCCGGCTTGCCTCGTGGCTCGGCTCCGGGCTGGGGCGGTCGCAACGCACGGTGGCGCAAGGATTCGCTAACGCTGGTCTGGGATCCTGCCCGCATCAGCCACCCCAACGGCCGGGACGGGTGGCAGGCTGGCGCGGACGCTCCCTTGCGGCAAGGGGGCGGGCCGGCCAGCCGCCCTCCCCGGTGATCGGAGACCCATGACCCCATCGCGCGGCCATCAGGCCCGTGCACGATCCGGCCTTGGAAAAGGCCCACATACCGGGCCCCGCGCCCTCCTTAGACTCAAGCCCGCGCCGTGAACCCGGACGGACTGGACCGCCCCGCCATCCCCGCACGCCGGGAGGCCCGGGCCACCCAGAGGCCCCGCGGGATCGAATTCTTTTCCGGCGGGCGCGTCTTCAGCTCCGGCGGGGGCGTGCTCAGCGGACTTCGTGGTCGCTCAGGCCCGTCTTGACCAGAAGCCGCCGGTTCCGGGCCTCGTAGTAGTAGCCCTTCTTGTACCATTCGTAGGCCCGCCGCTGGTTGCCGTTGGCCACGATATAGGCGCCCCGCAGATAGGCTCCGGCCCAGCGCAGGTTGGTCGCGGGATCGAGAAGCCCCGAATCCGGTCCCTCATACCCCATCGTCCGCGCCGTCTGCGGCGTGATCTGCATGAGCCCGAAATAGGGGCCATTCCGGGCCCCGGCGTTGTAGCCGCTCTCGACGCGGACCACATGGTCCAGAAGCTCGGGCGGGATCTCCAGGAAGGAGGCGTACCGCTCGATCATCGACTGCATCTGCGGCGTGTTGCCCGCATGGGCCGGCGCCTCCTCCACCCGACCGCGCGGCGTGCCGCAGGCGGCCAGCGATGCGAGAAGCAGCACGGCAAGGCCGCGCCGGGCAAGCAGGGCAGGGAACGAGGGCATCAGGTCGGGCTCCGTCAGGGTTGCTCCGGATTCCCTAGCGGAACCATCGCAGGACGCAACGGCTCACCTGCGGCGTCCGACCCCCAGGGCGTCGAGCTCGGCCTCGATCCGCGACAGGCCGTCGTCGAAATGCCCGGCCTTGATCGCGTCGAACCGAACGCGGAGCGCGGCCTTCTCCTCGCCCTTGCAGGCGTTCCATGGCCGGTCCTGCAAGGCCATGACCAGGACGTAGTAGCCGATGAAGTGCGGCCGCTCGCCGGCCTCGAGCAGCTTGGCATAGGCCGCGTCGGCCCCCAGCTGCCGCAGTTCCTCGGCCGTCCGGATCCCGGCCCGAACGAAGGCCGCCTCCGTGGCGGGTCCCAGATTCCGGATCGAGGAGATGGCCGTCATCGTGCCGCTGCCATGCAGGTCGAGGAGGAGGTGGCGCGGGAGCGGATCGGGGACCCTGTCCCTGCGCCTTGGTGATCCGAGTGCCGGAACGTCGGCGGCCGCGACCTCCCGCGCCGCCGAGGCCGTTCTCAGATGCTGGCGAAGTCGCGGAACAGGGTCGCCTGGCCCGCCGTCTCCTGCGCGGTGGTCTTGGGCGTCGCGGGCTGCGAGGCGTCCATCTGCGGGCGCCGCGTCGAAGGCGCGCCGGGCTGCTCGGTCCCCTGCGAGGACCCGGTCTGCTGAAGTGTCATTCGCTGTCGTCCTTTGCTCCACGACCGGGAACGATGTCCCGGCTCGGCATATGGTCTGAGACCCCGGTCTGGGGCGCTTGGAGGTCCATTTTGCCACGACTCGGCCCGCCCGCGCATGGCCACGTTGCCGTGAGCTCGCGCCCGCGTGACCTCCTCGCCACAGGCCCGAGGGGCGTTGCATCCCCCCGGGAAGCCTGCGACACAGTTCCGTGAACACTTCATGGGGGGATGGGCTTGGGACGGCTCAGCGGCAAGCGGGCCCTGGCGACGGCGGCCGGGCAGGGGATCGGACGGGCCTCGGTCCTGGCGATGGCGCTCGAGGGGGCCGATGTCATCGCCACCGACATCAGCGACTCCGCGCTCGAGGCGCTTGCGGCGGAATGGGACCGGCTGCGGGGCGATGCGGCCTCGGACGGCGGCGCGGCCGGGTCGCTCGGCTCGCTGACCACCCGCCGGCTCGACGTGCTGGACAAGGCCAGCATCGACGCCGTGGCCGAGGCAGTCGGCCCGATCCAGGTTCTCTTCAACTGCGCGGGCCATGTCGCCCATGGCACCATCCTCGACTGCGACGAGGAGCAGTGGGACTTCTCGGTCCGCCTGAACATGACGGCGATGTACCGCATGTGCCGCGCCTTCCTGCCGGCGATGATCGCGAATGGCGGCGGGTCCATCATCAACATCGCCTCGGTGGCCTCCTCGGTCATCGCGGCGCCCAACCGGTTCGTCTACGGCGCGACCAAGGCGGGCGTGATCGGGCTCACCAAGGCCATCGCCTGCGACTTCATCGGCCAGGGCATCCGCTGCAACGCGATCTGCCCCGGCACCGTCGAAAGTCCCAGCCTCGAAGGCCGGATGAAGTCGGGCGGCGACTACGAGGCCGCGCGCAAGGCCTTCATCGCGCGCCAGCCCATGGGCCGGATCGGCCGACCCGAGGAGATCGCCGCCCTGGTGGTCTATCTCGCCTCCGACGAAAGCAGCTACACGACCGGCCAGGCCCACGTCATCGACGGCGGCTGGGCGAACATCTGAGAGGACAAGAGCATGAAGCTTCTGCGCCATGGGGATCGGGGGTCCGAGAAGCCGGGCCTCCTGCACAGCGACGGGACCATCCGCGATCTCTCGGGCGTGGTGCCCGACATCGCCGGGTCCGTCCTGTCCGACGAAGGACAGGCCCGCCTGCGCGCGGTGGATCCCTCGACCCTGCCGGTCGTCGATCCCGCCACCCGGCTGGGCGCCTGCGTCGGCGGCACCGGCAAGTTCATCTGCATCGGCCTGAACTACGCCGACCACGCCGCCGAATCGAACCTCCCCGTCCCGCCCGAGCCCGTGATCTTCATGAAGGCCACCTCGGCGATCTGCGGGCCGAACGATCCCATCATCATCCCCCGCAAGAGCGAGAAGACCGACTGGGAGGTCGAGCTCGCCGTCATCATCGGGACGCACGCCAAGTACGTCTCCGAGGCGGACGCCCTGAACCATGTCGCAGGTTACGCGGTCGCCAACGACGTCTCCGAACGCCACTTCCAGCAGGAGCGGGCCGGCCAGTGGACCAAGGGCAAGAGCTGCGACAACTTCGGCCAGCTCGGCCCCTGGCTCGTCACCCGTGACGAGGTTCCCGATCCCCAGGATCTCGCCATGTACTGCCGGGTCAACGGCCAGACCATGCAGGACGGCTCCTCGCGCACGATGGTCTACGGCGTGGCCCATCTGATCAGCTATCTCAGCCAGTTCATGTCCCTGCATCCGGGCGACGTGATCTCGACCGGGACCCCGCCGGGCGTCGGGATGGGACAGAAGCCGCCGCGTTACCTGCGGGCGGGCGACGTGGTGGAGCTTGGCATCCAGGGCCTCGGCGATCAGCGCCAGGACTGCGTGGACGACAACTGACCCGGGCCGGAGGAGGCGCGCGATGGACCTGATCGACACCCACCTCCACCTGATCCAGCGCGACGTCACCGGCCATGCCTGGACCCGGAACGAGCCGGCCTTGGCCGGCCGTGACTTCACGCTGGACGACGCGCGCCGGCTGTATGGCGGGCGCGTCCGGGGCTCGATCTTCATGGAAGTCGACGCCGACGACTTCCAGGCGGAATCGCGGTGGATCGCCGGCCTCGTCCGCCAGGGAGAGCTGCTGGGACAGATCGCCAACTGCCGCCCGGAAACCGACGACGGCTTCGAGCCCTGGCTGGACGAATGCGCCGACCTGGGCGTGGTCGGGATGCGCCGGATCCTTCATACGGTGGCCGACGACGTTTCCACCACCGAGACGTTCCGGGCCAATGTCCGGCGCATCGGAGGCCGTGGGTTGCCCTTCGACATGAACTTCCTAGGGCGCACGCTTCCGATCGCCTACGATCTCGCCGCCGCCTGCCCGGACATGACGTTCGTGCTGGATCATTGCGGCACGCCCGACATCGCCGGGGGCGACATGGACCCCTGGCGCGAAGGCATGGCACGGCTGGCCTCGCTGCCGCATGTCAACGTCAAGCTGTCGGGCATCTCGGCCTATGCCCCTCCGGGCGAAGGGGACCCGGTCACCCTCCGCCCGTGGATTGACCATCTGTTCGAGACCTTCGGCCCCGAACGCATCGTCTGGGGATCCGACTGGCCGGTCGTGAACCTGGGCCGCGGCCTTCCGGCCTGGCTCGACGTGACCGAAGCGGTGCTCCGGGACCTGTCGGCCGACGAACGCGCAGCCGTCGGCTGGAAGAACGCCGAGCGGATCTACAAGGTCAACACCGGCCTGACCTGACCCCGAGGGCGGGGGCCGCAGCCCCGGCCCTTACTCCGCCGCTTCGGCATAGGCCTCGACGGGCGGGCAGGTGCAGACGAGGTTCCGGTCGCCATAGGCGTTGTCGACCCGCCCGACGGGCGGCCAGTACTTGTCGACCCGGAACGCGCCCGGAGGAAAGCAGGCCTGTTCGCGCGAATAGGGCCGGGTCCACTCGGCCACGAGATCCTCGACCGTATGCGGGGCATGGCGCAGCGGGCTGTCCTCGGCCCTGATCTCGCCACGCTCGATCGCGGCAATCTCCCCTCGGATCGAAAGGAGCGCCGTCAGGAAGCGGTCGATCTCGCCCTTGGTCTCGCTCTCGGTCGGCTCGACCATCAGGGTGCCGGCCACGGGCCAGCTCATGGTCGGCGCATGGAAGCCGTTGTCGATGAGCCGCTTGGCGAGGTCGTCCACCGTGACGCCGTGGGCCGCGAAGGGGCGGACGTCCAGGATGCATTCGTGCGCGACGCGGCCATGGTGACCCGTGAAGAGGATGTTGAAGTCCGGATTCAGCCGTGCCGCGATGTAGTTGGCGTTGAGGATGGCCACCTTGGTCGCCTGCGTCAGCCCGGTCCCGCCCATCAGCAGGCAATAGGCCCAGGAGATGAGCAGGATCGACGCCGATCCGTAGGGCGCCGCGGACACGGCCCCCTCGGTCCCCAGTTCCGGATGGCCGGGCAGGTGCGGGGCGAGATGCGCCTTCACGCCGATCGGCCCCATCCCCGGGCCCCCGCCGCCGTGCGGAATGGCAAAGGTCTTGTGAAGGTTCAGGTGGCTCACATCCGCGCCGACCTCCCCGGGACGGACAAGGCCCACGAGGGCGTTCATGTTCGCCCCGTCCAGATAGACCTGCCCGCCGTGATCGTGGGTGATCCGGCACACCTCGCGCAGCGTGTCCTCGAACACGCCGTGCGTGGATGGGTAGGTGATCATGCAGGCGGCCAGGCGCGACCCCGCCGCATCGGCCTTGGCCCGGAAGTCGGCAAGGTCGATGTCCCCGTTCGGCGCCGTCCGGACCACGACGACCTCCATGCCGGCCATCTGTGCCGAAGCGGGGTTCGTCCCATGGGCCGAGACCGGAATCAGGCACACCGTCCGGTCAGCGTCCCCGCGCGCCTGGTGGTAAGCCTGGATCGTCAGGAGGCCCGCATATTCGCCCTGCGCCCCGCTGTTGGGCTGCATCGAGAAGGCGTCGTATCCGGTGATCTCGCACAGCTTGCGCGACAGGTCCTCGATCGCCTCGGCGTAGCCTTGGGCCTGGTCCCGTGGGGCGAAGGGGTGGAGGCCGCCGAACTCCGGCCAGGTGAGGGGCATCATCTCGGCCGCGGCGTTCAGCTTCATCGTGCAGGAGCCGAGCGGAATCATGGCCCGGTCGAGAGCGAGGTCCCTGTCCGACAGACGCCGCATGTAGCGCATCATCTCGGATTCGGCGCGGTTCATGTGGAAGACCGGATGGGTCAGGTAATCCGAGCTGCGAAGCAGCGGCTCCGGGATGGCGGGGCCCACCTCCGCATCCGGCATCTCGTCGATCCCGAAGGCCCGCAGCACGCGGCGGAGCACGCCCTCGTCCGTGGTCTCGTCCAGGGCGATCCCGACCCGGTCGGTCCCGATCTTGCGGAAATTCAGGCCCTCGGCTCGGGCCGCAGCCAGGATGCCGGCCTGTCCGACGCCGACCTCGACGGTGATGGTATCGAAGAAGGTCTCGGGGGAGACGACGGCACCGGCGGCCCTCAGAGCCAGGGCCAGACGATGAGTGCCAAGGTGCACCCGCTCGGCAATGGCGCGTAGTCCCTTGGGGCCATGGAACACCGCATAGAAGCTTGCCATCACGGCCAGGAGAGCTTGGGCGGTGCAGACGTTCGATGTCGCCTTTTCCCGCCGGATGTGCTGCTCGCGCGTTTGCAGGGACAGGCGGTAGGCCCGGTTCCCGCGTGCATCCACCGAGACGCCGACGATCCGTCCCGGCATGGACCGCTTGAGAGCGTCGCGGCACGACAGGAAGGCGGCATGGGGGCCGCCATAGCCCATCGGCACTCCGAACCGTTGGGCGGAGCCGACGGCGATGTCGGCCCCCATGGCCCCCGGCTCCTTGAGGAGCGTAAGGGCGAGCAGGTCCGTCGCCACGATCCCGATCGCCCCGGCCGCATGGAGTCGCGCCATGTCCTCGGACAGGTCGCGCAGGTGGCCGAAGGTTCCGGGATACTGGAAGATCGCCCCGAACACCCTTGCGGGATCAAGGGAATCCGGAGATCCGACCAGAACCTCAATGCCGAGGGGGCGGGCCCGCGTATGTATGACGTCGATGGTCTGCGGGTGAAGGTCGTCCGCCACGAAGAACGCGCGCGCCTTCGATTTTGCGCTGCGTTCGGCCATGGTCATGGCCTCGGCGGCGGCGGTGGCCTCGTCCAGGAGGGACGCATTGGCCACCGGCAGCCCGGTCAGGTCTGCGACCAACGTCTGAAAGTTCAGCAGGGCTTCCAGGCGGCCTTGGGCGATCTCGGGCTGATAGGGGGTATAGGCCGTGTACCAGGCCGGGTTCTCCAGTATGTTCCGCTGGATCGCGGGCGGAGTGAAGGTGCCGTGATAGCCCTGGCCGATCAGCGACGTCATGACCTTGTTCTTTGCCGCGACCTCGCGCATGCGCGCCAGCAGTCCGGCTTCGGTCAGCGGGGCCCAGGAGAGTGGATCCCGCTGGCGCAGCGACGCTGGAATGGTCTCGTCGATGAGGGCGTCGAGGGACGCGGCCCCGATCGTCCGCAGCATCTCCTCCATTTCGGCCGGGGATGGGCCGATGTGGCGGCGGTTCGCGAAATCATCGGGGTCGTAGCCGCTCGTCGCCCAGGCCGTCATGAGATCATGTCCTGATATTCGTCTTCGTCCATGAAGTCGTCGAGGACAGCAAGGTCGTCGACGCGGATCTTCAGGAACCAGCCGGCGCCCAGAGGGTCGGCGTTCACGAGGCCCGGGTTCTCGGTAAGCTTGCTGTTCACCTCGACGATCTCGCCGTCGATGGGGGCAAGGATATCGGAAGCGGCCTTGACGCTCTCGATCACGACCACTTCGTCGCCATGGGCCACCATGGCCTCGATCTCCGGCAACTCGACGAAGACGATGTCACCCAGTTCCTTGGCCGCATGTTCCGTGATGCCGACGACGACGAGGTCGTCGCCTTCCGCGCGGAGCCATTCGTGATCTTCGGTGAACTTCATGCAGTATCCTCAACGCTGGAAGGAATGGGGGACGAAGGGGAGCGGAGCCACGACCACGGGGAGGTCCTGGCCCCGAACCTTGCCGAGGAGCGGGGTCCCGGGCGCCGAGAGTGCTACATCGACGTAGCCCATGGCAACCGGCGCCTGAACCGAAGGACCGAAGCCACCGGACGTGATCCGCCCCACATGTCCCTGAGCGGCAAGGATCTCCGTGCCGGCCCGCATCGGAGCACGTCCTTCCGGGCGGAGTCCCACGCGCACGCGGCGCGGGCCCCGTTCGAGCTGCCGCAGGATGCGATCCGCCCCGGGGAAGCCTCCCGCGCGGACACCGCCAACGCGACGCGCCTTGCCGATCGACCAGCCCAGGCCTGCTTCGACGGGACTGGTCGTGCGGTCTATGTCCTGGGAGTAGAGACAAAGCCCGGCTTCCAGCCGAAGGGAGTCGCGTGCGCCCAGGCCAGCCAACCTGACATCCGGGTGGGAGAGAATCGCGGCAGCGAAGGCCTCGGCCGCGCGTCGCGGGACCGAGATCTCGAACCCGTCTTCCCCGGTGTAGCCCGACCGTGAAATCCAGAGTTCCGCGTCCGCCCAGGGAACGGTCCGGGCCTCCATGAAGCGCAGGCGCCCGATGCCTTCGGTCACCCCCTCCAGCGCGGCCGCCGCCCCCGGCCCCTGAAGCGCGAGGAGCGCCCGGTCAGCGACTTCCTCGACCTGGCTGTCGCCCAGGCCATCACGCAGATGGGCTAGGTCGGCCTCGCGCATCGAGGCGTTGACCACGAGAAGCAGGTGATCGCCCCGATGGGTCACCATGATGTCGTCACGGATCCCGCCGCTGTCGTCGGTGAGAAGGGCATAGCGTTGCCGACCCTCGGGCAGGGACGCGATGTCAGCCGGGACCAGAGCTTCAAGGCCCAGAGTCAGATGGTCCAACCCGTTCCGCGGCCGAAGAAGGACTTGGCCCATATGGCTCACATCGAAGAGGCTGGCGGCGGTGCGGGTATGAAGATGCTCGGCCATGACGCCGCCGTCATACTGGACCGGCATCTCCCAACCGGCGAATGGCACCATGCGGGCACCCCGCGCGACGTGAAGGTCGTGCAAGGGCAGCCGTCGCAGTTGATCCGAACGATGATCGTCCATGCGCCTCCCCTGTTTCCCGGCGCTTTCGCCTAAGGGGTAGCGCCCCGGACGCGCCGCTGGCAAGTGGGCTGCTGTATCCCAAGCGAGTCATTAAGCCGGAGCCGGGTCGAAAAATCTTCGGTCAGGCAGGATGGTAGCAGCAGAGGCTGCGGCCGATCCGCTCTCAGGCTGCGGAATCTTGCAAAAGAGGGGATCGAGGGCTGTCACTTTGCGATCCACTTCGGCCCTTCGGTCCATATGTTTCCCTGCGTCACGGAACACATCGCGGAGCGGCAGGAACATGCGGGTCATCATCCTGGGTGCAGGGGTCATCGGGGTTACCTCGGCCTGGTACCTGTCGCAGGCCGGCCACGAGGTGGTCGTGATCGACCGGCAGCCCGCTCCCGCCCTCGAGACCAGCTTCGCCAACGCCGGCGAGGTCAGCCCCGGCTACTCGGCCCCCTGGGCCGCGCCGGGTATCCCCCTGAAGGCGCTCAAATGGATGTTCCAGAAGCACGCTCCGCTGATCGTCCAGCCTCGGTCCGACCTTGCCAAGCTGTCCTGGCTGGCGCGGATGCTGTCGAATTGCACGCCCGAGGCCTATAAGGTCAACAAGGCGCGGATGGTGCGCCTCGCCGAATACTCCCGCGATTGCCTGCAGGCGCTGCGCGACGAGACCGGGATCCGCTATGACGAACGCATGCAGGGCACGCTCCAGCTGTTCCGCAAGGAAGCGCAGCTTGAAGCTGCGGGGAAGGACATCGCCGTGCTGCGGGACGGCGGCGTGGCCTTCGAGGTCCTGGACGTCGATGGATGCCTACAGGCCGAGCCGGGCCTGGCCGCCGCGCGGGACAAGATCGTCGGCGGGCTGCGCCTTCCGGGCGACGAGACCGGGGATTGCCTGAAGTTCACGACCAGCCTTGCCGAGAAGGCCGCGGCGGCAGGCGTGGAGTTCCGGTACAACACCAGCATCGAGCGGCTTCTGGTCGAACGTGGTCGGGTGCGCGGCGCCGTGACCTCCGGCGGTCACGTGACGGGCGATGCGGTGGTGGTCGCGCTGGGCAGCCACTCGCCCGCCTTGCTCGGCCCCCTGGGCCTGCGCCTGCCGGTCTATCCCGTGAAGGGCTACTCCTTGACCTTCCCCGTCCGCCATGACGAAGCGGCTCCGGTTTCCACTGTCATGGACGAGACCTACAAGGTGGCGATCACCCGGCTAGGCGATCGCATCCGGGTCGGCGGACTGGCGGAAATAGCTGGCTTCGACCTGTCCCTGCCAGCGTCGCGCCGGGCGACGCTCGCCCATTCGGTCGAGGGTCTGTTCCCGGGGGCCGGTGACGTCAGCGAAGCGAGCTTCTGGTGCGGGCTGCGTCCGATGACGCCCGACGGAACGCCTGTCATCGGGCGGACTCCGGTCGCGGGGCTGTTCCTCAACACCGGGCACGGCACTCTGGGCTGGACGATGGCGGCGGGGTCGGGCCGTGTCCTGGCGGACATCGTCTCGGGTCGGCGCGCCGAGATCGAGACCGCGGACCTGGGACTCGCCCGTTACCTGCGCGAGGGTCGACGGGGCGGCCGCGATCTGGTGCCGGTCGACGCCTGAGTCAGAGCAGGTCCCACAGGAAGCGGGCCGACACGAAGAGCAGGAAAAGCCCGAAGGCCGTCTCGAGCGCCCGCCGTGACAATCGGTGGGCCAGCGCGACACCAAGGCGGGTGGTCAGCAGCGTGGTCGGAACGGTCGCGGCAAAGGTGAGCCAGGACACGTAACCGGTCGCGTCCATTGGAAGGCCCGGCTTGCCCCAGCCCGCGAAGACGTAGCCCAGCGTCGCGGGCAGGGCGATCAGCACGCCCATCCCGGCGCCGGTGGACACCGCCCGGTGGATCGAGACGCCGTGGAGCGTCAGGATGAGGTTGGTGATCGCCCCCCCTCCGATGCCCATCAACGAGGAAAGCAGGCCGGTGATCAGCCCATAGATCCGAAGCGGGCCGGGTCCCGGCAGGCCATCCCGGATACGCCAGCCTTCGCCGCCGGCCAGCAGCTTGACGGCGTTCAGGCCGGCGACGCCGACGAAGACGGTCTTGAAGATCCAAGGCTCTGCATAACGGGCGACGAGTGCGCCGGCCAGCACGCCGCCGATGACGGGCGCGGCCCAGAGCCGCAGGAGATCCATGTCCACCGTTCCGCGTCGGAAATGCGCCCGGGCCGACATGAGGGAGGTCGGGATGATGACGGCGAGCGAGGTCCCGACAGCCAGCGGCATCCTGACCTCGTCGCTAATATGGATGACGTAGAAGAGCTGATAGAAGACCGGAACCGATATGGCCCCCCCGCCGATCCCGAAAAGCCCCGCCAGGAACCCGATCAGCGTGCCAGCCACGAGCAGCGCGATGAGCAGCGGCAGCACGTCGAAGAAGATGTCAACGAGGGGTTCAGATCCAGGCATCAGGGGCTCCGGCGAAAGACGGGGTCTGGTAAGGGGATTCGGGGCAAGGCGAAAGGGATGTCGGCCTCTGCGGGGCCAAGGCGAAGTGCCGGTCGGGGACCTGCGCTCCCTCTTGTGACGCGGTGTCCCGGTGACGGCGAGGCTCGGGCGGGGTAAGGCTGCCCCAAAGCCCTGGGATGGAACGCAGATGCTCAGCTCGGACATGATACTGGACGCCACCCTGATCCCGGCGATGCTGGTCGCTCTCGTGGCCGGCCTCCTGTCGTTCCTGAGCCCCTGCGTGCTGCCGATCGTGCCGCCCTACCTGGCCTACATGGGCGGCGTCTCGGTGGGCGAGATGGCCGAGGCCCGGTCGGCCCGGCGTCGCGCCCTGCTGTCGGCGGCCTTCTTCGTGCTGGGCCTCTCGACGGTGTTCCTCCTGCTCGGGGCGGCGGCCTCTGCGGCGGGACGGGCCTTCCTGCAGTTCCAGGGGTGGTTCGTCATGATCGCCGGTGTGGTGATCATGGTGTTCGGAGCCCACTTCCTCGGCGTGATCCGCATCCCGTTCCTCGCGCGAGAGGCGCGGCTGGACGCGGGCGACCGCGGCGGTTCGGCGCTGGGCGCCTACGTGCTGGGCCTCGCCTTCGCCTTTGGCTGGACGCCGTGCCTGGGGCCGATCCTCGGGGCGATCCTGGGGCTCGCCGCGACCGAGGCCGATATCGGGCGTGGGACCGCGCTGCTGGCGACCTATGCCTTTGGGCTGGGGATCCCGTTCCTTCTGGTCGCAGCCTTCTTTCCCAGCCTTCAAGGTGTCATGGGAGGCATGCGGCGGCACATGGCGTGGATCGAGAGGACGTCGGGCCTGCTGCTTTGGACCGTGGGTCTGCTGATGCTGACCGGGCAGTTCACGGCCTTCTCCTACTGGTTGCTCCAGAACTTCCCGGCGCTGGCGACCATCGGCTGACCTAGCGGCGCGTGCGGACGGGCACCGGGACGGGCTGGGCGCTCCAGGGGCGGACCCGGAAGGTGGCCAGGCGCCGCGGGCCGACCAGCGCCAGGCCGCGTTGCTCGATCAGCCAGATCGCGAACCATCCGCCCAAAGCCGCCCCGGCCGTGTCCATGACAATGTCGAGGATCGTGTCGGGCCAGGTCAGGGGCAGATAGGTGTACTCGATGACTTCCCAGACGATGCCGATCAGGAGGCCCAATCCCGCGGCCCACAGCACGAAGCGGCCCTTACGCGGCGCATAGGCCAGGAACCCGGCCTTCCAGAACATGAACATGGATCCTGCCATGATCGCGAAGGGGTTCAGAGTGTGCAGGGCGATGTCGAACCACCAGAAGAGCGAATACCAGTCCCAGGCCCATCCGGCACCGCTGATCAGGAAGCAGCCCGCTATGACGGCGACCAGCAGCGCGGGGAGGCCATGAGGGACGAGCATTACGGCGACCATCGGCACATAGAATGCCGCCGCCATCTGCAACTCGTCCCAGCGCCCCAGCGCCATCAGTGTCACGAGGGCGGCGGTGAAGACGAGGACGCCCACCCAGGCCATGGTGAGCCAGCCTCTCGAGTCGATGAGGGACCCTGGAAGGGGCGTGACGAGGGCGGCGCGCGGAATCGCTGTCATGAGGGGCTCCTTGCCCCTCTCGAACGGCTAAGGCCCCTTTAGCGTTCCCGCAGCGCCCGTTCGAGCACATAGACGCGGATCGCCGAGGCGAGCCCGACATCGCCCCGCGACTCGTCGATCCGTTCGGCCAGCGCATTCAGGGCGAGGCCGTCCGATAGGGCGAGGCGCCGGAACTCCTGCCAGAAGGCCTCCTCGAGGGAGACGCTCGTGCGGTGGCCGTGAAGGGTCAGCGACCGCTTGACGGGGCGGCCGCTCACTCCTCGAACTTGGCCTGGTCAAGGGCGCGCTTGGCCTTTTCGGCACGCGCTGCCTCCAGAAGCCGTTCGGCCTTGGTCCGACCATGCTTGACGGCATTGGCATCGGCCTGCGCCTTTTCGGTGGCGCGGTCCCGTGCCTTGCGGGCCTTGTTCAGGTTGACGACGCTTCCCGTCATGAAGGCGCGATCATCTCCTCGGGGCGGACGACACGATCGAAGGTTTCGGCGTCCACATAGCCGAGGTTGATCGCCTCTTCCCTCAGGGTGGTTCCGTTCTTGTGCGCGGTCTTGGCGACGGTGGTCGCCTTGTCATAGCCGATGGTGGGTGCGAGGGCCGTGACCAGCATGAGCGATTCCCGCATGAGCCTGTCGATGCGCTGCCGGTCGGCCTCGATCCCCACGACGCAGTTGTCCGTGAAGGCGACCGCCGCATCGCCCAGAAGCTGCATCGACTGCAGCACGTTGTAGGCGATCATCGGCTTCATGACGTTGAGCTCGAAATGCCCTTGCGATCCGGCGAACCCGACCGCGGCATCGTTCCCCATGACATGGGCGCAGACCATGGTGATCGCCTCGACCTGGGTCGGGTTCACCTTGCCCGGCATGATCGAGGAGCCCGGCTCGTTCTCGGGCAGCCTGAGTTCGCCCAACCCGCAGCGCGGCCCCGATCCCAGCATCCGGATGTCGTGGGCAAGCTTGTAGATGCCCGCAGCCGCGGTCTTGAGCGACCCCGAAAGCTCCACGAGCGCGTCATGGGCGGCCAGCGCCTCGAACTTGTTGGGCGCGGACACGAAGGGCAGGCCAGTGAGACGCGCGAGGTTTGCCGCGATCGTTTCGCCCCAGCCGACCGGGCTGTTCAGGCCGGTGCCGACCGCGGTTCCCCCCTGGGCCAACTCGTACACGTCCGGCAGCGCCCGTTCGACGCGTTCGATGGACTTCGCGACCTGATGCGCGTAGCCGCCGAACTCCTGCCCGAGCGTCAGGGGCGTCGCGTCCATGGTATGCGTGCGGCCGATCTTGATAATGTCGGCGAACTCCTCGGACTTCTGCACGAGCGCCCTATGGAGGTGCCGCAGGCCGGGGAGGAGGACATCGCGCGCGGTCATCGCGGCGGCGACATGCATGGCGGTGGGGTAGGTGTCGTTCGAGGACTGCCCCATGTTCACGTGATCGTTCGGGTGGATGGGCTTCTTGGAGCCCAGCACACCGCCCAGCATTTCGATCGCGCGGTTCGAGATGACCTCGTTCGCGTTCATGTTCGTCTGGGTGCCCGAGCCTGTCTGCCAGACGACCAGCGGGAAGTGAGCGTCGAGCCGGCCCGACGCGACCTCGGCGGCCGCCGCAATGATGGCATCGGCCAGTTCGGGTGCGATGGCGCCGCGGGCTTTGTTCGCCTCGGCGCAGGCCTGCTTGATGAAGCCCAGCGCCCGCACGACGGCGACGGGTTGCCGTTCCCAGCCGATCGGGAAGTTCTGGATCGAGCGCTGCGTCTGCGCGCCCCAGTAGCGGTCAGCCGGAACCTCGATGGGACCGAAGCTGTCGGTCTCGGTGCGCGTCGCGGTCATTCATGCCCCCTCGGTATACCGTCGCATACGCTCTAGCGCGGCCCGAGCGGGCGGGCAACGGTCCTACTTGCGAAACTTGTCCAGGCTGACCACCTGGCCGGCTCCGCGTCCGCCGCCGTCAGGCCCTTCATCACCGTCCCTGGTGGGCTTGCCGGGAGGCGGAGTCTCGGGCTCGGTGGGCTGAGCCGGCGCACCCTGGGTCTCGAACCGCAGGCCGAACTCGACCGAAGGGTCCACGAAGGTCTTGATGGCGTCCCAGGGGATGAACAGCGGCTCGGGGTTGTCGCCGAAGTTGAGCGTGACCGAAAAGCCTTCCTCGCTGGTCTCCAGGTCCGCAAACCAGTGCTGGATGACGATGGTCATCTCGCCCGGGTAACGGTCGGAAAGCCAGTCGGCGATCTCGACGTCCGGATGCTGGGTGTCGAAGGTGATGAAGAAGTGGTGCTTGCCGGGAAGGCCGTTGGCGGCCACATCCTCGAGCACCTCGTGGATCAGGCCACGCATGTGGCGATGCATGAGGTGTCCGTAGTCGATGGTACGCGTCACAGGCCGTTCCCCCTTAGTCTCACGGGTTGGAGCATAGGGAAATCCTCGCCGGGCGGAAGAGGGGGCATCAGACCGCTCCGGCAAGGTGGAGCAGGCCCGCCAGTGCGGTCACGATCGCCAGGGTGGCCAGCATCGACAGGTGCCTGCCCAGGAGGAGCCAGGCCGCGACAAGGGACAGCGCCGCCGCGACAGGCTGGACCGACGTCCAGACCGGAACGAGCATCCGGATCGGCCCCGCCTCGACGGTCCCGACCTCGGCAAAGAGGACATGGAGCGCGAACCAGACCGACAGGTTGAGAATCACGCCGACGACGGCGGCGGTGATGGCCGAAAGGGCTGCGCGCAGGCGCGGCTGGCCTTCCAGCCAGTCGACCAGCGGCGCGCCCGCGAAGATCCAAAGAAAGCAGGGAACGAATGTGACCCAGATGGCCATCAGGCCGCCAGCGACGGCGAGTGCGACGCTTCCCTGGTTGAGGCCCGCCACGATGGCCACGAACGCCGTCACGAGGATCAGCGGCCCTGGCGTTGTCTCGGCCAGCCCCAGCGCATCCATGAGTTGCTCGGTGGAAACCCAGCGGTAGGCCGACACCACCTCCTGCGCCATATAGCTGAGGACAGCATAGGCTCCGCCGAAGGTCACCACCGCCAGCTTGGAAAAGAAGAGGCCGAGGTCGGTCAGGAAGCCCTGTCCGGCCAAGGCCACGAGCGCGACTGGCGCCCACCAGAGCCCGAATCCGACCGCCAGGGTCGCGGCCAGGCGTCCCGGATGCAGCCGCGGTGGAGCAAGGTCCCGGGGCGTGTCCCCGGCGGACAGGGCGCCCCAGAGTCCGGCCGCCAGGACCACCAAAGGAAATGGGACTCCGAAGGCGAACAGGGCGAGGAACGCGAGGCCGGCCAGCACCCAGTGCCCGCGGGACTTGAGCGCCCGCCGGGCCACCCGGTGGATCGCCTCGATGACGATGATGACCACGGTGGCCTTCACGCCCAGGAACAGGGCCTGGACCAGGGCCATGTCGATGAAGACGCCGTAAGCCAGCGCCAATCCGAAGATGATTGCCGCTCCGGGAGCGACGAAAAGGGTGCCCGCGATCAGGCCGCCGACCAGGCCGTGGAGCCGCCATCCGGCAAAGGTGGCAAGCTGCATGGCCTCGGGGCCGGGAAGCAGCATGCAGAAGCTGAGCGCCCGCAGAAATTCCGGCTCGTTCAGCCAGTCGCGCTCCTCGACCAGCTCGCGGTGCATGAGCGCGATCTGCGCGGCCGGACCGCCGAAGCTGAGAAGACCGATTCGGAGAAATACCCGGGTCAGTTCGCCGAGACTTGGCTTTTGTGCGGTCATCTGGGCTCCCGGATCGTCAGGAGGTGGATGGTGCAGGCCCTGGTCCAGGTCAAGCGAAGGTATCATGACGGTCCTGACCTGCGTCACCCGACCGGCGGGTTCAGCTCCCGGCGGAGCTTGAGGCGCAGCGCCCGTGCATAGTCGCGATGACCTTCAGCCCCGACGACGAACCCGTCGCGGGTGATGAGCTCATGCCGAAAGAAGAACGCCACCGCGTTGCCGGTGATCTCGATGGCGATGGCGTTGACGGTGACCGCATCCGCCTCGGCAGCGGCGCGGGCTACGGTCGTCGTCATCCCCATGTTCCGCTGGCCGTCTCCGGATACGTCGATCACATGCCGCCGGCAATCCGGCACCTCGGCCAGCAGGCCGAGCGCCCGCTGCACGGCGTCCCCCGGGGCAGTTCCCGACCCGATGAAGGCGCGGGGCAGGGTGCCCGCCTCTTCGGCCAGCAAGGTGACATCGGCGGGGGTCGTCATGCGCCGCCACGGAATCGAGACATGCTGGTTAGTGGTTCCCGACCACTGCATCACGGTGAGGGCGACCTGTCCATCCACAAGGGCTTCCTTGATGAAAGGGTCCGCCAGGGCCTCGGCCAGGCCGTCGATCTGAAGACGGTATTCCTCGTCGTCGACCGAGTTCGAGACATCGATGGCGAGCACGAGGGCCGTATCGCAGGAACCATCGGCAACCCCGGCGACGGCAGGGATCGCAAGGCAGGCCGCAAGGACGCTAAGACAGGCGTGCAGCATGCGCGCATGGTGCGACGGCAGGCCGGTTCCGATCAAGCGATAGTGCCGCGAGAATGCGGGGGCGCACCCGAGCCCCGCCAAGGGACTTCGCGGGATCATGGACCTTGGGGCCGACCTTCCGCGCGCACGGCCGCGTGCCGGGTCCATGACGGCCTTCGGTCCGCAGCATCCGGTCTCATTGAGCTTAGGGTAAGGGTAAGGTGCAGGCTTCTGTTGCCAGGTGCCTGCGGACCCCGCCTAGAGGGGCTAACCCCTAGGACTTAGGTTCGGCAAACCCGGACTGCTTACGCAGCCAGAGCCATCGCCGGAGCACGGTTGTCGTTGGCAACTGTACTGATTGGACCGATAACGGTGGTACCTCACCGGGACAAAGCAAACACCTTTACACGTTCGTCGATCCTGTTTCGGCCCCATTCGCCCCCCAACGAGGGGATGTCTGGTGGAGCCGCCGGGTACCGCCCCCGGGTCCGATCCGTTTATTCCGTGCGCGTTTATGCCCATAGTCCCGAAGGACAAGACGGAAGATAGGACGCTTCCATGCCGGATTCAACGGGTCGATCAGGCCTTCTCGGCCACAACAGGCCAGCCGTGTCCTGGATGCATCTGGACGTCGAAACAACCCGGAGACGCAGGGGGCCACTGGCCCCCCGGCACCAGGCGTCAGCGCGGAAGGGCCGCGGCCTCGGCGGCGAGCTTGGAAATGCCCGCCCAGTCGCCGGCACGGACCATGGCAGCCGGGGCCACCCAGCTTCCGCCGACGCAGATCACGTTCGACAGCGCGAGGTAGGTGAGGGCGTTCGACAGCGACACCCCGCCCGTCGGACAGAACTGCACCTGCGGAATCGGTGCGCCCCAAGCCTTGAGCGTGGGCACGCCGCCGTTTGCCTCGGCGGGGAAGAACTTCTGGACGGTGTAGCCGCGCTCCAGGAGCGCCATCGCCTCGGACGGGGTGGCGGCGCCCGGAAGCAGCGGCAGGTCGTTGGCCTCGCAGGCGTCCATGAGGCGGCGGGTCGCGCCCGGCGACACGCCAAAGGTCGCGCCGGCTTCCTTGGCGGCTTCGACATCCTTTTCGGTCAGCAGCGTGCCGGCCCCGACCACGCCGCCCGGCACCTTGGCCATCTCGCGGATGGCCTCGAGCGCGGCCGGGGTCCGCAGCGTCACCTCAAGGGCGGGAAGGCCGCCTGCAACCAGGGCTTGGGCCAGGCTCGCCGCATGGGCGGCGTCATCGATGACCAGCACAGGCACCACGGGCGCAAGGGCGCAGACGCGGGCGGTCAGCTCTGAGGCGTGGTCGGGGGTCATCTCGGGATCCTTTGCAGTGGACCCGGCGAAGGTCGGCGCCTTCGGCGGGCGAATGGACGACTATGGGGCCGGGGTCGCTAGAGGACGACCGCCGCGCCTTCCGTAGCGGGGCCGACGTTCCGACGGAAGACGGCAAACAGATCGCGGCCCAGCCCGTCCTCGTTGTCGGACAGGTCCACAGGGTCGGCGGTGCGACCGGCCAGATCGGTCAGGCACTCCAGCCGGCCCGACGTGGCGTCGAGCCGCAGAAGGTCGCCGTCCCGGAGCAGCGACAGCGGGCCGCCGTCCGCCGCCTCGGGGGAGACATGGATCGCGGCCGGCACCTTGCCCGAAGCTCCGGACATGCGGCCGTCGGTCACCAGCGCCACGCGATAGCCCCGGTCCTGGAGAACGGCCAGCACTGGGGTCAGCGCATGAAGCTCGGGCATGCCGTTGGCCTTGGGACCCTGGTAGCGGACCACGACGATGGTATCGCCCGTGAACTCCCCGGCCTTGAAGGCGGCCTTGACGGCGTCCTGGCTCTGGAAAACCCGGGCTGGAGCCTCGATGACCTGGCGCTCCGGCGCGACGGCGGACACCTTGATGACCGCGCGCCCCAGGTTGCCCGCCAGCTGCACGAGCCCGCCGCTGGGCTGGAACGGGTCCTTGGCCGGCCGGAGGATCCTGTCGTTCTCGCTCGCGCCCGGACCTTCGGCCCAGGTGAGCCGGCCATCCACGAGGCGTGGCTCCTTGGTATAAAGATGGAGGCCGTCGCCGGCCACGGTCACCACATCCTCGTGGAGGAGCCCCGCGTCCAGGAGTTCCCCGATCATGAACTGGAGACCTCCGGCGGCGTGGAAATGGTTCACGTCCGCGAGCCCGTTCGGATAGACCTTGGCCATCAGCGGCACCCGCGCCGAGATATCCGAGAAATCCTGCAGGTCGAGAAGGATGCCGGCCGCCCGCGCCATCGCGGGCAGGTGGAGCACGAGGTTCGTCGAGCCGCCGGTCGCCATGAGACCGACGATCCCGTTCACGAACGTCTTTTCGTCCAGGATATCGGCGATCGGGCGATACTCGTTGCCAAGCGACGTGATCGAGACCGAGCGTTCCGCGGCCGCCACGGTCAACGCGTCGCGCAGGGGGGTGTCGGGGTTGACGAAGCTGGCGCCCGGAAGATGCAGGCCCATGAACTCCATGAGCATCTGGTTCGTGTTCGCGGTGCCGTAGAAGGTGCAGGTGCCCGGGCCGTGGTAGGAGGCCATCTCGGCGGCCATCAGCTCCGCGCGCGTGGCCTCTCCGGTGGCGAAGCGCTGGCGGACCTTGGCCTTTTCGTCGTTCGGGATGCCCGAGGTCATGGGGCCGGCCGGGATGAAGATGCCCGGCACATGCCCGAAGCTGGCCGCCGCCATGACGAGGCCGGGGACGATCTTGTCGCAGATGCCGAGATACAGCGCAGAGTCGAAGGTGTTGTGCGACAGCGCCACCCCGGCAGCCAGCGCGATGACGTCGCGGGAGAAGAGCGACAGCTCCATGCCCGTCTGCCCCTGCGTGACGCCGTCGCACATGGCCGGAACGCCGCCCGCCACCTGCGCCGTGCCCCCGGCGCGGTTGATCGCCGCCTTGAGGATCGGCGGGTAACCCTCGTAGGGCTGGTGAGCCGAGAGCATGTCATTGTAGGCGGTCACGATGCCGACGTTCGGGACCCGTCCCTCGACGAGGGCCTCCTTCTGAGGGCCCATCGCGGCGTAGGCATGGGCCTGGTTGCCGCAGGCGAGGTGGGCCCGGCGGGTCCCCGCCTCCTGCGCGCGGGCGATCTTGTCCCGGTAGCGCGCCCGAGCTTGGGTCGAGCGTTCACGGATCCGGTCGGTGACGGCGGCGATGGCGGAGTCGAGGGGCATGGGAGTCCTCCTGGAGGCGACAAGAGGGATGTAGCATCGACTGTTAGCGCTAACAATGCCTGGAAGGCGGGTTCAGCTGCGGTTCATCCGCGCAGGTCGGCTCATTGGGGGCGCCCGGCGGCCTCTTCCTCCGGCGGGTCCGGCGCTATATGGGGACCGCATGACCGTGCCCCATTTCTTCGAGCCACCCTATCCCGTCGTCCGCCTGAGCCCCAAGGCCGAGGCGCGTGCCATCCGGCATGGCTTTCCGTGGATCTATGCGGGCGAGATGGTAATGGATCGCCGGACGAGTTCGCTGCTGCCCGGTGCGCTCGCCGTGCTGGAGGACAGCGAACGGCGTCCCATGGGGATCGTGACGGTCAACCCGCAGAGCAAGATCGTCGCCCGGATGCTGGACCAGGATCCTGCGGCCGTCATCGATGAGGACTGGCTCGCAAGGCGGCTGAACCGGGCCCTGGCCCATCGCGAGGCGCTGTACGACCAGCCGTTCTATCGTCTCGTCCATGCGGAGGCGGATGGGCTGCCGGGGGTGGTGATCGACCGCATGGGCGACCTCGCGGTCGTGCAGCCCAACGCGGCCTGGTCCGAGGCACTGATCGGTCCGTTGGTCTCCGCCCTGGCGCGGGTGACGGGCGTCACCCGGGTCGTCAAGAACGGCTCGGGCCGCGCCCGGTCGCTCGAGGGCCTGCCCGAGGAGATCGTCATGGCTCTGGGCGCCCCGCCCGAGGGGCCGATCCCGGTGCCGATGAACGGGGCGACCTATTTCGCCGACGTGCTGGGCGGGCAGAAGACGGGGCTCTTCTACGACCAGCGGCCGAACCATGCCTTCGCGGCAAGGCTGGCCCGGGGCGGGCGGGTGCTCGACGTCTTCAGCCATGTCGGCGGGTTCGGCCTCGCGGCTCTGGCGGGCGGCGCGGAATTCGCGCTCTGCGTGGATGCCTCGGACGCCGCCCTGACCCTCGCGCGGACCGGAGCCGAAGCCATGGGCGTTGGGGAGCGCTTCGACCGCCGGAAGGGCGATGCCTTCGAGGAAATGGAACGGCTCGCGGCCGAAGGGCAACGGTTCGACGTCGTGGTCTGCGATCCTCCCGCCTTCGCGCCGTCCAAGAACGCCCTTGATGCCGGGCTCCGGGCCTACGAACGGGTCGCCCGTCTGGCGGCTCCGCTGGTGCGGGATGGCGGCTACCTGGGGCTCTGCTCCTGCTCGCACGCGGCGGACCTGGCCAAGTTCCGGGCCGCGTCGGCCCGCGGGATCGGGCGCGCGGGCCGGCGGGGCCAGATCATCTGGACCGGCTTTGCCGGGCCCGACCATCCGACCCTGCCGCACCTTGCGGAATCGGGCTACCTCAAGACGCTGTTCTTCCGGCTTTGACCCGGCTGCGCGTCCTTCTGGACGCCTGCGTCCTGTATCCGACCGTCCTGCGGGAAATCCTGCTGGGCGCCGCCGGTGCGGGCCTCTTCACGCCACTCTGGTCCGCCCGCCTGCTGGAGGAATGGGCGAGGGCCGCCGCGCGCCTTGGGTCGGAGGGGGAGGCCGTCGCCCGAAGCGAGGTCGCCGCGATGCTGGTCGGCTGGCCGGACGCGATGGTGTCCGGGGCCGAAGGGCTGGAGCGGCGGCTCTGGCTGCCCGACCCGGATGACGTGCATGTGCTCGCGGCGGCCGTGGCTGCCTCGGCGGATGCGATCCTGACCTTCAACGCCAAGGACTTCCCGCGCGGCGTCCTGGCCGAGGAAGGGCTGCTCCGGCTTGATCCCGATCAGTTCCTGTCCGAATTGGCCGAGAGGCATCCCGAGGTGCTGCGGCAGGTCGTGCAAGCCTCGGTCGACCGGGCGACACGCCTTTCGGGAGAGGCATGGACCGCGAAGACCTTGCTGAAGAAGGCGCGGCTGAACAGGCTGGCCAAGACGCTTGCGCGGCTCAGCGGGTGAGCTTCAACTCGCCGTTGACGATCTCGATGCGGGAGAACCGCTGAAGGTAGCTCATCCCCAGCAGCGAGGATTCGAGGTCGCCATCGGTCACGACAGCGTGGACGTCATCATCCACGATCCCCTCCAGCGACACCTCGTCCAGCGTGACGCGGGCCGTGCGCACCTGGCCGTTCGCCGTCCCCGCGAGGCCCAGATAGGGAAGGCTCTCCGGATCGATCCCGGCGGCGCGCGCGTCGGTGCGGGACAGGACCATGTCGGTGGCGCCAGTATCCACGGTGAACACCACGGGCGCGCCATTCACCTGCAGCGTGAGGTAGTAGTGGCCATTCATCGCGCGGGGGACGGTGACGGACTGGCCTTCGGGCGTGACGACCGCCTGCTGCGACGGGAGAACCGCCGACTTGATCTCGGGCCAAAGCCCGAAGACGGCGATGGCACCCAGAAAGATCAGGACCCAGATGGCCGCCTGCGTCAGCACCTGCCCCATGCGGCCCCGGGACGCGACCAGATAGGCCCCCGCCACGAGCAGAAAGAGAAGACCGAGGTAGAGAAGGCTGGCGGTGTCGTCGGCGGACATGGGACAGATATGGGTGAGGGTGGCCCGAGGTGGAAGGGCCCTCGCCACGCGGTGAACCGGGGAGCCGGAAAAGAATTCGATCCCGCGGGGCCTCTGGGTGGCCCGGGCCTCCCGGCGTGCGGGGATGGCGGGGCGGTCCAGTCCGTCCGGGTTCACGGCGCGGGCTTGAGTCTAAGGAGGGCGCGGGGCCCGGTATGTGGGCGGCTCAGAGTTGCGCGCCTATGGGCCTCGGCGCAAGCGCCGGGGCTGATGCCTGCTCATGGTTCCTGTTCCCCGGGCTGGGCCGGATGCTAAGTTGTGCTGGCAGCATCCTGGATTGGCGTGGTTAACCAACCGTGACCGCAACGCACGCCCGCCCCGGATCCCTGCAACGCCCAGGAGCCGGCCCGGGCGCCGCGCGGTGGTCCCGCGTCAGGCGGCTTCGGCCTGGTCCAGCTTTTCCTGGGCGGCCATCCACAGCTCCTCGGCGCGGTGGAGGCCGTCCATGATCTCGGCGTATTTCTTGTTCCAGGTTTCCAGCTCGCCCTTGCGGGCATCCTCATAGAGCTCGGGATCGGCGAGCTTCTTGGCGAGCCTGTCCCGCATCTCCTCGATCTTCTTGAGGCGTTCCTCGCATTTGCGGACCTCGGACCGCAGCGCCAGGATCGCCTCGCGCGAGGGACGCGGGGTCTTGGGCTTTTCCACCACCTTCTCGGCGGGCTTGTCGCCGGCCAGGAGCATGGCCCGGTAGGCTTCGAGATCGTCCTCGTAGGGCCGCACCCGGCCATCCTTGACCAGCCAAAGCCGGTCCGCGACCATCGACAGCAGGTGCATGTCGTGGCTGACCAGGATCACGGCGCCGCTGTAGGCCGAAAGCGCCTCGACCAGGGCTTCGCGGCTCTCGATGTCGAGGTGGTTGGTCGGTTCGTCGAGGATGAGGAGGTGCGGCGCGTCCAGGGTCGCGAGAAGGAGCGACAGGCGCGCCTTCTGACCCCCGGACAGGCGGCCCACCTCGGTCTCGGCCTGCGCGGCCAAAAGTCCGAATCCCGCCAGCCGGGCGCGGAGCCTGGACTGGTGCTCCTCGGGCCGGAGCCGCTGGATGTGCTGGAGCGGCGTCTCGTCGACGTGAAGCTCGTCCACCTGGTGCTGGGCGAAGAAGCCGATGCGGAGCTTGTTGGAGCGCGTCATGCGCCCTCGGGCCACGGCGAGCCGGTCGGACAGCATCTTGGCCAGCGTCGATTTCCCCTCGCCGTTGCGGCCCAGGAGCGCGATGCGGTCGTCCTGGTCGATGCGCAGGTTCAGGGAATGGAGCACGACGTGGTTGCCGTAGCCCACCGCCGCATCCTCGGTCGTGATGATCGGGGGCGACAGCTCCTCGGGCTCGGGGAAGGTGAAGATGGTGCGGGCGTCATCCTCGGGCAGCCGGATCGTTTCCATCCGGGCCAGCATCTTCACGCGGCTCTGCGCCTGCTTGGCCTTGGACGCCTTGGCCTTGAAGCGGTCCACGAAGGCCTGGAGGTGGGCGCGGCGCTCCTCCTGCTTCTTGGACTGCGCGATCAGGTTCGCCCGCTGCTCGGCCCGCTGGCGGGCGAACTGGTCGTAAGGCCCGTTCCAGTAGGTCAGCTTGCGTTCGCTGAGGTGCAGGATGCCGGTCACGGACCGGTTCAGCAGCTCGCGGTCGTGCGAGACGATGAGGACGGTGTGGGGATACTTGACGAGGTAGCTTTCGAGCCAGAGCGCGCCTTCGAGGTCGAGGTAGTTGGTCGGCTCGTCGAGCAGGAGGAGGTCGGGCTGCGAGAAGAGCACGGCGGCCAAGGCCACGCGCATCCGCCACCCCCCCGAGAAGGCGGAGCAGGGCATCCGCGTTTCCTCGTCCGTGAAGCCCAGGCCCTTGAGGATCGAGGTGGCCCGCGCCTCGCCGGACCAGGCGTCGATGTCGGCCAGCCGCATCTGGATCTCGGCGATGCGGTGGGGGTCCGTGGCCGTGTGGGATTCGTCCAGCAGCGCCGCGCGTTCGGTGTCCGCCGCGAGAACCGTGTCGAGAAGCGAGACCTCGTTGCCGGGGACCTCCTGCGCGACGCCTCCGATGCGGGCGCCCCGGGGCACCTCGATCGAGCCGGTGTCGAGCGTGAGCTCTCCCCGGATCAGGCGGAAGAGCGTGGTCTTGCCGGTGCCGTTGCGGCCCACGAGCCCGACCTTGTGGCCGGTGGGGATGGTGGCCGAGGCATGCTCGATCAGCGGGCGGCCTTCGACCGAATAGGAGATGTCGTCGAGGCGGAGCATGGAGCGAACCTTCGGGATGGGACGGGCGGGCGACCTGTGCCGCAACTGGGGGCGGGGCGTCAACCGGACTGACCGGGAACCCGCCGCATGACGGGGGGTTTTGCCTTCGACGCAGGTCGCCGCGCGAGGAAGATGGCGATGGAGGTCCCCCGGATCAAGCGCGCCGCCCCATGGGCCGAGGACGGATCGCAGCCGGCCGAGCCGGAGGTGGACCCCGGACCGCGGGGTATCCTGGTGCCCGAGGCGATGATGACCGAAGCGCCGCCGGGGATCCTGCCCGACGAGGGCCTGCCGGAGGGCTTCGATCCCGAGGACCAGCCGCAGGAGGCGGCCGAGGACCGCCTGAGGGCGGGCGGGTGCCTCTGCGGGGCGGTCCGCTACACCCTGCGGGGAGAGCCGACGGTCGTGGGCCTGTGCCATTGCGCGGATTGCCGGAAGGAGTCGGGCGGCGTGGCGGTGCATTTCGGGGACTGGCCGGCCTCGGCGGTGCGGATCACGGGGCGGCTGGCGACGCATCGTGGGCGGAGCTTCTGCCCCGCCTGCGGGTCGCGCATCGTCCACCTGTCCCCGGACACGGCCGAGATCATGCTGGGGACGCTCGATGACCCGCCCAGCGACCTGCGGCCGGGGATCGAGATCTGGACGATCCGGCGCGAGCCGTGGCTGGCCCCCGTGCCCGGCGCGAAGCAGTTCGACCGCGACCCGCCCTGAGGGGGTTCCCGGGCCCGGGCGGCCATGCTAGGGGCGCGCCCGGAACGCCTGGGCACGGGGCCCGGGCCTGCAAGGACGACACCATGGCCACCGAGCGCACCCTTTCGATCATCAAGCCCGACGCGACCCGCCGCAACCTGACGGGCAAGATCAACGCCAAGTTCGAGGACGCGGGCCTGCGCATCGTCGCGCAGAAGCGCATCCAGCTGACCAAGGCCCAGGCCGAGAAGTTCTACGCCGTCCACTCCGCCCGCCCGTTCTTCGGCGAGCTGACCGAGTTCATGGCGTCGGGCCCGGTGGTGGTCCAGGTCCTCGAGGGCGAGGGCGCGGTGCTCAAGAACCGCGAAGTGATGGGCGCCACCAACCCGAAGGACGCCGCCCCGGGCACCATCCGCGCCGAGTTCGCGGAATCGGTCGGCGAGAACTCGGTCCACGGCTCTGATGCGCCCGAGACGGCCGCCGAGGAGATCGCGTTCTTCTTCTCGGGCCTCGAACTGGTCGGCTGACGCCCGCCCTATGACGCTGGAAGGCCCGCGCCGGTCGGTTGCGGGCCTTTTTCTTTGCCCGAGCCTCGGGCAGGGTCGCGCCACACTGTCCAGGGGAGTCTCATGAGGACCTTTTTCAGCGAGGATCACCGCCTGCATTTCCCGCAGGCCGAGCTGTCGGGGGGCGAGTTCGTCACGCCCTATGAGCGGCCCTCGCGGATCGAATACGTGCTGGCGCGCCTGAAGGAGCGCAGGCTGGGCGAGATCGTTGCGCCGGATGCGGTCGACATGGAGCCGGTCCGCAAGCTCCTGGATCCCGGGTTCCTCGCTTTCCTGGAAACGGCCTATGACGACTGGAAGGCGGCCGGGCAGGGCGGCGAGGTGATCGCGGCCGGGATGCCGACGCGCCGCCAGCGGCACGACCGCATCCCGCGCAACATCGACGGCAAGGTCGAGTACTATTGCCACGCCAGCGAGACGGCGATCACCGGGGGCACCTGGCGCGCGGCCCAGGCGTCCATGGCCTGCGCGCAATCCGCTCAGCGCGAGGTCGCCAACGGAGCACGGGCGGCCTTCGCGCTCTGCCGGCCGCCGGGGCACCACGCCACCTACGACCAGTACGGCGGCTACTGCTTTCTGAACAACGCGGCGGTGGTGGCGGACATGTTCCGCACGAACGGCGCGGGCCGGGTCGCGATCCTCGACATCGACTTCCATTCGGGGAATGGGACTCAGGACATCTTCTACCGGTGCGGCGACGTGATGTTCGCCTCGATCCACGGCGATCCCCTGGACACCTACCCCTACTTCGCGGGCTTTGCCGACGAGACCGGCGAGGGCGAGGGCGAGGGCACGACGATCAACGTCCCCTTCGGCCCCGGCACCCCTTATGGCCCCTGGGCCGAGGCGCTGGACGGCATGATCGCCCGCATCAAGGACTGGGGCGCCGAAGCTCTGGTCGTGTCGCTGGGCGTGGATGCCTACAAGGACGATCCGATCAGCTTCTTCAAGCTCGACAGCCCGGACTTCCTGGACGCAGGCCGGCGGATCGGGCGCATGGGCCTGCCCACGGTCTTCTGCATGGAAGGCGGCTATGCGATCGAGCAGGTCGGCATCAACACGGTGAACGTCCTTGAAGGCTTTGAGGATGCGTGAGCTGACAGTCGCCGCGCCGCAGTTCGCCGCCTCCGAGGAGCCGTCGGAAAACCTCGACAAGGCCGAGGCCGTCGTCCGCGCGGCGGCGGCCGGGGGCGCAAGGCTCATCCTGCTGCAGGAGCTGTTCGAGACCCGCTACTTCTGCATCACCGAGGAGCCGCGCCACCTTGGGCTGGCCCAGCCGTTCGAGGGCAACCCGCTCATCGCGCGGTTCGCGGACCTGGCGCGGGAGCTGGGCGTCGTGCTGCCGGTGCCGTTCTTCGAGAAGGCGGGGCAGGCGCATTTCAACTCGGTCGCCGTCGTGGACGCGGATGGTCGGGTGCTAGGCGTCTACCGCAAGAGCCATATCCCGCAGAACCCGGGCTATGAGGAGAAGTTCTACTTCTCCCCCGGCGATACGGGGTTCCGGGTCTGGGAGACGGCGGTCGGCCGGATCGGCGTCGGGATTTGCTGGGACCAGTGGTTCCCCGAGGCGGCGCGCGCCATGGCCCTGATGGGGGCGGAGATCCTGCTCTATCCCAGCGCCATCGGCTCCGAGCCCGAGCTGCCCGGCTATGACAGCCAGCCCCATTGGGAAACCGTGATGCGCGGGCACGCGGCGGCGAACCTCATGCCGCTCGTCGCCTCCAACCGCATCGGAGACGAGCCGCAGGGCGGGCGCGAGGTGATGTTCTACGGGTCGTCCTTCATCGCCGGACCGGCCGGGGAGATCCTCGCCAAGGGGTCGCGCGACCGGGAGGAGATCGTCACTGCGACCATCGACCTCGAGGCCTGCGCCCAGATGCGGGCGGGCTGGGGGCTGTTCCGCGATCGCAGGCCGGACCTGTACGGACGGCTGAACGCACTCTGAGGCGGGCGGGGGCCTTCTCCGGCCCCCGCCATGGCGTCAGCTCTGAAGCTCGGTCCAGATGCGCGAGTAGAGCTCCACCGCCGAGGACGGGCAGGTGGGCAGGAATACGCCGGCGGCCTTCGACTCCTCGGGGATGACGATCTCGGGCGCGTCGCGCATCTCGGGGTCCATGAACTCCTCGGACCCGGCGATGCCGTTGGCGTAGCGGGCGTAGTTCGAGATCAGGGCCGCGTTCTCGGGCGCCATGATGAAGTTCAGGAACTCATAGGCCTCGTCGACGTGCTGCGCGTCCGAAAGCAGCGCCACCGAGTCCATCCAGAGCGGATAGCCCTCCTTCGGGTAGCCGTAGGCCACGGGCGGGTTGTTCAGGCGCGCGCGCATGGAGGGGCCGTTCCAGGTGGCCGCCGCCATGATGTCGTTGGCCGACAGCTTGGCCTCGGAGTCGTAGTCCATCGACAGCCAGAACGGCTTGGCGTTCATCAGCTTGTCCCGGACCTGCCGGAGGATGTCGAGATCCTCGGTGCAGGGCTCGCCCCCGACGTTCATGATGGCGAGCGACACGATGTCGTTCATCTCGGGCACGACGTTGATCTTGCCGCGCAGCTCCTCGGGCGGGTCGAGGAAGATGTTCGAGGTGTTGATGTCCCCGGAATAGACCGAGGTGTTCACCGCCACGCCGGTCGTGCCCCATTGCCACGGGATCGTGAAGCGGCGGCCGGGGTCCCAATCCACGTCGACCCATTCGGGCGCGATGTTCTTGAAGTTCGGAAGGCGGGACTGGTCGAGCTTCTGGATCAGGCCCTGCTCGACCCAGATAGGGACGTAGTTCGCGGACGGCACCACGAGGTCGAAGCCGTGACCCCCCGCCTGCACCTTCGCAAGGGCCGTGTCGTTCGAATCGTAGTCGGTGATCGTGACGTCGATCCCGGTCTCCTGCTCGAACTTCTGGATCAGCTCGGGCGAGGTGTAGTCGCCCCAGTTGTAGAGCTGGAGCTGCCGGTCCTGGGCGGCGGCCCCGGTGGCCAGGGCGGCCAGCCCGGCGGTGAGGAGGAGGGTTCTCATTCTGTCTCCCTTGGTTGGATCGGGTCTCAGGCCCGTTTGCGCGTGATGAGGAAGAAGCCGGTCAGCAGCACCAGCGTGAGCGCGAGGAGCGCGGTCGAGATCGCGTTCACCTCGGGCGTCAGGGTGCGGCGGAACTGGCCGAGCATGTAGGTGGCCAGGGTGTCCTGCCCGGCGGACTTGACGAACTCGGTGATCACGACGTCGTCGAGCGAGATCACGAAGGCCAGCATCGCCCCGGCGGCGATGCCCGGCATGAGCAGCGGCAGCGTGATGCGCCGGAATGCCTGGAGCGGCGTCGCATAAAGATCGGCCGCCGCCAGTTCGAGCGTGCGGTCCATCCCCTCGAGCCGGGCCCGGATCGGCAGGTAGGCGAAGGGCACGCAGAAGGCCGAATGCGCCAGCATGAGGTAGCCCAGGCCCTGGTAGCCGGTCGCCTGCCGGATCGCCCCGAACACGATCAGCAACGAGACCGCGGTGACGATCTCGGGCACCATGAGGGGCTGGTTGATCAGGGCGTAGATCGCCGTCCGGCCCCGGAACCTCCCCTGGCGGGTGGTGCCAAGCGCGGCCAGCGTGGCCACGACGGTCGAGACCAGGGCCGCGACCGTGGCGATCAGCAGGGAGCGGATCGTCGCCTCCTGCACGGTGTCGTTGGCCCAGGCCTCGCGGTACCAGTGAAGGGAGAAGCCGCCCCACTGGGACATGGAGCTGAGCGCGTTGAACGAGAACACGACGATCGTGATGATCGGCAGGTAGAGCGCCACGAAAGCCGTGATGGCAATGGCAGTGAATCCGGGCAGCCGGGTGACCGAGAAGGGGCGCGGCTCAGCCATCGCGGCCCTCCCGCGCGGAGGCGCGCACATAGACGAGGAGCGCCACCATCACGATGATGAGCAGCGCCATGGACAGCGAGGCCCCCAGGGGCCAGTTCCGGGCCTGGCCGAACTGCAGCTCGATGAAGTTGCCGACCATCATGTTGGTGCCTCCGCCCAGCACGCGCGGGGTCACGTAGGCGCCCAGCGACGGGATGAAGACCAGGATGCAGCCCGCCACGATGCCGGGGCGGACGATGGGCAGGATGACGCGCCGCAGGAGCCGCCAGCGGCTCGCGTAGAGGTCGTAGCCGGCCTCGAGAAGCCGCATGTCGAAGCGATCGATGGCGGCATAGAGCGGCAGGACCATGAGCGGCAGGTAGACATAGGCCATCCCGATCAGCGTCGCCCAGTCGGTGAACAGGATCTGGAGCGGCTGGTCGATGGCGCCCATTGCGATCAGGGTGGTGTTGAGCAGCCCTTCGTTCCGGATGACCTCCATGATGGCGAAGGTGCGGATCAGCAGGTTCGTCCAGAACGGGATGGTGATGAGGAAAAGCCAGAGCGCCCTCTGGCGCTCGGGCCGGGTGGCGATGAACCAGGCGGTCGGGAGCCCCAGGACGAAGGTGATGAGGGTCGTCGCCAGCGACAGCCAGACCGACCGCCAGAAGATGGCAAGGTGCGCCTTGGCCGGGCTGATCGTGCCATCGAAGATGTCGCGCTGGAAGAAGATCTCGAACCAGGCCTGCCCGGAGACGGGGAGGGCCACGCCGCCATACTCGCCCTTGCTGAGGAGCGAGAAGGCCAGCACCACGAGCAGCGGGCCCGCCGCCCCCAGGAGCAGCAGCACCAGGGCGGGGGTCGAGAGAAGCCAGCCCGAGCGACCTCTGCGGCGGGCGGCGGCGGTCTCGGCGGAGGAGGACATCGCCATCAGTCGGCCAGGACCTGGACGGCGCCGGGCGCGACGCGGAGCCCGACCTGCGTGCCGGCCGGCAGGGCCAGGTCGCCGGAGGGCTGCGAGGGAACCCGCGCCACCAGCCGGCTTCCGTCCACGAGGCGAAGCTGGACGTGACTGTCGGTGCCCAGATAGGTCGAGCCCTCGACTGTCGCCGGGATGGCGCCGCCGTCGCCGGGCAGCGCGAGATGCAGCTGCTCCGGGCGGATCGCGACGGTGACGCGGCCCTGACCCTGGCCCTGGCCCACGACCTCGCCCGAGGTGAGCCGGACCTGCCCATCCTCGACCAGGGCGGGAAGGAAGTTGGTCTCGCCGATGAAATCCGCCACGAAGCGGTTCACCGGGCGGTTGTAGATCTCGCGCGGGGGGCCGACCTGGAGGAGCTTGCCCGCCGACATCACGCCGATGCGGTCGGACATGGTCAGCGCCTCCTCCTGGTCGTGGGTCACGAAGACGAAGGTGATCCCCGTCTCGTGCTGGAGGCGCTTGAGCTCGGACTGCATCTCCTTGCGGAGCTTGAGGTCCAGGGCGGAAAGCGGCTCGTCCAAGAGCAGGACCTCGGGCTGGGTGGCCAGCGCCCGAGCCAGCGCCACGCGCTGCTGTTGCCCGCCCGAGAGCGCGTCGGGCCGGCGGGCGGCGAAGGCGTCGAGCCGCACGAGCGACAGCATCCGGTCCACGGTGCGGGACACTTCGGCCCTGGGCTTGCCCAGCATCTCGAGCCCGAACGCGACGTTCTGGGCCACGGTCAGATGCGGGAAGAGCGCGTAGGACTGGAACACCGTATTGACCCGGCGCCGGTTCGGCGGCTCCCGCGTGATGTCGCGGCCCGACAGCAGGATCCGGCCCGAGGTCGGAGTCTCGAAGCCGGCGATGCAGCGCAGGAGCGTGGTCTTGCCGCACCCGGACGGGCCGAGCAGCGTGAAGAACTCGCCCTTGGCGATGGTGACGGACACGTCGTCGAGGGCGCGCACGACCGAGTCGCCGTCGCCGAAGCGCTTGATGACATGGTCGGCGGCGATGGCCTGGTCGGCGGGGCTGGGCTGGTCCATGGCCGTCATGCTGCAACGGCCCGCACGGCGCTGTCCAGCGGCGGACGGCGATGGAACCAGGGCTTGGCGGCCTCGACCTCCCGGCAAAGGGCGATCAGCCGTTCGTCGTCGCCGAACGCGGCCGCAAGCTGCACCCCGACGGGCAGGCCGTCGTCCGTCCAATGCAGCGGCAGGGAGGCGGCGGGTTGCCCGCTTGCGTTGAAGGCGGTGCAGAAGGGCGAATACGGCCAGATCCCGTGCTCGCCCAGCCGGTAGTCGAGGTAATCCTCGGTCCGGTGGGCAAATCGACCGACGAGGGCCGGCGGCTCGGCCATGACGGGGGACAGGAGAATATCGATGCCGTCGAACGCCGCGGCCATCCTGCGGCCATAGGCGTGGATGCGGCTGATCGCGGCCAGGTAGTCCTCTCCCGAAAGGGTGGCGGCATGGGCCATGGCGCCGCGGGACACGGGCTCGACCCATTCCAAGGGGGAGCGGTCGCCCAGCGCCTGCCGGATGCCCAGGGCGGTCCCGCAGGCCACGATGTCCACCCAGGCGCGGATCATGCCATCATGGTCGGCCTCGGGCCGGAAGGGGCTGACATGGTGGCCGAGGTCCTCGAGGAGCCGCGCCGCGTCCTGGACGGCCCGGGCGCAGTCGGGATGAACGGGGCGGCCGGTGAAGGTGGTGTCGCAGACGCCGATGCGGAGCCGTTCCGGCGGGCGGGCGATGGCCGCCACATACCCCTTGGCCAGGGGCGGCGCGGCGTAGGGCGCGCCTGGGTCGGACCCTTCGGTCGCGTCCATCAGGGCAGCGGAGTCGCGGACCGAGCGGGTCAGGAAGCCGTCGATGGCCATGCCGCCCCAGCCCTCGCCCGCGTAGGGCCCGTCGGGAAAGCGGGCGCGGGTGGCCTTGAAGCCGAACAGCCCGCAGTTCGACGCGGGAATCCGAACCGATCCGCCCCCGTCCGATCCATGCGCGGCGGGAACGATCCCGGCCGCGACCGCCGCGCCCGCGCCGCCCGAGGATCCGCCCGGCGTGCGGTCGAGGTTCCAGGGGTTGCGGGTCGGGCCACCATAGACCACCGACTCGGTCACCGGGCCGATCCCTCCCTCGGGCGAGGTGGTGCGGCCAAAGATCACGAGCCCCGAGGCCCGCAGCCGGGCCACGATCGCCGCGTCCTCCGGAACGGTGGAGTTGGCGAACAGCCGTGAGCCCGAGTGGCTTGGAAAACCCACCGCTTCGGCGCCGAGGTCCTTGAGGAGGAAGGGAACGCCCCTGAACGGCCCGCGCGGAAGGCCCGCGCGGATGGCCGCGCGCGCCTGCTCCTCCTGCAGGAGGACGACGGCATTGAGGCTGGGGTTCAGTGTGTCGACCCGTGCCAGGGCCTCGTCCAGCAGCTCGTCGGGGGTGGTCTCGCCGCTGGCGACCAGCTCGGCGAGGCCGGTCGCGTCGTGATCCTCGTAGGTCATTCCGTGCCTGCCATTGTTCCTGCGCCAAGCCTAGTCGCGGGCCCCGTCGCCCGGAACCCCCGTGAGCGACAGGCGGAGGTCAGGGACCGAAATCGCACGACCGCATGGAACATCGCGCCTCCTGTCCGGTTCGGGGGGCCGATCCATCCAACGGACAGGAGGCCGGAATGGCGAATCAGGATACGACCAGCTCCCCGCCGCGGGGCTTTGCGGCCATGGACCCGGAAAAGCAGCGGGCCATCGCGAGCAAGGGCGGCAAGGCGTCGGGGGGCAACTTCCGCAACGATCCGGCGCGGGCGGCCGTTGCGGGCCGCAAGGGCGGCGAAGCATCGGGTGGCAACTTCGCCAACGACCGGGCGCGCGCCGCCGAGGCCGGGCGCAAGGGCGGCCAGGCCTGACCCAGGCGGACAAGCGAGAAGGGCGGCCCGGCTGGGGGCCGCCCTTTTCTGTTTCCGCTTGCGTCTTCCCACGCCGAGGCGTAGCGCCGCCTGCGGCGGTCATGAGGCGGAGCAGGCCATGACGACGACAGCACCAGGCGTAAGCGGAGTTTTCACGGGCGCGGCCCGGAGCACGGTCTGGCCCGTGCTCGGGGGCGTGGCGCTGTGCCATTGCATCAACGACATCATGCAATCGCTGGTGTCGGCGATCTACCCGCTGCTCCATGACGAATTCGCGCTGGATTACTGGCAGATCGGGCTGCTCACCTTCGCCTTCACCGTGACGGCCTCGGTGCTCCAGCCGTTCGTGGGCGTGATCACGGACCGGCATCCGATGCCCCTGGGCCTGCCGCTTGGCATGGTGTCCACCCTGTGCGGGATCGTCGTGCTCGCCGTCGCGCCCAGCTATCCGGTGCTGGTGCTCGGGGCGATGCTGATCGGGCTCGGCTCCTCGATCTTCCACCCCGAAGCGTCGCGCGTGGCGCGGGCGGCCTCGGGCGGGCGGTTCGGCACGGCGCAGAGCGTCTTCCAGGTCGGCGGCAACCTCGGCCATGCGGCGGGGCCCCTGCTGGCCGCCTTCATCGTGGCGCCCTTCGGGCGGGGCAGCCTGCTCTGGTTCACGACGATCACCCTGCTGGGCATCGTGGTGCTTTGGCGGGTGGCGAACTGGTACAGCCGCCGGCCGCCGGCGCCCCCCCGTCCGGCGCGCACGACGACCGGGGCTACGCTGTCGCGGGGCAGGGTGCTCGGGGCGCTGACGGTGCTGGGCATCCTCGTGTTCACCAAGAACGCGTACACGTCGTCGCTGTCGTCCTTCTACACCTTCTACGTGATCGAGCGGTTCGGCCTCACGGCGCAGCAGTCGCAACTGATGCTCTTCGTCTTCCTCGGGGCCATGGCCCTGGGGGTCATGCTGGGCGGCCCGATCGGCGACCGCATCGGCGCGCTGGCCGTGATCTGGGTGTCGATCCTGGGCGTGCTGCCGTTCACGCTGCTGCTGCCCTACGCCAACCTGTGGCAGTCGGTGGTCCTGACCTTCATCATCGGCGTGGTGATCGCCTCGGCCTTCCCGGCGATCGTGGTCTTCGCGCAGGAACTGGTGCCAGGGCGCGTGGGCCTCATCAACGGCATCTTCTTCGGGCTGGCCTTCGGCATGGGCGGGATCGCGGCAGCGGGCCTGGGCGCGCTCGCGGACGCGAAGGGGATCGAGTATGTCTACCAGGTCTGCGCCTGGCTGCCGGCATTCGGGCTTCTCACCGTCCTGCTGCCGCGCGGCGTGCTCCACGGCCGCCACGGCTGATCAAAGGGACCGGGCCTAGGCCGCCCGTGCGACAAGCGCGCCGTTCGGTCCGAGCCTGATCCGTCCGGCGGACCAGTCCGCATCCTGGGCCAGCAGGGGTCGGCCGTTTCCGGCGAACTCGAGGGTCGCCGGATCCGGGGACAGGTTGAAGACGCAGGTCACGTCCGCACGCTGGAAGGCAAGGATCGGCTCGGGCGCGTCGATGAATTCGATCGGCCCGGTGCGGAGCCCGGCCTCCCGACGGCGAAGCGCCAGCATCGCCTTGTAGGTCGCCCGGACGGAGGCAGGGTCGCCGAGCTGCCTGTCGGCGGCATGGACACGTTGCGGCGCCTTGATGGGGAGCCATGGCAGCCCGTCCGTGAAGCCGCCCTGCGGATGCGCCTCCTCCCAGACCATCGGTGTCCGGCAGCCGTCACGGCCCTTGTCCTCGGGCCAGAAGGCCTTGCCCTGCGGATCGATGATCTCGTCCAGGGAAAGGTCGGTCTGCGTCTGCCCCAGTTCCTCGCCCTGGTAGAGGCAGATCGATCCCGGAAGGCTGAGCAGCAGCATGGCGCAAAGCCTGGCGAAGCGTCCGGGGTCGGCGGCGTGCCGGGCCCAGCGGGTCGCGTGGCGCGGCACGTCATGGTTCGAAAAGGCCCAGCACGGCCAGCCCTGCGGGGCAAGGCGCTGGAACTCTGACAGCGTGCGGCGGAAGAAGTCGGCCGAGAACCGATCCTCCATCATCTCGAAGGAATACGCCATGTGGAGCCGGTTGGCCGAGGTGTATTCGCCCATCATCTCGATCGGGTGATGCGATTCGCCGACCTCTCCGACCGTGACGGTCGCGCCGTAGCTGTCCATCAGCGACCGGACACGCTGGAGAAAGACGAGGTTCTCGGGCTGGTTCTTCGAGAACAGGTGATACTGCATGTCATAGGTCTTGAAGGCCGGGCGGGCCTTCACCCGGAAATCGGCGGCATCGTCGCGCAGCATCCGGTCGTGGAAGTAGAAGTTGACGGTGTCGAAGCGGAACCCGTCCACCCCGCGATCGAGCCAGAACCTCAACGTGTCGAGCGCCCAGTCCTGCACCTCGGGATGGTGGAAGTTCAGGTCCGGCTGCGCGACCATGAAGTTATGCAGGTAGTACTGGAACCGGCGCGCGTCCCATTCCCAGGCCGGGCCGCCGAAGACGGACTGCCAATTGTTGGGCGGGGTCCCGTCCGGACGCGGGTCCGCCCAGACGAACCAGTCGGCCTTCGGGTTGTCGCGGCTGCTCCGGCTTTCCTGGAACAGGGGATGGGCCGAGGAGGTGTGGTTCAGGACCTGGTCGAGGATCACCCGCAACCCGAGCCGATGCGCCTCGGACAGCATGGCGTCAAAGTCGGCCAGCGTGCCGAAGACGGGATCGATGTCGCGGTGATCCGACACGTCGTAGCCCATATCGACCATGGGAGAGCGGAAGATCGGCGACAGCCAGACCGCATCGACGCCGAGATCCGCAATCAGCGGCAGGCGGCGGGTGATGCCGGGCAGGTCGCCGATGCCGTCGCCATTCGCGTCCTGAAAGCTGCGCGGATAGATCTGGTAGGTCACCGAACCCCGCCACCATTCGTCCCGCATGACGCCCTCCGCTGCCTACCTCGTCAGCCTTGTCCGAAACGTTTCGGTTTGGCAATATGCCGAGGGGAGGACGAGATGACCACGCTTCGCGACCTGAGTCGCCACCTGGGCCTGTCCGTCACGCAGGTCAGCCGGGCCTTGAACAACCATGCCGATGTCTCGGCCGAGACGCGGGAACGGGTCCGGCTGGCGGCGCGGGAACTCGGCTACCAGCCCAACGTCTCGGCGCGGCGGCTTGTTACTGGCCGGTCGGGGATGCTGGGGCTCGTGCTGCCAGGCATCCCGCCCGAGAGCGAGAACGCGATGTTCGTTCAGATCGTAGGCACCCTGTCGCAGCATCTGTCACGACTGGGGCGGCCTTTCGTCCTGCATATCGCCGACCCGCAGGACGACATCGTCGAGGTCTATCGGCGGTTGACCAGCGGGGGGGCGATCGACGGCTTCGTGCTCCTCGATCCGGAGCTCAGGGATCGACGGGTCGCCTTTCTCCGGCAGGCCGGGGTGTCCTTCGTGATCCACGGCCGCATCGAGGAGCCGGAGGACTACCCTTATTTCGACATCGACAACCGAGGCGTCGCCGAAACGCTGACCGGATTGCTGATTGCCGCCGGCCACCCTCGCATCGCCTTTCTCAATGGACCGCGCGGACGGACCTATGCGGCCTCGCGCCGCCGCGGTTACCGGGCTGCCCTGGCGGCGGCGGGGCTGGAGGAGGAGGCGCGCCTTCACCGGTTCAGTCCCATGACCGAGGCCGAGGGATTGCTGGCCGGGGTGGCGCTTTGGGGCGACGGCGGGCCGAAGCCGTCGGCCGTGGTCTGCGGAAACCTTCGCCTTGCGTTCGGCTTGTCTCAAGCCTTCAGGGCGCTGGGATTGCGCGTGCCCGACGACGTATCGGTGGTCGCCCATGACGACGACCTGCCGGGCCTCCGGGCGCAGGCCTTCGACCCGCCGCTGACGACCACGTGGTCGCCTCTCGCGCTGGGCTGGCCGCACCTGGCGCGCATCCTGGCCAGCGCCGTCGATGGCGCGCCCATGGCCCAGCTGCAACTACTGGGCGAAGTGGCGCTGATCCAGCGCGAGTCGGTGGCCAATCTGCCGTGACGTTTCCACCGCACCGTTTCGTTGACGGACGAATGTTGCGACGTACTTAATGGGCCAGGGACGGAGACGAAACAGTTGACGCGCGCGGCGACCGCTCGTTAACGTCCAAAACGTTTCGGGCGTGTCCGAGGCCTAACAAAAGGCGGGGAGCCGCCGAGATTCGGGAGGACCTAATGAACCACAAGCTCAAGGCGATCGCGCTGCGGTCGTCCGCCCTGGCCACCCTGGCCGCGCTGGCCGCCTCCGGAGCGCTCGCGCAGGGCGTGCAGGTCACCGTGGTGTCCGGCGCCGTGGGCGCGGCGGTGGCGAACTTCGATGCGCTCGTGAAGCCTTGGGAGGATCGGACCGGCAATGACGCTGTCCTCGTGCCGATGCCGGCCTCGACCACCGACCAGTTCGGGCAGTACCGGCTCTGGCTCGCGGCGCAGAACAGCGACATCGACCTGTACCAGACGGACGTGATCTGGGCGCCGCAACTGGCCGAGCATTTCGTGGACATGACCGAAGCCGCCACGCAGGCCGGCCTGATCGAGCAGAACTTCCCCTCGATCATCGAATCGCAGACGGTCGAGGGCAAGCTGGTGGCGATCCCGATCTTCACGGATGCGCCGGCTCTGTATTACCGCACCGACCTCCTGGAGAAGCATGGCGCCGAGGTCCCGACCACCTGGGCGGAGCTGACCGAGACGGCCCAGAAGATCCAGGACGCCGAGCGGGCCGAGGGAAATTCCGAGATCTGGGGCTTTGTCTGGCAGGGCAACGCCTACGAGGGCCTGACCTGCGACGCGCTGGAGTGGATCAAGTCCAACGGCGGCGGCCAGATCGTCGAGCCGGACGGCACGATCTCGGTCAACAACGAGCAGGCCGCCGCAGCCCTGGAGATGGCGCGCGGCTGGGTGGGCACGATCTCGCCCGAGGGGGTGCTGGCCTACCAGGAGGAAGAGGCGCGCGGGCTCTGGCAGACCGGGAACGCGGTCTTCATGCGCAACTGGCCCTATGCCTACCTGCTGGGCAACGGCGACGACTCGGCCGTGAAGGGCAAGTTCGACGTCGCGCCGCTGCCCATGGGCTCGGGCGAGGGGGCGCAGTCGGCCGCTACCCTGGGCGGCTGGAACATGGCCGTCTCCAAGTACAGCCAGCACCAGGAAGCGGCCATGGACCTCGCGCTGTACCTGGGCTCGGCCGAGGCGCAGAAGCAGCGGTCGCTGAACGAGGGCAACCTCCCGACGCTGCCCGCCCTTTACGAGGACCCAGAGGTGCTGGAGGCGAACCCCTATTTCGCGCGCTGGCCCGAGGTGTTCCAGCAGGCCGTGCCCCGTCCGTCCGCGCCCACCCAGGGCGACTACAACGAGACGTCCACGCTGTTCTTCACGGCCGTCCATAGCGTGATCTCGGGCGAGGAGGACGCCGCGGACGCGCTCGACGACCTTGAGGCCGATCTCGAGGATCTGCTCGAGGACTGAGGCCCTGGATGAAAGGGTCCGGGCGGGCAGGCCCCGCCCGGGCCGCTTCGGGCGACGGGCCGCCCCGGGTCGCGGGTGGCCGCCCGACACCGAGCGGGAGGACTCGGCCCCATGACCACCACCATCACCGCATCCGCAGAACGGGCAGCGCACCGGGAAACGGGGCTCCAGCAGCAGAGGGCGCGCGCTGCCTTCTGGTTCCTGGCCCCGATGCTCCTCATGCTGTTCTTCGTCGCAGCCTGGCCGCTGTTCCGGTCGATCATGTATTCGTTCACCGACGCCACGTCGGACACGATCTTCAATGGTCAGTCGGAATGGGTGGGCTTTGAGAATTACCTGACCTGGCGCGTGCGCGACAACGGCGAGATCCGATGGCGCGGCGTCCTGGCCGACGCGGATTGGTGGAACGCGGTCTGGAACACGGTCCGGTTCTCCTTCATCTCCGTCGCTCTCGAGACCGTGCTGGGCCTCCTGGTCGCGCTGGTGCTCAACTCCGAGTTCCGGGGCCGTGGCCTCGTGCGGGCGGCCATCCTGATCCCCTGGGCGATCCCGACCATCGTGTCGGCGCGGATGTGGGGCTGGATGCTCAACGACCAGTTCGGCATCATCAACAGCATGCTCCTGTCGGTCGGCCTCATCGATGCGCCGATCGCCTGGACCGCGCGCCCGGATACGGCGATGATCGCGGTGCTGATCGTGGACGTCTGGAAGACGACGCCCTTCATGGCCCTCCTCATGCTCGCGGGGCTGCAGATGATCCCGCGCGACATGTACGAGAGCGCCCGGATCGACGGCATCCACCCGTTGAAGGTGTTCTTCCGGGTGACGCTGCCGCTGCTCCGGCCGGCGCTGATGGTGGCGGTGATCTTCCGCCTGCTCGACGCGCTCCGGATCTTCGACCTGATCTATGTCCTCACGCCTCGGTCCGAGGGCACGGTCACCATGTCGGTGCTGAGCTACCTCAACCTCCAGCAGTTCGGCGACTACGGCGAGGGCTCGGCGCAGTCGACGTTGCTGTTCGCGATCATCGCGATCTTTGTGGCCCTTTACATCTGGTTGGGCCGCGTCGACCTGAGCGGGGAGCGCAGCTGATGGCCGGATCGTCGATCTTCTGGAACGTCATGTTCTACGTCGGGGTCGTGCTGATCGTCCTGATCGCCGTCTTTCCATTCTACTACGCCCTACTCTCGAGCTTCGAGACCGGGACGCAGCTCTTCATCCCCAACTTCCTGCCCCAAAGCTTCGACACCGCCAACTACACCAGCGTGCTGTCCGGGCGAGCCTTCGGGCGCAGCATCCTGAATTCGGTGTTCGTGGCCTCGGTCACGGTGGTCGCGGCGCTGTTCCTGGCGGTCACGGCCTCCTATGCCCTGGCGCGGGTGCGCTTCCGGGGGCGCGGGCTCCTGCTCATGACGATCCTCGGGGTGTCGATGTTCCCGCAGATCGCCGTGCTGTCGGGACTCTTCGAGCTCATCAACTGGCTGGGGCTCTACAATACGCCCTGGTCGCTGATCCTGAGCTACACGATCTTCACGCTGCCCTTCACGGTCTGGGTGCTGACCACCTTCATGAGGGACCTGCCCGTCGAGATCGAGGAAGCCGCCATCGTGGACGGGGCGACCCCCTGGATCATCATCAGCCGGGTCTTCCTGCCGCTGCTCTGGCCCGCGCTGGTCACGACGGGGCTGCTCGCGTTCATCGGGGCGTGGAACGAGTTCCTGTTCGCGCTCACCTTCACGGTGGACGAGACGCGGCGCACGGTGCCGGTGGCCATCGCGCTCCTGTCCGGGGCCTCCGCGCAGGAGATCCCCTGGGGTCCGATCATGGCGGCCTCGGTGATCGTGACCGTGCCGCTGATCGTCCTTGTCCTTATATTCCAGCGTAAAATCGTGGCGGGCCTGACCGCCGGCGGCGTCAAGGGGTAAGCCATGGCCAACATCCAGCTTCGCAACGTCACCAAGACCTACGGCGCGGTGAACGTCATCAAGGGCATCGACCTGGAGATCCGGCGCGGCGAGTTCATGGTCTTCGTCGGCCCGTCGGGCTGCGGGAAATCCACCCTGCTGCGCCTGATCTCGGGCCTTGAGAGCATCAGCACGGGCGACCTCTTCTTCGATGGCGAGAAGATGAACAACGTGATCCCGTCCAAGCGCGGGATCGCGATGGTCTTCCAGAGCTACGCGCTTTACCCGCACATGACCGTCTACGACAACATGGCCTTCGGCATGAAGCTCGGCGGGTCGAGCAAGCAGGACATGGAGGCGCGGGTCCGGCGGGCGGCCCAGATGCTCCAGATCGACCACCTGCTGGACCGGCTGCCCAAGCAGCTGTCGGGCGGGCAACGGCAGCGCGTGGCGATCGGCCGCGCCATCGTCCGCGACCCCCGCGTGTTCCTGTTCGACGAGCCGTTGTCGAACCTCGACGCCGCGCTGAGGGTGCAGACCCGGCTCGAGATCGCGAAGCTGCACCACGACATGCGCGACGTCACCATGATCTACGTGACGCACGACCAGGTCGAGGCCATGACGCTCGCTGACCGGATCTGCGTGCTGCGCGACGGCCGGGTCGAGCAGGTCGGCACCCCGACGGAGCTGTACGACCATCCGAACTCGGTCTTCGTGGCGGGGTTCATCGGCAGCCCCAAGATGAACTTCCTGACCGGGCCGTTCGCGGCGGCGCATGGCTGCGCCACGCTGGGAATCCGGTCCGAGCACATCGACATCGTGCCGCAGGGGCAGGGGATGTGGACCGGGCAGGTCGTCCATGCGGAGGACCTGGGGAGCGACAACTATCTGTTCGTGGACGTGGGATCGGGCGAGCCCATCATCGTGCGCCAACCCGGAAAGGTCGCGGTCGCGGACGGAGCGACCATTTCGCTGATGCCGCGTCCGGGCACGCTGCACCGCTTCGACGAAAGCGGCCGCCCGGTCCAGGCGCCCCTGGCCGCGGAATAGCCCGACGCCCCCTGGGGCCCACAATCGCGGACGGCCCCGGGTCACCTCTGCGCGTGGTGGCCCCATGTGGCCTTGAACCGGAGCGAGCCCCGGCCCTACCTCTGGGATGCGGTGGACGGCGCCGCTTCTCATGGCGGCGAGGATGGCCAAGGACATTGCGGATCTCGGGTCGGTGGACCCCCTGGCAAAGCCCGACTGGGCCATGTCGCGGCGCGAGCGCGCGGCGGCCGAGCGTGCACGCCTAGGCCACCCCGTCCGGCGCCGCTGGCCCGCCGTGCTGGTGGTGGCCCTTCTGGCGGTCGTGGGCGCGGCGGCCTGGTGGTGGCGGTCGCCCGAAGCCGCGCCCTCCGTGCCGACGACGGAAGCGACGCAGCCCGCCGTCATGCAGATCAACCGCGACGAGTGGACCACGCTGGAGCCTGCGACGCTCCGGCGGACCGTCGAGGTGCTGGGCAGCCTGCGGCCCTGGCAACGGGCCGACCTGTCGGCCGAGACCGGCGGACGCGTGGATGAGGTCGCGGTTCGGCCCGGGGACGCGGTCGAGCCCGGCGCGACGCTGGTGCAGGTGGATGTCCAGCGGCTGACGCTGGACATGACGCTCGCCCGGAGCAACGCCGAGGCCACGCGGGCGCAGCTTGGTCTCGCGCAGCGGCAGCTTGAACGGCAACAGGCGCTGGTCGGACGGGGAGTCGCGGCCGAGGCGTCGCTGGAGGACCTCCAGGCCAGCATCGCCGCCCAGCAGGCGACGCTGGCGGCGCAGGAGGATCAGATTCGCGCGGCGGAGATCGCGCTCGCGGGCGCGACGGTGCGTGCCCCCTTTGCCGGGGTCGTGGCGTCCCGCTCGGTGGAGCCCGGGACCGTCGTGGCGGCGGGGACGCCGCTCCTGACGATCGTGGATCCGACCCGGATGGAGATGGTGGCGTCCGCCCCCGTCGCGGCCGGCGCGCAGCTTCGGCCTGGGCAGAGGGTGGATCTGGAGGTGGATGGCGTCGAGGGTCGCACCTTCGCCGGCGTCGTGGAGCGGATCGCCCCCGTGGCCGAGGAGGGGACGCGAACCCTGACCGCCTTTGTCGCGGTGGACAACGCCGACGGAGCCCTCGTGGGCGGAATGTTCGGCACCGGCGCGATCGTGGTGGCCGAGGCCACCGACGCTCTTGCCGTGCCGCGCACCGCCCTGCGCGAGGACGACTCCGGGACCCATGTCCTTGCCATCGTCGGCGACGCCCTTGCGCGGCGCGACGTGAGCGTGGGCGAAAGCTGGCAGGGCGATCTGGTCCAGGTCCAGGGCCTCACGGCCGGCGAGCGGATCGTGACCGCTGCGCTGCCGGATCTGGAGGCCGGCCAGCCGGTCGAATTGGTGGACTTCTGACGTGTTCCTGACCCGGATCAGCGTGGCGCAGCCGGTCTTTGCGACCATGGTGATGCTGGCCATCACGATCTTCGGATTCGTGTCGTACCAGCGGCTGGCGATCGACCAGCTGCCCAACGTGGATGTGCCGGTGGTGGCCATCGTCGTGTCCTTTCCGGGCGCGAGCCCCGAAGCCGTCGAGGAGGAGATCGTCGACCCGCTGGAGGAGCAGATGGCGACGATCGCCGGGATCGACGAGATCCGCTCCACCTCACGGACGGGGGCGGCGCAGGTCATCCTCAGCTTCGACCTGGGCGTCCGTTCCGCGGACGCCGCGCAGGACGTGCGGGACAAGCTGGCGCAGGTCGAGGCCGCCTTCCCGGACGGGGCCGAGGACGCGCGCGTCCTTCGTTTCGACCCGTCCTCCCAGCCTGTGATGTCGCTCGCGGTCAGCGCGCCGGGCCTGTCCACCCGCGACCTGACCGCGCTGGCCGAGGATGTCGTCGCGCGGCGCCTTCTCGCGATCCAGGGGGTGGGAAGCGCGTCGGTGGTGGGCGGCACGACCCGGCAGGTCGACATCCTGGTGGATCCGAACCGCATGTACGCCTTCGGCCTTGGGGTCGAGCAGATCACCGCCGCGCTCGCCCGCGAGAACCAGGACCGCCCGGCGGGCAGCCTGAAGTCGCGGACCGACGTGCAGACCGTGACCGTGGAGGGGCGGATCCGCGACGCCCAGGACTTTCTAGGCATCACCGTGGGCAGCCAGAACGGGCAGCCCGTGCGACTGCGGGACGTGGCGACCGTGGCCCAGGGGGAGTCCGAGCCGACCTCGCTCGCCCTGCTGGACGGCGAGCGGGCGCTGGCCATCGACATCATCAAGCAGCAGGGCGCCAACACCGTCGAGGTCGCGCAGGAGGTCCGAGCCGCCATCGCCGAGCTGCTGGATGGTGCCCTGCCCGAAGGCGCGAGCATCGATGTGGTGCGCGACAACGCGGTCGAGGTGGAGGACAGCTTCGAAAGCGTCCAGTCCATGCTGATCGAGGGCGCGGCCCTGGCCACCGTCATCGTGTTCCTGTTCCTGAACTCCTGGCGGTCCACCCTGATCACCGGCCTGACGCTGCCCATCTCGGTGATCGGCACGATGACGGTGCTCTGGATGCTGGGCTTCACGCTCAACATCATGACGCTGCTGGCGCTGAGCCTCGCCATCGGCCTGCTGATCGACGACGCCATCGTGGTGCGCGAGAACATCGTCCGCCATCTCAACATGGGGAAGTCCCACCGTCGCGCCGCGCTCGAGGGGACCGACGAGATCGGGCTCGCCGTGCTCGCCACGACGTTCTCGATCGTGGCGGTCTTCCTGCCGGTCGCCTTCATGGAAGGCATCATCGGACGGTTCTTCCTCCAGTTCGGGGTCACGGTGTCCGTGGCGGTCCTGATCTCCCTGTTCGTCGCCTTCACGCTCGACCCGATGATGTCGTCGGTGTGGTACGATCCGGCCGTGGACCCGCGCAGCCGCAAGGGGCCGATCTGGCGCGCCGTCCACCAGTTCGACCGGGCCTTCGAGGCGCTGGCCCGCGGCTACGGGCGGCTGGTCCGCATCGTGCTCCGGCATCGGTACACGACGCTACTGGCCGCGTTCCTCGCTCTCGGGGCGAGCCTGATGCTGGTGCCGCGGATCGGGGTGGAGTTCCAGCCCACCGTGGATACGGGCGAGTTCCGCGTCCGGTTCGAGACTCCGGCGGGATCGTCCCTCGACTACACCGCCGCCAAGGTCCGGCAGGTGGATGCGATCATCACCTCCTTCCCCGAGGTGGAGCGGACCTATGCCACCATCAATTCGGGCATGAACGCAGGCGGATCGACGCGGGCGACGGTGAACGTGACGCTCGTGCCCGCCGAGGACCGCGACCGGACGCCCCAGCAGATGACGCGGGCCGTGCGCGAGGCGCTCCGGGTCGTGCCGGGCATCGACGTGAATCTGGGGGCGGCGAACGGGTTCGGGGCCATCGCCTCGCCACTGGAACTGACGATCGGGGGCGACAGCTTCGTCGCGCTGGAGCGGCTGGCCGAGGAGCTGATGGCGCGGCTGCGGGCCATCGACGGCATCACCGACGTGACCTCGAGCCTGGAGGACGTGCAGCCGACCCTGGCCGTGCGGCTTGACCGGGCGGCGGCGGAGGACTTTGGGGTGAACCTCGAGACGGTCGCCGGGACGCTGTCCACCCTCCTGGGCGGCCAGCGGGTCGGCGACTGGACCTCGCCCGAGGGGCTGAGCCATGAGATCAACGTGCAACTGCCCGAGGCGCTGAGGAACGACGCCCTTGCCTTGGGGGCCCTGCCGATCGCGACGGGGGATGGCGGCGGGTTCATCCGGCTCGACCAGGTGGTGCGGCTGGTGCCCTCGACGGGGGCCACCCAGATCAGCCGGTCCGATGGCCTCCGAAACATCACCATCGATGCCAACATCTCCGACCGCGCGTTGGGCGACGTGCGCGCCGAGGTGTCCCGCGCCGTTGCGGCCGTCGACCTGCCTCTGGGCTACCGGATCACCGAAGGCGGCGAAGGCGAGCAGCTGGAGGAAGGAGGACAGTCGGCGCAGACGGCGCTCGTCCTTGCGGTCGTGTTCATCTACCTGGTGCTGGCGTCGCAGTTCGGCAGCTTCCTCCAGCCGCTGGCGATCATGATGTCGCTGCCGTTCTCGATCAGCGGCGTGCTGATCGGGCTCCTGGTCGGAGGCTCGACGCTGAACATGTTCTCGGTCATCGGCGTGGTGATGCTGATGGGACTGGTCGTGAAGAATGCGATCCTGCTGGTGGACAACGCGAACCAGAGGGTCCGGGATGGAGCGAACCTGTATGACGCTCTGGTCGAGGCGGGCCAGACCCGGTTCCGGCCGATCGTCATGACCACGCTTGCCATGATCTTCGGGATGCTGCCGCTCGCTCTCAACCTGCATGGCGGGAGCGGACAGAACGCGCCCATGGCCCACGCGGTCATCGGGGGCCTGATATCCTCGACCTTGCTGACCCTGGTGGTGGTGCCGGTCGCGCTGACCTTCATGGACAGCCTTGGGCGGTGGGCGTCGGGGCTGTTTCCGGCGCCGCCGGATCACGGCGCCCCGGCCGAGTAGGCCGCCCTTCCGGTCGCGGCCGCAGCCTGACAATCTGGCCCGAGACAGGGAGGACTGACATGGACGACGCGACTCTGGCCTTGCCGGCCGAGGGAATTTTCGTGGGGCGGATCTGGCGCGCGGGCCGGGGACCGGCCGTGGTGGCCCTGCGCGGCGGACGGCTTCTGGACATCACCTCGGCCGAGGTGCCGACCATGAGCGCGCTGCTCGACCGCAACGACCTCCTGGACTTCGTGGCGGGCGCGACTGGTGACGACGTCGGGTCGGTCGAGGAGATCGCGGCGGCGAGCCTCGGGGCGGCGCGGTCCGGCGACCCGGACGCGACCAGGCTGCTCGCGCCCGCAGATCTTCAGGCGATTAAGGCCTGCGGCGTGACCTTTGCCCGGTCCATGATCGAACGGGTGATCGAGGAGCGTGCCGGGGGCGATCCCACCCGTGCCGAAGCGATCCGGGGCCGGGTCAGCGCCGTCGTGGGCGAACGGCTCCGCGATCTCGTGCCCGGGTCCGAGGAGGCGGAGGAGGTCAAGCGCCTGCTGCAACAGGAAGGGCTGTGGTCGCAGTACCTGGAGGTCGGGATCGGCCCCGACGCCGAGGTGTTTACCAAGTGCCAGCCTCTGGCGGCCGTCGGCTGGGGAGCGGATGTCGGGCTGCATCCGGTGTCCCGCTGGAACAACCCGGAGCCCGAGGTCGTGCTGGCGGTGGATTCGCGCGGGCGCGTCCGCGGGGCGACGCTGGGCAACGACGTGAACCTGCGGGATGTCGAAGGCCGGTCGGCGCTTCTGCTCGGCAAGGCCAAGGACAACAACGCTTCGGCCTCGATCGGGCCGTTCATCCGGCTTCTGGACGACGGCTTCGGCATGGAGGAGGTCCGCCGCCTGGAGCTGTCGCTGCAAGTCGAGGGGGAGGACGGCCACATCCTGCAAGGGCGCTCCAGCATGTCCGAGATCAGCCGCGACCCGCTGGACCTGGTGGCCCAGACAAGGGGGCGTCACCACCAGTATCCGGACGGGTTCATGCTCTACCTCGGCACGCTCTTCGCGCCGACCGAGGATCGGGACGCGCCGGGGCAGGGCTTCACGCACCATCCGGGCGATGTCGTCACCATCGCCGCGCCGCCGCTGGGCCGCCTTGTGAACACCGTTCGGCTGGCCACCGAGGCCCCCGAATGGACCTTTGGGGCGGGCGCTCTGATGCGGAACCTGGCGGGACGCGGCCTCCTGTAGGCCCTTGGGCCGTCTTTGCGGGCGGCCTAGTCTTTGAAAGGCAAGACCGACAAGGAGACACCGTGCCATGACTCTCGGCGAGATTCTCTCCGCGCAACTCACGGACCCGTTCCGACTGGGGCTGCTCGTGGCGCTGGTCGTCACGATGCTGCGGACCGAGGCTGTGACGGGCCGCTGGACGCCTTTGGGCTTTGGCGTCCTGTTCGTGGCCTTCATCATCCCCATGACCACCGGCCGCGAGGAGGGGCTGCCGCTCTGGCAGTTGGTGGCCGTGGGGATCCTGGCCAACCTGCTGCTGCTCGCGCTGGTGATGGCGATCCGGCATGTCGTTCTGCGGATGATGCCCTGAACGCGAACCGCCCCCGGAGTGGGCTCCGGGGGCGGCGGCTGGACCGGAGGTCCGGCGTCAGTGGTGGAGCTTGTGCTCCGGATCGTCGGTGAACATGGACTTGTTCTGCGTGCCGCCGGGCACGAAGATCGCCCCGATCACCACCGTCATCGCCGCGACGATGATGGCGTACCACAGGCCCGAGTAGATGTTGCCGGTCTGTGCCGAGATCGCGAAGGCGGTCGCGGGCAGCAGGCCCCCGAACCAGCCGTTGCCGATGTGGTACGGCAGCGACATGCCCGAGTAGCGGATCCGGGTCGGGAACAGCTCGCAGAGCATGGCGGCGATGGGACCGTAGACCATGGTGACGAGCAGGATCAGGTAGGTGAGGATCGCCACGATGGCGAGCTTCTGGCCGGTGAAGATGTCGAAGAAGTTCGACGCCACCGCGACGGAGGTGTTGTCGGCCGCCACGAGCGGGTAGCCCACGCCTTTCAGCGCGTCGTTGACCGAAGTTTCGAAGGCGGTCTTGGCGGCCTTGGCCTCATCGCCCGTCACTGCCGCCGCATCGTAGGAGTTGATGACGGCGTCGCCGATCTGGATCGTCGCCGTGGTGGCGTTCGGGTCCTCGACGGTGGTGTAGTTGACGGAGGTGCGGGCGAGCTGCGCCTTGGCGATGTCGCAGGACGAGGTGAACTTGGCCGTTCCCGTCGGGTTGAACTGGAACGAACAATCCTCGGGGTTGGCCGTCACGGTGACCGGGGTCTGCTGCGCCGCATGGAGCGCGGGGTTCGCGATCCGGGTCAGCGCCTCGAACACCGGGAAGTAGGTGAGGGCGGCGATCAGGCAGCCGGCCAGGATGATCGGCTTGCGGCCGATGCGGTCCGACAGGGAGCCGAAGAACAGAAAGCCGCCGGTGCCCAGGATCAGCGACCAGGCCACGAAGACGTTGGCCGAGAAGCTGTCCACCTTGACGACGTTCTGGATGAAGAACAGCGCGTAGAACTGGCCCGAGTACCAGACCACGGCTTGCCCGGCGGTGAGGCCGAAGAGCGCGATCAGGGCGAACTTGCCGTTCTTCCAGTTGCCGAAGGCTTCCTTGAGGGGGGCCTTGGAGGCGGTGCCCTCTTCCTTCATCTTCTTGAAGGCGGGCGATTCATGCATCTGTAGGCGGATGTAGAGCGACACCAGCAGCAGGATGACCGACCCGAGGAACGGAATCCGCCAGCCCCAGGCGTTGAACGCCTTCTGCATCATCGGCGTGCCATCGGCGTTCATCATTGCCGCGCCGGCCGCGTCCAGCACCGGCTGGTCGGCATAGTTGCCGTTCACGTAGCCCTGCACCGAGATGATGACGATGAGCGAGAGCAGGAGCCCCAGCGTCGCCGTCGTCTGGATGAAGGCGGTGTAGTAGCCGCGGCGCCCGATGGGGGCGTGTTCGGCCACGTACACGGCCGCGCCGCCATATTCTCCGCCCAGCGCGAGGCCCTGCAGCATCCGCAGCGCGATCAGGATGACCGGCGCCGCCACGCCCCACTGGTAGTAGTTGGGCAGCAGGCCCACCAGGAAGGTCGAGGCCCCCATGATGAGGATGGTCATCAGGAACGTGTACTTGCGGCCCACGAGGTCGCCCAGCGCCCCGAACACCAGCGCGCCGAAGGGACGCACGATGAAGCCCGCCGCGAAGGCCAGGAGCGCGAAGACGTTGCGCGTGGCCTCGGGGAAGGGCGTGAAGAACTGCGCGCCGATGATCGCGGCGAGCGAGCCGTACAGATAGAAGTCGTACCATTCGAAGATGGTGCCCGCGGAGGAGGCCATGATGACCTTCTTCTCCTCCCGGGTCATGGGACGGGTCCGGTTGATGTCCGTCCCCATATCGATCGATGCCATAACTTCCTCCTCTTGGGGCCGTTCGTTGCCGGCGATGTCGTTCCGCGGCGTTTGGCAAGGCTCCGCCATCCCCTCCTCTTGGGAAGGTGTCGCCCCGTCGCGGTCCGTCCTTGGGGGTGTCCGGCCCGGTTCCCCCCGGGCCGGAGTCGTCTGTCAGTCCTTGGCGCGGTTCATGCGGTTGTTGATCAACTCGTCCACGACCGTCGGATCGGCCAGGGTCGAGGTGTCGCCAAGCGCGCCGAAGTCGTTCTCGGCGATCTTGCGAAGGATGCGGCGCATGATCTTGCCCGACCGGGTCTTGGGAAGTCCCGGAGCCCATTGGATGAGATCGGGCTTGGCAATCGGACCGATCTCCTGCCGGACCCAGTTGCCGAGATCCAGGCGAAGCTGCTCGGTCGGCTCGACGCCCCGCATCAGGGTGACATAGGCGTAGATGCCCTGGCCCTTGATGTCGTGCGGGTAGCCGACGACCGCAGCCTCGGCCACGCATTCATGGGCGACGAGCGCGCTCTCGATCTCGGCGGTGCCCATCCGGTGGCCGGACACGTTGAGCACGTCGTCCACGCGCCCGGTGATCCAGTAGTAGCCGTCCTCGTCGCGACGGCAGCCGTCCCCGGTGAAGTAATAGCCCGGATACTGGGAGAAGTAGGTTTCCTCGAACCGCTTGTGGTCGCCCCAGACGGTCCGCATCTGCCCGGGCCAGGAGTCCGCGATGCAGAGCACGCCCTCGGTCTTGGTGTCCTCCTGAACCTGGCCGGAGGATGCATCGACCACGACCGGCTTGATGCCCCAGAACGGCGTCGTGGCCGAGCCCGGCTTCAGCGGCGTCGCCTTGGGATGCGGGCAGATCAGGTGGCCGCCGGTCTCGGTCTGCCAGTAGGCGTCGATGATGGGCAGCTTTCCCTTGCCGACGTGCTGATGGTACCAGTTCCAGGCCTCGGGATTGATGGGCTCGCCCACCGTGCCCAGAAGCCGGAGCGACGACAGGTCGTGCTTGTCCACCCATTCCGGACCCTGCGCCATCAGCGAGCGGATCGCGGTGGGCGCGCTGTGGAAGTGCGTGACCTTGTGCTTGTCGACGATGTCCCAGAACCGGCCGGCGTCGGGCCAGGTGGGGATCCCTTCGAACATCAGGACGGTCGCGCCGTTCGCCAGCGGGCCGTAGACGATGTAGCTGTGGCCGGTGACCCAGCCCACGTCCGCCGTGCACCACCAGATGTCGCCCGGCTGGTAGTCGAAGCAGACCTCGTGCGTCAGGGACGTGTAGGTGAGGTATCCGCCCGAGGTATGCACCGCGCCCTTCGGCTTTCCGGTCGAGCCGGAGGTATAAAGGATGAAGAGCGGGTCCTCGGCTCCCATCTCGGCGTAGGGGCAGTAGGGCGAGGCCTGCAGCATGGCCTCGGTCAGGTTGATGTCCCGCCCGTTCGTCCAATGCGTCTGTCCGCCGGTCCGCTTGACCACGAGGCACTTCACGTCGTCCCGGCAGTGCAGGAGGGCAGCGTCCGTGTTGCTCTTGAGCGGGGTCGTCTTGCCGCCGCGCGGGGCGAAGTCCGCCGTAATGACGACCTTGGCGCCCGAATCGTTGATCCGGTTCGCCAGCGCGTCGGGCGAGAAGCCCCCGAACACCACCGAATGGACGGCACCGATGCGCGCGCAGGCCAGCATGGCGAACGCAGCCTCGGGGATCATGGGCAGATAGATGACGACCCGGTCGCCCTTGTTCACGCCCTGGTCCTTGAGCACGTTCGCGAGCCGACAGGTTTCCTCGAGCAACTCCCGGTAGGTGATGCGGCGAACGTCGGCCTTGGGGTTGTCCGGCTCCCAGATGATCGCCACGCGATCCCCATCGCGTGCGACATGCCGGTCGATGCAGTTCGCCGACACGTTCAGGGTGCCGTCCTCGAACCACTTGATCGAGACGTTGCCCGGCGCAAAGGACGTGTTCTTGATCTTGGTCGGGCGCTTGATCCAGTCGATCCGTCTGGCCTGCTCGGCCCAGAACCTGTCGGGCTCTGACAGCGATTCCGCGTAGTTGCGGCTGTAGCTCTCGGCCACCGATTGCGCGGACGCGCCCGCGTCCCCAGAAGCCCCACGGCCGTCCCGTAGCTCATGGTCGAGCATCCGTTCCTCCTCCTCGTGCCGGGGCCGTCTGGCGCTCCGGCTCTCCTCTCCGGGCGATGCTGCCCGGCGCTCCATCCCACCCAACCAATACGGGAAGTGCAACCGCCCGTCCTGCAAAGGTTCCGGTGCGCCACACTTTTGTCATGAACTTTACGGAATTGCTGTAACGGCTGTAAACTTCCGTGCTCGGGATGTCGGATTTCACGGCGCTGCGGGCCCTTGCTGATTTACATCCGCGAAACGTAACGACAGGACCCCCCATCGATGTCTGTCTCAACGCCCGTCTCTGGGCGCATGTCGGAAATGTCGCGCCCGGAGTGGACATCCGGGACGACGGGGGCCAGATTGCGCGCCGCAAGACGGAGGTTATCATCATGGCGGACGGCGGAACCATGGGGCCGGCCCAAGGCCGGCACCTGATCGCGGGGGAGTGGGTCGCGGGCGAGGGGACGTTCCGGTCCTCTCCCTGGACAGGCGAAGGACGCGAGTTCTCGGCGGGCAGTCCCGCGCTGGTGGACCGCGCCGTGCAGGCGGCCGAGGAGGCCTTTCCGGCCTATTCCGCGCTGAGCCGCGAGGCACGCGCCCAGTTCCTCGAGCGCATCGCGGACGAGATCGAGGCGCGCGGCGCCGCGATCACCGAGATCGGCCACCTGGAAACCGGCCTGCCCCGGGCGCGGCTCGAGGGCGAGCGGGGCCGCACCATGGGGCAGCTTCGGCTGTTCGCGTCGCACATCCGCGAAGGTGGGTATCTTGATCGCCGGCACGACCGCGCGCTGCCTGATCGCGCGCCGCTGCCCCGCCCGGACCTGCGGCTGATCCAGCGGCCGATCGGTCCGGTTGCGGTGTTCGGCGCCTCCAACTTCCCGCTGGCCTTCTCGGTGGCCGGGGGTGACACGGCCTCGGCGCTGGCGGCGGGCTGCCCGGTGGTGGTCAAGGGCCACTCCGCGCACCCGGGCACGGGCGAGATCGTCGCCGAGGCGGTGCTCGCCGCCATCGAGGCGCTCGACCTGCCGCGCGGCGTCTTCGCCCTGATTCAGGGCGGCGACCGCAAGACGGGCGAGGCGCTGGTGCAGCACCCGTTGATCCGGGCCGTGGGCTTCACCGGCTCGCTGACCGGGGGCCGCGCCTTGTTCGACCTGTGCGCCCGCCGTCCCGAGCCGATCCCCTTCTTCGGCGAGCTGGGCTCCGTCAACCCGATGTTCGTGCTGCCCGAGGCGCTGTCGGCGCGCGGGGGGCAGATCGCGGCGGGCTGGGCGGGTTCGCTCACCATGGGGGCAGGGCAGTTCTGCACCAACCCGGGTATCGCCGTGCTGCTTGATGGGCCGCAGGTCGAGAGCTTTGCTCAGGCCACCGTCACGGCCTTGGCGGCGGTGCAGGCGCAGACCATGCTCACCGACGGCATCGCCTCGGCCTACCGCGAGGGCCGGGCGCGCATCGCCGGCGGGCAGGGCGTGCGCGCGCTGCACGAAACCGAGTCGTCGGGCCGCAACGCCACCCCGTTCCTGTACGAGGTCTCGGGCGAGCACTTCCTGAGCCAGCCTCATCTCGCCCATGAGGTGTTCGGGCCACTGGGCCTCGTGGTGCGCGCGCGAGACCAGGACGAGATCTTGGCTGTGGCCGAAGCCATGGAGGGCCAGCTCACCGTCACGCTCCAGCTCGACGCGGGCGACACGGCGCTGGCGCAGCAGCTCACGCCCGTGCTGGAGCGCAAGGCCGGCCGCCTTCTGGCGAACGGCTTCCCGACCGGGGTCGAGGTGGCCGACGCCATGGTCCACGGCGGACCCTACCCGGCGTCCACCAACTTCGGGGCGACCTCGGTGGGCACGCTGTCCATTCGTCGCTGGCTTCGGCCCGTCTGCTTCCAGAACTGGCCCGAAGAACTCCTGCCCGAAGACCTGAAGGGCCTGTGAGGCCCGTCCGGGGCGCGCGGTCACTCGATCAGTGACCGCGCGCCGGCGCGGGATCGCCGCAAGAGACGCTCCAGCACGGCCACGGCCACAAGGGCGGCCGTGGCATAGGCCGCCAGCCCCAGCGTCGAGAACAGGCCCGCGACCGGCAGGGCGGCGGCGAGCGCGATCAGTCCGATCAGGTGCGAGACCGGCCAGCGGTGGCTGGTCGCGTCCTTGAACAGAAAGTTGCCGGCCAGGAACACCGCAGGCCCGCCCAGGAGCACGAGGGTCGAAGCAAGGCCCGGCGTGTCCTCCGGATGAGCGAGCAGCAGCTTGTCCCCGACGGCCGACAGCACGATGCCCGCCACGATGGGAAGGTGGACATAGGTATAGGCGAAGCGGGCCAGGCGACCGGGGTCGGCCGACCGTTCGATCGCTTCGGTCCCGCGCTTTGCCCCTTCGTCGAAGTAGATCCACCACATCACCAGCGATCCGGCCAGCGCGACGGCGAAGGCCGTCATCGTCACCGCATCCCACTCGAGGGTGGCCATCCTTTGCCCCGTCACGAGCAGGGATTCCCCAAGTCCGATGATGATGAACAACGCGCAGCGTTCAGCGAGGTGCTCTCCCTCGATGTCCCACTCGCTCGCGGGGGAACGTCCATGCCCGGGAACCCAGAAACCCATCCAGGGCACGCCGATGTCAAGCATCAGCGCGACGGTCCAGAGCGCGGATCGCAGGTCGCCGTCCAGAAAGCCGCCGGTGATCCAAAGCACGCCCGAGATCACGAACCAGATCGAGACCCTTTCGAAGGTGGCCCGCTGGCCGTCGTCTTCGTCCTTCAGCGCCCAGACCATGAACACCGAACGGCCAAGCTGCATGGCCACGTAGGTGACGGCGAACAGCAGGCCCAGCCCCTCGTAGGCCAGGGGAATGGAGATGGCGAACGGCAGGCCGACGACCATCAGGGCGAAGATCAGCATCCGAACGAGCGATCGGTCCGGGTCGAGGCGGTTCGTGGCCCAGGACGTGGTGATCCAGAGCCACCAGGTGGCCATGAACAGCACCGATCCCCGGAACACCCCTTCGGCTTCGAGATGGTTCAACAGGTATTGCGATAACTGCGTGACCGCGAACACGAAGACCAGATCGAAGAAGAGTTCGGCGAAGCTGACCCGGGCCGAGTCCTCGTCCTGACGGTCGCGCAGGTAGCTACGATGGCGCTGGGCGGTGTGCTCGGCCATGGATCCCGTTCCGACAAACGCGCTGGTGCGGCGCGTCAGCACATAGCGGGCCTCAGGCAGGCTGGTAGTACCGGATCGTCGGAGGATCACAGGCTGCGCTTCGGTCCCTCTCAAGCGGCATCGTGGCACCTTCCGTGGCCGCCGGACGGCGACCGCGAACCGTGCACGGATCAGCACTTGGCCACGTGCCTGAGGCCCAAGAGATCAAGGTCCTGACCGTCTTACAGAAGCCTCCGTTCGAAAGGTGATTGTCGCAAGACGCGATTGCTGGAACTGCGGCGGGCTCCGGCCTGTCCCGGACGCGGCGGCGATCCTCCACGGTTCTGGACCCGCTCGGGAGAGCGACCAAGGGCGCACCCTCGGCAAGTCATCTGCTTGCTTCGAACGATCGCTGGATCGCGTCGTTGGCGGGACCGGCCTGTGCATCGCGCCGCCGTTGCTGTCCTGTTCGTGGGCCCAAGCTGGGCCTGGCGATTTCCTCAGGCTGGCCAGAAAGTCAGGATCCTTGGAGCCTCTGGGATCAGTAGACTGGAGGCGCAACGACCCAGAGCGCCACAGCTGCTACGGACGAGTCGTTGCGCCAAGCATAATCCTGTCCCGCGAATTGGAAGCTGTCTCCAGCGTCCAGCATGAACTCCCGCTCGCCGACCCTCAGATGGAGGCGTCCCTCGATCAGCACGCCGCCATGTTCCGCCCCTCGGGGCGAAACCGGACCGTCGCTGCTGGCGCCCGGCGCGAACACGGTCCGGATCATCTCGAACCCCCCGTTGAGGTTCGGCGAGAGCAACTCCTCGACCAGCCCGCTTTCCGTCGTGCCGATGGGCATCCGGTCGGCGGCGCGCTGGATCAGCCCCCGCTCGGCTTCGTCCCGGCCGGCAGAGCGGAAGAAGAAGCTGATGCTGATCCCGAACTGCTCGGCCAGGAGACCCAGGTCGCGGACCGACGGGGTGCTCTGACCGCGCTCGATCTGGCTGAGCCAGCCGACCGACCGCCCGACCGCCGCAGCCACCTCGCGAAGCGTCAGATCGCGGGCCTGCCGAAGTGCGCGAAGGTCGTGCCCGATCTGTCGTGACATGACTGTTCTGTCCCTCCGATCTCATTATAGCGGCCTGTTCAGGAATCAGAAGCATCAAGCTCTCCCAGCGTGAAGCATTCAGATAGTCATCCGTCTAGGTGAAAATCATGGTTGATTTTTCACGAGGGTCCATTGATGCTGCCTGCCAGTCTGCCACCTGATCACAGAGGATCCGTCATGGTTACGCTGCCGCGAGCCGCCCGCGTCGTCATCGTCGGAGGCGGCATCTCGGGCTGCTCGGTGGCGTATCACCTGGCCAAACTCGGCTGGACGGACATCGTTCTCCTGGAGCGCAAGAAGCTCACGTCAGGGACGACCTGGCACGCGGCGGGCCTGATCGGACAGCTGCGCGCCAGCCAGAACATGACGCGGCTCGCGAAGTACTCGGCGGACCTTTACACGCGGTTGGAGGCCGAGACGGGGCTCGCCACCGGCTTTCGGCAATGCGGGTCGATCACCACGGCCCTGACCCGGGAGCGCCGGGAGGAGATCTTCCGGCAGGCCAGCATGGCGCGGGCCTTTGGCGTGGAGGTGCGCGAACTGTCGCCCTCCGAAGTCGGCGACCTTTACCCGCATCTCAACCTCGACGGCGTCGTCGCGGGTGTCCACCTGCCCGGGGACGGTCAGGCCGACCCCGCCAACATCGCTCTCGCGCTCGCCAAGGGCGCGCGTGCGGGCGGGGCGTTGATCGCCGAGGGCGTGAAGGTCACGGCCGTGAGGCAGGCCGGCGGGCGCGTGACCGGCGTCGATTGGGAGCGGGGCGAGGAGACGGGCCACATCGCCGCCGATCTCGTGGTGAACTGCGGTGGCATGTGGGGCCGCGACCTGGCCGCCCGGAACGGGGTGACCCTGCCTCTCCACGCCTGCGAGCACTTCTACATCGTCACCGAGGCGATCGAGGGGCTGACGGAGCTGCCCGTGCTGCGCGTTCCCGACGAATGCGCCTACTACAAGACCGACGCGGGCAAGATGCTGCTGGGCGCGTTCGAGCCAGTGGCCAAGCCCTGGGGAATGGAGGGCATCCCCGAAAGCTTCGAGTTCGACCAGCTCCCCGAGGATGTCGACCACTTCGAGCCGATCCTCGAGATGGGGATCCATCGCATGCCGATGCTGTCCAAGGCGGGAATCCACACCTTCTTCAACGGCCCCGAGAGCTTCACGCCCGATGACCGCTATTACCTGGGGGAGGCGCCCGAGCTGCGCGGCTACTGGGTCGCGGCGGGCTACAACTCGATCGGCATCGTGTCCTCCGGCGGCGCGGGCATGGCGCTGGCCCAATGGATGCATGACGGGGAGCCGCCCTTCGACCTTTGGGAGGTGGATATCCGCCGCGCCCAGCCGTTCCAGAAGAACCGCCGCTATCTGCGGGAACGGGTGACCGAGACTCTCGGGCTGCTCTACGCCGATCACTTCCCATACCGCCAGCCGGCGACTGCCCGCGGCGTGCGCCGCTCGCCCCTGCACGAGCATCTGAAGATGCGGGGGGCCGTCTTCGGTGAAACCGCCGGATGGGAGCGGGCCAACTGGTTCGCCCGTCCGGGGCAGGAACGTGAGTACCGCTACAGCTGGAGCCGCCAAAACTGGTTCGACAACCAACGCGAAGAGCACATGGCGCTGCGGACCGGCGTCGGTCTTCTCGACATGTCCTCCTTCGGCAAGATCCGCGTGGACGGGCCTGACGCCCTCGGCTTCCTGCAGCGGCTCTGCGCCAACTGGATGGACGTGGATGCCGGGCGGCTCGTCTACACGCAGATGCTGAACGAGCGGGGCGGCATCGAGAGCGATCTGACCGTCACCCGGTTGTCGGAGACATCTTTCTTCCTCGTGGTCCCCGGGGCCACGCTGCAACGAGACCTCGCCTGGCTGCGCCGGCACGTCGGTGATGATGTGGTGACGATCCTCGACGTCACCGCTGGAGAAGCCGTGCTGCCGCTCATGGGCCCGAAGGCGCGCGAGGTTCTGGCCCTCGTGTCGCCCAACGACTTCTCGAACGAGGCCTTCCCCTTCGGGACCGCGCAGGAGATCGAGATCGGAATGGGCCTCGCCCGCGCGCACCGCGTGACCTATGTGGGCGAGCTCGGCTGGGAACTCTATGTCTCGGCCGATCAGGCGGCTCATGTGTGGGAGGCGCTGATCGAGGCGGGCGAGCCCCTGGGTCTAAGGCTCTGCGGCCTGCACGCGATGGATTCGTGCCGCATCGAGAAGGCCTACCGGCATTGGGGCCATGACATCACCGACGAGGACCACGTGCTTGAGGCGGGCCTGGGGTTCACGGTCAAGACCGCGAAAGGCGACTTCCTGGGGCGCGAGGCGGTCCTGCGCAAGCGCGAGGCAGGCCTGGCGCGCCGCCTCATGCAGTTTCGCCTCAAGGACCCGGAGCCGCTCCTCTTCCATAACGAGCCGATCCTGCGCGACAACCGCATCGTGGGCCAGCTGTCCTCGGGCAACTACGGGCACGCGCTGGGCGCAGCCGTTGGCTTGGGCTACGTTCCCTGTCGTGCGCAAGGCGAAGCTGCGGATGAGATGCTGTCGTCCAGCTACGCCATCGAGGTCGCCGGGCGGGTCTACGACGCCGAGGCCAGCCTTTCCCCGATGTACGACCCGACCTCCCAGCGGGTGAAGGCATGACCGAAGTGGCCGCTCGCACGATAGGCTGCAGGACCCCCGCAGCCTCGTCCTACTCGCAAGTCGGCCTAGCGGCGCGTCCACGGTCGGGGTGATCGACGGCCCAGCGTTCCTGAACTCTGGAGGGCCGGCTAAGCCCCAAGAAGAGTGGAGGGTCCGCTGCAAAGCTTCTGCGATCAAGGAGTTGCAGGGAAGCTCCGATCCCTTCTCTGCTCGCAAGGCGGGTCTTGCAGACGGGCGGACGCACACGAGAAAGGAATGCCATCCCTGGAAAGCGCGATGCACGCCACTGGATTGCCAGAGCCTGGGTCCAAGCTGAAGCGCGAGGCTCGCGCTATGCCGCAGCGGGTGCGATAATTCACGCACAATGCCGGGTCCGTCATGCAAGTCAGAGGCATAAGAATGACGGATCCTTGCGTTGGGCATGGCCAGTGCCCAGGCAACAGGTTTTCTGTCGACCGATTTCTGGTCGACGTCGCACCAATGCGCCTTTCGAGGCGGCAGAATGAACGTTCCCTTGTTGGGCGCGAGACGTAAAGATGATTTAAGTCAGTCGCTGCACCGCCGACTGGTTGTTCGTCATGCAATCGACGCGTGAATTTCCAAGGTGATCTTCGGAATTGCGCCGATGTGCTACATGGCTTGCACCCATTCTACCCGTACTCTCTGCTGCGCACATGTCCAAGGCACAGATGTGAACGGACGTTTTCCTCACAGCAGGATAAGGGCTCTCTGGCCTGACTTGGAAGCGAGGCACAACTGTATAGGGGACCGCCGAAAAGGACAGGCACCCCGAAGCCACTGAAGGTCGGGTCCGCTCCTGCTACGCTCTGCGCCTGTAGGGCACCGAAGGATGGACCTTGATCCCGACCTGCGATGAGATGTTCGGTTGCGGAGGCCAACCGCGGATCGGCGCCTCCTCGGGTCATGAAACCGCCAGCAGCCAAGGTAACAGCCCTGCCAGAACGGGGCTGATGCACGCCAGGATCAGTTCATGATCGCCCCTTTCTCTGGTCAGCGAGGTCGAACCAGAGGCCGCAGCGGCGGACCCATGCGAAGCTACGTGCCGCGGCCGGCAATCTCGACAGCAGCCTAGAAGTAATAAAGAGATCCCCTAAGGTCATCGAGATTCTTCACGCCGGCCACGGTGAGAACGTCGCCGTCTCCGAAATCGAACAGCGCGTTCCCGGACACGATCTTGGCATGGTCGAGCAGTTCTTCCTCGGTCAGTGCTCTTTCATCATAGACTGCGTCTTCGAACACGATCTGATCCTGCCCGACCTTGAAATCGGCCGCCCGGTCGTGTCCGCCGTTGTAGATGAAGGCATCCGAGTCACCACCACCGTAAAGGACGTCGTCCCCCAGCCAGCCGTAAAGTTCGTCCATTCCTTCGCCGCCTCGCAAGGTGTTGTCCGAGGCGTTTCCTTCGATATAGTTGTTCAGGCGGTTCCCCGTCCCTGAGATCGCGCCGGCGCCGTCCGCCAGGAACAATTCCTCGACATTGGCGGGCAGGGCGAAGGTGACGCGGGTCACGACGAAGTCGTAGCCCCCCACCAAATCCTCGATCACGCGATCTCCGTGGTTGTCCACCATGAAAAGATCGTCGCCCACGCCGCCTTCCATTCGGTCGGCCCCCCGGCCGCCATCTAGGGTGTCATTGCCGGCGTTGCCCTCAAGTCGATCCGCGCCACCAAGCCCGAACAGATTGTTGGCCTTGTTGGTGCCCACCAGCCGGTTCGCGTCCTCGTTGCCGGTGCCGTCCAGGGCGGATGCCGAGCGCAGGACCAGTTCCTCGAGGTTGTCGGGCAAGACGTAGCTGACGACGGAGTCGATCCGGTCCCAGCCGTCGCCCGGCTGCTCCTTGACCCGGTCACCTGCTGAGTTGACCTTGAACACGTCATCGCCGTCGCCGCCCGACATCAGATCGTCGCCAACGCCACCGTCGAGCCAGTCGTTGCCAGTGCCGCCGTGCAGGACATCTCGGCCGTCGTCGCCCTCAAGGCGATCATGGCCGGCGCGTCCCGCCAAGGTGTTGTCCAGCTTGTTGCCGAGAAGTTCGTTGTCCGCTTCATTGCCGGTCCCTTCCACCGCCTTGGGACCCACGAGGACGAGCGTCTCCACGTTCTTGGCGAGTCGCAGGTTGACGGTGGAATGAACTTCGTCGTGTCCGCTCCGAGCGTTCTCGATGATCGTGTCAAGCCCATCGGTGTAGTAGATATCCGCCCCCGTCCCGCCTTCGAGGCGATCGACTCCCTCTCCTCCCCACAGATAATCCGCCCTGGCGCCTCCCAGAAGAGTATCGTCGCCGCGTCCGCCATAAAGGCTATCGTCCCCACCCCGTCCATCCAGGGTGTCGTTCCCGTTTTCGCCGTACTCGGTGTCGTACCAGCCGGACCCGGTGATCACATTGGCTCGATGATTGCCATGGCCCACCTTATTTAGGATCGCTCCCTTGAGGATAATGTTCTCAAGGTTGCTGAGTCCTCGGAGATCGACATTTGCTGCCGTGACGGTATCAATTCCGCCGCCGGCCTTCTCACGAATGTTAGCCCCAGCCTTGAACTGCCAATTGGTAAAGTAATAGGTGTCGTTGCCCGAGCCACCGTTCATCGACGTTCGGCTCAGGCCGGACAGGTGGTCGTCTCCGTCTCCCCCGTACAGTTTGCCTTCGGTGCTATACAGTACGTCGTTCCCGAGACCTCCGTATGCCGTGGGGCCAATCAGCCGGTCGTTGCCAGCGCCCCCTTGGAGAATCGAGCCCTGCCCGGATACGAGCGTGTCGTCGCCCTCGCCCCCGACCAGGGTTGCCGTGCCCTGAACCACGACATTGTCGTTTCCCTGACCGGCGTCGACGAAGCCGGCTTGGCCGCTGTCCTGCGTCTCGGGCATATACGTGCGGACGATGTCTGCGCCATCGCCGCAGACGATATGGGTCCTCTTTCCTTGAGTGTCTCCCATGATCACGTCCCCGCCGTCCATTCCCAAGATGCTGGCGGACATGGGAAAGCCGATGGACATGCTCACGGTCGCAGTGGCGGTTGTTCCGTCGGGCGACGTCACGGTGAACGAAAACGAATCCAGTCCAACATAGCCAAACTGCCAGCGATACTTGAAATATCCGGACGGTCCGATCGACAGGAGGCCATGTTCGACCGTGCCGCCCGGTGTCTTGGAAAATATACCGCCAGAGCCAGCCAGATGGCCCTCAACCGACCAGCCGGAAAACTGGGGACCCAGGATCACCAGTCCAGGTACGGCAACCGGCACGACCGCGTCCTGTGTTGTTGCGATCATGATGACGTTCTCCCGGCTGGCAGTTCCCACGGCCTTGGGGAACCGGGCCAGCAGATCACGGGGACGTGAGCAATGCCACTCGTTGCGCGAGCTTTGGCTGGAGACATTACCGCAGGCCTGTTCGGGCCCAGGAGACAATCGCTGCTCGAAAGGGCCAGAGCCATCCGTCAGCCCTGTAAGACCCGACCAGGGTCAATTCGCGTGCCAGCCTACCAGGGCTTCCTTCCAGCCAGACGAGGGATGGCTGGGGCCCGATTCAATGCGTTGGGCCCGGACCGGACGGGGTTCGTGGCTGGGCGGAGCGTCGGCTCCGACTGCTGGCCGTTCCTCGCCAGGTTCGGCGGCATGTTGGTCGACAGGAGGGAATCAGGGAACTCTGCAGCGAGGTCCATCGGGCAACGTGGCCCTGAGTTGGATGACGCTATCGCCGCACGCATCCGGGCCGGCAGGCTCACTTGCTGACCGGCCAAGTGAGATCGGCCGTCAAATTTTGGCGTCGGGCCGCCAAGCCATGAGGATCGTCGGAACGCGCCCCGACCACCGCATGGCATGGCTCTCCATAGCGTGGGTCCGAGCGGCCGACGGTGGCGCGACGGATCCGTGTTCTTCGGTGTGCGCCCGTGGACCAGCGACGGTGCCGGTGGAGTCCGGGACGACAGGATCGGCCACGCGTCCCCTGAAAGCAGACAAGGCGAGGCACGGAGACGACCGGATCAGTTGGCCGGGCCCACGATGCTTGACGCGATCTTGGTGCCCCGGACCCGTCGCGAGCGCGCCGGGCGTGGCGACAGGACTATCCGACACCGATCGATTGAGCTTCGGTCGCCTCGATTGTCATGCGACTGGTTTCCGCGGCCCGAACGTCCTCGCCTTGTTCGGCACAAACGTCGATTAACATCCGGGGGCGGCCCTGCCCGGTAAGTCTTGGGTGCTTCTCCTGCCAGGGCCTGATTCCCAGGACAGCGGAAGACGGGATCGAGCCGGCGTCGAGCCATGCCAGCCCGCTGATGGACCGAAGCGAGCCCGCTGTTACGGATGCCTAGCTCAGGCGATCCTTGGTTGCCGATGAGAATGGCGGCTCGACATCTCCGCATGACTGTCCAGCCGTCTCCCGCACGGAGGAGCCCGGCGAGGTGGTAGGCCGGGAGGGACTCGAACCCCCAACCAAAGCGTTATGAGCGCTCGGCTCTAACCATTGAGCTACCGGCCCGCCTGTTTCTCCCGTCGCAGAGGGGGCGCGTCCCGTCAAGCACCTCTGGCCCCTTGCTCACGCTTGGGCTAACGGGTGCACGTCGCAGAAGGGGGAACGGGCATGAGCGGGCTGACCTACGCGCAGGCGGGCGTGGACATCGATGCGGGCAACGCGCTCGTGGAGCGGATCAAGCCGTTCGCCCGCCGGACCGAAAGGCCGGGAACGATGGCCGGCCTCGGCGGGTTCGGCGCGCTGTTCGACCTCAAGGCGGCAGGCTACTCGGACCCGATCCTGGTCGCCGCCACGGACGGCGTCGGCACCAAGCTGCGGATCGCCATCGAGACGGGGCATCTGGACGGCGTGGGCATCGACCTCGTGGCGATGTGCGTGAACGATCTCGTCTGCCAGGGCGCCGAGCCTCTTCTGTTCCTGGACTACTTCGCGACCGGCAAGCTCGAGGTGGCGGAGGCCGCAAGGGTCATCGCCGGGATCGCCGCCGGTTGCGAGCAGAGCGGCTGCGCGCTTGTCGGCGGCGAAACGGCCGAGATGCCGGGCATGTATCACGGGGGGGACTTCGACCTCGCCGGCTTTGCCGTTGGCGCCATGGAGCGCGGGACCGACCTGCCGCAAGGCGTCGTGGCGGGGGACGTCCTGCTGGGCCTGGCCTCGGACGGGGTCCATTCCAACGGGTTCTCGCTCGTGCGGCGGGTGGCCGAGGTGGCGGGACTGTCCTGGAGTGATCGCGCCCCCTTTGCGGACGGTTCATTGGGCGAGGCGCTGCTTACGCCGACACGGCTTTACGTGAAGCCTGTCCTGTCGGCGATCCGCGCTGGCGGGGTCCATGCCCTGGCTCACATCACCGGCGGGGGCCTGACCGAAAACCTGCCGCGCGTGCTGCCAGAGGGACTTGGCGCCGAGATCGACCTGGGCGCCTGGACGCTGCCGCCCGTCTTCGCCTGGATGCGCCAGGCGGGTGGCATCGCCGAAGCCGAGATGCTCAAGACCTTCAACTCGGGCATCGGGATGGTGGCCGTGGTCGCAGCGGACCGGGCCGAAGCCCTGGCTGCGCAACTTCGCGAGGCGGGGGAGACGGTGACCCGTCTGGGCGCCGTGACCGAAGGGCAGGGCGTGTCCTATCGGGGCAATCTCGCGTGACGCATCGCCGGGTCGCCATCCTTATCTCGGGCGGCGGCTCGAACATGGTGGCGCTCCTGCGCTCCATGCACGGCGACCATCCGGCGACGCCCGTGCTTGTCCTGTCCAACGATCCGGGCGCGGGCGGCCTTGTCCGTGCGCGTGAACTCGGCGTGGCTACTGCCGTCGTCGACCATCGGCCTTTTGCCGGTGATCGGGCGGCGTTCGAAGATTCGCTCCAGGCGGCCCTGGCGCCCCATGCGCCCGACCTGATCTGCCTGGCCGGGTTCATGCGGATCCTGACGCCCGGGTTCGTCGGACGCTGGAAAGGACGGATGCTGAACATCCACCCCTCGCTCCTCCCGCTCTATCCTGGCCTCCACACCCATGCCCGCGCCCTCGCCAATGGCGACCGGGAACATGGCTGCACCGTCCACGAGGTGACGGACGAACTGGACCACGGCCCCATTCTCGGGCAGGCGCGCGTGCCCATCGAGCCGGGCGACACGCCCGACATCCTGGCGGCGCGGGTGCTGGTCAAGGAGCATCTGCTCTACCCTGCGGTGCTGCGGCGCTACGCCATGGGGGACCGGACACCCGTCCTCTTGCCCTGACGGGCTTTTCAACGCTGCGTCAATCAGCTAAGTCGCAAGTCCATGCAGATCATCACCACGACCGAGGCTTTGGCCGCCTTCTGCGAACGCGCGGCCCAGCATCCCTTCGTTACCGTCGACACCGAGTTCCTGCGCGAGCGGACCTATTACTCCAAGCTGTGCCTGCTCCAGATCGCTTATCCCGGCGACTCCGAGGACGCGGCCGCCATCGTCGACCCCCTCGCGGGAGGGGAGCTGAGCCTCGCTCCTCTGTACGACCTGTTCCGGAACCCCGACGTGGTGAAGGTCTTCCACGCGGCGCGGCAGGACCTCGAGATCTTCTTCGTCGATGCCGGGGTCATTCCCGCGCCGCTCTTCGACACGCAGGTCGCGGCCATGGTCTGCGGCTTTGGCGACCAGGTGAGCTACGAGACCTTGGTCCGCAAGATCGCCAAGGCCGAGGTGGACAAGTCCTCCCGCTTCACCGACTGGTCGCACCGGCCCCTGTCCGAGGCGCAGCTCCGCTACGCCCTGGCCGACGTCACCTATCTCCGGACCGTGTATGTGCATCTGTCGGAACGGCTGAAGCGCACCGGCCGGGAGCATTGGGTCGGTGAGGAGATGGCAGTCCTCATGGATCCGGCCACCTACCGGACCGACCCGGCCAAGGCTTGGGAGCGGGTCAAGACCCGCCCGGGGTCGAGCAAGATGATGGCCGCCCTTGTCGAGTTGGCGCGCTTCCGCGAGGAGTATGCGCAGGGCAAGGACGTGCCGCGCAGCCGCGTTTTCAAGGACGACGCCTTGATCGAGCTCGCCACGACGCGTCCGCTGAGCGAGGCCGACCTGTCCAAGTCCCGTCTTCTTCTCCGCGAAGGGCGGAGGGGGGACATCGCCGAAGGGATCCTCGCGTCCGTGAAGCGGGCGGCGGCCTACAGGCCCGAGGACGTTCCGCGCCTGAACGATTCGCGTGAACAGCTCCAGGTCAACCCGGCCCTGGCGGACCTGCTGCGCGTGCTGCTCAAGGCCAAGTCCGAAGGCGAGGGTGTGGCGGCACGGTTGATCGCCTCCTCGGCGGACCTGGACGCCATCGCGGCGGGCGAGCGGGATCTGCCCGCGCTCAAGGGCTGGCGGCGCGAAGTCTTCGGAGAGGAGGCGATCCGCCTCTGTGAGGGCAAGGTGGCCCTGGCGGCGAAGGGCCAGAACGTCGTGACCGTGCGCCTCTAGACTCCGGCGGAAGGGCACCTTACCTCCCCGTCGACAGCAGGAGACGCCCATGGCCACCCCCGCCTTCGAAGACATCGCGGAGACGTTCGAGTTCCTGGGCGACTGGGAGGATCGCTACCGCGAGGTGATCGACCTGGGGAAGGCCATGGCGCCGATGCCCGAGGCGCTCAAGGTGCCCGCCACCAAGGTCAGTGGCTGCGCCTCGCAGGTCTGGATCCACCCGGAAATGTCCGGCGGCCGGTTCGACTTCCAGGGCGACAGCGACGCGACGATCGTCCGGGGTCTGATCGCGATCCTCAAGGCCCTCTACTCCGGCCTTCCCCTGGCCGAGGTCGGGAAGGTCGATGCCCAGGCCGAACTGGCGCGGCTGGGGCTGGACAGCCACCTGTCGGCGCAGCGATCCAATGGCCTCCGCGCCATGATCCGCCGGATCCAGGACGCCGCACGCGAGGCGGCCTGACCAGGCTGGCCGGGCGACCGGCACGTCGGGCGGTCTAAAGCCGTCCGAGAGCCGTCGCGAGGTCCCCGTAGCCGGTGAAGCGCCGTTCGAACGCGAGCCCGAGCCGATCCGCGCAGTGGCGGGCCTTCGCGGTCAGGTCCGGGTTGTCCGTCTGGGCCTGGTACACCAGCGTCTCGTAGTTGCCGAAGTACATGTCCCGCAGTTCTGGATGCCGGTCGAGGCCAAGGGGCCGCCAGACGAAGGCATCGAACTGCCGCACGAGGAAGTCGGTCAGGTAGAAGGCCGTGAACTCGTCCCGAGCCGCGAAGGTCTCGTTCCCCTCGAAGAAGCTGTAGCAGTGCGGGCCTTCGACCATCGACACGCCCAAACGATCGCAGGCGGCGCGGAGCAGTCCGCCGGTCCCGCAGTCGGCATAGACCACAAAGATACTGTCGTAGCTCCCCCGCGCCTGGGTCACCGCAGCCTCAATGGCGGGCACGATCCGGTCAGGGGAGTTGTGCAGGATCGCGGGAAGGCACTGGAGGTCGAGATGGCTCCAGCCGTTCGCCTCCCTCAGCGCAAGGATCTCGCGGGCCAGTGCCCCGCAGGCGATGAGCAGGACGCGGCCACGCCCCTCCGGGGCGAGGCCTTCGTCCGTCAGTCCCGCATCAGTGGGCGGGAGCTTGGTTGTGCTTGCGTCCGACAAGAGTCTTCGCGGTCTCCACGGCGACGGCCGCATCGCGGCAATAAGCATCGGCCCCGATGGCACGACCGAACTCCTCGTTCAGGGGTGCGCCGCCGACCAGGACGATATAGTCATCCCGGATGCCTTTTTCCTTCATCGTGTCGATCACGACCTTCATGTAGGGCATGGTCGTGGTCAGCAGGGCCGACATGCCGAGGATGTCCGGCTTCTCGGCCTCCAGCGCGTCGAGGTACTTCTCGACGGCATTGTTGATGCCGAGGTCCACGACCTCGAAGCCCGCGCCTTCCATCATCATCGACACGAGGTTCTTGCCGATGTCGTGGATGTCGCCCTTCACCGTGCCGATCACCATCTTGCCCACGCGCGGCGCACCCGTCTCGGCGAGAAGGGGCTTCAGGATCGCCATGCCGCCCTTCATGGCGTTGGCGGCGAGCAGCACCTCGGGAACGAAGAGGATGCCGTCCCGGAAGTCGGCGCCGACGATGGTCATGCCGCCCACGAGGGCCTTGGTCAGGATGTCGTAGGGCGTCCAACCGCGTTCGAGGAGGATGTTCACGCCTTCCTCGATCTCGTCCTTGAGACCGTCGTACAGGTCGTCGAACATCTGCGCGACGAGTTCCTCGTCGTCGAGTTCGGACAGGATGATCTCGTCGTCGGCCATGTCGGCTCCTCGTCTAATCTGTTGCGGACTGTGTGCGCCCGGGGCGTTCGCCGGTCGCAGCGGATTCCGACACCGCCTGCCCCGCAACCGACCAAAGGGCAAGAGCTTATCCGCGACTCGGCTTGCCATGTTCCCCTTATGTTCTAGACTTGCCTCCATGCCCGACGATGCGCCCTCCGTCCCAGCCCACCAGCGCCCCGGCCGCGCCGCCGCCAGCAATGCCTCGGGGAGGTTCGAACCTCATGAGCGCGTGAAGTTCGATGACGGCTGGCCCGTGGAGGAGGAGCTTCCGCCCTTTCGAACACAGGTCACCGAGGAGCGGCCGCGCAAGGTCATCAGCGCCAACACGTCCCCCGACATCCCGTTCGAGCGGTCGCTGAACCCTTACCGGGGTTGCGAACATGGCTGCATCTACTGCTTTGCACGCCCGACCCACGCCTATCTTGGATTGTCGCCGGGTCTGGACTTCGAGACGAACCTCATCGCCAAGCCCCTTGCGCCGGCGGTCCTGGCGCGGGAGCTGCGGGGCAGGGGCTATGTGCCCAAGGTTCTTGCCCTCGGCACCAGCACCGATCCATATCAGCCGATCGAGCGGGATCGCCGGATCACCCGCGGCCTGATCGAGGTGCTGGCCGAGCATGGCCATCCCGTCACCATCACAACGAAGGGCACGCTGATCGAACGTGACATCGACCTTCTTGCCCCCATGGCAGCCCGTGGTCTGGCGACGGTGGGGATGTCGGTGACGACTCTGGATCCAGCGGTTGCGCGCGCGATGGAGCCACGCTGCCCATCACCCGCCCGGCGCCTGGCCACCATCCGGCGGTTGTCCGAGGCCGGGATCCCGGTGCGCGTGCAGGTCTCGCCGGTCGTGCCTGCCCTGACCGACCATGAGCTGGAGTCGATCCTTGCACAGGCCGCGCAGGCCGGAGCGCGGGCGGCCAGCATGATCGCCCTGCGTCTCCCGCGTGAGGTGGCCGGGCTGTTCCGGGAATGGCTGGCGGAACGCTTCCCCGACCGCGCCGCGCGGGTCATGAACCGGGTCCGGGACCTGCATGGCGGTCAGGACTACGATCCGGAGTGGGGCACGCGCATGACCGGGCAGGGGGAATGGGCACGGCTTCTGTCCGCCCGTTTCGAACTGGCCTGTCGCAGGCTGGGCTACGGTCCGCTCCCGCCCCTGCGGACCGATCTCTTCCGGGTGCCCCAAGGGCCCGGCGCTCAGCTTTCGCTGTTCTGAGGACGCGTGACCGCGAGCCGCACCAGATCCGGCAACGCCTCGACGGGGAGAACGAAGCAGACGTCCGACCAGCCCTTGGACACGGGAATGGAGGATTCGAACAGAAGCTCGGTTCCGTCGTCGCTCAGGCGCGTGGTGACGTTGGCTTCCACCTTGCCATAACGGCGGCGAGTGTGGCCCTTGCGGAGGACCCGTTGGCCTTCCAACTGCATCTTGCAACTCCTTGTCTGGAACAAGAAGTAGATGGGGATCGGAGAGGCAAAATGTAAGTCCCGCCAGCAGTTTGGCGGGACTTTCTATGGCGTCGCTTAAGGATTGGTCCGTGACCTCGCCGGCGGATCAGCCGCGGCTCCGACGACTCCCCCGACGGGCCGTCGGCTCGTCCTCGCCCGTCCCGTCGGAGGCCGACGAGAAGCCCCCAAGCCGGTCGGCGATCACGTCCAGGGTGGGGCGGTCCCCACGCGGACGGGTTTCCAGCGCGTCGCGCATCTGACGCAAGTGATCGGGGCGGGTGCCGCAGCAGCCGCCGATGATCGTCGCGCCGGCGTCGCGGGCCAGGACCGCGTATTCGGCCATCAGCTCGGGCGTGCCGTCGTAATGGATGTGGCCCTCGTGGTACCGCGGGATCCCGGCGTTGCCCTTCGCGATGATCGGGCGCTCCGGTCCGGCGGCGGAAAAGCCGAGCACCGTCCGCAGGAGGTCGGACGCGCCGACGCCGCAGTTCGCGCCGAAGGCGATCGGCGGATTCGGCAGCTTGGCGACCATCTTGACCATTTCGGCCGAGGTCAGGCCCATCATCGTCCGGCCTGCGGTGTCGAAGCTCATCGTGCCGCACCAAGGCATCCCCGCCAGGGCAAACCCCTCGGCGGCGGCCTTGAACTCCTCGGCGGCGCTGATCGTTTCGACCCAGAGGACATCGACGCCCCCATCCTTCAGACCTTCGGCCTGTTCGTGGAACATGGCCACGGCGGATTCATGGGTGAGCGTGCCCATGGGCGCCATGATCTCTCCGGTCGGGCCGACCGAACCCGCGACCACGACGGGCCTGCCGGCCGCATCGGCCACCTCGCGGCCGATCTCGGCGGCGACACGGTTCAACTCCCGCACACGCCCTTCGGCCCCGTGCAGCTTGAGCCGAGATGCGTTGCCGCCGAAGCTGTTGGTGAGGAACAGGTCGCTTCCCGCGTCGACCCAGCCCTGGTAGAGGCGCTTGATGCGGTCGGGATGCTCCAGGTTCCACATCTCGGGCGCGTCCCCGGCGGTCAGGCCCATGTTGAACAGGTTGGTTCCCGTGGCGCCATCGGTCAGAAGCCAATCGCGGGTTTCAAGCAGGCGGGACAGAGCATCAGTCATTCGTCAGTCTTTCCAGAATGCGGGCCGCGTTGCGTAGGCCGGGCATTGCACGGGCCGGACCTCGGTTCAAACCCAAATCGGTCGATGCCATCCCGCGGTTCCCAAGGGCCGCGCGCGGACCCTCGGCGGGGCCGCGCTGCTGCCCGGGACCTGCGGGCCGGCGGTCAGCCGACCTCGTTCATGATCTGCGCCTTGGCCTCGGCCAGAAGGCTGCGCATCTGCGCCCGGATCGTGGTGTCGTCGGCGTGGCTGCCCAGGTCCGCGCGGATCTTGCGGAAGACGTCCTCCTCGCCGGATTCCTGGAAGTCGGACTTGATGACCTCGCGGGCGTAGGCATCCGCATCCGCCCCGGACTTGCCGAGCAGTCCGGCGGCCCAGAGTCCGAGAAGCTTGTTCCGGCGAGCCTCGGCCCGGAACTGCATCTCGGCGTCGTGGGCGAACTTGGCCTCGAAGGCGTGCTCGCGGTCATCGAAGGTCGTCATCGGCGTTCCCCTGTTTCGGGCGGGCGCCGCGCCCGCCTGTGCCATGGGATCGATATGACCGTGGGGTGACTTGCCCGCAAGGGGGCCTTGCCGTATGAGGCCCCCAACCTCACACGAGCGGGTCCCCCGGGCCCGGGGAGCCCCTATGGCACGTCGCAAGAAGATCTACGAAGGCAAGGCGAAGATCCTCTACGAAGGGCCGGAGCCGGGCACCATCGTACAGTACTTCAAGGATGACGCCACGGCCGGCAACGGCGCCAAGAAGGAAGTCTTCGAGGGCAAGGGCGTCCTGAACAACCGCCTGTCCGAATTCTTCATGACGGGCCTTCAGCAGATCGGCGTGCCCACCCACTTCATCCGCCGCCTCAACATGCGCGAGCAGCTTGTCCGGCAGGTCGAGATCATCCCGCTCGAGGTCATCGTCCGGAACTTCGCCGCTGGCTCCATGGCCAAGCGCCTGGGCCTCGACGAGGGGGCCCAGCTGCCCCGGCCGATCGTCGAGTTCTGCTACAAGGACGACCGCCTGGGCGACCCTCTCGTGCCCGAGGAGTACGTCATCGCGTTCGGCTGGGCGTCCCAGCAGGATCTGGACGACATCGTGGCGCTGGCGCTGCGGGTGAACGACTTCCTGTCGGGCGTCATGCACGGTGTCGGCATCAAGCTCGTCGACTTCAAGATCGAGATCGGCCGCATCTGGGACGGCGACTACCCCCGACTGGTCGTCGCCGACGAGATCAGCCCCGATTCCTGCCGGTTGTGGGATATCGAGACCGGTCGCAAGCTGGACAAGGACGTGTTCCGCAGGGACCTCGGTTCGCTGACCGACGCCTATACCGAGGTGGCGCGGCGCCTGGGCGTGCTGCCCTCGAACGTGACCCACCGTCCCAAGCCTACGCTCATCAACTGAAAGCGCTCGACATGAAGGCCACCGTCACCGTGATGCTCAAGAACGGCGTGCTCGATCCCCAGGGCGAGGCTGTGCGCCGGGCGCTCGGCTCTCTGGGCTTCGAGGGTGTCGAGGGCGTTCGCCAGGGCAAGGTGATCGAACTCGACCTGTCGAGCCTGGATCGTGCCGCTGCGGAAACCGAGGTGCGGGCGATGTGCGAAAAGCTCCTCGCCAACACCGTCATCGAAAGCTACCGGATCGAGATCGCCTGATCCGGCCAGCAGCCTCCCTGGCGAAGGCCCGGGGAGGCGGCCGATGGTTGAGCGGGGCTCGCCGGGCCGCGTGGGTTGCGCGGGTGGTGACGCCACGCGGCACGCAGCCGCAGTCGAAGCGCATCCGCTGGCTTCAAGGGCCGACGCGGAACGCGATGGAGTGCGGCCAGCCTTGCTCAGGGTTGACGCGCCCCCGTGCGCGGGTGTTAAGGGCCACGCCAGCCCTGAGAAGGAGTCGCCATGAAAGCCGCAGTTGTCGTCTTTCCGGGTTCGAACTGCGACCGTGATCTTGCCGTCGCCCTGCGTAACGCCGGCGCGGACGTCACCATGGCCTGGCACAAGGACGCGGCGTTGCCGGCTGGCACGGATCTCGTTGCCGTGCCGGGCGGGTTCTCCTTCGGGGATTATCTCCGCTGCGGCGCCATCGCGGCCCAGTCCCCGATCGGGGCGGCCGTCCAGGCCCATGCCCGTCGCGGCGGCTACGTGCTCGGTGTGTGCAACGGCTTCCAGGTGCTGACCGAGATGGGGCTGCTGCCTGGGGCACTGATGCGGAACGCCGGCCTCAAGTTCATCTGCCGGACCGCGGCGCTGCGCGTCGCCACCTCCGACAGCGCCTTCACCGGCAGCTTCGAACAGGGTCAGCTGGTCCGCTTTCCCGTGGCGCACCACGACGGCAACTACTTCGCCGACCCCGAGACGCTCGCCCGCCTTCGCGGCGAGGATCGTATCGCGTTCACCTATGCCGATCCCCTCAACGGCTCGGTCGAGGATATCGCGGGGGTGCTGTCGTCGAACCGGCGTGTCCTAGGCCTTATGCCGCATCCCGAGCGGGCGGCGGATCCCGGCCATGGCGGGACCGACGGGCAGGCGCTTTTCCGCGGGGTTGTGGAGCAGTTCGCGGTCGTCTGACCGCGGTTCCTTGAGGGCGGTCCTCACCCGGCGTAAGCCACCGCCATGAGCATCGCCCGCGATATACCCGTGTCCCGATCCACCCGGTCCTGGTGGCCGCGCATCGCGCTGGCCCTGTTCTGCCTGGCTGCGATCGCGATCATCTGGATCACCAACCAGGTCCTCACCCAGCGTTTCACCGAAACGACGCGCAACCGCGCGGAGGTGCGGTACACGCTCTACGTGGGTCAGCTCGTCTCCGAGCTGCAGCGGAACTCGATCGTGCCGCAGCTTCTGGGGCGGGATCCCGAGCTGATCAACGCGCTCCAGATGCAGGATTTCTCGCGCACCACGCAGCGGCTCCTGAGCCTTGTGGACGAGATCGGCGCGGCGTCGATCATGCTTTACGACCGGGACGGGCGGGTGGTCGCGGCCACCGAACGGACGCGCCTTGGCGAGAACCATCGGACGGCTCCCTACTTCACCAACGCACTCCGCTCCAGGTCCACCGTGTTCACGGCGCTTGAGGGACCGACCGGAGCCTATGCCTTCCTCTATTCGCGGGCCGTGGACGACGGCGGGGATCCTCTGGGCGTCATTTCGGTCGAGGTGGACCTTGCCCGGCTCGAACAGAACTGGGCAGGCACGCAGGATGCCGTCATGGTCGTGGACAGCACCGGCCGGGTGATCCTCGCCACCGAGCGGCGCTGGCGCGGGCTGAGCGAGACCGACGCGCTGGAGCTCACGTCGGCGCCCACATCCATCGAACGGGCGCTCCGGGCGACTCAGGATTGGACCACGCTGCCCGTCGACGCCTACGTGAGCGGAGAGGCGGTGATGCGGCGCGAGCTCCGCATCCCGTTCCAGGGCTGGCGGCTCGTCGGCTTCACCGCCTACGCCAGCGTCCGGGAGCGCGTGAACGGCGTCCTCGCCCTGGAGATCATGGGGTTCGCGATCCTGCTGGCCCTGGCGTTCTGGCTGTCGTCCCGCAAGACGGCCTCGCGCCTCGTGTCGACGCAGCGCGAGTCCGCCGAGCTCCGTCTCCTCAACGCGCGCCTGAGCCGGGAGATCGCCGAGCGCGAGCGGATGGAGAAGACGCTCCAGGTCGCGGAGCAGACGCTCGCCCAGTCGTCCAAGCTGGCCGTGCTGGGCGAGATGTCGGCCGCCGTCAGCCATGAGCTGAACCAGCCTCTGGCCGCGATGAAGACCTATTTGGCGGGCGCGCGGCTCCTGATCCAGCGCAAGCGCCCCGAGGAGGCGCTGGCCTCGTTCCAGCGGATCGACGATCTGATCGACCGGATGGGCGCGATCACGCGCCAGCTCAAATCCTACGCGCGAAAGGGCTCGGACGCCTTCGAGCCGTTCGACGTCCGCGACGCCGTCTCCTCGGCGCTGGCCATGATGGAGCCGCAGCTCAAATCCCGGCGCATCGCGATCACCCGGACCATGCCGGACGGACCGGCCCGCGTGATGGGCGACCGGCTGAGGCTGGAGCAGGTCATCATCAACCTTCTTCGCAACGCACTCGACGCCACACGGGGGGCAAAAGACCCTGCGGTCGACCTCCTTTTGGCCGCTGGACAGACCGTAAGTTTAACAGTCCGCGACAATGGGCCTGGAATCGAAGATCTAGACGCGCTCTTCGAGCCTTTCTATACGACTAAACAGCCTGGCGACGGGGTTGGCCTGGGGCTCGCCATTTCGTCCGGCATCGTGAACGACCTGGGCGGGCGGCTGACCGCACGGAATGGGGCCGATGGGGGCGCGGTGTTCGAGGTGGTCCTCCCCGCGCTGGACACGACGGCGGCCGCCGCTGAATAGGAAGGACGGGGAATGTCCAAGGCCATGAAGATCGCCATCATTGATGACGAGAAGGATATGCGTCAGTCGATCAGCCAGTGGCTGGCGCTTTCAGGATTCGACACCGAGACCTACGCCTCTGCCGAAGATGCCCTCAAGGGTCTGTCCGCCGACTATCCTGGGATCGTTGTCAGCGATGTCAAGATGCCGGGCATGGATGGAATGCAACTTTTGCGAAAGTTGAAGAGCATCGACTCCACTTTGCCCGTGATCATGATCACCGGGCACGGGGATGTCCCCATGGCGGTCGAGGCCATGCGGGTCGGAGCCTTCGACTTTCTTGAAAAGCCGTTCAATCCTGACCGGATGACCGAGCTGGCCAAGAAGGCGACGCAGGTCCGTCGGCTCGCGCTCGATTCCCGCGCGCTGCGGCGGGAGCTGTCGGACCGCGACGCCCTGATGCGAAAGCTGATCGGCGCCTCGCCGGCGATGGAACGGCTCAAGGAGGACATCCTCGACCTGGGCCAGGCCGAAGGGCACATTCTGATCGAGGGCGAGACCGGGACCGGCAAGACCCTGGTCGCGCACGCCCTTCACGCCGTGAGCGCGCGGTCCTCCCGCAAGTTCGTTCTGCTGTCGTGCTCGGCCTTCGACGACGAGACGCTGACCCGCCGCCTCTTCGGCCCACCCCAGCAGGACGAGCCCATGCCCGCGATGGAGGAGGCGCGGGGCGGGACCCTGGTGCTCGAGGATGTCGAGGCGCTGTCCCCCGGGCTGCAGGCGCGCCTGCTGACCGCCATCAACGACCAGGGCACCCCGGCCGAAACGCGCATCATTGCCATCTGCAACCTGCAGGACGAGGGCAAGACCTGCGAATCGGTTCTGCGGCCGGATCTGTTCTACCGTCTCGCGGCGCTCCGGATCACCGTTCCGCCGCTGCGCCAGCGTGGGGAGGATATCCTGACGCTCTTCACGCGGCTGTCCGAACAGTTCGCCGAGGAGTATGGCTGCGAGACGCCCGAGGTGAGTGCGCAGGAAGCCGCTCAGCTTCTCCAGGCCCCCTGGCCGGGCAACGTGCGCCAGCTCATCAACGTGGCCGAGCGTGCGGTGCTGCAGAATCGCCGCGGGACAGGGACGATCGCGTCCCTCCTGATGGCCGACAGCGACGAGACCGCCAAGCCCGCGATGACGACGGAAGGCAAGCCGCTCAAGGAGTTCGTGGAAGCCTTCGAGCGGATGCTGATCGACAACACGATGCGCCGGCACAAGGGATCCATCGTCGCGGTGATGGAGGAGCTGTGCCTTCCGCGGCGGACGCTCAACGAGAAGATGGCCAAGTACAACCTGAGCCGGTCGGACTACCTCTGACCGGGCTTGCGGTTGCCCATTGTGCATCCGCGCCTGCGTTGGCTATGAAGGGAGGAACGGGTTCGCACATGCTGTGCGCCCCGCCGATGAATTTCCGCCCGACCGGACTGCGGCCATCGACCGCTACGGCCGGTGCGGACTGGACTGGGTCGTTTTGGCCCTAACGTATCCCCGGCCGCGTCGCTCTCGGTGGCGCCAAGGGGAATTGAACGGGCGTCGTGAACTTCCGCGACGTCGGAGAAGAACCCGCGATGCTGCTCGCGCATGATGTTGGAAGTCAGGGACCGGTCCAAGGCGACCGTGGCCCCGCTTCCGCGCGCGCCGTCGCTCTTATTGGACACGCCCGGCACGGTGGAGCCCTTCAGGGGGCCCCGCCGGGCTGCGCGTGCAGGATCACATGGCCAAGAAAATGCTCATCGACGCCACGCACGCGGAAGAGACCCGCGTCGTCGTGGTGGACGGCAACAAGGTCGAGGATTTCGACTTTGAATCCGCGTCCAAGCGTCAGCTTGCCGGAAACATCTACCTCGCAAAGGTCACTCGCGTAGAGCCTTCGCTCCAGGCCGCCTTTGTCGACTACGGCGGCAACCGGCATGGCTTCCTCGCCTTTGCGGAGATCCACCCGGACTATTACCAGATCCCCGTCGCCGACCGTCAGGCCATCCTCGCCGAGGAGCGGGCTTTGGCCGAGCAGCAGGACGAGGACGAACCCTCCGAGGACGAGCGCGACGAGCCCCGTGCCGAAGAGCAGGGCGAACGCCGCCGCGACGGCCGGCGGACCCGTGTCCGCGGCCGGGGCCGGTCCCGTCCCCTGAACCGTGAAGGGGAAGGCGACGCCGTCGCCACCCGCGATCCCGCGGCCGAACCCGCGGGCATGGAGACCATCGACCTCGAGGACGAGGGCGGGACGGATGCGGCCGAGCTCGAAGGCCTGTCCCCGATGACGACGGTCGCGGAAACCCCCATCGAAACGCCCGAGATCGTCGATCCGACCGACAGCGGCGACGCCGAGGACGGCGCCTCCGACGAAGGATCGGACGAAGGCGTGGAGGTCGTCGAAAAGGACGAAACGATCGAGGTCGTCGCCGAGGAGGACGACCACCTCGACATGCGCCCGGCGCGCAAGCCGTCGCGCGCGCGCCGCTACAAGATCCAGGAGGTCGTCAAGGTCCGGCAGATCATGCTGGTCCAGGTCGTCAAGGAGGAGCGCGGCAACAAGGGCGCGGCGCTGACCACTTACCTGTCCCTCGCGGGCCGCTACTGCGTCCTGATGCCCAACACCGCGCGCGGTGGCGGCATCTCCCGCAAGATCACCAACGCCGCCGACCGCAAGAAGCTCAAGGAGATCGCATCCGAGATGGATGTGCCGGAGGGGGCGGGGCTCATCATCCGCACCGCCGGAAGCCAGCGCACCAAACCCGAGATCAAGCGGGACTACGAATACCTGCAGCGCCTTTGGGAGCAGATCCGCGAGCTGACGCTCAAGTCGATCGCACCCGCCAAGATCTACGAGGAAGGCGACATCATCAAGCGGTCCATCCGCGACCTGTACTCCAAGGAGATCGACGAGGTGATCGTCGAAGGGTCCGAGGGGTACCGGAACGCCCGCGACTTCATGAAGATGATCATGCCGGCGCATGTGCAGAACGTGGTGCACTACCACGAGCCGCTGCCGCTCTTCGCCCGCTATCAGGTCGAGAGCTATCTCGCCTCGATGTTCAACCCGGTCGTGCAGCTTCCCTCGGGCGGCTACATCGTCATCGGCGTGACCGAGGCGCTCGTCGCCATCGACGTGAACTCGGGCCGGGCCACCAAGGAAGGCTCGATCGAGCAGACGGCGCTCAAGACCAACCTTGAGGCCGCCGACGAGGTGTCGCGCCAGCTCCGGCTCCGCGACCTTGCAGGCCTGATCGTGATCGACTTCATCGACATGGAGGAGCGCAAGAACAACGCCGCCGTCGAGAAGCGCTTCAAGGACAAGCTGAAGACCGACCGCGCCCGCATTCAGGTAGGCCGCATCTCGGGCTTCGGCCTCCTGGAGATGTCGCGCCAGCGGCTCCGTCCGGGGATGCTTGAATCCACGACGCAGCCTTGCCCGCACTGCCATGGCACCGGGCATCTCCGCTCGGACGACAGCGTTGCGCTCGCGATCCTGCGGCAGCTGGACGAAGAGGGTGTGCGCGGCCGGACCAAGGAGGTTCTGGTCCGCGTCCCCGTGGGCATCGCCAACTACCTGATGAACCACAAGCGCGAGCATATCGCCGGGATCGAGCAGCGCTATGCGATGGCCGTGCGGGTCGAAGCCGACACGCGGCTGATCTCGCCGGACTTCAACATCGAGAAGTTCAAGACCGCGACCCGCGCCGTGCCCGAGCCTCAGGCCATTGTCATGGCCGGCCAGCCCACGCTGATGCCGGATGAGGACGAGTTCGTCGAGGACGTCGCCGAGGAGGAGGTCGAAGCCGAGGCCGAGGCGGCTCCCGAAGCCGAGTCGGAGGAAGCGTCGGTCCAGGGCAACGGCGAGGATGACCGTCCCCGCAAGAAGCGCCGTCGTCGTCGTCGTCGCCGGAACGGTGAGCGCGGCGATCAGGTTCTGGCGGACGGCTCGCCCGAGGCGGATGACGACTCGGATGAGGGGGCCGAAGACGACGCGTTCGAAGCTTCGGACGCCGTCGAGACGGGCGACCCGGTCGATGCGGGCGAAGTTTCCGAGGAGCCCGCGCCGTCCGTCCCGGAGCCTGCCGACGAGCCCCTCACGGCCGAGGTGGTTGCTCCGGCCGCGCCGGAGCCGGTCATCGCCGTCGAGGCCGAGCCTGCTCCGGTGGCCGAAGCGGCTGCTCCCGTGGTGGAGGTGGCCGCCGAGCCCGCGCCCAAGAAGCGGAGCCGTGCGCGGAAGGCCGCACCGGAAGCCCCTGCGGAGGCTGCCGTTCCCGAAACGGCCGAGCCCGCGCCCAAGAAGCGCAACCGCACCCGGAAGGCCGATGCCGCTCCGGTCGCCGAAGCCGCCGAGGAGGCGAAGCCGGCCAAGCCCACCCGCAGCCGTCGGTCGCGCTCTGGCGCGGCGGTCGCGGGCGAGGCCGAGGTGCCGCTGCCCGTTCCGGCCAACCCGGACGACGAGGTCGAGGCCGCTCTGGCGCTCGATGACGAGCCGGCCATCGACGTTGCCGCCCCCCCGGGAGACGCACCCGCGACACCCGAGGCGGCCCGCGAGGAGGCCGAGCAACTCTTCGAACCGGCGGCTCCTGCCGCATCGGAGGAACCGACCCCGGCCAACGCCTCCGCAGAGCCCGAACCGGATCGGCCCAAGCGTCGAGGCTGGTGGTCGCGCTAGGACTCCAGAAGGCCCCGCCCGAACGGCGGGGCCTTCAGCTTTTCAGGGCCTCGCCGCGCCGGATCAGGTGAACCTGCGCGCCGTCCTCCATGTGCAGGGCCAGGTGCTCGTGCCCGGCCTCGATGCAGAAATGCGGCAGGTCGATCGCGGCCATCGCATCATCGGCCAGCAGGCGAAGGATCTGGCCGGGCTTCATGTCCATGAGGATCTTTCGGGCTCGCAGCACCGGAAGGGGGCAAATCAGGCCCCTCGCATCGACTTCGCGATCCGGTGTCACGGCCGCCTCGGGATGTCGAACGACGGCTCGGCCAGTTCGAAGCCCTCGAACCGGAAGCCGGGACTGACCGTGCAGCCCACCAGCGTCCAGTCCCCCAGGCTCTGGGCGGCCTGCCAGCAGCCGTCGGGCACGACAATCTGGGGCGATTGCCCTCGCAGGAGGTCGGGGCCGAGGACGTGCTCGTCCGCCGGTCCCGCATCGGTCGAGGACAGTCGCAACGTGAGCGGAGCGCCCGCGTAGAAGTGCCAGATCTCGGTCGCGTCGACGCGGTGCCAGTGGCTCCGCTCTCCCTGCCGGAGAAGGAAATGGATGCACGTCCCGGCGGGCCGCTCTCCGGGAACCGCTGCGGCCTGCCATGTCTGCCGATACCATCCTCCTTCCGGGTGCGGCTCGAGCTTCAGCCGGTCGATGATCTCCTGGGCCGTCATGTCTCGTCGTCCTTGTTCATCTCGAGGTGCAGTGCATGGAGCATTCGTTGCACGAAGGGGTAGACGATCACGCTGAGCAACGCCGTCCAGGCCAGTCCCGCGCACAGGGCATAGATGCTCGCGAAGATTTTGGCGCGATCGGTCGGCATCGCGTTCGCCGGGCCCATGCCGCTCAGGATCATGGAAGCGTTGAACACGGAGTCGACCCAACTCAGCCCCGCGATGTCATGATAACCCCAGGTCCCGAGGGCCAGGGCGAGCCCGATCCCGCCCAACCCGAAGGCGGTGAAGCCCGCCACCCGTGCCGCGAACTGGCCGGGCGTGAGGAGCGGCGGGCTGGGTCGACGCATGCGGCGGGTGTTGGGCATCAAGCCTCCGGCGGTGGTCTGACGCATGTATTCCAACGCGTCGCCCTCAAGGACAAGGCCGTCCAGCGCCGTTGCCGGCCCGGCATGCCGATCCAGCGCCCAGGCCGGTCACCTGTTCTGTTCGGCGCCTCGCAGGCTGTCGGATGACGATTCTCGCGACTATCGTGATCGTCTCTCGCGACTATCGTGATCGTCGTGGCAAGAGCCCCCTGGGAACGGCTCAGCGTTCGACCTTGGCGGGACCAGGAAGGGGGCGACAGGTCTGACGGGGCCGGGGCGCTTCGGCCCGCCCTGGCCCCCGTCGGGCGCGACACTTGCGACGCGGGATGCAGTCCTCTCAGCCCTCCGGCCGGATTGGACCCGGCAGGGCCGCCACGAGCAGCGGCGACCCCATTGGTGGCCGGGTTCAGCGCAGGATGCTGCGGCCCGCGTATTCGGCCACGTCGCCCAGCATCTCTTCGATGCGGATGAGCTGGTTGTACTTGGCAAGCCGGTCCGACCTCGACAGCGAACCAGTCTTGATCTGCCCGCAGTTCGTCGCCACCGCGAGGTCGGCGATCGTCGCATCCTCGGTTTCGCCCGAACGGTGCGACATGACGCAGGTGTACCGGGCGCGGTGGGCCATATCGACGGCCCGGAGCGTCTCGCTCAGCGTGCCGATCTGGTTCACCTTCACGAGGAGCGAGTTCGCCACGCCCTGCGTGATGCCGTCGCGCAGCCGCTGCGGGTTGGTCACGAACAGGTCGTCGCCCACCAGTTGCACCTTGCCGCCCAGCGTCTGGGTGAGCATCGACCAGCCCTCCCAGTCATCCTCGCCCATGCCGTCCTCGATGGAGATGAGCGGGTAGTCGGCGACCAGCCCTTCCAGGAAGCGGACGTTTTCCTCGGAGGAGAGCGACTTGCCTTCGCCTTCCATCGCGTATTGGCCGCCCTTGTAGTACTCGGTCGCGGCGCAATCGAGCGCGAGGTAGATGTCCTGCCCGGGCTGATAGCCCGCTTTCTCGATGGAACGCAGGATCACGTCCAGAGCCTCGCGGGCCGACCGGAGGTTGGGCGCAAAGCCGCCCTCGTCGCCGACGCCGGTCGCGAGTCCCTGATCGTGCAGTTCCTTCTTGAGCGTGTGGAACACCTCCGACCCCATGCGGACGGCATCGCGGACGTTCTCCGCGGCGACCGGCATGATCATGAACTCCTGGATGTCGATCGGGTTGTCCGCATGCTGGCCGCCGTTGATGATGTTCATCATCGGGACGGGCAGGATGCGGGCGGCGGTGCCGCCAACGTAACGGTAAAGCGGCTGCGAGGTGTAGTCCGCGGCGGCCTTGGCCACGGCCAGCGACACGCCCAGGATGGCGTTGGCGCCCAGCCGGCCCTTGTTCGGCGTGCCGTCCAGCTCGATCATGAGGGCGTCGATGCCCGCCTGCTCGGTCGCGTCCATGCCCAGGACGGCCTCGGCGATCTCGCCATTCACGGCGGCCACGGCCTCCAGCACGCCCTTGCCCTTGTAGCGGCCCTTGTCGCCGTCGCGCTTCTCGACGGCCTCATGCGCGCCGGTGGACGCCCCCGAGGGAACGGCGGCCCGGCCCATGGTCCCGTCCTCGAGCGTGACGTCGACCTCGACGGTCGGGTTGCCGCGGCTGTCGAGGATCTCGCGGGCGTGGATGTCGATGATCGTGCTCATGGGGGTCCTCTTGCAGCCGGGGCACAGGCTCCGGAGTGGTTGACGTGGTGGTTCCCTAACGCGCAGGCGTGACGGGGGAAAGACTCTCGCGAAGGGCGCGGGCGCGTTGCCGCTCCCGCACGAGGCTGTAAAGGCCCGATCCCACGATCAGCGCCGCCCCGAGCAGCGTCCACAGGTCCGGACGCTCGGCAAAGATCGTGACCCCGATCAGCAGGGCAAAGAGAAGGCGGGAGTAGCGGAACGGCGTGATCACCGAGATCTCGCCGGCCCGGGTCGCCTCGGTCAGGGCCCAGTAGCCGGCCGCGCCGCACAGCAGGGCGCCCAGCAGCCAGGCCAGTTCGACGGCGGACGGCATCAGCGCATCCCCGGTGACGGCAAGCTCCGCGACCCCGACAAGCCCCACCGAGGCGAAGCCCCAGGCGGCCAGCAGCATCGAATCGATCCGCGGCGGGATGCGGCGGGTGAACAGGTCGCGGGCGCTGAGGCCCACGACGGCCAGGAGGGCAAGCAGCGAGGCCGGAACGAAGGCGGCCGAGCCCGGACGGACAACCAGCATCACCCCGGCGAAGCCGACGACGATCGCCGTCCATCGCCGCCATCCGACCTTCTCGCCCAGGAAGAGGGCCGCCCCCAGCGTGACGGCCAGCGGGGTCGCCTGGAAGATCGCGGTGGTCGTCGTCAGCGGGGACAGGGCGATCGCCAGCACATAGCCGAAGGTGCCCATCATCTCGCCCAGGTTCCGCCCGATGACCTGCCGGTGCAGCAGGCCCGCGGACCAGAAGCGCAACCCCCGCTGCCGCGCCGCCACCGCGAAGAGCATCGCTCCGGCCAGGCCGATGACCATCAGGATCTCGCCAGTGGGAAGCCTCCGCGCCAGGAGCTTGATGAACATGTCCTCGAGCGCGAAGCCGGCCATGCCGGCCACCATCAGGACAATGCCGCGCTGGTTGGCGGTCAGGCGCGCGGGCGCCGTCATCCCCGGGGCTTTCGGCCGATGGGCGTGCCGTACAGCTCCAGCCGGTGGCCGACGAGGCGGTAGCCCAGCTTCTGCGCGATGCGCTCCTGCAGCTGCTCGATCTCGGGGTCGACGAACTCGATGACCTCTCCCGTGGAAAGGTCGATGAGGTGGTCGTGATGATCGCGGTCGGCGGTCTCGTAGCGGGCGCGCCCGTCCCGGAACTCGTGCCGTTCCAGGATGCCCGCCTCCTCGAACAGCTTGACCGTGCGATAGACGGTCGCGATCGAGATGCGGGGGTCCTCCCGCGAGGCGCGGGCGTGCAGCTCCTCGACATCGGGGTGATCCTCGGACTCCTGCAGGACGCGGGCAATCACGCGGCGCTGCTCGGTCAGGCGAAGCCCTTGGGCCTCGCAGCGTTCCAGGATCGAACCGGTCATGAAGGGGGTCCTGCCTCAGGATGTCACCGGGGCCGATTAACCCCTCCGGCGGAGGGACGCCAGACGGCGCGGGACCGGGAGCCGCAGCCAGCTGCCCCCCAGAGCACGCACCTGCGCCCCAGCCCCGATCTTGAACCGCGCCAGGCCCGGGTTCCCTTCGGTGTCGAGCGTCCCGAGGTCGAGCCGCTGGAGCCCCATCCCGGCGAACCGCCGCGCGGCCTCCATGAGGAGGAGATGGTGGGCCGAGCTTTGCCGCCCGCGTTCGCCGGTCCAGCCGATCTGGTAGGTCACGACCGGCGCGTGAAGCAGGAACAGCATCCCGGCGACGGGTCCGTCCGCGTCGCTGGCCGTCAGGATCAGGGCGGCATCGGTCGCTACGCGGGCATAGCTGGAGGCAAAAGCCTGGGGTAGGGCGTGATACCGCCGGTCCCGCCTTTGGCGCGCCTCTCGGATCAAGAGCCAGTGACGAGGATCGCCGTCGAAGGTCGTCCAGTTCAGCGACATCCGCGCGCGCTGGGCCTGCCGGAGGTGCCCCCGCCATTTCGGGGCAAGTCGCCTGACGCGCTCCTCGGTTGGAACGCGCAGGTCGAGCTCGGCCGCATGAGCCGGAGTCATGACCTGCCGGAAGCCTGCGTCGTGGAGCACGGGGCAGGGCGCATCGGCCTCGATCAGCCAGACCCCCGCGCGACACAACCTTTCGACCGCCTCGGCCCGGGCGCACCTGTCGGATGTCGCCCAGATCGGCCCGCGCGGGACATAGGCCACCTCGCCCAAGATGGGATACCGACGCCGCACCAGGACTGCCCGACCCGCGCAGCCCAGGTCCAGAACCTCGGCCGTTCGCCCCATCGCGCAAAGGGCGTCGGCAAACCGGGGATGCTGCTGAAGGGGAACGGGGTCCATTGCCCCGTTAAGCCATTAGAAACCTAACGCGTGCTTAACGGGGTCATGCAGCAAACCAATCCGGTCATGGGTGTCCACGCCCCCAGCCCCCGGCTCACGCCCCTTGGGGCGCTCCTCATCGCCATGCTCACCAGCCTGCCGGTGGGGGCCATCCTGTCGCTGGCGGCCTGGCTCTGGGGCTGATCGGGCGGGGCGCCGGTTCAACCCGGTCCCCGGCCCTGACCGGTCACCCGATCCGCACGAGGGCGTGCCGCTTCTTTCCGGCGGTGAGCTTCAGCCCGCCCTGCACCTCGTCCAGCGTGAGGAGCCGCGCCTCGGTCACGATCTGGTCGTTGATCCGCGCACCGCCCTCGGCGAAGAGCCGCTTGGCCTCCTTGCCCGATGAGGCGAGCCCGGCCTGCACGAACAGCGCCGTGTTGGCGAGGCCCGCCTCCACCTGCGCCGTGGTCACGATGACGGTGGGCAGGTCGTCCCCCACGCCACCAGCCTCGAAGACCTCGCGCGCGGTGCGCTCGGCGGCCTGCGCGGCATCCTGGCCGTGCAGCAGGGCGGTGACCTCGTTGGCCAGGACGATCTTGGCGTGGTTGATCTCGGCGCCGCCCAGGTTGCCCAGCCGCTCGCACTCCCGCACCGGCAACTCGGTGTAGAGCTTGAGGAACCGCTCCACGTCCGCGTCGGTGGTGTTGCGCCAGAACTGCCAGAACTCGTACGGGCTCAGCATGTCCCCGTTCAGCCACACGGCCCCGCCCTGGGACTTGCCCATCTTGCGCCCGTCCGAGGTGGTGAGCAGCGGCGTCGTCAGGCCGTAGATCTCGGTCCCGTCCACGCGGCGGGTGAGGTCGATGCCGTTGACGATGTTGCCCCACTGGTCCGACCCGCCCATCTGCAGCAGGCAGCCATAGCGCCGATTCAGCTCCAGGAAGTCGTAGGCCTGGAGGATCATGTAGTTGAACTCCAGGAACGACAGCGACTGCTCGCGGTCCAGCCGGCTCTTGACGCTCTCGAAGGACAGCATCCGGTTGACGCTGAAGTGCCGCCCGATGTCCCGCAGGAAGTCGAGGTAGTTCAGGCTGTCCAGCCACTCGGCGTTGTTGAGCATGATGGCGTCGCTCGGCCCGTCGCCATAGGCGATGAGCTTGCCGAACACGTTCTTGAACCCTTCGATGTTGCGGTCGATCTGCTCGGAGGTGAGCAGCGGCCGTTCCTCGGACCGGAAGGACGGATCGCCCACCTTGGTCGTGCCGCCGCCCATCAGCGTGATCGGCTTGCCCCCGGTCTTCTGCAGCCAGCGCAGCACCATGATGTTCATCAGGTGCCCGACATGGAGCGACGGCGCCGTCGCGTCATAGCCGATGTAGGCCGGCACGACCCCGGCCATCAGCGCGGCATCGAGCGCCTCCAGATCCGTGCAGTCGGCGTAATACCCACGCTCGATCAGCACGTGGAGAAAGTCGGACTTGGGCTGATGAGTCATGGCCTTGTTCCCTGTCAAAGGTCGCGGCAGTCTATAGGCTCTGCGGCAGCCGAGGAAAAGCGATGTCGGGCGACAAGACGGTCCTGGGGACGATGTCCGGCACCTCGTTGGATGGCGTGGACGCGGCGGTGCTCGTGACCGACGGCGAACGGATCCGGTCCTTCGGTCCGACGGCCTACCGCCCCTACACCTCGGACGAACGCGCCACGCTGCGCCGGGCCCTGGGGCGATGGGACGGTCCCGAGGTGGAGGCCGCCGCCCGGATCGTCGAGGCCGCCCATGCCGAGGTTCTGGGCGGCTTCTCCGGCGTGGACCTGATCGGCTTCCACGGCCAGACGCTGGCCCATGATCCGCGCGGCCGCGGGACCCTGCAGGTGGGCGATGGCGCAGGGCTCGCGCAGAGGATGGGCGTTCCCGTGGCGTGGGACTTCCGAACCGAGGACGTGCGCCAGGGTGGGGAGGGCGCTCCCCTCGCGCCCTTCTACCACTTTGCCCTGGCTCAATGGATCGGAGCGACCGCGCCGCTGGCCGTCCTGAACCTCGGCGGGGTGGGCAACCTCACCTGGATCGACCCCGGCCAAGGCGCGCCCGAGGCCGAAGGGGCGCTTCTGGCCTTCGACACGGGCCCCGCCAACGCGCCGGTTGACGACCTGCTTCACCGCCGCCGGGGGCAGGCCCGGGACGAGGACGGACGGCTCGCCGCGCAGGGTCGCGTGTCCGAACCGGTCATCGAGCGGTTCCTGGCGCATGCCTTCGTCCTGCGCCCCCCGCCCAAGTCGCTCGACCGCGATGCCTTTGCCGGACTGGCGGCCGAGGTCGAGCCCTTGTCCGACGCCGATGCGGCGGCCACCCTGACCGCCTGCTCGGCGGCCGCGGTCGGGCGTGCGCTCGCGCTCTGCCCCAAGCCGCCCGCGCGTCTTCTCGTGACGGGAGGGGGGCGTCGCAATCCGACGCTGATGGCCATGATCGCCGGGCACGCGAACTGCCCCGTCGAGCCGGTCGAAGCCGTGGGCCTCGACGGCGACATGCTGGAGGCACAGGCCTTTGCGTTTCTCGCGATGCGGGTGGCGCGCGGCCTGCCGATCTCCGCGCCCATGACGACAGGGGCGCCTCGGCCGATCAGGGGCGGCAGGCTCAGCCAGGGCTGACCGACCAGCGGCCCACCCGATCGGTGCAGGCGCCGCGTCCCGGCGCGCCGGACCGCCGCCCGAGCCTCTGGCCTGGCCGTCCGGCAGGACCGGTCCAGCGCCGCGGCTCACGTTGCCCCTCTGGATGTGCTGTGGCGGGCGATGGACAGGAATGTGTCCATATTGCCACAAACAGGTCAGGGATACCTCACCTTGATTGAAGGGGTCGTTCTCGAACATAGCTATGGAGCGGTCAAGGATCCCGCCCTGCCGGGCCCGGATCGCCTATTGGATAAGGAAGGTAGACCAAAATGATTCATCGCGTCTCACTGATTTCCGCGGCTGCGCTTCTCGTCGCGGCGCCGGCCATGGCGGGCGGCTTCACCCCGACGATCGAAGCCACGCCCCCGGCCGCCCCTGTGGTCGTGACCGCCACGCCGCCGGCCGCTCCCAGCTGGACCGGCTTCTATGTCGGTGGCGACCTGTCCTATGGCTCGATCGACTCGGACGACTTCGACTCGGACGCTGACGGCGCCCTGTTCGGTCTGCACGTCGGCTACCAGCGCGACTTCGGCCGCTTCGTCCTCGGCGCCGAGCTCGAGCACGACTGGAGCAACATCTCCGTCGACGACGCCGGCCTGGCGGCCGACGTCGACCTCGACCGCGTCGCCCGGGCCAAGCTGAAGGCCGGCTATGATGCGGGCCGCTTCATGCCCTACGTGACTGGTGGCTGGGCTCAGGCCTACCTGTCGTCCGACGCGTTCAGCGACGACGAAGAGGCGGACGGCACCTTCTACGGCGTCGGCGTGAGCTACCAGCTCAACGACCGCTTCGACGTGGGCGCCGAAGTGCTCCGTCACAACTTCGACGAGATCGCTGACTCGGACATTGAAGCCGACGTGACCACCATCGGCCTGCGCGGCTCGATCCGGTTCTAAGGTTTCGAAGATCTCGGCCGGCACTCCTGCAAGGGTGCCGGCCGAATTGTATCTTCAGCCCAGTTCCGCCGGGAAATGCGCGGCCCCTTGGGCCCGCCCGGCCACCAGCCGCCCGGCCAGGTCCAGCAGCCGCCGAAGCGCGTCCTCGTAGGCTGCATCGTCCACCGTCATCGCGACCCGCACATGGCCCGCCGAGGCCGTGCCGAAGCTTTCGCCCGGCAGGACGGCGATCCGTTCCTCGTCGAGGAGCCGGACGGCAAAGCCCTCGCCGGACAGGCCGGTCGCCCTCACGTCCAGCATCGCATACATCGCGCCGCGCTGCGGGGCCGCCCGCACGACGTTCTGCGCGCCCAGCAGCCGCTGGGTGATCTCCCGCCGCCGCCGGAACGGGGCCGCGATCCCCGCCTCGTACTGCGGCCCTTGCGCCAGGGCGAAGACGCCCGCCTCCTGGATGAAGCCCGGGATGCCGTAGTTCGACACCGTGGACAGGTCCCAGAGCAGATCCATCGCGTCGGCCGGTCCGACGACCCAGCCCAGGCGGCTGCCGGTCATCGCATGGCTCTTGGACAGCGATCCGACGACGAGCGTCCGGTCCGCCATGCCCGGGATGGCCCGCGCGGAGATGTGCCGCCCGTCCCAGACCTGGCTGTCGTAGACCTCGTCCGAGATGACCCAAAGATCATGCGCGTCGGCGACGCGGGCCAGTCCCTGCAGGGTCCGCTCGGAGTAGATCACGCCGGTCGGATTGTTGGGCGAGTTCACGAGGATGGACCGTGCCCCGGGCGCGGCGGCCATCAGGTCGTCCTCGACGGGCTCGAACCCGGCCTCGGCGCGCGCGACCACCGTCGACGGCACGAGGCCCGCCGCCCGGATGGTGCCGGGATAGGTCGGATAGTAGGGGTCGATGTGAAGCGCCCGATCTCCGGGGTCCGCCACGAGCTGGTGCGCCGAGAACAGCGCCGCCTGCCCGCCGGGGGTGATGATGACGTTCTCGGGCGCGGTCGGAACTCCGGTCAGGCGCTGGGTCCGCTCGGCGACGGCGGCGCGAAGCTCCGGGATTCCGGGGATCGAGGCGTAGCCGGTGTTCCCCTGCCGCGCCGCGCCGTACATGGCGTCGAGGATCGCGGGGTCGGTCTTGACGTCATGCTCGCCGATGGTGAGCTCGGTGACCTGGATCCCCTGACGGATCAGGTCCTTGGCGCGATAGAACAGGTCCCATCCGTCCGAGCCGTCGCCGGTGATGCGCCTGATGCGGTGCGAAGGTGTAGCCATGATGGGCTTCGGATGCGGGACCGGCGGGGCCAAGTCAACAGGCTTCGGAATCGGTGGACGCCGGGGCAGGGGGCTGCTATGTGGGCGGCCATGACGATCCGTGGCATCATCCTCTGCCTCATTCCCTGCTGACTCACGTCACGCGGGCCGCATCGTCACACTCTCCAGTGAGATCGAGAAGAGCCCGCGGGCCAACCCGCGCGAGCCGCCATGACGACGATCCGCCTGACGAACTCCAGAACCCGCCGCAAGGAGGTTCTTGAGCCGATCGATCCCCGGAACCTCCGCATGTATGTCTGCGGGCCCACGGTCTACGACCGCGCGCACCTAGGCAACGCCCGCCCGGTGGTGGTCTTCGACGTGCTCTTCCGGCTGTTGCGGCACGTCTACGGGACCGAACACGTCACCTATGTCCGCAACTTCACGGACGTGGACGACAAGATCAACGCCCGCGCCGCCGAGACGGGCCGTCCGATCCGCGCCATCACCGACGAGACGATCGGCTGGTACCACGACGACATGGATGCGCTGGGCGCCCTGCGGCCCTCGCAGGAGCCGCGCGCGACCGAGTGGATCGGCGCCATGATCGCGATGATCGAGCAGCTGATCGCGGGCGGCCACGCCTATGCCGCCGAGGGTCACGTGCTGTTCCGGGTCCGCAGTTACGCGGCCTATGGCCAGCTTTCGGGACGTTCGGTCGACGACATGATCGCCGGCGCCCGGGTCGAGGTCGCCCCCTTCAAGGAGGACCCGCTCGACTTCGTCCTCTGGAAGCCCTCGGACGAGGCCACCCCCGGCTGGGACTCGCCCTGGGGCCGTGGCAGGCCCGGTTGGCACATCGAGTGCTCGGCCATGGCCTATGAGCTGCTGGGGGCGAGCTTCGACATCCACGGCGGCGGCCTCGACCTCCAGTTTCCGCACCACGAGAACGAGATCGCCCAAAGCTGCTGCGCTCATCCCGAGGGCGGCTTCGCCCGGGTCTGGCTCCACAACGAGATGCTGCAGGTCGAGGGGCGGAAGATGTCCAAGTCGCTGGGCAACTTCTTCACTGTGCGCGACCTGCTCGATCAGGGAATCCCGGGCGAGGTCATCCGCTTCGTCCTCCTCGGCACGCATTACGGCAAGCCCATGGATTGGACCGACCGCAAGCGCCAGGAGGGCGAGGCCACGCTGCGCCGGTGGCGGGAACGGACCCGGGACGTGCAGCCGGGCGCGATCCCGCCCGCCGTCATCGAGGCGCTGGCCGACGACCTGAACACGCCCCAGGCGATGGCCGAGCTTCATGCCCTGGCCGGCGCGGGCGACCTTTCCGCGCTCCTGGCCGGGGCGCGACTAATCGGCCTGCTCACCGACGATCTCGGCGGCTGGGACGAGGACGGCCTCGCGCCCGCCGACCTTTCCCGCCTCGAGGCGCTTCAGGCAAGGCTCGTGGCCGCGCGCGACGAGGCCAAGCAGTCGAAGGACTTCGCGGAGGTGGACCGGCTCAAGACGGCGCTGGCCGGAGCCGGCGTCGAGGTCCGGATGTCCCGCGACGCCATCGAGCTGAAGCCAGGGCCGGCTTACGACCGCGACCGGGTGCAGGCGATCCCGCTCGATCGCGTGGCAGGCCAGCGATGATGCCGGCCCGTTCCCCGTCGAACGACCTGTCATCGGCCTTTGGGGCGTCGTGCCTCGGGACGCATGGCCGATTCCTCATCCGAGATGCCTCCGAACGGCACAAAGGACGCTGCCGATGACCTCCCGCCTTTACCTCTACGACACGACGCTGCGCGACGGGCAGCAGACGCAGGGCGTGCAGTTCTCGACCGCCGAGAAGATCCGCATCGGGCAGATGCTCGACGCGCTTGGCGTCGATTACATCGAGGGGGGGTGGCCCGGGGCGAACCCCACGGATTCGGACTTCTTCGACGCCGCGCCACGGACCCGCGCGACCATGACCGCCTTTGGCATGACCAAGAGGTCGGGCCGCTCGGCGGAGAACGACGACGTGCTGGCCGCCGTGCTCAACGCCCGGACGCCCGCCGTCTGCCTCGTCGGCAAGAGCCACGAATTCCACGTCCGCACCGCCCTGGGCATCCCGCTCGACGAGAACGTCGAGAACATCCGCGCTTCCTTCGCCCATATCCGTGGCCAGGGCCGCGAGGCGCTGTTCGACGCCGAGCATTTCTTCGATGGCTACCGCGCCGACCCCGCCTATGCGCTGGCCTGCCTCCACGCCGCCCACTCGGAGGGCGCGCGCTGGGTCATCCTGTGCGACACCAACGGCGGCACCCTGCCGGACGAGATCCGCTCGACCGTCGAGGCCGTGATCGCCTCCGGCATCCCCGGCGACCACCTGGGCATCCATACGCACGACGACACTGGCCATGCGGTCGCCAACAGCCTGGCTGCCGTCGAGGCCGGCGCGCGCCAGATCCAGGGCACGCTCAACGGCCTGGGCGAGCGTTGCGGCAACGCCAACCTCACCACGATCATCCCCACGCTCCTCCTCAAGGAGCCCTTCGCGGCCCGGTTCGAAACCGGCGTCACCGAGGACGCGCTCAGGGGGCTGCTGCGCGCGTCCCGCATGCTCGACGACATCCTGAACCGGGTTCCCGCCCGGCAGGCCCCCTATGTCGGCGGCTCGGCCTTCGCGCACAAGGCGGGGCTCCACGCCAGCGCCATCGCCAAGGACCCCTCGACCTACGAGCACATCGACCCGGCCCGCGTCGGGAACGAACGCATCGTCCCCATGTCCAACCAGGCGGGCCAGTCCAACCTGCGCCAGCGCCTGCGCGAGGCGGGCCTCGATGTTCCGGCGGGCGACCCGCGCCTCGCCCGCATCCTCGAGATCGTCAAAGACCGCGAGGCCAGGGGCTACGCCTACGACACCGCCCAGGCGAGCTTCGAGCTGCTCGCCCGGCAGGAGCTGGGCCTGCTCCCCGGCTACTTCGACGTCGAACGCTACCGCGTGATCTCCGAACGCCGCCGCAACGCCAAGGGGCAGATCGTCACCGTGTCCGAGGCCGTGGTGACCATCCAGATCGGCGCCCGCCGGATCACCAGCTTCCACGAGAACCACCATACCCCCGAAGAGGGCGACACCGGACCGGTCCACGCGCTGTCCCGCGCCCTCGCCGCCGACCTGGGGGTGCTGCAGGACTACATCGACGACCTTCGCCTCGCCGACTTCGCCGTCCGTATCGTCGGCAGCGGCACCGAGGCCGTGACCCGCGTTGTCATCGACAGCGAGGATGGGCAGGGCCGGCAATGGACCACGGTCGGCGTGTCGGGCAACATCATCGATGCCAGCTTCGACGCCCTCGTGGACGCGATCACCTGGAAGCTCGTCCGCGACGGCGCCCCGGTGCCGGCATGAGCCTCGAGGCCTGTGCCGCCCTGGTGGAGCGGGGCGACCCGGACCGGTTCCGGGCGGCCATGGCCGCGCCGCCGCCCGCGCGTGCGCTGCTGTTCCCGCTCTACGCCTTCAACCTCGAGGTGGCTCGCGCGCCCTGGGTCACGCGTGAGCCGATGCTGGCCGAGATGCGCCTTCAATGGTGGCGCGACGTGGTCGAGAACGCCGCCGCCGGCCAGCCGTCGCCCGCCCACGAGATCGCGGGCCCGTTCGGCGACCTCGTGCGCGCAGGGCGTCTTGACCCCGCACCTCTCGACGCCCTGATCGAAGCCCGTCGCCGTGACATCGTGGCCGAGCCATTCACGGCCGCCGAGCTTCGACCGTACCTGGAGGGCACGGCGGGCAACCTGCTCTGGGCCTCCTGCGCCGGGCTGGGGGCGCCCATGCCCACGCGCGAGGCGGTGTTCCAGGCGGGCTTCGCGGGCGGGCTTGCCTCCTGGCTCCAGGCCTTGCCCGACCTGTCCAGCCATAATCGCGGTCTGGCCGATCCGTCGCCGGCGGTCATCCGCGGCCTGGCCGAGGAGGGGCTCGCCACCCTGGCCGAGGCGCGTCGGGCCCGGTTCGGCCCCGCCGTGCCCGCTCTCCGCGCCGTGACCCTGGCCGGCCCCGTCCTGGCCGCAGCCGCCCGTAACCCCGACGCCGCGCTCCAAGGCCAACTCGCCCCGCCCGAGGGGATGAAGCGCCTGCGGCTCCTGTGGGCCGCGCTCCGCAACGGCTGGTAGGTCAGCGCACCGGCCGGGGCCGCATCGACAGCCAGATCAGCGCCGCACCGGCCAACACCAGGAACGGGGCCATCGCCAGGTTGACGAGGTGCCACCCCTCCACCGCGCTTCCGCCCGCGCAATTCATGAGCCCCCCGGAGGCCAGCGAGGCCAGCGTCACGCAGCCCATGACGATCGAGTCGTTCATGCCCTGAACGCGTCCGCGCTCGGCCGGCGAATGAGCGGCCGTCAGCATCGAGGTCGCGCCGATGAACCCGAAGTTCCATCCCAGCCCCAGGAGCATCAGGGTGCCGAAGAAGTGCGACAGCTCCACCCCCGACAGCGCCACGCCTCCGGCCAGAGCCAGCAGGACGAGGCCCGCCATCACGACCCTTTGCGCTCCGAACCGCGTCACGAGATGGCCGGTGAAGAAGGACGGCACGAACATGGCCAGCACATGCGCCGAGATGACGTCCGCCGCATTCCCGGCCGTGTAGCCGCAGCCCACGATCGCCAGCGGGGTCGAGGTCATCACGAGGTTCATGAGGGCGTAGGACACCATCGCGCAGACCACGGCGACCAGGATGGGCGGCCGCGACAGCAGCTCCCCCCAGGACGGTCCCCCCGCGGGCCGCGCCTCGCCCCGTGGCGGGGCGGGAACATCCAGGAGCAGGAACAGCGGCGCGCCCACCACGCTGATGATCATGGCGGCGAGGTAGGTGCCCAGGAACGGCACCGCGAACATGTCGGTGGTGACCTTGACGAGCTGCGGCCCGGTCAGCGCCGAGATCAGGCCCCCGGCCATGACCCAGGAAATCGCCTTGGGCTTGAAGCTGTCCGAGGCGGTGTCGGTGGCGGCGAAGCGGTAGAAGCCCTGCGCCGCCATGTAGGTCCCCGTCAGGAAGCTGCCGGCCAGGAAGGTCGGGAAGCTGGACGTCGAGAGCCCCCAGGCCGCGAGCGCCGATCCCAGCGCCCCCCCGGCCACCCCAAGGAAGAACCCGGCCCTGCGCCCGTGCCTCTGCATGAAGCCCGACAGCCACGGCGCGGTCAGCATTGCCCCGAACACGATCATCGAGATGGGGAGCGTGGCGAGGCAGTGGATCGGCGCCAGCATGTTCCCGGCCAGCCCGCCGACCACGAACACCATCGTGACCTGGCTGCCCAGGATCGCCTGCGCGGCCACGAGCACGCCCACGTTGCGGCGGGCGCGGCGGTCGTCGGGGAGCGGTGTGCTGACGGCGGCGATCTCGGTCATGATCCGACCGTTAGTCGGGGCGTGGCGACCTGTCCATCCACACGGTCGATCAGATGGGCGAAACTTCCTGAGACCCGGCCCCGGCGCAGGCCCATGGGCGGAAGCTGCGTGCCTTCGGCATCCCGGGCCCGGAACAGTGGCGGACCCTCGGCCCGGACGGTCGTGGCGTAATGGAACTCGTGCGCGGTCCAGCGTCCCGGGAACGGACCTCCCAAGGCGTCCACCTCCCGGTAGCCCAAGTGCAGCCGCCGTGTCGCGAAGGAGGTCTCGAGCGACAGGAGGCCCGCCATGCCATGGGTGACCCCCTCGGCATCCACGAGGCTGTCCCCCAGCACCATGTATCCCCCGCACTCCCCATATATGTCAGAGGCTTGCGACGGAGACCTGAGGGATTGCATGAACACGGACGCCCCCGCGATGCGACCGGCGTGCAGCTCGGGGTAGCCGCCGGGGAGGATGACGAGATCGACCTCGGGAACCGCTTCGTCGGCGAGGGGTGAAAAGAAGGCCAGCTCCGCCCCCTGCGCCCGCCAGTCCGACAGCAGGTGCGGATAGGCAAAGGCAAAGGCCTCGTCCCGCGCGATCGCGATGCGCTGGGCGGGCGGCGCGACGCTGGGACATCGAGGTCCCGGCCCGAGCCGGGTGCCAGCCCCTAGCGCCACCAGGGCATCGAGGTCCAGTCCTGCCTCGATCCGGTCCGCCGCCGCGTCCAGGAAGGCGTCGAGGTCCGGCCGCTCCCCCGCCTGCACGAGCCCGAGGTGCCGGGACGGGTGGGCAAGGTCGCCGCTCCGGCCAAGAAGTCCCAGCACCGGCAGGCCGACGGCTTCGACCGCGCGGCGCAGCATCCGCGCATGACGCTCGGAGCCGACCTTGTTCAGGATCACCCCGGCCACCTTCACGCGGGGATCGTGCCGCGCGAACCCGGCAACGAGGGGGCCGATCGACTGCGCCATCCGGCTCGCATCGACGACAAGGACGACGGGCAGGTCCAGCAGCCGCGCCAGATCCGCGGTCGCGCCGCGTCCGTCGGGGGGCGCCCCGTCGAACAGGCCCATTGCCCCCTCGATGACCAGGAGCCCGCCCCCCGCGGCCAGGGACCGCAGCCGATCCTCGCTCATGGCCCAGGCGTCGAGGTTCACGCAGGGTTGCCCGCAGGCCGCCTCGTGGAACCGTGGATCGATGTAGTCGGGCCCGGACTTCGCGGCGCGAACCGGCACTCCCTTCCGTGACAGCGCCCGCAGCAGGCCCAGCGTCACCGTGGTCTTGCCCGACCCCGAGGAGGGCGCCGCGACGATCAGCCCGCCCATCCGGTCAGGCGCTTTCCGGACGCGCCCGGGTGCCCAGGGGGTCCGTCCGGCCCGGCCCGGCCTGCCAGTCGAGCGCGTGCCGCAGCAGGACGTTGCGCCCGATGCAGATGATCGCCGGCGGCTCCACCCGCTGGGCGTCCTCGGGCAACCGGCCCAGCGTGGTCTCAAGCACCGCCTGCCGGGGCGTGGTCGCGTCCGTGACGATGGCCACGGGCTCCGACCCAAGGCGGCCCGCGGCGATCAGTTCGCCCGTGATCTGCGCCGCGTGCTTCAGGCCCATATAGATGACGATGACCTCGGACGCCCGGGCGATCGCCCCCCAGTCCAGCGCCGAAGGCGCCTGTCCCGTCTGGTCATGTCCGGTCACGAAGATGACCGACTGGTTCACGTCCCGATGCGTCACGGGGATCCCGGCATAGGCCAGGCCCCCGATCCCCGCCGAGATGCCCGGCACCACCCGGATCGGGACGCCATGCTCGACCAGCGTCTGTCCTTCCTCGCCGCCGCGCCCGAAGACGAAAGGGTCCCCGCCCTTCAGCCGCAGGACGCGCTTGCCCTGCCGCGCCAGATCGACGAGCCGCAGCGAGATGTCCCGCTGGAGCGGCGACGGCTTGCCGCCCCGCTTTCCGGCGTAGATCCGTTCCGCGCGCGGCGCCCAGTCCAGGATGCGCGGCTCCACGAGAGCGTCATAGACAACCACGTCCGCCTCTCGCAGCGCATGGAGCGCATGAAGGGTCAGGAGGCCGGGGTCGCCGGGCCCCGCGCCGCACAGCCAGACCCAGCCGGGCAGGAACACGGGCCATTCGAAAGGAGGAAGGTCGGACATGCGCCCTCATAGGCGCGAAGACGCCGCCCGGAAAGACGGAACCCGACACCCTCCGGACCGCGCGCGACCCGGCCCGGTCCCAGCCGCGTCGGCCGGCATCCCCTTGCGGCCCGGCTTGTCCGGCCCCATCATGTCGGACCGTGACCACCTTGCCCCCTCCCGACGCGCCGCCCCTTCGGCGGGGCTGGACCACCGGCGCCTGCGCGACGGCGGCCACCAAGGCCGCGCTCCTGCGGCTCTGGGGGGGCGACTGGCCGGACACCGTCCAGCTCACGCTGCCTCGAGGCGAGACGCCCAGCTTCGCGGTCGCGCATCGCAACGAGGGCGAGGGCTGGGCCGAAGCGGGGATCGTCAAGGACGCCGGCGACGATCCCGACGTGACCCATGGGGCCATGATCCTGGCGCGCGTGACCCGTGGGACGTCCGGCGTGACCTTCCGCGCCGGCCCCGGGGTCGGCACCGTGACCCGTCCGGGCCTGCCCATCCCCCCCGGCGAGCCTGCCATCAATCCGGTGCCGCGCTCCATGATGGACGAGGTGGTCGCCACCCTGGCATCCGAGTTCGGCCAGCCCCCCGACATCGAGATCACGGTCTCGGTCCCCGGGGGCGAGGAGATCGCGGCCAGGACCTGGAATCCTCGGCTCGGCATCGTCGGCGGTCTCTCGATCCTCGGGACGACCGGGATCGTGCGCCCCTTCTCCTGCGCCGCCTGGATCGCCTCGATCCACCGGGGCATCGACGTCGCGCGCGCCTCGGGGCTCGGCCATGTGGCGGGCTGCACCGGCGCCACGAGCGAAGCCGCCGTCCGCGCGCTCCATGGCCTCCCCGAGATCGCCATGATCGACATGGGGGATTTCGCGGGCGGGATGCTGAAGTACCTGCGCCGCCACCCGGTCCCGCGCGTCACCCTGGGCGGCGGCTTCGGCAAGATCGCCAAGTTCGCCCAGGGCGCGCAGGACCTGCATTCGGGCCGAAGCCAGCTAGACATGGCCCGCCTGGCCGACTGGGCCGGGGACCCCCGTATCGCCGAGGCTCCGACCGGGCTCGCCGCGCTGACCCAGAGTGGGCCCCTCCTGGCCGAGCGGGTCGCTCGCGAGGCGCGGCTGCGGCTCGACGCGATGCTGGAAGGGGCCGGGATCGCCGCCGATGTGGTGATCGTGGACCGGGCCGGGGCCGTGATCGCCCAGGCCGGGCCGTGACGCTCCTGCTGCTGTCGGGGACCTCGGAGGCGCGCCGCCTGGCCGAACGGCTCGCGGCGGCGAAGGTCCCGGCCTGGGCCTCGCTGGCCGGGGCGACGCGGACGCCGGCGCCGCTCCCGATCCCGACCCGGCAGGGCGGCTTCGGCGGCGACGAGGGGTTCGCCCGGTTCGTCACGTCCCACGGCATCGGCGCGGTGATCGACGCCACCCACCCTTTCGCGGCCCGCATCACCGCCCGGACGCACCGGATCTGCAGCGAACTCGGCATTCCCCTCCTGCGGCTTGAACGGCCCGGATGGCAACCCGGGCCGGCGGATCGCTGGACCTTCGTCGCCGACGAGTCCGAGGCCAAGCGCCGGCTCCCCCCGGAGGCGGTGGTGTTCCTCGCCACCGGCCGCCAGTCGCTGCCGGCCTGGAGCGGGCTGGCGGTGCGCCGCGTCCATCTCAGGGTCATCGACCCGCCCGCCGGGCCGTTCCCGTTTCCGGGCGGCTTCGTCCAGGCCCGCGCACCCTTTGACCTGGCCAGCGAGATCGACCAGTTCCGCCGGCTCGGCGTGACGCATCTGGTCGCCAAGGATTCCGGCGCCGGCGACGCCCGCCCCAAGCTGGACGCCGCCCGCGCCCTTGGCCTCGAGGTCATGCTGCTGCGCCGCCCTCCGGTCCCGCCCGGGCTCCATGTGGTGCCGACGGTCGACGAGGCCCTGGCCTGGATCGACCGGTTGCCGTTTTGTTCTGGCGCGTCTATCTCGGGGGCATGAGGATCATCCAGTCCAACGACTGCATCGAGGAAGGCGCCGCCTGGCTCGGCGCGCGCGAGCCGCGGTTCGCCACCGCCTATGCCATGGCCGCGCCGCTGCCGCTCCGCCGTTATCCGGACGGCTTCGACCGGCTCCTGTCCGCCATCGTGAGCCAGCAGGTCTCGACGGCGGCGGCGACGTCGATCTGGAACCGGATGGTCGAGCAGGGGCTCACCAGCCCCGAGGCCGTCCTGGCCGCGCCCGAGGAGCAGCTCCGCGCTGTCGGACTGTCGCGGCAGAAGGTCCGCTACGCCAAGGCCCTGGCCGCCGAAGGGATCGACTACGACTCGCTCCGCGGCCTCCCGACCGAGGAGGTGATCGCCCGGCTGATCCACGTCCCGGGCATCGGCCGCTGGACCGCCGAGATGTATGCGATGTTCGCGCTGGGCCATGCCGATGTCTTCGCCCCCGCCGACCTCGCCCTCCAGGAAGGCGTGCGGCTGCTCTTCGACCTGCCCGACCGCCCGAGGGAAGCCGCCCTGCGCCAGATGGCCGAGGCGTGGTCGCCCTGGCGGGCCGTGGCCGCCCGCATCCTCTGGGGCTACTACCACCTGGTGAAGTCCCGCGAGGGCGTCCGCTGACACTGGCTTGGCCCGGTGCCCCGCGCTATCTCCGCGCGGCCACGTCACGGAAGGATGGAACATGGACAAGCCCACGCGCGCGCTTCGGGCCGAACGGGTCGAACCCCTCTCGGGCGAGACCCGCTCCTGCGTCGTGTTCCTCCACGGCTACGGCGCGAACGGCAAGGACCTGATCGGGCTGGCCGAGCCGCTGGGCGAGCATATGCCCGACACGCTCTTCCTGTCGCCCGACGCCCCCGAGGCCTGCATCGGCGCGCCCTTCGGGCTCCAGTGGTTCCCGATCCCCTGGATCGACGGCTCCTCCGAGGAGATGGCCCGGAACGGCGTCCTCCGCGCGGCCGAGGACCTCCAGGCCTTCCTCGACGGCGTCATGGTGGACGAGGATCTCCTGCCCGAGCAGGTGATGCTGTTCGGCTTCTCGCAGGGCACCATGATGGCGCTGCACGTCGCGCCCCGCCGCGAGGATCCGGTCGCGGGCGTCGTTGCCTTCTCGGGCCGCCTGCTCGAACCCGAGCTCCTGGCCGACGAGGCGCAGTGCCGCCCGCCCGTCCTGCTGGTCCACGGCGACCTCGACGACGTTGTGCCGATCCAGGCCCTCCCCGAGGCCGCCCGCGCGCTCGAGGATGCCGGCTGGACCGAAGTCTATGCCCATATCATGAAAGGCACCCCCCACGGGATCGCGCCCGACGGGCTGTCCGTCGCCCTGGCCTTCATGAGGGAACGGCTCGGCGTGGTCTGAGTGTCACGGTGCCGTCACCTTCCCGCGATACCTTGCGTCGAGATGGAGCGAGGCTTGCCGCGTGTTTGGCCCGATATATAGTGGGTTACACGGACATGCGGAGACGGGGAGTCGGGCAAGCATGACGGCACTGGCGACGGACGAAGAGTTTCGGACCAGCTTCGTGCGGGATCCCGCATCACTTCGCCATCATCCCGCACTTGTCCTGAACGCCGATTACCGTCCCTTGTCCTACTACCCGCTATCGCTCTGGCCCTGGCAGGAGGCCGTGAAGGCCGCCTTCCTCGACCGCGTGCAGATCGTGGCGACCTACGAAGAATGCGTCCATTCGCCGACGACGACGATCAGGATCCCCTCGGTCGTCGTGCTCAAGGACTACGTCAGGCCGCAGAAGCAGGTGGCCTTCACGCGGTTCAACCTGTTCCTGCGCGACGAGTTCTGCTGCCAGTACTGCGGCGCTAGGGGCGACCTGACCTTCGACCACGTGGTGCCCCGCTCCAAGGGCGGCCTCACGAGCTGGGAGAACGTGGTCGCGGCCTGCTCGTCCTGCAACCTCCACAAGGGGTCCAAGTCGCTCCGGCAGGCGGGGCTGTCCCTGCGGCGTCCGCCCCGCCAGCCGGGGTCCGAGGATCTGCGGAACATCGGGCGCAAGTTCCCGCCCAACTACCTCCACGACTCCTGGACCGACTACCTCTACTGGGACGCCGAACTGGAGGCGTGACCCCTCACTTGTTGGTCCGGCCCCTTTGGTTCGGGTCGACCCCGCCCTGGGGCGTGGTGTCGCTCAGGACGTCGCCTTCGAAGGTGTTGTCGCCATCCACGACGTCCTCATCGTCCTGGCCCGTGGTGCCGGCCGAGCTTCCGATGCCCGGATTGCCCTTGAGGTCGGCGTCGCTGGGATCGTGGGTCTTGGGATGCTTGCTGGAGCTCATCGCGTCCGTTCCCTTTCTGGGGCTTGGTGCCAAAGGAACGCCCGGCAGCCGCCGCGGTTTCGTCAGGCTGCGCGCGGGGCGAGCCCGCGACGGGCGAACGGCCGCGCAACGCCGCGGCATCCGGCCGTGCCGGACCGGCGTCAGGGGTCGCAGGGATGGAGCCGCGCTTGACATCGGCGCGACCCAGACCGGAGAAGGGGCGGCGCGGATGGCCGCTGCGCCGGGCCCGGCCGGACCCCGAACCGGTCGGCGCGGGTTCGGGCCTTGGCTGGACGCGGCGCCGGGATAGGGGTAAGTCGACCGCTGTTAGCGCTAACGGTCCTGGAAGGAGCCATAGGCATGGTCTCGCGCGTCATCCCGGTCGAACCCTTCGACCTCGTGATCTTCGGCGGCACGGGCGACCTCGCGCGGCGCAAGATCCTTCCCGGGCTGTTCCGCCGCTTCCGCGCGGGCCAGATGCCGCCCGACGCCCGGGTCATCGGCGCCGCCCGGACCGAGATGGACGCCTCCGCCTACCGCGACATGATCCGCGACGGCATCCTCAAGTTCGGGGGCGAGGAGTCGCGCGACAGCGAGAGCCTCGAGGCCTTCCTGCAGCGGCTCGACTACGTGGCCATCGACGCCACGGGAGAGGGGGGATGGCAGCATTTGGCCGGCATCATGCGCCCGGGCGTCGTGCGGGCCTTCTACTTTTCGGTCGCGCCCAGCCTGTTCGGCCCGCTGGCCGAACGCCTCCACCAGCACGGCATCGCCGACCAGGAGGCGCGCATCGTCGTCGAGAAGCCCTTCGGCCGCGACCTCGAATCGGCCCGCGCCCTGAACCAGACGCTGGCCGCCCACTTCCGCGAGGAGCAGATCTACCGGATCGACCACTACCTCGGAAAGGAAACGGTCCAGAACCTCATGGCCGTCCGCTTCGGCAACGTCCTGTTCGAGCCCTTGTGGAACAACCATTACGTCGACCACATCCAGATCACCGTGGCCGAGACGGTGGGCGTCGAGGGGCGCGGCGGCTATTACGACAAGTCCGGCGCCATGCGGGACATGGTGCAGAACCACCTCATGCAACTCCTGTGCCTGATCGCCATGGAGCCGCCCTTCCGGTTCGAGGCCGCCGCCGTCCGCGACGAAAAGCTCAAGGTCATCCACGCGCTCAAGCCCGTCCTCGCCCACCACATCGTGCGCGGGCAGTACGACGCCGACGGCGACGGCCCCAGCTACCGCGAGGAGGCGGGCAACCCCCGTAGCTTCACCGAATCCTTCATCGCCATCCGGGCCGAGATCGCCAACTGGCGCTGGGCGGGCGTGCCCTTCTACCTGCGCACCGGCAAGAAGCTCCGCGCCCGGCACAGCGAGATCGCGGTCGTGTTCAAGGATCTGCCGCACACGATCTTCGAGGGCGACCAGGCGCGCCACCGCAACATCCTGTCCATCCGCCTCCAGCCGAACGAGGGCATCGACCTCTTCGTCACCATCAAGGAGCCCGGCCCGGGCGGGATGCGGCTGATCGACCGTCCGCTCGACATGACCTTCGCCACCGCCTTGGGCGAGGATGGCAAGGACGTGCCCGACGCCTATGAACGGCTCATCATGGACGTGATCCGGGGCAACCAGACCCTGTTCATGCGCGGCGACGAGGTCGAGGCCGCCTGGGCCTGGACCGACCCGATCATCGCGGGCTGGGAACGGCGCAACGACGTGCCCAAGCTTTACGACCCGGGATCGTCCGGCCCGGACGACGCCCTGATGCTCCTCCACCGCGAGGGGCGGCGCTGGCGCGACATCAGGGGCTAGGCGGCGGCCCAAGGCTGCCTATGCTCTCCCCGGTCGCTTGAGGAATCCCATGGAACTCGTCACCTACCCCGACTCCGAGATGATGATGATCGAGCTTGCCCAGCGCCTCGCGGGCGAGCTTCGGCAGGCCCTCCAATCCAGCGAGGCGGCCTCCCTGGCCGTCCCGGGGGGCACGACGCCGGGCCCGATCTTCGATTCGCTCTGCGCCGCCGACCTCGACTGGGACCGCGTCTCGGTCATGCTGACCGACGAACGCTGGGTGCCCGAGGAGTCGCCACGCTCGAACACGCGGCTGCTGCGCCAGCGGCTGCTGGTCGGCAAGGCCGCCGCGGCGCGCTACCTTCCCCTCCACGCGCCGACCGCGACGCCCGAGGAGGGCATCCCCGCCCTGGCCGAGGCGATCTCCGAGGTGTTGCCCCTCACCGTCTGCCTATTGGGCATGGGGGCGGACATGCACACCGCATCGCTCTTTCCCGGCGCGGACCGGCTGGATGAGGCCCTGACGGGCGAGGTGATCCTTGTGCCGATGCGGGCCCCGGGCGCGCCGGAACCGCGCGTGACCCTGTCCGCCGCCGTCCTGAGCCGCGCCATCTCGCGTCACATCGTCATCACCGGGGCCGAAAAGCGCGACGCGCTCGAGCGGGCCCGGTCCCTTCCGCCCGAGGAGGCGCCCGTCGCGGCCGTCCTCAAGGGCGCCACTGTTCACTGGGCGGAGAGCTGAGCCATGTGGGATTCCCTGCGCGCGCACCATGACGCGGTCAAGGACCGCCCCATCCTGTCCCTCTTCGACGGCACCGACCGCGCCGAGGACTTCTCGGTCCGCGTCGGCGACATGCTGTTCGACTACAGCAAGACCAACATCGACGAAGAAGGGCGCCGGCTCCTGATCGGGCTGCTCGATGCGGCGGGCGTCGCCCAGAAGCGCGACGCGATGTTCCGGGGCGACAAGATCAACGAGACCGAGGGCCGGGCCGTCCTCCACACCGCGCTGCGCAACCTCGACGGCGGCCCGGTGATGGTGGACGGACAGGACGTCATGCCCGGCGTGCTCGACACCCTGGCGCGCATGGAGGCCTTCGCGGCCGCCGTCCGCGACGGGCGCGAGAAAGGGCAGGGCGGCCGCTACACCGACGTCGTGAACATCGGCATCGGCGGGTCGGACCTCGGGCCCAAGATGGGGGCCATCGCGCTCGCCCCCTATCATAACGGCCCGCGCACGCATTTCGTCTCCAACGTGGACCCCGCCGACATCGCCGACGTGCTGCGGGCCTGCGACCCGGCCACGACGCTGGTGATCGTCGCCTCCAAGACCTTCACCACTCAGGAAACCATGGCCAACGCCCGCACGGCCAAGGCCTGGATGTCGCAGACCGTGCCGGACGCCGCGGCCCAGTTCGCGGCGCTCTCGACCGCCGGCGACAAGACCGCCGCCTTCGGCATCGACCCGTCCCGCGTCTTCGGCTTCGAGGACTGGGTCGGCGGGCGCTACTCCATGTGGGGGCCGATCGGCCTATCGCTGATGATCGCCATCGGGCCCGAGGCGTTCCGCGCCTTCCTGCGCGGCGGGCAGGCCATGGACCGCCACTTCCAGGCCGCCGCATGGCACGAGAACATGCCCGCGCTCCTCGCGCTCGTGGGGGTCTGGCACAACCAGGTCTGCGATTACGCCACCCGCGCCGTGCTGCCCTACGACAACCGCCTGATGCGGCTCCCCGCCTACCTCCAGCAGCTCGAGATGGAGTCGAACGGCAAGCGGGTCAGCATGGACGGCACGCCGCTCGACGTGCCCTCGGGTCCTGTGGTCTGGGGCGAGCCCGGCACCAACGGCCAGCACGCCTTCTACCAGCTCATCCACCAGGGCACCCGCGTCATCCCCTGCGAGTTCCTGGTCGCCGCGCGGGGGCACGAGGAGGACCTGCACCACCAGCACCAGCTCCTGATCGCCAACTGCCTGGCGCAGAGCGAGGCGCTCATGCGTGGACGCTCCATGGACGAGGCGCGGGGAATCATGTCGCAGCGCGGCCTGACCGGCGAGGAGCTGGAGCGTCAGGCCAGCCACCGCGTCTTCCCCGGCAACCGCCCCTCGACGACGCTGGCCTATCCGCAGCTCGACCCGTTCACCCTGGGCCAGATCATCGCGCTCTACGAGCACCGGGTCTTCGTCGAGGGCGCCATCCTCGGCATCAACTCCTACGACCAGTGGGGCGTGGAGTTGGGCAAGGAGCTGGCGAACACGCTCGCCCCGATGGTCTCGGGGGAACAGGACACCACCGGCAAGGACGCCTCGACCGCCGGCCTGGTCCGGTTCCTGCGAACGAACGGGGCGTGATCCGCTGACCTGCGACGGTGCGGCGGCCCCGGCTTCGGTGGCCGTCCAGCGCCACCGATGGCCGACCGCCCGCGAGAGCGACCATCTCATCGGTTGCGCGATTCGGGCCCGCACCGCGCGGTGGCGTAGGGTCTCGTTAACCTGTTCCTGCCAGTCTGCATCGCACCAGACCCCATTTCGGCCGGGCCGTCCGCCCGGGGATCGGAGAGCATGAGCAGGCTTGGCGCCCCGTCGTGGGCGCCCCATCGGCGCGCCACGTTGAGCCGCCTTCATACCGGGCCGGGGAGATCCTCCCCCGCGCCCCCATAGACTCAAGCCCGTCCGATGGGACGGCCTGGCCAGGTCCGCAACGTCCCCGCGTCGGGGTCCCGCGGGCAACCCAGGGGCCCCGCGGGATCTTTTCATGTCTGCCAACCGCCTCGCGGGCCTGATCGGCCGAGCGAAAGCCGGTTTCGCGTCAGGCCGCCGCCGTGACGATGATCTCGACCTTGTAGTCAGGGGTGGCGAGCTTGGCCTCGCCCGTCCAGCGGGCCGGAGGATTGTCCCGGTCCACCCACTCGTCCCAGACGGCGTTCATCTCGCCGAAGGTGCCGATATCCGAGAGCCAGATCTGCGTGGTGAGGATACGCGCCTTGCTCGTGCCTGCCTCGGCCAGCAGGCGGTCCACCTCGGCCAGCACGCCGCGCGTCTGCTCGGTCACGGTCGCGCCCTCGGCGATCTGCCCGGCCAGGTAAACGATGCCGTTGAACACCACGGCCTCGCTCATGCGCGGGCCCGGGCCGATGCGGCGGATGTCGGTCATGTGACTCTCCCTTGTCGTGGTCGCGGATCGCTTACGTCGATCCGGCCGGAAAGGCCACCCGATCCGGGGAACCGGCCTGTCCGTCGCGTCGAGGAGGGAGGTTTGGAGCGGGTAACGGGAATCGAACCCGTAACTGAAGCTTGGGAAGCTTTCGTGATACCTTTTCACCATACCCGCGGTGATGCGCCCGGAGGTAAATGGTCCTCCGGGCGGCGTCAAGGCGTCACCGGCCCCGGCGACGGCGTCCTTCGCCTCCGCCCGCGTTGAAGGCCACGTGGGGCAGCGTGACCTCGGCGAGCAGGTTCGGGAAAGGGTCCGTGGCGTGCGGGATCGCGTTCGCCGCCACGAAATGCTCCTGGAAGCGCGGCTCGATCGCGGTCTCGATCTTGGTGATCCGGGACACGAGCTGCTCCACCTCCCGCCGTGCCGCCACGGAGCAGAGCGCGATCCGCGCTCCGGTCCCGGCCGCATTGCCCGCGCTTTGCACCTTGTCGATCGGAACGTCGGGGATCATGCCCAGCACCATGGCGTGCTTGGGGCTGATATGCGCCCCGAAGGCCCCCGCCAGCGTCACCCGGTCCACATGGTCCACGCCCATCTCGTCCATGAGAAGCCGCGCGCCTGCATAGAGCGCCGACTTGGCGAGCTGGATCGCCCGGATGTCGCCTTGCGTGACGCTGATGCGCGGCCCGCCCTGCGCCGTCCCGTCCCACAGCAGGTAGCTGTTCGTCCGCCCCTGCGGCTCGCAGCGGGGGGTGCCCGTCTGCTCCGCCGAGCCGATCAGCCCGCCGGCGTCCAGGAGCCCGGCAAGCCGCATCTCCGCCACGACCTCGATGATGCCCGACCCGCAGATCCCGGTGACGCCCGTGCCCGGAATCGATTCCGCGAATCCGGCTTCATCCGACCAGAGCGGCGAGCCGATGACGCGGAACCGGGGTTCCTTGGTCGCCGGGTCGATCTCGACCCGCTCGATCGCGCCCGGCGCGGCACGCTGGCCCGAGCTGATCTGCGCCCCCTCGAAGGCCGGCCCGGTGGGCGACGAACAGGCGAGCACGCGGCTCCGGTCCCCGAGCAGGATCTCGGCGTTCGTGCCCACGTCCACGGTGAGCACGAGGTCCTCGGACTGGTCCGGACGCTCGGACAGGGCCACCGCCGCCGCATCCGCCCCGACATGCCCCGCGATCAGCGGCAGGACGTAGACCTGCGCCGCCTCGTTCACCTGCCCCAGCCCGAGGTCCCGCGCCTCCAGCGACATGGACGCCGAGGTCGCGAGGGCGAAGGGCGCCTGTCCCAGCTCGACCGGGTCGATGCCAAGCAGGAGGTGATGCATCACCGGGTTGCAGACGAACACGATCTCCAGGATGTCGCGGGCCGCGATCCCGGCCTCCGCCGCGAGGCCCTGCGCCAGCCCGTCGATGGCGGTCCGCACGGCTGCCGTCATCTCGCGGTCGCCGCCCGGGTTCATCATGGCATAGGAGACCCGGCTCATCAGGTCCTCGCCAAAGCGGATCTGGGGGTTCATGACCCCCGCGCTGGCCTTGACCGTGCCGTTCCGCAGGTCCGTCAGGTGCGCCGCGATGGTGGTGGAGCCGAGGTCGATGGCCAGCCCGTAGATGCGCCCCTCATGGAAGCCCGGCCAGATGTCGAGGACCTTGGCCGGCCCCTCGTCGCCCCGCCAGAGGGCGACCGTCGCCTGCCACTCCCCCTTGCGGAGCGCCTGCTGGAGCTTGGCGAGGACCGGCAGCGGCGCCGTCACCCGCTCCACGCCCCACTGCTCCTTCAGCGCGTCGGCCAGACGCTCGAGGTCGCCGCGCGGCTCGTGCATGTCGGGCTCGGCCACCTCGACGACATGGAGGTGCGTCGCGGGGTCCATGACGATCTCGCGCTCGCTCGCCGCCTTGCGGACGACCTGCCGGTGGACCTGGCTTTCGGGGGGCACGTCGATGACGATGTCGCCCTCGATCCTGGCCTGGCAGCCCAGCCGCCGCCCTTCGGGCAGCCCCCGGATGCGGTCGTACCGCTCCTCGACGGCGTTCCAGGGCGACAGGGCGTCGGCAGAGACGCTTACGCCGTGCTTCGGGAACTCGCCGAACTGCGGGGTCACCTGGCACTTGGAGCAGATGCCGCGGCCGCCGCAGACCGAATCGAGGTCCACGCCAAGCTGCCGCGCCGCCGTCAGCACGGGCGTCCCGATCGGAAAGCGGCCACGCTTGCCGGAGGGGGTGAAGATGACAAGCGCGTCGCCGGTCGCGCCCACGGGGGGGGAAAGGGGCCTGATCTCGGTCAAAGCGATGCTCCATCGGAAGGCGGGCTTTGGTTTACAACGCGCATGGGTCCCCGCATGGACCGGCAACGGCAGCCCGAAGGCGGTTTGCGTCAGCCGACGTTCCGTGACAAGAGGCGCCATTCCAGCCGAAGCCCAGGAGGTTGCATCCATGCAGATTCGCGAAGCTCTTACCTTCGACGATGTCCTACTGGTGCCTGCCGCCTCGTCGGTCCTGCCTTCGACGGCCGACACCCGCACCCGCGTGACTCGGGGCATCTCGATGAACATCCCGCTCCTGTCCTCGGCGATGGACACCGTGACCGAGGGCCGGATGGCCATCGCGATGGCGCAGGCGGGCGGGATTGGCGTCATCCACCGGAACCTCGACGTCGAGGCTCAGGCGGCCGAGGTGCGGGCGGTCAAGCGTTTCGTGTCGGGGATCGTGGATTCGCCCATCACCCTTCGCCCGGACCAGACGCTGGCGGACGCCAAGGCGCTCATGGCGCGGCACGGCGTCACCGGCTTTCCGGTGGTGGATGACCGGAACCGTGTCGTCGGGATCGTGACGAACCGCGACATGCGCTTCGCCTCGGACGACCGCACCCCCGTCAGCGTCATGATGACCGGCGACAACCTCGCCGTCCTGACCGAGCCCGCGGACCTCGACGCCGCGCGGAGCCTCATGAAGGCCCGCCGGATCGAGAAGCTGCTGATCACGGACGGGCAGGGCAAGCTGACCGGCCTCCTGACTCTCAAGGACAGCGAACAAGCGGTCCTGAACCCGGTGGCCTGCAAGGACGCCCTGGGTCGCCTGCGCGTCGCCGCCGCCTCGACCGTGGGCGAGGCGGGCCATGAACGGAGCCAGGCCCTGATCGAGGCGGGCGTGGACATCGTCGTGATCGACACCGCGCACGGCCACTCCGAAGGCGTCGGCAAGGCGGTGAGCCGCCTCAAGGCGCTGTCCAACGAGGTCCAGGTGATCGCGGGCAACGTGGCGACCGCCGAAGGAACGCGGGCGCTGATCGACGCCGGCGCGGACGGGGTGAAGGTCGGCATCGGCCCGGGCTCCATCTGCACCACGCGGATGGTGGCGGGCGTGGGCGTGCCGCAGTTGACCGCCGTCATGGATTCGGCCCAGGCCGCGGGCGACGTCCCGGTGATCGCCGATGGCGGCATCAAGTATTCGGGCGACTTCGCCAAGGCCATCGCCGCCGGGGCGTCCTGCGCGATGGTGGGCAGCATGATCGCCGGAACGGACGAAAGCCCTGGCGAGGTCATCCTGTACCAGGGCCGGTCCTTCAAATCCTACCGCGGCATGGGATCGCTGGGCGCCATGGCGAGGGGGTCAGCCGACCGCTACTTCCAGAAGGACGCGGCCTCGGACAAGCTGGTCCCGGAGGGCATCGAAGGTCAGGTGCCCTACAAGGGCTCGGCCCATGCGGTGATCCACCAGCTGGTCGGCGGCCTGCGGGCGGCCATGGGCTACACCGGCAACGCTACCGTCGAGGAGATGCGCCGGAACTGCCATTTCGTGAAGATCACGAGCGCCGGCCTGCGCGAAAGCCACGTCCACGACGTGCAGATCACCCGCGAAAGCCCGAATTACCGGGTCGGCTGACGCATGACGCCAGGGGCCCGCATAGCGGCCGCGGCCGATCTCCTCGATGAGGTGCTGGCCGGCACCCCAGCCGAGCGGGCGCTCACCAACTGGGCGCGCGCCTCGCGCTTTGCCGGGAGCAAGGATCGCGCGGCAGTCCGGGACCTCGTCTACGATGCGCTGCGCCGACGTCGCTCGCTGGCCTGGGTCGGCGGGTCCGAGACCGGGCGCGGGCTCATGCTCGGGCGCCTGCGTTTTGCGGGGGTCGATCCGGCGTCGATGATGACCGGCGAGGGGCACGCCCTGGCTCCGCCGACGGAGGGCGACGGTGGTCTCGACCTGTCGGATGCGCCGCTCGCGGTGCGGCTGGATGTGCCGGACTGGCTTTTGCCGCGGCTGCAGGCCTCTCTGGGCCCCGAAGTCGAGCAGGTCTGCCTCGCCTTGACGGCCCGCGCGCCTGTTCACCTGAGGGTCAACCTCCGCAAGGCCACCCCAGAGGAGGCGCGATCCCTCCTCGCGGCGGAGGGCATCTCGACCGAGCCCAGCGCGCAGGTTCGGACCGCGCTCCGGGTCACCGAGGGGGCGGCCAGGGTCGGAGGTTCCAAGGCCTACCTGGGCGGCCTCGTCGAGCTTCAGGACGCCTCGTCCCAGGCCGCCGTCCTCCGGCTGCCTGTGGCACCCGGTGCGAGGGTCCTGGACTATTGCGCGGGCGGCGGCGGCAAGACTCTGGCCATGGGCGCCCTGGCGGAGATGAGCCTCCATGCTCATGACATCGACGCCCGGAGGATGATCGACCTCCCGCCCCGGGCGGACCGGGCCGGGCTCCACGTCACGACAGTTCAGGACCCGGTCGCCTCTGCCCCCTACGATCTGGTTCTCGTGGACGCCCCATGCTCGGGCAGCGGCACTTGGCGGCGAACCCCCGATGCCAAATGGCGCCTGACGCCGGACCGTCTGGACGAGCTTTGCGCCATTCAGGATCAGATTCTGACCAAGGCCGCGCCGCTGGTCCGGACCGGCGGACACCTCGCCTACGCGACCTGTTCCGTCCTTTTGGACGAATGCGAACATCGTGTCGACGCATTCCTGGGCCACCATCCCGGATGGGTGGTGGTGGACCGGATGCGGCTGTCCCCGGGCGAGGAGGGGGACGGCTTCTTCCAAACGGTTCTCCGGCGAACGTCCTGAGACGCGGACCCGCTGGCGCATCTTAACCGGAAGTTAAGCATTCTGTGGTCTGTCTCGAACGCTTGAGCGGGCAGGAGGTCAGGTGACCGAAGCGGATCGCAAACGTGCCGGGGCGGACGGGGCATCGGCCCTTCCCGATCATGGGAGCGGCCGTCGCAGACGCGCTCCTCCTGGCCAGGACTCGACCTCGCACCGACGTCGCGGGTCGCTGGCGTCGGGCGTCCTGCTGGCAGCCGTCCTCATCACGGCCGGGTCGGCTCTGCCTGTCTCGGATTGGCTCCGGATGACGGCTCGGTTCGCCGGCGCGATCCTGTTCGGCGTCGCAATCGTCGTGGTCGCCGCCATGCTTTGGCGCTCCGCCATGCGACAGGCCCAGATCCAGGCCTTCATGGCCTTTGCCGAGCATGATCCCTCAGAGGGCTTCCTCGTCGATGAGGCGGGCAGGATCCTGCGTCATGGCGAAAGCCTCCCGTCGCAGGACACCTTGGCCGAGGTGTTGCGGCCGCTTGTCGCCGATGCCGAGGCGACCATGGATCGTCTGCTTGCCCGAGCGCGAGAAAGCGGCTTTGCGAACGAAGCGCTGGCGTCGCCGGATCGCAAGGTCCGGCTCTCGGTTCACCGCGTCGCACCGGATCTCGCCATCTGGCGCATGGAACGCGACGGTGCGGAACGAACGGAGATCGCCTCGGTTCAGGCCGACGCCGAGGGGGCTATCCTTTCGGGAAATGCGGCCTTCCGGGCGCTGGGGGGGATCCTGCCACAGCACATCGATGAGCTTGCGGCGGATGCTCCGTTGCGGCTGGGTCGGGTGCAGTTCGTGTCCTGCTTCGGCGACCGTCGCCTGCAACTCGTGGCGGAGGCGACCCGGTTGCCCGGCGGGAACCGGACGATCCTCCTGCTGCCGCCGCCGGAGATACAGCCGGGTCTGGGCGAATGGGCGGCCGTCGAGGATCTCCCGGTCCCGCTCCTGAAGATCGGTCCGTCGGGGGTCATCCTGGCGGCCAACCGACACGCCCGGACGCTACTGCCCATGCCTTTGGGACCGGACGTCCGGCTGTCCGACATCCTGGAAGGCCTGGGTCGCCCGATCATCGAGTGGGTGTCGGATGTGATGGATGGGCGGCCCAACGCGGGGCCGCAGGTCCTGCGGGGCTCGGGGGCGTATCAGGACACCGTGGTCCGGGTCTCGCTCAGTCCTGCGGGTCCGGCCGACACCCCGCAGTTGATCGCCGTCTTGGACGACGTCAGCGAGCTGAAGGCCCTGGAGGCGCAGTTCACCCAAAGCCAGAAGATGCAGGCCCTGGGTCAGTTGGCCGGCGGGGTCGCCCATGACTTCAACAACCTGCTGACCGCGATCTCGGGACATTGCGACCTGTTGCTGTTGCGGCACGACGAGGGCGACCTGGAATACGCGGACCTGATCCAGATCCGACATAACGTGAACCGCGCGGCCAGTTTGGTGGGACAGCTTCTGGCATTCTCGCGGAAGCAGAACATGATGCCGGAAACGCTGGACCTGCGGGATGCCCTGTCGGACCTGACGCATCTGCTCAACCGCCTCGTGGGCGAAAAGGTCAGTCTGGCGCTTCATCACGACCCTGCCTTGCTGCACGTCCGGGCTGACCGGCGCCAACTGGAACAGGTCATCATGAATCTCGTGGTGAACGCGCGGGATGCCATGCCGACCGGCGGGACGATCCGCATCGAGACGACCAACCGGCATCTGGACCTTCCCCAGACCATCGGCCGCGCCAACGTCCCGGCCGGGCGGTATGTGCTCGTGCAGGTCACGGACGAGGGGGTCGGCATTCCACCTGACCGCCTGTCGAAGATCTTCGAGCCCTTCTACACCACCAAGAAGCCGGGTGAGGGGACTGGGCTGGGGCTTTCCACGGTCTACGGCATCGTCAAGCAGTCCGGCGGCTTCATCTTCGTGGAAAGCGAGGTCGGCCGGGGCTCGACGTTCACGCTCTGGCTGCCTGCGCATGATCGCCCCAAGGACGAAGCTCCGCGACCTGTGAGCCAGCGTCCGGTCCTTCGCCCGACGACGGCCACCATCCTGCTCGTGGAGGATGAAGACCCGGTCCGGGCCTTTGCGGCGCGGGCGCTCCGCCTGCGCGGGCACAACGTCCGTGAGGCCGCAACCGCGGCGGCGGCCCTCGATGTCCTGTCGGATCCCGACCTGCAACTGGACCTGATCCTGACCGACGTCGTGCTCCCGGACATGGACGGCCCGAGCTGGGTGCAGGCCGCTCTGGCCACGCGGCCAGGTCTCAAGGTCATCTTCGCCTCCGGCTACGCCGAGGAGACGTTCACGGAACGGAAGGCACAGGTGCCGGGCTCGGTGTTCCTGCCGAAACCCTTCTCTCTCACTGAACTCACCGCGCTGGTCGAGCGTCAGCTCTCCACGGACTAGCGTGTTCCGATCTCGCGATGACCGGCGCCGTGTCCCCGCCGCGCGGTCCGGCCGGTTCTGCACGTTGTGATATGATTCCGCGCTTGCCGGCTTGGACTCAGGGGGCGGTCAATCCTCAGACGAGCAGGGCAGGCCTGAGGTCACCTGCACCCTGCTCAGATGAGACGTCGCTGCAGGATCCCGGCGATGTGCGCCGCGGACCCCGTCAGGGCCGCGTTGTCGTCCTCGATGATCCCGACCCCGAAGCTCCTCATGAACTCCGAGAAGCGCCCCTTGTCGCGGAAGGCTTCGGCGAACCCGAACTCTGCCAGATAAGGGCCAAAGGCCCGTGCGAGCCCGCCGACGAGCCAGATACCCCCAAAAGGCAAGGTCGTCAGTGCCAGATCCCCAGCCACGGCTCCGAGCATCTGCACGAAGACGCGACCGGCCCGGCCGGCCCGGCTGTCGGCCTCGCGGGACATCTCGTCCATGATCTCGGACGAGGTCGCGCGCCGGTCGTCGCCCTCCTCCTGGCCGAGCCAGTCGAAGACCTGCACGATGCCCCGGCCGGACAGAACCTCCTCGACCGAACCGAACCCATGCGTCTGCCCGACGAACCGGGCCAGACGAAGGTCACGTTCGGAGCGGACGGGCAGGGTGACATGCCCGGCCTCGGCCGCTGGCACGAGACGCCCCGCCTCGGTGTCGAACACCTGGGCGATGTTGAAGCCCGTGCCCAGGTTGATCACCAGCTTGGGCGCATGGGGGATGATCTCGGTGGCGGGGATGACAGAGATGGTCCGGGCCGGGTCGACGAAGCCGATCGCATGACCCTGCGCCTGAAGATCGTTGAGGATCGCGGCGGTCGGGGCCCCTGTCGCCCGGCTCAGGGTCGCGTTGTCGATGGCCCAGTCGCGATTGGTCAGGGTCCCGCGTCCATCCTTGACCGGACCCGCCACGGCGACGCAGGCCGCCGCCAGTCCGCTGACCGCTTCGTCGGAGATGAAGCGACGCAGCGCATCCTCCAGGGTCGGGTAATCGGCATTCGCGTAACGCCGGATGGTCGAGGTCACCACCTCCGACCCTTGTGCGATCGCAACGCGCGTATTGGTCCCGCCGACGTCGGCAACCAAGGTCAGCATGGAGGACGGAACGGGCATGGGGAACCTCGTGGCAGGGGCTTCGATGCTCATAGGCTCCTTCGGCACCGGGCATCAAGGTTGCGCGACGCAGGCCGAACTTGCCAGGAGGCTGCCCCCGGAACATCTGTGCGGCTCTGGGGGGACTCTGGACGTCGACTCCGGGGTCTGCCAACACCACCTCTGCCCGTTCAACGAGGACAACGATGCTGTCAACCAGCGAGACCGGACCTGATTACCTCCCCGGAGTGACGCCTCTTCCCTTGGATCCGGAATGGTGGCGTGGGGCGGTCATCTACCAGATCTATCCCCGGAGCTACCAGGACTCGGACGGGGACGGGATCGGAGACCTTGCCGGCATCGCCGACCGCCTGCCGCACATCGCCCGCCTCGGGGCCGAGGCGATCTGGATCAGCCCCTTCTTCACCTCGCCGATGAAGGACTTCGGCTACGACGTTTCGGACTACTGCGACGTCGATCCGATGTTCGGGACGCTGGCGGACTTCGACCGCGTCGTTGCGACCGCCCACGATCTCGGACTGAGGGTCATGATCGACCTGGTCCTGTCGCACACGTCCGACCGGCATCCCTGGTTCATGGAAAGCAAGCAGTCGCGCGACAACCCGCGGGCCAACTGGTATGTCTGGGCCGAACCCAAGGCCGACGGGTCGCCGCCGAACAACTGGCTGTCCGTGTTCGGCGGCTCGGCGTGGCAATGGCATCCCGGGCGCGAGCAGTATTACCTGCACAATTTCCTGACCTCCCAGCCGGACCTCAACCTCCACGACCCCGAGGTGCAGGACGCGCTTCTCGACGTGGTGCGGTTCTGGCTGAAGCGCGGGGTCGACGGGTTCCGGCTGGACACCATCAACTTCTACTTTGCCGACAGATATCTGCGGGACAACCCTCCACTTCCGAAGGAGATGCGGAACGACTCCATCGCGCCGTCGGTCAACCCCTACAACCACCAGCTCCACCTGTTCTCGAAGAACCAACCCGAGAACCTTGAATTCCTGCGGAGATTTCGGTCCGAGCTGGTGCCCTACGGTGCGGCGGCGGTGGGCGAGGTGGGCGACGCGCAGCGTGGCCTCGAGATCATGGCCGAATACACGAGCGGCGGGGACAAGGTGCAGATGTGCTACCCCTTCGAGCTGCTCCAGCCGAGCCGTGCCACGGCCCCCTTCATCGCGACCGCCTTCGACCGCCTGTCGCGGGCGGCGCCTGATGCCTGGCCGTGCTGGTCCTATTCGAACCACGACACCGTTCGCCATTTCACGCGCTGGAACCTGTCGGACGAGGCCGCAAGGGCTTACACCACGCTGCTGATGTGCCTGCGCGGCTCGGTCTGCCTGTACCAGGGCGAAGAACTTGGCTTTCCCGAGGCCGACGTGGCGTTCGAGGACCTGCAGGATCCCTACGGCATCGCTTTCTGGCCCGAGTTCAAGGGGCGGGACGGAGCCCGCACGCCGATGGTCTGGGAGCCATCGAACCAGGCTGGCGGCTTCTCGACAGGGCGCCCCTGGCTTCCGGTCTCGCCAACGCATCTGCCGCTCTCGGTCGCGTCCCAGGATGAGGACGAGTCCTCCATGCTCTCGCACTACCGTCGGGCGGTTGCCTTCCGAAAGGCCCACCAGGCGCTGCGCACCGGCGCGCAGTCCCCGATGCTGGCGGCCGGCAACGTGGTGGAGTTCGTTCGGATCGGCGGGGGCGAGCAGGTCTTTGTCGCCGTGAACCTGGGCGGCACGGCGAGCACGATCGCAGTCCCCCCGGGGGAGTGGACGGTGGCGGATCCCGTCCTGTCCGTTCCCGTGGCCGACGGGGCAGCCGAGGTGACGCTCGGCCCGTGGCAGGTTTGCCTCATGCTGAAGGCGGGCTGACGGTCGCGCGGGCGGATCGGATCAGAGGGCATCCTCGAGCACGCCGTCCGCGCTCATCTGCGCGTAAAGCAGCCCCTCGCGCAGGCCCCGGTCCGCTACCGAAAGTCGGTCCGTGGGCCAGAGCCGCATCAGGGCCTGCAGGATCGCCGCGCCCGACATGATGAGCTCGTGCCGGTCCTTGCCGATTCGAGGGTCGGCCCTGCGTCCGTCCGGACCTAGCATCAGGTAATCCCGGACCACCGCGTCGATCTGGTCCGAGGTCATCCTGAGCCCGTCGACCTTGGCGCGGTCGTACCGCTTGAGGCCAAGATGGCTCGCCGCCACTGTGGTCACGGTGCCGGAGGTGCCGATGATCTGGAACCCTTCGCGCGACTGCGGCGTGGCCGAGGGGGCAAAGGCTGCGAGGTTCTCCTCGAAGTACCAGCTCATCAGGGCAAAGCGGGCCGCGTCGTCCTCGACGTCCTCGAACTGGTCGCGGAGAGTCGCGACGCCCAGCGGCACGCTGATCCAGTCGACGACCTTGGCCACCGGAAACGGGGCAGGCGCCTGCCGGAACCCCGCGTGGAGCCGCATGATGGCGCGCGGCCGCTCCCGCCGGGGAACGCTGGTGAGATCGATCCAGACGAGCTCGGTGGAGCCGCCGCCGATGTCGACGACCAGAAGCTGCTCGGTCCGGGTCGAAACGAGCGGCGCGCAGGAGATGACGGCGAGCCGGGCCTCCTCCTCGGGCTGGATGATCTCGAGCGCGAGGCCCGTCTCGCGGCGGACCTGCTGGAGGAACTGGGCGCCGTTCCGGGCGCGGCGGCAGGCTTCGGTCGCAACAAGCCGCATCCGGCCGACGTTGTGCCGGGCCAGCTTCTGCTTGCAGATCCGGATGGCCCCGATGGTCCGGGCCATGGCCGTTCGCGACAGACGTCCCGTCGCCTCCAGCCCCTGACCGAGCTGGACGGACTTCGAGAAGCTGTCGACCACATGGAACCCGCTGCCCTTCGGCTGCGCGATCAGCATGCGGCAACTGTTAGTGCCCAGGTCCAGCGCCGCATAAAGCGTCGCCGGATCGGGAATTGCTGGCGCGGGCGACTCGACCGCGATTGGGAATGCGCCCGCGCTCTCGGGACGCCTGGGCGCCATGGACGCGCCCTCCAATCTGAACTTGCTTCGACTGTAGCGGCAGGAGCGCGGTCGGCGCAAGTCTCACGCAGTCGCATGGAACGCGGGACATGTCGAAAACCGGCATTGCGAATGTCGTGTCCTGGCATAGAAGCAGGCCAGGAACTGCGAGGACCCCATGCCTGACGTCACGATCGTTTACTGGCGCGACATCCCGGCCCAGATCATCGTCGGGTCGGGCCGCCGTGGAACCAAGATCCAGCTGAGCGAACGGTTCGAGCAGGCGATCGACCGTGCCGCCATGAAGGCCGGCGCGCGCGATACCGACTCCTACCTCGCTGAATGGCGCAAGGCCCCGGCCTACCCGGTCGAGGGAGAGCCCGCCGAGGTCGCGCGCGCCGAAGCCGATCGGATCGAGGCCGAATACGACACCGCGCGTCTCAGGACGCTGATCGACAACGACGGCCGGGCGTGACGTCCCTGCGCCTTCCGGAGGTTCTCATGTCGCTTCTCCCCTTCATGCGCCGCAAGGCCGAGGCTCCTGCCACGCCCGGCATCGGCACCGCACAATTCCTCAAGGGCTGGTCCATCGAGGTCATGCCCCGCACCGCCGAGAAGGTGGAGGACTTCCGTGCGATCCTGCCACCCGGCACGCGCGTCTACATCGCCCATATCGATGGCACCGCCATCGAGGACATGGTCGCGACCGCCAAGCGGATCGCGGGGCAGGGCTTCGACGTCATGCCGCACTTCCCGGCCCGCTCGATCGCCGACCGCGCCACGCTCGCGGACTGGATCGCCCGTTACCAGGGCGAGGCCGGCATCACCGAGGGCCTGATCCTCGCCGGTGGGCGCAAGGACCCGGCGGGCGACTTCGCCTCCTCCATGGACCTGCTGGAGACCGGGCTCTTCGACCATCACGGGTTCAAGCGCCTGCACCTGGCCGGCCACCCGGAAGGCAACAAGGACATCGATCCGGACGGGTCCGACCGCATGGTGATGGAGGCCCTGCGCTGGAAGCAGGCCTTCGCGCAGCGGACCGGAGCCAAGCTGGCGCTCGCCACCCAGTTCTGCTTCGACGCCCAGCCCGTGATCGCCTGGGTGGACCGCCTGAAGGCCGAGGGGATCGACCTGCCGGTCCATATCGGCATCGCGGGTCCCGCCAAGCTCCAGACCCTGATCAAGTTCGCCATCGCCTGTGGCGTGGGTCCCTCGCTTCAGGTGCTGCAGAAGCGCGCGCTGGACGTGACCAAGCTTCTCCTGCCTTATGAGCCCGACGATGTCGTGGACCAGCTGGCCGCGCACAAGGCCGCGCACCCGGCCTTCGGGATCGAGCAGGTCCACATCTTCCCGCTGGGCGGCATCTCGACCGCCGCCAGCTGGGCCAACACCCGCACCGGGCAATCGCCCGCCCTCGCAGCCAACGGATAGAGAATGACCCGTACCATCGTCGAATCGCAGACGAAAACCGCGATCATCGGCTTCGACCAGCCCTTCTGCGTGATCGGCGAGCGCATCAACCCGACGGGGCGCAAGAAGCTCGCGGCCGAGCTGGAGGCGGGGGACTTCTCGACCGTCGAGGCGGACGCCATCGCCCAGGTCGCCTGCGGGGCCACCGTTCTCGATATCAACGCCGGGGTGGTCTACAACTCCAACCCCAACCCGAACGAGACCGAGCCGCCGCTGATGCGCAAGATCATCGAGCTCGTGCAGGGGCTGGTGGACGTGCCGCTCTGCATCGACTCCTCGGTTCCGGCCGCGCTCGAGGCCGGTCTGCAGGTGTGCAAGGGCCGCCCGCTCCTCAACTCGGTCACGGGCGAGGAGGAGCGGCTCGAATTCGTGCTGCCGCTCGTCAAGAAGTACAACGTGCCGGTCGTGGCGATCTCGAACGACGACACCGGCATCAGCGAGGACCCCGACGTCCGCTTTGCCGTCGCCAAGAAGATCGTGCAGCGCGCGGCCGACTTCGGCATCCCGGCCCATGACATCGTCGTGGACCCGCTGGTGATGCCGGTGGGCGCGATGGCGACCGCCGGGCTGCAGGTGTTCACGCTCGTCCGCCGCCTGCGCGAGGAACTGGGCGTCAACACGACCTGCGGGGCGTCCAACATCTCGTTCGGGCTCCCGAACCGGCACGGCATCAACAACGCCTTCCTGCCGATGGCCATGGGCGCGGGCATGACCAGCGCCATCATGAACCCGGTGGCGCTGCCGATCACGCAGAAGGCCATCGCCGAAAAGAAGGCCGAGGTCGCTGCCGCGGGCGTCGTCCTTCCCGAAGGCATGGACGATGAGACCTTCGTGCAGCTGTTCGGCCTGGGGTCGACCAAGGCCCGCCCCGGCAAGGAAATGGAAGCCATCCGCGCCGCCAACTTCCTGACCAACAACGATCCCTCGGGCGGTGACTGGATCAAGTTCAATCGCCCGCCCGCGGCCGAGGGCGAGGGTCGTCAGCGCCGGGCCGGGGGTCGCCGTCGCGCCTGACGTCCCGGATCCTTCCGCCCGTGGTGGCAACTTCCTGAACGAAGGCCTATCTGGCGGAAGGAATCTGACGAACGGTGTTGCCATGCCCAAGCCCCCGACCGGAAAGCCGACCTCTGGACGGGGGCAGCGCGACCTGACCGTCAAGGTGAAGACGGCCAAGGGGCGCAAGCTGTCCTCCAAGCTCTGGCTCGAGCGGCAGCTGAACGATCCCTATGTGAGGCGCGCCAAGGCCGAGGGGTATCGGGGCCGCGCCGCCTACAAGCTGATCGAGCTGGACGACAAGTTCCATTTTCTCGTGCCGGGCGCACGGATCGTGGACCTCGGCTCGGCCCCCGGAGGCTGGGCGCAGGTGGCGGTGCCCCGGGTCAACGCCCTGGGCGAGAAGTCGGGCAAGCCTCAGGGCCGCGTTCTCGGGCTCGACCTGCAGGAGGTGGATCCCGTCGCGGGCGCCGAGATCCACCAGCTCGACTTCCTCAGCGACGGGGCCGACGAGAAGGTCAAGGAATGGCTGGGCGGGCAGGCGGACGTCGTCATGTCGGACATGGCTGCCTCTGCCTCGGGCCACAAGCAGACCGATCACCTTCGTATCATCGCGCTCTGCGAGGCGGCGGCCGAACTGGCCTTCGACGTGCTCGCCCCGGGCGGGGTGTTCGTGGCCAAGGTCCTGGCGGGCGGCGCGGAAGGAGAGCTGCAGAAACGGCTCAAGCTGGCCTTCCGGAAGGTCGAGAACGTGAAGCCCCCGGCCTCGCGCTCGGATTCGTCGGAGAAGTTCGTCGTGGCGACCGGCTTTCGCGGCCGGCCCTCCTCGGACGCCGACTTGTCCGACCCGGACCGCGACGTGGAACCGTCCGGGATCACCTGAGCGGAGCTTGACCGGTCCGGGCCAAGCCCGCGCCCGACACTCGTGGTTCGCATCGGAACCTGGGTTGTCGAGGCGGACGTTGGCGGGCCGGCGCGGCCATGCTAGGCCCTTGATCCACATCCCGTTCCGCTGGCCCCCGACCATGACCCCGAGCCTCGTGATCTTCGACTGCGATGGTGTTCTCATCGACAGCGAGGTCATCTCGGCCCGCGTGCTGGTCGAGCTCGCCCGCGAGGCCGGTGTGATGTTCGACGAAGCCTACGTTCGCCGGAACTTCCTTGGGCGGAGCTTTCCGACCGTCGCCCGGCATATTCGCGAGGTGCTGGGCGCGGCCTTGCCGGCCGACTTCGAGGCGGCTTACCGCCGCAGGCTTCTCGAACGCTTCGAGGTGGATCTGCGGCCGACGACCGGCGTCCTCGACGTCCTGGCTCGCCTGGCCGTTCGCGCCTGCGTCGCGACGTCCTCCTCGCCCGAGAGGGCGGCGCGGAGCCTCGCCATCGCGGGGCTGGACCGCTTCTTCCCCCGGGTCTTCACGGCGAGCGAGGTGCCGCGTGGCAAGCCCGCCCCCGACCTGTTCCTCCATGCGGCGCAGCAGATGGGCGTCGCGCCGCAGGCCTGCCTAGTCATCGAGGACAGCGCCCCTGGCCTGGAGGCCGCGCAGGCCGCAGGAATGCAGGTCGCGTTCTTCGCGGGGGCCAGCCATCTCGCCTCCCTGCGGGACGGGGACATTGCCCAGCCATTTGACAGCGAGAGCCGGTTGACGCCATTCTGGTCGTGGACGGACCTCGTGGCGGTCTATCCGACCCTTGTCGAGGCTCGGCCAGAATCGGAGCTTCGAAGTTGACGACCCAACGTTTCTCATCTCCTCCCACCCGGCTGGACGAGGCCGCCCGTGCGGGCTGGCTGTATTACGTCGCCGGGAACACCCAGGACGAGATCGCCCAGAAGATGGGCGTGTCGCGGCAGACGGCGCAGCGGCTCGTCGCGATGGCCATGGCGGAACGGCTGGTGAAGGTCCGGCTCGATCACCCGATCGGCCGGTGCATGGATCTGGCTGCGGCGCTGACCGACCGCTATGGCCTTCGGCTGGCCGAGGTGGTGCCCTCGGACCCTGCCGCGCCTGACCTCCTGGCCGGAGTGGCCAGTGCCGCTGCCGGGCTGCTGGAAAAGACGCTCCGGAGCCCCGACCCCAAGATCATCGCGCTTGGCACCGGCCGCGCGCTCAAGGCCACGGTCGAGGCGCTGTCCCGGATGGATTGCCCGCAGCATCGGATCGTGTCCTTGCTCGGCAACATGATGTCGGACGGGCAGGCCACCGCCTACAACGCCGTCATCCGGATGGCCGACCGGGTCGGTGCGCCGCACTATCCATTCCCTCTGCCGGTTCTGGCCGAGGACGAGGCCGAACTGGCCGTGCTCCATGGGCAGAAATCCGTGCGCCACACCCTGGCGCTCTGCGCAAAGGCTGACCTGACCCTCGTGGGGGTGGGACCGATCGGGCCGAAGGCCCCGCTCGTCGTCGATGGCTTCATGACCCTCGATGAAATGAAGGAGCTGGTCCGGGCCGGAGCCGCGGGCGAGATCACGTCCTGGGTCTACGATGCCGATGGGCAGGTGATGGACAGCCCGTTCACCCGTCGCGTCGCCTCTGCGCCTCTTCCCCGGGCAGACGAGCGGATGGTCGTCGCCGTCGCCGTCGGCGAGGGCAAGGTTCCCGCCATCCGCGCGGCTCTGAGGGGACAGCTGGTCAGCGGTCTGGTCACCAACGAGGCCACGGCCGAATGGTTGCTCCGATGAAGCGGCAAGCTACTGTCCTAGTTCGGTTTATGCCGCATCGCGGCGTGGAACCTGTCTTGACAGGCGGGCCGTAGGTCAAGAATATTTGCTCACCGAGTAAGCATTTGCCCGAACGGGCAAAGGGGAGGAACAATGACAATGACGACCCGGGCCCTTCTGGGGGCAACGGCGCTTTGCGCCATCGGCTTGGCCGCGTCGGCCCAGGAAACGACGCTGACCATCGCCACCGTGAACAACGGCGACATGGTCCGGATGCAGGGCCTGACCGACGACTTCACCGCCCAGCATCCCGACATCGCCCTGGAATGGGTGACCCTCGAAGAGAACGTGCTGCGCCAGAACGTGACGACGGACATCGCCACGAACGGCGGCCAGTATGACGTGATCACCATCGGCACCTACGAGGTTCCGATCTGGGGCAAGCAGGGCTGGCTCGTGCCGCTGAACGACCTGCCGGCCGAATACGACGTCAACGACATCCTGCCGCCGATCCGCGCCGGCCTGTCGGTGGACGACAACCTTTATGCCGTGCCCTTCTATGGCGAATCCTCGTTCATCATGTACCGCAAGGACCTGTTCGAGGCCGCCGGGCTGACCATGCCCGACGCCCCGACCTGGGACTTCGTCAAGGAAGCCGCCGCCAAGCTGAACGACGCGGACGCTGGCGTGTACGGCATCTGCCTGCGCGGCAAGGCCGGTTGGGGCGAGAACGTGGCGTTCCTCACGACCATGGCCAACTCCTACGGCGCCCGCTGGTTCGACGAGAACTGGCAGCCCCAGTTCGACAGCCCCGAGTGGAAGGCCGCGATCACCGACTACCTCGACCTGATGAACAACTACGGCCCGCCCGGTGCCTCCTCGAACGGCTTCAACGAGAACCTGACGCTGTTCCAGCAAGGCAAGTGCGGCATGTGGATCGACGCCACCGTGGCGGCATCGTTCGTGACCGACCCGAACAACTCGACGGTCGCCGACAAGGTGGGCTTCGCGCTCGCCCCGGACGCCGGCAAGGGCAAGCGGGCGAACTGGCTCTGGTCCTGGGCGCTGGCGATCCCGTCCTCCTCGGACGCTCCGGACGCGGCCAAGCAGTTCATCGAATGGGCCACGTCCAAGGGCTACACCGAGCTGGTGGCCGCGAACGAAGGCTGGGCGAACGTTCCCCCGGGCACGCGCACCTCGCTCTACGAGAACCAGGAGTACCTGAGCGCCGCTCCCTTCGCGCAGATGACGATCGACTCGATCAACGCCGCGGACCCGCAGCAGCCGACGGTGGACCCGGTTCCCTACACCGGCGTGCAGTTCGTCGCGATCCCGGAGTTCCAGGGTCTCGGCACCTCGGTCGGGCAGGAGTTCTCGGCCGCGCTGGCGGGTGAGAAGACCGCCGACGAAGCCTTGGCCTCGGCGCAGGAGATCGCGACCCAGGAAATGACCTCGGCGGGCTACATCCAGTAACCCTCACCCGAGATCCGGGGCCGGTCCGATCCTGGGCCGGCCTTTCCCCGATCAAGGGTCCGGCGCCTTCCGGGCGGAAGGTCGAACCGGGCCGCCGTCCCCGACCCGCGAGGTCCAGCACGTCATGTCCACGCAAGCCTCCCGCTCCGCCGCCCGGCTGATGCTTTCGCCGGCGGTGGGTCTGCTCCTGATCTGGATGATCGTTCCGCTGGTTTTGACGCTCTGGTTCTCGTTCCAGCGCTACAACCTGCTTTATCCCGACCGGTCCGGTTTCATCGGCCTGGCGAACTACGTCAACTTCGTGGGCACGTCGGGCTTTCTGGATGCGATCCTGAACACCCTGATCCTGGTCGTGGGCGTGCTGGCCATCACCGTGGTGGGCGGGATCCTGATCGCGCTGCTGATCGACCAGCCGCTCTGGGGGCAGGGGATCGTGCGGATCCTGGTGATCTCGCCGTTCTTCATCATGCCGCCCGTCGCGGCGCTGATCTGGAAGAACATGTTCTTCAACCCGACGAACGGGCTTTTCGCCGAACTGTTCAAGTTCATCGGCCTGAGGCCCTTCGACTTCCTGGGCCAGGCTCCGCTGGGCTCGATCATCCTGATCGTCTCCTGGGAATGGCTGCCCTTTGCCACGTTGATCCTGCTGACCGCGCTGCAGTCGCTGTCCTCCGAGCAGCTGGAAGCCGCCGAGATGGACGGGGCGCCGCCCGTGAAGCGGTTCTGGTTCATCATGCTGCCGCATCTCGCCCGCGCCATCACGGTCGTGATCCTGATCGAGACGATCTTTCTTCTCGGCATCTTCGGGGAGATCCTGGTCACGACCAACGGCGGTCCGGGCAACGCCTCCACGACGCTGACCTACCTGGTCTACAAGGAAGCCCTTCTCGACTTCGACGCGGGCACGGCTGCCGCGGGCGGCGTGGTCGCCGTCATCCTCGCCAACATCGTCGCCATGTTCCTGATGCGCGCCGTCGGCCGCAACCTGGACGCCTGAGGAGACTCCGCCCATGGCCCGCGCCGTCACCCCCCAACGCAAGCTGCTGAACACGGTCCTCGCCTGGGCCGTGGCCCTTCTCCTGTTCTTCCCGATCCTCTGGACCTTCCTGACGAGCTTCAAGCCCGAGCCCATCGCCGTCGCCTCGCCGCCGCAGTTCCTGTTCTTCGACTGGACGGTGAAGAACTACGTCGACGTGCAGAACCAGCGGAACTACTTCGACTACTTCTGGAACTCGGTCATCATCTCGCTCGGCTCCACGATCCTGGGGCTGGCGGTCGCGGTACCGGCCGCCTGGTCGATGGCGTTCGTGCCGGGGAGCAAGACCCGCGACCTTCTGATGTGGATGCTGAGCACCAAGATGATGCCGGCCGTCGGCGTGCTCGTGCCCATCTACCTGATCTTCAAGACGCTGGGCCTTCTGGACTCCCGGATCGGGCTGACGCTGATCCTGACCCTGATCAACCTGCCGATCATCGTCTGGATGCTGTACACCTACTTTAAGGAAATCCCGGGCGAGATCCTGGAAGCGGCGCGCATGGACGGGGCCTCGCTCATGTCCGAAATCCTCTACGTGCTCACGCCCATGGCCGTGCCGGGGATCGCCTCCACCTTTCTCCTGAACGTCATCATGGCCTGGAACGAGGCGTTCTGGACCATCAACCTCACGGTGACGGACGCCGCGCCGCTGACGAAGTTCATCTCGGGCTTCTCCAGCCCGCAGGGGCTCTTCTACGCCAAGCTGTCCGCCGCCTCGACCATGGCCATCGCGCCCATCCTGATCATGGGCTGGTTCAGCCAGCGCCAGCTCGTGCGCGGCCTCACCTTCGGCGCCGTCAAGTAAGGGAACATCATGGGACAGATCATCCTCTCGGGCGTCACCAAGCGCTTCGGCGACGCCGAGGTCATCCCGCCGCTCGACCTCGACATCGAGGACGGGGAGTTCGTGGTGTTCGTCGGCCCCTCGGGCTGCGGCAAGTCCACGCTCCTGCGCCTCATCGCCGGGCTCGAGGACACCACCGCCGGCCGCATCACCATCGACGGGCGGGACGCGACGGGGATGCCGCCCGCGAAGCGCGGCCTGGCCATGGTGTTCCAGAGCTACGCGCTCTACCCGCACATGAGCGTGCGCAAGAACATCGCCTTCCCGCTGCGGATGGCGGGCGCGTCCCAGGCCGAGCAGGACCGCAAGGTCGAGGCGGCCGCCAAGGTGCTGAACCTGACGAGCTACCTCGACCGCCGGCCGGGGCAGCTGTCGGGCGGGCAGCGTCAGCGGGTGGCCATCGGCCGCGCCATCGTGCGCGAGCCCTCGGCCTTCCTCTTCGACGAGCCGCTCTCCAACCTCGACGCCGCCCTGCGGGTGGGGATGCGGATGGAGATCAGCGAGCTTCACGAGAAGCTCAGGACCACCATGATCTACGTGACCCACGACCAGGTCGAGGCCATGACCATGGCCGACAAGATCGTGGTCCTCAACGCCGGCCGGATCGAGCAGGTGGGCGGGCCGCTGGAGCTTTACCGCAACCCGCGCAACCTGTTCGTTGCGGGCTTCATCGGGAGCCCCAAGATGAACTTCATCTCTGGCCCCGAGGCGCAGCGCTTCGGCGCCCACACCATCGGCATCCGGCCCGAGCACATCGGCGTCCACCCGACGATGGGCGACTGGAGGGGGGTCGTCGGCGTCTCCGAGCATCTGGGCTCCGACACCTTCTTCCATGTCCACGACACCGGGCTGGCGCCCGGCCTCACCGTCCGCGCGGGCGGCGAGGTGGCCCTGCGGCACGGGGACACGGTGTTCCTCACGCCCGAGGCGGACAAGATCCACAGATTCGACCAGAATGGACAGCGGCTATGAAACGACTGGAAGGCAAGCGCGCCCTGATCACCGGGGCGGCCCGCGGCATCGGACTGGCCTTTGCCGAGGCCTACACCCGGGAAGGCGCCCGCGTGGCCATCGGTGACGTCAACATCGACCGCGCGCGTCAGGCCGCGGCCGGTCTGGACGGCGCCATGGCGGTCCAGATGGACGTGACGCGGCAGGACAGCATCGAATCCGCCGTCGCCGAGGTCGAGGGCGCCTGGGGCGGCATCGACATCCTGGTCAACAACGCGGCCCTCTTCGAGGCGGCGCCCATCGTGGAGATCACGCGCGAGAGCTATGACAAGCTCTTCGCCGTCAACGTTTCGGGCGTGTTCTTCACCACGCAGGCCGTCGCCCGGGGCATGATCGCGCGCGGGCAGGGCGGCAAGATCATCAACATGGCGAGCCAGGCCGGCCGTCGGGGCGAGCCCTTCGTCGCCGTCTACTGCGCGACCAAGGCCGCGGTCATCAGCTTCACCCAGTCCGCCGGGCTCAACCTGATCCAGCACAAGATCAACGTGAACGCGATCGCCCCGGGCGTCGTCGATGGCGAGCATTGGGACGGCGTCGACGCCGAGTTCGCCCGCCTGGAGAACCGCCCCTTGGGCGAGAAGAAACGGCTCGTCGGCCAGTCGGTCCCCTACGGCCGCATGGGCACCGCCGAGGATCTCGTCGGCATGGCGATCTTCCTCGCCTCCTCGGATTCCGACTACGTCGTCTCCCAGACCTATGGGGTCGACGGCGGCAACTGGATGGCCTGACCATGGACCTGGGGTTGGCGGGCAAGGTGGCGGTGGTGACGGGGGGGAGCGTCGGCATCGGGCTGGGGGTGGCGCGGGCCTTGGC
>NZ_JAFMST010000020.1 GCF_017916275.1 Rubellimicrobium arenae
GCACGATCCCGTCCGCCAGGGAGCGGAGCGCGCCCGTGATCTCACCTGAGAGCGCCTCCCCCGGCAAGCCGCCCGCAAGAATCCGTGCCCTGCGCCGGTGGCCCCGGCCATGCTCGGCGGCAGCCAGACGGGATCCGGGGCAGGGGAGGTCGACAGCTCGGCTTCAAGCTGCCAGCGGCATGGGCCAGCGCAGCCATGCGGTCCCCCGCCGACCGGCCGGACGGCCGGCGAGGAGGCCGTCGACCCGCCGGCCGTGGCCGCGCCGGACCTCGTCCACCCGCGCCGAATCGGCGCCGCGCTATGGCTGCGGCCACGATCCTCCCCTTCACACAGATTGTGCTCTGCCCCCAATCGGAGCGGGTCAGGACAAGGGCATCGCTGCAGGCCAATCCCCCAGCCCTTGGAAATCAATGAAAGCGGGCTTGAGGACGACAACTCTGCCCGCTGCCTCTCCCGTTCAACCTGATGCTGCTTGCCGACGGGTGCGGCTTTACGGCGAGGCGGCGGCCAGGATCCTGTGGGCCTCATCGGACCCAGGAAACGTCGGGTCCAGATCAAGCGCATGTTGCAGAAGGTGCCGGCCCTCCTTGACTTGGCCTGCAGCAATCAGGGCCAGCCCATGCCGGAACGCCAGGACGGGGCTGGCGGGCTCGGTGGTCCGCAGGGTGGCATAGCGCGTGGCAGCTTCCTCGGCATGGCCGGCCTTCAGCTCGGCCCAAGCCAAGGTGTCCTGCACATCCGGGTTGCCGGGCGCCAGCTCGGCCGCGCGTCGAGCCAGGCCGAGCGCCCGCGACGGGTCCTGATCGGACAGGACGGCAGCCAGGTTGTTCAGCGCGATCCAGGCATCCGGGGCGAGCTCCAGCGTCCGTTCATAGGCCGCGACCGCTGCGTCCATTCGACCGAGCTTCTCCTGCAACGTGCCCAGCCACAGGTAATCTCCGGCGACCGCGCCACTGCGCTGGGACAGCCGAACCGCTGGAGCGAGGGCGTCCTCCACTCGATCAAGCCGGAACAGCGCAAGGCTCTCACCCTTGAGAAGAGCCGGGTTGTCACGGTCTGTCCCCAGGCCATCGCGGTAGCGGGCCAGGGCCTGCTCGTAGTTCCCCTGCGCGCCCAGGAGGTTGCCGACCTCGACGTCAAGCTGGACGTCGTCCGGGAACGATCGATCCGCATCGTTAAGGATCCTCGCGGCCTCCTCCAGTCGACCGGCGGCTACGGCCAGCCGTGCCAGGCCTACGGCGCCGGATGCGCTGGTGCCGCGGCCGGCGATGCGCGCAAAAAGATCCTTGGCCGCGTCGGAGTCGCCCTTGGCCAGATGTGCGTCGGCCAAGGCCTGAAGGACATCGTCCGGAGCGGTCCGGTCGTCCTGCCATGCGGCGAGTATCGCGATGGCATCGTCGGCTCGGCCGACCTGTAGGTAAAGCCGCGCGAGGTCGACCTTGACGCCGACATACTGGCCGGGAAGATCCCTGATCCCTGCCTCGAGATGCTCGATGGCGGCTTGCGTCTGGCCACGTCCGATGGCGATCAGGCCGAGCCGCTGGTGAGCCCGCCGATCCGAGGGATCGATGTCCAAGGCGGCCCGGAAGCTCGCCTCGGCCTCGTCGACGGAGCCGATGGCAAGCTGCACGATGCCAAGATTAGTCCAAGTGGAGGCCTGCCGGGGTTCGAAGCTCAGCGCCTTGTCAAACGCCGACAGGCTTTCCTCAATCCGCCCCACGCCAGCCAAGGCCATGCCCCGCAGCTCATAGGCCGCTGCCGAGGACAATCCGGCGGCCATCGCCGCGTCCACGGCGTTCAATGCCTCGCCTGGCTTCCCGGCCTCCATCAGGGCCAGTGCCTCGCGGAGCCGCGCATCCCCTTGGATGGGGCCTAGCTGAAAGAGCGGATCCTCGAGTGCCCCGTCGAACGAAGTGGCGGCGGAGAGCGGGACTGCCCCCAGTCCCAGGGCCGCCAGGACAAGCAAAGGCAGAAGACGGCGCGCTCGGCTCATGTGGGTTTCCTCCATCCGGCGGATCTGACGGGCAGGCTAGCGACCAAGGCGCATCCGTGCGAGGCCCCTTGGACAGGAGCCCCGCACGCGGTGCCGTCAGAACCAGCGGTTCCGCAGCACCAAGCCCGCGCCCAAGGCGCTCAGCAGCAGAGGCAGAGTGGCGGGCAACGGGATCGGAGCGGGCGTGTCGTCATCGCCCACCACGAAGGAGTCGGCCTCGGACGCGATCGCGCCACCGTCCACCAAGGCATCGATGTTGAACGCGCAACTGCCCTCAGATGTACCGGTGAAGGTCACTTCGAAGGTGAAATCGCGGTCCACGGAGCGGTCGTATGATCCCGAGTAGCCGGGCGAGGTGCTCACGCTCACGCAGCTGGAGTCCCCTGTCACGGCAAGGTCGACCGTGCTGTAGTCGTCGAAGGTGGTGTCGATGGCGTCGATGATGGCCTCGCTCACACCCGTCCCATCGCCGCTCACGCCGAAGATCTCGCCGCCGGTGGCATCGGTGATCCGGGTGGCCTGTCCGCCCTCGTCGAGCCCGGTCCCGGTCGTCCCGACGTTGACCGCATGGACGATGATGCCCTTGTCCTCGAGCGCGCCGGTGGCCGAAGCCTCGGTGTAGGCATCGCCCAGGTAGTCCCGATCCGCCCCGGGTGCATCGCCGAACCATACGATCACGCGCGTCGAGCCCTCGCGCCATGCCGTGCTGTCGGCCGTGATCTCCAGCCCTCCGAAGTTGAATTCGGGGAGGTCGCCGCCACCGCCTGGGGACAGGGAGTTGATCCCGGCCTGGACGGCCGCCGTGTCGGACGTCAACGCCGTCGCCAGCCGATACGGCGTCGAGTCGCTGACATCCTTGTAGTCGACGACGCCGAAGTTGACGTCGCCGAAGCCGCTCAGCGTCGACAGGATCGAGTTGGCGTTGCTCCGCACGTCCGAGATCACGCCGCCCATCGAACCTGTGGTGTCGACCACGAACATGACATCGAGCCGAGCGGAATCGGGTCGGCCTGCCGAGACGGTCACGGTCTTTTCGATCGTCACCGACTCGCCCACGTCGAGCGTTCCGGAATAGGCGGCTGGATCGATCGAGTCGGCGAGTGCGGAACTCGCCGTAAAGGCGAGCATAAGGCTCGCAAAGCCTCTGAACAGGTTCTTCATTGTACCCAAGCCCTCCCAAAAACACCGAAACGTGCGTTTCGGCCCTAGTAGGTTAACAGAAAGTTGACCTTGGGGAAATTAATCAATCTTCGGAAACGATCGGGGAGGTCCCGTCGCCGAGCCTGTCGAACCCTGGCATCGGGGCGTCACGCATTGGCAACGGATGACTCAGCCTCCCTATTCTCCGGCGAGCATCCGGAGTCACGACCCGGCAAGCATCCGGAGTCACGACAAGGCAGGGCGCAAGGGGGCCTGCCTACGCCAACGGGAGCGGATCTCGCCGCTCCGAAATCGCGGCGCCTGATTGTGGCGACCTCCGTAGGGCCGACCAGCCTCCGCGCCGACCTCACCCGTCTGGCGCTCTTCCTTGGCCGTGCGGGGCCGCTTCGTTCAGCAGGTTCGAGGGCGACCATCTCGAGGCGGAGATGAAGCCGGGCCGCGACGTGCGGCGGCCCGGCTGACTGGCCTTAGGCGCCCGTCACGCGCCAGATCACGTCCCCTACGTCGTCGGCTACGAGCAGCGAGCCATCCGGACCGATGGCCACCCCGACCGGCCGCCCATAGGAGAACTTCTCGTCCGGCGCCAGGAATCCCGAGAGAATCTCGCGCGGTGGTCCAACCGGGCGACCGTTCTCGAACGGGATGAAGACGACCTTGTAGCCGCTGAGCGTCGAGCGGTTCCATGACCCGTGCTGCCCGACAACCATTCCATCCGGAAAGCCGGGCAGGGTCCCCGCCGGCAGCCAGCAGAGCCCCAGGGAAGCCGTATGTCCCCCAAGCGCGTAGTCCGGTGTCACGGCCTTGGCCACCATTGCGATGTCCTGCGGCACTCGATCATCGACGGTCTGGCCCCAGTAGCAGAACGGCCAGCCATAGAACGCGCCATCCTGGACGGAGGTCAGGTAGTCGGGCGGCGTCTCATCGCCCAGCCCGTCGCGTTCGTTAACCACGGTCCAGAGGGCTCCGGTCGTGGGCTCCCAGGCCAGCCCCACCGGGTTGCGCAGGCCCGAGGCGAAGATGCGGCTCGCGCCGGTTTCGAGGTCGATCTCATAGATGGCGGCCCGGCCCTTCTCCTTGTCGAAGCCGCTTTCACCGATGTTGCTGAGCGAGCCGACCCCGGCATAGAGCTTGCGCCCGTCGGGGCTCGGCAGGAGGCTCCGTGTCCAATGGCCGGCAGGCTTGAAGCCGACCATCTTCCTGCCTTCCCCGGTAATTCGGGTCGCGCCCTCGGAATAGTCGTAGGCGTAGACGCCATCGGTGTTGCCCACGTAGAAGGTGCCGTCCAGCATGGCCATGCCGAAAGGATGGTTGAGCCCTTCCATGAACGTATGGCGCTCCTCGGCCACGCCATCGCCGTCCGCGTCCCGAAGGAGGGTGATGCGGTTCGGACTATCGCCCACGGCCGCAGCCCGCTTCATCGTGGTGTGCATGGCATAATCGAAAAGGGTGGTGATCGGTCCTCCGGGGACGCCCAGGGCTTCGGCCGTCACCACATCGCCGTTGGGCAGGACATGGATCCAGCGCGGGTGCTTGAGACCAGCCGCGAACGCGTTCACCTTGAGCCCGGGCGCGGCCGTGGGCGTCTGGCCTTCGGTCCAACCGCGGGCGGTGGGCATCTTCAGTGTTGGTATCCCCTGAGGCTTGGCCTCGGGAATGCTGGGGCTGCTGCCAATGGCAGGCTCGCCTTTCATGGTGCCCCATTGCCGCAAGAGGATCATCGTGCCACCGATCATGGCTACGATCTGCGCGAAGATTTTCGACATACCTGCTTTCCTGAATGACCTCACCGGTATGTCAGGTGAAAGTTGACAAGGAAACATGGTCCGGGCGGGGCAGGGCGGCCGGCCGTGCCATGAGTTTCGCGCGACGCGCAGCCCTCGCACTCCCGGTGCTGGCCTGGCCTGGCCTGGCCTGGCCTGGCCGGATCAGGAGCGGCGTTCGACACCGAGATCCTGGGCCGGTCCCGTCATCCAGCCGAAAGCGTGACCCAGTCGCCCTGGGTTACCCGGAAGCGGTCCCAGAGATCGTCGACGTCGGACAGCGTCAGGAAAGCATCCGCTGGGATGTCGGGCAGGTCGAGCGCGCTGACCGCTTGGCCGATCCTGTCCAGCGACGCTCCCAGGATGCGGGTTCCCTCGTCGGCGCTGGCCTCCTCGACGTCCGGGTTCTGGGCGAAGCGCCCCAAGGGGTCCGTCCCGACACGGCCCGCACGGGAGAGGTCGACCAGATCAGGGCGGATCGCCAGGAGTTGCGACAGCTCGTAACGCCCGGCGTGGTCGCCCGTAAACCGCCCCGCAACCAGTTCCGGATCGGTCCGGACGAAATGGGCCATCCCGAACGCGTCCGAGAACGCTTCGACGACCCGCCTCAGATCGGCCTGCGCGCCGTGATGGCCGCTGATGAGCACCAGCCCGCGAAATCCGGCGTTCCGGAAGGCACGAAGCTGATAGAGCAGGGTCTGGAACACGACCTGCGGCGGCAGGGCGCCAAGGCGAGGGTTCACCCCGCCCATCACCTCCTCGAGCCACGGCGCATGATAGCCGGTCTCGTGGACATGGTAATTCATCGTGGGGGCGACGATGCCACCGAAGCGATGCGCCGCCTCGTCGCAGAGCCAATCGGCCTTGATGGTATCCAGTCCGAACGGGGCCACGTGGCCATGCGGCTCGCAGAGCCCCATGGGCAGGTAGACGACGGGGCAGGCAGCCTGCCGCGCGAGGAACTCCTGAGGCTTCAGGGTTTCCCAGCGCACATCCTCGCGGAAGATCATGGATTGCTCTCGGTTCGAAAGGGCGATGGGACGGCCCCTTGCGAGCCCGTTCCGTACGCCTCGGTTCAAGCGACTGCGGTGGGCCGTGCCGGCGAGGGCACATCGCGCTGCACGAAGTATCCCGGATCATGCGCCTGCCGCCACATGGCTGGCAGCACCTCCCGCGTGACGTCCCAAAGACTCGTGTAGGTCTGGGGCAACTGGCTCTGAACCATCCGGTGAAGCACCGGCAGGTTGTAATAGGGGATGAGCGGATGGACGTGGTGCTCGATGTGGTAGTTCAGGTTGGCGTACAGGAACTCGCCGACCGGATTCATGATGAAGGTGCGCGTGTTGAGCCGGTGGTCATGGGAATCCTCGGCCAGCCCCGCATGCTGGGACAGGAAGCCGAAGAAGTTCAGCCAGTTGGCATAGACGCGCGGACCCCAGATGAACAGGAGCGGGACGACGTTGCCCAGGGCCACGCACCAGGCGCCGACGCCCAGAAGGGCAGCCAGGTAGAGGCGGCTGGACCAGATGACCTTCGGCCATTCGCTTTCGGGCACGTAGTATTGCGAGTTGGCCGAACGGATGCCGAAGGAGTGCAGCAGGATGCCCTTCAGCTCGCCTTTGGCGGACATCAGGAAGAAGAAATCCGATGCGATCCGCACCAGATCGGCGGGGCGGGTCACCATGATCTCGGGATCGTATCCCACATGGATCGTATCGGTGTGGTGACGCGCGTGACGCCAGCGCCAGTCAATCGGCTCCTTGAGCGTCATGAACAGGCAGAGCCGACAGAAGGCCTCGTTCAGCCAGCGCGAGCGGAAGGTCGCGCCATGGCCCAAGTCATGGGAGCGCGGGTCGCAGGAACTGTAGATCGTGCCATAGGCGAAGAAGGCCGGAACGGCCCACCAGGACCAGAGGCTGAGATAGGCCACATAGCCCGACACGCCCAGGAGCCCCAGCCAGAGCAGGTAGTTCGCCAGCGGCCGGGCGTCCTGCCGTTGCATGAGCGTCCTGAGCTCCTTCCGGGGAATGTCGAAGGTCCACCACTCGCCTTCGTTGGCGACAGGAACCTCGGCCTGCGCGAGGTCGGTGTTCGAGGAAAAGCCCCTGGCGAGGGCATATCTTTCCGGGACGCTCTTCAGGATCATGGGAACCTCCTCCGATATTCTCCCTTCCCGGGTGTAAGGTCGAGGGCCTCGACCCACAACGATCTTGCCATATTTCGTGTCATCATGCTTCATGGGGGAGCTTGTTGATGGTTCACGGAGTGTCATGGCGTGAATAGGGTGACGATCGCGGACCTGGCCCAGGCTGCCGGCGTCAGCGTCTCGACGGTCAATCGCGTGCTGTCGGGCAACGCCAAGGTCCGCACGGAAACCATCGAGCATGTGCTCGCCGTGGCGCAGCAGTTGAACTTCTACGGGACCTCCGCCATCCGAAGCCGCCTCAAGAAGGATCAGACCCCCTGCCATCTCGGCCTTCTCCTCCAGCAGGAGACGATGCCGTTCCATAGCGAGCTGGGCCGCCGGTTTCGGGCCGAGGTCGATCGAATGGAGGAACGGCATCTGGTGGCTCATGTGGAGCACACCGACGACCTCGATCCCATGGTCGTGGCCGACCGTCTCCGCAAGCTGGGGACCCGCTGCAGCGCCGTCGCCTTGGCCGTGGCCGATCATCCGGCGGTCAACCGTGTCGTCGACGATCTGGCCGCCGAAGGCAAAGCCGTCTTCACGGTGGTCTCGGACCTGAGCGCGAGCGGTCGGGCCGGTTATGTCGGCCTCGACAACCGCCTGTTCGGGCGCGCGGCGGCCTGGTACGCCGCTCACCTCATTCGGCAGGGCTCCGAAGCCGTGGTTGTCATGGGCACGCATCGGCACCTTTGCCAGGAGCAGCGCGAGATGGGCTTCCGGTCCTACCTGCGCGAGCACGCGCCCGACCTGACGCTGCTGGAGACGGCCACGACGCTCGAGATGGATCAGGGCGCCTACGAGGTGACTCGGGACCTCCTTCGTCGGCACCCAAACCTTGGCTTGATCTACGTGACGGGCGGGGGGGTCCGGGGTTGCCTGCGGGCCTTGCGCGAGGTGGATGGCTCTCCGCGTCCCCGTGTCATCAGTTGCGAGCTCAATGCCGACACCCAGGCCGCGCTTGTGGATGGATTGCTTACCGTGGCCTTGGCCCATCCCATGGGAACTCTCGTGGATCGGCTCGTCCGCGTCATGGTCGCCGCGACGGATCCGGCCGAAGGCTTCGCCGGAGGCGATACCCTGGTGCCCTATGTCACGGTGACCTCCGAGAACGCGTATAGTGATGCGCTCTGACACGCCTTGACCTGATTGCCTGCGGGTCATGATCTGAATGACACAGAATATCTCAGGCGTCTTGTCGGGTGGGCCGCTGTCGGTCCAGGCTGCCCTCCAGAACAATCAGCGACGGCGATCGGACCGTTGCGGAGGAGGAGGAAGACATGCTTCACGACAAGGCCTTCGCGCCGCTCAGGGCGGCCGTCATTTCCATGGGTCTGCTCGCGCCCGTCGGCGTTCAGGCCGAGACCATCGGCGTGTCGATGCCCTGGTTCGACGATGTCTGGCTGACGGTCCTGCGGAACGGGATCCAGGATAACGCCAGCAAGGCTGGCTTCGAGACCCAGGCCGAAGACGCGAACGGGGACGTGAACCGCCAGATCGACCAGGTCACCAACATGATCGCCTCAGGGGTCGACGCGCTGATCGTCTCGCCCGTCGACACGTCGGCCACCCAGGTCATGACGCAACAGGCGACCGCCGCGGGCATCCCGATCGTCTATGTGGCGCGAAAGCCCGACGAGGAACTGCCGGCCGGTGCGGTCTATGTCGGCTCGGACGAGCGGACCTCCGGCACCATGCAGGCCGAGGAGGTGGCCCGACAGCTAGGCGGAAAGGGCAATGTCATCCTGTTCCAGGGCGAACTGGCCGTGAACACGACAACCGTCCGATCGAACGGAGTTCGGACGGTGCTGGCCCAGTACCCGGACATCGCGATCGTTCAGGAGCCCGCAGCCAATTATCAGCGGAACCAGGCGTCCGACCTGATGACCAACATCATCACCTCGGGCGAGCCGGTCGATGCCATCATCGCCAACAACGACGAGATGGCCATCGGAGCCATCCTGGCGCTGCAATCGGCTGGCCTCGACCCGAAGCCCGTGGTGATCGCCGGCATCGACGGCACCGCCGACGCGCTGGGTCAGATGCAGGCAGGGGATCTGGACGTCACCGTCTTCCACAATGCCGCCGGCCAGGCCCAGAAGGCCGTGGAGGCCGCAGGCGCCATGATGAGGGGCGAACCCGTCGAGCCGGTCACCTGGGTTCCCTTTGAACTCGTCACGCAAGAGAACCTCTCAAGCTACATGAACTGACATCGGTTCCGTCCAGGATGGATTATTGGGCGGAGTTGCCGACGCGGCTCCGCCGAACCTCCTGGACGAGGTTTCGCAGGAGGGCCCCTTGAGAGGGTCAAGGCATTCCCTTCATCGGACGCTGCAGAAACCGCAGGACCGGTCAGCATCGTCGGATGATGTTTATCCCGTGCCGTTGTCCCTGGGGCATTCCGCATTGCGATCTGAACCGGCACTTATCGTAGTTACTCAATCGCGCCGCGACCTGATGTCTGCCATTCTGAACTGGAACGAACCAACGCGGAGCATCTCTTCAGGTCCGCAATTCGGGTATATGAGGCGGCGTATGCTCCTTTGAGCAAAACCCCTTCGCGGTGGCCTGAAACCCCCTCGATTCAACTAGCCAATGGGCACGCCCACGTATCGTTCCGTTGGAAACGTGGCATGTCAGTCCCAGGCTGTTTCCTGAGGCTCACGGATACAGGGGCCTCGATGAAAGTTTCCGCATCCCGGACCGGGCGGATTTATGGTCCAGCCGCGTTGGCGGGCGGGCCAGTGCATTGGCTGATACGCCCGGATGGGGCCGCTGCGCTAGAGGACGCCTGATTGCAGGGCAGCCGGGGAGCTGCCCCGCTCGTCTCCTTGGGCCCCTCATCAGGTTGCTCGGCGACGTCCCAAGCCTCCGAGCAGTCCAAGAGCGCTGCCCAGAAGCAGCACGGTGGCCGGCACCGGGACGACTGCGGGTTCCATGCCACCGTACTCGACCAGGTAAGCCGTGGCTGCGCCCCACTCGAGCGCGTCGTTCCAGTGCTTCGTGCCGTCGACCCAGCCGATCAGGGCATCCTCCTGTCCGCCCCAGTCGTTCGGCTCACCCCCTGCCCAGTTGGCGTAATCCAGCATCTCGCCGTTCTCGGGCCCGGCGATCCACGTCCAGTTGCCCTCGTGGTCGGCATCGGACGCGGCCAACCAGGTCGGCCTCCAGCCCATGTCAGGGTAGGTGTAAGGGACCCAGTCGTAGCGGGGGACGGAATCCTCGAATTCCGTCGCGGACGTCCAGCCGACGACGACCAGATTCCAGCCCACCTTCACGACGGGACCAAAGGTCAGGTCATCAAGGAAGGCCATCTCATCAGCCGACGTGATCGTGGCCAGATATCCCTTCAGGCCGTGGAAGGTACGATCGGCCGCGGCGGCCATGGCGCCAGCCAGAGAATCCTGCGGATCATTCAGAACCAGCTCGTAATAGTGCCCATTGGCCTCCCATCGCACTGGCACCGCCAGGGCCGAACTCGCGGCCGAGGCCGCCACCGCTGCCGCACCAAGAATGTGGCATTTGTTCATCAAGCACTCCGCAATTACGGCAACCCAGACAAATTACAGTCTAGATATAGCCATAATTCTGGCAATGCGATGGCTTTTTTATGGCTTTCGGGCTGCAAGTCGCTGTGCGGCTATCGTGCTATATCACAATCCGTCTTGGGCCGATGCTATTCTTTGGGTTCATTCTCTTTTAAGGCGATTGTATTTCAGTTGGATCTTGTATTGATGCCGGCCCAGCAATCGTTCTTTCTGGAATCGCTGTTTGTGCGCCCGCCTTGCGGGATCGTCCGGCGGTTTCCAGGGGCCGCCGCGTGGATAGGGAAGGGGACGTGGCCTTCGGCGCGGTCTGGACCCCGTCCCGTTTGGTGCGGGCCATCCATGCCGGGGTGATCTGCTGGGGCTCAGGGCGCTGTCGTTGAAGCTGACCGCTGCCGGGGACGTCCGGTGCCGCCTGGCCCAAGGCTCAGGTGGCGGTCAGGAACTTTCAGGAGCCGCATTCCGTAGCGGCGCCTTCGGAAGCGCGTCGTCCCGTCCTTGATCTTCCGCCGCCCTTCGGGCGCAGATCAGGGCCAGTGACGGGGCCGCGGCCTGCGTTGAGGGCTGGGGGTCCTGCGCTGGGCAGCCAAGAGGACGTTCGGGTGTGGGGGTCGGACCGGAAAGGATCGGGGCCACCTGAGAGGTGGCCCCGGGTCGTCGGTCTACAGCTTGGAGTTCTCGGATCCCTGTCCGAGGGGCCAGGGCACTTTCGAACCCGCCGTCCGATGTGGGCGGGCCGATCCGGGCGGAATGGTTACTCGGTCGTGCCGCCCGTCGTGGTGCCGGTCGTCCCGGTGGTGGTGCCGGTCGTCGCTCCGGTGGTGCCTCCGGTCGTCTCTCCGGTCGTGGCGGCTCCATCGGTGGCAGCCGCTCCGTTCGTGGTGGCGGGGGCGTCCGTCGTGGTCGCCGCGTCGTCCGCACCACCGAAGAGGCCCAGGAGCCAGCCCAGGAGAGCCAGGATGATGATGGCTCCGATCAGATACCAGAGCCAGTTCATGGAGCTGCGCCGCTCGGTCGTGGTTACCTTCGGGTCGCGATAGTCCTGCGGTCCATTCGCCAAGATCATTCTCCTTCTTAGTCGGGCATCGTGGCCTTCGGTCGCTCAATGGCGTGGAGGCCAAGGGGTTCCGTTGCGGGGGGCAAGTTCCACTGTCATGAGGTCAGGCTGGCCCAAGAGAGCGGATAAGCGCCCAAGATCCCCGTGATCGGCCGGATAGCGCACTCGCCGTGGTCAAAGTTGTCGGCGCAGGAAACCCATGATGGTGTCGGCGGGTTGTGCCTGTCGAAACTCACCGTCGCGACGGGACAGGCGCAGTCCGCCCTGTCCCCGCGGCCAGAAAGGGATTCCACGATGCAGCGCGCTGTAACGGCTATCTATCGCACCTCCGAGGTTGCCGAACTGGTTCGGCGAGACCTCGAGCAACTCGGCATCGCCCGGCACAACATCACGGTTCTGCCTGACACCGCCGGCCTTGGCGGCTCGACGCTGGGAACCGGAGACTTCGCGGCGGACCCGATGGACGGGCTTCATGACCTGGGCCTTCCCGAGGAGGATATTCGCACCTACCAGCAGGCGCTTCGGAATGGCGACTTCGTGGTCTCGGTCGATGTCGATGACGAGGATTACCTCAGCCAGGTCCAGGAGATCATGCGTCGCCCCGAGGAGGCCTACGACCTCGACGACCTCGACAACCAATACGCCGACGCGGACTTCATACCGAGGCAGCAGGCCGCCTATGCCGACACCGGCTCGATGGGCCAGATGGGGGGCGGCAACCTCAATCAGGACGGAACGGTGCGGGTCGTCGAGGAACGGCTCAACGTCGGCAAGCAGGAAGTCGACCGGGGCGCGGTGCGCGTGCGCTCGTTCGTCCGGGAAGTTCCGGTGCAGGCCGAGGTCGATCTTCGGTCCACCCGCGTCTATGTGGAGCGTCGGCCAGTGGACCGCGCGGTGAGCCCGGGTGACATCGCCACGGGAGAACAGGTTCTCGAGGCGCGCGAGTACGCCGAGCAACCGGTCGTCTCGAAGGAGGCCCGGGTCGTCGAGGAGATCGGCCTGCGCGAGGAAACCGAGGTCCAGCACCAGCGCGTTCAGGACACGGTCCGGAAGACCGAGGTCGAGATCGAGGACGAGCGCACCGGTGAGCGGACAAGCCTGACCGGAAATACCTCCGGCACGAGCGGTTCGGGCTCTTCGGGCAACAGCGGGTTCTAAGCGAACGACTGCATGGTTCATTCGGGCCCCGGCGCTTGGCGTCCGGGGCCCGGTTCATTTCAAGGATGAACATGCGACGCCTCAGGCGACGGGGCCCCGGACGAACGGTCCTTCAGCCGGACGTGGGGTGGGGCCTCTGATCCGCGAGCCCCGGCCCGCGGATCTGTCGTAGGGGTTGCACGCGCCAAGTGGCCCTTGATGAGCGGCGTTCAGGACGCTCACGGGCCCGGCTCCCCCCCATGATCCCGCGCCCCGGATGCCGCTTCGATGGGTATCGTCTGTCCCAGCCCAGCACTTCGCATCGGTCGCAAGAGCCGGCAGCGCGCGTAAGGTTCCTGTGGCCCTTCGTCGGCCGCAGCAAACCCGACGCGTGAACGCGTGTGCTCCTGCTTCAGCCAGCCTGGACCAGAGGACGCCGGGTATTGGGCCAAAGGGCCAGGACTGCCGGAAGTTCCGCAACCCTTTGGATCTCGCGCCCGGTGGCCTTGACGACAAAGGCGCGCGAGGACGGAAGGTAGCGCTCGACCGGGTGCCCCAGGGCGGTCTCGATCGCACGGCGTACTTGGGTCACCTGCGCCTCGCTCCCGCGATCTCCGATCACGCGGAAGCTCGGCTGGCCGGGCGTCAAGGGGCTGCGGCCCGAGGCAACGACCTGGGGGCGGGGAAGATCGACCTCGACCAGCACGGTGCGCACGATGCCTTCCCCCGCAAGGGCTGCCTCGCGAAGTTCGATCGAACGGATCTTGTCCAGGGCCTCTGAGAGGGCAGCCATCGGTCGCGCGGGCTCCTTCCTGCCTGACACATAGCACCGTTGGCTCAAGACGTCTGCTCCTATCCGTTGGTTCCCCCTGGCTCAGTAGCCCAGGTCCTTGGCAAACCCGATGGCGCGCAGGACATCGACCCGGCCAAAGCCGAACCGGTGATCCTTGCCCGCTTCTCCCAGCTCCTCGGCCGCGCCCGTCATCAGGTCCTGGAGGACCGAGGCACGGAGGTCCGGTTCGACCCGGGCCTTGATATCGGTGGCGCTGAGCAGGATCGCAATGGCCCCCGCGACATGCGGCGCGGCCATGGAGGTGCCGTTGAAATACTCCCATGTTCCGCCGGGGATCGAGGAATAGATGGCCACGCCTGGCGCGGTCACGTCCGGCTTGGAATAGACCAGCGGGAGCATGTCCTCGGGAAAGTAGGGCGACTGCCGGATCACCTGGGTCCGGCCTCCGGAGAATCCGGCCACCCGGTTCACGCTGTCGGTCGCTCCGACGGCGAAGGCCAGGAGGTCGTTGCCGGGCGATCCGGTGGTCTGGCTCCCTTCGTTCCCGATCGCCGTCACGACGGGGATCCCCACCTGCAAGGCGTTCAGGATCGCGCTGGTGTAGGTGGACGGCGCGTCCGGTCCCCAGGTCAGGCCGCCCAGGGACATGTTGATGACGTCCACCTTCTGCTCGATGGCCCAGTCGATGCCCGCCAGGACCTGAGCGTCGGTGCCGCCCCGCGCGCCATCGAGCACGAGGGCTGCGGCGATCCTGGCGTCCGGCGCGACGCCGATCCAGCGGCCGCTGGCGTTGCCGCCCACCATGATCCCGGCGCAATGGGTGCCATGCTGGTCCGAGTCGTGGGCCTTCGATCCGGGGATCATCGCGCCGTCCGCGTCGAACTCGGCCCAGGCAGCGATCTTGCCCTTCAGGTCAGGGTGGTCGGGATCGACGCCGGTGTCCAGGAGACCGATCTTCACGCCCCGGCCGCGCGCGCCGAACGCGCCCCAGGCGCTGAGAGCCCCGATGGACCGGACGCCCCAGGCGCTGACCTTGTTGTCCTCGACCAGGCTCGGGATCTTCTTCGTGACGATATGGGGCGGCGTTGCGATCCGGCGGTTCGGGAACACACCTTCCAACTCACCGGCCAGGTCGCTTTCGTAAAGTCTCATGAGGTCGTCTTCGCGGATGCGGAGAAGAAAGCTGCCCGAGGCCCAGAAGGTGCGCGGCTCCAGATGCCCTGACCGGTCCGATGGGCCGCCGGCGTTCTCGGACAGGTTGCGCTGGATGATCTCGGAATCGATGACGGACCTCATGGAACGGAGGCTTGCGGCGCGAAGCCTGCCGATCGCTGCACGCGACCGTGACGGTTCGGCCGACTGCGGCGCCAGCGTGGCCGTGAGGCTGAGATCCATTGCCCCGCGCCGCCCTGACGCGGAAGCGGCCATTCTCGCTTTCGGTCCACCCTGGTCGCTGGCGCTGTCGATCTCCGGAGGCAGGACATCGCGCGGCGAGACGGCGAGCGACCTCCTGCGGATGGCGTCGGCCATGCTGCGGTTGAACTGGTCTTCCCCGGGACTTGCCGGGCCGGTCTTGATGATGACCTCCCGGATCTCGTCGCGGCCGTTATCGAGGATGAACTCGATCTGGTGCCGAAGGGCCGTGCGCCGGTCGCCCTGACGTGTTGCCATTTTGTTCTCTCCGTGATCCCCCGGTGAAAGGAAGGTCAGGTCCAAGGTGGACCGCCTGCCTCCCGTTCGAAGGTAGCTCCCGACGGGTGGGCGGGCCAGAAAAGTTTCTGCTGCAAGTTGAGAGACCCGTCTTGTAACAGCCTCCGGGGTCGCAGACCTGCGGGCACCCCGGCCACTCCGCGGCCGTCAAGTGCCGGCCTGTGGCGTCGCAGCAGGTTGGCTGGCCAATCCAGCCGACGGTCGATAGGATGGCCCAAAGCTCTATCTGGTTCATCGCAGCGGCACGGCGCCGCCGCACGGATCGATCGTCAACCGCAATCCCGACATCGGGCCACGACTCCGGGCAGAACAGCCGGCGGAGGCGCGCGGCTTGCTCGTTTCTGGACTGCGCCGCCGACCGATCCAAGTCAGGGGAGGGGAACGCCTTAGGGAAAGGTCTGATCGGGGATGAACTCAATGCTTGGCCAGCTCGCTCCGGGTCTGGACGTTCTCCCTGCTGACAGTTCCGTGGCCGAATTGATCCGCCGGTATGACTGGGCCACCACCCCCCTCGGTCCCAGGGAGAACTGGCCGCAGAGCCTTCGCACCGCGCTGGCCATGATCCTGCATTCCAAGTTTCCGACCTACATGGTCTGGGGACCGGATCTGATCAGCTTCTACAACGACGCCTATCGCCCCGTACTCGGGTCCAAGTCCGAGGGGCTGGGGCGGCCGTTCCGGGAGCTTTGGCCGGAGGCCTGGGATGTGGTGGGGCCGATCGCGCACAAGGCGCTTGCTGGTGAGGCGAGCTACTTCGAGGATCTCCCCCTCACTCTCGAGAGGACGGGCTATCCGGAACGGACGTGGTGGACCTTTTCCTACAGCCCCATCCACGACGAAAGCGGCCAGGTCGGCGGCGTGCTGTGCACGGTCCACGAGACCACGGCCAAGGTCCAGACGGAGCGGAGGCTGGAGTTCCTGGTCCGCCTGAGCGATCGGCTCCGGACCCTGTCCGAGCCGATCGAGGTGATCGAAGCCGCGCAGGAGGAGCTGGGCCGCCAGCTTGGCGTCAGCCGGGTCGGATATGGCGAGGTCGATGCGACCTGCCGCTTCTTCACGACCGAGCGCAACTGGACCGACGGCACGGTGGCCCCGCATATCGGCACGCATGACCTCGCCGCCTTCGGGCCCGAGGTCCACGACGCCCTCAGGCGCGGCGACACCCTGGCGATCGAGGATGTCAGCACCGATCCCCGCACCAGCACGGCCACGAGCCGGGCCGCCTTCGCATTCCTCGAGACGGCCGCGGCGGCGACTCTGTCGCTGGTCAAGGGCGGTCGCATGGTGGCCAGCCTTTACGTCCACAACCGGACGCCCCGCCGCTGGAGCGACAACGACCTCAAGCTCATGGAAGACGTGGCCGAGCGCACCTGGGATGCTCTCGAGCGGGCCCGGTCCGAGGCGGCCCTGAGGGCCAGCGAGGAGCGGTTCCGGGACCTTATCGAGCAGGCCCCCAAGAAGATGTGGGTGAGCCGGCGCGACGGCTCGGTCGAGTTCTTCAACGCCGCCTGGCGCAGCTACACGGGCCAGCCCCTGGCGCCCGAAGGCCTCTCCTGGGCCGAGGCCGTCCACCCCGAGGACAGGGAAAGGCTGAAGCAGGTCCGCAGCCGCGGGCTTGCCGCCGGGGAACGCTACGACATCGAACTGCGCCTGCGCCGGGCGCAGGATGGGGCGTATCGCTGGCATCTCGGGACGGTGGCGCCGCTGCGCAACGCGGCCGGGGAGATCGTCGAATGGGCCGGGATCGCCAGCGACATCGATGACGTGCGGCGGGCCGAGCAGGCCCTGCGTGAGCTGAACGGGGCGCTCGAGGCCCGCGTGGCCGAGCGGACCGCCGACCGTGACCGGATGTGGCGGCTTTCGACCGACATCATGCTCGTGGCACGGTTCGACGCGACCATCGCCGCCGTGAACCCGGCCTGGACCACGCTTCTGGGCTGGAGCGAGGGCGATCTCATCGGGCGACCGTTCCTCGATCTCGTGCATCCTGACGACCTCGAGTCCACACGGCAGGAGGCCGGCCGGTTGGCCCAGGGGCAGACCACGCTCCGTTTCGAGAACCGCTACCGGGCCAAGGATGGCAGCTATCGCTGGCTGTCATGGATCGCCGTGCCCGACGAGGATCTGATCCACGCGGTGGGACGAGACGTCACGGCGGAAAAGGCCGCCGCCGCCGACCTGGCAGAGGCGCAGGAGCAACTGCGCCAAAGTCAGAAGATGGAGGCCGTGGGCCAGCTGACCGGCGGCATCGCGCACGACTTCAACAATCTCCTCACGGCGGTCACGGGCTATCTGGACATCGCGCGTCGCAGTCTGGCGGCGGGGGACGAGGCGCGCGCCCATCGGGCCATCGGCAGCGCGATGAAGGGGGCCGACAGCGCGGCGGCCCTGACCCACCGGTTGCTGGCCTTTGCCCGGCGGCAGCCGCTTGCACCCCGCTCGGTCGATGTGGGGGCGCTTCTGGACGGAATGTCGGATCTGCTCTTGCGGGCCTTGGGCGAGATGGTTCGCCTTCGCCTGAAGGCGCCTGTAGGCCTGCCAGCGGTGTTCGTCGACGCGAACCAGCTCGAAGCCGCGATCCTCAACCTCGCGGTCAACGGGCGGGATGCCATGCCGGACGGCGGCGAGCTGATGATCACCGCCGCGCCCGACAATATTACGCCGTCCCAGGCCCGGCGGCTGGAGATAACGCCCGGCGCCTATGTGTCTCTGTCGGTGACCGACAGCGGGACGGGGATGGACCCTGCGGTCCTTTCGCGGGTCTTCGAGCCGTTCTTCACGACCAAGCCGCAGGGCAAGGGCACCGGCCTGGGGCTGGCGCAGGTTTACGGATTCGCACGGCAGTCGGGCGGTGCGGTCGAGATTGACAGCGCCGTCGGGCGGGGCACCACGGTTCGCCTGTTGTTCCCGGCGTCAGAGGCCCAGGTGATGCTGGACGGCCCCGGAGCGGGTGGCACCAGCGCGGCCGGGGAGCGGCGCGGCTCGGAAACCATCCTCTTGGTCGAGGACCAGCCCGATGTGGCGGAACTGGCCGAAGCGCTGCTGACGGATGCCGGCTACCGTGTCCTGCGCGCTTCCAGCGGGGACGAAGCGCTCGCTCTGCTGGGCGAGGCATCGATTGACCTGCTGTTCTCGGACGTCGTCATGCCCGGCTCCACGGATGGCATGAGCCTGGCGCGGGAGGCGCGTGTGCGGCGGCCCGGCCTCCCCGTGCTGCTGACCACCGGCTATGCGCCCGATGCGCTGTCCCGGCACGAGCTGGGAGAAGCGGGCGTCGCCGTGCTGAACAAGCCGTATCGGCGGCCCGATCTCCTGGCCAAGATCAGGGACGCGCTGGACGCGATGGCGAGCCAGACCTGAAGCCTGTGGACCCCATTCCCGTGGCGGACCGGTTCTGACCCGTCGAAGACGGCGAGACATCAAAAGGCTTCCTGTCCTCCCTCGCCGCGAGGGCAGGGTGGCAACCCGTGGCGATGCGCCGGTGACCAGGGCCGGACACCTGAACGCCTGCCTGCGATCGACCAAGCCCGGAAAGGGTTGGCCCGAGCAAGTCCATGCGCGAGCCGGCGCGAGGCAGGGCCGGTGGGTCCGATCCAGGCCACGTTCCGGCGACGGGCAGCCGAACTGGACCGGCGTTTCTGAGGTGTGGGGAAGCCCAGGTGTGACGGGTGACGTGGCAGCAACCATGGACTGATCGCTTGCGATTATGTTGCTGCCGACGTAAATCGGGGCAAGGAGACGGCTCATGAATGAAGACTCTGGTCGCGAACAGCAGGAGATGCCTGGCCTTTTCGACTTCATCTGCTTTGCGGTGTATTCGGTGAACCATGCCTTCGGGCGCACCTACAAGCCGCTTCTGGATGAATTGGGGCTGACCTATCCTCAGTACCTGGTGATGGTCGTGCTTTGGGACAACGACGGCCAAAGCGTCGGCGCCATCGGCCAGAAGCTCTTTCTGGAAAGCAACACGCTCACTCCGCTGCTCAAGCGTCTTGAGGGTCTGGGGTATGTCACCCGGACACGGGCCAGCCATGATGAACGGCAGGTGATCGTCCAACTGACGCAGACTGGCCGAGCCCTTCGAACGAAAGCGGTGTCGGTCCCGCAGTGCATCGTTGAGGCGATGGGGCTGGACTTGGAGACCGTGGGGCGGATCCGCGACGATCTGGTGGACCTGAGGAGCCGGCTGTTCCAGGCCGGGACTGACTGAGTCCATGCCACGGCCACGACACGGCAGGCTCAGGGACATCCTGCCGACAAGAACGGGCCTTTGCTAAAGCGTTGACTGGCGTCTCTCGGGGCGCGGCCCAATTCCCGATGAGGTCGCCAGAGGTCCTGCGCGGCCGCATCGGGCCCCGGCTTGACCTGACGAGCAGATCGCCATCCGGGCTGGCCATCGCTCACCTCGGTCCTCCCGACCGAGATCCCGGTGCTTGTTCCTTCCCTCGCTGACGGCGTGCTCCTTCGGGCACCTCGGTCCCGAGGCATTTGCAGGTCGCGTCACTGACCGGACCGCACGGCCGAAACGCCCCAAGCATCCATTCAGTCATTCGCGCGTCGGCCTGAGCCGCATCGGCCAGGAGCCCAGATCCGCTCCAGCACGAGATTGCGGCACTGAATTGAACTCATCTTCGAAACGAACTTAGTCGAATGCGATAACATCGTGAGCGATTTACAACGCGTTAATCCTCACCTAGATGATCGCGCAAGATAAGATCGCTCATGAATATTCAGTCAGGAAATACGCCAATGCTTCGCAAGTTCCGTTCCGCCGTCATGACCCGCACCTCGGATGTGGCGCCTGCCCGTCGCCTTGTCGGCGCTCTCGCAAGCCTCGGCTCCAGCCTGATGGCTCTCGGCGTCCTGACGTTCGGTGTGTCGACTCCGGTCTCGGCGACGCCTGTGCAGTGGGACGGCAACGGTCATTGGTACGAACTGGTCACCACCAACGCCCAAGGCACGTCGGCCGGAGCCATCGCGGCAGCGGCGGGGCACAGCTACAACGGCATGAACGGCTACCTCGTGACCATCACCTCCCAAGCGGAGCAGGTCTTTCTTGATGGCCAGGTGAACCCCTGGGCCTTCGTGGCCTGGCTCGGCGGATCGGATGAGCAGGCCGAAGGCGACTGGCGTTGGCTGACCGGACCAGAAAAGGGCCAGGCCTTGGACTGGACCAACTGGGGCTGGAACGAACCCAACAACCACGGCGAGGGACACCCGGAAGGAGAGGATTATATCCTGGGCTGGTGGAGCGGCGACAAGTGGAACGACATCTACGACAACTACAGCAACTATTCGTACATCGTCGAATACAGCGCCGACAACGTGGCGGCCGTGCCGCTTCCGGCGGGTCTTCCGCTCCTTGGCGGTGGCCTGAGCGTCCTCGGCCTCCTGGCCAGGCGCCGGAAGGCGCGCCGGGCCTGAGAGCGTAACCCTCCCGCCTGCGCCTGTCCTGACCTCGGACGGACGGGCGCGTACTTCCAGCAGGATCGAATCGGCCCGTTTGGGCCCGATCTCGGGCGGCGTTCGTCGCGCCGCCGCGCGCCGTGCGGCCTGACGCCTCTGGGGTCGACTGTCTCCCGCCGGACGCCGAGGCCGACATGGCTTCACCAACTGGGTCGAAGCCCGATGCGCGGCACGATGATCAAGCCCCGCACGGGAGCAGGCGCGACAGATCAACGAAAGGCGCGGGAATGTAGGGGCCCCGCTTCGCAGGGGCTGGGATGCCGCCCGCCCGGGTCAGGGCCAGCGGCCCGACTCTCCAGCCCATGATCCTACGGCATGGCCAGTTGGTGCGACCATGCGTGGTAACACAGGAGAGAATGATGAAATTGAGTATCGCCGCCGTCGCTGGCCTGCTCCTTGCAGGTTCGGTCCAGGCGGCAACCATCGCTGAAACCACCGCCCCGGTGAATGGCCGGGAATGGGTCCTTTCGGCCGATCAGTTCGACGGCGGTGCCGGCCCCTGCGGGAACGGCAAGTCCGTCGACCATCGCGACCGCTGCGCCGTCAGCCTGGAAACGATCGACAGCGGGGCGGCCCGGTACGGCCGGTACAATCCCTTGAACTCCACCTCGGGGTTCATCGACAGCCAGGACCTTCCCCAGATCGCCTGGACCATCAGCGCGGATACCGCGTTCACGCGGCTTACGTTCGCGGTCATCGATGCCTTCGACCAAGCCTACGAGGACGGGCTGGGAGATAGCTTCTTCCAACTGACCGCCGCCGGGGCCGAAGCTGCTGATGCCGCCGGCTGGATGCTGGACCATCGCCAGGCCAACGGCAACCTGCATTGGATCACCGTCGAGTTCGCGCAGGCCACTCAGACCGCGACCGTCGACTTCTTTACCCGCCAGAATGACGGATTTGCCATCGCGGCCGTGCGGCTTGATGCGGACGTCGCCGCGGTGCCACTGCCCGCGACCTCCGGACTGCTGGTTGCCGGGCTCGGCAGCCTCGCCACCCTGCGGTCGCGCAGGCGGAGGCGACAGGGCTGAGAGCCTGCACGACGCCCGCGACCAGGAAACTCCGCACGGCGCGGACGTTGATGGGGCCGAACGGGCCCGATCGGGCGATGGACCTTCGGGGCCACCGCTTTCTTGCTGCTCCAAGGTCCTGCTGACCGCTTTGCCCATCAGTGGTGGAACTTGCCTTCGTCGGGAACATTGGACCTGGGGGCGGCAGTCGCGGTATGAATCTCCATGGCGCGCCAGGAACGAAGCCATGAACGATCCGCCAAGCAAGATGGAACTGCAGCGACTCCAGGCCCTGAGGGGAAGCGGTCTCCTGAGGTCGCCACCGCTGCCCGAGCTCGATGAACTCTGCCAGCGTGCCCGACGGCATTTCGACGTCGCCATGGCCCTCGTCACCCTGATCGAGGAGGATCGGCAGGTCGTGATGGCGAAGGCCGGGACGGCGCTCGATCAATCGCCTCGCTCTGTCGCCTTCTGCGACTACACGATCCGGACGGACGAGGTGCTGGTGGTGCCCGATGCGACCATCGATCCGCGCTTCGCCTCCAATCCGCTGGTGCAAGGAGAGCCGTTCATCCGGTTCTATGCGGGTGCGCCGCTCATCTATGTCGGGGGTGTCCGGCTGGGAGCATTCTGCATCCTCGACACCAAGCCGCGCCAGTTCTCGCGGGTCGACGTCGAGGATCTGGTGATGTCGGCCGAGCAGGTGGTCGGCCGGATCCTGGAGCACGAGTTCGACGCCAAGTTCGGCTCGCGTCCCTCGGGCTGAGCACCAGCCGGTCCCGGTGCGCCGCATCACCCCGGACGCGGATCCTGTCGGCGCGGGCCGTCCGAAGGTCCTCGGGCGGGGATAGCCCCGACCTGCGTCGTTCCGGGGGTGTCGGCATCCCGGCTTGGTGGTGGGAGGGCGGTGGTCGTGCGACGATACACGCGGGTTCCTCATCCCCTTCGCCACAACGCCGGCGGGCCGTGCAATCCGATATGTCGGAACATTCGTCGGCTTCACGAGGTTCATGTGTCCTGCGCACGACCGGGGACCCTGGTCGCCGCAAGCTTTGCCGCCCCACCGGTTCGGCGGGCTCTCCTGGCGGGAAGGATCGACGAATGGTCAAGAACAAGGCCGGACTGGTCGAGGGCATCGAGGGCCGCGGCCGGCTCATCATCATCGGCGGCCACGAGGAGCACGAAGGCGAACGCCTGATCCTGCGCGAGGTCGCCCGCCATGTGAAGAACGGCCGACTTGTCCTTGCCACCATCGCATCCCACGAGCCCGAAGGGTATCTGGAGCGATATCGGGCGTCGTTCGCGGACCTCGGCGTCAACGAGGTGGTCGAACTTTATGTAGAGGACCGCCACGAAGCGATGCTGCCCGAAAAGCTTGAGGCGCTCGAGGGGGTTCATGCGGTCTTCTTCTCGGGCGGGGACCAGCTCCGCATCACGAGCCAGATCGGCGATACCCCGATCTACGAACGCATCCACGCGATCTTCGAGGCGGGCGGGCTCATCGCCGGGACATCGGCCGGCGCCTCGGCCATGGCCGACACCATGCTTGTCCGGGGCCAGAGCGCCGCTTCCTTCCGCATCGGCGATGCTCGCATGGCGCCCGGACTGGGTCTCCTGCCCAATGTCATCATCGACCAGCACTTCGCGGAGCGGGGTCGCATCGGCCGCCTGATCGGGGCCGTGTCGCAGAATCCGCGCGTGCTGGGCATCGGCATCGACGAGGATACCGCCATCGTGGTCGAGGGGCACCGGTTTCGCGTGATCGGAAGCGGGGCGGTCTATCTGGTGGACGCCTCCGAGGTGACCCACTCCAACATCGCCGAAGCCGAAACGGACGCGGCGCTGTCCATCTACGACCTGACGCTTCATGTGCTCAGCGCCGGAGATGCCTTCGACCTCGTGACCCGACGACCGGCGCCCGCCTGACCAGCACGTCAGGCTCGGGCCCGCGTCGGCTCCGATCCGGTCCCGGACCCTTTCGCGTCCGCGCCTTGGTCCCCGTGGGGGTCAGTTGGTGGCCGCTGCCAGAGCGAGGCCGGATGTGACGGCCCGTCAGGGACCTTCCGGGGTCCATACGGGCGCCATCTGGCAAGAAAAAGGCGGCAGCCCCGGGAGGAGGGGCGCCGCCCATGGAAAGGGTCGTCCAGGGAGGAGGAGAGGAGGACCCTGCCAATCAGTTTACGGCTGACCCAAAAGGGAGGAGATGGGCGCCGCTCGTTACAGGGGTTCATCTACACTGCCGCTGCGATTGCACAATACCGCTTGGGTTGTATTTGCGCCAGGACGCCTGCGGCAGGCCGACGCAGGGGCCAGGGCCGGTGCGCTCTGCCATGGTCGGGCAACCCGTCGGCCCAGCACGGCCCGGGCGCGACGGAGCCTGATGCCTGGGACCGTCCCGCCGGATCAGCCGGTCGGCTCTTCCGAGAACCGTGCCTCCCGGGGCGAAAGCTCGTGGCCGAGCGGTACGGTCAGAGAGGCATAAAGTTCGGGACGCCGTCCACGGATCCAGCGACGGCCGGTGCAGAGGGGCAGCAGGCCCAGGTCGAGGTCCGCCACCACGAGATCGGCCTCGATCGACTGGGTTTCGGACAGGATGCGGCCATAAGGATCGAGGATCATGGCATTACCGGTCCGGACTTCGTCATCGTCCTGGCCGACGCCATTCGCGAAGAGCACGAACAGGCCGTTGTCATGAGCCCGCGCGGGCAGCCACCGCATAAGCCAGCCCCGGCCCTTGTCGCCCTGGAACTCCCGCCGCAGGGGCTCGGGGTCCTGATGACGGCGATGCCACAGCTCCGGGTCGATCGGTTTCATTCCATGCGGGCTTCGGGATGCCGTGCCGCCCGTCTGATGCGGCGCAAGAAGGATGTCGCAGCCCAGGAGCGCTGTTGCCCGCACATTCTCGATGATGTTGTTGTCGTAGCAGATCAGAACGCCGACCCTGACGCCCAGTGGCGTGTCGAAGACGGTGAAGCTGTCTCCGCTGGCGATGTGAGGGCTTTCGAAGGCGTGCAGCTTGCGATGGCAATGCCAGCGCCCGTCCGGCAGGGCGACCACGTAGGCGTTGAACAGCCGGTAGCCGTCCCGTTCGACCAGCCCGGCGCCGATCACCATGTCGAGCTCGCGCGAGAGCCGCAGGAGCCGCTGCGTGGAGGGTCCCTCCGGAACCGGTTCGGCAAGGCCCTCCCAGCCGGCGCGATCAAGGTGCCGCGCGTGCCAATAGCCGGTCAGGCACATCTCGGGAAACGCCAGGATCCTTACGCCCTTGTCCCGTGCCCGTCGCGCGAACCGTTCGACGACCAGGAAGTTCGCTTCCTTCGCGCCCGCCGCGTGCTGAAACTGCACGACGCCAGCCTTCACGATCATGGACCTGCTCCCGTGGGTTCTGTCCCGGTGGATCCTAGACCCGGTTCAAGGCCAGCGCAGCCCCGATGCGGCCAGGCGGTCCATGGAGCCGGGCAGCCCCGGCAACCGCCCGTCGAAACATAATCAGGAACCTGGGGCAGGGGGCCTCCGTTGCACGGGCAGTCCTGGCCGGTCCCATGCCGGCGCCTGAGCACCGGAGGGCCCATGGCCACCGCTCCTGACCAGCTTCCTTCGGGGGCCGGCGAAATCGCGCGAACCTACCCCGATGTCTGGGCGGCCTATGCCGCCTTGGGGAAGGCCTGCTCCGAGGCCGGTCCGTTGGACCGGCGCACCGCGCGGTTGGTCAAGCTGGCCTTGGCCATAGGAGCTCTTTCCGAAGGGGCCGTTCATTCCCACACCCGGCGCGGGTTGGCCGACGGGCTTTCAGCCGCAGAACTGCGGCATGTGGCTCTCCTGGCGATACCGACGCTCGGCCTGCCTCAGGCCGTGAAAGGCCTGACATGGATCGAGGACATCACCGACAGGGCTCCGGAACGGGGCTGAGACCCGATGCGGCGATCGTTCGGTGGACAGCGGGGCGGACAAGGATGAGCCGCTCCCCCCGTGCCCCCGATGATCGCGGCTGCCACCGCCCAACGCCGGGGGAAGCGGCGGATCCTTCGACGCCGGATGTCGGCTCGGCCCGCCAAGGCGACAGGACGGCGCGGACCTCGGACCGCGCCGCCGGCGGGGCCAAGCCGCTCACCGCCGCCCGCATCCGGAACATCGCGGAACATTACGTCGGACAACGGGAAAGCAGCGCCCGGATGCTGCGGGATGTGCTGGAGCGCCGACTCCTGCGGAGGCTCAGAACTCTCGATCCCGAAGCAGCCGCCGAGGAGCGGGCGATAGCTCAGCCCCTCATCGACGCGGAGATCGAACGGCTGAAGGATGCGGGCGTCATCCAGGACGCCCGCTACGCCGAGATGAAGGCGCGGACGGCCCTGTCTTCGGGCCGTGGCACCCGCCGGATCCTGCGCGACCTCGCGCGGAAAGGCGTGGAGGGGGACACGGCGCAGGAAGCTCTCCTCGGGGCCGCGCGGGAGGTGGCCGATGCACCGGACGGGGCGGACCGGGCAGAGGTTCTTCAGGCCGCCGAGTTGGAGGCCGCTGAACGGTTCGCCCAGAAGCGGCGGATCGGCCCGTATCGTGCGGAGCCCTTGCCCGATCCCTGGCCCGAACGCTCCAAGATCTGGCGCCGGGAGGCCGGGGCCATGGCGCGTGCCGGGTTTGGCGCGGACGTGATCCGTCGAATCCTCGACCGGGAGCCCGAGGCGGAATAGGAGCGGCTTGACGGACGAGGCGCATGGCAGAGGCAGCCTCGCGTCCTTGCGCTGCGGGCCGGCCTACCCGATCCTGGCTCAGGGGTAGAAGACGACCGCCTCGCTGCTGCCCTCCGGCTCGTCCTCGACCATGCTGCCGATCTGCCGGAGAAGTTCCTGCTTCTCCGGTCCGGAGCCGCCTTCCATCAGGAACTCGCCGACTTCCATGTCGCGGGTCTGGCCGCCCGAGGGGATATTCGGACGGTGGCGGACGAAGACATGTCCGGACTCCGTGTCCCGGGCCAGGCTCCAACGGTCGCCGTTCGGACTGCTGTAGATTTCTCGCTCCCGGATCGACATGGGGCCCTCCCTCCCTTCGTGTTGCCCGCCGGTACCTAGAGCTGGCCGGGACCTTGTCAGACCCGGCTCGTTGTCCGTCGCGCCGGAGGAGGGCATCGCGTCGCCCCTGCACACCGGTCCGCCCTCAGGGGGCGACCCGCTCGATGGCGGCGAGTACGGCGCTGGTGGCCGTGTGGTGGACCATGTGCCCGGTGCCCGGCAGGCAATCGAAGGTGCTTTGCGGAATCTCGGCATGGAGACGGGCGGACTGGTCCTTTGCCGCGACCATCCGGTCGCCCTCGCCCGCGATGATTGCGGTGGGCTGGCGCAGTCTCGCATAGCGGCCCTGCGCGGCGGCGGCGCAGGGGATCATCATCGCTGTCTCCTCTGCGCTCGCGCGCAGGTGAGTGGGCCGAAGGGCCATCTCGCGCGGGAAGGCCCGGAACTTGTCCGGCGTCCGCTCGGGGCCGAAGATCTTGCGCATGAGGAGCGGCCAGATCGCCCGGCTCAGCGGCGGGGAGATCGTGTGCCGCAGGACATCCCCGGCGAGCGGGACCGCAGGCAGCGACATGGGCAGGACGTCAAGGCGAACAGATGGATAGAAGTAGCCGCCTTCCAGCACCAAGGCGCTGACAAGGCCGGGGTGCCGGTCGGCCATCGCGACGGCAACGGCGCCGGCCCAGGAATGGCCAAGCACGGTTGCAGGCTCTGCGCCCAACTGCCGGAGGGCGGCCGCCAGGAGATCGGCCTGTGCATCGGGCGTCCACAGCCGTCCCCGGGGGCGATCGCTGTAGCCGTAGCCCGGGCGATCGAACACGATCACGCGATGCCGCTTTGCCGCTTCGTCGACCAGGCCGCTCGACAGGAAGTCCTGGATCATCCCGCCGTTGCCGTGCAGCAGGACAAGAGGGCTGCCGGATCCACGCTCCAGGTAGTGCAGCCTCACACCGTCCACTTGGAGGAACCGCCCTACCGGGGGGTTGGCATTCTCGGCCCTCCGGGCACGTCGATGATTGACGACGGCGGAGGCCGCCAGCGCGGCGACCAGGCCGCCGGCCGCAAGAAGCTTGGTGCGGCTTCCCCGAGACCGCCGCCGCTTGGAGGGCGGGCCAGGCCGGTCGTTCATTGCCGAGAGAGAAGAGTTCATTGCCCTCATCCGTGTTGGTTCGCGGGGTTGCCACAGGCGTCCTGCGTCCATGCCGCACTGCAGCGTAACGCGCGTCCGGGGCACGGGGTTCCGGCACCCATGCTGCCCTCCGCAGGGCACTGGGTGTCATCGGGGCGGCCTGTGACCATGCATTCTCAGGCAACGGCCACTGGACATCCCTCCGCGAACACCTAAATTAGCTTCCTAACAGTTAGTTTGCTAATCATGACCGAGCGATCCGTTCGTCTTTCCTTCCTTTTCGCCACGACCCGTGTCACGCAGGGGCTCAAGCGCCACTTCGATGAGCGGGCGCGAGCCCACGGGCTCACCTATTCCCGGGCCCGGCTCCTGACGCTGGTGGCCCGGAACCCGGGCGTCACCCAGGCCGAGCTGGCGCGCCTCATGGAGGTCGAGCCGCCGACGATGAAGCACCTCCTCGACGGGCTCGAGGAGGGCGGCTTCGTGCAGCGTTGCCCGGTCGAGGGCAATCGCCGCGCCAACCAGGTGTTTCTGACCGAACGCGCCGAAACCGAGCATGCCGGGATCCTCCGCTTCCTCGAGGATCTCGCCGAGGAGTTGTTCGACGACGTCCCCGACGAGGATCTGGCGGGAGCCCTTCGCCTGCTCGACCGGATCTCGGCCAAGCTGGCAGGGGAGTCCTCATGACGCGCGCCGTCCAGACCACGGCGGACGGAACCATGGGGGCGCTGGATGAGCCGCTGCTCCTTCGCGATGCCGACCGGGTGAAAGAGCACCAGCAGGACGACGGGCCGACATCTTCGGATCGTTCCGACGAGGCTGGGACCGACCTCCCGGTCGTGGCCCAGGCGGCTGGACCGGAACAGAAGGCGGCGCCCACGCCGGCCGCGCCGGCGCCCATGCCGCTGCCCCGTGCCGCGGCCTATCTCCTGGCCGGGATCGTCATCGCCATCACCCAGGGGCTGGGTTCCAGCCTCATCTCGGCCAATACCCAGTATGTCGGGGGCGAGATCGGCACGACCTCGGTCGAGACGAGCTGGCTGATCGCCGCCTTCATGGTGCCGCGCGCTTCGCTCCCGCTGCTTCTCATCAAGATCCGCACGCAGTTCGGATTGCGCCGCTTTGCCGAGGTCGGGGCGGTCGCCTATGTCCTGTCGCTGCTCGTCAGCTTCTGGATGCACGACCTGACCTCGGCCATCGTCGTGCAGTTCCTGGCCGGCGTGGCCGCCGCGCCCATGTCGACGCTGGCGTTCCTCTACCTGCTCGAACCCTTTCCGCCGACCCTCAAGATGAGGGTGGGCCTGTCGCTCGCCCTGACCCTGATCACCTTGGGCTCGCCCCTGGCGCAGATCGTCTCGCCCAGCCTGATCGACATCGGCCTCCCGCATGGCTTCAGCCTGCTGAGCCTCGGGCTCGCGCTGGTCTGCCTGGCCCTGGTGACCCGGCTGCCACTGACGCCGCAGCCGCAGGCCAAGGTCATCAGCCTGCTGGACATCGTGAGCTACCTCCTTGTCGCGGTGGGCTTTGGCGGCCTGACGGTCGCCTTCGTGACCGGCACCGGATACTGGTGGCTCGAGGCGCGCTGGCTGGGCATCCTCCTGGTGGTCTCCATCATGGCCCTGACCATGACGGCCGCCATCGAGCTGAACCGGAAGGCGCCTCTTCTCGACATACGTTGGCTGACCTCCCCGGCGATCGTCCACCTCACGGGGGCGCTTCTCGTGTTTCGCGTCGTCCTGTCCGAACAGACCTCGGGCGCGCCGGGCCTGTTCCAGCAGCTGGGTCTGGGCGCGGCGCAAATGAGGACGATGTACGTGGTCATCGTGGCGGCGACGCTCTGTGGCGGGGCCCTTTGCGCGATGATCATGAAACCGGGGCGGGAAGGACGCATCCACCTCGTGGCCCTGGCCTTCGTCGCGATCGGCGCTTGGGCCGACAGTCAGGCCACGGTCCTGACCCGGCCCCAGCAGATGTACGCGAGCCAGGCCATGATCGCGTTCGCGGCCGGCCTGTTCCTGCCGCCCGCGATGCTGAAGGGCATGATGTCGGCTCTTGCGAAAGGGCCGAACTATCTCCTGAGCTTCATCATCGTGTTCCTCAGTTCGCAGAGCCTTGGAGGCCTCCTGGGCTCGGCCGTGTTCCGCAGCTTCGTCACCCTTCGCGAGAAGACGCATCTCGCGGTCCTGACCGATCCCATACGTCTCAGCGATCCGCTGGTGGCGCAGCGGATCGGCCAGATCGGCGCCGGCTTGACCCCCCAGATCGCCGACCCGGGCCAGCGGAATGCCCAGGCGGTCGCGACCCTGGCCCGCGATCTTGCCAATCAGGCCTATGTCATGGCCTACAACGACGCCTTCTTCCTGATCTTCGTGATCGCGGTCGGCGCCCTGACCATCCTTTCGCTCCACTTGGCCTTCCTGGCCGTCCAGACCGGGCGGCGCACGGATGCCCCTGTTCCGGCTTGATCCCATGAAGAAGCATGTCCCCACTCTTGTCGCTTTCCTGGTCGGCCTCGTCGGGGTCGTCGTCGTTCTTTACGCCTGGCAGCTTCCGCCCTTTGCGGGTCACGTCATGATCACGGAGAACGCCTATGTGCGAGGCCGTGTCACCACCATGTCGCCCCTGGTGGCGGGCCACGTGACCGAGGTTCTGGTGCAGGATTTCCAGGAGGTGGAGGCCGGGCAGGTCCTCGTCCGCCTGGATGACCGCAGCCTCGTCCAGCGCAAGGCCCAGGCCCAAAGCCAGCTTGCCGCCGCCCAGGCCGCCCTCGCAAGCTCCAGCCAGTCCGAAGCGTCGGCGCAGGCTGGCCTCCGGGCGCGGCAGGCGGCGCTGGATGCCGCGCAGGCTGGACTTGGCACGGCGCAGTCTGCCGCGGAACGGGCCGCCGAACTGTGCGGACGCGGCGTGATCGCACAAAGCGAGGCCGACCAGGCCCAACTCAACCTCGACCAGGCGACGGCCGCTCTGCAGCAGGCCCAGAGCCAGATCGACGTCGCGCAGGAGGATCTCAAGGCGGTTCTCACCGGGCGCGAGCAACTCGTGGCCTCCGTGGCCTCTGCCCAGGCGGCTCTGGAACTCGCCGAGATCGACCTGGAGAATGCCGTCATCCGTGCTCCGGTGGCGGGGCGGCTGGGCGAGGTCGGGGCCCGGGTCGGACAGTACGTCACGCCAGGCACCAGCCTGATGGCGCTGGTCCAGCACGATGTCTGGATCGTGGCCAACTTCAAGGAAACCCAGGTGAGCGGCATGGAGCCAGGCCAGCCCGTCACCTTCACCGTGGACGCCATGAACCATCGCGCCTTCACGGGCACGATCGAGCGCTTTGCCCCTGCCATGTCGTCGGAATTCAGCCTCTTGGGCTCGGCCAGCGCATCCGGCAACTTCACGAAGATCGCCCAGCGCATGCCGATCCGCATCGACATCGACGAAGGGCAGGAACGGTCGGACCAGCTCGCCCCCGGGATGTCCGTCGTCGTGCGGGTGGACACGGATCTCGGGCCGACCGGCTCCGAGGTCGCGATGGAGTCGGGTCCGCATTCGTGACTGGAACGACCGGCCGCCGTTCGCCCTTGTCAGGGCCGGTCGACCTCCGGGTTTGAGCCGGATCCCGCGCGGCTCCTGTTCGCGTCAGCCCAAGCCCGCGACATGGCGGGCCGCACGCCGGTTGGCGGCGCGGACCGCCTCCTCGAGAGGGGATCCCGCCGCCAGGGCGGCCGTCAGGGTGCCGACGAACACATCTCCGGCGCCGTGGGTGCTGACCACTCTGATCGGCTCTGCGGAAAGGTGAAAACCTTCTCCATGCCGCTCCGCTACGGCGACTCCGTCTCCGCCGGCGGTCACGACAGCGACGGGAAACCGCGCCGAGAGAGTCCGGGCGGCGATCTCGGCGTCGGAGATGTCCCGAACCGGAACGCCAGCCAGCGCCTCCGCCTCGAGAGCGTTGACGATCAGGAGGTCGACGGCCCCCTCCAGCGTGGTGGAAAGCTTCCGGTACGGGGCCGCGTTCAGGCAGACCCGAGTCCCGCGTGCGTGCGCGGCCTGTGCCGCGGCTTCGTTCAGGGTCTCGGACACTTCGTTTTGCAGAACCAGCATGGCGGCGCCGTGCCAGAACGTCTCGTCCTGAAGACGAGCGGCGTCGATCCCGAGATTGGCACCCGACACGATCACCGCGCCATAGTCGCCGGTCAGGTCGCTGATCGCCACGCTCATGCCCGAACCGCTGCCGGGCAGGGTCACGACATGCGCGTCGTCGACGCCACCCTGGCGCAGGTTCTGCCTCAGGAATGTGCCAAAGGCGTCGTCCCCGACGGCCCCCAGCATCCTGACTGAGGCGCCGGCCCTGGCGGCGGCGACGGCCTGGTTGCCGCCCTTGCCCCCGAATTTGGGGTGCCAGCGATCGCCCTGCACCGTCTCGCCTGCGGCAGGTCGATGGGGCGCGGCGACCATGATGTCGTAATGAAGGCTGCCGACGACCACGACACCCGGAGCGGACTGGATCATGGCAGGTCCTTACCTCTGGCGTGATCGTTCAACACGGGCCGGGGTCCGCCCAGGTCAGTTGCAGCAGACGAGCTTGCCAAGGTGTTGCCGCTTTCAGGCGACCCGGTCCCCATGTTCCAGCGTTCGGTCCCGTCACATGGGGCCGTCGCCATCCCCGCACGGTCGGGGCGCCCCGATCTCGATCAGAACCCGAATGGACCCGTCCGATCAAGCCGAAGCGCCGGACTGTCGGGCCCGGGACTTGCCATGCAACCGATAGGTCCATCGGTCGTCCGGCGCCGACCACCCGTCCCACAGTCCTGATCACGTTGCCCTTCCGGATGGAGTGGGTCGATGGACAACGCGGCATGGCCAGAGGGCAACCTGATCGAGCGATGTGGATCCATCCGATTGGTCGGTGTCGGTCGGCTGGTGGGTACCCGAAGCGTGATAGGTCGATGAGGTTGATATCCATTCGACCCTCTCACTTGTGGGCGACCAACCATGACCGTGACTGGATTTCGCGATGCGTGCGGCACCTGCTGGCGATCCCTGGCCCCAGGAACGTCCGAGATGCCAGCCTCCTGCTTCGGGTTTGCTGACGACCGGCGGTTCCCCACAAGGAGATCGGGGCACGCGATCAGCCCCCCGTCAGGGCGCGCCCAACGATCTGCTGGGAGGTCACGGCATCCTGCGCGGCGACGGCGGCCCTCAGGGCGTTGTCGGCCGACAGGCGTCGCGCCACGGCGATCAGGCGCTTGACGGTGGCGATGTTCACCTCGCATTCGCGCACGGGGTCGAGGCCGCTGAGGTCCGGGAACGTGTCGAAGTAGATCGGCCCGTCGTAGCCATCCTTCTCGAGTTGCCAGAGCAGTTCCAGAGTCGCCTGAAGGTGGACCGATCCCACCATGAGCCCGTCATCCCGCTTGGCGTAACCGTCGTTCAGGTGGACCCCAAGGAGTCGCGACCTCCGGGAGATCATCGCGGCCGCGAAGGCCGGCATCTCGTCGGCGTAAAGGACATGGGCAAAGTCGAAGGTGACGCCGAGGTTGTCGGTGCCGACCTCGTCCAAGGCAAGGAGCGTGGTCGAAAGGTCGGACAGAAGCGAGTAGGAGCGTGGCTCGTTGGGCTTGTACTCGATGGAGATCATGCAATCAGGGTCATGCTGGGCCACCTCCCGAAGCGCGTCGATCTCGTCATCCCAGAGCCTCCCATAATCGGCCTGGAAGCTGTAATCGAAGCCATCCTGGCCCAGCCAGATCGTCATGAGCCTCGACCCCATCGATCGGGCGGCGTCGATGCCGCGCTTGGTCAGATCGATGGCCTCCCTGCGCACCTGGGGATCGGGATTGGTGAAGGCGCCGATCTTGAAGGCCGGATTCGTGTAATAGCGCATGGCAAGGCCGTTCACGCCCAGCCCCATGTCGGACAGCCGCCGGGCGAACTGCGCAGGGTCGCGGTCCACGTGATCGGGATAGTTCAGGTCGACGTCGGTCAGTCCTTCCGCCATCGCGGCGCGTTCTGCCATCTGGAGAGCGGTCGGCTTGCCCGTCTGCCCCGGCCAGGCCTGCTCGGCTCGCGACCCGAACGAGTTGAGACGAGTGGCGTAGCGCTGGCCCAGCATGATCGCTCCTGCATTGTCGGTGCTAGAGGCATCGCGACATGGACGGATGTCAAGAAGCGCATCCGCTACCCAGGCGGCGACGAAGGGGTTGCCGGTCCCCGTCAGTCGATCACGCCTCATCATGGGCCGTCCGCCCCAATGCTTCAGGCAAGGACTGACGTTTCAGCGGTCTTCGTCGTCAGAGCGGGCGAGAGTGCGGCTGCCTTCATCGGGGTCCAGGCCCCGGACCCCGAGGACCCCGGTCCGTACATGACCGGCGCCTGACCCACCCAAGGTCGCATCTACGGCGAGCAAGGCCCTCCACAACGGGCCGACCCTGATCGCCGCCTCGGCAAAGGACAGCCTCGGCCAGCAGGGCCTTGATACGTCGCCTCGCAGCCAAGCCAGGGGCAACCCAGTCGTGCGAGGCCATCGTCGTGCAGCCCGCAGTCCTGCTCCTCCATGCACGGCAGACCACTTCATCCTCATGACGGCCAAACCCCAGAATTCCCCCGCAGACCCTTGCGCCCCACGAGCCAGAGGGGCTAAGGAGCATCTCACGGAGCGGTGGCCGAGTGGTCGAAGGCGCACGCCTGGAAAGTGTGTAGGCGGGAAACCGTCTCGAGGGTTCGAATCCCTCCCGCTCCGCCATCAACACATAAGTTGTTCATATGTGTAGGAAATGCGGGAAATCCACCCGTCATTTCTGCGGCTTCCGAGGGCCTTCCCAGCTCTGAGACTATCTCCTCGCTCCTGATCTCCGCCTCTTCCGCCCCTCGTCTCTGAGCCCGCTTGGGCGCGGTGCGGTTTGCGCCTGCTCCGGCGGTTTACAGGTGTCCCGGATCAGCGCCCATGAGACAGGCTGGGCTGTTTTGTGAGAGGAGGATGTCTGGTTCATCGCAGCCGCCAAGGAGCGAAGATGAAGCAGACATCCGGGCCAACCAAGAAGGCTCCTGCTGAAGCCGTCCTGAAGGACATCCGGCGCGTCACCAAGCGTCAGTTCTCCGCCGAGGAGAAGATCCGCATCGTGCTGGAGGGTCTGCGCGGGGAGGACAGCATCGCCGAGCTGTGCCGGCGCGAGGGGATCAGCTCGTCGATGTACTACGGCTGGTCCAAGGAGTTCCTGGAAGCTGGCAAGCGCCGCCTGGCCGGCGACACGGCCCGGGCGGCCACCTCGGACGAGGTGAAGGAGCTTCGTCGGGAAGCCAGTGCCTTGAAGGAGGTCGTGGCGGATCTCACGCTCGAAAACCGCCTGCTCAAAAAAAGCATGAGCGGGGCTGGGGGCGACGACGCATGAGGTACCCCGCATCCGAGAAGGCCGAGATCATCCGGCTCGTAGAGCAGTCGCATCTGCCCATCCGGCGCACCCTGGAGAAGCTCGGGATCCCGAGAGCCACCTTCTACCGCTGGGTTGAGCTCTACCAGACCGGAGGACCTGAGGCGCTCGAGGACCGCCCCTCCCGGCCCGGTCGGGTCTGGAACCGCATCCCCGACGAGGTCCGGGCCAAGGTGATCGCGCTGGCTCTCGAGCAGCCGGAGCTTTCACCTCGAGAGTTAGCCGTGCGCTTCACCGACGAGCAGCGGTACTTCGTCTCTGAAGCCTCAGTGTACCGCCTCCTGAAGGCGCACGACCTCATCACCAGCCCCGCCTACATCGTGGTCAAGGCGGCCGACGAGTTCACCACCAAGACCACGGCACCCAACCAGCTTTGGCAGACCGACTTCACCTACCTCAAGGTCACTGGCTGGGGCTGGTACTACCTGTCCACGGTACTCGACGACTTCTCCCGCTTTGTCGTGGCGTGGAAGCTGTGCTCGACCATGAAGGCCGAGGACGTCACTGCCACACTGGACCTGGCGCTGAGCGCCTCAGGGCTCGACCAGGTGAAGGTCCGGCATCGTCCTAGGCTCCTGAGCGACAACGGCTCAAGCTACATCGCCAGTGATCTCGCGAAGTGGCTCGAGGACCAAGGCATGACCCACATCCGGGGTGCCCCAGGGCATCCGCAGACCCAGGGCAAGATCGAGCGCTGGCACCAGACCCTGAAGAACAGGATCCTGCTCGAGCACTACTACCTGCCCGGCACCCTGGAGGAGCAGGTCTCAGCCTTTGTCGAGCATTACAACCACAGCCGCGCCCACGAGAGCCTGAGCAACCTGACCCCCGCCGACGTCTACTTCGGTCGAGGCGAGGCCATCCTCGCCGAACGCGAGCGGATCAAAAAACAGACCCTGACCCACCGGCGCTTGCAGCACCACGCCGCAGCCGCCTAACCTCACCCCCAGATGGACCAGACCCTCCGATCCTGAGCTAACCCATCGGTCTCAAATCACCTGACGACGGACAAGGCATAGCCCTAAGCACGGCCTTGTCAGATAAAACTGCTCTGATAGGCTCAGGGCGCGGTCGGTCGGCGGGTCTCGTGGCGCTCCTCTTGGCTTTGAGCCAAGCAACGTTGATCGCATGCCCAGATGAAAGAAGGGCAGAGCGGAAGAGGACGGCCTCCGCTGATTAGTCTGACAGTGCCCAAGCCGCGGTTCCTGGTGCGTGAAGAAATGAAGGCATCTGACGGAATGGAGAGTGACAGCTTCTCCGGTCCGCGGCAGCGATGGCGCGTCAAGCCAGAGCGGGACAGCAGCGGCAACGGCGGCTTCGACTTCACTGAGTTCCAAGCCTGATGCCCGCTTACAGCGTCCTTGAATACAAGTCTCTGCCCCATGGCGAGGGGCCTGGTTGTATTCCAGCCCACCTTGCCAGTCGCCTGGCTGCAGTCGCACAGAAATCGAGCTTCGCCGGTCGCGGTGAGAGCGGCGTGCTGGAAGATCAGCGGCATGCACTCCGCGCCCGGGGAGTGGTCGGCGTCATTGCCGCCGATGATTGCAGTCTCGAGGTTCTCCCCAAGATCGATGTGCCCGCCGCCGATGGATCGGCGGAGGAACGCGGCGAAATCCGCAAGCGCCTTGTACACATGCTCGCTGTTGCACTCGACCTGAAGATCGAAACGGGACGACTGACGGATCTGGACTGGCAGCACGAGACGCTTCTTGAGATCCTGATCCGCATCTTTTGTGACAAGCTGACCGAGGCCGTCCGCCGCGGCATGCCACGGCGATATATCGCTCACGAAGAGGACCTTTCGACCCTGCGAGGGACACTCGACCTGCCGCGCCAGTTCACGCACCATGCGGCAAACCCAAGCCGCCTTGCCTGCCGCTTCGACGAGTTGTCGGAAGACATCGCGCTGAACCGGATCATGAAGGTGACCATCGCGCACTTGTCCCGGATGTCGCGCCGTGTCGCGAACCTGCAGTGGCTTAGGGAACTGGCCTTCGTCTATGCGGACATTGCAACGGTGCCAGTGCCGGCTCTGCGATGGGACGAGGTGGTCATCGACCGGACCAATCGCGCCTGGCAGGCTCTGTTCGGGATGGCGCAACTGTTCCTTCACAAGCGCTACCAGACCACCAGCGCTGGATCAGGACATGGAACGGCGCTGTTGTTCGAAATGAAGACGCTCTTCGAGGAGTATGTTGGCCGGCTGGTAGCCCGCTCCCTTGAAGGCACCGAGTTTTACGTCAGGCTGCAGGGCGGGCGAGAGTATTGCCTAACCGCGATCAATGATGGGCGGAGGGTTTTTCAGACCAAGCCCGACATTCTGATCCGGCGTGACGGGCAGGTTGTTCATGTGATCGACACAAAATGGAAGCGGATATCGTCTCGGATCGATGATCCGAAGCAGGGGGTCTCCCAGGCCGACGTGTATCAGATGATGGCCTATGCCCATCACTACAAAGCACCCAAACTGACACTCCTCTATCCTCACTACAGGGGACTCGGTGGGACCGAGGGAGTCCAAAGCCGTTTCCGGATTACTGGTCAGGAGACGTTCTTAGAGATAGCCACTGTTGACGTGGCTCTTATGGAAGACATCGTATTGCGCCTGAGAGAGATCATACACGGCAACGGCAGTGTCAGAAGAAGTTGGCTTGAGCCGGGCAGGGGACCTACTACCCTCCGTGGCATGACCCAGCGCAGCCCGTTCCGCTACTTCAAGACCTCGCCTGAGGTGATCCGCCTGGCGGTGATGCTGTACATTCGCTTCCCGCTCTCCTTGAGGAACGTCGAGGACCTCCTCCACGAGCGCGGGATCGAGGTAAGCCACGAAACCGTGCGGTTCTGGTGGCAGAGGTTCGGACCGATGTTCGCCACCGAGATCCGGCGCAAGCGGGTAAGCGGGATGCGCTCCTCCCGCTGGCGCTGGCACTTGGACGAGGTGTTCGTGAAGATCAATGGCGTGCAGCACTACCTCTGGCGCGCGGTGGACCACGAGGGAGAGGTGCTGGAGGCCTTCGTCTCCAAGCGGCGGGACAAGAAGGCAGCGCTAAAGTTCCTGCGAAAGCTGATGAAGCGGCATGGTCAGCCCGAAGAGCTGGTCACCGATGGGCTGCGCTCCTACGGCGCCGCTCTCAAAGCACTCGGTGCCGAGAACCGGCAAGTCACCGGCCGCTGGGAGAACTACCGGATCGAGAACTCGCACCAGCCTTCCGAAGGCGAGAGAGGGCAATGCTGCGGTTCCGGCGCATGCGAAGTCTTCAGAAGTTCGTCGCTGTCCACTCCTCAGTTTGCAACCACTTCAACTCGGATCGGAGCATCTCCAGCCGCCCTGTGTACAAGCAGGCCCGCACCGCCGCTCTTGCCGAGTGGCGGACGCTCTGTGCCAGTTAAGATCGAGCCCGCCTGCCGAAAGCGAGACGAGTTCGCATTCGTCTGACAGCACCCCTCCCGGTCATCTCGGCCGTTGACCCGTTGCCGGGTTTCTTCCTCGCGTCCGGCTTCTCGGGACATGGCTTCGGCATCGGCCCGGCGGCTGGCCGTCTGAGGGCTGACCTCGTGACGGACAGCGCACCCCTGGTGTTTTGATTTCCACTGAGAGCTGACCCGGGTTTTTCGTCGAGGAGTGACCCGCCTGAGGGTTATGTTCTGCGGGTTACGCGTGCGTCAA
>NZ_JAFMST010000021.1 GCF_017916275.1 Rubellimicrobium arenae
CCAGGCAACCCCCAGCCGCTCACCCCTCCAACAAGGTCCCGTCCAGCCCGCCAACCCCGCTTCCGCGCCGCCAGCGTCCGACCGTGGAGGCAGCTTCTAGACAGAGATTCGCAAGAGTGGAAGACCTATTCGAGCCAACCTGCGCTTTCCCTGTCGTCAGCCTCCCCGCTTGAACCCTGCCAAGCGGCGTGGACAACCTATCTGGGAAGCCGCTCCTTGGGGTTCAAGACCCTGGAACAGAGAAAGACGGCCAGGGTCCATTAGGCCCGACCTCAGAAGTGCGGGATAAGTATTCCTGCGATCCGGCGGGCGTCAGGACAAACGAAGTCACCGCGTCGGCTGGCATCCTCGGGCTTCTCTGGCGGGTCACGGGACCGAAAGGTTCCCATCTGGAGGCGGAATCATAGGGGGCACCCGACGTGAACCAGAAGGGGTCATGGCTCGTTGTGGAGCGTGTCGAGCAATTTGTCCCCTTCCCCCGCCCATGTAGGCCCGATGTTCAGATCGGCCCTGGACCACATGGTTCAGGATCGTCCCGTGCTAGTGGTCGCGCATTTCGATGCCGACGGGCTTTCGGCCGCGGCAGTCCTAGCGAGAAGTCTCCGCGCCGCTGGACGGTCCGTCGATGTCCGGATCACGGGGAAAGGTGAGTCGCCTTGGGCGCCCGAGTTCAGGCGCGAGTTGGAGCAGAGCGTTCCAGCCGGGCTCCTGGTCACGGACCTCGGCGTCCGCGCGGCGGAAATCCTGCCCGGAACGCCGACCGTGCTGATCGACCACCATGTTCCCTCCGGCATCCCGGCCAACTCGACCGTCGTGTCCGGGAACGGGTGGAAGCCGGAACCGACGTCGGCCCTGCTCGCGTACTGGTGCGCCCAGGCGGTCGGCCCGGCGGACGACCTTCTTTGGCTGGCGGCCATGGGGCTGGTTGGAGACATGGCCGATGATGCGGGCTTTCCCGAGCTTGCCGAAGCGCAGGCCCGCTACGGCAAGACCGCGATCCGCGATGCCGTGTCGCTGATCAACGCGCCACGGCGGACCGCTCGTGGGGACCCTACGGCAGCGCTGGCGCTCCTGCTCCGTTGCGATTCGCCCAAGGACCTCCTCAAGGGCGGCCATCCAGAAACCGCGGAACTCCACGCCGCCAAGGCCGAGGTCGCAGCCGCGGTGGAGGCCGCCAGACGAATTGCACCCAAGGTGCGGGGCGATGTGGCTTTGATCCGCTTCCACACCGCCTGCCAGATCCATCCGCTCATCGCCCAGCAATGGCGGGGCCGGTTGAAGGACAAGATCGTGATCGCCGCGAACACCGGCTACCGCGAAGGCTGGGTCCACTTCGCCGCGCGCACCGCCGCCGGCACCGACCTAATCGCCTTCCTCGCCGCTCATCGCCCTCCCGGCGCGGGTGATGAGTATGGCAATGGCCACGTCCAGGCGACCGGCGGGGCACTGCGCCCGAAGGACTGGAACGCCTTCATCGCCGGAATCGGCTTTCCCGAGGAACAGGTGCCCACATGACCGATCGTCCCCTCAGGCTCGGCTTTCCCGTCAAGGTGATGGGCCGCCCCGACCTCAAGAGCAACGACACCCGCGGCTGGCGCAAGGAGCCGCACCTCAAGACCTCGCTCGAATACGTGGACGCGATCCTCGACTACCTCGTGAAGGTCGAGATCGACATGTACCGGATGTCCTCGGACCTCGCGCCCTACGCCACGCACCCCGACATGCCGCAGTTCCACAACATGGTGGCCGAGAGCGACGCCGAACTGGCCGCCTTCGGCAGGAAGGCGCGCGAGCTCGACATCCGGCTGTCGTTCCATCCGTCGCAGTTCGTCCTTCTCAACAGTCCCGACCCGGAGCTGACGCGAAAGAGCATCTGGGACCTGTCCTCCCAGGCCGAGATGCTGGACCGCATGGGCCTTGGTCCCGAGGCGGTGATGGTGACCCATGTGGGCGGCGTCTACGGCGACCGGGAGGAAAGCCGCGCCCGCTGGATCGACGGCTACAACCAGTGCCCCGAGCATGTGCGGCGGCGCCTCGTGCTGGAGAATGACGACATCCGCTTTTCCGCCGCCGACGTGCTCTGGATCCATGACCGCTGCGGCGTGCGCTGCGTCTTCGACTACCAGCACTACTGGTGCCTGAACCCCGAAGGGCTGGAGCTTCGCCCGACCTTCGAGCGGTTCATCCGGTCCTGGCCCGAGGGCGTGCGGCCCAAGATGCACTTCTCTTCGCCGCGCACCGAGATGCGGGAGGTCAAGCGCAAGGTCACCGACAAGGACCGCGAAGCGATCAAGGCGGGCAAGGACCTCAAGGGCCTCGCGGCGCCGATCAAAGCCACGTCGCGCATCAAGACCGTCCTCGTGCCGCCGATCTGGACCGGGCACGCCGACTTCACGAACCCCTTCGAGTTCGCGACCTTCATGCGGATGGCCGAAGGGCTGGATTTCGACGTCATGCTCGAGAGCAAGACCAAGGACCTTTCCCTCCTCAAGCTCAAGACGGACCTGCTCCGCTACGCCCCGGACGTGGCGGCGCGCTTTGGCACCGGGCCTGACGACGCCCGCGAGATGGCCGAGGTCGAGCGGATGCTCGACACGGGCGTGGAGGCCGAGGAAGAGGCTGACGTGGACGAGGGCGGCCTGTCGGCCACCCCCGAGCAGGCCCGCGCCTGACTTACCAGAGCTGGTGCACGTGGGGCGCGATGCGCGAGCGGTAGATCTCGCGCACGACCTCCATGGTGCCCTCGTCGAGGGGCGGCAACTGCCCCGCCGCGGCGTTGGACCGGGCCTGATCGGCGTTCTTGGCCCCGGGGATCACCACCGACACGGCGTCCTCCATCAGGCACCAGCGCAGCGCCACCCGAGCCATCGGCACGTCGCCCGGCAGCGCCGCCCGCACGGCCTCCACCGCGTCGAGCGCGATGTTGAAGGGGACGCCCGAGAAGGTCTCGCCCTTGTCGAAGGCCGCGCCCTCGCGGTTAAAGGCCCGGTGGTCGTCGGCGGCGAATTGCGAGTCGCGCGACATCTTGCCGCTCAGCAACCCCGAGGCCAGCGGCACCCGCGCGATCACCGCCACATGCTTCTTCAGGGCCTGGGGGAAGAACAGCTCGGCCGGGCGCTGGCGGAACATGTTCCAGATGATCTGGACCGACACGACGCCCGGGAACTCGATGGCCTTGAGCGCCTCCTCAACCTTTTCGACCGACACGCCGTAGTGCCGGATCTTGCCCGCTGCCGCGAGGTCGTCGAGGATGTGGAACACCTCGGGCATGTAGTAGACAGGCGTCGGCGGGCAGTGGAGCTGCACGAGATCCAGCGTATCCACGCCGAGGTTCTGCAGGCTCCGGTTGACGAAAGCCGTCAGATTTTCGCGGTTGTAGCCTTCGGCCACATGCGGGTTGAGCCGCCGCCCGGCCTTGGTCGCCACGATCGGACGTTCGCCGCCACGCTCCTTCAGGACCTCGCGGATGATCCGTTCCGACCGCCCGTCCCCGTACACGTCGGCCGTGTCGATGAAGTTCACCCCGTTATCCAGAGCCGCATGAAGCGCGGCGCGGGCGTCCTGCTCGGACACCTCGCCCCAGGTGCCGCCGATGGCCCAGGCGCCGAAGCCGATCCCTGCCACCTGCCATCCTGTCCGGCCGAAGTCCCGTGTCACCATCGTCATCGCGCGCCTCCCTGACCAGCCGGTCCCCAGGGCCGGCAGTCCCATCCATGCCAAGCCCATGGGAGAGGGGCAACCCGCGAGCCGCCCTTGCCGGGGTTGTGGTCCGCACCGAAGTATGATGCACCCGACGCGGTCCCGCAGTCAGAGGAGCAGCATGGAAATCCTAACCTACCCGGGCCTCATGGCCCTTCTCCAGGTAGTGGCCATCGACCTCGTCCTGGCGGGCGACAACGCCGTGGTGATCGGCCTGGCCGCCGCCGGCCTCCCGCGCGATCAGCGGAACCGGGCCATCCTGGTCGGCATCCTTGCCGCGACCGTGCTGCGCATCTTCTTCGCGGCGATCACCACCCAGCTCCTGGCACTGACAGGGCTTCTCCTCGCCGGCGGCATCCTGCTGCTCTGGGTGTGCTGGAAGATGTGGCGCGAGCTGCGGGAAGGCCACGACGTCGAGGAGCAGGCCGCGACCGAGGCCCTCGCCGGGGAGGACCTGAATGCCGACGGGCGCGTGGCGGGCGGCGCCCCGCGCAAGACCTTCGCCCAGGCGGCGACGCAGATCGTCGTGGCCGATGTGTCCATGTCGCTCGACAACGTGCTTGCGGTGGCGGGCGCGGCACGCGACCACTTCACGGTCCTGATCATCGGGCTCGTGCTGTCGATCGCGCTGATGGGCCTGGCCTCGACCTTCATCGCGCGGCTGATCGGCCGATACCGCTGGATCGCCTATGTCGGTCTTCTCATCATCCTTTACGTGGCTCTCAAGATGATCTGGGAGGGCTGGCACGAAGTGGAGGCCGACGTCCTGACCTTCGTGAGCGCAAGCCTCTGACCCGGCGTCCCGCCGCCTGATCTCAGGCGGTGGAACCAGATGGCGGGGCCGGTCGTCCCTCCGGCATGGATCTTCAGGCCACCCCCTCTGCCCGCCTTTCGCTGAACGCGAGGGCGGGCGAACTTGCCGACGTGATGATACGGGACGCCGCCCGACTCCGGGTCGGCTTAGCCCGCAGCCCCCAGGGCGCCACGTTCATCGACTGCGGGCACCGCCATCCGGGCAGCCACGAAGCGGGACTCCGCCTTGCCGCGATCTGCATGGGCGGGCTGGCCGAGGCGTCTCTGGTGCCGTCCCGCTCGGGCCCGCTGCCCTGGACGGTCATGGTACGAACCAGTCAACCCTGGCTGGCATGTCTGGCGAGCCAGTACGCCGGATGGCACCTCGATGGCCCTCACGGCCTGCCGCTGATGGGGTCCGGCCCAGCGCGCGTGCTGGCGCGGCGCGAGAGCCTGTTCGACGAGATCACTCACCGTGAAGACCCCGGTCGCGCTGTCCTCGTGCTGGAGGGCGAGGTGCCCCCAACCCCCAGGCTGGCCCAGGACGCAGCCGAGGCCTGCGGCGTGACGCCGGAGCGGATGACCGTGCTCCACGCCCGGACGGGCAGTCTGGCGGGCATGGTCCAGATTGCCGCGCGGGTCCTCGAATGCGCCGTGCAGAAGGCGCGGCTGATGGGCTTCGACCTGTCCCGCCTGTCTGACGCCATCGGGACCGCACCCGTTGGGGTAGTCCATCCGGACACCCGGATCGCCATGGGGCGAGCGAACGACGCCATCATCTACGGCGGACAGGTGCATCTGTTCGTCACCGGGCCAGCGCGGTCCGCGAAGGAGCTAGCCGAAGGCCTGCCCAGTCGCACCTCGGCCGACTGGGGCCAGGGCTTCTCCGACGTCTACGACGCGGCCGGCCATGATTTCGCCCGGATCGACGGCGGCTTCTTCAGCCCCGCCGAAGTCGCGGTGACGGCCCTGGACAGCGGCGATACCTTCCGTGCAGGCACGAGCGATCCCGCCCGCCTGAGCGGCGCCACCGGAGCACCGTCCCCCTGATCCCGCGGACTCGCACGTGCTGCCTGACCGGCTGCGCACGTTGGGGCCGTCGCCCGGTCCGCACGGGCAATCCATGACCCGCCGTCCACCTTGAACTCTGCTTTCGTCCAGCCAAGTAGCTGCCCGGACCGGACCCGAACAGGGCAGCGGAGGAGGACACGCCATCGCCAACGACCTGACCAAGTTCACCCCGCCTGTCCGGCAGGACGGGCGTGACCGGACCGATCTCCCCTGGGTCGAGGCCGCGCCAGGCGCGCCCTACTTCGTGACGGAGTCCGGCGTGCCCTGGACGCCCATCGGGCAGAATGATGCGATCACCTGGCCCGAGCTCGAGGGTCTCTTCCGCCGCAAGGACCTGCCGGCAGTGGATCGCCACCTGTCGTGGCTGGCGTCGAACGGGGTCACCTGCCTGCGTCTGATGCTCGAATACACCCATGGCGAGAACCGCTATCTCGAAAAACCGGTGGGTCATTTCCAGCCCAACATGGTCCGGCTCTGGGACGACATGTTCGACCTCTGCGCCAGGCATGGGCTCCGGCTGCTCCTGACGCCGTTCGACACGTTCTGGCTCTGGCTTCGCTGGAGCAAGCACCCCTACAACAAAGCGAATGGCGGGCCCTGCCCCCGTCGCGGCAACATCCTGACGGACCGCGCGACACTGGATGCGATCAAGCGGCGCATGACCTTCGTGGTCGAGCGCTGGGGCGGGAGCGGTGTGATCTTCGCGTGGGACCTTTGGAACGAGATGCACCCGGCCCAGATGGGGGACAGCGCCGAGGGCTTTGCCGTCGTGGCGACCGAGCTGAGCGACCATGTCCGGACGCTCGAGTTGCGCCTCTTCGGCCGGAGCCACCTCCAGACGGTCTCGCTCTTCGGACCGATCCTGTATTCGCATCCCGGGGTCGCGGACACGATCTTCCGCCATCCCGGCCTCGATTTCGCCAGCACGCACCTCTATGCCGAAGGCACCATCGACCACCCGCGCAATACGGTGGACCCGGCCATCGCCGTCGGGGACCTTGTGAGGGAAGCCGTGGGGCACACGCCGCCCGACCGGCCCTACTTCGACAGCGAGCATGGGCCGATCCACCTGTTCAAGGACAAGAAGAAGACCCTTCCCGAGCCCTTTGACGATGAATACTTCCGCCATATCCAGTGGGCCCATGTCGCATCGGGCGGCGCGGGTGGCGGGATGCGTTGGCCCAACCGTCATCCTCATGTGCTGACGAAAGGAATGCGACACGCGCAACGCGTGCTGTCCGGCTTTCTACCGTTGGTCGATTGGTCCCGCTTCCGCCGCCGCAACATCAGCGCCGAAACCATCGTCTCCAACCCGGCCGTGCGGGCCTTCGCCTGCGCCGATGACGAACAGGCCGTGGTCTGGTTGCTGCGGACAGATAGCCTGGACCGGAAGGGGATGCTCGATCCCACTGCCACTCCGTTGGCGGCTCGCATCGACCTCCCGGGACTCCGGGCCGGCACCTACGACATCATGCCCTGGGACACGCGAAAGGGCGGCCTCATGGGGCGGCAGTCCGCCGAAGTCCGGGATGGCCGCCTGTCGTTCGAGCTGCCCGCCCTCGTGACCGATGTCGCCCTCGCGGTCCGGAGGCAGGGATCGCGGTCCCCGGATCCGTGCGGGACGCCTCCGCGGGCGTGAGCGGTAGGCCCCGCAAACCGCCCCGGCGTCAGTGCGCGGGATCCGGCTCCTGAGACGTCCCGGACTGGGCAGCTGCCATCTCGAGAGCACTGCGTGGTTCCTCGGCTCCGGCCTCGACCCTCGGCTCATGCCGGGGGAAGCGGGCCGCGCGCGGCGGCCGCTGCGTCTCATTCCCTTCCGGGTCGTGCATCGGCCAATACCGCTCCATCACCAGATAGGTGAAGGAGGCCGACCAGCCGATCAGAAGCAGGCCGTTCAGCGCCTCGACCCCCGCAATGAGACGGGCATGTCCCACGGGGACATGGTCCCCGAAGCCCAGGGATGTGTAGGTCACCACCGAGAAGTAGAGGCAGTCGAGCAGCCCGCTCACCGGGACTCCGGCGAAGCTCGGCACATTCAGGACAACCGCCAGGAGCCAGTAGGCGGCCGCGTAGGTCCAGACGGCGACGGTGTGCGCGGCAAAGGACGCCAGGACGACGGCGAGGATCCGCGCCCGCGGTGGCACGGGCAGGTCGGCCAGATGGCTGGAGGTCAGCCGCAGCGCCTCGTAGAAGATGAGGACCGTCGCCACCACGAGGACGACGGAGGCGGCCATTGCGGCGATCATGGTTCACCCTTGTCTGTCGCGCATCGATGGAACCATCAAGGCCGTGCCAAGCCAAGGCGCATCCGCCGCGCGCACGCAGTTGCGATCACGTCCTGCATCCTCCGCGCCGCACCGCCGGGTATCAGGCGCGTACGAACCTGCGGCATGGCTACAGCGAGGCTGTCACTCCGCCATCGACATAGAGCGTATGCCCGTTGACGAACGAAGCCGCCTCGGAGGCCAGGAACACGCAGGCGCCCGCGATCTCCTCGGCGTGGCCCCATCGCCCCGCCGGGGTGCGCTTGATCAGCCAGTCGTTGAAGGCAGGATCGTCGATGAGCGCCGCATTGAGCGGCGTCTCGATGTAGCCCGGTGCGATCGCGTTGCAGTTCAGGCCGTGGCGGGCCCAATCCGTGGCCATGCCTTTGGTCAGGTTCACGACCGCGCCCTTGGTGGCCGTGTAGGGGGCGATGGACGGACGCGCCAGGACGGCGTTCACCGAAGCGATGTTGATGATCTTGCCCCGGCCCCGCCCGATCATGTGACGAGCGCAGGCCTGCCCGACGTTGAAGACGCTGGCGATATTGGTGCGCAGCAGCCGCTCGAAGTCGTCGGAGGGAAACTCGTCCAGCGGCGCGCGATGCTGCACGCCCGCATTGTTGACGAGGATGTCGATCGGCCCATGCGCCTCCTCGTGGCCATCCACTGCGGCACGGGCGGCGGCGTGGTCGGTCACGTCGAACGGCAGGATGCCGGCCCCGGGCACGGCCTCGGCGGCGCGGGCGAGCTTCTCGCGGTCCCGTCCATTCAGGAGCACCATGGCCCCCGCCTGGGCCAGGCCCTGCGCCAGGGCAAGGCCGATCCCCTGCGAGGAGCCGGTGATGAGCGCCCGCCGCCCGGTGAGGTCGAAAAGAGAGGTCGCCAACGAAGTCTCCTCGGTCAGATCGTGATGCCGCCGTCGATGTTCAGCGCCTGCCCGGTCATGAAGCGCCCGTCATCCGAGGCGAGGAACGCGCAAAGACCGGCGATCTCCTCGGGCTCGCCCAGCCGCCCCGAGGGCTGGCGGTCCAGGAAGACCTTGCGGGCCGCTTCAAGGCTGCCCATCGTCTCGGCCAAGGCAGCGATGCGGCCCCGCAGGGATGGGCTGTCCACGGTGCCCGGGCAGACGGCGTTAAAGCGGATCCCGGCCTGCAGGTAGTCGGCGGCGCAGGCCTTGATGAGGCCGATGACTCCGGCCTTGGCCGCGCCATAGGCCGCCCGGTTCGGGAACCCCTTGGTCGAGGACGCGACAGAGGCGATGGCTGTGACGCTGCCACCCTGCGGCTTGATCCGTGGCACGACGGCCCGGATCACGACATAGGCGCTGTCCAACGTGATGCTCATGCTCCGGCGCCAATCCTCGGGCGTGCAGTCCTCGATGCTTCCGTGGTGGACGTAGCCCACGGCGTGCACAAGGGCGTCCACGTGGGCAAAGCGGCTGACCCAGGCCTCGACCTGCTCCGGTTTCGTGGCATCGACCTCGGCGACCGAAGCGACGGCCAACCCCTCAAGGAGCCGCCCGTCGAGGTCGGAGGCATGGACCTCGGCGCCATCGCGGGCGAGCCGCTCGGCCACCGCCCGCCCGATCCCCTGCCCCGCTGCGGTCACCAGGGCAATGCGCCCGGCCAAAGTTCCCTGTCCTGTCATGGTGTTCACCCTGATATCGAACGTGAGCTCGCCGCCCCAGAGCACCTGCCCATGGACCAAGCCGGATGCAGAGGCGCGACGGGCGCGACCGTCCATCGCTTTGTCGGGAAAGGCCCTTCCGCCCGGGCCAGCGACGCAGGAAGACAAGGCATCCCGGCATGGCGTCCTCCTCCGTAAGGCGCCCGGCCCTGAGTTTCGGGTCCGGTGCGACACCCGCCGGAATCGGCCACGGGATCCCCTGCGTCGCCTGGTCGATCGGTTCAGGCCATCCCTTGGACCGGCTGGCACCCGGATCAGCCGCCGACCATCAGGCGCACGACCTCCTCGTGCGTCGTTTCGGAAATGCGCCGTTCGCCCGCCTGAACGCCCCGCCTCAGGACGATGATGCGGTCCGAGACCGCAAAGATGTCCTGGAGATTATGGGAGATGAAGATCACCCCGCGGCCCTGCGCCTTGAGCTGATGGATGAGCGAGATGACCTTACGCTGCTCGGGCACGCCCAAGGCCGCGGTCGGCTCGTCCATGATGAGCACGCGGGCGTTCCAGTAGACGGCGCGCCCGATGGCGACCGCCTGCCGCTGACCGCCCGAGAAGTTGGAGACCGGCGCGTCCATGCGCTTCACGTGGAAGTCGAGAAGGGCCATCGTCTCGCGCGCGGCCTCGGCCATCTTGCGGCGGTCGAGGACCGGAAGGAAGCCCAGCGCCTTCCGCATGGGCTCCCGCCCCAGGAAGATGTTGGCGCCGATGGTCAGGTTGTCGGCCAGAGCGAGATCCTGGTAGATCGTTTCGATCCCACGCTCCCGCGCTTCCTGCGGGGACGCGAAGGCGACGCGCTGGCCGTCGAGGAGGATCTCGCCCCCGGTCGGCCGAAAGACGCCCGAGAGCGCCTTGATCAGCGTCGTCTTTCCCGCACCATTGTCGCCGGCCAGGGCCACCACCTCGCCCGCGCGGAGGGTCATGGACAGGTCCCTGAGCGCCTGGACGGGACCGAACTGCTTGCTCAGGTGGCGGACCTCGAGGAGCGGCACCTCGGGCGGACGGCTCATGTCATTCACTCTGGCGTCCTCCGGCAAAGGAGCGTTGGGCCTGGTCGATGAGGACCGAGATGATGATGACCACGCCGACGGAAATGAATTGCCAGAACGGCTTCACGTTCACGAACACGAGCCCGTACTGGATCACGGCGATTACGAAGGCGCCCGCCACGGTGCCCAGGATCGTGCCCGATCCCCCGAACAGCGATGCGCCGCCGATCACCACCGCGGCCACGCAGTCGAGGAGCAGAGGCTCGCCCGCCTGGGCTGCGCCGGCACTGAAACGGGCGGTGTAGAGCACGCCGGCCAGCCCGGCGCAGGCGCCCGACAGGATGTACAGCCGGAGGAGGTGGCCCTTGATGTCGATGCCGGCCCGGCGCGCCGCCTGCACGTTCGCGCCCACGGCGTAGTTGTGCTGGCCAAAGCGGGTCTGGCTCAGGAGATAGTGCATCAGCAGGACGAACAGGGCGGTGATCAGGACCACCCAGGGCACGCCCCAGATCCGCCCGTTGCCGAGCGCGGCCAGCCCTCCGTTGGTGACGGGCACGGTCGTGCCTCCCGCGAGGAGGAAGGCCACGCCCCGCGCGACGCCGAACATGCCCAGGGTGCCGATGAAGGGCGGCACCTTCAGGCGCGACACGAGGAGGCCGTTCACCGCGCCCGGCACGCAGGCCACAAGGATGCCCGCCAGAAAGCCGAGCAGCACGGCGAAGGGCGCGGACATGAGAGGGTTGGCCCAGCCGACGACATGGGCCGAGACGACGGCGGCCAGGCCCATGATGAACCCGAGCGAAAGGTCGATCCCGCCCGAGATGATGACGAACGTCTGCCCCGTCGCCAGCAGCAGGGGGGCGACGGCGAAGATCGCGATGGACTGGAGGTTGTAGGCGTTGACGACGAAGGTTCCGCCGTAGGCCACGCGGGCCCAGACCTCGAAGGCGAGCACAAGGGCCGCGAGGAACAGCCAGGCCCTGAGGCTGGCGATCCGCTGGAGCAGCGTCAGCCCGGCGGCGTCGTGGTCCGCCGGGGGCGCGACATGGACGGGTCCGGCCGTGTCGATGGATGGATCGGAGGTCATGCACGCGTCCCTTCAAGGGGGCCCGCCGGGGCGACGGGCCCGGGCCGGAGGTCAGTCGCTGTAGATGAACTTGGCCACGTTCGGGTCGGCGACGTTGGCCTTGTCGATCACCGTGAAGCCGGTGCCGATGGCGGTCGGGATCGACTGCCCGGTCAGATGGGCATAAGCGGCGACGACGCCGAAGTAGCCGATCTCGGCCGGGTGCTGGGCGATCGCGACGTCCACGAGGCCGGTGTTGATGTTGTCCACGATCGACGTGGGCGCATCGAAGGCCACGACTCGGATGTTCCCGGTCTGCCCGGACTGCTGCACGCCGTTCGCCGCGCCCAGCGCCGAGAAGAGGTTCGCCCCGAACACCCCCTTGAGGTTCGGATTTCGCGCGAAGACGGCCTGAAGCTGGGAGGCCGCGTTGTTCGCGTCGTTCTCGTTGAACTGGGTTTCGAGGACCTCGATGTTGGGATGGCTTTCCGCCATCTCGGCCTTGAAGCCTTCCTCGCGCTGGTCGGTGGTCGAGATGCCGGGGTTCACGTTGGACACGTAGACCTGGCCCGCGTCCCCGATGGCTTGCGCCAGCGCGCGGGCTGCCATCCGGCCACCCATGACGTTGTCCGAGGCGATGTAGGACAGCGGGAAGTCCGCGTCGCCCGATCCGGTCTGGTACTGGCCGGTGCCGATGAAGGTGTCCACGGTGATGACCGGGATCCCAGCGCCCTGCGCGCGACGCAGGGGCTCGATCAGCTGGGTCTTGTCGGTGGGCGCGATCAGGATGGCGCTCGGCTGCCGTGCGATGACGGCATCAAGGACCGGCACCTGGGTCACCGGGTTGAAGTCCGCGGCGCCCTGGAACACCAGCTCGACGCCAAGGGCATCCGCCGCCGCCTGGGCGCCGCGGTGCATCGTGATGTAGAAGGCGTCCGTGGTCAGGCCCGGGATCAGGGCAATGGTGTATTTCTGATCCTGCGCCTGGGCGACGCGGGGCAAGACTCCGGCGGCGAGCGCAGCCGTCGCGGCAGCGCCCAGAAGGGTGCGGCGGTCCATCGTATCTCCTCCCAAGGTACGACGCACAGACCGGTTCTGCTGCCGGTCCTGCGCGTCACCGATCTTCGGTAGTCCGATAACAGCCGACCGCCTCCGAAGGCGTCAAGAGAAATGAATTGCCAGCCTCGGGTCGGAGGTGCGTCCGATCAGACAGCCGGCCAAGAAACGGGAACTGCCCCGTCGACGTGCCGGTCGTCCTGGCCCGCGGGCACGAGGGAGGCCGCGCCAATGAGGCCCGAGTCCTCGCCCAGGGCGGCCCTGAGGATCGACACCTCGCGGAACGCCGGCAAGGCCCGCTCCTGGACCGTCCTTCGGATGTCAGGTTCCAGAAGATCGTAGCCCTGCGACACGCCGCCCCCCATGATGATCGCATCGGGGCTGTAAAGGTGGAGCAGCGCCGTGAACCCGGTCCCGAGGTAGCGCGCCTCCTCGGTCAGCAGGGATTGGGCCAGCGCGTCGTCCTGGCGGGCGGCCTCGACCACATGGCGGGCCGTGATGCGCTCCGTCCCCAGCCGGGCCAAGGCGCTGTCGGGGTGGGATGCTACAGCCAGGGTCGCGGCCCGGGCGAGGGCCGTCCCGGAGGCGAACGCCTCGAAGCAGCCGATCCCACCGCAGGCGCAACGTGGCCCGTCCAGGGACAAGGGCAGGTGGCCGACATGCGCGACCATGCCCCGGCGCCCATGCAGCAGACGACCGTCCAGCACCACCCCGCCGCCGATCCCTGTGCTCACCGTGACATAGACGAGGTGACGGAGCCCCTGCCCCGCACCGTGCCGCCATTCGCCATGCGCTGCGGCGATGCCATCGTTCTCCAGCACCACGGGGCGGCCGGTCTCTTGGGCCAGGATGTCCCGCATCGGCAGACCCTCCCAGCCAGGGAGTGTCGGGATCCCGAGGATGGTCCCCGTCTCGCTGTCCAGCGGCCCGGGGGAGCAGATGCCAATTCCGTCGATCCCGCTCCACCCGGCTGGGGGCAGGACCTTCTCCATGAGACGCCGGAACTGCGACAGAACGGCCCTGGGGCCGCCTGCGACATCGGTCGGCTCGGCGGCGCGCGCAAGGAGACGCCCTCCTTCGACCAGGGCGACCCGGACTTGCGTGCCCCCCAGGTCGATTCCGATCGTCCGCGCGTCAGCCATTCAGCCCGCGCGCCCAGGCGATGCGCGCCGACAGGTCGGGGTCGTTGAAGGCGAGCGATCCCATCACCACCGTATCGGCCCCGGCGGCGCGCAGGCCGGGCACGGTCCCCTCCCGGATGCCTCCGTCCGCGGCAAGGAGGATCGGGCGGTTTGCGGCACCGATCAGGGCACGGGCTTCGCGCAGCCGCGGTTCGGCCGCAGGATCGAGACCTTGCCCCTTGATGCCGATGCGCGTCCCCAAGAGCGTCAGCATGTCCAGGCGGTCGAGATGCGAAGCCGCCGCCGTGACCGGTGAGTGGAGCTGCAGGACCAGCCCGGACGCCAGTCCTCGCCGTTCGATCAGGTCCAGCGCGGCCGTGGCGTTGCCGTTCTCGGCATGAACGCTGATGAGGTCGGCCCCGGCGTCGGCGAACTGCTCGACCTGCCCAAGAAGAATAACGTCGGCTACCATTAAATGGACATGGAGCGGTTTTCCGGTCCGCCTGCGGACGGCCGCGACCAGATCCGGAAAATACAGCAGCGCCGGGGAGAAATGCCCGTCGGCCACGTCGATGTGATACAGGTCGACGAATTCATCGACCCGGGCGATCTCATCGGCAAGGCGCACGAGGTCCGCGGACCAGAGCGAGAACTCGGCCAGCAGGCGCCCCCTGGGCAGCGCCTCGAGGCGGTCCTGGGCGAGTGTCATGCGGGCAACTCCTGAAGGAAGGTTGAAAGGGCCGCCGCGAAGTCGCGGCGGTATCGGTCCCGGTCGTCGGCCTTGGGCGTGATCTCGCTGAGGTGGCTGCCGGGAATCAGGCGGGCCAGGGTCAGGGCGTGGGACAGCGGGTGCGCGAGGTCGCGTCCATGAGCGATGACGAGCGTCGGCACGCGGATCGCGGCGATATCGTCGCGGGCGAGCCCGGGCCCATCCGCCGCGATCCGGCTCAGCAGCGCCGCGGTGACGGGCACAGGCTGCCGGTCGAAGAACCCGAGGAGCGAGGCCAGGTTGTCCGGCGCGGCCTGGGCCAGGGTCCGGGCGGTGTCGGTGGCCTCGAACGCGGCCCGGGCCTGCCCGGGCTCATGCCGGGCCAGGAGGTCGCCGACCAAGGCATAGGGGGCGAGGTTCGACGGCGCGGCATCCCACAGCCAGGCGGGCCGGGCGAGCACGAGGCCGGCCACCCGGTCAGGCCGCGTGACGGCAAGCCTGAGGGCCAGCGCCGCCCCCATCGAGATCCCACCAAGGACCACCGGGCCGCCGACCTCCTGGTCGAGAAAGGCGGCAAGGTCGTCCGCAAAGGTCGCCAGTGAGAGTGCGTCCAGGGGGCCGGCGTCCGACCGCCCATGCCCCCGCGACTCGAGCGTCAGGCCTCGCCAGCCGATCCCTTTGGGGAGGACGTCCGCTGTCTGGGCGGCATCGCCACAAAGGCCGTGCTGGAACAGGAATGGCCTTCCGTCGCCCACTGCATGGACGGCCAGGGACACGCTTCCCCGGTCGAACCGGGTCACCGGCATCCGTCACCCAGAATCGATCGGAGCGCGCGGGCCACGGCGGGCGCGTCCTCCGGTGTGAGGCCATGGGTTACGAGCGCACCGTCGAAGCCGGAGGCGCGCAGGCGCGCGACGAACCGTGGGACGTCCACGAGCCCCTGCCCGAGCGTCACCACCCGCCCATCGCCGGCACGGTCCTTGGCGTGGGCCAGAACGATCCGGTCGGACAACAGGTCGATGGCCTCGTCGATCACGGCACCGCCACGAAACTCGGCTGCCGTTTCGAAGAGGTTGGCAGGGTCGAGCACGACGGCAAGGCGCGGGTGGTCCAGATCGTCCAGCATGCTGCGGGCCCGGACGGCCGAGCTGGCGACGTTGGCCAGCTCCGGCTCGACTCCGACAAGAATGTCGTGTCGGTCCGCGATCTCCAGGAGGAGCCCCATCTCGGCCAGGAAGTCCGACCAGGCCTGGGCGGTAGAGTTGTCCGGATGATGGCGCCACTGGTCCTGTGCGTCCCGGCTGCCGGTGCAGACGGTGACCACATCGGTGCCCATGGCCTGGGCGGCGCCCGCGATGGCGGCAAAGGCGGCGCGGCCGGCGGCCCTTACCCCATCGTCGGGATGGATCATGTTGTAGGTGGCCGAAACCGCAGCAATGGCGACCCCCGTCTGTTCCGATGCGGCTCGGATCGCGGCCGCCTCGCTGTCGGCTACCGACGCGGGAAGAGCCCCGAGGCCGGAGCAGGCCATGTTGTATTGAACGGCGTCGTAGCCCGCGCCCCGCGCCGCCGACAGCACGGACAGCGGCGTTTCTCCCGGAAACGTCTTGGCGAAGATGCCGACCTGCATCAGACCGCCCCCGAAACATCCGCGAGCCGGACGGGACGCCCCGTCTCGGCGGAACGTGCGACGGCGACCATGCCCCTGACCGAGGCCAACCCGTCCTCGATCGTCGCCGCCCCGGTGTCCGCCCCGGTCAGGATCGCCTCCGCGAACCCTTCCATCTGGCGCCGGTAGAAATGGCCGTCCGCCCCAAGGACGCGTGTCGTCGTCCCGGTCGCTTCGTGGAAGATGTCCACGTCCGAGCTCTTGTAGAACCAGGGGTTGTAGGTCTTGCCCACCACCGATCCGTTCTCGCCGTAGATCTGGAAGCCCTCGTGCCAGTCCATCCGGACCGCCACCGTCAGGTCGAGATGCCCGAGCGTGCGGTTCGCGAAGGCCAGGTCGACGAACCAGCAATAGGCTCCGAACCGTTCGGACAGGCGGGCCTGCACCTCGGTAATCTCGCCACCGAAATACCGCGCCGTGTCGAGCAGATGGCACCCATGCGCGAGCATGTAGTAGCGCCGCCGGTCGGCCTTGGGGTCCTGCGCGGGCTTCCGCGTCGCGCCGCTCTTCACCATGAGGGGCTGGACGGCGTCGGTCATCGCATAGCGGTGCGTCGAGTCGCAGTACCAGGCCTTGAGCGCCAGCATCTCGCCCATCTCGTCGTGGATGAAGTCCCGCGCGCTCTGAAGCCCGGCGTCGAACCGCTTCATGTGGCCGACCTGAAGGAAGCGCCCCGACTCCCGGACAGCCCGCGCGAGGTCCTCGACCTCCTCGACGGCGACGCCGATGGGCTTTTCGCAAAGGACATGCTTGCCGGCCCGAAGGGCGGCAAGGCAGGCCGGAACGTGAAAGGCGTCGGCGGTGGCGACCACGACCGCGTCGAGGTCAGGGTCCGCGAGCATGTCATCGTAATCGGAGTAGGTGCGGTCCGGCGCGTGCGTCGCAGCCATCCGTTCCAGAAGATCCGGCGCGACGTCGCAGATCGCGTGAAGCCTGACGTTGCGGGCCTTGTTCGCGCTTTCGAAATGCGCGGCCTGCGAGATGGGGCCGCAGCCGAGGATGCCCACCCTCAGCTGGCGCTGATCCGTTCCGTCCACGACGGCCCCTCCCTGTTCTTTGTCGGACAAGCCCCGCACGGAGCCCGGTCCCACCTTATCCTCGCTCAGTTGTATCTTACGGACGTGCGGCGACGCGGCAAGATGCCCATCCGGCCGGGTCCATCGCCGGGCGTTGATCCTGGGCGAGCCAAACCCACATGCTCGGAACGAAGGGGAATCAGATGCGTCTTGAGCCAAGGCCGGACGGCGGCTTCACGATCGATGCGGAGGATCTGGGGCCGTTGCTGGGGATCGACCCGCCGGAGGTTCCTGCCCTGCTGCGGGACGGCCGTATCGCCAGCCGCTTCGAACGGGGCGAAGGCGATGACATGGGACGATTCCGCGTGACGTTCCGGCATGGCGGCGTGACGCTGCGGCTGGTGCTCGACGCCGATGGGACTGTGATCGGGCAAAGCCGGATCAAGGGGCCCCCGCCACGATGATCCCGGTCCGCCTGCTCTGGAACGTCCTCGGATACGTTGCGCTCGTGTTGGGGATCATCGGCATCGCGCTGCCGCTCTTGCCGACGACACCCTTCATCCTCCTGGCCGCCTTTGCGTTCGGCAAGGGATCGCCCCGGATGCGCCGGATGCTCGAGGAAAGCCGATATTTCGGCCCGGCCATCCGGGACTGGGAGGCGCGGGGCGCGATCCGCCCCCGGCACAAGGCCATGGCCTGCCTTCTCATGGGCGGATCGCTCGTGGCGAGCGTGCTGCTGGGCTTGGGCGTCGGGTTGATCGTGGTGCAGGGGGCCGTGCTGCTGACGGTGATGGGATATCTCCTGACGCGTCCTTCCGCCTGAGCACCGGGGCCGCGAGGAGCCATTTCCGTGGTTCGTATTTGATGCGGATCAAGGTCACCGTCCGCTTCGTCCGCCATGACCTGCCGCACAACGATCGGGACATGTGGAAAGGACCACTCAATGCTCGCCAAGACCCTCACCCTCACGGCCGCCTTCGCGCTCCTGGCCGGGGCAGCTGCCGCAGCGGACTTCGAGGTGCAGATGCTCAACAAGGGCGCGGACGGCGCCATGGTCTTCGAGCCCGGCTTCATCCGGGTCCAGCCCGGCGACACGATCCACTTCGTCGCGACCGACAAGGGTCACAACGTCGCTTCGATCGACGACATGCTGCCCGAAGGGGTCGAACCATTCCACGGCGACATGGGCAAGGACTATACCCTGACCGTCACGACCGAAGGGCTCTACGGCGTGAAGTGCACCCCGCACGCGGCCATGGGCATGGTGGCCCTGATCGAGGTGGGCGCGCCGACGAACCAGGATGCCGTGACCGCCGCCGCCGACAAGCTGCGCGGCAAAGCCAAGGAACGCTTCGCGGCCGATCTGGCGCAAGTCCAGTGACCTGAGCCCGGGCGGCGGAGACATGGCCGCCGCCCGGACCCGAACCTAGTCGCGCGGGATGATGGCCCCTCGGACGCCGATGATCCGGGACGCCAGCGCATGGCCGGCCGCCGCCGCCGCCGCCACATCGGACCCGCCGATCCGCGCGGCGAGGTAGCCCGCATTGAAGCCGTCGCCTGCAGCGGTCGTGTCCACGACCGTCGGCGCCGGCTGGAAGTCCCCCCTGGGAAGGGCCTGGCCCTCGGCCCAGAGATGGGGGCCAGCTGCGCCGTCCTTCAGCGCAATCTCGCGGACACCCTTTCGGGCCAGCCGTTCGAAAAGATCCGGCACATCCTCGGTCGGGTACAACCGCGCCTCGTCGTCGCGCGACGGCAGGGCGATCGTGGTCGCATCCCACATCATGGAAAACGCCGAGCGGGCCGCGTCCTCGCTCTCCCAGAGCCGGGGACGGTAGTTCGTGTCGAAGGCGATGGTCTTGCCGGACGCCTTCAACCAGCTGCACTGGGCAATCAGCTTCATGCGGTGCTCCGGCGGGAGGATGGCCAGCGAGATCCCGGACAGGAACACGGTGTCGAACCGCCCCAGCACCTCGGGGTCGAGCGCACCAGCCGCGAACATGGACCGCGCTGCCGATTCGCTTCGCCAGTAGGAAAAGGTGCGTTCGCCCCTGTTGTCCACCGCTATGGCATAGATGCCGGGCAGGCGGCCCGGAAGCCGGGCGATGCCGGATGTGTCGAGCCCCTCGCCCTCCATGACCGCGATCATGTGATCCGAGAACGCGTCGTCGCCCAGCGCCGTCAGGTAGGCGACCTGCGCATCGCCGCCCAAGGCACGTTGCAGGTAAATGGCCGTGTTGAGGGTGTCGCCCGCCACGCCGAAGTTCAGCCGCATCTCGCGCGGGCTCATCCCCGACAGTTCGATCATCGGCTCTCCAAGGCATGCGATGCGGGTGGGCGTCTGGGTCATGGCAGCCTCCTCTTGGCCCGCGCAGGGATAGCGTGATGGCTGGCGTCCGACCAGAGCGTGAAATCCCTTTCCTGGCCTCACGTTCCATGGCTTTCTTCCGGCAGGGGAATGGAGGGCGTCCATGCGCGTCGTGCAAGGACTGGCGGCTCTGGCCGCGGGATTGATGCTGTCGGGGGCGGCGCAGGCCGGACCGTCGCCCGAGGAGGTGTTCGACACGAACACGCGACTCGCGCTCGAACTCGTGCGCCATACGCCGACAGCCTCCCCGCCCGTCGCGAGCCGCGCCTTCGCCTATCTTTACGTCACTGCCTACGAGACCGTCGCCGCCGGCTCGGACGACCTCCTGAGCCTTGCGGGGCAACTCAACGACCTGACACCCGGACCCGTGCGGGAGGCTAACCTCCCTTACGACGATGCGGTGGCGCTCGAGGCGGCGCTGGCGACGGTGCTGCGCGAACTGTTCTCCAACACCGGGCCCACGGGCCAGCGCGCTCTCGACCATCTGTCCCGCCACCTGGCCGAAGGCGTGGCCGAGGGGCTGGCGCCGGACCTCGTGGATCGTAGCCGGGCGCAGGGCGAGGCGACCGCGCGACATATCCTGGCCTGGGCCGACGGCGACGGGGGCAGTACCATCGAGAACATGGGCTTTCCCATGACCTACGACCCGGGCAAGGCGCCCGGCACCTGGGTTCCGACCAGCCGCATCGTCCAGCAGCAGGCCCCCCTTCTTCCGGGCTGGGGGACGAACCGGACCTTCGCCATGCCGGACGGAGCCGCCTGCCCCCTGCCGCCCCCGCCCGCCTACAGCGAAGACCCCGCATCCGCCTTCATGGCCGAGGCCCGGGAGGTTCTCGACGCCCGGCGTGACATGGCGCCCGAGCAGCAGGCGATCGCCCGCTTCTGGTCGGACGACCCCATGCTGTCCTCCACCCCGCCCGGCCACTGGATCTCCATCGCCCAGCAGGTGCTGGACGAGCAGGAGGCAGACCTGGAGACCCGGGTCGAGCTGATGGCCAGGCTGGGGGTCGCCATGGCCGACGCCTTCATCGGCTGCTGGCACGAGAAGTTCCGCTACAACCTGATCCGGCCCGTGACCTACATCCGGGCGCATCTGGACCCGGCCTTCGAGCCTCTGCTGATCACGCCGCCTTTCCCCGAATACCCCTCGGGGCACAGCACGCAGTCGGCGGCTGCCGCGACGGTGCTCGAGGCCGCCTTCGGCGCGGACCACGCCTTTGTCGACGCCACCCATGAGGATGACGGACTGCCCGCGCGGCAGTTCCCCAGCTTCTGGGCCGCCGCGGAGGAAGCGGCGCTGTCACGGCTCTATGGCGGCATCCACTTCCGGTCCGCGATCGAGATGGGGCTGGAGCAGGGCCGCTGCGTCGGGGCGCACGCCATCGCGCTGAGGACCCGCCGGTGATCCGCGCATCGATCCTGATCGGGCTTCTTGCCACCGCCGCCCGTGCCGAGGATCTGACGATCCCGACCTTCGTGGAGGAGACCGACGCGTCCGGCGTCCTGAGTTCCTATGACGGGGACTGGGAGTACATGGTGGGCGGAGGCGTCGCGGCCTTCGATTGCTCAGGCGACGGATTTCCCGACCTGGCCCTTGCCGGCGGCACCTCGCCCGCATCTCTCTGGCGCAACCGCTCGGCTCAGGGCGGGCCGTTGCGGTTCGAGAAGGTGGAGAGCGGCATCGAGATGGAGGCGGTGACCGGCGCCTATCCGCTGGATATCGACGGGGACGGCCAGCAGGACCTCATGCTCCTGCGCCAGGGTGAATCTGCGCTGATGCGCGGCCTCGGCGACTGCCGCTTCGAGCGCGCCAACGCCTCTTGGAGCTTCCAAGCCCAAAGCGCCTGGGGCTCGGCGTTCTCGGCCACCTGGGAGGACGGCCAGGACTGGCCCACGCTCGCGGTCGGGTCCTACATCGACCCGGGGGAGGAGTTCTTCCCCTGGGGCAGCTGCACCGACAACGTGCTCTACCGCCCGGATGGCCGCCGCTTCGCGACGCCTGCGCCCCTGTCCCCAAGCTTCTGCGCGCTGTCGATGCTGTTCACAGACTGGGACCGCTCGGGCACGCCATCGCTGCGGATCGCCAACGACCGGGAGTACTTCAAGGGCGGGCAGGAACAGATGTGGCGCCTGCCTCCGGGCGGCGACCCGACGCTCTACACCGCGGAGGACGGGTGGAAGCCGCTCCGGATCTGGGGCATGGGCATCGCCTCGCGCGATCTCGATCTGGACGGATATCCCGAATACGCGCTGAGCAGCATGGCCGACAACAAGCTGCAAACGCTCGCGCAGGCGCCGCTGGACGGCTCCTCCGCACCGCGTCCCGATTACGTCGACGTGGCCTTTCCCAAACACGCCATCGCGCAGCGCCCCTACACAGGCGACGATGTCCGACCCTCGACGGCGTGGCATGTGGAGTTCGCGGACGTGAACAACGACGCCCGGCCCGACCTGTTCATCGCAAAGGGGAACGTGGACCAGATGCCGGACTTTGCGGCGGAGGACCCGAACAACCTTCTGCTCCTGCAGGCGGACGGCACCTTCCGCGAGGCGGGCCTGGAGGCCGGGGTGGCCAGCATGGGCGTGTCGAGGGGTGCGACCCTGGCCGACCTGAACCTCGACGGACGGCCCGACCTCGTCGTGACCAACCGGCGCGCGAACGCGCAGGTCTGGCGCAACACGACCCCGGGGGCCGGGCACTGGCTGGAGCTGCGGCTCCGGCAGGATGGCGGCAACCGCGATGCCGTGGGCGCCTGGATCGAGGTGCGGCTTCCGGACGGCGTCCATTCGCGCGAGGTCACGGTCGGCGGCGGACAGGCCGGCGGCGCAATGGGATGGTGGCACATGGGCCTGGGCTCCGCGGCCGAGGCCGAGGTTCGGGTGCTCTGGCCCGACGGGAGGGAGGGCGACTGGGAAGCCCTGCCCGCCGACGGCTTCTATGTCCTGAGCCCCGATGCGCCGGCAAGTCGCTGGTCGCCGGGCTGACCTAGCGAAGCCGGCGGCCGGCGGCGTCGAACCGCAGCGATCGCGGCGGCTCGGGCGTCAGCTGGACGGCCTCGTCCACCGAAAAGTCCTGCTCGCCGAAAAGTCGGACCGTCAGGAGGCCGTGCACCTCGGAGCGGACATAGACGAGCGTCTCGCCTCCAAGCTTCTCCACATGGCTGACGGTCCCTGGGATCGCGTTACCCTGGCGCGAGATGGCGAGATGCTCGGGCCGCACGCCGACCGTGTCCGCGCTCTCGCCCAGGGCGGCCCCCTTCAGGAAGTTCATCCGGGGCGATCCGATGAAGCCCGCGACAAAGGTGTTGGCCGGATCGTTGTAAAGTTCCATGGGGCGGCCGACCTGCTCCACCTGCCCGGCCCGCAGCACCACGATCCGGTCGGCCAGCGTCATGGCCTCGACCTGATCGTGGGTGACGTAGATCATGGTCGCCCCAAGCTCCCGGTGGAGGCGCGCGATCTCGATCCGCGTGGCGACCCTCAGCGCGGCGTCGAGGTTCGACAGGGGCTCGTCGAACAGGAAGAGGCTCGGCGTCCGGACGATGGCGCGCCCGATCGCGACGCGCTGCCGCTGGCCGCCGGACAGTTCGGCGGGGCGCCGCTCGAGGTAGGGGTCCAGCGCCAGCATCGCCGAAGCACGACCCACCGCCTGCGCGATCTCGGACCGAGGCGCGCCGGCCTGCCGCAGCGCCAACCCCATGTTGTCGCGAACGGTGAGGTGGGGATAGAGCGCGTAGCTTTGGAACACCATGGCGATCCCCCGCTTGGCGGGCGCCACGGCGGTCACGTCCTGTCCGTCGAGAACCACGGCCCCGGAGGTCACGTCCTCCAGCCCGGCGATCATCCGCAGGAGGGTAGACTTCCCGCAACCCGATGGTCCGACGAAGACCACGAACTCGCCGTCTTTGACCGACAGGTCGATGCCCTTGATGATCTCGGTCTTGCCGAACACCTTGGTGACGTTGCGAAGTTCCAGCGACCCCATCAGAGCCTCACCGGCTGGCCGGAGCGCACGCTCTCGTCGGCCGCAAGACAGACGGCGAGCGAACGGACGGCATCCTGCAGATGGCGCGACAGGTCCAGATCCTCGCGGATCGCGCGGGCGACGAAGGCCTGCTCGCGGTCGCAAAGCTCCTGGTGGCCCGGCTCGTCCTCCATGGACAGGTCCTCGTCGCCCTGGCCCACGCGGTGCACCCGGATCAGGGAGGTCTTGGTGTGGGTATCGATGTCGTCGGACCGGGCGCTGTCGGGCATCCGGATCGAGACGGCGCCGCGCGGGCTGACCACATCCTTCACGAAGAAGGCGGTGTCCGACATCATCGGACCCCATCCGGCCTCGTACCAGCCGCAGGAGCCGTCGGCGAAGAGCACCTGGAAGTGGCCATAGTTGTACATCTCGGGCGCGACCTCCTCGGACAGGCGCAGGCCCATGCCGCGAACCTCGACCGGCGGCGCGTCGGTGATCTGGCACATGACGTCCACGTAATGCACCCCGCAGTCCACGATGGGCGAGGTCGTCCGCATGAGCGCCTTGTGCACCTCCCAGGTCGGGCCGCTGCTCTGCTGGTTGAGGTTGAGGCGGAAGACATAAGGGCCGCCGAGCGCGCGGGACTCCTCGATGAGGCGGATCCAGCTCGGGTGGTGGCGGAGGATGTAGCCGACGACGACCTTCTTGCCAGTGCGCTGCGCCGCCTCGGCCACCCGCTGGGCGTCGGCGACGGTCGTGGCGAGTGGTTTCTCGACGAACACATGCGCCCCCGCCTCAAGGGCCGCGACCGCGTAATCGGCATGGCTGTCCGAATAGGTCGCGATGCAGACCAGGTCGGGCGCGAGCCGCCGCAGCGCCTCGTGGTAGTCCTGCAGGATCTCATGCCCCGCCAGTTCCGGCGGCAGGTCCACCGGAGAGCGGTTCACAAGGCCGACGATTTCGAAGTCCGGGTTGTGGGCGTAGGCCAGCGCGTGGCTCAGCCCCATGTTCCCAAGGCCCGCGACGAGGACGCGGAGGGTCATTTCACGGCTCCTGCAGTGATCCCACGGATGAGCTGCCGCGAGAAGATGAGGTAAAGGATCAGGACCGGGACGATGGCGAGGCTGAGCGCCGCCAGCACCGCGTTCCAGTTGGTGACGAACTGGCCGATGAACACCTGCGACCCCAGCGTGATCGTCTTGGTGTCCTCGGAGGGGGCCAGGATCAGCGGGAACCAGAGATCGTTCCAGATCGGGATCATCGTGAAGACCGCCACCGTCGCCATGGCGGGGCGCACGAGCGGAAGGACGAGGCGGAAGAAGATCGCATATTCCGAAAGGCCATCCATCCGTCCAGCGTTCTTCAGGTCGTCCGAGACGTTGCGCATGAACTCGGACAGGATGAACACCGCGAGCGGCAGGCCCTGCGCGGTGTAGACCAGGATCAGCGCCGTCAGCGTGTTCACCAGCCCGGCCGCGACCATCATCTGGAGGATCGCCACGGTCCCCAGCCGGATCGGGATCATGATCCCGAGCGCGAGATAGAGGCCCACCAGCATGTTGCCACGGAACCGGTATTCGGACAGGGCAAAGGCCGCCATCGCCCCGAACAGGAGCACGAAGAACAGCGACGCGACGGTGACGGTGAGGGAGTTCAGGAAGTAGCCGAAGAAATCGCCGTTCTCGAGCACGGTGGTGTAGCCGACGAGATCCCAGGTTTCGGGGGTGGGGATGGCGAGCGGCTGCGCGAAGATGGCCCGGCGGGACTTGAAGCTGTTGATCACGATGACCCAGACCGGGAACAGCGCGATGAGCGTGTAGGCGATCAGGATCGCATGGGCCGCGATGCTGCGGCCGGGCTGGGACCGGGCGCGCATCAGAACTGGTAGCGGCGGAGCCGCGTCTGGATGCCGAACAGGTAGACGCAGACCCCGGCCAGGATGATGAGGAACATCGCCGTCGCGATCGCCGCTCCCATGTTCGGGTCGCCGATCTGGAGCTGGAAGCCGAAGAAGGTCCGGTACAGGAACGTGCCCAGGATGTCGGTGGCGAAGTCCGGCCCGGCCAGCGCGCCCTGCGCCACGTAGATCAGGTCGAAGGCGTTGAAGTTCCCGACGAAGGTCAGGATCGAGATGATCCCGATCGAGGGCAGGATCAGCGGCAGCTGCACCTTCCAGAACCGCGACCAGCCGGTGATGCCGTCCATCTCGGCCGCTTCCATGACCTCATCGGGGATGGACAGGAGAGCGGCGTAGATCAGCATCATCGGGATGCCCACGAACTGCCAGACCGAGACCAGGGCCAGGGCCGTCAGAGCCGAGCCCTCCTGCCCGAGCCAGGGCGCGAACAGGCCCTTGAGCCCGACCGCCCCCAGCATCGAGGGCGCGATGCCCCAGAGCGGCGACAGGATCAGCTTCCAGACGAAGCCCACGATCACGAAGCTCAGGACCGTGGGGACGAAGATGGCCGTCCGGTAGAAGGCCGCGAGCCGGAGCCGCGGGCTCGAGAGCAGCGCGGCAAGCAGGATTCCGATCGGGTTCTGCACGAGCATGTGGATGATGAAGAACCAGACGTTGTTGCCAAGGGCGTTCCAGAAGGCGTCCGACCAGAGCGCGTCCCCGAACAGCGTGCGGAAGTTGCCGAGCCCGACGAACTGCGGCCCGGTCTCGGTCGCGCGGTAGAGCGACAGGTTCAGGGTCCCGATCAGCGGGACGATCATGATGGCGGTGTAGACCAGCACGGCGGGCGCGAGGAACACCGCGATATGCCACCTGATCGGCCGTCGTGCCGTCATGTCCTGTCCCCTGTTGGTGGGCGGCCCCGGACCGAACCGGGACCGCCGTCGGTTCTTATTGCTGCGCGGGCTTGTACCAGGAGTCGAGCCCCTGCTGCAGCCGGGCGGCGGCGTCCTGCGGCGTCTCGCTGCCGCGGATCACATTCGCCGACGCGTTCCAGGTCTCGTTCTCGAGGTTGGGCGTCCCGCGCGACAGGATCTGGTAGGTCGAGCGGATCGTGGGCTGGCACTCCTCGCGCCAGGACACGAACTCTTGGGCGAGCGGGTCGGTCTGCTCGACCGGCGTGGAGTTCAGCGAGAAGAACCCCGGCAGGGCGTTGGAATACAGCGCCGCGAACTCGGGCGAGCCGACCCATTCCAGGAACTCGCGCGCTTCCTCGGGATGCTGCGTCGCGGCGTTCATGCCGATGCCGATATCCGTGTGATCCGAGATGTAGCAGGTGTCGCCGGCGGCGGGCACGGGGGGCGGGAAGGCCGCCATCTCGAAGCTGTCGGCGATCTGGGCGCGGAAGCCCGCGATTTCCCACGAGCCGGCGGGGTAGATGGCGGCGCGGCCCAGCGTGAAGAGGTTCTGGCTGTCCGGGTAGGTCTGCGCCTCGAAGCCGTCGCCCAGGTAGTCCTTCCAGCGGGCGAGCTGCTCGTAGGGGGCCACCCATTGCGGGTCGGTCAGCTTCTGGGTCCCGGCGATCAGGGCGAGGCGGCCCTCCTCGCCCTTCCAGTAGTTGGGCCCGATGTTCTGGTAGCCCATCGTGGCGGCTTCCCACTGGTCGTTGGTGCCCATCGCCATCGGGATGTAGGTGCCGTCCTCCTTGATCTTGTCGAGGACCTGGAAGAACTCGTCCACGGTCTTGGGCTCCTGCAGCCCCAGCTCGTCGAAGGCGGTCTTGTTGTAGATGAAGCCGTGGATCACGGATGCCATGGGCACGCAGAAGGTGTGGGCGGCGTCGTCGGTCTGCCAGGCGGCCTTGGCCACGTCCGAGAAGTTCGCCATCGCGGCGAGGTCGGTCAGGTCGGACAGCTGGCCGTTGTTGTAAAGCTCGAGCGAGGCGTCGAAGGGGCGGCAGGTGATGAGGTCGCCCGCCGATCCGGCCTGCAGCTTGCTGTTCAGGGCGGCGTTGTATTCGGCCGGGGCGGTCGGCGCGAACTCGATCTGGACGTTGGGATGGGACGCCTCGTAGGCGGGGATGATCGTGTCGTTCCAGATGGCGAGGTCGTCGTTGCGCCAGGATTCGATGGTCAGCGTCACGGGCTCCTGCGCGTGGGCCGCCCCGGCGAGGATCGTGGAGGCGAGGATCGCCAGGCGAAGTGGTGTTGTCATGGTCTGCTCCCTGTTGTCTTGGTTATGGGGAAAAATGGTTCACGACTCCTGAGGCCACCGCGCGTTGCCCAGGTGGCCACCGCTGGCGGCGAGGAACGCGGCGGCCTGATGGGGCGAGGCGCCCTGGGCGACCAGGATCGCAGGCTTCACGGCGCCCGAGGTCCGCGCGAGCGCGCCGCGCGCGTCCTCGATCCCGCGCCCGGAGACGGAGGCCACGATCCGGGCGGCGCGATCGACCAGCTTGGCGTTGTCGGCCACCACATTAACCATGAAGCCGTCATGGACATGGCCGAGGAGGATGCCGACCCGGGTCGACAGCATGTTCAGCGCCACCTTGGCCGCGGTGCCCGCCCCCATCCGCGTCGAACCGGCCACCAGCTCGGCCCCGGTGTCGAGGAGGATGGCAATGGCTGACAGCTCCAGAAGCCGCGACCCTGCCACGCTGGCGATGCCGACCACGGTGACGCCCAGGGCGCGCGCATTCTCGGCCACGGCGAGGGTGTAGGGCGTCCCGCCCGAGGCGGACACGCAGATGAGGACGTCGCCCGGGCCGAGGCCCGCACGCTCGAGGTCGGTTCGGGCCAGGGCGGGATCATCCTCGACCGCGCCCGTCATGTGGAGCAGCGCCGCCGCGCCACCCGCGAACAGCATGGGGGTCCGGTCGGGCGGGATGCCGAAGGTGCCCGCCAGTTCGAGGCAGTCGGACAGCGCCATGGTTCCCGAGGATCCGGCCCCGGCATAGCCCATCCTTCCCCCGGACCGCAGGGCCCCGGCCCCGGCCTGCGCGGCCGCCTCGATGGCGGGGATGGCGGGACGAACGGCGGCAAGAGCGGCGGCCTGCCCGTCGAGCAGGCGCGCCAGCGCCTCGGTCCCGGCGATGGAGTGGAGGCCCAAAGAGGCGGGATGCCGCCCCTCGGTCGGTCGCTCGGCCATTCTGTTCGTGTCTCCCTGCCCCGCAGATGATGAACAAACGCGACCAACTGTAAAGGCTTGTCTCCGGGTCAGGCGGAGGGAGACCGCTTCCCCCTGCCGCCGGACCGGGCCAGAAGGAGGGCGGAGGAACAAGACGCATGCTGTATCTGGGGATCGATGGCGGCGGCACCGGCTGCCGCGCCGCCGTGGCCGACCCGCAAGGGCGCATCCTGGGGCGTGGGACCGGCGGACCGGCCAACATCGCGTCCGACACCGAGGGCGCACGGGCGAGCATCCTCGAGGCGGTCCGCCAGGCGCTGGCCGAGGCCGGACTGGCCGGGCATCCGCTGTCGGACCTGCGGGCCGGGCTGGGCCTGGCCGGCGCGAATGGCAAGGGCTTCACGGAGCGGCTCCTTTGCGGGCTGCCCTTTGCCAGCGCCCGGGTCGAGACGGACGCGGTCGCCTCGGTCAAGGGCGCGCTGGGGACCGGGGACGGCATCGTGGCAGCGCTGGGGACCGGGTCGGTCTTCGCGGTCCAGCGGAACAATACGGTGCGGCAGATCGGCGGCTGGGGGCTGGTGCTGGGCGACGAGGGCAGCGGCGCCTGGATTGGACGGGCGGCGCTGGCGGCGGCCCTTCGCGCCGTCGACGGCTTTGGCCCGATGACGCCCCTGCTGGCGGAGCTGGTCGCGGAGCATGGCGGCCCCGACGGGGTGGTGTCGTTCTCGCTGTCCGCCCGGCCCGTGGACTTTGCGTCGCTGGCGCCCCGGGTCGTGCGGTCGGAGGATCCGGCGGCCCTTGTCATCCTCGGGCGGGCGACCGGGGACGTGGCGCAGGCGATCGACCTGCTGCAACAGGGCGGATCCTTGCCGGTGGTCCTTCTGGGCGGGCTGGCCCCCATCTACGGCGGGCGTTTCGGTGACCGGTGGAAGCTGCGGCCCCCGCTTGGGACGGCCCTGGACGGGGCGCTGCTCCTGGCGCGGGAGAGCGGCGAACCTTGAGAGCCCGCCGCGGTTGACTAGATGCACCGCGACACACGGCATCGTGGCCAGCCGAAAGGGACGCACATGACTGAGGATTCAAAAGTCGGGCTGACGACCCGCCAGGGGCATCCGGTCTACGACAACCAGAACACCCGGAGCATCGGTCCCCGGGGGCCGCTGGTGCTCGAGGACTATCATTTCCTGGAGAAGATCACCCATTTCGACCGCGAGCGGATTCCCGAGCGGGTGGTTCATGCCCGTGGCGCGGCGGCGCACGGCGTCTTTGTCCCCACGGGCAAGCTGGGCGACGAGCCCATCGAGAAATACAGCCGCGCCAAGGTCTTTCGCGCCGGCACCGAGACGCCGATCTTTCTGCGCTTTTCCACGGTGATCCATGGCGGGCATTCGCCCGAGACGCTGCGCGATCCGCGCGGCTTCGCCATCAAGTTCTACACCGAGGCGGGCAACTGGGACCTTGTGGGGAACAACCTCAAGGTGTTCTTCATCCGCGACCCCCTCAAGTTCCCGGACATGGTGCACGCCTTCAAGCCAGATCCGGTGCACAACCGCCAGGACATGAACCGCTTCTTCGACTTCGTGTCGATGAGCCCCGAGGCGACGCACATGATCACCCACCTGTTCTCGCCCTGGGGGATCCCGGCCACCTACCGCGAGATGCAGGGATCGGGCGTCAACACCTACAAGCTGGTGAACGGCGAGGGGAAGACGGTCCTGTGCAAGTTCCATTTCCAGCCCCGCCAGGGCGTGCGGAACCTGACGCAGCAGCAGGCCGAGGCGATCCAGGCCAAAGACTTCAACCACGCGACCGGCGACCTTTACGACGCGATCGCGCGGGGCGAGTTCCCGGAATGGGACATGTTCATCCAGGTCATGGAGGACCACGAGCATCCCGAGCTCAACTGGGATCCGCTGGATGTCACCAAGCTTTGGCCCGAGGACCAGTTCCCGTTGCGGCATGTCGGGCATATCCAGCTGAACCGCAATCCGGTGGACTATCACAACGAGGTCGAGCAGGTGGCCTTCGGGACCGGCGTGCTCGTGGACGGGATCGACTTTTCGGAGGACAAGCTCCTGCAGGGGCGGACCTTCGCCTACTCTGACACCCAGCGCTACCGGGTCGGCCCGAACTACCTGCAGCTGCCGATCAACGCGCCCAAGTGTCCCTATGCCACGAACCAGCGTGGCGGGCAGATGAGCTACCATGTGGACGGGGCCGAGCAGGGCGCCAACCCGCATGTCAACTACGAGCCCTCGAACTTCGACGGCCTCAAGGAGCAGGAGCGGCTCGGCCCGCCGCCGCGGACCCACTGGGCGGGCGAGGTCGGCCGCCAGCGCATCGAGCGCACCAACGACTTCCAGCAGGCGGGCGAGCGCTACCGCAGCTACGAGCCGTGGGAGCGCGACGACCTGATCCTGAACCTGGTGGGCGCGCTGTCGACCTGCGCCCCCGTCATCCAGGACAGGATGATCCGCCACTTCACGCTGGCCGATCCCGACTACGGCCGCCGCGTGGCCGAGGGGCTGGGCCGCTCGGTCAGCAGCGCCGCCGCGGAGTGATGCGACCGGCGCCCCGGCCGGATTGTCCGACGGGGCGTCATCGCTTGCACGGCGGCGGCGAGGCCCTCAGGGGCGGTCCGGAGTCGGATCCCCGGGTCCGAGGCTTGCACGGAGATCGCCCTGGGCCGCCTTGAGACGCCGGGCGGCCTCATCGGGGCTGGCGCCGGACGCCACCAGCACGGCCTGCTTGATGTCGAACCCGGTCCTGGCCAACGCGTCGGCGGCGCACCCCTCCCCGCATTCCGCCAGCCGGGCCACCATCCGAACGGCCCGTGCGCGGAGCTTGTCGTTGACGGGGCGCATCTCGACCATCAGCCCGCGATGGACCCGTCCCAAGCGCACCATGAGCTGCGTCGAGATCATGTTGAGCACGACCTTCTGCGCCGTGCCGGCCTTCATGCGGGTCGACCCGGCCAGCAACTCGGCCCCGGTGTCGGCCAGGATGGGGTGGTCGGCCAGCGCCAGAAGCGGCGCGCCAGGTGAGTTCGAGACGCCGATGACCAGCGCCCCTGCCCCGCGCGCCGCTTCGGCGGCGGCCAGCGTGAAGGGGGTGCGACCGCTCGCGGCGACGGCGATCAGGATGTCGGCCGGGCCGAGATGTCCTTCCCTGACCTGGCGGAGGGCGTCGGCCCGGTCGTCCTCGGCCCCCTCGGCGGCACGGAGCAGGGCGGCCGGGCCGCCCGCCACGAGGAAGAGGACCCGGCCCTCGGGCCAGTCGAAGGTGGGCGCGAGTTCGCTCCCGTCCTGCACGGCGATGCGGGCCGAGGTCCCGGCCCCGGCATAGGCCAGGCGCCCTGCCCCGGATGCCAGCCGTTCCGCCGCCGCATCGACCGCCGCGGCAATCGCGGGAAGCGCCGGCCCGACCGCTGCCACCGCGGCCAGCTGGCTTTCCCAGATCGCCGCCACGCCCTGCAGCGAGGTCCAGCAGTCGAGGTCGCTGAACCGGGAATCGACGGCTTCGGTCATCGGACGGCTCCGGGAGGGTCGTCGGTCGAGGTAGCGGGGGACCAGCGGATGCCCAGCCTTGGGGCCGGATCGCGTGCGGCCGCTCTGGGGAACCACATGGTGCGCCTGGCCTGTTATACCCCGGCAGGCTGCCCTGGGCATGGCGCCCGCCCCTTGCGCGCGAGGGGGTCCCGAGGGCAGCATCAAGCCAAGACCCTGCCAAGGCGGGACAACAAGGACGACCATGAGCCTGTTCACGCTCGGCTACACGATCTACTTCGTCGCCGTCGCGGCCTACATCATCTCCGAGAATCGCCGCCCCCAGTCGGCCTTCGCCTGGCTGTTCCTGTTCCTGACGGTGCCGCTGGGCGGCCTGGTCGTCTATATCCTGTTCGGGCGGATGCGTGGCGGCGTCGGCCGGACCCGCAAGCTCCTGCGGCAGGACCGCGCCGAGCATCTGGGCGATGCGCTCGACCGCGCACGGGCCGAGCACGCCCGCGCCATGGACCGGATCGCGGCGCGGCCACCGCTGGTGCGGCATCTCGCGACCCTGGCCCATGCCGCGTCGGGCGCTCTGGTGACGACCTCGAACCGGGTGGAGGTCCTGCAGGACGCCTCGGAGAAGTATCCCCGCCTGATCCAGGACCTGATGGCCGCGCGCGAGAGCATCCATCTCCAGTACTACATCTGGCGGCCGGACGGGCTGGGCGAGCGTCTCATGGCAATTCTCGCGGCCAAGGCGGCGGAGGGCGTGAAGGTCCGGATGCTCTATGACCCGGTGGGGTCGTTCGGGATCAAGACGGCCATCTACATCCGGCGGATGCGGGCGCGCGGGATCGAGATGTGGCCGTCCTCGCCGCTCTGGCGGGTGCACACGATCTCGTACCGGAACCACCGCAAGATCGCGGTGATCGATGGGCGGATCGGTTATACCGGAGGACTGAACATCGGCGAGGAGCATCTGCATCCGGGCCATGGCTACACGGTCTGGCGGGACACCCACCTGCGCCTGACCGGCATGGCGGTCCGGTCGCTCCAGCGGGTCTTCTCGGTGGACTGGGCGAACGCCACCGGGCAGAACCTGTTCTCTCCCCGGCATTTCCCCCCGCTCGCGCCCGAGGACGAGGGCGACCAGCCGGTGCAACTGGTCGTGTCGGGGCCGGATTCGGAGTGGCGGGCCATCCGGCAGCAGTATTTCGGCATGATCACCGGCGCACGCGAGCGTGTCCGCCTGCAGACGCCCTATTTCATCCTCGACGCCTCGTTGGCCGAGGCGCTCAAGACGGCGGCGATGTCGGGCATCGATGTGTCGGTGATGGTCACGGCCGGCGGACCGGACCAGAGGCTCGTCTACTGGGCCGCCAAGACCTATCTTCTTGAAATCGCAACGGCGGGGGTCGAGGTGTTGCTGTACGAAGGCGGGTTCCTGCACGCCAAGACGGTGGTGGCGGACGGCTGGGTGGCCTCGATCGGGTCCGGGAACTGGGACATCCGGTCGTTCTCGATCAACTACGAGCTCAACGCCCTGGTCTACGACACCGCCGTCGCCGCCGAGATCGAGGCCGGCTTCGAACGCGACCGGGCCCGCTGCCGTCCGTTCGATCCGGACGAGTACCGGACGAGCTCGCCTGCCCTGCGGTTCCGCGACTCCGTCGCGCGGCTCGTGTCCCCGGTTCTCTGATGGCGCGGCGGCGGAGAGCGGCGGACGAGTGGCGGGTAAGGCTGGCCAGCTACAACATCCGCAAGGCAGTGGGACTGGACTGGAGGCGCCGGCCCGAGCGCATCCTGTCGGTGCTGGACGAGATCGAGGCGGATGTCGTGGTCCTGCAGGAGGCGGACAAGCGGCTGGGCCAGCGTCCGGCGGCCCTGCCGCTGGGGTTGCTGTCCACCCATGGACGCTATGCCCACATCGACCCGGGGCCGGGACCGTCGCTGGGCTGGCACGGCAACGCCATCCTCGTGCGGCGCGGGCTGGAGGGCGAGGTCATGCAACTGATCGACCTTCCGGGGATCGAGCCTCGGGGGGCGCTGGTCGCCTCCATCCGGCCCGAGATCGGCCGGGGCCGGTTCGTGCTGGTTGCGGCGCATCTCGGGCTGAACCTGGGATCGCGGCATCGGCAGATGGCCGCGGTGCTGGAAGCGATCCGGAGCTACCGCCTGCCCGTCGTGATCGCGGGGGACCTGAACGAGCGTGCACCCTTTCGGCTGGTCGCGCCGTTCTCCCGCGACCTGCGGCTCGTGTCGCCGGGGCCGAGCTTCCATGCCGCCCGGCCGTTCGTGGCGCTCGATCACATGATTCTGACAGGCCCGGTCAGGGCGGTGCGGGCCCAGGTCCACGCGAGCCACCTGTCCCGCGTCGCGTCCGACCACCTGCCGATCTGGGCGGATCTGGCCTTTGCCGCCGGACCCGCCCAAAGTTGAGGCCTCAGCGTCCGACGTAGGCCGCGAGCGTCGCCTCGACGCCCTGCTCCCAAAGGGACCGAAGCTCCCGCCCGAAAGCCTCGGCAAAGCGCGGGTCCTGGCCCAGGTCGCCGAAGACGAGCGAGTTGCTGAGGAAGGCGCCCGGGTCCTCCTTGGCCGCCAGGGCGCGGGCGCGCAGGTCCTCCCAGTTCTCGTCGTTGGGCGGGATGGCGTTCCCCGCCTCGTCGGTTCCGGCGCAGTAGCGGCACCAGAGCGCGACCTCGAGCGCGAGGCCGTGGAAGGGCCGCCCCTCGGCCAGCGCCTGCCGCGCGGTCGGCAGGATGAACTTGGGCTGCCGGTTCGAGCCGTCGAGGCACAGGCGCGGGATGGTGTCGCCGACCTCGGGATTCGAGAAACGGTCGGCGATCAACTCGCGGTAGGCGTCGTAGCTCACACCCTCGATGGGCGTCAGCGTCGGCTGGATCTCGCGCCGGGTGAGCGCGTCGAGCCAGCCCGAGATGCGCGGGTCCGCCATGGCGTCATGGACGAAGTGGTGGCCAAGGAGCGCGCCCGGATAGGCGATCGCCGCGTGCCCGCCGTTCAGGATGCGAAGCTTCATCAGCTCGTATTGCGCGACGTTGGTCACGAACTCGGCGCCGACCTCCTCCCAGGCGGGGCGGCCTTGGGGGAAGTTGTCCTCCAGCACCCATTGGCGGAACGGCTCGCAGGCGACAGGGGCGGCGTCGGTCAGGCCGAAGCGGTCGGCCACCATCTTGCGCTCCCGGTCCGAGGTGGCGGGCGTGATGCAGTCCACCATGGAGTTCGGGAAGGCCACGTTGGCCGCGACCCAGTCGGCGAAGGCCGGGTCCTGCAGCCGCGCGAGCCCGATGACCGTCCGGGCGGCGACGTGGCCGTTCTCGGGCAGGTTGTCGCAGCTGAGGAAGGTGAAGGGCGGCGTGCCGGCCTCCCGGCGGCGGCGCAGCGCGGCCAGCACCATGCCGAACACCGTGCGGGGCGCGTCAGGGTTGGCTGCGTCGGACTGGATGTCCGGATGGCTCGCGGCAAAGCCGTCGGTCTTGGCATCGACGTAATAGCCGCCCTCGGTGACCGTCGTGGACACGATGCGGATGGCCGGATCGGCCATCGCGGCGATCACCGCTTCGGGCTCCACCGGCACGAAGTCGATCATCGATCCGATCACGCGGGCGCTCAGGCCCGAGGGGTCGAGTTCCACCACCGTGGTGAGGCAATCCTGCGCAAGGAGCCGGTCGCGCATGGCGGCATCGGCCGGGCGGACCCCCGCCCCCCGAATCGCGAAGTCATGATCCTTCGCCTTGGCGAAGAGCCGGTCGAGATAGACCTGCATATGCGCGCGGTGGAAGTTGCCGACCCCGACATGGAGGATGCCGGCGGTCAGGGCCGACCGGTCGTAGGCGGGACCGGCCACGCCGTCGGGCAGATTGGACAGGGCGGCGGCGTTCAGCGGAATGGACATGGGAAAACCCTCAGATCGTGCGGAGCATGCCGCCGTCGTAGTGATAGGTGGAGCCCACGGCGTAGGCGGCGCGGGGCGAGCACAGGAAGACCATGAAGTCG
>NZ_JAFMST010000022.1 GCF_017916275.1 Rubellimicrobium arenae
CGGGCCACGATGCGGTTTGTGGCGGTGAAGACGGAACCGAGCCAAGCGGCGGCGATGGCCTACAGCAGCCGCAACCTGCTGGTCCGTCAGCGCACGCAGACCATCAACGCCTTGCGGGGCCATCTGGCGGAGTATGGCGTCGTCGCGCCGGCGGGCCTTCTTCATGTCGGTCGGCTCTCGGCGGCGGTCAAGGGCGACGCCGACGCGCTGCCGGGACCAGTGGTCGATCTGGCGCGCGTTCTGCTCGCCCAGATTGCGGCGCTGACGGTCCAGATTGACTACATCGAGACGCAGTCGCGGCAGCGCGCCAGCCAACATGCCGCGATCAGGCGCCTGTTGACGGTCCCCGGCGTCGGCGTGATCGCGGCGAGCGCGTTGACCACCTTTGCCCCGCCACCGGAGACCTTTGCCAAGGGCTGCGACTTCGCCCCCTGGGTCGGCCTGAGGCCGCGCCAGCATTCGAGCGGCGGCAAGGAGCGGTTGGATAAGACCACCAGGATGGGACAGCGCGATGCCTGCCGCTTGCTCATCATCGGCGCCGTCGCGGTGGTCCGGTGGGCGGCGCGCAAGGGCGCTCCCGACGGGACCTGGCTGGCGCGCATGCGGGCCAGGCAGCTGCGCATGCTGGTGGCGGTCGGGCTGGCCAACCGCATGGCGCGCGTGGCCTGGGCGATGATGCGCAAGGAAGAGACCTATCGAGGTCCGGCGGCCGTGATGGCATGACATCACGGTCGCCGGGATGAGGTCGGGGATGTGAGCAGGGCGAGGGCCGCGCAAGGGCACGCGGTCACGAGACCCGATCGGGGAAGCCAGCATTCCGGACGAAGCGCCTGTAAGCGAAATGGTCCCGATCCGCAGACCGCCATACCGACCCGCGGCGTGTGACCTGCCGCAGTTCGAGGCCGGACGCACGAGCGCGCCTGACCACATGCGCGACCGCTGCCCAAAACCTGCTTGCATCCAGAGGGGCGTCCACACACGTCCGGTCTGGCTGCTCTGACGAGTGGGTGCGCAGGGAGGTAGTGGCCACTTGTCGGTGGGGGCGCAGGCGTCCGGGGGCAGCCGAGCCCGCCCGAGTCGGCATCGCTCAGGCAAGGGTCTAGCGGTCGGGGCTCCGGGCCCTTCAGGGGCGCTCCGCCGGGCCGTGTCGGGTCGCTGGTCAGGCCATCACCGATCGCATGACCGCGGCGACTTCTTCGGCGGTGAATGGCTTCTCCAGCACCACGAGGCCCGGCAGGCCCGCCGCAGCAGCCTGAGCGGGGCCGGTCACGGTGTCGCCCGTCATCAGGATCACGCGACCGGCCAACTGCGGCCGCGACGCCAAGGACCGCAGGGCCAGCTCCGTCCCGTCCAGGCCCGGCATGTGCAGGTCCGTGAACACCACGTCGAACCGTCCAGCGTCGATCTGTTCGAGGGCGGATTCCGACGAGGTGGCCACCGTGACGCGGTGATCCAGCGTTTCCAGCAACTCCGCCAGGCTTTCGGCCACATCCGCCTCGTCGTCCACGACCAGGATCCGGCTGCCCCTATGCCGTAGCTGCTGCGCGTCCTCCTCCTGTCGATCGGCCTTCGGGGCGCGCGCCGAGGGGAGCCTCACTTCGAAGCAGGCGCCTGGAAGTTCGCCATCGGTGACTATGATCGATCCTCCATGGGCCTCGACGACGTTGCGGGAGATCGACAGGCCAATGCCGGTGCCCACCTCGACGGCCTTGGTCGTGAAGTAAGGTTCGAAGATACGGTCCCGCATGGCCTCGGGGACGCCGGGGCCGTTGTCTTCCACACGGATGCGCAGCACCGGCCCATCGGCGACGGCCGACACCCGGAGGCGACGTGGCAGGGGCCTCGCCGTGAGCGCCTGCTGGGCGTTGATGAGGAGATTGGAGAACACCTGCCCCAGGAGATCCCTGTCCACATCCGCCTCGAGCGGCGTTTCCGGCAGTCGCAGTTCGACCTCGACGCCGGCCGAACGCAGGCCATAGGCCACCAGCTCCTGGGCGGAGCGGATCACCTCGCGCAGGTCCACGATGGCGCGTTCGGGCGGCTTCTGGCGGGCCATGGCCAGAAAGCTTTTCACGATCCGGCCGCAGCGGTCGGCGGCGGCACGGATGCGCTCGGCGCGCGTGCGGGTCGTGGCGTCGGGGGCCTTGTCCGCCAGCAGGGTCGTCTGCGCCACCACGATGGCCAGGGGGTTGTTGAGCTCATGCGCCACCCCGGCCAGGAGCGAGCCCATGGCGGACAGCTTCTCCACCTGATGCAGGCGGTTGCGACCCTCCTGCATCTCGCGTTCCAGCCGCTTCGCCTCGGTCAGGTCGCGCAGGTGGGACACGAAGATGCGCTGCTCCCCCGAGCGGACGACCGTCACCGTGAGTTCGACTGGCAGAAGGGTGCCGTCCTTTCGCAGGCCCTCGACCTCGATCCGGTGGCCGATCACATGCGGCTCCCCGTCTTTGAGATAGCGGCTCAGGCCATCGTTGTGCGCGGCCCGCGCGGACGGGGGCACGATGAGGTCGGACACCTTGCGCCCGACCGCCTCTGCGGCCGGATAGCCGAAGATCGCCTCGGCCGCCGGGTTGAACTCCAGCGTCGTGCCATCCTCGTCCATGACGATGATCGCGTCCAAGGCCGAGACCACGACCGACCTGTAGCGGTTCTCGCGCTCGGACAGGGCGGCCAAGTGGTCGCCTGCGACCTGTTCCGCCTGCTTGAGGTCGGTCAGGTCGCGCGTGAAGGTCAGGAACCCGGGCAAGGCCTCCTCGGAGCCCCTGAAGGGCAGGATGGACACTTGGACGAAACGCCGGCCCTGGCCCGCGTAACCGATCCAGCCCTCGAACCGGCTGATCTCGCCGCGCTCGATCCGGGGCGCTGCGGCCATGTACTCCCGCTCCACCAGCGGCCCCAGGATGTCGCGGACATGGTGGCCGATCACCTCGGCCCGGGGCCGGTCGAGGAACTCCAGGAACTCGCGGTTCACGTCACGGTAGATGAGGCCCGCATCGAGATAGGCCACGCGAAGCGGCACCCCGTCCAGCATCGCGCGCAGATGCGCGGTCTGTGCGGCCTGACTGCGCGCGCCCTCGAGCAGACGTTGCGCCAGGGGCTGGAACGGCCCCGGGAGGCCCGCCGGCATCGTTCGGGAGCTCGCCTGGCCAGTGGGGCTGGCACCGAAGTCGACCAGCGCAAGGGCGGGGCCGACGAACTGCCGGTTGAAGATGGCGACGACGGCGCCCAGGCTCGCCAGGATGCCGACCAGCAGCAGCGCGAAGGGCATGACCCGGGCGGCGGCGAGCTCGCGCACCTGCGCCGTCGGAATCGTCGTCACCAGCCGCCAAGGGGTTCCCTGGATCATGGCGCTGGAGACCAGATCCGACCCCAGCTCGACGAAGCCATCGGTGCTTTGATCCGGCGCGGCGACGTTTCCCGTCGGGATCGGCCCGGCCTCGGGGCTGGCGATCAGGTGGCCCTGCTGGTCCACCACCGCGACCGTGCCGGGGCCGCCAGGGAACGAGGCCAGGAAGGTCGAGATGTGGGACAGGAGCACGTCGGTTCCCACGACGCCCCGAAACCGTCCGCCGCTCCAGACCGGGGCGGCATGGGTCACCATCAGGCCGGATCCGGCTGCGTCTACATAGACCGGAGTCCAGTAGGATGCGCGGTCGGGATCGCCCGCAGGCTCGCCCATCGTGAAGAGGTCGTAGGCGAAATAGGACTTCAGCGCTTCGGTCGGGGTCGCAGGATCGATCATCTGGCCCGGCGGCGCCCAGGGGTAGACGGCCACGAACTCGCGGGTCTGGGAAAAGAAGTAGCTCCACCGCAGGAAAGGCCGGGTCGCATGGGTGGCCTCGGCCAGCGCGAAGATCGTGGCGACGGCCGAGATCTCCCGGCGGGCGGGGGCGGTCAGGCGCGCGGGATCGGCCAGGATCAGCCCCCCCGCCGGATTGGCCGCGCCCCCGCCCGAGGGCCAGTCGATGGGACCCCGGTATTCGGGCAGCTCGTCGTCCTGATCCAGGCGCCGTTCGACATAGGCGCGCAGCACCTCGACATGGGTGTCGACCGCCTCGGCCAGCTGCTCCAGCCCCGCGCGCCGCACCTGCTGGGCGCTGGACAGGCCGTGCAGGATCTCGGCCCGCGCGCGGTCGTATTCCCGCCAGCCCAGGAGGCCGACCGCCGCGAGCAGGGGCATCGCCGCCGCCAGCGTGAGCCCCGCGACGCGTCGGCGGAGGCGTGTCCCGGCCTCGCCCGCGTCAGGCCGGCCCTTGGTCATCCGGGGTCGTCCGTGGACAGGACGTAGCCCTCCCCCCGGATCGTGCGGATGAAGCGCGGCCTGTCCGGGTCGGGCTCGATCTTGCGGCGGAGGCGGGTCATGCGCACGTCGATGCGCCGGTCCGAGTCCGCCTCGGAGCTGGACAGGCCCAGCAATTCGTTCAGGCGCGTGCGGGACAGGATGCGGTTCGGGCGGGACCCCAGGGCCGCGAGGAGCTCGAATTCGGCAGCCGTCAGGTCGATCTCCCCGGCGTCACGGTGACGAAGGCGGCGGGCCTGCGGGTCCAGCGTGAACGGACCGAACCGCACCTGCCGGCTGGCCGGGAGGGTCCCACCCGGGGGCGCGGTGGTCGCGGCCGGTGCCGCCTGGTCGAGCCGGCGCAGCAGGCTCCGGACGCGGGCCAGAAGCTCGCGCATGTCGTAGGGCTTGCTGACGTAATCGTCGGCCCCGATCTCCAGCCCGACGATCCGGTCCATCGGGCTGCCGGAGGCCGAGGCGAAGATGATCCCCGCCCGGCTGCTGCGCCTGAGCCATCGGGCCAGCGACAGGCCATCCTCGCCGGGCATCGCGATGTCGAGGATGGCCAGGTGGATCCCGCGCTCCTGCACGATGGCCCGGAACCCGACCGCATCGGTCGCGGTCAGGACATCGAAGCCATGGCCTTCGAAATACTCCGCCACCGCTTCGAGGAGATCCGTTTCGTCGTCGGCGATGGCGATCGTGTAGGTCAAGGACGCAGGTCCGGATATCGACGGCGCGCTCGTGGCCCGTTACACCATGACAGGTTCCGCATGGTCAACAATCCTGCGCGCCAACCCCTGGGAGGGTCCGCATGCCGCAATGCTTCCGGATCATCTTCGCCGACGACGAGCCCGACCTCGTCGAGGCCCTGGCCGAGTACTTCAGCGACCTGGGCCATGAGGCGGAGGTGGCGAGCGATGGCTTCGCCCTCGAGGCGGCCCTCCGGGCGAGGCCGGCCGATCTCGTGATCCTCGATCTCAACCTGCCCGGCCGGTCGGGCTTCGACCTGCTGCGCGACCCGGATCTGATCGGCGACACGCCCGTCATCATCCTGACCGGCAACCAGCAGGCGCTGGATCGGATCGTGGGCCTGGAGATGGGGGCGGACGATTACGTCACCAAGCCGGTCGACCCGCGCGAGCTGGCCGCCCGTGCCGCGGCCGTGCTGGAGCGGCGACGCGGGCGGCCGCGATCGCTCGTCGGCTTCGAGGTAACCTGCGCCGATCTGGCCGCCGCCCGCGTCCTGATCGAAGGGGGGCGGACCGAGCTGCTGTCACCGGGCGAGGTGGCCCTGATCCGCGCCTTTGCCGCGCACCCGCACCGGGTGCTCAGCCGGGATGAACTGATCGACCTCGCCCCGGCCGGGTCGAGCGAGGCCCTCGACCGTTCGGTGGACACGCGGGTGGCGCGGCTGCGCCGAAAGCTCCGAACCGACCGGATCGTCACGGTCAGGGGGCATGGCTACCGCTACGAGCCGCCCTGGACCGACTGACCCGGGTCAAGCCGCTTCGCGGGCGGCGGCCAGCCCGGCCGTCATCATGGCCGCGACGGTCCCCAGGGCCGACTGCCACGCCTGCCGGGCCTGTTCGTCCAAGGCCGGCCCCAGCATGTCCGCGAGCGTGTCGAGCATGGCCCGGCCGACCGGCGCGAACATCGCGGCGGTGACCCCGTAGCCGGCGTGCCGGGCGCCCAGGGTATGCAGGGCGGGCCGGAGGGATTCGGGCCGATCCAGGCCGTTCACGGCCAATGCCAGCGCTGCCATGAGCTTGCGCGACTGAACGTGGATGTCCTGTCCAAAGAGGGGCCGCAGCTCCGGCGCGATCCGGAACAGACGGGCATAGAACAGACTGGCGAAAAGGTCCTCCTTGCCCTTGGTCGCGGCGAACTGGGTCCGGAGGAGGGCGATATCGGTCGGGGTCATCATGCTTCTCCTGTTGGGGGGCAGGCCGTGGCCGCGCGACGTGGGGCCGACAACCGGGATAGGGAAGGGAGGCCGCAGGTCCGCGGGGCGTCGATGGCCTCCGGGCGTTCCCGCTGTGCCTCCATCGATGCGGGATGGCCCGCCGAAATCCGGGCGGGCCATCCGACGGGGCAGGGGCGCGGTCAGACGAAGTCGATCTGATCCATCACGTCGTTGCTGCTCACGCCCTTGAGGAAGACGACGAACTCGCCCGCGCCCATCTCGACGTGCAGCTCGGTCCCGCCCTCGGTGGGGTTCCAGTAGACGTCGTCCGCATAGGCCGACTGGAGACGCAGGGTGTCGAGGCCATCCTCGAAGTCGGTGATCGTTTCCCGGCCGTCGATCGCCAGGCCGCTCGTGAAGATGAAGGTGTCCGAACCCCCGCCGCCGGTCAGGATGTCGTCGCCGGTCCCGCCGGTCAGCCTGTCGTTGCCGGCCCCGCCGTCGAGCCTGTCCGCCCCGCCGCCGCCGTCCAGCGTGTCGCCGCCATTGCCGCCCAAAAGCGTGTCCATGGCATCGCGGCCCGTCAGCTTGTCGTTGCCGTCCAGCCCGATCAGCGAGCCGCCGTTCGCCGCGCCAGTGACGACGTCGTCGAACTTCGAGCCTTGCACCATTTCGATCCCGATGAGCTGGTCGCCCGCCGCATTGCCGGAAAAGCCGTAGCCGTAATGGGTTCCGAAGTCCGGGTCATAGACATAATCGAGATCGACCGTGACCCCTGCGGAGGAGGTGGCGTAGGTCACCCCATCGGTTCCGGCCCCGCCATCGAGCAGATCGCCGCCCGCGCCGCCGTCCAGCCAGTCGTCGCCCGCCCCGCCCAGGAGGGCGTTCGCGCCCGCGTCCCCGGTGATCTGGTCGCCAGCGCCGCTGCCGGTGACGTTCTCGAAGCCGGAGATCTTGTCACCAGCCGCATCGCCGCTGACTGCGATCCCGCCCGCGAGATTGATGCCGACCCCCCCCAGGCTCGAGGCGTAGCTCAGCGTGTCGGTGCCGCCGCCGCCGTCCATCGTGTCGGTGCCTTTGCCGCCCTCGATCACGTCGTTGCCGATGTCGCCCATGAGCACGTCGTTGCCTTCGTAGCCGCGCAGGTCGTCGTGGCCCTCCTTGCCCCAAAGGCTGTCGCTGCCGCTGCCGCCGCTGATCGTGTTGTTGAGCGCGTTGCCGATCCCGAGGAAGTTCGTGGATCCCAGCTTCATCAGGTTCTCGACCTGCGCGCCGAGCGTGTAGCTCGTGGTCCAGGTGCGGACCTCGTCGGTGCCGCCGCCCGACAGCTCGGTCACCGCATCCGAGGCCGCGTCGACGATGTAGGTGTCGTTGCCCGTGCCGCCCGTCAGCTTGTCGTTGCCCAGGCCCCCGTCGAGATAGTCGTTGCCGCCGTCGCCCTTCATCGAATCGTCGCCGTTGCCGCCATAAAGCGAGTCCGCGTTGTCCCCGCCGCCCATGGCGTCGTTGCCGTCCATGCCGACCAGGGTGTCGTCGCCCTTGCCGCCCGACAGGTCGTCGGCGTCCGCTTCGCCGTTCAGGTAATCGTTGCCATCCTCTCCGGCCAGGAAGTCCACGCCCGCGCCGCCGCGCACCGAGTCGTGCCCCGTCCCGCCGTTCAGGATGTCGTTGCCGGCGTCCCCGGTGATCGTGTCCAGCCCGTCGCCGCCCTGGACGATGTCGTTGCCGTCCCCGGCGTTGAGCGTGTCGTTGCCGCCCATGCCGTAGAGGAAGTCGCGCCCGCCCAGGCCCGCCATGACGTTGGCCGCGGCCGACCCGGTCATGATGTTGTCGAGCCCGTTCCCGGTCGCGTTGGTCGCCGTGCCATTGTTGACGAGGACGATATCCTCCAGGCCTGCGCCCAGCGTGTAGCTGATCTGCGACCGGACCGTGTCGATGCCGCCGGTCGCGGTCTCGACGACCACCGTGGTGGCTGCGTTGATGACGTAGGTGTCGTCGTCGGCGCCGCCCTCGAGCCGGTCGCCCGCCCCGCCGATCAGCGTGTCGTTGCCCCCGTCGCCGTAGACGGTGTCCGCGCCGGTCCCCCCGTCCAGCATATCGTGCCCGGAACCTCCATAAACGACGTCGTTGCCGCCCTCCGCCGAGATCGTGTCCTGTCCGGCCTGGCCACGCATCGTCTCGCCTCGGAACGAGCCCGTCATCACGTTGTTGAGCTCGTTGCCGGCCAGCGCGGCGATGCTCGTGGGCGTGTCGTAGAAGATGCCGTCCCAGACATGGCTGTCGATCTTCAGGTTCTCGACGTTCGCCGTCAGGGTGTAGCTTTGGCCCAGCAGGACGACGACCGTATCGGTGCCTTCGTTCGCGGCCTCGGTCACCAGGAGCTGATTGTCGGCATAGGCGCTGACGCCGATGTAGGTGTCGTTGCCGGCGCCTCCGGCGGCGTTCAGGGTAGAGCCGGGATACCACTCGCTGTCAGGGCTGACGTCGAAGGTGTCGTTGCCGGTGCCGCCATAGGCCGTGGCGTCGTTGTCGAGAATGCGCTCATCCAGATTGAACTCGTCGTCGCCCTCGCCGCCATAGAAGGTGCCGTCGGTGATGATCCAGAAGCTGTCGTTGCCCGCCTCGCCATAGCCGGTGCCGTTCGACCCGACGAAGCTGAGGCTGTCGTTTCCGGTGCCGCCATAAAGAGTGGCGTCATGCCCGGACGCCGTCAGGGAATCGTCGCCCTCGCCGCCATAGGCCGTGGCCGTGCCCGTGTCGACGAAGGCGCCATGCGCGCCCACCTCGATCTTGTCGTTCCCGGCCCCCCCATAGGCGATGTCGGATCCGTCGCCCGAGACGAGGATGTCGTCGCCGAGGCCGCCGTCGAGGACGTCGTCCCCGCCCTTCGTCGTGATCTTGTCGCCCAGCGTGGTTCCCACCACGAAATAATCGTCGCCGTCCGGGGCGGTCCATGTCGTGACGCCCGCCGTCAGCTTGATCTGGGTTTGTGCCATAATGTCGTCTCCAAAATATCAGGGGCGAAATGCCTGCGAACTGATGGAGCGCACCTTGGCCGCCGATTGTTTCTGATCCTCGACGGCCAGGCGCCGTGCATGTTTCAGCGCTGTTGCAAACCCGGCTTGGACGGCCTGCCATGATCCGGCCCTCCTGCGCCGCCGGGGTGGATGCATGGATGCTGCGCAACCCATGGCCCTGCGGAGGGTCGAGGGCAGGGTTCCGGCAGCGACGCGGGCGTGCCGCATCGCCCGGAGCAGAGCGCCCCGTCGCAGGCGCGACGCTGCCCCGGTGTGCGACGGTCCCGAGGGAGTTGACCCTTGGAGCAAAATAATAAAGAACCAACAGTAGGCGTTCGGAGGGGGTCATGGCCGTCACACCTATTCTCCAGTTCGGCACGAGCCGCTTCCTGCAGGCCCATGCCGACCTTTATCTCCATGAGGCCGGCGAGGGGCCGGTCACGGTCGTGCAAAGCTCCGGCGATCCGGCCCGCGCCACGCGGCTCGCGGCCCTGGCGCATCCGGAAGGATACCCGGTCCGCGTCCGGGGTCTTGTGGATGGGCACGCCGTGGATCGTGAGCAAAGGGTCCGCAGCGTGGCCCGCACCCTGTCGACCGCGACCGACTGGCCCGAGATCTGCCGCATCATGTGCAACGAGGTGCGGATCGTTCTGTCCAACACCGGGGATGCCGGCTACCGGCCGTCCGACGCCGATCTGGCGGACGGCTTCCAGCAGGGCATGTCGTATCCGGCCAAGCTCATGCACCTGCTCCTGGCCCGGTTCGAGGGCAACCCGGCGCCGGTCCAGGTGATGCCGCTGGAACTCATCACCGACAACGGCGCCGTGCTCAAGGCGCGGGTGCTCGATCTCGCGCAGGGGCGGTCCCGGGATTTCCGGAGCTGGCTCGAGCATGAGGTCGTCTGGGTCAGCTCCCTCGTGGACCGCATCGTCTCCGAGCCGCTGGAGCCTGCCGGCGCGGTGGCCGAGCCTTATGGGCTTTGGGCGATCGAGGCGCAGGAGCGGTTGATCGTGCCCTGCCGCCACGAGGCGGTCCGGGTGGTGGACCGGCTGGAGCCGGTCGCGGCCCTGAAGCTCTACATCCTGAACCTGGGCCATACCGTCATGGCAGAGGCGTGGCTCCGGGGCGGCGTGCCCCCGCTGGTGCGCGAGGCGGTGACGGGCGAACAGGGGGCGGCGCTGCGGGAGCTTTACGAGACGGAGATCATCCCCGGTTTCGCCGCAGCCGGGATGGAAGACGAGGCGCGCGCCTACGTCGCCACCACGCTCGAGCGGTTCGTCAACCCGTTCCTCGATCACAGGTTCGCGGACATCGCCGAGAACCACCAGGAGAAGATCCGGCGGCGGGCCGGCGCCTTCCTCGACTGGGTGCGGCGCCATGGCGACGATCGGCCCAAGCCGCGGCTCGAGGCTCTCCTGGCCCGAGGGATGGCATGAAACGCAATCCGATCGGCGGCACGGACCTGTCCGTCACCGCCCTGTCCTTCGGCTGCTCCGGCATCGGCAACATGTTCCGGAAGGTGGAGGAGGCCGAAGCTCAGGCCGTCCTGGAGCACGCCTGGACGCGGGGCATCCGCTACTTCGACACGGCCCCCCATTATGGGCGCGGCCTGTCCGAGCAGCGGCTCGGCGCCTTCCTGCGGGGACGCCCTCGCGATGAGATCGTCATCTCCACCAAGGTTGGCCGTCTGCTGTCGCCCGGCCCGGCCGTCGAGGAGGCCGACGGCTTCGTGGAGCCGCTGCCGAACGCCGTGCGCTTCGACTACAGCGGCGACGGGATCGAGGCCTCGTTCGAGCAGAGCTGCGAGCGTCTGGGCACATCCCGGGTCGACATCGTCTATGTGCACGACATCGGCCGCTACGCCCACGGCGAGGCGGAGAACGCGCGGCACATGGCCGACCTCATGGGATCGGGGCTGGACCGGATCCGTCGGCTCAGGGAGCAGGGGCGCATCCGGGCCTTCGGCCTCGGGGTGAACGAGACGCAGGTCTGCCTCGACATCATGGCCCAGGCGCGGCTCGACGTGATCCTGCTGGCCGGGCGGCTCACCCTGCTCGACCGCTCGGCGGAACAGGATCTCGTTCCCGCCTGCCGGCGAGCCGGGACGAGCCTGGTCCTGGGCGGCATCTTCAACTCGGGCATCCTCGCGACGGGGGCCGTGCCCGGCGCGACCTACGACTATGCTCCCGCGCCCCAGGACGTGATGGACCGGGTCGCGGCGCTGGAGCGGGAGGCCGCGGCGCAGGGGCGTTCGCTGGCCGAGGCGGCGCTGCGTTTTGCCCTGGACCACCCGGCGGCGGCCTCGGTCCTCCTGGGCACGGCCAAGGTATCCTCGCTGGAGCGCAACCTCGCCATGGTCGCCGCCTGATCTCAGGCGAGGTTGTGCCCGCGAAGGGACGACAGGAGGGTGAGCTTCGAGGTGGCCAGATGCGTCCGCGCCGCCGCGACGGCCGCAGCCTCGTCCCGCCGCTGCATCGCCTCGATCCATTCGAGATGCTCGCGGATCGCGGCCTCGTTGCGCTGGCGCTCGTCCGTCTTGTCCCACTGGAAATGGTAGTGGAAGATCAGCGAGACGACCTTCTGGAACTCCACGACGAAGCGGTTGCGCACGACGCCGGTGACCGTCGAATGAAACTGCTCGTCCAGCTTCGAGAAGTCGTGGAAATGGGTCTCGACACGCTCGAGCAGGGCGCGGTGGCTCGCCCGGAGAGTGTCCAGGGTCGGCCACACCGGATGATCCTGCGGCAGCGCCACGAGGTGGCGCACGGCGTCGATCTCGAGGACGGCCCGAAAATCCGACAGCTCCACCGCGTAGTCGAGGGTGAAGCCCAGCAGCAGCCAGCCGCCGCGCGGCCGCCTCTGGACCAGCCCGAACCGCGACCAGCCGGACAGGAACTCCTGCAGCGTGTAGGGCGTCACTCCGAACTGCCGGGCCAGTTGCGTGATGTTGAGGGGCGTGTCGGCCGGCACGTCGAACCGCAGGATCCAGTCGAGGAACCGCGTTTCCAGCTCCTGCAGGTTCACGCCCTCGCCGCGCAACTCGATCCGGTCCGCCCGGTCGGGCAGCCGCACCAGCGTCTTGGACCTGCCCTCCCAGCGGACGATGCCCCGTTCATCGAGGTCGCCCAGCGCGCTGCGGACGATCGTCCGGCTGACGTTCATCCGCTCCGCGAGCATCGCTTCGGAAGGCAGGGAGTCGCCGGGCGCAAGCCCGCTGCAAAGGTCGAGGAGGCCATTGAACGCCTCGCGGAACCGCGCATCCGTTCGCGCCACGCCAACTCTCCCGCATGGGCCGTCCCGATCTTCCCTTCGGGGCGGTGCTTATGTTCGGAAATATTAAAAACCATTGACGCGAGTCAAGAGCGCCTGCTAGCCAGACTTTAATGATAAAATACTGGCTGGCGTGACTGCGGGAGGGTGGCCTTGTCACATGTCGAAAAGGTCGGCTCCGAAGCGATGGGCCGCCAAAGCGGCTTCGCCGTGGCATCCCGGCTGGCCCAGAAGCTGGCGGCCCTAGTCACGCTCCTTGCGCTCATCGCGGCGTTCAGCGTCCTGAGCCCGGCGTTCCTGTCGGTCAACAACGGACTGACCGTCCTGCTCCAGACCTCGATCATCGGGCTGCTCGGCATCGGGATGACGCTGGTGATCATCACCGGCGGGATCGACCTTTCGGTCGGATCGGTCCTGGCCCTGTCGGGGACCGTCTGCGGTCTCCTGATCCAGGCGGGCCTGCCGGTGGTGCCCGCCATGGGCCTGGGCGTGATGACGGGGGCGCTTTGCGGGCTGGTCAACGGCCTCGTCATCACCAAGATGCGGATCACCCCCTTCGTGGCCACCCTGGGCATGATGCTGATCGCCCGCGGCATCGCGCTGCAACTGACCGGAGCCGCGCCGATCTCGCGGCTGGGCGAGACCTTCGGGCTCCTTGGCAACGGCGCGCTCTTCCGGGTGGTCGAGATGCGGGAGAACGGCTTCCCCCGCGTGATCTTCCCGGGCATCCCCTATCCCGCGCTCCTGCTGCTGCTGGTGGCCGGGGTGGCCGCCTACCTGCTGCGGCGGCGGCAGCTGGGGCGGCACATCTACGCCGTCGGCTCCAACGAGGATGCGGCGCGGCTGTCGGGCGTGAACGTCGACCGCACCAAGATCGCCGCCTATGCCCTCTCGGGGGGGCTCGCGGGGTTGGCCGGGATGGTCCTGATGTCCCGCCTCATCACCGTGCAGCCGAACGAGGGCGTCATGGCCGAACTCGACGCCATCGCGGCGGCGGTGATCGGCGGCGCCTCCCTCATGGGCGGCGTGGGCAACATCTCGGGGACGATGATCGGCGCCTTCATCATCGGCGTCCTGCGCAACGGCCTGAACATGGCGGGCGTGTCGTCCTTCATCCAGCAGATCGTCATCGGCTTCGTCGTCATCGGAGCGGTCTACGTCGACCAGCTTCGCAACAGGCGCTGAACGCGCCGTTTCACTGATCCACATCCAGGGAGGACCTTCATGAAAACGATGTTCAAGGCGGCGTTGGCGGCCGGTGCGCTTGCCGTATCCCCCATGGCGCTCATGGCCGGGGAGATCGCGGTCATCGTGAAGACCACGAACTCGAACTTCTGGCAGAACGTGAACCGCGGGGCCGGCGCCACCATCGCGGGCCAGTCCGAGCACACCATGACCTTCGACGGCCCCGCCGCCGAATCCGACATCGCCGACCAAGTGGACATGGTCGAGAACGCGATCAACCGCGGCGTGGCGGGCATCGTCCTGGCCCCGTCCGATCCCGACGCCCTGGCGCCCTCGGTCAAGCGCGCCTTCGAATCCGGGATCCCCGTCGCCATCATCGACAGCGCCCTGGGCGAGGGGGCCGAAGGCACCTACCAGGCGTTCCTGTCGACCGACAACAAGGCCGCCGGCGAGCTGGCCGCCCAGATGATGATCGACAAGGCCGGCACCGAGGGCAAGGTCGCCGTCATGTCCTACGTCGCGGGCGTCGGCTCCGAGATCGGGCGCGTCGGCGGCTTCGTCGATTACCTGAAGGCGCATTCGAACCTCGAGGTCGTCGGTCCCTTCTACTCGCAGAGCCAGATGGCGACGGCGCTGAACCAGACCACGGACGTCCTGGCCGCCAACCCCGACCTCGTCGGGATCTTCGGCGCCAACGAGCCCACGGCCATCGGCATGGGGCGCGCGATCGAGCAGGCGGGCCGGGTGGGCACGCTCACCGCGATCGGCTTCGACGGCAATGCCGACCTTCAGGACATGGTCCGCAGCGGCGTCCTCGAGGCGACCGCCGTCCAGGGGTCCTTCCAGATGGGGCAGCTTGGGGTGCAGGCGGTCCTCGACCTCCTGGCGGGCAAGTCCGTCGAGCCCATGATCGACACCGGCGTCGTCATGGTGACCAAGGACAACATCGAGGCGCCCGAAGCACAGAACGTGCTGTACTGATCGCCAAGGCCGGCCGGAGCGGCGCCCTGCGCCGACCGGCCGGCCGACCCTCAACCGGAGCCCGCCACGTGATCGCAGCCCATCCCGCCCAGTCCCCCGCACAGGCCCCCGCCACGGCCCCCGCCGTCGACCGCCCGCTCGTCGAGATGATCGGCATCGAGAAGCACTTCGGCGGCGTACGCGCCGTGAATGGCGTGTCGCTGGACCTTTATCCCGGCGAGGTCGTGGGCGTGCTGGGCCACAACGGCGCGGGCAAGTCCTGCCTGATGCGCATCCTGTCCGGCGCGATGATCCCCAACGAGGGCCGCATCCGCGTGCGGGGACAGGAGGTGCAGATCGCGTCGCCCCAGGATGCGCGCGGCCACGGGATCGAGACCATCTACCAGACGCTCGCGCTGGCCGACCACCTGAACGCGCCGGCCAACCTGTTCCTGGGCCGGGAGCTGAAGACCCGCTTCGGCAACCTGGACGACGCCCGCATGATGCGCGAGGCCGCCGAGGCGCTGCGCGGGCTCAATCCCAACTTCCGGAACCTGAACGATCCCGTGGCGCGGCTGTCGGGGGGGCAACGGCAGGTGATCGCCATTGCCCGCGCGATCTACTTCAACGTGAACATCCTGATCATGGACGAGCCGACGGCCGCCCTGGGCCCGTCCGAGACCGCGATGGTCGGGGACCTGATCCGGCGGCTCAAGCGGCAGGGGATCGGCATCTTCCTCGTCAGCCACGACCTGCACGACGTCTTCGATCTGTGCGACCGGATCGTCGTGATGAGCCGTGGCACCGTCGTCGGCTCCCACCGGATCGAGGAAGTGACCAAGGACGACGTGCTGAGCCTGATCATCAAGGGGGCGCTGCCGGACGGCTGGCGACCCCGCAACGGGGCTGGACATCCGGCCCGCGCGGAGACCGTGCAATGACCACCGAAACGGCCCCCGTCCTTTCCAGTGCGACCATGCTGTCGGGCACCTGCCTCGAGCCGGGGCGGTTCGCCCTGGTCGAGAGGGAGGTGCCCCAGGTCGCCCCGCCGGGCCATGTCCTGGTCGATATCGCCGCCGTGGGCATCTGCGGCACCGACTACCACATCCTTGAAGGCAAGCACCCCTACCTGGCCTATCCGCGTGTCATTGGACACGAGCTCAGCGCCACCGTGGCCGAGGCAGCCGAAGGATGGGCCAAGGGCCAGCTCGTGGTGATCAATCCCTACATCGCCTGCGGCGCCTGCCGGGCCTGTCGGCGCGGCAAGCCCAACTGCTGCCAGCGGATCGAGGTCCTGGGCGTTCACCGCGACGGCGGGCTTTGCGGGCGCATCGCGGTTCCGGCCGGGAATCTCTACGCCGCCGACGGCCTTTCCCCGATCCAGGCCGCCATGGTCGAGTTCCTGGCCATCGGAGCCCATGCGGTGCGCCGCTCCGGCCTCGGTCCGGGCGATCGGGTGCTGGTGACCGGGGTTGGACCGATCGGGCTCGGGGCGGCGCTGTTCGCCCGCCTGGCCGGCGCCGAGGTCCACCTTCTGGACGTCAGTGCGGAGCGGCTGGCCCTGGCCACCGCGCGCTTCGGCTTCGAACGGACCCACCTGGTCGGCCAGCCGCTCCTGAGCGGCGAGCTCGTGGACGGGTTCGACGCCGTGTTCGACGCCACCGGCAACGCGCGGGCCATCGAAGCCGGTTTCCCGCTGGTGGCCCATGGCGGGAGCTATGTCCTGGTCAGCGTCGTGCGCGACGCCATCACCTTCGAGGACCCGGAGTTCCACAAGCGGGAGATGCGGCTGATCGGCAGCCGCAACGCCCTGAAGGAGGACTTCGATCAGGTGATGGAGGCCCTGCGCTCGGGGGCCGTCGACAGCGGTGCCCTGTGCTCGGAGGTGCTCGACCTGGCGGAGTTCGCGGATCGGTTCGCGCAACTGGCCCAGAACCGGACCACGCTCATCAAGGCGATCGTCCGGCCCTGAGCACCCACCTGAGCGCCCGCCTGATTGACAGCGGGCCGCGCTCACGGGGCGGTGCAGGCGCGGCCCCGATATGCCGGCTCCTGCCAGGCCAACGGCAGGGCCGCGTCCGGACGATCCCGAGGCGTCGTCAGGAGGCCAGGCGCAGCTGGCCATCGGTGGCCCTCGACGAGACCCGGGCCTGCGCCGCCCCGTCGCCGGTCCGCATCCGATCCAGTTCCTGGATCACCTCATGGATCTGGAGGGCGCCGGCCGACTGCTCCCGGCAGGCCGCCGAGACCGCCGACACGAGATCCGAGATCTGCCGGATGCTGGGAAGCAGGTCGGACATCTGCCTGCCCCCATGTTCCGCGATCCGCACGGCATCCTCGGTCATGGATTGCATGTCCTTCGCCGCCAGGCTCGACCGTTCGGCCAGCTTCCGGATCTCGCTGGCCACGACGGTGAAGCCGGCCCCGGCCTCGCCCGCCCGCGCGGCCTCGATGGCGGCATTGAGAGCCAGCAGATCCGTCTGGCGCGCGATGTCCTGCACGATCCGGATGCGGTCGGCCACCATGCGCATCGACGCCGTGGTCTGATCGACGGCCCGCTTGTTCACCTCGGCGCCCTCCGCCGCCCCGCCAGCGATCTGCTCGGTCTGAAGAGCGCTTTCGGCGGTCTGGCCAAGGCTCCCGGTCATCTGCTCCATGGCGGACGAGAGCCGTTCGATGGCGCTCGACAGCTTGGCCCGGGCGGTGTCGGACGCATCGCGCTCCTGCTCGACGGCCTCGATATAGGTCGAGATGGCCAGTTCCATGTCCAGGATGGCCAGGGAGACCAACATCCCGATGGCGGACGCCACCTGCCGTTCCCGGGCGCGCCGGTTCCAGGGCGACCCCTTGAGCATCTCCGGAAGCGCCTCGGTGATCATGAGGCGCAGCACGAGGGCACAGCCGCCCATGTACCACTGCGGCTCGAGGCCGATCCGGGCGTGGGTCTGGCCGATCAGGCGGGCTTTCGCGAGATAGGTGGAATCAAGATTGCCGTTCAGGAGATGCTCCCAATGGGCCGCTTGGGAGTTCTTGGTCTTTTCGATCGAGGCGCCGGGCGGGAAGAACCCCGCCGTGGCCGGGAATGCGCGGATATGGTCGTAGAACACCTCCAGCGCCCGGCCGATCGCCCCTCGAAGCTTTGGCACATGCTGGCGGATGACGCCGGTTTCATGGGACGCGACGCGCAGGAAATCCAGGCGCTCGGTCAAGCTCGGTTCGGACGACATTTTCGGAAACTCCCCCCACAGGATTGAACGTCCATCAATCCAGTGGGTCTTAGGAATGAAGAGTTCCTGAATCCGCCAGCCAATACCGATAAAGCTTGATCTTAATGGCCACCCTCTGGCGTTCCTGGAAGGTTGACCGAAGCCGGGCGCCGGAGAACGGCCGAATCCCGGCCGCGCCCGGGTCAGGTGATGTCGCGCTCCGCCCAGCCGGCAAAGACGCGCTCCAGTGCGACGACCGCATAATACAGCGCGATGCCCAAGGCCGCCAGGGCGATGAGCACGGCGAACATCAGGGGGTAGTCGCCATTGGTCGCCCCGGACTGGAACAGCGCCCCGAGCCCCCGTCCATGCGGCGACACGATCTCCACGAGGTTGGTGCCGATGAAGGCGAGCGTGACCGCGACCTTGAGCGCGCCGAAGAACTCGGGCAGCGTCTTGGGAAGGGCGATCTTCCGGAAGATGGTGAAACGGCTCGCCCCCAGGGCGCGCAGGATGTCGCGGTATTCCGGCTCCAGCGTCGAAAGCCCGATGCTCACCGAGACGGCGATCGGAAAGAACGAGATCAGGAACGCCATCAGCACGGTATTGAAATCGTGCTGCCCGATGAACAGCAGCGCCAGCACCGGGACCAGGGTCGCCTTGGGAATGGCGTTGAAGCCCACCAGCAGGGGATAAAGCGCATCCCGCGCAATGCGTGAAAAGCCCATGACCATGCCCAGGATCGTCCCGAACACCACCGCAAGGGCGAGACCCGCCACCGTGCGCCAGAGCGTCTGCCAGGCGCCGACCAGGAACAGGTTCCAGAACCGGGCATAGGCGGCTGGAAGGTCGGACGGCGACGCCATCACGTAGTTGGGCCAGCCGTTCCACCAGACCACCAATTCCCAGAGCGCCAGGAACGCCAGGATGGCGAGCACGGGCACGCCGATGCGACGGACCATCAGTGCGTGCCTCCGTCACGGCCCTGGGCGATGCGGATCTCGTCCCGCAGGACATGGAGCAGGTCCACGGCCTCGGGCGTGTAAAGGATGTCGATGGTCCGGTCGGCGGGCAGGGTCACGGGCAGCACGCGTTGCGTCCGCGCCGGGCGGCCCGACAGGACGACCACCTGATCACCCAGGAACACGCTCTCGCGCAGGTCATGGGTGATGAGGACGCAAGTGAAGGGCTCCTTGGCGCGCAGGTCCCGCATCGTCTGCCACAGGTCCTCGCGCGTGAAGTTGTCCAGCGCGCCGAAGGGCTCGTCCATGATGAGCACCTCGGGCCTGTGGACGATGGCGCGGCAGAGCGACGCGCGCTGGCGCATCCCGCCCGACAGCTCGGACGGCTTCTTGCCCTCGAAGCCCGACAGGCCGACCAACGCCAGCAGTTCCTCCGCCCGGGCGATGCGATGGGCGCGCGGCATCCGGGGCGCCACGATCTCCAAGGGCAGGATGACGTTGTCGAGGATCGTGCGCCATTCCAGCAGGACCGGGTTCTGGAAGGCCATGCCCACAGTCTTGCGGGGGGAGCGCACGCGCTCGCCGTGCAGCCAGACCTCGCCCCGGTCGGGCGTCATCAGCCCGGCCACGAGGCGGGTGAGCGTGGACTTGCCGCAGCCGGACGGCCCCACGACGGCGGCGAAGGTGCCCTCGGGAACGCCGATCTCGAGGTTGTCGAGGACGGGCAGGGGACCCGAGGGGGTCCGGTAGGCGTGGGTCACGCCCTTGATGTCGATCAGGTTCATGGGCGCAGCCTTGCGAGGGGGGCGGAGCCGTCGCCGGCCCCGCGCCGGATCATTGCAGCATCAGGCTGCCGTCGGTCGGCAGGTATTTCGGGTCGAAGTAGAGCGCGGCGTCCGGCGTCCCGGCAAAGGTGTAGACCGACTTCGTCTGCTCGATGGCGGTGGCCATGCGCACGGGATCGATGTTGCCCATCCCGTGCTCCCGAACCCAGGGGGTCAGGACGTTGGCGTCGATCGCCAGCTGGAGCCGCCGCTGTTCGAGCCCCGGGTCGGCGGCGGGGTTTCGGTCCAGCAGGGCCTGGACGGCGGCCTCGGGATTGGCGATGGCGTCCTTCCAGCCGTCGGCCACGGCCCCCAGGAAGCCGGTCAGCAGCTCGGGGTTCGCCTCGGCCCAGGCGGTGTTCACGATAATCGCATTGCCGTAGAGCGCCACCCCGTAGTCGGCCATCAGCATGACCGAGATGTCGTCCGCCGGCACGCCCAGGCGCTCGGTATTGAGGGTCGAGGTGAAGGAAAAGCCGGTGATCGCCTGCACCTGCCCGTCGGCCAGCATCGGCTCGCGCACGGGGAAGCCCACGGGCTCCACGGTGATCTGGTCCATGTCGAGCCCGTTCTCGGCGGCGAAGATGGGGAACTGCGCCCAGGCCCCGTCCGGCGGCGGCGCGCCCAGGGTCTTGCCCGTCAGGTCGGCGGGCGTCTCGACGCCCAGGGACTTGCGGCCGACGACGGCGAAGGGGGGCTTGTCGTAGATCATCATGACCGCCGTCACCGGGGCGCCGGGATTCTGATCGAGGAACCGCATCAGCGAGTTGATGTCCGCAAAGCCCACGGGAAAGGCGCCCGTCGCCACCTTGGGGATGGCGTCCAGCGAGCCGTTGCCTTCGGTGATCTCCACCTCCAGCCCCGCTTCGGTGAAATGGCCGTTGTCGATGGACAGGAAGTAGGGGGCGGCGGGTCCCTCGAACTTCCAGTCGAGGGCGAAGGGCACGGCGGTCTGGGCCGCGGCCGCGCCGCCGAGGATGAGGGTGGCCACGGCGGTGGTGACGATGCGCTGGAACATGACGGACTCCCCTGAGGTCCCTGAAGCGATGCGCGCGATTGGCCCAGGCCTGGGCAGAAAAGGGAGGCACGCCGCGCCACCGGCCGATCGAAGTCGGGCTCGATGCTTAATCGCGGATCATTCTATCGCAAGATGATTAATGATGAGGCGTTTCCCGCCTGGGCCCGCCCACGCCAGCCTTGGGCATGGAACCGCCAAAGGGGCCGCAACCAAGGGGCACCTTGTCGCCCGCGTGTCCGCGCAGCCTTGGTGGAACCTTGCCCGCGCAGGGCGCTGGCGTCCTGGCGCCAGCCCCGGCTGGTCAGGCCGCCCCCCTGGGCGGCCCGGCCCGGCCGGGTCCGGTCACGGGCTGGTCCCGGCTTCGGCCTCCGCGCCTGCCCCCGCGCCCGCGTC
>NZ_JAFMST010000023.1 GCF_017916275.1 Rubellimicrobium arenae
GATCGCGTGGCTCCTGCTGGGCTGGGGCCTCGACAGCCCCCCCCTCGACTTCCAGCTCACCCCCGTCACCGCCGTCTCGGGGGAGGAATTCGCACTCGCCGTGGCCGCGAGCATGGCCCCGGTCGCGGCGGCTCCGGTGTCCGTCACCGAGCGGACCCAAGCCGTCGGCGCCACCCTCCGCCAAGGAGATGGTGCCGAGGATCTGGTGGCCGGGGTGGAGCGGACGGCCGACGTGCAGCCCACCAGCGTTGCGCCGGTGCCGCCCGTCACCGCCAAGCCTGTCGCGCCAACGCCCCGGGTCCAGAGCGCGGCACCCGCGCCGGTCCAACCTGTCGATCCGGTCCGGCCAGAGGCTCCGGCCCCCGCGCAGCGGCCCGAGCCGGCCCGCGAGGTCGCATCGGCCGAGCCGGTTCGGCCCGTTGCGCCCACCGAGGTCACCGAAGCGCTTCCCGACGAAAGCTCGGCGCCCCCCCTGGAGACGGCGCCGCGCCCGCCGGAGCGTCCCGACGACCTGGCGGCGCAGCCCGAGCCGGAACCCGTGGCCCAGGCCGAGCCGGAGCGCGAGCCCGTCGAGCCCCTCGCCGCGCCGCCGCAGGGCGCCGCCGACGCCCGGACCACCCGTGGCGCGCAGGCCGGCGAGGCCGCTGGGACCGCTGTGGCCCAGGGCCAGGCGACCGCGGCCCCGGGGCCATCGGCGGCGGCCAGCAACTACCCCGGACAGGTGATGCAGCGCCTGTCGCGCACGCGACGCGACCGCATCAGCTCGAGCGGGACAGCGGTGATCGCCTTCAGCGTATCGGACAGCGGGACCCTGGCCTCCCTGGGCGTGGCCCAAAGCTCGGGCGTGGCCGAGGTCGATCAGGCGGGTCTGGCCCTTGTGCAGCGGGCCGCGCCCTTTCCGGCCCCGCCAGCCGGGGCGCAGCGCAGCTTCTCGTTCCAGTTCACCGGCAACTGACGCGCGGGTCACCCGGGGGGCCGCCCCCCTGTCAGGGGGTGCGGCGCGGAATGACGAGCGGCGTGCCCGTCTCGGGGTCGGCGATCACCCGGACCTCGAGGCCGAAGACCTCGCGGATGATCGCGGGCGTGACGACCTCCTCGGGGGCGCCCTCGGCCACGATCCGGCCCTCCTTCATGGCCACGAGGTGATCGGCATAGCGGCAGGCGAGGCCGATGTCGTGAAGGACCATGACGATCGTGCGCCCCAGGTCCTTGTTCAGGCGGCGCACCAGGGCCAGCACCTCGATCTGGTGACGCAGGTCCAGGAAGGTCGTCGGCTCGTCGAGCAGCAGGAGCGGCGTCTCCTGCGCCAGGGCCATCGCGATCCAGACACGCTGGCGCTGCCCGCCCGACAGCTCCTCGACCCGCATCTCGGCGAGCGCCGTCGTGCCGGTCGCCTCGAGCGCCGCCCCGACGGCAGCCGCGTCGGCGTTGGACCACTGCCGGAAGGCCCCCTGGTGCGGCGCGCGGCCCCGGGCCACGAGGTCGGCGACGGTGATGCCCTCGGGCGCGAGCGGCGTCTGGGGCAGGAGGCCCAGGATCCGCGCCACCTCGCGCGTGGGGCGCCGGGCGATCGCCTTGCCGTCGAGCGTCACGGCCCCCGTCGCCGGCGGGAGCAGTCGGGCCAGCGCGCGCAGGAGGGTGGACTTGCCGCAGGCGTTCGGCCCGATGATGACCGTCACTTGCCCATCGGGAACCCGGAGCGACAGGTCCCGGACGATCGTGCCCGTGCCGTATCCCAGCGTGATGCCTCGCGCTTCGAGCCGCGTCATAGCGCCCCCTTCCGGATCTGCGCGGCCAGGAGCCACAGAAGGTAGGGCGCCCCGATCAGCGCCGTGAAGATCCCCGCAGGCAGCTGGGTCGGGGCCAGTGCGACCCGCGCCGCCAGATCCGCCCCCACGAGAAGGCTGGCCCCCGTGAGCGCCGCCGCCCCCAGGGACGGACCCGCCGGGCCGGCCAGGCGTCGTCCGATCGGTCCCGCCACCAACGCCACGAAGCCCACCGGTCCGCAGGCCGCCACCGCCACCGCCGCCAGCAGGATGGCGAGGACGATTCCGAACAGGCGGACCCGCTGCACCCTCACGCCCAGGGCGGCAGCCATGTCCTCGCCCATCTCGAGGCTGGCCAGCGGGCGGCCCAGGGCCAGCGCCAGGGGCATGAGCAGCGCAAGGCCCGCGCCGCTGATCGCCGCATGGTTCCAGAGACGGGCGTTGAGCGACCCTGTGAGCCATTGCGTCGCGGCGGTGGCGGTGAACAGGTCCGTCCGGGTCATCAGCACGTCGATCCCGGCCCAGAGCGTGAAGCCCAGGCCGATCCCCACCAGCATCACGCGCCAGATCCGCAGTCCGTCCCGCCACGACAGAAGCCCCACCAGCGCCGCGGCGAGGAGCCCGCCGCCGATCGCCCCGGCGGCGACATGGGCATCTCCGGCACCAAGGAGCACGATCGTTGCCACCGCCCCCAGGCCCGCGCCCTGCGTGAAGCCCAGGAGATCCGGCGAGGCGAGGGGATTGCGCGCCAGGGACTGGAGGAGCGCGCCCGAGAGGCCCAGGCAGGCGCCCGCGAAGGCTCCGGTCAAGAGGCGCGGCGCCCGCAGGGTTCGGACGACGAAGGCGCTGCCCCCGTCGCCCCAAAGGCCGCGCCAGACCTCCATAGGGCCAAGCGGCTGGTCCCCCAGCGCCAGGGAGGCCGCCATGAGCCCGACCAGCAGGAGCGCCAGCCCGAGACCAGCCGCAAGGCTGCGCCGGTGCAGCCGGAGGGACCAGCTTCCCCGCCGCCAGACGAGCCGCGCCGCATCGGTCATGGTTGCAGGACCCGCATGTTCCGAACGATCCAGATGAACGCCGGCCCGCCGATCAGGCCTGTCATGACTCCCACCTGTACCTCGCCCGGGGGCAGGATCACGCGGCCCGCCACGTCCGCCCCAAGCAGCAGCACCGGGCCCAGCGCGGCGGCGGCCAGGACGCAGAGCCTCTGGTCCGGCCCGACGATCGCGCGGGCGAGGTGCGGCACGGCGAGTCCCACGAAGGAGATCGGCCCCGCCAGCGCGACGGCGGACCCCGACAGCAGCGCGACCGCCGCCAGCGTTCCCGCCCGCGCGAGGCCCAGCCGCACGCCCAGCGCCCGCGCCGCATCATCGCCCAGCGCGATGGCATTCAGGCCCGCGCCCGCCCAGAGCGCCAGCAGGACGCCCGTCCCGAACGCAGGAAGGAGCCGCGCCAGTTCCGTCGCCTCCGCCGCCGAGAGGGAGCCCACGACCCAGAACCGGAAGACCTGGAAGGTGTCCTGGCTGGTCAGCACCAGCGCCGAGACCAGGGCGAGCAGGAGCGCGGTGAGCGCCGCCCCCGCCAGCGCCAGCCGGACCGGTGTCGCCGCGCCCCGCCCAAGGGAGCCCAGGCCATAGACCAGCGCCGCCACCGTCCCGGCCCCCGCGAAGGCCACCAGGGCCAGAAGGCCGGGATCCGCCACGCCACCGAACCGGATCGCCACCACCACCGCCAGCGAGGCTCCGGCGTTGATGCCCAGGAGCCCCGGGTCGGCCAGCGGGTTGCGCGTGATCCCCTGCATGAGCACGCCCGACATTCCCAGCGCCACGCCGACCACCACTCCGACCAGCAGACGCGGCAACCGGAGCTGCCAGACGACCAGATGTTCGGCCTGGGCGGCGTCCGGGGCCAGAAGGGCGGTCAGGACCGTGCCGGGCGGGATCGGGCGGGCGCCGATCGCCAAGGCGGCCAACGCCATGCCGACGCTCAGGGCGGCCAGCAGCGCGAACGAAAGGAGCCGCGACGCCCCCGACCTGGAGGGACGCGCGGACCCTTGGGCCATCGCGGCGGCTCGTCTATCCGGCTGTGGGTGGGACATGGGCGAGGCTGCGGCGGCCGCTCACGGCGCGAGCCCGGCGGCGACCGACTCGGGCACTGGGGTGGACGGGTCGCCGTCCGCTGCGGCCTCCAGCATCGGCACCAGCCGGTCGATCGCGTAAGGCAGCGACAGCAGCGAGGCGAACGACAGCGCTCCGGCCAGGACCTCGTCGGCGTAGATCTCCCGTCCTTCGCGATGGGCGCGGAGCGTGGACCGGAGCGGCATCGCCACGATGCCGGGCAGGGTCGTCCCGTCGTCCAGCCAGATCAACGCGTCCGCATCCAGGGGGGAGGGGTCCTCGGCCGAGAACGTGGCATAGAACGCGTCCATGCCCCCGCCCGCGTCGACCGCCGCGGGGGTGACGAAGCCCATCGCCCCGAGGAGCTGCGCCCGGGGGTCGTTGGATCGGTAGGCTCCCGGCGTGCCGTTCCAGTGGACGGCGACCGTGGCGGTCAGCTCTTTCCATTCGGGATGGTCGGCCGCGATGCTGGCCAGGCGCTCCTCGATCGCCCTCACCTTCGCCTCGGCCTCCTCGGACTTGCCGACGGCACGGGCCATGGCGCGGATCCGGGCGTTCCAAGGGGTCGTGAAGTCGCCATAGGCGGACTCCGCGGCCACCACGGGCGCGATCTGCGACAGGAGCGCATACTGGTCCGCCGTGATACCCGAATAGGTCGCCAGGATCAGGTCGGGATCCAGAGCGGCGATCTGCTCGATGTTGAGGTCGCCCGTCAGCATCTCGAAGCTGGCGTCCCCCAGCGCCTCCTGCGCCCAGGGCCAGGTGCCCAGCGGGTCGTCGCCATACCAGTACCGTTGGGCCACCGGCACGATCCCGAGCGCCAGGAGATCGTCCTGCCCGCCGTAGTCGAGCGATACGATGCGGTGCGGCTCGGCTTCGACGACCGTGGTGCCGAAGCGGTGCTCGAAGGTCTGGGGGAACTCCTGCGACAGGACCGGGCTGGCGGCCAGGGCCAGGCAGAGCGTCAGGAAGGTCGCGTGCGTCATCGGAGGTCCTTGTCAGGCGGCGTCCGCGCGGCTGGCCAGCCAGTTGCGCAGCAGGGCGTCACGGCTTTCGGCGGGCCGCAGGACGCAGGTGGAGCAGAACTCGCCCCCTTGGGCGGTGTAGTACCGGCAGCATCCGCCCCGGGCACGGAACCAGTCCCGCACGCAGCGTCCGTCGGGCCGCTGGGCGTCCAGCTCGAAGAAGCCCCATTGCCGGTTGAAGAGCGGCGAGGACCGGTCCCCCAAGATCCTGTTCGCGAGATCCATGCCTCCGGCGGGGTTCCGGCGCGACCGCCCTGCCTCGAGGCAGGCTGCGGCCACGGAGTCGGTGACCAGCCGCCAGAGCGCCCCCACCGAAAGCCCGGTGCGGCCGGCCAGCGCGGTCACCAGATGGCCATGCTGCCGGACGACGGCGGCGGTGCGGCAGGTCGGGGGCGCGTCCTCGGCCACCGGGTCCACCTCGACACGGTACGTCAGCACGGGGATGTCGTAGCCGCCTTCGATCCACCGCGCCCAAGCCAGACGCAGCGCGATCCGGGACGCGTCGGGCCAGGCCGCGTCCGGCTGATCCAGCTCGCGCGCGGCGATGGGCTCCATGATCTCCTGCACCAGCCCACCCAGCAGGAACGCTCCGGCGGCCTTGCGGTCCATCCCGGGGCGCAGCGCCTGATGCTCGGCAAGCCAGAGATCCAGACGGTCCGGATCCGCCGCGAGCGCCGCCAGCGTGACCGGGCCGTCCGTGACGTGGTCGAGAGGGGCAGGGCTCAGGGGCATGGGCGGGATCGGGCCGGCGGTTCGGTCGAAGGGATACCCTGATGACTGAGTAAAATGGTCGCCTATGTCAACATAGGTTGAGTGATTTTGTCGGATATCCCTGTGAGTGATCGGCGCACGGGGCCGCGGATCGCCAGGGCAGGAGTTGCCTCTCCGCGGCCGAGAGGCGTCGGCCGAGGGCGGAGCGGAACGCTCCGACCCCCCATCATGCCAGGGGGCGGCCCCGAGAGGACCCGGACGCCACGCCCTGCGGATCAGATCCGCACGAGGTGATTGTCCCAGGCCCGGTCCGCCAGGGCCAGCGGTCGCGCCCGGCCATCCTCGAAGGCGACCAACCCGCCCAACCCGTCGCTGAACATGAAGCCCTGTCCCAGCGAGGCGGCCCCGCAGACCTCCGGGCGGGTCACGGCGGCCAGGAAACGGCCCGTCGCGTCGAAGCGATGCGCCCGCCCCCCCTTGGGAGAGGTGATGGCCGCCTCGGATTCGTCGCCCGCCCAGGCGACGCTGCCCGCATAGCCCTTCATCAGGCGCGCTTCGGCCTCGGGCGTTTCGGCCAGCGTGATGGCGCCATCGGGCGAGCGCAGGCCAAGCAGGGGCACGATCACCTCCGGATCGCCCTCCCACTGCATCGCGAAGGCGACCGTTCCGTCCCGGCGCAACGCCAGGTGCCGGATCGAAGCCTGGTGCAGGTCCGGGCCGAGCTCGGTGATCTCGGGCACGCCATCGCCCAAGGGGTCGAGAACGGCCAGGTTGGGACGCATGGTGTCGATGTTGAGCTTGGTGCGGTCCGTCGGGTCGGTGGCGATGCCGCCATTCGCGACGATCACCTGTCCCCCGGGCAGCCGCCGCAGGTCGTGCGGCCCAATGCCCCCCGTCGGCACCTCGCCCATGCGGACGAACCCCGCCTCGACGTCCCACAGGCCGATCACGCCGTCGCTGTTGTCGGCCACCTGCTCGGATGTGGCGAGCACCGCGCCGTTCGCCAGGAAGGTGCCATGGCCGTTGAACTGCCGTCCCTCGGGCGGAGTGAGGCGGGCCCGGACAGTGCCGCGCGCGCAGTCGATGGCGAGCGCGTAGGCTCCGGGCCGGCGGGCGAAGGCGACAGCGAGCGCCTCCGTCGGGTGGCCGCAGCCGGCATGGCCCCGGGCAGGCAGGGCGATGCGGAACGCCTCGGAGCCGTCATCCCGGAGGCCATGGAGCGAGAAGCTTCCGTCCTGCGCGCCGGCGCAGGCCAGGAAGGCGGGGGACCCCGCTTCGGCCCAGCCCAGCGTGGGCAGGCTGGTGCAGGCCAGAAGGGAGGCCAGGAAGCCGCGTCGGGTCGCCATCAGTCGCCATCCCGGCTGTTGAAGCCCGGCTGGAGCCCGCGCGGCGAGCCGACCTCGGCCTCCACGATGTCCAGAAGGGCGCGAATGCGTTGCTGGAGGATCTCGACCTTGAGCCGTGCGGTCGGGTCCTCGATGTCCTGGAACGATGGATCGCGGATCGCCGCGCCGGCCCGCCGCACCTGGTCGAGCGCGGCCTCGGTCTTGGGCAGGGGGGCCCCGGCGAGGAGTTCCGCCGTATGCACCGAAGCCTCGACCGAGCCGAGCGCGTTGGGAAGCGGCCGGCCCGAGCGCCAGGCCTCGGCGCGGGTGGGGCGCGGTCGGTCGGCATCCCCCAGCGGGCGGCCCAGGCGGGTGTCCGCGGTGAACTCCAGGCCCGAAAGGATTTGCGTGTAGATCGCGCGGAACGCCTCGTCATCGGACAGGTAGGCGGCGTTGCTGCCTTCGCCGGCAGTGGTGAGCGCCTGGGCCTCGGTGGTCCAGTTCTCCGACAGGGCCTCGGCCTGCGCCGCGAGGTCGGTGGCCACGGTCCTGACTAGGTCGCAGGTGTAGGATCCCGCCGCGTAGCCGGACAGGTCCGGGTCGCCCAGCAGCAGGTCCAGCGCCGGGAGCCCGCGCGCCGCCGCCGAGACGTCCGCGAACGCGGCAGGGTCGCGGCCGGCCTGGTCCTCGGACGCGATCATGGCCTTGAGCGCCCGCGCCCCGGCCCCGCGTTCGTCGGGCCAGAAGGCGATGCTCAGGGCTCCGGCCTCGGTCGGGCCGATCCGAAGGTCGCCGATGGCCACCCAGGCGTCCCAGACCGGCTGGAGGGCGGGACGGACCGCGCCGGCGGTGCAGTCGTCCGCGGCCGTCCGGGCCAGCGCCTCGGCGGCCTCGGCGAAACTCTGGACCCCCGGCAGCAGATGCTGGTCCACGGCCTCGTCCACTCCGGCGAGGGCGGGGGAGGCCAGGATCGACAACAGAAGGGCAGCTCGCATTCAAAGGCTCTCCAGGAAGCGGACCAGCGCCGCACGGTCAGCAGGGTCGAGGTCCACGACGGCATCACGCTGGGACTGGGCTTCGCCGCCATGCCAGAGCACCGCCTCGAGCACGGTCCTGGCGCGACCGTCGTGCAGGAAGCTCCCGACGCCGGTGACCTGTTCCGTCAGGCCGATGCCCCAGAGCGGCGCCGTGCGCCATTCGGTGCCGGTGGCGCGTCCCTCGGGCCGGTGGTCCGCCAGCCCTTCGCCCATGTCGTGAAGGAGAAGATCGGTGTAAGGCCAGATGAGCTGGAAGCTCTGCTCGGGCTGGTCCTTTAGGCGATGGGTCACGAAGGCCGGCTGGTGGCAGGCCTGGCAGCCGATCTCGTAGAAGACCTGCTTGCCATGCAGCACCTGGGCATCATCCGCCTCCCTTCGGCCGGGAACGCCGAGGTTCCGCGCGTAGAAGGCCACAAGGTCCAGGGACTCGTCATCGACCTCCGGCTCGCCGGACGCTGCCCCGACGGGCGCGGCGCGGCAATCGGCCTGGGCGGCGGTGCATTCCCCGAAGCCGGCCGGGAACAGGGTCGTGGACAGGCCCATGTCGCCCGAAAAGGCGGCGGCCGATTGCTCCCGGATGGTCGGCGTCCCGGCCTTGTGCCCGAAACGACCCAGCATGGGCTGCTGGAATTCGTGCGACCAGACCACGTTCGGCCGTCCCGAGATGCCGTCGCCGTTCGCGTCCGTCTCGTCCGCGCGGGACAGGATGTCGGCCTCGGGCACCGCCTCGAGGAGACCCAGCCCGATCATCTGGGGGGCCACGCGGGGCGACAGCATCGCCCCCGACGCCAGGGGACCATAGGCCAGGTCGGCGGCCTCGTAGCTGGGGCGGCGCAGATGGGCCGTTTCCCCGCCGGCCAGAGGGACCGCCACCTCGTCGAAGGTCACGGCGAAGCGGGCCTCGGCGCGGTGGCCATGGGTCGCGAAGTTCTGGATCTGGCCCCCGTAGACCGGGTCGGGCGCAGTCGGGGTGTAGCCGGCGATCCCATGCGTCTCGCCGTCCGGATCGGGGACGGACACCCGGAGGAAGATCGACACGGCCTCGTCGTCGGGACCGGAGGGCGTGTGCCCGCGGCCGTCGCGCAGATGGCACGCCTGGCAGGAGCGGGAGTTGAAGAGCGGCCCGAGCCCATCCGCCGCCAGCGTCGAGGACGGCGCCGACACCCAGTCCCGCGTGAACAGCGCGTTGCCGAGCTTGAAGTCCATCTCGCGGGCGAAATCGATGTTGCCCGACGGCTGCGAAAAGGCATCGGTCCCCGGACGGGCCCGCACGGTCGCGGCCCCGGCGGGGTGATCCTCGAAACGCTGGGGCGCGGAGAAGTCCGTGGCCGGCAGGATCGCGGCGGCGATGCGCTGCGTCTCGGCGGCGGTCCGGGGCAGGGCCTTCAGATGGGGCTCGCCCCAGCCCCCAACCTCGAGAGCCGTCGCCGCCCCGGCCAGGGCAAAGGGCAGAACGAGAGCGGGCCGCGCCAGAAGCGCGGCCCAACGTCTCAGGATGGTCGTGTCACTGGAATACGGCATCTGGGCTATCGAGGCTGTCTGACCCTTCGAAGGCCACGGCTTCGAGGCCCAGGGCCCCGATCGCGCGCTCGAAGGAGTGGGTCTGGTCGACCAGCGCGTCCACGCCGGCCATGATGAGCTCCTCGCCCTTGGCGTTGCCGGCCTCGAGCATGGTGTCATAGGACAGGCCGCCATCCCCGGCGGCCTTGAGCGCGCCGAGCGCCGCCATGGTGGCGTCCAGCTTGGCCGTGATCTCGCCGTCCAGGGCCGGATCGGCCGCCGCCACGAGGTCCCGGAGGCCCGGTCCCTCGACGGTGCTGCCGTCGATCCGGACATAGCGGCCCAGATAGACGTTCTGGATGCCGAGGCCGTCATAGTAATGGCTGTTGTAGGTGTTGTCCGAGAAGCAGTCCTGCTCTTCCTCGGGGTCGTTCAGCATCAGGCCGAGCCGCATCCGCTCGCCCGCAAGCTCCCCGTAGGAGAGCGAGCCCATGCCCTTGAGTACGGCGCCCAGCCCGGCCTGCGGGTTGGCGGCCACGACCTCGCGGGCGCTGCCCCCTTCGGCCCACTGCGCCGCCATCCAGCCAAGATCCTCGACCAGGAGGTCGGTCGCGGCCTTCAGGTAATCCGCCCGGCGGTCGCAATTGCCGTTCGTGCAGTCGGCGCCCGTCGCGAAGTCGGTCCAGGGCCGATTCCCGGCGCCCGGCGCGTGACCGTTCAGGTCCTGGCCCCAAAGCAGGAACTCGACGGCGTGATACCCGCGCGCGACGTTCGACTCGATGCCGTCGGCTTGGTCGAGCGTATCGGCGATCAGCTCGGGCGTGATCCGGGTCGCGTCCACGTCCCGCCCGGCGATGGTGAGCTGCGGGTTCGCGATCACGTTAAGAGCGGCAAGCTCGTTCTCGTCGGTGGCGCCGCCATAGGATTCGTCGACGTAGTCGATGAGCCCCTCATCCAGCGGCCAGGAGTTCACCTTGCCTTCCCAGTCGTCCACGACCGGGTTGCCGAAGCGGAACACCTCGGTCTGCTGATAGGGCGCGCGCGCGGCGATCCAGGCCGTCCGCGCCGCGTCCAGCCCTTCGGCCGACGGCGCGGCGAGGAAGGCGTAGACGGCAGCCTGCAGATCGCGCGCGGCGGTGAGGCTGTCGCCATAGGCGGCCACGGCGATGTCGCCATAGGTCTCGATCACCTCGGCCGGCGTGGCGGCGGCCACGGCATGGGCCAGGGACATGGCCAGGGCGGTTCCAGCGGCGAGGGGAAGCAGTCGCATCAGGATCAGGACCTCTCTGGATCGGTTCGAGGGGTTCCTGACTTTTCTAGTAAAGTATGTCAACGACAGAGTTGCATCCCACCGGGTTCCGGGACAGTCTGTCTCAGGTCCAAGGGGCCCCACGCCGTTGCGGCCCCTCGCCGACCACCGGGTCCGGCCGGGGCCGTGAGCCCGGCATCCATCACCGTCACATCGCGGAGGGCACATGCAGACGCGCAGACTTGGACGCCACGGCCCCGAGGTCTCGGCCCTCGGACTTGGGTGCATGGGCCTGACCTCCTCCTATGGAACGCCGCCCGACCGCGGGGAGATGATCTCCCTCGTGCGCGCGGCCGCCGAGCGGGGCGTGACCTTCTTCGACACCGCCGAGGTCTATGGACCCTTCATCAACGAGGAGCTGGTCGGCGAGGCCCTGGCGCCGGTCCGCGACAGCGTCGTGATCGCCACCAAGTTCGGCTTCCGCATCGGGCCGGGCGGCGGCGTGGACAGCCGGCCCGAGCATATCCGCGAGGTGGCGGAGGCTTCGCTCAAGCGGCTGGGGACCGAGGCGATCGACCTGCTCTATCAGCACCGCGTGGACCCGGAGGTGCCCATCGAGGACGTCGCCGGGACGGTCCGCGACCTGATCGCCGAAGGCAAGGTCCGACATTTCGGGCTGTCCGAGGCTGGCACCCGCACGATCCGCCGCGCCCATGCCGTCCAGCCCGTGGCCGCGCTCCAGAGCGAATATTCGCTCTGGACCCGCGAGCCCGAGGCCGAGATCCTGCCCACCCTCGAGGAGCTGGGCATCGGCTTCGTGCCGTTCAGCCCGCTGGGCCGGGGATTCCTGACCGGCAAGATCGACGAAACCACGGCCTTCGACGCCGCGGACTTCCGCAACGGGCTGCCCCGCTTCACTGCGGAGGCCCGCCGCGCGAACCGGGCGCTCGTGGAGCTGCTGGCCGATGTCGGCGCCCGCAGGGGCGCGACCCCGGCGCAGGTGGCGCTGGCCTGGCTCCTGGCGCGCAAGCCCTGGATCGTGCCGATCCCGGGCACGACCAAGCTGTCGCGGCTGGAGGAGAACCTTGCCGCCGCCGACTTCGATCTGACGCCTGACGAGCTGCGCGGGCTTGAGGACGCGGCGGCCCGGATCCCGGTGGAAGGATCGCGCTACCCCGAAGCGATGGAGCGCATGGCCGGGCGCTGAGGCCGGCCCTGGCGCCCTCCCGCCGGGCGGGAACCGGGGCGCGGCCCGCTCGTTCGATGCGGGACCCGCAGGCAGAGGAGGACTCCATGACGGACGATCGTGAAAGCCGCATCCGTGCGCGCGCCTATGCGATCTGGGAACAGGAAGGCCGACCGCACGGCCGCCACGAGGATCACTGGAACCAGGCGAGCCAGGACGTCGGGGACGAACTGTTCAGGGACGAGGGCGCGACCGACAGCCAGGACCGTCCAGGCGCGCTCGATGGCGGGCTGCTCGCGCCGGGAAGCCTCGTCCTGCCGGGCGGCCCGGCGGGCGCGGGCGTGGCCGGGCTGGGCATGGCCGGCGTCGATCCTGACGGCGGACCCGACGACGGCATCGAAGCCGAGCGACGCTCCGGGGATTGAGGCCGGGGCGGAGCACCGGACGGATCCGCCCGTTGCTCCGGCGGGAGTGACCGAGGGAGGGCGGCCCGGGAGCCGACCCCCTTCAGGGCCGTTGCATCGGCGCATAGGGCTGGAAGAACGCCGTGCCAGCCCAGGTCGGCGGCGTGAATACGACATCGGCCCCGCTCCGCGTCCAACTGGAGGCGTCGTCGACATCGCCGCTTCCGCCATAAGCGGCCACCGAAGGATATGGGTAGAGCGGGCGCGACCGCACCGGGGCGGCGGCCGGAGGATCGACCGTGGGATATCCGGGCAGCGGCTGCGTCCCGCTTTCCGGTCCGGGAGGCGGGCCGCCCGGGCCCGGTCCAAACTGGCCAAAGCCGCTGGCGTCGTCCTGAAGGGGCTGCCGGGCGATCACCGCATCGGGGGCCTGGCCGTTCTCGACCCAAGCCAGCATCGGAGTGAGCATGTCGAACTCGTACGGGCCTTCGCCCTGCGAACAGTGATACATGCCCGGCACCAGGTACAGCCGAGTGAAGGAGCTCGCCTCGTCCGCGCCCATCCGGCTCCTGACCGCCTCGTAGTAGGCAACGGTGTTCAGGGGCGAGATGTCGGTGTCCGACCAGCCATGGTAAAGGATGAGCTTGCCCCCGCTCGCCGCGAAGGCGGACAGGTCGGGATTGGTCGCATCATACAGTGGGTGCAGGACGGCGAGCCTGTCGAAGGTGTCGAGGTCGAAGCTGAGGTCGGCGAGGGTGAAGCCCTCGGGCGGGTTCTCGGGAAAGGCCAGTCCGGTCAGGTGCTCCAGGGCATGGCTTCCGCTTGGAACCTCATCGCCGGGCGCTTCGGGCACGAACACCGTCCAGCGCAGCTCGGAGCCGGGCTGCGGTCCTCCGATCGTGAGCCGTGCCCCGGTGCGGGCGTCGCGCGGCCCGTCATAGAGCTTGCGCGCGGCATCGACCTCGGCGGCGGTGAGGCAGGCCGCAGGGTCGGCCGCGTCGTCGGCGCACTGGATCGTGCCGGGGTCGAACCGGCAGGCGAGAGGGTTCGCGATCAGGCCGTCCTCCAGCCCGTCGATCCCGTCGCAGGCCGCCAGCGCCGCGTCGTGCAGGATCGGCAGGCGGTCGGCCAGAAGGATGGCCTGCCCGTCCGCGTCGTGGTTCGCGCGCCATTGCCAGGCGTGATACAGCCCGTTCTGCACCTGGAAGTTCGCCGCCGGGGCGCCGGCGATGATCCCGTCGAAGTCGTCCGGATAACGCTGGGCCTCGATCAGCGCCTCGCGCCCCCCGTCCGAGCAGCCGTTGAAATAGGAGTAGGCGGGCGGCTGCCCGTAGAAGGCCTGGATCACCGCCTTGGCCGCCAGGGCGGTCAGGTGGTGGGCGCGATGAGCGAAATCCGCCCGCTTCCGCGGGTCATCGCCCCAGGCGACGTCCATGCCCTGATGACCCATGTCGGTCGACGCGATCGCGAAGCCGCCCGCGGCAAGGGGGGCGCACCCCGATGCGGCCCCGACCTCGCCCAGGCTAAGCCGCCCGCACAGGCCGCCGCAGCCCAGCTGGAGGTAGCGCTGCGTCCAGGTCTCGGTCGGGAGCACCACGGCAAAGGTGATGGCGGGGGCCAGTCGGCCAGTGACCGAGCAGGCGGCGATGCCGTCATTCGTGACCTCGGCGGCCTGGAGGACCCGGCTGTCCTCGCCCCCGATCCCGGCAAGGTCGAGCCCGGTCAGGTCGCCGCAGGACATGGCGGGCCTGGTCACGGAAAGATCCGGCGCCGCCTGTGCGACGGCCCGCACCGGCGCAAGGACTGCAAGCACCATCATCAGGAGGGGGCCGAGCCAGGCTGACGGCAGGGCTCCCGGGGTGGGACGGGGGGATCTGTTCACGTGCGTCGTCTCCCTTGGTCGGGGTGGACCTGCCGCAACGAGCGACGGCCCGAACTGTTCCGGGCCGCATGGGCCGCTGCAGATCCGGGTCGTCCCCGTGCGGAGGGCCTTGGCGCGGCATGATCCTGCGGCCGAAGGCTCCGGTTGAACGGCACGGTCCTGGGTTTCCGTCGCCTCCGGTTCGTCAGGGCCCGGGCTGCGGGACGGCCCCCAGCCTTCTGGCGGCCTTCGGCTCGGAGGCGCGATTTTCCTGCTTGCGTGGTTCCGTGCCGTGCTAGCGTTGGGGGGCGCGCCCCGGAACGAACCGGGCGCCATGAATGGGCGGAAACTCCGCTTCCAGAACGGGAGGAGGACAAGGAATGGCCATAACCCAGCTGCATCCTGCACTCGACGACGGGATCGCGCCGACAGCCCCGGACTTTTCCGGAGGCGTGCTGGTCTGCAACTGCTCGGACCGCCCGGTCCGCGTGCGCATCGAGGGGCAGGTCGCGCACAACCACGCCTGTGGCTGCACCAAATGCTGGAAGCCCGACGGGGCGATCTTCTCGGTCGTCGCCGTCGCCCCGGTGGACAAGGTGTCCGTGATCGAGAACGGCGACAAACTCGAGGTCGTCGATTCCTCGGCCCTGATCCAGCGGCATCGCTGCCGGGCCTGCGGCGTCCACATGTATGGCCCGGTCGAGCGCGAGCATCCCTTCCAGGGACTGGCCTTCGTCCACCCCGAGCGGTTCGAGGGGAAGGGCTGGGCGCAGCCGGGCTTTGCGGCCTTCGTGTCATCGGTGATCGAGGCCGGCGTGGATCCCAAGGAGATGGACGGGATCCGCGCCCGGCTGAGACAGATCGGGCTTGAACCCTATGACTGCCTCTCGCCGGCGCTGATGGACTACATCGCGACCTGGACCCACGAGCACCAGACGCGATCGAAGCTGGCCGTGAACGCCTGACGCCCGCCGGGGGCCGGGGGGCGAAGGGAGGCGTCCTCCGGACTCTTGGCGACAGGCGGGACGGGGCGGCGGCAATGGTCCGCCGCCCCGTCCTCCCGGGCGGGAACGGTCCCTGGTTGCGGATGTGGGGCCTGATCTGATTGAACTACCCTCGCCAAGGGACGGCGAAGCGGGAGGAGACCCCATGGAACTCGTATCGGAATGGGCGGCCCACGGAGGCCGGCAGCTTGTGTGCCGCCATCCGTCCGAGGCGGCAGGCAATGACATGACCTTTGCGGTCTTCCTGCCTCCGGCTGCGGCGTCGAGGCCCTGCCCGGTGCTCTGGTACCTGTCCGGGCTGACCTGCACCCACGCCAATGTTATGGAAAAGGGCGAGTATCGCCGAGCCGCCGCCGAGGCCGGCCTTATCATCGTGTGTCCCGATACCTCGCCCCGGGGCGACGCGGCGGACGATCCGGCCTACGACCTGGGGCAGGGCGCGGGCTTCTACCTGGACGCGACCCAGGCCCCCTGGGCCGGGCGCTACAACATGAAGACCTACATCACCGAGGAACTGCCCGCGCTGGTCGGCTCGCAGTTCCCGGCCGACATGGGCCGGCAGGGCATCTTCGGCCATTCCATGGGTGGGCACGGGGCGCTGACGCTGGCGCTTTCGCTGCCGGGGCGGTTCCGGTCGGTGTCGGCCTTCGCGCCGATCGTCGCGCCCAGCCAGGTGCCCTGGGGAGAAAAGGCGCTGGGCGCCTATCTGGGGCCGGACCGCGCCGCCTGGCGCCGCCATGACGCCGTGGCTCTCATCGAGGACGGCGCCCGGCTGGACGAGATCCTCGTCGATCAGGGCGGGGCGGACAACTTCCTCGAGCGCGAGCTTCGGCCCGAACTGCTCGAGCGGGCCTGCGAGGCGGCCGGCATTCCCCTGACGCTCCGGCGGCACCCCGGCTACGACCATTCCTACTACTTCATCTCCACCTTCATGGCAGATCACGTCAATTTTCATGCGGAGCGGCTCAGTCGCTGAGCATTTCCGTTCAGGATCGGTTAACCAAGAGCGGCTAGGCTTGGACGCTGGAGGCATGTTGCCTCCAAGAGATTAAGCTTCGCCCTTGCCCGGCCCTGTGATGGAGTGCCTTATCGATGATCGAGCTTGCTTTCGTGGTCTGCCTGAGCGCGTCGCCTTCCACCTGCGAAGATCGGGCGCTGCAGTTTTCCGACGTCTCGGTAAGTGCCTGCAACATCGGGGCCCAGCCGCAGCTGGCCCAGTGGGTGAATGAGCATCCGGGCTGGCAGATCCAGCGCTGGACCTGCCAGCCGATCCAGCCGGGCCGCGCCGCCTGATCGTCGCGCGGGACACGGTATCCCGCGCAGGACGGTGGACATCTCCTCCCGGTCCGGGCTTTGATGGCCCGGATACATGACATCTGGGGAGGAGAGTCATGGGAAGGATTGCCGCGATTGCGCTCTGCGCAGCTCTGACGGCCGGGGGCGCGCTCCGGGCCGAGAGTGCCTTCGACCTCGTCTTCCGGACGGGAACGCTCGATGGCCTTTCCCAGGGCACCAGACTGACCTACGAGGGCGAAGGTCCCGCCGAGGCCCCGCCCGGCGAGGACTGGCGCGAGATCGTCGTGGGCCTGCAGCCGGACGGAAGCGCCATGGTCGAAGGCCGTCGGGAGGGGGGCGGGGACGCGGCCCAGCCGCTCGGACGCTTCAATGCGGCGACCGGCAACCCCATCGCGATGCTCTTCCTCGAGCAGACGGTCCGCCGCATTGCCGAAGCGACCGGCGGCAGCCCCTTCTACATCCGCAACCGCATCAGGGACTCGCTCGCTGGAACGGGCCGGATCGAGGATGTGACGGTGGACTGGGACGGGGGCCCCATTCCCGCGACCGAGGTCGTCCTTCTGCCCTTTGCCGAGGACGCGCATCGGGCCGAGCTTGGTCCTTTCGCCGATCTCGAGATCCATGTCGTGGTCTCGGAGTCGGTGCCCGGCTGGTATCACTCGATCCGCACCGAATCCGGGGCGGCCGGGGCCGAACCGGTTGACCAAACCTCGCTGACCCTGGCCGGGATCACGCCATGAAGGCGCCTTGGGGCCTGATGCTCCTGGCCTTGGCCGGGCCCGCGGCGGCGCAGGACGCGGCGGCCCGGCTCAACGACTATCCGACGGTGGCGCGGGCCGAATACGTCTTCGCCTGCATGGCCGTGAACGGCGAGAACCGTCAGGCGCTGGAGCAGTGCTCCTGCTCGATCGACCGGATCGCCTCGATCATCCCCTACGACAAGTATGTGGAAGCCGAGGCGATCCTGGCCTTGCAGCAGACGAGCGGCGAACGGTCCTCGCTCTTCCGCGACAACGCCCTGGTGCGCGGGGCCGTGGCCGACCTGCGACGGGCGCAGGCCGAAGCGGAGATCCTCTGCTTCTAGGTCCCCGACCCCTTGGGCAAGGTCTGGTCGAAGACATTGCCGTCGGTGTCCTCCACATGAACGCGGAAGCCCGGCGATCCGTTGTCGGTGTAGCGGAAGCGGAACACCGGGTTCTCCGACACCGAGATCCCGCCCTCCAGGCGGAACAGCAGTTCGTCCCCCTGGAACACCTCGAACAGGCCGATGAAATGCGCCGGGATCCAGAGCTGGGTCACCTGGTCGCGCTGGAGGCCGGAAAACTGCGGGTGCCGGATCATCACCTGGGCCTCGCGGCGGCCGTCCTCCGCCGCGCCGAACTCGCGCAGGCGCATCTCGCCCAGGCCGGCAAGCGCTTCGCCCGGTGACCGGCTGGCCGGCGCGGAGCAGCCGCCCGACGCCTTCACGTAGCGGCCGGTCATCAGCGTGTCCCCGGTGTCCAGCGTCGCGATGGCCCGCACGTTCGAATATTGGTTCACCCGGACCCGCATCTCCAGGTCGAGCGGCATCATGCCGGGGCCGAAGGCCATCTCCGCGGCGACCGGGGCAGGGTTCTCGTCGATGACGAGCATGAGGCGTTCGATCGGACGGGCGTCCCGTGGCTGGACCAGGTGGATGGGGACGGTCGCCGCGTCGTCCGCGCGGTAGGGCGCCTCCAGCGCCAGCGCGTCCCCGGCCGGAACGGGCACGACGCTGCCAAGGATGTCATGGGCCAACTCGTCCCATGCACCCCCATCCATGAGTGGGTTGGATCTGTCCTGGGCCGGGAGCGGACCGGCAAGCAGAGCGATGAGGAATGGGGCAAGCAACGATCGCGTCATGGCGAACCTCCCATCGAGGGCTACCCTAGGAGGGACAAGATAGTGCCCGGGGCGGGGCAAGTCGAAACACTTTGGGTGGCCTCATGATCGATGTCCTCGCTCTGCTCTGCCTGCCGGGCGCGCCGGAGACCTGCGTCGAGCGGACCGTCCCGGTGGGCGCAGCCAACTGCGCCGCCGCCGAGGCCGCGGCCCGCCCACGGATCGAGGCTTGGCGGCGCGACTACGAGGTCGGGGCCGTGCGATGTGGCCCAATGTCCGCGCCGCCCCTGAACTTCGAGGAGGTCGGCCCCGGCCTTTTCGTGCATGTCGGCGATGTGGCACTGGCCGACCCCGACAACGGCGGCGACATCGGCAACATCGCCTTCGTCATCGGCGACGAGGCGGTGGCGGTGATCGACGCGGGCGGGTCGCGTGCCCTGGGAGAGGGGGTCGTCGCTGCGATCCGGGCCCGGACGGACCGGCCGATCCGGGCGCTCGTGCTCACCCATTACCACCCCGACCATGTGTTCGGGGGAACGGCGCTGATCGACGCCGGGGCCGAGGTCCTGGCCCATGCCCGCCTTCCCGAGGCGCTGGCGGTCCGGGCGGAGAGCTACCTCGACCAGGGACGGCGGCAGATCGGCGGACCATTCCTCGGCAGCGGCATCCCCGAGGTGGACCGCACCATCGACGGTTCGGAGGTTCTTGATCTGGGCGGGCGCCTGATCGAGCTGCAGGCCTGGCCCGTGTCGCACAGCGTGGCGGACGTGACCGTGGTCGACCGATCGACCGGCACGATCATCGCGGGCGACTTGGTCGTGGACCGGCATCTGCCGACCCTGGACGGTTCCCTGGGCGGATGGCTGACGGTCCTCGATGACATGGGCGGCGGTGGGGTGACGCAGATCGTGCCGGGCCATGGAGGCCCGCTGCTGCCCTGGCCGGACGGAGTGGCCCCGGTCCGCCGCTACCTGGACACGCTGGCCCGGGACCTGCGCGCCCTGCTGGCCGAGGGGGCCGGGATCTCCGAGGCGGCGGCCCGTGCGGGGCAGGGCGAGAAAGACGCCTGGGACCTGTTCGACGTCCACAATGCCCGCAACGCCACGATGGCCTACACCGAGCTCGAATGGGAATGAGCGGTCGCCCTACTCGTCCACGGCGTTCAGCATAATCTGCGCGATGGCGTAGGCGCGCTGCTCCAGAAGGACGGGTGACTCGCAAACATAGGTCAGGGCGCGATTGCGGTCGTTGAAGATCCGGACGCGCCAGTCGATCTCCTTCTCCACCTCGTCCATGCGGTCGTAATCGGGCGGATCGGCGGCCTCAAGCCGGGACATCTCGGCCCGCAGCTCCTCGAGCTCGGCGGACAGCCGGGCCTGGTTGTGAGCATAGCGACCGATCCCCGCGACGATGTCCGCGCGCTGGCGGTCGATATGCGCGAAGGCCGTCTGGAAGAGGCGTCCGAAGTCATCGGTGCCGAAGTCCGGATGGTCGGCGGCGACCCGCGCCACCATCTCCCGCGCGTCCTCCTCCGACACGCGCCGCAGCGCCAGACGGGCCGCCACCTCCTCCAGCTCTTCGGGCAGCGGCGCGGCGCCTTCCGGGATCGGTGTCGGCCACATCACGCCGATCGAGAGGTGGTCGATCTTTCTCTGGATGCAGGGCCAGTCGGGATCGCCCGAGTCGGCCGCAAAGGCCGAACCTGCCGAGGTCGAAAGGAAAATTCCTGCGATCACCGAAGTCAGGACGTTCCGCATGAGGGCTCTCCCCGGGCTCTCTACAACTTAAGTCTTACATGTTCGTCGTGAAGTTGAAATCGCTCTCCATCGTATCACCATGAGTTCCCAAAATACGATCCATGGCAACGCCGGCAGGCGGTCCATGCGAGGGGGAGGAGGACCACGATGCGCACGCGGGCTGCGGTGGCTGTGGCGGCTGGCCGGCCGTTGGAGATCATGGAGGTGAACCTGGAGGGCCCGCGG
>NZ_JAFMST010000024.1 GCF_017916275.1 Rubellimicrobium arenae
CAAGAACGACCCCCCAAAGAGCCTCCCTGCACAGGGGGGCTCTTTGGCCTTCCAGGGCCAGCCAGAGCCCACCGGCCGCCCGCCCCGGCGCCGTAAGCCATGGGGTGGACGCCTCCCAACGGCATCTGTGTGCCAAGGTAGCGGGTGTTGAAGCTCCGCTAGCGAGGAGGGCGTCCGTGGGAGAGCTTGGCATCATGGGCCTGGATCTGGCGAAGTCTGGGTTCCAGGCGCACGGGGCCGCGGCGGACGGGTCGGTCGTGTTCCGGCGAAAGCTGACCCGGCCCCAGGTGCTGAGGCTCTTTGCGGAGTGGCCGCGCGGCACGGTGGCGATGGAGGCCTGCGCGAGTGCGCATCACTGGGCACGGGCCGTCGCGTCGCTGGGGCATGCCGTGAGGCGGATCCCGCCGGCTTATGTCAAACCGTATGTGAAGCGACAGAAGAATGACATGGCCGATGCGGAGGCCGTTGCCGAGGCGGCGTCGCGGGCCACGATGCGGTTTGTGGCGGTGAAGACGGAACCGAGCCAAGCGGCGGCGATGGCCTACAGCAGCCGCAACCTGCTGGTCCGTCATCGTTCAGGGCCTCCGCCTCGCGGCTGGGCTGAGGACGAGGACGCCGCGGACACGCTGGTGCCATGCGCCCGGCCGGCTCGGCGTCACGGCCATGGCCGAGCGGATGGCGATCCCGGCGAAGTGGCTCCACGTGCAGATCCGCGCCGGCCGCATCCTCCTCGACCCACAGCCCAGCGGCGCCTACCTCTTCGACGACACCCCCGAGGTGATCGCCAGCCTGCACGCCCTCCGCGAACGGACCGTCGAGCAGGTCGACCTGAGGGCACATCTGCCTGCCCAGGAGGGGCACCAACATGGATGATCGCACGAGGGCATAGACTGGCAGGTGCCGCAGCGGAGCTGGCAGCCTCTGACGGCCGGATAGACGGTGAGAGCGGAGTGAACGGAATTCCTTCACTAAAGCCGGCCGGATAGCGTTGCGCCATGCTGGAGCGAGCCGTTGTCCGCCATTGGTCCGAGGACAATGGCGAGCGCTCACGCGCTGCCGCACGACCCTGAGAACCTGCGGGCCTCTGCGGCGCGGCTCCTGGCCGAGGTCAAAGCCCAGGCGATCCTGATCGAGAAGCTGCGCCATCAGCACGCCGGCCACCGCGTTCACCGGTTCGGCGCCTCGTCAGAGACCGCCGAGCAGTTGCAACTGGCGCTCGAGACCAGCGAGATCGCCTCGGCCGCGATGGCGGCGAAGCTGCGGCTTCCGGATGTGGAAGAGACGGACCTGCCCAAACGCCGTCCGATCCCCGACCACATCCCGCGCCAGAAGGTCGAGCTCACGGCGGCGAGCGACTGCTGCGCCGGCTGTGGTGGAGCGTTGCGGCGCCTTGGTGAGGACGTGACGAAGGAGCTCGAATACGTCCCCGGCCGGTTCAGCGTAAACCGCATCGTGCGCCCGAGGCTGGCCTACTCGGGCTGCGAGCGATTCGCCCAGGCGCCGCTGCCATTGCGACCCATCGAGCGAGGCTGTCCGGGTCCTGGCCTTCTCGCCCATGTGCTTGTCAGCAAGTATGCCGACCACCTTCCGCTTCTGTGATCGAGCGGGTTGGGTCAAGCATCCGTCGAGCAGGTCCTTGCTTCTGTCCGTGGTCGGCACGCCGCCACAAGATGCGGACTATGGTGGGGCGGGAGGCTTTTAATCTGTACCTCGTGCTCATGGCGACATGGGCAGATGCGGCCTCATCCCGTCCTTCGTCCCTGCTCGGGACACCGACCGCCTCCATGCGGCTGCGGATCGGATCGGCAGCGGCCCTCCAGCTAGGCGGGACGCGCGGTAAGGTCTGTTGTCGTCTCATGCCCGGGCGAAGTTCCTGGCGTAGGCCGAATCCTGCGGCGTCGCCCAGAAGGCGGTGGCGGACTTCCACATGGCCAGCAGCATGGTGCGCCCCCGATCGTCGCCGGCTTCCGTGATCCGCCCGACGAGGTCGGTGTTGCCCGACTGCCATCGGCGAGGGGTCAACCCCAGCCATGCACCGACGTCGCGCGTTCGCCGGAACCGGTTGGGATCATCGACCGCGCTTCGGAAGCTCAGGGCGACCACGACGCCTACGCCGGGCGCAGTTATCAGCAGGCGCGTCACCGGGTCCGACTTGGCCAAGGCGACAAGACGCCCGTCGACGCTGCCCATCTCATCGAGCAGGAGTGCGCGCACGCGCAGCATGGCTTCGACGATCTGCTCGAGAACGCCGTGGCCCACCACCAATTCCCGCGCCCGGACCGCCCAGTGGGGCCGGGCCACGGGGCCCATCTTCAGGCCGAAGTTGCGCAAGGCGGCGCGTAGCGAGTGCTCCGTCGCGGTGATCTTCTCGACCAGGAACGCGCGCGCCGTCAGCAGGGCCCGCGTCTCCTGGGCATCGAGCGACTTGACATGCACGCACTTGAACCAGCCCAGGCGGACGAGCTGCGCGATCCCGCGGGCGTCGTTGCGATCCGTCTTCACCCGCATCGCGGCAAACGCGGCGCGCACATGGCGCGCCTTCATCACCGAGACGGCGAAGCCCTCCTTCGTCAGCACATTGAAGAGCCACTGGGAAAGGTTGCCGGTCTCCAAGCCCACATGCTGGCTTCTGCGCCCCTGATGCCGGATCGCCCTCGCGATCACCCCAGGCTCGCTGGCGCATCGCCCTTCCTTCACGATGCGGCCGCCTTCGTCGATGATGCAGAGATGCGTCTCATCCAACGACACGTCGAGACCCACAAAGAACTCCATGGAACGAACTCCCTGCATGCTGATGACGGCGCCCATTGTCGCGAGAGCCGTCCCTGGCGCGTAGCCCGATCAGCGCATCTCTCCAGGCAGAGCCAGATCTTCGAGCGCGACGGCCTCGATCTCGACCGCTCCACCTCGGCGGACTGGGTGGGCAAGTCCACCGCGCTCCTCGAGCCCCTGGCCGATGCCATCGGGCGGCATGTGCGGTCCGGCGAGGCGATCTTCACCGACGACACGCCCGTGAGCATGCTCGCGCCCGGCACCGGCAAGACCCAGACGCCCCGGCTCTGGACCTATGGCCGCGACGAGCGTCCCTGGGGCACCAACACGCCCTCGGCGGCCCTCGCCATGGTCCTCGGGCCCGTGGCGGACCCTGGCTCGATATCGCTTCTCCGGAGATCGCAAGGGCCGGCACCCGAAGGATCACCTGACCGGCTTTGAGGGCTGGATGCATGCGGATGGGTACGCCGGCTTCGAGGATCTCTACCGCGCCGGCAGCGTCCACGAGGTGGCCTGCATGGCCCATGTCCGGCGCAGGTTCGTCGACATGCATCAGGCCCAAGGGTCGGCCATCGCCGAGGAGGCCATCGGGCGGATCGCCCAGCTCTACGCCGTCGAGGTCGAGGCCCGCGGCTCGCCACCGGAACGCCGGGCCGAGATCCGGCAGGCCAAAGCCAAGCCGGTCTTCGAAGCCCTCGAGACCTGGCTTGTCGCCCAAGCGCCGCGAGGCGCGCCGCCTCGGGACGGGGGCGCTGTGACCAGAGTCCATTCTTGGATCGGCAGTTGGCCGACGTTCATCTCCAATTTTCCAAACAGATAATTGTGGCCGATCGTCGTTGGGCTAGGCAGGATGCCATGACGTTGGCACCTTGAATCTTCCGATAGGCACGAGTCCCGATTGGCAGCACATGGCTCGTTCTTGGTGACGTCGATGCGGCCCTTGCCTGAGCTGGGCGGGATGGCATGGCGCTTCACGCATCGTAGGACTGGGGCGGATGTGGTCGTCGTGGCGAACGAGGATCCGAACATGCTGTTCGCGATCACCTTTCCCACCCTGCCCGTGGATGACACGGGGGCAGCCCACATTCTGGAGCACCTCGTTTTCCGTGGGTCGCGCACCTATCCTATGCCCCGGCCTTTCGCCGGCCTGCTTCAAGGCTCACTCCTGACCTATCTCAACGCGACGACGGGCCCTGACCGGACCAGCTATCACCTTGCGAGTCAAAGCAAGGCCGACATGGGCAACCTGATCGACGTCATGCTGGACGCCGTCCTGCGGCCTTTGCTTCGAAAATCGGCCTTCGAGGAGGAGGCCTGGCACCTGTCTCTGGACGAGCCCCTTGGGCAGCCTCGGTCTGGCGGCGTCGTGCACGCCGAGATGAGGGGCCACTTCGCCATCCCTGGAAATCGTCTCCTGGAGGAGACGAGGGCGGCCCTCCTCCCCGGAACGGTTTATGCCAAGGCCTACGGAGGCGCACCAGGAGCAATCCCGGACCTGACCCACTCCGATCTGCTGGCCTTCCACCGGCGTCACTACCACCCCTCCAATGCCCTGATCTTTCTGTGGGGCGCCCATGACATCCAGACCCGGCTCGATCAGATCGCCCGGCATCTCGATACGTTCGACCGTGGAGAGCCGACGCCACGGGTGGACGCTCCATCGGCGTTCAAGGTCCCGCGGTCCGTGCGGCTCCGGCTCGGCCAGCTTGCTCCGGGCGGACTTGGCCTCATGGCGATGAGCTGGGTCTTGCCAGCCGATGTAGGTTCGTTGGGCCCCCTCGGTCGTGAGCTGATGACGCTTCTCCTGTCCGGACGGCCGGACAGCCCCCTGCCGGAAATCCTGCGCACCTTGGGGCAGGGACGGATCCTGGCCGGGACGCCCAGCTTGCAAGCTTTGCGGCAGCCTGTGATCACCATGGGGTTCGAGGCGATCGACCCCGGGCAGGTCGGACGGGTCAAGGAGGCTATCCTGTCCCAACTGGACCTGTTCGCTCGGCAGGGTTTCGAGGCTGGCTGCCTGGAACAGGCGCTGGACCTGCTCGAGTTGCGTCTGCGCGAGAATGTCTCCGGCCCTCGGCCGCGTGGGCTGGTCGTCCTCGACCGGATCCTCGGAGCATGGCGGCATGGGGCCGATCCGATCGACTGCCTGAATCATGGGCCGGCTCTGACGCGGCTTAGAGCCCGTGTGACCGGCGGACAGGATGCCCTGCGGGAACTGATCCGGACGGATCTGGTGGACAACCCGCACCGCGTGACGCTCTCACTCGAGCCGGGCCCAGCCGAGCCCGACACCGAGGCGGAGCGTCTCGCGGCGCTTGGGCGACAACTGTCGATGACCGAGCGCAAGGCGCTCGCCCGCAGGACGGCGGCACGGCGCAAACAAGCTGGGCCCACTGGAGCCACACCTCACGGCCTGCCTGTCCTGTCCCGGGCCGAACTTCCCCATGACATCACCCGTGTGCCGACCCAGGCCCGGGGGCCGGTCCTGCTGATGGACCTGGGGGAGGTCGGCCTCGTGCGGGCCGACCTGACCATGGATCTGGGCGGCCTTTCACCCGACGGGCTCGGTTATGCGCCGGTGTTGGGACGCTTGATGGTCGAAGGCCGAGGCAACGCCCCGACCGACCTGATCCACGCGGAGGTCTGGAGCCGGGCCGGCCCACGGCGGTCGGCCGCCGGCCTGGTGCTGCGCGGCAAAGGACTCGCCGAGCGGAAGGACGAACTGATCTGCCGCATGGCCGAGATGATCGGGGCCGAGTTCGCGCCAGAGCCTCTCCGGGTGGCGGCGATCCTCTCGGAGGAGATCTCGCGTCAGGAGGGCCGTCTCCTGTCCGCGGGGCATCAGGTGGTGAACCTCCGCCTCCGCGCGAGCAACGGCCTTGCGGGGGCCATGGCCGATCGGCTGGATGGTCTTGGCCAGCTTGGGTTCCTGAAACGCCTCAAAGCCAGGATGGCGACGTCGCCGGACCGGGTCCTCGATGAGCTTCGGAGCCTTCGATCCCGCCTGCTTGCCGCCTCGCGCCTGACGCTGGGCCTGTCGGGCTTGGACGATCCGAAGCCGGGCCGGATGCTGATCGCGGCCGTGGCCCGACCGGATGACCCCCGTGCGCCCCGTCCCCAAGAGAGCACGGGGCCCTCCTGCTCCCGAGAGGCCCATGCCATCCCTCTGCCCGTGCAGGCGGTCGGCTCGGCCGCGGACCTGCCCAAGGTGGGCTTTCACAGGATCGGCGCGGCGCGGATCGGGCTTGGGGCGATTTCAACGGGCTGGTTGTGGGATACGGTCCGCGTGGCTGGGGGCGCCTATGGCACGACGGTCATGTTCGACAGCCAGACTGGCATGGCGAGCTTCCTGTCGTTCCGGGACCCGCACATCCTGCGGACCCTCGACGCTTATGCGCAAAGCGGCGCATGGCTGCGTCGGGTGGTGAACCCGGATCTTCTTGATCGGGCCATGATCGGAGCGGTCGGGGCCTTGGACCGACCGCTTCCGCCGGACAGCCAGGCCCTCGATCTGCTGCAGCGGCATCTGGTCGGCCTGACCGACGACCTCCGCCAGGCGGAACTCGAGGCGGTCCTGTCGGCCACGTCCGAAGATCTGGTCGATCTGTCCCATGCCCTTGATGCGGCCATTCCCGAGGGGCCGGTCGCGGTGCTGGGACCGGACGCCGCCTTGCGGGCGGCCTTGTACCAGCGGCCGGGCGTCTTCCAATTTGCCGAGGATCACGAGGTCAGTGAGGCCACGCCCTCGCGGACCGCGGCGGCGATCTCGGGGTGACCCAGGGAATGGCCGGCCGCTTCGACCATCACCAGGCGCGCGTCGGGCCAGCGGGCGGCCAGGCGGTAGGCGGTCGCCGGAGGGCAGAGCAGGTCGTAGCGTCCCTGCACGATCACCCCAGGCAAGCCGTGTAGCCTGGAGGCGCCGGCGAGGAGATCACCCTCGGACAGGAAGCAGTTATGGAGGAAGTAGTGCGCCTCCATGAATGGCGTGGCCGGAAGAGGGCCGTCCTGGGCCTGTGGCAAGGAGGTTCGCGGGGGAACGAGCTCGGACAGGGCACGCTCGATATGGAACCATCCCCGGGCAGCGGGCGCGTGAACGCCCGGATCCGGGTCGAGGATCCGTCGCCAGAGGGCCGGGAGGGGATCGTGGCGATCCTCGGGGGGCACGAGGTCGAGAAGGGCGTCGCGAAGCGCAGGGTGGAATGCCTGAAGGCCCGCGCCAAAGGCCCAGTCGATCTCCGCCCGGGTGCCAAGAAAGGTCGCCCGTAGAACGAGGCCCGTGATGCGGTCCCTGTGCGCCTGGGCATAGGCCAGGGCCAGCGTCGCCCCCCAGGAGCCGCCCACGAGGAGCCAGCGTTCCAGCCCCAGGTGCTCGCGGACACGTTCGAGGTCCATCAGGAGGTGCTGGGTGGTGTTGGCGTGGCGCGCGCGGGACGGCAGACTCCGGCCCGCGCCGCGCTGATCCACGAAGATCACGCGGTGGCGCGAGGGATCGAATAGCGTGCGCTGCCCGGGGTTGCAGCCGCTGCCCGGTCCGCCATGCAGGAACAGGACCGGTGCGCCCGCCGGGTGGCCCCAGGGCTGGACCCAGATCCGGTGCCCGTCGCCCACCTCGAGATGGAACCCCTCGTCCCCGCCGTCCATCACGCGGGTCCGGCCTCCTCGGTCCCGCCCGAGAGGTTGCGATAGATGAACCGGTTGCGCTCCTCGCCGGCCTCGGTTTCGGCGAGGGCGAAGATGTGGTCGTGCAGGGGTGACTTGGCGCAGGCCGGGTCGGTGCTGCCCGCCGATCCGGTCAGGGCGAAGGCCTGGCAGCGACATCCGCCGAAGTCGGCCTCCTTCCATTCGCAGCTCCGGCAGGGCTCGGGCATCCAGTCCGTGCCGCGATAGATGTTGAGCGCCTTCGAATGCTCCCAGATCCAGGCCAGCGGGCGGTCGCGGACGGAGTCAAACTCAAGGCCGGTGATCGTCTCGGCGGCGTGGCAGGGCAGGACCTTGCCGGAGGGCGAGATGTTGAAGAACTGCCGTCCCCAGCCCCCCATGCACTGCTTGGGCCGCTTGGCGTAGTAGTCGGGGATGACGTAGTCGATTTCCAGCACGCCCCTGAGACGGTCGCGGGCGGCCTCGACCGTCGCGGTGCAGTCCTCGACCTGCGCGGGGGTGGGCATCAGGGCATGGCGGTTCTTCAGCGCCCAGCCGTAGTACTGGACGTTGGCGACCTCCAGCCGCGAGGCGCCCATCCCGACCGCCATGTCGATGATCGCGGGAAGCTGGTGCAGGTTCTGGCGGTGCATCACCGCGTTGACGGTCAACGGGAGGTCCAGGTCGCGCGTCCAGCGCGCGGCCTCCAGCTTCCTGGCATGGCCGCCCCGGTAGCCGCCGACTCGGTCGGCCAGCGCGGGCTCGGCGCCTTGGACGCTGATCTGGACGTGACAAAGGCCAGCCTCGACCAGCGCCGCCAGCTTGTCGCGCGTGAGCCCCACGGCAGAGGTGATGAGGTTGGAGTAAAGGCCGGCCTCGGTCGCCCGGGCGATCATCTGGCCCAGGTCGCGCCGGGCCGTGGGCTCCCCGCCCGAGAAGTGGATCTGGAGCACGCCCAACTCGGCCAGCTCGTCGATGACCCGCAGCCAGTCGGCGGTGGGCAGCTCGTTCGAGCCCGGCTCCATCGCCAAAGGGTTCGAGCAGTAGGGGCACTGGAGCGGGCAGCGATGCGTGATCTCGGCCAGAACGGCGAGGGGCAGGCCATGGCTGCGACCCGTATCCTCGCCCGCCCGGGACACGAGCTGGATGTCGGCGGCGTGGTCCTCAGGCATGGCGCGGCTCCGTGACGGCGAGGAAGCCCTTGTCGGCGAGATCCTGAAGCAGCGCGATGCTGTCGGCGAGGATCACGTCGACGGCGGCGTGGTAGGTCTGGGCCAGGTCGGTGGCGATGTCGCGGACGCTGCGGGCGCCGTCGACGCGGGACAGGACGGCCACGGCGGTGTCGTCGGGCACGAGCACCCGCTCGGGCACCAGGATCAGCCAGCGGTCGCGGGCCTTGTCGTGGCGCAGCTTCACGTGGCGGGGCAGGCGGGGCACGCTCTCGGGGGCGATCTCCGGTCGCATCAGGACGCCTCCGGCCGGAACGCGCCCGGCGGCACGTGGCCCAGCACATAGGCGTGGTGGAGCGCGTCCTGCTGGACCCAGAGGCAGTCGGTCTTGAAGGTCAGCGCATCGCAGACGGCCTGCCGCTCCTCGGGGGTTCGGGCGTTCTCGCGCACGTAGCGGAGCGCGAAGTCGGCGTCGCGGGGCGCCTGATCGAGCCGCCGCTGGAAGTAGGTCATCACTGACGGATTGATGAAGTCGTAGTGCCTGAGCATCCCGGCGATCCGCTCCTCGTGCAGCGACGGCGCGAAAAGCTCGGTCAACGAGGAGGCGATGGCCTCCAGCGGCGTGCGGTCGCGGACGAAATGGACATAGGCGTCGACGGCGAAGCGCGTGGCGGCGAGGATGCCCCGGGTGGACTCGACGTAGGTGCGGTCGAGGCCCAGGCCGTCGGTCAGCTTGAGCCAGCGCTCGATCCCGCCTTCGGTGTCGAAGAAGCCGTCGTGATCCTCGATCCGGTGCCGCCATTCGAGCCGGAGCTGGCGGTCGCGGAAGCGCGACAGCACCACCGCGTCCTTGATGGGAATGGAGCTCTGGTAATAGTAGCGGTTCAGCGCCCAGGCCTGCACCTGCCCCTTGCCGAGCTTGCCCCCGTGCAGGAGCTTATGGAACGGGTGCAGCGAATGGTAACGCGTGGCCCCGATCCAGCGCAGCCGCCGTTCCATCGCGTCGGCGCTGTCGAGCGGCTCGTCCGGTTCGGCCAGGATGGGCGATTGATGGGTCATGAGAAGGTGCTCCCTGCCTGGGGGACGATCCAGCCGGCGGCCTCGGCCGCCATGCGTTCGGGCGAATCCGGCCGCAGCACCGGGTTCGAGTTGTTGACGTGGATGAAGATCTTCTGGCGGATGCCGAGCGGCTCCAGGGCGGCGATCGAGCCGTCCGCCCCCGAGATCGAGATGTGCCCCATGCGCTGGCCGGTCTTGGCGCCCAGGCCCGCGCGGATCATCTCGTCGTCGGTCCAGAGCGTGCCGTCGAAGAACACGGTGTCGGCGCCCCGCAGCCGCTCGGCCAGGTCGGGCGTGACGCGGGCGCAGGCCGTCACGACATGGGCGGTCCGGCCCCTGGCGCGGAAGGTGAGGCCGACCGTGTCGCCCCCCTCGGGCGCGGCGCCTTCGAGATACCACGCCACCTTGCCGGGCACGTCGAAGGCCTCGACGGTGAGGCCCGAGGGCGTTCCGTCGGGTAGGGGAAGGTCCACTGCCTCGCCGGGCGAAAGGGCGCGTCGCGGCACGCGGTCGGGGGGCAGCACGCCGAAGATCGGGTTGGCGGCCAGCGTCCCGAGCACCTTGGGCGGCCCCCAGATGCCGAAGGACGAGCCTTCGCGCATCGACAGGAGCCCCGCCACGGCGTCGACCTCGGCGTTGGTCAGGACCACTCCGGCGATGGGCGTGTGGCGCAGATGCGCGGGGTCGGGATGCAGCGCAGGCGTGGCGGTCACCTGGGCGCGCAGGTCGGGCGAGGCGTTCACGAGGAACCAGTGCCGCCCGTCCGCGCTGACCGCCAGCGAGGCCTGCCCGCTCTGCAGTCCAGGGTCGTGCCGGGCGGCCCGGCAGATGCCGCAGTTGCAGTTCCACTGCGGCACGCCGCCGCCTGCCGCGACGCCCAGGACGATGATCTTGGGCATCACATCCTCCCTCGCCGCGGCAGGACGTAGGTCACTTCGTCTTTGCGCAGGCGTACATGTTGATTTCCATGCCGACGGGCACTTCGACGACGGTGGGGGTCTTCCAGGCCATGTGATGCTCTTCCCTAGCTACGGGCCCCGTTCGGTGGAGCCGCGTGGTGGCGCAGGCGACGTTCCTGCCCCTTCAGGCTAGGTGGCGCATCTGACAGGGCGCAATCTATGGGCGTCATAAGCTCGGCCTATCGGGCCATCCGGGCTTCCCGCTGCGCGAGGAATGGCGGGGCATCGGCCAGGGGCGGAAGCCGGAGGCGTGACCCGGCCTCCCGCAGGGCAGCAAGCAGGCCCGCATAGGGCTCCTGCGTGCGGCTGTGGGCTGGAAACATCGCCACGATCCGGCGTGGCTCGATCCCGGTGCGATGGAGACGGACGCCGTCCAGCGGCGTGGCTCCGGTCATGGCGCTGAGCGCGGGCACCACGCCGACACCGAGACCGCTCCGCACCATCTCGATGACCAACTCAAAGCTCCGCGCCTGGGCCGCGAGGCGGTTGCCAGGGAGGATCTGGTCGTACCAGTCCTGGAGGCGCTGGGAGTGCTGGGTCCCGAACGCGAACTGGATCGTGCCATGGAGCATGTCGCGGTCGGCGGCCGTCAGGTCCCGCATCGGGTCCTGCACGTCCGAAAGGTCCAGTCCCGCCGGCACAGCCAGCACGTAGGGGTCCTCGGCCACCAACTCCTGGCGGAAGCCGCTGGCCGCCTCGGCGACCGCGTTCGCCGGCAGAAGGCCCAGGCTCGCGCGGCGGGCGTAGAGGAGGTCGAGGATCTCGGCCGGGGCGGCTTCGATCAGGTCGAAGTCGATCTGCGGCTGCTCCGCGCGCAGGGCGCGCAGCACCCCGGGCAGGACGCAGCGCAGGGCCGACGACACGCCCGCGATCCGGATCGTCCGGGCCGCTGGCCGTCCGGCCTGCGGCAGGCAGTCCTCGAACTCCTGCAGGCTCCGCAGGACCGCCTCGGCCCGTCCAAGGATCGACGTGCCCAACTCGGTCAGCGCCATCGCGGTCGGGGTGCGGTCGAAGAGCCGCCCCCCGATCACCGCCTCGAGGCTCGCGAGCTGCTGGGACAGCGACGGCTGGGACAGGCCCAGCAGTTTGGCGGCTTTGGTCAGGGAGGTCGTGTGGGCGATGGCCCAGAAGACCTGCAGGCGCCGGATCGTGATCTCCCCGGCGATGCGGGGCTCGAGACGCAGGGAGGGCGGAGTTTCGGCGGCGGTCGCCTCTGCCGCCACCGAGGTCTTGGCAAGCCGCATCGTCTCTCTCCTTCATGGTCGGGAGCAAGTGGTGCTTGGACACACCTAGCTTCTTTGGATCGTAGGAGTGGGAGGTGGGTCGTATATTCGACCTTTGGCGAACATGTCGGCATCCGCGCAGTTCGGACCTGCAAAGGTCGTACGGTGGGGCAGGCCCCTGTGCGGGCTGGATCGGATGCGGGTCCGGTCCATGGCAAAGCGCAGCCAAGGCGTTTCCCCCGAACAGATTTTCCTCAGCGCGGCTGACCCGCCACGCGGCCTGCCGAGCTGGACGCGGGTTCAGTGACCTCTGCCGTGGTCCGATCCCGCCGACCCAGCGCCTGCAGAACGTCAAGCTCGGCCTCGGCCTGGCATGGGCGTCCGCGGCTGGACCGCGCGGACGAGGCTTCAGGAAGGGGTCGGAGCCGCGCCTTGCCGCGTCCACCCATGTAGCGGTAGCTGATCAGGAATCCTCCTGGCGGCCGGGATGGAGCTGCCGTGCGCCTTCACCTAGCGCCGCCACCAGCGCCACCCCGATGATGATCGACCCGACCGTCGCCCAATCCGGCTTCAGGCCGCCGAGCGTGATCAGGAGAGTGGTGGCGGCGGCCGGAGGGTGCTGGGCGGATATGGTGAGTTGCAGCGCAACGGTGGCCCCGATGGCCAATGCCGTGGCCGCCACCCGTCCGATCGTGAGGACGCCCGAACTCAGCGCCGGAGGGTCGGACTGCGCGTGCAGGAGGTACAAGGCCCCGAAGCCCGCCGCGACGCCGATGGCGTGTCCTGCCAACGTGTTCCAAAGCCGCGCCGAGGGCTGGTCGGGCGTGACCGCCTGAAGAAAGATCGTCGGCCCAAGGCTCGGGAAAAGCCAGGCCTGACCGGCCCAGTGGCCCAGGAGGCCGATGATTCCCATCACCGCTGCCGAGAGGAGCGCCGCATAGGTTGGCGCGACCGCCGGATGTCGTATCACGACGGCACGACCAGCGTCTGCGGCGCAGCCTGGCGGCAGCGGGCGAACAGCCACTCGCGCTGGCGGTCGTTGTGGTCGCGGATGCCCGCCACCGTCGCCTGCAATTCCTCGTCCCGCAGCGCCGTCGCCGCCTGATCCAGGATCGCCGCCGAGATCAGGCTCTCGCTGGCCAACAGGAACAGGTCCTGCAGGTCGCGCAGGAGATCGAACGCCGCCGAGCTTCGCCGCACCAGCAGCGCCTTCTCCAGCCGCTCGGGCTCGCCCTCCCGCCGCTCGCCGTACTTGGCGACAAAGGGGCGCAGCGCCTCGACGGCCTGCCGCGACCAGTCCGCCATCATGGCGCATTCGCTGGGCATGTCCGGCGTCTTGGCGTGCGTCTCGCCCGTCTGCTCGAAGGCGCGGGCCAGCAGGTCCTCGCTTTCCAGCAGAAGGCCGATGTAGTCGGGCAGATGCGCGCGCGGCGGCGACACCGCGCCCGCGACCGCCCCGGCGGCGTCGCTCAGCCCTTGTGTCACCGTCTCGACCGTGGCGGCCAGACGCCCGGGCGCGGGCGCGGCCTCGGGGTGCAGGTCCACCGGCTCGGGCTGCCGCGTCGTGGGGGCGTCGATCTTCTCCAGCCGCACGGCGGAATGCTTGAAGTGCGGCTGCTTGGAGATCGGGTCCCAGTCGAACAGCGTCATCTCGTTGGCGGCCCGCGCCCGACCGGGATTGTCCCAGTACCCGAAGTGGAACGGAATGAATAGGTGCCCGGGCTCGATGTCGCCCACCCGCGCCGGGGCCTCGGCCGACCCGCGGCGCGAGGTGACCCGGATCCAGTCGCCGTCGCCGATTCCCAGCCGCGCCGCGTCCTCCTCCGACACCTGCACGAAACCGTCGGGCGCCGCCTCGCGCAGCGCCCGCGCCCGCCCCGTCTTGGTGCGCGTGTGGAAATGGAACACGAGCCGCCCGGTGGTCAGCAGGAAGGGATAGGCCTCGTCCGCCTGCTCGGTCGTGGGGATGTAGTCGGTGGAGCGAAGCAGCGCCCGCCCGTTCGGGGCCAGCGCGCGGAACTTCTGCTCTCCCTGTGGCGCGCCGGTGTCGAGGTCCTGCCCGAAGGACTCGCAGTAATCGGGATCGGTGGCGAAATGCAGGTCGGTGTACATCCGCACCGTCCCGTCCGGATAGGCGTCGTTGCAGGGCCAGGGGATGCCCGAGCCGCCCGTCAGCTTGGCATAGCTCAGGCCGGTGTAGTCGCAGGGCCGCCCGCGCGTGCATTCCTTCCAGGCCTCGAAGGCCCCCTCGGCGTCCGACCACTTGATGAGCGGGGCGCCGTCCTTGTCCCTGAAATCCATGCGCCGCGCGAAGTCGAGGAAGATGTCGAGGTCGGACCGCGCCTCGCCTGGCGGGTCGATGGCCTTGTGGTTCAGGTGCACGACCCGGCTCACGTTCGTCGAACAGCCGGTCTTCTCGCCCCAGATCGCCGCGGGCAGCACCACCTCGGCCAGCTGCGCCGTTTCAGTCATGAAGGCGTCCTGCACCACCACGAACAGGTCGCGCTTTTCCAGGATGCGGCGGATGCGGCCCAGGTCGGGCATCGACACCGCCGGGTTGGTCGCCTGCACCCACAGCATCCGGACCGAGCCCGTCTCGCACAGGTGGAACAGCTCCAGCGCATGGGTGGGCGGCGACCAGTGCGGGATCGTGTCCATCTCCACGTTCCAGATCTCGGCCAGCTCCCGCACGTGCTCCTTGTTGCCCCAGTTGCGAAAGCCCGGCAGGTCGCCGTCCGCCCCGGTCTCGCGCGTGTTCTGCGCCGTGGGCTGGCCGTTCATCTGCAGGATGCCGCAGCCCGGCCGCCCGATCCGCCCGAGGAGGAGGTTGACGTTGTTCACCTGGCAGGCCGAGGCCGTGGCCTGGTTCGACTGGTAGACCCCCTGCAGCACGGTCGACACGAGCCCGCGGGATGTGCCGATGATCTCGGCCGCGCGCCGCAGGTCGGCGGCGGGGATTCCGGTGATCTCCTCCACCCGCTCGGGCGGATAGGCGCGGGTGATCCGCTCCAGCTCCTCGAAGCCCAGCGTATGCGCGTCCACGAAGGCACGGTCGACATGGCCTCCCGCGATCAGGAGGTGCTGGAGCCCGTTCAGCAACGCCATGTTGGTCCCGACCTTGGGGGCCAGATGCAGGTCGGCCTTCTCGGCGGTGGGGGTGCGGCGCGGGTCCACCACGATCAGCCGGGGCGGGTTCGGCCCCTCCAGCCGGTCCAGCACCCGCATCCACAGCACGGTGTCGGTCGAGGCGATGTTGTGCCCGACATGCAGGATGCAGTCGGTCACGTCGATGTCCTCGTAGGCTCCCGGCTGCCCGTCGGAACCGAAGGTCTCCTTCAGCGCCGCCGCTGCCGTCGCCGTGCAGAGCCGGGTGTTCCCGTCCATGTGCGGCGTGCCGAGCCCCGCCTTCCCGATCACGCCCAGCGTGTAGTATTCCTCCAGGAACAGCTGCCCCGAGGTGTAGAACCCGATCGCGCCCGAGGTGTAGCGGTCGCGCAGGTCGCAGGTCTTCTCCACGATCAGGTTCATCGCCTCGTCCCAGGTCGCGCGCTCCAGGCGGCCGTGGCGTCGGATCAGCGGATGCGTCAGCCGATCGGCGCTCATGTTGGCCTGCCAGCCGTTCAGGCCCTTGGGGCCCAACCGGCCCTTGTTCACGACGTCCACCCCGCGCCCGCGCACGCCGACGATGCGGTTGTCCCGGACCCCGATATCCACCCCGCAGCCGTTGGAGCACAGCACGCAGGCCGCCTGCACCCAGCGTTCGGGGTTGTCCTCGACCTGCTCGTCGACCCGCACGGGCCAGTCGGCCTCGGGCCCGTGCGGGGTGCGGGGCCCCCAGATGTCGGCGATGCTGTCCCGGGTGGCAGTCATGCGGAAGCCTTCCTTGAAACGGTCGTCGGCATGTCTCCAGGCGGCTGGACGACGCTTGGAGCGCCGCGGCGGGCGGGGCAGCCCACACGGTCCTGCGCAGGCCCGACCCGTCAGCGGTGGGTTGAACGGCTGCCGCGACGGAATGTTCCAGCTCTGGATGCCGCTGATGGCGGAGCGGACAGGCGCGCCGGATCGAGCACCTGTCCGGACCTGCCTTTCCAACGGCCCGAAGGGGCGCGTCAGGCTGGGGCGTTCGGCCCTTGATCCGTCAAGGACAGGCGCTCTCTCGTTCGGTGCTGATCCAAGCTTCCACGCCAACAAGGGGGACACTGGCATGACGCGTCGTTCTGGACTTCTTCTTTCCGTCGCGATGATCGTGGGGGCGCCCGCGCTGGCCGAGGTCACCCTGTCCAGGGGGGCCACGCCCATCCCGGACGGCGAGGCGGTCTCGCCCGGCGACATCACGGTCCGGAACGACCGCCTGGCGTTCACGCTCGCCGTGGAGTCCCAGGCCCCCTGGGGGGTGCCGCGCGGGGTGATCGTGGACCTCGCTCCCGTTCGGGACGGGACGCCGGACCTCGACCGCATCGCCTTTGCCGACTTCATCCCGAACAACTGGTCCGCCTGGCCCAACACCCGCCAGGAGGTCGAGGTGCTGGCCGAGACCCCCGAGCGGGTGGCGATCCGGGTCACGCGCGACTTTGGCGATGCCGACATCGCCACGACCTACACGCTCGATGACGGCTCGGACCGGATCCACCTCGTCACCACCATGACCAACAACGGAGCCACCGATCTGGCGGACCAGATGTCGGGCTTCACGCTCTGGCCCGACAGCGGCTACCTGTTCCCTGTTCCAGGCCTGCAGGGCGTGGGTTCGGGCCCCGCCGAGAAGGCGCTTTCGGACCGGGTGGTCGCCTATGACGCGGACTGGTTCATCGCCCTCCATGCCCCTTACTTCGACCGGGTCGAGTACGATTCGAAGGACCTCTATCTCCTGCACTCCCTCGCGCCGGGCGAAAGCCGCAGCTTCGAGGGATGGCTCCAGGTCGGGCCCTCGGGCGACCTCGCGCCGGTGGTGGCCGCCGAGATCGAGCGGGCAGGGACCGCATCGGGGCGCATAGCCGGGGCCATCGGCTCGAGCCAGGGCCCGATCGAGGACGCCGTGCTCGTGGTGGAGAAGGCGGGGGCGCCCTTCGCCTGGACGATGACGCCCACGGGCAGCTACGACATCGCGTTGCCGGAAGGGGACTATACGGTCTACGCGACGGCCGAGGGTTACTCGCAGTCGCCGGCCCGGCAGGTGACCGTCTCGGCGAACGGCACCAGCACGCTCGACGTCGACACGCTTCAGCCGCCCGGGACGGCGTCGTTCTCCGTCACCGGCTCCGACGGCGAGCCGCTCGATGCGCGGATCGGCATCACGCAAGGGCAGGCGCCCCTTGTGGAGTTCCTGGGACGGCGGACGTTCTTCACCGGGCTCGACCAGCCCGGCCAGGCCGAGGCGGCCCTGGCGCCGGGAGAGTACGTCTTCACGGTGGGCCATGGCGCGGGCTTCCTCGGAGCGGGGCAGGAGGTCTCGGTCACGGTTCCCGCCGGCGAACGCGTGGACGTCCCGGTGACGCTGGAGCTCCTGGCGCAGCCCCGCCAGGATGACTGGTACGCCTCGGACATGCACCACCATGCCGACCAGCTTGAGGGCACCACGCCGCCCGAGTTCCTGGCGCGGAGCGAGCTCGCGGCCGGGCTCGACCTGATCTTCGTGAGCGACCACGACTCGACGGTGAACCATGCGGAACTGGCGCGGATCGCCGAAGCGCGCGGCGTCCCCTTCATCCCGTCCATCGAGCTCTCGCCCTCCTGGGGGCATTTCAACGCCTACCCGCTGACGCTGGGTGAGCCGCTTCGCGTCGACACCTCGACCGCCACCGCCGCCGAGATCTTCGCCGAGGCCCGCCGCCTCGGGGCGGATGCGATCCAGTCCAATCATCCGTTCATCCCCTATGGCTACCTGGCCAGCCTGGAGGCGGGCACGGTCCCGGGCGGCTTCGCGCCCGATATCGACCTTCTGGAGATGAATGGGCCGGAGGATGATCTGCGCGTCTTCGAACGGGCGGGCCAGCTCTGGACCCGGGGACAGCGCATTTTCCTTTCGGCCGGATCGGACGTCCACGATGTCTGGACCAGCGAAAGCGGCTCGGCGCGCGCCTATGTGCACGTTCCCGGCGGACTGACCGCCGAGGGGTTCGTCGCGAACCTCAAGGACGGGCACGCCTATGTGACCCGTGGACCGCTGATCGCGCCGTCCGTGCTGTTCGGGTCTGACCTCCGGACCCAGCCCGGGCAGGGAACTCCCGTTTCCTTCGACCTGACGGCCGTGAACGGCCTCGCGCGCGCGACGCTCGTGGGGCCGGGCGGCGAGATCGAAAGCCGCGCGTTCGAGGGGGCGCCGACCCGTGCCACAGCCGAGTTCACCGTCACGTCCGGGACCGAGGCGGGACCGGCGGAAGGCGTGGACTGGGTGGCCCTGACCGTCGAGGACGCCCAGGGCAAGATGGCGTTCTCGAACCCGATCTGGGTCAAGCCGCTGGCCGAGGCGGACGTCCTGCCGCAGGAATGAGGCTGGGGGCCGGGTCCGGTCGTTCGGCCGGCCCCGCCCTTTGTGCAGCCCGCAGGTCCGGCAAAGCCAGGTTCCGGCGGCCCAGCCCCGCCGGTTCCCGCAGGGTTGGCTTACCGTTCGAGCGCGCCCTTGCCGGCAAGGATCCGGCTCCGCAGCTTGGCGATCCTGGCAATGCTCGTCGCGGCCGTCTTCGCCGAACCCAAAGCGATCGCGTAACTCCGTTGTCGCCCGGGCGTCAGCGCGTGAAAGGCCTCTGCGAGGCCAGGATCGCCGTCCAGCGCCGCGATCAACTCGTCGGGCAGTTCAAGGGCGGCCTCTTCCCTGAGGGGCTTGATGCCCTTTTCCGCATAACCCATCGCTTCGCGCAGGTAGGTCCTGACGACGGTTTCCCGGTCCGCGACCGAACGGGTCCGGTCGAAGCGGATCATGTCGGGATGCCGGGTGTTCGGCCCCTGCCGTTCCAGGACGCCTTCGGGGTCCTTCAGCAGGGCCGCATCGAAGAAGCTGAGGCGGAAGCCGTCACGGAACGCGCCGATGATCGCGATGTTGCGCCCTGCGTGCATGTAGCAGGGGTGCCCCCATTTCACGGTCTCGACCAGTCCCGTGTCCCGGCATAGGCGGCGAAGGTCGCCCAACCCCTGCGCCCAGGCCCGGGCCGAACAGGCCGGGGTGGCAAACCGGTCGCAGCGGCCGCAGCCCTTGGCGAAATAGTCCTCGACGTCGGTGATCATGGGGACCCCAAGGCAAGAGACGGAAACGGCCGATCCCGACGACCGTCGCACATCCGAAGCGACTCAGAGAAGCGCAGAATCCTCGTCCTCGCTGCCTGGGACCAGCGGTGGCGAGGCTCGGTCGCGTCGTGTCCGCCAGCGTCGCCATAGGCCAAGGACGCGGCCTGGGCCGCGCGCCATGGCTTCGGCCCGGCCTCCCGGGGCAAGGCCGGCCGAAAGGCCGCCTCCTGCGGCAGCCGGCCTTGCTGCCTCCTCGTGCCCCTTCTGGCTTTTCTCATCTCCTGATTGGGTCAGGGGGTGTGGAGGACCTGGGCCAGGGCGGCGCGCCAGGTGCGGTGG
>NZ_JAFMST010000025.1:0-2500 GCF_017916275.1 Rubellimicrobium arenae
CTTGGTTGCGGGGGCAGGATTTGAACCTGCGGCCTTCAGGTTATGAGCCTGACGAGCTACCGGGCTGCTCCACCCCGCGGCGAGGGTTGTCGGATCCGGGGGTCCCGCGCGGGGGGCGGGGGGTGTGAGGAAAGAGGGGGGGCTCTGGTCAGGTCTGGCGGTGACTTACTCTCCCGCGCCTATGACGGCGCAGTACCATCAGCGGCTGGGCGCTTAACGGCCGAGTTCGGGATGGGATCGGGTGTGTCGCGCAGCCTATGGCCACCAGACCGGATCAGGGCCCCAACATCAGGTTCCAAGCCGGCACACCGTTGGTTGTGCATGACTTCGTCGTCCAGGCGGGGGGCGGTTTGGCCCTGGCCGTCACTGGATCGGATCAAGCCTATCGGACGATTAGTACCGGTCAACTGAGCGCATTGCTGCGCTTACATCTCCGGCCTATCGACGTGGTGGTCTGCCACGGTCCTCAGGGAGACCTGGTTTCGAGGGGGGCTTCCCGCTTAGATGCCTTCAGCGGTTATCCTGTCCGTTCATAGCCACCCGGCACTGCCGCGGGCGCGACAACCGGTCCACCAGTGGAACGTTCACCCCGGTCCTCTCGTACTAGGGGCAACTCCTCTCAAGTCTCCTGCACCCACGGAAGATAGGGACCGAACTGTCTCACGACGTTCTAAACCCAGCTCACGTACCTCTTTAAATGGCGAACAGCCATACCCTTGGGACCTGCTCCAGCCCCAGGATGAGATGAGCCGACATCGAGGTGCCAAACACTGCCGTCGATATGGACTCTTGGGCAGTATCAGCCTGTTATCCCCAGCGTACCTTTTATTCGTTGAGCGATGGCCCTCCCACGTGGGACCACCGGATCACTATGGCCGTCTTTCGACTCTGCTCGACGTGTCAGTCTCGCAGTCAGGCTGGCTTATGCCATTGCACTCAACGGGCGATTTCCGACCGCCCTGAGCCAACCTTCGCGCGCCTCCGTTACCGTTTGGGAGGCGACCGCCCCAGTCAAACTCCCCACCACGCAGGGTCCCGGACCCGGATAACGGGCCGCGGTTAGACACCAAGAGGGCGAAGGGCGGTATCTCAAGGACGGCTCCACGGGAACTGGCGTCCCCGCTTCAAAGCCTACCGCCTATCCTGCACATCGCCATCCTGGTGCCAGTGCGAAGCTGGAGTAAAGGTGCATGGGGTCTTTCCGTCTAACCGCGGGTAGCCCGCATCTTCACGGGCAGTTCAATTTCGCTGAGTCGACGTTGGAGACAGCGGGGAAGTCGTTACGCCATTCGTGCAGGTCGGAACTTACCCGACAAGGAATTTCGCTACCTTAGGACCGTTATAGTTACGGCCGCCGTTTACTGGGGCTTCAGTTCGGAGCTTGCACCCCTCCCTTTAACCTTCCAGCACCGGGCAGGCGTCAGACTGTATACGTCGCCTTGCGGCTTCGCACAGCCCTGTGTTTTTAGTAAACAGTCGCCACCCCCTGGTTTGTGCCCCCGGCCCATGGTTGCCCACGAACCGGGCCTCCTTCTCGCGAACTTACGGAGGTATTTTGCCGAGTTCCTTCAACGTCGTTCTCTCAAGCGCCTTGGTATGCTCTACCAGTCCACCTGTGTCGGTTTCGGGTACGATCTTGCGGAGGGCTATTTCCAGGAACCGCCTGGCTGCCCGACCAATCCGATCAGGTCAGACAACGTCCGCGATCCGTCACATCCTCCTGGCCCGGGAATATTAACCCGGTTCCCATCGACTACGCCTGTCGGCCTCGCCTTAGGGGTCGGCTCACCCTGCTCAGATTAGCTTTAAGCAGGAACCCTTGGACTTTCGGCGAGGGGGTCTCTCACCCCCTTTGTCGCTACTCATGTCATCATTCTCACTGGTGATCTCTCCACCGGATGGCTCACGCCCCGGCTTCATCGAAAGCCCCCCGCCTCCAGGACCGTCTCGCGACGGCTCAAGAGGCCAAGGACTATGTCACACCACGCTCTGCTACCGCGCATCCTCAGATGCACCCTAAGCTTCGGCTCACGGCTTGAGCCCCGTTACATCTTCGCCGCAGGACAACTTGTCTAGACCAGTGAGCTGTTACGCTATCTTTAAAGGATGGCTGCTTCTAAGCCAACCTCCTGGTTGTTTTGGTCGTCCCACCTGCTTTCCCACTTAGCCGTGAATTGGGGGCCTTAGCTGTAGGTCAGGGTTGTTTCCCTCTTCACACCGGACGTTAGCACCCGATGTGTGTCTGCCAGATAGTGCTCCTCGGTATTCGGAGTTTGGTTAGGCTCAGTAAGTCTGTGGGACCCCATCACCCATCCAGTGCTCTACCCCCGAGGGCATTCGTCTGACGCTCTACCTAAATAGATTTCGCAGAGAACCAGCTATCTCCGAGTTTGATTAGCCTTTCACCCCTAGCCACAGCTCATCCCGACCTTTTTCAACAGGTGTGGGTTCGGCCCTCCAGCTGGTGTTACCCAGCCTTCAGCCTGGCCATGGCTAGATC
>NZ_JAFMST010000026.1 GCF_017916275.1 Rubellimicrobium arenae
TCCTCGTGCCCCTTCTGGCTTTTCTCATCTCCTGATTGGGTCAGGGGGTGTGGAGGACCTGGGCCAGGGCGGCGCGCCAGGTGCGGTGGAGGGCGGCGGCCTGGGGGGGCGGCATGGCGGGGGCGAAGGTGCGGGCGGCGGGGGCGGGGGCGGTCCAGGGCTCGCCCAGGGCGGCGAAGGCCAGGGCGGCCACGCCCAGCGCGCCCACCTCGGCCAAGGCGCCGCGCTGGACGGGGCGGCCCAGCAGGTCGGCCTGCAGCTGCATCAGGGCGTCGTTGCCGGAGGCGCCGCCGTCGGCGCGCAGGCTGTCGAGGGGCTGGCCCATGTCCTGCTCCATGGCGGCGAACACGTCGGTGATCTGGAGCGCGATGGCCTCCAGGGTGGCGCGGGCCACGTGGGCGGGGCGGTGCGCCAGGGTGAGCCCGGCGATGGTGCCGCGCGCCGCGTCGTTCCAGTGCGGCGCCCCCAGGCCGGCGAGCGCCGGCACGAAGGTCACGCCCTCCGAGCCGTCCACGGTCTGCGCCAGCGCCGACAGGGCGGCGGCGTCCGGCAGGCCCAGCAGCCCCGCCGCCCAGGCGGCGGCCTGCGCCGAGACGGTGATGTTGCCTTCCAGCGCGTAGGCCACCCCGCCGGCGCGGGTGGACCAGCCGATGGTGCCCGACAGCCCGTGGGCCGAGGCCACGCGCCCGGGCGTGAGGGTCATGAGCGAGGAGCCCGTCCCGTAGGTGGCCTTGACCACGCCGGGCCCGCGCACGCCGTGGCCGTAAAGCGCGGCGTGGCTGTCGCCCATCATGGCCAGCACCGGCGTGCCCGCGGGCAGGGCGGTGCCCGCCGCCAGCGCGCCGAAGCGGCTGTCGGAGGGGCGCGCCTCGGGCAGGGCGGCGACGGGGGCGCCGAACAGCGCGCCCAGCTCCTCCGACCAGGCGAGCCGCCCGGTGTCGAAGAGCTGCGTGCGCGAGGCGTTGGAATGGTCGGTGGCGAAGCTCGCCCCGCCCGTGAGCTTCCACAGCAGCCAGCTGTCCACCGTGCCCGCCCGCAGCCGCCCCTGCGCCAGCAGCTCGCGCGCCGCGGGCAGGCTGGCCAGGAGCCAGCCCAGCTTGGAGGCGGGAAAGAGCGGGTTGATGCCCAGGCCCGTCAGGGCGCGCACGCGGGCGTCGTGGCCCGCCGCGATCAGCGCCGCGCAGGCCGGGGCGGTGCGGCGGCATTGCCACAGGATGGCCGGGGCCAGGGGCCGGTGGGTCTGGGCGTCCCAGGCCACCAGCGTTTCGCGCTGGTTGGCGATGGCCAGGCCCGCGATGCTGTCGGGGCCCGCCTGCGCCACGATGTCGGCCAGCGCGCCCTGGACGCTGTGCCACAGCGCGTCCGCGTCCTGCTCGGCCCAGCCGTCGCGGGGGTAGCTCGAGGCCAGCGGCCGGCTGGCGCGGGCCAGGATGGCGCCGTCCGCCTGGACCAGGACCGCCTTGGTGCTCGAGGTGCCCTGGTCGAGCGCCAGGACGCGCGGGGCGGTCACGGCGCCGCCTTGCGCGCCAGGGCGCGGCGGGCGGCCGCGGCGATGCCCTCGGCCGAGAGCCCGTATTCCGCAAACAGCCAGTCGACCGAGCCCGTGGGCAGAAAGCCCGGAAAGCCCACCATCTCGACGGGCACCGGACGGGCCTGGGCGGTGATCTCGGCCACCGCGCCGCCCAGCCCGCCCTGGAGGTTGGCCTCCTCCACGGTGACGATCGCGCCGGTGGCGGCCGCCTCGAGCACCGCCTCGCGGTCGATCGGGCTCACCGTGGCCATGTTGAGCACCCGCGCGCGCACCCCTTCGGCCGCCAGCCGGTCGGCGGCCGCCGCCGCCAGGTGCACGGTGGTGCCGCAGGCGATGAGGGCCAGGTCGTCGCCCGCCCGCACGGTCTCGGCCCGGCCCACGCGGAAGGCGCGCCCGGGCATGTCCAACTCGGGCACCGGCATCCGGCTCACCCGGATGAAGACCGGCCCTTCGTGGCCCGCGGCCCAGCGGATGGCCTCGGCGGTCTCCCAGGGGTCGGCGGGCACGATCACCGTGAGGTTGGCGAGCACCCGCAGCCAGGCCAGGTCCTCGAGGGAATGGTGGGTGGGCCCGAGCTCGCCGTAGGCCACGCCCGAGGACTGGCCCACGAGCTTCACGTTGACGTTCGAATAGGCCACGTCCGCCTTGACCTGCTCGAGCGCGCGGCCCGTCAGGAACGGCGAGGCGGCCGAGACGAAGGGCACCTTGCCGCCGTTGGCGAGCCCCGCGCCCACGCCCACCATGGTCTGCTCGGCGATGCCCACGTTGATGAGCCGCTCGGGAAAGGCCTTCTGGAAGCCGCCGAGCTTGGAGGAGCCCACGGAGTCGTTCACCACCGCGACGATGCGGGGGTCCTGGGCGGCCAGCTCCTCGAGGGTGCGGGCCCAGGCCTCGCGGCAGTCGTAAAGGCCGGCCGTCTGGGGGGCGGGATGGGCCATGGTCACACGAGCTCCTTCATCGCTTGCTCGAACTGCTCGGCGTTGGGCACGCCGTGGTGCCAGGCGGCCTTGTTCTCCATGAAGGACACGCCCTTGCCCTTCACCGTGTTGGCGATCACGCACAGCGGCCGCGTCCGTTCGCCCACCGGGCGGCCCAGCACGTCCAGAAGCCGGGCGTGGTCGTGGCCGTCCACCTCCGCCACCTCCCAGCCAAAGGCGCGGAACTTGGCGTCGAGCGGGTCGAGCCCGTTGGTGTCCTCGGTCCCCGCGCCCTGCTGGAGCCGGTTGCGGTCGACGATGAGCGTGAGATGCGACAGGCCGCGGTGCCCCGCCGTCATCGCCGCCTCCCAGTTCGAGCCTTCCTGCAGCTCGCCGTCGCCCGTGAGCACAAAGGTGCGGAACCCCGCGCCGTCGAGCTGGCCCGCGATGGCGATGCCCACCGCCACCGGCACGCCGTGGCCCAGGGGCCCGGTGTTGGTTTCCACCCCCGGCAGGTAGGCGCGGTTGGGGTGGCCGTTGAGCCGCGAGCGGGGCTGCATGTAGGTGTCGAGCCAGGCTTCGGGAAAGAACCCCGCCGCCGCCAGCGCCGTGTAAAGCGCCCCCGTCGCGTGCCCCTTGGACAGGATGAACCGGTCGCGCCCCGGGTCGCCGGGCCGCGCCGGGTCGTGCCGCAGCACCCCCACATAGAGCGTGGCCAGCACGTCGATGGCCGAAAAGTCGCCCCCCGGATGCCCGAGCTGCGCCTCGAACACCATCCGGAACGCCCGCCGGCGCATCCACAGCGCCCGCTCGCGGATC
>NZ_JAFMST010000027.1 GCF_017916275.1 Rubellimicrobium arenae
CCGGCCCGGCCCTGGCGTTCACCTGGGGGGAGTGGGGTGGCGGGGTTGGCGGAGTTCGTCCTGGCGCGAGGGGGTTCGGTCGATGGCGCGTCCGATCTCGCGGGCGGACAGGGGGGCGGGGCGGCGGATGGCGACGCGGCCGTCCTTGTCGAGCAGCACGATCTCGAAGCCGCGCGGGCGCAGGGCCTGGCGGACGGGGCTGGGGGGGGCGGGCTCGGCGTCCAGGATCACGGCCACGTCGCGGCGGGCGAGCCCGGGGGCGTCGGCGGCCAGGAGGCGCAGCTGCTCGGCCACCTGCGGCTGGCGGGGGCTGTCGCCGAAGATCACGAGGGGGCGGGCGAGGTACAGGAAGGCCCCGAGCTCCACCTGGGCGGCGGGCAGCACCCCCGTGGGGTCGGCGCGCCACAGCGCCACCGCGTCGGGCGGGGCGTCGGGTGCCGCCTCGGGGCCGGGCTCGGGGTTGGCCTTTGGGTTGGCCTCGGGTGCCGCCTCGGGGCCGGGCTCGGCGGCGGTCCCGGGGGCGGCCGCGCCCGGGGCCGGAGCCTGGGCCGGAGCCTGGACGGGGGCCTGGGCCAGGGCGGGGGCGGGGCTTGCGGCCAGGAGCAGAAGGGCCAGGATGCGGGTCATGGGGTCGATATAGGGGCGCCGGGGGGCCTTGCGAAGATGCGGGCCGCGCGGGGACCGGGGCAAGGGGAGCGGATGCGATGGAAGACTGGTCGTCCTGGGAGGCGCGGGCGCGCGCCGAGCTCAAGGGCCGCGACCCCGCCGGGCTGACCTGGGCCACGCCCGAAGGGCTGGCGGTCAAGCCCCTCTACACCGCCGCCGACCTCGAGGGCCTCCCGGACCCGGGGCTGCCGGGGCTGGCGCCCTTTGGCCGGGGCGTGCGCGCCACCATGTACGCCGGCCGGCCCTGGACCATCCGGCAGTATGCGGGCTTTTCCACGGCCGAGGCGAGCAACCGCTTCTACCGCGAGGCGCTGGCGGCGGGCCAGCAGGGGGTGTCGGTGGCCTTCGACCTGGCCACCCACCGCGGCTACGACTCCGACCACCCGCGGGTGGAGGGCGACGTGGGGCTGGCGGGCGTGGCCATCGACTCGGTGGAGGACATGAAGGTCCTGTTCGCGGGCATCCCCCTCGACCGGGTGTCGGTCAGCATGACCATGAACGGGGCGGTGATCCCGGTGCTGGCGAGCTTCGTGGTGGCGGCCGAGGAGCAGGGGGTGGCGGCCCACCAGCTGTCGGGGACCATCCAGAACGACATCCTCAAGGAGTTCATGGTCCGCAACACCTACATCTACCCCCCCGAGCCTTCCATGCGCATCGTGGCCGACATCATCGCCCACACCGCCGCCGCCATGCCGCGGTTCAACTCCATCTCCATCTCGGGCTACCACATGCAGGAGGCGGGCGCCGACCTCGTGCAGGAGCTGGGCTTCACGCTGGCGGACGGGCGCGAGTACGTGCGCGCCGCGCTCGCCCGCGGGCTCGACGTGGACGGCTTCGCCCCGCGGCTGTCGTTCTTCTTCGCCGTGGGCATGAACCTGTTCCTGGAGGTGGCCAAGCTGCGCGCCGCGCGGCGGCTGTGGCACCGGGTGATGACGGGCTTTGGCGCGCAGGCGCCCGCGTCGCTGATGCTCAGGACCCATTGCCAGACCTCCGGGGTGTCGCTGCAGGAGCAGGACCCCCTGAACAACGTGGTGCGCACCGCCTACGAGGCGCTGGCGGCGGTGCTGGGGGGCACGCAGTCGCTGCACACCAACAGCTTCGACGAAGCGCTGGCGCTGCCCTCGGACGACGCCGCCCGCCTGGCCCGCAACACCCAGCTCATCCTCCAGGAGGAAACCGGCGTCACCCGCGTCGTCGATCCCCTGGGGGGCAGCTACTACGTCGAGCGCCTCACCCACGAGATGGCCGAAGCGGCCTGGGCGCTCATGGAGGAGGTGGAAGCGCTGGGCGGCATGACGCGCGCGGTGGCCTCCGGCCTGCCCAAGCTCCGCATCGAGGCCTCGGCCGCCCGCCGGCAGGCGCGCATCGACCGCGGCGAGGAAGTGATCGTGGGGGTGAACCGCTACCCGCCCCCCGCCGGGACGGCGCCCCCGCCCCTGCGCAGCATCGACAACCACGCCGTGCGCGCCGCCCAGATCGCCCGCCTGCAGGCGCTGCGCCGGGACCGGGACGGGGCGGCGGTCGCGGCGGCGCTGGCGGCGCTGCGCCAGGCCGCGCAGGGCGGCGCCAACCTCCTGGAGGCGGCCCTGCCCGCCGCCCGCGCCCGCGCCACCGTGGGCGAGATCTCCCAGGCGCTCGAGGACGTCTTCGGCCGCCACCGCGCCGAGACGCGCACGCTGGCGGGCGTGTACGGCGGCGCCCGGGCGGGGGACGCGGAGGTGGAGGCGGTGCGCGCCGCCGTGGCGCGCTTTGCCGCCCGCGACGGCCGCCGCCCCCGCATGCTCGTGGTCAAGATGGGCCAGGACGGCCACGACCGCGGCGCCAAGGTGATCGCCACCGCCTTTGCCGACCTGGGCTTCGACGTCGACATGGGCCCGCTCTTCCAAACCCCCGAGGAGGCCGCCCAGGCCGCCCTCGACCACGACGTCCACGTGGTGGGCATCTCCTCCCAGGCCGCCGGCCACCTCACCCTCGCCCCCCGCCTCGTGCAGGCCCTGCGCGCCCAGGGCGGCCAATCCATCGCCGTGGTCTGCGGCGGCGTCATCCCCCCCCAGGACCACCCCGCCCTCCGCCAGGCCGGCGTCCAGGCCATCTTCGGCCCCGGCACCCCCATCCCCCTCGCCGCCCGCGCCGTCCTGCAGCTGCTGGAGG
>NZ_JAFMST010000028.1 GCF_017916275.1 Rubellimicrobium arenae
GTTTTGATTTCCACTGAGAGCTGACCCGGGTTTTTCGTCGAGGAGTGACCCGCCTGAGGGTTATGTTCTGCGGGTTACGCGTGCGTCAATGCTGGTGGTCCCTCCCTTGTTTTTGTGCGGCCTCGGAGCTGGCCTTGAAGCGGAAGCTGTCGTTGCCGGTCTCCAGGATGTGGCAGCGGTGGGTGAGGCGGTCGAGGAGCGCGGTGGTCATCTTGGCGTCGCCGAAGACCGCCGCCCATTCGCTGAAGCTCAGGTTGGTGGTGAGAACGACGCTGGTGCGCTCGTAGAGCTTGCTCAGGAGATGGAAGAGCAAGGCGCCGCCAGAGGCGCTGAACGGCAGGTAGCCCAACTCGTCCAGGATCACGAGGTCAGCTCGGACGAGGCTTTCGGCCATCTGACCGGCTTTGCCTTTGGCCTTCTCCTGCTCGAGCGTGTTGACGAGCTCCACGGTGGAGAAGAAGCGCACCTTCTTGCGATGGTGCTCGACGGCCTGGACCCCAAGGGCGGTGGCGAGGTGCGTCTTGCCGGTGCCCGGGCCGCCGATCAGCACCACGTTCTGTGCCCCCTCCAGGAACTCGCAGCGGTGCAGCTGGCGGACGGTGGCCTCGTTGACCTCGCTGCTGGCGAAGTCGAAGCCCGTGAGGTCCTTGTAGGCCGGGAAGCGAGCCGCCTTCATGTGGTAGGCGATGGAGCGCACCTCCCGCTCGGCCATCTCGGCCTTCAGTAGTTGCGACAGGATTGGCACGGCCCCCTCGAAGGCCGGCGCCCCTTGCTCGATCAGGTCGGTCACAGCCTGGGCCATGCCGAACATCTTGAGGCTGCGGAGCATGATGACGATGGCGCCGCTGGCGGGGTCATGACGCATGGCGCACCCTCTGCGTCTGGCCACGCAGGCCGTCATAGCGCTGGACATTCGCCTGAGGCTCCTCGAGCAGCGCCAGAGCTCTGGGCGGGTCCACCTCAGGCGTCACCGGGGGCCGCTCGTCGACCAGCCGGTGCAGCAGGTTCAGCACGTGGGTCTTGGTGGGCACGCCCGCGTCCAGGGCCAGATCCACCGCACAGAGCACAGCCTGCTCGTCGTGCTGGAGCACCAGCGCCAGGACATCCACCATCTCCCTGTCGCCGCCGGGGCGCTTGAGCAGATGCTGCTGGAGCCGCCGAAAGGGCTCGGGCAGTTCGGCAAAGGGCGCGCCATTCCTGAGCGCCCCCGGCTTGCGCTGAAGGATGGCCAGGTAGTGCCGCCAGTCGTAGATCGTGCGCGGCGGCAGGTGATGCGAGCGCTGGATCACCCTTGGATGCTCGCAGACGATCTGCCCCTCGGCGGCGACCGCGATCCGCTCGGGGTAGATCCGCAGGCTGACGGGGCGGTTGGCAAAGGAGGCCGGCACGCTGTAGCGGTTGCGCTCGAAGCTGATCAGGCAGGTGGGCGAGACGCGCTTGCTTTGCTCGACAAAGCCGTCAAAGGCCGGCGGCACCGGCATCAGGGCCGCCCTTTCTTCGGCCCAGACCTCCGCGACGGTGCCCGGAAGCGTGCGATGCGGCGTCTGCCTCCACAGCTCGATACAACGCTGCTCCAACCAGGCATTCAGCGCCGCCAGGGTCGGAAAGTCGGGCATCAGGTGCAGGATCTGATGGCGGGAGTCCTGCACGTTCTTCTCCACCTGGCCCTTCTCCCATCCGGCGGCCGGATTGCAGAACTCGGGCTCGAAGACATAGTGGCTGGTCATCGCCAAGAACCGGGCATTGACCTGACGCGCCTTGCCGGACCCAACCCGGTCCACCGCCGTCTTCATGTTGTCATAGATGCCCCGCTGCGGCACGCCTCCGAAGACCCGGAAGCCGTGCCAGTGGGCGTCAAACAGCATCTCGTGGGTTTGCAGCAGGTAAGCCCGGAGCAGGAACGCCCGGCTGTGCGAGAGCTTGATGTGCGCCATTTGCAGCTTCGTGCGTTCGCCGGCGATGCTGGCCCAGTCCTCGCTCCAGTCGAACTGAAACGCCTCCCCGGGCTCAAAGGCCAAGGGCACGAAGGTCCCGCGCCCGGTGGTCTGCTGCTCACGCTGGCGCTCTGCCTTCCAGGTCCGCGCAAAGGCCGCGACCCGCCCGTAGGAGCCCTCATAGCCTAGGGCGACAAGGTCAGCATGAAGTTGCTTCAGCGTCCGCCGCTGCTTGCGGGACTTGCCCGCCTCCGTCTTCAGCCAGGCCGACAGCTTGTCCGCGAAAGGATCCAGCTTGCTCGGCCGCTCCGGAACCCGGAACTGTGGCTCCACCGTCCCGGACCGCAGGTACTTGCGGATCGTGTTCCGTGACAGCCCCGTCCGCCTCGCTATCTCCCGGATCGAAAGCTGATCCCGTAACGCCCAGCGTCGGATCACGCTCAGAAATGCCATGTTGATCACTCCGTCGACCCCCGCTGATGCCCAGCCAGGGGAAGTTCGAACATGGGTCACTTCTCAGTGGAAATTCCCGGTCCACCCGGGTCAGCTCTCAGCCGAAATCAACAC
>NZ_JAFMST010000029.1 GCF_017916275.1 Rubellimicrobium arenae
GCCGCCGCCAGGTCGCGCACCCGCGCGCTCCCTTCCTCCTGCAGCCAGTCCAGGATGCGGCGGCGGCGCGGCTCCGACAATAGGCCGGGTTGGACCTCCAGCCTGAACTCGCTCGGTTTCGCTTCCACGTAGGCCCTCCATGGTACAGGCCCGAGTTAAGGCGCAGCCGTCGCAGGAGCAAGCCGCCGGACCGAAGCCCGCCTCGCGTGCGGCTGCCCGAAGACCCCATCGGGGGCCCCTCGGCATTGAACCTCTGAGCGGGAGGACCCCGCTCGGGCCAGCCGTCGCAGCCGACCTTATGATCGCGCGAACGGCATCCGAGCGGGCGGCCGGCCCGTGCAGTATGGCTTGCGCACATTCTCGCAGCGCAGTAAACGAAAAGGAACGAAACCAATCGCAAGGTCCGGACCGTTCCGCGACCCAGCCAAAGGGAGGGAGGTCCCATGACGCTCACCATCCGTACGGAAGAGCCCGGCCTGCCCGTCGCGCCGTCGATCCGCCGGGCCGTGACGCTGGGGGTGGTGATCGGAAGCCGCGCCTTCTTCAGTGGTGCCCCATGCCGTCAGGTTCGCGACGAGGTGCTGGGCCAGCTCGAGCGGCTGGGCGTCCGCGCCCTGACCCTCCCCTTCGAGGCCACGGTCAACGGTGCCGTGCAGTCGATCCCCGACGCGCAGCTCTATGCCGACTTCTTCAAGCAGCACCGCGACGAGATCGACGGCCTCGTGATCTGCCTGCCGAACTTCGGCGACGAGATCGCGGTCATCGAGTTGGTCAACCGCGCCAAGCTGAACGTCCCGATCCTGCTGCAGGCCTCGAACGACGAGAACGACAAGGTTTCGGTCAAGGAACGGCGCGACGCCTTCTGCGGCAAGATCAGCGTCACCAACAACTTCTGGCAGTACGGCATCCCCTTCAGCGAGACGACCTTCCACACGGTCGACGCGGGCGGGCCCGAGTTCGCGGCCGACCTCGACCGCTTTGCCCGGGTCTGCCGGACGGTGCGGGGCCTGCGCGGCGCGCGGCTCGGCGCCATCGGCGCGCGCACCGGCGCGTTCCAGACGATGCGCTATTCCGAAAAGCTCCTGCAGGATTCGGGCATCACCGTCGTCACCGTCGACCTGTCCGAGATGATGGGCGCGGCGGGTCGGCTGAGCGACGGCGACCCCAACCTCCTCGCCAAGATGGCGCGGATCGAGGCCTACGGCCGCATTCCCGCCCACATCACGCGCGACCAGATCCTGCGGCAGGCCAAGTGGTCGCTGACCGTGGACCGCTGGATCCTGGAGAACGGCTGCGACGCCTCGGCCATCCAGTGCTGGCGCTCGCTCCAGGACAACTTCGGATGCGCGACCTGCGTGACCATGTCCATGATGGGCGAGGAGCTGATGCCCTCGGCCTGCGAGGTGGACATCATGGGCGCGCTGTCGATGTATGCGCTCGCGCTCGCCTCGGGAGCGCCGCCCGCGATCCTCGACTGGAACAACAACTTCGCCCGCGAGCCCGATATGTGCGTGGCGACCCATTGCGGCAACTTCCCCAAGAAGTTCATCGGCGACACCCCCGAGATCGGCGAGCTCGACATCCTGGGCGAGACGCTGGGCCGCGAGAAGTGCTTCGGCGCGGTCAAGGGCAAGGTGAAGGCCGGGCCGATGACCTACTTCCGCCTCAGCTCGGACGACCGGGCGGGGACGCTCAAGGCCTATGTCGGCGAGGGGGAGTTCACCGACGATCCCTATCCCATGGACGGCGGCATCGCCGTCTGCCGCGTGCCGCGCCTGCGGAACCTGATGCGCTTCGTCACCCAGAACGGCTTCGAGCATCACGTCGCCATGGTGCGCGGCCATCACGCCGCCATCGTGAACGAGGCCGTCACCCGCTACCTGGGCTGGCCGCTCTACGACCACGACACCCCGCCCGAGCCCATGCTCGTGCCCCCGGCCCGCCGATTCTGAGGGACCCCTGAGATGACGTTTCTGTTGCCTGACGATGTGGTGCCGCGGATCCGCGAGCGGGCGCTGTGGATGCGCCGGCGGGCGTTCCGGATGGTGTTCGAGGCGCAGCTCGGGCATCCGGGGGGCGACTTTTCGG
>NZ_JAFMST010000002.1 GCF_017916275.1 Rubellimicrobium arenae
GGCCGGGACATGGGACCGCAGTCGAAGGGGACACCGTTCGCATCACCCTGCCACCCCACTCCTGGCAGATGCTGAGGGTCAGCGTCTGATCTGTCATGAGGAGGTTGACCGGCGCGTGACGCGTCGGTCAACCGCAGTCGTTTCGGGCGCTGGTGGCTGCCGGTCTCTGCGCCGCTTGGATCAGGGTGCTTTGATACAGAACCAGTTCGCACTCCCATCAGGCGAATGCGAACTCGTCGCTGATCCGGCGCAGAGGTCACCATGTCCGGTGACGGCGCCCCGGCGAGCATCCGAAACAAGCTCCAGGATCTGGAGAGCAATAAGATTCGGCTCGGGGTCGAGTTGGCCGGCATTGATGCGGCCGCTACCTGGCCGAGTCGATGCCAACCCGGTGTGGCCGGTCTCCACTGCCCCCAAAATGACCAGTCTCGCCTTCTCGCAGATGGAGAATGATAGTCCTACTCAGGCAACGAACATCGACCGCAACCCCATCGATCGCAGCAGGGTCGGCCCCGCTGGGCGACGAGGTAGGCCCGTGCATGGTGACGCTCATCGGCGCTCTGGCTTCAGTGCTCGTCTTCGTGCCCGGACACAAGGGCAGACAAGGCACAAGGGCACTGTCGGAGGAAACAGATCAGGCCGCCCCTTGTCGCCCTGCCCTTCTTTCGTCTGGGCACAGGATCAATGTCATGCGCGCGAGGGTAGCGGGTCCCTGCCCCGCTCAACACGTCCTTCTGACACCGCCTAGACAAGTTCTTTTGTGCAGCATCGCCGCCTGCGCCACCATGTCACTGATGATCGTATCGATCTCCTCGGGTGAGAACGGGAGTTATGACGACACGCTCGTCCTCGACCGCATATTCGCGAAGTCCAGCAAAGGAGATGCCGTTCCGATCCAATAGCTCCAGCGCCCCCGCGGCCATACCCCTCGGGACATAGACAAACAGGTTCTTTACCCCGGTCTCGTTCATGGTGTCAGCGGCGGCGGCGCATGCTGCCCATCGGGTGACGGCGGCCTCGCTCAGGTCCGTCTCGACCTCGCCAAATCGGCAAGGCTGGCCCTTCTCGTTGAGAATCACGATATCGGGCCAGTGTGGCCCGTCCGTCCCTTCAATGCTGTGAAGCTGCCTGTCCCCGTTGACCAGGGTGACGTACCCTACCGGCCAGTCCGTCTGCCCGGGAAAGGGGAAGCGGTTCTCCGCAATGAAGCGGATGACGCGCTGATGATCCTGATCGGTCATTGTTTCAGCCTCCAATGCTCGCGGTGCCTCGGCAGTCACACGGAGTCCCGGATGAGTGGCGCCGTCGAGCAATGCGGACCGCCTCCCCCAGAGCACATCAGGTCGTATGGGATCGGGATGACCTCGACGCCCCGAGCCGTCAGCCGATCGAGGGTGTAGTTCGACGCACCTTCCGTGATGATGACCCGTCGCGGCGCGACCGCCAGACCGTTGATGATCCAGGGATTGTCCTCGTGATGGACTTCGATGGTCTCGATTCCGAGAGCCTTCAGCTTTTCCAGAAAGGGGAAGGGTAGCTGCGCAGGGTTGATCAGGGCGAGATTAGGAGCAATCATCAGGAAGATGCCATCGATGTGCAGCCGATACCCGGTCAGGTGGATCCGTATCAGTTCCACGCCCTGGCTGCGCAGAACCTCCTCGATCTGCCGAGCGCCTTCCTCGTTGCCGCGTGAGGACAAGGCGAAGACCGCCGTTCTCTCGTTCAGCCAAGCGAAGCTGCCTCCCTCCGCCACAGCGGTCCCCGACAGCGTCCTGAGGATGGGGCAGCCAAGCCGGGCCAAGGTCCGACTGGCCTGCGCTTCCTCGCCGCGCCGGATCCGCGGTCCAAGGCGCGTGAGTATCACGCCACCCCCGACGCCGATCACGGCGTCACGGGTGTAGCAGGACTTCATCCGGTCCGGGCCAACCTGGTCCAGCCTCACGATCTCGACGCCTTCCGCCTCGAGAGCGGCGGCATAGGCGTCGTGCTGGGCCTGCATACCCGCGAGGTCGGGGCCTTCGGCACCACGCCAGTACCAGCCTTTCTGGATGTCGCCGAACGCCCCCATCTCCAAGCGCTTGGACGTATCGACGGTTTCGATCTCCGGCCCTGGTCGGTGCATCAACACGGCACGCAGCTTGCCGACGTCATTCCGGCAGCCCCAGGGCCTGCCCCACCAGCGCGTCAGAAGATCTTCGTCCTCGAAGGACGGCTCGGCCTCGGACGGAAAGATCTTGATCAGCTGGTTGTAGCGCCATTCATTCTCGGTCATCGCAGACATCGCACGCACCCCAAGCTTGGAAAGTCAGATTCCGACGATCGGATCGCCGCCATTGGGACAAAGAACCTGCCCCGTCATGTAACCACCGCGCGGTCCAACCAGAAACGCTATCCAGTCCGCCATCTCCTCCGGCTCAGCCCAGCGCTTGACGAGATTCTGCTGAGCCTCTTCGGCCAGGGCCGCCTCGCCATACCGGAGCGTCATCCCACTCCTCACCACCCCTGGCGCCAGGGCATTGACCAGGATGCCATGGGGCGCGAACTCACGCGCCCAGGACTTGGCCAAGCCGATCACGGCCGCCTTGGCGGCCCCGTAATGGCTGGAGCGTTCGAACCCCACCTGCCCCCGGTTCGAGGCGATGTTCACGATACGGCCGAATTGCCGTGCCTTCATCTCGGGCAGAACCGCGCGAGTTGCGGCGAAGGTTCCCCATACATGAACCTCGAACAGCCGCTCGTAGGCCGTTCGGTCGATGTCCTCGATCACGGCATTGTAGCCGGGCACGCCGGCGTTGTTGACGAGGATGTCGACCCCGCCGCAGTCGACCACAGTCTGTCGAATGGCCCCCTCATCGGCGACACTGCAGACCGATGCCGTCGCCGTGCCGCCCTGACGATTGATGACCTCGACCACCTCCGCGACAGCGTCACCCGCAACGTCCTGGACGACGACATGCGCGCCATCCTGGGCAAACCGAGTTGCAGTGGCACGCCCGATCCCGCTGCCGGCGCCGGTCACGAGGGCCGTTCGCCCGGAAAGATCACCCATTCGCTGTTCCTTCGCACATGTGCCTCGGGTCGATCCGTAGTTGCCCCGGCGCCGGCCTGCGGGGCGACCGCTCCGCCGGGGTCTGCCGGTCGTGACGCCCGGCGACAGATCGCTTGAGCCACGGCACTTCGGTGTGCCGTGCCGCCCTACCCGCCCCGCCCACGCCTTTCCCCTCTGCATAGCTCTCGGCAGCCATCATACCCGCCCCTTATCTGGAGTCTACTTTATATATAGCCTTGACTCCGATAAAGCTCAGGTGAAGTCTGGCGGTGGCCGCAGGCGCGAACCACTGACGGGATGGACTGCGGCTCCAGCTTGAAGGCTGCAATTGACCCGAGCGCCCGAACCTTCCTTGGAACTGCCGTTTCCTTCGCCACCCCCGGAGGCGCAGTCGTGCCGGAGACGGGACGGCGCCCCCGAGGGTTCCGATACGGGATCCGGATCCGCGCTCTTGGCGCCGGCAGCGCCAGTCATCCCTGCCGGAACGGCTGTCGCCTTCCATTCGGGCAAGCGAACAAACACCTGAGCAACTCGGCCACAAGGAGAATTCCATGCTGTCTTCGCTCATCCGTAACCCGCCACCCTGGCCGGGGGGAGCACGTTGCGCCGTCTGCTTCTCCTTTGATCTGGATGCCGAGAGCCTGCTCCATCTCTATCATCGTGAGGCGGCGCCATCGCGACTCGCAACCTCCTCGGCCCTTCGCTACGGGCCGTTCATTGCGGTCCCTCGCCTGGTCGATATCTTCCGTCACTACGGCCTCAAGCAGACCTTCTTCGTTCCTGGCTGGTGCATCGAAACCTACCCTCGGGCGATCGAGGCCCTGGTCGAGGCCGGCCATGAGATCGGCCATCACGGCTGGCTGCATGAACGTCCGAATACGCTTTCTGCCGCCGACGAGGCGCGCGTCCTCGACCGGGCGCTGCAGGCCTTCGACACCGTGGTCGGGTCTCGGCCGACGGGATACCGCGCGCCCGCCTACGCTCTCTCCGAATACACGCCCGATCTTCTGGTGGAACGCGGCTTCACCTACGACGCCTCGCTTGTCGGCGACGATATTCCCTATCTCCTGCAGTCGCAGAAGGGATCCCTTGTCGAGCTCCCTTCCGATTACGCGCTGGATGACTGGGTGCAGTACGTGAACATGAAAGAGTTCGGCTTTATGATGCCCATCCAGTCCCCCGACCGGGCCATGGAGGTGTTTCGCGCCGAGTTCGATGCCGCCTGGGCCCATGGCGGGCTGTGGATATCGGTCTGGCACCCCTTCGTGTCCGGGCGGCTGGCGAGAGCGGCGGCGATGACCGGACTCATTGAGCACATGATGGATAAAGGCGACGTGTGGTTCGCGCCGATGACGGAGATTGCCGCTCACATACGTGCTCTCGTGAGTAGCGGCTCTTGGAGCCCACGCACCGACGAGGTGCCGTTCTGGACGGATGCGATCGATCACCTCGTAAGCTCCAGCCGTGGATGATGCCATTCGGTCCGATAGAGGCGTTGCCGGTCCTGTCGGCACGGTTGCTTGCAGAATCGAGAGAGCCAAGGCGACCTGAGGTTTCCGCAGCGGAACCTGCCGCCCTGGCGCGGATCAGGGCTCTGGCGATTCCCTTAATGTCACTGCTGTCGAGCGGGGCGCTCCCGGGGCGACACGACTTCCGGCAAGGTCTCGAGGCAAAGGCCGCTGGAAGCGCTCGGCAGCATTTCAGCCGTGCAGATGAACCCAGGTAGTCATTGTGGGAGCAGGGTCATCGGGCCTCTGGGGCGTGCCGCCAGTTCGGAGGTTTGGCACGACAATTGAGCAGTCGCGATGCCGAGACGTCCGAATGTCGGGTGGCCACTATCATTGGAGTTGACAGCAAGAACGGGCGATCGAAGATGACAGCATGACCACGCGCCGTGGCCGGAGAGGAACGATAGTTGGCGCGCCCCCCGTTGTCCGCCGTCCATATCGGATGGGTGAACCCACGGAACGACCAACCCTCGCCTGACCGTCCGTGGGGCGCGTGAGCCAACATCTAGCAGCCGGGATAACCGGCTCTTGCCAGCACAACAGGGGAATCCAGATGAAGTTCGCCGTCTCCACACTCCTCTCGGCCGCGGCCTGCCTCGCGGGCACGACGATCAGCGCTCAGACCTTGCCAGATCGCATCTCCGAAGCCGGGGTGGTGCGGATCGCACTTGAGATACCCTACGTCCCCATGGAGTACCCTGACCCCGAGACCGGCGAGCTCACAGGGTTTGACATCGAACTCGCCGCCGCAATGGCCGAGATCCTGGGGGTCAAGGTCGAATATGAGGTGGGGGCCTTCGAGGCGCTCACCACCAATCTGCAGAGTGGGCGCGTCGATCTCATCATGAGCGGCTTCTACGACCGCCCCGCACGGCGAGAGTACTTCGACTTCGTTCACTACCTGCGGGCGGGCGGTCAGTTCTTCGCTCTGGATAGTCGAGAGGACCTGCAGGCTCCGGCGGACCTTTGCGGCCTCACCGTGTCCACCATCCGCGCGACCAGCTATCCCGAAACCATCAAGGCGGTCTCGGACGAGCTTTGCGTTTCGGCCGGGCTCGACCCGATCACCGTGATGGAGGACACTGATGCGTCGCAGCTGCTCATCAACCTGAAGACAGGCCGCGCCGACGCAGCAATGCAGGGCTTGGAATCGATTCCTACCTACATGACCAACGATCCCGGCGTCTTCAGACCGCTGGGGGAACCGGTCGGCAGCGCGCTCATGGGAATGGCCTTCAACAAGACGGACACCGAGCTGCGCGACGCCTTCGTCCATGCTCTGACCCAGGTGATCGAAGACGGCACCTATGCCGAGCTGATCGATAAGTACCAGCTCGACCTGAGCGCCTATACCGACGTGACGGTCGGCACGGAGTTTGAGGGCTGATCGCATCCGAGCCTGCAGCGTCGGGCGGCAGCCGGGCGGAGCCGCGGATGGCCCAGCCGCAGCTCCCGCCTCCTGCGCGTCCAGCTGATCGGAAAAAGGTCCTGCCGTCGGCTCGCGGGCGGCGGGCCTTAGGCAGATGTCCGTGCAGGGGCAGGTTCCCGATCTTCAGTGTACCGCCTGGAGTTGCATGGGACCGAGATCGTGCCGGATTCCTGCGAGAACGATTTCCTGGGCGCGCCGGGCTCCTTTGCTCGGCCGCGCTGCAAACCTGGGACACGATCGGACATGGATAGCACTGACCAAGGCTGGACTGCCGCGCAGACGGATGCGCTCACCTTCCTTGAAGAACGCCGTTCGGCGTTCTCCAAGGATCATATGACGATCTGGAACCTCCATGAGCCCTCCTGGCGCGAGTACCGGTCGTCGCGCTGGTATGCGGACCGGCTCGAGGCCGAAGGCTTCGCCGTGGAACGGGGCACGGCCGGGATGCCGACCGCATTCCGCGCGCGCTGGTCGAACGGGCCCGGCCCCGTGCTTGCGGGATATGCGGAATACGATGCTGTGCCAGGACAGTCGCAGGCGCCCGTCCCCTACCGCGCGCCCCGTCCCGGCGCCAGCCCCCGCGCGGCTGGCCACACCGATCCTCATTCCGCGCTCGGCATGGGGTCGCTCGCGGGGTTCCTGGCCGCCAAACATGCCATGGAGAGGCATGGGATCACCGGCACCCTCGTCTATTTCGGGGAGCCTGCCGAAAAGATGTGCGGCTCAAAGCCGGTCCATGCCGCGCACGGATACTATGATGGCCTGGACGCCGCCCTCAGCTTCCACCCGCATTCCTTTCCGGCCCTGACCAACGGCTGCTTCTGGGAAACGACCTCGGCCCCCTATTGGAGCAGGATCTACACCTTCCATTGCGACGACCCCCATACTTGGCAGAGCGAGGCCTCGGGCGGGACCGTGGCGCATGTTCACGCCATGGCTCGCGCGCCGGGCGCGATCGACGCTGTCTGCCTGATGTACACGAACTCGAAGATGATGAAGGAATCCATGCTGCCCCACAGCGGCAGCTGGACCCTTAACGAGTTCATCCCCATCGCCGGTCAGGCCACGGCCGACAACATCGCGCCGGGGATCGGGCAGATCCAATACTCCATGCGAGCCCCGACTCTCGCGATGTGCGAAGCCGTCTTCGACGTACTCGACCGGAACGCCGAGCATATCGCCGCGATGACCCATTGCCGCGTCGAGAAGGCCTGGATCACCCGAACGCGCCCGGGCCTGCCGAACAAGGCCTTTGCCAAGCTGACCTTCGCGAACTTTGCCCGCCTTGGCCCGCCGGTCTGGTCGGACGAGGCCAAGGCCTTCGCGCGCGACATCCAGCGGTCCCTCGACCTCGACCCATTGGAGGAGCCCTTCCTCGAGGAGATGGAGAAGCTGACTCCTCCCTGGGAGGCCGAGGACGCGTTTCGACGCCAGCTTCCCGCCTGGCAGTTGAACTATGCAGCCGACGACTACGTCGACTACACTTGGCACGCGCCGACCGTACGGCTTTACGTCGCCAGACCCACGCTCAGGCCTCCGCACCCAGGCTTTCGGTATCACGAATGGACCCGAAACGCGATGGGCGGCGTGCCCGCCTGCATCGATCCGATGTGGAGCAAGGCCGCGCAGGTGATCGCGACCACGCTCCTGGACCTCCTGACCCGGCCCGAAGCCCTTGCGGAGATCCAGGCGGAGTTCCGGGAGCGCACCGGTGGTGGCGTCGGTGGAACGAACTGGCTCCCGCCCCTACTGCCGCCGGACTTCAAGGCCCCGATCAACTACCACTGGCCGGAGTACGTGGAGACGTCCCGCGGTTACGACTGGAGCATCCCCTGAGCCGCAGGCAGGCGGCACCATGGGCGGCGACTTTGGTGTCCGCAGTGGAACCTCGCCGGGCGGCTTTCGGACTCTGCCACGCCGACTTCGATCATCCGGAGAGCGTCCTCCGGACCGGGAGAGATGACGCAATGATTGATCATCCGGGATAGCCACGCATGAACACGATCCACATGACTGGTGGCGAGGCGGTCGTTGCCTCGCTCCGGGCCAATGATGTCACGACGCTCTATGGTCTGCCGGGTCTGCAACTCGATCACCTCTTCAACGCGCTGCACGGTGCCAGCGACTGGTTGCGGGTTGTCAGCGCGAGGCACGAGCAGGGCGCGGCCTACATGGCTCTGGGCCATGCGCAATCCACCGGTCGACCCGGGGTCTATGCCTGCGTGCCAGGGCCGGGATTTCTCAACACGACCGCAGCGCTTTCGACGGCCTACGCGGTCCATGCCCCGGTGGTGGCGCTGATCGGGCAGGTCGACAGCAGTGCAATAGGCATCGGCGGCGGCGAACTTCACGAACTGCCCGATCAGACCGCCATTGTCCGCGGCCTCACCCGCTGGCACGGCATCGCGCACCACGCCGACGAGGTCCTCCCGCTGATGGAGACCGCGTTTCGCAAGCTCGCCGTGGGGATCGCTCCTGTTGCCGTCGAACTGCCTGCCGACGTGCTCCGGAACCACACCTCAGCGACGGCAAAGGCAGCGGTGGCGCCCATGCAACGTCTGGCGCCCGCCGCGTCCGAAGTCGCTTTGGCCGTCGAGCTTCTGGCGACGGCAGGCACGCCACTGATCGTGGCGGGCGCCGGGGCCTACGGCGCCGAAGCGGCACTGGCCGAGATCGCGGAACGCCTTGGCGCGCCGGTGATGACCCATCTTCAGGGACGCGGTCTTTTGCCCAGCGCTCATCCCCTCGCCATCGGCCTGGCGGAGGGGCGCGAGCTTTGGTCACGCAGCGACGTGATCCTTGCCGTCGGCACCCGCCTGCACCGGCTGCCGGTGGAATGGGGCCTGCACCCCGACCAGAAGGTGATCCGGATCGACACGGATCCCCGCCGCTTCGGAATTCTGCCGCCTGCCGTCAGGCTGGCTGCGGACGGACCGCTCGCCCTGTCGGCCATCGCCGAGGGCCTGCGGGACCTACCGGCCCGAAACGAGACGCGCATTGCCGAGATTGCGCGACATGCGAAGGAGGTGGCCAGCCGGATCGCGGAGGAACTTGCACCGCAGATGGCCTACATCGGGGCGCTCGAACACGCGCTTCCCGACGACGCCCACCTCGTCGCGGACTATACGCAGATCGGTTACGTCGCCGCAGACCGCTTCCGCGTCAGCCGGACGCGACAGGTCCTCACACCCGGCTATCAGGGCACCCTGGGCTTTGCCTATTCGACGGCTCTCGGCGTGAAGTCCGCCAGCCCCGAGCGGGTGGTCGTGGCCCTGTGCGGAGACGGCGGGTTCCTGTTCACCGGCAACGAGATGGCGACCGCCGTGCATCACGGGATCGCAGCCATCGGCGTCGTTTTCGTCGATGGGGCCTTCGGGAACGTGCAGCGGATCCAGCGTCAGCAGTACGGCAAGGTCATCGCCTCGGATCTGACGAATCCCGACTTCGTGCGCTTCGCCGAAAGCTTCGGTGCCAAAGCCCGAGCGGTCGGCAACCCCAAGGACTTCGCCGAGGCCTTGCGTTGGGCCATGGCCGAGGCTGGCCCAACGCTGATCGCCGTCTCCGTTCCCGAGTTTCCGAGCCCGTGGGCCCTGATCGAGCCGTAGGAAGGAGCGACCCGGGCCGACGCCGCACTCTCATCACCCGCCCGGGGATCTGACGACCTGGGGCGGCGTGACCTGATGGTCATAGTCGTCGCCCGCCGTCACGAAGGGAATGACACCGACTTCACCCCTGGCACTGACGGTGAATCCGCGGACCCCGGCATAGGAGATGCCGTTCTCATCCAGGAGCCTCTGGGCTTTGGCTTCCTGCCCGGATGGAACATAGATGAAGAAGTGCTTGACGCGTGTGGACGTGTCATTGTCCGTCAGGGCAGATCCGGCCGCCAGGCAGGGAACGGCAGCTTCGTCGATGTCCATCTCCACCTCACCGATCTCGCGAATGACGCCAGCCTTGTCCGTGATGACGATATCGGGGAAGTGGGGCCCGACAGGCGTGTCGATGGAGACCGTTCGTTCGGGCACATTCGTGTTGGTCACGTAGCCCTCTGGCCAGGTCGTTTGGCCCGGAAACGGAAAGCGCGTTGCTGCAATCGTTCGGACGACAAGATCGTGCATCGACTCATTCATCTCAATTTCCCTTGTTGGGTTGATCGGTTCGTGCGCCGGAGGTTGGTGGCAGCGACGGGATTTCTGATCTTCGCCAGAGCCATCAAGTCCTGCAGCAGCGCGGGGCAGCCCAATGTATATTCGACTATGAACTTGATCTTGACTACAGGTTTCTCTCACCTCAAGACCAGCCATGGACGGCAGGAGAGAACATGACCTGGTTTCAGCGAGAGACTGTCGGCCCCGGCATCACCCGCCTCTGGGAGCCCGAGGTTCACCGCTTCTTTCGCGGCAACATCTTTCATGTGCGCGGACGCCGAGCCGACCTCGTGTTCGACTTCGGCCTCGGCCTCCAGCCACTTCGCCCAGCACTTGAGCTGACTCCTGGCCATCCGGTCATCGCCATCGCCAGCCATGCTCATGCTGACCATGTCGGCGGCTTTCACGAATTTCCGGAGCGGCTGGGCCACGAAGCCGAATCCGAAGCCTTCGCCACCATGCCTGACTCCGAAACCCTGGCTCATCGCTTTCGCGAAAGCGAGGTGCCGGTATCCACTCTGCCCGTGCCAGGCTGGGACATCTATGCCTATCGCCTGCTCGCGGCTCCGCTCACCCGGACGGTGGAAGAAGGGCAGGTCATCGATCTCGGCGACCGTTGCTTCGTGGCCCTCCATCTGCCCGGGCACTCCCCGGGGTCGATCGGCCTCCTGGACCGGGCTGGAGGCCGGCTCCTGGCCGGCGATGCGATCTATGCCGGCCAGATCGTCGACGACCTCCCGCATTCCAATCGCGGCGCCTATCGGGAGACGATGCGCCGTCTCGCCGCACTGGAGGTCGCCGAGGTCCACGGCGGACACAATGCCACCCTGTCCGGCGCCGAAATGCGCTCCATTGCCGAAAGCTATCTGGCCTGCGGATAGCAGGCGCGGCTCCGCCTCCATGGGGACCCCCGTCGACCGAAACTGGCGACGGCAGCGGCCCTGGACCGGACGGCGTGGCCGACTCCCTGCCCCGCCCCAGCTGAGTTGCGCTGGAAATCCAGCCGAACGAGCATCGATCATGCGGTCCGCTCGCTGGAGAAGACCTGGCGGGACGGAGGGATGACCCGGACACAACCGGTCCAGACGCGATGTCCTTGAGTGCTGCCTGCGCTCAGCGGCCGGTCCGGCGGGGCGCCTGCTCGAGGCGTGCCAGCGCGGCTTCGACCGCCGCCGCCGTCGCAAGGCTCCCGAATACGCCGCCCTCCACCGTCACCATGCGAAGCGCCGCCTCATGGTTCTGGAAGTCCCCGCTGGCGCAGGCGTCCAGAACGGTCAGGCACTGATAGTTGCGGTCCACCGCTTCGCGCAGCGTGGAGTGAACGCACACCTCGGTGGTCACACCCATGATGATGAGGTGCGTTATGCCTCGGGCGCCCAGGATGTGCTCGAGGTCCGTGTGAGTGAACGAGCCGTTGCATGTCTTGTCCACGACCACGTCCCCGCCCAGCACCTCAACATCGTCTTCGATCTCGAAGCCCGGGGAGCCGCGCAGCAGAGCGTCAGTGCCGTCCAGCCCGTTGCGCTGCCGTCTCCAGCGTTCGAACGGCGTCATGTCAGCCAGGTCTGCGCGGTAGCCCTGGCGTGTATGGATCACCAGCCCGCCGATGCCGCGGACGGCGCGGGTGACCCGGTTCACGGCGGGGATGATGGCCCGTAGCGGACCCGGATCGTATCCCAGACGCGCGAAGTAGCCCTGAGGGGATAGGAAGTCGCGTTGCAGATCGATGGCCAATGCGGCCAGACCAGTCGGATCGATCTGGCCATCATAGGGCCAGTCGTAAGGTTCAGCCTTGATCATGTCGTGCGCTCGATATCCGTGCCCTCCCACTCGGGCTTAACTCCTGCCGATCAAACGGACTTCCACTTGCTGCATTGTCGCGCCAATCTGGTGCTGACATGGACCAGCCGTCGAGGGGACGCCCGGACCGAGCATCGCGGCGCCAGCATCCAATATTCAGGCAGAGGCATGCTTCAGGCACGCGAAACCAGCCTGAGGAAGTTGCGCGTGCGCTCCTCCTTCGGACTGGTCATCACCTGACCTGCCGGGCCGGATTCGACCACACGACCCCGGTCCATGAAGACGACCCGATCCCCGACCTCGCGTGCAAAGGCCATCTCGTGCGTGACGACCAGCATGGTCATGCCGATGCCCGCGAGATCCCTCATCACGCTCAACACCTCGCCGACGAGTTCTGGGTCCAGGGCGGATGTCGGTTCATCGAACAACATGAGTTGCGGCTGCATCGCCAGCGCGCGCGCGATGGCGATACGCTGCTGCTGCCCACCCGAGAGTTCCGACGGATAGGCGCTGGCTTTTCCGGACAGCCCGACCCGTTTCAGAAGCTCCATCGCGGAGCTTTCAGCCCGGGCGCGATCCTGACGGAGCACGCGCACGGGCCCTTCCGTGATGTTCTGCAGGGCCGTCAGATGGGGAAACAGATTGAAGCGCTGGAATACCATTCCCGTCTTGCTGCGCTGCCGGGCAATGTCCCGCTCTGACAGCGGGCGCAGCGTATCGCCCATCTCCCGGTAGCCGAGCAGTTCTCCATCCAGCCAGATCGCACCCTTGTCGTACGTCTCCAGTTGGTTGATGCACCGAAGGAACGTCGTCTTGCCCGACCCGGAGGGTCCGATGATGCAGACAACCTCTCCCCGACTCACATCGATGCCGACATCGTCGAGCGCGATGGACCCGTGGAACGATTTTCCAACGCCCCGGGCGCGAACGAGAGGAATGGGATCGGACAAGGCACTCACCGCCGTACTCCACTCGCGAAGCCCCGTCCGAAGCGGGTTTCAAGCCTGTGCTGAAAGATGCTGAGGACAGTGACCACCACGAGATACCACACCGTCGCCACCATCAGCAGCTCGATGATGCGGGTATTGATGAAGTAGACGTTCTGCACGCTGCGCAGCAGGTCGGAGAAGCCGATGATCGAGGCGAGCGACGTCATCTTGATCAGGCTGATGAACTCATTGCCCAAAGGCGGCAGAACGGTGCGCATGGCCTGCGGAATGACGATGCGGCGCAGCGCGATGGAGTTCGTCATGCCGATTGCCTTGGCCGCTTCGAATTGACCGCGATCGACACCCAGTAGGCCAGCGCGGATGATCTCTGACGCATAGGCTCCGGCATTCAGGCCAAAGCCCAGGACCGCAGCCACCGCGGGCGTGATGACGTCGACCGTGCGTACCTCGAAGAGCCCGAACAGGCTCATGCGCGGAAAGATGAGCGCAAGGTTGAACCAGAGCAGCAGCTGCAGGATCAGGGGAGCCCCGCGAAAGAACCAAGTATAGAAGATCGAGGCCCCGCGCAGCACAGGATTGACCGAGTCCCGCGCCAAGGCGCAGGCGAGCCCGATGCCGATGCCTATCGACATGCAAAGAATCGATATCCAGATCGTGTTGACGAGGCCCAGCAGGATATTCGGCCAGAACATATACTGCCAGGTGACGGACCAGTCCACCTGACCTTCGGCGAAGGATTTGACGATAAAGGCAGCCGCAAGAAGAATCAGCGCGACCGCAAGATATCTCCCGTAGGGAATGGGTCGAACGACCCGCATGTGGGATATATCAATCCCGCGCTGCTCTACCGGGTGGAAGGAGGCCGACATGCTCATGTTCGAACCTGTCTCAGATCACGGAAAAATGGTCGCACGGGCTCCAGCGCGTATTCGCTGGCCATGACGGCAGGTTCACGGGCAATGCAGGCATGGTTTCCTTATCTTGAAGTGTGGTCACACTCTCTGAAGCGGCAAATTTCCAGCGCCCTCGAGGGGCAGATACATCTTCGCTGCGCTCGCAGCGCTTGGCACACTGCAGGGGCTCGGCGTTAATCCAGCCTAGCGGTTGCAATTCTTTCGTGTCAACGTTAAACATGGAGTCTGGCTCAAGGCCAAGGGTCATTCGACCTTCTGGTCGGCCTGACATCGGTGTGTTGGAGGTCGCTGGGATGGCGCGAGTGAGCCTTCGAGCGCTGCACAAGAAGCAGCGCTTCGAGCAAGTTCTTACTGCAGCATCGGACCTGTTCGGCCAGCACGGCTACGAGGGAACCCACATCGAAGCGATCGCAGAGCAGGCGCTGGTGGCGCCAGCCACGATCTACAACTATTTCTCGACCAAGCCCAATCTGCTCATGGAACTTGCGCTCCGGCACGTTCGCACCGCACTTCCTGAACGCCGGAAGCTGATGGAGGACCTTCCCGAAGACCCCGTCGATGCGATTCTGGCCTTCGAGGCGCTGCTCGCCCGTCAGAACATGCGCCACCTGTCGCGCGAATGCTGGCGTGTCATCATGTCGGCGCAGTACATCGAACCGGACGGCCCTGCCAGTCGCACCGGCCTCCGCCTGAACATGCTGATACGTCGCCAGTATGTACGACTATTTCGCGCCTATCAGCAGCGTGGCAAAATAAGGACTGATGTTGATCCCTTCCTGCTGTCGGATGTGATCGTGGATGTGACGACAGCGCATTTCGGCAATTTTGTGGCAAGCGAGACGGCCACTGTCTCCAGCATGCTGGAGCGGGGGGAGCGGCACATCCGCCTTATTATGGGACCGCTGCTGGTCAATTCCTAAATCGGTGCTGTCAGACGAATGCGAACTCGTCTTGCTTCATGGTCCTGACCCCGAGTTTGGGCCAGAGTTTATGCAAGGTTTCGGGCAAGGTGAGCTTGGTCTGCGTAGGCCCGAGGCGTCAAGCCGCCCAGGGCTGAGTGGGGTCGCTCGTCGTTGTACTCCCTTCTCCAGTGCTCGATCCGGTCCCGGGCGTCGGCCATCGACAGGAACCAGGACGTATTGAGGCACTCGGCTCGCAGGCGACCGTTGAAGGCCTCGATGTAGGCGTTGTCCGTGGGTTCTCCCGGCCGGGAGAAGTCCAACTCCACGCCGTTCAAATAGGCCCACTGGTCCAGGGCCCGGCCGGCGAACTCCGGCCAATAGCACATTCGGAAGCGATGCTCTGGGGGGGGCCATGGCCAGCTGCGAAGCCTTCACGCAGCGCAGCCGGCGGTCCTGGCCGGATGTCAGGTCTCTTACGGTGAAGTGGCCAAACGCCACCGGAGAGGAGACTGACCATGACCACCACGAAGCTTACGCCAGACAATGCCCTGCTGGTAGCAATCGACATTGCAAAGCACCGCAACGAGGTTCTGATCGAGGAGCCCGGAAGAGCGCGGCGCCGGCGGATGTCAGTCCTCAACACGAGATCTGAGCACGATCGGCTCATCGAAGCGCTCGGCCAGTATGGGCGTCCTGTCCTCGCCGGCTTTGAGGCGACCGGGAACTATCATCGCCCGCTGGCGCATCGCCTGTTGGAAGCCGGGTTCGAGGTGCGACTGATCTCGTCGCTCGCCCTCGCTCGGACGCGCCAGGCGCTCACCAATGGCTGGGACAAGAACGATCCGAAGGATGCCCAGATCATCCTGCACATGCTGCGTATCGGGGCCGTGCAGCACTACCATGATCCCTTGGCGCACGGTCTCGTCGACCTTCAGGAGCTGTCGAAGACGCACGAGGCGATCTCCAAGGCCAAGACTGAGCTCTGGCACCGGCTGCTGACCCATTACCTGCCGCTCTACTTCCCGGAGGCCGAGCGCTTCCGCGGCAACAGCCGCAGCGACTGGTTCCTGGCCTTCCTCGAGGCCTACCCGACGCCGGCCCTGATCACCGCACTGGACAAGGAAGCATTCGTCGCGGCCGCGTGGCAGCTCGTCGGGCGCAAGGTCTCAAAGGAGCGGCTGCTGTCAGACATTTACGAAACGGCGCGGGAGTCGATCGGGCTGCCCGTGGCGGCCGACTCCGATGCCGTCGCGCTCGTCGGGGGACGGCCCCACCGGGGCCGCCCCTGATCCTCCTTGCTCCGAATGGTGCTCGCCGAGGGCCGCAGTCTCGTCAGGCAGCGCAATGACATCGAGGCGCGCGCAGGGTGCTGTCAGACCAATGCGAACTCGTCTCGAATTCGGCAGGTGCGTGAAATCTCAGGCGGCGCAGAGCGCCCGCCACTCAGCCAGAGCGGCGGTGCGAGCCTGCTTATAGACTGGTCGACGAGAGAGGCTTCGTTCTGTGTTGAACAGGTTGTGGACGGATGAGTGGACGGCGGCGAACGTCTGCAAACTTCGCATGCGCCGGAACCGGAGCATCGCCCTCTCTCGCCTTCGGAATGGCTGGTGGGAGTTTTCGACCTGGTTGTTTTCCCACCGACCGATGACCTGCCGGTCCTGGACTCCGATCTCCTTGAGAGCTGCCCCGTAGGACTTGAGCCCATCAGTCACGAACTCCTCGGCTCTCCCGTGCCGCTTCATCAGCTTCTTGAGGAACTTCAGGGCTGCAGCCTTGTCCCGCGTCTTCGAGACGAAGGCTTCCAGCATTTGTCCCTCGTGGTCCACCGCGCGCCAGAGATAGTGCTGCACGCCGTTCACCTTCACGAACACCTCGTCGAGGTGCCAGCGCCAGCGTGAGGCGCGCATCCCGCTCACCCGTCTCTTTCGGATCTCGGCTGCGAACAACGGCCCAAAGCGCAACCACCAGAACCGCACCGTCTCATGGCTCACTTCGATGCCGCGCTCATGAAGCAGGTCCTCCACATTCCTGAGCGAGAGAGGGAACCGCACATACATCATCACCGCGAGACGGATCACCTCGGGTGAGGTCTTGAAGTACTTGAACGGGCTGCGCTGGGTCATCCGACCAGGCTAGGCAGAGCCCCTGCCCCGCTCAAGCCAAGTTCGTCTGACACTGCCGAGCCGGAGGGGATGGCGCGCTGGCGCATGGCTGGCCATCCCCCGCCAGCCCGCCCGCATGGCGCTCGCCTGTGCCGAGCCGGGCGCAGGCCCGTCCCGCGCTCCGGGGGCCAGCCGCCCCCGCCTTCGCGCTGCGCGATTCATTGTTTCTTTATGATGAGCCTGGTGCTAGAATTCCGGCAGGCATCACATGAACCTTCGTTCCAAGTCAGAGCAGCCCATTTCGAGGGACTGATCTGTAAGGTGTGGGAGGATGAAACGTGCCGGACTCCGAAAACCCGACTCCTGCGGCACGGCGGCTGCGTGTCTATGCTTTTGATCCGCAAGCCTCGATCGAGCTGGAAACCGCCGTCATCAACGATGCGGTGATCAGCCTCCCTTGGGAAACCGCGTGGGAGGATCCAGTGACAATCGGGCCGTGCAACGATTATTTGGAAGTGATCGACTACGACCCGGCCTGCGACCTCTTTTACGCCCCGATCGAGCTCAACGACGCGAGGCTGCTTGCACAGGATGGGCTGCCTCCTTCCGAAGGGCGTCCGCAGTTTCATCAGCAAATGGTCTTCGCGGTCGCGATGAAGACAATCCGGCTGTTCGAGCGAGCCCTGGGGCGCCCGGTGTTTTGGACCCGCGAGACCAAGAGGTCTCCCGGGGACGAATCAGACAATTCGCCTCAGACCTACGAACTTATCAAGCGCTTGCGCATCTACCCCCACGCGCTGCGGGAGGCCAACGCCTATTACAGCCCTGACAAGACGGCTCTGCTTTTCGGCTATTTCAAAAAGGGCGGTGGCGGGGACTTCGAGGATGGCGGCTGGGTATTCACCTGCCTGTCACAGGATATCATCGCCCACGAAACGACCCATGCCATTCTGCACGGCATGCGACGTCGTTCGATCGAGGCCAGCAACCCCGACTCCTTGGCCTTTCACGAGGGTTTTGCGGATCTCGTAGCGCTTTTTCTGCATTTCACCATGACCGACGTTGTGGCCCATCAGATCGCTCAGGCGCGCGGCTCGCTCCGGGCAAGCAACCTGTTGACGGGGCTCGCACGTCAGTTCGGACAGGCCCGAGGCCGCAATGGCCCACTCCGCTATGCCTTGGAGCTCATTGACGAGGAGCTCAAGGCGGCCGAGCGGACGGCGGAAGGTCAGCCGGACAGAGAGAGAACCGATCGTCCGCGCCGCACCCTAGCCGACACAGCCGAGGCTCATGACCGTGGCGGCTTCCTCGTGGCCGCCGTATTCGACGCCTTCGTGACCATCTACGAACGTCGCACTGCGGACCTGATGCGCCTCGCCATCGGTGGCTCGAGGCCCGACGGGCGGGAGTTGCCCCCCGACCTCGTCGCGCGCTTGGCGTCAGAAGCCTCCAAGGCGGCGGACCATGTTCTGCGGATGTGTGTGCGGGCGCTTGACTACCTGCCGCCGGTGGACGCGAACTTCGGCGACTACCTGCGCGCGATCGTGACCGCAGACGCCGACCTCGTGCCGGACGACCCCATGCGCTACCGCATCGCCCTGATTGAGGCGTTCCGCAAGCGGGGCATCTTTGTGCCAGGCTGCCTGTCGATGTCGCCGGACAGCCTCGCCTGGCCCTCGCCGGTGCTTGGGAGAAAGCTTGAAGAAGAGGAGCGCAAGCATGGCCTCTTTGCAAGCCTCCTCTCGGAATTGCGCCTGTCCAACATGTTCCAGCAGTCGGCCGCTCCCAAAGGGGGATTGCCCAGCCCGGCAAGCCGGGAGCGGCTCCTTGAACAACACCCGGCCAACCAGGTCCAGTACCGTAGCCAGGCCCCGCAGCGCCATCCGAATTACCGGGAAAGCGCTCTCAAGGTGATCGATTGGAACCAACGGGCCACCTGGTCCTGGTTCAACCGGCCCTCGCCGGCCAATCACGAAGACGAATGGGAAAGGCTCCTTGGGGTCAAGATGAAGGAGGGCGGAGCGCTGAGATCAATCCCGACCTCGTCCGAGATGAAGAAGATGATGGGCAGAGACCTCCCTGCGATCGAGGTGCACTCCGTCCGCATCGCGCGCCGCGCAGGCCCCAACGGGGAGGAACTGCAGCAACTCATCATTCAGATCACACAGCGTCGCCGGGCGTACTACGATCCCGAACGGCAGGCCCTGGCCGATAGCGGCGCTCTTGCGGAAAACGACAAAGAGCGCTGGGACCATCCGGACTTTTGGTTCCGAGGCGGGGCGACGCTGCTGATCGACATGCGCGACGGCCGGTTGCGCACGGTGATCCGCAACAGCATCGACGACGAAGTTCGGCTCGAACGGCAGCGCAAGTTCCGGGGCAGCGACGTCTTCGGCCTCGCCCTGTCTGGCCGCAACGGCAGGGCAGAGCCCTTTGCCTTCGTCCATGGTTGCTGAGGCATGGCCGCCGCCCTCCCCGAGACCGTGACGGTTCGCATGTACAAGGGCCTTCTCGGCGACTGCTTCCTTCTTCGCCTGGAAGACGGCGGGAAGCCCGCTCACATCCTGATCGACTGCGGGGTGCTCTACGGGGCTCCCGCTGCGAAGGAGACGATGCGCCGGGTGGCCGCGGACATCCTTGCCGAGCTGCGCAAGCACGTCTCTGAGGGGGACAAGCCGCGTCTTGATCTCCTGGTCCTGACCCATGAGCACTGGGACCACCTGTCGGGCTTTGCCCACGCCCACGACCTGCTGCTCGATGGCAGCCCGCTCGAGATCGGCGAGCTTTGGCTTGCCTGGACCGAGAAACCCGATGATCTCCAAGCCCAAGCGCTCAGACAGCGCTTCGGCCGGAGGCGGCGGGAGCTAGGCGACCTGGGGCTGGGCGCAGTCGACCAAGCTGACCCCAGCCGTCCTCTGGCGGCCTCTGACGCCGCAAGTGCCGGGGTCCTAGGCTTTCTCGGGCCGCTTCCTGGTCTTGGCGCCGCAGATGCCCTGACAACCGACCGCATCATCGAAGAGGTGCGGCAGCGTGCCCGGCAGATCCGTTATCTTGAGCCCGGGCAGGTCTTGAGCACCCCTGGTTCCACGCCACTGCGCACGTATGTGCTGGGACCACCCCGCGACGAAACGCGTCTCTTCAAGGACCGACCGTCTCAGGGTCCCGGACGCGAGACCTACCTGAACGGCGAGGGCCACGAAGCTCTTCCTGCCAACGACAAGGCCAACATCCGCGCACTTCAACGCCTCGCTGCGGCTGCGGCCGGCACCGGTGGGCAGGCGGAAGCGCCCGCGGAGTCGTCGCCCTTCGATCAAAGATACCGCAGCTTCACAGGGGCACAAGTTCGGGCTGGGACGGCGCGCCATCAGGACGGTCCGGAGCAGGAACGCCTCCGGTGGTGGTTGCATCAGCACTATGTGGCTGAACGCGCACCATGCCGTTACGAAGGCAGGAAACCTCCCAAGGGTCACAAGTGCCAGGACGACCAGCTTTGTCGCGCGCACCAGGCGGATCGCCGGATCGACGGTGACTGGGTCCGTGCCGCAGAATCGCTGGCACTCAAGCTCGACAGCGACACCAATAACACAAGCCTCGTACTCGCCTTTGAACTTCGCAACGGCGAGGTGCTGCTGTTCGCGGCTGACGCCCAGGTCGGGAACTGGGAGTCCTGGTATGACCGGACCTATGCCGGACCCCATGGCCCCGTGACGGTCGACGACCTCCTGGTGCGCACGACCCTTTACAAGGTCGGGCACCACGGAAGCCACAATGCCACCCTGAGCGGGAAAGGGCTGGAGCGGATGACGGATCGCCGGCTCGTGGCGCTCCTGTCCACCAACGAAGCTGTGGCGATGCGGCAGGGCGTTCGTGGCTGGAGGATGCCCTGGCCGGAGCTCAAGTACGCACTGGTGCGTCGAACTTCGGGGCGGCTGCTCCGTGGAGACGCCCCAAGGGGCCAGGACCGCGACGGAACAGTGCTGACGCAGGAGCCGGGCTTTTTGGCACGCGTCACAGAAGACCCAGGCGGGCTCTGGGTCGAATACCGGGCCGGCGGCGAGCTGGCCCCGGGTCCAGGGCAGGAAGGACCGTGAATCATGGCAGAAACGTCGAAGGCCCGAGAGTTCATCCGGCAGGCGCAGATCGCTGCAAAGCCTCCTCCCCTGGCTGCCACCACCAACGCGGTCCAGGTCGCCTTCGACAGCGCCAGGGACCAAGCCGTCGTGGTGGGCTCGGACGTCATCTCCTTTGTGAGCGGGGTTGACGAGGAGACACGCAAGGCGATCTCGAACTCCGCGCTGTTGGCACAGCTCGTGGCCGACAGACAGGTCGAAGACCACAGTGATATCCAGGCGTGGTTCGAGGCCTACTTCTCGGTGCTGCGCAACATCGGCTGGGTCGTCCAGCAGGACGAATTTGCCGAGTACAGCACACAGGATGTCGGCACCGACGTGCAAAAGGCCATCCTCGATGTCGCCGCGACCTTCCTCGGCGGCGTGCCTGGCGCCGTGGCCGTGGTAGAAGCCACGCTCAAGGCGCTCACCTCACTGGGCAACGACTCGGACTGGATCACCATCTTCAACCGTGAAAGCCAGCACGCCCGGACGGCGCAGTTTCAGATCGCCCTGGCGCGCCAGGACCCCGAGCAAGGCCTCCTGGTCGAGTCCATCGCCTTTGGCGTGGAGGCCACCGAGACGATCACGACGGTGATCTTCTTCAAGCTTCACGAGCAGCAGGCGACCCTTCGGCGCAGGACCGGCCGGGCCTCGATCAACACCGGCTCGCTCGACGACCTCGCGCCCGCGATCCGCGAAAAGGTGCGCGCCTTCCAGACCAGCTACATCACCGGGCTTCCCGACCTGGGTCCGGCCTTGGCCAGCCAAGAGAGGACGTAACATGCCGCAGTGCCCATTTGCCGAATGGAAGCCCATCACTGGCCCTTCCGGCGACCATATCAAGGACACCTATCGGATCGTCCATCACACGACGGAGGGCTCCTCGGCTGAAGGCGCCATGTCGGCGTACCGCAAGCATCGGGCCGATCCCCACTTCACGGTGGACGGCACGACGATCTACCAGCATGTCGACACGGCCAAGGGCGCGCGGGCCTTGCGCAACTCCAAGGGCGGTGTGCAGACGAACCGGCTCGGCGCCGTTCAGATCGAGGTTGTGGGTTTTGCGGGGCGTCGCAAGCCCAAGCAGACACTCATGAACCTTGCACGCCTTTGCCGCTGGATCGAGGAACAGCACGACGTTCCGCACAAGTGGCCAAATGGGCTGCCCAAGCCCGCGAAGGACGGCAAGGACCCTGGAGGGCACAACCGCGATGCCACGACCTGGGCCCGGGAGCGCGGCCATTATGGGCATTGCCATGTCCCGGAGAACACCCACTGGGACCCCGCCTATGACCAGATCGAGGCGGATTTCCTGATGGCCGCCCGCTTTGATGCAAAAGGCGAGATCAGCAACCCTGGCGACCCGGCGGTTCGGGCCTTCCTCGACCGGCCTGCCCTCCCCACCTTCGGCATCGACGAGCCCGATCCCATGCACGATCACTTCGACGTCGGCGACCCGGAGGCCGTTTCATGACCCCGAGCCCGGGGGGTGTGTTCCCGGCCGAACAACGTCGCCGCGGCCCTTGGCGGGCCTCTTTAGGCGCCCGCCGGGGGCCAGATGCCTTGAGGAGAGTTGAATCGTTCGGAGCGTTGGACGACCTGCCGGGGCCCTGAGATGTTCCACATCGGCGCACCAGACACTTGCTGCGACGAGACGAGGCATGTGCCCTCCCGCACCGATGCGTGTTCCGTGGCTTGTTCTCCGCATGTGCGCCGTCCGGGGCCAGAGCCGCAGGCCCAGGCAGGTGACCTTCGTGACAGCCGGCGCCGGGTCCCGATCAGGGTTCCTCGCGCCTCAGATCACCTCTTGGAACAGCAGACCGGCCCGACCCCAAGCCATCCCCTGTCAGAAACGGCCCTGAGCGACCCGGACCTTTCCGACACCGAACGACGCAAGTACGTCGCTTCCGCTACTGCGCCCTACATCGGCCTTCCCGAGGCCGTCCGCTCTCTCGAAGTCCCGGCATCCTGGGGGGCCGTTCCCAGCGCGCGGCACCTTGATGCGCCGGGCCTTAGGACGGCCGCTCTTAACGCCGACGTTGGCCCCAGGATCGTCTCCCGAGGCGGGATGGCTTTGGCGCCGGCCTTGATCCTCGAGTGGGTCAAGACGCCATCCTCCGGACAGGCGCGGGCGCAACGCACGGTCCTTTCCCACATGTCGGGTTCCTCCGGTCGCATCGAACACGGCGCTGGCGGCCTATGGTCGAAAGCATCCGGGACCAAACCCCGGCTCCGTTCGCGGGGGTTGGAGGAGGGTCAACCGTCTCGACGGGCCCGGCGCGTTGCGCCACCAGCGACCGGCACACCGATCACCCCCAGTCCAAGCAACGAGATGACGGCCGAGTGTACCGCCCGACAACGGCACTCCGCCCCCTTCGACCACCGGGCCCTGACCGCCGTCCTGGCGCGGCGCGCGCCTGCCCGATGGCACCGTCCTGCGCTACGGCAACGGATTGGTGGGGCCCGTTCTTGCGGCAACGCGCATCATACCCGTCTTACGGGTGATCGCCGCGGTCTGCAGGCCCCTCCGGCACGGCGATGGTCCTCGGATCTAGGCACTCGAGGCCTGGTTCAGGGCCGGACGGCCTGCCACGACCCTGCCCTTCCAGATCTGGGACGAGTGGAGGCAGGCGTGCCGGGGTTGGGGCTCCAATCAGATCCGGTCACTTCTGCCGATCCAGCGGAAGCCCTTCGTCTCCAGCATGTCGGCCGATTGCCCCGCTGGGCTGAACGGGGGCTGCGCTCCTGCTCGCCCGGCGGAGCACTGTGGCCGCAAGACCCGCCGCTCCTCATCGGCAGAGATGGAACCAGTTCCTCAGCCTGCCGGCGTCCTCATGCCCCCCGGGTCCGGAAGGAGTGCAGATGTCCAGCATCGACCAGCTTGCGGTAACCTCCGATGAGGCCCAAACGGTGGCTGATTTCCGCTGGCGGGGCGGGAAGCTCGAACAGGGGATCGGCCTCGCCCTCTCGGGGGGAGGCTACCGCGCCATGCTTTTCCACGCCGGCGCCCTGCTGCGGCTCAACGAGCTCGGTCTCCTCTCGCATGTTGATCGCATCTCAAGCGTGTCCGGCGGATCCATCGCCGCCGGTCATCTGGCGCTCGTCTGGCCCCAGCTGTCCCAAGATAGCAGCGGGCGATTCGAGCGGTTCTTCGACGCTGTCGTCCGCCCCTTGTACGAGTTCTCGCGCCGCAGCATCGACCTCATGGTCCTGCTCAGGAGCCTGCGACCAGGCACGTCCGCGGCTCAGCAGCTCGCCGGTCGCTACGACGCCGCGCTCTTCCGTGGCGCGACCCTGGCCGCCTTGCCGGACCGTCCGACCTTTGTGTTCTGCGCCACGAACCTCCAGACCGGGGCCCTGTGGCGCTTCACAAAGGCTTACTGCGGGGACTACGTCCTGGGTTATGTTCCCCCGGAGCGGAGGACGTTCCGCCTAGCCGAGGCCGTGGCGGCGTCCTCGGCGTTTCCCCCGGTCCTGTCGCCGATGGAGCTGCGGATCGACCCGGCAGACTTCCGCAGCTGGGGCGAAGGCCCAATCAAACCTTATGTCTCGACTAATCTGGCCGCCCTACGGGAACGGGTGCAGCTCACGGATGGCGGGATCTACGACAACCATGGACTTGAGCCCATCGCGAAACGCTACACGACGCTGCTCGTCAGCGATGGCGGAGCTCCGTTTGTTCGCCAGCCCCGGGTCGCCTCTGACTGGGTGCGGCAACTCCGGCGCATTCTTGATCTGACTGATAACCAAGTCCGAGCGCAGCGCCGCCGCGACCTCATCCAGCGGTTCCAACTTGGCGCGCGGGCTCTCGAGGAGGACCGCTTCACCAAGGAGCCGCCCCTGCCCTACGAGCGGCTCGGAGCCTATTGGGGCATCGACACGACGCCACCTGCGTTGTCCGGATCGGACACCTTGGCCTTCGACCCCTCGATGCCGGATCGGATGGCGATGATACCGACTCGGCTCGCGGACCAAGGCGTCGAAACTTCGATGCGCTTGGTGAACTGGGGGTACCTCGTCGCAGACCACTGCATTCGGCGCTACTGGACGGCTGGCCGAGCACTGGTGCCGACCCCGCCGTCTTGGCCCTACCGCGAGGTCCCGCTCGGGTGATTCTGGCGTCTTTGCGCTGGCGGCCTTCAGCGCCGGGGCTGGGCACGGAAACTTGGCGGCCCTGTCAAATCAACTGCCCCCGAGCGATCCAAGACGCGATCGCTTGTTGGGTCCGCCGATGCGACTATTGGCACCACTGCAACCCGCCTGCATTCGAGCCGCACCATCATGCCAAGTGGCGAGGCAGCCAAAACAGGTCCGTGTCATTGCCGCTTGCCGGCAAGCGTATCGAAATGCCTGCTCAGCTTTTCGTAGAGGCCATTGGAAAGTTTGCCGACCGTTTGGTCAAGAACCTCGATGACGGATTTTTGCTCGTCCTTGCTCAGATCGCCCTTCTCGTGCTCGCTTTCTGCTGCCTCCTTGAGCTTGTCCAAAATACCAAAGATCGACAGGTCGGCGTCGACCCGGATGACGATGCCGTTCTCCTCGTCGCCGATGATGACGCGTTTGGCGCCGATCTCCTCCCAAAGGGCGTCGAACCGCTGGTTCGCGGTCAGTGTCTCAGGCGGGCGTTCGGGCATGGTTCTGCCTCCATTAGACGTGTAGGCCGTCGACCGAGAGTTGGCCGAGCGTCAGATCTCCGAGTCGGACCCCCTGCAAGCTCACCGGCGTGCTCAGCTCCTTGATCCGCAACGCGCCGATGGAAGCATTCGCTCGGAGTTCGCTCAGCACAAGCTCGCCGATCTGAAGGTGCAGCACTGGCTCGACCACGAAATGCACCTTGAAGAACTCGCCGATCTTGAACACCGGCGCTTCGAAGGTTTCGGTCTGGATGTCCAGCAGCGTGACCGGCTCCGGTGAGCCTACGTCCGGGATCGCGACCTCGGGTATATCGATGTTGCCGATTGCTATGTCGGGCAAACGCAGGGGCGCCTCGGGCCTGAAACTGTCGATCGTCAGCTGGGCGCTGTCGGCATCCGGGAGCCCGAGATGCGAGATCTCGAAAGAGGCGAACCCGACGCCAGAGACCTGAAAGCCGCTCGATGGCAGACGCGTTCGCTCGATCGCGAGGCCGGTGAATCCGGCCGCGCCCAGCGCCACGTCGGTGACTGGAAGGACGCTGGCTGTGATGTCGGAAACCTCCACTGTCGGAACTTCCACCTCGATGTCCCGCAGGACCGGAATGCGGATTTCGTGCAGTGGTATGGTCTTCGCCTTGGAGCCGAGCCTTTTCACCCCCTGATCGCTGCCAAACCACTTGAGGTCGTAGGCCCATCGGGCCTCGAAATGCAGCTCAAGGATCGCGCGTACGTTGCGCAGCAGCGCAGACCCACAGGTGACCCGCGACGAGAAATGCTCGATGGTGACGTTTTCGATGCTGGCCTCGCCGACCTCGATCCGACCGACATGAACCGAGGCAGATCGTCCTCCGGCGACGGCGATGCTGTCGACGGTGATCCGCCGCCGCAGCGCCGCCTGAAGCTGCTGCACGAGTTGCGGATCAAGCGGGCGAGCGGCGACAAGTTGCGGGTCCGGCATGGCGTTGCTCCCATCAGATCAGGTTCGTGGACCTGGGCCGTCAGGTCCCAAGCCCGTCAGCTCGGCCTGGAGGGCGTCCGGCGGAACGGCGCCGAGGATCCGGGTGACGGTCTCTCCGCACCTCTTCAACTCGGCATGGTCCGCTTCTGCGATCAGCCCGCCGGCAAGGCAGGCCTCCGCGATCTGCTCGATCCATGCGCCGAGAGCGGCAGCCCTGTCGATGTCCTCGTCTTCGCCGGAATCCAGGTATTGGACCGGGGTCTCGCTCGCGAGCTTCCAGAGGGCCTCGAAGTTCGCCTTGGCCACGTCGCCTTCCTGCACGTTCGCCTCCTTAGACGGTGATCTGGTTGATGGTGACCTCGCGTAGTTCCAACTCGCCGAGCCGGAAGTCGTGGAGGGTCACCGGCGCCCTGATGTCTTCGATGGCGATCCGCTGCACGGACGAGAACGCCTCGATATCCTTGATGGTCAATGCGGATATCTCGATGTCCACGACTGGACGTAAGGACAGCCGGACGCTCAGAAGGATCAGGTCGAAGCCGACGCTCGTGCCGACGTCCACGGGCGTGATGCTCGGAATGGAGATCGGCGCGCCTGAAGACACATGCGGCACGTCCACGTCGGGAAGTTGAAGTCCGGCTAAGACCGTGTTCGGGAGGCGCAATGGCTGAACGGGCGCGAAGCTTCCGATCGAAAGGGATGAGGTAAAAGTGGCAGGAACGCTGACATCCCGCAGCATGACATTGCCAAGGGCGATTCCGTCGAGCCCAAATCCCGCTGCAGGCAGATGCGTGCCATCGATCCGCAGGTCGGTGAACTGGCCGCCGCCGAGGTCCAGGTTCAAGATCGGCTCGACGCCAATCCGGGCATCCGAAAGTGTCGCCGAGGGGATATTTACGTTGATGTTATCTAGGTTAGGTATGACGACATTCCCGATGCTGAACGGAAAACGGAACTCGGCAGATGCGGTGCGATCGGCAAGTAATACCCGGTAGGCCAGCGTAGCAATGATGCGGATCACTCCCCGCACCCCTTCGAGCTGCGTGCTGCCCGCCTCCAGCCTAGCGTTCACGCCTTGGATCGCGACCCGTTCGATCGTGGCCTGACCAAGTTCAATCCGGCCGACGCCGATGCTACCTGCCACGCCAGATTTCGCCAAGATCTGCGAAATATCCACACGCTTCAGGGCCGGCGCAATCGTCTTGGCAACAAGGGCGGACGTGGTAGCAGATACGTCTGCGGATTTGGTTCGGGAGTCTGCGATATCAGATGAGCTCATTGCTACCTCCCGTTGCCGGGCCGGCCCACGGAAGCCCGTAGACCCCGGTCCACGTTCTCTGTTGCAAACCAGATAAGCGTCCAGTGCGCCAATACGGCGACGTATCGGCGGGAGATCAGTTGACCACAGGACCTAGGGAATACTCTCATATTTTCGGACGCGAGTCTATCATCCTTATCGCGCAGAGTTCCTCCGTCGCTGGAACCGAGCGTCCAATAATGACGCGTTCGCAAACTGAATCATGAGCTTATGGACCAGGGTCGTCCTGCCGATTTGGGCTTCAGACCGCAGAACAAACAAAAATTGATTCGAGGCACCGCGTAGTGTAAGATGCAGGGCAGCTAGAGTGACCGATGCAGATCAGTCTTTCGAAGACTGTAGCCAATTTTGGCCTGAGTAGACGAATTCGCCACCTGCCAACTCGGCGAGCCGGTTAGATCTTCTTGGAGCCCTGCTTCATAGCCATCAAGTAAGAGGCCCTTCGATCTGCAGACCCTCTATTTCCTGCGGCGGACGATCGTCCCGCAGAGGAGCGTACTATGTGCAGCGGATGTGTAAGATCGCGCGAGAGTCCCGCGTTCCAGACCGGGGCGGCGGAGCGTCTGGCGCTGGTATCCCCTGACAACTCGCGCGGGGCCACCCGCCAGAGCGCTGACAAGACGGCGCGTGTTGCAGGTTCGCGCTTCAGTGGCGGGCGATGGGGTCTCAGGGGAACTGCGCGCCGTGGCTTCGTCGACCACGTATCGCATCTTGGGCTGTCGTTCCGTCACGCACTGCGCGCCTGCGAGCATAATGCCATCGTCGACATGCCCTGCACGTGCCACTCGAGAGTCGACGAGGAGGACGCATTCCAGAGGGCAAGGCTCATCAACGCCGCGATAATAGCCAGGATACATGCCGCCGGATGGGCGCGAGCGGTCTTGCCCGACGAAATGTTCTGCGACGCGATGAACGGGAACTGGTCCGGCCTGGTCGCCGACCTCTTGAGCAAAGGGGGGCGCAGTAAGGCACCGCACAACCTCGGAGGCACGCAGATCCATGATCGCGAGTTCGGTGGCACCATCGGAAACGACTGCCGCGACCACGGCGTAGCGTACAGTACGATCCAGGCGTTCATGCGGGTTCGCAGGCTCCACTCCTCGTTTCTGGATGACCTTGTCCTGCATGCGTTCAGGGCATCGAACGGGCAACGTGTCACGCTGGCCGAGACACGGTCGTGCAGTGTGGCTCGCCTGCGGCGCGACTTCGGCCGTGAGAGCACGGCCTTCTCGGCATGTCGAGCCCACGCCAGCCACCTGGCGCTCAACACCTGCGCGCCGACACTGATGCGGCCCTCCGTCCCCGAATGTCCCGTCACAGCACTCGCGCGCACCGACGTCCCGCGCGACTGCAAGGACGTCGTCCCGCACTCCAACAAGCTCCGGCGCGGGTGGGGATGCGGGAGTCCACGACCTGGACCGATTTCACCTACGATCCCGACCAAATCGCCGGCATGCAGCACGTCGACGAAAGGCCGGGTGCGAGTTGAAAGGCGGCGATCGACCGCGCCGGTCTGCTTGTGGCGATGCTGGGTTCGACCGGGCGTTCCTTTGACTACGAACTTCTCGAGGAGTCCTTCGCCCACAACGCCTCGCGACGGCCTAAGGGCGGCCCGCTCTACACGATTCACTATGACACGGGGCACGACACGCTGGCGGGACTCAACTGGGTGGATAGCGCAGACCCCAAGGGGGTTTTGCTGCGGCACTTCACCGGCCTTGCGGGGGCGGGCTTCAGCAATGCCGAGAAAACATTCGAGCCCAAGGACGTCGATCCCGCGATCCTGAGCGACAGGATACGGCATCCCTATGGCCAGGCGAAGCCGATCCGGTTGTCCAGTAACCGGCCCACCAACCACGAAAGCGTTTTGCATGGTCAGCGCTTACCCCCTCCTCCCTGACCCATCCCTCTTGGCCACCTGTGGCCGGCAAGCTGGTGGGGCCATTGCGTCGGCGCGGCCATTGGGCTCGACTCTGCTGGACGAGACTGGCGTTCTCGCGACCGAGCACGACGCGGCCTTGCGCATGGCCGGCTGTCGGGCGATCGCCGACCATGCTCTCCCGCTTCGCCTTGGGTCCGCTGCGCAGGGTCAGCGGCTCGCCGCGACGGCGGCTTGGTCGGTCCAGCAGTTGCAGCGGGCCGTCGCAGACCGGGAGACTCCGGACCATGGGATCCAACTCAGAACGCTTTACGGCAGGACTGCCGCGCGGTTCCGTGTGCCGACCGACCCCGCGCCGCTGCTCGTCCGCGGTCCATTCCAGTTGGCGGCTGACTGGCGCGCGATCGTCCGCTTTTCTCATTGGGCGGCCCAGTCGGATGCCAATTCTGTCCCAGACCAGCGAGCCGTCGGCGTTCGGATATTGGACGCCGGACGGGTGCAGAACCTTGGATTTGCCTCAGGCGCCGCCGGAGACGGTGCGCGCGATGCCCGCCAGTTCCTTTCAACGATGCAGGCGGTCGGTGACGGCACGATGGGCGGGCTCCGGGGGCGGTTCCTCGCCATGTCTGGGCTCCTCTGCCGCGAGGGAGGGCGGGTGACGTTGCACCTCGCCCGCGGCGGTCGCACACTCATCGACATCGAGGCCAGCCTCGCGCTGTCCTGCTCTAGCCCCTCGCCCATCAGGATGGACGAGAAGTTCGCGCATCTTGCCCTGCATCCTGCCGCCCCTCCCTGCGCGCGGGCCCGTGGACGAGGCATGAAACGGCCGGGACGGCTTCAACCGCGAGTTCACGCTGCGCCGCGCCTTCCGGGCAGTGTGCTTTTGCCCTGCCGCCCCCAAGGTGCCGACGCTCAAGGATCTGAGCCGACCGCCCCGGGGGCCTGGATCATCTTGGGCGGGATCGCTCTGCCCCGCCAGGATGCCCGCAACGTCGGGATGCTCAAAGTGGCGGCAGGCGTGCACGCCAAGATGGTGATGCATCCTCTGCGATCGCTGGGACGAGCGCAGCCTGCGGGCAAGGAGCGAACTCGATGAAATCCTTCGCCGCCCCGTCTAGCGCGCCTCGTCCAATGCCGCGGGCGTCAGGAGGATCCACCTTCGACCCCTCAGCTTGGCGCCTGACCCAGAGGCTGGAGGACCTTGTATCAAGGAGGAACGACAGTGGCCTATGATGTCGAACGGCTCATGCAGATGACCCAAGTAGAACTTGACGCGCTGTTCTCCAGCGTTCCCGCCGGAGACATTCCCGAAGGAGAGGCCGAGGGGACCGCCGTCGTCGCGCCTGGCACCGCCTTCACGCCGGTGATCTCGAAGCTGATCAATATGTTTGCCTGGCAAGGCAAGGTCTTCGACAGCCGCAAGGGCGTGCTGCGGAATCGAATCCTGCCATTCGGATTAAATGCGATCATCGCGACGGTCTACAAGGACAAGAGCTGGCTCGATGGCAAGGAATGCATCGTGCTTGATTACTCGGACACATCGCTCGTTGCGCATTGGATCCGCGATGAAATCCGCGCAATTGCGCCCGGGGTGTATCTTGGCAAGGTCTACTGGGACAACCAGCGCCTGATCGACTTTGTCCTCGAATTCAAGTCAAGGACGAACGCCGCAGCCACCTGAACAGGCGATCCGCTGGCACAGACATGACTCCGCAAACAACCTTTCTCATAATGGCTCCCGTCGGGGAGAACAAGGCAGAGGCGCTGCGGGCACTTCTCTCAACCATGGTGGGTGAGCCGGGACAGGCGGACCCAAACAATACGCTCATCCCGTTCGGCGCCTTTGACCGTCTGCATTTCGCGCGGCTCTTCTTGGTCGAAGTCAACACTTGGCGGGACATCCGGGCTCATGGCGTCCAACCGCGGCCATATCCGCCGCACTTGGTCTTCCTTGGTGACATCGATGGCGACAGGACGAGCTTCCTTGCAGAACTGGCCACACGGGCGCGGGACGGCCTCCGGCAGATCTTCTCGCATTGCAGCGGGTTTTCACCAACAGGGGACGAGCTGCTGACTTGGATGCAGGCCCGCAACGTCCAGGAGGCCGCGAATTACGTCAACACCCGCGGCCGCACGGTTCGCCAGATCCGCGAGGAAGCCGCGCTCAGGCGATCCCTGAGCGCGCGGCTGCCTTTGCTGGTGAGAACGCTCGGCTCGTCGGATGCGGGCGTGCTCTATGCGGCGCTTCAATCCTTCGCGTGGGAGGAACGCCGGGCTGGCCGGCTGTTCCTGACGCCACAGACGCCGACTCCGCTCCGCCGACGCGTCCGCGACCTCGCCGGGACATTGGGCGTACCGCTGGCCCTACTTCTCGCAGCGCCCGCTCTGGCGCTGGCGGCTCCCTTCCTGATCCTGCAACTCCGCCGCCTCGAGAGGTCGGATCCGGAGGTGCTGCCTCGCCCGGACGACACGCATGTGGCCTATGTTTCCACGATGGAGGATTACGACGTGACCAACGCGTTCTCCGCCGCAGGCGACCTCAAGCCGGGGCTGTTTCGGCGCTACGCTGCGACGCTTCTTCTCTTCCTGCTCGATTATGCAACGCACCACATATATGCCCGCGGCCACCTGGCTCGGGTGCAGACCATCCATTTCGCCCGTTGGGTGTTTTTCGACGATCGCCGAAGGATCCTGTTCTGCAGCAATTACGACGGCTCGCTCGAAAGTTACATGGATGATTTCATCAACAAGGTTGCCTGGGGCCTCAATCTCGTCTTTTCGAACGGCGTGGGCTATCCGTCCACACGGTTCCTGATCAAGGATGGGGCGCGGCAAGAGACCAAGTTCAAGCGTTTCCTGCGTAACCGACAGTTGCCTACGGATGTCTGGTACAAGGCCTATCCCGGCCTCACGGCACACGATCTTTCTGAAAACTCTTTCATCCGACGGGGCCTTGAATCCAGGCTTGACGGCGAGCGCGCGATCCGCCGCTGGCTCGCCGCGCTTTGAGGAGCTAGAACCATGGCCACGGTCGACTTCGCTGATATCCAAGGTCTCGTCCGGTTCGGCCATGGCAAGCTGAAAGCGGCAGAGTTCCTCCTCCTCGAGACGGCAAACGTTGCAGCCGCCCGGCAGTGGCTCGGCGCAGCCCAGGTGACGTCGGCCGAACGTCAGGACACCCCGCCACGAACCGCGCTTCAGATCGCCTTCACGGCCAGCGGGCTGCGCGCCCTGGGTCTCGAAGCTGAAATCCTGGCCCAGTTTCCAGAGGCCTTCCTTGGAGGGATGGCCGGCGAGGCGAACCGCTCTCGCCGGCTCGGCGACATGGCCGGAAACGACCCGGCGAACTGGTATTGGGGCCGCCCGGAGCCGCACGCGATCCTCATGCTGTACGCTGAGCCAGGGCAGCTCGAGGAATTGGAGCAGGCGGTCACTGGTCCCCTCTTTGCCCAAGCGTTCCGCGTCGTGCAGGTCTTGCCCACGAGCCTCAGCCGCAGCGTTGAACCCTTCGGCTTCGTCGACGGCGTCAGCCAGCCCGAGATCGACTGGGAGCAGAAGCTGACACGCCCTCCCCGTCGGCCCCTGCCCTACTCGAACGTTCTCGCCCTTGGAGAAGTGGTGCTCGGCTACGCCAACGAATACGGCGAGGTCTCCCCGCGTCCGCTCGTGCGATCAGGGACGCCCGGCGCCGACACTCTCCCGGTGGCGGCCGATGCCCCGGACTGGCGCGACTTCGGCAAGAATGGCACCTTCCTTGTGCTTCGCCAGTTGCATCAGGACGTGCACGGCTTCTGGAGCTTTCTCGACGGGGCAGCTGACAGGGATGCCCAACGTCGGGAAGCGCTGGCCGCCGCCATGGTGGGGCGTCACCGCGACGGCCGCACCCTCATGGCGGCGGATGGCTCGGCGGCTGCTGTCCAGGCTGGAAACGATTTCACCTATGACGGCGATCCCGACGGCTACATCTGCCCCGTGGGCGCACATATCCGTCGCGCCAATCCGCGAACCGGCGATCATCCGCCCGAGGTCGGCGGGGCCGGGTCACGGCTGATGAGTATGCTGGGCTTTCTGCGACGGCGGGATCGACTTCCAGGACGGCACGACCTTGTCGCCTCCACTCGCTTTCATCGGATTGTTCGGCGGGGGCGTGAATTCGGCGCCGACATGCAGCCCGAAGCGGCGCAGGGCGCCGGTGCCGCCCAAGGGCTGTACTTCATCTGTCTTTGTGCGAATCTTGTCCGCCAGTTCGAGTTCATCCAGAACGCTTGGCTCAGCACCGCAAAGTTCAACGGACTCTTCGCCGAGCAGGATCCGCTCCTTGGCAACCGGATGGCGGTCAACGGCGAGGTTCGCACCGACAGCTTCAGTCGTCCACGACGTCTCGGCGTGACCGAGCGGACCGAGGGGCTGCCCCCTTTCGTCACCGTGCAGGGTGGGGCCTACTTTTTCCTGCCAAGCCTCCGCGCCCTCCGTTTTCTCGCCGCTCACGACCCACAAGGGGAACCGCCATGATCGCCATCCTGATCGCGCTGCGCCGCCTGCTGCATCGGGTGCTCGAAGGCGGGCTCCATATCGAGCGACGGCTCGAGCCATTCTTCCGGCCGCAGCTGAACCGTCTCGCGCGCGAGCCGCTGGCCAGATCCGTCCAGAGACTGAAGACGCGGAACCGCCCGCATCAAGGCCTCCGACCTGCGGAGGAGACCTTCTTCGAATGGGAGGAGGCAAGCCTCGAGACGGTGGTCGACGAGATGCGCGAGCAGATGAACCGTCATTTCCAGCCGGGCGCCTTCGAGCGCGGAGGCAATACAAAGACCCATGGGCTCGTCCGAGCCACATTCACCGTTTACGACCACTTGCCGGAGCACCTGCGAAAGGGAATCTTCGCCGTTCAACGCAGCTATCCCGCCTACATCCGCTACGCAGGGCCTGGCCCCGACGTGCCCGAAGACATCCGCGACGTGGGCTTTGGCTCCATGTCAGTGAAGCTCATGGATGTCCCTGGACCCAAGCTCATGGACGAGGAAAAGCACACTCAGGACTGGCCGGCCGTTGTCACCCCCACCTTCGTGACGCCCGACGTCCGGGAGAACGCCAAGCTGCAATACTGGAGCACAATCGACGAGCCTCTCTGGTACTTCCTCAACCCCAAGGACAGCCACCTTCTGGACTTTATCATGCAGAGCCTGTGGAACGAAACTCAATATAATCCCCTCGGCCAGCCATACTACAGCTGCGTCCCCTACCTGTTGGGCGAGGGGCAGGCGATGCAATTCACATACGTTCCCCTCACCGAAGTCACGCGGAGGATCCGCGGCGTGCCTTTCGGACGCGTCCCCCCCAATTACCTGCGCGACAACATGGTCGAGACCCTTCGCGAGAAGGACGTGGAGTTCGAGATGCGCGTGCAGATCCAGACGGACCCGCACCTCATGCCGATCGAGGACGCGTCGATCCAATGGCCTGAGAGCCTGTCACCTTGGGTTCCTGTCGCACGCATTCACATCCCTCGCCAGCAGTTCGATACGCCCGCGCAGATGGCATTCGCGCGCAACCTGAGATTCAATCCGTGGCACACTCTTCCGGAACATCGGCCGCTGGGAAATCAGAGCCGGGCACGGCGGCGCCTTTACGCAGAACTTGCGACCCATCGCCAGCGGATGAACTGCGTGGCTCATACGGAACCTACGGGACGGGAAATGTTTGATCACGGGGTTGCAGTGGAGCCGCCTGATAAGGCGGCCCCCGGGAGCCACTGACAATGGTCACCAATGCTGATCCCTCTTGGGCCGCGTTCCCGTGCGCCCGGGACGCCACCAGATCCAACCTTGATGCCGGATGCCCTGGCGGTACTCTGGGTTTGGTATGATACAGCGCTGTCGGCTGGACTTCGTGCCAGGTCCTCCAGGATCACATCCGCGGCTTTCTCGGCTATCATATAGATTGAGCTCACGGGGAAGTACCCCGGCGTCCGCGGAAAGATCGACGCGTCGACGATGCGAAGGCCCGCCACCCCATAAACGCAGAAGCGGCTGTCGACGACCCCGTCCTCGAGTCTTGGTTTCATGGCGCAGGTGCCACATGCATGATGACCCCAGGCGTTATCGCGCACGTAGTTGCGAAGATCGTCATCGGACACGAGGAGGTGGCCCGGCTCTTCCTCCAGCTCCACTTGAGCCCCCATGCGATCAGCAACTTTCCGGACAAAGCGAATACCCGCGACGACCGCGTCCAGATCCTGCTCCGCACCCGGGCTGCCTTCCTCGAAGCAGTGAAACTCCACGCGAGGTTGATCGTCGGGGTTTGCCGAGCGTAGCCGGACAGTGCCCGCCGAGTTTGCCGTATAGGCCTTGAGGATGGCCCAGGTCATGTAATTCAGCTTCAGCAGCCGTTGAGCATACCCTCGGTGATAGCCGCGGAAGTCAGCCAGAAGCGCAAAGCAAAAGAGATCGGGGACCGTGACGGTCGAACTCGACTTGATCTCGGCCGCGACCACAAGGCCATTGCTCTTGTAATTGCCCCAGCGAAACTTGTTCCAGAGCCAGAAATTGCGATCCCGGCGCGCGTATGTGACGCCGCCCAATGCGGCCCATGGCCGTTTCATGCGATAGACGACTCCGACCTCATAACGGTCCTGGAGGTTACGTCCGACCCCGCGCAGATCATGCAGCGGTGTAATCCCGTTCTCCGACAGGTGGGCGGGGTCGCCGATACCTGACAGCATGAGGAGTTGTGGGGTCGCAAACACGCCGCCCGACAGCACTATGTCATGAACAGCTTGCGCGCGTCGCATCCGGCCGCCTTGTTCGTAAACCACGCCGGCTGCACGCCCGTCGCTGACCTCGACATGGAGGACCTTGGCGCGCAGCTGAAGACTCAGCCTGTCCGGATGGCGAGCCTCGACCTCGCGCAGGCGCTCGCGCGGGCCCGACCGGGCATGATTTCGGGTGGACATCGGGGGCAGGCGGATGCCCGGTGCTCGATCGTCCCTGCGGCGGCTTTCGTTGGGGTCAAGCCGCGTCGTTTCCCAGTCCAGGCCAGCCGCCTGATAGAGATCAGCTGCCGCCCGGATCGAACCCAGAATGTGCCACCGAAGTGCTCGGTCGCGGATCGTCCGCAGGGGCATGGCCCACTCGGTCGTGAGCCATCCGTTCCACCCGTGCCCGGTCGGGTTCCAGCCGGTCAACCGAGCCAGCCAGCGCCAGGGAGTCCATCGATGACGACAGCGTTCGATCCGCTCCCAATAGCGTTGCATGTTCGATGCACGCCAGGACGGGTCGCCCATCGTCTCGGCGATGCTGTTCCAGTCCTGGTTGTTGGGCCGCACGAAGATCATCGCGTGGTGCGCGGTGCATCCCCCCAGCCCACAGGCGCGGGGATAGAGGACACCGTCGCGATCCCGGTCATACCGCCAGTTCCGTTTCTGGCGCGCGTCATCGCTGTAGTATCGGACCCAAAGATCGCGCCGGAGCGCCGAGTGCTCGGAAGCGAAGGCGTGAAAGGCAGGCACCTGGTAATCGTCGCAGAGCGCACGGTCCGCATCCGGAGCGAGTCCCGGGTCGGCCGGGTCGGGACCAGCCTCCAAGACGAGGACCCGCTGCCCCTCCTCGGCGAGGCGCGCCGCAACGACGGCGCCGGCGGCCCCGGCACCGACAACGATCACGTCGTAAAGCCCTGCGTCCTCGTAAGGTTGATCAAAGGCGGAGGAGATAGGCAATCAGCGCCTCCTTGTCCTCGGCGCTGAGTTGAGCTCCAAAGGTATGACCGCGGTTGACGACGTAGTCCGGGCATTTGCTGAGCCCGACCAACGCGTCGACCAATCCACGTTCGCGCACGACGTTCTGGGCATGCTGAAGCACAGCGGGATCGGCGAGTTCGTCAGGAGAGCACTGGCCGCCCAAGTCGCTCAGCGCACCACGAATGGTCCAACCGGCCGAAAGCACCTTCCAGGCGTGCGCCCATGTCACGGACTCGTCGTTGTCAGGCAGGAGTTCACTGTTAGCGAGCGCATTAACAGGAAAGCCTTCGGGGAAAGGTCCGATTTCGATCCCGCCCTCGGGCGTCACGGCCCAAGGCGCCAGCCAACTGAGCACGCCACTCCACCGTCTGATCAACTCCGGCGCATAACCCGGCGGGACCATCAGGCAGGACGGTGCCGTCGTGCGGTAGATGTACCCGGGGACGGGCGCAGCCGTCCCGTCATCGGTCAGGCGCAACTCCGGCGAGAGCATTTGGCGTATCGAGTGCTGGAACGTAGAGACGCGGTTCTCGGTGCAAGGTAGGTACGGGTTGTTCGGATCCTCCGACGGGCAAGAAGCTGGGCCGTAGACTTGGTCTCCCCGATCGGCAGGAGAGCCGAGGGCATCTGTGACCTGGGCTCGGCCGTCAGCACCTGAACGTGGCTCGGAGCTTTCCGATGCATCTCCCTGTTCAAGGCTTGCGGTGGCGCCCTCCTGGCTGCCTGCGGCTCCATAGGAGGCCGGACCATCGTAGCGCGGGTCATGACCTACCGAGTTGTTGAGAAGGTAAGGCGCAGTCGACCAAAGGCTCACAAGAGAGGCGGGTCGGATGTAGCCGCGTCCATTCCCAAGCGACTGGAAATTGCTGGTGCTGCCCGACTCGGGGTGATGCACGACCACCTCCCCCGGCGGGGGCAGGGACTTGTAGGTCGACGAGGTGAAGTTGTCCCAGATGTCACCCTTGAGGCCGTTCGTCGCGATCGCGCTGCATGTATTGGTGCCAAGAACGTCAATGGGTACCCGGCGCTCTGTCGAGAGATAGTTCCCGTCCAGGAACGTTTCGCGGCCCGCAGCATCCGTTGCGCCCATGAGCGCCACCATATCCGCCTTGAAGCTGTCGGATTGCGCCCAGGTCCAGAACCGATCCCAGCACAGGCGGTAATTGGGACCTGATCCGCCCCCCTCACACTCGCCTTGGTCCACGCCAAAGGCGGGATCGGGCGCGGGTTGTTTGCTTGAATGACAAGCTGCGCAGTTCTCGGCGAAGACGATCTTGCCGCGCTCGGCCGCTTCCGCAGACGACTGTTCCGCCAAGATCTCGCGGCCCCCCGGCGCGTCCTCCAGGTGGTCGGCGCGAGCGGTAACGAGGAAGAAGATCGCCATGTCGATGGATTGGGCCTCGGTCGCCTGCCAGTACACCGAGTTCCGCTGGGCATCCTCGATCCGGATCGGAGAGATCCTTTGCCCACCGAAGAAGGCTCGGAAGTGCAACAGCCATTCCTCGCTAAACAGTCCGATGTTCAGGTAAACGCGGTTCAGAGCGCCGAGGGTGCCCACGCTGTCGGCGCCGTCCTTGAGAACCCGCATGGACGCAACCCGCCCTGTGTCCTCGTCGAACAGCGAGGTGAGCGCCGCGTTCTGCCTGAACTCCTCAAAGCTCCCGAACTGCAGGTTGGCACGCTCGTCACCCTGGAGCACCTCATGCCCGAGATGCCTCGCCAATTCGAGACGCGCAGCAACCTCGTAGACCGCGTTCATCGTACGGGGGTTGTTCATATAGTCCGACGAGACCAAGGAGGTGTCCAGCGAACCCGGCGGGTTGGTATGAAACAGCTGGTAAAGGAAGTTGCTCTCGTTCGGTGAAGGCACGTCGGGCTCAGAGCGTGGACGGGTGTTCCAGAAGAAGACGCGATCGACCCAGAAATACTGAGCGCCAGGGTTCGACGTCAGTTCGCGCCACTCTGGTGCTTCGATGTTGTCCGGTGGGTCGATCGGGTTTGGTCCGACATGACAAAAGGCGCAGGACATCCCTACACGGTACGGTCGCACAAGGTCGGCATCGTCATAGTAACTCGGATCCGTATAGTAGCGCTCAGGATCCCATGCCGCCGCCGCCTCGGCATCGAAGTCAGGGTTGGGGAACAGCCGCAAGCCCAGCACGCCGGTGGGTTCGCCGTAATATGACCCGACAGGCAGTGCGCCATCATCGGTTGACTCGGGATACTCCGCCGCGATGGGCGTCGGCTTACCGCGAGCCCCGATCCTCACACCCGGATAGGCTTCGGGGTCCGCGAAGGGGTCCGGTCCGCAAGTGGCATCACGTTGGTCCAGCCAAAGGCCAAAGCGCGCAGGGTCGGGTCCCTCAGGCGCGCCAAAGCAGGGCTCGTTGACGAGACCGAGATAGCGGAAACGGTTCTCGCGTCCGTAGGCCTGGCTGGGGTGAGACGAAATTATTTTGAGCAGGTCAAATGAGCCGAGCGCCTTGCGCGCCGCAAAGTCCCAAAACCGATCGTTGCCGCCCGTCCAGACCAACCACATGTTCTGGCCGCGGACAGCGCGGTCGCGCACCTCGTCGTTGGAAAGGCGAGTGAGGGTGGCGACTTCACGGATCTCCGAAGGCTCGTCTTGACCTCGCTCAGGGGCACGAAGAAGACCCTTGTCCATCTCGACGAAATAAGGGTCTGATGCACCGCGGAAGTCGTTGATGGACAGGCTGGCAAGCTTGGCCTCGTCCTCAACCGTGCCGAACTCGTCAGTCGGGGCCATGATAAGTGCGCGGACGGCCAACACCAGAAACAGCGCCACAAGGAACGCAAGCAAGCCGAGGCCGCTGACGATCCAAAATAGGATGCGCCCAACTCGGGTTATCAGCATAGCGTTTCCCTCCGCACCGTGGCATTCATGGGTGAGCGGAAGCTACGTTCTCCTCGACGGAACACAGGTCGGCGTCACGACGCGTTCGTTGCCAGCAGGTCGGAACCGCTTATCTGCGCTCTGGTTGGATTCTAGGCGTATGCATTTCCACTCCAGGTTGATGTTACCTGTAGTCAGCATTCGGACCTTAATGGACTCGGGAGGTTGCCTCCCATGACCGAACCCGATCCCTTGGTTCTCAGTATGACGCGGACCATGAAAAACTGCAACAATGTCTCGTTGAACTCAGCCGCCCTTCATCTTTGATGCCGCCGATGTGCTCAGACATCCCTGGGATCAACATTCGTAACGCCTTGGCCTTGCCGTCGACCCATTCCTAAGTTGTTCGGGGACTGCGGAAGGCGGCTTCGCTGAGTCTTTGACCCTGGCGGCCTTGCGATCAGTTACCCGAAAGACGCTCTCTGATTGGTCGAGCAGTAAGATTTGTCGTAGCCTGCTCACGATCGACCGGGAACTTTGGCCTGAGTTCCCACCTCTCAGGGAGGCGCAAGCTACACATCATTGAAAGGATCTCGCCTGCGGCGAGCCTTGAAAAGCCTCCTCGGTTTGCGGCGAAAGCAAGAACGGATCCGAACTCACCCGCCGAGACTGCCAGATTGTCCACAGCAGCGAGCATTGTAGCCTCCAGACGCACCACAGCAGCCAAGAAATGACGGCGGGGGCGGCGCGATGGCGAACAGGGAGAGGTCACCACAGCGGGGGGTGCGCAGGGCAACGCCACGCCGATCCTTCAGCCAAGCAAAGGCGTGTTCGATCCGGCAGCGCTTCTGGTAGAGCTTGCGGTTGTGGGGGGCGGGGCGCTTCCGTTTGCTGCGGGCGGGGAGACAGACCCGGACGCCACGGGCGTTCGGCTCATCCCGCAGCCAGTCGGCGTTATGGCCCTTGTCGCCCAGCAACCTCTTGGCGCGTGGCATCTGGGCCAGGCGCACCAGGGCGCCCTTGGCGTCGCTCATCTGACCAGGGCACAGGAAGAAAGTCAGCGGCCGCCCGCGTCCGTCGCCGACCCTGGGCAGCGTCGCGTCCAGGCCGCCCTTGGTGCGCCCGACCGCCCTCGGGCGGAGTCCCCTTGTCTCAGGCGTGCCGCCGTTCGGTGCGCCTTCAGGTGCGGGCTGTCCCTCATGAGGGTCTCCCCCTCTGCCCCGGGCTTGGCCAGGTCACGGAAGACGCGAGCGAACACCCCCAGACGGGACCACCGGACGAAGTGGCTATAGACGGTCTTATGTGGCCCATAGATGGCCGGAGCATCCTGCCAGCGCAGGCCATTGCGCAAGACGAACAGGATCCCACTCAAGACTCTCCGGTCGTCCACCCGCGGCTTGCCCCGGGACGTGGGAACGTGCAGCCGGAGCCGCTCCCCCTGCTGCTCGCTCAACCAGAACCGCCCGCTCATTACGCCCTCCGGAAGCCGGGCCGCGTCCATCAGCCAAGCCGCTGAAAGGCCAGAGCGGTTGCAGGTCCGGAGCCTAGGGTCCAGACCTTTAACCGGTCTGGCCTTTCAGCGGCTTGGCTGATTCACGCGGCCCGGCTTCCGGAGGGTGGCATGGGCGGTCAGTTCTGGTTGAGCGACGAACAGGTGGAGCGGCTGAGGCCGCACTTCCCGAAGGTGCGGGACAAGCCGCGGGTGGACGACCGCCGGGTGCTGAGCGGTATCCTTCATGTTCTGCGCAACGGCCTGCGCTGGCAGGATGCCCCGGCCGTCTACGGGCCGCACAAGACCCTGTACAACCGCTTTGCGCGCTGGTCGCGTCTCGGGGTGTTCGCCCGTATCTTCCGCGACCTGGCCAAGCCCGGCCCGGACGGTGACACGATCATGATCGACAGCACCCATCTGAAGGCCCACCGAACGGCGGCGAGCCTCAGAAAAGGGGGCTCTGCCCGAGGGCGATCGGCCGCACGAAGGGCGGCCTCAACTCCAAGCTCCACATGGTCAGTGACGGCAAAGGCCGGCCGCTGACCTTCTTCCTGTCCCCCGGCCAGATGAGCGACGCCACAGGTGCCCTGGTGCTCCTGGCGCAGCTTCCGCCCGCAAAGCGCCTGCTCGGCGACAAGGGCTACGACGCCGACTGGCTGCGCGATGAGCTGAAAGCCCGCGACCTGCGCGTCTGCATCCCCGGCCGGCGAGGACGCCTCCATCCCGCACGCCACAACAAGCGCCTCTACAGGACACGCTGCCGCATCGAGAACGCCTTTGCCCGCCTGAAGGACTGGCGCGGCATCGCCATGCGCTACACACGGTGCGGAGATCTCTTCCTCTCCGCCATCGCCCTCGCCGCCACCGTCATCTTCTGGTTGGCGTAACGAGTCTCGACCCTAGGGACCTGCCCGTCTCCAGCTAAATCCTTTGAAGGAACTCGACGCTGCGGTTTCAACCGGCTCGGCCGTCCTCGTTGCGCGTGTCGGCCTATTCGATGGGCTAATCGCACAGGCGATGTCACATGAGCACGGCTGCGCTGAGCGGAGTATCTGGATTTCCAGGATGGCCTGGCGCCTAGACCATTCAAAAAGCCTAAAACTTACTTCTATCCAGAAAGTCAAGATTGTGATACTCTATAATCACTGCGATCAACGAATCTTTCGGAGGATCGACATCATGGCCTCTTCCCTTCTAGTTCGGGCAGGCCTTTGCTTGGCGCTTATGTTTGCGCTGGCGGCGGCCTTGCTCCCCGTTGATGCCGGGGCGCAGCAGGCACCCTGCAATCCGGCGGTCCAGACCTGCACCTAATCCCTTAGCGCCCAGCACGGGACGACGGTAGGCACACATGCACGATTACGCCGTGGCCCTGCTCTTCGGAGCGGTAATTGTAGTCGTTTTTGCCTGGGATCAGTTCAACCGACCCTCCTACGAGACGTCGCGCGAGTTGACCCGGCTCGTGGAACTGCTGACGCCGTCACGGATGCGGCGGCGCACCGTCTACTGGCGGGCTTATTCGTTCTACGCCGGCATCCTCCTCGTCGTCTACGCGACGCTCTGTGCCTATGGCTCGCTACTCGCGCCGGCGCTTGGCCTCCAGTTGCCCGGACTTGGGAGCCCCCCCGAGATCGGGGCGAGCGAGTTGCCGCTGCTTAGCCGGGCCGCCGGCGAGGCTGCCGTCAGCGGTTATGATCCGGAAGCGGTCGTGGCGCAGCCACAGGTCCTGGGGCGCCAAGGGACAAGATCGGGCGTTAGCGGCAACCCAGCGGTGCCGCTCTTTGTCAGCCTTGTCATCGTGGGTCTTGCGCCAAGCGTGCCGATTCTTCAGCGCTTCGAAGAGAAGATCCGCTTCGGTGCGCATCGCCTATCGGGGATTCCGACGCGCCTTGTCCGCGGCGGTCGGCGCCTGCGAATGAAGCCGATGAATGTCGGAACAGCCGGGCTCCTGATCCCGCCCCGGGACTGGCAGCGCCTTGAGACCTATCCGTTGCGCGCGGCAGAGGCTGGTCTCTCGGAGGCCGCAGACTTTCGCGAGGACATGACGAAGGTTTTCGCTATACGCGCTTGGGTGCTTCAGGAGCGGCTCTCGCTCGGTGACAGCGTCGCACGCGAGAATTTGGCGCAACTCGAAGGCGAGCTCACCCACAGCATCAACCGGCTCGTCTTCACGCTCGACACCCTTTCCGGCTTCGAGGCAGCCCATGGGGCGGGGGCCGCGATCGAGCCCGAGAACCTCAGGGCTGCTTGGGAAGCCGCGACGAAGGAAGCCGCGCAGCTCTGCACTGACCTCTGCATGCTGGTTATGCTGTATGTCGAGCATGGCGTCCTTCCCACGGACGACGATGCAGAGCGGCTCGGCTGGGGCGCCGAGCCCGACGCCGGGGCCCCTGACGGCGCCCGACAGAAGGCGGAGGCGGAACGGCGGCTCATCCGCCTTCTCAGTGACGCGGCCCGGTATGTTGACCGTGAAAACGTCGGCATCGTGGTCTGGGTCCGCGCCACGGCAGCGGTTCTCCTTGTCGCCTTCCTGTACGGCGTGCTCGGCCGCCCCGAAAGTGCGTCAGCGACCGGGCCATCGCTCGCGGGGGGCAACCCACTGGCGCTCGGCTTCCTTTTGGCCATGTCGGCGATGCTCACCTACGCCCTCGCGCTCCTTGTCGCAATCAGCTGGCAGCAGAGCGCCTATCAGTCGGGCGCCTGGCCCAACCCGTTCACCGATCATTGGGTGCGCTGGCTGCCGCAACTCGCCGGCGTCTTCGTCATGTCGGGGCTAGCAGCCGCGGTGTGTGTGGTCGGCTACAACATATACGCGACCATTGCGACCGTCGGCTTGGAGAAGGTCCTCGCCAATTGGAGCGGCGTCCTGTTCTATGCGATCGCCTATGAGGGTCCACGCATCGTGCTTGGCCCGGCTCTCGGGATCAGCCTGTTGCTGCTCATCGACGCCTGGCGCGGCGGCGCGCGCGGCGAGGTCTGGCTGCCTCGCCTTCCTTACTTCATCGGCGCAGTGATGTTTGTGCTCGGTGCCGTTTCCCGACTGCTGGTCTCACAGGTCGCGGCGGGGAGCGCGACCGACTTCAGCCTTCTCAGCGTAGCGGTGCTCGGTCGGGCGCTCGCGGCGGGCATTGTCGCAGGGCTGATCGGACTTGCCGCCGCCATTTTCGTGCGCGCCACGCTCAGGGTCGAATTTGCTCGCGCCAAAGAGCCGCGCAGCGGCGACGGCGCCCTCCAGCCAGCGGAGTGACGCGATGCCATCCATTCTCCTGCTGGCGCTTCTTGCCCTCATCGGCTGGGTTTCCATCCCTGTTCGCGCGGAGGAGGCAAGCCCGATCGTAATGGGCGTGCGGATCGACACACCCCCATTCGCTTGGCGGGATGAAGCGAACGACAGCTATCTTGGCTTTCTCGTCGATCTCTGCGTGGATGCTGTGACGCGGGCGGGCTATCCGGCGACGCAGACGCCGATCACCCCCGCGGCTCGCGAGGCGTTCTTCCGCGGCGAGGGACCGGACCTAGACCTCCTCTGCGACCCAACCACGATCTCGCTCGCACGGATGCGCGACTTCGCCGCGCTGCCGGAGGAGCGCGGCCTCGAATTCACCCAGATCGTCTTCGTGGCGAATGGCGCCGTTCTTGAGCAGTCTGCCGCAACCGCCTGGGACGACTCGTGGCAAGACGGCTCCCTCAATGTGGATGGCTGCGTCCGGCCCGAGCCTGCATCCGATCAGGAAGATCCTGCCGGGGACGTTACGCCCGGGTCCGATCCTCTGCCACCAGGCGGGGATCCCGCGCCCAAGCGGTTCGGCGCAGGCTTCGTGAGGGGGACGACCGGCGGGGAGGTGCTCGCCGCCGCACTGCGCGCGGGGGCCGTGAAGGTGAGCGCCGAGACCTGCCCCGTCGAGTTCCCGACACACTGGGACGCCGGCCGGGCATTCTGCGAGGGCCATCTGAGTTTCTACTTCGGTGATCAGGATATCCTGAGGAGCGTGATCGAGATCTACCGCGACGGGCCACGCGGCTGTAAGTTCGAGGGCGCGATCGCGCCCCGTCCGCTGAGCTACGAGCCATATGCCTTCGTCGTCTCAGGGAAGACGCGCGGCTTTCGGCAGGCCTTCGTGCGTGCGCTCTATGAGGTCTTCCACCACGATACGGTCACCGGACGCTTCCATGGAAATTTCGAGGGACAGGCGATGTCCCGGTTCCTGGAGACGCTGTTCCGGATCAACCAGATCCCGGCCGGGGTCCCACTCAGCCCCGACGACCAAGCGCCGGACGCGGCAACAGTTGCTTCTGGACCCAACGACGCGCCTTCCGCAGCCCAATGAGCGGCGGAACGTCCGCGCAGCGCCGGCCCCCATGCGGCTTACACCCAGGCGCTCCGGGTTAAGCGCCTCACTCGGGGCACAGGCGAAGTAGGGCGCGCGCTGAGGTCCTACAGGACTCCGGAGGGTCTACGAATGGGGTCGTCCGACGGGCCAATGACCTGCGTCAGCCAGTCCGTCGACTGCTTGATCTGCAATTGCCGGTTCACCTGTTTCAGGCCAGCAGCCTTTGCTATGCGGCCGCCCGCATCCGCTCGGGGTCGCCCAGCGGCCGACAGGTCAGGAGGTGGAGTGCCGGCCATCCTCCACCTCGCCGACCACCATCCGCGCCTTCATGCGACTGCCGAGCGATTTGATCCGCGCAGAGTCACGTCAGTCCCGCGCGCCGACGTGTCCGCCGGGGTTACCTGAGCCCACACGTAGGGTATGTGCCGTGCGACGCCCCGAGAGGCTGGTTGGAACGAGACCCTCAATCCAGATTAGCGCATCCTGAACTAAAGGGTCGGCCCCATCGAGGATGTTCGATGGCCCGTCCGCGACCGACGCGATCTCCCGTTGGGCACGCCTTATAGTGGCCTGCCCATACGACCAGTGCGCGCCGCCCCGTTCCGTGCAGTCCCGTGTAGGCAGCCACCCGAACCGGGCCGGGCTCTCGCGCCCTGGCCGCGAGGGCCCTCACGAGCCTCTCCGACGTCCTACCCGAAGATGCTGTCGATCCTTTAGCTGATGCAGCGCCCTTCCGCCCTGCCCTTCACCGGGAATGCGATCAGGCTCGCTAGATCATGGCCAATAGAAGCGTCAGGAGACCTGTCGTCCGACCAGGCCCCGAGCCTGCCAAGGCGGCTCTAATGGATTGGGCCCCGGCCAGCGGGTTGACGTCGACGCTGGCGCTGCGATCTGAGCATCGGCTTTAGCCGGTCAGCGGCATCTCCATTACCAGAGGAGAAGCCACTCCCCCACGCCCATTAGATGACGACATCCGCAGAACTGCCCAACGAATTCAGCAGCACTCACTGCCAACCGGGACGCTTCCGGATTCGGATAATTATTGTGTGGACAGGCGTTTTTGGCTAAACTGGTCAACAAGGATGTGCCGAACGCATCCGCCTCAGCCTCGCTTGGAGAGTCAGAGCCGCTGGGCCACGTCGAAGGACGTACTCTTGGAACCGCTGCAGACGGTCTCGACGCGCAGGTAAGGATCTTGTAGAACTGTAACGTCAGGCGGGTATCTACCGGCTGATCGGCGTGAGAAAACTCGGGCCATTTGACTGCCGAGCGAATGCGGCTCTGGCGAATACAATGGCCGCTTGAGCTGACCCGCATGGCGCCTGAAACCGAAGGTCACGTTAGCGCTGAAGTAAAGAGCCGCAGCAACTTGTCCAGATTGCCAGGAGACGGATCCTGTCCCTTGATATTCTGAGATCTGCCGTCCGACTTGCTGCGCCCGCCCCCGTGACAGGCCTTCCCCCAGACCTCTTGCGGATCTCGCTTGAGTACCCGGCCACGCCGGACCTCGCGGTGGAGCGCGCGAAGCTCGAGGCGCTACTCGGCGGGACGAACTTCGATCTGCAGCCACTCGATGCGTTGCTGCCCGAGTTTCTGGTGCTGCAATTCCCGGGCGTCGAGCGGCGTATCGCGCCCGACACGCTCTACGCGGCCGCCGATGCGCTGGTCGGCCCACTGCAACTGGTTTCGGCTGTGCCTGACGTCGGCGTCACGTTCATCGCCGCTCCCGAGGACCCGGACCGGCCGGAGAGTGTCGGCGACCTGTTCCTCTCGGCCACCTGCTGGGTCTCCGAGGACACAAGCGTCGACCGCGACTGGGCGGTCAAGGCGATCCGGGCCCCGCAGGCCTGGGCAAGAAGCATGGGGACCGGCGCGGTCGTCGCTCAGCCAGATACCGGCGTCGCACTCCATCAGGAATTGAACCAAGCGCTCGACCTGTCCAAGGCCTTCAACGTGCTCGACGGCTCTGCCGACCCCGCCGACCCCTTGCAGAGCTCGATGCAGAATCCAGGGCACGGCACCTCAACGGCGAGCGTGGTCGCAAGCCGGGCGGCGGGCGGGGTGTTCGGCTCGGCTCCCGGGGCGAAGGTTGCACCTGTGCGCTGTGTCAACTCGGTCATTCTTGGCCTCGACCCGACGCCCGTTGCGAAGGCGATCGTTCACGCCGTCAGCATCAACGCCGACGTGATCTCATTGAGTCTTGGCGGCGGGTTCTACTCGCCGGCTATTGGAAAGGCACTGTCCAAGGCAGCGAATGCCGGAATCATCATCGTGGCAGCCGGTGGCAACTGCGTGCAGCCTGTCGTCGTCTATCCGGCGTCCGATCCGAACTGCATCGCGATGGCCGGGGTGAATCGATTCGACCAGCCCTGGAAGGGATCGAGCCGCGGCCGCAGGATCGACGTAAGCGCACCGGCCGAGAACGTCTACGTCGCCGTGCGTCGTCCCGACGACGACGGGGCGACCAACCGCATCAAGCCGAGCCAGGGCACCTCCTTTGCCACAGCGCTGACCGCTGGGGTGGCGGCGCTCTGGGTGTCCCACTTCGGACGTGACGCGATCCGCGGCGAGGCCATGCGGAGGGGGATCACCGTCAACGACCTCTTCCGTGCGGCTCTAAAGGCCACGGCGCGTCCGCCCACCATTGGCGCTTGGGACGCGCAAAGGTTCGGCGCCGGGATCGTCGACGCCGAGCGCCTCCTTTCGCTGCGTCTTCCTGCGATCCCGGCCGCGGCGGCGCCGGAAAGCGCATCTGGGCCAGGGGAGGACGCCATCGCGGCGGCGATCAGCAGCGCCCGGGACCAGATTGCCGCTGGCGCCGGTGACTGGAACCGAGTTGGGGCCGAGGCGATGTTCCTGCTCAATGATGCTTGGATGCGCGAGAACCGCGCAACAGGCGTGCCGATGGAAAGCGCGGCCAAGCCTCGTCCCAGTCCTGGGATGCAAGCGCGGATGCCAGCGGAAGTGGCCGCGGGCCTCGCGGCGGCTCAGGCCTCGGCGCTTCCTGAGATGGAACCCCCAACCGCAGGCCCCGCCCCCGCCCTGACCTTCGCGCGAAAGCTCGCGGCCACCAACTCCCAGGGAGCCGAGTCGAGCACAGCCATCAGCCCGTCCGAGGCGCGCGAGCGGCTCAAGGGGACCGGAAAGGATCGGCTCCTCGCCCGCGCCGCCGCGGCCTTCGACCGCGTCCCCGGAGACCAGGCGGCCCAGCGCGTCGTGATCGAGGCGGCGAGCGGCGTCATCGACAGGGTCGCCAACGACGACATCACCGGTCTCGACATCAACCAGCGCGTGGCTCTCGAGGCACTCGTGCGGATCAATGACCGCCCCGCTTATCGGGTCGTGGATGGCACGATCGCGCCGGACGATCCGCTGTTCGGCGAGTGGGGCGGGCTCCTCAGCCTGATCGTGGACCTGCCTCGCTTGTCCGCCGCGGTGGGCCGTATCGACCTCGATGGGCAGCATATCGGCACTGGCTTCCTGATTGGACCGGGCCGAGTGATGACCAATCGCCATGTGCTCGAAGCCTGCTGCGACGAGATATTCGGCCCCGGAGGATCCGAGTGGTCCTTCGGGCGTGGGGATGTAGCGATCGACTTCTCTGACGCCGCCGATGGCACGGCCCGCTTCCCCCTGACCCGGGTTCTGGACGCTGGCAGGGACCCGATCCGCAATATCGAGTTCCTCGAGCATCTCGACTTGGCGATCCTAGGCATGTCGGACGGGAGCACCGGCGTCGACGCCATCCGCAGGCCTCTGCCGCTCGCGCGCCGGATCGAGCCTCAGGCCGATGTCATGGTCATCGGCTTCCCCGCCCCGCCCGGCACGTCCGCGATGGTCGACCCGAAGACAGGACTGGTCTCCTTGGAGATCGCGAAGCGCCTGCGCCAAGTCTTCGGCACTGATTACGGGCGGAAGTACGTCAGTCCCGGCCGGATCGTCGAGCTTCCGGGCGGCCTTGCACAGGACACCCGGTTGTGGGTTGTCGCCCACGACAGCACAACCCTCGGCGGCAGCTCCGGCTCCGCAATGATCCAGATCACCGCCAACCCTGCGGTGGCCGGCCTTCACTTTTCCGGCGCCCCGCTCACGGCCAACAAGGCCCATGTCCTCGCCAAGGTTGACACGAGCCCGGAGGGGCCAATCGCCGACGCAACCTGGGTCTGACAGGGAGGCGCGATGCTTCAGGTCGAACCCCACCGGATCCCCCCGCTCGCGCGGGAGATCCGTCTTCCCCGTGCCGGGTTTACCGCAGCCTACGATGTGTTCGCAGCCAGTTGGAAATCCAAGCGGTTCATCCAGATCGCAGAGGAGGAGAACCAAAGGGAGTGGATGCGCCCGGGAAGGGCGAAGGACGAGCGCGATTTCGCGGCCGCGCTACTTCTCGCCAACGAAGCCGGCTGGCTGGTGAGCTTCGTCTTCGACAAATTCGCCGAACTCTCCGCAGGTGCTCGCCCGGTCCTGCGAGCCGAGCTGCAATCCATTGTCAACCGCACGCAGCGGTTTGTCGACGCGAAGACCGTCGAGGCGGGCACCATTGGTGCCTCGCGCCGCAGTTGCCAGATCGTCTGCATGAGTTCAGCCAACGACCACCAGGGGCTCGGCTCCGGCTTCCTCATCGGTCCGCATCTCGTGATGACCAACTACCACGTGATCAGCAGCCTGGTGAACAATGAGGTCGACCGCCCCGGGGCTCGCTTCGATTACCATCACGGCGCCTCCCCTCTCGACGGACCGGAGGTGTTCAGTTGCGTCCGAAGCTGGCTGCGCACCTCCAGCCCTGCGCCGAAGGACGCGGCGGCGTCCCCGGAGGCGCTGCGGGACGCGCTTGACTATGCCGTGATCGAGCTCGAGGGCCTGCCCGGCTACGCGCGCGGTTGGTACGACCTCACGGCGGTCCAGCCTCCGCCGGCCGAGGGTGGATTGGTGGAGGTTTGGCAGTTCCCGAGCCGCCAGCCGATGAAGGTGCTTCCCGGCAACCGGGTTCCTGCACCCGCTGGCCTTGGCTACGAGGAACTGCCAGCCGACGCAGTTCCGCCGCGTATCCACTACATGCTGAACACCCTGCCGGGCTCTTCGGGGGGCCTCGTACTCGACAATGCCACCAAGGCGCCGGTCGCGATCCACGACGCGGGCTACGACACCCCGGACGCGACCGTGCCGAACCGCGGGATCCCGCTGTCGCTTATCGCGGCCCAAGCCGCCTCCTACCTCACCCAGGCGCTGCTCGACGTTCCTCCTGACATCGGCTGGCATCCGGGACAAGGGATCCCGATCATCGGCCGCAATGCCTTGCAGCGGCTGATCTTCCGTAGCCAGCGCGGCGATGTGCGCATTCTCGCCATCGTGTCGCCGCCCGACGAGGCTGGCCACCGCGTCGGGCGCCTCGGCCGAACCTTCACACGGATCATCCTTGAAGCATGCCTGCCCGCAACTGACCACCATCTCGTCGACATCAGCGCCGCCCGGATCGATCCCGACCCATTCTTGACGGCACAGCGCCTGGTGCAGACCATCGACCCGGGGCTCGTCGCCCATCTGCCGCCGCCCTCCGGCCAGACGACGCTCGACGCCGACCTCGCTGTGCTGGTGGAGGCGACAGTGAGGACGATGATCGGCGCCGTGCTAGGCAAGACACTGTGGCTGATGATCGACGACATCGACGCCCAACCGATCGGCACCCAGTGGGGCGCCGCTAGCTTCCTGATCGCGCTCTACCGGCGGGCGGCGCTGGAACCGCGGCTGCGCATCGTGCTTGTCGGCCTCCCACGCGAACTTGAGGGCCTCGCCGACCTCAAGGAAGCTGGCGTCCTGCTCATGGAGCGGCTCGACCAACCGCCGAACGAAGCTGAGCTCATCGCCTGGGTGCAGGCCCACCTCGGCAACCGTGAATGGCCGTCCCAGATAGGCCCACGGCTTGGACGTCTCATCACCTACGTGGCCACCGAGCGGAGCGGGCCGAAAACGTCGCACCTGACCGAGGAGATCGCAAGGCTGCTCGCCCAGCACGCCCGCCGCGCGTTCCGGGGGGAGAACGGCGGTGGATGACCTTCGCGGGAGGCTGATTGCACACGCCGCCCTGAGTGGGCCCTTCAGGCCAGCGCGCTTCAGATATCGCGACCGGTCCGAGCGTCGGTCCCGGCGCCAGGTTGGCGCCGCAGGCGGCAGAGCAACCGTCGTGAGCGACACGGAATGGTCCAGCGCTCTCGCCGAACTGGCGCCGCTGTGCGAGGAAGTGACGGCGAACGGGGCGCAGATGTGGATGATGCGCAGCGCCGAGCGCGGGCGGGAACTTGCTGCGTTGGCCGAACGCCCAGAGTTCGTCGCCCGGCTCTACCGGCAACGCCCGCCGCTGCGCCACGACGTCTTCGCGACGATACTGCAGCGCTGCCTGAGTTCGGGGCCGCTGCCAGTCGTTCAGGAGGTGTCCGCGGCGGACCTGCGCGAGGCGATCAGCGCAGCCATCTTTGCCGGGAGCATGGTCCTTGATCCCCGGCGCGATGCGATCAAGGCCTTCGAGCAGGCCCTTTATCGCCGCGTTGCTGCGGAATCGCAGGCGGCGCGCATGAAAGCGGTGTTGCCTCGCCCGCTCGTCGGCCGGGTCGAGGAACGGACGGCCCTGTTGGACTTCCTCCGGCACGGGCTGGTAAGAGCGCCTTTTCAGCAGATCGGCGACCCCGTTGACGGACGCCTGCTGCTGACGGGATCGCCCGGCATCGGCAAGTCGGCCTTCCTTGCCGACGTCCTGCAGACGCTCCGGAGCGATACGCCGAAGACCTACGCTGTCCACTTCGACTTCGACCAACTCACCCTGATGCGGGGCAGCGTCGTCGCATGGGCCGAGGAACTCACCCGTCAGATCGGATCGCAATGGGCCGACGCCGAACCTCTCCTATCCCGCGTGCGCGCGGAGCACTCCCGCCGCCGCCTCGGTCGGAGTGCCGCCTCGGTGGCGTCTTCGGCAGAGTCGGATGCGGCCGCCTTGGTCGAGGATGCGTGGAAGGCACTCTCGGGTATTCCCTTGGGGCCGATCGCCATCGTTGCCGATACGATCGAGGAGATCACGGCGCGCGACAGCCTCGAGCAGTTCGAGCACGCGCCTCAGGACACGCGTTTCAGCCAGCTTCTGGACTGGGTCCGGGCGCTGCGGGACATCTCGGTTCCGCCAGCCGGTCCCTTCTCTGCCGTGCGCCTGCTGGCCTCGGGCCGGACCGCCCCCCCGGTCGACCGCGCGACGCTCGCCCAATGGTTTGCCGCCGTACTCGACCTTCCGGATCTCGACGACGACGCGGCAGACGCGATGCTCACCGGCCGCGATGCCAGCCTCGAGGCCAGGAGCCGGGCGCGCATCATCGCGGCAGTGGGAGGACATCCCCTCCACTTGCTCATGGTGCAGCAGCACATCACGGGCTTGAGGCCGACGGACCGGGCTGCCCTCCTCGCCGAGTTGGAGGTGGAAGGGCTGCGAGGCGCGCTGCCGGAAACGGTGACCAGAACCCTCTATTCCCGTTTCATCGATCGCCTCCGCATCAGGGATCTGCCCGCCGGCCTCAAGGACGACGACATCCGCAAGCTCGCTCGGTCCGGGCTACTGCTTCGCGAGGTGACCGAACCACTGCTCGCCGAGGTGGTGGGCCTCGCAGCCAAGGTTGCGCTGTCAGGACCGGGGCTGGCAAAGGCGGCGCTGACGGCGCTGCGCGAGCAGGTGTGGCTGGTGGTGCCCGGCGAGCGCGGCAGCATTCGTCATCGGCCGGACGTGCGCCGCGTCATGTTGCCGATGGTGCTGAGCCGCCGAGACCCCGCAATACGCGCTTTGCTCGATGCCGCGGTGGCCTGGTTCGAGGATCGCCCCCTTGAGGTAGGCGCCATAGAGGAGGCAGGCTACCTGCGTGCCTTGCGCGGGGACCCTGAAGATGTTGCCGTTCTTGGCGATCCGTCCCGCGCGGCCTCGGTGCTTTCGCTTGCCGGCGGTGACTTGGCGGTTATGCCACTCGTCTCCCAGGCGATTCTGAAGTTCACCGCGCGGCCGGCCGAGCCGCTATCGGCAGCAGAACTCGCCGCTCTGCCGGAGCCGCGGCGGGTCGAGGCGCTCGCGCGTCAGGAGAGCGCGGCGCTGCGATCATTCGGCGGAACGAAGGCCCGACCGGGCGTGCAGGCGGCACCCGTTAGCCTGCCGGTGGACCAGCCCGGGCGGTCGAAGGAGCCCACGCGCATTCCCATCGCCTTTGAATGGTCGAACGTATCGAGCGATGCTTATGACGTGCTCAACAACCGCACCCTCCACGACGCGGTCGAGGTCGCCTTTCTCGAATCCGACTTCGGGCGCGTGGCAGAGCTCGGCTGGACGGCCATCCGCCATGTCTCGCGCTGGCCGGACCTGACCCGCCCGCTCAGTCTCAGCACACCCTTCGAGATGACCTGGCTTTGGCGCAGCATGCTCGCCTTCGCAGTGCGCCCGCCGTCATTTCACGAGGCCATGGAGACGCCGTTGATCACCGAGCTGCTCGCGGAGGAAAAGAAGCTTGAAGACCCTGACCATGACGTGCGCGCTTCGGCGCCGGATGAACCCTTCTTCTATGAAGCCAGATTCGATCTCCTTCCGCTCCTTCATCTGGCCAGCATCCCGCGCGAGTTGCGCCATGTGTCCGTTCCGCCCTGGCGCTCCTATGCGCGCCTGAATGACCTTCGCGAGCTGCGCCTCGCTGCGTCGATCCCGGGTCTGCGCCACGCGCTCGCCCACGAGCGCTTCGTTGCCGTCGGCGTGCCCAGTGCGCTGCCCTTGCTTGCCGAGCCACTCGTGGATCCTGTGGTCCGTAAGATCACTTCCGGTGCCGGAACCAACCTGCCTGCGATAGTGGAGCTCGTCCTAAGCGCCCCGTCCAATCCTCACCTTCTTGATGAGCTCTCCGACAGGCTGGACGACGTCTTCGATGTCAGGGATGTCCAAGTGTCGGTCTCGGTGAACCACGACGACCCCGTGGGCCGCCGGTCTCTCGCCGCCATGTTGCGCGGTACGACGCCTGAACTGCACGCCACGATCGTCGCGAGCCTCCTCCGCCTGCCTCCAACCGCCGTTATCGACACCGTCGAGGAGATCTCCCGGTCAGCGCGTTTCTGGCCGTCGGCATTGTCGCAGCTGGTGAGCACATCCAGCGAACTCGGCGGCCGCTCCCGCGCTCCCGTCCTCCGTCGCCTGGTTCGCTGGCTGGACCTTTGCAGACTGCTCGACGGTTTCCTCGCGGACCTTGCCGCCCGGATGCCGGCGCCCGAGGTTTCCGCGCAAATTGATCTTCTGCGCACGCTAGACCGTCTGTGGCAGTTGGAGCCAGGCATGTAGTTCCGGGAGTGCTGTCAGACGAATGCGAACTCGTCTTCGCTAATCGGGTTGCATGCGGCAAGTCCTTTGGACGGGAACACCACTTGGCGGATACTCGACCGGGCAGGCTTCACTCTTCGCTCCGTGGTCGGCGCCAGGGCCGCCACATGATGGGGCCAGACAGGGTCGGTGCATCAATCTCAGAGCTTGCGTGCTTTCTCCTGAGGATCGGGAAGCGACGACGAGTTCGACGATGTCACCGGGCCCTGCGTCCTGCCGGACGCATCCGCCGCGGCGGATCCTTGTTGGTCGGTAGCGTCTCTCCTCCTTGCTGCCTCAGGCTACAGAAAGCCTGCTGATCTCCTCGCGGCGGGCGCAGAACTCGGTGCCATCCACCCAGATGCGGTGCAGGATCACCGCCAGGCGGCGGGCCACCGCGACCTGAGCGCGCCGGGCGCCACGGCGCTGGGCTATCTGCACGCCCCAGCGCTTGAGCCAACTCCATCGCTGCACCCGGGCCAGCAGCACCATGGCGGCCTCGCAAAGGAGCGAGCGCGCCATCCGGTCCCCGCATCGGGTGATGTGCCCGTGCCGGTCGACCTCACCCGAGGCGTACTTGCGCGGGGTGAGCCCGAAGTGGGCGCCGAGGTGCGAGGACTTCCGGAACCGGCTGGGGTCCTCCACGGCGGTGCGGTAGGCCAGAGCCGTCAGCGGGCCGACACCCGGCACGCTCATCAGCCGCCGGCAGACCGGATCCGCCTTCGTAGTTGCTAGAACCAGTCGGTGCAGCTCCTCGATGCGCTCCACCACCTCCTGCCTCATGCGCAGAACCGCACGGACCGTCTGCTCCAGGACGCCCTCGCCCTCCACCAGCTCGAGCACACGATCGCCGAGGCGACCCACAGCCACCCGGCCTACCTTGCGGCCAAAGGGTGGTGTCAGACGGATGCGAACCAGTCTCTGTTTGGCTAGATGCGTCCGACCTCAGTCGGCGCAGAGCTGCCGCCACTCGGCGAGAGCGGCGGTACGTGCCTGCTTGTAGACGCTGCGTTTTGAGAGGCTCCGATCCGAACTGAAGTGGTTGCAAACTGAGGAATGGACCGCGGCGAACTTTTGTAAGGTATGCATCCTGCGGAACCGGAGCATCGCCCGCTCGCGTCGTCGGAACGGCTGGTGGGAGTTCTCGACCCGGTTGTTCTCCCAGCGACCGGTGACCTGCTTGTCCTCGGCTCCGACCTCCTTGAGAGCGGCGCCGTAGGAGCGCAGCCCATCTGTCACCAGCTCTTCGGCTCGGCCATGCCGCTTCATCAGCTTTCGCAGGAACTTTAGCGCTGCCTTCTTGTCCCGCCGATTGGAGACGAAGGCATCCAGCACCTCGCCTTCGTGGTCCACCGCACGCCAGAGATAGTGCTGGACGCCGTTGATCCTCACGAATACCTCGTCCAAGTGCCAGCGCCAACGCGAAGCTCTGAGGCCATCCACCCTCTTCCGCCGGATCTCGGCCGCGAACATCGGGCCGAACCGGTTCCACCAATGACGCACCGTCTCGTGGCTCACCTCGATGCCGCGCTCGTGGAGCAGGTCCTCCACGTTTCGGAGCGACAGAGGAAACCGGACGTACATCATCACAGCCAGCCGAATGATCTCAGGGCTAGTGCGGAAGTAGCGAAAGGGACTGCGCTTGGTCATCCACAGAAACTACGCAGACCCCCTGCCCCGCTCAAGCCGCATCCCCCTGACACTGCCCTCAGAGCCATTCTGCGCCCGCCTGTGACTCAGAGCCAGACATCGCCCCGGTCAAGGGCGCTGACCCCCTTGAGGTAGATCGCGAAGTCAGCCGCATTGTCGCCGGTCACGTCGGCGCGAAGGACCACGCCGTTCCCGCGCTCCTCCCACCAGACGGAATGTGCCGCCGCCGTTCGCCCCGACCAGGCGAAGACGTCGTTGCTCCCAACGTCGAGCCGGGCATCGAGGGGCCTGAGGTCGATCCGGTCAATGCCACGGGTGAACTCGTGCAGGACGTCGCGGGTCGGGCCCGGGCGGCTGTCGAAGCGGTCCTCGAACACGAAGACATCCTGATCCCTGTCCTTGCCGCCGAAGAGGTGATCGAGACCACCGTCGCCGACGAGGCGGTCCCGGCCGTCGCCCCCGCGCAGGACGTCATCCCCTCGTCCCCCGTAGAGCGTGTCGTTGCCGTTGCCCCCGTAAACGATGTCGTCACCACCATTCGCCTCGACCGTGTCGCTCCCGCCCCGACCGAAGAGGAGCTCATCATGGGCGCCGATATCGCCCCGGAAGCCGTCGGGTTTATCGGTTCCCGCGAACATATGGGTGTGCCGGCCCGCCTCGAAGGTCGTCTGCGTGAGGACGCGAGGCAGCGGATCCGCTTCCAGGAGATCTCGAAGGTGCTTGGCGTAGAGCGACATGTTATGCTCGCCGATGTTGAGCGGGACGTTGTCCCACGCGGTCGCGATGTCGTCCACGGGAACGGTGATCCGCTCCCCCGATTTGTGGAAGCCCGCGAGCCAGCCCAATTCGCCGGCGGTGGCCACGATGTCCTGGCTGTGCTCGACATGGAGCACCCGGTTGTCCTTGGTGGCCGTGCTGTTGGCGCCGGGCGAGCCGAAGGTGATGGCCCGGTAGGTCGCCCCCAGATAGTTGTCGGGGAACTCATCCATGAACAGCTGGGCGATGATGCCGCCCAGGCTGTGGCCGGCGAACACAACCCGGTCGATGTCGGTCTCCCCCAGCATGGTCTTGATGCCGCGCAGCAGACCGTCGAAGGCCGGCCAGTGGAAGTCGTCCACCTGCGGTCCCCACCCGGTGATCGCGTCCTTTGTCAGTCCCCCCACCGAGTCGGTGTTCGTCCCACGGATCGCCACCATAAGGGTGTGGTGGCCGTTGACCATGGCTTGGCCGACATGGGCCACGGCGGTTCCGTCCTTGTCGGCATAGACCCCATTCTCGAACGTCCAGGCGATGGGGGAGGGATCGGCCCCGTCGCTCCGCCGGCCCAGACCCATCTCATTGGCATGCACGGGCGTCCACAGCGTCCCGCCGGGCAGGAACTTGTCCTTGTAGGCCCCCTCCGCCGCCAGGGCGGATTCCATCAGGAGGTTCACCGTCCGGTTGGATTCTGCGAAGTTCTTCTCGAACCTCACGAGCTCCATGTCGCGGACCCGATCCACCTCTTTGCCTCCGTCACGGGTGATCTCGGTCCAGCCGCCCTCGGCGTCCTTGAACGTCCAGTCGGACCGGCGGCCCTCGAGATGGTAGATGTCACGGTCGGCCTCGGTCCCGCCTGTGCCCTTGGTGCCTCCGTCCAGGGTGTCGTTGCCGGCCTCTCCCCAGAAGGTGTCGTTACCCGCACCCCCGTTCAGGGTGTCGTTGCCGTCCCCACCGTGAAGGGCATCGTGGCTTCCCCCGCCGTGGAGGAAGTCGTTGCCTTTCCCGCCGTCGATCCCGTCGGGCTGCTTGCCGCCATTGATCCTGTCGTGTCCCTGGCCGGCCGAGAAGTTTCCTGACCCCCAGGTCCGCGAGGTCCCGGGGATCCGCATCGCGTCCGGCAGTGTGACCACGTCGTTTCCGTCCAGGGCGTGGAAGAGATCGGCCCCGCTGCTGACCGAATCTCTTTGGCTGGGGGTCAGGCTGTTGAAGTTGACCCGGTCTCCTCCCTCGGTGAACAGGGGATCAGAGAGAAGCTCGATGGCAACCCAGTCGTAATCCTTCCAGGCTAGGTCCCATCCGGGGTTGCCGCCATACGTGTCGAGGCGGGTGGTGAGCATCGGCTCGTTGCCGAAGTCGGCGGGCAGCTCGTAGGTGTAGCTCTCGTACTCGGCAATATAGTAGTGAAGCCGCACCTCCCTGCCTACGCCGACTGTCTCTGGGACCCCTGCGTCGGAATTGCGGAACCGCCATGTCCCGAAGGGATTGACCTCCCAGCCGGGATCATAGCCCACCGACCACTCCTTTCCCAAGAACGTTTGCTTGGTATGGTCGAGGAACGGATATTCCCCTGTGTTCGGATCAAGCTGGCTGTGATGCCGGATATCGAACTTCACGTAAACGGTAACCATCCAAACCCCTCAAGCTGCTCCACGGCAGGCGGACGGATCCTCGATCTAGGAAACGTAACTTGCCATCCCCTGCATGCCCCTTGAGGTTACCCGGCCGTAGTTTCCGAGCAAGAAACAAAACTGAGGATCACTAGGCCGTGAGCCAGCCTGGCGTGCCAAGATCTGGTTTCTGACGCCGGCAGTTGCTGGCTTGGCTTTTCCACACACCGGGCGCTGGCTGAAGCCTTTTGCCAGGATTGCTTCGATATACCAACGAAAGCCGTTCTTTTCCGATTCTGCCCGCGAGTGCGACCCTGAGCAGGCGATCTGCGGCACAAGCCTCTGTCATGCCGTGACAGCCATGACCCGCATTCCCGTCGAGGAGAGAGGACGCGGCACACTCATCGTATGAACACAGCTGTAGTACGAAGCAGCCTCACGGTTTGCAGGCATTCGCCGGCTGGTTAACGCATTGAGTTGCGTGGCAGGCGAGGTTGGACGAGCACGTCTCGCGGCACTCGGTGGCGGACTCGAACCAACGCTCGTGACCCTGACATGGACAATACGCGCCAAGTTTATCACTGGCACATGGCAGGTATGTCGCGCAGGTCCCGCAATTGTTCGAGCCTCGGCATTGGGCACACTCACATCGTGTCGGACTGGGGTTGTAACACAGGCTGTTGCAGGCGCTTACTCGATCCATCTCGCGCCAAGCCGTATCTGGGACCGGTGGCGTCTTGAAACCGACGATGTGATCCCAGCCGAGGGTGTGGAGCATTTCATGAAAGAGGATCGACTCGCGGCCCTTCGGGGTCGCGACGTTCCAATCAGCCAGGTCGATGTAAATGACGATCGGGCGCTGCGGATCGATGGCTGCGTCGTACTGGATGCCAGCCTTCCGATTCGGATTCATGTTCTCGCAAACCACTCGGAACTCCCGGCTCGCCACCGTGTGGGCAAGCGAGGCGGCCTCAGCATACATTGCGGACGACCGTAGGCAGCTTCCGCCGTTTGCAGCTGCGTCGACCAGCCTGCTCATCACCTCTGTCGTAAGACTGGACGGGCAAGGGACCGGGTTGACGAGCTGGATGTTGATGATCTCGAGAGGATCTGGCCATGAGGTGTGGCCCGCCTCGATGATCGAGGATGCGCTGTATTGGCTCACCACGCTGAGCGTCCCCGCACCCTCCTCCAGAGTGACTTGCATGGTGCCATCGTCGGGAAAGATGTAGGTGCGGCGCGTCGCCAAGACCTGCGCTGCCGGGTCGTATTCCGATATGCTGATCGTTGATCGCTCGCGTCGCGGGGCAATGAGGCTTCCTATGACGGCGGGTGACGTGACCTCGCGATCGATCCTGGCGCGCCACTCGTCGAAGCCATCCTGGTCGGCGTCGAGCCTGCCAGTCGAGAAGGAGCGTGCTGGTCCGGGCCAAGCCGTGGGGAGCGCCACGTGGTCCCACGCAACGACCGTCTGTCCTCCGAGCTTGACCTCCTCCTTGGTCAGGACAGGCACTCTCGGAAACAGGAGATTGAACGAACGCTGATACCGCATACAGCCGCCAGGACTCAGCGCCACGTCCGGGTCCCCGTTCGCGACGGCGACCCTGGCGGCGATCAGCGATGCTGACGTCGGGAGGTCCTGCGAGCACTGCGCCGATGCCAGTCCGGCGAACGTCCCCAAGATGAAAACGAGTAGAATGAAGGTGAGCGTGCCGGAGCACGGACCATCTGGTGGGTGATCATCGTCACGAGTGGCCATGACCGAGACCCGAACACCGCTTCGCCGTTCAGCCAGCGATCCTTTCGAGTTTGCGCCCATCTCCGAAACTCGTCAACTACTAGCTGCGATGAGGCACGTCCCAGAGCTTACTGTGCCAGATGCATCCAGAGGCCGTCTTGTCTGGAACCTGCTGCTCATCAATGCCGGCGGTGCGGGCCTGCGTGTAGGTGTCTCGGCTAGGGAGGATCCGATCGGCGTCGAAGTAGGTGTGCCCCGAGGAGGGGACGGCAGCGAACTTCTGTAAGCTTTGCATGCATCGAAACCGCAGCATGGCCCGCTCCCGTCGTCGGAAAAGTGCCAGCGCCAACGAGAGGAGCGCAGGCCGGCAACCCGCCTCTTCCGGATCTCGGCCGCGAACATGGGCCCAAACCTCAGCCCCCAGAACCGCACCGTCTCGTGGCTGACCTCGATGCCGCGCTCATGGAGAAGACCCTCGACATTGCGTAACGAGAGGGGGAACCGGACACACATCATCACGGCCAGCCGGATCACCTCGGGGCTGGTGCGCAAGTAGCGAAAGGGGCTGCGCTTGGTCATCCGGCGAGGCTAGGCCGACCCCCTGCCGCGCTCAAGCCGGATCGCTTTGACAGGGCCACAAGGACGCCTGCGCTTACGGCGGGCGGCTCCAGCCGCCCCCCGTCCCAATTACCGGGACGGGAACAGCCAAAACACGCCCGTTCGCGTCCAAAGAAGCAGGACATATCCACATTCTAGCCAGGGGCAGGTGCCTGGGGCAGAAGCAGACGCACAGCCTGCTCCTCTCTCCTGCATTAGACCAAGGTTAGGTCGTTGCGGCTGAGGCTGGCCCCGTCCTGAAGGTCGGCCACCAGCGTGAGCCCGCCCGCAAGGCTGCCGTTCTGGTCGAACCAGAGCTTGGTGGCGTCCTGCTCCCAGATGAACCGCACATCCCGCTCGGCCGTCCCGCGCAGGACGTTGTCGTCGGCCATCTGGAACTGGGACGCGAGCACCTGTGCGCCCGCCTTGAGCCCGCCTCCGAACGCTGCCGCGCGGATTTCCAGCCGGTCGTTGTCGCCTGAGATGTTGTGGAAGTCGGAGAGGACGTCCCCGGCCTCCGCCCGGCTTGCAAACACAAACACGTCGTTGCCCAAGCCCCCCGTCAGGCGGTCTACGCCTGCGCCACCATTCAGCACATCCTTCCCCTCCGCGCCGAAGATGACGTCGTCACCTGCCAGCCCGGACAGCGAGTTGGCCCCCTTGCTCCCAGTCAGGTTGTTCGCCAGACCATTGCCCGTTCCGTGAAAGGCCGACGAGCCTATCAGAACGAGATTCTCCACTTGGGCCGCCAGAGCCGTAACGTCGGTAGTGGATCGGATCTGATCCGTCCCGCCCGCCGCCTTCTCGATAACTGTGTCGCCTGGCTCACTCATGATGTAGGTGTCGTTACCTGCACCTCCCTCCAGGCGATCTGCACCTGGACCGCCGTTCAGCGTGTCATTTCCCGCCCAGCCCAGGAGCGTGTCATCCCCGCCCAGCCCTGAGAGCATGTTGTCGCCCCCGTTTCCGCTCAGACGGTTCCCAAGTTCGTTGCCAGTGCCGGTGAGGTTACCTGAGCCCGTGAGTTCGAGGCTCTCAGTTTCAGTTCCTAGCGTCCAATCCGAGGTCGACCGGACAAGGTCAGCGGTGCCACCGCCCACGGCTTCCTTCAGTACATCACCGCTTTGGACCACGTAGGTATCGTTACCAGCACCCCCTTCAATTACATCTGCGCCCGCGCCACCATCGAGCGTATCATTTCCATCCCCGCCCAGAAGCGTGTCGTCTCCATTGCCACCTGTCAGGAGGTCCCTACCCGAACCTCCGTCCAAGGTGTCGTTCCCTTCGCCACCCGAAGCGGTGTCGTTGTCCCGCCCGCCAGAAAGAACGTCGTCGTCGCCGAGTCCGTCCAAGTAGTCTCCTCCCGCACCTCCGAAGAAAGTATCAGCACTGTCGCTGCCGATTAGTCTCTCTCTTACTTTAATTACGGGGGTATCGGCGTGAGGAGCAGTTAGGAAAGGAGCATATTCGATGACGCTCGCGCGGCCCAACGAGTCGTTGCGGTCCAGAATAACTTGATCGATGTACTCAGACGAGTTGGTGCCGAAGTAGTTCTCAACTGCCCGGATCGCCGCCGAACTATAGCCGTCCTCCAACTCCAGAGCAGTTCCACCCGCAACATCAAAGGTGTTATGAACCACCGCCACCCGGTCTGCCCCGCCGTAGGCAGCCCACACCCTGACACTCGTGTCGATGAAGGCATTATTCTCAATAACGACTTCTGGCCGATCCGTGCCAATGCTTAGTGCTTCGCAGTTATTGAAGATGTTACCTTTGAAGCCGCTGGCAGAGGTCGGATACCAAATGTAGAAACCTTCGGTCCAGTTGAAATTTGAGTTGGAGACTTGAAAACTCCCGTAACTGGCATTACCAGTCGGCGGAAGAAAACTGCCCCCGTTGAAAATCGCGCCTTCAATATCCATCCGCCCTGGCGGATTATGAGATGATCCGAACGTTAGGTGGGCATTGTTGAAAACGACATTACTGCCCGTCGTCCCATTAACATCGAGATTACCCCAGACTTGGATGCCCCCACCGTTGACGGTCACACCATCCTCAATGGTCAAAGTGACACCTGGCGCGATTTGCACATCATTCTGCAAACTTATTGTAGTGCCGGCTGCCCAAGTCGTGTTCGTTGTGATTATCGTCGGCATCTCGCCTTCCGCCTGTATTGAAACCGCTTCCAGCCCGGAAAGGCACTCAATATCGTGGCGGTAGTGTGGCAGATGAAGGGCGGGCACGCGGGGCTGAACTCACGTAAGGGTTGAGTCCCGACTGGTCTGCCCCGGCGTTGTTGCACAACTCGATCTGAGGGCGAACTTGCCCCTTTCCCCTTCGGTTTAGCTGACGCGCACGATCTCAGCCCGGCCCAGGGCTGAGAAGCGGTTCATGAGGGCGATACGGGTGTGGGTCTCGGCGGTTTGGCGGTTGGGATCTCGGGAGGCGATGCGCTCGCCAAAGCTCTTGAGGCGGCGCATCTGGGCCTCCACCCGACTTCGGGCGTGGTAGCCTGTCAGCCGCTTCCAGAAGGCTCGCCCGAAATATCTGGAGGCGCGCAGGATCTCGTTCCTGGCCTTAGCGGCGGCACAGTCTTCCTTCCAAGGACGGCCGTTCTTTCGGATCGGGATGACAGCCGTGGCACCGCGCTCAGCGATGGCGGCATGGCACTTGCGGGTGTCGTAGGCGCCATCAGCCGTGACGGTGCCGATGGCTTGGTCGGCCGGGATCTGCGCGAGAAGGTCCAGGAGCACCGGGCTGTCGCCCTCGCGGCTGGGTGTAAACTCGACCGCGCGGATGTCCCCGGTGGCCGTGTCCATGGCCAGGTGGACCTTGCGCCATTGCCTGCGCCGGCCAAGGCCGTGCTTGCGCACCTGCCATTCGCCGTCACCCCGTATCTTCACCCCGGTGCTGTCGACCAGCAGGTTCAGGTTGCCGTCTGAGCGGCGGAACGGGATCTGAATGGTGACGGTCTTCTGCCGCCGGCAGAGCGTCGAGTAGTCCGGCACCGGCCAGTCAGCCAGGCCGGCCATCTTCAGCAGGCTTTCCACCATCCCGATGGTCTGCCGCAGGGCTAGGCCGAATAGGACCTTGATGCTCAGGCAGAACTGGATCGCTGAGTCAGAGTACGTCTCATTTCGCCCCGGACGGCCACTCGGAGCCGCCAGCCACTCCATCTCCCGGTCCAGCCAGACCAGCAGGGAACCACGCAGGCGCAGCGACGCGTTGTACTCGGGCCAGTTCGTCGTGCGGTAGCGGGCAGGTGACGGCTTGCTCATGCCCGCCCACATATGCGCCTCCTGTCCCTACACGAGCGAGCGCCACGAGGTTGTGCAACAACGCCTCGGCCATGCCGCGGATCCGGTGGTCGAGCGAGGCGAGCTCGGCCATCGTGCGGACGCCGGCGTCCTCCAGCTTCATCACCTGCCCGCGGGCGATGTTGGCCACGTTGAAGAGGCTGTCTTGCCTATCCCAAGTCTCCTGGCAGCGGTCCGCCCAGCCGCAGAGACCACAGTCCGAGCACGGGATGGGACGGGTCGGCCAAGGGTCGGCCACGAACCCCTCCAGCCGCCGCTGCGCCCGCCGGGCATAGGCGGCGTAATCGGCCAGGCGGATCGTGGCGCGTTTCCCGGTCCCGAGCTCGATATGCGCGAACTCCGGGGCGCGGCCTTGCACCCGCGCGAGAAGGTCCGAGTAGACTACGGGCTGAAGCACGTGCTTGGGCGTGATCTCCCGCTTCAGCTTGGTATCCGCTACCTCATAGCTGAAGGTACCGAGGGCAGACGGCCGGTCCACCCGCTCCAGAAAGTCGGCCCATCCGCCCCAGAGCCCCGCGTGAAGGGCGCCTTGGAAGACGTAGTCGATGCCGTCGGCGAGCGCCGCCCGCGTGGCGTGGGCGCAGTCCTGCATGGAGCCGCGGCGGATTTCCACGACAGGGCGGCCGGACTCTTTCAGCTTGGCGAGGTAGGCCTTCTCGTGGGCCAGGCCCTTGGCCTGCAGGATCCGGGCTTCCGCGTCATCCCCGGCCGGCAGCTCGCCTCCATCTCGGAGCAGCTGAAGGTCGTAGGCGGTGGCCTGGTGGCAGCCCGAAAAGCGCATGAGGTCGGAGGCCGACAGCAGGACTCGTCCACCCAACTCTCTCATCATACACCAAATCACTGGACCGCGCTCCGCGACTGAGATCGGCCGGCAGCGACCTGTCAACGTTCGTGAACAGCAGGCGGACTGGATTGATCAGAAACTGCGGCGCCAGGATCATCCTCTTGAGAGCAAAAAAAGAACTTCCGGCTAGCCTGCTCGTCGTGGCTCACCTCGTTCCTAAGCTCGTGGCACAAGCTCTCCACGCTCCGAAGCAGTAGGGGGAACAAGCAACGATCATCACGGCTAGCTGGACGATATCGAAGCTCGTGGGAAAGTCGCGGAAGGGGCTGAGTTGGGCTGACCAGAGCCGCATGGTCTCGACGCTATTCTCGCGAGGGTCCGCTCCTAAGCGGACGCCCTCAAGCCGCGTGCATCAGGGTTACGGGGCAATCCCCATTTGCGTAAGAGGCAGCTCGAGCGTGAAGGCTTCATGATAGCCCACGCAGCGGAAGTGGGTGCGCCCGTCTTGGTGGGCCCATGGGTGGTGCCAGTGTCCAAAGAGCCAAAGCGACGGCTGCAGGACCGCATGGACCTTGTCCAGAAACAGCCGGGTGCGCGAGGAGTGGGCAAGGCCTTGGCCAACCCCGTCGCCTGAGCTGCCAGTCTCACGCCAGAGCCGATCAGCGACATGCTGCGGGGCGTCGTGGCTGACGACCACATCAGGCATCTCAGCGGAAGCACTCAGACGTTTGAGCACTTCATCCATCTCGTCCTGTGCCATCTCCGTATCCTGCCGTGGCCGAAACGGCTGCCGTTGGGACTCTGCTCCCCCTAAGAAGAGAACGCGTCCGAGGATGATGCCATCCGGGAGATAGCCAGGCGCACGGATCACCTCCTCAGGTCGGTCGTGGTTACCCCGGATGAAGCGGTGCCGCCGATGCGCGAGATGGAAGGATCGCACATCACGCGCCTCCGCGTCCGAGCCGTTTCCAATGCCGTAGTCGCCCACTTGGATTGAAGGCAGAGGCCGGCCGGCCTTGGCCTCCTCTCGCCTAAGAAGCGCACGATAGGTGTCGAAACCGGCGTGGATGTCCCCCACGATGATCGTGGGTATGCGCTCGATGTCCTTTGGCCTGCTCAGATGATGTGTCATGTGTCGATTACCAGGGGCCGGTTGGCCACGACGAGTTCAACTAATTCGGGGCTGATGGCTTTGCAGTGCCAGTCGAACTGAGCGCAATCCTGCGCTCGATCCTACGGAAATTGCCCGCTGACGTACGGCGGGATACCCTGGGCCTGGAGGAGAAGCTTCTGAGCTTCGATTTCCTTCTCGCGTTAACGGCTTCCGACACCGCCCTCAATCAGCCCGCTTCGACTTGATCAGGAGAGAGAAACGAGTACCGCTCAAGTAGGTATGAATGATGGAGCAGGTCAACGGCCTCGCCCCCCGTCCCGAACAGGTCTTCCAGCGCGCAGCTCCGAAACAGGGTCGGATCTACAAGCAGCTTGGGCCAGATCTCAGTAACAGTGCGGCCGTACGGGTTCAGGGCCTTCGAAGTGACTTTCTGGAAGGCAAGGTTCGCACGGGGTGCCAGATGCAGGACACCCACACGCTCCGACCCCTGCTCCTTCGCCTTTTGCATCCGCCAAGCCAGCATCTGCTGGCGAAGGAGTTGGTAGAAAGGCTCGAAGAAGAAATCCTCTAGCGTGAGCCCTAAGTCCGAGCGGATCGGCCCATCTGGCGCAAATGCCAGACGCTCGTATCTGCTCCGTCGTGTCGGGTTCCCAGCAGCCGGGAGCGGCGGGCCATAGGACTCGGTGTACTTCCACTCGATGAGCCAAACCTCGACGCGACCTTGCCGGCGTATGCGGACCACCGCGTCTGCGCTCGTGCAGTTGGCTCCGCGCGTGCGGCGCCCGCTTTTAGACGTTTCGCCGAGGTGGTCTCCACCAATCCACTCGAAACCGATATAGCTTTCCCCGGCATCCTGCGTGGGCAAGCCTTCGTCACCTTGGACTGGAAGCGCTTCGACCTCCTCGCCAAAGACACGCGACAGCAGACGCTCCAGTGCTCCCTTGTTGCCCGCGTAGGGCATCAGGAAGTTTAGGCAGCACACCTGGGAACTGAGGAGATGATGCCGCATCCGGTGCCACACGATCGAGCGGTCCTCGAAATACGCCGGAGCCAGTTCGCGAATGCTGGGATACAGGTTCTCTTGCCAGACCTCCGACTGAAGAAGGAACGGATAGGTCTTGCCGCGGTACTGCCCATGGGTGCGACCTGATTGCGACAATGTCTCTGACTCCTCCCTCCAACGCGACTGAGTCTCACGCTGCTGTGCTGAAAAGGAAGTCATCTTAACTCCGTTGGTCAACGATCATGGGCTTCTAAGCTCCTGACCTTGAGCGCGGATCTGGATCATTTTAAGGCAGCATGGGGATAGAACCTTCAAGCTGAGCAGGTGACCATCGCTCTGCTAGGAACTTCTAGTGGACCCACGCTGAAGGCCGGATCCGCGGGGCATGGGATCCTACGGTTTGCGACAGCCGCGATCGCCAGCCTGAGACTCGACGTGCATCCGGGGCACGAGCCCGACCCACGGTGCTACATCCTCATCGCTTGACGGAACGGCATCCTCATCGCTTGACGGAACGGCAGAGCGAAGGCACAGGAGCCATGGTCAGCAGGTTTGCTTGCTTGGCTGATGGTCAGGGCTGCCACTGAGCAGCTAAGCTCCGGGTGCCGTCATGTCTAGACGCTCCGAGGACTGCAAGTACTGATCTAGTGGCGTGACAATTTGGGCGGGGGCGGTCATGTCTCCGGCCTTTCCGTACGGTGCGACTGACCGCTGGCCTTTGTGAAGTCCGCAAACCAGGTCCCGATCAGACGGACGAGCTGACAGGCCCAGACATTACCACGGGGGTGTCCCAGTTGCGGGTCCGCTTGATCATCATCCTTCTATCTGCTCTTGCAGGTCGTGGCCGCGGCAGGTTTCTGCTGCGGATCTTGTCTCAGCTCACGCCAGCGCCGGACGCCGGTAGTTCCCGCCGCGCGCCAGCAGCGCCCAGGCGATGCGCGCGGTCTTGCCGGCCACGGGCACGGCGGTCAGGCGGGCGGGCTTGCGCTCCAGGAGCGAGCGGACCCAGGCACCCATTCGCGTCGGGCTGCTCCGAGTTAGAGGGGCGAGCTTTGCTCGTGCACAGGGTGGCAGACCCGCTGCCGCGCTCAAGCCGCATCGCCTTGACAGCGCCACATTGGATAAACTCTATCGCTCATAACGCTCTCGCAAGGGGCTTCGCCGTGACGCATCTTGTGATGACAGGAACCCGCACAAGATTGCGGCGCGGCTCCCACTACGTCATGGACGAAGAAGAAGCCGGGTCGCAAAATCTGCTGCAGCAAGGATTCACTATGATTGAGCCTATCATTGAATATCTCGAGATTGACCCTAAAGAAGGCGCAAAAGGCGGTAACTGGCAGCTTTTCGGGGTTGAGCACAACGAGTATTATAACAATCACTATTACGAGGAGGTTCGTAGGATTCTCCTCGAAAGCGCGGGGATATACATTTTTTACGACAGCATGGGGCGCGCAATCTACGTAGGTAAAACGGAGAGACAATCATTATGGCATGAAGCAATCGGCGCGTTCAACCGTCCGCGCGACGAGCACCAATCTATGTTCGCAGTCAATCACCCGCGCGCTAATGTCAAGAAGGTGATACGCAACCGGCAGATAGTGAGGCGACCATTTGTGCTGTATGATGTCGCGCGATATTTTAGTGCCTATAAGGTGGAAAAACAGCATATTGCTCAGATGGAAGCATTCCTTATTCGCGCCTTCGCAAACAATTTGATGAACAAGAGGATCGAGAAAATTCGCCTTGAAGTTCAGGATTAGGCTAAGACTTGTAACGACCCGCACCTTTCAGCGGCGCTGCCAGACCGAGCGCCATCATCTCCCTCCTGATCCCTCCGAGCGGGCTAGCCGGCCCCGATGGAGGCCGGCCTCTTCATCCGGCCTCAGGTCAGACGCCGTTTCATTTCCCGGACGACGCTTTCGCGCACACGGAGCTGGCTGTCGATCATCTCCTGGCGCGAGGCACCGCGATAGGCTTGGGCGAGAACCTGTTCGGCGGTGCGGATGACGTGAGCGCGCTTTTCGTTCTGGCTGCGCTCTTCGATCTTGCTGTGCTTCATCTTTATCGAGCCTCCATGGCATGTCGGCCCGCCGGTATAGCGAGCGCGAGCTGCTTTCAGAGGCGCAAGGAGAGTCACTGCATACTTGGGGTCTAAGCGAAGAGTCTGCACGGCTCAATAGCGCGAACATGGGCCTGCGACCGTCTCTGTCGCACCCTCCTGCTATGTGCCTGGGACCTTCATCATGGAGGTGCCCGATGCCCAGCCGCTACGCCGCCCGACTTGCCCTTGAAACCGCTCTCCGCCTCGGGCGCAACCTGCCTCGTACAGGACGTGGGCTGCGCGAACTCTCCGGATGGGCGGAGGAGTGCGAGCTGGGCCTCGGCTGGAAGCATCAGAGCGGGCGCGGCCGCTGGGACCGCGCACCTGCGCCTGATCGGGAGGCCCTTGTTACAGCCATCAAGCGGGTAGCCCAGACCTACGCACGGGCTCGCCGTGACGAGGTCGCCTGCAACCTCGACGTCCTTGCCGATTGGCTTGCCCTCGATCCGGTGGAGCGCGACTGCGTCGCCTTGATTGCCCGCGCTGAGCGGTCGGAGCCTCTCGCACCTCTCTTGGAGATCGTGACGGAGAAGAGCGGCATGAGCCACGATGAAAAGGGCTAGCGCTGATGACCGGTCACACGGCCGCAGAGGTGCGTCAGGCGGGTGGTATCAGACCGATGCGAACCAGTCTCGAATTCGGCAGGTCCGCTCGACGTCAGGTGGCAAAGAGGCCCCGCCAATCGGCGAGAGCGGCGGTGCGGGCCTGCTTGTAGACGCTGCGGCTGGAGACGCTTCGTTCGGTGTTGAACAGGTTGTGAACGGAGGAATGGACGGCGGCGAAAATCTGCAGACTTCGCATACGCCGCAACCGCAGCATCGCCCGCTCCCGCCTTCGGAACGGTTGGTGGGAGTTCTCGACGCGGTTGTTCTCCCTGCGGCCGGTCACCTGCCGGCCCTCGGCTCCGATGTCCTTGAGGGCAGCACCGCAGGACTTGAGCCCATCCGTCACGAACTCCTCGGCTCGCCCATGCCGCTTCATGAGTTTCCTCAGGAACTTCAGAGCTGCCTTCTTGTCCCGCTGCTTGGAAACAAAGGCCTCCAGCACTTCTCCTTCATGATCCACCGCGCGCCAGAGGTAGTGCTAGACGCCGTTGATCTTCACGAACACCTCGTCCAAATGCCAGCGTCATCGAGACGAGCGCATCCCGCTCACACGCTTGCGCCGGATCTCGGCTGCGAACAGCGGGCCAAAGCGCAACCGCCAGAACCGCACCGCCTCGTGGCTCACCTCGATCCCACGCTCATGCAGCAGGTCCTCGACGTTCCGAGGCGAAAGTGGGAAACGCACATAGAGCATCACCGCTAGGCGGATCACCTCGGGCGAGGTCTTGAAGGAGCGGAACGGGCTGCACTGGTTCATGCCGGCGAGGGCAACGGAGCCCCTGCCCGGCTCAAGCGAAGTTCTTCTGACGCCGCCTGTGCGCGGCAAGACCCCCCGATGCGGATCTTGCGACGGAGGGGCGCGCAGCTCCCTCGTCGCGCTCAAGCCGGCGCGACCGCGTTCTCCAGGAGCTTCTCGCTCACCGGCCCACGGCCACAGCACCGCGCCCCTCTACTCCACCCCGAGATCCCGCTAGCCCTGCGGCGGCGCTCGCCGCTAGACTAAGTCTCAGCTGGTGGCTCACTGTCCCGGTCGCAGGCCCCCTCTCGGGCCCTGGTGCGGAGGCGACCCTGGCCATGCGGGTGCACCAGTGCGCCTGGAGGTGATGGGCTGGTGACGTGGTGAATGGTTGGCGTGGCACAAGGCCCCGATGGGCCAGCCCTCCCTCAGAGCACCGACGCCCCTTGCCGATCGATCGAGCCCGCCCGGCGCAGCCCTTGCACCCACACCCTCGAACCGGGAGATCGCCATGGCTGTGGCCACCACTGGAACCTTGTCCACCAACAGATACGTCGATGCCGTTCTGGACGGCGGCGACAAATGGACCGGCGGGCTCACGCCCGATGGCCGAACCATCATCACCATGAACTTCATAGGCTTCGGCGCTGCCGAGCCGGACTGGACGGAGTTTTGGGAGGACGGCGCCTTCTTTGCGGCCGCGGTGGGCTTTGAGCGCGTCTGCAACATCGACCTCGTGCATACGATGGACACGGCCACGGCCGACATCCGAATCCAGACCGGCCCGTCCTCGATCGCAAGCCTGAGACTTCTGGACGCCTCGGGGCCAGCCTATGGCGTCTCTGACCTTCCGTCCTCGCAGCTGGGCCGGCCCGCCCCCGTCCAGCAGGTCCGGACCGCCTTCAACACGGACCCGTTCCTTGACCCCGGCGCCAACACCTCGCCCACCGGCTGGTCGCAGGACGGGGTGGCCAAGGGCGGCTTTGGCTACTGGACCATCATTCACGAGCTGGGCCACGCCCTGGGGCTCATGCACCCGTTCCCCGAAGGCTCGCCCGCCCCGACGAACCGCCCTCTGGCGGCCACCGATGTCGCAGAGGACAGCCTGCTCACCATGATGTCCTACAGCACCGGCGGGCTGAACCCGACCACGGGGTGGTACGACCTCACCCGCGATCAGACCTATGTCCGCGACACGGCCACCGGAGCCACGCTCCTGGGCCACGGCTATCTTGGCGGCCCTTCGGTCATCGACATCGCAGCACTCCAGGTGCTCTACGGCGCCAACCGGACCATCGCCGGCGGCAACGACACCTACCGGCTCACCGACGGGGGCACGGACGAGTTCTGGCAAACCCTTTGGGACACCGGCGGCGTCGACCAGATCGTCTATGGGGGAACACGGGCCTGCCGGATCTCCCTGGCGCCCGTCTCGCTCGAGGCCCCGATCACCACCGCGTCCGTGGCCAACACCATCAGTCAGGCCAAGGGGATCAACGGCGGCTTTCTCATCGCCGACGACCTCACCGATGCCCTCCCCGACAGGGGCAGGGTCCAAGGTGTCATCATCGAGAACGCCACCGGTGGGAGCGGCAACGACACCCTGCGCGGCAACGGCGTCGACAACATCCTGTCGGGCCGGAACGGGCAGGACAAGCTTTACGGCGGGCGGGGCAACGACACCCTGCTTGGAGGTAAGCTCAAGGACACGCTGGCCGGGTCCTTTGGGCAGGACACGCTCACGGGCGGGCTCGGGAACGACGTCTTTGTTCTCGCGCGCGGTCAGGGCAAGGATCAGGTCACGGACTTCCACAACAGTGCGGGCGACAACGACCGGCTGCATGTCAGCCTGGAGGGCCTGGGCGGCGGGCTCACGTCGGGCACGCTCGCCGCCTCGCAGTTCCGCAGCCGGGGCGACAACCACGCCCAGGACCTCAACGACCGCTTCATCTTCCGCACCAGCGACGCCACGCTCTGGTTTGACGCGAACGGCTCCTCCGCCGGCGGGCTCAGCCTTTTGGCCGATCTGCAAGGCGGCGCGCGCATGACCAGCGGGGATGTGCTTCTGATCTGAGGACGCGGGGGCGCCAAACAGAGGCGAGGCGGACCCACACGACTGCCAGCCTGCCAGCCTGAATCGGTCCGCAATTATCGCGGGATGGCATGAACAGTAGCGCGGCCCTGCCAGATGGTCTGTCTGCTGGCGGTTCTGTAATGGCCTACGACTCGGTTACAGATCAAATGCTACAATCGACCCTCGCCGCGACAGCTCATGGATCCGACGAAGCCGTGGGTAGCCAGAAGCGCACGGTGCTTCTCTGAGGCGGGTGCTGTTAGACGTATGCGAACTCGTCCCAGTTTCACTGGCGCAGAGGTGCCTCGGTGGTGGAGATAAGGGCGGGGATCTCGGTGGGCAGGGCATCGAGCTCGGCCATTGCTTCAACCTGCATGTAGCGGTGCTGGAGCCGCCACTCGTCGTTCGCTTCGAGCCGGACGCCCCGCACGTTGGCACTGGCCAGCGCCTCCCGTGTGCGTCGGGAGATAGCCTTGCTCTCCTACTGGGCCGCCAGTGCTTTGCAGCTCCACTGTGCTCGTTCCATCGCAGTGCATTCGGGCGTTCCCGGCCGTTCATATCCGATCCGAACCGCCCCCCAGCCAGTGGACATGGGTCGCGAGGACCAACGACGTTCATCCCGACCTCAAGGACGCGAAGTAGTCGTCGAGACCAGGAGATGCGGGCGGCGCCTCCCATGTGCCTGCGACACTCATGGCCATGGCCAGCGCCACCGCTCCATCGATGCGGCCGCGGGCTTGCCGCTTGTTCAACTTCCGATTGCCGGCCGGGTCCGACTGCACGACGGCGTTGTTCATGCACATGTTCAGAACCGGATGGCCGCCGTGCGCGATCTGTCGGTTGAGGATGGCGGCCTCTAAGCTCCGCAAGGCGGGGCTCATGGACTGCATCCCCTGCCCCATCGGCTCGAAGAGGGCGCCCTCGTCGTCCAGCTGGTCATCTCGGAACCCGGCCCGCGCAAGCCAGGGCCTGAGATGCCGCCAGTTCCAGCGGTCAAACGCGATCTTGCGGACATCGTAGCGGTCAAAGAGCGCCGCCAGGTGGTCGGCCACGAAGGCGTAATCCACCGTTCGCCCCGGGGTCGTCTGCAGAGCTCCCTCCCGTGCCCAGATGTCATAAGGCACCCGGTCGGCGCGGGCCTTCTCCGCCAGACCATCGCCGGGAAGCCAGAACGTCGGACGCACGTGCCAGACACCGCTGACTGGAGCGACCAGGACCAAGGCTGTAAGATCGGAGACCTCGGACAGGTCCAGCCCACCGAAGACCGGCAAGCCTCTGAGGTCCTCAACACCCGGCGTGGCGCAGGCCTCCCAGACGGCGCGGCTGACGAACGGGGCCGAGGGCTCCACCCGCTGGTTGAGGTGGAGGTTGCGGAAAGCCGCCTCCTGAGAGGGCAGCGACCGGGCCAGGTCCCGGGTACGCAGAACCTCGTCCTTGTTGAGGAAGTCGCCCCAGGCCGGGTTGCACGCCTGGAGGGTGTCTTCCGAGAATGGGTCCGCATCCATGGGCGCCGCATAGACCGACAGAACGGTGCGGGGATCCTCACCCCGGCCCGCGGCATCGATCAGCCGCGATAGCAGGTCGTTGTCGGTGGGCGCCTGGGTCGAGATGATGATGGACAACGGCTGCTCATGCGCGCCCATGCCGGTCTCCACGGCGTCGTAGAGCTCCGAGACCGGACCCTTCACCTGGCCAAGCTCGTCGTGCACCGCGAAGATGGGCGACTTGCCGTGCGCGGTGGACTTGTCGGCCGAGAGCGCCGCATAAAGCGTGCCCAGCTCGGGGCAGGCCAGTTCCTTGACCGTGTCGCGGACCACGACCACGGGGCGCAGCTCGGGCGACATGCGCACGATCCTGGCCGCCAGCTTGAACACCAGCGCCGCCTGTTCCTTGGACTGCGCCGACGAGTAAAGCTGCGAGTTGATCTTGGCCTCGGGGCCGCAAAGGTGCAGCAGCAGCAGGAACGCGATCAGGGCCGTTTTGCCGTTCTTGCGCGGGAACGACAGGATCGCCTGCCGCGTGCCGTGCGGGTTGTCGTAGATGCGGATGAGTTCGCGCTTCTGCCAGTCCCGCAGCCGCACGGGCCTGCGGGCATCCCGCCCCTCGGGGACGTAGCACACGGTCTCGATCCAGCGGATGTTGTGCTCCGCGCGGGTCTCCGCATCGGGGCGCGTCACAGCTCCCACGGCTTCACCCCCTTGGCCGCGTTCCGGGACGCCGTCGCGGCCGAGAGCGGGGTGTAGCGCGACTGATTGGTGAGCCGCAGCTTGGTGGCCTTGTCCGCCGCGGCCCGGGTTTCCAGGTCGCGCATCTTCAGGAGCCCATGATAGCGCTTGGCGCCTTCCGAGCTTTTCAGCCAGTCGGGCTTGAACACCCCGATCACCTCCGAGATGGCGTCCGCACTTGCACGGTGGCGGCAGTAGTCGGTGAGCAGAGCCCGCAGCGCCGGGGTGCTGAAGAAGTCGACCGGCTCTCCGCTCACTGTCTCGCGCCAGATGCTCGCCTCCTCGGTGTTCAGGTCAGCCGGAGGCTCGGGCCGCTGGCCGAAGCCGCCGGCGATCACCTCCACCGACGCCGCGTCCGCTGATGTCCTGCCCCGCTGCGCCATGTCAGCCCCCGTTGAAGACGCGCCGGATCGCATAGGAGCGCACCAGCGAGATGACCGTGAACACCACCGAGATGCCCAAAGCGTCGGCGGGGCTCACCGGGTACCCGAACACCGGGAGAACGAACACCGTTGCGGCGACCGAGATGAGATAGCCGACGGCCACGTTTGCGGCAGCTTCCACCACGCTCATGCGACGTGTCTGCACCGTTCGGCCTCCAGGTCCGCGAAGGGCTGGTTGTTCGCTTCCAGCCTCGCCTGCTGGCCCGTGAACTCCTGCCAGCGCTGGACGGCCACGTCGACATGGGGCGGGCTAAGCTCGATGGCATGGCAGATGCGGCCCGTCATCTCGGCCGCGATGATCGTGGTGCCTGACCCCGAGAACGGCTCATAGACGGCCTGTCCGGGAGAGGAGTTGTTCTCGATGGGACGCTTCATGCACGCCACGGGCTTCTGGGTGGAGTGGCCGGTCTCGGACTTCTGCGGTTTGTCGATCTGCCACAGCGTGGTCTGCTTGCGGTCGCCCGCATAATGGCCCGTCGCCTTCTCGCGCACGGCGTACCAGCAGGGCTCATGCTGCCAGTGGTAGTCGCCCCGGCCGATGGCGAAGGTCGACTTGGCCCAGATGATCTGCGAGCGCAGCCGGAAGCCCGTGCTCCTAAGGCTGTCGGCGACCACACCGGCAAATAGGCCGGCATGCCAGACGTAAGCCACGTCGCCTGGGAACAGCGCCCAGGCCTCGCGCCAGTCGGCGCGGTCGTCATTCAGGACCTTGCCTGTGGCACGGGCCGTCACCTTGGAGCCATCCGACCGATTCACCTGGTTGCGCCATTCAGGATCGTACTGCACCCCATAGGGCGGGTCCGTGACCATCAGATGCGGCCTGACACCATTCAGGGCCCGCTCCACGACGAGCGGGTCGGTGCTGTCGCCGCAGACGAGCCGGTGGCAGCCCAGGAGCCACACGTCGCCCAGCGCCGACACCGGATCCGCCGGGGGCTCGGGCACGGCGTCGGGATCGGTCAACCCCTCGTTCGTCCCGGCCAGCAGCCGGTCGATGTCGCTGAAGCCCATAAGATTGAGGTCGAACCCGGCGCCCTCCAGATCGCGCAACTCGTTGCCGAGCCTCTCCATGTCCCAATCGGCGTTCAGGGCCAGCTGGTTGTCGGCCAGGACATAGGCGCGCTTCTGCGCCTCGGTCCAGCCCTCGGCGACCATCACGGGGACATCAGTGAAGCCCAGAACGCGCGCGGCGAGGACCCGACCGTGGCCGGCGATGATGCCCCCGTCCGGGTCGATCAGCACGGGGTTGGTCCAGCCCCACTCGCGCATGGAGGCGGCGATCTGCGCGACCTGCTCGTCCGAGTGCGTCCGCGCGTTACGGGCGTAAGGCACCAGGCTCCCGATGGGCCGACGCTCCACCCGGTCCGCAGGCCAGGTCCCCATCAGAATGCCTCAATGTTATGGTTTATGGACGATCGCTGCCCCCACCGGTCCCGCCCCCCTAGGGCTCCAGACTTTGACCCGCCCCCCCGGGGGGCCCAGGGCTGGAGGGAGCCCCGCCGCCCGCGGTCACGATCTCGGCTGGGGGGGCCGATGTGGGCGGCAGGCGACCGGCGCGTTCGGCACGGACTCGCCAACCGCGAGGCACGCGGCCTTGGTTCATCGGAAAGGTGCAGTTCTCCGTGTGCGTATCCTGCCTGCGTCATGGCTGCCTCCGCGTGCGCCGGACCCACACCGGGGCAGGTCCTGTCCTGAGAATAACGCAGGCCTAAGCTCCTGTATCCATGACGTTTCTGCCCAGATTACGCCAATGTGCGCCATGTCGCGACACGGCCACGCCGCAGGACGCGTCAGGACAGATCGGGACAGGTCGAAAGCTAATCTCTTTCACGCGCGCACGTGAAGAAGATATCCCTTTCTTCTGTCCTGATCTGTCCCGGTCATCCCGGAGTCCATGGTGGGATCGCGCGGGCAGCGCCGGTCAGCGCCCGGTCTGCCGAGCAGCTTCGCTTTGCCTGGGGCATGATGAGGCCAGACGTCGCCCTCTGCGCTTCCAAGGGCTCGGCGCATACTGAATCCGTAACTCCCGGACCGCCTGCCGAGGAACTCCCTCTCCGAACGCGGCCCTGGCGTCCCGGAGATCATCATCCCGCGAAGGTATGCGGCCAGAGGATTGGCACTCCTTGACGTAATTGCAGTACCACTCGCGAAGGAGTTTCGCCGGGTACGCTTTACGTTTGGGCGAAGCAACAGGAGGCTGATCATCCTTCATCAGGAAGATCAGGATCTGCGTGATCGCGAGACCCGGTCCAGTTGCGCTGGAATGTCGAATGTCAAGCGTAAGGTCCCGCCATCGGTCCGCACCGATGACCACCCTAGGTCCATCGAGGGAGGAATGGCTCGAGTAGCCTCGTGCTTCCAGTTCCCCGGCCAGAAGCCTGGTAATGAGCTTGGATGTTAGGGTGGTGAGCAGGGCATGCCACACGGCGGATGCTCGCTCGAATTCCTTGCGCTCCCCCGGAAACCAGTACGGGTCAACGTATCCCCCGATCCCGTAGGCGACCCGCTCGGTGGTATAGAGTTCAACAGCCAGGTCCTTATCCGCAAAGTGGTACAGGGCATCCCATGCCTCCAGGCCTGACTGAGGGTTCAAGGTCTCCCATCGAAGGGTGTCGGTGTCCGGCTCGGGTTCCTTCTCTCCGTCGTTGTACTTCCAAGGCTCCAGCTGATCTGGCATCAGCTCTCCTTCATTTGAACATGTTGGACCGGCCAGACTCACCTTTTTGGCCGGAGTTCTCAAACCCTTCAGGAAACTGGCCAGAAAGAAATTGGCGGCTTCATGCCAATTTTTGCGGCCGTGACTCGCGGTGTCAAACTCTGACCAACGATGTCGCGAAGAGGTCATGCTGATCATGCGCCACGAAGACAATCACCCCTCGGCTCTGCTCTCGGAGCGGGACCTTGCCCGTCGCTGGCGGAGGTCCACCCGAACACTCCAGCGCTGGCGCTCGGCCGGCTACGGCGCCGCCTATCTGGTGATCGGCAGCAGCGTCTACTACCGCGTGGCCGACGTTCTGGCGTTCGAGGCGCGGCAGCGCCGGGATGCGGGGCAGCCCGGATGAGGGACTTGCCGATCGAAGCTGTGGCACCCAGGCCCGACCCGCTCGCCCCTGCCCTTAGCGAGGACGCCCTCGCGGCGGCCTTTGTGCAGGCTTATGGATCCACCTGGCGCTATGTGGCCGACTGGGGTTGCTGGCGCTTCTGGACTGGGACGCATTGGGCCCGAGACGAGGTCGGGGCCGTCCGTGAGTTGATCCGGCAGGTGTGTCGCTCGGCCGCCGTGGCCCATGATAAACCGGGTGAGGCCCGACGGATCGCCAGCGACAGGACCATTCGGGCCGTCGAGCGCATCGCGACCGCCGATCCCGCGATGGCCGCGCGCCCGTCTGATTGGGACACCTCGCCCATGGAGTTGAACACGCCGGCGGGTTTGGTCGATCTGGCGACCGGAGAGATCCGCCCGCACGACTCTAGCATGCTGGTGACCCGCCTCACTGGCGCGAGCCCTGGGACGGGCTGCCCGAAGTTCATGGCCTTTCTGGATCAGATCACAGGCAGTGACGCCAGACTTGTCGCCTACCTGGCCCGGTTCTTCGGCTATTGCCTCACCGGCTCCACGCGAGAGCAGGTCTTCGTCTTTCTCGAAGGGCCGGGGGCGAACGGCAAGTCCGTCCTGCTGCAAACCATCGCTGCGGTGATGGGGGACTACGCCGCGACCGCCCCCTTGGAGACCTTCATGGCTTCCCAATCGGATCGTCACTCGACGGATCTGGCAGGGCTGCAAGGCGCGCGCCTCGTGCTGGTGCCGGAGGTCGAGGCGGGTCGCGCCTGGTCCGAGGCGAGGATCAAGACGATCACCGGGGGCGAGGAGATCAAAGCCCGCTTCATGCATCGCGACTTCTTCCCGTTCCGCCCGCAGTTCAAGCTGGCGGTGGCTGGCAATCACAGGCCCAGCCTGGCGCGGGTTGGCGAGGCGATGCGGCGCAGGCTGCATCTCGTGCCCCTCACCGTGACGATCCCGCCCGAGCAGCGGGACAGGCAGCTGCCCGAGAAGCTCCGGGCCGAGCGCGACGGCATCCTGGGCTGGATGCTGGCGGGCTGTGCCGAGTGGCAACTGATGGGACTCGCGCCCCCTCCCGCCGTCTCGTCTGCGGTCGAAGACTACTTCGCCGCCGAGGATGTCTTTGGACAGTGGGTGGCCGAGGAGTGCCGCACCGGTCCGCCCCTCAGTGCCACGGCCAAGCACCTGTATGGCTCCTGGTCCATCTGGGCGAAGGCTCGCGGGCACGAAGTGGGTTCGACAAAAACCTTGGGCGAGTTGCTCCGGGAACGCGGCCTCGCCCCCAAGAAGATAGGACGCGATCGAGGCTGGTCGGGCATTGCGCCGGACCGGAGAGCGTCGTCGGGGGAGGACGTCTCATGAACCCCTACCCTGCCTCACGCATGAGCCCTGCCGAGCGCCGCACCGAGCTGTGCGCGATCCTGGCCACGGGGCTCAGGCGTCTGCGTCTCCGGGTCGTGCAGTCAAGCGTAGTATCCGACCTGACCGGAGAGAGTTCGCTTCACTCAGGCACCGACCAGAGCGGTCATGCAACCACGTCCAATCGGAGAGTCGCATGACCACAATCTCACCCTCGCCGTCCACCTCGCCCGATCCCATCCCGGCGCGCCTTGCGGCGCTCAGGACCACCCCCACACCCGAACTCAAGCGCCAGTGGCGCGAGCTCTTCGAGAGCGAGCCGCCGACCTTCAACCGCCGCTACCTCGAGAGCCGTCTTGCCTACCGCATCCAGGAGCTGGCCTACGGCGGCCTGAAGCCCGAGACGGTGCGGCGGTTAGAGGCGCTGGGCGAGCAGCTCGACGGCGGCAACGTCGTGACCCGCCGCATCCGGGCCGACCTGCGGCCCATCGCCGGCACGCGGCTCATCCGCGAGTGGCAGGGCGTGGAGCAGGTCGTGACCGTGCTCGCGGACGGCTTCGAGTGGCAGGGCCGGTCCTACCAGTCCCTCTCCGCCATCGCCCGCGCCATCACCGGCACCCGCTGGAACGGCTGGGTGTTCTTCGGGCTCAAGAACCACCGGAGGGCGGGATGAGGACGACAAGGACTAGCACGGCCTCGAAGACCAACGCCGCCCCGGCCTCTGGCCCTGCGCCTGTCACCAAGCCGCTCGTGCGCAAGCTCCGCTGCGCCGTCTACACCCGCAAGTCGTCCGAGGAAGGTCTCGAGCAGGAGTTCAACAGCCTCCATGCCCAGCGCGAAGCGTGCGAGGCCTACATCGCGAGCCAGCGCTCGGAGGGCTGGGTGCTGGTGCGGGACCAGTACGACGACGGCGGCATCTCGGGGGGCACGCTGGAGCGCCCGGCCCTGCAGCGGCTCCTCTCGGACATCGAGGACGGGCTCGTGGACGTGGTGGTGGTCTACAAGATCGACAGGCTCAGCCGCTCGCTCATGGACTTCTCCAAGCTCGTGGAGGTGTTCGACCGCAATGGCGTGACCTTCGTCTCTGTCACCCAGTCGTTCAACACCACGACCAGCATGGGGCGGCTCACGCTCAACATCCTGCTCAGCTTTGCCCAGTTCGAGCGGGAGGTCACAGCCGAGCGCATCCGCGACAAGGTGCGCGCCTCCCGCATGAAGGGCATCTGGATGGGTGGCGTCCCGCCCCTGGGCTACCGCGTGGAGAGCCGCAAGCTTGTTGCCGACCCGGAGCGGGCCCCGCACGTGCGCTGGATCTTCGAGCGCTTCGCGGAGGTGGGCTCGGGCACGGTACTCACCCGGGAGCTCCGGGCGCGCGGCGTCACCACCCGGTCGGGCGGGCCGATCTCCAAGAGCGTGCTCTACCGCCTTCTCAGCAACCGAACCTACCTGGGCGAGGCCGTCTACAAGGGCACGAGCTACCCCGGCGAGCACGAGGGGATCGTTGATCGGGCGCTCTGGGACAAGGTCCACGCCATCCTGCAGGACAGCCCCCGGCTGCGCGCCAACCGGACACGGGCGCAGACCCCGGCGCTTCTGAAGGGCCTGATCTTTGGACCCGACAGAGCCGCGTTCTCGCCCAGTCACACGCGCAAGGGCGGGCGGCTCTACCGCTACTACGTGAGCCAGACGGTGCTGAAGCAGGGCACCGGGTCGTGTCCGGTGGGCCGGGTGCCCGCGGGCGAGATAGAGGCAGCGGTTGTCGATCAGCTCCGCGCCGTGTTCCGCCAGCCCGAGATCGTGGTGGGCACCTGGCGCGCCGCGCACAAGGAGGACGCTGCCATCACCGAGGCCGAGTCCCGCGAGGCGCTCCACCAACTCGATCCCCTGTGGGACGAACTCTTTCCGGCTGAGCAGGCGCGCATCGTGCAGCTTCTGGTCGAGCGCATCGACCTCACTCCCGAGGGGCTGAACCTCGCCCTGCGCGTGGACGGGCTCACTGGCCTCGTGCAGGAGATGGCCATCGGACTGGAGCAGGCCGCCTGATGCGCACGACCACCTTGCCCGACAGCCTCACCCTGCATGTGCCGCTGCGGCTGGTCCGGCGCGGCGGGCGCAAGGCGGTGGTGCTGCCGCAGGACACCCCTGCCCCACGGCCGCGGCTGGACAACACCCTCGTCAAGGCACTGGCCCGGGCGTTCCGCTGGAAGCGCATGCTGGACGCAGGGGAGGTCGCCACCATCGCTGAGCTGGCCCAGCGGGAACGGATCGCGCCGTCTCACCTCTCAAGGGTTCTGCGGCTGACGCTGCTCGCCCCCGAGATCATCGAGGCGATCCTTGACGGCCGCCAGCCCCCCGGTCTGGTGCTGGAGATGCTGCGGGAGGCGTTCCCGCCGGAATGGCACCAGCAGCTTGAATGGCTTCGGCATCACGTAGGTTAGCCTCCCCTGCCCCGCCTTGCGCCACCCCGCTGCCATCCATTAGGCCTAGGCCGGGTCACGTGAAACTGAAAAAGAGCCAAGCCTCGAGTCTGCAGTCGGTCCGCGAGTTCTTTGCTGAGCACGCTCCGGAGATCGAGGTTCTCGTCACAGAGGAGAGCTCGGCCGCCGTGGCCCTTGCGGCCGTCGTCCATGACGTTGAACCGGCCCAGATCGCCAAGACCATCTGCGTGCGCGTGGGCGAGACCACGATGCTGGTGGTGGCCAGCGGCACCGCGCGGCTGGACAACCGCAAGTTCAAGGACCGCTTCGGCACCAAGCCCCGCATGCTGGAAGCAGAAGAAGTGCTGTCAGCGACCAGTCACCCAATGGGCGGCGTATGCCCGTTCGGCCTACCTGCCCTACTGCCCGTCTACTGTGAAGTCTCGCTGCGCGCCTTCGAGGAAGTTGTGCCGGCCGCCGACGCCATCAACGCCGCCGTGCGGCTCACACCAGAGCGCCTGGCAGAGTTCACGGCCGCGGAGTGGGTGGGCATCTGCAAGTAGCCCTTGTGGAGCATTCGGACGACGTTTGTCTCTCACGTGCTGACTCGCCCGACATTCACGGCGGACGGGCAACACCAGTGCCATCAACTCGCGCGGAAGTAGTGGGACTCGGCTTGCCCCCTGAGGTCCAGCAACTTAGCCTGTTCGCCGAAAGCACGGTGATGTCAGCTCAGTCCTAGGGCGCTCGGCAGGGCCGTCGCTGTCAGGGACGAGTAGGTTAGATGGAAACCGCCGAGCACATCATCCGCGATTCTGCTGTGAGCCGATCTCCTAGATGAGTCAGAGATATCTACGCTCGTAGGCTGGATAACCGCGATACCAAAATCGACAGAACATGACAGCAAAGAACACCCTCAAATGATCGCAGACCACCTGACCGGGATCGAACAGTTCGGCGCAGACCTCTGGAAGATGGCCGATGACCTGCGGGCCAACTCTGGTCTCGCGTCGAACGAGTACTTCATGCCCATCATGGGGCTCCTTTTCCTGCGGCAGGCCACGAACCGCTACTACGCAGCACTCGCCGCGATCGAGGCCGACAAAGCCGCCGGAAAGATGCCGGATCGTCCGCTGGTCGACGCAGACTTCCGCCGCCGCCGAGCAATGCTGCTGCCTGAGGCAGCCCGTTATGATATGATCCTCGATATGCCCAAGGGTGGTCGGCTTGGTGAGGCGCTTACCGCCGCCATGGAGGAGGTAGAAGAGCATTTCCCTCCGCTTGCAGGCCAACTACCCAAGGACTACGAGCGCTTCGACGACGACCTGCTTGAAAGCATGATGCGCAAGTTCGACACCGAAGCCCTGCGCAGCGCTTCGGGCGACGTCTTCGGCCGCATCTATGAATACTTCCTTGCCGAGTTCTCCAAGCAGGGCGCTCATGACAGCGGTGAATTCTTCACCCCGCCGTCCATCGTCCAAACCATCGTCAACGTGATCGAACCCGATCATGGCATCGTATTCGACCCGGCGTGCGGCTCGGGCGGCATGTTCGTGCAGTCCAGCCATTTCATCGAGGACGCGGGCCAGGACACGATGAAGCGCGTCACGTTCTACGGCCACGAAAAGAACGAGACGACCGCGAAGCTCGCCCAGATCAATCTGGCTGTTCACGGCCTTCAGGGCACGATCCGGGCCGGTAACGAAGCCATCACCTACTACAAGGACCCGCACGAGCTCGTTGGTAAGTGCGACTTCGTGATGGCCAATCCACCTTTCAACGTGGACGAGGTCGACGCTGACAAGATCAAGGGCGACAAGCGGCTGCCCTTCGGCCTGCCGGGCGTGAACAAGGCCAAGAAGGTCTCGAACGCCAACTACCTGTGGATGTCCTACTTCTACAGCTACCTGAACGAGAACGGTCGCGCCGGTGTCGTCATGTCCAGCCAGGCATCCAGCGCCGGGCGGGACGAAGCCGTCGTGCGCCAGAAGCTGGTCGAAACCGGCGCCGTCGACGTGATGATCGATATCCGTGGCAACTTCTTCTACACGCGCACTGTGCCCTGCCAGCTGTGGTTCTTCGACCGGGCGAAGGAACGTGACCCGGCACGCGCCGATCACGTCCTGATGCTGGATGCGCGCAACATCTACCGAAAGGTGTCGCGCGCCATCTACGACTTCGCGCCCGAGCAGCAGAAGAACATCGCCGCCATTGTCTGGCTTTATCGGGGCCAAGTGGACCGCTTTCTGCAACTTGTCGAAAGCTACGTTGCGCAGGCCATCAGCGCAGGCGAGGCAGCTGCGGAACCGTTGGCCGACTATGACGATACGCTCGGCAAGCTCGTCGATCTGGTGCAGCCCTTTGTCACCGAAAAGCGCGATCCGGATCCGCTGGCGGAGACCTGGGGCGAACTGACCCGCGCGCGGTCAACGCTGGGCGAAGATATCGCGGGGTTCGGCGCCACGGTGGCAGCGCGGGCAACGGCTTGGACCGACGCCGCGCGAGACAATGCCGGGCTGCATGCGGCGCGCACCGGGCTAAACCCCATGTCCGACCGCTGCCGTGACATGATCAAACAGATCGACTTGGCCGCCAAGCTAGCCGGGCGAGTTGTGGATACTGCTGTCAAGGAACTGGACTCCCGCGACCATGACCTCTGGCCCAATGCCGAGGTGACGCGCGCGCGCAAGGCGTTGGAGGCGGCGCGGGCCGCCGCGGTGGAAGCGTTGCGGGCTGCGCGGTACTTCGTGAAGCAGGCCGACTGGCTGCAGGAGCGCTTCCCAGATGCCGTCCTGCGCGATGTCGAAGGCTTGGTGAAACGGGTCAGCAGGGCCCACATCTCCGCCCATAACTACAGCCTGACGCCCGGACGCTATGTCGGCGTGGCGCCTGAGGAGGTGGACGAGGGTTTTGACTTCGAGGAGGCGCTACGGTCAATCCATATCGACCTAAAAGGGCTGAACGAGGAAGCGGCAGAGTTGGCGGGGCGGATTGCCAAGAACTTTGAGGAGTTGGGGGCATGATGCCGTCCCTGACTCCGCTCGGCGATGCAGTTCGCGATGATGGGGGTATTCTTCAGACAGGCCCTTTTGGCACTCAGTTGAAGCAGGCCGAGTATTCCGACGATGGTGTGCCTGTGATCATGCCGAAGGATATTCGAAACGGCGAGGTTGTAACAGAGACGGTCGCGCGGGTTCCTGAAGCGACGGCAGATCGCCTAGCCCGGCATCGCATCGCCGAGAATGGGATCGTCCTTCCCCGGCGAGGGGAAGTTACGAAACGTGCTTTCATCCGCTCCGAAGAAGCCGGCTGGCTTTGCGGGACAGGATGCTTGAAGATCGAGACCAAGGGAAACCGCATCTGGCCCAAATACCTCTACTACTACATGGGCACCCCCGCATCTGTTGACTGGCTTGAGAAGAACGCCGTAGGATCGACGATGCTGAATCTTAGCGCGGAGATTGTCTCTCGTTTTCCCATCCGACTGCCGTCGCTTAGAGAGCAGGAACGGATTGCCGACATCCTCTCCGCCTACGACGACCTGATCGAGACCAACCGGCGGAGGGTTGCGCTGTTGGAAGAGACTGCGCGGCTGCTCTACCGCGAGTGGTTCGTCCACTTCCGCTTCCCCGGCCACGAACACGTTCCCTTTACCGACGGCCTCCCCGAGGGGTGGGAGCGGCGAAAGCTGGGCGAAGTCATGGAGACTAACTGCGAAAGCTATCGCACAAAGGAACTACCCGATGAGATCGACTATATCGACATTTCGTCCGTAGCGCAGGGCCGCGTCGTCTCGAAAGCCCGTATGCCAGCGGCTGACGCACCAGGCCGCGCGCGTCGAAAGGTTCGGGACGGCGACGTGATTTGGTCGAACGTGAGGCCGAACTTGCGGGCATATGCTCTTATCCTCAATCCCGATGATCTCGATGTTGTCTCGACAGGGTTCACGGTGCTATCGGCCTCGTCCGTCCCGTTCACCTGGCTCTACATGTTCGTCACGACGGACGGTTTTGTAGGCCATCTCATCAACCATGCCACCGGCGCGGGCTATCCGGCGGTGCGCCCCGACGACTTCGAACGTGCAGAACTGGTTTTGCCCCCGAAGTCGCTTCTCGATTTCTTCCATGAGGCGACCGAGCCGAGCTTCCGACTCATCACGATTGTGGATCAACAGAACCGGAAGTTGGCTGAAGCCCGCGACCTCCTGCTACCGCGTCTGATGAACGGGGAGATCGCGGTGTGACCGACGACTGGGGTGATCTCGCAGGCGCTGGCTTTGAGAATTTCCGCCTAAGTCATAGGGATCGAGCGCTTGGATTCATAGAGAACCATCGAGACTTCGAGGCGCAACTCTTCGCGATCAAGGGTGCCTTGGAACGCAACAAGGAGGCTGAGCAACGCGCGTCGGACAACATCCAGCACATGCGCGAGCAAATCAACCTGCTTGCCCCCGAAGATCATCGCAACCGGGACCACTTGGACGACTACCTCACTGACATGTTCCATGACAGTGTCTATTCCGACGCGGCACACTCTATGGCCGCAGTGGGTATGCTAGCACCGTATTTTGAGTCTTTATTCGTTGCCCTCTTTGATGCCATTGGTAAGAAAGTGGGGAGTGACCTCGGCTCGGGAAAGCGAGCGAAGGCATTCCAAGAAATCTACTGGAATCCGCAGGTTGTCATAAGAGACAAGCGCATGGGGGACGATCTGGTAGTCGGCATCATGGAACTCGCAACGGAAGTCGGGCTCCTCACCTATCTGCCTCAGGATTTGGATAAGACTCTCAAAGCGCTATTCGCGTATCGCAATAACATGTTCCACAATGGGTTCGAATGGCCGCTTGAAACGCGCCAGAGATTCCAGAACCGTAGCGCAAACCAGCATTGGCCCAAAGACTGGTTTGAGCAATCCACATCGGGCGACGATCCGTGGATCTTCTATATGAGCGAGAAGTTCATCACTCGCTGTCTAGCCACAATTGACGAGGTGCTGGACGGCGTGGGGAGATTTCTCAAAGAGCGAAATGACGGATGAGTTAGTTGCATGGCAGTAACGAGTATCAACAGCGAGGACAGGCTGGTCCAGAAGACCTTCGCCGCCCACTTAGAACAGATGCTGGGCTGGGAGAGCGTGTATGCCTGGAACCAGGAAACCTTCGGCCCGGATGGCACGCTGGGCCGCAAGGACACCAAGGACACTGTGCTGACCCGTGACCTAAGCGCCGCTCTCGCCCGCCTTAACCCCGACCTACCCGAGAAGGCAATTGAGGAAGCCGTCCGCGCGCTGACTGTATATGACGTCAGCCGGTCGATGGTGCAGCACAACCGGGACTTCCACCGCCTGATCCGCGGCGGCGTGCCCGTCACCTATCGCGACGCCCAGGGCCGACAGAAATCCGCACGCGCCCGCGTGATCGACTTCGACAACGCCCCCGGCGCCAATCGCTTCCTTGCTGTGCGCGAGTTGAAGCTGACTGGAATCCGGACACCCAACTACAACCGCCGCGCCGATCTGGTCTGCTTCGTGAATGGCCTGCCGATGGTCTTCATCGAGTTGAAGGCCGTCTATAAGAATATCCGGGCTGGATTCGAGGGCAACCTGCGCGACTACGTGGACGAGAATGTCATCGCGCATGCGTTTCATCACAACGCCTTCCTGATCGTCTCAAACGGTGACAGCGCCCGCTATGGTTCGATTACGAGTGAATGGGAGCATTTCTACGAATGGAAGCGGCTGGATGAGGGGGACGAGGGCAGCGTTGATGCCGAGCGACTTCTCAACGGCATGCTGGCGCATGACCGGCTGCTCGATCTCGTCGAGAACTTTCTCCTGTTCGACGAGAGCAAGGCGGGAGCCGTGCGCAAGGTGGTAGCGAGAAACCACCAGGTCCTGGGCGTGAACCGCGCGGTAACATCAGTCGCACGGCAAGAAGCAATAAAGGCAAGTATCCCGGCCGGAGAGCGTCTACGGCACCGCGTGGTGGAGTTGCCGCTGGAGCCCAAGGCACCGGCGAAGCGCAGCAGGGGCGACCAAGCCCTTGTCTCGGCGGAGACAGCGCTGCCGTCCTTCGTCCCCGAGGGTCCCGTCGAGATCATCGAGCGGGCGCACCCCGATTTAGGCCGGCTGGGCGTGTTCTGGCATACGCAGGGCAGCGGAAAATCCTATTCCATGGCCTTCTTCGCCGAAAAGGTGCGGCGCAAGGTGCCGGGCAATTTTACCTTCCTGCTGATGACCGATCGAAACGATCTGGACAGCCAGATCTACAAGACCTTCGTGGGCTGCGGCGTTGCCGGAAACGAGACTCCGCGCGCCACGTCCGGCGATGATCTCGAACGGATCCTAAAGGACAATAACCAATATGTCTTTAGCCTGATCCACAAGTTCAACAAGGATGTCGACCCGAAGAAGCCCTACAGCCAGCGTGACGACATCATCGTGATCTCGGACGAGGCGCACCGCACCCAGGCGGGGCGGCTGGCCCGCAACATGCGTCTGTCGCTCCCCAATGCCGCCTTCATTGGCTTCACTGGCACGCCGCTGTTCAAGCAGGACGAGATCACCAAGCGCATCTTCGGCGAATATGTCTCGCGCTACGATTTCAAGCGGTCCGAGGAAGACGGGGCCACCGTCAAGCTGGTCTACGAAAACCGGGGCGAGAAGCTGGGCGTCGCCAAGACAGACCTGAACGAACAGATTGCTGAGAAGATAGAGGAGGCAGAGCTCGACCCCGATCAGGCGGCGCTTCTCGATAAGCTGCTCGGGAAGGACTACGAGGTCATCACCGCCGATGAGCGGCTCGACAAGATCGCAGCCGACTTCGTGGAGCACTGCGCGACGAGGTGGGAGTCCGGAAAAAGCCTCTTTGTGTGCATCGACAAGATTACCTGCGCCCGAATGCACCAGATGATTATCCCCCGATGGCGGGCGAAGGCGGCCGAAGTCAGGTTGGCAGCCGAAGCCAAGCAAACCGAAGCGGATGCAACTGTTGATGAGTCCCTGCGCGCTGTCCTCGCGGAGGAGGCGCAAGAGTTAGCTGAGCAGGCTACGTGGCTTGAGGAAACTATCGTCGAGATCATCATCAGCGAAGCGCAGAACGAGGTCGCGGACTTCAAAAAATGGGGGTTCGACATCATCCCGCACCGCGCCTTGATGAAGCAGGGCTTCGATACCGGGAATGGCGAACGGATTGATGTCGAGACAGCCTTCAAGAACCCCAAGCACCCGTTCCGCGTCGCAATCGTCTGCGCGATGTGGTTGACCGGTTTCGACGTGGAATGCTTGTCGACGCTCTACATCGACAAGCCGATGAAGGCACACACGCTGATGCAGGCCATCGCGCGGGCAAACAGGGTGTATCCTGGCAAGGACTTCGGCCTGATCGTCGACTACAACGGGATGCTCGCCAGCCTACGAGCCGCGCTCGCCCAGTACGCGCTCGGTGATGATGGCACAGGTGGAGAAGAGATCATCGCACCCATCGAGGAGAGGGTGCAGGCCCTTCTCGAAGCTATCGAGGCAACCGAGGCCCATCTGCGCGGCCTTGGCTTCGACCCGACCGTGCTGCTCGGCTCGAAGGGCTTTGTGCGCATCAAGGGACTGAAGGACGCCGTAGAAGCGGTCTATTCGACGGACGAATCCAAGCGGCGCTTCGAGATTCTCGCACGGCAGGTATTCATTCGCTTCAAGGCGCTGCTGATGGAGCCCAGCGCGTGGGCACACGCCGAACGACACGACAACATCGAAGCGATCTACAAGAAGCTGACCGAGCGGCGCGACACGGCTGACGTGACTGGGCTGTTGAAGGAGTTGCACCGGATCGTCAACGAGGCCATCCGAACGCAGGTGCCAGGAGACGACCAAGCCGAAGGGTTGACCTTCGACCTCAGTCAAATCGATCTTGAGAAGTTGCGCGATGAATTCCCTAAGGGAGTCAGGCGCAAAGCGACCGCGCTTCAGGACATCCGCGACATCGTCGAACAGAAACTCGCCGAGATGCTGGCGCGCAATCCAGCCAGGATGGACTATCAGGTGAAGTATGAGGCGATCATCGCCGACTACAATCGGGAGAAAGACAGAACCACCATCGAGGAGACGTTCCGCCGATTGGTAGAGTTCGTCAACAGTCTGGACGAGGAACAGAAGCGCGCGACGAAGGAGGGGCTCGGCGAAGATGAACTCGCGCTCTTCGACCTGCTGCTCAAGGATAATCTAGACAAAACGTCTCGTGAGCGCGTGAAGCAGGCGAGCCGCGACCTCTTTGGCTCCATAAAGGCGCGCTTGGCCGAACTCGATCGCTTCTGGGAGAAGGAGCAGACCAAGGCTGATATCGAGGTCTTCATCTTGGACGAGGTATTCGCGAGCTTACCGTCACCGCCCTTTACGTCCGACGAAAAGGAAGCGCTTGCTGCAAGCGTCTACGCACATGTGTGGCAGCAGGCCGTGAATGGTGGCTTCGCACAGGCGGCATAGGGCGCCTCGCTGATCGTTCGATCTCGGTTCCATCAGCTTGGCGAAAGGCACTGCGAACTGTGGCCAGTGCATGTCCAGAACGAACTGCACGATTTCAACAAGATCATGCTCTGAACCGCATTGCGCGCGGTCAACAGGTCCGGAGAAAATTGGCTCAGAGAGATAGCTTTCGGCCCTCATGGCGCCGGAGCCGGTGAACAGCCCCACCCGCATAACGCCCAAAAACAGCAAGAAATTCCAGCCGCAGCCGAACCGGGAGACACGTTTCGCCAAGGCAGGTGGCGGAGGAGGTGGGATTCGAACCCACGGGAGGCTTGCACCTCCGGCGGTTTTCAAGACCGCAGCAATCGACCGCTCTGCCACTCCTCCATCGCGCCCTGATACGGTGGTCTCGCCGCCTTGGGAAGCGGTATCACGATGGCGGGAGGGACCGGGGTCCGGATGTCGTCGGCTTTCCATCCTGTGCCCTCAGGGCTATTCTCGCACGCGACCGTGGCGGACCCGCTCCGTTCACATGTCATGGATCGAGGCAGCGGCCGTTCATGGCCCAACCGGCGGCGCCGGACGAAGTCGAGGGGCGGAGAATGTCGGCCAATCCGAACGCAGGCAGTCGGGCGAAGCGATGGCACCTTGCGCCCATCCTGCTGGCGTCCCTTGGGCTTGCAGCATGTGCGGAGAGCCCGGGCGCCGGGTCCGGCCCGAACGGCACCGAGGTCACGTCCTCGGCCGAGCCGATCGGACCGGAGGACGATGAGGCTCCGGAGGTATTTCACGTGGCCGAGCCCGGCCTATGGGACGGTCGCCCCTCGCTCGGGGGGATCTGGGTCGCGCATCCGGACGTGAACGAGCCCGAGCGGGTCCGTATCGCCAACGCCGACAACGGCCAGACCGTGATCGGCGCGCTGTTCCGCCGGGAGCGTGATCTGCCCGGCCCTGCGCTCCAGGTCTCGTCGGATGCGGCAACGGTCTTGGGGATGCTCCCGGGGGCCCCCGCGAACCTCGAGGTCACGGCACTTCGCAGGGACAGCGCGGATGCCCCCTCTGACCCCGCGGACGGCGGCGAGGCGCAGGACACCACATCGGACGCCGGGACGCCCGGCGCCCCTGAACCCGACGACGCGCCGGCCAGGCGCGCCATGCCCGTTCAACCGGCAGCCCAGGCGGCTGCCGACCCCCATCTCGAAGCCCGTTGACCGGGAGGACCCCGATGAGCCGACTGATCGCCGCCCTTGCCATGCTCGTCGCCGGGGCCCTGCCCCTCGCCGCCCAGGAGTTCGAGACCGCGGCCCGCGCGGCCTGGGTCTATGACGACACCACGGGCACCGTGCTTCTGGAGAAGAACGCCGACCAGCCGATCCCCCCGGCATCGATGTCCAAGCTCATGACACTGTACATGACCTTCGACGCCCTCAAGCGCGGGCAGCTGACCGAGGACATGACCCTCCCCGTCTCCGAGCACGCGATGAGCTACGGCGGCTCATCCATGTTCCTCAACACCCTGGACCGGCCGACGGTGCACCAGCTGCTGCGCGGCGTGATCGTGCTGTCGGGCAACGACGCGACGGTGGTCCTGGCCGAGGCGCTCTCTCCCGACGGGACGGAGGCCGGGTTCGCGCGGCTGATGACCGAAAAGGCGCACGAACTCGGCATGGCGCAGTCGCATTTCGTCAACTCGAATGGCTGGCCCGCCGAGGGACAGGTCATGTCCGCCCACGATCTTGGCATCCTGGCCGAGCATCTGATCCAGGACTTCCCGGACTACTATCCCATCTTCGCGGAGCAGGAGTTCGAGTTCGATGGCCGCGTGCCCTCGAACTCGCAGAACCGGAACCCGATCCTGGGGCTCGGGATCGGGGCCGACGGCCTCAAGACCGGACATACCGAAGAGGCGGGCTACGGGCTTGTGGGGTCGGCCAAGCAGGGCGACCGCCGGGTGATCTTCGTCATCACCGGGCTGCCCTCCATGGACGCGCGGCGAACCGAGGGTGAGCGGATCATCAACTGGGCCTTCCGCCAGTTCGCCGTCAAGAACGTCGGCTCGGCCGGAACCCGCATCGCCGAGGCCGAGGTCTGGATGGGGGCCACGCCGCGCGTGGGACTCGTGCTGCCCGAGGATCTGAGCGTCCTCGTGCCCGCCATGGGCGACGACGCGGTGCAGGCTTCGGTGTCCTACGAAGGGCCGATCTCCGCCCCCGTCGCCAAGGGCCAGCAGATCGCGGAACTCGTCCTCGAGCGGGCGGGCCTGCCCGAGATGCGCCTGCCCCTCGTCGCCGAGGCCGATGTCCCCAAGGGCGGGTTCATGCCGCGCGTGCAGACGGCTTTGGGTGTCCTGATGGGCAAGGCGGGACTGAGTCCCGCCATGCTGGGCGCCCTCCCCTCCGTCCGGACCAGTCCAGCCGACACGCAGGAGGCGGCGCCCGCAACCGCTCCCGCCGAGGCTACGGACACGACGGCGGCGGCGCCGGCCGCCTCCGAGCCGCAGATGGCCCCGTCCACGGGCGCGGATGGCGAGGCGCTTGACGATGTCGAATGAGGCCGGCGGCCTCTTCCTCAGCTTCGAAGGGATCGACGGCAGCGGGAAGTCCACGCAGGCCCGGCTCCTGGCCGACAGGCTCCGGGCGCTGGGCCGCGAGGTCGTCCTCACGCGGGAGCCGGGCGGCAGCCCGGGCGCCGAGGAGATCCGGCGCCTCGTGCTGACCGGGGACCGGCAGCGTTGGTCCGCCGAGACCGAGATCCTGCTGTTCACCGCCGCCCGCCGCGACCACCTGGAGCGGACGATCCGCCCGGCGCTCGCCCGGGGGGCCGTCGTGATCACCGACCGCTTCGCGGATTCGACCCGGCTCTACCAGGGCACGACGCGGGGCGACCTGCGGGATGTCGTCGACCGGTTGCACGCGCTGGTCATCGGGGTCGAGCCCGACCTGACCGTCCTCATCGACATGGACCCGGCGCTGGCGCTGGCGCGGAGCCTGCGCCGGCTGGGCGGCGATACCGCCGAAGCCCTGCCCGAGGACCGGTTCGAGGCCTTCGGCCTGGGGTTCCAGCAGCGCCTGCGGCAAGGCTACCTGGCCCTTGCCGCGCAGGAGCCGGAACGCATCGCGGTGATCGACGGCGGGCGGCCCGCCGGGGAGATCGCGCAGGACGTGGCCCGCGTGGCGCTGAGCCGCCTGATGCCTGCCTGATGGCCCGCGCGCCCGCCTCCGACGAGCCGCTCCCCGAACCGGACCGCCGCGACGGGGCCCCGCACCCGCGCGACGCGACGGCCGTCTTTGGACATGCCGCAGCCGAGAACGACATCCTGGCCGCGCTCGGGTCGGGCAAGATGCATTCGGGCTGGCTCTTCACCGGACCGGAGGGCATCGGAAAGGCCACCCTGGCCTACCGCATGGCCGGAACGCTGCTGGCGCAGCGGCCGGGCGATCCGCTGCCCGCCCATCTGGGCCTGCCGCCCGAGCATCCCGACGCCCGCCTGATCCGGGCCGGCGCGCATCCCCGGTTGTTCGTGCTCCGGCGCGGGATCGACGACCGGGGCAACCTTCGATCGGTCATCACGGTCGAGGAGGCCCGCAAGCTCCGGGACTTCTTCGGCCTGTCCGCGGCGGACGGGGGACGGCGGGTCGTGATCGTGGATCCGGCCGACGAACTGAACCCCAACGCCGCGAACGCGATCCTCAAGCTGCTCGAGGAGCCTCCCGCCCGGGCGACGCTGATCCTCGTCGCCCATCAGCCCGCACGCCTTCTGCCGACCATCCGGTCCCGCTGCCGCCTGCTCCGGCTGTCGCCACTCGGGGCGGAGGACCTGGGCCGGGCCATGGAGGCGATCGGCCTGGCCACCGACGCCCCCGGTCCCCTGGCCGAACTGGCGGGCGGATCGGTCGGCAACGCGGTCCGGCTGGTGGCCGACGGGGGGCTCGAGCTTTACGGGGACCTCGTGGGCCTCTTGTCGGGAATCCCCCGCATGGACCGGTCCCGGGCCATCCGGCTGGCCGAGTCCTGCGCAGGCCGCGCCGAGGGGCGCTTCGGGCTCCTGGTCGACCTCCTGGACCTGCTCCTGACGCGGATGGCCCGCGCCGGGCTCCAGGGTCCGCCCCCCGAGGCCGCGCCCGGCGAGGCGACGCTCCTGGCCCGGATGGCCCCGCACGACCGGGCCGCCCGCGCCTGGGCCGAGCGTCAGGCGACGGCCTCGGCCCGCGCGCGCCAGGGACGGGCCGTCAATCTTGACCCTGCCGCCCTGGTGCTCGATATGCTCCTTCAGATCGAACAGACGGCGCGCACGGCCGCCGCAGCCTGAGGCGGCCCCCTGAGATGAGCCCTGACGCGTTCCCCCTCCCCGGCCTCGTGGACAGCCACTGCCACCTCGACTTTGCGGACCTGGTGGATGACCTGCCTGGCGTCATGGCCCGCGCCCGCGCTGCCGGGGTCGAACGGATGGTCACCATCTGCACCCGTCTCCGCCAGGAGCCGCGCGTCCGCGCCCTCGCCGAGGCGCATGACGGCGTCTTCTACGCCGCCGGCACCCACCCGATGAGCGCCGCCGAAGAGCCCATGGCCACGGTGGACGACCTCGTCCGGATCGCGGCCCATCCCCTGATGGTGGGCATCGGCGAGACGGGGCTGGACTACCACTACTCGGCCGACAGCGCGGAGGTTCAGAAGACCTCGCTCCGCATCCATATCGAGGCGGCGCAGGAAACGGGCCTGCCGCTCATCATCCATGCGCGCGACGCCGACGAGGACATGGCCCGCCTTCTGTCCGACGGCTACCTGATCAAGCCCTACGCCTGCGTCATGCACTGCTTCTCCTCCGGCGAGGGGCTGGCCCGGGCCGCGCTGGACCTGGGGTTCTACCTTTCGGTGTCGGGCATCGCCGCCTTCCCGAAAAGCGGGGAGCTGCGGGACATCTTCCGCCACGCCCCGGTCGACCGCGTCCTCGTCGAAACCGACAGCCCTTATCTGGCCCCGCCGCCGCATCGGGGCAAACGGAACGAGCCCGCCTACGTCGCCCACACCGCCCGCGCCGTCGCGCATCTTTGGGACATGACGCCCGAAGAGTTCGCGCAGGCGACCTCGCGCAACTTCGACCGCCTGTTCACCAAGGCGGCCCGGGCCCGGGCGGCGGCGTGAGCGGCACCTTCCGCATCCTGGGTTGCGGGTCGTCGGGCGGCGTTCCCCGCGTGGGCGGCGACTGGGGCGACTGCGACCCCACGGACCCGCGGAACGCCCGCCGCCGCTGCTCCGCCCTGGCCACGCGCAGGGGGCCGAACGGTGTCACGCGGGTCCTGATCGACACCTCGCCCGACCTTCGGACGCAGCTCCTCGACGCCCAGGTGGGCGTGCTGGACGCGGTGCTCTACACGCATCCGCATGCGGACCACGTGCATGGCATCGACGACCTCCGCATGGTGGTGTTCAACATGCGCGCGCGCCTGCCGGTCTGGGCGGACGAGCCCACCGCGCGCGAGCTGATGCTCCGCTTCGGCTACGCCTTCGAGACGCCGCCCGGCTCCGGCTATCCTCCCATCTGCGACCTCAAGCGGATCCAGGGCCCCGTCACCATCGACGGTCTCGGCGGCCCGCTGACCTTCACCGGCTTCACCGTGGAGCATGGCAGCATCCCGGCCCTCGGCTTCCGTGTCGGGGACCTGGCCTACCTCCCGGACGTGTCCTCCATCCCCGAGGACGCCTGGCCCAGCCTCATGGGGCTCGACTGCTTCGTCGTGGACGCGCTGCGCTACAAGCCGCACCCGACCCACGCGCATCTCGAACAGGCGCTGGAATGGATCGCGCGGGCCCGGCCCCGGAGGGGCGTGCTGACCAACATGCATGTCGACCTCGACTACGAGACCCTCTCCCGCGAGCTGCCGCCCGGCGTGATCCCGGCGCATGACGGGCTCGAGATCGACTTCACCCCGTGAGCATCCTCCTGTCCGTCATCCTGCCGGTCTTTCTCGTGATCGGGATGGGCTTCCTCGCCGCCAAGAGGGGGGCGATCTCGCCGGCCGGCATCGACGGGCTCATGCGCTTCTCGCAGGGGTTTGCGGTGCCGGTGCTGCTGTTCCAGGCCATCGCGACCCTGGACCTGCGCGAGAACTTCGACCTCCGGCTGGTCGGGGCCTTCTACACCGGGTCGTTCACCTGCTTCCTGATCGGGATGTTCGGGGCCCGCCACATCTTCCATCGCGACTGGGAGGATGCGGTCGCGATCGGGTTCATCGCGCTCTTCTCCAACTCGCTGCTGCTGGGCCTGCCCATCACCGAACGGGCCTTCGGGCCGGACTCGATCCGGTCGAACTTCGCCATCATCGCGGTCCATTCGCCGTTCTGCTACGCCGTGGGGATCACGGCCATGGAAATCGCGCGGGCGCACGGCCAGCCGCCACGCGCCATCCCGGCCAAGGTCCTGCGGGCGATCTTCTCGAACGCTCTGATTGTGGGCATCACGCTGGGGCTGATCGTCAACCTGACCGGACTGCCGATCCCGACCGTGGTGGATGACGGGCTCGACATGCTCGTCCGCGCCGCCCTGCCCTCGGCCCTGTTCGGCCTGGGGGGCGTGATCGCGCGCTACCGGATCGAGGGGGACCTGCCCACGATCCTGTTCACGCTGTCGCTGTCGCTGATCCTCCACCCCGCCATCGCCTGGGGGCTGGGCAGCCTCGTGGACCTGCCCGAGGACGCGTTCCGGTCCGCTGTCGTGACCGCGGCCATGGCCCCGGGCGCGAACGCCTACCTGTTCGCCGCGATGTACGGCCGCGCCACGCGGGTCGCGGCCTCCTCGGTCCTCCTGGGGACGGCGCTGTCCATCGTCACCGCCGCCATCTGGCTCGGGCTCTTGGTCTAGGCGGGGGACAGCCCCCGCAGACGCTCGCTCCGGCGGCGCAGCAGCTCGAGCGTCCCGAGCAGCAGCACCGACACCGCGATCAGCACGGTCGCTGCCGCCAGGATGGTGGGCGAGATCTGCTCGCGCAGGCCGGTGAACATCTGCCAGGGCAGCGTCTTCTGCCCCGCCGCCCCCATGAAGAGCACCACCACCACCTCATCGAAGGAGGTGATGAAGGCGAACAGCGCCCCCGACACCACCCCCGGCAGGATCAGCGGCATCTGCACCTTCCAGAAGGTCCGCATGGGTCCGGCGCCCAGGGACGCCGCCGCCCGGGTCAGCGACTTGTCGAAGCCCACCAGCGTCGCCGTCACCGTGATGATCACGAAGGGGATGCCCAGCGCCGCATGCGCCAGCACCACGCCCCAGTAGGTCCCCTGCAACCCGATGCGCGAATAGAAGAAGTACATCCCCGCCGCCGAGATGATGAGCGGCACGATCATGGGCGAGATCAGGATGGCCATGATCGCCCGCTTGAAGGGGACGTGGCCCTGCGACAGCCCGACCGCGGCCAGCGTGCCCAGCGCGACGGCGATCAGCGTCGCCACCGGCGCGATGGCCAGCGAGTTCCACAGCGGGCCCTGCCAGTCCGGGTTCGTGAAGAAGTCGCGGTAATGCTGCAGCGAGTAGCCCGCCGGGTCGAGCCGCAGCATCTCGGGGGTGAAGGTGAAGAAGTCCTGGGCGTTGAAGCTGAGCGGGATGACGACCAGCAGCGGCGCGATCAGATAGAAGAGGATCAGGCCGCAGATGGTGCGGAAGGTGTAGTGCCAGACGCGCTGACCGGTCGAGGCATAGGTCGGAAGCGCCATGTCTCAGCCCCCCAGCTTGACGTTGTCGATGCCGACCAGCCGGTCGTAGGCCCAGTACAGCAGCAGCACCACCGCGAGCAGGATGGTCCCCAGCGCAGCGGCAAGGCCCCAGTTGAGCGAATCCGAGATGTGGTAGGCGATGCGGTTCGAGATGAAGACGCCCTTGGTCCCACCGACCAGCTCGGGCGTGATGTAGTAGCCGATGGCCAGGATGAAGACGAGGATCGACCCCGCGCCGATCCCCGGGACCGACTGCGGGAAGTACACCCGCCAGAAGGCCGTCCAGTCGTTCGCGCCCAGCGACTTGGCGGCGCGGACATAGGAGGGCGGGATCCCCTTCATCACGGAATAGAGCGGCAGGATCATGAACGGGAGCAGGATGTGCGTCATCGCGATGATCGTCCCGGTCTGGTTGTTGATCATCACCAGCCGCCCGCTGTCCGACAGCACGCCCGCCCAGACCAGGAGGTCGTTGATGACGCCCTGCTGCTGGAGCAGCACCTTCCACGCGCTCGTCCGCACGAGGAGGGAGGTCCAGAACGGCAGCAGGACAAGGATCATCAGCAGGTTCGCCGAACGCATCGGCAGGCTCGCCAGGAGGAAGGCCACGGGATAGCCGAGCAGGATGCAGGTGGCCGTGATGGTGACCGACAGGATCAGCGTCCGGATGAAGAGCTGGATGTAGATGCGGTCGGAGCCTTCGCGCAACTCGATCCCCTGCGGGCCGATCTTCAGGTCGACGGCGTTCAGGTAATAGCCGGCCGTGAAGCGGGGCGAGAAGGTGCGGAGCGTGGTCCAGATCTCGGGCTCGCCCCATCCCTCGTCGTCGTCCACAAACTGCTGCTTGAGCGAGACGGCTTCGAAGCCGGACACGTCGACGGAGGGCAGGCCCGGCGGCTGCGCCCCGGCGGCAAGATCGCGGTAGAGCGCCGCATAGACAAAGTCGCCCAGGTCCTCCTCGGCCGGATCGTCGCCGTGGACGTCCACCGTGAACTTGGCCCAGGCGTCATAGGCATCGGTCGTCTGGGGCAGCGCGGCGCGCACTGCGTCGTCGGCCATCCAGGCGGCCCAGCGGCCCGGATCCGCGAAGGCCGGATTGGCGTCGCCGAACTGGTCGGCATAGACGTCGGTGTCGAACTTGCCGACATGGCGCCCAGCCCCCCGGAAGAGAGAGGACGCGCCGCCGAACTCGTAGTTCAGCCGCGTGCCGAGCTGGGTGTGGATCTTGTATTCCTCGGCGACCACGAGGTCGGTGTAGAGCGCGTCGAAGACCGCCTCGCCCGGCACTTCGGCCGGGTCGTCGCGCAGGGCCGCAACGGTGCGCGGCAGGGTTTCCGGGACGATGGCGTTCTCGACCGAACGGAACAGCATGTCCCCGATCGGCAGGACGAAGGTCACGAGGATGAACAGCAGGAGGGGCGCAATGAGCAGCAGCGCCCTCGCCTTCTGGCGCCGGAGCGACCGCGCGAGGCTGGCCCGCAGGAGCGTCCCATCGGCGGCCAGCATCGGCTCGGGAGAAGCGGGCCGCGCCTCGCGCCCCGTGGGCAGTCCGCCCGTGATCGTCGCGTCGGCCATGCCGTCACCTCCTTGGAAGGTCGGCGGGGCCCCGGAAGGCCCCGCCCGCCGTGCTTACTGGGCCAGCCAGTTCTGGAAGGTCGCCTCGACCTCGTCCTGATGGTCGGCCCACCATTCGATGTTGTTGACGAGGTAGTTCTTCATGTTCTCGGGGTTCGTCGGCATGTAGGGCGCCATCTCGATGCCCAGGTCGGCATGGGTCGAGACGAGCGGCTGCGACGAGGCCCGGGCCGGGCCATAGGCGATGTACTTGGCCTGATCGGCAAGGCGCTGGGTGTCGGTCGCGAAGCGCAGGAAATGCATCGTGCGGTTCATGCGGGCCTCGTCGAGCCCGGCGGGCACGATCCAGCCGTCGAAGTCGAAGTTCTGGTAGTCCCAGAGCATGGCGACCGGCTGCTTCTGCTCGGCGATGACCGAGAACAGGCGGCCGTTGTAGGTCGAGCCCATCACGACTTCCTTGTCGGCGAGCAGCTGGGGCGTCTCGGCGCCGGCGGTCCACCAGATCACGTCGCCCTTAATGGTGTCGAGCTTGGCCAGCGCGCGCTCGACGCCGCCATCCTCATCCAGGACGTCGTACACGTCCTCGGCCGGAACGCCGTCGCAGATCAGCGCCCATTCCAGGTTCTTCTTGGGCGAGGACTGGAGCGAGCGCTTGCCCGGGAAGGTCTCGGTGTCGAAGATGTCGCAGATGTCGTCCGGGGTCTGGCCGTTCCATTCGGCCACGTCGGTGCGGTAGCCGAAGGTGGTCGAGAAGTAGATCTGCGGGATGTAGCAGTCGTTGATGAGCGAATCGCCGAAGTCGTCGGACGGCTTGGAGCCGTCGTCGCCGGGGGCCAGGGCCTCATCGGCGTCGATCTCGACCGCGAGGCCTTCGTCGCAGGCGCGCTGCGAATCGGGGCCTTCCACGTCCACCAGGTCGAACGGCATGTTGCCGGCTTCCTGCGCGGCGCGGAGCTTGGCGATGGCCTCGTTCGAGGATTCGTCCCAGGTCACGGTGATGCCGGTCAGGGCCTCGTAGGGCTCGACATAGGCCTTGAGCTGCGAGTTCTGGTAGGCGCCGCCCCAGGACATGATGACCATGGAATCCGAGCAGTTGTCGCAGGGCGGCAGCTCGGTGCCGGCCTCCTGCGCAAGCGCGCCGCCGGCCATGGGCAGCAAGGCAAGCGCCGCCGAGCCCAGCAGTTTGGTGATCGTCATTACGGTTCTCCCTGTTTGGCTTTTATTGGTCGTCACGCCGCGTCGAGCGCGCGGCAGTCCTCGGGCAGCCAGCCGATCTCGATCTCCTGGCCGGGCTGGAGCCGGGTCTGGTCGGGGGCGTTCCGGGACTTGATGATGAACTCGTCGTTGCCCGCCACCGACAGCCGGGTGCGGAACATGTCGCCCATGTAGATGAACTCCTCGACCCGCGCGCGCAGCGTATGCGCGTCGGACCGGAGGCGGGCCTTGTTGAATTCGACCCGCTCGGGCCGGATCGAGACCTTGGTGCGGTCGCCCACACGGCTCACGTTCACGGGCTTGGCGTCGATCTCGTCGCCCGAATCGAGCCGCACCACGCAGCGCCCCTGGTCGATGGCGGTGACGACGCCCGTCAGGGTGTTGTTCTCGCCGATGAACTGGGCCACGAAACTGTTGAGCGGGGCCTCATAGAGCACGTCGGGCGGAGCGAGCTGCTGGATCCGCCCGTCGTTGAACACGGCCACGCGGTCCGACATGGTCAGCGCCTCGGTCTGGTCGTGGGTGACGTAGACCACCGTGATGCCGAGATTGTCCGAGATGTGCTTGATCTCGAACTGCATGTGTTCGCGCAGCTGCTTGTCGAGCGCGCCGAGCGGCTCGTCCATCAGCACCAGCTCGGGCTCGAACACGAGGGCGCGCGCCAGGGCGATCCGCTGCTGCTGGCCGCCCGACAGCTGCGCGGGCCGCCGGTTGGCGAACTTGCCCATCTGCACCATGTCCAGGGCGCGCTTGACCTTGGCCTCGCGCTCGGCCTGGCCCATCTTGCGGACCTCCAGCGGGAAGGCCAGGTTCTCGGCCACGCTCATGTGGGGGAACAGGGCGTAGTTCTGGAACACCATGCCGATGCCGCGCTTGTGGGGCGGGACGTCGTTGATGTTGCGCCCGGCCAGCCGGATCTCACCATGGGTGGCGGTCTCGAAACCCGCCAGCATCATGAGGCAGGTGGTCTTGCCGGAGCCCGACGGCCCCAGCATGGTCAGGAACTCGCCCTTGGGGATGGTGAGGTTCAGGTCCTTCACGACGAGGGTTTGGCCATCGTAGCTCTTTTGCACGCGCTCGAACTCGACGAACGCCGCGTCCCTCGAAGCTTGGACCAATGTCACACCCCCTCTTGCTGGCGGCCTGTGCCGCTCTAGATGTTGCGACTTAACCGGACGGGGCCCGGTCTGGCAACCTAAACGGTCCTGCCCCCCGCCCGGACCACACGCAGAAATGTCCAGCGTGGAGGCGGATGCCCAATTGATGGGCATTTGCGCATGGAGTCCGGCCAGAGCAGCCGGTCGCGTCCATGTCGCCCAAGGTTTCCCCCATGCCGCCATCTGGCCGGACGCACCCAAGGTCCTGACCCGCGACGGGCGCAAAGCAACAGACCGGCGACCAAAGCAAAAGGCCCGCCTGTTGGGCGGGCCTTTCAGCGCCTCCTCCCGAAAGAGGATTGGTGCGGTTGAGAGGACTCGAACCTCCACGGGTGTTACCCCACAGCGACCTCAACGCTGCGCGTCTACCAATTCCGCCACAACCGCATGTTCTGGCGAGGGGGCGTATAGACGAGGCTCTCGGGGGACCACAAGGGGGGCCGAAAAGATTTCCGGGTCTTTTCGTCCGCCGCCTTCTCGACCATCTGATTGGCATGGTGGAATGGCATCACAGCGAGGGGCTCGTCCCCTACCCCGAGGCTCTGGCCTTCATGGAATCGCGGGTCGAGGCCATCGCCGCGGGGACCGCGCCCGAGGCGATCTGGCTGCTCGAGCACCCGCCCCTCTACACGGCCGGCACCTCGGCCAAGCCACACGACCTCAAGGACCCCGGCCGATTCCCGGTCCACGAGGCGCGGCGCGGCGGGCAGTACACCTATCACGGACCGGGCCAGCGCGTCGCCTACGTGATGCTGGACCTGAATCGCCGCGGCCGGGACGTCCGGCGCTTCGTGGCCGATCTCGAGGGCTGGGTGATCGACTCGCTGACCGAGTTCGGCCTCAGGGGCGAGCGGCGCGAGGGACGGGTGGGCATCTGGATCCCGCGGCCGGACAAGGCCCCGAACCCCGACGGCTCTCTGCGCGAGGACAAGATCGCCGCGATCGGCGTGCGGCTGCGCCGCTGGGTGAGCTTCCACGGCATCTCGATCAACGTGGAGCCGGACCTGAGCCATTTCGACGGGATCGTGCCCTGCGGGATCAGCGAGCATGGCGTGACCAGCCTCGTGGACCTCGGGCTGCCGGTGACGATGGCCGACCTCGACGCGGCGCTGGTCCGCACCTTCGCCGCCCGCTTCCCCGACCTCGGGGATCCACGCTCCAGGACGTGAAAACTGCGACCGCCTGTCGGCTTGCCCGACCGGCCCAATCCTTCTAGAACGCCCGCTGTACGGGCCCGGCCTCCGCCGTTTGCCCTCACGATTCCTTTCGGGAGAGCCGCCGCAATGGCCGACGCTGCCATCCACACAGACCACCATGACGAGCGGGGCTTCTTCGCCCGCTGGTTCATGTCCACCAACCACAAGGACATCGGCATCCTTTACCTGCTCGTGTCGGGCGTCGCGGGCTTCATCGCGGTGCTCTTCACCGTGTACATGCGCATGGAGCTGATGGAGCCCGGCGTGCAGTTCATGTGCCTCGAGGGCGCGCGCTTCTGGCCCGCCTCCGATCCGGCCACCTGCACGCCCAACGGGCACCTTTGGAACGTGATGATCACCTACCACGGGGTGCTCATGATGTTCTTCGTCGTGATCCCCGCGCTGTTCGGCGGCTTCGGCAACTACCTGATGCCGCTGCAGATCGGCGCGCCGGACATGGCGTTCCCGCGCCTCAACAACCTGTCGTTCTGGATGTTCGTCGCGGGCGTTTCGCTCGGCGTGGCGTCGCTCCTGGCGCCCGGCGGCGACGGCCAGCGCGGCGCGGGCGTGGGCTGGGTGCTCTACCCGCCGCTCTCCACCTCGGACGGCGGCATGTCCATGGACCTCGCGATCTTCGCCGTGCACCTGTCGGGCGCGTCGTCGATCCTGGGCGCCATCAACATGATCACCACCTTCCTGAACATGCGCGCCCCGGGCATGACGCTCTTCAAGGTGCCGCTGTTCTCGTGGTCGATCTTCGTCACCGCCTGGCTGATCCTCCTGGCCCTGCCCGTGCTGGCCGGCGCGATCACCATGCTCCTGACGGACCGCAACTTCGGGACGACCTTCTTCCAGCCGTCCGGCGGCGGGGACCCGGTGCTCTACCAGCACATCCTGTGGTTCTTCGGCCACCCCGAGGTGTACATCATCATCCTTCCCGGCTTCGGGATCATCAGCCACGTCATCGCGACCTTCTCGCGCAAGCCGATCTTCGGCTACCTGCCGATGGTCTGGGCGCTGATCGCGATCGGCGTGCTGGGCTTCGTCGTGTGGGCGCACCACATGTACACCGCCGGCATGTCGCTGACGCAGCAGTCCTACTTCATGCTGGCCACCATGGTTATCGCGGTGCCCACCGGCGTGAAGGTCTTCTCCTGGATCGCCACGATGTGGGGCGGCTCGGTGGAGTTCAAGACGCCCATGCTCTGGGCCATGGGCTTCATCTTCCTGTTCACCGTCGGCGGCGTGACCGGCGTGGTGCTTTCGCAGGCCCCGATCGACCGCTACTATCACGACACCTACTACGTGGTGGCCCACTTCCACTACGTGATGTCGCTGGGCGCGGTCTTCGCGATCTTCGCGGGCATCTACTTCTACCTGCCCAAGTTCACCGGCAAGATGATGCCCGAATGGGTCGGCCGGGTACACTTCGCCCTGATGTTCATCGGCGCGAACGTCACCTTCTTCCCGCAGCACTTCCTGGGCCGCCAGGGCATGCCGCGCCGCTACATCGACTATCCGGAGGCCTTCGCCACCTGGAACTACGTGTCGTCGATCGGCGCCTTCATCGCCTTCGCCTCGTTCGTGTTCTTCATCGTGGCGCTGTTCTACGTGCTCGCCACCCAGAAGCGCACCGCCCCGGCGAACCCCTGGAACGAATGGGCCGACACGCTCGAATGGACCCTGCCCTCCCCGCCGCCGGAGCACACCTTCGAGATCCTGCCCAAGCCGTCGGACTGGAACCGCACCCACGCGCATGAGTAAGGGTGGCGCCAGCCCGGCCTCCTTACAGGAACGGTCCAGCCTCAGGCCTGAGGCCGTCCCAAGGGATCCGACATGACAAGGCCTGCCAGCGGCGACGTTGGCAGGCCTTCGTCGTTCCGGCCCAAGGAATGCCCGGACGGCGGTCCAAACGCCCCGGGTCCTTGAGGGACCCCCGGTTCAGCGCCAGCGGTCCGATCAGAGAGGCAAAGGCGGCCAGCAGGCCCGGCCATCGCCGACGCCGTCCCGGACCGGAACCCATGGCATCCGCCCGCGTCAGAGCAGCGCAACGGGCCTTGAACCCAGCGCGCCATGCCTATGTCCTTGCTGCCGAGACCCAAGCCCGACGTGCGGCCCAAGGAGACCGACACATCCGATGCCCTATCGCTGGACAGACCCTCTCCCCACCTCCGAGGCGGACAGCCCGCCGCCCGTTGCCCAGCTTCAGCTCTGGCCGCACAGGTCGCTGCCGCGCCGGGGTTTCGTCGGCTTCTTCGGGGCCACGGCCGTCCTGGCCGCCGTCCCCCTCCTGGCGGTCCTGGGCTCGCCGGTCCTCTGGGGGGTGCTGCCGTTCTTCCTCGTGACCTTCATGGCGCTCTGGATCGCGATCCAGGCGACCTATCGCACGGGCGAGGTGCGGGAGGAACTTCGGCTCTGGCCGGATCGCATCCTCCTGACCCGGCACGAGCCGCGCCGGCCTCCCCGCCGCTGGGAGGCCAACCCCCACTGGATCCGCACCGCCCTGCACGAGACGGGCGGCCCCGTGCCGAACTACCTGACCCTGACCGGCGCCGGCCGCACCGTCGAGCTCGGCGCCTTCCTGAGCGAGGAGGAGCGGATCGAGCTGAAGCCCGAGCTCGAGGACGTGCTCCGCCGGTTGCAGTAAGGGACCCGCGCCCCGGGCGGCGCGGCCGCTCAGTCGTCGAGCTTCTCGGGCAGCCCCTCGTGCCTGGTGGAGGCCAGCTCCTCGAGCTGGTCCTCCGTCATGTCGTCGAACATCTCGCGCGAGGCGCCCTGCAGGTCCTCGGGCTTGATCTCGCCGCGCTTGGCGGCCAGCGCGGCGCCTGCGGCGCGCTGCTGGGCCTTGGAATGGGCGGGCATGGGGGCCTCCCTGGTTGTGGCCCGGGGAAAACGCCCCCGCCCGGCCGCCGTTCCCGACTAGGACAGCCGGGCCTTGACCAGCGGTCCGACCTTGCCGAAATCCATCTGCCCGGCGTAGCGCGTCTTGAGCGCGTTCATGACACGACCCATATCGCGCAGGCCCGACGCCCCCTCGGCCGCGATGGTGGCCACGATGGCCTCCTCGGCCTCCTGCTCGGAGAGCTGCCGGGGCAGGAACTCCTCGATGACCGCGATCTCGGCCCGTTCCTTCGAGGCGAGGTCGTCGCGTCCCGCGTCGTCGTAGGCCTTGGCGCTCTCCTGCCGCTGCTTGACCATCCTGGCCAGCACGGCGATCACGCCTTCGTCCGGCACCGGCGAGGGCTGCCCTTCGCCGCGGGCGGCGATGTCACGGTCCTTCACCGCCGAATTCATCAGCCGCAGCACCCCGAGGCGCTCCGCCGCCTTGGCGCGCATCGCCTCCTTGAGAGCCTCGTTGATCCTCGCGCGCAGGTCCATGACCGTTCTCCTTGGTTCGTTGCAGGGCGACATATGTCCCGCGTCCGATTGGCGCAATCGGCTTGGGTTGACCCGACGCCCGCGCGCGCGTAACGGTCCGCCGGATCACAGAAGGGAAGCCCGCCATGCCGCAGTCGCCGCGCCCGACCGCTTGTCTCGCCTTGGCCGACGGGACGATCTTCTATGGACGAGGCTTCGGCGCGACCGGCACCACGGTGGCCGAGCTGGTCTTCAACACCGCGATGACCGGCTACCAGGAGATCATGACGGACCCCTCCTACGCGGGCCAGGTCGTGACCTTCACCTTCCCGCACATCGGCAATGTCGGCGCCAACGCCGAGGATGACGAGGCCGCCGACCCCGTCGCCGAAGGCATGGTCGTCAAGTGGGACCCGACCGAGCCGTCGAACTGGCGGGCCACCGAGTCGCTGGGCGACTGGCTGTCCAAGCGCGGCCGGATCGGCATCGGCGGCGTCGACACCCGCCGCCTGACCCGGGCCATCCGCCAGCAGGGCGCCCCCCATGTCGCGCTCTCGCACGACCCCGAGGGCAACTTCGACCTCGAATCGCTCGTCGCCCAGGCGCGGGCCTTCCGCGGCCTCGTGGGGCTCGACCTCGCCAAGGACGTCACCTGCGCCCAGAGCTACCGCTGGGACGAGATGCGCTGGGCCTGGCCCGAGGGGTACGGCCGCCAGACCGCGCCCAAGCACCGCGTGGTCGCGATCGACTACGGCGCCAAGCGCAACATCCTGCGCTCGCTGGCCTCGGTCGGCGCCGAGGTGACGGTCCTTCCCGCCACGGCCACCGCCGACGACGTGCTGGCGCTGGACCCGGACGGCGTGTTCCTGTCGAACGGCCCGGGCGACCCGGCCGCGACGGGCGCCTATGCCGTGCCGATGATCCGTGGCGTGCTGGACCGCTCGGACGTGCCGGTCTTCGGCATCTGCCTCGGGCACCAGATGCTCGCGCTCGCGCTGGGCGCGCGGACGGTCAAGATGAACCACGGCCATCACGGCGCGAACCACCCCGTCAAGGACCTCGAGACCGGCAAGGTCGAGATCACGTCCATGAACCACGGCTTCACCGTGGACAGCCAGACGCTGCCCGTCGGCGTCAAGGAAACCCATGTGAGCCTGTTCGACGGCTCGAACTGCGGCCTCCGGATGGCGGACCGGCCCGTGTTCAGCGTCCAGTATCACCCGGAGGCCAGCCCCGGCCCGCAGGACAGCGCCTATCTCTTCGACCGCTTCGCGCAGGCGATGGCCGATCGCCGCCAGGACTGACCATTCCCTGACGCAACGCGCGGGGCCTTAACCGCCCTTTAACCATGATCCGGGATCCTGCCCTTCTCAGTTTGGGGAGGATCCATGCCAGAACCGCTCATGCAAATCCGCTCGGTGGCGCCGGTCGCCGCCCCGGCCGTCGCCGGGCCGCGCAGGCTCACGGCGCGGCGGGCGCGGCTCGAGGGGTTCCGCTCCATCGATCCGGAGCGGCACCCCCCGGATCCGGCCCTGGTCTCCCGGCTGGCCCCCGTCCTCGCCCTTACCCAGGCCCTCCTGCCCTGGCGGAACCAGGGCGCCGCGACGGTGGTGCTGTGCGAGGATCCGCGCTGGGCGGTGCGTCATCGTCCCATGCTCGAATCGGCGCTTGGCCCAGTCCGCCTGGCCCATGCCGAGGCGGCGGTCCTTCGGCGCGCCCTCGCCCGGAGCGTCGGCGGTCCCCTGGCGCTTGGGGCCGAACAGCGCGTGCCCGCCATGGCAAGCTGCCGATCCCTTCCCGGCGCCCGCCTGGCCCGCTGGGGGCTGGCGGCCGCACTGCTCGCGGCGGCGCTGGCCCTGTTCGCCCCGCTCGCCACGCTCGAGGCGCTGGTGGGCGTCACCGTCCTGTGCCTCGTCGCCACGGCGGGGCTCAAGCTCGCCGCCGCGACGGCCAGCCTGCGCCGGAGTCCGCGGGACGACGGCGCCCAGGTGGTGCCCGCCCGCCTGCCCGTCATCTCGGTCCTGGTCCCGCTCTATCGCGAGCGCGAGATCGCCGGGACCCTGCTCCGCCGGATCGGACGGCTCGATTATCCGCGCGATCACCTGGACCTGTGCCTGATCGTGGAGGATGACGACGCCCTCACCCGCGACGCCCTGGAGGCCGTCCAGCTTCCGCCCTGGGCCCAGATCGTCGAGGTGCCGGAGGGGACGCTCCGCACCAAGCCGCGGGCTTTGAACTACGCCCTGACCTTCGCCCGGGGCACCATCGTCGGCATCTACGACGCCGAGGACATCCCCGGCCCGGATCACCTGCGCGAGGTCGCGCAACGGTTCGCCCGGCGCGGTCCGGCCACCGCCTGCCTGCAGGGGACACTGGATTACTTCAACTGCGACCGCAACTGGATCGCCCGCTGCTTCACGCTGGAATACGCGGGGTGGTTCCGGGTGCTGCTGCCAGGGCTCGAACGGCTGGCCTTCGCGCTGCCGCTCGGGGGCACGACCCTCTTCCTGCGGCGCGAGGCGATCGAGGCCGTCGGCGGCTGGGATGCCCACAACGTGACCGAGGACGCCGACCTGGGCCTGCGCCTCGCCCGCCACGGCTATCGGACCGAGATGATCCCCATCGTCACCCAGGAGGAGGCGAACGCCCGCCCCTGGCCCTGGATCCGGCAACGGTCGCGCTGGCTCAAGGGCTATGCGGTGACCTGGGCCGTCCACATGCGCGACCCCGTGGGCCTGTGGCGCGATCTTGGGCCGCGTCGGTTCTGGGGCGTGCAGGTGATGTTCCTGGGAACGCTGGTGCAGTTCGCCCTCGCCCCCCTGCTCTGGAGCTTCTGGCTCGTGCCGCTGGGGCTGCCCCATCCGCTGGCGCGGCTCCTTCCGCCCTCGCTGCTCGTGGCTCTGTCGATCCTGTTCCTGGCCACCTACGCGCTGGATGTGGCCTATGCCTGGATCGGGGCGCGCCGCGCGGGCAAGCCGCACCTCGCGCTCTGGGGGCCGAGCCTCGTGCTCTATTTCCCCCTCGCGACGGCCGCGATCTACAAGGCCCTGTGGGAGGCGGCGTGGCGCCCCTTCCATTGGGACAAGACGGCGCATGGCATCGACCTTCCCACGGTCGCGCCCGAGGCGGTTATTCCGCCGCCTGCACCTTTGCCGCATCCAGCTTCAGCCGTGTCATGAAGGCGCGCGAGATATGCTCGCGCAGCGCGGCATCGGCGGCGTCGCCGTCGCCCGCCTCGATGGCGCGGACGATGGCCTCATGCTCGTCCAGGGTGCCTCGGGACCGCCCCTCGGCCGAGAGCGAGGTCGAGGCCAGAAGCGCCATGGACCGATGCACAAGATCCAGCTGCTGCACCAGGAACCGGTTGTGCGAGGCCAGGTGGATCTGCCGGTGGAACCGCCGATTGGCCCGGCTCAGGGCCTGGGGGTCGTTCACCAGCGCCCGGTCCGCCTCCAGCATGTCGCGCAGGACCCGTACTTCCTCCCGCGTGGCGTGCCGGGCGGCAAGCCGGGCGGCCAGCCCCTCCAGCTCGCCCCGGACGACATAAAGCTCGGCCAGTTGGTTGTGGTCGAGAGAGGCCACAATGAGCGACCGCCCATCCCGGCTGAGAAGCGACTGCGTCTCCATGCGCTGGAGCGCTTCGCGGATCGGCGTGCGCGACACGCCGAAGCGTTCGGCCAGCTCGCTTTCCACCAGGCGATCTCCAGGCTTGTAGAGCCCGGAGTCGATGGCTTCCAGGATCAGGTCATACGCGTCGCGCTGGGATTTCGGGTCGGTCATTGCCCCTGATGTTACGCGCACGGACCGGGGGTTCAAGCCGGCATGGTTGCGAAGGGGCCGCGACATTCGTAGGGTCGGCCCCATGGTCGCCGCATCCTTTGCCCATGTCCGCGCCTGGGTCTTCGACCTGGACAACACCCTCTACCCCCCGTCCGCACGCCTTTTCGCGCAGATCGAGGTCCGGATGACGGCTTATGTGTCCCGGATCCTGGGCATCACCGAAGCCGAAGCCGATCGCCTGCGGGCGGATTACTGGGCGCTGTACGGCACGACCCTGGCGGGCCTGATGGCCGAGCATGACCTCGATCCCGGCCCCTACCTCAAGGATGTCCACGACATCGACTTCTCGGGGCTGGTTCCGGATCCGCTGCTGGCGGCCCGAATCACCGCCCTGCCCGGACGCAAGATCGTCTTCACCAATGGCGACGGGGTCTATGCGGCCAAGGTCCTCGCGGCCCGCGGCCTGAACAGCGCCTTCGATGCCGTCTATGGGGTCGAGCACGCCGGCTACCTGCCCAAGCCGGAGCAGGCGGCCTTCGAAGCGGTCTTCGCCCTCGACGGCCTTTCGCCCGCCGAAGGAGCGATGTTCGAGGACGACCCCCGCAACCTCATGGTGCCGCACCTGATGGGGATGCGGACCGTCCTCGTGGGACCCGAGGCGCTCGCGCAGGATCACATCCACCACCATGCCGAGGACCTTTCGGCCTTCCTTGCGCGGCTCGTCTGACCGGGCCTTCCCGCCGCCGGGAAAGCGGCCTATCTCAGCGGCATGGACAGCACGGACATTCTGATTGCCGGTGGTGGGACGGCGGGCCTGGCCGCGGCGGCGGCCTTCGGAAGCCGCGGGCTCCGCGTCACCTGCGTGGACCCGGCCCCGGCCCAGGCCCCCGATGGCCCGGACGCCGACCTTCGCACGACCGCGATCCTGTCGCCCGCCCGGGCGCTCCTCGATGGGGCGGGACTGTGGAGCCGGCTTGGGCCAGAGGCCACCCCGCTGCGGGTGATGCGGATCGTGGACGCACGCGGCACGCCGGTCCGGCGCGACTTCGACGCGGGGGACCTGGGCGACCAGCCCTTTGGCTGGAACATCCCGAACCGCGTCCTCAAGCAGGCCTTCGCGGAACGCCTGGCCGAGATGCCCAACGTGACCCTGCTGCGCGGAACCGGCTTCGCGGGCCGGGTCGCCCGCGTGGATGAGGTCACCTCCACCCTGTCGGACGGGCGAACGATCACCGCCCGGCTCTTGATCGGCGCGGACGGCCGGGATTCCGCCGTGCGCCGGGCCTGCGGCATCGGGGCCCGCACCACCCGCTATGGCCAGAAGGCGCTGGTCTTTGCCGTCACCCACGACGCGCCGCACGGCGGCGTCTCGACCGAGGTCCATGCCGCGGGCGGCCCCTTCACGCTCGTGCCCCTCCCCGATCATGACGGGCGCCCCTGCTCGGCCGTGGTCTGGATGACCGACGGGGCCGAGGCGCTCCGGCTTGCGGCGCTGCCCGCGGAGGAGTTCGCCCAGGCCGTGAACGCCCGTTCAGCGGACGTCATGGGGCCGCTCGTGCCGGTCGGCGGGCGGCAGGTCTGGCCGATCATCACCCAGGTCGCGGACCGCCTGACCGCGCGCCGGACGGCCCTGATGGCCGAGGCGGCCCATGTGGTTCCGCCCATCGGGGCGCAGGGGCTCAACATGTCGCTGGGCGACCTCCGGGTCCTCCTCGACCTGACCAGCGGACGACCGGACGACCTGGGGAGCGATGGGTGGCTCGCCGCCTATGCGCGCCTGCGGGAGCCGGACATCCGCCTCCGCGCCTTCGGCATCGACGCGCTCAATCGTGCCTCGATCGGCGGGCTCGGCCCGCTGCGGGCCTTTGGCCTGCGGGCCATGCACGACCTGCCGCCGGTGCGCCACGCCCTGATGCGCCTCGGGCTCGGGATGGGGCGCTAGAGAGGGCCGGGCCGGCGCTCCTCGCTCAGCAGGACATTCGCCTCGATGGTCCCGACACCGGGCAGCGCGGTGATGCGCCGCCGCAGGACACGCTCGAAGTCGGCGATGTCGCGGGCCACCACGCGCAAACGGTAGTCGTAAAGACCCAGGACATGTTCGACCGTCTGCACCTCGCGGATGGCGGTCACGGCGCGTTCGAACTCCTCGAGCCGCGCGCGGGCGGCCAGCTTGATGCCCAGGAAGACCGTGACGCCGAAGCCCAGCGCCTCGCGGTCGAGCACGAGGCGGCGCCCCTGGATCACCCCCTCGTCCCGCAGACGCCGCACGCGCCGCCAGGCGGCCGGTTGCGACAGCCCCACCCGCCGGCCCAGCGCCGCGGCCTCGACGGTGGCGTCCTGCTGCAAAGCCCGCAGGATCGCGCGGTCGGTGTCATCCAGATCGATCACAGCGGCAGCGCCTCGTTGTCCTGAAGGACGCTCAGGGTCATGAGCGCCTCGATGTCGCTGATGCGCGGCAGGGTCAGGATGCGGTCGCGGTAGATGGCGCGGTAATGCGCGAGGTCGCGGGCGATCAGCGACAGGCGCACGTCCACCTGCCCCAGGAAGGTCTGGATCTCGACCACCTCGGGCACGTCGCGGGCCGCAGCCAGGAACTCCTCGAAGGCGCGAGGGGCGCCCTTGTCCAGGGTCACCCGGAGCGAGACATGGACCTCATAGCCCAACCGGCGCCAGTCGATCACCGCCTCCTGCCCTCGGAGGATGCCGGCTTCGCGCAGCCGGTCGAGCCGCCGCGCCGCGCGGCCCGGGGTCAGGCCCGCGGCCTGCGCCAGGTCCGGCACCGGCTGGCCGGGATCCTCCTGCAGGAGGCGAAGAAGGCGGCGATCCAGATCGTCAAGCATGAGAAAAGCAATAATCGGATCTCCTGCGCATGACAACATTAGTCAAACTAACTGATACCGCGCGGCGCAATCTCGAAATGCCCAGATCCTGCTGTATGGTCCAAGCCAGCATTTCCAAGGAGGGACAAGCCATGCGCGTCTACTACGACCGCGACTGCGACGTGAACCTGATCAAGGACAAGAAGGTCGCCATTCTCGGCTACGGTTCGCAGGGCCACGCCCATGCGCTGAACCTGCGCGACTCGGGCGCCAAGAACGTCGTCGTCGCCCTGCGCGAAGGCTCGCCCTCCGCCAAGAAGGCCGAGGCCGAGGGCCTGAAGGTCATGGGCATCTCCGAGGCCGCCGCCTGGTGCGACCTCATCATGTTCACCATGCCCGACGAGCTGCAGGCCGACACCTACAAGCGCTTCGTGCACGACCACCTGCGCGAAGGCTCGGCCATCGCCTTCGCCCACGGCCTGAACATCCACTTCGGCCTGATCGAGCCCAAGAAGGGCGTGGACGTCATCATGATGGCGCCCAAGGGCCCGGGCCACACCGTGCGCGGCGAATACCTCAAGGGCGGCGGCGTGCCCTGCCTCGTGGCGGTCCACAACGACGCCTCGGGCAAGGCCATGGAGATCGGGCTGTCCTACTGCTCCGCCATCGGCGGCGGCCGCTCCGGCATCATCGAGACCAACTTCCGCCAGGAGTGCGAGACCGACCTCTTCGGTGAGCAGGCGGTCCTCTGCGGCGGCCTCGTGGAGCTCATCCGCATGGGCTTCGAGACGCTGGTCGAAGCCGGCTACGAGCCCGAGATGGCCTACTTCGAGTGCCTCCACGAGGTGAAGCTGATCGTGGACCTGATCTACGAGGGCGGTATCGCCAACATGAACTACTCGATCTCCAACACAGCCGAATACGGCGAGTACGTGTCGGGCCCGCGCATCCTCCCCTACGAGGAAACCAAGAAGCGCATGAAGGAGGTCCTCCGCGACATCCAGACCGGCAAGTTCGTCCGCGACTTCATGCAGGAGAACGCCGTCGGCCAGCCCTTCTTCAAGGCGACCCGCCGCATCAACGACGAGCACCAGATCGAGCAGGTCGGTGAGAAGCTGCGCGCCATGATGCCCTGGATTTCCAAGGGCAAGATGGTTGACCGTTCGCGGAACTGATCCAGATCCGGCCACGGGAGCAATCGCCCGTGGCCGTTTTCCACGCAAGGGACGGCGAATGCCGCCCTGTTGATGCCTGCCGCATTGACCCTTCCTCCCGAAGGGTCACATTCGCCGTCACGGCTTTCGACGTGGGGGCGCAATGCGGCTGACGATCCTGGACGGCTTCAGGGGATATTTCCTCTTCTTCATGGCCGTCGTCCACATCAACGGCATCGTCCACGTCACCCTGGGAGAGATTAACCACCACTCGCTGGGCTGGGTCGAGGACGCGCAGGGCTTCGTCTTCATCTCGGGCTTCGTGGTCGGCCTCGTCTATGGCGGCATCTATGTCCGCAAGTCCTACGAGGCGATGCGGCGCGGCATCCTCGACCGGATGCGGACCATCTACACCTACCACGCCGGCCTCGTCCTGCTGATCTGCGCGGCGGCGCTCCTGCTGGGGCTGGTGGGGGTCGAATCCAACATCGTCCATCCCTACCAGGCCGAGCCGGTGCTGTTCACCCTGCTCTCCCTGGCGATCCTGTCGGCCAGCGCGTTCATGGGCATCCTCCCCATGTATCTCTGGTTCATGGCCGTCACCCCCTGGGCGCTGAGGGCCTTCCGCAACGACCGCACCCTGGCGGTGCTGGTCCTTTCGGTCGGCCTCTGGCTCTTTGCGCAGACCCGGCTGATGGACTACCTGATCCTCCAGCTCGGCGGCGTCCTGGACGCCTGGGGTCACCCGATGGACCTGGGGCTCGGCTTCAACATCCTGGCCTGGCAGGTGATCTTCTTCTCGGGGCTGTGGCTGGGGCTGCGTCAGGCCGAGGGACGGCTGGACCTGTCGTTCCTCAAGACGCCCCAGATGCAGGGCGCCTTCGTGATGGCGATGGCGCTGGTCGGGGGACTGGCGGTCTTCGACTGGATCGTCCAGTTCCAGCTCGTGTCGCCGGACTACAGCGGGCTGGCCTGGTCCCATGTGGACCGCAACACCCTGTCCGCGATCTACTTCGTCGCCTTCTTCCTCGACCTGTTCGTGATCAGCTGGCTCCTGGTGGCCGGGCCGACCTCCACGGTGCGCTGGGCGCCAGCGGCGGCGCGCGTCATCGAGGCGGTCTTCACCTGGCGGCCGCTGGTCTTCCTGGGCCAGCATTCCCTGCAGGTCTTCGCCTGGCACGTCGCGACGGCCTATCTCATCGACTTCGTCGTGAACGGCCGCGACCTGGGCGAATTCTACGGAACCCTCGTCCTGGTCGCCGGGACGGCGTCGATCTTTATCCCGGCCTGGCTCCACGCCCGCTCGGTCGCGGCACGCAAGGCCTTGCGTGCCGCGCCGGGCCGCGCCGCCGCCTGACCAGCCCCGCCGCGACTTCCCTTTTCCGAGGTCTCTGCCAAGGTCCCGGCAGGCAACAGGGGGACTGACATGGGCCGACTCGCGGGCAAGGTGGCGATCATCTCGGGGGGTGCGACGGGGATGGGAGGAGCCGCCTCATCGCTGTTCGCCGCCGAAGGGGCCAAGGTCGCGATCATCGACCGGAACCTCGAGGCGGCCAGCACCCGCGCCGCCACGATCCGCGCCGCCGGTGGAACCGCCATCGCCCTTGCCGCGGATGTGGCCCAGGCGGACCAGGTCGAGGCCGCCGTCCGCCAGGCCGAGGAGGCGCATGGCCCAGCCAATGTCCTGTTCAACCATGCGGGCACCATCGTCATCAAACCCTTCCTCGAGACCACCGAGGAGGAGTGGGACTGGCTCCACGCCGTCAACGTGAAATCCATGTTCCTGATGACCCGGGCGGTCCTGCCCGGGATGCTGGCGCAGGGCGGCGGGTCGATCGTGTGCACCTCCTCGATCTCGGCCGTCGCGGGCACGCCGATGGAGGTGCTTTACGGCACGACCAAGGGCGCCGTGCACATGTTCGCCCGCGCCATCGCGGTCGAGTTCCGCGACCGCAACATCCGCTGCAACGCCGTCTGCCCCGGCTTCATCCGCACGCCTCATGGCCTGCGCGAGGTGGCCGACCTCCAAGCCTTGGGGGTGGACGTCTCCGAGGCGGCGCTGATCGCCGCGCAGGGCCGCATCGGAGAACCCGAGGAGGTGGCCCGCGCCGCGCTGTTCCTCGCCTCGGACGAGTCGAGCTTCGTCAACGGCACCCACCTGTTCGTTGACAACGCCTTCACCGCCATCTGAGGGAGCCCCCCATGAGCGACACCGAAAGCGCTGCCATGGCGGCCGTCTACGCGGCCCGGACCGTGGGCGAGCTTGCGGCGGGCTACGCCGACTGGGCCGAACGCTACGACGCCGAGACCGCCGCCTCGGGCTATCGCCTGCCTCATCTTTGCGCCGCCTTCCTCGCGCGGCATCTGCCCGCCGAGGCCCGCCCGATCCTCGATGCCGGGTGCGGCACCGGCCTCGTGGGCGACGATCTCCGGGCGCTGGGTTACGACGGGATCACCGGCATCGACCTGTCCGAGCCGATGCTGGCGCGCGCCGCCGGGCGCGGCGTCTATGCGGTCCTCCGGCAGATGACGCTGGGCGAGCCGCTCGACCTGCCGGACGCCGGCTTTGCCGCCGTCATCTCGAGCGGCGTGTTCACCGCCGGCCACGCCCCCGCCTCGAGCCTCGACGAGCTGCTGCGCGTGACCCGGCCGGGCGGGGTGCTGGTGTTCAGCGTCCGCGACGACATCCACCGGACGCAGGGCTTCCGCGAGCGCCAGGACGCGCTGGAGGCGCAGGGACGCTGGCGGTTGCGCGAACGGAGCGAGCCCGTCCGCGCTTTCACCGTCAGGGAGCCGCATGTGCTGGCGCGGGTCTTCGTCTATGAGGCCGCCTGAGGACGGCCCGTCGCACGACCCGAACCGGCCTATTCGGCGGCGTGGGCCATGGCCGCGTGCTCCACGGCCAGGACGATCTCGCCCACGACCTCGGCGAGCATGGCCTCATCCTCGCATTCGGCCATGACGCGGATCAGCGGCTCGGTCCCCGACTTGCGGATCAGAAGGCGACCGCGTCCATCGAGCCGGGCCTTGGCGCCCTCGATCACCGCCTGCACCGCGGGGGAGGACAGCGGCTGCTGGCCCGCCGCGTAGCGGACATTGCGGAGAAGCTGCGGCACGGTGTCGAACTGCTGGAGGAGGCGCGACGCCGGCTCTCCGGTTTCGATCATGGCGGCCAGCACCTGCAGCGCCGCCAGCAGACCGTCCCCGGTGGTGGCGTAATCGGTCATGACGATGTGGCCCGACTGTTCGCCCCCCAAGTTCCAGTCGCCCTGGCGCATGGCCTCGACCACGTAGCGGTCGCCCACGGCGGTCCGCTCCAGCCGCAGGCCGCGCCCGTCCAGGAACCGCTCCAGCCCCAGGTTCGACATCACGGTCGCGACGAGCGTGCCGTTGCGCAGGCGCCCCTGCTCGGCCCAGCGCGCGGCCATGAGCGCCATGAGCTGGTCCCCGTCGGCGATCTGCCCGTTCTCGTCGATCAGGATCACCCGGTCGGCGTCGCCATCCAGGCAGATGCCCAGGTCGGCGCCATGGGTCACGACCATCTCGGCCGCCGCGCGCGGCGAGGTCGACCCGCAGCCGTCGTTGATGTTGTACCCGTTGGGCGTGGTCCCGACCGGGACGACCGTCGCGCCCAGTTCCCAGAGCACTTCGGGCGCAACCTTGTAGGCGGCCCCGTTCGCGCAATCGATCACGACCTTGAGCCCATCGAGCCGCCGCCCATGCGGGAAGGTGCTCTTGAGCCGCTCCATGTAGCGGAAGCGGCCATCGTCGATCCGCTTGGCGCGGCCGATGTTGTTGGCGCCGGTGGGCTCCACGCCCGCCTCGACCAGCGCCTCGATCTCGGCCTCGGCCTCGTCGGACAGCTTGAAGCCGTCGGGGCCGAAGAACTTGATGCCGTTGTCTTGGTGCGGGTTGTGCGAGGCGGAGATCATGATCCCCACATCGGCGCGCATCGAGGTGGTCAGCAGGCCCACGGCCGGCGTCGGCACCGGTCCCAGCAGCAGCACGTTCATGCCGGTGGAGGTCAGGCCCGCGGTCAGCGCATTCTCGAACATGTAGCCCGACAGGCGGGTGTCCTTGCCGATCACCACGCGATGGCCGTTCGACCCGTCGTTCCGGAAGTAGCGCCCGGCGGCCGCGCCCAGGCGCAGAGCCAACTCGGCCGTCATGGGCCAGGCATTGGCCGTGCCGCGCACGCCGTCCGTCCCGAAAAGTTTCCTCGTCATGCTGTCCCGCCTACTGCTTGCTGCAGGCTCAAGGCCTGTCTTGTTTCACCCACGTCGTGCACCCGCACCATCTGCGCGCCCTGCCGGACGGCATGGAGCGCCACCGACACCGAACCGGGCATCCGATCCTGCGCCCGCGCCGCGCCGCCCAGGGTCCCGATGAACCCCTTGCGCGAGACGCCGACCAGCATGGCGCAGCCCAGGCCATGATAAAGCGACACACGCTGGAGCAGACTCACGTTATGTTGCACTGTCTTGCCGAAGCCGATCCCCGGATCGACCAGAATGCGGCTCCGGGGCACCCCGCGGGCCTCGGCCAGGGCGATCCGCTCCTCGAGCGCGTCATAGACATCGAGGACCACGTCCTCGTAGCGCGGATTCGCCTGCATCGTCTCGGGCGTGCCCTGCGCGTGCATGAGGCAAAGCCCCCCCGCCCGCGCGGCCACTTCGCCCATTCGTGGATCGAAGCTCAGGGCCGAGACGTCGTTGACCAGATCCGCCCCGGCGGACAGGGCCGCCTCGGCCACCGCAGCCTTCCGGGTGTCGACGGACAGGGGGATCCCGCTTTCGGCGCGGATCCGCGACAGCACGGGAACGACGCGCGCGATCTCCTCGGGCTCGGGGACGAGCACCGCGCCGGGCCGCGTGCTCTCCCCGCCAAGGTCGAGCATGTCGGCCCCCTGCGCCGCCATGGCCTGCGCCTGCGCCAGGGCGGCGTCGGGCGCGTCGAAGCGGCCACCGTCCGAGAAGCTGTCCGGCGTGAGGTTCAGGATGCCCATGAGGCGCGGCGCCTCGAAGGACAGGCGCGCCAGGCGCCCGCGCGGGGCGGTCAGCCGCTCCAGCACCTCGGGCGGCGCCGCATCAATCGGGACGACTTGGGGCGGCTCGGTGCGGGATAGCCGCTCGATCCGGTCGAACCAGCACCATCCTCCGGCCAGCGTCAGGGCGCCCGGCGGACGGGCCGGATCGGTCATCGGAATCGGCCGCCAGTAGACGCTCACTTGGGGGCCTCCCAAGGGTCCTGCCTGACCGGCACCGGCACGACCAGCCCGTCCGACGCCTCGACCCCGATCAGCCGCAGTTCCCTGGCCTCCAGCACCCCCGCGAGCCAGGCCGCGAGATGCGGGCCGTCGCTCTGCGCCGGGCCGTCCACCGCGTCCAAGACGACCTTGGAGGGCGCCCAGACGCAGGCCCGCGCCTGGCGCATCGCCCAGTCGAGCTCGGTCCGGGTGCCGACCACAAGGAGCCGGGGGTCCCGCGACGCCACCGCCCAGGCATTCTGGTCGAAGGCCAGCAGATCGATGTGGCGCTGCGCGGCCTCGGATTCGGCGACGACCGGGGCCGTCGCCGGCCGGCCCACGCAAAGGACCAGGGGGATGGCCTCCTCGTGCAGCTCGTCCAGAAGGCGCGCCAGCGCGGGGGCCGTAGCCTCGGCTGCCCCAAGAAGGACGATCCGGGGGCGTGGCGCATCCGGGACGACTGCCTCGCCGCCCTCGCTGCGGCTGCGCACGATCTCCACGCCCAGATCCCCCGGGCCGCGGTCGAGCTTCTGGACCCGGACGAAGACCCGCTCGGCCTGAGGCTCGCGCAGGATGCGCGCGGCCACCCGTTCGGCCAAGGTCTCCAGAAGGTTCAGACGCTCCTGCGCAAGCTCGGCGGCCACGGCCTCGGCCAGCTTGTCATAGGACAGGATCCGGTCGACATCGTCGCCCACGTCGCCCAGGGGCCGGACCTCCACGACGATGTCGAAGCGCAGCCGTTGGCGCACCCCGCGTTCGAGCTGGAAGGCGCCGATCTCCACTTCCACGACATGGTCGCGCAGGGAGATGCGGTCGCGCGGCGCGGCGGCGGTGGCTTCGGACCGCGCGAGCGGGTGCTCGAAGGCGTGTCGGGTTTCGTCGTGCGGCATGCCCAGGATCCCTGATCGAGCCGTCTGCTACAGCGGCTCGGCGATCCCGGCAAGCGGGCCTCAGTCGGACGCGCTGGAGGCCAGGCGGATCGGCGCATCCTCGCGGTAGAACAGATGCGTGCCGATCTGGGCTGTCCGGGTGAAATCCTGGGCCCAGTAGGGCGAGACGGCCTTGTTGTGATAGAACATGGCTCCGTCCGTCAGCAGGCGCGGCGCGCCGTCCAGCATGACGCGGGCGACCCGGCCTACCTCGGCCCAGGCGACCTTGTCGGCGACGGTGTCCGACCGGCCGTCGCAGTAGTAGCTGAACTGGCAGGCGTTCCGCTGTCCGGCCCCCTGCTCGACCACGCCACAGACGGTGGACGGGTAACGGCCGCTGTCCCGGCGGTTCAGCACGACCTCGGCGACGGCGATCTGCCCCTCGAGAGCTTCGCCCCGCGCCTCATGGTAGATGGCCTCGGACAGGCAGCGCCACTGCTCATCCCCCTCGGGCGCGGCGTCTTCGATGAGCTCCTCGAGGCCGGACAGGTCGGTGACCTCGCTGATGGCGACCCCCCGGCCCTCGGGCGCGGGAAAGGGGCCGCCCTGCGCCGCCGGCGTGACCTGCGCCCCCTCCCGCTGCGCTCCCAGGAGGGAGCCGAGGCGTCCGTCGAGATCCGCCCCGGCCGCAAGGCACATACCGGCCAAGACCAGCGTCAGGCCCGAGGCCACGACCAAAGCGCGCCAGACCGCGCGCCCGAGCGAAACCATCATAGCACTGTCCCATCGTTCCAAGCGGGCGCTTCCCGCCGTCACCAAGGGACTACGAATTACTTACCTATGTGTCTACGCAGCCACAGTAGGTACGGCGGCGCCGCGCCGAGCGCGCAGGAGCATATCCGCCGATCCTCGGCCGATACGGGAAATCCGCCTGTCAATCCCCTGAAAGCGAATGGTTCTCCAAGGCAACCTGAGCGGCGGAAAGCCGCGCAGCCGGCACCCGGTAGGGCGAACAGGAGACGTAATCGAACCCTTCGCGGCGGCAGAACTCGATGGCGCGGCGAGTCCCGGCATGTTCCCCACAGATCGAAAGCATGATGTCCGGCCGACCTCGGCGTCCGCGTTCCGCCCCCATGCTCAGCAATTCCCCCACGCCATCGAGATCGAGGGTGTGGAACGGGTCCTCCTCGAAGACGTGCTGCTCCACATAGGTCCCGAGGAACCGTCCGGCGTCGTCGCGCGACAGGCCATAGGTCATCTGCGTGAGGTCGTTCGTCCCGAAGGACAGGAACGAGGCATGCTGCGCGATCTCGGCGGCGCGCAGCGCGGCACGGGGAGTCTCGACCATGACGCCCAGGCGATAGGCGAAGTCGGCCCCGGTCTCGGCGCGGACGGCCGAGGCCACGGCATCCACGCGCGCCTTGACCAGCTCGACCTCGCGCCGGGCCGACACCAGGGGGATCATCACCTCCGGCACCACGGGGTCGCCGTCGCGGCCAGCCTCCACGGCGGCTTCAAAGATCGCGCGGGCCTGCATCTCGTAGATCTCGGGCACGGTGATGCCCAGGCGGACCCCGCGCAGGCCCAGCATCGGATTGTATTCCCGCAGGGCCTCGACCCGCGCCTCGACGTCCGACAGCGCCCGCGACATCCCCTCGGCCAGGTCGCGGAGCGACTGGCGGTCCGACGGCAGGAACTCATGGAGCGGGGGGTCGAACAGGCGGATGCAGACCGGCTTGCCGGCCATGATCCGGAACAGGGCGGCAAAGTCCGCCCGCTGCATGGGCAGCAGCCGCTCCAGCACGGCGCGCCGCGCCGGGGCGCCTTCGGCGAAGATCATCTCGCGCATCATGCCGATGCGCTCGCCCTCGAAGAACATGTGCTCGGTGCGGCAAAGGCCGATGCCCTCGGCGGCAAAGCCCCGGGCGATGCCGGCGTCCTGCGGCGTGTCGGCGTTGGCGCGCACGCCCACGTCCCGGAACTCGTCCGCCCAGTCGAGAAGCGTGCGGAACGAGCCGTCAAGGGCGGCCTCGATCATCGGCGGCTGGCCCAGGAGGATGTCTCCGGTGGTGCCATCCACCGTGATGAGGTCGCCCTCGGCCAGGATGCGGCCGCCGGGCGCGATCACGATCCGGCGGCGGCGGTCGATCTCCAGCTCTGAGGCGCCCACCACGCAGGGCAGCCCCAGGCCGCGCCCAATGACCGCCGCATGGCTCGTGATCCCGCCACGGACCGTCAGCACGGCGACCGCGGCGTGCATCCCGCGGATGTCCTCGGGCGTGGTCTCGCGGCGCACAAGGATGCAGGGCTCCCCCCGCGCGGCGCTGGCCTGCGCGTCGGCGGCGGTCAGGACGATGCGCCCGCTCGCCGCGCCGGGGCTGGCGGCGATGCCGACCACGATCCGGTCGCGCGACGCCTCGGGGTCGATCTGGCGGTGCAGGAGCGTGGACAGCGCGCCCGGGTCCACCCGCAGGATCGCCTCCTCGCGCGGGATCACGCCGTCCTGCGCCAGCGCCACCGCGATGCGCACGGCCGCCCGGGCCGAACGGGGCACGCGGACCGCGTCCAGGATGCAGAGCCGCCCGTTCTCGAGCGTGAACTCGATCTGCATCTCCTCGCGCAGCCGCTCGCGGCCCTTGGCGCCGTGGGCCAGCAGCTCGCGCAGGGCAAAGGGCGCCAGATCCTCAAGCGAGGGGATCCCCTCCGTCCGGGTGAGGGGCACGGCGGCCCGCTTGTCCCGCAGCGCCTCGCGTCCCTGGCTCTGGCCCAGGTAGCGGCCGCTGACGCGGGGCTCCCCCGTTTCGCCATCGACGAACTGGATCACGCCGGACCCGCTTTCGCCGCGGCCGACGCCCAGCGCCATGGCCTGCACCACCAGCCCCAGCCCGGCGTCGGCGGGCGCGCCCTTGGCCTGGCGGAGAAGCCGCGCCGTCGTCCCGTCCCAGGCCCGCGCCATCGAGCGCAGCACCTCGGCCAGCTGCGTGGCCGGATCCTGCGGGAAGGGCTCGTCCGTCTCGGCCTCATAGGCGACGAGCATGGCGCGCAGCGCCTCGGCGGTCGGCTCGGCGGGGAGGTCGAAGGGCTCGGGGTCGAGGCGCGCCACATGGACGGCATAGCACTGGATGAACCGCATGTAGAGCGAGGTCGCCGCCCGCTCCCCCGCGGTGAGCATCAGCGCCTCGTGGCGTTCGTGGGTCATGCCGATGTTCAGGATCGCCCCCGGCCCGCCCCAGTCGGGGTCCAGCGACGACGGCCGGACGGACAGCAGCGGCGCAAAGCCGAAGGGCGCCATGATCGACGCGATGTCCGGCATCCGGCCCTTGGCGATCTCCCGAACGGCGTCAAAGGACAGGGCCACGGTCAGCGGCACGGGCATGTCCAGGCGGATCAGCCGCTGGAGGCATTTCGCCCGCCCGCCATACACCTCGGCCGACATCGGGGCGTCGGGAGTGACAAGGGTGATCTGTGGGAATGTGACGTGGCGCTGCACCGCGGCATCCTTTCCCATCGCAGCATAGTGCGCGGTGGCGGGTTCGGAAAGGGTCGGCCCCTCAGACCTTTGGATAGATCGGTCGAGCAAGTCGGACAGGAGATCGCGGGGATAGGACATGACGCCGTTGTCCCACAGGATGATTAAGGCGCCGTTAGGGCATCGGGCGTTGCGGGCCGGCGCCGGGAACTTTCCCGCCGATGCGGCACCCTGCCCGCGACAGGCCCCAGGCCGGGCGGGGACATCCCGCACGGCCTGGGGTTCTGCCTAGCCTTCGACGCGGGTCAGGTCCGCGACCTCCAGGCAAAGCCGACGGATGCGGCTCAGCAAGTTGAGGCGGTTGCGGCGGATGACCTGGTTGTCGGTGTTGATCTGCGCGACCGTGAAGAAGGCGTCGATGGGCGCGCGCAGGGCCGCGAGCGCCGACATGGCCCCCTGGAAGTCCTCGGCCGCCATGGCGGGCCGGATGCGCGCCTCGGCGGCGTCGAGCGCGGCGAAGAGCGCCCGCTCCTCGTCGTACTCGGACCATTTCGGGTCCGCGCCGAAGGAGTATTCCACGCCGTCCTTGGCCTCGGCCTGCGCCAGCAGGTTCGCCGCCCGCTTGAAGCCCTGAAGCAGGTTCTCCCCGTCCTCGGTCTTGAGGAACGCCGCCAGCGCCTCGGCCCGCCGCACGAGCAGCACGAGGTCGTCGTTCCCCGGCATGGCGAGGCAGGCGTCGATCACGTCATGCCGGATGCCCTGATCGCGGAGGTGCACCTTCAGGCGGTCGTGGAAGAATTCCAAGACACTCGCCGTGAAGTCGCCCGTCCTAGCAAACTCCCCATAAATTGGATCATGGGAGGCCATGGACGCTGGATCCGTGAGCAACGAAAGGTTCTTGCGCAGCCAGTCGACCACGAACTCGACACCTTGGAAGATGTCGCCTTTCTCGGCGTCGCCGCGGAAGAAGTCGGTCACGACCTCAGGCTGCCCCGGTTCATCAAACATTGGGGCGTGCCGCCGGAGCCGATAGCTCTTGGCCCATTCAACTGCATAAGTGTGATAGGCATCCTCGATCACGTCTTCGAGGCGCAGCCGCAGACCGTTGCCAAGGAGCAAGCGGATCACCCCCAGCGCGGCCCTTCTCAGCGCAAACGGGTCCTTACTCCCCGTGGGCTTCTCATCGATCGCCCAGAAGCCGGTCAGCGTGTCGATCTTGTCCGCGAGCGCCACGGCCACTGACACCGGCGCGGTCGGCACGGCGTCGTTGGGGCCGAGTGGCGAGTAATGCTCCTCGGCGGCCGCGGCGACCTCGGCGGGCAGCCCGGCCGCATCCGCATAGTAGCGGCCCATGAGGCCCTGAAGCTCGGGGAACTCGCCCACCATGGAGGACCGCAGGTCGAGCTTGGCGACCGTCGCGGCCTCTGCGGCGAGGTCCGGGTCCGCGCCGACATGGGGCGCGATCTCGCGGGCGAGCGCGGCGATGCGCTCGATCCGCTCCCACTGGCTCCCCAGCTTGTTATGGAAGGTGACGGACTTCAGCCTCTCCTTCCATTCCTCCATGCCAGAGGTGGCGACCCGCAGGTCGTTCTCCCAGAAGAAGCGGGCATCGGACAGGCGGGCGCGCAGCACCTTGGCGTTCCCGGCCAGGATCGTCGCGCCGTGGTCGGCGGTCTCGATATTGGCGACCGTCACGAAGCCCTCGATCCGGCCCGTTGCGGGGTTGCGGACCGAGAAGAACTTCTGGTGCTCCTTCATCGAAGTCTGCAGCACCTCGGGCGGCAGGCCCAGGAACTGCTCCTCGATGCGGCCCATCAGGGTCACGGGCCATTCGACAAGGCCCGCGACCTCGGTCAGCAGGCCCTCGTCCTCGACGATCTCCAACCCTTGCGCGAAGGCCAGCGTGGCGGCGTCGTGGCGGATGCGGTCGCGCCGCTCGTCGCTCCGCAGGACGACATGGGCGCGGGTCAGCTTCTGCTCGTAATCCTCGAAGGAGGTGACCGAGACCCCCTGTGGCGCATGGAAGCGATGGCCGCGCGTGGTGTTGGTGGCAACGAGACCGTCGATCTCGAAGGGCACGACCTCGGCGCCATCCTCCCGCACGAGGAGGCAGAGCACGCCCTGGAGCGGTCGCACCCAGCGGAGCGAGCCCGAGCCCCAGCGCATCGACTTGGGCCAGGGGAAGTCGCGGATCACCCGCTCCAGCACCTCGGCCACGATCGCGGCGGCGGCGCGGCCCGGCTTCTCGAGGACCGCGAAGTAGACCTCGGCCTTCTTGTCGGCCCGCTTCTCCAATCGGTCCAGCGTCAGGCCGGTGGCACGCAGAAAGCCCTGGATCGCCGCCTCGGGCGCGTCGGTGCGGGGCCCCTTGCGCTCCTCGCGGACGGCGCGGCTTTCCTCGGTCAGGCCCTCGACGGCCAGCGTCAGGCGGCGCGGCGTCGCGAAGGCCATCGCGTGGACGTAGGTCAACCCGGCCTCGACAAGGCCGTCGGTCATCAGCTTGCGGAGGTCCTCGGCGGCCTTGGGCTGCATCCGCGCGGGGATCTCCTCGGACAGGAGCTCGATCAGGAGGTCGGCCATCTACTCGGTTCTTTCGGGGACAGGGGGGCAGCCATCGGGCGGAGGCTCGCCGTTGAAGACGACCTCGCCGCAGGCGTTGATCTGGTTCCAGGCAAAGCCGCGGCCGTCAGGCAGGATGGCCACGATCCGGTCGATGCCGTAGCGCAGGTCCTTGATCGACAGGAAGGCGCGGGCCTGCCCGGCCTCGATCGCGTCGCCGATCTCCGGCGCGTCGAAGCAGTCGAACCAGCCGGGAGCGTTCAGCGGCTTGGGATCGTCGTAGGGCGTGTAGCGCTGCGCCAGCCTGTCCAGCGGCTCGGCCGTGGTGAAGCAGGACCGGAACCGGATGGGCGAGGAGTCGCTGTCGATGGCGCGCAGGTCGGCCACGGCGATGGGCTCGCCCTGGTCGGAGCCTTGGGGCACGAGGAGCACGGGGCCCGCCTCCTCGGCCGTCAGCTGGTCATAGAAGGCGTAGACCTGCAGGTAATACATGGCCACCCCGGTCACGAGGGCGGTGATGGCCAGCGCGATGATGAGGACGCGGCCGGTCACGCCGCCGCGCTTTCCGTGTGGCCCCCGGCCTCGGTCCGCACGAAGGCGTCGGCGCAAAGCTTGGCCAGCGCCCGGACCCGGCCGATATAGGCCTGCCGTTCGGTCACCGAGATCACGCCGCGCGCGTCGAGCAGGTTGAAGAGGTGGCTGGCCTTGATGCACTGGTCATAGGCCGGGTGCGCCATGACGATGCGCTTGCCGGTCCTGGGGTCCAGGTCCTCGTTGTCGAGCAGACGCCGGCATTCCTTCTCCGCGTCCTCGAAATGGCGGAACAGGCGTTCGGTGTCCGCCGCGTCGAAGTTGTGGCGCGAATACTCTTCCTCGGTTTGCCGGAAGATGTCGCCATAGGTCAGCGGAATGGGCGAGGACGGGTCGTTGAACGGCATGTCCATGACATGCGCGACGCCCAGCACATACATGGCGAGGCGTTCGAGGCCGTAGGTCAGCTCCCCGGACACGGGGCGGCAGTCGTGACCCCCGACCTGCTGGAAGTAGGTGAACTGCGACACCTCCATGCCGTCGCACCAGACCTCCCAGCCCAGGCCCCAGGCGCCCAGCGTGGGGCTCTCCCAGTCGTCCTCGACGAAGCGGATGTCATGGAGCGACGTATCGATGCCGATGGCTTCGAGCGAGCCCAGATACAGCTCCTGCAGGTTGGGCGGGCTCGGTTTGATGAGGACCTGATACTGGTAGTAGTGCTGGAGGCGGTTCGGGTTCTCGCCGTACCGCCCGTCGGTCGGGCGGCGCGAGGGCTGGACATAGGCCGCGGCCCAAGGGCGCGAGCCCAGCGCCCGCAGCGTGGTCGCCGGGTGGAAGGTCCCCGCCCCCACCTCCATGTCGTAGGGTTGCAGGATCGCGCAGCCCCGGGCGCCCCAGTAGGCCTGGAGGCGGAGGATGATCTCCTGGAAGGAAAGCGGAAGCTCGGCCATGGGACACCCCTGCGACAAGTCGCCTTTCCTCTAGTCGCCGCCCCCCGGCGGGGCAAGGGGGCCACGGTCGCCGCCGCACGGCCCCGGGACACGCGTTTTTGTGCTGCGGCCCCCGTGCGGGCGGGGCAAATGTCGGCGGCGATCAGGACGGGAGTCGAAGCATGTTGAGACGGACGGTGGCGGCAGCCGCGCTCTGGGCGGCCATGGCGGGAACGCTCGCGGCGCAGGACGGCCAGGTCTGGATCCAGGTGGACACCCTTCCCACGCTCGGCCGCGCCCAGCTCTCGGCCGAGGGCTACTCCGAGCAGATCCCCGACGACGTGGCGGGCTACTACCTGGGCTCGGGCTGGTACGCCGTGGCCCTCGGCCCCTACTCGCCCGAGGAAGCCGCCGCCGTGCAGGAGAACCTGATCGCCGAGGGCGTGATCCCCACCGATTCCGTGATCTCGGACGGGTCGCAGTTCCAGCAGCAGTTCTGGCCCGCGGGCGTCGGGCAGGACGACGAGATCGCCGCCTCCAGCGCGAATGTCGATCCGGCGCTGCCGGCCGCGCCGCAGGCCGATCCCACCCTGCCCGACGAGACTCCGGCCGAGGCGCAGGCCAGCGAGGCCGCCCTGAGCCCGGGCGAGAAGCAGCAGCTCCAGGCCGCCCTGCAATGGGCGGGCGTCTACGAGGGTGGCATCGACGGCGCATTCGGGCGCGGCACCCGCACCGCCATGGCCACCTGGCAGAGCACGCACGGCCACGAGCCGACCGGCGTCCTGACCGCCCGCCAGCGGTCCGAGCTGCTGGGCGCGTTCAACGCCATCCTGGACGGCATGGGCCTCGAGGAGGTGCGCGACGACCGGACGGGCATCCAGATCACCCTGCCCATGGCGCTCCTGTCGCCGCCCGCCTACGAGCCGCCCTTCGCCCGCTTCGACCCGGCGCAGGAGGGCGGGCCGCAGGTCGTCCTGATCTCCCAGCCCGGCGACGAGGGACGGCTCGCCGGGCTTTACGAGATCATGCAAACCCTCGAGATCGTCCCCGAGCAGGGGGAGCGGCAGCGGACGGACACGGCCTTCGTCATCGACGGGCAGGATTCGCGCATCCATTCGACCACCTACGCCTGGCTGGTTGACGGGCAGATCAAGGGCTTCACCCTGGTCTGGCCCGCCGGCGACGAGGATCGGCGCGCCCGGCTCGTGGAGACCATGCGGGCGAGCTTCCGGCGCCTGCCCGGCGTCCTCGACCCCGCGACGGCCGCCCCGGGCGAGGATCAGGCCGTGGACCTCGTGTCCGGGCTCCAGGTCCGCCGCCCCGAGGCCACCGCGACCGGCTTCTTCGTGGACGCGCGCGGCACCGTCGTGACCACGGCCGATGCCGTGGCCGAATGCCGCGAGGTGACGATCGACGAAGCGACGCAGGCCCGCGTCGCCTATGCGGACCGCAGCCTCAACATCGCCGTGCTCCAGCCGGCCGCCGAGCTGGCCCCCCGCGCCGTCGCGTCCTTCATCGGCGGGGCGCCCCGGATCGGGTCCGAGGTGGCGGTCGCCGGCTATCCCTATGGCGGTGCCCTGGCGCGCCCGGCGATGACCTTCGGGACGCTGGCCGACGTGCGCGGGCTGAACGGCGAGGATTGGGTGCGCCGGCTCGACATCACAACGCAGGCCGGGGACGCGGGCGGCCCCGTGCTGTCCGACGAAGGCGCGGTGGTGGGGATGCTGCTGCCGCAGCCGACCTCCGGTCCGGTCCTGCCCGACAACGTGAGCTATGCCCTGGATGCCGAGGCGATCCAGAGCACGCTGGCGCAGGCCGGGGTCGCGCCGACGCTGGCCACGACGGCCGCCCCCGCCGGCCCGGAAAAGCTGACCCGCGACGCCGCGGGGCTGGCCGTCCTGGTGAGCTGCTGGTGACGAGGCGGGCCTGACCCCCCGTCGCCGGGGGTCGGGCCCAAACGTTCAGCCGGCGTGGATCAGCGACGCGAAGAGCCGCGGGTCCAGGCTTTCGGCCTTGAAGGTCTCGCCCTCGATCAGCAGGCTCACGGCGTCGTGGCTGTGCAGGCTTTCCTGATGGCTCGCGATCACGCGGAAGTCGCCGATGCGCTCATCGCGCAGGAACTCGGCCGCGAACAGCCGCGCGGCGTCCTCCACGAAGATCGGATGCGCGGCGTTCAGCTCGGCAAAGGCCTGCTCGTCCTCGCGCTTGACCATGACCTGCGTTTCCGTGGGCACGGCGCGGCGGGCCATCTCGATCAGGTCCTCGAACCACAGGCGCTGGTGGCCGGGGACCACCTCGACCGACAGGCGCGCGACCGAGCGTTGCGCATGCGGCACGGCCAGCTGCCCGCGCGTCTGGCGGGCGTGCTCGCTCAGCTCCAGCGAGCAGGGGCACGTGGAGGCGTACACATAATCGAGGTGGAAGATCTTCTTGCGCACGCCGCCCTGGTCCACCAGTTCCAGCGCGATGTCGTAATACTGGTAACCCCAGAGGCCGGACCGCAGCGACGGCACCTTGAGCGGAAAGCGGAAGCGCATCTGGATGCGCGCGTCGCACGATCCCAGGTCGGCCTTGTAGCTGTCCAGCGCCCGCTCCATCACGTCGAAGGAGAAGGTCTCCTCGGCGTACTGGTAGAAGCTGCGCATCAGCCGGGACATGTTGATGCCCTTCTTGGCGCCGTCCAGGCTCACCGTTCCGGTGACCGAGGTTTCGAGCAGGAGGTCCGCCCCGTCACGGACGCGGAAGCGGATCGGCAGCTTGAAGCCCGAGATTCCGACGTGCTGGATCGGCGCCTTGGCGCCCCGGATCAGCGATTCCGGGCCGTTCTGCAGGTCGGGCATCGTCGCGCGGTAGAGCGCGTCGGGCGCAAAGCCGTCCGGGTAGACGCGGGTGAGGTCGGGATAGTTCGACACCTCGCGCCCCGGCAGCAGGCGGGCCACGGCGGGGTCGAGGTCGACGACCTCCTCCGGCGTGGCATGGGCCGCCCAGCGGCGCAGGGTGGCCAAGGCATCGGCGGCCTCGGCGCGGGTCAGGTCACGATCCAGATCGAGCGAATGGACGTTCATCGGCGTTCCCCCTGCGTCACGCGGCCCCGTATATGGGAACCGCGTGACAATGCCGCAACGTTTAGCTGACTTACTCGGCCGCGTCGCGGGCGGAACGCGACGCTTGCGCCGCCTCCAGCGCCCCGAGCACGTCGGCGATCAGGTCGTCGGTGTCCTCGATCCCGCAGGACAGCCGGATCAGGCCCGGCGTGATCCCCAGAGCGGCCTTCTGCTCGGTGGGCAAGCGCTGGTGCGTGGTCGAGGCCGGGTGCGTCGCGATCGACTTGGCGTCGCCCAGGTTGTTGGAGATGACGATGATCTCCAGCGCGTTCAGGAAGGCAAAGGCCGCCTCGCGGGAGCCGACGTCGAAGCTCAGCACCGTCCCGCCCGAGCCGGTCTGCGCCATGGCGACGCCGTGCTGCGGGTGCGATTCCAGCCCCGGATAGATCACGCGGGTGAGCGCCGGATGCCCCTCCAGCGCCTGCGCCATAGCCAGCGCGGTGTCCGCCTGCGCCCGGACGCGCAGGTCCATCGTCTCAAGGCCCTTGAGCATGATCCAGGACGTGAAAGGCGACATCGCCCCGCCCGTGTGCTTCATGTAGGGCTCCAGCACCTTGCGGATGTACTGCTTGGTGCCCAGCACGATGCCGCCCAGCGCGCGCCCCTGCCCGTCCACGTGCTTGGTGGTCGAATAGACCACGACGTCGGCCCCCAGCTCGATGGCGCGGGAAAAGACCGGCGTCGCGAAGACGTTGTCGGCCACGACCACGGCGCCCACGGCGTGCGCGATCTCGGCCACGGCCTTGACGTCGATGACCTCCAGCGTCGGATTCGACACCGTCTCGAAGAACACGGCCTTGGTCCCCGGCCGCACCGCCGCCCGCCACTGGTCGAGGTCGAGGCCGTCCACGAAGGTGACCTCCACGCCGTAGCGGCTCAGCACCTCCTCGAGGATGTAAAGGCAGGACCCGAACAGCGCGCGCGACGACACCACGTGGTCGCCCGCCCGCAGCATCGAGGTCAGTGCCCCGGAAACCGCCGCCATGCCCGAGGCGGTGGCGAAGGCGTCCTCCGCCCCTTCCAGCGCGGCCATGCGGCTCTCGAACATGGAGGTCGTGGGGTTGCCGTAGCGGGCGTAGATGAACTCGTCCGGGCCGGCCTGGATGAAGCGGGCCTCGGCGTCCTCGGCGGTGTCGTAGACGAAGCCCTGGGTGAGGAAGATCGCCTCGCTCACCTCGTTGTACTGGCTGCGGCGGGTGCCGGAATGCACCGCCCGGGTGCGTTTCTTCCACTGGTCCATGAGCGGATCCCCCATTCCTGTTCGGCCCAAATGGGGGAGAAGTCCCCACTTTAGCGGATTGTTTAACGTGGCCCGCAATCAGGGTCGCCCAAATCGCCACGCGTGGCGGCTTACCCCCGCCGTGCCGCCAAGGCAACCCCTTGCCCCTGCGGCACGGCGCGCCATCCTGAGGACCCGACCACCCAGGGGAGACTCGGATGCCCGCGCCCATCGTGCTGCACTACTGGCCCACGCCCAACGGCCACAAGATCACCATCGCGCTCGAGGAGATGGGCCTCCCCTACGAGGTCCGGCTCGTGAACATCGGCACCGGCGAGCAGTTCCGCCCCGAGTTCCTGGCCATCGCCCCGAACAACCGCATGCCCGCCATCGAGGACCCCGAGGGGCCGGACGGCCAGCCCATCGCCATCTTCGAATCCGGCGCGATCCTGCAATACCTCGCCCGCAAGACCGGGATGTTCGCCGGCCGGACCGAACGGGAGCGCGTCGCCGTGGAGCAATGGCTCATGTGGCAGATGGGCGGCGTGGGCCCCATGGCGGGACAGGCCAACCACTTCCTGCGCTACGCACCGACCATGGAGCCGCCGCAGGTCCTGCCCTACGCGCAGGACCGCTACCGCAACGAGGTCGGGCGGCTCTACCGCGTGCTCGATGGCCAACTCGCCCAGCGCCGCTTTGCCGCCACCGACGAGTTCACCATCGCGGACATGGCGATCTACCCCTGGGCCGCCGGCTGGGAGAGGCAGGAGCAGACGCTCGACGACAAGCCGCACTTCGCCCGCTGGCTGGAGGACTGCGCGAGCCGCCCGGCCGTGGTCCGCGGCATGGCCGTCGCCGCCGAGGCGCGGTCCAGCGCGCCCATGACCAGGGAAGAGCAGGAGATCCTGTTCGGACGGCGCTAGGTCTTGCCGGTCTTGCCGGCGTCGTCGGTCATGTAGCGTTCCAGCGCGACGATCTGGAGCCACAGGAACACCACCAGCGCCGCCGGAAAGGCGAAGGTCTCGAGCGTGACCCAAAGCTCCGTGCTCTGGGTCCGCCAGACGATCTCGTTGGCCACGGCCAGGGCGGCGAACATGAGCGCGAGGCGGCGGGTCAGGATCAGCCAGCCCTCGTGGCGCATCGGCAGAAGCTCGCCCATGACCCATTCCAGCGTGCTGCGGCCCCAAAGAAGGCCCCCGCCCAGCAGCAGCGCGAAGATGCCGTAGACGATCGTCGTCTTCATCTTGAAGAAGCTCTCGTCGTTGAACCACGCCGTGAGCCCGCCGAAGACGATGACCATGAGGGCGGTGAAGACCTGCATGCGCGACAGCTTGCCGGTCATCCACCAGAGCACGCCCATCGCGGCCAGGAGCAGCGGCACGAGCACCAGGGTCGCGACGATGAAGCCCGAATATTCGGTCCCGCCGATCTCGTAGCTCCGGTCCTTGATCCGGAAGTAGACAAGGAAGAACAGGATGGTCGGCCCCAGCTCCAGGACCTGCTTGACGATGGGATTGACCGGTCTGGGGCTCATGACACTTCTGGAACAGTTTTATGACAGCCGCCTTATCTGACGGTCGGGGCACTCTGCCGTTCCTTGAGCGGTCGCACAAGCACCCGATCGGACAACAAGGGGTAACGATGCCGGAACTGATTCTCCACGAACTGCGCGACACGTTCCGCGGGGTGCCCTTCCCCGTCGCCCTGCTGCGGATCGTGTCGGCCGTGATCCTGGCCGGGCTGATCGGGGCCGAGCGGGAATGGCGGCGCAAGCCGGCCGGCCTCAGGACCCACATGCTCGTGTCGCTGGCCGCCTGCCTTTACGTGATTGTGGGGCGCGAGCTCGTGGCCTCGGACTTCGTCGGCCACCCCGACGGGCAGATGCGCGTGGACCCGATCCACCTGATCGAGGCGGTGACGGCGGGCGTGGCCTTCCTGGTGGCGGGGATCGTCATCACCACGGGCGGCCGGGTGATGAACGTCACGACCGGCGCGTCGCTCTGGCTCGCGGGGGCGATCGGGCTCGCCTGCGGCGCGGGCCAGATCCCGCTGGCCGCGCTGACGACGGCGGTGGTGCTCCTGGTGATGATGGGGCTCGCGTCGATCGTGCAGCGCGACGACTAGGCGTCGGCCCCGGTCAGCGCGCGGGCGAACTCCTCGGGGTCGAAGGGGGCGAGGTCGTCGATCTGCTCGCCCACGCCGATGGCGTGGATCGGCAGGCCGAACCTGTCGGCGAGCGCGACCAGCACGCCGCCCTTGGCCGTCCCGTCGAGCTTGGTCATCACGAGCCCGGTCACGTCGGCGATCTTCTGGAAGATCTCCACCTGGCTCAGCGCGTTCTGCCCCGTGGTGGCGTCCAGCACCAAGAGCGTGTTGTGCGGCGCGCTGGGGTCCTTCTTGCGGATCACGCGGACGATCTTGGCCAGCTCCTCCATCAGGTCCTGCCGGTTCTGGAGCCGCCCCGCCGTATCGATCAGCAGGAGGTCCGCCCCGTCCCGCGCCGCCCGCTCCATGGCGTCGAAGGCCAGCGAGGCCGGATCGGACCCCTGCGCCGCCGTCAGCACCGGGACGCCCGCGCGCCGGCCCCAGACTTGGAGCTGCTCCACCGCCGCCGCGCGGAAGGTGTCGCCCGCCGCGATCACCACCGTCTTGCCGGCGGCGCGGAACTGGCTCGCCAGCTTGCCGATGGTCGTGGTCTTGCCGGACCCGTTCACGCCCACGACCAGCACCACCTGCGGGGTCTTGGGATACAGCGGCATCGGCCGGGCCACGCCCTCCATGATGCGCGCGACCTCCTGGGCCAGGATCTCCTTGATCTCGGGCACCGACAGCCGCCGGCCCATCCGTCCTTCGGCGAGGTTCGCCGTCACCCGCAGCGCCGTGTCCACGCCCATGTCGGAGGCGACCAGCAGGTCCTCGATCTCCTCCAGCATGGCGTCGTCGAGGGTGCGGCGCGGCACATCGGCCTCCTCGCGGCCGAACAGGCGGCCGAAGAAGCCGGGCCGGGCCCCGGCGGGCTCGGAGGGGACGGGCGCCGCGGCGGGCGGAACGGGTGCGGCGGGCGCCGGGGTCGCAAGGGTTGGCGCGGGGTCGGGCGCGGCGTCGGCGGCGGGCGCGGGCGTTCCTTCGCCCACGATGTCGGACAGCCCCTCGTCCAGCCGGGAGGAGCTCTTGAACAGCCGGTCCTTGAGCTTGCCGAAAAAGGACATGGAACCCCCGAGCGTTGCGTCACCGTCACGTAATCCTTCGCGCCCGCCTTGCAAAGGCGCAGCGTGGGCCTCGCATCGGGCGGGGCGCCGCCGGTCGCGGGGCCGGACCCCCAAGGGGCTGGCGGGCCGCCGCCCGCTCTGGCAGGCTCGGCCCATGCGCGCGCTCCTTGTCCTTCTTGCCCTCGCCGGCCCCGCCCTCGCCCAGGAGCCCATCTCGGGCGAGGAGTTCGAGGATCTCGTGGAGGGCCGCACCCTCACCTACGGAGAACCCGGGCAGGAGCCCTACGGCATCGAGCACTACTTTCCGAACCGGCGCGTGACCTGGGCCTTCACCGACAGCCAGGACTGCATCGAGGGGACCTGGTACACCGAGGGGCCCGCCGACGCGCCCGCGATCTGCTTCGTCTACAACGACGACCTGGGTCCGCAGTGCTGGCACGTCTTCCGCGAAGGCGAGGGCCTGCGCGCCGAGTTCCTGGGCGACGGCGGGCCGAGCATCCTTTACCAGCTCGAGGAGCAGAAGGGCGGGCTGGTCTGCGGCGGGGTCGGGGTGTGAGGACGCCTGACGTCAGCGCCCCCAAGCCGTCGTCCGGCGCGCCGCCCGAGGTCCCGGGCTTCGCCTGCGCCCGTCCCGGCTCCTAGAGCAGGCTGCCCTGCTCGGGCGGGGGCTCGGCGGGGCGCTTGCGGGTCGTGGCGGCGGCGGGCTTGTTGGCCACCGTGTGCCGCCCGTCGGCGAACTGGATCTCCAGCGTGGTCGCGCGGGCGGCCGCCTCGACGCTGGTGACGACCTCCCCATCGGCGCGCACCACGGCAAAGCCGCGCTTGAGCGTCTCTTCATAGCCCAGGGTCTCGCGCAGCCGATCGAGCGCCAGCAGCCCGTCGCGCAGCCGCGCGATGCGGGCCAGCGGCAGCTCGGGCCGAAGCGCCTGCGCCACGCGGGCAAAGTCCTCGACGCTTTCGGCCAGGCCGCGCCGGGCCACCGGATCGAGCCGGGGCGCCACCCGGCCCAGCACGTCGCGCCGGAACCTGAGCCGCGCCTCCTGCGCCCGGTCGAGCCGCGCCGACAGCTCGCCCAGGTCGCGCCGCGAGTCGCGCGCCGTCCGCGCCAGCGCCGGGCCCATCGCCCGCGTCGCCTCCTCGAGCCGGCGCCGTTCGGATCGCAGCGTCCGCACCAGCATCCCGGTGCCAAGCCTCAGGTCGGCCAGTTGCACCCGCCGCCGTTCCGTGACGCTCCGCAGGGCGCGGGGCAGCTGCGCCCCCAGGTAGTCGAGCCGCTGCTGCGCCTGGCCGACGATCACGTCCCCGCGCGGCAACGCGCGCGCAAGGTCGCCCAGCCGCTGGCGCCGCTGGAAGACCCCCTGCCGCAGCGCCCGCCCGCCCCGCGCGGTCAGCACGGCCACCCGCTCCAGCAGCTCGGCCCGGACGGGGACCGCCATCTCGGCGGCGGCGGTGGGCGTGGGCGCGCGCAGGTCGGCGGCATAGTCGCAGAGCGTCGTGTCCGTCTCGTGCCCCACGGCCGAGATGACCGGGATGCGGCTCGCCGCGACGGCGCGGACCACGATCTCCTCGTTGAAGCCCCAAAGGTCCTCGATCGAGCCGCCGCCCCGCGCCACGATCACCACGTCGGGGCGCGGGATCGGGCCGTCCTCGGGCAGCGCGTTGAAGCCCTTGACCGCGCGGGCCACCTCGGGGGCGCAGTTGGCCCCCTGCACGGCGACCGGCCACACGATCACCCGGCGCGGAAAGCGGTCGCGCAGCCGGTGGAGGATGTCCCGGATCACCGCGCCCGAGGGCGAGGTCACGACGCCGATCACCTCGGGCAGGTAGGGGATGGGCTTCTTGCGCGCGGGGTCGAACAGCCCCTCGCCGCCCAGCGCCTTGCGCCGCGCCTCGAGCTGGGCCATCAGCGCGCCCGCCCCGGCGGGGGCGATGTCGTCCACCGTCATCTGGTACTTGGACTGCCCCGGGAAGGTGGTGAGCCGCCCCGTCGCCACGACCTCCATCCCCTCCTCGGGCCGGGCGGTCAGCCGCGACGCCTGCCCCTTCCAGACGATCGCGGCCAGCACCGACCGTTCGTCCTTGAGGTCGAAGTAGAGGTGCCCCGACGGCGGACGCGCCACGCGCCCGACCTCGCCCCGGACGCGGACGAAGGCGAACTCGCCCTCGACCATGCGCTTCACCGCCTGCGACAGCTCGGACACCGAGAACTCGGGCGTGTTGGAACGGCGCGGCGGGGCGTCGTCGTCGTCCAGAAGGTCCATCGTCGCGTCCTTGTGCGGTGCGGTCCGTCACCTTAGAACGCCTCGCGAACAAGGCCAACCGGGAGTCGTGCCCATGAACATCCTGATCCTCGGCTCCGGGGGCCGCGAACATGCCCTGGCCTGGGCCGTCAAGCAGAACCCGAAATGCGACCGGCTCATCGCCGCGCCGGGCAATCCCGGGCTCGCGCTGATCGCCGAATGCGCCGCGCTCGACATCCTGGACGGCGATGCGGTCGCGGATTTCTGCGGCGAGAACGCGATCGACCTCGTGATCGTCGGCCCCGAGGCGCCGCTGGCCGCCGGGGTCGCCGACCGCCTGCGCGCCGCCGGGGTCCTGGCCTTCGGGCCGTCGCAGGCGGCCGCGCAGCTCGAGGCCTCGAAGGCCTTCACCAAGGACGTCTGCGACGCCAGCGGCGCCCCCACCGCCGCCTGGGCCGCCTTCTCCGACCTGGCCCAGGCCCACGCCCATGTCGAGCGGGAGGGCGCGCCCATCGTCATCAAGGCCGACGGGCTGGCCGCCGGCAAGGGCGTCACCGTGGCGCAGTCGGTCGAGGAAGCCTTGGCCGCGCTCGACGCCGTCTTTGCCGGGGGCGAGGGGCAGGTCGTCATCGAGGAATGCCTGACCGGCGAGGAGGCGTCGTTCTTCATCCTCTGCGACGGCGAGACGATGCTTCCCCTCGGCACGGCGCAGGACCACAAGCGCGTGGGCGAGGGCGACACCGGCCCCAACACCGGCGGCATGGGCGCCTATTCCCCCGCCCCGGTGCTGAGCGAGGCCGTCCAGAAGCGTGCCCTGGACGAGATCGTGGGCCCCACCCTGCACGAGATGGCGCGGCGCGGCACCCCCTACCAGGGCGTCCTTTACGCCGGCCTGATGATCCGGGACGGCGCGCCCAAGCTCATCGAATACAACGTCCGCTTCGGCGACCCCGAATGCCAGGTGCTGATGATGCGCCTGGGCGGGCAGGTCCTGGACCTGATCCAGGCCTGCGCCGAAGGGCGGCTGCGCGAGGCGCGGGTCCACTGGGCCGACGACCATGCGCTGACCGTGGTGCTGGCCGCCAACGGCTATCCCGGCACGCCCGAAAAGGGCGGGATCATCGCCGGGCTCGATTCGGTGCCCGAAACCTCCGAAGCGATGGTCTTCCATGCGGGAACCGCCGCGGCGGACGGACGGATCGTCGCGAACGGCGGCCGCGTGCTGAACGTCACGGCGCGGGGCCGCACCCTGCGCGAGGCGCGCGACCGCGCCTATGCCATGGTGGACCGGATCGAGGCGCCCGGCCTGTTCTGCCGCCGCGACATCGGCTGGCGCGCCCTGGGCGGCTGAGGGGCGAAGGCCCCTCCCGCCCCGGCCGCGAACGCAAAAGCCCCACCAGCAACGCAAAAGCCCCGCCGAAGCGGGGCCCTGCATCATCCGGATCGCGACAGGCTCAGGCCGAGACGGCGAGCTTGGCGATTTCCTTCTTGATCTTCAGCGCGTCCGAGGACAGTTCCTCGTCCTTCGCCTTGGCGAGGAACGCGTCCAGGCCGCCGCGGTGGTCGACCGAACGGAGCGCGTGGTTCGAGATCCGCAGGCGGAACGAGCGGCCCAGCGACTCGGACTCGAGGGTGACCTCCTGCAGGTTGGGCAGGAAGCGGCGCTTGGTCTTGTTGTTCGCGTGGGACACGTTGTTGCCCACCATGGGGCCCTTCCCGGTCAGTTCGCACTTGCGCGACATGGCATTCGTCCTTTGGCATAGGGCCGCGGGACCGCGGCGCGTCACGAGATGCACCCCGCCCCGGGGCGCCAGAATTGGTCCGTGGGCCATAAGGCCTTCCACGACCGAGGTCAAGCGGCTCGACCCCCGTCCGGCCCGGCCTCGTCGTCGATGCCTTCGACGACCTTGACCTCCTCGGCCTCGTCCCATCCCTCGATCCAGCCCTGACGTTCGGGGCTGTCGGCCGGATAGGGGCAGTCCGCCCGGGGAACGCCGCGTTCGCAGGCCTCCCGGCCCTCTTCATGGGAATCGCCGCCCTCGCGCGCCATGGTCCCGCCCTCTCTGGCTGTGCCACGGGAATCCTAGCGCGGCGGGGCGGGGCGTCACGCGCCGTCCAGGTCGCCGGGCCGGACCGGCAGCGCCCCGGCCCGCTCGCGGGCCCGCGCCGCCAGGTCGGGATGCCGCCGCCCGGCCACCTCGGCCAGCCGCAGCCACCAGCCCCGCGATCCCGCCCGCGCCGCCCGGTGCGCCGCCCGGATGGCCGCGCCCGTGGCCCGCCGCGCGCCCGCCTCCTCCTGCACCGCGCACAGGCCCCCGGCTCCCCGGAGCGTCCGGATCGCCGGGTGCCCGCCAAAGGCCAGCCGCACGGGACGCAGCCGCGGGAACAGCGCCCGGATCGCCGCGGCATGGGCCCGATCCTCCGCCACGAAGGGGTCGAACACGAGAAGCCCCGCCAGATCCGGCATCGCCCGGGCGCGCAGGTCGCCCAGGGCCTCGTCCCAGCCGGTCAGGCCACCGCGGTAGCGGCCGTCCCAGTCCGCCAGCGGCGAGACCTGCGGCGACACCACCACGGCCTGCGCCAGCCCCAGCGCCCGGGCCAGCCGCAGCGCCCCGTAGCCGCCCATCGAAAAGCCCAGCGCCTGCGCCCGGCCCGCCGCCACGCGCGCCAGCGCCGCCTCGAGCGCGGGCGTCTCGGCGTTCACGTACCAGTCGTTGGCCCGCGTCTTGATGGCGAGTTGCGAATAGCCCTGTCGGGCAAAGTTCGTCGAATGGCTGTCGGGCGAGAAGCCGTCCCGCCCGTCGCGGCGGTAGTCGAAGGTCACGACCATGCGGTCCGACCGCCCCCGGTACAGCACCGCGCGCAGGTGCTCTCCGTCGAACACCGTTTCGGGCGTCACGAGGCCAGCGCCCGCCGGGCCGCCTCGGGCGGGGAAAGCCGCCCCGCCTCCACCTCCGCGCGAAGCTCCGAGGTCAGGCGCGCGTCGCCGTGCAGCCGGGCCAGCGCCTGGGCCAGGAACTCCTCCTCGAACCAGCGCAGCCGCTGGTCCCGCCGCACGCGCGCAAGGTGCCCGGTGTCGCGCCGCCAGGCCCAAAGCCGCGCGATCGCGTCCCAGGCCTCGGGCAGGCCGGCCCCGGTCAGGGCCGACACGGTCAGGACGCAGGGGAACCCCTCGGGGTCCTGCGGCCGGGGCCGCATCAGGCGAAGCGCCGCCGCGTAGTCCCCCTGCGTCACCGTGGCCGCCGCCGCGTCCCGGTCGGCCTTGTTCACGAGGATCAGATCCGCGGCTTCCATGACCCCCCGCTTGACGCCCTGGAGGTCGTCGCCCCCGTGCGGGGCCAGCACCAGGGCAAAGATGTCGGTCATGTCCGCCACCAGCGTCTCGGACTGGCCGACGCCGACCGTTTCCACGATCACCACGTCGAACCCCGCCGCCTCGCAGAGCGCCACCGCCTCGCGCGTGCGGCGCGCCACCCCGCCCAGCTGCCCCCCGGCGGGCGATGGCCGGATAAAGGCCAGCGGCTCGCGCGAAAGCTGCTCCATCCGGGTCCGGTCGCCCAGGATGGACCCGCCCGACCGGGCCGAGGACGGGTCCACGGCCAGCACCGCGACCCGCGTCCCCTCCCCCACGAGCCGCATCCCGATCGCCTCGATCAGCGTGGACTTGCCGGCCCCCGGCGTTCCCGACAGCCCAAGCCGCAACGCCCCTTCGGTCGCCGGAAGGGCGGCCAGCAGGGCTTCGGCGCGCGGGCGGTGATCCTCGCGGGCGCTCTCGACCAGGGTGATGGCGCGGGCCAGCGCCCGGCGGTCGCCCGAGGCGACGCCGCGGGCCAGGGTCAGGGGGTCGGGATCCATGCCCGACATAGACACCGGGCCCGGCTCTCCTGTCCAGCGATGGCGCGCGCCTCTGCCCTACACTTCGCCGCCCCGATCCCGCATATGCGCCGCATGTCCGAGCCGCTGCCCATCGACGCCGTCCTGCCCGACCTCCTCGCCGCGCTGGCCCGCGGCGGGCAGGCCGTGCTGCAGGCGCCCCCCGGCGCGGGCAAGACGACGCGGGTGCCGCTTGCCCTCCTCGCCGCAGGCACCCCGGGCCGCATCGTCATGCTGGAGCCGCGCCGCCTCGCCGCCCGCGCGGCTGCCGAACGCATGGCGCAGACGCTGGGCGAGCCCGTGGGCCAGACCGTCGGCTACCGGATGCGGGGAGAATCCAAGGTCTCGCCCCAGACCCGGATCGAGGTGCTGACCGAGGGCATCCTGACCCGCATGATCCAGGCCGACCCCGACCTCCCGGGCGTCGGCGCGCTCCTGTTCGACGAGTTCCACGAACGCTCCCTCGCCGCCGATCTCGGGCTGGCGCTGGCGCTTGAATCCCGTGCGGCGCTGCGGCCCGACCTGCACCTGCTGGTGATGTCGGCGACGCTCGACGCGCAGCCGGTGGCCGACCTGATGGGCGCGCCGGTCGTCACCGCCGAAGGGCGCGCCTATCCCGTGGACCTGCGCTGGCTCCCCCGCCCCCTGGGCGACATGCGGATCGAGACCGCGACCGCCGCCGCCATCCGCGAGGCGCTGGAGGAGACCGAGGGCGACATCCTCGCCTTCCTCCCCGGCGAGGGAGAGATCCGGCGCACCGAGGCGCTGCTGGCCAGCCTTTCCGACGTCGCCGTCCGCCCCCTCTACTCCGCCCTCCCACCCGAGGCGCAGCGCCTCGCCCTCGCCCCCGCCGCCGCCCGCAAGGTGGTGCTGGCCACCTCCATCGCGGAAACCTCGCTCACCATTCCCGGCGTCCGTGCGGTGGTGGACGCGGGGCGGGCGCGGCGGTCGCGCTTCGACCCGGGCTCGGGCATGTCGGCGCTGGTGACGGAGCGCGTGACCCGAGCCGAGGCCACGCAGCGCGCCGGCCGCGCCGGTCGCGTCGCCCCCGGCGTAACTTACCGCCTCTGGACGCGCGGCGAGGAAGGCGGCCTGCAGCCCTTCCCCCCGCCCGAGATCCTGGCCGCCGACCTCGCGCCCCTCGCGCTCGACCTCGCGCTCTGGGGCTCGGAGGACCTGCCCTTCCTGACCCGCCCGCCCGAAGGCGCGATGGCCGAGGCGCGGCGGCTGCTGACCGACCTCGGCGCCATGCAGGACGGCCGCGTCACGACGCACGGCCGGGAGATGGCCACCCTCGCCGTCCACCCCCGCCTCGCCCACATGCTGCTGCGGGCCGGAAAGGGCGCGGCCCTGCTCGCCGCGATCCTGTCCGAAGGCGAACGTCCGCCCCCCGGCACCTCCGACCTGTCCCCGCTGCTCGACGGCAAGCTCCGCCCCGAGTCGCGCGACCGCCTGAGGCGAGAGGCGAGCCGCCTGTCCCGTCTCGCGCCCGACCGGCCCGCGCTTGACCCCGGCGCCATGGCGGCGCTGGCCTATCCCGACCGCATCGCGCTGCGCCGTCCGGGCGACGCCCCGCGCTTCCTGCTGTCGGGCGGGCGCGGCGCGGTGGCCAGCCCCGGCGATCCCCTCGGCGCGCAGCGGCTCCTCGTGGTCACCGACCTCGATGGGGCGGGCGAGGAGGCGCGCATCCGCGCCGCCCTCCCCCTGTCCGAGGCCGATCTGCGCGCCGTCCTCGGCGACCGCCTCCGCACCACCGAGGAGGCCGTCTGGTCCCCACGCGACGGCCGCGTGCAGGCCCGGCGGCAGGAACGGCTCGGCGCGCTCGTCCTGTCCGACCGCCTATGGGAGAATGCCCCGCCCGAGGCCGTTGCGACGGCCATGCTCGACGGCGTGCGGAGCCTCGGCCTGCGCCTGTCCGGGGCCGCCGAACGCTTCCGCGCCCGCATCGCCCTGGCCCGGTCGGCGGGCGGCGACCTGCCCGACCTGTCCGACGCCGCCCTTCTCGACACGCTCGGGGACTGGCTCCTCCCCTGGCTCGACGGGGTGCGCACGGAGGGCGAGTGGCGGAAGCTCGACCTCCTCCCCGCCCTTCGCGCGATGCTCTCGCACGCGCAGATGCAGGAGGTGGACCGCCTGCTGCCCGCCCATTTCACCACGCCGCTCGGCCGTCAGATCCCCATCGACTACGCCCAGGACGGCCCCGAGATCGCCGTCCGCCTGCAGGAGATGCTGGGCGTCACCGCGCATCCCATGGCCGCCGGCAAGCCGATCCGCATCACGCTCCTGTCCCCCGGCCAGAAGCCCATCGCCGTCGTCTCCGACCTTCCGGGCTTCTGGCGCGGCAGCTACCCCGAGGTCCGCAAGGAGATGCGCGGCCGCTACCCCCGCCACCCCTGGCCCGAAAGCCCCTGGGAGGCGGAGCCCACGCTCCGCGCCAAGCCCCGCGGCACCTGAATGGCGCGCGAGGACGGCCGCCCGGTCGCACGACCGGGCGCCAAGGCGTCACTTCAGCTTGGGATCGGGGTCCGCCACCTTGTCCACCACCGTGTCGGCCCAGGGCCCGTGCTGGTGGACCGCCCCGGTGTCGAGCCGCACGAAGCCGTGCCGCCCGAAGTAGTCGCGCTGCCCCTGGATCAGGTCCGTCGTGCCCCGGGCCTGCGCGAACGTATCGGCAAAGGCCAGCGCCGCCGACAGCGCGGGAACCGGATGCCCGCCCAGCACCGCCGCCGCCACCACCCGCCGCAGCGCCGGCAAGGAGGCGCGCAGGTCCGCCGCGAAGGCGGGCGCGAGGATGAGCTGCCCCTGCGGCATCTCCCCCCGGAAGCCCGCCGCGATGTCGCCCAGCAGCGCCGAGCGGATGATGCACCCCGCCCGCCACGTCTCGGCCACCCGCGCCTGATCGAGGCCCCAGCCATAGGTCTCCGAGGCCGCCGTCAGGATGCGGAAGCCCTGCGCATAGGCCACGATCCGGCCCGCGAGCAGCGCGCCCTCCAGCTCGGACTCGGACAGCTCCACCGGCTTGCGCCCGGTGCCGAGGATGCCCTCCCCGATCTCCCGCGTCGCCTTTTCCGCCGACCAGCCGCGCGCGCCGACCGCCGCCTCGATGGCCGAGGCGCTCTGGCCCAGCGCCAGCGCCTCCACGACGGTCCAGCGGCCCGTGCCCTTCTGCCCCGCCTGATCGAGGATCACGTCCACCACCGGCAGCCCGGTCGCGGTGTCCACCGCCGACAGCACGGCGGCGGTGATCTCCACGAGGTAGCTTTTCAGCCGCCCCCCATCCCACTGCCCGAAGATCGCGCCGATCTCGGCCGGAGCCTTGCCCTGGCCGTGGCGCAGCAGGCCATAGACCTCGGCGATCAGCTGCATGTCGGCGTATTCGATGCCGTTGTGCACCGTCTTGACGAAGTGCCCGGCCCCGTCCGGCCCCATCAGCGCGGCGCAGGGCTGGCCCTCGTAGGTCGCCGCGATGGCCTCGAACACCGGCTGGAGGTGCCCCCAGGCCTCGGGGCGCCCGCCCGCCATGATCGCGGGCCCGTGGCGCGCGCCCTCCTCGCCGCCGGACACGCCGACGCCCAGGAAGATCAGGCCCCACCCCTCGAGGTCGGCGGCGCGGCGGCGCGTGTCGTGGAAATCGGCGTTGCCGCAGTCCACCACCGTGTCGCCGGGCGACAGGTGCGGCAGCAGCGCCTCGATGGCCGCATCCACCGCCGGACCCGCGTCCACCATCAGGATGATCGCGCGCGGCGCGGGCATCGCGTCGGCCATGGCCGTCAGGCTCTCGTGCCCCGTGGCCTTGGCCGCCAGCGGCCCGGCGCCCTGCAGGAACGGCGGCACCTTGGCGGCCGTCCGGTTCGCCACATGCAGGGGGAACCCCTTCTCGAGGATGTTGAGCGCGAGCGCCGATCCCATCACGCCCAGGCCATAAAGCCCAAGGCTCGCCGTCATGTCCCGCATCCCATTCTCCCGTCTGCTCCGTCCCGCCTAAGTAGCGGCTTGCCCGCGCCTTGGGCAACCGCAGGATGGCCTGTGGCCCAGTCGACATAGGCTGTCGAAAAATTGTTCAAGCGAACGTAACATAGATCAGAGTAGCCATGCCCATATTCCTTATTGGTAAGGAACTACCTTCCCTGTACCGAGTTTGTTCCGCACATGACCTTGCAGCCCCTCAACATCTTTCCCACCTACCTGGCCCGCCGCTACACCGAGCCGCGCTTTGCGCAGCTGGCGGCGCTGTGCTGGCGGAAGGGAAAGAAGGGGCCCGAGATCCTGCTCGTGACCTCCTCGTCCGGGCGCTGGATCCTTCCGAAGGGCTGGCCGATCGAGGGCAAGAGCCACTCCCATGCGGCGATGACCGAAGCCTGGGAAGAGGCCGGGGTCACGCGCGGCAAGGCGTCGCGCAAGCCGGTGGGCCAGTACGTGGCCATCAAGCGCACCGCCGAAGGTGACGACGTGCCCTGCGTCCACCACGTTTATGCGATCAAGGTCCGCGAGGCCGTGGACGACTACCCCGAGGCGCATCGCCGCGACCGCGTCTGGGTCACGCCCGAGGATGCGATCCGCATGGTGGACGAGGATGGCCTCCGCGAGATCCTCCGGGACTTCCGCCGGATCGCCTGAAGCGAGCCGGGCTTGCGGCGCGCCGGCCCGCCGCCTTAAGTGGGCGGCAGGCCTTTGGGGGTGCAGATGCGTCAGGACGATCCCTTCTGGGACGAGGCCGAGGAAGCCCTCAGCTCGCCGCGACGCCGCCGGATGCGGCCCGGTCCCCCCCGCAAGAAGCTCGCCCAGATCCTCGAGGAGCTGGCCGCCGACACCTCCCGCACGCGCATCTCGCTGGCCGATCTGGTCCAGGCCATGCACGGGCGGGCCTTCGGAGCGCTGCTCCTCGTCTTCGCCTTCCCGAACGCCATCCCGGCCATTCCCGGCACCTCCAGCATCCTGGGCCTGCCGCTCCTGTTCCTGTCGGCGCAGATGATGCTGGGCAAGCAGGTCTGGCTGCCCAAGGTCATCTCGCTCCGCTCCATGTCGCGCGACGACTTCGCCAACCTCGTGGAGCGGGTGAATCCCTGGCTCGAATGGGCGGACGGCTTCACCGCGCCGCGCCTGTCCTTCCTGGGCGATCCGATGATCCAGCGTGTCATCGGCGCCTTCTGCCTGATCCTTTCGATCGTGCTGGTGATGCCGGTCCCGCTCGGCAACATGCTTCCGGGGATCGCGCTGTGCCTGATCGCGCTGGGCGTGCTGGAGCGGGACGGGCTCTGGGTCTGCGGCGGCTTCGTCGTGGGCCTCATCGCCCTGCTCATCGCCTGGGGCGTGATCTACGCCATCTTCCGGGCGACGTGGTTCCTGCTCGTCAACGCCTTTTGACGCGATCCACCCTGCCCGCTAGGCTCCGCGGGATGCCGTCCCCGAGGAGCCGCCCATGGCCGAACCGTCCTCCGGTCCCGACCTCGCCGCCGCCGTGACCCTGCTCGGGGCGGCCGTCGTGGCCGTCCCGCTCTTCCGCCGCTGGGGCCTGGGCTCCGTGCTGGGCTACCTGGCCGCCGGGCTGGCCATGGGTCCGTCCCTTCTCGGCGTCGTCGAGGACCCCGAGCAGATGCTGCACGTCGCCGAGCTGGGCGTCGTCCTGTTCCTGTTCATCATCGGCCTCGAGATGGAGCCGCGCCGCCTCTGGTCGATGCGCCGCGACATCTTCGGGCTCGGGCTCGCGCAGGTCGTCCTCTGCATGGCGCTGCTGAGCTGGGTGGGGGTCACCCTGGGCTACTCGCTTGCCACCTCGCTCATCGCGGGGACGGGCTTCGTGCTGACCTCGACCGCCATCGTCATGCAGATGCTGAACGAACGCGGCGACCTGTCGCGCGAAAAGGGCCAGCACATCGTCTCGATCCTCCTGCTCGAGGACCTGGCCATCGTCCCCCTGCTGGCGCTGGTGGCCTTCCTCGCCCCCGGCGGGTCCGAGCCCGTCACCGGGGCGGAGCGGGCGATGTCCGTGGCGGTGGGCCTTGGCGCCATCGCCGCGCTGATCCTGGCGGGGTGGTATCTCCTGAACCCGCTCTTCCGCTTCCTCGCCACCTTCGGCGGGCGCGAGGTGATGACGGCGGGGGCGCTCCTCGTGGTGCTGGGCTCCGCGCTCCTGCTGCAGGCGGGCGGGCTCTCGGCCGCGATGGGGGCCTTTTTGGCCGGGGTGCTCCTGTCCGAATCCACCTTCCGCCACCAGCTCGAAGCCGACATCGAGCCCTTCCGCGGACTTCTCCTCGGGCTCTTCTTCCTGGCCGTCGGCATGTCGCTCGACCTGTCGGTCGTGGTGGACGGCTGGTGGGTGATCCTCATCTCGGTCGTGGCCTTCACCGTGCTCAAGTCGCTGGGCATCTACGTCGTCGCCCGGCTCTTCGGCGCCTCGCACGCCGAGGCGCTGGAGCGGACCGTGCTCATGGCCCAGGGGGGCGAGTTCGCCTTCGTCCTTTACAGCTCGGCGCTGGCGGTCGGCCTTCTGGACCCGCGCGGCTCGGCCATGCTGACGGCCATCATCGTGATCTCCATGATCCTGACGCCGCTGTTCGTCACGATCCACGACCGCTGGCTGCGCCGGCCCGAAACGCGGGACGACAGCGGCGCCGAGGCGCCCGACGGCCTCAGCGCCCCGGTGCTCATCATCGGCTACGGCCGCTTCGGCCAGATCGCGAGCCAGGTGCTGCTCGCCCGTGGCTGGTCGGTGTCCATCATCGACACCGACACCGACATGATCCGGGTCGCGGGCTACATGGGCATGAAGGTCTATTTCGGCGACGGCGCGCGGCTCGACATCCTGCACGCGGCGGGCGCGCACGAAGCCCGCGCCGTCCTGATCTGCATCGACAAGCCCGCCGACGCGCTCCGCATCGCCGAGATCATGAAGGCCGAATACCCCCTGGTGCCGGTCTTCGCCCGCGCCTTCGACCGCGCCCACGCGCTGGCGCTGATCCGCGCCGGGGTGGATTTCCAGCTGCGCGAGACCTTCGAAAGCGCGCTGACCTTCGGCGGCCGCGTCCTCGACGACCTGGGCGAGTCGCCCGAGGAGGTCGAGCAGGTGCTGGAGGAGGTCCGCCGCCGCGACCAGGACCGCTTTGCCGCGCAGATCACCGGCGACCTCACGAGCGGGCGGGAGCTGCTGCTCTCGAACCTCCCCGACCACCTGAGGGACGCCGCCCGCGCCGCGGCCCCCGACGGGCTGGCCGGCAGCCTCCAGAGCGTGAGCCGCTCCTCCTGACGGTCAGCCGCCCAGGAAGTCGCGCTTGCCCAGCTCCACGCCGTTGTGGCGCAGGATGTTGTAGGCCGTGGTCATGTGGAAATAGAAGTTCGGCACCGCAAAGCTGCCCAGGTAGACCGGCGCGGGAAAGGTCAGCTCGCGCGGGCCTGCCTTGACGGTGATGGTCCGGGCCTCCGCGCCCTCGAAGGTGTGTTCGGGCACGGACTCGATGAACGCCAGCGTCCGGCCGATGCGCTCCCGCAGCTCGGGGAAGGTCGACTCGGTGTCCTCGAAGCGCGGCACCTCCTGCCCGGCCAGCCGTGCGGTTGCGCCCTTGGCGTGGTCGGTTGCGATCATGACCTGCCGCTTGAAGGGCAGCATGTCGGGGGCCAGCCGGTCGTTGACCAGCACGGAGGGGTCGATCTTCCGCGCCTCGCAATGCGCCTCGGCCTTGGCCAGGATGGCGTCGAGCGCCCGAAGCGAATGGGCAAAGGCGGGAACGGGGGATTGCATCGGCGACTCCTTGGGTTGGTCGTGCGGACCAAACCCAAGCGGGCGCCAAAGGTCAAACCCCCGTCCGACCGCAGCCCGCCCCGGCGCCCGTCCGCCTCAGAACCACACCCGCCTCAGACCCGTGAGCCCCAGAGGTCGTACTCGCCCGCCTCCTCGACCTCGACGGTCACGAGGTCGCCGGGTTTCAGCCCCTCGAAGCCCTGGTCGATGAACAGGTTGCCGTCGATCTCGGGCGCGTCGCCCTTGGTGCGGCAGGTCGCGCCGTCCTCGTCCACCTCGTCGACCAGCACCTCCATCCGGGTGCCGACCTTCTGGGCGAGCTTGGCTTCCGAGATCCCTTGGGCCTTCTCCATGAAGCGCTCCCAGCGCTCCTGCTTGACCTCGGGCGCGACGTGATCCGGCAGCGCGTTCGACCGCGCGCCCTTCACGTCCTCGTACTGGAAGCAGCCCACGCGGTCGAGCTGCGCCTCATCGAGCCACTCGAGCAGCGTCTCGAACTCGGCCTCGGTCTCGCCGGGGTAGCCGACGATGAAGGTCGACCGCAGCACGATCTCCGGGCAGATCTCCCGCCAGGCCGCGATCTCGTCCAGCGTCCGCGCCGCCGCCGCCGGCCGGGCCATGCGCTTCAGCGTGTCGGGGTGCGCGTGCTGGAACGGGATGTCGAGGTAGGGCAGCACGAGGCCATCCGCCATCAGCGGGATCAGGTCGCGCACATGTGGATAGGGATAGACATAGTGGAGCCGCACCCAGGCCCCCAGGCTCCCCAGGTCGCGCGCCAGATCGGTGATGTGCGCCCGGTGCCCCCGCTCCTCGGTGTGCTTCAGGTCGACTCCATAGGCCGAGGTGTCCTGGCTGATGACCAGCAGCTCCTTGACGCCCGCCGCGACCAGCCGCTCCGCCTCCTTCACCACGGCAAAGGCCGGACGCGACACCAGCCGCCCGCGCATGTCGGGGATGATGCAGAACTTGCACTTGTGGTTACAGCCCTCTGAAATCTTGAGGTAACTGTAATGCCGGGGCGTCAGCGACACGCCGGACGCGGGCAGCAGGTCGATGAAGGGATCGGGCGACGGCGGCACGGCGGTGTGCACCGCATCCAGCACCTGCTCGTACTGGTGCGGCCCGGTGACGGCCAGCACCTTGGGATGCGCGCCGGTGATGTATTCGGGCTCGGCCCCCAGGCAGCCCGTGACGATCACCCGCCCGTTCTGGCTCAGCGCCTCGCCGATGGCCTCCAGGCTTTCGGCCTTGGCGCTGTCGAGGAAGCCGCAGGTGTTCACGATCACCGCATCCGCGCCCTGGTAGTCCGGGCTGATCGCATAGCCCTCGGCCCGCAGCCGGGTCAGGATGCGCTCGCTGTCCACCAGCGCCTTGGGGCAGCCCAGCGACACCATGCCGATGGTCGGCTGGCCGGGACGGGCCGCCTCCGCGATCTTGAGCTTGGGCGCGAGGTCGGGGCGGAGGTTCGGCGGGTTGATGGTCATGCGGGCAGCCTCGGACGGGGGATGGGCGGACATAGCGACTCCGGGGCCGCATGAAAAGTGGGACGCCTTGCCACGCCCATGCCCCTTCCGTCACATGGCGCGCAAGGAGGCCCCCATGACCGAACGCCCGCTGATCATTTCCTGCCCGCTGCCGCGCACGCTGCCGCTGCTTTTCGCGCCCGACCTGCTGCGCGACCTGTTCGACCGCTACGACGTCGTTGAAACCACCGACGAAGGGCTGCCCGCCCTCCCCGCCGAGACGCTGGCCGAGGCGCGCTACATCATCGGACAGCCCCCCCTGTCCGAGGACCTGCTGGCGCGGATGACCTCGCTGCGCTGCATCTTCAACGTCGAATCCAACCTTCTCCCCAACATGCCCTACGAGGACGCCTTCCGGCGCGGCATCCATGTCGTCACCACCGGCGGCGTCTTTGCCGAGCCGGTGGCCGAGATCGGCCTGGGCTTCGCGCTGTCGCTGGCCCGCAACATCCATGGCGCGGACGCCGACTTCCGCGCCGGGCGCGAGCGTTGGGGCGGCGAGGGCAACCAGGCGGCGCGGCTGCTGACGGGATCGACGATCGGCATCCTCGGGATGGGCGCGCTCGGACAGGCCGTGGCGCGGCTGCTGCCCGGCTTCCGCCCGCGCCTGCTGGCCCACGATCCCTGGCAGGCGCCCTCGGTCACGCGCGGATTCGGCGCCGAACCGGTGGACCTCGACACGCTGCTGTCCTCCTGCTCCACGCTCTTCGTCACCGCCGCCGTCACGAGCGAGAACCAGGGCTTCCTGGGCGCCGAGGCCTTTGCCCGGATGCCCAGGGGGGCGTCGTTCATCCTGCTGTCCCGGGCCGGGGTGGTGGATTTCGACGCGCTCATGGAGGCCGTCCGTTCGGGCCACATCCAGGCGGCCAGCGACGTCTTCCCCGACGAGCCGCTGCCAGCCGATCACCCGGCGCGGGAACTCCCCGGCTTCCTGCTGTCGGCGCACCGCGCGGGCGCGCTGGACAGCGCGTTCAAGCACATGGGCGAAATGGTGATGGAGGATCTGGACCTGCTGGACCGGGGCCTGCCGCCCCAGGTCTGCAAGCGCGCCGAGCGCGAGACGGTGGCCCGGTTCCGCTCCAGGCCGGTCGCGGTCAACTGACCGACCCGGCCCCAAGGGGGCCTCGACGGCCCAGGGCCTGCCGGTCTCGCGGCACGGCCCTGGGTCGGGCAGGCCCTAGCGGCGCCGGTCGCGGCGCGCGCTCATGGGCTGGAAGGCCACGCCGACATGGGCCTCGCAGTAGGGCTTGCCCTGCTGGACGGGCATCCCGCAGAACCAGAAGTTCGGCGTCGCGGGGTCGCCCACCGGCCACTTGCAGGTCTTCTCGGTCAGCTCCATCAGCGTCAGCCGCTTGGCGGTCTTCTCGACGGCCAGGGCGGCGGCCTGCGCCTCGGGGCTGATCTCGTTGGCCGAGGGCTGGGGCGGCAACGGCTGGCCGGCCGGGATGATCTGGCGGCGGAAGGGCGCGGGCGCCTCGCTTTCCTCGTCCTCGGCGTCGTCAGAGGCTTCGGGCGCGGCCGGGACTTCCTCGTCGTCCTCGTCCTCCTCCTCGGGCTCCGGGGCGGGCGCCGGGGCCGAGGCGGCCGGGGCGGGCGCGGCCTCCACCAGAACCTCATCGGCCATGTCGAACCCGCCGTCCTCGGGCCGTCCGCCGGGGACCGCGCGGTTGGACAGGCCCAGGCGGTGAACCTTGCCGATCACGGCGTTGCGGGTGACCTGGCCCAGCTCCTTGGCGATCTGGCTGGCCGAGGCGCCTTCGGCCCACATCCGTTTCAGCGTCTCGACGCGCTCGTCAGTCCAGGACATCGCGTCCCCTCCGAAAACCATGACGCACCTAGCTACAGACCCGGCCGGAGGAGTTCAAGACGCCCGGCTCACTTCTTCCGGTAAAGCGCCAGCACCACGGGGGCGAGCAGCAGCGTCAGGACCGCCGGAGCGATGAGCGCGAGCCCCACCTGCCCCGCCGTGGCCGTCCCCGACAGCAGCCCGCGCAGCGCCGTCGTGACATGCGACACCGGGTTGGCCCGCACGAAGGCCTCGAGCCAGCCCGGCATCGTGCCCGGGTCCACCATGATGTTCGAGGCAAAGACCAGCGGGAAGATGAAGGTGAACCCGAAGGTCATCACCGTCATCGGCGTCCGCACCAGCAGCCCGATCACGAGAAACACCCAGCCCACGCCGAACCCCACAGCGAACAGCAGCAGGAACGCCCCCAGCACCCCCGGCAGCCCCGCCTCGGGCCGGTAGCCCAGCAGCAGCCCGATGGCGAGGATGATGCCGCCCGCGATCCCATGCCGCAGCAGGTCGCCGACCATCAGCCCCGCAAAGGGGGCGAGCGACCAGATGGGCAGGCTGCGGAAGCGGTCGAACAGCCCCTTCTGCAGGTCCGTGCAAAGCCCGACCCCGGAATAGACCGAGTTGAAGATCACCGTCTGCACCAGGATCCCCGGCAGGAAGAACTGGAGGTACTCGCCCGGGCTGCCCGCCAGCGCGCCGCCGAACACGAAGGTGAACAGCAGCGTGAACATGATCGGCGTCATCACGAGGTCGAAGAGCTGCTCGGGGACGTGCCGGAACTTGAGCACCGCGCGCCATCCGAACACCAGCGCGTTCGACAGGGCCGAGGGGCGCGGCGGCCTCTCGACCGCGAGGGGGCCGCCGCGCGCCGGACGGGCGATGGGTCCAAGGGTCATGTCGGTCATGCCTGCGCCTCCCCGGCCTGCGCCCCGGGCCGCCCCGTCAGCGCGAAGAACACCTCCTCGAGGCTCGGCTGCCCCATGCGGAAGTCGCCGATCTCGATCCCTTCCTCGACCAGGGCCGACAGGGCCCAGTTCGCCTCGACGGCATCGGCCACCGGCACCGACAGGTCCGCGCCCTCGGCCGACCGATGCACCGCCGCGCCCAGCGCCCGCCCCAGCACCGCCGCCGCCCGGTCGAGTTCCGAGCCCAGCGCCGGCGTCACCCGCAGCATCCCCGACCCGGCCTGCCGCTTCAGCTCCCGGCTGGTGCCTTCCGCGATCTTGCGGCCGTGGTCGATGACCGCGATGCGCCCGGCCAGCTGGTCGGCCTCCTCCAGGTACTGCGTCGTCAGCAGGATGGTCACGCCCCCCTGCGCCAGCCCCTTGATGAGGCTCCAGACCCCGGCGCGCGCGGTCGGGTCCAGGCCCGTCGTCGGCTCGTCCAGGAACAGCACCCCCGGCGTGACCACCAGCGAGGCCGCGATGTCGAGCCGCCGCCGCATCCCGCCCGAGTAGTCCTTCACCTGCTTGTCGCCCGCGTCCGACAGGTCGAAGGCGGCCAGAAGCGAATCGGCCCGGTCCCGCGCCGCCAGCCCGCGAAAGCCCCAAAGCCGCGCCAGCAGCCGCAGGTTCTCCCGCCCGGTCAGGTCCTCGTCCAGCGAAGCGAACTGCCCGGTCATGCTGATGACCTCGCGCACCCCGTCCGGGTCCGCCCGCAGGTCGCGGCCCATGACCCGCGCCTCGCCCCCGTCCGGCCGGAGCAGCGTGGCGAGCATCCGCAGCAGCGTCGTCTTGCCCGCTCCGTTGGGGCCGAGGATGGCGAAGATCATCCCCCTGGGCACGTCGAGGTCGATCCCCGCGACGGCCCGCGTCGTTCCGAACGTCTTGATCATCCCGCGCGCCTGGATCGCGAGGTCGTGCCCCTGGGCCATGGCTCTCACCCTTGTGACAGGATGAGAACAAAACAAGCACAAACTGACCCTAAGTCAAGCGTGAATCCGGCTCAGCTCCGGCGCAGGCGGCCCGCCGCCGTCAGCACGGCAAAGACGGCCACGGCCACGGTCACCGTCGCCGGGCCGACGCCGGAATCCGCCGTCACGGCCAGTTCCAGCCCCCCCATTGCCGCCAGCACCCCGATGGCGCAGGCGGCCAGGGCCATGCCCTCGGGCGTCCGGGCCAGGTTCCGCGCCGCCGCCGCCGGGATGATGAGGAGCGCGGTGATCAGCAGCGCGCCCACCACCTGGATGGCCACCGCGACGACACCGGCCAGCAGCAGCGACAGCAGCAGCGATCCCCGCCGCGGGTCCATCCCCTGCGCGTGCGCAAGATCGACCGACAGCGTGGAGGTGAGCAGCAGCCCCCAGTTCCACCACACCAGCACGCCCACGATCGCGACGCCGCCCCAGATGAGCGCGAGGTCGTCCCGCCCCACGGTCAGCACGTCGCCGAACAGGAAGGCCTCGAGGTTCACCCGGGGCCCCGGCGTCAGCGCCACCGCGAAAAGCCCCAGCCCCAGCGCCCCATGCGCCAGCACCCCCAGCACCGTGTCCGCCGCCAGCCCCCGGTCGGTCAGCGCAAAGACCAGGAGCCCCATCGCCCCCGCGACCGCCAGGATGCCCAGCGTCACCGGCGTCCCGAAGGCAAGGCTCAGCGCGATCCCCAGGATCGAGGCATGGGCCGTCGCGTCGCCGAAATAGGCCATCCGCCGCCAGACCACGAAGCAGCCCAGCAGCCCCGCGGCCAGCGCCACCCCCACGCCCGCCAGCGCGGCGCGGACCAGGAAGGAATCGAGCAGCATCATGCCTCTTCGTGGTGGTGATGGTGGTGCGCGGCGTGGTCCGCATGATCGTGCTCGTGCCGGTAGAGCGCCAGCGCCCCCCGAGTCCCGGTCCCGAACAGCTCCCGGTAGGCGGGCGCGGCGGAGACCACGGCCGGATGCCCTTCGCAGCAGACATGGCCGTTGAGGCAGACGACGCGGTCCGACGCGCTCATCACGACGTGGAGGTCATGGCTCACCAGCAGGATCGCGCAGCCCAGATGCGCGCGGATCGCCTCCAGGCTCTGGTAGAAGGCCGCCGCCCCCGGCTGGTCGAGCCCCTGCGTCGGCTCGTCGAGCATCAGGATGTCGGGCCGGGACAGGATCGCGCGGGCCAGCAGCACCCGCTGGAACTGCCCGCCCGACAGGTCGGCCATCTGCCGCCCCATGACATGTCCGGCCCCGGCCTCGTCCATGGCGGCCTGCGCGTCGGCGTCCCTGACCCGCACCGGCAGGTCGAGGAACCGCCGCACCGTCATGGGCAGCGTCGGGTCGATGTGCAGCTTCTGCGGCACATAGCCGATCCGCAGCCCCGGCGACTTGACCACGCGCCCGCGGGTCAGCCGCTGCGCGCCGATCAGGCAGCGCAGCAGCGTGGACTTGCCGGACCCGTTCGGGCCGACGATCGTGACGATCTCGCCCTTGGCGACGCGGAGCGAGACCCCATGCAGCACCTGCGTCGCCCCATGGCGCACGTCGATGCCGTCGGCGGCGATCAGGTCCATCACGCCCTCCCCCGGCAGGCCGGGCAAAGCCCCTGCGCTTCCACCACGGTCCGCTCGATGGCAAAGCCCTCGGCCTCGGCCTCGGGGGCCAGGGGGGCCTGGATCTCCTCCTCGGCGACCCGGCGGCAGGACCGGCACACGAGGAAGCTCGGGTCGTGCGGGCTGCCGGGCCGGGCGCAGGCGACATAGGCCGACAGGCCCTCGATCCGGTGGGCAAAGCCGTTCTCCACCAGGAAGCCCAGCGCGCGATAGGCGACCGGCGGCTTGGAGCCGAACCCCTCCGCCTCGAGCCGGGCCAGCACGTCGTAGGCCCCCAGCGCGACATGCGACTCGAGAAGGATCTCGAGCGTCCGCCGCCGCAGGGGCGTGAGCTGCATCCCGCGTCCGGCGCAGGCCGCTTCGGCCGCGGACAGGGCCGAGGCGATGCAGGTGCCGTGGTCGTGGCGGTCGAAGGCATGGGACATGGGCGAACCCCGTTACAAGGTAACGAGAGCTAGCACCTCCGCCGCCGCGCGGCAAGGCCGGACGTTACATCATAACATCGCCTCTTGTTATACTATAACATCCGCGCTAGGTGCCCGGCACCCAATCCAAGGAGCCGCCATGACCCAGATCTTCCGCGCCACCGTCGCCCTCCTGCTGCTGTCGGCCGCCCCGCTCCGGGCCGAGGTGCCGGCGGTGCTGGCCGACACCGCGCCGGTGCACAGCCTCGTGGCCATGGTGATGGGCGACCTCGGGGGCCCCGCGCTGATCGTGCCGCAGGGCACCTCGCCCCATGACGCGAGCCTGTCGCCCTCCGAGGCGCAGGCCCTGACCGAGGCCGACCTGATCGTCTGGACGGGCGACGCGCTGCTGCCTTGGCTGGGCCAGTCCATCGCGTCCCTCGCCCCGCAGGCGCAGGTGCTGGCGCTGCTCGACGCCCCCGGCTGGCAGCCCCTCCCCGCACGGGGCCGGGCGCACCTGCACGAGGGGCACGATCACGACCATGGGCATGACGACCACGCCCACGATGACGACGACCACGGCCACGCCGGGCCGGACGAGGCCGGGCACGACCACGCCGCCGGGGGCCTGGATCCGCACGCCTGGCTCGATCCGGCGGTCGCGGCGGCCTGGCTGACCCCGATCGCCGAGGCGCTGGCCGCCCAGGACCCGGACAACGCCTCCACCTACCAGGCGAACGCCGAGGCCGCCGCCGCCCGTCTGACCGCGCTGCGCGCCGACCTGACCGCCCGCCTCGCGCCCCATGCGGGGGTCGGCTACGCGGTCGGGCACGACGCCTACCAGTATCTGGAGCGCGCGGCGGGGCTTCCGGCGAACTGGACCATCGCCCATGCGGACGGCGCGGCCCCGGCGCCCTCCGACGTCGCCTCGCTCCGGGACGCGGTGGTGGCGGGCGAGGTCCGCTGCCTTCTCACCGACGCCGAGACGGATCCCGCCTGGGCCGCCACCCTGGGCGAGGGCACAAGGCTCCGGACCGCCGCCGTGGACCCGGACGGCGTGTTCCTGACGCCCGGCCCCGACCTTTACCCGGCGCTCATCGGCGCCATGGCCGAGGCGTTGGACACCTGCCTCGCCCCCTGAGGCCCCGCGCCAACGCAGGACGCCGCCGGATCGCCCCTTGGGATCCGGCGGCCATGGCCTTGGGACGCGGCCCCCATGCGGGGGCCGGACCGCGATTACTGCTGGGCCGACACCGCCGGCAGCAGCACCTTGTCGATCACATGGATCACGCCGTTCGACTGGTCCACGTCGGCGATGGTCACGGTGGCGGTGCGGCCCTGCTCGTCGGTCAGCATGACCATGCCGTTCCGCGCCGACGCCTGAAGCGTGCAGCCCCCGACGGTCTGGATCGCGTGGGTGCCGCCATCGGCCTGGATCATCCCGACGATGTCGGACGAGAAGGCCTCGGCCGGAATGACGTGGCAGGTCAGGATCTGCGCCAGGCGGTCCTTGTTCTGCGGCTCGAGAAGCGCCTCGACGGTCCCGGCCGGCAGCGCGGCGAAGGCCTCGTTGGTGGGGGCCAGGACGGTGAACGGACCCGCGCCCTGCAGCGTCTCGACAAGGCCCGCCGCCTGCACCGCCGCCACCAGCGTCGTATGGTCGGCCGAGTTCATCGCGTTGGTGACGATGTCGTTCGTGGCCGGCATCTCGGCGCCGCCCACCATGGGATTGGCCATCTGCGCCGCGGCGGGCAGGGCCAGGGCGGCGAACGCGACGGCGGAAAGGATGGTCTTCATCTCTGGGTGTCCTTCGACTGGATAAGGGAGATCGGGGGAACGGGACCGGCGCCCGGGCTCGTGGACGCCGGCCCGTCGCGTCACGACTGGGCGGGGAGGAGAACCGCGTCGATGACGTGGATGACGCCGTTCGACTGGTCGACGTCGGGGATGGTCACGTTGGCGACGGTGCCGTTCTCATCGGTGAGCGTGATGCCGTCCCCGGCGGCGTTCATCGCGGCGGTGATCGTGCAGCCGCCCAGCGTCTCGATCGGATGCGAGCCGCCGTCCGTGGCGATCATCTCGGCCAGCGCCGAGGAGAAGACTTCGGCGCCCACCACGTGGCAGGTCAGGACCTGCGTCAGCGCGTCCTTGTTCTCGGGCAGGAGGAGGTTGTCCACGGCCCCGGCGGGCAGCGCGGCAAAGGCCTCGTTGGTCGGCGCGAAGACGGTGAAGGGGCCTTCGCCCTGCAGCGTCTCGACAAGGCCCGCGGCCTGCACCGCCGCCACGAGCGTGGTGTGGTCGGCCGAGTTCACGGCGTTGGTGACGATGTCGTTGGTCGCCGGCATCTCGGCGCCCCCGACCATCGGGTTCTCCTGGGCGAAGGCGAAGCCCCCCACGAGGGTAAGGGCCGTGGCGGCAAGCAGCGTCTTCATGATGGCGTCTCCCTGAGTTCGGTCTGCGAAACCCCGGGGATCGTCCCCGGGAACGCCCGAAGCCACGAACCGCGCCGGGCCGAAGTTTCGGCGCCCAGCGAAAATTCGTCATCACGAAAACGTGAGGCTCAGGTCCGCACGATGGTCCAGGCGCCGGCGCCGATCAGGAGCGTGCCGCCCGTGCGGTTGAAGGCCCGCACGAGCCGGGGCGACGCCGCGACCCGTCCCGCCCGCGCCGCGAGCAGGCCGTAGCCCAGGGCGTTCGCGAAGGCGAGCGCAAGGAACGTCGCCTCCATGACCATCATCTGCGGGCCAAGGTCCTGCCCGGGGTCAAGGAACTGGGGCAGGAAGGCCACGAAGAAGGTGATGCTCTTGGGGTTGAGCGCGGTCACCAGCCAGGCATGGCCCACCATCCGCAGGGGCCGCGCCCCGTCCTGCCGCGGCTGCGCCCCCAGGGTGCCGCCCGCGCGCCAAAGCTGCACCCCCAGCCACAGGAGGTAGGCCGCCCCCGCCCATTTCAGCAGCGTGAACAGCAGCGCCGAGGCGTGGAGCACCGCCCCGAGCCCGAGCATCGACAGCGTCATCGCCGTGAAGTCCCCCAGCGCGACCCCCACCGCCAGCGGCGCCGCCGCCCGCATCCCCTGCCCCAGCGCATAGGACACGACCAGAAGGATCGTCGGTCCCGGGATCACCAGCAGAACCGAGGACGCGAGCACGAAGCCCGCCCAGGTGGACAGATCCATGGCCTTGCTCCCATGCGCCGGACATCACCGCCCTGGCCCCCGCGCAGCCTCCGCGCGGACGGCTGGGCAGCCCGGTTCGTCAGTAATCCGTGGGCGCCCCGCCCTCGCGCTTGCGCCGGGCCACGAACTCCACCAGCTCCTCGCGCGCGCCCGCGTCCATCGGGGGCTCCTCGAACTCCGCGAGGATCTCCTTGTAGAGCCGATGCGCCCGCTCCGGCGTCCAGACGCCACCCGCGACCTCCCAGGCCTCGTAGTTGCGCCAGTCCGACACGAAGGGCGCGTAGAAGGCCTTCGCATAGCGGTCCTGCGTGTGCTGGATGCCGAAGTAGTGCCCCGACGACCCCACCTCGCGGATCGCCTCCAGCGCGATGTCGTCGACGCCCGTGGCCCAGACCTCGGGCTCCATGTAGCGCTGGATCATCTGCAGGACCTCGCAGTCCATGACGAACTTCTCGGGGGAGGCGATCAGCCCGCCCTCCAGCCAGCCCGCCGCGTGATAGACCATGTTGGTCCGGCTCTGCACCGCCGACCACAGGCTGTTGGAGGTCTCCCACATCGCCTGCCCGTCCGGCACGTTGGCCGCGCACACGCCCGAGGCGCGCATCGGCAGCCCGTAGAACCGCGCCATCTGCCCGGTCATCTGCGTGGCGCGCATGTATTCCGGCGTGCCGAAGGCGGGCGCCCCCGACTTCATGTCCACGTTGCTGGTGAAGGTGCCGATCACGCAGGGGCAGCCGGGCGACACCCACTGGAAGAGCGCGATGGCCGACAGCGCCTCGGCGATGGACAGCGCGACCGCCCCCGCCATCGTCACCGGCGCCATGGCCCCCGCCAGCGTGAAGGGCGTCACCACCACCGCCTGCCCGCGCCGGATCATCCGCAGGCAGCCGTCGATCATCGGCTGGTCGTGCTTGAGCGGCGAGGTCGAGTTGATGTTGGTGTACATCCGGGGCGTGGCGCGGAACTCCTCCTCCGAGAGGCCGCCCGCGATCCGCACCATCTCCATGGCGTCCTCGACCCGCTCGCGGCCCAGCGAATAGGCGTGCGCGACCTTGTCGGTGATGGTCAGCTTGTCGAACAGCACGTCGAGGTGCCGGACCGACGGATGGATGTCCACCGGCTCCACCGGATAGCCGCCCGCGAAGTGGATGCAGTTGAAGTGCTGCGTCAGCCGGAACAGGTTGGCGCAATGCTCGCGGGTGCCGGGCACCTTCCGGCCGATCTCCATGTCCCAGTAGTTCGGCGGCGACGAGACGTTCCCGAACAGCAGGGCCGTGCCGCCGATGGGCAGCACGCGGTCGGGGTTGCGGGGCGTGATGGTGAAGGTCTCGGGCGCGCGGCCCACCATCTCCATGACCCAGTCGCGGCCCATGCGGATGTTGGTGCCGTTCACGGTGCAGCCCGCGGCCCGGAACAGCGCCACGGCCTCCTCGTTCAGGAACTCGATCCCGATCTCCTCGAGGATGCGCATCGCGCCGTCATGGATCGCCTGCACCCCGGCTTCGTCCAGCGGCTCGACGGGGCGGTCGTGGTTGACGGGGATGCGCCAGGGCATCTGCTCCATGACGGCGGTGCCGCGGCGGGCGGCGTTGCCCGCGCGGCCTCCCGAACGGCGCTTGCGCGCCCCTGCGGTCGCGGCCTCGGCCAGATCGTTCGGCATGGCGCCCTTCCCCCCTTGCAGTCCGGGGACAGCCTGTCAGGCCCCGCGCTCCGGGTCGGACCCCGAAGCGACAGCCTGCGTCGCTTTCGGCGCTTCCCCGCTCAGCCCTGGGCCGCGACCCAGTCCGGCAGCTCGGCGATCGAGCCCAGCACCACGTCCGCCGCCGGGGCCAGCGTCGCGCGCCCGGCGACCCCGGTCAGCACGCCCACGCCCCGCATCCCGGCGGTCCGCGCGGCCGACAGGTCGTGCAGGCTGTCCCCCACCATCGCGCATTCGGCGGGATCGAGCCCCACGGCCGCCGCGAAGGCCAGAAGCTGCCCGGCCCCGGGCTTGCCGCCCCAGCCGCTGTCGAACCCGGCGATGAAGCCGAACATCGCCTCGACCCCGGCCTCGCGCAGATGCGTCCGCGCCGGGGCCTCGGTGTCGTTGGTCGCCACGCCCAGCGCGATGTCCAGCTCCGCCAGGTGTTCCAGAACGGCGCGCAGGCGCGGCACCTCCACCTGCGGCGCGCCCGCCGCCCGCGCGTTCATGCGGGCCATCAGCTCCTCCTTGCGCGTCCAGGGTAGGAGCGGCAGCAGATGCTCGGCCACCGTCTCGGTGGTGGAGGCGATCACGATGCTCTCGGGCCGGAACAGCCCGGTCCCGAGGTCATAGCCCAGCACCTCGGCAATGCGGGCCGCCAGGTCCGGGTCGCCGCGCGATTCGGCCTCGATCATGCCCCGGCTCCAAGCCCCCCAGGTCGCCTGGAAGTCGAACAACGTGCCGTCCTTGTCGAAGACGACGCCCCTGATGCGCGCCATTCCGCGATTCCCGTTCTGTTCAGTTAATAAATGACGCAGCGTCAGCGCGACCGCGGCTCAGGGCCATTCGCTTCTCTGCTGACCCGGCAGCGCCATGAGCGCGCGCATCGGCTCCTCGTAGGCCAGGCCCTGATCGTCGCAGAACCGCCGGATCCAGCGGTCCTCCATGGTCAGGAACTCCAGAATTCCAGCAAGGAAAACAGGGTCTTGCATTCTCTCCCTCGCGTCGGCAAGGCTGGCGCCCGTGGCCCCCGCCAACTGCGGGAGCAGCTCCTCGTCGGCGGCGATCCAGGTCAGGGCCTGCAGGGCGATGGTTTCGGCGCGGTCGGGTGTCATGGGTTGGCCTCACCGGAAGTGAAAGATTTTATTAATGCTTCTGGACGACAACCGTCCCGCAGGGACCGGCAGTGGCCAGTGATGGAAGCGGGATGATGGGCGGCCATGTGCTGATTGTCGATAGGAACCCGGCCCGGCGCGCCCAGATCCGGTCCGCGCTCCAGGAGATCGGCCTCCGGGTCGAGGAGGACGACGATCCGTCGGGCCTTGCGGCGCGGCTGACCCGGCGGCCCGACCTCCTCGTCATCGCCCTCGACCGCGAGGGGGACGCCGCCCATGCCGGGATCGGCCATGCCTCGCCCGACGGCGGGAGGCCCTTTCCCACGCTGGCGCTCGTGCCGCCCGGCCGCCCGGCCCTCCGGCTCGCCGCCCTGCGCGCCGGGGCCGAGGAGGTGACCGACCACGACATCGCCGCCCGCATCCTGCAGGCCCGGGTCCGCAGCCTCCTCCGCGCCCGCGAGGCGGCGGCCGCCCTCCCCGGGCGCGAGGACGTGGCCCTGCCCATGATCGGCCTGGCCGAGGCCGCCGCGACCTTCTGGCCCTCCGGTCCCGGCGCCGCGCCCCTTGGCGCGCTGGCCCGGCCCAGGGTCTTCGTCATGTCGCCGATCGCCGGCGGCGCCGGGCTGTCCCCGGACCTGCTGGGACGCCTTCTCGGCGCCGACGTCGCCTTCGGTCCCGCCGGGCCCGAGGGGCCCCCGCCCGACCTCATCGTCATCGAGGCGACGGCCGTCCGCGGCGACCTGGACCAGGGCGCCCGGATCCTGGCGATCCTGGCCGACCTGCGCGGACGGCAGGCCACCCGCGACGCCGCCACCATGGTCCTGCTGCCCGGCCGCGCCATCGAGACCGCGGCGCTTGCGCTCGACCTCGGGGCGGGGGACGTGGTCACCGCCACCGTCCCGCCCGAGGAGATCGCCCTCCGCGCCTGTGCCCTGCTGGACCGCAAGGCAGCGGCGGAACGTCTGCGGGCCCAGGTCCGGTCGCGGCTCAGGGCGGCGGTCACCGACCCGCTCACCGGACTCTACAACCTGCACCACGCCAACCCCGCCCTGCTCCGGCTGGCCGAGGCCGCGCGGCAGTCCGGGGACGGGCTGGCGGTGATGATGCTGGACATCGACCGCTTCAAGTCGATCAACGACCGGCTGGGCCACGGCGCGGGCGACCGCGTCCTGGCCGAGGTGGCCCGCCGCCTCAAGGCGCATCTGCGCCGCAGCGACCACCTCGCCCGCGTCGGCGGCGAGGAGTTCCGCGCCGTCCTTCCGGGCGCCACCCTGACCGAGGCGCAGGCCATCGCCGAAGGGCTCCGCCGGGCTATCGCGGTCCGCCCGTTCGACCTGGACGGCCGGGGCGACGCCTCCCCCCTCCGGCACGGCGCGGCCGCCCTGACCGGCACCCCCGCGCGGGAGGCCGCGCTGCGGGAGATTTCCGTGACGATCTCGATCGGGGTCGCGGCGGCCACGGCGGACGACCTCGCGGCCGGCCTGACGGCCTCCGATCTGGTGGCCCGCGCGGACGCCGCGCTCTATGCCGCCAAGGCCGCCGGCCGCAACCGCGTCGTGCCCGAGCGTCAGCCCGCCTGAGCCCGGCGCCCCGGCCTGCCCCGCGGCGGCAGCGGATTTCACGGGACCCGAGGGACCCAAGCGGGCCGTGGCGCGTTGACTCATCATCACACGAGGCCACGACCGGACGGCGGCCCATCGCGTGGGCTGCCGCCCCCACACCCAACTGGCGCCCATGGATCGACCGCTCTCCGCCTATCCCGCCTACGCCCGCTCGGAGCGCATCGCGGACGGCGTCATCCACGCGCTTGGCGTCACCTTCGCCCTGGGCGGCGCGGCGGTCCTCACCACCGAGGCGGCGATGCACGCGGAACGCGGACGGGCGGTGGCCGTGGTGGTCTACGGGCTCGCGCTGATGGCGACCTTCCTGTCCTCGGCCTTCTACCACATGACCCCGTGGGAAGGGCTTCGCCCCACGCTGCGGCGCATCGACCACGCGGCCATCTTCCTCAAGATCGCCGGGACCTGCACGCCCCTGGCCGCGCTGGTGGGCACCACCTTCTCCTGGAGCATCCTGGCCGTGATCTGGGGCCTTGCCCTGGTCGGAGCCGTCAGCAAGATGTTCTTCTGGCGCGAACCCGGCCCGCTGGGCTTCGGGCTCTACCTGGGCCTGGGCTGGCTGGGGGTGCTGCTGTTCTGGCCCCTGGCCGCCACGCTGCCCGGCCCCGCCCTTCTCCTCACCGCGCTGGGGGGCGTCCTTTACACCCTCGGGGTGGCCTTCTTCGCCTGGGAAAGCCTCAAGTTCTCCAACGCGATCTGGCACGCCTTCGTGCTGGCGGCCTCGGGCTGCTTCTTCGCGGCCATCGCGCTCGGCACCTTCGCCTAGATCAGGCCGATCTCCCGGGCCGCCTCGTGGACGGCGGCGATCCGCTCCGCGTTGGCGGGGTGGGTGCCCAGGAACCGGTTCCCCGGATCGGGCAGGCGCAGGAAGAACTCGGCCCCATGGACCGGGTCGTACCCCGCCTCGGCGGCCACGAAGGTGCCAAGCCGGTCGGCCTCCAGCTCGAACTCCTTGGAATAGCTCCGCGCGGCGACCTCGGCCCCCAGCCGTTGCGCGTCCCGGATCGAGGCCGGGGTCGCCCCGACGGCCTGGCTCGCGATCTGGCCGAAGACCGCCGCCCCCATCGAGGCATATTCGTCCTGCCGCGCCAGATGGCCCGCGATGTGGTGGGAGGCCTCGTGGGCCACGACCAGCGCCAGTTCGTCGGGGTTCCGCACGCTCGCGATCAGCGAGGTCGTGAAGGCCAGGAGCGGCCGGCCCCTCTGGTCGATCGTCTGGAACGCGTTGGGCGGCATCCCCGGCCGGTCGTCCACGACGATGCGGAAATCGCAGTTGGCGGTGGGGTTGTGCCTGGCGCATTCCGCCTCGGCCACGGGCTCCACCCGCGTCACGACCTCGAGGAAGGTCCGGACCTGGGTCTCCGCCATGTCGGACGGCGGGCCGGGGGCCCGGGTCTCGCGGGGGGTGCCCCAGGGCGTTCCGCAGGCGGCAAGGATCAGGCAGGCCGCAAGGGCAGCAAGGGGGCGCAGGCTCATGGTTCCGGTGGGCTGGAGGGGGGTCGCGGGACCAGCCTACGCGCCGCCGCCCGCACGGACCAGCATCCACCGCCCCCCGATCACGAGATCGGCATTGCCACCCTGACTTCGCGGCCACGGTTGCGGGACCGGACGCACCGCCTTACCTCTTGCTCCATGGTTACCATCGAGCACGATTTCGACGCCACCGTCATCACCCTGGTGGATGACGGCTCCGCCCCTCTCCAGGAGGACGTGACGGTCTGCCTCTTCGAGGAATGCGTCACCGTGGAGCAGTACGACGAACGCCGGGACGAGGTGGTCAAGGTCACCCTTTCCATGGCCCAGATCCGCGACCTGCGCGCGGCGCTGAACCTGCCCGAGGGCATCTACAAGGTGCGCCCGGCCTAGGCCTCCGCCCGCAGGAACTCGCCCGCCCGCCACCCGACCAGGATCGCGGGCGCGTTGGTGTTCCCGCCGGGCAGCGTCGGAAAGGCGCTGGCGTCGGCCACCCGCAGCCCCTCGACCCCGTGCACCCGAAGCCGCGCGTCCACGACGCCCGTCGTGGCGTCCGGTCCCATCCGCGCCGTGCAGGAGGGGTGGTAGACCGTCCCCGACCGCGCGCGCAGGTCGTGGATCAGCGCCTCGTCGTCCTGCACCCCGGGGCCGGGGCGAAGCTCTTCCTCGGCCACCTCGGCGAAGGGCGCCTGCGCCGCGATCCGCCGCAGCACCTTCACCGCGGCCAGCATCTCGCGGATGTCGGACTCGGTGCCATAGGCGTTGGCGACGATGCGGGGCGGGGCAAAGGGGTCGGGCGACCGCAGCGTGATCTCGCCCCGGCTGGTCGGGCGGCAGTTCGACAGCCCCAGCGACATCCCCGGAAAGGGATCGGGGTTCAGCACGGGCCGTTCCCCCTCGCGCGGGATGAGCGTGCTGAACGCCTGCATGTAGAGCTGCATGTTGGGCCGGCTCAGCCCCGGGTCGGTGCGGAAGAATCCGCCGCCGTGGTTGATCGACAGCGACAGCGGCCCCCGCCCCGTGGTGATCCACCGCGCGCCGGCCAATGCCTTGCCCCACCAGGGCCGCAGGACGTCGTTGAAGGTGGGCTGCCTCATCCGCCAGGTGTAGTTGATGCCCTGATGGTCGCTCAGGTGCCGCCCGACATTCGGGTTGTGCATGACCACCGGAAGGCCCAGCGCCTGCAGGGCCGCCCCGTCGCCGACGCCGGACAGCATGAGGATCTGCGGCGTCCCGATCGCGCCCGCCGACAGCACCACCTCGCGCCCGGCCCGCAGGGCGATGCGCCGCCCGCCCCGCTCGACCTCGACGCCGACCGCGCGGCGGCCTTCGAACAGGACGCGCGTCGCATGCGCCCCGGTCATGACCTCGACCCGCCCCCGCGCCCGCGCCGGCCGCAGGAAGGCGCGCGCCGCGCTGTTCCGCCGCCCGCCCCGGATCGTCATCTGGTACAGGCCCGCGCCCTCCATCCGGGCGCCGTTGAAATCCGGGTTGAACGGCAGCCCGGCCAATTCGCAGGCCGCCAGGGCGCGGTGGATCAGCGGATGCACGTCCCGCGTGCCCGCGCCCACATGCAGCGGCCCGCCGGTGCCGCGCCAGTCGTCCGCGCCGGCCTCGTTGTCCTCCAGCGCCTTGAAGGCGGGCAGCACGTCGCGCCACCCCCAGCCCGGGTTCCCGGCGGCCTCCCAGTCGTCGTAGTCGCCGTGATGCCCCCGGATCCAGACCATCGCGTTGATCGAGGACGACCCGCCGACGATCTTGCCGCGCGGCCAGTGGTCCGCGACGCCGTTCAGCCCCGGGTCGGGCTCGGTCCGGTACATCCAGTTGACGCGGGCGTCGTAGAACAGCTTCCCGTAGCCCAGGGGCATATGGACAAAGAGCCGCCGGTCATGCCCCCCCGCCTCGATCACGAGCACCCGCCGCCGCGGGTCCTCCGAAAGCCGGTAGGCCAGCGCGCAGCCCGCCGAGCCCGCGCCAACGATGATGGTGTCCCAGGTGCCGTCCATGCCGCTGCCTAGCGCCGCCCGGACCGGGACGGAGCGACGGAGGCGACGCCCCGTGTCGTTTGTGATCCAGGGGCCGGACCCTCTGCCGTCGTGCGGGATCGGACTGCGCCCTTCCCACCCGGCCTCGGCGTCGCTACCTCATCCCCGACCCATCCGAAGGACCCAAGATGCCCGAAAAGAACCCCGCCGCGCTCGACTTCCTGCTGTCGCGCCGCTCGCGCCCCGCGCGGACCCTGGGCCTCCCCATCCCCTCGCCCGAGGAGGTGACGCAGCTCCTCGCCGCCGCGACCCGCGTGCCCGACCACGGCAAGCTCGAGCCCTGGCGCTTCCTGGTCCTCACCCGGCCGGCGACCGACCGCCTGGCCCGGCTGGTCGAGGCGCGCGGCCCCGCCCTGGGCATCGAGCCCGACAAGATCGCCAAGTCCGCCTCCCAGTATTCCATGGCCGACCTCGCCATCGTCGTGATCCAGGTGCCCCGGCCCACCGAGAAGGTGCCGCTGATCGAGCAAACCTACTCCGCCGGGGCCGTCTGCCTGGGCCTCCTCAACGCCGCGACCGCGGCGGGCTACGGGGCGAACTGGCTCACCGGCTGGCCCACCTACGACGAAACCTTCGTGCGCGACGGCCTGGGCCTCGCCCCCGGCGAAACCGTCGCCGGCCTCATCCACATCGGCACCCCCACCATGGAGGCGCCCGACCGGCCGCGCCCCGACCTGGGCCGGCTCGTGACCTGGGTCCGGTCGTGATCCGGGACATCTCGCTCGCGCTCGCGCAGATGGGGGACCCGCGCTTCCAGCGGGTCGTCTGGCGGGGCGTGGGGCTGGCGGTGCTGCTGCTGGCCGCCCTGTCGGGGGGGCTTCTCTGGCTGCTCCAGTGGCTCCTGCCCGACGACGTGGCCCTGCCCTGGATCGGCGACGTGACCTGGCTCGACGACCTCGCCGGATGGACGCTCGTGCCGGTGCTGCTGGTCCTGTCGGTGGTCCTGATGGTCCCGGTCGCCTCGGCGATGACCTCGCTCTTCCTCGACGAGGTGGCCGAGGCCGTGGAGGACCGGCACTACCCCGGCCTGCCCCGCGTCCGGCCGCAGGGCTGGGGCGAGGCGCTGCGCGAATCGCTCGGCGCCTTCGGCGTGGTGCTCCTGGCCAATGCCGTGGCCCTGATCGCCTACCTCGTGCTCGCGCCCTTCGCGCCGCTGATCTTCATCGCGCTGAACGGCTTCCTGCTCGGGCGCGAGTACTTCCAGGTCGCCGCGCTCCGCCGCGAAGGCGCCGAGGGCGCCAGGCGGATGCTGCGGGCCAACCGCGGACGGATCTGGCTGGCCGGATGCCTCATGGCGATCCCGCTCTTCGTGCCGATCCTGAACCTGATCGTGCCGCCCCTAGGCGCGGCGGCCTTCACCCACCTCTACCACCGCCTCAAGAGGCGCTAGTTCACCTGCTCGGGGTCCATGCGGCCGAACCAGTCCAGGTCGCGGACGCCCCAGGGCCCCCAGATCAGCATGGCCGACAGCCCGGCCCAGATGACGACGGCCCAGATCGTGGTGATCCGCATCTTGCGCCCCAGGTCGAATTCGTGCGGCGAGGAGGCGTGCGTGCCGGGCACGATCTGCCCCGCATCGCCCTGCGTGACGTTGCCGAGCGGCAGCACGATGAAGAACACCATGAACCAGGTGACGGCAAACAGGACGATGGCGCCGGTGATGCTCATGGAAACCTCGCTGAGACCACGCCGCACATACGCGTTCCGCCCGCCGGGGCCAAGGCGCGACGGTGCCGCAGGCCCTCCACTTCGGGCCCGCTACCCCAGACCCGCCGCCTCAGGCCTGCTCGAGCTCGACCAGCGTGCCGTTGAAGTCCTTGGGATGCAGGAACAGGACCGGCTTGCCATGCGCCCCGATCCGGGGCTCCCCTCCGCCCAGCACGCGCGCGCCGGTGGCCAGCAGGCGATCCCGCGCGGCCAGGAGGTCCTCGACCTCGTAGCAGATGTGGTGGATGCCCCCGGCGGCGTTCTTCACGAGGAACCCGTCGACCGGGCTCCCCTCGCCCAGGGGCTCCAGCAGCTCCACCTTGGTGTTGGGCAGCGTCACGAAGACCACCCGGACCCCGTGCTCGGGCAGGTCCTGCGGCGGCCCGACCTCGGCCCCCAGGGCGTCGCGGTAGCGGGCCACGGCCTCCGCGAGGTCGGGCACCACGATCGCCACATGATTCAGTCGTCCGATCATGGCCCGATTTCGTCCCAGGCCCGCGCCAAAGGCAAGCCGCTTGTGATTAACCGGACATTCACCACGAGCGGCGAAAACCGACGAAAGGATAGACAAGGACGATTCGCCATGGGCAGCCTGGACGATTTCCGGCCCTACCGCATTCCCCCGGCCGACCAGCCCCTGGCCGGCCGCACCCTCCTCCTGGTCGAGGACAGCCGCCTCGCCTCCGAGGCGATCCGCCTGCTCTGCCGCCAGTCGGGCGGCCGCCTCCGCCGCGCCGACAGCCTCGCCACCGCCGAACGCCACCTGCGGGGCTACCGGCCCGACGTTGCGGTGGTGGACCTCCACCTGCCCGACGGCTCGGGCCTCGACCTGATCCGCCGGCTGGACCAGGCCCGCCCCCGCATCGACGTCCTCCTGGGGCTGAGCGGGGAGTCCGGCCTGGCCGAGGCCGCCCTGCGCGCCGGGGCCGACGGCTTCCTCCCCAAGCCCGTCGGCCTCGCCGCCTTCCAGGCCATGGTCCTGTCCCGCCTGCCCGCGGACTGCCAGCCCGGCGCGCGGCGGGCCGTGCCGGCCAGCGATCCGCCCCCCGACCCGACCGCCCTGCGGGAGGATCTCGCCCACGCCGCCCACCTCCTCGCGCAGGAGGAGCCGCCGCTCGACTACGTCACGCGCTTCCTGGGCGGGGTGGCCCGCGGCGCCGGGGATCGCATCCTGGCCAATGCCGCGCGGGCGGCGCATCGGGGCGAGGGCTCGGCAGTGGCCCCCCTGCTCCGCCTCGTGCGGGACCGCCTGGGCGACGGCCCGGCGCTCTAGCCCTGCACCGGGTCCCGGGCCGCCAGCAGCGGCGCGGTCAGGGACGAGAGCGCCACCCGCTGCCGCCCCTCGGCGTCGAAGTTCGCCGGATCGAGCCAGGCTCCGAACGCCGCCTTCAGCGCCGGCCATTCCTTGTCGATGGCGGCGAACCAGGCGGTGTCCCGGTTGCGCCCCCGCACCACCGTCGCCTGCCGGAAGATTCCTTCATGGGACAGCCCCAGCCGCTGCGCCGCGCGGCGCGAGGGCAGGTTCAGCGCATCGCACTTCCATTCGTAGCGGCGGTAGCCCGCATCGAAGGCCCAGCCCATCATCAGCACCATGGCCTCGGTCGCGGCGGGCGTCCGTTGCAGCGCGGGCGACAGGTTGATGTGGCCCACCTCGATGGACCCGGCCTCGGGCGTGATCCGCAGATAGCTCGCCACGCCGGACGCCCGCCCGGTGTCGAGGTCGCGGATGACATAGAAGAACGGGTCGGGCCGCCCGGCCATCCCCTCGGCCCAGGCCTGCCACTCCTCCTCCTGGGCAAAGGGGCCATAGGGCAGGTAGTTCCAGATCGCGTCCGACGCGCGGTTGGCCGCATGGACCTGATGGGCGTGCCGGGCCGGGTCCAGCCGCTCGAGCCGAACCCAGTGCCCGTCCATCACCTCCGGCCCGGGCCGGGGCGGCGGCGTCCAGTCGGGGACGGGGTCACCGAAACGGGGCTGGTCCATGGGGTCTCCTTGCGTTGCGGCGCAACCCTCGCCCGCCGACCGGCCCTCCGCAAGGGCGCGCTCCGTCCCGTCGCCGCCCCGAGGGGCCGCCCGGACCCTCGGCCCCGTCCGTCCAGGGGCAGGCCGGTCGACAGGTCCCGCGTCCCGGTCTATCCTTGGCCCACCGCGCGTCCCCGGCCCCGCGCCGGCGCCGCCCTACGGAGGCAGGCCCATGACCCCCCATCTTCGCTGGCGCGTCCTTCCCTGGGCCGGCGCCGCCCTTCTCCTCCTCGTCCCGGCCCTCGCCATGCGCGTCACCGACGAGGTCGCCTGGGGGCCCGAGGATTTCCTGGCCCTGGGGCTCCTTCTCGCCCTGGGCTGCGGCGCCTGGGAAATCGCCACGCGACGCCCGTCCCGGCGCGCCGTCGCCGCGCTCGTGATCCTGGGGGCGGTCCTTTATGTCTGGGCCGAACTGGCGGTGGGCGTCCTGACCGGCCTGGGCTCCTGACGCCCCGTTGATTCGCGCGGCCCGCCGGTCGCCGCGCCGGTTTCCCGCAGGCCCGCGCAACGCCCCGCGCCGGCCCCCCGCCGCCCTTGGCCCCATGAACCAGGGGGCCGTTGCGCGAACCGCGGCTCCAGCGTTCCCAGCCCTCGGACTCCGTTAATCCGTCCGCGCGATCCTGCCGGGGATCGGCCGTCCCACGCGGCCCCGACCGGACCCGAGGCCCAGCCCATGACCACCTGCGACGACCCCATCGAATGGATGCACGCCTATGGCTGCGACGACGGCTTCCTTGCCGTCGTCCGCCTCAACGCCAGCCGCACCCGGCAGCGAAACGCCCCCTGGCGCAGGCTTCTCGACCCGGAGCTTCGCCGGGCCTGGGACCGCCTACTTGGCCTCGGTGACGACCCGGAGCCCGAGCTCGCGCAGCTGCGCGGGCGTGGGCTCGCTGGGTGCGCCCATGAGGAGGTCCTCGGCCCGCTGGTTCATCGGGAACAGGATGACCTCGCGGATGTTCTGCTCGTCGGCGAGCAGCATGACCATCCGGTCGATGCCCGCCGCGCAGCCGCCGTGCGGGGGCGCGCCATAGCGGAAGGCGTTGACCATGCCGCCGAACCGCTTCTCGACTTCCGAATTGGGATAGCCCGCGATCTCGAAGGCCTTGAACATGATGTCCGGCCGGTGGTTGCGGATCCCGCCCGAGATCAGCTCGTAGCCGTTGCAGGCCAGGTCGTACTGGTAGGCCACGACCTCCAGCGGATCGCCCTCCAGCGCCTCGAGGCCCCCCTGCGGCATCGAGAACGGGTTGTGCGAGAAGTCGATCTTCCCGTCGTCGGTCTTCTCGTACATCGGGAAATCGACGATCCAGCAGAAGGCGAAGCGGTCCTTGTCGGTCAGCCCCAGCTCCTCGCCGATGACGGTCCGCGCCCGCCCGGCGATCTTCTCGAAGGTCTCGGGCTTGCCGCCCAGGAAGAAGGCCGCGTCGCCAAGCCCCAGGCCCAGCTGCGTGCGGATCGCCTCGGTCCGCTCGGGCCCCAGCGCCTTGGCCACGGGACCGGCGGCTTCCATGCCCGCGCCACCCTCGGCCTCGCGCCAGAAGATGTAGCCCATCCCCGGCAGCCCTTCCTTCTGCGCCCAGGCGTTCATGCGGTCGGCGAACTTGCGCGACCCGCCCTTGGGCGCGGGAATGGCGCGGACCTGCGTTCCCTCCTGCTCGAGGAGCTTGGCGAAGATCCCAAAGCCGCCGCCGGCGAAGTGCTCGCTCACGACCTGCATCTTGATCGGGTTCCGCAGGTCGGGCTTGTCGGTGCCGTACCAGAGCGCGGCGTCGCGGTAGGAGATCAGCGGCCAGTCGGCATCGACCTTGCGGCCCCCGCCGAACTCCTCGAACACGCCCTTGATAACCGGCTGGACCGTCGCGAAGACGTCCTCCTGCGTCACGAACGACATCTCCAGGTCGAGCTGGTAGAAGTCGGTGGGGCTGCGGTCGGCCCGCGGGTCCTCGTCGCGGAAGCAGGGCGCGATCTGGAAATAACGGTCGAAGCCCGACACCATGAGCAGCTGCTTGAACTGCTGTGGCGCCTGGGGCAGCGCGTAGAACTTGCCGGGATGGAGGCGGCTCGGCACGAGGAAGTCGCGCGCCCCCTCGGGCGAGGAGGCCGTGATGATCGGCGTCTGGTATTCGCGGAAGTTCTGGTCCCACATCCGCTGGCGGAGGCTGCGGACGACGTCGCTCCGCAGCGTCATCTTGCGCTGCATCTGCTCGCGCCGCAGGTCGAGGAAGCGGTAGCGGAGCCGCGTCTCCTCCGGGTATTCCTGGTCGCCGAAGACCTGGAGCGGCAGTTCGCCCGCCGGGCCCAGCACCTCGACCTCGCGGATGAAGACCTCGACCTCGCCGGTGGGGATCTTGGGGTTCACCAGCCCGGCGTCCCGCGCCTTGACCGTGCCGTCGATGCGGATGCACCACTCGGACCGCAGCTTCTCCACGTCCTTGAAGGCCGGGGAGTCGGGGTCCGCGAGGCACTGGGTCACGCCGTAATGGTCCCGCAGGTCCACGAACAGGATGCCGCCATGGTCGCGGACGCGGTGGACCCAGCCGGCCAGCCGCACGGTCTGTCCGACATCGGAGGCGCGCAGGTCGGCGCAGGTTTGGGTGCGGTAGCGGTGCATGGGCGGTCCTCCGGAACGGTCGGGCCGATCCATCGCAAAGGGCCGGGGAAGTCAAGCGGCGCGGGTCACGCGGCCATCTCCGCCGGGACGATCCCCCGCAGGGCATTGCCGACGGCCAGCCGCACCCGGGGCAGGTCGGCGACCGCCAGCACCTCCTCCTGGGCGCCCTGCTCCAGCATTTCCTCGCGCAGGATGCCCGGCAGGCACCCCGAGCCAAGTGGCGGGGTGCGCCAGCCCTCGCCCCGGTCGAAGAACAGGTTGGTGATGGTGCCCTCGCAGACCTCCCCCCGCTCGTTGGCGAAGATCCATTCGTCGATCCCGGGTGGAAGGGCGGCGCGCGCGCGGTCGTACAGGGCCCTGTTCGTGGTCTTGTGCCCGAGCCAGGGGTCCGCCGAGTCGAGCCGTTCGGGATGGAGCGCCACGCGCCAGAGCGGCGCCGGGGCGGGCAGCGGTCCTTCGGTGACGGCGAACCGCCCCGAGGGCGCCAGCGTCAGCCGCATCCGCGCGGGCGCGGTCCGCCCCTCCCGCAACGCCGCTTCGGCCGCGTCCCTGTCGAACGGCCAGCCCAGCGCGGCGGCCGAGCGGCCCATCCGCCCCAGGTGCCGCGCCTCCCGCACGGGTGCCGTCCCGTCCCAGGCAAGGGTCTCGATGAGGAGAAGGTCAGCCATCGAGCGCCGGCCCCACGAAGCGGGTCTTCCAGAGCGCCTCGTCCCATTCGCCCTGCGCCGTCGAATCGGCGACGATGCCGCCGCCCACGTTCAGCGTCACGTCCTGCCCCCGGATGCTGAGGGTCCGGATGGCGACCGAGAAATCGCAGGAGCCGTCCGGCGCCATCCATCCCACGGCGCCGCAATAGACACCGCGCGGATGCGGCTCGATCTCGCGGATGATCTGCATGGCACGGATCTTGGGCGCTCCGGTCACCGATCCGCAGGGGAACAGCGCAGGCATCAGCCGCGCGAGCGACGCGGGCTCGGCCAGCACCCCTTCCACCGTCGAGGTCATCTGGTGGACGGTGGCGTAGGGCTCGATGGCATAAAGCGCGGGGACGCGGACGCTGCCGGGCCGCGACAGGCGGCCGATGTCGTTGCGCAGCAGGTCCACGATCATCAGGTTCTCGGCCCGGGCCTTCTCGCTCGCCTGGAGTTCGGCGGCCAGGGCGGCGTCGCGCCGGGGATCGGGATCGCGCGGCGCGGTGCCCTTCATGGGGCGCGAGCCGATGCGCCCGGCCGCGTCCACCCGGAAGAACAGCTCGGGCGAGAGCGAGACCACCACGGGCCCGACGCCAAGGTCGGCAAAGGCGGCATGGCCCGGCCCGCCCGCCCCGCGCAGACGCCGGAACAGGTCGAGGGGCCGTCCGGTCAGCCGGGCCGACAGCGGGAAGGTCAGGTTCACCTGATAGCAGTCCCCGGCCGCGATATAGGCCAGGACCGAGGCGATGGCGCTGTCGTAGGCCCCGCGCGAGATCAGGGGCTCGGGCGGGCTGATCCAGGCCTCGCCCCCATCGAGGCCCTCGGCGGCCCCGGGCCCGTCCGGAAAGACCCCCATCGCCAGCAGCGGCCCGTCGCCGCGCAGGATGCCGGCCAGGCGCGGCTCGAAGGCGGCGCCTGCCTCGTAGGCGATCCAGCCCGCGACCCAGGCCCCTGCCGCCCGCGCCACATCCAGGCGGCGCAGGGCGGGCGCGACCTCCCCGGGCGAGGCCGCCGTCACCACCTCGCGCGCGGCGCTGAACCAGGCCGGACCGTTCGGGCCATGCTCAAGGAAAACGCGGGTCGGATCGGTCATTGGGCGCTAGCGGTCTATCAGGAAAGGAAATTCTCACGAGCATGCTTGCCGTTCGCGCAGGGCTCATGCTCACTAGCGGCAAGGCGGAACCGATAACCGCCGAAAAGGCAACAGGGGAGAACCACCTTGAGCGATTATTCGGACCACGACCGGCACGAGGACATCCAGCTCCTCCACGGCATGGGCTACGCGCAGGAGCTGGAGCGGTCGATGAGCCGCTTCTCGAACTTCGCGATCTCCTTTTCCATCATCTGCATCCTGTCGGGCGGCATCAACTCGCTGGGGCAGGCGACGGCGGGCGCGGGCGGCGCGGCGATCGGGATCGGCTGGCCGCTGGGCTGCCTGATCTCGGGCGTCTTCGCGCTGGGCCTCGCGCAGATCTCGTCCGCCTATCCGACGGCGGGCGGGCTCTACCACTGGGGCTCGATCCTGGGCAACCGCTTCACCGGCTGGCTGTCGGCCTGGCTGAACCTCCTGGGGCTCGTGACGGTGCTGGGGGCCATCAACGTCGGCACATTCTACTTCTTCTTCGGCGCCTTCGGGACGACCTTCGGGCTCGAGGACACGCTGGCCACGCGCGTGACCTTCGTGGCGGTCATCACCGCGGCGCAGGCGCTGGTGAACCATTTCGGCATCAAGCTCACGGCCAAGCTCACCGACTTCTCGGGCTACCTCATCCTCGTGACCGCGGCGCTTCTCACGCTGGCCTGCCTCTTCGCCGCCACCAGCTGGGACCTGAGCCGGCTCTGGACCTTCGCCAACTACACGGGCACCGAGGGCGCCAGCGCCGTCTGGCCCCAGACCACGGGCGGCCTGATGGCGTTCCTCCTGGGCCTGCTGCTGCCGATCTACACGATCACGGGCTATGACGCGTCGGCCCACACCTCGGAGGAGACGATCAAGGCCTCGACCTCGGTGCCGCGGGGCATGGTCTCGGCGGTCCTGTGGTCGAGCCTTGCGGGCTGGGTCATGCTGTCGGCCTTCGTTCTCATGATCCCGAACATGGACGAGGCCGCCGCGCAGGGCTGGAACGTGTTCTTCTGGGCCATGGACAGCCAGATGAACCCGGTCGTGCGGACCCTCCTCTACATCGCGATCTTCGTGTGCCAGTTCCTTTGCGGGCTCGCGACCGTGACCTCGGCGTCGCGGATGCTGTTCGCCTTTGCGCGGGACAACGGCGTGCCGCTGGCGTCCCGGCCCCTGGCCACCGTGAGCCCCGCGCACCGCACCCCGGTCGCCTCGATCTGGACGGCCTCGATCCTGTCGGTGCTGTTCGTGTGGTTCACCTCGGCCATCACCATCGCCGGCACGCCCGCCTATTCGATCGTGGTGTCCTGCACCGTGATCTTCCTGTTCCTGAGCTTCGCGCTGCCCATCGTGCTGGGCCTGATCGCCATCGGCGGGCCGAAATGGCCGCGCATGGGGCCGTGGAACATGGGGATCGGCGCCTACAAGGTGGTCGCCGTCCTGGTGATCCTGGCCATGCTGCTGATCTTCTTCATCGGGGTGCAGCCGCCGAACGACTGGGCTCTGGAGATCACGCTTGGCTTCATCGTGCTGGCGCTGGTCATCTGGATGCTGGTCGAGAACCGACGCTTCAAGGGCCCGCCGATCGGCGACGAGATCGCGCGGCGGCAGGCGGCCATCGCGGCGGCCGAGGCGGTCGTGGGCGAGGCTTCGGCCAGCGGCGCCCCTGCCGGCCGCCCGGCCGGGCAGCGGGGCTGACCCCTAGCGGGCCGACCCAGGGCCGGGGCGATCCCCGGCCCGTGTCCGTCAGGCGCTGGCCCGGAAGGCCCAGGCCCGCGCCTTGAGGCGGATGGGCCCGCCCACCCCCGCGCCCAGATCGCTGGCCAGGCGGTTGCGCAGGCGGGCGCGGGCCTCGGAGGGCAGGCTGTCGCAGTAGCCGGGCGCCGGGCCCGCGCCCCCCAGGAACGGCTCCCAGAAGTCCTCGAAGGAGGCGAAGACCGTCGGCACCTCGATGCCGAGGCTGACCACGTCCCGGAACCCCGCCCCGGAGACCAGGGCCGACAGGTCCCGGCGCGTGCAGAACGGGAAGCGCTGCCCCTCGGTCAGGGCCTGCGCGGCGGGGTCGATGGCCACGGCGGCCGTCCAGAAGGCGCGCAGGAACTCGAGGCCGCCGTCGGGATAATCCCAGACGTAAAAGGCCAGCGTTCCCCCGGGCCGCAGGATCTCCCTCCAGGCGGACAGGGCGGCGGGCCGGTCGGGCAGGAAGTTCAGGAGGAGCCCCGAGGCGACCACGTCCCGGCTGGCGGGGCCAAGCCCCGGCGCGGCCGCGTCGCCCACCCGGAGGTCCACCCTGTCCTCGGCCAGAGTCCGGCGCGCGCGGGCCACGAAGGGCTCGGACCGGTCCAGGGCCACCAGGCTGCGGGGCCGCGCCTGGGCGGCGATCACGCCGGTCAGCGCCCCCGTGCCGCAGCCCAGCTCCAGCCAGTCGAGGCCGGGCGCCGGATCCAGCCAGTCCAGGAAGCGGGGCGCGATCTCGCGGCTCCAGCGGCCCATGTAGGTGTCGTAGCTCTGGCCCTGGGTCCAGGCGTCGAAGCGGGTCGAGGCAGTGGTCATGCACGTCGTCCCAGCCAGGGAGGGTGCGTGGCAGTATGTCACAACCGCTCCGGTCCGGGAACATCCGGTTTACCTTGGCGCAGGACCCTCCCCCGGCCTTGCGGTCGGACGTCCCATGTCTATAAGCGCGTCAATTTGCGCGAAGGGTGGGGACAATGCCGAAGCGGACCGACATCAAATCCATCATGATCATCGGCGCGGGCCCCATCGTCATCGGGCAGGCCTGCGAGTTCGACTATTCCGGCGCACAGGCCTGCAAGGCGCTGCGCGAGGAAGGCTACCGGGTCGTCCTGGTGAACTCCAATCCCGCGACGATCATGACCGATCCGGGGCTGGCCGACGCCACCTACATCGAGCCCATCACCCCCGACGTCGTCGCCAAGATCATCGAGAAGGAACGTCCCGACGCGCTGCTGCCCACCATGGGCGGGCAGACCGGGCTGAACACCTCCCTCGCGCTGGCCGACATGGGCGTGCTGGAGAAGTTCGGGGTGGAGCTGATCGGCGCCAACCGCGAGGCCATCGAGATGGCCGAGGACCGCAAGCTGTTCCGCGAGGCGATGGACCGCATCGGCCTGGAGAATCCCAAGGCCGAGATCATCACCGCGCCCAAGAACGCGGACGGCAAGCGTGACCTTTCCGCGGGCGTGGCCCTGGCCATGGACGCGCTGGAGCGCATCGGCCTGCCCGCCATCATCCGCCCCGCCTTCACGCTGGGCGGCACGGGGGGCGGCGTCGCCTACAACCGCGCCGAATACGAGCATTACTGCCGGACGGGGATGGACGCCTCGCCGGTCGGGCAGATCCTGGTCGACGAGTCGCTGCTGGGCTGGAAGGAATACGAGATGGAGGTGGTCCGCGACCGCGCGGACAACGCCATCATCGTCTGCTCCATCGAGAACGTGGACCCGATGGGCGTCCACACCGGCGATTCGATCACCGTCGCCCCGGCGCTGACGCTGACCGACAAGGAATACCAGGAGATGCGCAACGGCTCGATCGCCGTGCTGCGCGAGATCGGGGTGGAAACGGGCGGCTCGAACGTCCAGTGGGCCATCAACCCCGCGGACGGCCGCATGGTCGTGATCGAGATGAACCCGCGGGTGTCGCGGTCGTCCGCGCTGGCGTCCAAGGCCACGGGCTTTCCGATCGCCAAGGTCGCGGCCAAGCTGGCGGTCGGCTATACGCTCGACGAGCTCGACAACGACATCACCAAGGTCACGCCCGCCTCCTTCGAGCCGACCATCGACTATGTCGTGACCAAGATCCCGCGGTTCGCCTTCGAGAAGTTCCCCGGCGCCAAGCCCGAGCTGACCACCGCCATGAAGTCGGTGGGCGAGGTCATGGCCATCGGGCGGACCATTCACGAATCGCTCCAGAAGGCGCTGGCGTCGATGGAAACGGGGCTGACCGGCTTCGACGAGGTCGCCATCCCCGGCGCGCCCGAGAAGTCGGCGGTGGTCGCGGCGCTGACCAAGGCCACGCCGGACCGGCTGCGGACCATCGCGCAGGCGATGCGGCACGGGCTGTCCGACGACGAGATCAACGCCGCCACCAAGTACGACCCCTGGTTCCTGGCCCGCATCCGCGAGATCATCGAGGCCGAGGCCCGCATCCGCAAGGACGGGCTGCCGGTGACCGAGGACGGGCTGCGGCGGCTCAAGATGATGGGCTTCACCGACGCGCGGCTCGCCAAGCTCACGGGCCGCGACGAAGGCCAGGTGCGGCGCGCCCGCGAACGGCTGGGCGTGCGGGCGGTGTTCAAGCGCATCGACACCTGCGGCGCCGAGTTCGAGGCGCAGACCCCCTACATGTATTCGACCTACGAAGTCCCCGCGATGGGCGAGGTCGAGGACGAGGCGCGCCCCTCGGAGGCCAAAAAGGTCGTCATCCTCGGCGGCGGACCCAACCGGATCGGCCAGGGGATCGAGTTCGACTACTGCTGCTGCCACGCCTGCTTTGCGCTGAGCGAGGCCGGCTACGAGACCATCATGGTCAACTGCAACCCCGAGACGGTCAGCACCGACTACGACACCTCGGACCGGCTCTACTTCGAGCCCGTCACCTTCGAGCATGTCATGGAGATCCTGCGGGTGGAGCGGGAGCGCGGCACGCTGCACGGCGTGATCGTGCAGTTCGGCGGCCAGACGCCGCTGAAGCTCGCCAATGCCTTGGAGGAAGCGGGCATCCCGATCCTGGGGACCACGCCGGACGCCATCGACCTTGCCGAGGACCGGGAGCGGTTCCAGCAGCTCGTGGAGCGGCTGGGCCTCAAGCAGCCGGTGAACGGCATCGCCTCCTCGCCCGAGCAGGCCTTCGCCATCGCCGAGAAGATCGGCTTTCCGCTGGTGATCCGCCCCTCCTACGTGCTGGGCGGCCGCGCCATGGAGATCGTGCGCGACCAGGACCAGCTGGCCCGCTACATCCGCGAGGCGGTGAACGTGTCGGGCGACAGCCCGGTGCTGCTGGACAGCTACCTGTCGGGCGCGACCGAGGTGGACGTGGACGCGCTCTGCGACGGGACGCGGGTCCATGTCGCGGGCATCATGCAGCATATCGAGGAGGCCGGGGTCCATTCCGGCGATTCGGCCTGCTGCCTGCCGCCGCACACCCTGGAGCCCGAGATCATCGAGGAGATCCGCACGCAGACCGAGGCGCTGGCCCTGGCGCTGCAGGTCGTGGGCCTGATGAACGTGCAGTTCGCGGTCAAGGACGGGGTGGTTTACCTTCTGGAGGTGAACCCGCGCGCCTCGCGCACGGTGCCCTTCGTGGCCAAGGCGACGGACAGCGCCATCGCCTCGATCGCCGCGCGGCTGATGGCGGGGGAAACGCTCGACGCCTTCCCGCTGCGCGAGCCCTATCCGAACGCGAGCTACGACACGCCCCTGCCCTATGCCGACCCGATGACGCTGGCCGACCCGGCGATGCCGTGGTTCAGCGTCAAGGAGGCGGTGCTGCCCTTTGCCCGCTTCCCCGGCGTGGACACGATCCTGGGGCCCGAGATGCGCTCCACCGGCGAGGTCATGGGCTGGGACCGGTCGTTCGAGCGGGCCTTCCTCAAGGCGCAGATGGGCGCGGGCGTGCAGCTGCCGCGCGAGGGGCGGGTCTTCGTGTCCGTCAAGGACGCCGACAAGGGCCCGGCCATGCGCGAGGCCTGCGAGGTGCTGTCCAGGCTGGGCTTCCAGATCGTCGCCACGCGCGGCACGGGGTCGTGGCTGGAAGGGCACGGCATCCCCTGCGAGATCGTCAACAAGGTCTATGAGGGCGGGCTGACCATCGTGGACCGCCTCAAGGACGGGCACATCGCGCTGGTGATGAACACCACCGAGGGCACGCAGGCGGTGAGCGACAGCCGCGACATCCGCGCCGCGGCGCTGTCGGAGCGTATCCCCTACTTCACCACCGCGGCGGGCGCCCATGCGGCGGCGCTGGCGATCCGCGCCCGCGAAGAGGGCGAGGTCGGGGTCCGGGCGCTGCAGGCGTAACGCGGCCCCAAGCCCCTCATCGACACAACAGGCGGGGCGGTCGCAGGGCCGCCCCGTTCGCCCGTTCACGGACCCCCTTGCCCCGGGAGTGCCCCGCCATGGCCAAGCTGCACTTCAACTATTCGACCATGAACGCGGGGAAGAGCACGATCCTCCTCCAGGCGTCGTACAACTACAACGAACGCGGGATGGCGACCTATCTGCTGACCGCGCGGTTGGACACGCGGGCGGGCCGGGGGCGCATCCGCAGCCGGATCGGCATCGAGGCGGAGGCCGACACCTACGGCCCCGAGGACGACCTGCAGGCGATGATCGCGGCGCGGCTGGCGGCGGGGCCCTGCGCCTGCGTCTTTGTCGACGAGGCGCAGTTCCTGGGCCCCGAGCAGGTCTGGCAGCTCGCGCGCGTCGTGGACGACCTGGGCGTGCCTGTCATGGCTTATGGGCTGCGGGTGGACTTCCGGGGGGAACTGTTCCCCGGCTCGGCCACGCTGCTCGCGCTGGCCGACGAGATGCGCGAGGTGCGGACCATCTGCCATTGCGGGCGCAAGGCGACGATGGTGGTGCGGCGCGATGCCCAGGGCCGCGCCTTCCGCGAGGGCCCGCAGGTCGAGATCGGCGGCAACGAACGCTACGAGTCGCTGTGCCGCCTGCATTACCGCGAGGCCGTCGGGGACCGCTGAGCCGGTCGGCGACGGGGGACCGCCGAGGGTCCCCCGGAGATGCGTCAGAGCGCGTTGGGCGGCCTGCGCCCTTCGGCGAAGGCCAGGAGGTTGTCGAGCGCCATCTGACCCATCGCCTCGCGCACGGTCTGGGTCGCGGTGCCGAGGTGGGGGAGCAGCACGGCGTTGTCGAGGGCGCGGAGGCGGGCGGGCACCTCGGGCTCGCGGGCATAGACGTCGAGGCCCGCGCCCCGGATGCGGCGGGTTTCGAGGGCGTCGATCAGTGCGTCCTCGTCCACCACGTCGCCGCGGGCGATGTTCACGAGGATCGCGGTGGGCTTCATCCGCTGGAACTCGGCCGCGCCGATCAGGCCCCGCGTCTCGGCCCCGCCGGGGACGGCGGTGACGACGATGTCGGACTGGCGCAGGAGGTCGTGGAGGTCAGGCACCTGCCGGGCGGGCAGGTCCACCGCCTTGGACGAGCGGTTGAAGTACAGGACCGGCATCCCGAAGCCGTGGTGGCAGCGCCGCGCGATGGCCTGCCCGATGCGGCCCATGCCGACGATGCCGACCGTCAGGCCGGTGACGTGGGTGCCCAGCATCTGCGTGGGCTCCCAGCCGGTCCACTGCCCGGCGCGGAGCATCCGCTCGCCTTCGCTGGCGCGGCGGCAGGTCATCAGGATCAGCATCAGCGCGATGTCGGCGGTGGCGTCGGTGACGGCGCCGGGCGTGTTGGTGACGGTGACCCCGGCGGCCTTGGCGGCGGCCACGTCGAGGTGGTTCACGCCCACGCCGAAGTTGGCGAGGATGCGGCAACGCACCGGGCCGCCCGCGAAGGATTCGGCGGTGAAGCGGTCGCCCAGCGTCGGCAGGATCGCGTCATAGTCGCGCAGCGCCCGGCTCGCCTCATCCGGCGAGAGGCCATGGTCGGCGTTGGCGAAGGTGGCGTCGAAGTGCTGCGCGGCGAAGGCCATGTTGGCCTCGGGCAGGCGGCGGGTGACGAGGAGCTTCAGGGGGAGCTTCAATGGAGGCGCCCTCCGGTGGGGACCTCGAGGCCCGGCTGGACGAGGACGACGGCGCCGTTCTCGTCGGGGAGGCCCAGGACCAGCACCTCGGAGATGAACTTGCCGATCTGGCGAGGCGGGAAGTTCACGACCGCAAGGACCTGCTGGCCCACCAGCGTTTCGGGCGCGTAGTGGACGGTGATCTGCGCGGAGGAGCGTTTTTCCCCGATCTCGGGCCCGAAATCGATCCAGAGCTTGATCGCGGGCTTGCGCGCCTCCGGGTAGGGTTCCGCCCGGGTGATGCGGCCCACGCGGACGTCCACGCGCAGGAAGTCGTCGAAGGTGATGGGGTCGGTCATGCGCGGCCCAGCTCCTCGCTGCGGTGGGCGGCGGCACGGACGGTGCGGCGGACGAGGTCGGGGAGTTCCGCCATCAGGACGCCAAGCCCGGCCTGCGTGGTGCCGTTGGGCGAGGTCACGTCGCGGCGAAGCTGGGCGGGGTCGGTGCCCGTCTCCTGCGCCAGCGCCCCCGCCCCGGCGACGGTGGCGCGGGCGAGCCGCAGCGACAGCTCGGGCGACAGGCCCTCGGCCTCGGCGGCGGCGGCCAGCGCCTCGATCAGGTGGAAGACATAGGCCGGGCCCGAGCCCGAGACGCCGGTCACTGCGTCCATCTGCGATTCGGAGTCGAGGCGCACGACCTCGCCCACGGCGGCCATCAGCGACTCCGCGAGGTCCATGTGCGCGGGCGTGGCCTGGGCGTTGCCGATCAGGGCGCTGATCCCGCGCCCGATGGCGGCGGGGGTGTTGGGCATCGCGCGGACGACGGGCGTGCCCGGGCCGAAGGCGGCCTCGAAGGCCGAAAGCGACGTCCCGGCGGCGATGGAAACCACGAGCGTCCGGCCCCCGCCCAGCGCGGTCATCGCAGGCAGCGCCGCGCCCATCATCTGCGGCTTGACGGCGACGAGGGCCACGGCGGGCGCCTCGGGCAAGGGGCCGTTCAGTGCTGCGCCGGTGGAGCGGAGCCAGTCGGAGGGCTGCGGCTCGATCACGTGGACGGCGGTGGGCGGCAGCCCCCCGGCCAGCCAGCCCCTGAGCAGCGCCGATCCCATCTTTCCGCAGCCCAGGAGCACGAGCCCCCGCGCCGCCACCTCGTCCAGTGCCATGTCAGTCCCCCGTTCCGGTCGGCGGGGACCCTAGGGGGCGGGGCGGACCGCTTCAAGCCGCCCCTCTCGGGCCGGGGCGACGCTGGGCTTGGCCCGGATACGAAACGGCCGGGCGCTGGCCCGGCCGTCGGTGGTGCTGGGGCCGCGGCCTCAGGCGCGGCCGTAGGCCTCGGCGATGGCGACCTGCATCGCATCCTTGGGGGTCCGGCCGCCCCAGATGGCCAGCTGCACGGCGGGGTAGAAGCGCTCGGCGCTCATCATCGCGGCGTGGATCATGGTGTCGATCTGCTCGGGGCTGGCGATCTGGTCACCCGCCAGCACGAGGCCGTAGCGGAAGACCATCATCTTCTCCTCCTCCCACCAGGTGAAGGCGCCGGCCCAGCACAGGTCGTTGATGCGGTTGAGGAGGTCGTGCAGCGCGGGGATCCGGTCCGCGGGCGGATCGAGCTCATAGGTGCAGAGAAGGCGAAGGGTCTCGTCGGCGGGCGACCAGGCGAGAGTCAGGGCATAGGTGCGCCACTGACCTTCGAGGGTCATGGCGATCTGGTTCTCGGCCACGCGGTCGAAGTCCCACTCGTAATGCGTGGCGATGGTCTCCACCACGTCGATCGGGTGGATCTCGCCCTCGTCGAGATAGGTCTCGGAGATAGTCATAGCTCGGGCCCCTTACCTAGGCGCCCCGGAGCGGGATGCGTCCGGAGCGCGTTGCCTGCTCCAGGGTTCGGTGGGCTTTTCACCGAGCCCTACGAGATATGGTGGCCCAACAAACGAGTCTGTAAAGCGAATTCTTGGGGACAAACGGGAACACGGGCGTGAACGCCACGCCCGTGCCGCCTTCTCAGGCGCCCGGGGAACCGGGCCACTCGGGCTTGGTTTCCACCTCCTGGGCCGCCCCCTGGAGCTTGGCCTCCAGCGCGGTGATGCGGGCCGACAGGGCGTCGTTCTCCTCGCGGGCCTTCTGGGCCATCGCGCGGACGGCCTCGAACTCCTCGCGGGTCACGAGGTCGCGATCGGCCAGGAGACGGTCCACGAGAGACTTCATGGCGGTCTGCGCCTCGTCCCGGGCCCCCTGCGCCACGCCCATGGCGTTGGTCATCAGCTGCGACAGGTCGTCGAGGATCTTGTTGCGGGTCTGCATGGGGCACTCCGGGGTCATGTCGTGCCGAGATATGGGGGGAGCCGGGGACCCGCGCAAGGTTGACACCCCGCGCGGGCGCGCACAGGAAAGGCGACATGACCGGCATCCCGTTCCCCGACATCTCTCCCGAGGTCTTCTCGGTCACGATCTTCGGCCTGCGCTTTGCGCTGCGCTGGTACGCCCTGGCCTACATCGCCGGCATCCTGATCGGGTGGCGCGTGGCCGTGGCGGCCCTGAAGCGGCCGCATCTCTGGGCCGGAGGCGTCGCGCCCATGACGCCCGCGCAGCTCGAGTCGCTGCTCACCTGGATCATCCTTGGCATCATCGGCGGCGGGCGGCTGGGCTACGTGCTGTTCTACCGGCCCGACTACTACCTGAGCCATCCGCTGGAGATTCCCGCGCTCTGGGAAGGAGGCATGTCCTTCCACGGCGGGCTCCTGGGCGTGACCACGGCGATCCTGGTCTTCTGCTGGCGGGAACGGGCGCCGCTGGGCGGGGTCGCGGACGCCATCGCGCTGGCCTCGCCGCCGGCGATCCTGCTGGGCCGCATCGCCAACTTCGTCAACGCCGAGCTCTGGGGCCGGCCCACGACGCTGCCCTGGGGCGTGATCTTTCCCGGCGAGGCCGCGCAGGACTGCCCCGGCGTGCTGGGCGCCTGCGCCCGGCATCCGTCGCAGCTCTACGAGGCGGGGATGGAAGGGCTGCTGCTCGGCCTCGTCCTGATCGTGCTGGCGTTCCGCGGCGGCGCGCTGCGGCGGCGCTGGCTGCTGAGCGGCGTGTTCTTCGCGGGCTACGGGCTGGCCCGGTTCCTTGTGGAGTTCGTGCGGCAGCCGGACGGGCAGTTCGTGTCGCCGGGCAATCCGCTCGGGCTCGCGCTGCACTGGAACGGCTGGGGGCTGACGATGGGGCAGACGCTGACCCTGCCGATGATCCTGATCGGGGCGCTGATGATCCTCTGGGCCCGCCGCCAGCCGCGAGCCGTCCCGGCGTGACCCCCCTCGCCACCCTCCTGGCCGAGCGCATCGCCGCGACCGGGCCCATGACGGTGGCCGAGTACATGGGGGACTGCCTGCTCCACCCGCGCTACGGCTACTACGCCACGCGCGATCCCCTGGGCGCCTCGGGGGACTTCACCACTTCGCCCGAGATCAGCCAGATGTTCGGCGAGTTGCTGGGCCTTTGCCTGGCGCAAGCCTGGCTGGACCAGGGCGCGCCCTCCCCCGTCCTCCTGGCCGAGATCGGGCCGGGGCGCGGGACGCTCATGGCCGACGTGCTGAGGGCGACGCGGCGGGTGCCGGGGTTCCATGCGGCGCTGTCGGTCCACCTCGTCGAGGCCTCGCCCGTGCTGCGGGCCGAGCAGGCCCGGCGGGTGCCCGGCGCCCGATGGCACGATCGGATCGAGGAACTGCCGGAGGGACCTCTCCTTCTCCTTGCCAACGAGTTCTTCGACGCGCTGCCGATCCGACAGTTCCTGCGCGTCCCGATGGGCTGGGCCGAACGGGTGGTGGGGCTGGCCGGGGACCGCCTGGCCTGGGGGCTGAGGCCGCTCGGACCCGTCCCGGCGCTCGAGCCCCGGCTGGCGGACACCCGGGACGGGGAGGTCGTGGAGCTTTGTCCCGCCCTGCCCGGCCTCGTGGCCGAGATCGGGCGACGCATCGCGACCCATGGCGGCGCGGCGGTGATCGTGGACTACGGCGACTGGCGCCTGAGCGGCGACACCTTCCAGGCCGTGGCCCGGCACGCCCATGCGGACCCGCTGGAGGCGCCGGGGGAGGCCGACCTCACCGCCCATGTCGATTTCGCGACGGTCGCGCAGGCCGCCGCCCCGGCCCGGGCCACGCCGATGGTGACGCAGGGCGACCTGCTCCTGCGGCTCGGCATCGCGCAGCGGGCCGAGGCCCTGGCGCAAAACCTCGAGGGGGATCGGCTGACTTCCCACCTTGCCGCGCTGCGGCGCTTGACCCATGCCGAGGAAATGGGAACGCTGTTCAAGGCGATTGGACTTTATCCCGCCCCTGCCCCGATGCTGCCCGGATTTGCCTAGTTGAACCTCGACATCATCACATCCCCCCTGCTCGCCCCCGTCCGCCACGGCTTCTTCGGTCGGGAGGGCGGCGCCTCCTCCGGGATCTTCGCGGGGCTGAACTGCGGGCAGGGCTCGACCGACCAGGCCGAGGCCGTCACGATCAACCGCCAGCGGGTCGCGCAGGCCATGGACGTCCCCCCGGGCGCGCTGCTGGGCATCCACCAGGTGCATTCGGCCGACGTGATCGTGGTGGAGGATCCCGCGGCCCCGCGCGCCCGCGCCGACGCGATGGTGACCAGGGTGCCGGGGATCGCGCTGTCGGTGCTGACGGCGGACTGCCAGCCGGTGCTGTTCGCCGACGCGGAGGCCGGGGTGATCGGCGCGGCCCATGCGGGCTGGCGGGGCACGCTGAACGGCGTGCTCGAGGCGACGGTCGGGGCGATGGAAACGCTGGGCGCGCGCGCCTCGCGCATCCATGCGGTGATCGGCCCGACGATCAGCCAGCGCGCCTACGAGGTCGGGCCCGAGTTCATGGACGACGTGCTGGCCGAGGACCCGCAGGCCGCCCGCCATTTCGCGCGCGGGACCGGCGACCGCCTCCTGTTCGACCTGCCGGGCTATGGGCTCCAGCGGCTGCGGAACGCCGGCATCGGCGAGGCCGAGTGGACGCGCCATTGCACCTATTCCACGCCGGCCCGGTTCTTCAGCTACCGCCGCTCCGTCCATGCCAGGGAGGCGGACTACGGACGCCTGATCGCGGCGATCCGGCTTTAAGCGTCAGGCCGGGTCGACGGGGACGCCGGGCTCGTCCTTGCCGCTGCGGATCACGAGGCTGGTCTTCACGCTGGCGACGTTGGGCGCGGGCGTCAGGGATTCGGTCAGGAAGCGCTGGAAGGTCCGCAGGTCGGGCGCGGCGCATTTCAGGATGAAATCCACCTCGCCGTTCAGCATGTGGCATTCGCGGACATAGGGCCAGTCGCGCGCCAGCGCCTCGAAGGCCTGGAGGTCGGATTCGGCCTGGCTCTTGAGGCGGACGGAGGCGAAGACCCTCACCTCGAAGCCGAGCCTCTGCGGGTCGAGGTCGGCGTGGTAGCCGCGGATGTAGCCCGCCTCCTCGAGCGCGCGGACCCGGCGCAGGCAGGGCGGCGGGGAGATGCCGACCCGCGCCGCCAGCTCCACGTTCGTCATGCGGCCGTTCTGCTGCAGCAGCGCCAGGATGCGCCGGTCGGTTTTGTCGAGCCGCTGCCCGGGCATGGGTCCTCCTTGGATCGAAGGCGGACCTTATCCGCGCCCCCCGTCTCGCGCAATTATGTTTCGCCGCACACGCATCGGGGCCATGCGCGGGCCGAGGGTTCCGATGGCCGGCCCGGCACGCTATATGCGGAACTCGCACGCCCGAGGGAGATGAACCATGGCCGATCCGCGTCACGTCCGGCTTCTGATCGTGGGGTCCGGCCCCGCCGGCTACACGGCCGCCGTCTATGCCTCGCGGGCGATGCTCGCCCCCGTGCTGATCCAGGGGATGGAGCCGGGCGGGCAGCTGACCACCACCACCGACGTGGAGAACTGGCCGGGCGACCTGTCGGTCCAAGGCCCCGACCTGATGGTCCGCATGGAAGCCCATGCCCGCGAGATGGGGGCGGAGATCGTCACCGACCTGGTGACCCGGCTCGACCTGTCGCGGCGGCCCTTCCGGGCCGAGACCGACTCCGGGCAGGTCTGGACCGCGGACGCGATCATCCTCGCGACCGGTGCGCGGGCCAAGTGGCTGGGCCTTCCGTCCGAGGAGAAGTACAAGGGCTTCGGCGTCTCGGCCTGCGCGACATGCGACGGCTTCTTCTACCGCGGCCACGAGATCGTCGTGGTGGGCGGCGGCAACACCGCCGTCGAGGAGGCGCTATTCCTGACCAACTTCGCCTCCAAGGTGACGCTGGTCCACCGCCGCGACACCCTGCGGGCCGAGAAGATCATGCAGGACCGCCTGTTCCGGCACCCCAAGATCGAGGTGATCTGGAACCACGAGGTCGAGGAGGTGCAGGGCGAGCAGGGCGTGACCGGCGTGCGGCTGCGCGACGTGAACTCCGGGGCGGTGCAGGTCGTCCCCTGCACCGGCTTCTTCGTGGCCATCGGGCACGCCCCCGCCTCCGAGCTGGTCGCGGGCCAGCTCGAGCTGCACAACGGCGGCTACGTCAAGGTCGAGCCGGGCTCGACCCGCACGAGCATCGAAGGCGTTTTCGCGGCGGGCGACCTGACCGACCACGTCTACCGCCAGGCGGTCACGAGCGCGGGCATGGGCTGCATGGCGGCGCTGGACGCCGAGCGCTGGCTGGCCGCGCAGCCCATGACCCATCTGGGGGAAACCGTCTCCAGGACGCGTGACGTGACGGCCGCGTTTTCGCATTACTGACCGCCACGGCGGCTTGCGGCCCGGGCGGCTCGGGGCTAGGGGGGGGTCATACCTCCCCGACGCAACATCCCGAAAGCCGTTCATTGATGCTGGACTCCTCCGCACCCGTTTCCGACGACGAAGGCCCCGTTCCGATGCACAACCTGGCTCCGATCCCCGAGCTCTACGTTTCCGCCGACTCCGCCCAGAAGCTGAAGGTCGAGGCGGGCAACCTGCTGAGCCATGATCTCACCCCGCGGCAGATCTGCGATCTCGAGCTGCTGATGAACGGCGGGTTCTTCCCGCTCAAGGGGTTCCTGGGCCAGGCCGACTACGACTCGGTCGTCGACAGGATGCGGCTGGCGGATGGCACGCTGTGGCCCATGCCGATCACGCTCGATGTGTCGGAGGCCTTTGCCGAGAAGATCACGGTCGGCCAGGACATCGCGCTGCGCGACCAGGAAGGCGTCATCCTCGCCATCCTGTCGGTAACCGACAAATGGGTGCCCGAGAAGTCCGTCGAAGCCGCCAAGGTCTTCGGCGCGGACGACCTCGCCCACCCGGCGGTGAACTACCTGCACAACAAGGCGGGCAAGGTGTATCTGGGCGGGCCGATCACCGGCCTCACGCCGCCGGTGCATTACGATTTCAAGGCGCGGCGCGACACCCCGAACGAGCTGCGGGCCTTCTTCCGCAAGATGGGCTGGCGGCGCATCGTGGCGTTCCAGACCCGGAACCCGCTGCACCGTGCCCACCAGGAGCTGACCTTCCGCGCCGCGCGCGAGGCCCAGGCCAACCTGCTGATCCACCCGGTCGTGGGCATGACCAAGCCGGGCGACGTGGACCACTTCACCCGCGTCCGCTGCTACGAGGCGGTGCTGTCCAAGTACCCGGCCTCGACCACGCACCTGTCGCTCCTCAATCTGGCGATGCGCATGGGCGGCCCGCGCGAGGCGCTGTGGCACGCGATCATCCGCAAGAACCACGGCCTGACCCACTTCATCGTCGGCCGCGACCACGCGGGTCCGGGCAAGAACAGCCAGGGCAAGGACTTCTACGACCCCTATGCCGCCCAGGAGCTGGTGCGCCAGCATGAGGCCGAGATCGGCATCGAGATGGTCGACTTCAAGCAGATGGTCTACGTCCAGGAGAAGGCGCAGTACTTCCCCGTGGACGAGGTGCCGGAAGGCTCGACCGTGCTCGACATCTCGGGCACCGAGCTGCGCCGCCGCCTGCGCGAAGGGCTGGACATCCCCGACTGGTTCTCCTTCCCCGAGGTGGTCCAGGAGCTGCGCCGCACCAGCCCCGCGCGGTCCAAGCAGGGCTTCACGGTGTTCTTCACCGGCTTCTCGGGCTCGGGCAAGTCGACCATCGCCAACGCCCTGATGGTCAAGCTGATGGAGATGGGCGGCCGTCCGGTGACGCTGCTCGACGGCGACGTGGTCCGCAAGCACCTGTCGTCCGAGCTGGGCTTCTCCAAGGAGCACCGGGACATCAACATCAAGCGGATCGGCTACGTCGCCTCCGAGATCACCAAGAACGGCGGCATCGCGATCTGCGCGCCCATCGCCCCCTACGCGGCCACCCGCCGCGAGGTGCGCGAGATGATCGAATCCTTCGGCGCCTTCATCGAGGTGCATGTGGCGACCCCGCTCGAGGAATGCGAGCGGCGCGACCGCAAGGGCCTCTACAAGCTGGCCCGCGAAGGCAAGATCAAGGAGTTCACCGGCATCTCGGACCCCTATGACGTCCCGGAGAACCCGGAGCTGCGCGTCAACACCGAGGGGCTCGATGTGGACACCTGCGCGCATCAGGTGATCCTGAAGCTGGAAGGCATGGGGCTCATCAAGGGCCAATGAACAGGAAAGGGGGCCGAACGGCCCCCTCTTCACATCCGGTCCATGACGATGGCCGCGTCAGTTGCCCGGCGTCGGGCGGACGATGCGGCGGATGATGTTCTCCCCCAGGACGAGGTGCAGCAGCGCGCCGCCGACGTGGAGGACGATCAGGATCAGGAGGAGCCAGGCCGTCAGGCTGTGGATCCCTGCCGCGGCCTCGCTGCCGCCGAACCAGGCCAGCGCCCCCACGGGCGGCATGGCCAGGAGAACGACGTAGAAAGCCCAGTGGTTGATCTTGCCCAGCATCGCCAGGAGGTGGTGCTTGGTGCCGGCGGCGGTCTGGACGGGCCGGTTGATGCGGGCCATCAGCCGCGCCACCATGATCAGGAAGATCGTGATCCCCAGCACGATATGGATGAAGGCAGGGCCCCACTGGCTCACGGCCTCGTTGTTCTCGACGGCGTCGTAGACCCGCTCCATGCCGAAGCCCATGAGCCACTGCACCGCCACGAGGACGACGATCGTCCAGTGCAGCGTGATCTGATAGGACGAATAGCCATGCCGCGCATGGGCCGCGCGTTCCGAAGGAGTGGTGGGTGTCGTGGTCATGCCTTGGGTCCGGGACGGCGGGGCCCAACTGCCCCTGCCCGGATTAACCTGATCCGGCGAGCCGGGTCGTCAATCCCCTGCCCGCCGCGTCAGGCCACGCTTGGGCGGCGCCCGTCAGCGGCCCATCAATGGACGGTGACGGGCACCCGGTCGTACTGGCGCGCCAGCACGAAGGCGAGATCGCGGTCGGCCACCAGCGCGAGCTGCTGCCCTTCCGCGTCATGGACGGCGAAGATGGTCTCGAGCTCGCCCGCCTGCTCGCGCAGTTCCTCGGGGAGATCGGCCACGGCGACCGGCTTCACGTAGACGATATCGGCGCCAAGCGCCTGGAGATCCGGCTTGGGCCGGGGATTTGCATAGGGACCGTTCACTTGACCCCACTCCTCTTGATGCGGACGGTCTGGACGACCGTCTCGGGGACATGGCGGGTCAGGTCGACATGCAGGAGACCATTCTCCATCACCGCCTCACCCACCTCAACGCCTTCGGCCAGCACAAAGCTCCGCTGGAACTGTCGTGAGGCGATGCCCCGATGCAGGAACACCCGTCCCTCGCCGTCCTCGACCTGCCGCCCGCGGATCACGAGCTGCCGGTCCTCGACGGTGATCGAGAGGTCGGATTCCGTGAAGCCGGCCACCGCGAGGGTGATCCGGTAGGAGCGGTCCGAGGTCTGCTCGATGTTATAGGGCGGGTACCCGTCATTGCCGGTCTTGGCCGTCCGCTCCACCAGGCGTTCGAGTTGTTCGAACCCAAGGAGGTAGGGATGGGTCCCCAAGGTGAGCTTGGTCATTGCGACACGTCCTTTGCGCGAAAGCGACAGTCAACCACGGCCCCCTGGATGGGCGACCGCTTGACGCAAATATGGGGAACGCAGGCCGCCGCAGCAAGTCCCCCGGGGCTGGTCGCGGGCCGCCCGAGGCGCTAATCTCCCGGCACCCTTGCGAGGATCCGATGAACATAACTGCCGCGATGGACGAGTCCGAGGTGCTGCGCGTCGAGCTCGAAGTGCTCCGGCGCGAGCATCGGGAGCTTGATGAAGCGATCCTGGCGCTGGAGGCCGAAGGATCGCGCGACCTGCTGACGATCCGGCGCAAGAAAAAGGAGAAGCTGATCCTGAAGGACCGGATCCGACTGATCGAGGACCGGCTCCTGCCGGACATCATCGCCTGATGGCGCCCGTCGGAATCATCATGGGAAGCCAGTCTGACTGGCCCACCATGCGCGAGGCCGCGCGCGTGCTGGACGAGTTGGGCGTCGGCTACGAGACCCGGATCGTCTCGGCCCACCGGACGCCGGACCGGCTCTGGTCCTACGGCAAGGAGGCCAGGTCCCGCGGGATCCGGGTCATCATCGCCGGCGCGGGCGGCGCGGCCCATCTGCCCGGCATGATGGCGTCCAAGACCTCCGTGCCGGTCGTCGGCGTTCCGATCGAGACCAAGGCCCTGGGCGGGCTCGATTCGCTGTACTCGATCGTCCAGATGCCGCGCGGCTTTCCGGTGGCGACCATGGCCATCGGGGCAGCGGGAGCGGTGAACGGCGCCCTGATGGCCGCCGCGATCCTGGCCGTGTCGGACGACGCCCTGGCGCAACGTCTCGATTCCTGGCGCGAGGCTCTGTCGGCCTCGGTCCCCGAGGTGCCGCATGACTGAGGCGCTGAAGCCGGGGGCGACCATCGGCATCCTGGGCGGCGGACAGCTTGGCCGGATGCTGGCCATGGCCGCGGCGCGACTGGGTTATCATGTCCACGTCTACGATCCGGACAGGGGCGCCCCCGCCGCCGAGGTGGCGCGGGCCACGACCCATGCGCCCTACGACGACCAGGACGCTCTTGCGGCCTTTGCCGGGTCCGTGGACGTCGTCACCTACGAATTCGAGAACATCCCGCCGGCCGCCCTGGACCTGATCGAGGCCGTGGTGCCGATCCGGCCGAACCGGCGCGCCCTGGCGACGTCGCGCGACCGGCTGGACGAAAAGACCTTCCTGCACGAACTCGGGCTCGGCACCGCCCGCTTTGCCGCGGTGGACGACGAGGACGACCTGCGATCGGCGCTGGCGGTGATCGGGACGCCGTCGATCCTCAAGACCCGGACCCTGGGCTATGACGGCAAGGGCCAGGCGCGCCTGATGTCGCCGGCCGATGCCGAGGACGCCTTTGCCCGCATGGGGGGACGGCCCGCGATCCTGGAAGGCTTCGTGGAGTTCGAGCGCGAGGTTTCAGTCATCGCGGCGCGCGGGCTTGACGGGTCCGTGGCGGCCTACGATCCGGGCGAGAACGTCCACGAGGGCGGCATCCTGAGGACCACGACCGTTCCGGCGCGGCTTTCGCCCAACCTGAGGAGCGATGCCGTCCTGGCCGCGGCACGGATCCTCAACGCGCTCGATTACGTCGGCGTGCTGGGGGTGGAGTTCTTCGTGACGCCGCGCGGGCTTCTCGTGAACGAGATCGCGCCGCGCGTCCACAATTCGGGCCACTGGACCGAGGCGGGGTGCCTGATCGACCAGTTCGAGCAGCATATCCGGGCGGTTGCGGGCCTGCCGCTGGGCAATGGCCAGCGCCATGCCGACGTGGTGATGGAAAACCTGATCGGCCACGACATGGACCGGCTTCCCGCCCTGCTGGGAGAGGGTGCGCAGGTCCATCTTTATGGCAAGGCGGACACGCGCGAGGGCCGCAAGATGGGGCACGTCAACCGGATCCGCCGCTAGAGCGCAGGATGTCGGCGCAGGGCCTTGCGATGGGCCGGGGCCTGCGCCAGCTTTCGGTCATGGCTACACCCCGTCTTGCCGTCCGGGCGGTGATCCTGCGCGATGATCGCTTGCTGCTCGTGAACGCCTGGAAAGGGCGCACCCATCTGTGGTGCGCGCCCGGCGGAGGCGTGGAGTTGCACCAAGCCTTGCCCGAGGCGCTTGCCCGCGAGATCCGGGAAGAGACCGGGCTGGTCGTGGAGGTGGGCGCACCCTGCCTTGTCAACGAGTTCCACGATCCCAACGGGCCGTTTCATCAGGTGGACATCTACTTCCGATGCCGCATCCTGACGGGTGACCCGGACGGGGATTGGACCGATCCGGAGGGCGTCGTCTCGCATCGGATCTGGGTGACACGGGACGATATGGCCGCGCTGACGGTCAAGCCCGACAGTCTGGCTGCGGTTGCCTGGGGCGACCCCGGCGCCATCAGCTACGATCCGCTGGAGCCCATCCTGCGATGATCCGCAGCCTCGATCGGACAACGGACGCGGAGGCCGTGCTCGATCTTTATCGGCGAGCGACGGATTTTCTTCTGCTGGAATCCGGGCGGGTGCCGGACGCGGCCCTGGTGGAGGAGTACTTTGCCGAAGCGCCGCCGGACGGCGATCCCGCGACATCGCTGAAGCTGGGGCTGTTCCAGGGGCCGCAGCTCCTGGGGCTGGCGGATCTGGCCTTTGGATATCCGACGGCCCGGGACGCCTATCTCGGCCTGATGCTGCTGGCGCAGGACGCCCGTGGACGTGGGCTTGGCCGGGAATTTCTGCGTCATACGGAGGAGGCGGCACGCCAGCGGGGGGCCACCCGTCTCCTGCTGGCGGTGCTGGAGGCCAATCCGCGCGGTCGTGCCTTCTGGGAGCGCGAGGGATTTGGCTCGCCCAAGGTCTTTCCGGCCCGGCAGATCGGCACGCGAACCCATGTCCTGATCCGGCTGGAGCGCCCCCTGTGAGCCGGAGGGTCCGTCGTGCGCCTGCGTTCCTTCCTGTTGCTCCTGTCCGTCCGGACGCGACAGTCCCAGCGTGAGCACGATGATCGGGCCAGAATGGCCGAGTTCAGGGCCAGGACTGTCCGCCACTAGGCCGCTTGCACCAGGGTAGGAGCCTCGCAGATGCGATTGCGCCCCATAACGCGAGCGGTGGCGAGCGCGGAGGTCGCCTGGGCCAGAGCAGACCCGACCTCCGGGCCGCCGGGGTGGAGCGCCAGCCCGACCGAGACCGACGTCAGTCCAGCCTTGGTCCGGACACGCATCTCGACCGCGCGGCGGAGGCGCTCCGCGACGCCGCGCGCCTCGTCCAGGGTCAGGGCGGGCAGGACGACCATCAAGTCCCCCTCCCCGAGCCGGGCCAGGATGTCGCCGGGGCGCAGGACGCCACGGGCGGCCCGCACGGTGGCCCGAACGGCCTCATCCGCGGCGTCGCGACCCCAGCGCCGCTCAAGGACCTCGAAATTGTCGAGGCCGAATTGCAGGAACCAGCCCGCGCCCACCTCGGCGATCCGCGCCTCCAGCCCCTCTTGGGTCAGGGCGCCGGTCAGGGAGTCGATGTGCCGTTCGTCGCCGACGCAGCCGAGACGGGCACTGGCCTGATCCATGAGGCGGTTCAACTGTCGAATGGCGCGGCCGAGGTCATCGCCCGACCCCTCGGGCAGGTGACCGGGGTGCCAGCCCTCCCCCCAGGCATGGAGATGCTCGGCCATCCGCAACATGGGCCGCAGGATGGCGCGTTGGCCGAGCCATGTGAGCCCGGTGCCAGCCAAGGCGGCAGCGGCAAGGATCAGGAGCTGCCGGTCGAGCCGGTCCGTCGGTTCCCCCAGGACCAGCGTGGCTGCCATGATCGACATGACCGTCAGGGGTCCCACCGCGGCAACCAGGCGCATCTGCGCCAGGAGACTGCGCGGGAGCAGCCCACGCCAGGAAAAGGAATGACGCCGCATGGAGCCCCCGGGAACATTGCTGTCCCGAATGTCGCATGGGGCGGTTTAGGACAGGTTAAGACCTCCTGCCACCAATGAGAAAGGGCGCCCGGAGGCGCCCTTTCCACATGTCTGACGATCAGGCGATCAGAAGTCGCCCATGCCGCCCATGCCGCCGCCGGGCATCGCCGGGGCCTTGTCGTCCTTGGGCTTGTCCGCAACCATCGCCTCGGTGGTGATGAGCAGGCCAGCCACCGACGCCGCGTCCTCGAGAGCCGTGCGGACGACCTTGGCCGGGTCGATCACGCCGAAGGCGAACATGTCGCCGTACTCTTCGGTCTGGGCGTTGAAGCCGAAGGCCTTGTCGTCGGACTCGCGGACCTTGCCGGCCACCACGGCACCGTCGACGCCGGCGTTCTCGGCGATCTGGCGCATCGGGGCTTCGAGGGCGCGACGGACGATGGCGATGCCCGCGTCCTGGTCGGAGTTGACGCCCTTGAGGTCCTTGAGCGCCTTGGCGCCTTGCACGAGGGCGACGCCGCCGCCGACCACGATGCCTTCCTGAACGGCGGCACGGGTGGCGTTCAGCGCGTCATCGACGCGGTCCTTGCGCTCCTTGACTTCGATCTCGGTCATGCCGCCGACGCGGATGACGGCCACGCCGCCCGCCAGCTTGGCCACACGCTCCTGCAGCTTCTCGCGGTCGTAGTCCGAGGTGGTTTCCTCGATCTGGGCGCGGATCTGCGAGACGCGGGCTTCGATCTCGGACTTGTCGCCGGCGCCGTCGATGACGGTGGTGTCATCCTTCTTGATGACGACCTTCTTGGCGCGGCCGAGCATGTCGAGGGTGACGTTCTCGAGCTTCATGCCGAGGTCTTCGGAGATGACCTGGCCGCCGGTCAGGATCGCGATGTCCTGCAGCATGGCCTTGCGGCGGTCGCCGAAGCCCGGAGCCTTGACGGCCGCGATCTTGAGGCCGCCGCGGAGCTTGTTCACCACGAGCGTGGCGAGGGCTTCGCCTTCCACGTCCTCGGCGACGATCAGCAGCGGGCGCTGCGACTGGATCACGGCCTCGAGGAGCGGAACCATCGGCTGGAGCGACGACAGCTTCTTCTCGTGCAGGAGGATGAACACGTCCTCGAGCTCGGCGGTCATCTTGTCGGCGTTGGTCACGAAGTAGGGCGACAGGTAGCCGCGGTCGAACTGCATGCCTTCGACGACTTCGACTTCGGTGTCGAGGCCCTTGTTCTCTTCGACGGTGATGACACCCTCGTTGCCGACCTTCTGCATCGCGTCAGCGATGAAGCGGCCGATCTGGGCTTCGCCGTTGGCCGAGATGGTGCCGACCTGGGCGACTTCGTCCGAGTCCTTGACGGGACGCGAGGCGGACTTGATCGACTCGATGACCTTGCCCACGGCGAGGTCGATGCCGCGCTTGAGGTCCATCGGGTTCATGCCGGCGGCGACCGACTTCATGCCTTCGGTCACGATGGCCTGGGCGAGCACGGTGGCGGTGGTGGTGCCGTCACCCGCTTCGTCGTTGGTGCGCGAAGCGACTTCGCGGACCATCTGGGCGCCCATGTTCTCGAACTTGTCTTCGAGTTCGATCTCCTTGGCGACGGTAACGCCGTCCTTGGTGATCCGGGGCGCACCGAACGACTTGTCGATGACGACGTTGCGGCCCTTGGGCCCGAGGGTCACCTTGACCGCGTTGGCCAGGGTGTTGACGCCGCGCAGCATGCGGTTGCGGGCATCGGTGTCGAACTTGACGTCCTTGGCAGCCATAGTCTGCTGTCTCCTAGGTTGTCAGAATGGATGGGATCAGGCGGCGGCGGCCTGGGCGGCGGACGTCTCGATGATGCCGAGGATGTCCGATTCCTTCATGATCAGGTATTCCTGACCATCAAGGCTCACTTCGGTGCCCGACCACTTGCCGAACAGGATGCGGTCGCCGGCCTTGACGGCGGGAGCGATGAGCTCGCCCGAGTCCTTGCGGGCGCCTTCGCCGACGGCGACCACTTCGCCTTCAGCGGGCTTTTCCTTCGCGGAGTCGGGGATGATGAGCCCCCCCTTCGTCTTTTCTTCGCTTTGCACGCGGCGCACCAGCACCCGGTCGTGGAGCGGCTTGAACGAGGCCATTGTGAAGCTCCCAGTGTTCTTTATGGTTCGAATCTGTGGATCTGTTAGCACTCGTTCACATCGAGTGCCAGCGCCGTCGATTTAAGAACCCCGAAAGCGGCTGTCAACGGGGCGGTCCGCAAAAACGAACCGGCCGCCCGAAGGCGGCCGGCCGTTGCCGATCAGGGCCGCGTCAGGAGCGGCTGCTGCCCGAGGAGCCCGAAGACCCCGACCCCGTCACGTCGGTGCCGCCCGAGCCGGAGCTCGCGATCGAGCCGCCGCCCGAGCCGCCCGACGTCGAGGAGCCCGATCCGCCCAGCGTGGAGCCGGAGGCCGAGCTGCCGTAGGTCGTGCCGGAGGATCCCGACGAGCTGCCGGTCGAGGAACCCGAAGACCCTGACGAGCCCCCCAGGGTCGAGCCGGAGGAGCCGGAGCCCGACGACCCGAAGGTCGAGCCGGACTGGCTGCCGGACTGGCCACCCGATCCGAAGGACGAGCCCGAGGAGCCGCCCCAGCCCGAGGAGGATTGCTCCTGCACCCGGAGGTTGTTCTGGACGTGCTTCACGCCAGAGACGTCATCGGCGACGTCCTCGGCCCGGCGCTTCTCCCAGCGGGAGTTGACGGTGCCCGAGAGCGTGACTTCGCCGTTCTGGACCGAGACGGTGATCTCGGACGCGTCGATGCCGCCCTGGCTCAGGCGCTCGTTCACGTCCTCCTCGATCCGCGAGTCGGAGCGGGTGTAGCCCTTGGGACCGCGGCCCCGGAACTGCTGGCCCTGGCCCTGGTCGTTGCCGCCGAAGCCCAGCATGGAGCCGATGGCGCCGATCAGGCCGCCCCCCGAGGACCCGCCCTGGTTCCCCTGCGAGCCGTAGCCGGACCCGTAGGTGTTCGAGCTGCCGTAGCTGCCACCCTGCTGGCCGCCCTGCCCGCTGAACTGGCTTTGCTGGCCGTAGCCGCCCTGGCCATAGCCGCCCGAGGAGCCGTAGCCGCCGCCATGGGACGACATGTTGCCCTGGCCGTAGCCGCCCATGCCAAGGCCGCTGCTGCTCTGGCCGTAGCCGCCCGAGCCGCCGTACTGCCCGCCCGAGGAGCCGTACGGGTTGCCGTAGCCGCCCGACTGGCTCTGCTGGCCGTAGCCGCCATGGCCGTAGCCGCCCGAGGAGCCGTAGCCACCCTGCGAGCCGCCGTAGCTGGAGCCGCCCTGGCCGCCGAAGTTGCCGTAGGAGCCCTGCCCCGCGCCGCCGAATCCGCCCGTGCCCTGGCCATAGCCGCCCGAGCCGAAGTTCGAGCCGGACTGCTGGCCGTAGCCGTAGTTGTGCTGGCTGCTTCCGCCCTGCTGGTGCTGCTGCCCATGCTGGTGCTGCTGGCCGCCCTGGCCGTAGCCGTAGCCGCCCATGCCGAAGCCGCCCTGGCCGCCGGTCGACCCGTAGCCGCCCTGCGAGCCGCCGAAGCTGCCCGAGCCCATGTCGCCATAGCTCTGCTGGCCGCCCATGCCGCCGCCGCCATAGCTGCCCTGGCCGTAGGAGCCGCCCATGCCCTGGCTGCCGGCAAAGCCGCTGCCGAGGCCGCTGCCCTGGCCGTAGCCGCCCGAGGAGCCGAAGCCGCCCATGCCCGAGCTCATGCCACCCTGGTGGCCCTGCTGGCTCTGGCTGCCGCTGTAGGCGCCGCCGTAGCTGCCGCCGCTCCCGCCATAGGAACCGCCCATGCTGTAGCCGCCCTGGGATCCCCCCTGGCCGCCGTGCATGGACCCGGGCCCGCCGCCATAGCCGGTCCGGCTGTCGTAGTCGCCGCGCTGACCGAAGTCCTGCTGGCTCTGGCCACTTCCGTAGCGACGATCGTCATCATGGTTGTTGCTGGCCATCTTCTCCTCCTGAGTTGACTGCCACGAGTCCGCCCTCCGTCTGCCGGACGGCCCAGGACTCTGCAGGAGGTGAACCCGCTCCTCCATCTGCTTGTTCCGCTGGCAGCCAGCGAAACCGACAGCAAGAAACAGTGGCACGCGGGCAACTTCCCGCCCTGCTTGGGCGAAAACGGACCGCTCACGGGAATTCACGCTGGCGCGAGCACGCCGGATGTGCTAGGTGCCGCGCACGGCGGGAGTGACCCGCCCCGACGATGGAGGCTGCTCATGCTCAGAGGACTCGTACCCGCCGCCCATTGAGGCGCCAGCAGCCCCCCGCGGCCGCGCCCCTGGCGAGGCCATCACTCTCCCTGTCCGGCCCGACCATGTCCCTGAACGGGGGCCGGCACTCCCACCGAGAGACCGTCGTCATGCTCCCCTTGTTCCTTTCGGTCGATCACCGGATCGACACGTCCTCCCGTCCCTTCGAGGAGCGTCGCGTCCTGCGCCGCTCGGGTCCCGAGCGCCTGCGCTTCGACCTCCCTGCCACCGCCCTGCCCTTCGTCGACCTCAAGGACCTGCCACCGGTCGAGCCCGCGCCCCGGCGGCGTGCGCTGCGGGTGCGGGTCGGCCTTGTGCTCATCGCCTGCGGGCAGCGGCTGGCCGCCCCGGCGCTGGGCCCCTGATCCGCCCCGGAGGGCGGCGCGTGGACAAGCGCGCCGCCTGGGGCTATGGGTCGCGCGTCATTTCCTGGGGACCTTGCCACATGACCACCCTCGTTTTCGGCCACAAATCGCCCGACACCGACTCGACCGCCTCGCCCCTGATCTGGGCCTGGTTCCTCGACCATGTGGGCGAGCCCGCCGAAGCGCGTCTTCTTGGCACGCCCAACACCGAGGCGCAGTTCGTGGCCCAGCGCTGGGGCTTCGAGCTGCCCGCCGTCATCGACGACGTGGAGGACGGCCAGCCCGTGGTGATCGTGGACACCAACAACCCGGCCGAGCTGCCCGCCAACATCAACAAGGCCGAGATCCGCGCGATCATCGACCACCACAAGCTGGTGGGCGGCCTCGAGACCAAGAGCCCGATCGAGATCACCATCCGCCCGGTGGCCTGCACCGCCACCCTGCTGTTCCAGCTCATGGGCGGCCATGGCGGCCACGCGCCGGACGCCATCAAGGGCCTCGCGCTGTCGGCGATCCTGTCCGACACCCTCGAATTCCGCTCGCCCACGACGACGCCGGTGGACCGCCGCCTGGCCGAGCAGCTGGCCCAGGACCTGGGCGTCGACATCCCGTCCTACGCCGCCGAGATGTTCGCCGCGAAGTCCGACGTGTCGGCCTTCAGCGAGGCCGAGCTGCTGCGGATGGACTCCAAGGAGTTCACCGTGGATGGCGTGGACTTCCGCGTGTCCGTGCTCGAGACCGTGTCGCCCCAGCAGATCCTGTCCCGCAAGGACGCCCTGATGGCCGCCATGCCGCAGGTCGCCGCTGAGGACGGGGCCCAGCAGGTGCTGCTCTTCGTCGTGGACATCCTCAAGGAGGAGGCCACGATGCTCATTCCGAACGAACTGACCCGGAAGGTGGCCGAGGCGTCCTTCGGCGCTACCGTGTCGGGCGACACCGTGGTTCTGCCGGGCATCATGTCGCGCAAGAAGCAGATCATCCCCTCGCTCAAGGTCGCCTGACCCGTGGCGCAGATCATCCAGAGCTTCGCGGAGATCGCGGACCGCTACGACGCGGCCTTCGTGGACCTCTGGGGCTGCATGCACAACGGGCTCCGGGCGTTCCCGGAGGCCGTGGCCGCCATGACGGCCTACCGGGAACGGGGCGGCAAGGTGATCCTGGTGACCAACGCCCCCCGCCCTCGCGCCTCGGTCGAGGAGCAGATCAGCCGTCTGGGCATCCCGCGCGAATCCTGGGACGCCATCGCCACCTCGGGCGACGCCGCGCGGGTCGCGATGTTCCAGGGCGCGGTGGGCGAACGGATCTGGTTCATGGGCGAGCCCCGGGACCGGGTCTTCCTCGAGCCGCCGCGGATCGTGCAGAACCCGGTCCGCCTTCTGGAGGTGCCGCTGGACGAGGCCGAGGGCATCGTCTGCTGCGGCCCCTTCGACCCCTTCGCGCATCCGGACGTCAACCGGCCCGGCTTCGAGCTGGCGATCTCGCGCGGGTTGCGGCTCCTGTGCGCCAACCCGGACATCGTCGTGGACCGGGGCGAGACGCGGGAATGGTGCGCCGGCGCGCTGGCCCGCCTTTACGACGAGATGGGGGGCGAGAGCCTTTACTTCGGCAAGCCGCACGCGCCGATCTACGATCTGGCCCGGCGGCGGTTGTCGCAGATCGGGCTGCTGCCCCCCGACGACCGCATCATCTGCATCGGCGACGGGATCCTGACCGACATCGCCGGCGCGGTGGGCGAAGGGCTGGACTGCCTGATGATCACCGGCGGCCTGGCCGCGGCGGAAACGCGGACGGTTCCGGGCGGCCAGCCCGATCCCGGCGCCCTTGCCGCCTATCTCGACCTGGAGCGCCTGGCCACGACCTACGCGATCGGGTTCCTGCGTTGATCCCCTTGGGGGCGGCGCTCCGGCCCGGCCTTCGGGACGGGCGACCGCCGGAGCGGGACGGCCGGACCGGCCTCCGGGGCGCAGGCGTCCCCATGGCGGCCAGGGGCGCGAAGCGGTGATCGCCGGCCGGGTTGCGCCTCCGCCTCTTGAGGACTAACGAACCCGCCATGCTCATCCTTCGCGACCGTCATGCCATCCCGCCCGGGGCCCGAGGCGCCTCGGCGGCCATCGGGAACTTCGACGGCGTGCACATGGGGCACCAGGCCGTCCTCGACCTCGCGCGGCAGGCCGGGGCCCCGCTGGGCGTCGTCACCTTCGAGCCCCATCCCCGGGAATGGTTCGCCCCCGAGGCCCCGCCCTTCCGCCTGATGAACGCCCAGGCCAAGGCGCACCGGCTCGAGAAGCTGGGCGTGCGCACCCTGTTCGAGGTGCCCTTCGACGCCGCCCTGGCCGCCCTCTCGCCCGAGGCCTTCGTGCACGACGTGCTGGCCCGCGACCTGGGCCTGGCCCATGCCGTGGTCGGGGCCGACTTCCGCTTTGGCCGGGGCCGCGCCGGAACGGCGGAGCGCCTGCGGGACCTAGGGGCCGCGGCGGGGATCGGCGTGACCGTCGCGCCGATGGTCGAGGTCGGCGAGGGCGAGGTGTCCTCGACCGCGATCCGCCAAGCGCTGAGCGAGGGGCGGCCCCGCGACGCCGCCCGCATGCTGGGGCATTGGCACCGCATCGAAGGCCCGGTGATCCAGGGGGACCAAAGGGGCCGGACGCTGGGCTACCCGACCGCCAACATGAGCATCGCGGGCCTGCACCCGCCCCGCTTCGGCGTTTATGCCGTGAAGGTCGACGTGCTCGACGGTCCCCGGGCGGGGAGCTACGGCGGCGCGGCCTCGATCGGCGTGCGGCCCATGTTCGGGGTCAACCAGCCCAACTGCGAGACCTTCCTGTTCGACTTCTCGGGCGACCTTTACGGCGCCACGCTGTCGGTGGCCCTGGTGGATTACCTGCGCCCCGAGATGACCTTCGACGGGCTTCCGGCGTTGATCCGGCAGATGGACGCCGATTGCGTCACGGCGCGCGAGATCCTGGCCGATGCCTGACGACCACCGCCCCCGCTTCTGGGAACTGCCGCTCAAGGAGCTGACCCGCCCCGAATGGGAGGCGCTGTGCGACGGCTGCGGCAAATGCTGCCTCAACAAGCTCGAGGACGAGGACACGGGCGAGGTGGCGCTGACCAACGTCGCCTGCCGGCTGCTGGACGGCTCGACCTGCCAGTGCAGCAAGTATGCGACGCGGCACGATTTCGTGCCGGAATGCATCGTGCTGACGCCCCGGACGATTCGCAAGAACATGTACTGGCTGCCCCAGACCTGCGCCTACCGGCTGCGGTTCCAGGGACGGCCCCTGCCCGACTGGCACCCGCTGCTGACCGGAGACCCGGCCAGCGTCCACAAGGCGGGCGTCTCGGTCGCGGGCCTCACCGTGTCGGAATACGACGTCGCGGACGAGGACTGGGAAAACCACATCATCGAGGAGCCCGGCACGTGAACTTCGCCTCGGACAACGCAGGTCCCGTCCACCCCCGCGTCATGAGCGCCCTGATCGACGCCAACGAGGGTCATGCCCCCGCCTATGGCACCGACCGCTGGACCCGGGACGCGGTGGAGCGCATCCGCGACGTCTTCGAGGCGCCCGAGGCGGCGGTTCACCTCGTGGCGACCGGGACGGCGGCGAACGCGCTGGCGCTGGCCACCCTCGCCCGGCCCTGGGACGCGATCTTCTGCACCGAGATGGCCCATATCCAGGAGGACGAGTGCAACGCGCCCGAAGCCTTCTCGGGCGGGGCGAAGCTGATCGCGCTCCCTGCGCCGGAGGCCAAGCTCACCCCCGCGACGTTGCGCCCGGCCCTGGAGTTCGCGGGCGGCAGCGTCCACCAGGCGCAGCGCGGCCCGGTGTCGATCACCCAGGCGACCGAGAAGGGCACCGTCTATGCGCTGGACGAGATCCGGGCCGTGACGGCCACGGCCCGCGAGTTCGGCGCCAAGGTGCACCTGGACGGCGCCCGCTTTGCGAACGCGCTCGTGGCGCTGGACTGCTCCGCCGCCGAGATGACCTGGAAGGCCGGCGTGGACGCCGTCAGCTTTGGCGGGACCAAGAACGGGCTCATGGGCGTCGAGGCCGTCGTCGTCTTCGACCCCTCGCTGTCGCGCGAGGTGGAGCTGCGGCGCAAGCGCGCCGCGCATCTGTTCAGCAAGCAGCGCTACCTTGGCGCGCAGATGGCGGCCTACCTGACGGACGGCCTTTGGCTCGAGATGGCGCGGGCCTCGAACTCCGCCTTGTCCCTGCTGGTCGAGGGGCTTCGGGCCCTGGGCTGCGACCCCGCCTGGGAGCCGCAGGCGAACCTCGTGTTCGTCCGCCTCCCCCGGGCCATGCACCAGAGGCTGCGCGCGGCCGGGGCGGCCTACCATCTCTGGGAGGGTCCGCTGGAGCAGGGCGACCCGGACGAGCCCCTGCTCTGCCGCCTGGTCTGCGACTGGTCTGTCGGAACCGGCACGGTGGACCGCTTCCTCGCCGTTGCGGCAGGAGAGCGCGTTCCGGCTTCCGTTCCGCCGTGCTAGGCCCCGGCCCGAGTAGAAGGAATCATCCATGCCCGTCATGACCGAGCCGAAGCTCATTGCCGGCAACTCCAACATCACCCTCGCCAAGTCGGTCGCGCGGCGCATGTCGCTGCACCGGGGCGTGGCGGTCGAGCTCGTGAAGGCGCGGGTCGAGCGGTTCAACGACCAGGAGATCTTCGTCGAGGTCTTCGAGAACGTCCGTGGCGAGGACATGTTCATCATCCAGTCGACGTCGAACCCGGCGAACGACACGCTGATGGAGCTGATGATCATGACCGATGCGCTGCGCCGGTCCTCGGCCCACCGCATCACGGCCGTGATCCCCTACTTCGGCTACGCCCGCCAGGACCGCCGCGCCAAGGCCCGGACCCCGATCAGCGCCAAGCTGGTCGCGAACCTGCTGACGACCGCCGGCATCGACCGGGTCCTGACGCTGGACCTGCACGCCGCGCAGATCCAGGGCTTCTTCGACGTCCCGGTGGACAACCTGTACGCCGCGCCGATCTTCGCGCTCGACATCGAGCATCACTTCAACGGCCGGACCGCCGAGATGACGGTCGTGTCCCCCGACGTGGGCGGCGTGGCCCGCGCGCGGGAGCTGGCCCAGCGGATCGGCGCCAACCTCGCCATCGTGGACAAGCGCCGCGCCCGCCCGGGCGAGATCGCCGAGATGACGGTGATCGGCGACGTGAAGGACCAGATCTGCGTGATCGTGGACGACATCTGCGACACGGCCGGCACGCTCTGCAAGGCAGCGGAGCTGCTTTGCGAGCATGGGGCCAAGGAGGTCCACGCCTACATCACCCATGGCGTCCTGTCCGGCCCGGCGGTCGAGCGGGTTTCCAAGTCGATGCTCAAGTGCCTCGTGATCACGGACTCCATCGAGCCGACCGAGAAGGTGCGCTCGACCCCCAACATCCGCATCGTGCCGACCGCCCCGATGTTCGCGCAGGCGATCCTGAACATCTGGAACGGAACCTCGGTGTCGTCCCTTTTCGAGGCCGACAGCCTCGCCCCGATCTACGAAGGCATGTATTCGCGGAGCTGAGCGAGGTCCGGACCCCGGGTCGCGAGGGCTGCCATCGGGCAGCCCTTTTCATTGGAGGGCATGACCCCGTCCCGTCAGGCGCCACGGCTCGTTGCGGCGCCTTGACGCAGACCCGTGCTGGTGATTGATCGAAATCGCCGCGCAACTTACGAGAGTGTCAACCGGCACAACGCGGCGACCCGGCCCGCGGTTCCCTTTCTCCAATGAAAAATGTGAGATACTCATGGGCCAGCCCTGTCATGCCGAAGACTTGTCGTCCTGCGCGGCCTGCCCGGTCCGCTCTGCCGCTCTTTGTGCAGGATGCAGCGGGGCGGACCTGACGGCCTGGCAGGATCGCCGCCGGATGCGGAGCTATGGCACGGGCGAGGCAGTCGCCCGCGCCGGGGACCGGCTCGAGGTCGTGGCGACGGTCGTTTCGGGCAGCGCCACCCTGTCGCGCGGGCTGGAGGACGGGCGCACGCAGATCGTTGGCCTCCTGCTGCCGGCCAACCTGCTTGGCCGCCCTGGGGGCCAGCGCCTCGCGCATGACGTGGTGGCGACCACGCCCCTGACGCTCTGCACCATCCGGCCCCATGACCTGGCGGGCCTTCGGGCCTCGCAGCCGGCCCTGGACGCCCGCTTCCTCGAGATGACCATCGCGGACCTGGAGGCGGCGCGGAACTGGATGACGGTATTGGGCCGCAAGACCGCGCGCGAGCGGGTCGCGAGCTTTCTCATGATGCTGGCCCACCGCGAGGTGGTGGCCGGCGCGGACCCGAACCGGCCCGTGTCCTTCGACCTGCCGCTCACCCGCGAACAGGCCGCCGATTACCTGGGCCTGACGATCGAGACGGTCAGCCGGCAGTTGACCGGCCTCAAGCGCGACGGCGTCATCGAGCTGCCCACCAAGCGGGGGGTCAAGGTGCTCGACCTCGAACGACTGCTGATCGAGACGGGCGACGACGCCGACGGCGGCCTGCCGACCTGACACGGCCCCGGAGCCCGGGCGCATGAGACCCTGAGCAGATCGACCGGAGACGCAGGCACCAGGATGGCCCAGGACGACCCGGATCCGTCGCTGCGCGTGACCAGCGCCCGGCCCGCCATGACATCCGACCTCATGGCCCGCACCGGCCTGGATGAGGCGATGCTGGACCGGCTCGTGCGTCGGTTCTACGGCCGGGTGCGGCAGGACGAGATGCTGGCTCCGATCTTCGCCGAGGTCATCGGCGACTGGGAGCCACATCTGCGCCGGATGGTGGAGTTCTGGTCGTCGGTGGCGCTGATGACCGGGCGCTATCATGGCCGCCCCATGCAGAAGCATCTGCCCCTTCCCCTGGACTCCGGCCACTTCGACCGGTGGCTGGCGCTGTTCGAGACAACCGCACGGGAGGTCTGCCCCCCGGAGGGCGCGGCCCATGTGATCGCCGCGGCCGAGCGCGTCGCCCTGGCGATGCAGGCGAGCCGGGAGCGCCACCTCCTCGACGACGCTCGGAACACCCTCCCGAGCTGAGGTCGATGGGATCTGCAGGGCACTGGACGAGGCATGGACGGGCCGGGCTCCAGGGCATCGGACCACCCTCGATGGTTCCCAAGAACGAGCTGACGGACCAGAGCCGGAACCGTGGCCCTAGTTCTCCCGGACCAGCCGAAAGCCCAGGTGCTGCGGAGGCACGCCCGCGGCGCACCCTCCGGCGCTTGCATCGCGGATGAAGTCCACCACGACCGCGCGGTGCCGCCCTTCGACGACACGAGCGCCGCAGAACTCGTCCCTGCCCGCGACCTGACCGCCAGCGTCGAAGGTGCCGGTCACCACGCAGTCGTTCGTCCACTCCCAGACGTTGCCGGCCAGATCCGCCACCCCGCGCGAGTTCTCGCCCCAGCCACCCCGCCTGCGCAGGAGCGGATCCGGCTCGCCCTCGGATTCGTGGCTGTAGCGGGCGAGCCAGCGATCCGTGAGGCTGGCGTCGCCAAGAGCATCATCGGCGAAGCGTTCTGCCGCCGCGCGCTGCCATTCGGCGTCCGTCGGCAGCCGCCACATCTGCCCGGTCCTCCGGGAGAGCCATCCCGCATAGGCCGTGGCGTCGTACCAGTTGACGTCGGTCTGCGGCTCGTCCCCCGGGCCCGGCCGGACGGCCGCGCATACGCCGTCCGCCACGCAGGCGGCGTACTCGGCCCGGCTGACCTGCGCCCGCATGATCAGGAGCGGTTGCGGCCCGTCCATCCGGAGCAGCGGCGGGTCCACCTGACGCCCGTCCCGCCGCCAGGTTCCGGCGGGGCGATAACTCCAGGTCTCCGCGGGAAGCCTCACCAGATCCGGGCCAGGCGACGCGCCGCGATCGGCCAGAGCCCCCCCCAGGAGCACGGCCGCGCCGAGGCAGGCCACCGCGACCGCAAGCAGCGCCCTCCTCATGACGAGCCCCGCTGCAGCAAGGTTGAGCCAACCCATCACCGACCTTCCCTCGTCAGGCCGGTTGGCGGAATGCGGTTCCATGGGATCGCACGGCCTGGATGCTGCTCTCGGCCGTGCTGCACGTTCGGCTTTCCGCGGACGGGCAACTGGAGCGCAGCACTCATCGCGACGGCCCGTTTTGACGGCTGAGCGACAACAGGACCATGGCCGACTCCCTCTGCGAGACGTCGGTAGCTCAGTCGATTTCGGGCGGCTCCACGTTGCTCCGGCACAATGTTCGAGGCTGGAGCGCCAGTCTCGCCCCCACTGGTTCAGGGCAAATCGGGGCAGGACCGGCCTTGAAAGACAGCGCCTTCCGGAGAAATGGCGTGGGTCCGCGTCAGCCCCGGATCGGGTCAGCACTTGCCTGGCCCGGGCCGGACCACGGCGTCAGGATTCTTTCATCTGGCCAGGGCGGAAACAGAACGGGCCCCGCGTTGCCGCGAGGCCCTTGTTCATCATCGAGCCCGGATCAGCGGAGGCCGATCGACTCGATGTCGGCGAGGGCCTTGGCGGCCTCGTCCACGCGGGTCGTGTCGCCGGTCGCCTGGGCGGCAGTGACCGCCTCGCGAGCTTCGGCCACCATGCGGGCATGGACGTCCGCCGTCACCTGGGCACGGGGAAGCGCCTGCTCGGCCAGCACCGAGACGTTGGTCGCCGTGATCTCGGCAAAGCCGCCGGAGACCACGAAGTCCTCAGTGCCGCCGGTGTGGACGACGCGCAGGATGCCGGGCCGCAGCGTGGTGATGGTGGGGACATGCCCCGCCATCGCCGTCAGATCCCCGTCCGTGCCGGGGATCTGCACCTCGCGCGCCGTGACGGAGGACAGCCTCCGCTCCGGGCTCACGAGGTCGAACTGGAGCGTGTCGGCCATGGGATCAGGCCGCCGCCGCCAGACGCTCGGCCTTGGCGATCACTTCCTTGATGCCGCCGACCATGTAGAAGGCCGCTTCGGGAAGGTGGTCGTATTCGCCGTTCACCACGGCCTTGAACGAGGCGATGGTTTCCTCGATCGGCACCTGCACGCCCGGCGAGCCGGTGAAGACCTGCGCCACGTCGAAGGGCTGCGACAGGAAGCGCTGGATCTTGCGGGCGCGGGCCACCGTCAGCTTGTCTTCTTCGGACAGCTCGTCCATCCCGAGGATGGCGATGATGTCCTGCAGCGACTTGTAGCGCTGGAGGATCCCCTGCACCGCGCGGGCGGTGTCGTAGTGCTCCTGCCCCACGATCTGCGGGTCGAGGATGCGCGACGTGGAGTCGAGCGGGTCCACGGCCGGGTAGATCCCGAGCTCGGAGATGGCGCGCGACAGCACGGTGGTGGCGTCGAGGTGGGCGAAGGACGTGGCCGGCGCGGGGTCGGTCAGGTCGTCGGCCGGAACGTAGATCGCCTGCACCGAGGTGATCGAGCCATTCTTGGTCGAGGTGATCCGCTCCTGCAGCACGCCCATGTCGGTGGCGAGCGTCGGCTGGTAGCCCACGGCCGAAGGAATACGGCCGAGAAGGGCCGACACTTCGGACCCGGCCTGGGTGAAGCGGAAGATGTTGTCCACGAAGAACAGCACGTCGGTGCCGGACGCGTCGCGGAACTGCTCGGCGATGGTGAGGCCGGTCAGGGCCACGCGGGCGCGCGCTCCCGGCGGTTCGTTCATCTGGCCGTAGACGAGAGCCACCTTGGACTTCTCGAGCTCGTCCATGTTGATGACGCCGGACTCGATGAACTCGTGGTAAAGGTCGTTGCCTTCCCGGGTCCGCTCACCCACGCCGGCGAACACGGAGAAGCCCGAGTGCACCTTGGCGATGTTGTTGATGAGCTCCTGGATGAGCACGGTCTTGCCCACGCCGGCGCCGCCGAACAGGCCGATCTTGCCGCCCTTGGAATAGGGGGCGAGCAGGTCGATGACCTTGATGCCGGTGACGAGGATGGTGGACTCGGTCGACTGCTCCTCGAAGGCGGGGGCGTCGGCGTGGATCGGGCGGGACTCGGTCGCGGCGACCGGGCCCTTTTCGTCCACGGGCTCGCCCACGACGTTCAGGATGCGGCCCAGCGTGCCCGGCCCCACGGGGACCGAGATCGGCGCGCCGGTGTCGGCCACGGCGGCGCCGCGCACCAGACCGTCGGTCGCGTCCATGGCGATGGCGCGGACGGTGCTTTCACCGAGGTGCTGCGCCACCTCGAGGACGAGGCGCTTGCCGTTGTTGGTGGTTTCCAGGGCGTTCAGAATCGCGGGCAGGTGCCCGTCGAACTGCACGTCCACGACGGCGCCGATCACCTGGGTGATCTTGCCGCTGGGGGTGGCGTCCAGTGCCATTGCGTCTCTCCTCGTGTGTCGGTGTGGGGGCGGTCCCCCAAGTTCTGGTCGTCCGGCCGCCCGAGGGGGCCAGGGGGCGCGGGCTTAGACCGCCTCCGCCCCCGAGATGATTTCGATGAGTTCCTTGGTGATCGCGGCCTGGCGGCTCCGGTTGTACTGGATTGTCAGCCGGTCGATCATGTCGCCCGCGTTGCGCGTGGCGTTGTCCATGGCCGACATCCGGGCGCCCTGCTCGGACGCCGCGTTCTCCAGCAGGGCCGAGAAGATCTGCGTGGCCACGCCGCGCGGCAGCAGGTCGGCCAGGATGGCCTCCTCGCCGGGTTCGTAGTCGTAGTTGGCCGACGCGCCCGTGTCCTCGAAGGTCGCCGGGATCACCTGCCGCGTCGTCGGGACCTGGGAGATCACCGACTGGAAGCGGTTGAAGAAGATCGTGGCGACGTCGAACTCACCGGCCTCGTAGCGGGCGATGAGGTCGCGGGCGATCCGCTGGCCGACCGTGTAGCCCAGACGACGCTCGGCCGAGAGGTCGACGTGGGCGACGAAGTACTGGCCCAGGTCGCGCCGCAGCGCGTCGCGGCCCTTCTTGCCCACGGTCAGGATCCTGACCGTCTTGCCGGCGGCCAGGAGCCGCTGCGCCTCGACCCGCGCCATCCGGGCGATCGAGGAGTTGAACGCGCCGCAGAGGCCCCGTTCGGAGGTCATCACGACCAGCATGTGCACCTGGTCGCGTCCCGTCCCGGCCAGCAGCGCGGGGGCCGCGGGCGAACCCGCGGTCCCGGCGGCCAGCCCGGCCATCACGGCGTTGAACCGTTCGGTGTAGGGACGCGCCGCTTCCGCCGCGTCCTGCGCGCGGCGGAGCTTGGCCGCCGCGACCATCTGCATGGCCTTGGTGATCTTCCGGGTGGATTTCACCGAGGCGATGCGGTTCTTCAGGTCCTTTAGGCTGGGCATCCCCTATCCCACCCTTACGCGAAGTCGCGCGCGTATTCGTCGAGCGCGGAGCGGATCGCCTTTTCGGCGTCGCCCGCGATCTTCGGATCCTGCCCCGTGATCATGTCGAGCACGTCGCGGCGGCGGTTGCGCAGGTGGTTCAGGAGGCCCGCTTCCCAGCGGCCGACCTGGTTCACCGGAACCTTGTCGAGGTAGCCCTTGGTGCCCGCGTAGATGACGCAGACGATCTCGGCGTTGGTGAGCGGCGAGTACTGGGGCTGCTTCATCAGCTCGGTCAGGCGCGCGCCGCGGTTCAGCAGCTGCTGGGTCGAGGCGTCGAGGTCCGAGCCGAACTGCGCGAAGGCGGCCATCTCGCGGTACTGCGCGAGCTCCAGCTTCACGGGACCGGCGACCGACTTCATGGCCTTGGTCTGGGCCGAGGAGCCCACGCGCGACACCGACAGACCCGTGTTCACGGCCGGGCGGATGCCCTGGTAGAACAGTTCGGATTCCAGGAAGATCTGGCCGTCGGTGATCGAGATCACGTTGGTCGGGATGTAGGCCGAGATGTCGCCCGCCTGGGTTTCCACGATGGGAAGGGCGGTGAGCGAGCCCGCGCCGTTGTCCTCGTTCAGCTTGGCCGAACGTTCCAGCAGGCGGGAGTGGAGGTAGAACACGTCGCCCGGATAGGCTTCGCGTCCCGGCGGACGGCGCAGGAGCAGCGACATCTGGCGGTAGGCCACGGCCTGCTTGGACAGGTCGTCATAGATGATCACGGCGTGGCGGCCGTTGTCGCGGAAGTATTCCGCCATCGCGGTCGCGGCGTAGGGCGCCAGGAACTGCATCGGCGCGGGGTCCGAGGCGGTCGCGGCCACGACGATCGTGTAGGCGATGGCGCCGGTTTCCTCGAGGCGGCGCACCAGCTGGGCGACGGTCGAGCGCTTCTGGCCCACGGCGACGTAGACGCAGTAGAGCTTCTTGCTCTCGTCGGCGCCGGCGGCCTCGTTGTAGACACGCTGGTTGATGATCGCGTCGAGCGCGATGGCCGACTTGCCGGTCTGGCGGTCGCCGATGATCAGCTCGCGCTGGCCGCGGCCGATCGGGATCATGGCGTCCACGGCCTTGAGGCCGGTCGCCATCGGCTCGTGCACCGACTTGCGCGGGATGATGCCGGGGGCCTTCACGTCAGCGACGCGGGTCTCGGTCGCGGCGATCGGGCCCTTGCCGTCGAGCGGATTGCCCAGCGCGTCGACGACGCGGCCCAGCAGCGCGTCACCGGCGGGGACGGACACAATGGACTGCGTGCGCTTGACGACGTCGCCTTCCTTGATGTCCCGGTCCGAGCCGAAGATCACGCAGCCGACGTTGTCGGCTTCGAGGTTGAGCGCCATCCCCATGATGCCGCCGGGGAACTCGACCATCTCGCCGGCCTGGATGTTGTCCAGACCGTAGATGCGCGCGATGCCGTCGCCCACGGACAGCACCCGACCCACCTCGGCCACCTCCGCCTCGCGGCCGAAGTTCCTGATCTGGTCCCGAAGGATCGCCGAAATCTCGGCCGCTTGGATCGCCATCATCCCACCTCTTTCATCATGTTCTGCAACCGGCCGAGCTTCGCGCGGATCGAGGTGTCGATCATGCGCGACCCGAGCCGAACGACAAGCCCGCCAATGAGCGACTCGTCCACCTTGGTCCGTAGTCTGATCCGCTTGCCTTCGCGGGCCGCGAGGGTCTCGCCCAGGCGGCGTTCCTGTTCGGGCGTCAGCGGCTGGGCCGAGACGACCTCGGCCGTGACCTCGCCGCGCGCCTGGCTCAGCCGTTCGCGGAGGCTGGCGACAAGCTGGGGCAGCACGAAAAGCCGCCGCTTCTGGGCCATCAGGCCCAGCACGTTGCGCATCACGGGCGTCAGGCCCATGCGATCCGCGATGGCCGCGATCGCCGCGCCCTGTTCGTCGCGGGTGTAGATGGGGGACGAGATCAGCGTCCGCAAGTCTGCGCTGTCCTGAAGGGCCGCCTCGAGGGCGTCGAGGTCGGACTCCACGCCGTCCAGCATCCCCTCCTCGCGCGCGAGGTCGAAGACGGCCTGGGCATAGCGGTTGGCGATGCCGGTCGAGATCGAAGCTGGTTCGGACACGTCCACCCTTTCGTTTGTCGTTGGCCTCCGGCCGCCCTCCGCAGATTCGCCCTGCGCCAAGCGTCCGCCCGGGGCCCGGCCCCGGCGGAGGCGTTCATTCGTGGGCGCGTCTAGCAGAGCATTCCGGGGGTCGCAACGGCTTGGAAAGGGTATTTGACACGCAAGCGCCCGGGTGGGCGCCACCGGTCAGGGCAGCGTGCTGCGGCCCACCGGAGCGGGCAGGCCCTGGGGGATCGAGAGGGGCCGGCGGACGGCCTCGGCCAGGCCCGGACGGGTCGGGTTCGCGACCTGCTTGCAGGCCTCGACCATGAGCACCCCGCCCGCGGCGAAGACCGGCAGATGCCGGCCGGCCTGCTCCATCATGCCGCCGACGCGACGCCAGAACCTTTTGGCCGAGGGGGGCTGGTACAGCGTCGAATGCCCCCGTTCGATGGTGAAGCGGTGACGCCGCAGCACGACCTCGAGCTGCCCCATGGAGTAGGGCCGCCCATAGCCGAAGGGGGTGGCGTCCGACCGCGACCAGAGCCCCGCCCGGTTGGGCACGATGAACACCGCCCGCCCGCCCGGCCCCAGCACGCGCCAGCATTCCTCGAGCAGCGCGGCGGGATGCTCGCTCACCTCGAGGCCGTGCATCACCACGAGCTTGTCGATGAAGCCGGTGGAGATCGGCCAAAGCGTCTCCTCGCAGAGGAGGGACACGTTGGGCTGCCCGGCGGGCCAGGGCATCACGCCCTGCGGCCCCGGCATGAGGCCGATGACCCGGCGCGCCTGCCCGAGGAAGGGCCGCAGCAGCGGCACGGCAAAGCCGTAGCCCGCCACGGCCTGCCCCCTCGCCTCGGGCCAGAGCTGCAGGAGTTCGTCACGGATCACGCGCTGCGCGGCGCGGCCCAGCGCGCTGCGGTAGTAGAAGTCCCGGAGTTCGGTCACATCTAGATGCATGCGAAGCTTCGCATCGCCGGCCGCGGTCCCTTGCAGGTTCGGCCATGACCATACCAAGAGAAGGCGCCCCCGCCATGCCCCAGAACGACGCCCCGCTCACGCTTGTCACCGTGCCGTGCCTCCAGGACAACTACGCCTTTCTCCTCCATGAGGCGGCCACGGGCCGGACGGCGCTGGTGGACGCCCCCGAGGCGGGGCCGATCCGCGCGGAGCTGGAGCGTCGCGGCTGGCGGCTGACGGACATCCTGATCACCCACCACCACGCCGATCACGTCGACGGCGTCGCCGGGCTGCGGGACGGCGCGCGCGTGATCGGCGCCCGCGCCGACGCCCACCGGCTGCCGCCCCTGGACCTCCTGGTGTCCCCCGGCGAGACGGTCACCGTCTGCGGCGAGGACGCGCATGTCATCGACGTGCCGGGCCACACCATCGGCCATGTCGCCTACCACTTCCCCCGCTCGGGGATCGTGTTCACGGCGGACAGCCTGATGGCGCTGGGCTGCGGGCGGCTCTTCGAGGGGACGGCCGCGCAGATGTGGGAGTCGCTCCGGCGGCTTCGGGCGCTGCCGCCCGAGACGATCGTGTGCTCCGGGCACGAGTACACGTCCGGGAACGCGCGGTTCGCCCTGTCGGTGGATGGCCACAACGCCGCGCTCCGGGCCCGGGCCGAAGCCGTCCGCCAGGCCCGCGAGAGGGGGGAGCCGACGGTGCCGTCCCGGCTTTCGGACGAGATCGCGACCAACCCCTTCTTGCGGGCGGACGACCCCGCACTTAAGTCCGCGATGGGGATGCCGGACCGCCCCGACGCAGAGGTGTTCGGCGCGATCCGCTCCGCGAAGGACAGGTTCTGACGACGCCCAGGAATCGGGCAGTCCATGACACGCCCTGGCCCACTCCGGACCTTATCGGCGCCCCATCCGGGGCGCATGTCGCCATCCCATGGGATCGTGATCGGCCTGCCCAAAAAAACCGCTTGAAGCGCGGGCGCAAACACCGATCTTTAAACCCAAGAGGCCCAAGGTCGTGCGGGGCCAGTCCCCTCCCGGCCCCCGATAGAGGAGCACGCAAGTGCCGTCTTTCTCGACCACTCTCGAGCAGTCCATCCATCAGGCGCTTGCGATCGCCAACAGCAAGCGCCACGAGCTCGCCACCCTTGAACACCTTCTTCTCGCCCTGATCGACGAGCCGGACGCCGCCCGCGTGATGCGCGCCTGCTCGGTCGACCTCAAGGAGTTGAGAAAGAACCTCGAAGACTTCATCGACGACGACCTGTCCACCCTTGTCACCGACGTCGAGGGCTCGGAGGCGGTGCCGACCGCCGCCTTCCAGCGGGTGATCCAGCGGGCCGCCATCCACGTCCAGTCCTCGGGCCGGACGGAAGTGACGGGCGCCAACGTCCTGGTCGCGATCTTCGCGGAACGGGAAAGCAACGCCGCGTATTTCCTGCAAGAGCAGGACATGACCCGCTACGACGCCGTGAACTTCATCGCGCACGGCGTGGCCAAGGATCCCGCCTTCGGCGAGTCGCGGCCGATCACGGGTGCCAGCTCCTCCTCGTCCAAGAACGAGGAGCACGAGAAGTCCGAGTCCTCCGACGACAAGGAGAGCGCCCTGTCCAAGTACTGCGTCGATCTCAACGCCAAGTCCCGCAAGGGCGATGTGGACCCCCTCATCGGCCGCGAGGAGGAGGTCGAGCGCTGCATCCAGGTGCTCTGCCGCCGCCGCAAGAACAACCCGCTCCTCGTCGGCGATCCCGGCGTGGGCAAGACCGCCATCGCCGAAGGGCTCGCCTGGAAGATCGTCAACGGCGAGGTTCCGGACGTGCTGGCCGGGGCGACCATCTTCTCGCTCGACATGGGGGCGCTGCTCGCCGGCACCCGCTACCGCGGCGACTTCGAGGAGCGTCTGAAGGCCGTCGTCAACGAGCTCGAGCAGCACCCCGACGCGGTTCTGTTCATCGACGAGATCCACACCGTGATCGGCGCGGGGGCGACCTCGGGCGGCGCGATGGACGCGTCCAACCTGCTCAAGCCCGCGCTGCAGGGCGGCAAGCTGCGCTGCATGGGCTCGACCACCTACAAGGAGTTCCGCCAGCACTTCGAGAAGGACCGCGCGCTGTCGCGGCGCTTCCAGAAGATCGACGTGAACGAGCCGTCGGTGGAAGACACCGTGAAGATCCTCACGGGCCTCAAGCCCTATTTCGAGGAGCATCACAACATCAAGTACACCTCGGACGCGATCCGCATCGCGGTCGAGCTGTCGGCCCGTTACATCAACGACCGCAAGCTGCCCGACAAGGCGATCGATGTCATCGACGAGGCCGGGGCCGCGCAGCACCTGATCCCGAACAGCAAGCGCCGCAAGACCATCGGCGCCAAGGAGATCGAGGCCGTCGTGGCCAAGATCGCCCGCATCCCGCCCAAGAACGTCTCCAAGGACGACGCCGAGGTGCTCAAGGACCTCGAAGGCGCCCTGAAGCGGGTGGTGTTCGGCCAGGATGCCGCCATCGTGGCGCTGTCCTCGGCGATCAAGCTGGCGCGCGCCGGCCTGCGCGAGCCCGAGAAGCCCATCGGCAACTACCTGTTCGCCGGGCCGACCGGGGTCGGGAAGACCGAGGTCGCCAAGCAGCTCGCCGACACGCTGGGCGTGGAACTGCTGCGCTTCGACATGTCCGAGTACATGGAGAAGCACGCGGTCTCGCGGCTCATCGGCGCGCCTCCGGGCTATGTCGGCTTCGACCAGGGCGGGATGCTCACGGACGGGGTGGACCAGCACCCGCACTGCGTGCTCCTCCTCGACGAGATCGAGAAGGCGCACCCGGACGTCTACAACATCCTCCTGCAGGTCATGGACCACGGGAAGCTCACCGACCATAACGGCCGCCAGGTGGACTTCCGCAACGTGATCCTGATCATGACGTCGAACGCGGGTGCTGCGGACATGGCCAAGGCGGCCATCGGCTTCGGCCGCGACCGCCGCGAGGGCGAGGACACCGCCGCCATCGAGCGGACCTTCACGCCCGAGTTCCGGAACCGCCTCGACGCCGTGATCTCCTTCGCGCCGCTGTCCAAGGAGGTCATCCACCAGGTGGTCGAGAAGTTCGTCCTCCAGCTGGAGGCGCAGCTCATGGACCGCCACGTCCATATCGAGCTGTCGCCCGAGGCGGCCGCCTGGCTGGGCGACAAGGGCTACGACGACAAGATGGGCGCACGTCCCCTGGGCCGCGTGATCCAGGAGAACATCAAGAAGCCGCTGGCCGAGGAACTGCTCTTCGGCAAACTGACCAAGGGCGGCGTGGTTCGCGTCGGCGTCAAGGACGACAAGCTCGACCTCCAGTACGAGCCGACGTCGGTCCCACGGCTCACCGACAACAAGCCGCCGCTCCTGACGGCCGAATGATCCAGCGAGCGCCGCCCCCCGGGGCGGCGCTTTGCATTTGGGAGGGGCCAGGCGACCCCGTCCCTGGACGGACCGACGCGCAGGCTCCTGATGGGCCGGGATCGCTCGCTGGCCTCCGACATGCGGCGTCGGCCATGGTCCCTGCTCGGGCCGGGCCTCATGAGGAGATCCGTCGTGCGACCCCAACCCCTGCTGGCGCTCGTCCTGCTCGCATCGCCTGTGCAGGCCTTCGATCTCACTTTTCCAGTCGCCTGCACGCCGGGGCAGGACTGCTACCTCCAGAATCTGTTCGACCACGACGCCGGCCCGGACGCGCGGGACGCCGCCTGCGGGCCGCTGGCCTATGACGCGCATGATGGGACGGACATCGCCCTTCCCACGCTCCGGGATCAGGCCCGAGGCGTCGAGGTGATGGCCGCAGCGGATGGAACCGTCCTGGGGGCGCGGGATGGCATGGCGGATGTGCCGCAGGACGCCCCGGATGCGCCGGAGATCGCAGGGCGGGAATGCGGAAACGGCGTGCTGATCCGCCACGAGGACGGGTGGGAGACGCAGTACTGCCACATGGCCCGGGGCTCGGTCGCCGTGCATGAGGGCGACACCGTCCGGGCAGGCCAGGTGCTGGGCCGCATCGGACTGTCGGGGGACACCGAGTTCCCGCATCTTCACCTCACGGTGCGCCGGGATGGCGTCGAGGTGGATCCGTTCGCGCCCGACAGCGCCGCGACCTGCGGCCCCCTGCCCCAGCCGAACCTCTGGGCCCAGCCGCTGGATTTTCCGCAGGGCGGCATCACCGACGCGGGGTTCGCGACCGGCGTCCCCGACTATGCCGCGATCCGCGCCGGGGTGGCCGAATCCGCCCCGCGACCCGACCAGCCCTTGGTGCTCTTCGGACTGATCTATGGCGGCCGCGCAGGCGACCGGGTCCGCCTCGCCGTCCGCGGGCCGGGGGGTGAGGAGATCCTCGGGCACGAGGAGCCCCTGGACCGGACCCAGGCGCTGCTCTTCCGGGCGGCAGGCCTGCGCGCACCGGACGGCGGCTGGCCGGCCGGCCTTTACGAGGGCACGGTCACCCTGCTGCGCGACGGGACCGAGCTCGGCCAGCTGTCCCGGTCCACGGAGATGCCGGGCCGCTAGGGGCAAGGACCGACCGTCTGAGTCCCCTTGGGCCTCGGGCTCAGGAGACGGCCCCGATCCCCGCGCCCGGATGCCGCGACGACCCTGCCAGACCTTGATCGAGGAGCCATGGCGTCAGGGACACAAGGTCCGACCTTGGCCGCGGAGCCGGGGCAGCCGATCGGCTTAAGAACGGGCCTCCGATGCGCCCAAAGGTTGACCGGGATCAAGGACGGACGATCCAGGGCGGGGCAAAAGGCCTGCGTCATCGCAGGGAGAACGCCATGACCGTCCTCATCCTTTACGCCACCACCGAAGGGCAGACCCGCAAGATCGCCCGCCGCGCCGCGACGCACCTCATCGCGGAAGGTCATTCCGTGGAGCTGCTGCCCGTCGGCGAGGCCGGAGACCTGTCGCTGGACGGCTTCGAGAAGGTTCTGCTCCTGGCCTCGGTCCATGCCGGGCATTACCAGCCGGCGTTCATCGCCTACGCCAAGGCGCACCGCGACCAGCTGGCCCGGCGTTCGACCGCGTTCCTGTCGGTGTCGCTCTCGGCGGCCAGCGCAGAGCCGGAGGACCGTGAAGGGCTCGACGACGTGATCCGGCGGATGATCACCGAGACAGGCTGGGCCCCCGAACGGATCGAGCATGTGGCCGGGGCCTTCCGCTGGTCCGAATACGACCTGCTGCGGAACTGGGCCATGCGCTGGATCGCGTCCCAGCGCGACCCGTCCGTCCGCGCCGGACAGGACAAGGAATACACCGACTGGGCGGCGCTGGACCGGTTCCTCGATGCCTGGGTGGGCGAAGCGGTCAGCGTTCCGTCAGCTTGATCTCGATCCGCCGGTTGCGGGCGCGGCCCTCGGGGGTGCCGCTGGTGTCGATGGGCTGGAACTGCCCATAGCCGTTGGCCGACAGGCGGTTCGGAGGAATGCCTTCGAAATCCGACATCTGCCGGACCACCGACAGGGCGCGGGCCTGGCTCAGCTCCCAGTTGTCGCGGAACTGCCCCGACCCCGTGAGCGGGATGTCGTCCGTATGGCCGTCGACCTGGATCACCCAGTCGATGCCGGCAGGGATATCGGCCGAGATCTCGCGGAGGAGCGTCGCGACGCGCGCGATCTGGGCCCGGCCCTCGTCGGACAGCATCGCCCGGCCGGGCTCGAACAGCACCTCCGAGGAAAAGACGAAGCGGTCGCCCACCACCTGGATGCCTTCGCGTCCTTCCAGCAGGCGGCGCATGTTGCCGAAGAACTCGGACTTGTAGGTCTCGAGGTCCTGGGCCTGGGCCGCCAGACGCGCGGCCTCCTGCCGGGCCCGCTCCGCCTCGTCGGCCTGGCGCTGGCGCTCTTCCTCCTCGAGCTCGGCGCGGCGGCGCTCCTCGGCGGCGACCCGGGCCAGCGCCGTGTTGAGGTCGGCGCCAAGCGACTGGATCTGCACCTGAGCCTGCTTGTCCTCGTCCTCCGCCACGTCCAGGAGCGCCTGCAACGTCGCGATCTGCGTGCGAAGCTCCGACACCTGCTCGTTGAGGACCGCGACCTGGCGCTGGCTCTCGGCCGACAGGTCCTCCTGCCGGGCCAGCTCGGCCTGCGCGGTGGCCAGGAGCGAGGCCTGCCGCTCCGCCTCGGATTGCGTGTCCCGCGAGGACGCCTCGGAGGCGGCGACCTGCTCCAGCGCCTCGGCCAAGCGGGCGCGCAGGTCGGCCTCGGCCTGCCCGGAGGCCTGGGCCGCCTCGTCGCTCTGCTGCTGGCGCAGGACGGCCTCGGCCAGCCGTGAGGACAGGTCGTTCCGTTCGTCGGACAGGCGTTCCAGCTCCCGCTCTGCGGCCGCCCGGGCCTGGGTCTCGCGCGCGAGCTGCTGCTGGAGATCCGTGCGCTCGGCCTGGGCCGCCGTCAGCGCCCCGGCGGCGTCCTGCCCCTCGGCCTCGAGGGCCTGGAGCCGGGTCCGGGTTTCCTCCTCCCGCGCACGGGCGGCGTCGCGGTCGAGGATGGCCTGGGCCAGACGCTCCTGGGCGTCCTCCTGGCTCAGACGGGCCTGGGACAGCGCCTGCTGAAGCGCCTCCTGGGCCGTCTGGAGATCGCCCTGGGCCGTCTCCCGGTCCGCGAGGGCAGCAGCGAGGCGCGCCGAGAGCGAAGCCCCTTCGGCCTGCGACGCCTGCAGGGCATCCCGCGCCGCCTGAAGGTCGGCTTCGGTCGTCCGCTGGAGGCTCAGGGCGGCCAGCAGCCGGGCGTCGAGGTCGTCGCCCCGGGCCTGAGCATCGGTGGCCCGCTCCTCGGCCTGCTGCCGCGCGAGGATGGCAGCGGCAAGCTGGGTGTCCAGGTCATCGCGCGCGGCCTGGGCCGCGGCCAGGAGCGTCAGCGTGTCCTCGGCCTTCTTCCGTTCCTCCTCGAGCGACAGCGTCATCGCGGTGAGCTCGGCCTCGGAGTCGCGGAGCTGCGCGCGGAGCTGCTCGGCGGCGGCGGCATCGGCCAGGCGCTGCGCCTCGGCGTCGGACAGAGCCTGCCGCGCATCGGCCAGCGCCTCGCCCCCTTCGGCGGTGTCGTTCTGCAACGACCGGATGAGCTGCTCCAGCGCCTCGCGCCGGGCGGCGGCCAGCCGGGCCTGCTCCTGCCCCGCGTCGATTTCCTGCCGCGCGGAGGCGAGCGCCTGGTTCAGCGCCTCGGCCTCGTCGGCCTGCCGGGAGGTCTGCTCCTCGAGGGAGGCCACCCGGTTCCGCGCCCGGTCACGCTCGGTCAGGAGGGCCGCGACCTGCGCCTCGAACTCGGTGATCCGGCCCTGGGCGTCGGACAGCTGCTGCGCCTGGGTGTCCCGTTCCTGGGTCAGGCGGTCGATGACCGAGGCCTGCTCCCGGCTCTGGCGGTCCGCCTCGCCAAGGGTGCGGCTCAGCTCCTCCTCGCGGGTCTGCGACAGGCCGAGCGCATCGGTCAGCGACGCGACCTGGGCGGCAAGATCATCGAGCCGGGTCTGCTGGCCCGTGATCTGGTCGCGCAGGGTGAACTGGACGACAGTGAAGATCGTGAGAACGAACATCAGGACCAGCAGCAGGCCGGTCATGGCGTCCACGAAGCCCGGCCAGGTGTTCGCGTGCTGCCCTCGGCGTCGGGCGCGGAGCATCCCCTACCTCGATTCGTCGCGGAGCCGGGCGGGCGCCCGCAGCGTCCGTCCGAGGTTGGCCAGATCGGTCCGCAGCTCGGCCATGGTCTCCTGCCGGCCGGCCGAGATCTCCTCGAGGATGCGGAGGAGCTGCACGTCGATCGACCGCAGGCGCATCCGGCTTTCGGCGTCGGCCCCGCCCTCGGCCATCTGGGCGTTCAGCCGGTCGAGCGCCGCCACCATCCTTTCCTGCCCTTCGGCGATCCGGGCCAGGGCCGGGCCGTTGTCGCGTTCCTCGATCTTCTGGACGAGCTGGCCGATCAGGATGGCGAGGTCCCCCAGCCGCCGGTCGGTCTGCGCCCGGGTCATGTCCGACTGCGTGAACATCCGCTGGAGGGATTCCATCTGCTCGGCCATCGTGTCCACGACCTGCCCCATGATCGAGCCCTCGCCCGATCCGCCCTCCTCGCCCGAAAGGCCGACGCGCGTCATCGAGGACAGCCATTCCTCCAGCTCGCGGTAGAACCGGCCCTGCCCGTGCCCGGCAAAGAGTTCGAGCAGGCCGACGATGAGCGAGCCGGCCAGCCCCATGAGCGAGGACGAGAAGGCCGTCCCCATCCCGCCCAGCTGGCTTTCGAGCCCGGCCTGAAGGCGCGCGAAGATGTCGGCCCCCGTCTCGCCTTCGGCCGGGGTCAGCGTGCGGATGGTCTGGACCAGCGACGGGACCGTCGTGGCAAGGCCATAGAAGGTGCCGAGAAGCCCCAGGAAGATCAGGGTGCTCGACAGGTAGCGGGTGATCTCCTGATCCTCGTCCACCCGCGTCGCCACCGAATCGAGGATCGATCGCGTGGAGGTCGAGGTGAGCTGCATCCGCGCGCCCCGCGACCGCAGGAGCGAGGCCAGCGGCGCCAGCAGGGACGGCGGCGCGCGAAGCTCCCGGTCGCCCGGCTCGGACCGGGCGAAGGCCTCGATCCACGAGACCGACTGCATCAGCAGGATCACCTGCCGAAAGCAGCTCAGCACGCCCAGGGTGAACACCACGGCGATGACGGTGTTGAGGTAGACGTTGGTGAAGTAGATCGCTTCCAGCGTGCGGAAGCCCAGATAGGCCCCGGACAGCACGAGAGCGAGCACGATCAGCATCAGGCTGATCTGGCGCACCGGCTGAGAGAAATGCGGCGCGGCGCCGTTGTCCCGCTTGTCCATGCCCCCGCTGCGATCCCCGTCCTTGATCCCGACAGCGGCAGGCTAGAGGAGCGCGCCTGGAAACCCAAGCCCCGCCGGAGGGGCGTTTCCCCCGTCCAGGCCTCAGCCCCCGAGCGACCGGGTCCGCTGCATCAGGGCCTCGATCTCGGCGTCGTGGATGCCCAGCCGGTCGAACTGCGCGGCGGTGTTGGTCAGGTAGTCGAGGTTGGGGCCGCGCTGCCCTTGCGCCCGGGCGATGGTCCTGGCCTGGGTCTCGAGATCCACGCGGGCGTATTGCCGGTGCTCGCGCCGGATCACGTAGGCGACCGCCTCCACGACGCGGCCATCGGCCAGCGCCAGCGGAAGGCGCCTTTCCTGGTAGGCGTCCGACACCAGCTCCCGGGCGCGGAGCCCGTCGAGGACCTCGTCCGCCTTCGCCGGATCGGCCCGCAGGGCCAGCCCTTCGCAGAAAGCGCCGGCATCCTCGTCGAGCGCGAGCACAAGGCCGGGACGATCCTCGCTGCCGCGGTAGTGGAAGGACCACATGCAGAAGCTGCGGCGCCAGCCGTCGAGCCGCGCGCGCACCGACTCCACCGGCTCGAACCCCGCATCCCAGAGGAGCGATCCGTAAGCGAAGACCCACATGTCCATCGATTCCGTCACAAGGCTGGTTGCGTCCTGCCCGTCACCTATAGAAGACGGTGGAAAGGATCACGGGATGCGCGTTCTCTTTTTCGTGGTGGCCGTTCTGGCGGCCCTCTATGGCGGCTATTGGTTCGTGGGCTCGTCGCAGGTCGAGTCCCGCGCGCGCGCCGCGCTGGCCCAGCTCGAGGAGCGGGGCTGGGATGTCGCCTATTCCGACCTGTCCACCGAAGGGTTCCCGTCGCGGTTCGACACCACGGTGACCGACCTGCACCTGGCCACGCCGGGGGACCGCGTGACCTGGGACGCGCCCTTCGTCCAGCTTCTCGCGCTCAGCTATCGGCCGAATCAGGTGATCGCGATCTGGCCGCCCGAGCAGCGGCTCAGCGTCCTGGGGCAACCGCTCGACGTCACCTCGGATGGGCTGCGGGCCAGCGCGACCGTCGGCTGGTCCACGGACCTCCCCCTGGATCACGCCGTGGTGGAAAGCGGGCCGCTGAACGTCACCTCGGGGCCGGGATGGAACCTGTCGCTGGACCGGGTCCTGGCCGCGATCCGGACGGCGGGCCCCGCCGCCAACAGCTATGACATCTACCTTGAGGGCCAGGGGCTCAGGTCGGCCGCCATGGCCGGCGGGCTGGAGCAGATCCGGCTGGACACGCAGGCCGAGTTCGCCGCCCCGCTGGATCGGCGGCTGGAGGGGCCGCCGCAGCTCCGGCGCCTCACGATCCGGGACATCCGGCTGGCCCAGGGCGGCATCGCCCTGAGCGGGTCCGGCGGGCTCGCCCCCGATGACCAGGGCTTCGCGGCCGGAGAGGTCACGCTGGCCGTCGAGAACTGGCGCGGCCTTCTGGACGTGCTCGATCAGGCGGGCCTACTGCCCCTGGCGCAGCGGGCCTTCCTGCTCGCCCTGTTCGAGCAGCTTGCGCAGGGGCGGACGGATGTCAGCGTGCCGCTCACCTTCGCGGACGGAAGGGTCGAGGTGCTGGGCGTGGCCCTGCTGGAGGCTCCGCGCCTCAGGTGAGGCGCCCCCCCTGGACCGATCAATCAGGCGGCTGGCCCGGGCACCCGGCCGAAGTCCGGAGCGGCGGTGTCCTGACCGGCCTCGACGATGCCCCGCCGGATCGCGCGCGTCTTGGTGAAGTAGGCGTGCAGATGTGCGCCATCCCCCATCCGGATCGCCCGCTGCAGCGTGAACAGCTCCTCGGTGAAGCGGCCCAGGATGTCGAGGGTGGCGTCCCGGTTGGTCAGGAAGACGTCGCGCCACATCGTCGGGTCCGAGGCGGCGATCCGCGTGAAGTCCCGGAACCCCGAGGCCGAGTACTTGATGACCTCGCTGTTCGAGACCTGCTCCAGGTGGTCGGCCACGCCGACCATCGTGTAGGCGATCAGGTGAGGGGTGTGCGACACGACGGCGAGCACGAGGTCGTGGTGATCGGCGTCCATCTCGTCGACGTTGGCGCCCATCCCGCGCCACAGCTGGGCCAGGCGTTCGGTCGCCTGCCGGTCGGCGCCTTGCGGCACGAGAATGCACCAGCGGTTGTCGAAGAGCGTGGCGAAGCCTGAGCGCGGCCCCGAGTATTCCGTGCCGGCCAGGGGATGCGCCGGAATGAAATGGACCCCGGCGGGAACATGCGGGCCCACGGCCTCGATCACGGCGCGCTTGACCGAGCCCACGTCGCTCAGCGTCGCGCCGGGCTTGAGGACGGGGGCGATCTCCTCGGCGACGGCGCCCATGGCTCCGACCGGCACGCAGAGCACCACGAGGTCCGCGCCCTCGGCGGCCTCGCGCGCGGTGTCCACGACCCGGTCGCAAAGCCCGATCTCGCGGGCGACCTCGCGCGTTTCGGCGGTGCGGGCGTAGCCCACGATCTCCCCCGCGAGGCCGCCGCGCCGCATGGCATGGGCCATCGAGGAGGCGATCAGCCCCAGTCCGATCAGCGCGACGCGTTCGTAGATCACCTTACGCCCTTGAACTGGCCGATGGCGTGCGCCACCCGGCGGCAGGAAGCCTCGTCGCCGACGGTGATCCGCAGGCAGTGGGGCAGCTTGTAGCCCGCCACGCGGCGGACGATGATGCCCTCGCCCCGCAGGTGCGCGTCGCAGGCGTCGGCCTCAGCCGGGTCGGCGAAGCGGGCCAGGATGAAGTTCGCGGTGGACACATCCGAGGGCACGCCCATCTCGGCCAGCACGCGGGCCAGCCAGTCGCGCCAGCGGGCGTTCTCGGCCCGGCAGCGGACGACCCAGGCGCGGTCGCGCACGGCGGCCTCGGCGGCGGCCTGCGCGGCGGTGGACAGGTTGAACGGTCCCCGGATGCGGTTCAGCACGTCGATGATCGCCTGCGGGCCGTAGCCCCAGCCGACCCGCAGCCCCCCCAGGCCGTAGATCTTGGAAAAGGTGCGCGTCATGACGGCGTTGTCCCGCTCCGCAATCAGGGCGGTCCCGGCGTCATAGCCTTCGACGTATTCGGCATAGGCGCCGTCGAGCACCAGGATCGCCTGCGGCGGCAGCCCGTCGGCCAGGCGGCGCAGCTCGGTCTGGCCGATCATGGTGCCCGTCGGGTTGTTGGGGTTGGCCAGGAACACCAGCCGCGTCCGGTCCGTGCAGGCCGCCAGGATCGCGTCCACGTCGGTGGTCCGTTCCCGTTCCGGCACTTCCACGGGTGTCGCGCCCACGGCCAGCGCCGAGATGCGGTACATGGAGAAGCCGTGCTCGGTGTGGATGACCTCGTCGCCCGGGCCGGCATAGGCCTGGCACAGGAAGGTGATGATCTCGTCCGAGCCGACGCCGCAGATGATCCGCCTCGGATCGAGCTGCCACACCTCCCCGATCGCCTGCCGGAGCGCGGCGTGGTCGGTCGACGGATAGCGGTGGAGGTCGCGCACGGCGCGCCCGAAGGCCTCCCGGGCGGGCTCGGGCGCGCCCAGGGGGTTCTCGTTGGAGCTGAGCTTCAGGACGTTGGCCTTGCCCTCGAGATGCGAGACGCCGGCCTCGTAGAGGGCGATGTCCATGATGCCGGGCTGTGGAACGATCCTGGTCAAGGGGCTTTCTCCTGTCGTCGCCCTTCTAGCGACGCCGACACGGGGATGCCACTGTCAATTCACGGCCTTGGAGACCAGCGCCGACAGGCGTTCGGGGTCGTATTCCGAGGGCAGGACGCGCGCCGCCCCGTCCTTCAGCACGGCCAGCGTCGGAAAGCTGCGAAGCCCGATCCGCCGTCCCTGGGCCCAGACGGCTTCGGCCAGCTCGGCATCGTGGATGTCCGGAAGCTCCGGGCCCAGCCCCACCTCCGCCAGGAGGGGCGCATAGGTTTCGGCCTTGTTGAGGTCCCGTCCCTCCAGCGCATGAACCTCGATGACGCGGTGGGCGAAGTCGAGCGCGCGGTCCGGGGCGAGCCCCGCCACATGGGCAATGGCGATGCACGGCGGGCCGCTGTCCGCCATCACGCCGGGCCGGGCGATCAGGCGGAAGAAGGCGTCGGAGGGCTCCCGTCCCGTGACCTGCCGGAGCTGCGGCGCCGCGCCACGGATGAAGTCCGAAAGCTGCGCGTAAGGACGGACCCCCTCTTCGGCGAAGAGGCCGGCCATCACCAGCCGGATGGGGATGTCGGGGTGGTCCGCCCGCACCTGGCGCATGGCCGGAACGATGCCGAAGCACCAGCCGCAAAGCGGGTCGAAGCCGTAGATGAGTTCCGTCATGTCAGTTCCCCAGGGGTGACGCTTCGGCCGCGCCGCCGGGCGAAGGCGCAAGCCGGCCAGGCGGTCCCGGCGTCCACCCCCACGAGATGGCCACGGCAGGACGCTGCCGCAAGTGCCCCGCCCCGTCCGTGGCTCAATCAGCGCACGACGGCAGGAGCTCCGCACAACCCTCGGAGGGACCAGCCTTTTCGGGCAGCCCCCTTTCGCCGGTGCGGCTCGGAACTAGATCAGGGTCACTGGGGTCTTACCCGACCGGGTGCCGGCATGTGGCCGGTCCGGTCCTCGCGCCGGTTCGGGCGCGCTTCGGAGGAACGAATGCCGACCAACTTCTCATTCTCGTCCAACACGCTGACCGACGTCACATTCCTGTCCCGCGCCCTGTTCACCTCCGGGTCGGGCGGAGGCGTGGACGACCCGCGCTCGCAATCGATCATCGCGACCAACCAGACCATCGAGTCCAGCGGGGACGTGGACGTCTTCGCCATCTCGCTGAAGGCGGGGCAGACCTACACCTTCGACATCGACCGCGGGGCGGGCGGGTCCAACTCGATCGACCTCCAGCTCGATCTCATCAACGACCGGGGCAGCCGCGTCGCCACGAGCGACGATGCCGGGGGCGGCGACGATCCCCGCCTGGTCATCAAGCCCGACACCTCGGGCATCTACTACGTCGCCGTGCATCAGGACCGGAACGACTACATCAACGGGGAATTCCGGTTCGACGACGACGGGTCCGACCGGGGCGACTACATCTTCAGCCTGTCCACCCCCAAGCTCCCCAGCCTCCAGTCGCTTTCGGACTCGAGCAACGACCGCTCCTTCTCGGACAGCGCGCAGCGCGTCCTGGCGCTCGCGGGGAACGACACGCTGCGGATGAGGGGGGGCGACGACATCGCCCATGGCGGGTCGGGCAATGACCAGCTTTATGGCGGCTCGGGCACCGACGAGCTCTTCGGCAGCACCGGCGACGACCGGCTGTTCGGCGGCAGCTCGCGCGACATGCTGGTCGGCGGCTCCGGCTTCGACCGGCTCTATGGCGGCGACGGTGGTGACGACCTGAACGCCGGCGCGGGGAACGACCTTCTTCTGGGCGAATCCGGCGCCGACACCATCTGGGGCGAATCCGGCAAGGACCGGATCTACGGCGGCGGCGGCGACGACTTCATCCGCGGCGGCTTTGGCGTCGACACCCTGTACGGCGGCACCGGCGATGACACCTTCCATTTCCTTCGCGGCGAAGGCCCGGCCAGCGACGTCCAGGTCGAGGATCGGATCGAGGATCTGGAGTCCGGCGACCGGATCGACTTCAGCGACCTTTACAGCGGCACGCTCGAGTGGCGGGGCACCGGCAGCTTCACCGACGCCTTCCAGGTGCGCGCCGTCGTCCTGGAGAACGGCTATATCGACGTGCGGGTGAACCTGGACTTCGACTCCGGGAGCGAGCTCGAGGTGCTGGTGGACATCGACGACGGCTCCTCGCTGGGCAGCAGCGACTTCATTCTCTGAAGCCCCTGGCGGCCGCCTGGCCTGTCCGGGCGGCCCGTCCCGGCGCGGGGGAACGGGACGGCCCCGGAGGGCCGTCCCTTGCAGGGAGGCCGCCATGACCGAGAAGCTCCTGCGACAGGCCATCGCCGATCGCCGGGTGATCGAATTCCGCTACCACGGCGAACTTCGCACCGTCGAACCCTACCGGCTCGGCCTCGACGGGGGCCGGGTGCGCCTGATGGGATGGCAGGCCCGCAAGGGCTGGCGCAGCTTCTATGCCGACGACATGGAAGACCTGGAGCTGACCTCCCGCACCTTCCTCGATCCAAGGGAAGGCTATGTGCGCGGCGACGACCGCATGGACCGGATCCTGGCCGAGGTCTAGGCCGCCGCGCCGCCCCTCAGGTCGCCAGCACGTTGATGAAGGCCCAGGGCTCGTGGTCGTCGTGCTCCTCGGGGAAGAGGTCCCACCGCGTCGCGAGCGGCGTCCAGTCGGTGTAGTGCGCCTCGACCGGCCCGAGATAGGGTCTCTGGATCTCCAGGCAGCGCGCATGGTCCATCTCGTCGGTTTCGACGATCCCGGCCCGCGGGTTCTCCAGCGCCCAGACCATGCCCGCCACGATGGCCGAGGCCACCTGCAGCCCCGTCGCGTTCTGGAGCGGCGCAAGACGGCGCGCCTCGTCGTTGGATAGCCGCGACCCGTACCAGAGCGCGTTCCGTTCGTGCCCGAAGAGCAGCACCCCCAGCTCGTCCCCACCTTCCGTGATCTCGTCGGCGGTCAGGATCTCCTGGCGGGCCTGCTTGCTGCCGGACCCGAACATCTCGTGCAGGGACAGGATCGCCTCGTCGCAGGGATGATAGGCGTAATGGCAGGTCGGGCGGAACTCGGGCGACGAGGGGTCCCCGACCGTATAGTAGTCGCTGATCGAGATCGCCTCGTTGTGGGTGACCAGAAAGCCGTATTGCGGTCCGGGGGTCGGGCACCAGGTGTGGACGCGGGTGATCGCGCCGGGGCGCTCCAGCCAGATGGCGGCCTGGCAGCCCGTCTCGAACCGATGGCCGTTCTCGGGGAACCAGGGCTCGAAGGTGCCCCAGCCCAGCTCGGCGGGCTGGAAGCCCTCGGCGATGAAGCCCTCGACCGACCAGGTGTTGACGAAGGTGCCGCGCGGGCGCGGACGCGGGCGGGCCTGGGTGTCCCGCTCGGCGATGTGGAGCCCCTTGACGCCCAGGGCCTGCATGAGACGGGCCCAGCCCTCGCGGTCCCTGGGGGCGCTGACCTCGCGCCCGGTATCTGCGGCGAGGCGCAGGAGCGCCTCCTTGACGAACCAGGACACCATGCCGGGGTTCGCGCCGCAGCAGCTGACCGCAGTGGGCCCGCCGGGGTTGCGGGCGGCCTCGTCCCGGACCGCCTGCCGGAGCGCATAGTTGGTGCGGGCCGCGTTGTCCTCGGTCTCGAAGTAGAAGCCGGCCCAGGGCTCCACGACGGTGTCGATGTAAAGGACGCCGATCTCGCGGCAGAACTTCATGACGTCGAGCGAGGACACATCCACCGAGACGTTCACGCAGAAGCCGGGGCCGCCGTCGAACAGGCCGCCCAGCACCTCCCGGAAGTTGTCGCGCGTCAGGCCCAGATTCAGGTGGTTGATCCGGTGCTGGGTGAGCCAGTTGCTCATGTCCGGATCGGGGTCGATCACCGTCAGCTTCGAGGCGTCGTACTGGAAGTGCCGTTCGATGAGGGGCAGGACCCCCATGCCGATCGAGCCGAAGCCGATGATGACCACCGCGCCTTCGATGCGGGCGTGGACGGGATGGCTGGGGGCGGTGCGCCCGCGAGGTGCTGTCTGGACCATGATCCCATTCCTTTGCACCGAACGCTTGGCTTCGGCAACGAAAAGACCCGTCGCAGGGTTCTGCGACAGGCCTGTGTCGTCCGGCCGGAATGGGCTCGGATCAGCCGTTCTTGGCGTAGAACTCGACCACGAGGTTCGGCTGCATGATGACCGGGTACGGCACGTCGGCCAGGCCCGGCTGGCGCACGAAGGTCGCGGTCAGCTTGTTGTGGTCCACTTCCAGGTAGTCGGGGACGTCACGCTCGGTCAGCTGGATGGCCTCTTGGATCAGGCCGAGCTGCTTGGACTTGGCGCGGACCTCGATGACGTCGCCTTCCTTCACGCGGTAGGAGGGGATGTTCACCGACTTGCCGTTCACCGTCACGTGGGCGTGGTTCACGAACTGGCGGGCGGCCCAGATGGTGGGCACGAACTTGGCGCGGTAGACCACGGCATCCAGGCGACGCTCGAGGAAGCCCACGAGGTTCTCGCCGGTGTCGCCGGTGACGCGGGCGGCGTCGGCGTAGATACGCTTGAACTGCTTCTCGGTCAGGTCGCCGTAGTAGCCCTTGAGCTTTTGCTTGGCGCGCAGCTGCGTGCCGAAGTCGGACAGCTTGTTCTTGCGGCGCTGGCCGTGCTGGCCGGGGCCGTATTCGCGCTTGTTGACGGGCGACTTCGGACGGCCGAAGACGTTCTCGCCCATGCGGCGGTCAAGCTTGTATTTGGCAGCGGTGCGTTTGGTCACCCCTGATCTCCTTCGATGGCCCATGTCGGGCAGGTTGAAGGGCGTTGTCCTTTCCCCAAGGGGCGACAGGCATCCCCTTGCGGGGGCCACCAACACCAGGCGCGCCTCTTCGCCGCTTCGGCGGGGGTTGTCAACCCTCGCGCCGAAGCCCAGGACTGTCGGCCATGAGAAAGCAGTTCCTGGCCATCCGCTGGGGCCGGAAGTACGGGCCCGAGTATCTGAACCGCCTTTACGGCATGGTCGCGCGCCACACGACGCCGCCCTTCGACTTCTGGTGCCTCACCGACGACTCCGCCGGCGTCCGGCCCGAGGTGCGTTGCCTCCCCCTGCCCCCGATGGGCTGCGAGATGCCCCGGAACACCTATGGCGTCTGGGGAAAGTCGCGGCTCTGGCGTCCGGACCTGGGCGGCCCGCAGGGGCCGGTGCTGTTCATCGACCTCGACGTGGTGATCACCGGGTCGCTGGACGCCTTCTTCGAATTCGGGTCCGAGGATGACGTGATCCTCGCCCGCAACCCCAACACCCCCTTCGAGAAGCTGGGCCAGACGTCCATCTTCCGCTTTCCGGTCGGCAAGCTGGCGCCCTTGCGCGAAAGGTTCCTGGCCGACCCGCAGGGCGTCGCCGACGAGTACCGGTTCGAGCAGCGCTTCGTCACCCGCAACGCGCCCGGCGGCGTGACCTTCTGGCCCGCGGGCTGGGTCGCCGTCTTCAAATGGCACTGCATCCCGGCCTTTCCGCTCAACTACGTCCAGGCTCCGCGCCTGCCCAGGGATGCCCGCGTCGTGATCTTCCCCGGACCGCTGAACCCGCCCGACGCCATCGCCGGGCGCTACCGGGACAGCGAGCCCGCGCGCGCGCCCCTCGACCACCTCGCCCGGGGATTCCGGGGCGAACGGCGCGAAGGGCTGGTGAAGCATCTCCGGCACTACATCCGTCCGGCCCCCTGGGTGGCCGAGCATTGGCGGGAGTGACCATGGCCGATCCCGCATCCCGTCCCCGGCCGCTGCACATCCTGGCGGCGCTGGGCTCCGGCGGGCTCCTCTCGCTCATGGTGCTCTGCAACTCGACGGTCACGGCCCATGCCGGTCCTTTCTGGGGGTCGCTCGTGCCCCATGCGACGGGGACGGTGGCGGCCCTTCTGGCCTTGGCCGTCCTGCGGCGGCCGTCGCCACCCGGACAGGGGGCGGGGGCGCCGGCCTGGGCCTATCTGGGCGGCCTCCTGGGCGCCATGACGGTGATGCTGTCCTCGGTGTCGGCCAACACGGCCCTGGCGCTGTCGGGGACGCTGGCGCTCGGGCTCGTCGGGCAGGCAGGCTTCGGGGTCGCGGCGGACCGCTGGGGGCTGCTCGGGCTGCCGCGCCGCAAGGCGACGGCGCGCGATCTCGTGTCGCTGGGCCTGATCCTGGGCGGCAGCGCGATCCTCATCTTCGGAGCGCCGGCATGATCGGCCCGATCGCCATGGCCGTGCTGGCAGGCGTGCTCATCGGGCTCAGCCGGCAGGTGAACGGCCGCCTTTCGCTGTCCAAGGGGGCGCTCGGCGCATCGTTCTGGAATCACCTGGTGGGCGCGCTGGCCCTGGTCGCGGCCGTTCTGGCGCTCTGGGTCGGCGCGGGCGGGCCGCTCTGGCCCACGGCCCTGTCCGACGTGCCGGCCTTCGCCTGGGCGGGCGGCGCGCTCGGGGTGGTCTTCGTCGCCTCGGGGAGCTGGCTCGTGTCCCGCATCGGGGCTGCGAACACCGCACTCCTGGTGATCGCGGGCCAGATGGTCACGGGAGCTCTGCTCGACACCCTGCGGGGGGCCGAGGGGGCGCCGATCCGGGCCCTGGGCGTCGCCGTCATCCTTGGCGGCGTGGCGCTCCGCTCAAAGGGGTAGGATCTCGATGCCCTCGGGCCCGTGGCGGGGGCCGTCGATCCCTTCGGCCCGGAGCCGCCGCCAGTAGCCGCTGCCTGCGTTGAGCGTCGGATCGGCCCGCGTCTCGGGCAGGCAATACAGCTCCACCACGTCGTCGCCCCAGGCGAGGAAGCTCACCTCGACCGGACCTTCGGGTCGCTCCAGGGTCACGCGTGACCGCTCCTCGAGACCAAGATCAACGAGGAACCGGCGCATCGGGTCGAACTCGGCGCAGGACAGGCCGATATGGTCATGCCCCCAGGGGGCTGGCGGCGCGGGCGCGCGCCGGGCCAGCAGCTCGACCTTGGCGCCCTCGGGACCATCGATGAACACATAGTCCACCCCGGCCTGCCAGAATTCCGGGATATGGAGAGGGCCGTCCGGCGTCGCGGAGGACAGCCGCCCTCCCCGCGCCAGGCACTCCTCCAGCGCCGCCGGCACGTCCGGCACCGAAAGCGCGAGGTGATCGAAGCGGCCGTGCCGCCCGTCGGGCTCGCCCTGCGCCAGGATCACGGCCTGCGATCCCCTCGCCATTCGGTCGCCCTCGCGGCGGAAGCCGAAGACCTGCTCCAGCTGGGCGGCTCCGGCTTCGGGGTCCCGCAGGACGAGCTCGGGGATCAGGGCACGTGACATGGGGGCCTCCTCGCAACCATTCCCGGCCTCCTAGCCAGACGGCACGAGGATGGCGAGTCCCCGGAGGCGACCCCGATGGAGCGGCCTCCGGCGTCCCGACCTCGGGGATCAGTCGTCCTCGACACCGCCCTTCCGTTCGTTCCCGGCCATGGCATCGTCCAGGAACTCGCGGGTGTCCTCGTAGAGGCGGCTGATCGAGTCGGTCTGGTTGAGGTCCTCGGCCTCCATCTCCTCGTTGACGCCCACTTCGGCGCCCGCGGACAGCGGGTCCTCGCCCGGGGTGGCGATCAGCTTCTCCTCCAGCGACAGGTTGTCGTCCGGAAGGTCCCGATGCTCGGGCAGGAACGGCGTGTTGTTGGGATCGATGATCGAATCGTCGGCCAGGATGTCGCCGGCCATGCCCTCGATGGTCATGTCCCCCGCGATCTCCTCCTCTTCGGACAGCTCCGGATCGAACTCGTCGTCGACGCCCTGCGCCACCACCGTAGAGGCGTCGCCTCCTTCCCAGCCTTCCAGCGCCCCCGCGAGGACAGCGCCACCGACGCCCGCGCTTTCCGACGTGGCGTCGCGCAGGTCGCGCTCGTCGTTCTCGAGGTCCTGGAGATGAGCGACCCGCTCCCGGTTCCAGGCGGCCTTGTCCTCGTGGCCGTGGCCGATGATCGAGCCGTCGGTGTCCTCGTCCTCGATCGGCACCTCCCCTTCCTCGGGGGCGTTCATGCGGATGCCGTGCCCGCCGTTCAGGTTGGGGTCCGTATCCCGGTCGCCGCCCAGGGCGTCGCCACCCGGCGGCACCATCAGCTCCTCGAGCTGCCCGTCACCGGTTTCCAGCCCGGGAGCGTCGCCGCTGCGGTCCGCCGCTCCGCCGCCCGCGACGGGGAAGCTGTCCGAATCGGGCATCATCTCCTGGAGCTGCCCATCCCCGGTCTCGAGTCCGGGCGCGTCGGAGCCGCGGCGATAGCCGTCGTCATCCTCATCCTCGTCGAAGGTGTCGGGATCGTTGTCGTCGTCGCGATAGCCGTCCTCGTCCTCCTCGGGCGCGACCGGATCCACGTCGTCGCGGTCCTCCGAGGGGTAGCCGGCGCCCTCGATGCGGAGATCCTGCTGGCCGGTGGTCTCGGCCTGCGGGGCGGTCGCGTCCTCGGGGCGGCGGCGGCTGAAGGCGGCGTTGATCGCCCGTCCGGCGCCCGCTTGGGCCGCGGAGGGCCGCCCCATGTCCACGGCGCGCTCGGTGATGGCGTCGTCGGGATCGGGCGGGTTCGGTTGGTTGGCCACGATGTCGCTCCTTCCGATGCAGTGGTCGGGGCGCGGAATTGCCTGTCCTGTCCCCTTCCCCCCTTCAATGCCCAAGCCGCGCGGGGGTTCCTGTCACCCGCAGCGCGAGAAGCCGCAGGTGGCGCAGCTCAGGCAGCCTTCCTGCACCCGGACCTCGTAGCTCCCGCAGGAGGGGCAGGCCATGCCGGGCGGCGCGGCGACGGCGTCCCGGGCCGGGGTTTCCTCCCAGCCCGCGTCGTCGAACTTGCCGGTCCGGATCACCGGGGTCGCCACGCCCTGCGGCTCGACCAGCGCCACCGGCCCGTCCACGAAGCCAATGCGCTTGAGGTGCTTCTCGATCTCCAGGCCGATGGCCGCGAGGATCGAAGGCACGTACTTGCCCCCCATCCAAGCGCCGCCGCGCGGGTCGAAGACCGCCTTCAGCTCGTCCACGACGAAGGCCACCTCGCCCCCGCGCCGGAACACCGCCGAGATCATGCGCGTCAGCGCCACCGTCCAGGCGTAATGCTCCATGTTCTTGGAGTTGATGAAGACCTCGAAGGGCCGCCGCTTCCCGTCCACCACGATGTCGTTGACGGTGATGTACATGGCGTGCTCGGAGCCGGGCCAGCGCAGCTTGTAGGTCGCGCCCTCCAGCTCCTCGGGCCGTTCCATCGGCGTGTCCTCGGCCCTGGGTTCGGGCTTGGGCGGCTCGGCCACCGACAGCACCGATCCCGTGACGGCGTTGGGCCGGTAGGTCGTGCAGCCCTTGCAGCCCTGGTCCCAGGCGGCCTGATACACGTCACGGAACGCCTCGAAGGGGATGTCGGCGGGCACGTTGATCGTTTTGGAAATGGACGAATCCACCCACTCCTGCGCCGCCGCCTGCATCCGCACATGGTCCAGCGGCGCGAGGTCCTGCGCCGTCACCACATGCGCGGGCAGCGGCGCGTCGCCCTTGAGCCGGCGCCAGAGCGCAACGGCATAGTCCACCACCTCATCTTCGCGCCGGGTGCCATCCGGCATCAGCACCTTGCGCGTGTAGGAGGTGGCGAAGACCGGCTCGATCCCGCTCGACACGTTCCCCGCATACAGCGAGATCGTCCCCGTCGGCGCGATGGAGGTCAGGAGCGCGTTGCGGATGCCGTGCGCCCGCACCGCCTCGCGCACGTCCTCGTCCATGCGCCGCATCGTCCCGGACTCCAGGTACTTCTCCGCGTCGAACAGCGGGAACGGCCCCTTCTCTTTGGCCAGATCCACGCTCGCCAGATAGGCGGCCCGCGCCACCTGCCGCATGACGCCCCGCGTCCAGTCCGCCGCCTCGGGCGAGCCATAGCGCAGCCCCACCATCATCAGCGCATCGGCCAGCCCCGTGACCCCCAGCCCGATCCGCCGCTTGGTCTGCGCCTCCTCGGCCTGCTGCGGCAGCGGAAAGCGCGACAGGTCCACCACGTCGTCCATCATGCGGACCGCGACGGCGACGAGGTCCCGCAGCTCCCCCTCGTCCAGCCGCGCCTCGGGGCCGAAGGGGTCCCGCACCAGCCGCGACAGGTTCACCGAGCCCAGCAGGCATGCGCCATAGGGCGGCAGCGGCTGCTCCCCGCAGGGGTTGGTGGCGGCGATCGTCTCGGCGTAGCGCAGGTTGTTCTGCTGGTTGATCCGGTCGATGAAGATGACGCCCGGCTCGGCGAAGTCGTAGGTCGCGCGCATGATCCGGTCCCACAGGTCGCGCGCCCGGATCGTCCGGTAGACCTTGCCGCCGAACACGAGGTCCCAGTCGGCGTCGTCCCGCACCGCCGCCATGAAGGGGTCGGTGACCAGCACGCTCACGTTGAACATCCGCAGCCGCGCCGGGTCCTGCTTGGCGGTGACGAAGTCCTCGATGTCGGGGTGGTCGCAGCGCATCGTCGCCATCATCGCCCCGCGCCGCGACCCCGCCGACATGATCGTCCGGCACATCGCGTCCCAGACGTCCATGAACGACAGCGGCCCCGAGGCGTCGGCTCCTACGCCCTTCACCGGCGCCCCCCGGGGCCGCAAGGTCGAGAAGTCGTAGCCGATGCCGCCCCCCGCCTGCATCGTCAGCGCCGCCTCCTTGAGAGCGTCGAAGATGCCGGCCATGGAATCCTCGACCGTCCCCATGACGAAGCAGTTGAACAGCGTCACCGCCCGGCCCGTCCCCGCGCCCGCGGTGATCCGTCCGGCGGGCAGGAAGCGGAAGCCCTCCAGCGCCGCCTGGAACCGCGGCTCCCACTCCTCCGGCCGCGCCTCGACCGAGGCGATGGCCCGCGCCACCCGCCGCCAGGTGTCCTCGACCATGCCGTCCACCGGCGTCCCGTCCGGCGCCTTGAGCCGGTACTTCATGTCCCAGATCGACTCCGAGATCGGGGCCAGGAACCGCGAGCTCATCGGGCTTTGGTCGTTCGCCATGGGGCCTCCTGAACAAAGGGGGAACACCGATCTTGGCGTTCCGCCGGGGCATGGTCAACAACATGTGGGACCGGCCCCCTTGCGGACAAGCGCCGCGGGCCGCATGGTGCCCGCCGCGCTGGGGGCGGCGCATGTTCGGGGGTCGGGGGACCGCATTGGCCAAGCTGCATCTGATCAAGCTGTCGGTGGGCACCGACGACGTGGCGGACCTCGCCGGCTGGCAGTCCGGCCCGGGCCGGGGCCATGACGGCCGTCCGCGCCACGTCACCCGCATGTGGCCCAAGCGCGAGGAGGAGCTGCTCGACGGCGGCTCGATCTACTGGACGATCAAGGGCGTGGTGCTCTGCCGCCAGCGCCTCCTGGGCCTCGAGGAGGTGCGGGGCCACGACGGCATCCCCCGCTGCGCCCTGGTCCTCGACCACGAGATTGTCCGCGTGACGCCCACGCCCCGCCGTCCCTTCCAGGGCTGGCGCTACCTTCCCCATGACGAGGCGCCGCGGGATCTCGGCCATTGGGATGCCACCGAGGATGAGCTTCCCCCGAAGCTGTCCATGGCGCTGGCCGAATTCGGCGTCGTCTGGGGCCCGGCCCCCAAGCGATAGCCCTGGATCGGCGCAGGGCCCGGCCCCTGACGGGCCTTGGCCCGACGTCCTCCTGCCCAAAGCGCAAATCCCACTGTTGATGAACAATCAACAATGGATGTCAAGTTCGGACCGCCTCACTCGTTCAGGTGAGGTCGGACGCGATACCACTGACTCACGCCCCGATTGCCGGGGTGGCCCAGTCAGATTTTCAGCCAAGAGATCATTATGGCCAAGGTATTCGCGAACAAAGCGTACAACATGACGAAGTACGACTTTAACTCCCTCTACTCGCTCACCGAACTCGTGACCCACGCGGGCGAGCCCTATACGGTCAAGGGCGTCACCTACCAGGATCAGATCGAGGCCCGCTACAATGATGGCAGCGGGTCGCTCGTGCTCGCGTTCCCGGACGCCAGCACCGGCAAGCTCGGCGGGTTCTTCCACTCCTCGAGTTCGTCGGCTTCGGATGTCTGGGCCGGGATCCAGGACTTTTCCGTGGACTTCACGCAGATGGGAAATGCCTGGGACACGCCCGATCGGGCCGACGACATGGCCGTCCTCGAGCGGATGCTGTCCAAGGCCGACACCTTCAAGCTGTCCAACGGCAATGACGTGGCGATGGGCTTTGGCGGCCGCGACACGATGAACGGCAACGGCGGCTCGGACCGGCTGTTTGGCGGGAACGGCAACGACAGCGTCCACGGCGGCAAGGGCGACGACAAGCTGTTCGGCGAGGATGGGGCGGACACGCTCGTGGCCGGAGCGGGCAGCGATTCCCTGAACGGCGGCGGCGGCAAGGACATCCTGATCGGCGGGACCGATGGCCAAAGGGATGTGTTCGTGTTCCAGGACTGGCTGGACAGCATGCCCGGCTCGGCCCATGACGAGATCCGCAACTTCACGCGTGGCGTGGACGACATCAACCTCCGTGCGGTCGACGCCGACGAGAACTCGACCGAGTCGAACGAGGCGTTCCACTGGTCCGGCAAGTCCGCCGACGAGTACTCCGTCTGGTGGAAGGGCACGAGCGGCGGCGTCCTCCTGCGGGCGGATGTCAGCGGCGACGGGGTCTACGAGTTCGAGATCTTCGTGAAGGGCGTGGATCGGCTCAGCGAGAGTGACCTTATCCTCTGAAGCCTGCGCCCCGGGCCGACTGGCGGAGCCGGGGGCGGGACGGCGAAGGTCGTCCCGCCCCCGGCCCCCAGGGTCCGGCCCCCGGATGCCCTAGAGGCCGAGGCGAACCTTCAGGCTGGCCAGCGCCGCCTGCTCTCCTCCGCTCCAGGGGGCCTGGCGGCTCAGGAACAGGGTCGCCTGGCTCGCGTGGATGAGGCCGTCCGAGAGGATCTTGAGGCCATTCGCGCGCAGCGTCTCGCCGGTGGAAGTGATGTCCGAGATGGCCTCGGCGGTCTCGCCCCGCACCACGCCCTCGGTCGCGCCCTGGCTGTCCACCAGCAGGTAGTCGGCGACGCCGTGCTGCTGCAGGAAGTCGCGCGTCAGCCGGTGGTACTTGGTCGCGATCCGCAGCCGCTGGCCATGGGCGCGCCGGAAGGCCGCGCAGGCGGCGTCGAGGTCGTCCAGCGTCTCCACGTCCACCCAGAAGCGCGGCACCGCGATCACCACGTCCGCCGCGCCAAAGCCCATGGGGACCAGTTCCTCGACCCGGGCCTCCCACCGCGCGACCTTCTCGCGCACGAGGTCCGATCCAGTGACGCCCAGATGGATGCGCCCGCCCTCCAGCTCTCTCGGGATCTCCCCGGCCGAGAGGAGAACCGGCTCCAGATGCTCCCAGTCGGACTGGGCGGCGTATTCGCGCTCGCTCCCGGCGCGGCCCAGGGTGATGCCGCGCGCCGCGAACCAGCCGAAGGCGTCCTCCATCAGCCGCCCCTTGGACGGCAGGCCCAGGCGCAAGGTCATGCCGCCCCCCGCAGTTGCACGACCAGCTCGGGCCGGATGACGCCGCCCACGGCAGGGACCACCCGCCCCCGCCCCAGCACCCGCGTCAGCGCGTCATAGCGCCCGCCCGTCGCGACGGGGGGCAGGTCGGGACGCCCGGCGGCGAACAGGCCAAAGACGAAGCCGTCGTAATATTCCAGCGTGGTGCGGCCAAAGCTGCCCTCGAAGGCCATCTCGGCCACCGCCACCCCGCGCCGCTCCAGCGCCTCGACCCGCCGTTCGAGCCGGTAGAGCGCGGGGCCAAGGCCGGGGGCGTCCTGCTCCAGCCCGCGCAGGGTCTCCAGCGCCACGGGCACCGGCGCGGCCAGCGTCAGGAGCGCGTCGATCAGCGCCACTTCCGAGGACGGCAGCGGCGGGGCCGCCGCCTCGTCCCGCAGGAGGGCGAGCCGCGCCTCCACCTCGGCCCGGGTCCGCAGCCCGATCTCGGGCCCGGCCTCGGCGAAGGGATCGGCCGAAGCCAGCAGCGCCGCCCGCCCCTCGGGCAGCGGCGTGCGCCCGGCATAGCGGTCGAGCAGCGCCCGAAACCGCCGGGGCCGCCAGACATGCCGCCGCAGCGCCGCCTTGCGGGGGGCGGTCGTGGACAGCCCGTCCACCGCCGCGAGGATCAGCCCGATGTCGCCCATCGCCGCCCGCAGGTGCAGGTCGGGGATGGCCGAGGCCAGCGTCGCGAAGACCTCCGCATCGGCCTCGGCGGGGTCGCGCCCCCCGAACAGCTCGAAGCCCGCCTGGAGGAACTCGCTCGGCCGGGTCTCGCTCTCGGTCTCCTGGCGGCGGAACACCTCGCCCGCGTAGGCGTAGCGCGCGGGGTCGAGCCCCGCCTCCATGTGCATCCGCACCACCGGCACGGTGAAGTCCGGCCGCAGCATCACCTCGCCGCGCAGGGGGTCCTGCGTGACGAAGGCGCGGGCGCGGATGTCCTCGCCATAAAGGTCCAGAAGTTCCTCGGCGGGCTGGAGGATGCGGGCCTCCACCTCCTCTGCCCCTTGGGCGGCGAAGTGCGACAGGAGCCGCTGCGCCTCGGCCCGGGCGGCGATGCGTTGGGCGGGAAGGGTCACTTGGCCAGCAGAGCCCGCAGATGCGCCACGAGGTCGGCGCGCGCCACCTCGGCCTGCGCGGGGCGGTCCTTCCATTCCTCCAGGCTCGCCGTCTGGGCGGCCTGCGCCCCGGCGATCAGGTCCTTGACCTGCACGACCCCCCTCGCCTTCTCGTCCGAGCCTTCGATGATGGCGAAGGGCGCGCGGCGGCGGTCGGCGTACTTCATCTGCGCGCCGAAGTTCTTGGGGCTGCCGAGATAGGCCTCGGCCCGGATGCCCGCCTGCCGCAGCTCGGCGACGATGGCGAAGGTGTCGGCCATGCGGTCGCGGTCCATGACGGTGACGACCACCGGGCCCGCCCCTTCGGCCTGCGCGCGGCCCTTGGCGCGCAGCGCGGCCAGCAGGCGGTCCACGCCGATGGAGATGCCGGTCGCGGGGACCGCCTCGCCGGTGAAGCGCTTCACGAGGTCGTCGTAGCGCCCGCCCCCGGCGACCGAGCCGAACTGGCGCGGCTTGCCGTCCTCGCCCAGGATCTCGAAGGTCAGCTCGGCCTCGAAGACCGGGCCGGTGTAGTAGCCCAGGCCCCGGACGGTGGCAGGGTCGAGGAGGATGCGGTCGGGGCCGTAGCCGCCCGCGTCCAGAAGCTCGGCCATCTGCGACAGCTCCGCGACGCCGGCCGCGCCGGTCTGGGTCCGGCCGCAGAGGTCGGTGAGGTTGCGGAGGGTGTCCGCCCCGGTGGCGCCCCGCGCCTCGACGAAGCCCAAAACGACCTGCGCCTGATCCTCGGACAGGTTGGCGCCCTTGGTGTAGTCGCCGCTCTCGTCCTTGCGGCCCTCGCCCAGGAGGGCCCGGACGCCCTGCGGCCCGAGTCGGTCGAGCTTGTCGATGGCGCGGAGCACGATGCCGCGTTCATGGGCGAAGCGGTCGGGGTCGGCGGGGTCGAGGACGCCCGCGGCCTCCATGACGCCGTTCAGCACCTTGCGGTTGTTGATCTTCACCAGGTAGTCGCCGCGCGCGATGCCGACGATTTCAAGGGCGTCGCAGAGCATCCCGCAGATCTCGGCGTCGGCGGCGACGGTGGGGGTGCCCACGGTGTCGGCGTCGCATTGATAGAACTGGCGGAAGCGGCCCGGCCCCGGCTTTTCGTTGCGCCAGACGGGGCCCATCGCATAGCGGCGGTAGGGGGTCGGCAGGCTTTGGCGGTGCTGGGCGTAGACGCGGGCGAGCGGCGCGGTCAGGTCGTAGCGGAGCGCGAGCCAGTCCTTGTCCTCGTCGAGCCAGGCGAAGACCCCCTCGTTCGGGCGGTCCACGTCGGGGAGGAACTTGCCCAGCGCCTCGACCGTCTCGACCGCCGAGGTTTCCAGCGCCTCGAAGCCGTAATGGCGGTACACCTCGGCGATCCGCGACAGCATCGCGGTGCGTTCGGTCACCTCGGGGCCGAAGTAGTCACGGAAGCCCTTGGGCGTCTCGGCCTTGGGGCGGCGGGTCTTGGGTTCCTTGGGCACGCGGGGTCCTCCGGGCTGCGGAGGCGCTTTAGCGCGGGGCCGGGCCGGGGGCAACGGCGGGGGCTGGACAGGCGGCACGGCCTGGGGCTTCCTGCGCCGATGGACCTCACCCCCCTCGAAGAGCGCATGGCTCACCTGCTGCGGACCGTGGACGACCTGTCGGACATCGTGGCCCGGCAGGAGCGCGAGATCGCCCTCCTCACCCGCCGCGTGCAGATGCTCATGGAGCGGGAGGCCGACCGCGAGGCGCAGGCCCTGCGCGAGGTGCCGATCGACAAGCCGCCCCACTGGTGACGGCCCGATCGCCGCAGGCGGCCGGGCAGGAAGGAACGCGTTCGTCGGCACCTGGGATCTCCTTGCTGGTGTGGAAGGAGAGTGCCCGGACGCGGTTGACGGACCCTTTCGGCACCGCGCGGTGGGGTTAACGATTCATGACGGCGGCGCGTCGGCGGCCACGAGCTGCCCGCCGTGGAGCAGGAGGTCGTTGTGGCTCTCCTGCCCGAAGACGGGGTAAAGGGACACGAACACGGTATCCGCGGCCAGCCGGTCGAGGGCGTCGCCGCAGGGCTGGCCCGGCGAGGCGCCGCAGGCCTGGGCCTTGATCTGCTCATAGGCGGTGTCGGCGGCGGTATAGGCCCCGTCCGGGGCCTCGTAACGCGTGGTCTCGTGGGTCGCGAGGTCCCCGAACATCACCAGCGCCGCCGTGACCGGGCGGGCGCAGCCGTCCTCGAATCCGGTGATGTAATGGGTGCGCGGCGCAGTCGTCCCGGGCGCGGTGTCGTGGACGGTGTAGCCCGCGCGGGATTCCACCGGCGCGCCCAGGGCGGCGTCGGACAGGCCGCAGGCGGGGGGGATGCTGGCCGAAGCCTCGGCAAAGGCGGCGGTCATCCCGGGGCGCTGCATGGCCTGGTCGCAGGCGGCAAGGGGCAGGAGCGCAAGGGCGACGGTGGCGGCGCGCGACATGGGGATCCTCCGGATTGTCCGAAGGGTGTAGGGCGACGGCCGCCGTTGTCGAAACTGGCGGCCCGCTTGGGTGGTTCTTCGCCCATCCGGGCGAAGGCCGCCCCCGGGATCACACCTCCTCCACCTCGAGCACGCCGGGCAGCGACCGCAGGGCGCGGCGGATCTGCGGGGTGACGGGGAAGTTGTCGCCCACCTCCACCTCCACCTCGCCCGGAAGACCCGGATGCATGAGGAGGAGCGTCACCGGCCCGCCCCGCGCCCTCTTGGCCGCCTGGCGCGCCTGATCGAGGAGTCTGGCCACCGAAGAGAACGCCTCCTCGGCCTCGATGAAGACGCGCAGGCCGGTGCCGCTGTTGGCCAGGGCGTCGTCGATGGGCGTGACGGCGCGGCCCGTGAGGCGGAGCTGGTCGCCCTCGGAGGTGGCCTCGACCTGGATGATCACGCGGGAGCCGGGTTCGAGATGGGGACGCCCGGCCTCGAGGGCTTCGCTGAACAGCGTCACCTCGAACTGGCCGGTCGGGTCGGACATGGACACGAAGGCGAAGCGGTTGCCGCGCGCCGACTTGCGTTCCTGCCGTGCCGCCACCGTGCCCGCGATCTTGGCGATGTGGGGTCCCTGCTGCACCCGCAGCGTCACCTCGTCGTAGGTGGAGACCCCCTGCCGCTTGAGGGCGGGGAGGTAGTCGTCGAGCGGGTGGCCGGTGAGGTAGAAGCCCACGGCCTTGAACTCCTCGGCCAGACGCTCGGGCGGGTCCCAGTCGAGGGTGTTGGGGAGGCGCGGCTCGGGCAGGTCGGCGCCCGCCTCGCCGAAAAGGCTGACCTGCGAGGAGGCGCGCTGCTCGTGGACGGCGGCGGAATAGGCCACGAGGGCGTCGAGCCCCTCGCAGACGCGCTTGCGGTTCTTGTCGAGCATGTCGAAGGCCCCGGCGCGGGCCAGCATCTCCAAAGGCCGCTTGCCCACGCGCTTGAGGTCCACGCGGCGGGCCATGTCGAAGAGCGTGGCGAAGGGACGGTTGGCCCGCCCCTTCACGATCAGCTCCATCGCGTCCACGCCCACGTTCTTGAGGGCGCCAAGGCCGTAGATCAGCTTGCCGTCCTCGACGGAGAACACGGCCTGGGACCGGTTCACGCAGGGCGGTACCGTCGGGATCCTGAGGTGCTTGCGCACCTCCTGGAAGTAGACGGCGAGCTTGTCGGTGATGTGGAGGTCGCAGTTCATGACGCCGGCCATGAACTCCACGGGGTGGTTCGCCTTGAGCCAGGCGGTCTGGTAGCTGACGACCGCGTAGGCGGCGGCGTGGGACTTGTTGAAGCCGTAGTTCGCGAATTTCTCCAGAAGGTCGAAGACCTCGCCCGCCTTCTTTTCGGGGACGCCGTTCGCCTTGGCGCCCTCGACGAACTTGGGACGCTCCTTGGCCATCTCCTCGGCGATCTTCTTGCCCATGGCGCGGCGCAGGAGGTCGGCGCCGCCGAGGCTGTAGCCCGCCATGACCTGCGCGATCTGCATCACCTGTTCCTGGTAGACGATGATGCCCTGCGTTTCCGCGAGGATATGGTCGATGGTCGGGTGCAGCGGCTCCAGCGGGCGGGTGCCGTTCTTGACCTCGCAGTAGACGGGGATGTTCTCCATGGGGCCCGGGCGGTAGAGCGCCACGAGGGCCACGATGTCCTCGATGCAGGTGGGCTTCATGCGCTTGAGCGCATCCATCATGCCCGTCGATTCCACCTGGAACACGGCCACGGTCCGCGCGCGGGAGAAGAGGTCGTAGGTCGCCTCGTCGTCGAGCGGGATGGACAGGATGTCGTTCTCGGTCCCCGGGGCGGGATCGTAGATGCGGCGGCCGTCGGCGGCGACATGCAGGTCGCGGGTCTGCCGGATCAGCTTGACCGCGTTGTCGATCATGGTGAGCGTCTTGAGGCCCAGGAAGTCGAACTTCACGAGGCCCGCCTGCTCCACCCACTTCATGTTGAACTGGGTCGCGGGCATGTCGTCGGTGCCGGGCGCGCGGTAGAGCGGCACCAGTTCGTCGAGCGGGCGGTCGCCGATCACCACGCCCGCCGCGTGGGTGGAGGCGTTGCGGAGCAGGCCTTCGAGCTGCTCGGCGTAGGTCATGCAACGGTGGACGACCTCGGCGGATCGCATCTCCTCGCGCAGGCGGGGCTCGTCGGCCAGCGCCTTGGTGATGGAAACGGGCTTGACCCCTTCCATCGGGATCATCTTGCTGAGGCGGTCCACCTGGCCATAGGGCATCTGGAGGACGCGGCCCACGTCGCGCACGGCGGCCTTGGACAGCATCGCACCAAAGGTGATGATCTGGCCGACCTTTTCCGCGCCGTAGCGGTCGCGCACGTATTCGATCACCTCGCCGCGCCGGTCCATGCAGAAGTCGATGTCGAAGTCGGGCATCGACACGCGTTCCGGGTTCAGGAACCGTTCGAACAGCAGGGAATAGCGCAGGGGGTCGAGGTCGGTGATCGTCAGCGCATAGGCCACGAGCGACCCGGCGCCCGAGCCCCGGCCCGGCCCCACCGGGATGCCCTGCGACTTGGCCCATTTGATGAAGTCGGCCACGATCAGGAAGTAGCCCGGAAAGCCCATCTGCTCGATGATGCCGACCTCGAAGGCGAGGCGCCGTTCATACTCCTCGACCGGGGCGGCGTGCGGGATGACCTTGAGGCGGGCCTCCAGCCCCTCCTTGGCCTGGCGGCGCAGCTCCTCGACCTCGTTGTCGGCGAACTTGGGCAGGATCGGCTTGCGCTTGGGGACCTTGAAGGCGCAGCGCTTCGCGATCTCGACGGTGTTCTCCAGCGCCTCGGGGAGGTCGGCGAAAAGGGTCGCCATCTCCTTCTGCGACTTGAAGTAGTGCTGGGGCGTGAGGCGGCGGCGCGGCCCGGACTGGTCGACATGGGCCCCCTCGGCGATGGCGAGGAGGGCGTCGTGCGCCTCGTAGAGGTCTTCCTTGGGGAAGTAGACGTCGTTGGTGGCGACGATGGGCAGGTCGAGCGCGTAGGCGAGCTCAAGGGTCGGGCGTTCCGTCACCCGCTCCGACTCGGGAAGGCCGCCGTCGATGGGGTGGCGCTGGAGCTCGACGTAGAAGCGGCCGGGGAAGATCCCGGCCATCCGGCGCAGGAACTCCTCGGCGCGGGTGCGCTGGTTGGCCTGGAGCATCCGGCCCAGCGGGCCGTCGGGACCGCCGGACAGGCAGATCAGCCCGGCGTTGTGCTTTTCGAGGTCATCGAGCGTGATCTGCGGCAGGCCGTCGCCGTTGGTGTCCACCAGATAGGCGCAGGAGGACATCTTCATGAGGTTGTTCCAGCCGGCCTCGCTTTGGGCGAGCAGCACGACCGGAGCGGGGCGGTAGGGTGGACGGCCCGGATCGGGCGGCAGGTAGCACAGGTCCATCTGCGCCCCGATGATCGGCTGGACGCCCATCTTGGCGGCGTAGTCCGAGAACTCGAGCCCGGCGAACATCGCGTTGGTGTCGGTGATCGCCACGGCGGGCATCCCGGCCTCGGCGGCGAGCTTGGGGAGCTTCTTCACCGGGACCGCCCCTTCGAGGAGCGAATGTTCGGTGTGGACGCGGAGGTGGATGAAGCGAGGATCGGCCATGGAGACCAGACTAGGGCGGATGGCCCCGAGTCGAAAGTGCAGGCTGGCCACATCCCTGTGGGTAAGTCGTGCCGGGGTCGCCGGGTGGCGCGTTGCCGCCCGAGCGCCGGCCCGCCCGTCACGCGGCGCGGGCGGGCTCCTCGCCCGGGGTGCGGGCCAGCGCCACGGCCAGCCCGAGGCAGGCGACAAGGCCGCCGAGAAGGATGATCTCGCTCATCCCCGGGCGCAGGACCAGCAGGGCCAGCGCCGCGGCCTGGGGCGCCAGATGGATCGCGGCCAGGCCCAGGACCCTCCGGACGGAGGCCGGTCCGGGGACGTGGCGCGCCATCTCGACGGCGGGACGCAGGACCGTGATGCCAAGGGTCAGAGTCGCGCCCATCAGGGCCAGCACGACCAGGGCCCAGCCCCCGGGGAGCGCGCCCGCGGCCCAGGCCAGCCCCCCGCCCCCGGCCACCGTGGCCAGCATCGCGGGCCGAAGCGCGCAGCGGTCGATCAGGGCCGCCTCGTCCACGGCGCGCCGGGCGGCCTCGTGGTCGGAGCCGTCGGCGACGCTCAGCAGGATGAGCCCGAGCACCGCGACGGAACCGGCCCAGACGAGGCCGCCGATGATGTGAATGAGTCCCGAAACAAGGAGGAGGTCCATTATCGTCGCCAAGGAAAAGATCCGATGAATAAGCCGAGATTAGGCGATTCCGGAGGGGCTGGGCATGGAGGTATTTCCTACCTGTCCGCCCGGTGGTGTCCCGTTGGCCCAGGGGGCGATGCCGTGCCCGTCCATGGCAAGGGCCTGCCGCGGCATGCGCGGCAGGCGACCGGGTCCATGACCCGCTGTGCGTCGGGATGGGAGGGAGTGGCGCGCGGGCCGGGACGGCCCCCGGCTCAGGCCGGCTGGGCGGCGACGGGGCGACCCGGCGCCCGGAGAACGGCCAGTCCGCCCAGGAGGAGGAGCGCCGCCGGGACCAGGAGGTGGAGGTCGGTCCAGGACGGCTTGAGCACCATGAGGCTGATGATCGCGAACTGTCCGGCAAGGTCGAGCTTGACGAGCCGCAGGACGCGACGCCCGTGCACCATGGACGCCGCCGCGTCCCCGCTCTCCTGGTGGGACTTGACTGCGCGCTCGCAGGTGGGGCCGAGGAACAGGGCGCCCAGGACGAAGGTGCAGGCCACGATCATCGCGGCCAGGATCGTCCAGGCGGCAAAGCCCCAGGACCCCAGCCAGGCGGCCGCGAGGCCCGTGACGATGGTGAAGAGGCCGAGCGGCGCGAAGACTCGGTTCCCCAGGAGCGCGACGTAGGACACGCCGGTCATGGTGGCCGCGTCATCGCCCCGGCGGTCGAGGATGAGCACGAGGAGCGTCAGGATCGAGGCTCCGCCGACCCAGAAGATCGCCGCCATGACGTGAGCGAACTTGAGAAGCAGGTAAGGGTCCATGGGAAGGGTTCCTGGAATTGGCAGGGAAAAGGATGAGTGAATGGCCCTTGTCCTAGCCCCGCCACGGTCGGCGCAGACAGTCGGGATTTCCTGACCCCTCACCGCGCCGGTCGTCCGGGTCTTGCCAAGCGTCGATCTTTCCGCCTTGATCGCGTCTGGCGCGGTCTACGCCGCATCGACCGCGCCCAAGGCCAACGGGGTAAGGCGGCGGGCTTTCAGATGAAGATCGAGTTTCTCCTCAACGGGGAACGGGTCGAGGCCGAGGGGCTGCCGACGCGAACGCTGCTGGACTGGCTGCGCGACCAACGGGGGCTGCGCGGCACCAAGGAGGCCTGCCGCGAGGGCGACTGCGGCGCCTGCACGGTGATGGTGACGGACGATCGGGGCGCGCGGGCGCTGAACGCCTGCATCCTGTTCCTGCCGCAACTGGCCGGGAAGGCCGTGCGGACGGTGGAGGGCATCGCCTCGCCCGAGGGCGAGTTGCATCCCGTCCAGAGGGCGATGGTGGAGCATCACGGCTCGCAGTGCGGGTTCTGCACGCCGGGCTTCGTGGTGGCGATGGCGGCGGCGCACCTGAACGGGGAGCGGGACTTCGACACGGCGCTGGCGGGGAACCTTTGCCGCTGCACGGGCTATGCGCCGATCATCCGCGCGGCCGAGGCGGCGGCGCGGGCGCCGGTGCCGGACTGGGTGCGCGACGTGCCCCCGGGCGGGCCCCCCTGGGTAGTGGGCGAGGCGGCGGGTCCCGGCGCGGGCGACATGCCCCCCGGCGAGGGATGGGCAGGGCGGCGCGACGATGCGGTGGACCTGGTGGAGAGCGACGCCACAGGCCCTGGCGCGGAGCCCCCGAAGGCGGGCCAGCGGGGCGAGGCGACGGGCGGCGCGGTGACGTCGGACCCCGGGGTGGCGGTGCCGGTCGAGGTGCCCCCTGCCCCGCCAGCCCCCGAGGGCGCCGCCGTGCTGCCCGACAGCGCCGATGCCCTCGCCGCATGGTACGAGGCGAACCCGGACGCGACGCTGATCGCGGGGGCGACGGATGTGGGGCTCTGGGTCACCAAGGGGCTGCGCGACCTGCCCAAAGTGGCGTTCCTGAACCGGGCGCGGGACCTTGCCCGGATCGAGGTCGCGGGCGACCGCATCCGGCTGGGCGCGGGCGTCACCATGACCGAGGTGCTGGCCCTCGCGGAGGAGCGGTTCCCGAGCTGGGCGCGGCTGATCCGGCGCTATGGCTCGCAGCAGGTGCGGAACGCGGCGACGATCGGGGGGAACGTGGCCAACGGCTCCCCTATCGGGGACAACCCGCCGGCGCTGATCGCGCTGGGGGCGGTGCTGCACCTGCGCCGGGGGGCCACGCGGCGCGAGATGCCGCTGGAGGACTTCTTTCTGGCCTATGGAAAGCAGGACCGTCAGCCGGGCGAGTTCGTGGAGGCGGTGACGATCCCGGCCGCCGCGCCGGACTTCCGCGTCTACAAGCTGTCGAAGCGGTTCGACCAGGACATCTCGGCCGTCTGCGGGGGGTTCAACGTCGCGGTGCGGGACGGGGTGGTGCAGTCGGCGCGGATCGCCTTCGGCGGCATGGCCGGGGTGCCCCAGCGGGCGGCGGCGGTCGAGGCGGCGCTGGTCGGGCGGCCCTGGACCGCGGAAACGGTGGCGGCGGCGATGCCGGCGCTGGCCCGGGACTTCACGCCGCTGTCGGACATGCGGGCCAGCGCGGCCTATCGGCTGGAGGCGGCGGGCGGCATGCTCATGCGCTATGTCGCGGAGATGTCGGGGGCCGAGACGGACATCCGGGAGGTCGCGCCATGAGCGTCGGGCTGCGCGAGACGCACGATTCCGCCGTGCTGCACGTCACCGGGGCGGCGCGCTACGTGGACGACATCCCGGCGCCCGAGGGCTGCCTGCACCTGGCCTTTGGGCTGTCGGACGTGGCGCGGGGGCGACTCGTGTCGCTGGACCTGAGCGCGGTGCGCGCCGCGCCGGGGGTGATCGCGGTGCTGGCCGCGAGCGACCTGCCGCGGCCAGTGGACACCTCGCCCTCGGCGCACGACGAGCCGCTGCTCTGCGACGGGCCGATCCATTTCGTGGGGCAGCCGCTGTTCCTGGTGGTCGCGACCAGTCACCTCGCCGCGCGCAAGGCGGCGCGGCTGGGCCGGGCCGAGGTGGCCGAGGAGCCGCCGATCCTGACCATTGAGGAGGCGCTGGCCGCGAACAGCCGGTTCGAGGAGGGGCCGCGCGTCTGGACCAAGGGCGACGCGGAGGCGGCTCTGGCCCGCGCGCCGCGGCGGCTGAGCGGCACCTTCGAGATGGGGGGGCAGGAGCATTTTTACCTGGAGGGGCAGGCCGCGCTGGCCCTGCCCGGCGAAGGGCAGATGGAGGTCCACTGCTCCACGCAGCACCCCAGCGAGATCCAGCACAAGGTGGCGGACGCGCTGGGCGTCCACATGAACGACGTGCGCGTGGTGATGCGGCGGATGGGCGGCGGCTTTGGCGGCAAGGAAAGCCAGGGGAACGCGCTAGCGATCGCCTGCGCCGTCGCGGCGGAGCGGACGGGCCGCGCCTGCCGGATGCGCTATGACCGCGACGACGACATGGTCATCACCGGCAAGCGCCACGACTTCCGCATCGCCTATGAGGTGGGGTTCGACGAGGACGGGCGGCTGCTGGCGGTGGACGTCACGCAGATCACCCGTTGCGGCTGGTCGCAGGACCTGAGCCTCGCCGTCGCCGACCGGGCGATGCTGCACGCGGACAACGCCTACCTGATCCCGCACATGCGGATCACCTCGCACCGGCTGAAGACCAACATGCAGTCGGCCACCGCCTTTCGCGGGTTCGGCGGGCCGCAGGGCATGCTGGGGATGGAGCGGATCGTCGAGCATGTCGCGCGCGAGCTGGGCCGCGACCCGGTGGAGGTGCGGCGGCTCAACTTCTATGCGGCCGCGGATGCGGACGGTTCCGGGGCGGACGGGGACGGCGCGGCGCGGGGCGGGCCGGGCACCGGGCGGCGGTTCGGCGGGGCCCATTCCCGCCGGGAGGAGCCGCAGACGACGCCCTACGGGATGCCGGTCACCGACTTCCTGCTGCACGAGATGACGGAGGACCTGCTCGCGTCCTCGGACTTTGCGGCGCGGCGCGAGGCGATCCGGGCCTGGAACGCGCAAAACCCCATCCTGAAGAAGGGGATCGCCTATTCGCCGGTGAAGTTCGGCATCTCCTTCACGCTGACGCACCTGAACCAGGCGGGCGCGCTGGTGAACGTCTATCGCGACGGGTCCATCCTGCTGAACCACGGCGGGACCGAGATGGGCCAGGGCCTGCACCGCAAGATCACGCAGGTCGCGGCGGCGCGGTTCGGCGTGCCGCTGGAGCGGGTGCGGATCAGCGCCACCGACACGACCAAGGTGCCCAACACCTCGGCCACGGCGGCGTCCTCGGGGGCGGACCTGAACGGGATGGCGACGCAGGCGGCCTGCGACACCCTGCGGGAGCGGATGGGCGCGCATCTGGCCGGGCTCTACCAGACCACGCCCGACCGGGTGGAGTTCCGGGACGGGATGGTGACGGTCGGCGGCGAGAGCCTGACCTGGGACGGCGCGGTCGAGGCCTGCTACCTGGGCCGCGTGTCGTTGAGCGCGACGGGCTTCTACGCCACGCCGGACCTGGAATGGGACCGGCTGCGCGGCCAGGGGCGGCCGTTCTTCTACTTCGCCTACGGCTGCGCGGTGACCGAGGTGGTGATCGACACCCTGACCGGAGAGAACCGCATCCTGCGGGCCGACGTGCTGCACGACTGCGGCGCCTCGCTGAACCCGGCGCTGGACGTGGGGCAGATCGAGGGCGGCTATGTGCAGGGCGCGGGCTGGCTGACCACCGAGGAGCTGGTCTGGGACGACAAGGGGCGGCTCAGGACGCACGCGCCCTCCACCTACAAGATCCCGGCGGTGAGCGACCGGCCCGCGGTGTTCAACGTCCACCTCTGGGATGCGCCGAACCGGGCGGAGACGATCTACCGCTCCAAGGCCGTGGGAGAGCCGCCGTTCATGCTGGGCATCTCGGCGTTCCTCGCGCTGGGGGACGCCTGCGCGGCCTGCGGGCCCGCGTTCCCGGACCTTCAGGCGCCCGCGACGCCGGAACGGGTGCTGGCCGCGGTGCATCGGGCGCGCGGGTTATGAGCCTCGACCCCGCCAGCCTCCAGGGGGCGGTGGCGGCGCAGGGACGCGTCGTCCGCATCCTCGTGGTGACCGTCGCGGGGTCCGTGCCGCGCGACGCCGGCACCTCCATGCTGGTCTGGGAGGGCGGCGAGGAGGGCACCATCGGCGGCGGAGAGCTGGAGAACCAGGCGGTGCGCGAGGCGCGCCTCATGCTCGCCGCCGGCCATCCGGAGCCGTTCCTGCGGACCGTGCCGCTGGGGCCGGCGCTGGGCCAGTGCTGCGGCGGCTCGGTGACCCTGGCCTGGGAACGATTCGACGCCGGGACCCTGCCCGACGCCCTGCCCTACGCGCGGCGGCTGTCAGGCACCGCCAGCCCATGTCCGAGCGTGGAGCTTGCGCCGGGGTCGAGGCCCCTGGTGCGCGACGGCTGGCTCATCGAGGCGGCGCCCGCGCCTGGACGGCCCCTTTGGGTCTGGGGCGCGGGGCATGTCGGACGGGCCATCGTGAACGTGCTCGCGCCCTGGCCCGGCGTGGCGATCACCTGGGTCGACCTCGGGCCCGACCGGTTTCCCGCCGCGGTGCCGGCGGGCGTGACGATCCTGCCCGCCGCCGAGCCTGCCGCCCTGGTCCGCTATGCCCCGGTCGAGTCGGACCACCTGGTGCTGACGCGCTCGCATGAGCTGGACCTCCAGCTCTGCCATGCCCTTCTGGTCCACGGATTCGCGAGTCTCGGGCTTATCGGATCGGCCACGAAGATGGCCCGGTTCCGGTCGCGGCTGGGCTCGCTCGGCCACACGGCTGCTCAAATCTCGCGCATTGCCTGTCCGATAGGCGATCCGAGCCTCGGGAAGCATCCTCAGGCCATTGCCGTCGGCGTTGCCGCCGCGCTAATCAGGGCGATGGAAACGGGCGGGCAACGCCAGGAAAGGGATGCGACCGGATGAGCGACGTGCTGCTGGCGATCCGGGGGCTCACCAAGGCCTATCCGGGCGTGGTCGCCAACAGCGACGTGAGCTTCGACATCCGTCCGGCCAGCGTTCACGCCCTGCTGGGCGAGAACGGGGCGGGCAAGTCCACCCTCGTCAAGACCATCTACGGCCTGGTGCGGCCCGACGCCGGCAGCATGACCCTGGCGGGCCGGCCCTATACCCCCGCCGAGCCCCGCGCCGCCCGCGCCGCCGGGGTGGCGATGGTGTTCCAGCACTTCTCTCTGTTCGACGCGCTCTCGGTGGCCGAGAACATCGCGCTCGGCATGGAGAACCCGCCGCCGCTGCGCGACCTTTCAAGCCGCATCGCCCAGGTCTCCAGGGAATACGGGCTTCCGCTCGATCCCCGGCGGACGGTGGGCGACCTGTCGGCGGGCGAACGGCAGCGGGTGGAGATCATCCGCTGCCTGCTGCAGGCGCCCCGCCTCCTCATCATGGACGAGCCGACCTCGGTGCTGACCCCGCAGGAGGTGGACATCCTGTTCGGGACGCTCCGGCAACTGCGCGAGGAAGGGACGGCGATCCTCTACATCTCCCACAAGCTCGAGGAGATCCGGGCGCTGTGCGAGGAGGCGACCATCCTGCGGGGCGGCAAGGTCGTCGCCACCTGCGACCCGCGCGCGACCTCGGCCCGGCAGATGGCCGAGATGATGGTCGGCGGCACGCTCAAGACCCCGGCCCGCGCCACGATCGCCGGAGGAGAGGTCGTGCTGGAGGTGCAGGGATTGTCGGCGGCCTCGCCCCGCCAGCACGGCATGGCCCTCCGGGACGTGACCTTCTCGGTCAGCCGGGGCGAGGTCCTGGGGATCGGCGGCGTCGCGGGCAACGGGCAGGACGAGCTGCTTCTCGCGCTGTCCGGCGAGATGAGGACCGCGCCGGGGATGGTGCGGCTCGGGTCGGACCCGATCGGGCGCTGCTCCCCCTCCGAACGCCGCGCGCGCGGGCTGCTCTGCGCCCCGGAGGAGCGGATGGGCCACGCCGCCGCGCCGGACATGACCCTGACCGAGAACGCCTTCCTGACGGGGCGCGTGCGCGAACGGCTGGCCCGGGGCGGCTTCGTCGACTGGACCGGCGCGCGGAGCTTTGCGGAACGCGTGATCCGGGGCTTTGACGTCCGGACGCCCGGCCCCGGGGCGGCGGCACGGTCGCTGTCGGGCGGGAACCTCCAGAAGTTCGTCATCGGGCGCGAGATCCTGCAGCGCCCCGAGGTCCTGGTCGTCAACCAGCCCACCTGGGGCGTGGACGCCGCCGCCGCCGCGTCGATCCGGCAGGCCCTGCTCGACCTCGCCTCCCAGGGGGCGGCCGTGGTGGTGGTGAGCCAGGATCTCGACGAGCTGATGGAGATCTCGGACCGCTTCGCCGCGCTCAACGAAGGGCGGCTCTCGCCCGCGCGCCCGGCCCGTGGCCTCACCGTCGAGGAGATCGGCCTCATGCTGGGCGGCGCGCACGGGATGGAAGTGGCCCATGCGCACTGAGCGCGTTCGTCCGGCGTCCGTGGCGGGCGCCGCCCCCTTTCCTCCGACCCGCTCGGAGCATCCCGGCCGGAGGCGCGCCCGATGATCTACCTGGAAAAGCGCCCGACCCCGTCCCGCGCCTGGGCGCTGGCGACGCCGCTGCTCGCGGTGCTGGCGACCATGATCGTGGGCGGCCTGCTCTTCGCCGCCATGGGCAAGGACCCCGTCCTGGCGATCCGCACGATCTTCTGGGACCCCCTGTTCGGCGAGTTCGCCAGCTACACGCGGCCGCAGCTGCTCATCAAGGCGGGGCCGCTGATCCTGATCGCGATCGGGCTCAGCTTCGGCTTCCGGGCCGGCATCTGGAACATCGGCGCCGAAGGGCAGTACATCCTGGGCGCCTTGACCGGAGCGGCGGTGGGGCTGGCCTTCTACCCGTCCGAGTCCCGGCTGATCTTCCCCCTCATGGTCCTGGCCGGAGCCTTGGGCGGCATGGCCTGGGCGCTGATTCCGGGGCTTTTGAAGGTCAGGTTCGGCACGAACGAGATCCTCGTGTCGCTGATGCTGGTCTATGTCGCGACCAACCTTCTGGCCTATGCGGCGCTGGGGCCGCTCCAGAATCCCGAAGGGATGGGCTTCCCGGGGTCGCGGAACCTGTCGCAATGGTCCGCCTCGGCCAATCCGGAGCTGTTCACCGGGACGGGCATCCACTGGGGCGTGATCGCGGCGGGGCTGTCGGTGCTCGTGGCCTATGTCCTGCTCGCGCGGCACGCCTTCGGGTTCGCGGTCCGGCTGGCCGGGCAAAGCCCGCGCGCCGCGGCCTTCGCGGGCGTGTCGCCGTCGCGGCTCGTGCTGACCTGCATGGCGATCTCCGGCGGCCTCGCGGGGCTCGCGGGGGTGTTCGAGGTCACGGGCCCGGCCGGGCAGATCTCGATCGACTTCAACGTGGGCTATGGCTTCACGGCGATCATCGTGGCCTTCCTGGGCCGGCTTCACCCGGTCGGCATCCTTCTGGCGGGGCTGCTGATGGCCCTGACCTACATCGGGGGCGAGATGGCGCAGCTCCAGCTCTCGCTGCCCGCGGCGGCGATCCAGCTCTTCCAGGGGATGCTCCTCTTCTTCCTGCTGGCGATGGACGTGCTGACGCAGTTCCGCGTCCGCGTGCGATCCGGCCGCGCCCAGGCGCCCCAGGCCGTGGTCGCCCAGCCCAAGCCGGCCCAGGGAACGCACTGATGGATCTTTCGGGCATCTCCCCCGTCCTCCTGCTCGCGTCGCTCATCGTGGCGTCGACCCCGATCCTCCTGGCCGCCCTGGGCGAGCTGGTCGTGGAACGGTCGGGGGTCCTCAACCTCGGCGTCGAGGGCATGATGATCACCGGGGCGATCACCGGGTTCGCCACCGCCGTGGCGACGGGGTCGCCGGCCCTGGGCTTCCTGGGCGCAGCCGTCGGGGGCGCGGCGCTGTCGGTCCTGTTCGCGGTGCTGGTGCTCTGGCTCAAGTCGAACCAGGTGGCGACGGGCCTCGCGCTGACCCTCTTCGGGCTGGGCCTCGCCTCGATGGTGGGACAAGCCTACAACGGGATCCGCGCGCCCGAGATGGGAGACATCGCGATCCCCCTGCTGTCGGACATCCCCGTGCTGGGCCCGATCCTGTTCCGGCACGACTGGGTGGTCTACCTGGGCGTCGCGCTGGTGGCGGGCGTCTGGTGGTTCCTGAACCGGAGCCGGGCCGGCCTCACGCTCCGCGCCGTCGGCGAGAACCACGACGCCGCCCACGCGCTGGGCTACCATGTCCTGCGGCTGCGATTCCTGGCCATCCTGTTCGGCGGCGCCTGCGCCGGGCTGGGCGGGGCCTACCTGTCGCTCGTGCGCGTGCCGCAATGGACCGAAGGGATCACCGCCGGCGCGGGCTGGATCGCGCTGGCCATCGTGGTCTTCGCCTCCTGGCGGCCGCTGCGGCTGCTGCTCGGGGCCTGGCTCTTCGGCGGGATCTCGGTGCTTCAGCTCAACCTCCAGGCCGCGCGGGTGCCGATCCCGGTCGAGGTGCTGTCGATGGCCCCCTACCTCGTGACGATCCTGGTGCTCGTCCTGATCTCGTCGGGCCGGGGGCGGGCGGCGCTGGCGGCGCCGGGCTCGCTCGGCCAACCCTTCCACGCCTCGCGCTGAGGCGGATGACATCCAACTAGGGAGTTTCTTGGATGAATCTGAACAGACGGACGCTTCTCGCCTCGGGCGCGACGGCCGCGACGCTGGCGACGCTGGGCCTGCCGGTCCGCGCCCAGGAAGGCCCGCTCAAGGTGGGCTTCATCTATGTCGGCCCGATCGGCGACGGCGGATGGACCTTCCAGCATGACCAGGCCCGCCTTGCGGTCGAGGAGCATTTCGGCGACGCCGTCGAGACGGTCTACCAGGAATCGGTGCCCGAAGGCGCCGACGCCGAACGCGCGATCACCCAGATGATCCTGGGCGGCGCCAAGCTGATCTTCACCACCTCGTTCGGCTTCATGGATGCGACCGTGAACGTCGCCACCAAGTTCCCCGACGTGAAGTTCGAGCACGCCACCGGCTACAAGCGGTCCGACAACGTCGCGACCTATGACGCACGCTTCTACGAAGGCCGCGCCGTGATGGGGACCATCGCGGGCCGGATGACCAAGACCAACAAGATCGGCTACATCGGCTCGTTCCCGATCCCCGAGAACATCCAGGGCATCAACTCGGCCTTCCTGCACGCCAAGAAGGTGAACCCGGACGTCGAGATGGTCGTGATCTGGGCCTACACCTGGTTCGATCCCGCCAAGGAAGCCGACGCCGCCAAGGCCATGATCGAACAGGGCGTGGACGTCATCCTCCAGCACACCGACTCGACGGCCCCGCAGGCCGCCGCGCAGGAGGCCGGGAACGTCTTCACCTTCGGGCAGGCCTCGGACATGGCGGCCTTCAAGCCCACGCCGCGGATCTCGTCGATCATCGACAACTGGGCGCCCTACTACATCAACCGCGTCCAGGCGGTGCTCGACGGCTCGTGGCAGAGCCAGGCGTTCTGGGGCGGCATCGGCGAGGGCGAGGTCCAGATCGGCGAGATCACCGAGGCCGTCCCCGCCGAGGTCAAGGCCGAGGCCGAGGCCCTGCGCGACCGGATCGCCTCGAAGGAGTACCACCCGTTCACCGGCCCCATCAACAAGCAGGACGGGACGCCCTGGCTTGCCGAAGGGCAGGTCGCCACGGACGAGGAGCTGGCGGGGCTCAACTTCTACGTCGAAGGCCTGTCGGGCGACATCCCGTCCTGACCAGCCTTCGGTCGGGGACCCGGTTCGCCGGGCCTCCGGCAGCTCCGGGCGGTCGAATCCGGACCGCCTGCGAAACATCCTTGCAGGGCCGGCAACGGGGCCGGGCGGGCGCAGGTGTCCCTGCGCGGATCGTCGCGGGGCCTTGGCTCCCGGGCCTGGCGCCGCGGCCGTCACCTGACTGGGCCGCGGTCCTCCCGCCACCTCCAGACATCGGGCCTCGATGATCGACTATCTTGTCATTGGCGGCGGGATCGCCGGCGTCTCGGCTGCGGCACGGCTGTCCTCGCTGGGCTCCGTGACGCTGCTGGAGGCCGAGCCCACGCTGGCCCACCATGCCTCGAGCCGCTCGGCTGCGGTCTTCGAGGAAACCTATGGCGCGCCGTCGACGGTGGCGCTCAACCGCGCGAGCCGGGCCGAGCTGGAACAACGCGAGGTGATGTCGCCCCGGGGTCTCCTGATGGTGGGCCGGTCCGGCGAGGAAGCGGTGTTCGAGGCCGACCTCCTGGGCCTCGAGATGACGGAGATCGGGCCCGACGAGGCGCGCAGGCTTTTCCCGATCCTGGGACCGGAGGTGACGCGGGCGGCGTTCCAGCCCAACACCTTCGATCTCGACACGGACCGCCTGCTTCAGGGCTTTCTGCGCGAGGCCCGGAGCCGGGGCGCGGAGGTCGCCACGCGCGCGCGCGTCACCGCGATCCGGAAGATCGCGGGGGGCTGGGCCGTGACGGCCGGCGACACCTACGAGGCACGGGTCCTGGTCAACGCCGCCGGCGCTTGGGCCGACCGGGTGGCGGAGCTTGCGGGGCTGCCGCGCCTCGGCCTTGTTCCCATGCGGCGGTCGATGGCCCGCATCCCCGCGCCGCAGGACCCGTCGAGCTGGCCCATGGTGATCGGCGCCGGCGAGAGCTGGTACATGAAGCCCGACGCGGGCGCCCTGCTCGTGTCCCCGGCCGAGGAGGACCCGCAGGAGCCCCACGACGCCTGGGCGGATGACATGGTGCTGGCCGAAGGGCTCGCGCGGTTCGAAGCGCATGTCACCCTGGAGGTCACGCGGCTGCTCGCCTCGTGGGCCGGCCTGCGGACCTTTGCGCCCGACCGGCAGCTCGTGCTGGGGCCGGACCCGCTGGACGGCTCGTTCCTGTGGTGCGCGGGCCAGGGCGGCTACGGCTTCCAGACCGCCTGCGCCGCGAGCCGGCATCTGGCCGAACTGGCCGCCGGCACCGCCCCGACCCTTGGGGCCGATGTGGCGGCCGCCCTCTCGCCCGCGCGGCTGCGGAAGTGATCCTATCGGGCGACGGCAGGAGCCCCCTCCCCACCCGGGTCCGGGGGTGATAGGGGACCTCATGCTTTCCTATCAGCACGGCTATCACGCCGGGAACCTCGCCGACGTCCACAAGCACGCCACGCTCGCCTGGGTGCTGTCGGAGCTGACGAAGAAGGACAAGCCGCTCAGCTACTTGGAAACGCATGGAGGCCGGGGCCTTTACGACCTGGGCAGCCCCGAGGCCCTCAAGACCGGCGAGGCCGCTGCCGGCATCCGGAAGGTCGAGGACTGGTTCCCGCCTGCCGATCCCTACGCGCGCGTCCTGGCCCGGACGCGGCAGTTGCATGGGCGGCGCAGCTATCCGGGCTCCCCGCTCGTGGCGGCGCTCTGCCTGCGGCCCAAGGACCGGATGGCGGTCGCGGAGCTGCACCCGCGCGAAGGGGAGGCCCTGGAGCGGAACCTCCGGCCCCATGGCGCGCGCATCGAACGGCGGGACGGCGCGGAGATGGCGCTGACCCTGACGCCGCCCGATCCGCGGCGCGGGTTCCTGCTGATCGACCCGTCCTGGGAGGTGAAGGACGAATACGCCACCATCCCCGACCTCATGGAAAAGGTGCATCGCCGGTGGAACGTGGGCATCCTGATGCTGTGGTACCCCCTCCTGCCCGATGCGCGTCACGCCCCCATGGTCCAGCGGCTGGAGCGAAGCTTTCCCGACGGGTTCCGCCATGAGGTGCGCTTTCCGCCCGCGCGGCCCGGCCACGGGATGGAGGGCTCCGGCCTCTTCACCGTGAACCCGCCCTGGCGCATCGGGGAACGTGCGGACTGGCTGTCGCAACGCTTCGTGACGCTCTGAGCCCTTTCCCCCCGCGCCCGACCGCTATACCTCCGCCCCATGTTCGAGTCCCTTCTCCGCCGCCTCCTGTCGCCCGCCCCGGAAACCCTGCCCGACCCCGACGCGCGGCTGGCGCTCGCGGCGCTGCTGGTGCGGCTGGCGCGAACCGACGGTCACTATGCGGGCGCCGAGGTCAGCCGCATCGATGCCGTCCTGCGCGCCCGCTTCGGCCTCGGGCCGTTCGAGGCCGCCCGCCTGCGCGGGGACGCGGAGGATCTGGAGCAGGAGGCCCCCGACACGGTGCGTTTCACCCGCGCCATCAAGGAGCACGTCCCCTACGAGGAGCGGCTGGGCGTCATCGAGGCGCTCTGGGAGGTCGCGCTGGCGGACGGCAAGCGGGACGCGGACGAGGACGGGCTCATGCGGCTCGTGGCGCCGATGCTGGGCGTGGAGGATGCGGACAGCGCCCTCGCACGGCAGCGGGTCGAGGCCCGGATGCGGTGATCGCAAGCCTGCCCATGTACGACCGGCCCGAGAACCGGGCTGCGCATGACGCGCTCTGGGCCCTGATCCGGGACGGGCTGCGGGCGCGCGGGGTCGCCGCGCCGGACGCGCTGGACCGCGAGACGGACTACATGGAGGGCTGGGGCCGGCCTGACCTCGTGCTCGGGCAGATCTGCAACCTGCCCTGGCGCGCCCGTTTCCGCGACAGGGTCACCGTCATCGCGGCCTCGGATTACGGGCTGCCCGGCGCAGGCCCCGGAGAGTACTACAGCTACATGATCGCGCGGGCCGACGATCCGGCGCCGGGGGACCGCTTCGCGCTCAACGACCCCTTGTCCAACTCGGGCTGGGACTTCGCGCAGGAATGGTCGCGGGCGACGGGCGTCCCGCTGCGCCCCGTCATGATCACCGGATCGCACGCCGCGTCCCTGCGGGCGGTCGCCGACGGCCGGGCGGACCTGGCCTGCATCGACGCGATCACCTTCCGCGCCCTCGAGCGGTGGGACGAGGCGACGCAACGGGTCCGCATCCTGGGGCGGACGGCGGCGGGCCCGGGCATGACCTTCATCACCGCGCGCGGGAACGACCCGGCCCCCTTCCGGGAGGCGATCGCCGCCGCCGTCGCCGCGCTGCCGCCGTCCGAGGCGGGCCTGCTCGGGCTCCGGGCGATCGTGGAACTTCCGCCCTCGGCCTACGAGCGCCCGCTTCCCGGATCACCCGACGTCACGGCCCGCTGAGCCCAAAAACGTTGCAATCGCTTGGGAAATGACGTCTCCTTCCCGGACAACAGGGATCCCAACGTGCCAAACGACGTCGCGCCGGTCATCGAAATCCGCAACCTGCACAAGGCCTACGGGTCTCTCGAAGTGCTCAGGGGCGTGGATATCGCGGCTCCGGCGGGGCATGTCGTGGCGATGATCGGCTCCTCGGGTTCGGGCAAGTCCACCCTGCTCCGATGCTGCAACCTGCTCGAGGACAGCCAGCAGGGCGACGTGCTGTTCTGCGGGGAGCCGGTGCGCTGGAAGGGGACCGGCGTCGAACGGCGCCCTGCGGACCGCGCCCAGGTCGTCCGCATCCGGACCAACCTGTCGATGGTCTTCCAGAGCTTCAACCTGTGGTCCCACCTGACCATCCTCCAGAACGTCATGGAGGCCCCGGTCACCGTCCTGCGGCGCGACCCCAGGGAGGTCGAGGAGCGGGCCCGGGCCTATCTCGCCAAGGTGGGGATCGGCGACAAGGCCGACGCCTGGCCCGCGCAGCTTTCGGGCGGGCAGCAGCAGCGCGCGGCCATCGCGCGGGCGCTCTGCATGGAGCCCAAGGCGCTGCTCTTCGACGAGCCGACCTCGGCGCTCGACCCCGAGCTGGAGCAGGAGGTGATCCGCGTGATCAAGGCGCTGGCGCAGGAAGGCCGGACGATGATCATCGTGACGCACGACATGAAGCTCGCGGCGGATGTCGCCGACCATGTGGTGTTCCTGCACAAGGGCCGCATCGAGGAGGAAGGCCCTCCCGAGCAGCTCTTCGGCCATCCCCGGACCGAGCGGCTCCGGGGCTTCCTGTCGGCCACGCAGGCCGCCTGACACGAACGCTCGACCAGCAAGGGATCCCGATGACGACGACCAGACTTCTCCTTGCCTCCGCCCTGGCGCTCTGCGGCTCGGCCGTGCTGGCCCAGGACGTGGTGCGCATGGGCACCGAGGGCGCCTATCCGCCGTTCAACTTCATCAACGACCAGGGCGAGGTCGACGGCTTCGAGGTCGAGCTCGGCAACGAGCTTTGCGCCCGCGCCCAGCTGACCTGCCAATGGGTCACCAACGAATGGGATTCGATCATCCCCAACCTGGTGTCGGGCAACTACGACACGATCCTTGCCGGGATGAGCATCACCGATGAGCGGGATGCCGTGATCGACTTCACCCAGGAATACTTTCCCAACGTCCCCTCGGCCTATGTGGCGCTGAGCGACGGGGTCGACGTCACCGGCGGGGTCGTGGCCGCGCAGACCAACACCATCCAGGCCGCGCATGTCGCCGAGACCGGGGCCACCCTGGTCGAGTTCGCCACCCCCGAGGAAACCGTCGCCGCCGTCCGCAACGGCGAGGCCGATGCCGTCTTCGCCGACCGCGACTTCCTGGCCCCGATCGTCGAAGCGTCCGGCGGACAGCTGGTCTATGTCGGCGAGCCCGTTCCGATCGGCCAGGGCGTGGGCCTCGGCCTGCGCGAAAGCGACACCGAGCTGAAAGCCAAATTCGACACGGCCATCGCCGCCATGAAGGAGGACGGGTCGCTGAACGCCCTGCTCTCCAAGTGGTTCGACATGGACGCCCCGACCTATTGACCCGAAAGGACCCGGGGGGCCTGCCGGTCCCCCGCCCAGCCCACGATGTGCTCCGACCCGTCCACGCTCAATGACCTGTCCTGGTTCGTCTGCTACCTGACGACCGGAAAGCATCTGAGCTTCTACGCGTCCTTCGGGACGGTCCTCCTGCTGCTGGCGGTGACGGCGCCCGTTGCCCTTCTCCTGGGCTTCGGCGGAGCCATGCTGGCGCGGTCGCGCGTGGCGCCGCTGTCCTGGGCCGGGCAGTCCTACATCTCCATCGTGCGGGGCGTCCCCGACATCGCGTTTTTCCTGTTCTTCGTGATCGCGCTGGATCAGGCGTTCGAATACGTCCGCCACCGCGTCCTGTGCCCGGACTGGGGCCAGGCGGTCTACCAGGGGAACGACTTCGTCGTCTGTCCGGCTGCCAAGCTGCCGTTGTCCTCGGCCCCGCAATGGGAGCACGAGGTCTACGGTTTCCTCCTCGCGGTCATCACCTTCTCGCTCGTCTTCGGGGCCTTCGCGGCGAACGTGCTTCATGGCGCGATGCGGGCCGTGCCCCGGGCCCAGATCGAGACGGCGGAAGCCTATGGCATGACGCAGCGCCAGGCCTTCTGGCGCGTGCTGGTGCCGCAGATGTGGGTCTATGCGCTGCCCGGGCTGTCGAACCTGTGGATGGTGCTGATCAAGGCCACGCCGCTGCTGTTCCTCCTTGGGGTCGAGGACATCGTCTACTGGGCGCGCGACCTTGGCGGCTCCAAGACGCCGCAGTTCACCGACTATCCGCACGGCGACTGGCGGATGTGGTACTTCCTGTTCCTGCTCGTGTTCTACCTGGCCTTCACCAAGGTCTCGGAGGTCCTTCTCAACCGCCTGATGCGCCGCCTGACCCATGGGCAGGCGATCGCCGGAGGCGAGGCGCAGCGCAAGTCCGCGCTGGAGGGGGCCGCATGAGCTGCTGGGACACCGTCCAGTCCTATGCCTTCCGGTCCCTGGGCTACGGCGAGAGGCTCCTTCCCTCCACCGACTTCACGATGTGCCAGCAGGTCACGCTGATCGGGTCGGGCCTGCTCTGGAACATCTACTTCGGGGCGCTCTCGCTGGTGGCCGGGTTCTTCCTGGCCACGGCCGTGGCGCTGGCCCGAACCTCGCACCACGTCTGGCTGCGCAAGCCTGCGGAATGGTTCGTGTTCGTGTTCCGGGGGTCGCCGCTCTTCATCCAGTTCTTCTTCGGCTATTTCCTGTTCCTGAGCCTCAAGGGCCAGTTCCCCGGCCTCGGGATCCTCACCTCGGCTTGGCTGGGCGCCCTGGTCGTGCTGTTCCTGAACACGGCCGCCTATTCGGCGGAGATCTTCCACGGCGCGCTCCAGGCGATTCCGCGGGGCGACCTCGAGGCGGCGGACGCCTATGGCCTGTCGGGCTGGACCAAGTTCCGGCGGATCGTCTGGCCGACGATGCTGCGGCTGGCCTGGCCCGCCTACACCAACGAGGCGATCTTCCTGTTCCACGCGACGACGCTGGTGTTCTTCACCGGCTTTCCCGCGATCCAGCAGAAAGGCGACGCGCTTTACTATGCGTCGTATTTCGCGGACAAGACCTTCAACCCCTTCGTCCCGTACCCCATCCTCGCGGGGTATTTCATCCTCCTCACCCTGAGCATCGTAGGCCTGTTCTACCTTGGCTCGAGGAGGCTCAACCGCCATCTGCCCTCCCGGTCGGGACGCTGGAGGGCCAAGTTCCAGGTGATACGATGACATGGCCCCCACGGTTTCTGGCCGTCGGCCCGACGCGCGACTGACCCTTCCAGAAACGTCATAGGTGACCAAATGAGCTGGCTCGACCAGCACCCCGAGGTGCGCAACGTCCGTTGCGGCGCCGTCGACCTCAATGGACAGGCCCGCGGCAAGCGCATCCCTGTCCGATTTGCCCGCAAGATCGAGGAGGAAGGCACGCGCTTTCCCCTTTCCGTCCTCAACCTCGATATCTGGGGCGAGGACGTGGAGGACTCGCCCCTGGTGTTCGAGATCGGGGACCCGGATGGCGTCCTGCGGCCCACGGAACGGGGCTATGTGCCCATGCCCTGGCTGGGCACCCCGTCCGCGCTCCTGCCCATGTGGATGTACACCGAGGAGGGCGAGCCCTTCGCCGGCGACCCCCGGCACGCCCTGCGCTCTGTCGTGGAGCGGTTCCGGGACCACGGGCTCGTCCCCTGCGTCGCGACCGAGATGGAGTTCTATCTCGTGGACGACTCGGGCAGCGAGATCCGGCAGCCGCCCTCGCCCCGCTCGGGCAAGCGGAGGCCGGGCGCCGAGATCCTGAGCCTGAGGGCGCTGGACGCCTTCGACGCCTTCTTCAACGATCTCTACGAGGCCTGCGATGTCATGGACATCCCGGCCGAGGCCGCGATCAGCGAAGTGGGCCTGGGCCAGTTCGAGATCAACCTGAGCCACGTTCCCGACGCGCTCAAGGCGGCGGACGACGCCTGGCTCTTCAAGCAACTGGTGCGCGGCCTGGCCCGGAATCACGGCTTTGCGGCCTCCTTCATGGCCAAGCCCTACGAGGACTATGCCGGGAACGGGCTCCACACCCACTTCTCCATCCTGGACGGGGAAGGCCGGAACGCCTTCGCCGACGGCACCTTCGAGGGGTCGCCGCTCCTGCGGAACGCCATCGCCGGCTGCCTGAAGGGGATTCCCGACCTCACGTTGGTCTTCGCGCCCCATTCCAACAGCTACGAGCGCCTGGTGCCCGAGAGCCACGCGCCGACCGGCGTCTGCTGGGCCTATGACAACCGGACAGCCAGCGTGCGCGTCCCGGGGGGCAGCCTCATGTCGCGCCGGGTCGAGCACCGGGTCGCGGGCGGGGACGTGAACCCCTACCTGTTCCTGGCGGCGGTGCTGGGGTCGGCGCTCGTGGGGATCGAGGACAACCTGCAACCGCCTCCGCCGATCATGGGCAATGCCTATGAGCAGGACCTCCTGCAGATCCCCGACACCTGGGAGCAGGCCATCGATGCCTTCGAGACCAGCGGGATCGCCCGCCGGATCTTCCCGGCGCAGCTCATCGAGAACCTCGTGATGACCAAGCGGCAGGAGTTGCACTACATGGCGGAGCTCACGCCCCGGCAGCAGCTGGAGCTGTACCTGGACACGGTGTGACCCCGGCCCGCCACGGCGGGAGATGCCCGCGCCCCTCGCCGTCACGGCCAGAGGCGCGGGGCGACAAGCCCGGCGCGCCGCAGCACCACGGCCGCCGCCCCATCCGGCTGGGGGATCGGAGGCACCGGGCAGGACGCACCCACCCGCCGATCCCGGAGGCCGGAGGGCTTGACGACCCCCCCGGGTCCGGGCGTAGGCAAAGGCACCTCAACACGAGACTCCCATGCTTATCGGCATCTTGCAGACCGGCCACGCGCCCGACGCGCTTCGGCCCGACTATGGCGACTATCCGGATCTCTTCGAGCGGCTTCTCAAGGACAAGGGCCTGACCTTCCGCACCTGGGCCGTCGTCGACGGGGAGTTCCCCTCCGGCCCGCATGACGCGGAAGGCTGGCTCATCACCGGATCGCGCCACGGCGCCTACGAGGATCATCCCTGGATCCCGCCGCTCGAGCGGCTGATCCGCGACATCTACGCCGAGGCCGTGCCGCTGGTCGGCATCTGCTTCGGCCACCAGATCATCGCCCAGGCGCTGGGCGGCAAGGTCGAGAAGTGGCCGGGCGGCTGGTCCGTGGGCCGCACGGAATACGACTGGGGCGGAGAACGGGTCGCCCTCAACTCCTGGCACCAGGATCAGGTGGTGGACAAGCCGGAGGACGCGGTCGCCGTGGCCTCCTCCCCCTTCTGCGCCAACGCCGCGCTCGTGTATGGGAACCGCATCTTCACCGTGCAGGCCCACCCCGAGTTCGATCAGGGCTTCGTTGCCGACATGATCGAGAAGCGGGGCCGCGGGCTGGTGCCCGATCCGCTTCTCGATGCGGCCAAGGCGGCGGTCGAGCAGCCGATCGACGACGGCCGGCTTGCCGACCGGATCGCGCGCTTCTTCAAGGAACGGGTGGCGGCATGAGCTGGAACGACCGGATTCCCGCCGCCGCGCGGGACTACCTCGACAAGAACCGCCTCGACGAGGTCGAGTGCGTGATCGCCGACTTCCCTGGCATCGCGCGCGGCAAGGCCGTGCCGGCCGCCAAGTGGGAGCGGCAGCAGTACTTCCACCTGCCGAACTCGATCTTCTTTCAGACGATCACCGGCGACTGGGCCGAGGCCGCGACCGACGGCTTCACCGAGCCGGACATGATCCTGCGCCCCGACCTCGACACCGCGACGGCGGCGCCCTGGGCGGTGGACGGAACGCTCCAGGTGATCCACGACGCCTTCGACATGTCGGGCCAGCCCATCGGCGTCGCGCCGCGCAACGTGCTCAAGCGGGTCGTGGCGCTTTACCGCGAGCGGGGCTGGACCCCGATCATCGCGCCCGAGATGGAGTTCTACCTCGTCGGCAAGAACATCGACCCCGCCAAGGAGATCGTGCCGATGATGGGCCGGACCGGCCGTCCGGCCGCGGCGCGCCAGGCCTATTCCATGACCGCGGTGGACGAATACGGCCCCGTCATCGACGACATCTACGAATATGCCGAGATCCAGGGCATCGAGATCGACGGCATCACCCAGGAAGGCGGCGCGGGGCAGCTGGAGATCAACCTGCGCCATGGCGATCCGGTGCGGCTCGCGGACGATGTGTTCTTCTTCAAGCGGCTGATCCGCGAGGCGGCGCTCAAGCACGACTGCTTCGCGACCTTCATGGCCAAGCCCATCGAGGGCGAACCCGGATCGGCCATGCACATCCACCATTCGGTGGTGGACACCAAGGGCCGCAACATCTTCTGTGGCCCGAACGGCGAAGAGACTCCGGACTTCCTGAACTTCGTGGGGGGCCTCCAGCGGCACATGCCGGCGGCCATCGCGGTCATCGCGCCTTACGTCAACAGCTACCGCCGCTATGTCCGCAACCACGCCGCGCCGATCAACCTGGAATGGGGGCGCGACAACCGGACCACGGGGCTGCGCGTGCCCGTGTCCTCGCCCGAGGCGCGACGGATCGAGAACCGGCTGCCGGGCATGGACTGCAACCCGTACCTTTGCATCGCCGCCAGCCTCGCCTGCGGCTACCTGGGCATGGTGCAGCAGACGCCGGCCGGGCAGATGTTCGAAGGCGACGCCTACAAGTCGGACGCGGAGATCCCCTATTCGCTGTCGGATGCGCTGGACCTGTTCGAAGAGGCCAAGGATCTGCACGGCGTGCTGGGCGAGGAGTTCGCCCGGGTCTATTCGATCGTCAAGCGGACCGAGAACGAGGAATTCCTGCAGGTCATCAGCCCCTGGGAGCGGGAGCATCTCCTGCTGAACGTCTGATGCCGCGTGATCCGCTGAGCCGGAACGATCCCACCCCCGGGGCCTATCCGTCCTCGTGGTACGCCGCCTCCGCGCAGGTCGCCGCCCCCCGCGGCCCCCTCAAGGGATCGCACCGCGCCGACGTGGCCATCGTCGGCGCGGGCTACACCGGGCTCTGGGCCGCAAAGACCCTGGCCGAACGTGGCCTGAAGCCCGTGATCCTCGAGGCGCACCGGGTCGGCTGGGGCGCCTCGGGGCGCAACGGCGGCCAGGTCGGGACGGGTTACAACTGGGACCAGCGCAAGCTGGAGGCCCGCATGGGCCGCGACGCCGCCCGCGCCGTCTGGGACGTCGCCGAGGAGGGCAAGCGCCAGCTGCGCGACTTCTGCGCCGCCGAGGCGCCCGAGGCGCATTACCGGCCCGGCGTGGCGCATGGGGAATACTCGGCGTCGGAAGCGCGCGACACCCGCGAGGCCGCCGAGCATCTTGCCCGTCATTATGGCTATGACCAGATCGAGGTCATGGACAGGGAGGCGTTCCGGGCGCTGGTCAAGTCGCCCCTCTATGTCGCGGGAGCGCTGGACCGGGGCGCGGGCCACATCCACCCGCTGCGCTATGCCCTGGCCCTGGCCCGCGCGGCGGAACGGGCCGGCGCGGTGATCCACGAGGGGTCCATCGTCCTGGGGATCGAGAACGGGCAGCCCGCCGTGCTGCGGACCCGGGACGGGGAACTTCGCGCCGATCATGTCATCCTGGCCGGGAACGGCTACATGCCCGACCTGGAGCCTCGGGTTGCGGCCCGGGTCATGCCGATCAACAGCTTCATCGGTGCGACCGAACCCCTGCCCGACCGCTGGCAGGACGTGCTGGCCGAGGACATCGCGGTCGCGGACTCCAAGTTCGTGGTCAACTACTACCGCTTTTCCGAGGACCGCCGCTTCCTCTTCGGCGGTCGGGAAAGCTACGGGCTCGGCTTTCCGCGCGACATCGCCGGACCGCTGCGACGCCGGCTCGCGGACCTGTTTCCCCAGCTGACCGGAGCGAAGATCGAACATGTCTGGGGGGGCACGCTGGGCATCACCATGACGCGCCTGCCGCTGCTGCTCCGGGTCGCGCCGAACATCCTGTCGGGCGGCGGCTTCTCGGGGCATGGCGTGGCGCTGTCCGGGATCTCGGGCCGCGCGATGGCCGAGGCGATCCTGGGCCAGGCGGGGCGCTTCGACGCGCTCGCCCTCCTGCCCACGCCACGGTTTCCGGGCGGGGCCCTGGCGCGGGCGCCGCTGCTCACCCTGGCGATGACCTGGTACGCCATGCGCGACCGGCTGGGCGTCTGAAGGGCCGGGAGCGACCTCCGCGCAAGGCCGTTCGGCGCAACTACGGGCGGACGCGAGGATCTTGCGCTGGCCAGCGTCGATCCCGCGCCGGCTCGCATTGCCCGCAGCGCGGCCGACAGGTTAGACATTGTCAGAACGAGGAGAGCCGCCATGAATGACCAGAGCCCCAACAGCTGGGAAGCGCGCGCCGACGCCGCCACCTTCTACGGCTTCACGGACCTTCCCTCGGTGCGACAGCGCGGCGCCGTGGTCCTCACGCATGGCAAGGGGCCCTACATCTACGATGTGCATGGGCGCGAGTACCTCGACGCGAACTCGGCGCTGTGGAACATGGTGGCGGGCTTCGACCACCCGGGCCTGATCGCCGCCGCGCAGGAGCAGTACGCCCGCTTCCCGGGCTATCACGCCTTCTTCGGCCGCCTGTCCGACCAGACGGTGATGCTGAGCGAGAAGCTGGTGGAGGTTTCGCCCTTCGAGAGCGGGAAGGTGTTCTACACCAACTCGGGGAGCGAGGCGAACGACACCCTGGTCAAGATGCTCTGGTTCCTTCACGCCTCGGAGGGGAACCCCCAGCGCCGCAAGATCCTGACGCGGATCAACGCCTACCACGGCGTGACGGCGGTCTCGGCCTCGATGACCGGCAAGCCCTACAACAGCGTGTTCGGGCTTCCGCTGCCCGGGTTCATCCATCTGACCTGCCCGCATTACTGGCGGAACGGAGCGGATGGGGAGACCGAGGAGCAGTTCACCCAGCGCATGGCCGATGAACTGGAGGAGGTGATCGCCCGCGAAGGCGCCGATACCATCGCGGGCTTCGTGGCCGAGCCGGTCATGGGCGCGGGCGGCGTCATCGTGCCATCCAAGGGCTACTTCCAGGCCATCCAGCCGATCCTGAAGAAGCACGGCATCCCGCTCATCTCGGACGAGGTGATCTGCGGGTTCGGTCGCACCGGCAGCACCTGGGGCTGCGAGACCTTCGGCTTCATGCCGGATGCCATCATCTCCTCCAAGAACCTGACGGCCGGCTTCTTCCCGATGGGGGCCGTCATCCTGGGGCCGGAGCTGACGGACCGGCTGCAGCGCGCCTCGGACGCCATCGAGGAGTTTCCCCATGGCTTCACCGCATCGGGCCACCCGGTCGGCTGCGCCATCGCGCTCAAGGCCATCGACGTGATCCTGAACGAGGGCTTGGCGGACAACGTGAAGCGCCTGACCCCGAAGTTCCAGGCCGGCATGGCCAAGCTTGCCGAGCATCCGAACATCGGCGAATGGCGGGGCGTGGGCCTGATGGGGGCGCTGGAGGCGGTGGCCGACAAGGCCACCAAGCGGCCCTTCGACAGCAAGCTTTCGGTGTCCGAGCGGATCGCGAATGCCTCGACCGATCAGGGTCTGATCTGCCGTCCGCTGGGCCAGGCCATCGTGCTGGCCCCGCCGTTCATCATGACCGACGCGCAGATGGATGAAATGTTCACCAAGCTCGGCCGCGCGCTGGACAAGGTTTTCAGCGAAGTCGCGTGACGGATCACGGGGAAGGGTCGCGGCCCTTCCCCATCAGGGCGCCGCGGCGGGTTCCGTTCCGGCGGCTTGCCTGGGCGTCGGGTCAAAGCGTCGTCATCCGTCAATGACCAGGGCCGACCTTCCGCCCGTCCTTGAGGGCCGACCCGTCGCGGGAACACAGCGGTCCCCGGACGCCCGCAAGGTCACCTTTTCTTGTCCTCGTCCTCGTCCTTCTGGGGCCCCGAGGTCCCGGAGAGGCCGCCTGTGAGCGCCTTGAAGAACGCTTCCTGCTGGGCGCGCATGGCCTCGAAGCCCGGAAGCTTCGTCATCGGATTGCCCTTGGTCATCTGCTCCAGCATCTTGGCCTGGCTGTCGCGCATCATCTCGAAGCTGGCGGCCAGGAACTGGGGCATGACGGCGGCGGCCTGGGTGGTGTAGGTCCGCACGAGCGAGGTCAGCACATCGGTGGGCAGGACGTTCTCGCCCCGGCTTTCATGTTCGGCGATGATCTGGAGCAGATACTGCCGGGTCAGGTCGTCCCCGGACTTGAGATCCACGATCTGCACGTCCCTGCCCTGGCGGATGAAGGCCGCGATGTCCTCCAAGGTCACGTAGTCGCTCGTTTCGGTGTTGTAGAGACGGCGGCTCGCGTAGCGCTTGATCAGGAGCGGCTTATCGTTCTCAGGCATGGACGGCCCCACTTGCTGCGACTGCAAACAGCCTAGGACGCCCGTTCGCAAAAAGAAAGGGCGGACCCGCCTGGGCCCGCCCTCATCTATGATCCGGCAGGAGAAGTCTCCCGCCCGGCCATCGCTCGATCCCGGACGGGATCAGACGTTGGTGGAGGTCGAGGTGACCTTGACGCCGTTCGTGGCGGCGGTGGTCATGTCGGCCGTGGCCTTGCGGGCGGCGGCGGTCATGTCTTCGGACATGTCCTTGCCGGCCGCCATCAGCAGCTCGAGCGTTTCGGTCTGGACGCGCTTGGCGATCTCGGCGAAGGCGGCCATGTGCTCGGCGGCGGCTTCGGCCGAGGTCGACACGAAGTCGGTCACGGACTTGGCGTAGTCGGCGGGCTCGGCCTTGACCTGGGTCACGGTCGAAAGCTTGGACAGCGTGTCCTGCATCCAGCGGGCCGACAGCTCGGTGGACTTCTGCGCGGCCTCGATGGCGACGGCGGACATCTTCTCGGCCAGGGCGGCCTGGGACTTGGCGAGGTTCTCGACCGAGGACGTGTCCACGGGGAAGTTGCTCATCATGTCCTTCATCATCTGGGCGTAATCGGTCGAAGCCATCTCGGTATCCTTTCGGAATTGGAGTCGAGGGCGTCGCCCCCGCGTTCAGTGACCGAAATATGGATGCTGCGGTGCAGCATTGCAAGGGTTTCCTCTGCGCCGCAGCAAGGGGATGCGCGGAATCTGGCGTGCCAGATTGCCGCAGGGTCAGGAGACGGCGGGCACCGCGCGCACATAGGTGCCGGGCGCGGGGGCCAAGGGCGGATGAGCGGCGTCGCCGGGCTGGCGCGCAGGCACGAGACCGCCGGACCGGGCGCCCAGCCATTCCCCCCAGCGGGGCCACCAGCTTCCGTCGTGCTTTTCGGCCGACTTCAGCCATTCCTCGGGCGGCAGGGACAGGTCGTGGCCGGTCCAATGGCCGTACTTCTTCTTGGAGGGCGGGTTCACGATGCCGGCGATGTGGCCCGATTCGGACAGGATGAAGGTCTTGTCCGTCGCGCCCATCTGCTGGACGCCCCGGTAGGAGGACTTCCAGCCCGCGATGTGATCCGTCTCGCAGGCCACGGCGCAGAGCGGGACGTCCACCTCGGAGATGTGCGCCGTCTGTCCGCAGATCGGGAAGCCGTCCGTGGCGAACAGGTCGTCCTGGCAAAGCCCGCGCAGGTATTCGACGGCCATCTTGGCGGGAAGGTTGGTGGAATCGCCGTTCCAGTAGAGCAGGTCGAAGGCCGGCGGCGTTTGCCCCATCATGTAGGACCGGATGGCCGGCTGGTAGATGAGGTCGTTCGAGCGCAGATAGCTGAAGGTGCGCGACATGAAGAAGGCTTCGAGCACCCCCTTCTCCATCGACTCCTTCTCGATGCCATCCACGAAGTCGTCGTCGAGGAAGACCCCGACCTCGCCCTGGTCCGAAAAGTCCGTGAGCGTGGTGAAGAACGTGGCGGAGTTCACCGTGGTGTCGCCCCGCTTCTTCATCAGCGCCAGCGTCAGGGCCAGCGTGGTCCCGGCGATGCAGTAGCCGACGGCGTTGACCGCCTGGGTCCCGCAGATCGCCTTCACCTCGCGCAGGGCGGCCAGGTAGCCGTCCTGCACGTAGTCGTCCATCGTCGTGTCCCTGTAGGACGGGTCGGGGTTGACCCAGGACACCACGAAGAGCGTGAAGCCCTGATCCACGACCCACTTGATCAGGCTGTTCTGCGCCTTGAGGTCGAGGATGTAGAACTTGTTGATCCACGGCGGAAAGATCACGACCGGGATCTCGCGCACCTGATCCGTGGTGGGGGTGTACTGGATCAGCTCGAACATCCGGTTGCGGAAGACGACCTCGCCCGGCGTGGTGGCAAGGTTCTCGCCCACCTGAAACGCGCTCTCGTCGGCCAGGCGCACGATCAGCTCGCCGTCGTTGCGCTCCAGATCGGCCACGAGGTTGGCGAGGCCATCCACGAGCGACTGGCCGTCCGTCTCGATCGCGCGTTCGAGCGCGTCGGGGTTGGTGGCGAGGAAGTTCGTCGGCGCCAGCATGTCCACGATCTGGCGGGAGAAGTACTGGAGCCGCTTCTTGTCCTTGGCCGTCAGTCCGTCCGTCTGCTCCACGGCCTTCTGCACGGCCTCGGCGTTGATCAGGTACTGCTGCTTCCAGAAATTGAACCACGGATGGCTTTCCCAGAGCGGGTTCGAGAACCGCTTGTCCCTGGGCCCAGGATCCTCGGGCGCCTTGAACGGTCCCTTGGCCAGCGCGGCCTGCGCCTCGGCGAAGTGGGCGAGCGTCTTGCCCCAGTATCCGGCCTGCAGCTCGATGATCTTGGCGGGATGCTCCATCGCTTCGGACATCCAGGCCTGCGCCGCCTTGAGATAAAGGTCCTGCGACGGACCCTGGAGCGCGGCGGGGACCTTCCTGCGCTTGGCCATGATGGCCACCAGCCGCTTGGTCAGGGCGTCGATCTTCTTCAGGTTCCCTTCGAACACCTCGAGGTTGCGGCCCATTTGCTGCCCTCCCTCGTTCGTGTCTGTGCGCTCCGTTGCCATAAGCGGAACCCCGCGTTAGTTTTGCAGTTGCAGCATCAAGGCGTCGTCAAGGACCTGGATGCGATCCTTGCCCGCCCTGAGCCGGAGACCTGCCATGAAGTATATGTTGACCTACGACCTCATGGAAAGCGTGCGCAACACCAATCAGTGGCTAGGCGCGACGGCGCGGGCCATCGGCGCCTACCCGGCCATGGCGGCCACGGGCAATCCGCTGGTCGAATGGATCAAGGCCTGGGGCGACGTGACCGAGCGGACCTTCGCCCGCATGGTGGTCAAGCCGGACTGGGGCATCTCGGCGGTCACCGGCGATGACGGGCGCGACCACACCGTCCGGATCGAGACGCTGATCGCCAAGCCCTTCGGCAATCTCATCCACTTCCGCGTGCCGGGGCGCTTTCCGCGCCAGCGGCGCGTGCTGCTCGTGGCGCCAATGTCGGGGCACTACGCCACGCTGCTGCGCAAGACGGTGATCTCGCTCCTGCCGGATTGCGAGGTCTTCATCACCGACTGGCACAACGCCCGCGACATCCCGGTGAGCGAGGGCAAGTTCGACATCGAGGATTATACCCTCTACGTCACCGAGTTCATGCGCCACCTCGGCCCCGACATCCACGTCATGGCCATCTGCCAGCCCGCGCCCCTGGTCCTCGCCGCGACGGCCCTCCTGGCCGAGCAGGCGCCCGAGGCGCAGCCCCGGTCCCTGATCCTTGTGGGCGGCCCCATCGACCCCGATGCCAACGCCACGGACGTGACCGACTTCGGCCGCCGCGTGACCATGGGCCAGCTCGAGCAGCTCGTGATCCAGCAGGTGGGCTACAAGTACAAGGGCGTGGGACGGATGGTCTATCCCGGGCTGCTTCAGCTCGCGTCCTTCATGTCCATGAACGCCCAGACCCACACCGAAAGCTTCGTGGACCAGATCTTCCGCGCCTCCAAGGGCGAGGCCTCCGATCACGACAAGCACAACGCCTTCTACGACGAGTACCTGGCCGTCATGGACATGACCGCCGAGTTCTACCTTTCGACCGTGGAGCGCATCTTCAAGGGCCGGGAGGTCGCGCGGAACGCGTTCAACGTCGCCGGCCGGGCCGTGGACATCGGACGCATCAGCACCGTGGCGGTCATGGTGGTCGAAGGGGAGAAGGACGACATCTCCGCCCCCGGTCAGTGCCTTGCTGCCCTCGACCTGCTGACGGGCCTGCCCGACGCGAAGAAGGCCGCGCATCTCGAACCCAAGGCCGGCCATTACGGGATCTTCGCGGGCAAGAGCTGGCGCGACAACATCCGGCCCCTGGTGCTCAAGTTCATGGACGACAACGAGGGCAAGTCCGAGCGCCGGCCCCGGCCCTCGATCGTCATGCCCGCCGTCGCCGCATCCAGCGCCGACTGACCGCGGCGGGCCAGCTCAGCCGGACACCTCGCCGATGGCCTGGGCGATGAGCTTGAGGCAGCGCGGCGAGGAGAACCGGTGGTCGGCGTCCTTGACCAGCGTCAGCCGGATGTCCGGCCCCGTTGCGTGGTCGAACAGCCGCTGGGCCGTCGCCATGGACACGTCCTCGTCCGCCGAGCCCTGGAGCATCCGCGTCGGCATCGGCAGGTGGAGCGGCGAGCGGAGCACGAGGTGGTCGCGTCCGTCCTCGATCAGCTTGCGGGTGATCGGATAGGGCGCGCCGTATTCCGATGGCAGATGGATGATCCCTTCGTTCAGGAGCTGCTCCTGGAGGAAGTCGGGCGCGTTGGCCCAGTAGGAATCCTCGGTGAAGTCCGGCGCGGCGGCGATGGTGACGAGGCCCGCCACCCGTTCGGGCGACCGGCGCGCGATCAGGAGGGAGATCCACCCCCCCATCGACGACCCCACGAGGGTCACCGGCCCGGGCGCGAGGTCGAGGACCGCCTCGGCGTCCTCGAGCCACTGGCCGATGGCCCCGTCCTCGAAGGCGCCCTCGCTCTGGCCGTGGCCGGAGTAGTCGAAGCGGATGAAGGCCCGGCCCTGGGCCTGCGCCCAGTCGGCCAGCCAGGCGGCCTTGGTGCCCGTCATGTCCGAGCGGAAGCCGCCCAGGAACACGACGTGGGGCCCCTGCCCCGCCTGCCGCATCATCGCGAGCGTCCGTCCCTGGGGCGTGGTGATGGTCTCCATGGCGCGTCTCCTGCTTCGCTGCGGTTGCATGGTGCTCGGCCCTTGACGGTTCCGCAAGCGGGGGGCAGAACCCCCGGACCCGCAACCGGGCGCAATCGTGGGCGCCAAACCGACGAGGAGCAGGCTATGGCCTCCATCTCCCTGACATTCCCCGATGGACAATCCCGGCAGTACGACGCCGGAGTCACCGCCGCGCAGGTGGCGCAGTCCATTGCCCCTTCCCTGGCCAAGTCTGCTGTTTCGGCGACCCTCGACGGCCGTCACTGGGATCTCCAGTGGCCGATCGAGGCCGACGGCGCGCTGGCCATCAAGACGCTCAAGGACGCCGAGGGGCTCGAGCTGATCCGGCACGACCTCGCCCACGTCATGGCCCGCGCCGTCCAGGCGCTCTGGCCCGACGTGAAGGTGACGATCGGCCCCGTGACCGAGACGGGCTGGTTCTACGACTTCGACCGCAAGGAGCCCTTCACGCCCGAGGACCTGGGCGCCATCGAGGCCGAGATGCGCCGCATCATCGGCGCCAAGGACCCGATCCGGACCGAGGTCTGGGACCGCGCCCGCGCCATCGCCCACTACGAGGCGAACGGCGAACCCTTCAAGGTCGAGCTCATCAACCGCATCCCGGAGGGCGAGCCCATCCGGATGTACTGGCACGGCGACTGGCAGGACCTCTGCCGCGGCCCGCACCTGCAGAACACCGGGCAGCTTCCGGGCGACGCCTTCCGGCTGATGGGCGTCTCGGGCGCCTACTGGTTCGGCGACGTGAACCGGCCGCAGCTCCAGCGGATCACCGGCGTGGCCTTCCGCAACCGCGACGAGCTCAAGGCGCACCTGACGATGCTGGAGGAGGCCGCCAAGCGCGACCACCGCAAGCTCGGCCGCGAGATGGAGCTCTTCCACATGCAGGAAGAGGCGCCGGGGATGGTGTTCTGGCACCCGAACGGCTGGACGCTCTGGCGGACGCTCCAGGACTACATGGGCCGGCGGCTGCGGCGCGCGGGCTACAAGGAGATCCGCACGCCCCAGGTGCTCGACCGCATCCTGTGGGAGAAGTCCGGCCACTGGGAGAACTACCGCGAGAACATGTTCATCGTGGAGGTGGACGAGGACGGGGCCAAGGAGAAGCGCATCAACGCGCTCAAGCCCATGAACTGCCCCTGCCACGTCCAGGTCTACAACCAGGGCCTCAAGAGCTACCGCGACCTGCCGCTTCGGCTCGCCGAATTCGGGGCCTGCCACCGCTATGAATCCTCGGGCTCGATGCACGGGCTGATGCGGGTGCGCGGCTTCACGCAGGACGACGCCCACATCTTCTGCACCGAGGACCAGATCGGTGAGGAGTGCCGGGCCTTCATCGAGCTCCTGGCCTCCGTCTACGAGGACCTCGGCTTCGACGGCTTCGAGATCAAGTTCTCCACCCGCCCCGAGAAGCGGATCGGCTCGGACGAGACCTGGGACAAGGTCGAGGGCGCGCTCGAGGCGGCGATCCGGGCCACGGGGCGCGACTTCGAGGTCGATCCCGGCGAGGGGGCGTTCTATGGGCCGAAGCTCGACTTCAAGCTCACCGACGCGATCGGCCGGAAGTGGCAGTGCGGCACGTTCCAGGTGGACCCCAACCTGCCCGACCGCCTAGGCGCCGAATACGTGGCCGAGGACGGGGCCAAGCACCGGCCCTACATGCTCCACCGCGCGATCCTGGGCAGCTTCGAGCGGTTCCTCGGCATCCTGATCGAGAACTACGCGGGCAAGTTCCCCTTCTGGCTCGCCCCCCGGCAGATCGTCGTGGCCTCGATCGTCTCGGACGCGGACGACTATGTCCGCGAGGTGACCGAGGCACTGCAGGCGGCGGGGCTGCGCGCCGAGGCCGATACGCGGAACGAGAAGATCAACTACAAGGTCCGCGAACACTCGGTCGGCAAGGTCCCGGTGATCCTGGCGCTGGGCATGAAGGAGGTCGAGGGCAGGACCGTGTCCATGCGCCGGCTGGGCGAGGACGGGCAAAAGGTGATGCCTCTGGGCGAGGCCATCGCACAACTCGCAGGCGAAGCGCGGGCGCCCGACCAGCGGGGCTGATCGCCCCCTAATTTCTGGGTCCGCGCGCGGAACGAACCGCGCGCGGAGGCCGTTTGTCCTGCATCCCGCCTAACGGGGCAGACAGACGGCGAGGACCCATGGCGCTTTCCCCCATTTCCGGCACGACTGATTCCCTTTCCGACGAGGAGCGGCTCCGCCTGGCCGAGCGGCTCCCCGAGGGCGCGTTCATCGAACGCATCGAAGAACGGGTCGTGCTCGGCAAGCGCGTCGTGGACCAGGGCGGCGTTCGCGTCGCCACCCGGACCGAAGCCCATGCGGAAACGGTCCGGGACACCGTCGAAGAGACGAGCGTGGAGGTCGAGCGCATCCCGGTCGGCCGCTTCGTGGACGCCGTCGAGGCGCCGCGCGTCGAGGGAGACCTCACGATCCTGCCTGTCTACGAGGAACGCCTCGTCGTCGAGAAGCGCCTGTTTCTCGTCGAGGAGGTCCATGTCCGCCGCCAGGCCCGGACCCGGCAGGTCGATGTGCCTGTCGAGGTGCGCCGCCAGGTGGCCGACGTGACCCGCCTGCCCCCGTTGGACGATCAAACCCTAAGTCCAGACACCCACCAAGGAGTGAGCAGCATGATGGACGACATGTACACGGGGTCGCGAACCGTCACGGCCCTTTTCGACAACAGCGCCGAAGCCGAACGTGCCGTGTCCCGCCTGCGGACGGCCGGGATCTCCGATTCGCAGATCCGCGTCACCCCCGGCGCGACGCAAAGCTATTCGGGCACCACGGACTACAACGACACCACCTACCGCGACCAGCACAAGGGCTTCTGGGACTCGCTGTCGGACTTCTTCTTCCCGGATGAGGACCGCTACACCTACGCCGAGGGCCTGTCGCGCGGGTCGACCATGGTGACGGTGACCGGCTTCGATCCCGGTCTGCACGACACGATCGTCGATATCCTGGACGACGAAGGCTCTGTGGACATCGACGCCCGCGAGAGCGAGTGGCGGTCCTCGGGCTGGGGCGGCTACCAGGGTTCGGCCGACATCTCGGGCACGGGCGGCATGGCGGGCGGGCATTCGGGCCAGTACGCCACCGGGTCGGCCGGGATCGCGGGCTCGGAGGACACCTCGGACGTCGGCGGAATGAACACCCGCGGCACGATCTATGACGACGGGCTGCAGGACCGGAACGTGCAGATGGCCGCCGACATGGGCCGTCGCAGCCAGGCCGACCTGGGGTCGCAGCAGCAGGGCTATGCCTCGTCGGGCTCCATGGGCCAGACCGGCGGCCTCGGCGGGGCGGGCGACTTGGGCGCCACCGGTGCGATCGGCGGCACGGGGTCGACCGACTTCGGCGCCACGGGCTACCGTGACAACGAGCTGAACGAGGATGGCACCGTCAAGGTGATCGAGGAACGACTGGCCGTCGGCAAGCGCGAGCAGGAGATGGGCCGCGTCCGCGTCCGGTCCTATGTCCGCGAGGAGCCGGTCTCGGCCGACGTGGACCTGCGCGCCACCCGCGTCTATGTCGAGCGCCGTCCGGTGGACCGCGCCGTCAATCCTGGGGACGTCGACCTGCGCGACCAGGTGATCGAGGCCCGCGAAACGGCCGAGACCCCGGTGGTCGCCAAGGAAGCCCGCGTGGTCGAGGAGATCGGCCTGCGTCAGGAGACCGAGGTCCAGCACCAGACCATCCAGGACACCGTCCGCAAGACCGAGGTCGAGATCGAGGACGAGCGCACCGGCGAGCGTACCTCGCTGAGCGGCGGCACGACCGGAACCGGCTCGGGCAGCACGGGTTCGGGCACCTTCTGAGCGGCCTGCTGAACTGACGGGCGGAGCCCCGGATTGCGCAGGCAGTCCGGGGCTTTCGCTTTGGGAGGTCCTGCAATTTCCGGCAGAGCAAGCGTTGCCCCGTTTTGCTCGGCCCCTAGATCGCACGAAGGGACCGGCCCTGGCCCGGCCAAGACGCGATGGAGAGACTGACTATGCCCAAGGGCACCGTGAAATGGTTCAACACGACGAAGGGCTATGGCTTCATCGCCCCTGACGACGGGGGGAAGGACATCTTCGTGCATATCAGCGCCGTCGAGCAATCGGGCATGACCGGCCTGGCCGACAACCAGAAGATCGAGTTCGACATGATCCAGGGCCGCGACGGGCGGCAGATGGCCGGGAACCTGCGCAAGTCGCAGTGACCCTGCCCGCCTGAATGGATGAAGGCCGGGGCATCGCTCCGGCCTTTTGCGTTCCGGGCGGGGTCGGGCCAGGCCCAGCCGGTCAGGCGCGCCGTCGCCGCGCCGCCGCGCCGAGGAGACCCAGCCCCAGGAGCAGCGCCGCCGCCGGCGTGGGCGCGGGGATTGGCGCCACCGGAGCCAGCGCGACGTTGTCGATCGCGAAAGTCCCGGTGCTGCCGGGAGCGAAGGCGAACTGCAGCGAGGTCGTGCTGGACAGGGAACCCGCGAGATTGACGAAGACCGGGCTGTCCCCTGTCAGCGGGATGCTGGCGAGGGTGGTTCCGTCGCCATCGGAGATCAGAAGCTCCCCCGAGGCGGCAAGGCCGGAGTCGAGGACGGCGGACACGTCGAGGCCCGCGAGGCGGAAGGGTTGCACGTCCAGCCGTTGAAGCGTGAAGAACGCGCCGCCCGCTGCCGCCAGAAGTTGGGACGCATTGCCGGTGGCGCCTGTCGGATCACCGGCCACGACGCCGGGCGAGCGATCCCCCATCCCGAGCACGAGGTAATCGCCAACGACGAGCGACGTGCCGGTGCTGCCAAGGGCGGCATCCTCGAAGTCGAGGACGGCGGGCGTGACCGTGGCCGCGCTGGCGGCGCAAGCCGTCAGGCCAAGGACCGCCACCAGGGCCGCCGTCAGTCGTCGCATGATCGCCTCCCCCGGTGAACGGACCCGAGGGATCATGCCACAGGTCACATTGTTGCCAAAGCGGGAACAGAACAGCGGCCGTAGCGTCAAGGAGGCCGACGCGAGGCCGCAAGGATCCAAAGGCCCCGGGGCGCGTCCTCGACGCGCGGCGGCTGGCATGGCACCAGCGGACCCCGCCCATGTGGTCCCCAAAGAGCTATGGCCCGGCGGGGCGGTTCACATCGGCACGGGGGCCGGCCTCCGGGGGCGCGGGCGGGAGCATGTGGTCCCGGGCCGTCGCAGGGGGAAGCATGGCACAAGATGGTTAAGGGGCCGTTAGCTCCAGACGGCCTCGAACTCGCGCCATTCGCCCTTGCTCATGCCGGAGGTTTCCTGCGTGACGACCTCGCCGGCCAGGCGGCGGCGGAGCACCTCGACGGCCTTCGCGGACAGGCTGACGCCGCCCATGCGGAAATCCTCGAAGGCGGTCCAGGCGAAGGGCACCCAGTCGCGGACGATCCCCGCGATGGCGTCGGCGTAGACGCGGATCTCGTACTGGGCGTGGGAATCGGCACGCAGGCGGATGAAGTTGAACAGGTTGTGGAGGTTCGTCTTCCAGTACCACTGGGTGTAGACGTTCATGGGGAGGTTCATGCGGGCAAGCTCGCGCGCGAGGCCCTGCTGCCCTTCCTGGGAAATCATCGCCTCATAATGGTCGTAGGTCTGGGTCGCATCCTCGCGCAGCCAGTCGAGCACGCGGGCGGCCTCGTCGTCGCCCAGCACGTCCCCCCGTCCCTGGTTGTTCACCGCGCTCTGGGCGGCCAGCGCCTCGCGGGCGGGGATGTAGAACTCCCGGTCGAGGATGGAGTAGCGGGCGGAGTATTCGTTCACGCTCGCGGTGCGGTGGCGGATCCACTGGCGGGCCACGAAGACCGGCAGCTTCACATGGAGCTTGATCTCGCACATCTCGAAGGGGGTCGAGTGCCAGTGGCGCATGAGGTAGCGGATCAGCCCCTCGTCGTTCTGCACGGACTTGGTGCCGCGCCCGTAGCTGACGCGGGCGGCCTGCACGATGGAGGAGTCGTCGCCCATGTAGTCCACCACGCGGACGAAGCCGTGGTCGAGCACCGGATGGACGAGGTGGAGGTGCTTTTCCATCCCGTCCGCCACCGGACGGAGGGTGGGGCGCGGCGCATCGCGGAGGGCGGCGATCTCGGCTTCCTGTTCGGGCGTGAGCGGCATGGGCTGTCCTCCTCTGGTCGGGACCGTCTTGCGGCTTGGGGGGCCAAAGGGTCAAGGCCGCGACGGACCCGATCCGCCTGCGGCGCCCCGGCCCTTGCGCCGCAGCCGCAGGGCTGGCGCGGCGGGGCGGCGCTGCTAGGTTGCCGTCCGACAAGGAGGGGACGAATGACGATCCGCTATCTGCACACCATGGTCCGGGTGCTCGACCTGGAGAAGAGCATGGCCTTCTATGAAAAGCTGGGCCTTCGGGAGATCCGGCGCATCGACAACGAGGGGGGCCGCTTCTCGCTCGTGTTCCTGGCGCCGCCCGGCCAGGAGGAGTGCCCGGTCGAGCTGACCTGGAACTGGGACGGGGACGAGGGGCTGCCGTCCGATTCGCGGCATTTCGGGCACCTGGCCTACGAGGTCGACGACATCTACGAGATGTGCCAGCAGCTCATGGATTCGGGCGTGACGATCAACCGCCCGCCGCGCGACGGGCACATGGCGTTCGTCCGGTCGCCCGACAACGTGTCGATCGAGCTGCTGCAGCGGGGCCCGCGCAAGGCGCCGCAGGAGCCCTGGTCCTCCATGCCCAACACGGGCCACTGGTGAGATGAGGCCCTGCCCCCCGGTCCTGGCACGGACGGTCCGGGGGGCGGCGCTGCTCCTGGGGCTGGCGGCGGGCGGCGCCGCGGCGCAGGACTGCCGGCTGGCGCTGGTTCTGGCGCTGGACGTGTCGTCCTCGGTCGATGCGGCCGAGGACCGGCTCCAGCGCGAGGGGACGGGGCGGGCTCTCGTGGCGCCCGACGTGGTGCGGGCCTTCCTGCTGGGCGATCCCGTCGCCCTTTATGCCTTCGAATGGTCGGGGCGGCGCGCGCAGGTGCCGCTGCTGCCCGGCTGGGTCCTGGTGCGGAGCGAGGACGACCTGCGGCGCGTCGCCTCGGCCATCGCCAAGGCGCGCCGGAGCCACAACGAGCTGCCGACCGCGCTGGGCGCCGCGCTGGGCTTTGCCGCGACCCGGCTGGGGGACGCGCCGGACTGCCGGGCCCGCACGATCGACGTGTCGGGCGACGGCATGAACAACGAAAGCTTCGGGCCGCGGATCGCCTACGAGACCTTTCCCTTCGACGGCGTCACGGTCAACGCGCTGGTGATCGGCGGGTCCCGATCGGCGGCCGAGCTGGTGGCGTGGTTCCAGGACGAGGTCCTGCGCGGACCCGGCGCCTTTTCGATCTTTGCCGACGGCTACCAGAGCTACGAGGACGCCATGCGGGCCAAGCTCCTGCGCGAGCTGGAGATCCCGGCGGTCAGCAGCCTGCCCGGGGGTCGTTCGGACGCGGGCTGACGGTCGGGGGGAACAGCGGCCGGGCCGTGCCGTTGAACGGGGGGACCGGGGTATCCAGATTAGGGCGTACCGTTCGGGACGGTCCGGCGGCTTGGGGATGATGTGGCATGGCGCGGCTGATCCTGTTCCTGATGCTGTTCGCGGCGCTGGCGCTGGCCGTGGCGGCGGCGGCGACGGCGTTCCGCGCGCTGACCGCGCCATCGCCCGCGCCGCTGCCGGTGGCCAAGGAGGACAAGATGCCGAAAGGAGCCCGCACCCTGGCCTATGGGGTGCTTCTCGTGCTGCTGCTCGGACTGACCAGCGGCTGGCTGGGCCCGGCCTGATGGCGCGGCGGTTCGGCGGGAAGTACAGCCCCGGCGCGGCCCCCGGGGATGGTCCTCCGGCCCAGGCCGTGCAGGAGGCCATCGTCGAGACGCGCCGCGTGGATGCGGCGGGGGCGCGGGCGAACCTCCTGTTCGTGCCGGCCGTCATCGCCGCGGTGACCGGGATCGCGGGCGGCCCCGAGGTGCTGGTCCTGAGCCTGGGGGCGGCGGCGGTCCTGGGCCTGGGGGCCTGGCTGCTCCGCGACGGGCTGCGCGCCGAGGCCGCCTACGACGCCCGTCCGGCGGCGCGGCGCCCCGCCCTGCCCCGCAAGATCCTGGCCGGAGTGCTGGCGGGCGGCGGAGCCATGCTGGCCGCCCTGTCCGGCGGGACCGACCTCCCGGGGAGCGTCCTTTACGGGGTCGTGGCGCTGGCGCTGCATCTGGTGGCCTTCGGGATCGATCCGATGAGGGACAAGCGGGTCGAGGGGATCGACACCTTCCAGCAGGACCGCGTGGCGCGGCTGGTGGACGAGGCGGAAGGCTACCTTGCCACGATCCGCGACCGTATCGCGGCGCTGGGCGACCGGGGCCTGGCCACCCGGGTCGCGGGCTTCGAGGCGCTGGCCCGCCGCATGATCCGCACCGTGGAGGAGGACCCCCGCGACCTGACCGCCGCGCGCAAGTACCTGGGCGTCTACCTGATGGGCGCGCGGGACGCGACGGTGCAGTTCGCGGACCTTTACGCCCGCACGCGGGACGCACGCGCGCGCACGGACTACGAGGCGCTGCTGGGCGACCTGGAGACCAACTACGCCCAGAGGACCGCCCGGCTCCTGGAGGGCGGGCGCGAGTCCATGGACCTCGAGATCAAGGTCCTGCGCGACAGGCTTCAACGAGAGGGCGTGACGCCCGAGTAACAGGAGGGGTTCGACATGTCCGACACCACCCGCGAGGCCGCCCAGGCCGCCCTGGCCCAGGCCGAGAAGGTCACCACGATGGTGCTGCCCGAGCCGGCCCCGGCGGCCGAGGTCACGCCCCTGGCGCAGGCCACCCCGGCGATGAGCGAGGAGATCCGCCGCCGCATGGCCGAGATCGACCCGACGAACACCGGCTCGATCGTCGCCTTCGGGTCGCGCGCGCAGGGCGAATTGCAGCAGATCAGCCAGTCGATGCTCCGGGGCGTCCGCAACAAGGATGTCGGGCCGGCGGGCAATTCGCTGCGGTCCATCGTGGCGGCGCTGCGGGGGTTCTCATCCGAGGAGCTGGACGTCCGCCGGGAACGGTCCTTCTGGGAGAAGATCACCGGGCAGGCCGCGCCCATCGCGAGGTTCGCCGCCCGGTTCGAGGAGGTGCAGGGCCAGATCGACCGGATCACCGACGACTTGCTCAAGCACGAGCACCAGCTTCTCAAGGACATCGAGTCGCTGGATCAGCTTTATGACAAGACCCTCGCCTTCTACGACGAGCTGGCGCTCTATATCGCGGCGGGCGAGGCCAAGCTGCAGGAGATGGACAGCCGCGACATCCCCGAGAAGGAGCGCGCCGTCCAGAACGCCCCCGAGGAGCAGGCGGTCATGGTGGCGCAGGAGCTGCGCGACCTTCGCGCCGCGCGCGACGACCTGGAGCGGCGGGTGCATGACCTCAAGCTGACGCGGCAGGTCACGATGCAGTCGCTGCCCTCGATCCGGCTGGTCCAGGAGAACGACAAGAGCCTGGTCACCAAGATCAACTCGACCCTGGTCAACACCGTCCCGCTCTGGGAGCAGCAGCTGGCCCAGGCCATCACCGTCCAGCGGTCGGCCGAGGCGGCGGACGCGGTGCGCGAGGCCAACGATCTCACCAATGAGTTGCTGACGCGCAACGCCCAGAACCTGCGGGAGGCCAACCGCACGATCCGGACGGAGATGGAGCGTGGCGTCTTCGATATCGAGGCGGTACGGGCCGCAAACGAGAACCTGATCGCCACCATCGACGAAAGCCTCCAGATCGCCGACCAGGGTCGGAGCCGTCGCGCGGCGGCCGAAGCCGATCTCGAACGCATGGAGCAGGAGTTGAAGACGGCGCTGGCCTCTGCCAAGTCCGGCAACAATCGCCCGAACGAGTCGATGGCTGGCTCCCGGGCGCGCTGACGCACCTTCGAGGGAGACCACCGTGAGCCTTCGCCGCCCCCTGTCCGCCGCATTCGCGGGCCTTCTGGTCCTTGCGGCGGCCGGCTGCGAGAAGGCTCCGGTCGAGCCGCCCGGGCGCCCCCCCGCCGTGAGGCCCGCGCCGCCGCCGCCCCGCGCGGTCGAGACGCCCGCGCCCGAGCCCGCCCCCGCCGTGGCGCGCCCGCCCTCTCTCGAGAGCCTGGAGCTGGCGCAATACTACCAGCGGCTCCAGGCGGATCTCCTGAAGCAGGGCCTGCTGCGGGGCGACGCGGGCGGGGTGGATACCCCGTTCACGGACACGATGCTGGCGCGGGACTTCATCGCCATCGCGCTTTACGACGAGTACGTCCAGGGCGCGGACACCCGGGTCTCGAATCCGCAGGAGGCGGTGCTGCGGCGGTGGGACCAGCCGATCCGCATGGAGATGGTCTTTGGCACCTCGGTCCCGGCCGAGCAGGCGGTGCGGGACCGGGCCAGCATCGGGGCCTATGCCGCGCGGCTGTCGGGCCTGACCGGCGTGCCGATCCAGCAGGTCGACGGGGGCGCGAACTTCCACGTCGCGGTCCTGAGCGAGGACGACCGGAAGGATTTCGCCGCGCAGCTTCGCGACATGGTGCCGGGGATCGCCGAATCCTCGATCCGCGCCTTCATCAACCTGCCCCGGTCGACCCTGTGCCTGGTGATCGCCTTCGGGTCGGGCGAAAGCTCCGGCTACAGCCAGGCCGTGGCCCTGATCCGCGCCGAGCATCCGGACCTGCTGCGCACCGCCTGCATCCACGAGGAGCTGGCGCAGGGCATGGGCCTGGCCAACGACAGCCCCCTGGCCCGCCCGTCGATCTTCAACGACGACGAGGAGTTCGGCCTGCTGACGCGGCATGACGAGCTCCTGCTCCGGATGCTTTATGATCCGCGCCTGCGCACGGGCATGACCATCGACGAAGCGACCCCCGTCGTGCAGACGATCGCGGCCGAGATGATGGGCGGAGGTCCCGTCTAGGACGCCGGGCCGCGTTCCCCAAGGTGGGGAAAGCCGCCGTGGCGCCACGGCCCGGACGCGCCTATATTCGGGGTGTCCGGCCGGGTCCGCGTCCCGGCCCTCCACCCATGCAGGAGCCGCCCCCGATGGCCCTCTTCGACTTTCTGTCCGGCCAGTTCATCGACGTCATCGCGTGGACGGACGACACGCGCGACACCATGGTCTGGCGCTTCGAGCGCTACGGCAACGAGATCAAGTACGGCGCCAAGCTGACGGTGCGCGAAGGCCAGGCCGCCGTCTTCGTCCACGAGGGGCAGCTCGCCGACGTGTTCGGGCCGGGGCTCTACGAGCTCCAGACCAACAACATGCCGATCATGACCACGCTCCAGCACTGGACGCACGGCTTCCAGTCGCCCTTCAAGAGCGAGGTCTATTTCGTCAACACCACCCGCTTCACCGACCAGAAATGGGGCACCAAGAACCCGATCATGTGCCGCGACCCCGAGTTCGGCCCCGTGCGGCTGCGGGCCTTCGGCACCTATGCGATGCGCGTGACGGACCCGGGCCTCTTCATCAAGGAGATCGTGGGCACCGACGGGGAGTTCACCACCGACGAGGTCACGAACCAGATCCGCAACGTCGTCGTGCAGGAGGTGAGCCGCGTGCTCGCCGCCTCCAAGATCCCGGTGCTCGACATGGCGGCGAACACCCAGGACCTGGGCGGGCTGGTGGCCGAGGCGATCAAGCCGACCATCGCGGCCTACGGGCTCGTCATCCCCGAGTTCTACATCGAGAACGTGTCGCTGCCCGAGGAGGTCGAGCGCGTGCTCGACAAGCGGACCTCGATGGGGATCGTGGGCGACCTGAACAGGTACAGCCAGTTCTCGACCGCCGAGGCGATGACGGCCGCCGCGGCCAACCCGTCGGGCGGCATGGGCGCGGGCCTGGGCATGGGGATGGGCATCGGCATGGCCGGAGCCGCCGGCCCCTGGGGCGCCCGCCCCGCCGAGCCCGCCGCCCCGGCCGCCCCGGCGCAGGCCGCCCCGCCCCCGCCGCCCCCTCCGGCGGCCGAGCCCCAGTGGCACGTCGCGGAGAACGGGCAGACGCGCGGTCCCTTCGGCCAGCGGGAGATCGAGCGGATGGTCCGCGACGGGACGCTGACCCGCGGCAGCCTGGTCTGGACCGCCGGGCAGGACGGCTGGAAGCCCATGGGCGAGGTGAGCGCGCTGGCATCGGCCCTGGCGCAGGTGCCCCCGCCTCCGCCGCCCGCCCCCTGAGGATCCATCCCTGACGCCGGGCCGCAGGTCCGGCGCGCCGGGGGGACCGGCGTTGCACCGGCCCCGGCCCATCGGCCATAACGGCGCCACGACCCGCGCGCGCGCGCCCCGGAGATTCCATGCCCGAACATCGCTTTCCCTGCGACAACTGCGGCGCGCAGCTCGTCTTTGCGCCGGGGCAGACGGTGCTCACCTGCCCCTACTGCGGCCATGTGCAGGACATCCCCGCAGGCGGCGCCGAGGAGCAGGGCGTGGCGCTCCGGGAGATCGACTATTCGGACACCGTGGCCCGGATGGAGCGGGGCGCCGTCTACGAGGAGACGCGCGTCCTGAAATGCCCGAACTGCGGGGCCGAGACCGAGTTCCCGGAAGGCACGCAGGCCACCGTCTGCCCGTTCTGCGCCACGCCGCTCATCACGGGGACGGGCGTGCACCGGCACATCAAGCCCGCGGCGCTGATCCCGTTCCAGCTCAGCGAGGATCAGGCGCGGCGCGCGATGACGGACTGGCTGGGCAGCCTGTGGTTCGCGCCGAACGGCCTGCAGGACTACGCGCGCAAGGGCCGCAAGATGGACGGCATCTATGTCCCCTACTGGACCTTCGACGCCGACACGACCACGACCTACCAGGGCCAGCGCGGCGACGACTACTACGTGACCAAGACCCGCACGGTGAACGGCCGGACCGAGACCTACCAGGAACGCCGCACCCGCTGGCGATCGGTGAGCGGGACGGTCGCGCGCTTCTTCAACGACGTGCTGGTGCTGGCCTCCACCTCCCTCCCGCGCGAGCACACGGACGCGCTCGAGCCCTGGGACCTGAGCGCCCTCGCGCCCTACCGCCCGGACTACCTGTCGGGCTTTGCGGCCGAGGGGTATCAGGTCGGGCTGGAGGACGGGTTCGCCCTCGCCCGCGAGAAGATGGACCGCGTGATCGAGCAGGACATCCGCCGCGACATCGGCGGCGATCACCAGCGCATCACCGCCAAGCATCCGGTCCTCAGCGACGTGACCTTCAAGCATGTCCTGCTGCCGGTCTGGATGGCCGCCTACAAGTTCCAGGACCGGAGCTTCCGCTTTGTCGTCAACGCCCAGACCGGCAAGGTCCAGGGCGAGCGGCCCTGGTCCAAGTGGAAGATCTTCTTCGCGGTCGTCCTTGCCCTCATCCTGGCCGGAGGGGCCGCCTACCTTTACCAGTGGGCCGTCGCCAACGGTTACATCCGGCCGCAATAGGGCTACACGATCCCGAGACCGACCAAGAGGCCCGAGATGATTCTGTCCTGCGGCGAGGCGCTGATCGACATGCTGCCCCGCACCACCCCGGCGGGTGAGTCCGCCTTCGCCCCCTACGCGGGCGGCGCCGTGTTCAACACCGCCATCGCGGTGGGCCGCCTGGGCGCGCCGTCGGGCTTCTTCTCGGGGCTGTCGTCGGACCTGTTCGGCGACCTGCTGCGGCAGGTGCTGGCGGATTCGCGGGTGGACACCTCGCCCGCCCACGTCTCGGCCCGGCCGACGACGCTGGCCTTTGTCCGGCTCACCGACGGGCACGCCACCTACACCTTCTACGACGAGAACACCGCCGGACGGATGCTGTCGCCCGACGACCTTCCCGTGCTGGGCGAAGCGACGCAGGCGCTGTTCTTCGGCGGCATCTCCCTGGTGGGCGAGCCGGCCGCGCAGGCCTACGAGGCGCTGCAGGCCCGTGAATCCGCCACCCGCGTGACCATGGTGGACCCCAACATCCGTCCGAGCTTCATCACCGACGAGGCCGGCTACCGCGCCCGCATCGGCCGGATGCTGGCCCGCGCCGATGTCGTGAAGCTGTCCGACGAGGACCTGCACTGGCTGATGGGCGCGGGCGACAGCCACGACCAGGCCCGCCGGATCCTCGACATGGGGCCGAGCCTCGTCTGCATCACCGAAGGGTCCCGCGGCGCCACCGGGCACACCCGGGCCGGATATGTCCAGGTCCCGGCCCCGCGCGTGACCGTGGCCGACACGGTTGGCGCGGGCGACACCTTCAACGCCGGGCTCCTGACCGCGCTGTGGAAGGCCGGCCTGCTGACCAAGGCCGCCCTGCGGTCGCTGGACGAGGAGGCGCTGCGCGAGGCCCTGAGCCTCGGCGTCCGCGCGGCCGCCATCACCGTGAGCCGCCCCGGCGCCAACCCGCCCTGGGCGCACGAGCTGTGAGGGCGCTGGTCCAGCGCGTGTCCGAGGCCGCCGTCCGCGTGGATGGCGAGACCCTGGGCGAGATCGGGCCCGGGATGCTGATCCTGGTCTGCGCCATGCAGGGCGACGACGATGGCAAGCCGAAGGCCCTGGCCGAGAAGCTGTCCAAGCTCCGCATCTTCCAGGACGAGGCGGGCAAGATGAACCGCTCGCTCAGGGACGTGGGCGGGAGCGCCCTCGTGGTCAGCCAGTTCACGCTCGCCGCCGACACCTCGCGCGGGAACCGCCCCGGCTTCTCCACCGCCGCGCCGCCCGCCGAGGGCGAGCGGCTTTACGAGATGTTCGCCGGGGAAGTGGCGGCGCTGGGCATCCCCACCGCGCGGGGCCGGTTCGGCGCGGACATGAAGGTCAGCCTCGTCAACGACGGGCCGGTGACCATCTGGGTCGAGGTTTGACGCTTGCATCACGCGGCGTCAGCCCCTAAGGCCCGTTTCATGAGCAGGACCCACGCGATCCGACGCCGACGCTGACCTTTCGCCCCCCTGGGGGCTGTTCCTGCTCGTCCCTCCCGTTGACACACCTATGGCCCTCCGGCATCGAAGGGCCTTCCACTTTCGGGGTATTGCCGATGATCCCTGCCGTCCTGCCCACCTACAACCGCGCCCCCCTCACCTTCGAGCGCGGCGAAGGATCCTGGCTCGTGGCCGAGGACGGCCGCCGATACCTCGACCTGGGCGCCGGGATCGCGGTGAACGCGCTGGGCCATGCCAATCCCGCCCTGACGAAGGCGCTGACGGACCAGGCCCACAAGGTCTGGCACCTGTCGAACCTGTACCGCATCCCCGAACAGGAACGCCTGGCCGAGATGCTGGTCGACAAGACCTTCGCGGACACGGTGTTCTTCACCAATTCGGGCACCGAGGCGGCCGAGCTCGCCGTCAAGATGGCGCGCAAGTACTGGTACGAGGCGGGCCAGCCCGACCGCACCCGCATCCTGACCTTCGAGGGCGCGTTCCACGGCCGCTCCTCGGCCGCGATCGCCGCTGCCGGGTCGGAAAAGATGACCAAGGGCTTCGGCCCCCTCCTTCCCGGCTTCACGCAGCTGAAATGGGGCGACCACGAGGCGCTGGAGAAGGCCATCCGCGAAGCCGACGTGGGCGCGGTGATGGTCGAGCCGATCCAGGGCGAAGGCGGCATCCGCCCGATGCCCGACGTCTGCCTCAAGGGCCTGCGCGACCTTTGCGACGAGACCGGCGTGCTCCTGATCCTCGACGAGGTGCAGTGCGGCATGGGCCGGACGGGCAAGCTGTTTGCCCACGAATGGGCGGGCGTGACGCCCGACATCATGATGGTGGCCAAGGGCATCGGCGGCGGTTTCCCGCTGGGGGCGGTCCTCGCCACCGAGGCGGCGGCGGCGGGCATGACGCTCGGCACCCACGGATCGACCTACGGGGGCAACCCGCTGGCCTGCGCCGTCGGCGCGGCGGTGATGGAGGTCGTCGCGGACGAGGGCTTCCTGGCCGAGGTGCGCCGAAAGGCGGGATTGTTCCGCCAGGGGCTCGAGGGCCTCGTGGCCGCGCATCCCGACGTGTTCGAGGGCGTGCGCGGCCTGGGCCTGATCCTGGGACTCCGGTGCAAGGTCGCCCCGGCGGACCTGGTCAAGGCAGGCTACGCGCAGGGCATCCTGACCGTGCCCGCGGCCGACAACGTGGTGCGCCTGCTTCCGCCGCTGAACATCGCGGACGAGGACATCGCCGAGGCGCTGCGACGCCTCGATGCCGCCGCGACCGCCGTGAGCCCTGCCCCCTGATCCGACAAGGGGGTGCCAAGGCCCCCCGACAAGAGACCCGCGATGAACCACTTCCTCGATATCGACAAGATCGATGCCGCCGATCTCCGGGCCATGATCGACCATGCCCGGAGCATGAAGATCGCCCGGAACGGCCGCCCCAAGGGGATGCCGGACGATTCCCAGCCGCTGGCGGGGCGCATGGTCGCCCTGATCTTCGAAAAGCCCTCCACCCGGACGCGCGTCAGCTTTGACGTGGGCGTCCGCCAGATGGGTGGCGAGACGATGGTCCTGTCCGGGGCGGACATGCAGCTGGGCCACGGCGAGACCATCGCCGACACGGCGCGGGTGCTGAGCCGCTATGTCGACCTCATCATGATCCGCACCTTCGAGGAGGCCACGCTCCTCGAGATGGCGGAATACGCCACGGTGCCGGTCATCAACGGGCTGACGAACCGCACCCACCCCTGCCAGATCATGGCCGACGTCATGACCTACGAGGAGCACCGGGGCCCGATCGGCGGGCGCAAGGTGGTCTGGTCCGGGGACGGCAACAACGTCTTCGCCTCCTGGGCGCAGGCGGCGGGGCAACTGGGCTTCGACATCACCTTCACCGGCCCGCCGACGCTGGACCCGGAGCCCGCCTTCATCGACTTCGCCCGCGGCAAGGGGTCCAGGGCCGAGATCGTGCGCGACCCGTTCCAGGCCGTGCAGGGGGCCGACGTGGTGGTGACGGACACCTGGGTGTCGATGCACGACCCGCAATCGGCCAAGGAGCGTCGGCACAACCAGCTCCGCCCCTACCAGGTGAACGAGCGGCTGATGGCCGCCGCCAAGCCCGACGCGCTGTTCATGCATTGCCTGCCCGCCCACCGCGACGACGAGGTGACGAGCGCGGTGATGGACGGACCGCAGTCGGTGATCTTCGACGAGGCCGAGAACCGCCTGCACGCCCAGAAGGCCGTGATGCGCTGGTGCCTGGGGGTCTGAGGACCCCCGCGCTCAGTCCGGGGGACCGCCGCGGTCCCCGTGCCGGCGAAGCCCCTCCTCCAGCCGGTCCGCCAGCGCGGCCCGGCCCTCTGGCGTGATCGCGGCCATGCGCGCCACCAGCGCCTGCTGGACAGCGTCCTGCACCTCGGCCACGCGGGACCGCTGCGCGGCGAGCGCGCGCGCCAGCCGGTCGGGCGCGAAGGGGTCGGCCCGGAGGGCGGCGACGATCTCGGCAAAGGCGGCGGCCTGCTCCTCGCGCCGGGGCGGCTGAAGGTCCGGGCGCGCGCGCACCGCCGCAAGGATCGCGTCGCGGTCCTCCTCGCCCAGCGCCCGCGCCAGAGGACCCAAGGCCAGCTCGACCGGCCGGGGCCGCCGCCCGGGACCGTCCTCGTCGAAGAACGAGCCGACCACGATCCCCGCCACCAGCAGGTTGAGCGCCAGCGAGGCGACCAGAAGCCAGCGGAACGGCCCGGTCAGGCGCGGGACGGTGGGGGAAACGCGGGTCACGATTGGCTCTCCAGTACGCTCAGGGGATCCTCGTCCACCCCCACGGCCACGGTCACGCTGTCGCCCCAAAGGCTCGGGGCGACGCTGGACAGCCCCTCGGGCGGGGCTGCGCCGATCCACAGGCCCGCCGCCGTGGCGGCGACGAAGCCCCCCAGCGCGGGCCAGCCGCCGAGGGTCCGGAACCAGTCCCGCCAGTCGGCGCGGCGCGGCACCGGGGCGGAGACGGGCGGGCGCGGCCGTTCGCGCGCGGCGTCGGCCATCAGGCGCGCCATGAGGTCGGCCGACGGCTGCGGGTCCTGCGCCCGCGCCCGGGCGAACAGGTCCTCGAGCCCGTCCTCGGTCGGGTCGTCCCCGGCCAGGTCGTCACGATCATTCATCGCCATAGCCCAACTCCGCCCTTCGCCCCTTGAGAAGCGCCGCCAGCGCCCGCTTGCCCCGTGCCGTCAAGGATTCGACGGCCTCGATCCCGATGTCCATGACGGCGGCGATCTCGGGATTCGAGAGCCCCTCCAGATGCCGGAGCGACACGGCCTGGGCCTGCCGTTCGGGCAGTTGCGCCAACGCATCCGACAGGGCCCTCAGCCGCGATTCGCCCTGCATCCGGTCGGCCGCCGAGGGCGTCGGGTCCGCCGGCTCGGCGATGTCGTCGAGCCCCACGGACCGGCGCCGGCGCCGCAGCCGGTCGGTGCACAGGTTCGCCGTCACCCGGTAAAGCCAGGTGGACACCCGCGCCTCGCCCTGCCGCCAGTCGGGCGCGACCCGCCAGAGCCTCAGGAAGACCTCCTGCGTCACGTCCTCGGCCTCGGCGCGATCGGCCATCATCCGCAGCGCCTGGGCGAGGACACGGGGCGCGAGCGCCTCGGTGATCTCGCGCGCGGCGTCGGTGTCCCCGTTGGCGTAGGCCACAAGAAGCGCACCCTCCCGATCCGGAGGCGGGACAGGCTGGACCGGGAAGGATGGCACCTCGGAGGGCATGACCCTCGGGTTCTGGTACATGGGACGCCGACCGTAAAGCGGGCAGGCCGTCCCCAGGCCGGTCATCGCCGACCCGGGAACCGCAGCGGGGTGTCAGTCGCGATGGCCGCGGCCATGGCCGCCGTGGCCGAAGCCTCCGTCCGGCCCCTCGCCGCGACCCGGACGCCCGGCCTGCATCTCCTCGAGAGAGATGCCGTCGTCGCCATCGGTGTCGAGCCGGTCGAAGAGCGGCGCGAGGCGCGGCGTGCGGGCTTCCATCTCCTCGGTCTGGAGGAGGCTGTCGCCGTTGTCGTCCATGCGGCGGATCTGCTCGGCGGCCCGGGCGAGGCGCATCTCCTGCCGGATCGCATCCTCGAGAGCGATCAGCTCCTGCGGCGAAAGGGCGCCGTCGCCGTCCGCGTCGGCGGTGGCGAAGCGTTCGGACCGCTTGGCCTCGATCTCGGCCTGGGTCACGATGCCGTTGCCGTCGGTGTCGTAGGTGGGAAGCGGCGCGAGGCCCAGCGCGTCCACGCCCCGGCCGCCCATCGGCCCCCGTCCCATCGGACCCATCGGGCCGTCGTCGCCCATGGGCGGAGCCGGAGGCGGCTCGGCCCCGGCGGGGGGCTGCGGGGCGGCTCCGGGCGCCGCGTCCTGCGCAAGAGCCGCCGTACCGATCAGCCCGGCCAGGAGGCCCGCCATCAACGCAGTCATCTTCATGTCCAGGGTCCTTTCCCATCTGGAACCCGGCCCGTGCTGGCCGGAACTGACCCTTGAACGACGCACCCGGGGCCTTCCGTCGTCGACGACGCCGTCGTGACCGACAGCGGCGGGGGCCGGAGCCTGTCGCGACATGGCGCCGCAATGGCCGGTTGGGCTCTTTCCAAAGCCGCCGCAGGAGGCCAGATCAGGCGGGCCCCTTCCTGTCAGACGAGGTCCGTCATGGACGATCACGCCACCACGGCCACGGCCGCCCAGACCCTCGCGGATGTCGAGGAACGGCCCACCTGGCCCGCCGTGCGGCGCGGCCTCCTTCGGCGCTGCCCGAACTGCGGCCAAGGCCACCTCTTCGACGGCTACCTGAAGGTGACGGACACCTGCGCCGCGTGCGGCGAGGTGCTCAAGCACCACCGCGCCGACGATGGCCCGGCCTACCTCACGATCCTGATCGTGGGGCACCTGCTGGCCTTCGTCATGCACTTCGTCTGGGTGAACTTCCGGCCCGAGCCGCTGGTCTTCGCGACCATCCTCACGGTGTTCGCGGTCGGGCTGTCGCTCTGGCTGTTACCGCGCTTCAAGGGCGCGATCGTGGGCTACCAGTGGGCCCACCGGATGCACGGCTTCGACGACGGGCGCTGAGCGCGGCGCCCGGCGCAGGATCGGGTGGGGGACCGGATCCTTGGCCCGGAACAGGTGCCGTCCGAAGATCTCCCGGTAGGACCGGTACCGATAGCCGCCGTTCACGCCCAGGTAGCGGGCCGGATTCGACCGGTAAAGGCCGGGCAGCCGGTACCAGGGCACGCGCGGGTGCATGTGGTGCACGACGTGGAGGTTGTTGTTGAGGAACAGGAGGGCGAGCGGCCCCCGGTCCTCGATGATGACGGTGCGGCCCCGCACCTTCTCGTGGGCCTGATGCTCCAGGAAGGTCCGGATCTTGAGAAGCGACAGCCCGAGATAGGCCGCCGCGAGGTAGGCCCAGACCGGCATCGGCGACACCGCGACGACGACCATCACCAAGAGCGCGGCAGGCAGGTGCCAGAGCCAGCCCTGCGCCACCCGCCGGTCGCCCGCGCGCAGCAGGCGCGCCTCCGACTGCATCCAGAACACCTGCCCGACCAGCGGGCCGATGAGCAGCCGCCCGGCCAGGGTGTTGTTCAGGCGCAGCACGCCCCGAAGCCAGCCGGGCAGCCGCCGCCAGTCGCCTTCGGCCATGTAGTTCGATTCGGGGTCGTCATAGGGATCGGTCAGCACCGCGTCCTGATGGTGGGCGAGGTGGCTGTCGCGGAAGCGCAGGTAGGGCACCACGAGGGTCAGGGCCGGGAACACCAGCGCCGCGTTCAGGCGCGGGTCGCGAAACGGATGGCCGTGGATGACCTCGTGCTGGAGCGAGGAATGCTGGGCGATGGCCCAGGCGGCCACCGGCACCGCGATCCAGAGCGACAGGTCGGATAGCCAGAACACCGCCGCGCCCCAGGCCGCGTAGCAGGCCAGCAGCAATCCCAGCGTCGGCCATTCGGCCGCCCGCAGCATCCGTTTCATGTCATGTCCTCTGTCGCCGCCGTCCCGAAGCGGTCCTTGGCCCGAATCCTGACAGAAGGCCCTTGACGCGCCCATTCGGCATCTGCGCAACATTTCCGCAACTCTGTTGCGTTCGGTCAACGATGTCGGAAAAGATCGACAAACGCGCCCGATCGGGCCTGTTCCGGCAGCGGCTCGCAACGGCCATGGCCGAGTCGGGCATGACCCAGGCCCGCCTGGCCCGCAGCATCGGGGTGGATCGCTCCACGATCTCGCAGCTTCTGGACACCGAGGCCGCGCGCCTTCCCAACGCCCAGGTGGCGGCGGAATGCGCGGGCGCGCTGGGCGTCTCGGCGGATTGGCTGCTGGGGCTGTCGGACCGGCGCGAGCCGGCGGCGGACCTCGTGGCGGCGGCCCTGACCATGACCGAGGCGCCGCGCGCGCTGGTGGACGACCAGATCTTCGCCTGGCACCGCGAGGCCGCCGGTTACAAGATCCGCCATGTCCCGGCGGGCCTGCCCGACATGATGAAGATCCCGGAGCTCCTGCATTGGGAATCGGAGCCCTCGCTGGGGCGGACCACCGACCAGGCCATCGGAGCGAGCCGGGACCGGCTGGACTGGATGCGCGGCGCCCGGTCGGACCACGAGATCGCCCTGCCCCTGCACGAGCTGGCGACCTTTGCGCGGGGCGAAGGCTATTATGCCGGGCTCGACCCCGCGCTGCGCCGCGCCCAGATCGCGCATATGAGGGAGCTGCACCGGCAGCTTTATCCGACCCTGCGGGTGCATCTGTATGACGCGCGGCGGGTGTTCTCGGCTCCGATCACGGTGTTCGGGCCGCTCCTCGCGGTGATCTATCTTGGGCGGCATTACCTGGCCTTCCGCGACACGCACCGGGTGCAGGCCATCAGCCGGCATTTCGACGATCTCGTGCGCGAGGCGGCGGTCCCCTCCCGCGACTTCCCCCGTCACCTGGAGGAGCTGGCCGCCGGGTTCTGACCGCTTGCCGCGGTCCCGGGGGTCGGGCAAGCTTTGGGGGACGTTTCCCAAGGAAGGATGCGATGCTCCTGTTCCTGATCTTCCTCCTCGCCTGCCTTTGCGCGGGGATGACCGGCTACCTGTTCCCCACGGGGGACTGGTACAGCCGGCTGCGCAAGCCCGACTGGACGCCGCCGAACTGGGCCTTTCCGGTGGTCTGGACGACGCTTTACCTGTTCATGGCGATCGCCGGGGCGCGGGTGGCGTCGATCGGCGGGCCGGGGGCCACGACCGCGCTGGCCTTCTGGGCGCTCCAGATCGCGGCCAACACGCTCTGGACGCCGACGGTCTTCGGGCAGCACCGGCTCCGGCTGGGCCTTGGGGTGATCGGCCTGCTGTGGATCGCCGTGTTCGGTGCGATGATCGCGCATTGGAGCGTCTCGACCTTCGCGGGCCTCCTGTTCCTGCCCTACCTCGTCTGGGTGAGCATCGCGGCCGCGCTCAATGCCGCCCTGATCCGGCTGAACCCGGGCGAGGCGCGCTGATCTGCGAGGAGACTGGCCCGCCCCGCTGGGGGCTGGCCGTTGCTGGAGCGGGTAGCGGGAATCGAACCCGCCCCATCAGCTTGGAAGGCTGAGGCGCTACCACTACACCATACCCGCGCTCCGGGTGTCATATAGGCCGACGTCGGCCCCGCGCGCAAGCCCGTCAGGCGGGGTTCAGGGGAACCGGCACGATCAGCCCTTCGCCCTGGGACCTGGACGAGTTGATCTCGGTCCCGACGCGGACCATCTCGAGCGCATTGTCCGGCACGGCGCCCATGAGCCGGGCGGCGCCCTTCCCTTCCTCGCCCAGCCAGAGCGGCCAGTCCTCGGGTTCGAGGATGACCGGGAGGCGGTCGTGGATGCGCGACATCCGGGCGTTGGCGGCGCAGGTGACGATGGCGACCGTGGACATCAGGTCCTCGCCCCGCCCCCAGTCCTGCCAGAGCGCCGCAAAGACCATGGGCGCGCCGTCGCTCCGGGTGACGTACCAGGGCAAGGGCTTCTTGGGATCGCTCCGGTCCCATTCGTAGAAGCCCGAGGCGGGCACGAGGCAGCGGCGTTCGCGGATGGCGGCCCGGAAGGCGGGCTTTTCAGCGACTGTCTCGCTGCGGGCGTTGATGAGGAGCGGGCCGTCGTTCGGCGTCTTGTACCAGTGGGGGACCAGGCCCCAGCGCATCGGACGGTAAAGCCGCCGTTCCTCCTCCCGGGTGCAGACGGCGATGCGCTGCGTCGGGCAGACGTTGAAGTTCGGCACCTCCGGCAGGTCGTTGGCCGGTTGTGCCGCGAAAAGCTGCGCCATGGCGTCATGGGGCAGCGTGATGGCCATGCGTCCGCACATGGGGGAAAGGTGGCGCGGGACCCGCGCCACCGCAAGGGGTCGTCAGGGATTCGCCGGGGCGGCGGGAAGCTCGCCCGTCACGGTGATCCGGCCGTCCACGAAGGGCGTGTAGGGCTGGTGCGCCGCGAGGTATTCGGCGGTGACGTCGGCCAGGTCGGGGCCGTAGTCGTAGGGGTTCTGGGCGTCGATGAACATCTCGAAGCCGTCCCCGCCCTGGCGCACGTAGTTGTTCGTGACCACGCCATAGGTCGCGGCCGGGTCGATCGGCGCCCAGGCGTCGCCACCCACGAGCACCATCACGTCGGACACGCGGGACCCGGCGGGCTTGGACAGGTCGATGCTGTACTCGAGCCCGGCGACCTGCGCGAATCGGCCGGCCTGCTCCTCGATCTCGCTTGCGCCGTTCTCGAGGGCCTCGACGATGGTCTGCCCGTCCGTCTGGAAGGTCGAAAGCGTGTTCTGGAACGGAAGCACGGTCAGCACCTCGCCCATCGTGACGGGCCCGGCGTCGATGGAGGCGCGCAGCCCGCCGCCGTTGGCGATGGCGATCGTCACGCCCTGGTCCTTGACGCGGTCCAGCATGGCCTCGGCCACGAGGTTGCCCATCTCGCATTCGACGGCGCGGCAGGACTCCCGCTCTCCGTCGACGGCGTCCGCGGTCTCGGCCACGACCTTGGCGCGCAGCTCGTTCAGCGGCTCGGCCAGCTCGGCGACGCGGGCCTTGGCGGCCTCGTCCTCGGCCACCGAGGCGTCGAGCAGGATCGGGTCGCCCGAGGCCGCCGTCACGTTGCCCTGGTCGTCGAAGGTGACCGTCAGCTCGCCCAGGTACTTGCCGTAGGACCGCGCGGTCACGATGGGGACATTGTTGACCATGGTCGGATAGGGTCCGGCGGCGCCCTCCTCGGTGTTCGACAGAAGGGTATGGGAATGCCCGCCGACGATCACGTCGACGCCGGTCAGCTGCTGCGCCAGGGCCTGGTCCTCGACGTAGCCGGCATGGCTCAGCAGGATGATCTTGTTCACCCCCTGCCCGGTCAGGTCGTCGATGGCCTGCTGCGCGGCATCATACGGAACGAAGTTCACATTCGGGCCCGGCGCGGCGATCTCGGGCGTTTCCAGGGTCGTCAGGCCGACGACGCCGATCCGTTCGCCGCCCACCTCGATCACCGTGGACTTCGCGATCTTGCCGGCAAGCTCGGGCTCCCGCGAGGCGTCGATGTTGGCCGACAGGACGGGGATCTTCAGCGCGTCGATGAACCGGCCCAGCACGGCCGGGCCATCATCGAACTCGTGGTTGCCGACGGCCATGGCCTGGTAGCCCAGCTGGGGCATGAACTCGGCCGACATCGCGCCCTTGTACTGGGTGTACAGGAGCGAGCCCTGGAACTGGTCGCCTGCATCCACCAGGATACTGTTCTCGGCCCGCCCGCGCGCGTCGTTCACGGCGGTGATGAGCCGGCCGATGCCCCCGAAGCACTCGTTGGCGGCGGCGTCCTCCTCCGAGCAGGTCGAGTCGCTGCCGTTGATGGGCTCGAACCGGTCGTGGAAGTCGTTGGTGTGAAGGATGGTCAGCGTGAAGTCGGCCGCGGCCTGGGTGGCAAGCAGCGCGACCCCGGCCGTGGTGAGCCAGAGGCGAAGGGACATGGGGGCAGTCTCCCTGGGTTGTTTTGCCGTCTAATCTGCACTGGCCTTCGGCACAGTCAAAGCCGTACTGCCCGGACTTTGCGAAGAGGGCGTGACGTCGCTTGACCCCCGCGCCGACCCGGCGCATCTGGCGGGGCATGGCCATCTACAAGATCTTCCGCGCCCCCGAATGGGAGGAGTTCGCCGCCGCCGGGCACAGCCTGGGGGCGCCCATCGACCGCCAGGACGGCTTTGTCCACCTTTCGACCGCCGAGCAGGTGGAGGAAACGGCCGCCCGGCATTTCGCGGGCGAGGACGGGCTCATGCTCCTCGCCGTCGATGAGGGGCGGCTCGTGCCCGAGCTGAAATGGGAGCCGTCGCGCGGCGGCGCCCTGTTCCCGCACCTTTACCGCGAGCTTCGGGCGGAGGACGTGATCTGGTCCGCTCCCCTGCCCCTCGAGGGCGGGCGGCACAGGTTCCCCGCGCCGTGAGGCGGCTGGTCGAGCAGGCGGGGCTCCGCGCCCTGCGGCGGATGGACCCCGAGGCGGCCCATGGTCTCGCGCTCCGGGCGCTGCGGTCGGGCCTGGGGCCGGTCGGGGGGCCGGTGACCTCGGCCCGGCTTCGGACCAACCTCGCGGGGCTGGTCCTGCCGAACCCGGTCGGCGTCGCCGCAGGATTCGACAAGAACGCCGTCGCCCTGGCGGGTCTGGCGCGGAGCCCGCTGGGCTTTGTCGAGGTCGGCGCCGTCACGCCACGCCCGCAGGAGGGCAATCCCAGGCCCCGCCTGTTCCGGCTGACCGAGGACCGGGCCGTCATCAACCGCTTCGGCTTCAACAACGACGGCATGGAGGCCGTGGGCGACCGCCTCGCGCGGCGCCCGGACGGGATGGTGCTGGGGGTCAATCTCGGCGCCAACAGGGACAGCGCGGACCGGGCCGGCGACTTCGCCCTCGTGCTCGGGCGGCTCGGCCCCTTCGCGGATTTCGCGACCGTGAACGTATCCTCGCCCAACACCGAGCGGTTGCGGGACCTTCAGGGCCGAGCGGCGCTGTCGGCCCTTCTGGCCCGCGTCATGGAAGCGCGCGAAGGCCTGCCGCGGTCCATTCCGGTCCTGCTCAAGATCGCGCCCGACCTGAGCGCGGAGGAGTTGGCCGACGTGGCCGAGGTGGCGAACGGCTCGGGCCTGTCCGGCCTCGTGGCGACCAACACGACGCTGTCGCGGGACGGGCTCCGGAGCTCCCATGCAGGGGAAAAGGGCGGCCTGTCGGGCGCGCCGCTGTTCGAGCGCTCCACCCGCGTCCTGGCGCGGCTCTCGACGCTGACCGACCTGCCGCTGATCGGAGTGGGGGGCGTGGATTCGGCCGAAGCGGCCTTCGCCAAGATCCGGGCCGGGGCCAGCGCCGTCCAGCTTTACACCGCACTGGCCTATGGCGGCCTGTCGCTCGCGGGGGAGATCGCCCGGGGGCTGGACGCGCTCCTGGCCCGGCACGGCTTCGAATCCGTGGCCCAGGCCGTGGGCACCGGGCGCGGCGACTGGCTCTAGGCCGCCGCGCGTTCCAGCGCCGGATAGCGCCAGGCCAGGGTGACGGCGCGCAGGAGCCAGCTCAGCGCGAGGGCGCCCCACAGCCCGTGGTTCCCGAAGGCCAGGGTGAGCGGCCAGGCTGCGGCGAAGTAGAGCGCGACCGCCAGCACCGTCATGTTCCGCATGTCGCGGGTCCGCGTCGCGCCGATGAAGATGCCATCCAGCATCCAGGACGGCAGCCCGGCGAGCGGCGCCGCGACGACCCAGGGAAGGAAGCGCGCCGCCTCGGCCCGCACCTCGGGCGAGGTGGTCATCGCAGCGACGACCGCAGGGCCTGCCGCCGCATAGGCCAGGCCCAGCAGCACCGCCATGGCGAGCCCCCAGACCGAGGCGACCCGGATGCCCTGGCGCAGGTCGCCGATCCGCCCCGCCCCGAAGGCCTGCCCGACCAGCGCCTCGGTGGCGAAGGCGAAGCCGTCGAGCGCGAAGGCCGCGACGTTCACGAACTGCATCAGCACTTGGTTGGCGGCGAGCGTGACATCCCCGAGCCCCGCGCCCCAGAACTGGAAGCTGACGAAGATCGACAGGAGCAGAACGGTCCGCACCAGGATGTCGGCGTTCACGGCGGCCATGACGCGCAGCCGCGCCGGATCGAGCACGCGCGCCGGGTCCCGCCACGCCGCCCCCCGGAACGCATCGCGGCAGAGCCAGAGGCCCAGGAGGAAGCCGGACCATTCGGCCAGCGCCGTCGCCGCCGCGACGCCCGGCACCCCCCAGCCCAGCCCCAGCACGAACCAGACGTCGAGCACGATGTTCAGGCCGTTGGTCCAGAGCTGGATCGCCAGGACGCCGCGCGTCCGCTCCTGCCCGATGAGCCAGCCGTTGATCCCGTAGGCCGCGATCGCCGCCGGCGCGGACCAGATCCGGATCGCGAGATACTGGCGGGCCAGCTCCTCCACCTCGGCCGAGGCGGGCGACATGCGGAAGGCTGCGGCGGACAGGAGGCCCTGGAGGAGGATCAGCAGCACCCCTCCCCCCAGGCCGACCAGCAGCGCCCGCGCAAGCAGGGCGGCGACCTCGCCCGGTTCCCCGGCGCCGCGCGCCTGTGCGGTCAGTCCCGTGGTTCCCATCCGCAGGAAGCCGAACACCCAGTAGATGGAGCTCAGCACCACCGCGCCGATGCCCACCGCCCCGATCGGAGCGGCCTGCCCGAGCTGGCCGACGACGGCGGTGTCCACCGCCCCCAGCAGCGGCACGGTGGCGTTCGACAGCACGATGGGCAGCGCGATGCGCAGCACGCGCCCGTGGGTGATCGGCTCGCTCACCCTGCGGCGTCCGGCATCAGGAAATGCCCCGTCGCCTGCGCGAAGAGCCGCGCGCGGTTGTCCTGCCAGGCCTCCACGTGGACGCTGGCGTAGCGGCGCCCCGACCGGTTCACCCGCGCCCGCGCATAGGCGTCGCGCGGCAGGCCGGACCGGAGGTAATCCACCGTGAAATCGATGGTCTTGGGCAGGCGCACTGCGGCGTCGGGGCCGATCCGCCCGGCCTCCATCTCTTCCCACATCGCGGCCCAGGCCAGCTCGATGACGGCCGTGCATTCCAGGAAGGCCGCCGTCGCCCCGCCATGCAGCGCCGGGAGCAGCGGGTTGCCGATCAGGTCGTCCCGGTAGGGCAGCACGGCCGTGAGCTCGTCCCCGCGGCGATCGAACCGCAGGCCGAGGAACCCAATGAACGGCACCCCGCCCACCAGCCGCTCGAGAGCGGCATCCCGGCGGCCCTTCACCACCTGCACGGGTTCGGGGGGCGCCCTCATGACCGGATGCCTTCGACCGTCCAGGCGCCCGTCGCCATGGCCACGGGCCGCCCCTCGCCGTCCTCGGCCGTGGCCCGGACAAAGGCCACCGTGCGCGTGACGTGGTAGCATTCGGCCCGGGCCTGGATGGCATGGCCCGGAGCCGCCGGGCGCATGTAGTCGATCCGCAGATCGAGCGTCGCCGTCCCCCCGGGGGTCGAGGGATGCGCCATGACGGCGACGCTGGCGCAGGTGTCCATGAGGGCGAAGACCGCGCCGCCGTGGATCACCCCGGTCGCGGGGTCGCCGATCAGGCGGTCGTCCCAGGGCATCACCATCCGGGCCATCCCGTCGCCGAGGTCCGACAGGGTCAGGCCCAGCGCCCGGGCAAAGGGCAAGGCCGAGATGAATCGCCGGGCGCGCTCCTGACGCGGATCGGGGCGCGGCTCGGGGCTCGGGTCCTGTGTCATGGCGGAAACCATGGCATCAAAAGCTCCGCGCGCAAGGCCCCGGCTGCGCGGCGCAGTTGCCCGTGTTCCGCCAAGGGACTAGGCTGCAGGCGCAGCGAGGACCCATGGCAGACGCGAAACCCGAGACCCGTCTTTCCTTCAAGGAGATGTGCACGCGCTTCGACGTGACACCCCGGACGCTGCGCTACTACGAGTACATCGAGCTGCTCTCGCCCGAGCGGGAGGGCCGCGCCCGCTTCTACGGGCCCCGGGAGGTCGCGCGCATGACGCTGATCCTGCGCGGGCGGCGCTTCGGCTTCTCGCTCGAGGAGATCCGGCAGTGGCTCCTCATCTACGAGGAAGAAGGGACGGAGGCGCAGATGCGCCGCTTCCTCGACGGAGCCGACCGGCAGCTGGCCGAGCTGGGGGAGCAGAAGCGCCAGCTCGAGGACACCATCGCCGACCTGCAACAGCTGCGGGACCACACGGTCCAGATCCTGGAACGGCGCTGATCGCTTCGTTTCCGACGTGCCGTCACGCTGCGGCGTGACGTCGCGTAACGCTGACATGACGGGTAAACTTGCTTGTAAGAAGAAGGCGTTCGGCCCATTTGCCGCTTTCTCACGTGGCGGCAAGAACAAGAGGGCCAACCCGAATGACCGACCAACTTCTGACCATCCGCGAGATGTGCGAGCAGTATGACGTGACAGCCCGGGCGCTGCGCTTCTACGAGGCGAAGGAGCTGCTGTTCCCGATCCGCGAAGGGACCAAGCGGCTGTTCACCAAGTCGGACCGCGCGCGCCTGACGCTGATCCTGCGGGGCAAGCGCTTCGGCTTCTCCCTCGAGGAGATCCGGCAGCTCCTGGACCTCTGGAACGGCGGCAAGGGCCGGATGGAGCAGCTGGAACGCACCTGCGAGGTGGCGGAGCGCCATCTCCACGAGATGGAGGCGCAGCGCGCCGAGCTCGACCGGACGATCAAGGAACTACGGGAACAGCTCGACTGGGGTCGGGCCGAACTCGCGCGGCCGGGGAAGCACGCCACCGCCGCCTGAACGGGACGCTGACAGGGGGACCACCGGGAATGCCGATCTACCAAAGCCCGATCAAGGACATGCAGTTCGTCCTTCATGAGGTGCTTCGGGTCAGCGAGGACGATTGCCCCGGCTACGCGGATCTCGACCGCGACATGACCGGGGCCATCCTCGAGGAGGCGGGCCGGGTGGCCGCCGAGGTTCTCCTTCCCCTGAACGCCGTGGGCGACCGCGAGGGGTGCCGGCTCGAGAACGGTGTCGTCCGCACGCCCACGGGATTCCAGGATGCGATGCGCGCCATGCGCGAGGGGGGCTGGACCTCCATCGACTGCGATCCGGAGCATGGCGGCCAGGGGCTGCCCTACGTCATGCACACCGCCGCGCAGGAGGCCTTCGTTTCCGCGAACATGGCCTTCAACATGTACCAGGGCCTGACGCACGGCGCCTATTCCGCCATCCGGAGCCATGGGACCGAGGCCCAGAAGGCCACCTACCTGCCGCGGCTGGCCACGCACGAATGGTCCGGCACCATGAACCTGACCGAGCCGCATGCGGGGACCGACCTCGGCATCATGCGGACGCGCGCGACGCCGAACGGCGACGGCAGCTATGCGATCACCGGCCAGAAGATCTTCATCTCCTCGGGCGAGCATGATCTCACCGAGAACATCATCCACCTCGTGCTGGCCCGGATCCCCGGCGGACCGGACGGCACGAAGGGCGTCTCCCTGTTCATCGTGCCGAAGTTCCTCGTCAACGAGGACGGCAGCCTGGGGGCGCGCAACGGCGTGGCCTGCGGGAAGCTCGAGGACAAGATGGGCATCCACGGCAACGCCACCTGCGTGATGAACTACGACGGCGCGACCGGCTTCCTCCTGGGCGAGGAGCACAAGGGCATGCGGGCCATGTTCACCATGATGAACGAGGCCCGGCTGGGGGTCGCCATGCAGGGCATGGCGCAGGCCGAGATCGCCTACCAGAACGCGCTGGGCTACGCGCGCGAACGGCTCCAGGGCCGCGACCTGACGGGCGCGAAGAACCCCGGCGGCCTCGCGGATCCGATCATCGTCCACCCGGACGTGCGCCGGTCCCTGATGGAGCAGAAGAGCTTCTGCGAGGGGGCCCGGGCCTTCACCTACTGGGGCGCGACCCTGATCGACCGCGCCCATCGCACGGGCGATCAGGACGCCGAGGCGCTGATCTCGCTGCTCACCCCGGTGCTCAAGGGCTTCCTGACCGACAAGGGCTTCGAGATGACGGTGGCCGCCCAGCAGCTCTATGGCGGGCATGGCTACATCGAGGAATGGGGGATGTCGCAGTTCGTCCGCGACGCCCGCATCGCCATGATCTACGAGGGCGCGAACGGCATCCAGGCGCTCGACCTCGTGGGGCGCAAGCTGGCCTCGGATGGCGGCCGGCCGGTCATGGCCTTCTTCGACATGATCAAGGGCTTCATCAAGGCCCATGAGGGCGACGCGGACCTGAAGGCCGGGGTGCTGGACCCGCTCAAGGCCGCGTCCAAGGACCTGCAGGCGGCGGCGATGTTCTTCATGCAGGCCGCCGGAAAGGCCCCGAACGACGCGCTCGCGGGGGCCACGGACTTCATGCACATGATGGGGCATGTCTGCCTGGGCTACATGTGGGCGCGGATGGCGGTCGCGGCCAAGGCCAGCCTGTCGGAAGGGGCCGGGGACCGGGCCTTCTACGAGGCCAAGCTGGCCACGGCCCGCTATCATGCCGCCCGGCAGCTCCCGGCGACGGGGATGCACCTGGCGCGGATCACCTCCGGGGCCGCACCGGTGATGGCGCTGGAGGCCGCGAGCTTCTAGGCTGCCCGACAACGCGGAACGGCGCAGGGGGACCGAACGCATGGACGATCGAACGGGTCGGATCAGGCCGGGGGCACGGGCATGACCTTCCGGCTCTACTGCTTCGGCGAGTCCGGCAACGCCTACAAGGCGGCGCTCACGCTCACGCTATGCGGACTCGACTGGGAACCGGTCTACGTGGACTTCTTCCACGGAGAGACCCGCAGCCCCGCGTATCGCGAGATCAACGTGATGGGCGAGGTGCCCGTCCTCGTCGGCCCGGACGTCAGGCTGACCCAGTCCGGCACCATCCAGCTCTGGGCGGCCGAGACGACGGGCAAGCTCCTGGGGAACCGGGCCGAGGCGCTGCGCTGGGTCTTCTTCGACAACCACAAGGTCTCGTCGCAGGCGGGTGCGCTGCGCTTCCACATGAACTTCCTCGACCCGCTCAAGCGGGAGGCCGCCGTCATCGAGTGGCTGAACGGCCGCCTCGCCGCGGCCTACAGGGTGCTGGAGGCGCAGCTCGAGCGGACCCCCTTCCTTGCGGGGGACGAGGTCACGATCGGCGACACCGCCTGCTGCGGCTACCTGTTCTATCCCGAGCCCTTCGGCTTCGACCGGGCGAAATGGCCCGCCATCGACGCCTGGCTTTCCCGCATCCAGGCCCTCCCGGGCTGGAAGCACCCCTACGACATGATGCCCGGATCGCCCGCCGACCGGACCCCCGCCTGAGAGGACGCCATGCCAGAGGCCTACATCTACGACGCGATCCGCACCCCGCGCGGCAAGGGCAAGACCGACGGGGCGCTGCACGAGGTCACGTCGGTGCGCCTGTCGGCGCAGGTGCTGGATGCGCTGCGGGAGCGCGCCGACCTTCCGGCCGACGCCATCGAGGACGTGATCTGGGGCAACGTGACCCAGGTCGGCGAACAGGGCGGCTGCCTGGCGCGGTCGGCGGTGCTGGCCTCGTCGCTGGCCGAATCCGTGCCCGGCCTCGCCATCAACCGCTTCTGCGCGAGCGGCATGGAGGCGGTGAACCTGGCCGCGAACCAGATCCGAGGCGGCGCGGGCGACGCCTACATCGCCGGCGGCGTGGAGATGATGGGCCGCGTGCCCATGGGTTCGGACGGGGCGGCGATCGCCGTCGATCCGACGCTGGCCATGGGCACCTACTTCCTGCCGCAGGGCATCGGCGCCGACGTCATCGCCACCATGCACGGCATCTCCCGGGACGAGGCCGACGCCTTTGCCGTCCAGTCGCAGAAACGCGCCAAGGCCGCCTGGGACGACGGGCGCTTTGCCCGCTCGGTGCTGCCCGTGAAGGACCAGAACGGCCTCACCATCCTCGACCATGACGAATACATGCGCCCCAGCACGGACATGCAGGCCCTCGGCGCACTGGAGCCGTCGTTCCGCGCCATGGGCGAGGTGATGCCCGGCTTCGACAAGGTCGCGATCATGCGCTACCCGGAGCTGGAGCGGATCAACCACATCCACCACGCCGGCAACTCGTCGGGCATCGTCGACGGCGCGGCGGGCCTCCTGCTGGGAAGCAAGGAGTTCGGGGAACGGCACGGCCTGCGGCCCCGCGCCCGCATCCGGGCCACGGCCAAGGTGGGGTCGGACCCATCGATCATGCTGACCGGCCCCATGCCCGCCACCGAGAAGATCCTTCGGGAATCGGGGATGACCACCTCGGACATCGACCTGTTCGAGATCAACGAAGCCTTCGCCGCCGTGGCGCTCCGCTACATACAGGCGTTCGACCTCGATCCCGAGGTCGTCAACGTCAACGGCGGCGCGATCGCCATGGGCCACCCGCTGGGCGCGACGGGCGCGATCATCATCGGCATCCTGCTCGACGAGCTGGAGCGGCGCGGGCAGGGCGTGGGCCTTGCCACCCTGTGCGTCGCCTCCGGCATGGGCGCCGCCACGATCATCGAGCGGGTCTAGCCCTGGGGACCTGGATGCTTGGGGAACCGGTCCGGGCTGGTCTATGCTCTTCCCACGGAACCCCCGCCCGTGGTCCGTGGCGCGCCGCCCATCCGGCGCCGGGGAGGTCAGATGAACCGCTTGGACCGCAAACCGCAGCCGGTCAGCGCCTTCTTCCAGCGCTTGGGCGACCTCTTCGTCCAGGGGCGGATCCGGGAGATGACCGGATCCTGGGCCTATCCGTGCCCGGTGGAGGTGCAGGGCGGGCTGGTGGTGATGCGCAACGCCGCCATGATGGAGGCCTTTCTGGCGATGCGTCACGCCGATGCCATCCAGCGGGGCCTGACCGCGATGATTCCCCGCATCGCGGCCATCGAGATGCCACGCAAGGAACGGTTCCGGGTCTGGCTTCGCTGGGAGTACGAGTTCCGCGACCAGTGCGTGCCCGACGAATACGGCTCGCTCTATTATCTTGCCCGCAACCCCTGGGGGACGCTGACCATCGAGATGCTCGACGTGGTCCACGTGCCCCCGTTCGCCGCCCAGGCCGACTGCGCCTGACCCGGGACCGGCCCCGCGGCCCCTGCCCGACGCCGAGCCAGTCCGCATTCCCATTCGCCCTCCGGAGGAGCCCAGCCCCATGACCGACTTCACCATGCAGACGGACGACCAGGGCGTCGCGGTCATCACCTGGGACGTGCCTGGCCGATCGATGAATGTCCTCAACCTCGATTCGCTGCGCGACCTCGATGCGCTGGTCCGGCAGGCCCTCGAGGATCCCGCCGTGGCGGGCCTGGTCATCACCAGCGGCAAGAAGGACTTCGCGGCCGGGATGGACCTGGCCGTGATCGCGGCCATGAAGGACAACGCCGGGGACGAGCCCGCCCGGGGCCTGTTCGATGGCATCATGTCGATGCACCACGCGCTGCGCCGGATCGAACGGGCGGGTATGGCGCCCAAGACCAACGCCGGGGGCAAGCCGGTCGCCGCGGCGCTGCCCGGGACGGCGCTGGGCATCGGGCTGGAGATCCCCCTCGCCTGCCATCGCATCTTTGCCGCCGACAATCCGCGCGCCAAGATCGGCCTGCCCGAGATCAAGGTCGGCATCTTTCCCGGCGCGGGCGGCACCACGCGCCTCGTCCGCAAGCTGGGGGCCATGGGCGCGTCGCCTTACCTGCTGGAAGGCCGGACGATGGACCCGCAGGCCGCCAAGTTCGCCGGGATCGTGGACGAGGTGGTCCCGCCGGACGAGTTGCTGGAGCGGGCACGGGCCTGGGTGCTGTCGGCCGTGGGCACGGACCTGTCCAAGCCCTGGGACCGCAAGGATTACAAGATGCCGGGCGGCGCCCCCTACCACCCGGCGGGCTACATGACCTTCGTGGGCGCCTCGGCCATGGTGAACGGCAAGACCTGGGGCGCCTACCCGAACGCCAAGGCGCTTCTGTCCGCGGTCTACGAAGGCGCGCTCGTCAACTTCGACGCCGCGCTCCGGATCGAGGCGCGGTGGTTCACGAACATCCTGATGAACCCTTCCTCCTCGGCGATGATCCGGTCGCTGTTCCTGAACATGCAGGCCCTCCAGAAAGGGGCCAATCGCCCTGGGCTGCCCGACCAGAAGGTCAAGCGGCTGGGGGTGATCGGGGCGGGCATGATGGGCGCCGGGATCGCCCATGTGGCCGCCCAGGCCGGGATCGAGGTCGTCCTCGTCGATTCAAGCGAGGAGGCGGCCGCGCGCGGCAAGGGTCACAGCGAGACGCTGCTCGACAAGGACATGTCGCGCCGCCGGATCACCGGCGAGAAGAAGGCCGAGGTCCTGTCGCGCATCACGCCCACGACCGGCTACGCGGCCCTGTCAGGCTGCGACCTGGTGGTGGAGGCGGTCTTCGAGGATCCCAAGGTGAAGGCGGACGTGATCGGCGGCCTCCTCGCCCATGTCGGCCCGGACTGCATCATCGCCACAAACACCTCGACGCTGCCGATCTCGGACCTCGCCCGCGCCGCGGACCGCGCCGAGAGGTTCGTGGGCATCCACTTCTTCTCGCCGGTGGACAAGATGCAGCTGGTGGAGGTGATCCGGGGCCGCGAGACCGGCGACCTGGCCGTGGCCAAGGCGCTCGACTTCACGCGGCAGATCGGCAAGACGCCGATCATCGTCAACGACGCCCGCTTCTTCTACGCCAACCGTTGCATCATCCCCTACCTGAACGAGGGCGTCCGCATGGTGGCCGAGGGCGTGCCCCCCGTCTTCGTCGAGAACGCGGCCAAGCTGGCGGGGATGCCGGTCGGGCCGCTCCAGCTCATCGACGAGATCTCGCTCGATCTCGCGGTGAAGATCGCCAGGGCCACCAAGTCCGCGCTGGGCGACGCCTACCGCGACGACGACGTGGACCGCGTCCTGTTCCCGATGACGGAGGAAGGACGGCTGGGCCGCAAAGCGCGGGCCGGCTTCTACGCCTATGACGATTCAGGCGAGCGGACCGGGTTCTGGCCCGAGTTGGCCCGCCGTTTCCCCGCTGCCGACGATCAGCCGGACCTGAAGGAGGTGCAGAACCGGCTTCTCTTTGCCCAGGTGCTCGAGGCGGTTCGCGCGCTGGAGGACGGCGTCCTCACCGACATCCGCGAAGGCGACGTGGGCGCCATCCTGGGCTGGGGGTTCGCCCCCTGGTCCGGCGGACCGTTCTCCTGGCTCGATATCCTGGGCGCCCGCGAGGCCGTCCGGCAATGCGACGATCTGGCGGCCCGGCACGGCGATCGCTTTGCCGCGCCCCGGCTCCTGCGCGAGATGGCCGACCGCGGCGAGACCTTCTACGGGCGCTTCGGTTCGGGAACCGCCAAGGCGGCCTGAACCGCCGGCCGATGCAGGGCCTCCGCGCGACGGAGGCCACTTGCCGGCAGGGCAGGCTCAGACCTCGTCCCGCACGGCCATCGCCCGGGGTTCGCGCAGCGCGATCAGCATTCCGGCCAAGGTGACGAGCCCGAGTCCCAGCGCCTCGAGCGGACCCGGAACCTCGCGCCAGAGCGCGATGGCCCACAGCGTCGCAAATACAAGGAGCGTGTTCTCCATCACCGAGACCAGCGTCGCGTTCGCGATCTGGTAGCCCCGGATGGACATGCCCACGCCCACCACCGATCCGACCGCCTGCATCGCGATCACGAGGAGGAAGATCCCTTCTGGGGCGACCCAGCCCCGCGTGATGAACCCGTCCGAGCCCGCCGGAACCGGAAGCGGATGCACCCAGAGCCACAGGCAGCCCAGCGCCCCCCACAGCGACATCAGCCCGAAGAACCCGCCCAGCAGCGTCAGGGTCCCCTCGTCCGCGCACCATTTCCGCGTCACGAGGTTTCCGAGCCCGTAGAGCGCCCCCGCCACGACGGGCAGCAGCGACCAGCCGGACAGATCCTCGGTCCGGAGCCCGAGCGCGAGGAGGACGCCCGCGAAGCCCAGGGCCACCGCCGACAGGCGCCAAGGTCCCACCCGTTCGCCGAACAGGAGGATCGAGAACAGGACGACCCAGAGCGGGGCCGTGAACAGCCCGGCCACGACCTGCGCGATCGGCATGAAGCCCAGGCAGCCGAAGTAGATCACCATGGCGAGCGAGTTCAGGACCGACCGCAGCCCCACCCGCCCCGGCTGGAGCGGCCGAAGCCGCACGCCCCAGAGCCAGGCCGCGGGCAGCAGGATGGCCAGGGCGATCAGGCCGCGGAGGAAGTGGAACTGCCAGAGGCCGCCCTCCTCGGCCGCCAGTCGCATGAAATTGTCGATGAGCCCGAACAGCGCCATCGCGCCCACAACCAGCGCCGCCGCCTGCGCGGGCCGGTTCGCCGCCGCCTCCATGCCTGCCTCCTTGAGGGATTTTCCCTCTCCTAGCCGTTGGCGCCGGACGCGGATCGCCCGATTGCGACATGCCCGGATCCAGCCGCCCCACCTTCCCCTTCCCGCGCCGGGCAGGATAAGGTGCCCGCGAAGTCACGCCCCGAGGATCATGACCGCGCTGTCCCGATATGCCCGTCTCGAAACCACGGGCCTCTGGCGTGCGGGCCCGACGGATGCGGGTCGCGAGGTTCTGGTGTCCTTCGGCAACGCCACCCTGGTCCTGGGCGAAAGCTCGGGCCAGCCCCTGGCGCACTGGTCGCTTCCGGCGGTGATCCGGCTCAATCCCGGCGGCTCGCCGGCGCTGTTCGCCCCTGACGAGGCCGGGTCCGAGACCCTGGAGATCGATGACGACATCATGGTCTCGGCCATCGAGACGGTGCGCGCCGCCGTGTCGCACAGGCGCGGGGTGCCGCCCCGGCTGCGCCGCATGGTTGCCGGCGGCGCGGCGGCCCTGGTGCTGGCCTTGGTCCTGTTCTGGCTGCCCGGCGCTCTCCGGCGCGAGGCGCTGACGGTCCTTCCGGCCCCCAAGCGGATCGAGATCGGGGCCACGCTTCTGGGGCATCTCCAGCGCCGCCTGGGACCGGCCTGCCGGGACCCGCTCGGGGCCGAGGCGCTGCGCCACCTTCATGACCGGACCTTGGGCCAGGGCGGACAGGCTGTCGTCCTTCCGACGGGTCCGGCCAGCCCGCTCGCCCTTCCGGGGGGGATCATCGTCCTGTCGCGCGAGATGGTGGAGCGGGCCGCCGAGCCGGCGGTCGTCGCGGGCCAGCTCCTCGTGGCCGAGGCCGCGACGGGCGGGACCGACCCGCTGGCCCTGCTGCTCGACGATGTCGGGACCATTGCCCTCGTCCGTCTGCTGGCGACCGGCAGCCTCGACCCGGATGCCGTCGAGGCCCATGCCGGCGATCTCCTGGAGGCTCCGATGCCGGACCCCGGGCCCGGGACGCTCGGCCCCGCCTTTGCGCAGGCCGAGGTTCCGATCACGCCCTATGCGATGGACAGGGATCCGACGGGCGAGGCGGTCAAGGATCTGGTGGAAACCGACGCCTATGCAGGCGGGGAGGCACCGATCCTCATCTCGGATTCGGAATGGGTGGCACTTCAGGACATCTGCCAGGGGGGCTGACCCGCTAGCGGGTCACGTAGGCGTCGGGGAACCCGGCGCGATGCAGCGTCCGAAGCGCGGCCTGCGCATCCTCGGACGTGGCGAAGGGACCCGCCGCGACCTGGGCCAAGAAACCGTCGCGGAGTCCCACCGCGAAACCGAGGGCGCGCAGCGCCGCAATGGTCCGCTGCACATTGGACAGCTGTGCGTAAGCGCCGACCTGCACATAGACCGGACGGGCGTCCCGATGAGCCGCCCCTCCGCCACCGCTGACCGGCGCGGGCCGCGGGACCGTCTGGAGCGCTGCCGTTTCCACCGGCCCGGTCCTGGCGGGGTGCGCCGAAACGGCCATCGCCGCAGCAGGCCGCGGATCGGGACTGGGCGCCACGATCCGCCGGGCCGTCGCCGGATCGGGCAGCGGATCCAGCCAGGCCGGACGGGCCGGGGCCACGCCCTCGGGGCCATGCCGCGGCGGCAGCGGAGTTGCGGCCTTGGCGGTCCGCCGCAGGCTGGCGCTGGAGGTGCCGCTGGACTGGGACAGGCAGGCGGGCTTCGCAGGCGCGCCGGCACAGGCCATGGCGTGCCACCGCCCGAGGGGCCCGACCTGGGCGATCGTCACGCCTGTCACGGCAGCCAGCGCGACGGCGGCCCCGAAGAGCCGTCCAGTCCTCAGCCATGCCGGCCCTGCCACCGTCATCGTTCCTCCGCGTTGGGCTGGCCGACCCATGCCCAAGCGAGTCGGGCGGCGATAGCCGCCCTTGCGTCAACACTCCGTTGCGGAATCGATGATTACTTGGTCCCGAACATCCGGTCGCCCGCATCCCCGAGCCCCGGCACGATGTAGCCGTGGTCGTTGAGGTGGCTGTCGATGGCCGCCGTGACGATGGCCACGTCCGGATGCGCCTCCTGCATCCGTGCGATCCCTTCGGGCGCGGCCAGAAGGCAAAGGAACCGGATGTCCCGCGCCCCCGACTTCTTGAGCAGGTCCACGGCCGCCGCCGACGAGTTGCCGGTCGCCAACATGGGGTCCACGACGATGCAGGTCCGGTCCTCCAGATGCTGCGGCACCTTGAAGTAGTACTGCACCGGCTGGAGCGACTCCGGATCGCGGTAAAGCCCCACGAACCCCACGCGCGCCGCCGGGATGAGGTCCAGGATTCCGTCCATGAGCCCGTTCCCGGCCCGCAGGATCGAGATGAGGGCCAGCTTCTTGCCCTCGATGGTGGGGGCCTCCATCTCGACCAGCGGCGTCTGGATGGTCTTGGTCGTCATCGGCAGGGTCCGGGTGACCTCATAGGCCAGGAGGAGGCTGATCTCGCGCAGGAGCTGCCGGAACGAGGCGGTGGACGTGTCATGCTCGCGCATGAGCGTGAGCTTGTGCTGCACCAGGGGATGATCGACGACGGTGACGGGCGCGGGCGTTCCGGGCGGGGTGTTCGGGATGTCGGTCATGCGGCCTCCAGCGTCTTTCTGATCCGGTCCTTTGTCGCCTCGTCGCAGAACGCGGCCGAGAGCGCCACCATGTTCAGCTCCGTCAGGTCGCCCTCGTTCCAGCCGAAGGTCTTGTCCAGCATCTCCCATTCGCGCGTCATGGTGGTGCCGAAGAACGGCGGGTCGTCCGTGGACACCGTAACCTTCACCTCGCGCGCGCGCAGGGTCTCGATGGGGTGCTTCTGCCAGGATGGCACCGCGCCCAGGTAGACGTTGGATCCGGGGCACACCTCGAGGACCACGCCCGCCTCGGCGATGCGCTCCATGAGGGCGGGGTCCCTGGCCGCCGCGATCCCGTGCCCGATCCGTTCGGGGCGCAGGTCGCGCAGCGTGTCGGCGACCATGCCGGGCCCGCCCCATTCGCCCGCATGGCAGGTGAGCCTCAGCCCCGCCTCGCGCGCGAGGTCGAAGCTCCAGGCATAATCCTTGGGGGCGCCCACCGTCTCGGCCCCGGCCATCCCAAATCCGGTGACAAACCCGCCCATCGTCTCGGCCGCGCAGAGCGCCGCGCGCTTGGCCTTGTCCGGCCCGAAATGCCGGATGCAGGTCACGATGGTCCGCAGCGTGATCCCGGCCCTGGCCTCGGCCTCGCAGGCGGCGTCCTCGATGGCGGCGATGTGGTCGCGCCAGGACTCGACGTCCCCGCCCCCGCAAAAGTCAGGGGAAACGAAGGCCTCGGAATAGACGACGCCGTTCGCGGCGCTTTCCTCCAGCACCGCCAGGGTCAGGCGCCGGTAGTCCTCGGGCGAGGTCAGCACGGAGCAGGCGGCCTCGTAGACCTTCAGGAAATGTTCGAAGCTCCCCGTGCGGTAGCCGCCCCGCTCGTCGAAGATACCCGAGATGTCGATGGACTTCTCGGCGGCCATGCCGCGGATGAAGCTGGGCGGCGCGGCACCCTCCAGATGGAGGTGCAGTTCCACCTTGGAAAGGTCCTTCCAGCTCACAGCACGCTCCTCCCCTGCCCCTGGGCGGGCACCCCCAGGTGCGCCGCCACGGACGCGCCCACATCCGCGAACCCCATCAGGCCCAGCCCCCTCGCGCTGATCCCGTGAATCAGCACCGGGACCCGCTCGCGCGTATGGTCGGTGCCGCTCCAGGTCGGGTCGTTGCCATGGTCGGCCGTGATCACGAGCAGGTCCCCGGCCTTCAGCCGCGAGATCAGCTCCGCCATCCCGGCGTCGAACCATTCGAGCTGCCGGGCGTACCCGGCCGCATCCCGCCGGTGGCCGTAGTCGGTGTCGAACTCCACGAAGTTGGCGAAGGTCAGCGAGCCGTCCTCGGCCTCCGCGGCCAGCCGGTGCAGGTGTTCCATCAGCTCCCGGTCCGGTCCCTTGGACAGCGTGTCGATGCCGCGCATCGAGAAGATGTCGCCGATTTTTCCTACCGCATGGACCCGCCGCCCGGCCCCCTGCACCCAGTCGCAGAGCGTCGGCGCGGGCGGCGCAATGGCGAAGTCGCGCCGGTAGGGCGTGCGCCTGAAGCTTCCCGGGCCGCCGATAAAGGGCCGGGCGATGACCCGGCCCACGCGCATCCTGTGCAGCGTCGGCGCCAGGTCGCGGCAAAGGTCGATCAGCCGGTCGCGCCCGAAGGCCTCCTCGTGGGCCGCGATCTGGAAGACCGAGTCGACCGAGGTGTAGCAGATCGGCCAGCCGGTCCGGAGATGCTCCTCGCCCAGGTCGTCGATGATCGCGGTGCCCGAAGCATGCCTGTTCCCGAGAATGCCGTCCGTTCCGGCAAGCCGGCAGACCTCGGCCACCAGATCCGGCGGAAAGGCGGGCTCTGCCTTGGGGAAGTAATGCCAGTCCCAGGGCACCGGGACCCCCGCGAGCTCCCAATGGCCCGATGGGGTATCCTTGCCCCTGCTGATCTCCGTCGCCGCGCCCCAGGCGCCGGCCGGGGTGGCGGTCAACTCGGGCAGGTCCAGCCCCGAGGCAAGCCTGACCGCAGGGCCGAGCCCCAGCCGCGCGAGGGTCGGGACCTTCAGCCCCACCTCGGCCGCGATATGGCCGATGGTGTTGGCGCCCGTGTCGGGGCGATCCCCGTTGAAGTACTGGTCGGCGTCAGGCGCCCCGCCGATGCCCACCGAATCCATGACGACCAGGAAGGCGCGCGTCATCCCACGCGCTCCCTCACCAGGGGTCCGATCCTGGCTGCCTGGCCGATCCGGATCGCGGCCCGGACCGCGTCGGCGGCCGCCCGGGCCGCCGCCTCGTCGCGCGCATGGACCAGGGCCAGCGGCTCCCCCTGCGACACCCGGGCGCCACGCTTGAGCACCTGGGTCAGGCCCACGGCAGGATCGACGGGGTCGGTCTCCCTCGTCCGCCCGCCGCCCAGGGCCACGACCGCGAGGCCAAGCGCCTCCCCGTCCACCTCGGCCACGACCCCGGCCTCGCCAGCGGGGACCTCGATCACGACGGGGGCCTTGGGCAGCCGCCCGCGCCAGGTGGAGGCCAGGTCCGGCGGGCCGCCCATCATCGCGACCATCCGCTCGAACCGCTCCATGGCGGCGCCCGAGGCGATAGCCTGCGCAATCTGTTCCTCGCCTTCGCCCTCGGACTGACCAGCCAGCGCGAGAAGGCGTCCCCCCAGCGCCACGGTAAGGTCGTGCAGGCGCGGCGCGACCTCCCGCCGGCCTTCCATCACCTCCAGGCACAAGGCCACCTCGACCGCGTTGCCCAGGGCCGGGCAAAGCGGCTCGTCCATGTCGGTGACGAAAGCCGCCGTCGGGCACCCGGCCCCGTTCGCGGTGGCGACCAGCGCCTCGGCCAGCGCCAAGGCCTCCGCATCCGTCTTCATGAAGGCGCCCGAGCCGCATTTCACGTCCAGCACCAGCCCGTCCAGCCCAGCCGCCAGCTTCTTGGACAGGATGGAGGCCGTGATGAGGTCAATGCTTTCGACGGTCCCGCTGACGTCCCGGATCGCATAAAGCCGCCGGTCGGCGGGCGCGATCTCGGCGGTGGCGCCCGCGATGGCGCAGCCGACCTCGCCGACGATCCGGCGCAGCCGGTCCTCGGACACCTTGGGCTCGACGCCGGGGATCGCCTCCATCTTGTCCAGCGTCCCGCCCGTGTGCCCCAGACCCCGGCCCGAGATCATCGGCACCGCCACGCCGCAGGCCGCGAGCGCGGGCGCGAGGATCAGCGACACCGCATCCCCCACGCCCCCGGTCGAGTGCTTGTCGAGCACCGGCCGGTCGAGCCGCCAATCCAGCACCCGCCCCGAGTCCCGCATGGCGAGCGTCAGCGCCACCCGCCCCTGCTCTCCCAGCCCCCTCAGGCACACGGCCATCGCGAAGGCCCCGGCCTGCGCGTCCGTGACGGCCCCGCTGGCCAGGCCGCGCGCGAACCAGCGCAGCTCGTTCTCGGTGGGCGTTTCCCCGCGCCGGAGCCGCCCGTTCACCCAGCGCGCGTCGAGCCGGGGTTCCATCATGCCATGTCCCGGTCCGTGAAGGCGCCAGGGAGCAGCTCGGCCACGGTCGTTTCCTGCCGGGCGCCGCGCGTGGTGGCCAGGGTGACCCTGACGTCGCCCGCCCCGAACTCGGCCAGCTTCTGCCGGCAGCCGCCGCAGGGCGGGACCGGCCGGGGGGCATCGGCGATCACCGCGACCTCGGCGATCCGGGTCTCTCCGGCCGCGACCATGGCCGCGATGGCCCCGGCCTCGGCGCAGGTGCCTTCGGGGTAGGCCGCATTCTCGACGTTCACGCCCAGGTAGACCTGGCCCGACCCGGCCCGGATCGCCGCGCCGACCTTGAAGTTGGAATAGGGCGCATAGGCGTTCCCGCGCACCTGGGCGGCGGCTTCGACGAGCGTCATGGGCTGGCTCCTTCCGTTTGGCCGCAACTCTGGTCAGGCGGAGGGTCCGGCGCAAGACGGCGCGACCCGGGCCGCCCGGGACGTTACGCCGGGTTTTTCGCCGGGGCTGTCGCGAAGCGCCCCGGAAGGGCCACTTCCAACAGCTCCAGATCCTCCGAAGGGGCCGACCATCGGGTCGCCATCCCGGGCGGGATCACGAAGGCGTCGCCCTGGGAGAGGGTGTAGGCGTCCTTGCCCTCGCCCTCCAGCGTCAGGCCGCCCCGCATCACGAAGCCGAACAGGATGTCGGCGTCATGGGTGGCCCAGCCCGCCTCGCCCGCGCCGGGACGGACGACCTGCACGCCGGCCACGCCGCCCGTGTTGTCGGCGATGGTGGTGTCCCGCGCCTCGAAGCCCCCAAGACGGAAGGGCGACCAGACCGCGCCCTCGGCCTGGTTGTGGACGAAGCGCTGGCCATCCCATTCCCGGTCCGGACGGAGATGCGGTGTGGGCAGCGCCATGTCATGGTCGATCTCGGTCACGTGCTCGGCGGGGACGCCGATCTCGATCACTTCGATGCCGTCGGAGGCCTCGAGGACCCGGTGGCGGATCCGGGGCGGCTGGATGAAGCAGTCGCCGGCATGAAGGCGGCGCGGCCCGCCCTGGTCCTCGTAAAGGACATCCACCCATCCCTTGATGCAGAAGATGAGCTGGAAGCCCACCTTGTGGAAATGCACCATGTCCGGCACCGGCCCGCCGTCCGGAATGCGGATGTGGGACGCGATCATCGCGCCGCCGAGCCGCGACGGCACCAGGTCGCGGTAGTGCATCCCGGCGCGGCCGATGACCCAGGGCGCCTGGTCGGCCAGCCGTCGCACGACAAAGGCGTGTTGCGTCGCGGGCAGCACGAGGGGCGGGTTCAGTTCATCGATCTCGACCCGCGTGCCGCCGGGCGAGGTCAGCGCCCGCTCTCCGCCGGCAAAGCCAGCATCGTCGGTCAGGAGCCGCAGCATCCCCGGCGTCCCGGGCTCCTGCACCAGCCGGACGCGCAGCCCGTGGCCGGAGAGCACCGCCACCGCCGGGTCGTCGGCGGGGTAGATCATGTCGAGCCGCATCTTCAGGGTTCGCGTGAAGAACGGCAGGTCGGCCCGGAGGTCCGTGGTGGGCAGCCGCGCCTCGGCGCGGATCTCGGCGGCTTGGGTCAGGGTCATGATGCGGGGAACCCTGATGGCCGCGTCATGCCTTTGCAAGGGCCCGGCGCCATGCTTATAGCAGCCAAAACAGGCGGGCGCGGGAGAGCGAGCATGGCCGACGACGGCAAGGACGGACTGCGGCAGGCCGCGCTGGACTACCACCGTTTCCCGCGGCCCGGAAAGCTCGAGATCCGGGCCACCAAGCCCCTGGCCAACGGCCGCGACCTGGCCCGCGCCTATTCGCCCGGCGTGGCGGAGGCCTGCCTGGAGATCCGCGCGAACCCGCAGACGGCCCGCGACTACACCTCGCGCGGGAACCTCGTGGCGGTGGTGTCGAACGGCACGGCCGTTCTGGGCCTTGGGAACATCGGCGCGCTGGCCTCGAAGCCGGTGATGGAGGGCAAGGCGGTGCTCTTCAAGAAGTTCGCCAACATCGACTGCTTCGACATCGAGCTGAACGAAGCCGACCCCGAGAAGCTGGCCGAGATCGTCTGCGCGCTCGAGCCCACCTTCGGCGCCATCAACCTCGAGGACATCAAGGCGCCGGACTGCTTCACCGTCGAACGGATCTGCCGCGAGCGGATGAACATCCCGGTCTTCCACGATGACCAGCACGGGACCGCCATCGTCGTGGGCGCGGCGACCACCAACGCCCTGCGCGTCGTCGGCAAGGACTGGGCCGACATCAAGGTCGTCTCGACCGGTGGCGGCGCGGCAGGGATCGCCTGCCTCGACATGCTGGTGAAGCTGGGAGTGCGGCGCGAGAACATCTGGCTCTGCGACCTCGCCGGGCTGGTCCACGCGGGCCGCGAGGCCGAGATGACGCCCCAGAAGGCCGCCTACGCCCAGGGCACCACGCCCGCGACGCTCGACGACGTGATCGGGGGCGCGGACATGTTCCTGGGCCTGTCCGGCCCGAACGTCCTCAAGCCCGAGATGGTCGCCAAGATGGCCGACCGCCCGATCATCTTCGCCCTCGCCAACCCCTCGCCCGAGATCATGCCCGACGCGGCCCGCGCCGCCGCCCCTGGTGCCGTGATCGCCACGGGCCGGTCGGACTTTCCGAACCAGGTCAACAACGTGCTTTGCTTTCCCTTCATCTTCCGGGGTGCGCTGGACGTGGGCGCGACCACCATCAACGACGAGATGAAGCTGGCCTGCATCGAAGGCATCGCCGAGTTGGCCCGGCAGACCACCTCGGCCGAGGCCGCCGCCGCCTACCACGGCGAGGAGATGACCTTCGGCCCCGACTACCTGATCCCCAAGCCCTTCGACCCGCGCCTGATGGGCGTCGTCGCCACGGCGGTCGCGCGCGCGGCGATGGAATCGGGCGTGGCGACCCGGCCCATCGCCGACCTCGACGCCTACCGGGACGAACTGAACGGCTCGGTCTTCCGCTCCGCCCTCATCATGCGCCCTGTCTTCGAGGCGTCCAAGCACGCCGCCCGCCGCATCGTCTTCGCCGAGGGCGAGGACGAGCGGGTCCTGCGCACGGCGGCGGCGATGCTGGAAGAGACCGACGACAAGCCCATCCTCATCGGACGGCCCGAAGTCGTGGACGTCCGCTGCCGCCGCCTGGGCCTGCCCATCCGCCCGGACCGCGACTTCGAGCTGGTGAACCCCGAATCCGACGCGCGCTATCGCGACTACTGGGGCACCTACCACGAGCTGATGGCCCGGCGCGGCGTGACCCCGGACACCGCGCGGGCGATCATGCGGACGAACGCCACCGCCATCGGCGCGGTCATGGTCCACCGGAGCGAAGCCGACAGCCTCATCTGCGGCACCTTCGGCCAGTACCTTTGGCACCTCACCTATGTCCGGCAGGTCCTGGCCCGCGGCGGCCTGCGGCCCCAGGGCGCCCTGTCGCTGATGATCCTCGAGGACGGCCCGCTGTTCATCGCCGACACCCAGGTCCACCCCGATCCCACGCCCGAGCAGGTCGTGGACGCCGCCATCGGTGCCGCCCGCCACGCCCGCCGCTTTGGCGTCACCCCCAAGGTGGCCCTCTGCTCCCAAAGCCAGTTCGGCAACCTCGACACCACGTCGGGCCACAAGATGCGGCAGGCCATGGACCTTCTCGCGCAGCGCGAGCCGGACTTCGCCTACGAGGGCGAGATGACGGTGGACGCCGCGCTCGATCCCGAACTGCGCGAACGGCTTCTGCCGGGCAACCGGCTTGAGGGGGTGGCGAACATCCTCATCTTCGCCGGGACCGACACGGCGTCGGGCGTGCGCAACATCCTCAAGATGAAGGCGCGCGCTCTGGAGGTGGGGCCGATCCTGATGGGCATGGGCAACCGCGCCCATATCGTGACGCCGTCCATCACGGCGCGCGGCCTCCTCAACATGAGCGCCATCGCGGGCACGCCGGTCCAGCACTACAGCTGACCGGCCGCCCTGCGGTCTGGCCCCCTCCCCGGCTCACCAGCCGTACTGGAGGGTCACCCCCAGATCGCCATCCTGTTGGGTGACGTCCGATGCGGTGCCCTGGCCGCCTTGGATGATGACATGGGCGTTGCGGTTGCCGGTCTGATCGAGGCTGGCCCGGTGATCGCGTCCCCTCTGGTAGATCGCGCCACGGTTGCCGGACCCGGACTGGGACAGGGTGGCGCTGTTGGCATCTCCCCTCTGCCGGATGACGCCTTCGTTCCGCAGGCGGTCCCGAAGGGTCAGGAGCGTGAGACCCAGCCGGATCGACCGGGCCTCCTGCTCGGTGCGGGGCATCCATGTGTAGGACAGGGTCTCGGCCCCCGAAACGATCGGAAGAAGGGTGAACAGAAGCAGGGCGGCGATCCGAAGCATGGTCGGGCTCCCTTGCGTTGCGGGGCGGCGGGGGGGGGAGTCAGCCTGGCCGGACGGGGCAGGCCACCGTTCGTCCCTCCGAGGTGACGGTCATGCTGGCCTCCAGGCCGACCATCCCTCCATTGACGCTGGCCTCGCCGACCACGGCGTCGGTTCCGGCCTTCATCGACAGGTCGCCCGACTGGTCGATGGACACCCCAGGGCCGCGCACCCGGAGCGCATAGGTGGCCGAGACCGCCTCCGTCGCCTCGAGGCGGCCCTCCAGCGCGACGGCGCCGCCCTGCTGCCGCGTCGTGAGAGCACAGGTGAAGGGAAAGGCCTGCGCGGTGCCCTGGACCGGCGCCGCGCGCGCCGACGTGCCCGCCGGTCCGGTCGAGCCCATGGCCATGGCGCAGGCCGTGAGGACGAGGGCCGCGAAGGCCATGAGGAGTGGGGATCGCGTGATCATCGAAGGTCCTCCTGGAAAGGGGGCGCGCCGTGCCGCGCACCCCTGGCGGTGAACGGGGGGTCAGTCCTGGACGATGACGGCGACGTTGCCGCTGCCGTACTGGCGGGCGGTAGCGTGGCCGTTCCGGCCCGTCTGGATCACCCCGATGGCGTTGCAGCGCCCCGCCTGCTCCAGGTCCGCGTCGTTGCTCGAGCCGAACTGCGCCACCCCCAGGACATTGCAGCGCCCCGCCTGGGAGGTCGTGGTGCTGTTGTAGGCTCCGGTCTGGCCGACGACGGTGCGGTTCCTTGCGCCGTCCTGCGTCGCGATGGTCGTGTTGCGGTAGCCGTCCTGGGTGATGGACATGCGGTTGCGGGCCCCGTCCTGCCGCAGCCCCACGCCGTTGTGCAGGCCCCACTGGTCCAGCCGGACGATGTTGCGACCACCATCGGCCAGCGCCGGCACCGCGGCCAGCCCGAGCGACAGACCGAAGGCCGCGCTGGCGAGGATTGTTCTGAGGGTCATCGTGGATCTCCCGTACGGGCGGCCTTGCGCCCGGCTCGTTGCGTCGGCCCGACGTCCGGGTCCGATGCGATGAGGAAGGGGGCTCCCGGCAGAGCAGGCAAAATCCGTGCGGCGCTAGCGGCTGTCGCGCGGCCGCCGGAGGCGCGTTATCCGATATCCCGGGAGGAGGTGGCCCGACCTCAACCGTGCCGGGGCGGAAGCAGGATCAGGGCCGCCCCCAGGAGGACCACGGCGCCGCCGCCAAGGTCCCAGCGATCCGGCCTTTGTCCTTCGACCAGCCAGAGCCAGGCGAGCGAGGCCGCGACATAGACCCCGCCATATGCCGCATAGGCCCGTCCGGCGAATACGGCCTGGGATTGCGCGAGCACCGTGGCAAAGGCCAGGAGGGAGGCCACCCCTGGCAGGACCCAAAGGGCCGAGGCGCCGCCGCGGCTCCAGGCCCAGACGGCAAAGCACCCCGCAATCTCCAGCACGGCGGCCAGCGCATAAAGCGCCAGCGTCATGCGAACTGCTCGCGGATCAGCCGCTCGTCCAGGCCGTGGCCGGGATCGAAAAGGAGGTGATGCCGCACCGCGGGCTCCGAGGCGATCTCGACCCAGGCGACGTCCCGCACGGGGCGGGAGTCGGCGTCGGCGCGCACGGGGCGCTTTTCCGCCTCGATCACCTCGAAGCGGACGACGGCGTTCTTGGGGACCAAGGCGCCGCGCCAGCGCCGTGGGCGGAAGGGCGCGATGGCCGTCAGGGCCAGCACCTCGGCCCCGATGGGCAGCACCGGCCCGTGGGCCGAATAGTTGTAGGCCGTGGAGCCGGCGGGCGTGGCCACCAGAGCGCCGTCACAGACGAGCTCCTCCATGCGGACCTTGCCGTCCACCGACACGCGCAGCTTGGCGGCCTGGGGACCGGCGCGCAGCAGCGACACCTCGTTGATGGCCAAGGCCTCCTGCACCCCGCCCGTGATGGGCGCGGCCCTCATGCGCAAGGGATTGATGACGGCGTGCTCGGCGCTCGCCAGGCGCTGGCGCAGGTCGCTTTCCCGGTAGGTGTTCATCAGGAACCCGACGGTGCCCCGGTTCATGCCATAGACCGGCGTTTCCGACCCTTCCACGGAATGAAGGGTCTGGAGCATGAAGCCGTCGCCGCCGAGGGCGACCACCACGTCGGCCTCCTCCAGCGACACGTCGCCGTAGCGCGCGGCGAGCCGGTCGCGGGCTTCGCGGGCCAAGGGGGTCTCGCTCGCGGCGAAGCTGATGCGGATCGCGGTCATGCGCCTGGCCAAGCCCCCCGGGGTTTCCCCGGGTTTGTCCGCTGCCACGATACGAAACGCAAGCGCTCGATCGGCTTCGCAAGAGGCGGCGCGCGCGTCGTTTTGCGCCTCGCGTCATGGGCGGCAAGCCGGTAAGAGGCATCAAGCCGCCCGAAAGGACTTCCGATGCTGGACCAAGCCTTCTTCGACACCTCCCTTGCCGCCCGCGACCCCGAGATCGCCGCCGCCATCGCGCAGGAGCTCGGTCGCCAGCGCCACGAGATCGAGCTCATCGCGAGCGAGAACATCGTGAGCCGCGCCGTCCTCGAGGCGCAGGGCTCGGTGATGACCAACAAGTACGCCGAAGGCTACCCGGGCAAGCGCTACTACGGCGGTTGCCAGTTCGTCGACATCGCCGAGAACCTGGCCATCGAGCGGGCCAAGAAGCTCTTCGGCTGCGGCTTCGCCAACGTCCAGCCCAACTCCGGGTCGCAGGCGAACCAGGGGGTCTACACCGCCCTGCTCCAGCCCGGCGACACGATCCTCGGCATGAGCCTCGACGCCGGCGGCCACCTGACCCACGGGGCCAAGCCCAACCAGTCGGGCAAGTGGTTCAACGCCATCCAGTACGGCGTGCGGCGGCAGGACTCGCTGCTCGACTACGATCAGGTCGCCCAACTCGCCGAACAGCACAAGCCCAAGGCGATCATCGCCGGGGGATCGGCCATCCCGCGCGTCATCGACTTTGCCCGGATGCGCGAGATCGCGGACAGCGTGGGCGCCTACCTGATCGTGGACATGGCGCACTTTGCGGGCCTCGTGGCGGCGGGGCTTTACCCCTCGCCCTTCCCGCACGCCCATGTGGCGACGACCACCACGCACAAGACCCTGCGCGGCCCCCGGGGTGGCATGATCCTCACCAACGACGAGGACATCGCGAAGAAGGTCAACTCGGCCATCTTCCCCGGCATCCAGGGCGGCCCGCTGATGCACGTCATCGCCGCCAAGGCGGTTGCCTTCGGCGAGGCGCTGGATCCGTCGTTCAAGGACTATCAGGGCCGCGTCGTGGCCAACGCCCAGGCTTTGGCCGATGAGTTGATGAAGGGCGGGCTCGACATCGTCACCGGCGGCACCGACACCCACCTCATGCTGGTGGACCTGCGGCCCAAGGGCGTGAAGGGCAACGCGACCGAGCAGGCCCTGGGCCGCGCGCACATCACCTGCAACAAGAACGGCGTCCCCTTCGACCCCGAGAAGCCCACCGTGACCTCGGGCGTCCGCCTGGGCTCGCCCGCAGCCACGACGCGCGGCTTCGGCGAGGAGGAGTTCCGGCAGGTTGGTCGCTGGATCATCGAAGTCGTGGACGGGCTCAAGGCCACCGACGGCCAGGGGGATGCCGCCGTCGAGGCCAAGGTGAAGGCCGAGGTCGAGGCGCTCTGCCATCGGTTCCCGATCTATCCGGGCCTTTGACGTCCTGCCCGGGAGGATGCGACCGGGCTCGTGGCCGATCATGAACTGATGGAAGGGCCGGGAGCGCATCGCTCGCCGGCCCTTCGTCCGTCCAGGGACGACGATGACATGCGCTGCGACAGAAGCCTCGTGCCCGGCCTGCAGGACGCCGGGCCGGCGGGTCGGCAGCCGTCCCCCGATCAGGACGCAGCGGCGCCTAGATGAAGCCCCGCCACCAGAGCACCGCGACGATCAGCGCGGCGGTGGACAGGATGTAGAATCCGGCTGTCGCCAGCCAGTCGAGCCGACGGTGACGACGCGCCTGAACGGGATCGAGGCTGCGCAGATGCGAGGCGACCCGTCCTTCGGCTTTCGCGACCTGTCGAGGGTCCACGAGGCGGGCCAGACGGGGATGGCGCGCCATCTCTTCGGCGCGGGCCAGAAACAGCGCATCAGTGCGGAGCGCGCGCGGAAGTCGCCGTCCTGCGCGCCGGACCTGCTGGCCCAGTGTCCGCCCCCGAACGCCAAGCTGGTCATGCAACAGGGTGCGCAGGCTGGCGAGGTGGGGGGACCAGTCGGACATGATGCAACTCTGGCGGCCGCAGCGCCCGGGCTCAAGCCCCCTGGAGCGCAAGGGGCAGCGCAGCTAGGTAAGTGCCATGCTGAACGTCATCCGCCACGGCGCCCCGACCGATCGCCCTGCCCTGCTGATTGCCCATGGCCTGTTCGGCTCGGCCCGGAACTGGGGGGTGATCGCGCGCCGCCTGTCCGACACGCGCGAGGTGCTGGCCGTGGACATGCGGAACCACGGGCAGAGCTTCCACGACCCCGTTCACGACTATCCCGCCATGGCCCGGGACCTGGCCGGTGCGATCGAGGACCATGGAAGTCCGGTGGACGTCCTGGGCCATTCCATGGGCGGCAAGGCGGCGATGGTGCTGGCGCTGTTGCGGCCCGGGCTGGTGCGGCGTCTCGTGGTGCTCGACATCGCGCCGGTCGCCTATGGGCACACGCAGATGCCTTCCATCGAGGCGATGCGGCGGGTGGACCTGGCCACGGTTGGCTCGCGCGCCGAGGCCGAGGCGCAGATGCAGGCCGATCCGGCGCTTGCACCGTTCCTGCTGCAAAGCCTGGATCTCGCGAACCGGCGCTGGCGGTTGAACCTCGACGCGCTGGAGGCGAACATGGCCACCGCGGTCGGCTTCCCGGAGGTCGTGGGGCGCTTTGACGGACCGACGCTGTTCCTGTCGGGGGAGCTTTCGACCTACGTCCTGCCGGAGCATCGGCCGCGCATCAAGGCGCTGTTCCCCAATGCCCGCTTTGTCCGGGTCAAGGGGGCGGGCCACTGGGTCCACGCCGACCGCCCCCGCGAGACGGAGGCGGCCGTGCGGGCGTTCCTGGACGCCTAGATCAGCGCATCGACACTTCGGCGATGTTGTCCTTGTAGTCCTTGGTCGGGTCGCGGCCGAGCAGGGTCAGCGCATAGGCCACGAGCGAGGACCCGTCCTTCCACAGCTTGGCGTGCTGGGGGTCAAGCCGCAGCAGCGCGAGCTTGGGGTCGTCCTTGCCGCCCTCGTACCAGGCCGAGACGTAGGAGTTCCACAGCTTGTCGATCATCGCGCGGTTGTTCTCGACCTGCAGCGTGCCGGACACCGTGGCCCAGATATCATGGCCCTTGGAGACGAAGTGGAAGCTCGCGTCCTTGGCGCCGGTCCCGAGGTGCTCCACCAGGTCGGATTCGCGGTTGCCGAAGAACCAGATGGGCCCGGTGCTCTGGTCGTCCTCGAGCTGGGCGGTCATCGGGCGGTACTCGATCTCGGTGCCGAGGCCCAGCATGACAGTCATGTCCTTGCGGAGGGCAGCCCAGAAGCGGGCCTCGATCTCGGCGTCTTTCTTGGGGTCGTCGGTCATGGAAACTCTCCTTGCCGTGTCCGGTCAGGAACGAGCAGCACGAGGCCCGGTTCCAGCGAAGCACAGGACATGTGATCGCGCCCGCCTGCCGGACCTCGGGTCAGGTTTCCCCCACTATCCGGCGTCCGGGGATCATGGTTCATTCCTTGGCATTCAAAACACGGGAATTTTCATCATGATCCTCGATTACCTGAAGAAGGGCGGCTTGGCCGCGCTGCTGCTGGCCGTGATCGCCCTGGGCGCGGCCACCCTGTGGACGACCGGGACCGGGCCGGCGCGCGCGCTCGCGGACCACGGCATCACGACGACGGCTTTCGTGGTGCAAAAGCAGAGGGCGAGCGCCGGCACCGGGGCCATGACCGTCACCTACGCCTACCAGTCGGTCGGCACCGACGGCGACGAGCGGACGCACCGGATCGGGCACGCGGTGCCGCCGTCGGTCTTCGACAGCGTCCGCGTCGGCCAGGAGGTCGAGGTCCGCTACCTCCCGGAGGACCCGGCCATGGCCGAGGTCTATCCGGGCGAGCATGCGGACGGCCGGACCCTCCTGGACATGACGGCGCTCATTGCGGCGCTGGGCGCGGCCGGCCTTGCGGTGGCCGGGATGGGCGCGGCGCGGCGGCCCCGGATGGACCTCCAGCCCGCATGACACGCCACTGGACGACACAAGCGCGGCGCGGCCCAAAAAAGGCCGCGCCGCGTCCTTGCGTTCAGACCGTCGCTGCCCCTTGGGCATGGCGTGGTCCGGCCCACGCCCGTCAGGGCGTCACATCACTGGTTCTCTGCGGTGCCCGGCGTGACGGGCTGGCTCGACTGCGCGTCGGCGGGGTTGCCCTCCTGCACGTTCTCGGGCCCGCCGGTGGCGAAGAAGATGTAGATGAGGACCAAGACGACGAACACCCCGATGAGGATCGCCCAGAGCTGGCTGCGGTTCATGGTGGGGTCCTTTCCGGTGGAGGCGGCGGAAGGGAAAGGGTTGGGGGTGGGGGGTGGTTCCGGGAGCACGCGATCCGAGACGAGGCCGATGTCCTCGCGCATGTGGAGTATTGCCGGATCAACCCGGCCAAGCACGGGCTCGTGGAGAATCCGGAGGATTGGCCGTTCTCGTCGTTCCGGCGGCGGGAGGGTGAGTGAGGTTCGGCGTCGGAAGAGCCGTCGCGTAGGGTGGGTGGAGCCCGCATCGCGGACGCAACCCACGCGGTTCCCCCACGAGAGCCCCTCCGCGTGGGTTGCGCGCCCGAGGGGCGCTCCACTCACCTTAGGCTTGCTGCATGGAACTGCCCTCTAGACCTCCTAATCGCTCTGGACGGCCGGAGGACTTATCGCGTTGCCCGTCTGAGGAGACCTCGGAGCAAGCCAAGCAAAGGCCGCAAGAATAATCGCCAACAACGGCACCCAGTTTCGCATTATTGAACCCAGAACAACGCGCCATGCGTGGTCTTCAGCTGCTCTCCGAAGGCTCTTCACATCCAAGAACGTTTCAGAGAATTGGTTTCTACTTCGCTGCGCAACCTTATAGCCGTAAGTCGTCGGATGCTGAACAAACGGCTCTAACTTCTTAATCGGGGAATGCTGAATGAACAGAACCCTAAACAATCTCTGCCCAACATAGATGCGGCGCTCTTTGTTTGAAAAGTTGACTAGAGTTGCCCCGAGAGGCCCATCATAGCCCGGGTCAACTACTCCAACATTCAAACAAAGGATTCCCTCTTGCGTCAGCGATGTTACTAACGTCGCTAATCCCGTAACGTCGGCGGGTAAAGAGAGGCGCTGCGATGTGACAACGGAAACCATGTGGCTCGGCTTGAGCCAGATCTCGTCGGAGTCGTTGGACCACTCAACTGAGTCCGGACCGGCAGGAAAAATCCTGCCGACGGTGAGATCGCAGGTAGAGTTCTTGGTTTGGATCTGCGAGGCAGGAGAGACTAAACCTCGCTCCTCAACTTGGCTCTCAACAACTAACATCAACTACCTCCGAGTTCATGAAGATGATCAAGTCCACTTCCTCCACTTCCGAACGTTGGGACAAGCGGTTCCTAGGTTTGTGCGATCACATCGCTGGTTGGAGCGAGGAAAGAGGAAGACGAGTTGGCGCTGTTATAGTTGGAGACGGAAATGTTATTTTGTCGACGGGCTACAACGGCCTGCCTAGAGGAATCTCTGGCGACATTGAAGACCGCCACAATCGTGTAACAGGCGAAAAGTACTTCTGGTTTGAGCACGCCGAGAGAAATGCAATCTACAATGCAGCTCGTACCGGCGTACCTCTTGCCGGATCAGCTATCTACAGCAACCTTTTTCCCTGCGCGGATTGCATGAGAGCCATCATTCAGAGTGGGATCTCAACATTAATTACTTACGAACGCCCAGCCAACGAAGTAAATTTTGCCGCAAGCATGGAGGTCAGCATCCGCCTTATTCGCGAGGCAGGTCTTGCGTTAAGACTAGTGCCACTCACCCGTCCATCTTCAACGCCGAGATAAACGCCTCCTGAGGGATGTCCACTTTCCCGAACTGCCGCATCTTCTTCTTGCCCGCCTTCTGCTTGTCCAGCAGCTTGCGCTTCCGCGTGGCGTCGCCGCCGTAGCACTTGGCGGTCACGTCCTTCCGCAGCGCCGACAGAGTCTCGCGGGCGATGACCTTGCCGCCGATGGCAGCCTGGATCGGGATCTTGAACATGTGGCGGGGGATCAGGTCCTTGAGCTTCTCGACCATGGCGCGGCCCCGCATCTCGGCGCGGTCGCGGTGGACCATCATGGAGAGGGCGTCCACGGGCTCGTCGTTGACCAGGATCGACATCTTGACCAGCGCGTCCTCGCGGTAGCCGGTGATCGAGTAGTCGAAGCTGGCGTAGCCCTTGGTCACGGACTTCAGGCGGTCGTAGAAGTCGAACACGACCTCGTTCAGCGGCAGGTCGTAGACCACCATCGCGCGGTTGCCGGCGTAGCTCAGGTCGAGCTGGATGCCGCGCCGGTCCTGGCAGAGCTTGAGCACGTCGCCCAGGTATTCGTCGGGGACGAGGATGGTGGCCTTGATCCGCGGCTCCTCCAGGTGGTCCACGTAGGTCAGGTCGGGCATGTCGGCGGGGTTGTGGAGGTCCTTCACCTCCCCGTCCTTCATGTAGAGGTGATAGACCACCGAGGGCGCCGTGGTGATGAGGTCGATGTCGTATTCGCGTTCGAGCCGGTCCCGGATGACCTCCAGGTGGAGGAGGCCCAGGAAGCCGCAGCGGAAGCCGAAGCCCAGGGCGGCCGAGGTCTCCATCTCGAAGGAGAAGGACGCGTCGTTGAGGGCCAGCTTCTCGATGGCGTCGCGCAGGTCCTCGAAGTCGGCGGCGTCCACGGGGAAGAGGCCGCAGAACACCACGGGCTGCGCGGGCTTGAAGCCCGGGAGCGGCGTCTCGGCACCCTTGCGCTCGGTCGTGATGGTGTCGCCGACGCGGGTGTCGCGGACCTGCTTGATCGAAGCGGTGAAGACGCCGATCTCGCCGGGGCCGAGCTCGTCGATGTCGACCATCTGCGGGCGCAGCACGGCGAGCTTGTCGATGCCGTAGACGGCGTTGGTCTGCATCATGCGGATGCGGTCGCCCTTGCGGATGACGCCGTCCATGACGCGGATCATGACGACCACGCCGAGGTAGGAGTCGTACCAGGAGTCGACCAGCATGGCCTTGAGCGGCGCGGCGCGGTCGCCCTTGGGGGCGGGCAGGCGGTTGACGATGGCCTCTAGCACGTCGGGGATGCCGAGGCCGGACTTGGCCGAGATCAGCACGGCGTCCGAGGCGTCGAGGCCGATCACGTCCTCGATCTGCGCCTTGACACGGTCGGGCTCGGCGGCCGGAAGGTCGATCTTGTTGAGGACGGGGACGATCTCGTGGCCCGCGTCGATGGCCTGGTAGACGTTGGCGAGCGTCTGCGCCTCGACGCCCTGCGAAGCGTCGACGACGAGGAGCGAGCCTTCGACCGCGCGCATGGAGCGGCTGACCTCGTAGGCGAAGTCGACGTGGCCGGGGGTGTCGATCAGGTTCAGGACATAGGCGTTGCCGTCCTTGGCCCTGTAGTCGATCCGGACGGTGTTGGCCTTGATGGTGATGCCCCGCTCCCGCTCGATGTCCATCGAGTCGAGCAGCTGCTCCTTCATGTCGCGGTCGGCGACCGTCCCGGTCGACTGGATCAGCCGGTCGGCGAGGGTGGATTTGCCGTGGTCGATATGGGCCACGATGGAGAAATTGCGGATGCGGGAAAGCTCGGTCATGGCTGCACGCTATGGTGTCGAAAGGGCAACGCGTCAATGCGCTCGCACGCGTCCGGACGGCGCCACGACGTCGCGCTTGCGTGAACGAGCGGCCCCAGGAGGCGGAGGGACGCCGCACGCCCCGATCGGGCGAATTGCGCTTCGCCGCCCGGATCGCCAATATACCCGGCGGGCAGAAGAACACGAGGCAGGTCAGTGCGGAGATTCGGGCTGTGCGGCGCGCTGGCGGCGCTTTGGGTGCTCGGCGGCTGCGGGGGCGGCGTGTCGGGCGATATCGGGCGGGCTTGCATGGCCGGGGGGCGGAATGCGGCGAACGCGCAGCTCTGCTCGTGCATCCAGGGGGTCGCGAACCAGTCGCTGTCGGGATCGGACCAGCGGCGCGCGGCCGGCTTCTTCGAGGACCCGCAGTCCGCCCAAGAGGTCCGCCAGTCGAACCGCCCCGGGGACGAGGCCTTCTGGCGGCGTTACAAGGCCTTTGCCGACCGCGCCGCCGCGATCTGCGGTTGATGAGGGAAGCGTCCCGGCGGGACGCCTCCCGGAGGCTCAGGCCGTGACGGCGCGGCGGCGCAGGACCGCAAGACCGCCCAGCGCGGCGCCAAGCAGAAGGCCAGCGGCCGGAAGCGGCACCGGGACCGGCGCGCTGGCGACGGCGAAGCCCTGAAGCGAACCGAAGCTCGTCCCGACATCGCCGATGAAGTTGAGCGCGACCTTCTCCCCAGCTCCGGGCAGCAGGAAGCTGAACAGCGATTGCACGCCGTCGATGCTCAGCAGCGCGTAGGCCGTGTTGTCGCCCTCGAACATCGACAGGATATCGAAGCCGCCGACGCTCGAGAAATCGACCTTGCTGCCATTCAGGTAAAGCTGGCTGACGGTGGTCAGGGTGCCTGCGTTGTTGCCCAGGAGCGCCAGCGAGTCCGTCCCGCTGTCCAGCACATATTGGACGTTGGACGTCGCCATCGGCACAGCGTTTGTGTAGGCGTTGGAGAAGATGGTCGGATCCACTCCTTCGTTGACGTCACCCGCCACGTAGAAAAGGTCCGTCGCCTGCGTGACGGTGGCGGGCATCACCTTGGGATCGAAGACGAAGTTGTCGTCGTTGGTCGTGACCAGCCGTGCCGCATCGATGACGTTGTTGAAATCGAAGCCAGCCGCGGCGCCCTCGTTGACTGCCGGCCCCATCGCCTGAGCCGTCGCGATCCCCGTCATGGGATCGACCAGATAATAGGTGTCGGTGGTGCCGCTGTAGCCGTAAAGCCCGCCGGTGCTGGGACGGACGGAGAGGTCGTCGAGGGCCAGGTCCCGGCCATCCGCCGTGGACAGCATGACCCCGGACAGGCCCGCGGGGTTGTTCAGGTCGCCGATGGTGACCAGCGAAGCCCCGCCGTTGCCCAGCGCATAGCCCAGGCCCGTCGTGGCCGCGCTTGCGGCGCCGGCCGCTGTCAGAACCGCAAGGCATGCGGTGGTGGCAAGCAGTCGTGATGTCATCTGAAACTCCCGGTTTCTGGTCACGAGGACCTCTCGCGCCGGTGACAGGCACGTAAACGGAAACAGAGAGTTTCTATATTAGCATCACATACCCGTGATGACCCGCCTTTCGATGGCTCGGGGCCTCAGCCCCCATGGCCCTCGTGGTCGTGCCCCTCGGGCTCGGCATGGTCGCCATGATCGTGACCCTCTTCGGGCATGGCGTGCTCCCCATGGTCGGCCATCGGCGCGTCGTCGGTCAGCCGGCCAAGGTCCACGGGGACGCGAAAGGTCATCTCGCCCGCCTTCTCGAAGGTAAGCGTCAGCTCGATGACATCGCCATCCTCGAACGGCTCCTTGACGCCCATGAACATGATGTGCGGCCCACCCCGCGACAGGTCGAGCTCTCCATCGGCCGGGATCGGGAGGCCCCCCTCGATCGGTTGCATGCGAAGCACGCCATTCTCCTCGGTGGTCGTGTGGAGCTCCACACGTTCCGCGGCGGGAGAGGAGGCCGAAAGGAGGCGGTCGTCCTGGTCGCCGTGATTATGGATCAGCATGTAGGCGGTGCCGGTCGGGGCGCCCGGCCGGCTGGCGATGGCATAGGGATGGTGGATGCCGATGTCCCCGGCCAGCGCGGGCGCGGCAGACAGCAGGAGCGCGGCCAGGGCGGCGCGAAGGATGGACGGCATCGGAAGTCCTCTCGTTCTATGGCTCGGCGCGCCTCTAGCATGAGCCCGCCGCAGTAGACCATGCGGCACCCTGGCCCTCCCTGGCCGCGCCTGCTAGGGATCGGACGACCCCCTGCCCCGGATGCGTGCCATGGCCGACAGAACCCTGACCGGCGTCGCCCTCATGCTGGGCTTCGTCGTGACCGCGCCCCTGATCGACGTCGCATCCAAGCTCGCGGCCCAGACCTTGCCGGTGGGCGAGGTGACGGCGGCCCGCTTCCTCGTGCAGGGCGCGCTGATGCTGCCGCTGGCGGTCGCGCATGGGCTTCTGCTCCCGTGGGGGCTCTGGGGTCCCGTGGGGCTGCGGGCGCTCTTCCTCGTGCTGTCCACCTATGCCTTCGTGTCGGCCATCGATGTCATGCCTTTGGCCGACGCGCTGGCCATCGTGTTCGTGATGCCCTTCGTGCTGCTGATCCTGGGGCGGCTGGTGTTCGGCGACACGGTGGGACCGCGCCGGATCGTCGCCTGCGCGGTGGGGTTCATAGGGTCGCTCCTCGTGATCCAGCCGAGCTTTGCGACCTTCGGCCCGGTGGCCCTGTGGCCCCTGGGCACGGCCCTGAGCTTTGCCGCCTACATGCTGGTCACCAGGGGCCTGTCCAAACGCATGCACCCGATCCCCATGCAGTACCACACCTCGGTCCTCGCGTTCGCGATCTGCCTTCCCGCGCTCTGGTGGGCCGACGGGACGGGGCTGCCCGAGCTCGATCCGGTCTGGCCGGAGAAGCTGGCCTGGCTCTGGCTGTTCGGCGTGGGACTGGCCTCGGCGGTGGCGCATATGCTGATGACGGTGGCGCTGCGCTTTGCGCCTTCCGCAACGCTCGCCCCTCTCAACTATCTCGAGATCGTGACGGCGTCCACTCTGGGCTTCCTCGTCTTTGGGGACTTTCCGGACGCCCTGACCTGGATCGGGATCGCGGTGATCGTCGGGTCCGGCCTTTATGTCATCCACCGGGAGCGGGCGGCCAGCGTGGCGCGGCGCGCAGCGAGTCGAGGGCCAGCGGCAGCGTCGCGCGTGGCAGGATGACCAGCGCCCCCCGGGTGGAGGGCCTGAGCCGCACCGGGCCAGCCGCCTCGTTCGAGGTGCCGATGCGGCGATCGGGCGCGAATTCGAGGTGATCCGTCGGCCAGCGCAAGCCGTCGGACCGAAGGCGCAGGGGCGCGAACGGAAAAATGGACACAAGGGTGCCTGGCGCCAGCGGCAGATCGATCTCGGGGGGCGCATGGAACGCGAGCGTGTCGGGACCGAGCAGCAGACAAGGCCGGTCGGCGCGCAGCACGAGGCTATGAAGCGCGGCCAGCTCGTGATCGAGCCGACCTCCGGCGAACCCGACGGCGAGCACCACGGGCGCCTCGATGCGGGTGAGGGCCTTGTCGAAGTCGGTCGTATCCTGCTCCGCCACGGGATGCAGGCAGGGGGCAAAGGCCGCAGCCGCCTCGGGCGACAGGCTGTCCATGTCCCCGATCACCGCCTCGGGCCTCAGCCCCAGGGCCAATGCAGTCCCGGCCCCGCCGTCCGCCGCCACGAGCGTCGGAGCCAGCTCCAGCGCGGTAGCCACATCATCGGCCGGCGCGACCCCGCCACCCAGGAGGGTGACGGGCCACTTGCTATGGACGACCGCCCCGGCGCTCATGCATTGTCACTCCAGGTCAGGCGGCGCCTTGAAACCGTCATGAAAGAACCCCTGTTTCGTCGATGGCTCGTTTGGCTTGATGCCCGAGTCGCATGAACAGCCTGGCGGCACGGGTCCGAGTGAACGAGCAATGTCATGAGTGATGCCAGCGACGGAATGCAGGTCACCATAGGCGGCCTAACGTTCAACCTGCGGGATTTCGACGATCCAGCCGAGGCGGCCGCCGCGCTCTCCGAGGCCTTGCGGGGCCTCGAGAGCCGGGACGGCACCGCCCCGCCATCCCTGGACATGGGCGCGTTGAAGCGGATCGTGGAAATGGCCCAGAGAGCGGCCAACGCGCCTCCGGCCGGCGCGCCCGCCGTCAAGTCGCCCCGGCCTGGCCGTGCGCCACGACGCCGGCAGCTTCCGGACACGCCATCCGACGTCGATGGGGACACGCTCGACCGATTCCTGTCCGAAGCCGAGCGCCACCTCGCGGCCCCGGACGCGGCACGCCGCCGGGAGACGCTGGCCCACCTCAAGGCCGCCGTTGCGGCGGCGGAAGCAGAAAGGCTCCTGGGCGGGCCGCAATCGGGGGCCGAGCGTCGCAGGACCTCGTTCCGCCATGACCTCGATGCGGCCGTGCGGGCGACGCCGCCTGCCGCCGGATCGCACCCGGACCACCACGAGGACAAGGACCCGGCCTGACCGGGGCGGTCAGGGCCGGGGCGGCCGGTCGGGGTCATCGCGCGCGACACCTCGGAAGACCGACCGGAACGGGAGAGCCCAAAGGAAGCCCAGGGCCACATACACGATCAGCTGGAGCCAGACCGGCGCACGGCCGTATTCGCCTTCGATCCAGTTGATCAGGCTGACGGCGGCCACGACGTAGACCGGCAGGCCGACCAGCAGGATCAGGTAGGTCCAGATGCGCCGCGCGCGGTAGCTCAGGGCCATGGCTCAGTCCGCGAAAGGGTCGGTCACGAGGATCGTGTCGTCGCGCTCGGGGCTCGTGGAGACCAAGGCGACGGGGCACTGGATCAGCTCCTCGATCCGGCGGACATACTTGATGGCCTGGGCGGGAAGGTCGGCCCAGGAACGTGCGCCGGCCGTGGAGGAGTTCCAGCCCTCGATGGTCTCGTAGATGGGCTTGCAGCGGGCCTGGGCATCGGCCGCCGTCGGCAGGTAGTCGAGCCGCTCGCCATCGAGATCGTAGGCCACACAGATCTTCAGCTCGGACAGGCCATCGAGAACGTCCATCTTGGTCAGAGCGATGCCGTTGACGCCCGACAGCGCGCAGGTCTGGCGCACGAGCACCGCGTCGAACCAGCCGCAGCGGCGGTTACGTCCGGTGACGGTTCCACGCTCATGTCCGACGGTCCGCAGGTGCTCCCCGATCTCGTCGTGCAACTCGGCGGCGAAGGGTCCTTCGCCCACCCGGGTTGTGTAAGCCTTAACGATGCCCAGGACGAAGCCCGCCGCGGAAGGCCCAAGGCCGGTGCCGGTCGCTGCCTGCCCAGCCAGCGTGGTGGAGGAGGTCACGTAGGGGTAGGTCCCGAAGTCCACATCGAGGAGCGAGCCCTGCGCGCCTTCGAACAGGATTCGCTTGCCGGCGCGGCGGGCCTCGTTCAGCACCTTCCAGACTGGGGCGGCGTAGGGCCGCAGCTTGGGTGCGATCTCTTCCAGGCGCGCCTGAAGGTCTGTGGCGTCGACTTCCGGCAGGCCCAGGCCGCGGCGAAGCGCGTTATGGTGCGTCAGCAGCCGCTCGATGCGCTGGGCCACGGTCGCGGGGTCGAACAGATCGGCCACGCGGATCGCGCGGCGGCCCACCTTGTCCTCATAGGCCGGGCCGATCCCGCGCCCGGTCGTGCCGATCTTGGCCACCGCGGTGCTGCTCTCGCGCGCGCGGTCGAGCTCCCCATGGAGGGGCAGGATCAGCGGCGCGTTCTCGGCGATCATCAGGTTCTCGGGCGTGATGCGGACGCCCTGCCCTTCCAGGCGGGCGATCTCCTCCATCAGGGCCCAGGGGTCCAGGACCACGCCGTTGCCGATCACCGACAGCTTGCCGCGCACGATGCCGGACGGAAGGAGCGAGAGCTTGTAGACCTGGTTGCCGACGACGAGGGTGTGGCCCGCGTTGTGCCCCCCCTGGAACCGGGCGATCACGTCCGCCCGTTCGGACAGCCAGTCGACGATCTTGCCCTTTCCTTCGTCGCCCCATTGCGCGCCCACGACGACGACGTTGGCCATGCTGGTTCCCCCTGATGCAAACGCGCCCCCTATAGCGGTGACGTGAGGGCGGGGGAAGCCGTGCGGACGAAGGCTTGCGGGACCCCGCGACTCCCTTTAGAAGCGCCGCGTTCCGCCCCTTGAGAAAAGCGCCATGGAAACCGTTGCCCTCGTGATCCTCCTGATCCTTGCCGTCGCGCTGATCGGGGTGGTGCTCCTTCAACGTTCCGAAGGGGGCGGCCTGGGCATGGGCGCGGGCGGCGTGATGTCGGGCCGGGGCCAGGCCACGGCTCTGGGGCGGGCGACCTGGATCATCGGCGGGGCCTTCATGGCGATGTCCGTCGTGCTGACCATCATCGCGGCCGAGAAGTCGGCCGGATCCTCGGTCGTGGACCAGATCAACTCGGACGCCCACGGCGGCACGGCCGAGGAAAGCGAAGCGCCGGCCCTACCCGACCTGGGCGGCGACGGCAGCCTGCTGCCGCCCCCGGCCGGGACAAACACGCCAGCGCAGGACGCGCCGCTGGTGCCCTCGGGGGACTGAACCGACTTGACGGCTGGCGGTTGCGCAAGCGGGGCGCTTCCGTCTAGAAGGAAATCCCGTGGCGGCGTGACCCATGGTGCGCCGGCCCTGATTCTATTGGTCATTCCACGGGGGTTCCGATGGCGCGCTACATCTTCATCACCGGCGGTGTGGTCTCCAGCCTTGGCAAGGGCTTGGCTTCGGCGGCCCTGGGGGCTCTGCTGCAGGCACGGGGATACACGGTGCGGCTGCGCAAGCTCGATCCCTACCTGAACGTCGATCCCGGCACGATGTCGCCCTTCGAGCATGGCGAGGTCTTCGTGACCGACGACGGCGCCGAGACGGACCTCGACCTCGGCCATTACGAACGCTTCACCGGCGTCGCGGCGCGGCGCACGGATTCAGTCTCCTCCGGCCGGATCTATTCGACCGTCCTCGAGAAGGAGCGGCGGGGCGACTACCTGGGCAAAACGATCCAAGTGATCCCGCACGTCACCAACGAGATCAAGGACTTCCTGTCCATCGGGGAGGACGAGGTCGACTTCATGCTGTGCGAGATCGGCGGGACCGTCGGCGATATCGAGGGGCTGCCCTTCTTCGAGGCGATCCGCCAGTTCACGCATGAACGGCCGCGCGGCCAGTGCATCCTGATGCACCTGACCCTCCTGCCCTACCTCGCCGCTTCGGGCGAACTGAAGACCAAGCCCACCCAGCACTCCGTCAAGGAACTGCAGTCCATCGGCCTCGCCCCCGACGTGCTGGTCTGCCGCTCCGAACACCCGATCCCCGAGCGGGAGCGCGAAAAGATCGCCCTCTTCTGCAACGTGCGGAAGGAGGCCGTGATCGCGGCCTATGACCTCAAGTCGATCTACCAGGCCCCGCTGGCCTACCACAAGGAAGGGCTGGACCAGGCGGTGCTGGACGCGTTCGGCATCTCGCCCGCGCCCAAGCCCAACCTGAGCCGCTGGCACGACGTGATGGACCGGCTCGAGCACCCCGAGGGTGAGGTCAAGGTCGCCGTCGTGGGCAAGTACACGCAGCTGGAGGACGCCTACAAGTCCATCGCCGAGGCGCTGACCCACGGGGGGATGGCCAACCGCGTGCGCGTCAGGGCCGAGTGGGTGTCGAGCGAGCTCTTCGAGCGCGAGGACCCAGCCCCCTACCTCGAGGACTTCGACGCGATCCTGGTTCCCGGCGGATTTGGCGAGCGGGGGACCGAGGGCATGATCGCGGCGGCCAAGTTCGCGCGCGAACACAACGTGCCGTATCTGGGCATCTGCCTGGGGATGCAGCTTGCCGTCATCGAGGCCTCGCGCAATGTCGCCAAGGTCGAGGACGCGGGCTCGGAGGAGTTCGACCACGAAGCCGGGCGCAAGCGGTTCACGCCGGTCGTCTACCACCTGAGGGAATGGGTGCAGGGCAACCACGTGGTCGAGCGCAAGGTGACCGACGACAAGGGCGGCACGATGCGCCTGGGGGCCTACACGGCCCATCTCGCGCCGGGATCGCTGGTGTCGGACGTCTACGGCGCGACGCAGATCGAGGAGCGCCACCGCCACCGCTACGAGGTGGACACCGCCTTCCGCGAAAAGCTGGAAACCTGCGGCCTGTGCTTCTCGGGCATGAGCCCCGATGGGCGGTTGCCCGAGATCGTCGAGTGGAAGGACCACCCCTGGTTCATCGGCGTTCAGTTCCACCCGGAGCTGAAATCCAAGCCGTTCGCCCCTCACCCCCTGTTCGCAGGCTTCGTCAAGGCGGCGGTGGAGTCGGCGCGGCTCGTCTGAGCCGCACCATCCTTCAGAAGTCCAGGCTGAACCGCCGCGTGACCAGCAGGCTTGCGGTGATCTGGTCGTCCTCGCCTGTGATCGGACTGTCGGCGGCGTCGTTCATCAGGCGCTCGTAACGCACCCGAGCGCGCAGGCCCCAGACGTCGGTCAGCTGATAGGTCGCAACCGCCTCGAGCCCGGAGGACAGGACCCCACCGTCGGCGTCGTAGGCTGCAAGGCTGGGCGTCGCCTCGGGAACGCTGAAATAGGCGTCGGCGTAATCACCGCTTCCGATCAGCACACGAGGACCGGCGCGCAGCGTCAGCCGCTCCGTGGGTTGCGCGATGACGTTCAGACCCAGCTCGCCCACCCAGGCCTCGTGGCCGCCAAAGCCGTAGCGGGCGACGGCGAAGGTTTCCCAGTTGCGTTGGGCGTAGGACAGGCCACCCCCCAGTTCGAAGGTGCGGTCCACGTCCGGGAGGCCGGCGAGTTCGTCGTGGTCCTCGGACGAGCGCTCGGGGATGTACCGGAACGAGCCCCGGAAGCCGAATCCTTCGGGCCGTGCCGTGGGATCCTCGCGCCCGACCGAGAACCGTCCGAAGCGCAGATAGGGCGCGATCACGCGGAAATCGAACTCCGGGACGGCTTCGTCCGAGCCGAAGTAATCGGGCACCGCCGCAACCCCGACCCCGAGCGTCAGGGCCACCCGGTTGCCGCCCGATGGCGGGTAGGATTGAGCCAGCGCCGGAAGCGGAGCCAGCGCGGCGAGCAGCACGAGGGTTCGGAGCATCGACAGGACCTTCCCGAGGGGTATGATCCCGAGGGTAGATCACCGCTTCCCCCCGTCCACGTCGTCGGCCGAATGAAAACGTCAGTTCGGACGGGGCAACACGACGTGGTCCGGGGCGCGCGTCCGCGTCGCCCCGGAACGTGATATCGGTCCTGGCCCTCAGCCGTCCTGACGGATCCGGGCGTTGGTCGGGTCGTAGGGGCTGTCCTCGGTCACGACGGCGTCGAACAGCTCGCGGAACATGCGGACCTTGAGCTTCGTGCCCGGGACGGCGAGGTCGGGCCGGATGTAGCCCATGCCGATCGACTTGCCGAAGGCGACCGAGTAGCCACCCGAGGTGAGTCGGCCGATCTTCTCGCCGCCCTCGGTATACAGCGCCTCTCGGCCCCAGGGGTCGGCGTCGGCGGGGCCGTCGATGAGGACGGTGACGCACTTGGAGCGGATCCCCAGCGCCTGCATCGCCGCCTTGCCACGGAAGTCCTTCTCCTGGTCCACGAAGCGTGGCAGGTCGGCTTCGAGCGGGGTCGCGTCCCGGCCCAGTTCGTTGCCGAAGGCGCGGTAGCTCTTTTCCTGCCGCAGCCAGTTCTGGGCGCGGGCGCCGACCAGCTTCAGGCCATGCGCCTCCCCGGCCTTCATCAGCAGGTCGAACAGGTAGTTCTGCATCTCGATCGGGTGATGCAGTTCCCAGCCAAGCTCACCGGTGTAGGCCACGCGGATCGCCTGGACCGGGCACATGCCAAGCTCGATCCGCCGGGCCGACAGCCAGGGGAAGCGCTTGTTCGACAGGGCTGACTCGGGGTCGGCATCCTTGATCACCGCGCTCAGCAGCGCGCGGGAGTTCGGACCAGCCAGCGCGAAGACGCCCCATTGGGTCGTGACGTCCTGCACCTCGATGCGGCCGAAGGTGGGCTCCATGTCCTCGACGGACTTCCGCAGGAAGTCGCCGTCATAGTCGGCCCAGGCCCCGGCGGAGACGAGGTAGTAGTCGTCCTCGGCCAGACGGACGATGGTGTACTCCGTCCGCGTCGTGCCCGCATCCGTCAGCGCGTAGGTCAGGTTGATGCGCCCGACCTTGGGCAGCTTGTTGGTCGTGAACCAGTCGAGGAAGGCGGTCGCGCCCGGGCCCTTGACCCGATGCTTGGCAAAGGCGGTGGCGTCGATCATGCCAACCGTCTCGCGGATCGCCTTGGCTTCGTCGACGGCGTACTGCCACCAGCCGCCGCGGCGGAAGCTGCGGGTGTCGTGGTCGAAGCCTTCGGGCGCGTCCAGCGGGCCGAAGTAGATCGGACGTTCCCAGCCGTTCACCTGCCCGAACTGCGCGCCGCGCGACTTCTGCCGGTCATAGGCCGGAGAGGTCCGGAGCGGACGGCAGGCCGGGCGCTCCTCGTCGGGGTGGTGAAGGATGAAGACGTGCTCGTAGGCTTCCTCGTTCTTGCGGGCCGCGTACTCGGTCGTCATCCAGTTGCCAAAGCGCTTGGGATCGAGCGAGGCCATGTCGATCTCGGCCTCGCCGTCCACCATCATCTGCGCGAGGTAATGGCCGGTGCCGCCTGCGGCGGTGATCCCGAACGAGAAGCCCTCGGCCAGCCACATGTTGCGCAGGCCGGGCGCCGGGCCCACGAGCGGGTTGCCGTCGGGCGTGTAGCAGATCGGGCCGTTGTAGTCGTCCTTGAGGCCCACGGTCTCGGAGGACGGGAGGCGGTGGATCATCGACATGTACTCGACCTCGATCCGGTCGAGGTCGAGCGGGAACAGGTCGGCACGGAACGATTCCGGCACGCCGTATTCGAAACGGGCGGGCGCGTTGCGCTCATAGGGGCCGAGGATCCAGCCGCCCCGCTCCTCGCGGACGTACCACTTGGCGTCGGCGTCGCGCAGCACCGGGTGCTGCGGGTTGGTGGAGCGCCACTGCACCAGCGCCGGGTCCTGTTCGGTCACGATGTACTGGTGCTCGACCGGGATGGCGGGGATCTTGATGCCGAGCAGCTTCGCGGTCCGCTGGGCGTGGTTGCCGGTGGCGGTCACGACATGCTCGGCCCGGATGACCTCGCGGTCCTCGGTGGGGAGGAGGTTGCCGCCCCGGTCCTCCATGCGCGTCACCGACACGCGCCAGTGGTCGCCCATCCAGCGGTAGCCGTCCACCTGCCACTTGCGCTCAATGGTCACGCCGCGCTGGCGGGCGCCCTTGGCCATGGCCATCGTGACGTCGGCGGGGTTGATGTAGCCGTCCTGCGGGTGGAACAGCGCGCCCTTCAGGTCCTCGGTCCGCACCAGCGGCCAGCGGTCCTTGATCTCGGCGGGCGACAGGAACTCGTGGTAGACGCCCGCGGTCTCTGCGGTGGTCGAGTACAGCATGTACTCGTCCATCCGCTCCTGCGTCTGCGCCATGCGGAGGTTGCCCACCACGAAGAACCCAGCGTCGAGGCCCGTCTCGGCCTCAAGGGACTTGTAGAAGTCGACCGAGTACTTGTGGATGTGGGTGGTGGCGTAACCCATGTTGAAAAGGGGCAGGAGGCCCGCCGCGTGCCAGGTCGAGCCGGACGTCAGCTCGTCCCGCTCCAGCAGCATGGTATCCCAGCCCCTCTTGGCGAGGTGATACGCGATCCCGGTGCCCACGGCCCCGCCACCCACGACGAGCGCCTTCACTTCTGTCTTCAACCCGCTCATCGAATCCCTCGCGCGTTAGCCGCGGGCAATCTGGCGTAACCGGCAAGCGAGCGCGAGAGGAGGCCGACCCCTTGGAGGTCGAAACCGACGCGCAACCGATCCATCAAGCAACTGTTAGAAGGACGTGGATGACGGCCCGCTGGGTCGGATGCCGCGCCGGCCACCGCAGCCCGGCGAACGGCTCGCCCCAGGCAGGCTTGCCGCCCTCGTCCTCCCCTCCTAGAACTCGGTGCGCGCAAGGGAGGGGCCATGAACACCTGCGAGACCGTCGCTGCGATCCGGGCGCTCCGGAAGGGCTGGACCGGATCGGTGGCGCTCGTGCCGACCATGGGGGCGCTTCACGCCGGGCACATGGCCCTCGTGCGCGAGGCAAAACGCCGGGCGGATCACGTCGTCGCCTCGATCTTCGTAAATCCGACGCAGTTCGGGGATCCCAGGGACCTCGAAACCTATCCCCGCACTCTGGACGCGGACCGGACGCTCCTCACGGAGCATGGCGTGGAGGCGCTGTTCCTCCCCTCGGTCGGGGAGATGTACCCCGACGGGGACGAGACCATCGTCGAGACCACCCGGCTGTCCGGGCTGTTCCATGGGGCCGTCCGGCCCGGGCATTTTCGTGGCGTGGCGACGGTCGTCACCAAGCTGTTCAACATCGTGCAACCCGACATGGCCCTGTTCGGGGAAAAGGACTACCAACAGCTCGCCGTCATCCGGACGATGGCGCGGGACCTGCACATGCCCGTCCAGGTGGTCGGCGTCCCCACCCTGCGCGAACCCGACGGGCTGGCCATGTCCTCGCGGAACGCGCGCCTTTCCCCCGAGGCGCGGAGCGCAGCGACGGTCCTGAACCGCGCTCTCGACCGAGCAGAGGCGCTCGCCCGCGATCACGTGGCCGTCGAGCGGATCGCCGAGACGATCCGCGAGGTCATCGCCCAGGAGCCGCGCGCCACGCTCAGGGGCCTCGATATCGTGGACGCCGAGAGCTTTACGCCCGTGGTGCGCTACATCACCCGGCGCGCAGGCATCATGCTCTCGGCCGAGGTCGGTGGCGTCCTGCTGATCGACCAGCGCGAGATCGAGCCGCCGAAGGAGCCGCGATGAGCACCGAGCCCACCTCCCCCGTCCGCCGCATCACCGTTCCCCAGATCCGCGACCGGAAGGGCGGCGATCCCATCGTCTCGCTGACCAGCTATCACGCGCACACGGCGGCCATCGTGGACCGCTACGCCGACTTCATCCTCGTGGGCGACTCGCTCGGCATGGTGATGCATGGGATGGAGTCGACCGTGGGCGTGCCACTGGATCTCATGATCATGCACGGCAAGGCCGTGGTGCGGGGGACGCGGCGGGCGCTGGTGGTCGTGGACATGCCCTTCGGCACCTACGAGGAAAGCCCCAACATGGCGTTCCGCAACGCCGCCCATATCATGAAGGAAACAGGCTGCGGGGCCGTGAAGCTCGAGGGCGGCGCCCGCATGGGCGAGACCATCCGCTTCCTGACCGAGCGGGGCATCCCGGTCATGGCACATATCGGGCTGACGCCCCAGTCCTCGCACGTGATGGGGGGCTTCAAGACCCAGGGCCGCCAGGAAGAGAGCTGGCCGCTGCACGAGAAGGACGCGCAGGTGGTGGCCGAGGCGGGCGCCTTCGCCGTGGTGCTGGAGGGGATGGTCGAGCCCTTGGCCGCGCGGATCACGACGCAGGTCCCGATTCCGACGATCGGGATCGGGGCGTCGGCCGCTTGCGATGGCCAGATCCTGGTGCTCGAGGACATGCTTGGGCTGAACCCGAGCCGGCCGCCGAAGTTCGTGAAGGTCTATGGCCAGCTGGGCGCCATGATCGACGAGGCCGTCCGGTCCTACGCCGAGGAGGTGCGGAGCCGCGCCTTCCCGTCCGAGTCCCAGGTTTACCGCTGACATGGAAAGGCCCCCGGTGGGGGGGCCTTTCGACATCGTTCTATCGTCAGACCGGGGGACGGCCCCGGACGGCGCGCATGATCATCGCGATCACGAACAGGGCGATGAACACGAAGAAGATGATCTGAGCGATCCCGGCCGAGGCGGAGGCGATACCCCCGAAGCCGAAGAGCGCAGCGATCAGAGCGATCACAAGGAAGGTGACGGCCCATCCGAGCATGGTGAACTCCTTTCGGAAACAGGCATTTGTAAGTCAAACTCGCGCGGTGCGCTCGGGTTCCGGCGAACGAATGCGCCAGTTCACTCGCGCCGTTGCTGCGGCTAGCTTGCATCACGTCGCCCGCATTCAGGAGCCCACCATGGCCGAAGCTGTCCGAACCGTCGTCATCCGCCAGACAGGCGGCCCCGAGGTCCTCGAGATCGAGGAGCGTCAGGTGGGCGACCCTGGCCCGGGCGAGGTCCGCATCCGGCACCACGCGGTCGGACTCAACTTCATCGACGCCTACCAGCGGTCGGGGCTGTATCCGATGTCCCTGCCCGCCGCGCTGGGCCAGGAAGGGGCCGGGATCATCGAGGCCGTCGGCGAGGGCGTGACGCACCTGAAGCCCGGCGATCGCGCCGCCTATGGCGGGGGACCGTCGGGCGCCTATGCCGAAGCGCGGGTGATGCCGGCCGGGACGGTCGTGCCGCTGCCCGACGGCATCTCGTTCGAGGATGCGGCGGCGGTCATGCTGAAGGGCCTGACCGTGCAGTTCCTGTTCCGCCGTACGACGCCGATCGGCGCGGGCGACACGGTCCTGTTCCAGCCCGCCGCCGGGGGCGTGGGCCTGATCGCCTGCCAATGGGCGCGCTCCGAGGGCATCCGGCTCATCGGGACGGCCGGGTCCGAGGAGAAGTGCGCCCTGGCGCGGGAGCACGGCGCCGCCGAAGCCATCAACTACCGGGAGGCGGACGTCGCGGTCGAGGTGCGGCGGCTCACCGATGGGCGCGGGGTGGACGTGGCGATGGACGGCGTGGGCAAGGACACGTTCGAAGGGTCGCTGAACGCCCTCCGCCCGCTCGGGATGCTGATCGCCTTCGGCAACGCGAGCGGAAAGGTCCCGCCCTTCGACATCACCGCGCTGATGGCCAAAGGATCGCTCAAGCTGACACGACCCACGCTCTTCACCCATATCGCCGACCCTGCGACCTGCCGCGAGATGGCGGCGGACCTGTTCGGCAAGGTCCTGAACGGCGACATCAAGGTGCGCATCGACCAGCGCTTCCGCCTGGACGAGGTCGCCGAGGCGCATCGGGCCATGGAAGGCCGGGCGACCACCGGGTCCACGGTGCTCATCCCCTGACCACCATCGCCCGGTGGCGTTCAGGCGGGGCGCGATCCGATTTCCATGGCAGGCCGTGGCGGGGCCGCCATCGAAATGCCTGTCAACGGGGGAGCACTGGATCGGCGGAACCGACGGACGGATTCCGCCGTCCCGGGGCGCTGCGGCCCAAGCGCCTTGGGGGAGGGCCGTTCGGCAAGGCCCCGCCACCGTCGCAGCGCGACAACAGGCGGACGGCCTTGCTGGTCGTGGACGGCGCGGACTCTTCCGACGGTTGTCGTCCCGTGGCAAGGTGCAGGCGGCAACCGAGGGCGGGAACAGCCCCGGCATCTCATGACTTCGAGGGCGGCATGACGGATTGGCGGTGGGCGCGCCTTGGTGCGGCGCTATGGGTGGCGGTTCTGGCGGCGAACCCGGCCGCAGCCGAGATCAGGCCCCAGGCCAGGCCCGACGCGATCACGAATCCCGCGCCCGCCCCGGCCGCCGAGGCGGTGGTCGTGCCGGCCTCGGTGAGGCCGGCGCCTGTCGCCCCTCCCGCGCCGACCATCGGGCCCGAGACGACACTGCCCCTGCCCCGTTTCGTGTCGCTGAAAAGCGATGAAGGAAACGCGCGCCGCGGGCCGTCGATCGACCAGCGCATCGACTGGGTCTTCGTCCGCGAGGACATGCCTCTCCTGCTCACGGCCGAGTATGGCCACTGGCGACGCGTCGAGGATCGTGACGGCCAGGGAGGCTGGGTGCACTATTCGCTTCTGTCGGGGACGCGGACGGTCATCGTGGACGAGGACCGCCTGCCGCTCCGCACACGGCCCGACGAAGGCTCTCAGGCCGTGGCGCTCCTCCAGAAGGGCGTCATTGCCCGGCTCGAATCCTGCGAGGTGGACTGGTGCCGCATCTCGGCGGGCGGCTACGGCGGCTGGACCCCCAAGACCTCCATCTGGGGCGTGACCGCGGACGAAGTGATCCACTGAGGACACCCCGAGGTCCGGACGACATCCGGACCCCTGCAAACGTCGTGGCGGCCTCCACCCTCGCGGGGGCCGATGCCTGCGCCTCAGCGGGCGGGGACCACGTCCTCCCCGCGCGCATCGAACAGCCTGCCCCGTTCGGCGATCAGCACGCAGATGACGGCCATCGCGCCCAGGACGAAGTAGCCGGCGGCCGTGGGCACCACGGTGCCGTTGAACTGCTGGCCCACGAAGCCGCCCAGCGCGGCCCCGCCCAACGTCTGGATGAAGCCGAACACGGACGAGGCCGTGCCCGCGATCGCCCCGAGCGGCTGCAGCGACAGGGAGTTCATGTTCGAGGCCGCCCACCCGAACATGAACATGATGCAGGACAGGAGCCCCAGGAACAGCCACAGGGGCGGGTGGCCCCGCATCATGACGCTCGCCAGCAGGAGAATCCCGCTGAGGCCGGTGAAGGTCAGAATGGCGAAGTGCGAGATGCGGCGCATCCCCCAGACCCGAACGATGCGGGAATTGAGGAAGGACGACACGGCCATGAGCCCGGCGACGAAGGCGAAGGCCGCCGGGAACCAGACCCCAAGCCCGTAGATGTCGACATAGATCTGCTGAGCGGTGCTGATGAAGCCGAACAGCGCCCCGAAGGTGCAGGTCCCAGCCATGGCGTACCAGAAGGCCATCCGGTTCGACACCACGATCCGGAAGCCGCCGAAGATGGACTCGGCCGTCAGCGGGCGTCGCTTCACCGGATCGAGCGTCTCGGGCAGGCGGAACAGGGCCCAGAGCCCGAAGACCAGGGCGAGCGCCCCCATGAAGAGGAAGATGCTCTGCCATGGGCTGAAGGCGAGCAGAACCTCCCCGATCGACGGCGCCACCACGGGGATGATCATGAAGACCATGAAGGCCAGCGACATCACCTCGGCCATCGCATGGCCCGAGAACCGGTCCCGCACGACGGCGGTCGCGATGACGCGGGTGCTGGCGGATCCAAGGCCCTGGATGAAGCGCAGGGTGAGGAGCAGCCCGAAGGTCGGCGCGGCGGCGGCGGCCACGGCGGCGACGATGTAGAGCGCGATCCCGACCAGTAGCGGCGCGCGCCGGCCGAACCGGTCCGAGAGCGGCCCCACGATCAGTTGGCCCAGTCCGAAGCCGATCATGTAGACCGACACGACGAACTGGCGGTGATTGTCATCCGTCACGTTCAACGCCGCCCCCATATGGGGAAGCGCGGGCAGCATGACATCGATGGCCAAGGCGTTGAGCGACATGATCGCAGCGATCAGCGCAACGAATTCGGAGCGCGAGAGCGCCCCCACAAGCGGCTTGTTCATGAAAAATCCGAAGGGCGGGGAGGTCGAAGAAGGAGGAGGCAAACTATGCGGGACCGCCGGGAAGCTAGGCCAGACCCGGTTCCCGTCGAGGCATTCGGATCTTCCATGCCAAGGGCCGAAGTTCAACGCAGGGCTGTCATGCATTGCCTGCATAGCGGCGAGATGGGACCGGCAAGGCTGGCCCGCGGACAGGACAGGTCTCCTGCGGCAACGTTCCCACGGGCCGGACCCCGGCCCTTCCTCCTCCTCTCGGCAGGATTGCCGCGGCGCGGACCGGACAGCTCGTTGGAGGACGACCCCGGCGGGAGCGGCGCCGATTAAGGGCGCCGATCGGTCATGCTGCTCGTGGACGGCCAGCCTGGAGACCCATCACCCCGGTCAACCGGGAGTTGACCTGATCAGCTAGACTGATGGTGTCAAGAGGAGGAATTGGCTGTAAATACTAAACTTTGTGTTTGCAGATTCACACCAATGGACTTAGCCTGACCCGAGAGCCCGCGCCACGTTTTCAACGCTGGCGCGAAGGGGAGGCCGATCGATCTGAGCAGTCTGGCGTGCCAGCGCGCAGAGCGTGTCCAGAGCGCCTGACGGCGTTCCGGCGGCCGATAAGAGTGTCTGAATGACGCCGCCAGATCGGGCTCGGGGACAAATCAAAGAGAAGCGAAGCATTCAATTTGCTCGGCACCCGGATGCGAGTGTGTCGGTTTGAAAGAGGTTGGGTCATGGCTGTGGATCTTGCAACGGATTTCACCCAGTTTTCGCTGACGGGTGCGTCGATCAACAATCCTACATCAATACAATTCGGCGCCGATGGCCGGCTTTACGCCAGCCAGCAGGACGGAACGATCAAGATCTTCACCGTCCAGAAGTCCGACACCGGGTACAATGTCGTCGCGACCGAGACCATCAATCTGGTCAAGGCGATCCCGAACCACAACGATGATGGCACCCTGAACTCGGCCGTGACGACGCGGCAGGTGACGGGCCTCGTGGTGGCCGGCACCGCGGCCGCTCCGGTGATCTACGTCGGCTCGAGCGACCCGCGGATCGCCGTGAGCTCGGATTCCGGTCTGGACACCAATTCGGGGATGATCTCGCGGCTCACGCTGAACACGGCGACCGGACAGTGGGACAAGGTGGACCTGGTCCGGGGCCTGCCCCGCAGCGAGGAGAACCATTCCGTCAACGGCCTCCAGTACGACAAGGCCACGAACACGCTCTATGTCGCGGTGGGCGGCAACACGAACATGGGCGCCCCGTCGAGCAGCTTCGGCTACCTGCCTGAATACACGTACTCCGCCGCGATCCTGAAGGTCGACCTGACGGCGATCGACGCCATGCCCATCAAGATCGACTCGTCGTCGGGAACGCCGCAGAAGTACATCCATGACCTTCCGACGCTGAACGATCCGACGCGGGCCGACGACATTGAGACGGTGTTCGGCGGCAACGACGGCCTGAACATGGCCAAGATCGTGGCCGGCAGCCCGGTGCAGATCTACTCGCCCGGCTACCGGAATCCCTATGATTTAGTGCTGGCCGCCGATGGCAAGATGTACGTCATGGACAATGGCCCCAACAGGAACTGGGGTGGCCTGCCTGTCATCGGCCCGAACGGCATCACCAACCAGGCGGTCGAGGGCGGGCCGACCAAGGGCGACACGCTTCATCTGGCCAGCGAGGGCTATTACGGGGGCCACCCCAACCCGATCCGGGCGAACGGACCCGCGGCAGGCCTGACCGAAAGCGATGGGGACCCGAACGACGGCGTCCTGGACGGTGCGCTCATGCCGGTGGGCCAGCTTCCGTCCGACTGGAACCAGGTCGTCGCCTCGATCAACCCCAAGGAAGCGGTCTACAAGCATCCGGGTGGTGACATCCCGGCCCTCTGGACCAACGGACAATCGACGAACGGCCTGACGCAGTACGTGGCCAGCACCTTCGAAGGCCAGCTCAAGGGCGACCTTTTCACGGTCGGGTACGGCGGCACGCTCTATCGGCTCGACCTCAGCAGCGACGGCCGCACCGTGCAGGCCGTGAGCACGATCTCGGTCGGGGGCACCCCGCTGGACGTGATCGCCCAAGGGGACGACGCGCCGTTCGCGGGCACCATCTGGGTGGCCAAGTACGGGGCCGACTCGATCACGATCCTGGAGCCCAGGGCCTCCAGCACGCCGCCGCCGTCGAACGACGATGACGGCGACGGCCTGTCCGACACGATCGACCACTTCGCGCTGGACCCCCTGAACGGGATGGGGACCGTGATCCGCGCCGGCGAGACGATGTCCTGGAGCTTCAGCGCCGCGGACTCCAATACCCCCGGGCCGACGAACAGCCTGTTCGGGATCGGCTTCACGGGCCTGATGGTCGATAACAGCACGCCCTACCAGGGCCTCTACGCCATCGAGAACATCACGCCCGGCGGGGCGGCGGGGGTGGTCACCATCGACGACGTGGCGGGCGGCACGGCCCTGGGCGCGCTGAACACCCAGCGCGAGGCGTTCCAGTTCGGCGTCACGACGGATGACAACGTCGAACGCTTCACGGTCGTGTCGGACCTCGACAATCCGTTCGACATGATCGTCCACCCGACCGACAACCAGAGCCAGGGCATCTACATCGGCACGGGCGACCAGAAGACCTATCTTTCGATCACGGCGCACGCGAACGGCGGCGCAGGCGGGATCGAGGTCCTCTACGAGAACGGCGACGTCGTGAACCGGACCGTCTACTCCGCCACCGGCCTGATCGGATCGGCCGCGGCGACGGACAAGATCACCTTCTACCTGGATGTCGACGTGGTGGCTGGAACGGTGAAGCCAAGGTGGACGTATACGACCAACAACGGCACGCAGACCCTTGGCGGCGAAGGCACGGCCGTCACGCTCACGGGGGATCTGCTGACGGCACTCAGGGGGGATTACATGGTGGACAGCAAGGCGAGCGGCCTGGCGGTGGGGCTCATGAGCACCTCGGCCGGGGAAGGCGGTCCCTTCACGGCGACCTGGGACAACATCCGGATCCTGGCCGCTCCGGCCGCCTCCCCGACCGAAGGCGGGGCGGCGATCAAGATCCACCCGGGCGGCCTGCTGGAAGCCTCGAGCTACAACGCCAACTCGTTCGAGATCACGAACACGGGTGAGAAGAACATCACCAGCGTGACCTTCGACACCCGGTCGAACCTCCTGCCCGGCATCGTCTTCGACCCCGCCGGGACCGCGGGCGACACCGTGGCCAAGAACCTCAAGATCGATACAGCCGGGGCGACGGGTGCGTTCCAGCCTGCCTCGACCGACTACTCGGCCTTCTCGGCGCCGATCAACGGCGGCTACAACGTGATGCGGGTGAACTTCAACTCGGCGGTCAGCGGGGGCTTCAACCCCGGCGAGACCGTCAAGTTCTCCGTGGACGTCGATCCGCTCAACATCAAGAACTCCGGCGTGGACGGCGACGCGGGGTCGGTTTCCGGACTCGAGATGACCGGCACAACGGTCACGGTCACCTACTCCGACGGCACTACCCAGACGACCCGCCTCATGGGCGACGGCTCCAAGGGTGGCGGCGCGGCAACCCTGTCGGACGACATCCTCGCGGCTCCGACGCTGACCCTGGCCGGCAAGAGCTCCGGCCAGGTCGGCGTGACCTCGGCCACACAGTCCGTCCAGGTCACGGGGGCGGCGAACCAGACGGTGACCGTCATGATCATGACGGGAGGATCCGGCAACAACGTCACGCCGACCAGCGCCTTCGACGCGAACAAGGCGGTCGCGGTCGCCTACCAGCAGGTCCTGCTGGGAAGCGACGGAAAGGGCAGCCTCAACATCAACGTGCCGGCAGGAAACCCGCTCTACCTCGCCGCCGCGATCAATGGCGGGGCGGCGGGCTACGGCCTCGTCAGCGCGCCGCTGGTCGTCGCCATGTCCGCGCCCCCGACCTCGACCTATGTGAACCTGACGTCCGGGTCCGACATCTACACGGCCCCGAATGACGGCAACTTCGTGATCCAGGGCCTGGCGGGCAACGACAGCATCACCACAGGCGCCGGCAACGACCTCGTAAACGGCGGGGCCGGCAACGACACGATCTCGACAGGGGGCGGCAACGACATCATCGAGGTGACAGGCGCCTCGGCGGGCAACGACGCCATCAACGGCGGAGCCGGCACGGATGTCATCCGGGCAACCGCCAACGGGACCTACATCCGCCTCTCGGCCCTGTCGGGCGTCGAGCAGATCTCGGCCAACGGATTTACCGGCGTGCAGATCCTGGGCACGGCGGGCAACGACAACCTGAACCTGGCGGGGGTCACGCTCAGCGGCATCACGAAGATCGACCTCGGTTCGGGAAGCGACACGCTGATCGGGTCCGGCGGCAACGATCTGGTGGTCGGCGGGGCCGGCAACGACACGATCTCCACCGGAGCCGGCGCCGACATCATCGAGGTCGCGGGCACTTCGGCCGGCAACGACATGATCGATGGCGGGGCCGGAACGGACCTGATCCGGGCGACGGCAAACGGCACGATCATCCGGCTGGCCTCGATCACCGGGGTGGAGCAGATCTCGGGCAGCGGCTTCACCGGCGTCCAGGTTGCCGGCTCGAACGGGAACGACAACTTCAACTTCTCGGCCGTCACGCTGACGAACATCTCGGCGATCGAGCTCGGGTCGGGGAACGACACGCTGGTCGGGTCGGCCGCCAACGATACGATCATCGGGTCCCGCGGCAACGACGTGCTCGGCGGGGGCGAAGGCAACGACACCTTCATCCTCGGGGTAGGTGCCGGGGTGGACACGATCAACGGCGGCAACGGCATCGACACCCTGCTCGCCAACGGCGCCGATGCCAAGATCTACTGGGGCAACCTCAGCAGCATCGAGACCATCACCGCGACAGCCACCAACGTGGTCATCCTGGGGACGGCCGGGAACGACGTCATCAACCACGCCGTCCTGCCCTGGTCGGGCATCGCCCTGGTGGACGGGGGCGCGGGCGCGGACACGATCACCGGCGGCGCGGGCAACGACCGCATGGCAGGGCGCGCCGGGGCCGACATCCTGGGTGGCGGACTGGGAGCCGACGACTTCGTCTACTTCGCAGCCGGGGACAGCCGGTCCACTGGGGTGGACACGATCAACGGCTTCGTTTCGGGGCAGGATCAACTCGACCTGAGCGCCATCGACGCCAGCACCCTCGTGACGGGGAACCAGGCCTTCACCTTCATCGGCGCAGGCGGTTTCACCAAGGCCGCCGGCCAGGTGCGGTATGATGCCACCAGCTTCGCAGGCGAAACCCATGTCTATGCCGACACCAATGGCGACGGTAAGGCGGACATGGACATCCGGCTGGCCGGCACCCTGGCCCTGGCCACGTCCGACTTCCTGCTCTGACAGGCTTGGGCCCGCCGGATCATCGCACGAACGGCGATCCGGCGGGCCAACCAGTCCCGAACCCATTCAACTCGGGCGCAGGGACCTCATGTACTCGACGGCGGACTTCCAGTTGAACGAGTTCGCCATGTCGGCCGCGAGCACGGTGCGGGCGTCCCGGTGGGCGCCCTCGTCTCGCAGCAGGCGCGCCACGCGCCGGGCGGCGTTCTGGCGCATCTGCAGCGTCACCTCGATCAGCTCCGTCCCGGCGCCGCCCTGCTTCAAAAGAGCCCCGAGCATGTCCATGGCCTGCGCCCGTTCGCGCCACATGGCCTTTTCGTTCCGCGTGAGGCTCCCCGGCCGCCGGCGGTAGATCACGTACTTGCCCTCGGTCACGTGGATGTCGTTCTTCCAGCCGACCTGCATCATGAGCAGCGTATCCTGCGCGATCCTCAGCTCGGTGTTCCACGGGGTCGGCCCCAGCGTGTCGACCAGCGCCTTCCGCCGGACGATCGTCGTGGACGGCAGAAACAGGTTCGTCCTGGCCTGGATCAGCCGAAAGAATTCGGGCGGCGTCAGACGTCGTGGCGTCGAAGGGTTCTGCACTGGAAGAGACGCCCGCCCCTGCCGGATCTCGTCGTCGGACAGCGTCTCATGCCCGACGGAAAGGACCTGCACGGTCGGATCCGCGAACACCGAATGCGCGTAGCCCAGCATCCCCGGCGCCACGAGATCGTCCGAGTCGAGGAAGTACACGAGCTCGCCCGAGGATTCTTGGAACCCCAGGTTGCGTGCGGTCGAGACGCCACCGTTCCGAGGCGCCTCGATCAGCTTCAGCCGCGGATCCGAGACATCGAGGAACTTCTTGGGGGACCGCCCCCCATCGTTGACGACCGCGATCTCGAAGTCTTCGTGATCCTGCGCCAGGACGGAGCGGATCGTGGCCTCCAGGGTGTCTTCATTGTTGAAGGTGGGGATGATCACCGAGATCGTCATGCCAGGGCCCCAAGGTCAGTCATTCGGTCGTCCACCTTCCGTTTTCAATCCTACCGATTCTGCTGTTGTCCGAAGACCGGGCCGGAGGGCACAGGCCAAGGCGCCGGGAAGCCGAACAGGACCGTCCCCTGGGTCGGGGACGAGCATGGCGTCACGCCGCCTCGACCAACTGCTCCATCCGGGGAAGCACAGCCGCGCACCAGACATGCCAGTTGAGCCTGTTGTCGAAGTCGTCGCGCGCCGCGACCCTCATCTGCTCCAGCCGGCCCGGCACCTCGATAACCCCAAGGATCCGTTCGGCGTAGGCTGACCCGCCCTCGGTGACGGGAATCGTGAAGCCCGTGACCTGGTCCCGGATGACCTCGGGCACGCCGCCCGTCTGGGTCGCCAGGGACACCGTCGCGAATGCGGCGGCCTCGCAGAACACGACCCCGTAGCACTCGGCCTGCGTGGGAAGGATGAGGAAGTCCGCTTCCGCAAAGATCTGGCGGAACCTCGCCTTCTGTTCGGGGACGTGCTTGTCGAGGAAGGGGATGACCTCCACGCCCGGCGGCAACCGGTCGAGCGGAGGCACGCATCCCAGGATGCACAGGGTGGCATCCACCCCGGCGGCCCGCAGTTCCTCATAGCAGTCGAGCGCGATCTGCCCGCCCTTGCGCACCCAGTCGACGCCGCAGAACAGGAGGCGGAGCGGCCCGGGCACCCTTGGCCCCAGCACGCTCGCCCGGTCGGGCGGGTCCTCGAGGTTCGCGCCGTAGGGCTGGATCATGATGCGCGACGGATCGATGCCATAATCCTCGATCGCCGACCGCGCGGCCCAGCCCGTTGGAAAAATCAGGAGATCGGAGCGCATCATCGCGTCCGCCTCCAAGGCGATGGCCCTCCGCTCGACCGATTTGGGGAGTCCCGAATAGGTGGGATAGTAGCTCGAAATGAGCCGCATCGTCACGTCGGAGGTGTAGGCGATCGGAACGCCCGGGGGAATGCGGGCAATCAGCGTCGAACCCGCCGCCGCGAAGATGACGTCGGCCGGTTGGCTGGCCAAGCGCCGGTTCATGGCCCGCGCCTTCAATTCGGCCATCAAGGGCATCCGGTTCAGCATGGGATCGAATCCTGCGAAGCGCCGGAATGCCTTGCTGGCCCGGTTGAGCGCGATCGTCGGCGTCTCGAGGATGGGGCCGGCCTGGACCACATCTGCTCCTTCGGACTGCATCGCATGATACAGGTGGGCAATCGTGCCCGACCACGCCTCGCGGCGATCGAAGGAAAGATCGGTCGCAAAGCCGATCCGAACCTTCCTGTTCATCATGGCCGCTGATCCCTTGGGCCGACGGGCCATGTCTGAAATGGTGTTATGGACGGCTATCACGACCACACTCGCTTTACTCCCAACCAGGGCTACAACTTCCGCGTGTTCGCGTGTTGTTGAATAGAGTAAGTCAATTGTTCCGACCTTTTCGATAACATATCCATCGCTGCCATTAGGCAACCCCTCTCCTGCCGCGTGCCCCTGGTCGGCGGATTGGCATCGGCGGCAATCAGCGCGGCACTCCGGCCAAGGCCGAGCCCCGGGAGGGCGATCCCCTTCGAAGCGGCCAAGCGGTCCAGCCACGACCAGGGACCAGGACCGAGCCAGCCGCTTCGACGGCGTCCGTCACCTTCGCCGGGGCTCATCCGAAACCAGATCTCCGGATCGAGACGAGCGACAATCATCGGAATAATTTCTATGAGCCAATAGGTTACCAGACACCCGCTGCAGCAGGCCACCTTGGACCGAGTTGCGACAGCGGGACGACCTCAGCGCACAAGCCAGCGCATGGCGTCCCATGGCCGTCACTCGCCCCTCTGCCTCGACCGGTCCATGCTGGCATTTGTCAGCTTCGATCGTCAGGTATCCCGAGGCTCGATCACAGTCGGACCCGACGCAACGGGCAGCTGCTATGCGCCGCCCTCAAATCTCACAATCCGGAAACAATCACTCACTCCTTGGGCAGTCAGGCCGGAGATGCCTCAGGCCTGGGCAGCTTTGCGGCGCGATCGGTGCTCCGAGCCGCACACCTTCGGAAGGCTGAAGGCAAGCTGTCAGCACGGCAGGGCACGTGGCCCGCGCGGCATCCAACCCGTTCGGACGGAACCCCGCGATGCCACCCGACCGGCCGCGGCCAAGGCTCAACCGCCCCGCCCCGCTGCGCGACCGGTCACAGCCAGTCCGGATCGACCGATCTCAGGCTGAAGTCCGGATCGAACGGGGGGGCCTTGCCGGTGGTCAGCCAGGCGCCAGCCTCGAGCACCGCGTAGCGGGCGGGTCCCTCGAAATCGAGATCGAAGGTTCGGCCCCGGTTCAGGACGAAGGTGTCCTGCTCCCGGCCGGCGGCATCATAAGTGGTCAGGATCGCGGCTTCCTGCGCACGCCCGACAGAACTGAGGCCGTCGAGGGCAATCTTCACCCCGTCCGCTGCCCGCCCGAAGTCGATGCCGATCCGCTCGGACTCGCCGCCCCTGACGGGGTGGAAGTCGACCTCCGAGTCCGAACCGATCTGGCCCACCCCGATCTTGTTGCCGGCCCGGCCGATGGGCGCCGGGGCATCATCGGATCCGAACCCGAACAGAAAGACGTCCCCGAGGTCGTAGCTTGGCCCCCGGGTCGAGAACGGTGCCCTGAAGTTTCCGGAAGGAGTGGGCGACGGGTCGTCAGGCTCCGCCTCCCCACGCGCGGAAATCACGATGCCATTCACCTTCGCATTGTCGATCACGCTCAGGAATTCGAGATCCAGTCGTCCGTCGGTGACCGACACCGTAATGTCGACATCGTGGGCGATGTTGTGGCCGCCTGCGGACTTCCAGATATCGAAATCGTTCAGGACGCGCCGGCCTTCGGCCATCACATCGAACACGCGCTGTCCAGCGGCGTCGAAATAGATCTCGGCGAATTTCAGCGTGACGGTGTAGCTGCCATCCGCAATAGGAACGGAATAGGAGAAATCGCCGTAGCGTTCCGATTGATACAACCTGTCGTCGCTCGTTCCCGTGATCGGGGAATCCGTCGAGTACGATCTGCCGCCGCTCACGTAACGATCGGCAAGGAAGGTCAGCCCGCCCGTCCCGGCGAACACCCCTCCCCCGGCGTTGATCGTCACCTCCTTCCCGGTCTCGGCGCCTCCGACATCGACGCGAACCGTCGCGGTGTCACGGCCACCGTGCCCGTCGCTGACGGTGTAGCTGAAGCTGTCCGAGCCGCTGAACCCGTTGTCAGGGGTGTAAAGGATCTCGCCGTTCCGAGCGATGGTCACGCGCCCGTTGGCCGCCTGGGTCACCGCTTCGACGCCAAGGCGGTCCCCGTCGGGATCGGTATCGTTGGCCAGCACGGCAAGCCGCAGCGAATGCCCCTCCCGCACGGAGGCGCTGTCGTCTCGGGCGACCGGGGCGGCGTTGGCCGGATCGGGATCAGGAGTCGGCGCTGCGCCATTCGCCTTGAGGAGGAGCACCCAATCCTTGCCGGCGTCGGAGGGCGGGCCATCGATCGGTCGGAGGGCGCCGCCGTCCACCTGGCCATCCGCGAGGAGCCGCCCGCCGGTGCGAGGATTGTACCAGAACACGTCGAACGACGTGCCGGCGCCAGCGGTCAGGTCGAGCCGCACGTCGTCCGCCGCGCCATAGGGCAGGTAGACCACATAGGTCTCGCCCGGGTCGGCCATGACGAAGTCACCCCGCGCCTGGGTCAGCTCGTCGTGCTCGGCCATGCGCCAAAAGGGAATCTGGTCGTTGAAGAAGTCGGTCGCGGCGGCCGTCCAGGTCCAGATCGAGCGGAAGCCGTCGAAGGTGTCCATGTTCTGGTCGTAGGAATGACCGGACGCGCCCTTCACATACCAGCTCACCCCCGAGCCCCCCGCCGTGAGCGTGCCCCAGAGCGCCTCGCGCAGGGTGCGCTCGTTGGTGGAGTCCGGGTTGTTCGAGTAGGCCGGGATGATGGAGTTGCCGCTCGAGTCCTCGTCCCAGCCCAGCACCCAGGGGTCGCCCGCCGCAGCGGAGCGGGCCAGGTACTCGGCGATCCGGGCGCGCACGTGGCCCGCGCTGGCCTGCAGCGAGGTGCCGTCGAACGCCTCCTCGCCCAGGAGCGGGCGGTAGACCTGGTCGACCTCCGACGGCCAACTGTGGGCCACGACCAGATGATCGTAGGGGTCCACCGCCTTGGCCCACTCGGCCATGTCGGCCCGCTGCCGGGCGGAGTTGCTGTTCTCCTCGCCCAGGTTCCATTGCAGGCCGTTGGCGTGGCCGAAGCGGGCGATCATCTCGCGCATGTAGATCAGCCGCTCGACGCTGAGGCTCGAGCCCGCCGCGGCGGTGCCGCCGTCCAGGAGGTTGTCGTTCTCGCGTTCCTGCAGGACGAGGTTCTTGTAGATGCCCTTGGCGTCCATGTGGTCGAACAGGATCTCCCACTGCGCGAGCTTGCTGACGTCGTACACGGAGGTGATGGACGGGTTCAGGCGGGCCGTGTCGGTGGGCAGGCGCTGCAGGTCGGTGGCGGCCCAGGGCCAGACGTCCTTGCCGTCCCCGCCCGCGGTCAGCAGCATGACATACATGCTGTTCTGGCCCTGCTCGGCCAGGTAGTTGATCGCGCCCAGCATGGCCTTGCCCTGCCCCCCCGACCAGGTCGGGTCGCCGGCGTTGAAGTCCTTCAGGTGCGTGGCGTAGTCGTGCCGCCCCGTGGGGGTATTATCGATGTCGCGGCTGGCCAGGAAGTTCTCGGGCACGCCAGGGCCGCCGCGGACGAAGTAGTCGTCATCGCCCTGGTGCTGGAGGTAATGGCTGTCCTCGCCTTGCAGGATCATGCCCTTGGCGCGGAAATCGTCACCGGTCTTGTTGGTCGGCGCGACCACGAAACGGCCCGCTTCGCCGTCCAGGCCTTCGACGGCCACCCCGGCGCGCGCGTCCAGGCTGGCCGCGATGTCGTTCCCGGTGCGAAAGGACGCCGTGTAGGTCCAGGTGCCTTCGGAGGGCGGGTTGAAGTTGACCCGCCAGACCCGGCCCTCGCTGGCCCCTGTGTCGGCCGCATCACCGTCGGCGGCGAAGAAGCCCGGCACCGTCAGGGTTTCGCCCGTGCGCGCATTGGTGAAGGTCACATCCAGGCGATAGTCGCGAAAGGTATCCGCGCTTTCGCTGAACGTCATCGGCGCCACGAAATCGAGCGTCGCCTTGTGCCAGGTCCTCAGTTCGCCGGTGATCCGAGCGGGCATCACGGTTCCTCCTTGCCAATGCGGAGGGCTGTCTAGGGACGGCCCGCCCGGTGAGCCAGCCTGTCATATGGTCCATGGCGAGAACGCGCTGACGCCTAGCGGGTTTCAGCCGCCAGAGGATGTATCGAGCATCTCGCTGGGCAAAGAAGCGCGCACGCGCAGCATCGCTTCGGCTCGTTTGCGCTCAGCACGCACGAACAGGACGGATGAACGCCGCCCTACCGGGGCGGTAGCCCGTCAGCCTGGCACGCCGCCGAGGGCGCCAAGGCCCTGGCTGGGCACCCCGGATCCGATCCGTCCACGTTCGTTCCGGAAAAGGTCGGCGGCAGGTCAGAACCTATGGCGGAGCGGCGACCTTCGGCTGCCATGCGGCCCGAAGATCGCCTGCCCCGTCCTCAGGCGTGGACCGCCTGGTTCATCTCTCCGAGCTCCACAAGGCGCTCGCGCAGCGACGGCACGGTGCGGGCAAGACCTTCCTCGATCTGAACCGTCGGGCTCCAGTTCAGCAGTTCGCGGGCGCGGCTGATATCCGGGCGGCGCTGCTTGGGATCGTCCGCCGGAAGCGGACGCCAATCGAGCTTGGATCGGCTTCCCGTGAGTTCGATGACCTTTTCCGCCAGTTCGAGGATGGTGAACTCCCGCGGGTTGCCGATGTTGATCGGGCCCGTGACGCTGGAATCCGTGCCCATCAGGCGGATCAGACCTTCCACGAGGTCATCGACATAGCAGAAGGACCGGGTCTGCTTGCCATCCCCATAGATGGTCAGCGGGTCCCCCCGCAGCGCCTGAACGATGAAGTTCGACACGACCCGGCCGTCCGCGTGATGGACCCGGGGGCCGTAGGTGTTGAAGATGCGAACCACCTTGATCTGAAGGCCATGCTGCCGGTGGTAGTCGAAGAACAGCGTTTCCGCGCAGCGCTTCCCTTCGTCGTAGCAGGACCGGGGGCCGATCGGGTTGACGTTGCCCCAATACTCCTCGGTCTGCGGATGCACGGCAGGATCCCCGTAGACCTCGGATGTCGACGCCTGGAGCACCTTGCATTTCAGCCGCTTGGCCAAGCCCAGCATGTTGATCGCCCCATGGACCGACGTCTTGGTCGTTTGGACGGGATCGTGCTGGTAATGCACCGGAGAGGCCGGACAGGCGAGATTGTAGATCTCGTCGACCTCCACATAGAGCGGGAACGTGACATCGTGACGGATCAACTCGAAGCGTGGATGGCCGTGGAGGTGATCGATGTTGCGCTTGGTTCCCGTGAAGAGATTGTCGACGCAAATGACTTCGTGTCCTTGCTCGAGCAGTCGGTCGATCAGATGCGAACCGATGAATCCGGCCCCACCGGTGACCAGGATACGCTTGCGGCTGTCATAGAGTCTCGCCAATTCAGAACCCTTCCAAGTGCCACGTGTTCAAAGCCAGCGCGATCCCAGCCGAAAAATCAAGGGAAGGCTGGCCAGCCGACGGGTGTCGCCGCAAATCCGATCACGTTTGGATCAATCGGCGGCACTCGGCCTGTTCCCGCTCCCCGTCCCGGGCCCGAGCCCAGGCAACGGTAGTTCAAGCATCCATCTTTGCGAGGCGTGGCGCCAGCCCTGTCTCCCCGGCCCGCCGTTTTGGCCGACACGATGGGCCAGGGACGGCCCGCCTCCTCGAACTGCGTACGGGTGCGACGCCGCGACCACGGGACAAAGGCGATCCGGGCGGTTGGCAGTTCCGTCCGTTGGCGCTAACCATCGGGCAGACCGACGGGCCGAGGCCCGCCCGAAGTCGCGCGGAGGTCGCGGGACGCCAACGAATGCATGGAACGCGATGACACTGACCGCCGTGCCCGCTTCCTGGGCGTCTCCACGAACCGGCCGTCGCCGGGCGGGTCGCCCTTCCGCTCTGGCGAACGGGGCCAGGTTGCCATTGGAGCGATCCTGCCACCACATGCTGGAATGCTGATGACGCGAGCACTCCGTCCGGCGGCGCGCCCGGCCATGCATTCGGCTCGGGCCCCTGGCTGGGGCGCTGGCTCGGCTCATCGTTTCGATAAGGCCAGGGGCCCTGGCCTGCCCCTGACGCCCATCGGCGTCCGTCGGAAAGGCCATCTGATCTGGTCCTTCCGCCGGGGGCGGAGAGTCCCTTCCTCCGGTCGCGGCGCCCGATCAACGCACGGCCAATCGGCGGCCGTTCAGGGCCCTAACATTCGCGGGCGGGGGGCGGGCGAAGGCGGACCCGTCCGCCCGGCCGGAGCAGCGATGCTCCAGGGCCTCTCGGCTGTCCGAAGGGGCCTTGCTGGCCCGGACCTGCCGGTGCCATCGCCAGGGTTGTCGACGAAAATGCGACGGCGCGTCCCGTCACGAACCCCACACACCGCGGGGCTCGGCAATCCGAGCTCCATCACCTGATCCCTCCTCAGTCGAAGGCACTCATGTCCAAGCGCCCCATCCGCGTCTGTCTCCTGATGCACTCCACCCGTTCCGACAACCTGGGCCTGGGAGCCCTGACGGAGTCCGAGATCAGCATCCTTCGGGACATTGCGCGCGATCTCGGCCGCGAGATCCAGATCACCATCCTCGATGGGAAGGAAAACAGGGTTCCCTACATCACCGGACCCGACATCCGCATCGTCGAGATGAACGGCAAGTTCATCCTGAACCCGACAGGCTTCCTCCGCGAGGTCCGCAAGGCCGACCTCGTGATCGACATCGGGGCGGGCGACAGCTTTGCGGACATCTATGGCGCGAACCGGCTCCGGCGGATGTTCACGACGAAGTTCCTGACCCATGGCGCCGGCGTCCCACTGGTGATGGCGCCGCAGACCGTGGGTCCTTTCACCAAGCCGACCTCGACCCGGCTCGCCAAGCTCACCATGCGGCTTTGCGCCCTGGTCTGCACGCGGGATGCCATGTCGACCGATGCCATACGCGACATGGGGCTCAAGCGCCCGGTCATCGAAGCCTCCGACGTCGCGCTGCGCCTTCCGTTCGACACGCCCGCCCCCCGCGACCCCGGCGCCCCGGTGAGGGTGGGGCTGAACGTCTCGGGCCTCCTGATGGCCAAGGGCTACACGGGCAAGAACGAGTTCGGCCTGTCCGCCGATTACCCCGACCTGATCCGTGACATCATCCGGCACTTCCAGGGGCAAGGCTGCGAGGTTCACCTTGTGTCCCACGTGCATCCGCCCCGGCAGGAACTGACGCACCGGGAGGACGACTACGAGGCCTCGACGAAGTTGCAGGCCGAGTTCCCTGGCGTCCATCTCGCTCCGCGCTTCCGGACGCCCTCCGAAGCCAAGAGCTTCATCGCGGGCCTCGACTTCTTCATGGGCGCGCGGATGCACGCCTGCATCGCGGCCTTCTCGTCGGGCGTGCCTGTGGTGCCGATGGCCTACAGCCGCAAGTTCGCCGGGCTGTTCGGCTCGCTCGGGTATGACAGGACGGTGGACTGCACGACCGAGACGAACGACGCGATCCTCGGCAAGATCCAGGCGGCCTTCGACGACCGGCACCAGCTGGCGCAGGAAACGAGCGCCGCGTTGTCCAAGGGGCTCAAGAAGCTGTCGCTCTATCAGGACGCCCTGCGCGACCTGATCGCGCGTCGGGCCGGCGCCTGATCCGGCGTGCGGGATAGTCCACGGCCTCGACCGGGGCCGCGCTTCCGAGCCGGTCCGGCGGTCGCGCCCGTGCTTTCCAGGCTTGCTGGACGCCGGTTCGGGATACATGATCCTTTCGCCCGCTTGCGTCCACAAGCCCGCGGGCTCCTGACCTGTGCTCCTCGGAGGTCCGAATGACTGACACCTGGCCGAAGGTCAGCCTGCTGGTCCTGGGTTACAACCAAGAAGCTTACATCGCGGATACGATCCAGGGGGCATTCGAGCAGGACTACCCGAACCTGGAGATCATCCTGTCGGATGACTGCAGCTCGGACGGAACGTTCGGGATCATGAGCCGGATGGCCGAGGACTATTCAGGCCCGCACCGCGTCATCGCCACCCGCAATCCGAACAACCTCGGCATCGTCGGGAACGTCAATCGGATGATGGAACTCGCGACGGGCGAGATCATCATCAAGAACGACGGAGATGACATCTCCTTGCCGCACCGGACCCGCCGGATCGTCGAAGAGATCTCCAGGTCGGGCGGCAGCGTGAAGGTGCTCGTTTCCGCCGTGACGCAGATTGGCCTTGATGGTGCGGAGCTCGGGACACTGCGGATGACCCCGGGGAGCCCCATCGGGGCGCGCGACCTGATCGACAACGGGACGCCGCTCAATGTCGTGCGCAAGAGCCTGTGGATCCTCGGGGCGGCCTCGGCCTGGACCCGGGACATCTTCGACCGCTTCGGGCCGATCGACCCTGCCGCCCGGGTCGAGGACGCCGTCATCCCATTCCGCGGGTCGCTTCTGGGCAGGATCGCCTACATCGATGAGCCTTTGGTGCTTTATCGCGTCGGCGGGCTCACGACCTTGGATGTCGGGAAGAGCCTGGGCTACAGCAAGATGTATGGGCGTCGGCTGAAGCTCAACCTGCTCCATGCAGCCAGCAAGCAGGCGATGCTCCGGGACATGGACAAGATGGAGTTTCCGGACCGGGAGGCGTGCAGGGCGCTGTGCGAGGAGTCGATTCGCCGGGTGGAATTCATGTCCAGCATCGCGGCCATGAGTCCCGGTCGACGCTATCTGACGCTTCCGACCTCCGTGGCCCGATCGGTCCGAACCTCCAATCCCTATTACGCCTACATCAATCTGAAATACGCCTTGGATTTCGTGGTCATGCGTGTCTACGACTGGCGCGCCCGCTCCCAGTAGACAGAGAGGCGGAGACCGGCGGCCCCACGTTCGGCTGCGCCCTGCGCAAGGGTCGAGATGGCTCACGCCCAACTATTTAACGAGGCGGGCCAGGGGGCGAGCATGCAGCCCCTGGGGGCCAGCAGATGGAAGGGTGGGCCTTCGAACCTGGCCCAGGTGCCATTGCGGGCATGCGATTCGTCGAAGCCATGGGGCTCCCGACGGGGCATGGGTCAGGACCCGGCCAGCCCGCGCCCGAACGCAATCCCGAGGCGACGGCAGCGTCCCTTGCCCCGAAGGTATCGAAGGGCGAAATCCTGGAACTCGGACCGGCGCGCCCCTGTCCAACACATAAACTGCGCTGCGGCATTGTGCGAATATGGTGCCCGGGGGCGGATTTGAACCACCGACACGCGGATTTTCAATCCGCTGCTCTACCCCTGAGCTACCCGGGCCACCGGGATGCGAAGTGCTTTTCGCATCGGGTGCCGCCTCCTAACCGACCTGTTCGGGGGTGTCCAGAGGTCTCGAGGTCAGGCTGGGCCTACTTTCTCGTCCACGCGACGAGCCCTAAAGCATCACCTGCGGATTCCTTGACGTAGGGTCCGCTTACCCTCTGGACAAAAGGGCAGCGGGAGCCCATGTGAATGAACGTTCATTCACAAAGCTGAGCAGGACGATCTTCCTTGCGCCACGAGACCCTTCCCGACGCCAAGTCCACCGAGACGCTCGAAGCCGGCCAGCGAGGGGACGAGATCCTGTCCCTTGCGCGACAGGCCTTCGTCGAGAAGGGCTTCGACGGGGCCTCGATGCAGGACCTGGCTCGCGCGGCCGGCATGAGCGCAGGGAACTTCTACCGCTACTTCCCCTCCAAGGCCGCGCTGGTCGAGGCGATGATCACGCATGACCTCGACGAGGTCGAGCGGACGTTCCAGGAGATCGTCATCTCGCCGGACCCCCTCATGGCCCTCAAGGCCGCCCTCAGAGAGCGGCTGGACTACGACTGCGAAAAGGATCACCCCCTTTGGGCCGAGATCATGGCCACTGCGGCTCGAAAGCCCGAGGTTGCCGGCCTCTTCTGCCGCATGGAAGAAGGCATCGTCCAGCGCATCGTGCAGGTGCTGGCCATCGTGAGCCAGACGCCCGAAGACCTGGCGATGCGTCGCTTTGGCGCCTATGCCCGCCTGATCGTTCTCATCGTGCGGGGCGCCGCCATGGGCGATGTGGATGGCGGCGGGCAGAAGGACGAACTGAACACCCTGATCCTGAACACCATCGACCGGCTCATGGACGACGCCCTGGCCGGCGGCGAGGATGACTGACATGACGACCCTGCCCTTGGCCTCCCTCCGTCGCCTTCCGTTGCTGGCCGTTCTCATCGGCCTGCCGGGTTTCCTCCACGCTCAGGAGGCCACTCCGGCCTCGGCCACCGAACACGCCGAGGCGCCTACCCCCGAGGCGGCGCTTCCCGCGATCACGGTGTCCGAGGTGAAGCCCGTGCACCTCGTCGATCGCGTGATCGCCTCCGGCCTCGTTGATGCCGTCGAGGAGGTCACGGTCCAGACGCTCGTGGAGGGCCAGCCGATCGACGCGCTTCTGGCCGATGTCGGGGATACCGTGCAGGCCGGCCAGGTGCTGGCACGGCTGTCCACCTCGACCCTGGAGCTTCAACTCAGCCAGCTTGCCGCCAACCGCGCCTCGACCGAAGCCCAGATCGCGCAGGCGGAGGCGAGCCTTGTCCAAGCCAACGCCAACGCCCAGGAAGCCGAAAGGGTCGCGCGGCGGAACGCCGAGCTGGTGCAGGCCGGATCGGTGCCGCAGGCCCAGGCCGATCAGACCGCGGCAGCCGCGCAGGCGGCCCAGGCCTCGGTCCGGGTGGCCGAGCAAGGCATCGCCTCGGCCCGCGCGCAGCTTGAACTGGTGGACGCGCAGATCGCGAACGCTCAACTCCAGCTTTCGCGGGCCGAGGTGAAGGCACCTGTCGGGGGCCTGGTGGTCGCGCGCAACGCGCAGGTCGGCGCCATCGCTTCGGCCGCTGGCCTGCCGATGTTCACGATCGTCCGGGACAGCGCCATGGAGATGCGCGCCGAGGTCTCCGAGCAGGATCTGCTCAAGCTCGCGGCGGGCCAGGAGGCCCGGCTCACGGCCCTCGAGGGCTCCGATCCGATCGTCGGCCGCGTCCGGCTCGTGGAGCCGGCCATCGATCCGCAGACGCGGCTGGGCGCCGCACGGATCCAGATCGACGACCCCACGCAGGTGGTAAAGGGCATGTTCCTCACCGCCGAGGTGATCGTCGCCGAGGACGATGACGCCCTGGCCGTCCCGGTGACGGCGGTGGGCTCGGGCCCGGACGGCGCGACGGTGATGCGCGTCCGCGACTCGGTGGTGGAGCGCGTGCCGGTCAGCACCGGCATCCGGGACGGCGGGATGATCGGCATCACCGCCGGGCTGGAGCCGGGCGACCTGGTGGTGACGAAGGCCGGGGCCTTCGTGCGGGACGGCGACCGGATCAACCCGGTCCCGGCGGACACGTCGGCCGCCCTTGGCGGCCAAGTGGAAGGGGAATGACGCCATGAACTTTTCCGCCTGGTCGATCCGGAATCCGGTCGCACCGATCCTGGCCTTCGCGCTGCTCCTGCTGTTGGGATGGCAGTCCTTCAACACGCTGCCGATCACCCGCTTTCCGTCCATCGACGTCCCCCTGGTCGCGATCACGGTGACCCAGTCGGGGGCCGCGCCGGCCGAAATGGAGACGCAGGTCACCAAGGAGGTCGAGGATGCGGTCGCGGGCATCTCGGGCGTGAAGACCATCACCTCCACGGTGGTCGACGGGCAGTCCACGACCGCCGTCGAATTCCGGATGGAGGTGCCCACGGACAAGGCCGTCGATGACGTGAAGGACGCCATCGACCAGATCCGCGGCGACCTTCCGGCCGACGTGGACGAGCCGCGCGTGACGCGCATCGATGTCGAAGGCCAGGCCATCATGACCTTCGCGGTCTCCGCCCCGGCCATGACCTTCGAGGAACTGTCCTGGTTCGTCGACGACACCATCAAGGGCGAGATCCAAGGCCGTTCCGGTGTCGGACGGGTGGACCGCTATGGTGGCGCCGACCGCGAGATCCGGATCGAGCTCGATCCCGGCCGGCTCGACGCCTACGGCATCACGGCGGCCGCCGTGAGCCAGCAGATCCGTGCGACCAACTCCAACCAGGGCGCAGGACGCAGCGAGCTTGGCTCGGGCGAACAGGCCATCCGGCTCCTGGGCGACCGCGGCGACGCGGAGCGGCTGGCCCGGACGACGATCGCGCTGCCCTCCGGCCAGCAGGTCCGGCTGGAGAACCTCGGGACCGTGACGGACACCTACGAGGAGCTCCGCTCCTTTGCCCGGGTGGACGGACAGGAGGTCGTGGTCTTTGCCGTGTTCCGGGCCAAGGGCGCGTCCGAGGTGTCGGTGGCCGAGACCGTGAACACGGCCCTGGACGAGATCCGTGCGGCCAATCCCGGCGTCAGCATCGAGATGGTGGACGACACGGTCTTCTACACCTACGGCAACTACGAGGCCGCGCTCCATACTCTGGTGGAGGGGTCGATCCTCGCCGTGCTGGTGGTGCTGGCCTTTCTGCGGAACTGGCGCGCGACGGTCATCGCCGCGCTGGCATTGCCACTGTCGGCGATCCCGACCTTCTGGGCGATGGACCTCCTGGGCTTCTCGCTGAACCTCGTGTCGTTCCTGGCCATCACGCTGGCCACCGGGATCCTGGTGGACGACGCGATCGTCGAGATCGAGAACATCCAGCGCCACATTCGGATGGGCAAGAGCCCCTACCGTGCCGCCATCGACGCGGCGGACGAGATCGGCCTCGCGGTGATCGCGACCACCTCGACCATCGTGGCGGTGTTCGTGCCGGTGTCGTTCATGCCCGGCATTCCGGGGCAATACTTCCGGCAATTCGGCCTCACGGTCGCGATCGCCGTGCTGTTCTCGCTCCTAGTGGCCCGTCTCGTGACGCCGCTGCTGGCAGCCTACTTCATGAAGGCCAAGGACGCCCATGCGCACGAGGAAAAGGACGGCGTCATCATGCGCGCCTACCTTTCGTTCGTTCGGATGACGCTCAGGGTCAGGTACCTGACGCTTCTGGCGGCCTTCGGGGTCTTGGGCGTTTCGGTCTACTTCATGGCGCAGATCCCGGGGAGCTTCATTCCTCCGGAGGACGTGAGCCGGTTCCCCATCTCGGTCGAACTGCCCCCGGGCGTGACGCTGGACGAGACGGAGCGCGCCACGGACGCGATCTTCGCCGCCATCCAGGACGTGGATGGCGTGAAGAGCGTGTTCATCCTGGGGGGCTCCTCGCCCACCGGGGATCTCGACGTGCGCCGCGCGGCGGTGACGGTCATCCTCGACCGTCTGGATAACGGGCTGGAGCGCAAGCTTCTCGACCTCGTGAACCGGATCCCGGTCGTCAACGATCTCGTGCCGGACATCCCGCCCCATGGCCGCATCCGCCCGCAGAACGAGATCGAGGCCGAGGTCTTCCAGCGGTTGACGGCCATCCCCGATATCCGGGTGCTCAAGCTCAACGACCGGGGGGAGCGTGACATCGCCTACTGGGTGAAGTCGGATGACGCGGACGCGCTCAACACGGCCGTGGCGCAGATCGAGGAAGCGCTGCGGAGCGAGCCGAGCCTTGCCGCCGTCGCCAGCGAAGGGGCCCTGCCCCGGCCGGAGCTCCAGATCACGCCCCGCACCGAGGAGGCCGCCCGACTGGGCGTGACCACCGCCGCCATCGCGGAGGCGGTGCGGGTCGCCACCATCGGCGACGTGGACCAGGCGCTCGCGAAGGTCAGCATCGACAACCGGCTGATCCCGGTGCGCGTGCAGCTGACCGACACGGCGCGGGACGACCTGGCGCGGATCGGCGCCCTGCGCATCCCAACCGCCTCGGGCGGCTCCGTGCCCCTGAACGCGGTGGCCAACGTCAACATCGCCGAAGGGCCATCGGTGGTCGAGCGGATCAACCGCCAGCGCTACGCCACCGTGGGGGCCAGCCTGCCGCCCGGCGTGGCGCTCGGGACGGCGCAGGCCCGCTTCCAGGCGGTCGTCGACGGGCTGGAACTGCCGCCCTCGGTCACCGTGACGGCCTCGGGGGATGCCGAGATCCAGGCGGAGATGCAGCAAAGCTTCGGCAATGCCATGCTGATGGGCCTTCTTCTCGTGCTCACGGTGCTGATCCTGCTGTTCCACTCGGTCATCCAGCCCTTCACCATCCTGTTCTCACTGCCTCTCGCCATCGGCGGCGTGGCGGCGGCGCTGATCCTGACCTCGAGCCCGGTCTCCATGCCGGTCTTCATCGGGATCCTGATGCTGATGGGGATCGTGACCAAGAATGCGATCCTGCTAGTCGACTTCGCCATCGAGATGCGGGCGCAGGGGATGGACCGGCTCCAGGCCATCATCGAGGCGGGGCACAAGCGGGCCCGGCCCATCGTGATGACCTCGATCGCTATGTCGGCCGGGATGCTGCCCTCGGCGCTGGGGGTGGGCGAAGGGGGCTCCTTCCGGGCGCCGATGGCCACGGCGGTGATCGGGGGCATCATCGTCTCGACGGTGCTGTCGCTGGTGATCGTGCCCTCGTTCTTCCTCATCATGGATGACCTGTCGCGCCTGCTGTCCTGGATCTTTGGCCGATTCGTCGGCCAGAAGGACGAGGAAGCCGCCCCGCCCGAGCTGGACGAGCTCGCCAGCGGAATCGCCGCGCGCCGGGCCGAGATCGCGGCCCTCGAGTCCCGGCTTCTTCGCCTCGAGGCCGAAAACGCGCGCCCGGTGCTGCACGTGGCCGAGTAGAGGCCCGGTTGCCATGAACGGATAGCCTGGACAGGCGCCCGCGGGCGCCTGTTCTCGTTTCGGGGGTCTGGCACGGCCGCCGGGACCCCTGCCCATCGCTTGGGCGATCCCGCAGCGCAAAGGTTCCCGCTGCCCCAAAAAGCTGACCGTTCGGTCAGTTTGTGACAAAGCCGGTTGTCACAAACCCGTTTCAGTCGTCTACTAAGCCGCGCAAGCCGGAAGGACGGATAGTCCGGCAACCTATTGGGGAGACTACGATGAAATCGACGAAGTGGCTGGCCGCCTCGGTCAGCATGGCTGCGATGTTCCAGGCGGGGGCCGCGCTGGCCCAGTCCATGGACGAGCTGGTCGCCGCCGCGGAGGCCGAGGGGACGCTGACCGTCATCGCCCTTCCCCACGACTGGTGCGGCTACGGCGCGGTCATCGACGGGTTCAAGGCCAAGTACCCGAACATCACCGTCAACGAGCTCAACCCCGACGCCGGCTCGGCCGATGAGCTCGAGGCGATTCGCGCGAACAAGGACAACACCGGCCCGCAGGCGCCGGACGTGATCGACGTGGGCCTGGCCTTCGGGCCCCAGGCGCTGTCCGAAGGGTTGATCCAGCCCTACAAGGTCGCCGAATGGGATGAGATCCCCGAGGACGTGAAGGACCCGGACGGTAACTGGTACGCCGGCTACTACGGCGTCATGGCCTTCGGCGTGAACACCGATCTCGTGTCGACGGTGCCGACCTCCTGGGCCGACCTTCTCAAGTCCGACTACGCCAATGCCGTCGCCCTGACCGGGGACCCGCGCGCCTCGAACCAGGCGATCCTGGCGATCATGTCCGCCGGCATGTCGGCTGGCGCCGCCGCAGGCGAGGAGTCCGGCAATGCGGGGCTCAAGTTCTTCGCGGACCTGAACAACGCGGGCAACTTCGTTCCGGTGACGGCCAAGTCGGGCACGATCGCGCAGGGGGCCACCCCGATCGTCGCCGCGTGGGACTACAACCTGCTCGCCTGGCGCGACAGCCTCGCGGGGAACCCGCCGGTCGAGGTGGTCGTTCCCTCGGACAGCGTGCTTGCGGGCGTGTATGTCCAGGCCATCTCGGCCTTTGCGCCCCATCCGAACGCGGCCAAGCTCTGGATGGAGTACCTGTATTCGGACGAAGGGCAGCTCGGCTGGCTGGCCGGCTACTGCCACCCTGCCCGGTTCAACGCGATGTCCGCGGCCGGCACGATCCCGCAGGAGCTTCTCGACAAGCTGCCCCCGGCCGCGTCCTACGAAGCCGCCTACTTCCCGACCCTTGAGGAGCAGGACGCCCACAAGAACGTCGTGACGACCCAGTGGGATGCCGTCGTCGGCGCCGAGGTCGCCGAGTGACGTCCCGGGTCCGTCCTGGCCCTGGCGGGGCGGACCCGCACGTTGACGGCGCCGTCCGGGCGCCACGGTCGAGCCGGAGGGATCTCCGGCCTGCACTGAACTGGCTGGGCATCGCCCCGTTCCTGATCTTCGCCCTGCTCTTCCTTCTGCTGCCGACCCTGAACATCGTTCTGGGCGCGTTCCGTAGCCCGGAAGGCGGGATGACACTGGATCATGTGGCCAAGCTGTTTGCGCCCAGCATCCTCAAGGCCTTCTGGACCTCCATCCGGATCAGCCTCTTCTCGGCCTTGTTGGGGGGCCTGCTGGGCTTCCTGATCGCGCTGGCGATGACGCACGGGGGACTGCCCCGTGCCGTACGCGACCCGCTGCTGACGTTTTCGGGCGTGGCGTCGAACTTCGCGGGCGTGCCGCTTGCCTTCGCCTTCATCGCGACACTGGGCAGGCTGGGCTTTGTCACCGTCCTGCTGCGGGATTGGCTGGGGTTCAATCTCTACGCCACGGGGTTCAACCTTCTCAGCTTCTGGGGCCTGGTGCTCGTCTATCTTTACTTCCAGATTCCGCTCGCCGTTCTCATCATCACGCCGGCGCTCGATGGGCTGCGGCGCGAATGGCGCGAAGCAGCCGAGATCCTGGGCGCCACGGGCGCGCAGTACTGGCGCATGGTGGCCTTGCCGATCCTGACTCCGGCGTTCCTGGGAACCATCGCCCTGCTGTTCGCGAACGCCTTCGGCGCGGTGGCGACGGCCATCGCCCTGACCGGGTCGTCCCTGTCCATCGCGCCGATTATCCTGTTCGCCCAGATTCGCGGGGACGTCCTCCAGGACCCGTCGCTGGGCTATGCGATCGCCTTCGGCATGATCGCCGTCACGGGAATCGCCAACATCATCTACATCGTGCTCCGCACCCGCGCCGAACGGTGGATCAAATGACGTCGTCCCGCATCTGGTCCTGGGTGGCCTTCGGGCTTGGGGTCGCGTATTTCCTGCTTCCCCTAGTGGGGATGTTCGAGTTCTCGCTCCGTGCGCGACGGGGCGAATACAGCTTCGATGCCTATGCGAGCGTGCTGGGCGACCCGCAGTTCCGCACGACCTTCGCCTATTCCGTGACGATGGCGCTGGTAACCATCCTGCTGGGCGTGCTGATCGTCCTGCCGACGGCCTTCTGGGTCCGCCTGCGCATGCCGAGGCTCCGCCCGCTGGTCGAGTTCATCACCCTGCTGCCCCTCGTCATCCCGGTCGTGGTGATCGCCTTCGGCTACATCCGGCTTTACAACACCTCCTCCATTCTCCCCCTGACCGGCAGCGTCATGGGCACGAACGTCCTGCTCGCCCTGGGCTATGCCTCCCTCTCCCTGCCCTACATGTACCGCGCCATCGACACGGGTCTGCGGACGATCGACGTCCCCACCCTGACCGAGGCGGCCCAGAGCCTGGGGGCCGGCTGGGCGACCATCCTGGGACGGGTCATCCTGCCGAACGTCCTGGGCGCAGTCCTTTCGGGGGCGTTCCTGACCTTCGCGATCGTGCTGGGCGAGTATGTGTTCGCGGCCCTGCTGAACCGGCCCGCCTTCGGACCCTACATGGTCTGGATCAGCGGCAACCGCGCCTACGAGCCGGCCGCCCTGGCCGTCATCGCCTTTGCGATCACCTGGGCCTGCATGGGGCTGATCAGCCTCGTGTCGCGCACCCAGAAGCACACGAGAGCCCGTTCCTGATGCCTTACCTCGACATCTCCCACCTCGAAAAGTCGTTCGGGACCAACCGTGTGGTGAAGGACTTCTCCCTCCCGATCGAGAAGGGGGAGTTCGTGTCCCTCCTGGGTCCGTCGGGCTGCGGAAAGACGACCGTGCTGCGGATGGTTGCAGGCTTCGAGACGCCCAGCGCAGGCGCGATCCGGATCGAAGGCAAGGACGTGGTTCCGCTGCGGCCGAACCAGCGGAACATCGGGATGGTGTTCCAGGCCTATGCCCTGTTTCCCAACCTGACGGTCGCCCAGAACGTGGGCTTCGGGCTCAAGATCGCCGGGGTCGCCGCCGCCGAGTCCCGGGCCCGCGTCCAGGAAATGCTGGAGCTGATCGGCCTGCCGGAGATGGGCGGGCGCTACCCGTTCCAGCTCTCGGGCGGTCAGCAGCAACGCGTGGCGCTGGCACGCGCCCTGGCGCCGCGGCCCCGGGTCCTGCTGCTCGACGAGCCGCTGTCGGCGCTCGATGCCAAGGTCAGGGTGCGGCTTCGGGGCGAGATCCGCGAAATTCAGCGCCGGCTCGGCATCACGACCATCTTCGTGACCCACGACCAGGAGGAAGCCCTGTCGATCTCCGACCGGGTGGTGGTCATGAACGCCGGGATCGCCGATCAGGTCGGAACGCCGTTCGAGATCTACAACCATCCCGCCAGCCCCTTCGTGGCGAGCTTCGTGGGAACGCTCACCCCCTTCGAGGCGACGGTCGTCGATCCGGCCGCGGGAACGGTCATGTCGGGCGGGCTCACGATGAACCTGGGCCGCGCACTCGCCGCGCAGGCGGGGGCCAGCCTTCCGATCGCGCTCAGGCCCGAGGCCGTCCACCTGGGCCGAGCCTCGGGCCGCGAGATCGTCCTCCCCGCCACCGCCCGGGAGGTGGAGTTCCTCGGGTCCGTCATCCGGATCCGCGCCGAGGCCGGGGGGCAGGCTTTCCTTCTCGACACCTTCAACCGCCACGATGCCCCGCCTCCGCAACCCGGCGAACCTGTGGAGATCAGCTTCTCGGGCCGCGACGTCGTCGTGATCGGGGGGCGCTGATGACACCTTGGGACCAGCCCGGCCGCTTCTGGCGCGGGAACCTGCACACCCATTCGACCTTGTCGGACGGCATCCTGAGCCCCGAGGAGGTCTGCCGTCGTTACCGGGACGAAGGGTATGACTTCCTGGCCCTGACCGATCATTTCGTCGGGCAGTTCGGGTATCCGATCGCCGACACCCGGCCCTTCCGGACGAACAGCTTCACTACGATTCTCGGGGCGGAGCTGCACTCCGGAGCCATGCAGAACGGAGAGTTGTGGCACATCCTGGCGGTCGGGCTGCCGCTCGACTTCGCGCCGACGAACACCCCGACCTTCCGGCCCGTCCCGGACCAGGAAACAGCGGCCCAGGTGGCGCAGCGGGCCGTGGAGGCCGGCGCCTATGTGGCCATTGCCCACCCGCAGTGGTCCGGTCTCACTCTCGACGATGCCCGGGCCTTGGCGGGGATTGCCCACGCGGTGGAAACCTACAATCACGGTTGCGCCATGGGCTGCGACCGCCCGGACGGCTTTCACACCCTGGACCTGCTGCTGAGCGAAGGGGCCCGCCTGAATCTCTGCGCCACGGACGACGCCCATTTCTACGAGCCCGACCACTTTGGCGGCTGGATCATGGTCAAGGCCGACGCGAACGAGCCCGCAGCCCTGCTGGCCGCCCTCAAGGCCGGAGCCTACTATTCCACCCAGGGGCCGGAACTGCGGAACATCGAACTCGCGGGCGAGAGCCTGACCGTCGCCTGCTCGGCCGTGTCGTCGATCATCGTGCAGGGCCAAGGCACGGCCGCCAAGGCGATCCATGGCGAGTCGATGACCCGCGGCGAGATGCCACTGGAGCGGTTCAGGGACTCGCCGTGGCTCCGCGTTTCGCTGATCGACCGGGCGGGGCGACGGGCCTGGTCGAACCCGATCTGGAGGTGAGCGTCGCAGCCCGGCGCGGCCTTAGCCGTCGCGCTGCTCCCCTTGGGGATCCGGACGCTCCTCCTCCTCGGAGACGGTTCCGGGGATGATGTAATCCCCTCGGAGCCACCGTGCGAGGTCGATGTCCGCGCAGCGGCTCGAGCAGAAGGGGCGATATTTCTGTTCCGTCGGCTTTCCGCAGATCGGGCAGGCCATTACGCCTCTCGCAGCAGTCGGGCGAGCGGCAGGCGCTCGCGTTTCCGGGATAACTCGAACAGGCCCATCGCGGTCCAGCCGACCAGCGAGGTTTCGATCGGATCGCTGCGGAAGCTGTCGCGGATCGACTGCTCGAGCTGCTTGCGATGCCCCTTGGACATGCCGGCAAAGTCCACGACGACCTGCCCGCCCAGCCCGCGCAGGCGGAGCTGGCGCGGCAAGGCGCGGGCGGCCGCCATGTTCGCCTTGAGCGCCGCGGCGGGCGAGGTGTCGCCGCCCGTGTTCACATCCACGGCGACCAGGGCGCGCGTGGCCTCCACGGTCATGAAGCCTTCGCCCAAGTCGATCTCGGCGCGCGTCAGGGCATCGATCTGATCGAGCACGCCTTCCCGGGCAAAGCCGCCCGGCTTGGTGACGACGGTCGGGGCAGACCATTCTCGCCAGGCCAGAAGATGCGGGCCATCGCCCTCGGTCAGCATCTCGGGCGGGCCGCTGACATCGGCCATGACCCGGTCCGCCAGATCCCGCATCGCGGCGATGTCCTCGGCGATGTCCTGCTCGGAAGCGCCCTCGCAGGAGGATCGGAGGATGAGGCCGCGCGTGTCGTCCATCTCGTCTTGCGCAATGGCCAGGAGACGTTCGCGTTCCGCGTCGTCGCGGATCTGGCGGGAGATGTTGGTGCCCGGTGCCCCGGGCGTCACGATTGCATAGCGGGACTTGAAGAGGATCCGGTCGGTGACGGGAACGGCCTTGCCGCCCTCCGGCACGCCGGTCACCTGCACGAGCATGGTTTCGCCGGATTTGAGCCCGCTCGCATTGCGGAGCCATGCCGTTCCGTCGGGGATGCGGAGCATCATGCCCCCCTGCCCCTTCATCCCGCGATCCGTCACAGCGCGATAGATCGTGCCCGGCCGCGGCGCGGAGTCGTCGTCGATCAGCAGATCGTCGAGCCGTCCATCCACCAACAGAGCGGCCGCCTCGCGCCCACCCAGATGATCCAGGACGATGGTACGGCCCTTCATCTCAGTCCCCCCGTGAAGCCTGCCGCCGTCAGCAGGCCCAGGGTCTCCTTGAGCGGCAGGCCGACGACGCCGGTGAACGATCCGTTGATCCAGGGGATGAGCGCCCCGAAGGGACCCTGGATCGCATAGGATCCGGCCTTCCCGCGCCAGTCCCCGGTGGCGAGATAGGCGGCAATCTCCCCGGATGAAAGGGGTTTGACGAGGACGGCCGTCGTGACTGCCTTTTCCCAGATCAGCCCGGCGCGCCGAACGGCGACAGCGGTGATGACCCGGTGACGGCGACCGGAGAGAAGCGAGAGCATGCGCCCCGCCTCCGCCTCGTCGGCGGGCTTGCCAAGGATACGGCGGCCCAGCGCAACGGTCGTGTCCGCGCAAAGCACGATCTCATCAGCCCCGGCGTCGACCGCCGCGAGCTTTTCCCGGGCGATGCGACGCACATAGTCGAGAGGCGCTTCCGCCGTCCGGGGCGTCTCGTCGATCTCGGGGGGACGGATGGCGTGAGGCACGATCCCGACCTGGGCCAGCAGATCGAGACGGCGGGGCGATGCCGAGCCTAGAACCAGCCGCAACGCAGGGTCCGGTGCAAGCGTCGTCATCGTGGTGCCGCCCGCCAGGACGTCACTTGAAGCGGTAATTGATACGCCCCTTGGTCAGGTCGTAGGGGGTCATCTCGACCTGAACCTTGTCGCCAGCGAGCACCCGGATGCGGTTCTTGCGCATCTTGCCTGCCGTGTGTGCGATGATCTCGTGGCCGTTCTCCAGCTCGACCCGGAACGTCGCATTCGGCAGGAGCTCCTTCACGACACCAGGAAATTCGAGCAGTTCTTCCTTGGCCATGTGATCTCCAAATGGAATCGGGCCGCGAAACAGAGCGGCCCGGGGCCTAGATGGCCCCGCGCGGTCGGTTTTACAAGCACCAATCGTCAACGGAATGACGCACAAGCCGAGGCGCGGGTTCCACCTAGCGCGGAGGCAGCCACGAACCGCGTGGAGGCCCGAACCGGTCAAGGAGCCGCCCAAGGATCATGTCCCGCGTCTTACGGTAGGACTCGAGCCGCGCCTCGCGCCCCTCGCCCAGTCCCGTGGGGTCGAGGATCGGCCAATACTCGACGTTGATGGCGCTGTGCCGCGTGAGATCAAGGGCGCGGTGCTGGCTGGCCGGCGTCAGGGCGACGACGAGATCGAAGGAGGACAGATCGTCCCCCCATGTCCTCATGTCGTCGAAGCTGCGCGTCCGGTGGCGCGACAGCTCGATCCCGATCTCCTGGCAGACGGCGATGGCGAAGCCGTCGATCTCCAGGTCGCCCTTGACCCCGGCCGATTGCACATAGCAGGCGGTGCCGTACAGCTTCTTCATCATCCCTTCGGCCATCGGAGACCGGACGGCGTTGTGGTCGCAGCAGAACAGGACGGACTGGGGGAGCGTGTCCGACGCCGTGGGTGCAAGCTTGTCCCCTTCCACCCTCAGCCCCCGAACTGCAGCACGCATATCAACGTGAACAACCGCCGCGCGGTGTCCTGGTCGATGTCGGCCTTGCCGGCCAGACGCTCCTGCAGGACGCGGGCCCCTTCATTGTGGATGCCGCGCCGCGCCATGTCGATGGTTTCGATCTGCGATGGCGGAAGGGTCCGCACCGCGTCGTAGTAGCTTTCGCAGATCTGGAAGTAGTCCTTGACGACCTGACGGAACGGACCGAGCGAAAGGTGGAACTCGCCCGCCGGATCGCCCGCTTCCGTCGAGACCGCGAAGACCAGCCGACGTTCCCGGACCGAGAGCGAGAGCCGCCAAGGCCCTGCCACGGGCCGCCCCTCGCGGGAAGGAAGGGCAAAGCGGTTCTCCTCAAGGAGGTCCACGACAGCGATCCGACGCTCCTGCTCCATCTCGGGGGTCGGAGCGGGCAGGCCCGTGTCGTCGATCTCGATGGCGATCAGGCGGTCGGTCATCCGTTCAGCCGGTCCAGGCGCGCACGCACGGACAGGCCATGCGCTTCAAGCCGCTCCGCCTTGGCGAGCCTCTCGGCCGAAGGGCCAAGGGCGGCCAGGGCCGCAGGCGTCATCTGCGACATGGTTGTGCGCTTGAGGAAGTCCATGACCGACAGCCCCGACGAGAACCGAGCCGTCCGCGCCGTCGGCAGGACATGGTTCGGCCCGCCAATGTAATCGCCAATGGCTTCGGGGGTCCAGGGCCCAAGGAACATGGCACCGGCATGGCTGATCCTTGCGGCGAGCGCGGCGGGATCGGCGACCAGCAGCTCCAGATGCTCGGCCGCGATGCGATCGGCCAGGCCGACCGCCTCGTCCAGCGAGCGGACGGTGATGACCGCGCCGAAGTCGCGCCAGCTTGCCCCGGCAATGGCCGTGCGGGGCAACGTCTCGAGCCGGGCTTCCACGGCCCGCGCGACGGACTGCCCGAAGGCCTCATCGTCGGTGATCAGGAGAGCCTGGGCCGATTCGTCGTGTTCAGCCTGGCTCAGCAGGTCGAGGGCGATCCAGTCGGGGTCGTTGTCCCGGTCGGCGATGACGAGGATCTCGGACGGTCCGGCGATCATGTCGATGCCGACCCTTCCGAAGACACGGCGCTTGGCAGCCGCGACGAAGGCATTGCCCGGGCCCGTGATCTTGTCGACGGGGCGGATCGTGTCCGTCCCATAGGCCAGAGCGGCGATCGCCTGTGCGCCCCCGACACGGAACACCTCGTCCACGCCGGCGATCCGGCAGGCCAGCAGCACGAGCGGGTTCGCCACGCCATCAGGGGTCGGCACCACGACCGCCAGCCGCCGCACGCCTGCAACCTTGGCCGGGATCGCGTTCATGAGCACGGACGACGGATACGACGCGAGTCCCCCCGGGACATAGAGTCCCGCTGCGGCGACCGGCGTCCAGCGCCAGCCCAGGGTGGCGCCCAGATCGTCCGTCCAGCTCTGGTCCTGGGGCATCTGCCGCTGGTGATAGGCCCGGATGCGCTCGGCGGCGAGCGTCAGAGCGGCCCGTTCGGCCTCGGGCACCTCGGCGCACAAGGCGTCGATCTCGGCCTCGGAGATGCGCAGGCGCTCGGGCGTCAGGGTCATGCGGTCGAATCGCCTGGTCAGATCGACAAGGGCGGCGTCCCCGCGCTCCCGCACCTCCTGGATGATCGCGGCGACCGTCGCATCCACGTCGGGGCTGTCCTCCCGCTTCTGGGACAGGAGGCGCTGAAACAGGTCCTCGAAGTTCGGATCTCGCGTGGACAGGAATTGCGGCATGGCGGGCCTCCTCGGGTCGCCCCTGCCTTAGCGGGCCACGGGACCACCTTCAATCGACTGGGCCGCCTCGCTGCCGGCGCAGGCCGCCGTGCAGGGTCCGCCCCGAACAGGGATCTCCTATTCGGGATGGGAGGGTGCGCGGCGCGACGGCGCGAGGTAGGGCTTGGTCACGTCCTGAAGCAGAACCTCAAGCGCCTCGACCTCGATCGAGATGATGCCATCCCCCGCCAGGGTCAGGAGCAGCCGCCCGGCCCCATCCTCGCCCGGCTCCCAGGTCAGCGAAAGGAGCGACAGCACGAGATCCTTGTCCCGAGGGTCGATCCCCTGGCTCCGCACCGCCGTCACACCCTCGATCACGAGCATGGAGCGCACCCGTTCCGGCGTTCGGGTCTGACCCTCCCAGCGGAAACGGTTGACCAGCGCGGCCAGGCGGCGGTGCTTTCTCATGTAGCCGATCTCGGCGGCCTGCAGCACGGCATCCTGCACGAGGGCCGAGACGATCGTCAGATCCTCCGGATCCAGCGCTCGAAGTCGGAGCGGCTTTTCGTCGGCATCGGAAAAGCGCGCGTCCTCGGTCATGCAGCCACCCTTTCGATCCTGGCTCCCACGGCCGAGAGCTTCTGTTCCACCTGCTCATAGCCGCGGTCGAGATGGTAGACACGGCTCACCACCGTCTCGCCCTCGGCTCCGAGCCCCGCAAGGATCAGCGACACTGACGCGCGGAGGTCGGTGGCCATAACGGGTGCGCCGCGCAGTCGTTCCACGCCCGTCACGCGGGCCGTGCCGCCCGATAGGTCGATTCGCGCGCCCATCCGCATCAGTTCGGGGGCATGCATGAACCGATTCTCGAAGATCCGCTCCTCCAGCACCGAGGTCCCCTCGGCGGTGCAGAGCATGGCCATCATCTGGGCCTGGAGGTCGGTGGGGAAGCCCGGGAACGGCTCGGTCACGACGTTCACGGCCCGCGGCCGGCCGGCCGCGCGGCGAACCTTGAGGCCGCGCTCGGTTTCCTCGATCTCCAGGCCCGCCGCCTCGAGCTTCTCCACGAAGGCGCCGACCAGGTCGAGCCGTCCGCCCAGGCATTCGATCTCGCCGCCCGTGAAGGCCGGGGCGAGCATGTAGGTGCCCAGTTCGATCCGGTCGGTCACCACAGCATGGGTGGCCCCGTGCAGGCGATCCACGCCCTGCACCGTGATGGTCGCGGTGCCCTCGCCTTCGATCTGCGCCCCCATCTTGCGAAGGCACTGGGCCAGGTCCACGATCTCCGGCTCCCGGGCGGCGTTCTCGATGATGGTCGTGCCCTTGGCCAGGGTCGCGGCCATCAGCACGTTCTCGGTGGCGCCGACGCTGGCGAATCGCAGAGGCACGCGCGCACCCCGGAGACCGGCTGGCGCACTGGCGTGAAGATAGCCGTCCCGCAGGTCGATGACGGCGCCCAGCCGTTCCAGCGCGTCGATGTGGATGTCCATCGGCCGCGCGCCGATGGCGCAGCCCCCCGGCAACGACACCACCGCCTGTCCTTCCCGTGCGAGCAGAGGCCCGAGCACCAGGTTCGATGCCCTCATCTTCCGCACGATCTCATAGTCGGCGCGGCTGGAGGTCAGTCCATGGGACGAGGCCGCGAGGACCTTGCCCCCGGCCAGGGCAGAGACCTCGGCGCCCAACGACTGAAGGAGCGTCGTCATCGTCCGGATATCCGACAGCCGCGGCGCGTTGGTCAGAGTCAGTGGCTCTTCGCTCAGCAGCGTCGCCGGCATGAGGGCAAGGCAGGCGTTCTTGGCCCCGGCAATCGGGATCTGGCCATTCAGTTCGGCCCCGCCGCGGACGATGATGGAGTCCATTCAGTCAGTCTTCCTTGGATGAGGCGTGCGGCGCATCGCCCTGTGAGTCCTCCGACGGCTCGGTTTCAACAGCCTGGGCGCGGGCCTTGCGCCGGGCGATGTTGGCCTTCAGCGCGGCCTTGAGCCGCGCGTCCCGGTCGCCCTTTGCAGGCTTGTCCTGTCGCCTCTCCGTCATGGCGGGGTCATAGAGCGGGCGTCCTGTCGCGTCCAGCCGCACGAACCCCCTTGCGCTCGGCGGCAGGGTCGCTAGAAGGCGCCCCAGTGCTGCGGTAGCTCAGTGGTAGAGCACACCCTTGGTAAGGGTGAGGTCGAGAGTTCAATCCTCTCTCGCAGCACCAGCTAACTCCATAGATTTGTCGTGTCACTCTCTGCGAGGGGCAACTCGAAGGCGCTGGCATTCGGACTAGGCGGCGCCTGGGGTCCGATGGACCGAACGGCATCCGGGACCTTCAAGGGTTTCCGCGACAAGCTTCGTCCGGGGCGAACAGCGAGTGATCCAGTGATCGGGCCCGGCGAACGGGCGGGTCACAGCCGTCTCACAGCGCTCGTGCCGGAGGGGCCGGGTCATCGACCGGATCGCTTGCCCGCCGCCTTGGCCCCCGGACATGCCGATCGCGTGGAAAGGGCGTCCAGACCCGCTCTGGTGAGATCTGGTCGGACCATGGAGGGGATGGCGCCGGGTCACCCTCCACCGTTCCCTGAGACGATCCGAACTTCCTCAGGACCGAGGCAGGATGGCCTGGACGAGTTCGAACTGGTCGCGCCCGGACGCCTGGGCGATGTCGGTCAGCGTTTCGTCCGGTCCCTGAACCGTGAACCCTGCGGCCGTCAGTTGCTCCACCAGGGTCTCGGACGTGGATCCGAGCAGCGGCGCGACTTCGGAGGGCGAGTGGTCCAGGACGGCGCTGGCGAGGGCGAACTGTGGCGGACCGCCGGCGCCGGCCTCGCCGGATTGCATCGCGAAGGCCAGCGCAGCAAGGGCCGAGGCAACAAGTCCCACGGTCATCGGCGTGCGCCCGAAGTAGTTCGCGAGAGGTCGCCAGTTCTTCCAGACGTGAAGCGCGAACGGCAGGATCAGGACCATGCTGAGGATCTCGTGCATCTCGTGGAAGATGCTCTGGCCCAGGCCGAGGAACAGTCCCACCCCTGAGATGAGCGAAACGAGGAAAAGCCCCGTGATGAGGGGGGTTGCGTAACGTTGAAGCAGTCTCGGCATGATCGTGTCTCTGTTGTCAGTTGGGGAGCCGGAGGAGCGACGGACGCCCGACCCGGCAGGTTCTCGGGCAGCATCGCACGGGGTCGGCGCTGCCGTGGACATGGAAACCTTCAGGGCCAGTAGGCTGGCCTTTCGATCCGAAGGACGCGCGCGCGGGAATCGCCACTGCCGCCCACGGCCTGCACCTGCCGATCCCCGACATGTTTCCTCCGCCGACCGCATGTCCGCCGCATTCCCTGGCCTCCTGTCCGGATCCCTGCACCTTGAACGTTCCTGCGTGGAAGTTCCGTCGCGACGAGATGAACCCTGGCGTCGAAGCGCAGCCTTGGCCCACCCTGTTGGCATGTCAGCCAGGCACCCCGCTTGACGGTCCCGGGAACCACTCCACCGTCAGCGCCCCGAACGCAGGAGGCAGGGCGATGCCGGTTCCCCTCACGATCTTTGGCCGGCACGACACAGGCACCCTCGCGCAGATGGAGACCTGCCTCGAGACCGGGTCCGCAGCTGCGGGCGTGCTCTGCGCGGACGGGCATCTGGGCTACAACCACCCGATCGGGGGCGTGGTGGGCTACGAGGACCACCTGTCCATCAGTGGCGTGGGCTACGACATCGCCTGCGGAAACAAGGCGGTGCGGCTCGACGCCCGGTACGAGGACGTGGCCCCCAGGACCGCTGTCATCCTGAACGACATTGCCCGCAACGTGAGCTTCGGACTTGGCCGGGCGAACGCCGAGAAGGTGGACGATCCTCTCTTCGACAGCGATCTCTGGACGACGGCCGGCATCAGGGACCTCAAGGCGCTTGCGCGCGAGCAACTCGGCACCGTCGGCGGCGGCAACCACTACGTCGACCTCTTCCGCGACGAGGAGGGCTTCGTCTGGATCGGGGTGCACTTCGGCTCGCGCGGGCTCGGCCACCGGATCACGACCAAGTACCTGGCCTTGGCCAAGGCGAACGGGAACATGCTCGCGCCCCCTGCCCTGCTGCGGGCGGACAGCGACGCCGGACAGGGCTATCTTGCCGGTGTCGAGCTGGGCGGACTCTACGCCTATGCGGGCCGGGACTGGGTGGTGGAGAAGGTGCGCCGGATCATCGGCGGCACCATCACGGACGAGGTCCACAACCACCACAACTTCGTCTGGCGCGAACGGCACGGCCATCGCGACCTCTGGGTCGTACGGAAGGGCGCGACGCCCGCCTTTCCGGGCCAGCGCGGGTTCGTCGGCGGCTCCATGGGCGATGACGCCGTGATCCTGCGCGGCCTCGATTCGCCCGAGAGCGCCAAGGCGCTGCATTCCACCGTCCATGGCGCCGGCCGCGTCATGTCGAGGTCCGAGGCCAAGGGCAAGGTCGACCGCCGCACGGGGCGCGTTCTTCGCCAGCCTGCCGTGAATGCCGCGGAGATGCGGGCCTGGCTTCAGCGGCGTGGCGTGATGCTCGTGGGCGGCGACCTCGACGAGGCGCCCCAAGCCTATCGCAGGCTCCCCGAGGTGCTGGACGCCCATGCCGGCACCATCGCCGTCGAGCGCGTCCTCCAGCCGTTCGGCGTGGTCATGGCGGGGCCGGGGGACGTGGACCCCTACAAGGACTGAGCCGCGTCTCCTGCGAAGAGCACCTCGCATGGGCCGAGCATGAGGCTCTCGGGCAGCGGACCGGCGGCTCCGGCCAGCCAGCCCGGGTCCCGGGCGGCTTCGGCGGTCGCAGGAGACAGGATCGTGCCCACCGGGAACGGCGCAGGAGCGGTGACCGGCGACAGGCCCGCATTGGCCAGGATCGCGCCGCTTTCCCACGCGACGCCTCTCAGGCCCGCCACCGGATCGACGCGCACGACCCGCTCGGCCACGCCGTTCAGGGCCGCGAGAGCATGGAAGATCGGGCGTGCTTCGCCTTGTGAACCCAGAATGCCGAAGGGCCCCACCGGAGCGGCCAGTGCCACGGCCTCGGCGCCGGCCTGCGCGGCCGCCGCACAGGCCGCGACGGCATAGGCCGCGGCGAGGAGGCCCTTCTGGCGGGGGTCCTGGGACGTCATTGTGCGGCGCGTGCCATTGGGATTGGGCGACAGCCCCGCCCCATACGGGTTCGACCGCATCCCGATCGACACCAGCCCGAGCCGGAGCCCCCGCGCGCCGGCGATTCGCCTGGCATCCGCAAAGACCTGCGGCAGGGCCTCCAGCGTTTCCAGCACCGACGCGTCATCCGCGGCGTGCACGATGGCCGAAGTGCCATGCGTCACGTAGTGACCGACCGAATCGACGCCGGGACGACGGTTCAGCTCGGTAAAGTTGGTGAGCATCCCCAGCCCGACGCGCGCCTCGGGAAAGGCGTGCGATACGGCTTCGGCGCAGGCTTCGGGGCTCGGGCCGCCGGGCCATTCGGCATCCGGCTGGTAGCTCTTGAGGAAGGCTTCGGGCAGCGCGATCACATGGCGCGGGAACAGTCCCGCCCGCGCCAGCCGCAGCGCCAGGGCGTCCATCGCCGCACCGGGCTCGGTCCCCTCGGGCAGGACGACCTCGAGGTCGAGCAGCCCGCCCCGCGCCAAGGTCCGGGCCGCCTCCTCGAGCGTGGCGTCCTCCTCCTGCCCCGCCCGGAGACGCAACAGCAGCCCGCGGGCCGGAAATGGCAGGTCCGGCGCCATCCAGCCCGCCTCGGCGGCCAGCAGGACATCGGGCATCCGGACCTGCATCTCCGAGACCGGCACGGCCGAGGCGTCCTGCGGTGCGGCGTCGCCGAGCCGGATCGTGATGCGCTGGGTCACGGTCTCTCCTTCAGCGATGCGGTAGGGCTTGGGCCGCGACAGCGGGCGGCAATAGGTCTTGTAGGAGGCATCGGTCCAGTTCCGCTGGTCCTCCATCTCGAAGACCTCGCCCTCGAACTCGATCGCGACATCCACCGGCCCGACCCGGTGCGCCAGGGCCATGATGTCGAAGACCGGTTGCGCGGGCGAGATGGGTTCCGGGAAGGCCGTGTCCTCGGGCCGCCCATCCGAATGGGTGACCCGCAATGGCCGCCCCGCGACCCCCTCGACGGGGTGGAGCAGGCAGAAGCCGGCCCGGTTGACCATCATGTCCCGGACCCCCGTTAGCGTGAGGCTCGCGCGGACGAGGCCCGCGGCCTCGGCCTCGATCTCGAGGAGGCCGGCCAGCGCCCCGCCCGCGGCCGTGAACCGACGGGTCAGCCGCAGGCGGTCAGGCCCTTCCTCGATCTCCTCGGACGCATTCTCCTCGGACCACGTGCCCCAGGATTCATCGCGGAGGGGGGCGGACAGGCCCCGGACGACCTCGGTCCCGCGCCAGGACAGACGGCGCAGGGTCCCGCCTTCGAGCCGGAACTGCATGGGCCCCAGGGCCACGTCACGCCGGGGGGCGCCGGGCTCGGATGTCCCGAAGCGGATGATGTCGTCGTCCAATGCCACGCCAGCCCTCCTCTGTCCGCCAGTGATAGGTTGGCCCAGGGCGCGGCAGCAAGGGGCCTACAGCCAGCCCCTCCATTTGAAGTACGCCCAGGTCCCCACCGCCGACAACACCATCAGGGCCAGCGCCACCGGATAGCCCCAAGGCCAGTCCAGCTCGGGCATGTTGTGGAAGTTCATGCCGTAGACGGTCCCGATCAAGGTGGGCGGCAGGAACAGCACCGCCACCACCGAAACGATCCGCACCGTCTGGTTCTGCGACAGGTTCACCATACCAAGCGTCGTATCGGTGGCGAGCCCGACCCGCCCGGACAGGAAGTCGGCATGCACCTCCAGCGCCTGCATGTCGCGCATCATCGACTTCACATAGGGCTTCAGGTTCCCGCTCTGGTCCCGGTCGTCCGTCCACAGGCTGAACACCGACAGCATCCGCTCCACGGTCAGGAGGCCGAGCCGTACGCGGGCCACCACCTCCCCCTGGCGACCGGTGGACCGCAGCGCGTCCTCGAGCTCGTCCGAGGTCAGGGCCTCGTTGGTGCCGGCGTAGACCCGCGCCGCGATGGCATCGAGCACATGGCCCGTGGCCTCGAGAAGGTCGGCAAAGCGCGAGACGATCTCCTCGACGAGGCCGAGGAACAGCCGGATATGCGACCCGCAGCCGGTCGAGGACCGGTCGGCGCGCGCTGCGAAGGTCTCGAAGGGGCGCGGCGCATGGTGGCGGACCGTGACCAACCGACCGGGCATCAGGATGAAGGTGACCGGACCCGAGGACTGGGTGCCGTCCGGCGTCTGCCCCGGCAGGATGACCGTCATGAAGTCGTTGCCGTCCTCCCGGTAGAAGCGGTTGGAGATCTCGATCTCCTCCATGTCGGCCAGGGTCGGCACGTCGATGCCAAGCTCGGCCTGCACCTTGGCCGCCTGCTCGGGCTGCGGCCGGTACAGGTCGACCCAGATCGCCTCGCGCAGGTCGGCGCCCGGCCCTAGCCTTTCCAGGCGGCGGTCCACGAGTCGGTAGGCGAAGAGCATGGAGCCGGCTCCCAGGATTGGCGCGCCGGACCATACGGCGGGGCACCGCCGGGTTCCACCCCGCCGGCGGGGTGGCCCCTACTCGACCCAGGCCCAGGGGCGGGTGTAGGCTCCCAGGGCCCGGGCCACGTCCTCGGTCCCGGCCGAGCCGGTGCGGCGGATCTGCGCGACAAGGCCCAGCTTGCGGTCCTCGACCACCTCGATCACCTCGGCGGCCACGTCGGCGCTGGCCAGCGCCTGGTTGTAGACCCGCCGGATCGCCAGCTTGCGGAGGTCGGGCTTGAAGATCTTGCCCACGGCGGTCTTGGGCAGCTCGGGCAGGACCTCCAGATGCTTGGGCCGCGCCGCGCGTTCGTGGACATGGGCGCTGGCGTGCTCCAGAAGCTCGTCGGAGCTCGCGCTCGCCCCCTTCACGAGCTCCACGTAAACGCAGGGCACCTCGCCCGCATGGGCGTCAGGCTGGCCGATGGCTCCGGCGAAGGCGACCGCCGGATGGCTGCAGAGCGCCGCCTCGATCTCGGCGGGGTCGATGTTGTGACCGCCCCGGATGATGATGTCCTTGGCGCGTCCGGTGATCCAGAGATAGCCGTCCGGATCGCGGCGCCCCAGGTCCCCCGTCCTGAGCCAGCGGGGGCTCCCATCCTCGCCCGGATAGAAGATCGCGGCGTTCCGTCCTTCCTCGGTGTAGGTCTGCCCGCCCCACACGCCCGGGTTCGACACGCAGATCTCCCCCACCTCGTCGGTGGGACAGTCCATGTGGGTCACCGGATCGATGATGCGGACGCTGGTGTAGGGAAATGGAATGCCGATGGAGCCGATCTTCTTCTCGCCCTGGGGCGGGTTGATCGAGACCAGGCAGGTGGCCTCGGTCAGGCCGTAGCCTTCGCAGATGGTGACCCCGGCGGCGTCCTCGAACCGTCGGTAGAGTTCGACCGGCAGGGGCGAGGATCCGCAGAAGGCCAGCTGGAGCGAGGAGATGTCGGCGTTCACCGGACGTTGCATCAGCGCCGAGATCGCGGTCGGCACCGTGATGAGGAAGGTGATGCGATACCGTTCGATCAGCTTCCAGAAGTTGTCGAAGACCCCTTCGCCCCGGTAGCCCGCCGGGGTGGGGAACACGATATGCGCCCCCGAGGCGAGCGAAGCCCCCATCGCCACGACGGCGGCAAAGACGTGGAACATGGGCAGCGGGCAGATCATCGTGTCCCGCTCGGTGAACAGGAGACGGTTCGCGACCCAGCCGTTGTAGATCAGCCCGCGGTATCGGTGCTGGGCGAGCTTGGGCAGCCCCGTCGTGCCGCCCGTATGGAAGTAGGCCGCGACCCGGTCGCCCGCGCTGTCCTGGAACCGGAGCGCACGGGGCTGGCGCTTGGTCTCGCGGTGGAAGTCCAGGACCCGGGCCTTGTGCCGCACCGGGTTCCGGGGCCGGACAAGCGGCACGATCAGCCGCTTTGCGCCCGTCAGGTAGCGCAGGAGATCGACCTCGATCACCGTCCGCACGTTCGGGGCGAGCGCCACCGCCTCGGCCGCCTTCTGCGCGACATCCGTCTTGGGAAAGGCCCGGAGCGTGACCAGGACCTTGGCCCCCGTCTCGCGCAGGATGCCGGCGATCTGCTCGGCGTCGAGCAGGGGGTTGATCGGGTTCACGATCCCGGCCACCTGCCCGGCCAGGTAGGTCAGCACGGTCTCGGTGCAGTTGGGCAGGAGATAGGCCACCGCATCCCCCTCCCCGACCCCGAGCTCGCGGAACAGGTTCGCGGTCTGCGCGACCTTCTCGCGAAGCTCCTGCCAGGTCAGCGTCTCGGCGGAGGCACGCGGATCGGACAGGAGCTGGAAGGTGACGGCAGGGCGCGACCCGACCCGGTCCGCCGTCCGGCCCAGCACGCCCCAGGTCGTCCGTGGAAGGTCGCGCGCGTCCCACGGGCCTTCCGCCTCGATGGCGGCACCGTCGGCGATCGAGGCATAGCCCATCCGCCCTCCTCCTCCCTGATGGCGGGCCGCCGTGGATCCGCGGCTCCTTCAACCATCACGAGAATGGGAACGTCCGGCTGGCGTGGCAAGCCCGACTCGCGGTCACTCCGCCGCGAGACCCTCGGTGAACTGCAGCCGCGCGAGCCGCGCATAAAGCCCGCCCTGGGCCACGAGCGCGTCATGCGTGCCCTGCGCCACCACCTGCCCATCCTCCAGAACGACGATGCGGTCGGCCCGCTTCACCGTCGCCAGCCGGTGCGCCACGATGATCGTGGTCCGGTCGCGCGACAGCGCCTCGACCGCCTGCTGGACCGCGCGCTCGCTTTCCGCATCGAGCGCGGAGGTCGCCTCGTCCAGAAGGAGAAGCGGCGCGTCCCGCAGGATGGCGCGGGCGATGGCGATCCGCTGCTTCTGCCCGCCCGAGAGCATGACCCCCCGTTCGCCGACGAAGGTGTCGTAGCCCTGCGGCAGCGCCATCAGGAAGTCGTGCGCGGCGGCGGCGCGGGCGGCGGCCTCGATCTCGGCCTCCGTGGCGTCGGGGCGGCCGAAGCGGATGTTGGCGCGGGCGGTGTCGGCAAAGATCACCGGATCCTGCGGCACCAGCGCGATCTGCCGCCGCAGGCTGTCGCGCGACATCGTCCGCAGGTCCACCCCGTCGATCCGCACGGCCCCGTCCTGCGGGTCCCAGAACCGCTGGATGAGCTGGATCACCGTGGTCTTCCCCCCGCCCGACGGCCCGACCAGCGCGACCGTCTCGCCCGGGCGGATGGTGAGCGAGACCCGGCTCAGGGCGCTGCGGTCGGGGCGGGTCGGATAGCGGAACGTGACGTTGTCGAGCGTCACCTCGGCAGTCGCGAGGCTGGGGGCGGGCACCGGGGCGGGCGGGTCCTGGATGGTGTCGGCCAGGTTGAGGAGCTCGACCAGGCGCTCCGTCGCGCCGGCGGCGCGCTGCACCTCGCCCCAGACCTCGGTCAGGGACCCGACCGCGCCAGCGACCATGACCGCGTAGATCACGAACTGCACAAGGCTGCCGATGGTCATCGCGCCCGACTGCACGTCGCGCGCGCCCACCCAGAGCACGCCGACCACGCCCGAGAAGATCAGGAAGATGACGATGGCCGTCATCACCGCCCGGACCCCGATCCGCGCCCGGGCCGAGTCGAAGCTCTTTTCGGTCAGGTCGCGGAAGCGCAGCCGGGTCGGCGCCTCGGCGGTGAAGGCCTGGACCGTGGTCGCGGCCAGCAGGGATTCGGAGGCCGCGCCGGAGGAGGCCGCGATCCAGTCCTGGTTCTCGCGGCTCATGCGCCGCAGCCGGCGGCCCAGCACCACGATCGGGATCACGATCGCCGGCACGATCAGCAGCACGAGCCCGGTCAGCTTGGCCGAGGTCAACAGGAGGAGCACCAGCCCCCCGAGCAGCATCAGCAGGTTGCGCAGGGCGACCGATACCGAGGAGCCGATGACCGAAAGGATCAGCGTCGTATCGGTGGTGATGCGGCTCAGCACCTCGCCGGTCATGAGCCGCTCATAGACGGCGGGGCTCATGCCGATCATGCGGTCGAAGACGGCGGCGCGGATGTCCGCGACGACCCGCTCGCCCAGCCGGGTCACGAGGTAGTAGCGCAGCGCCGTGCCCAGAGCGAGCACGGCCACGATGGCCAGCGCCGCCCCGAAGTACTGGTCGAGCAGCTGCGTTTCCGCGACGCCGAAGTGATCCACCACCCGCCGCACGGCGATCGGGAGCATGAGCGACACGCCCGCGGTCAGCACCAGCGCGCCCAGGGCAAGGATCATCATGCCGAGATAGGGCCGCATGAAGGGCCAAAGGGCGGCCAAGGCTCCCACGCGGCGGGACGGTGCGCGGTCCTCGAAGGAAGGGCGTGGGGCTCGGGCCATGGTCGGTCTCTCCTGAACGGCGCGGGCATACGCGCGTGCCACCCACCGTGGCAAGGCTCGGCGCCTGCGGCGCAGCGTCCTAGCTTCGTCGCGGGGAGGACGGGACCGGATCGCCCTGCCTGGAATGCCCGGGCTCGGCGGGCTGGCGCGTCAGCTTCCAGCCAGGACCGAAAGCTCCATGGTCTGCTCCTCACCTCCGCCGGTCGCGAAGGTCACCTCCACCCGGTCGCCCACCGCATGGGCGTCGAGCGCCGCCAGCAGGTCATCGAGCGTGGCCACGGGCTCCCCCCCGAGTTCGGTGATCACGTAGCCGGGCCGCACGCGCCCGTCCCGAAGGATCTGCGCCGGCTCCACGCCCTCCTGCGCGGCCTCGGAGCCACGGTCCACATCCAGCACGATGGCCCCGGGCAGGCCCTGGCGGTTGATCGCCGCGTTGATGCGCGGGTCGAAGGTGAGGCCAAGGGTCGGCGGCGTGTAGCGCCCGGAGCGGATCAGCTCGGGCACGACGCGGGCGACCGTGGCGGCCGGAATGGCGAAGCCGATCCCCGCGCTTCCCCCCGAAGGCGAATAGATCGCGGTGTTCACCCCGATCACCTGCCCGGCCGAGTTCAGCAGCGGCCCGCCCGAGTTGCCGGGATTGATCGCGGCATCCGTCTGGATCAGCCCGCGCCGCACCGTTCCGGCCTGATCCGAGGGCAGTTCCCGTTCCAGCGCCGACACGATGCCGGTGGTCAGCGTCCAGTCGAGCCCGAAGGGATTGCCGATGGCCAGCACGCGCGAGCCGACCAGCGGGGGCTCGGGCGCGGCCAGCGTCAGCGGCGTCGGCAGGTCCTGACCGTCGATCTGGAGCACGGCCAGGTCATGGATGGTATCCCGCCCCACGAGGCTCGCGTCGAAGGCGCGGCCGTCGGCAAGCTGCACCGAGGCGGCCGAAGCGCCTTCGATGACATGGGCGTTGGTCACGACATGGCCCTGGTTGTCCCAGAGCCATCCCGATCCGGTTCCGAGCGGCACCTCGCCCGCGTTGCGCCCGAAGACGTCGCGCTGGGAGGTCGAGGTGGAGATGGCAACGACGCTGTCCCGTGCCGAACGGAAGAGGTCGATGGTCGCGGCCTCGTCCGATCCTTCCGGCGCGACGGTGATCACAGGGGCGGGCGACGCCGGCGTGAGCGCGGTGACCTGCGGCTCCCGCTGGCCGAGAAGGCTGGCGCCCTCGAACCCCAGACCCAACCCCAGGCCCAGCGCCAGGGCCACGACCACCGCAACGAAGAGCCCGCGCACGACCCGCCCCCGATCCCGTGAGGCACGGCCGGGCCCGACTGGAAGGACCCTTGACCCGCGCCATGTTCCCCCGTGAACCTAGCCATATCCACGGCCGCCTCAAGTGATCCTTCGAAGCGACGCCGGCCCATCCAAGGAGATTCACTTGCGTCCCGCCCTCAGTCTTGCCGTCCTGGCCCTTGCCCTGCCCGCCGCCGCCCAGGCCCTGTCCTGCGGCAACGACGCTTCGGGCTTCGAGGCCTGGAAGCAGGAGTTCGCCCAGGTCGCCGGCGCCAATGGGGTCGGAGAGAGGGGTCTCGCGGCGCTGGCCGGCGCGAGTTACGCCACCCGGACCATCGACGCCGACCGCAACCAGCACTCCTTCCGTTATCCCCTGGACGAGTTCATGCGGATTCGCGGGGCCGATACCATCGTGTCCCAGGGCCGCCGCATGCTCGCCGACAACCGCGATTTCTATACGTCGCTCGAGAACGCCTATGGCGTTCCCGCGGGCGTGCTCATCGCGATCCACGGCATGGAAACGGGCTTTGGCAACTTCATGGGCGATTCCAACGTGGTCTCGGCCATCACCACCCTGGCCTACGACTGCCGCCGCCCGGAGTTCTTCACCCCCCACGCCCTGGCCGCGCTGGCCCTGGTGGACCGGGGCTGGGTGTCGCCCGAGTCGATCGGCGCGCGGCACGGGGAGTTGGGCCACACCCAGTTCCTGCCGGGCAACATCCTTCAGTACGGGCAGGATGGGAACGCCGACGGGCGCGTGGACCTGACGGACGTGGCAGATGCCATGGCCTCGACTGCGAACTTCTTCCGCCAGAAGGGCTGGCAGCCGGGGCTGGGCTTTCAGGAGGGTGAGCCGAACTACCCGGTGCTCCAGCAGTGGAACGCGGCGACCGTCTACCAGCAGGCCATCGCCCTGATGGCGGCCCGCATCGAGGGCTAGGCGCCGCGCAGGCCCGGGCCTACGCGGGCGCGCTGCGACAGTTCGGAAATGTCGTGCTGCAACGCGGAACCCTGCGGGGCCTCGCAGGTTCGGGAAGGCTTCCGGACCGGAGAATTCCATGTTGCCTTCCCAGACGTCAGATCCCTTCGCCCATCGGCCTTCCGGCCCTGCGGAGGCTGGGCGATGACCGGCCCGCAGGGACGGACGACCTGGGGGGCGACGCTGGAAGGAGACGGGCGCGTGCGCTTCCGGCTCTGGGCTCCTGCGGTCGATGGGCTGTCGCTCCGGATCGAGGGACAGGACCGCCCCATGGACGCCCAGGAGGATGGCTGGTTCGAGCTTGCGGTCCCGGGCCTGCGGCCGGACACCGACTACGCCTTCGTGCTGCCCGACGGCCAGGTCGTCCCCGACCCGGCCGCGCGGGCCCAGGCCGCCGATGTCCATGGGCCGTCTCGCCTCGTGGACTCCGGGGCCTATCGGTGGCGCACGACCTGGGCCGGGCGCCCCTGGCACGAGGCCGTCCTCCACGAGATCCACATCGGAACCTTCACGCCCGAGGGCACCTTCGCGGCGGCCAAGCGGCATCTGCGCCATCTCGCGGAAACGGGTGTCACGGCCATCGAGATCATGCCGATCGCCCAGTTTCCGGGGAATCGCGGCTGGGGCTATGACGGCGTGTGCCTCTACGCCCCGCACCGGGCCTACGGCACGCCGGACGATCTGCGCGACCTCGTGGATACGGCGCACGAGCACGGCCTGATGGTCCTGCTCGACGTGGTCTACAACCACTTCGGGCCCGAGGGGAACTACATCGGCCTTTACGCGCCCGACTTCTACGACGAGGCCCGCCACACGCCGTGGGGCGCCGCCATCGCCTACGAGCGGGATCCCGTGCGGCGCTTCTACGTGGAGAATGCCCTCTATTGGCTGACCGAGTTCCGGCTCGACGGCCTGCGGCTCGATGCCATCGACCATGTGCGCGATCGCACCGACCCCGAGATCCTGGTCGAGATCGCCCGGCGCATCCGGGCCGAGATCACCGACAGGCCGATCCACCTCACCACCGAGGACAACCGGAACGTCACCCACCTCCACGAGCGTGGTCCGGACATGTCGGTGCCCCTTTATTCCGGCGAATGGAACGACGATTTCCACAACGTGGCCCATGTCGTGGCCACGGGGGAAAGCGAAGGCTACTATCTCGATTTCGCGCGGGATCACTGGCGCCTGCTGGCCCGGTCGCTGGCCGAGGGCTTCGCCTTTCAGGGCGAGGTCACGCCGCAGACGGGCCAGCCGCGGGGTCAGCCGAGCGGGCATCTTCCGCCGACGGCTTTCGTGGACTTCCTTCAGAACCATGACCAGGTCGGCAACCGCGCCTTCGGCGAGCGGCTGGCCACCCTGACCAGCCCCCCGATGCTGCGGGCGCTGACCACGATCCTGCTGTTGTCCCCGCACATCCCGCTGCTGTTCATGGGCGAGGAGTACGGCGAGACGCGGCCGTTCTGCTATTTCACCGACTACGAGGGCGACCTTGCCGACGCCATTCGCGAAGGCCGCCGCAGGGAGTTCGCCGATTTCGCCGCCTTCGCGGGGGGAGGAGAGGCGCTGTCCCATGTGCCCGACCCCAACGCCGCCTCAACCTTCGAAGCCTCCAAGCTCGACTGGGGCCGCTGCGGACAGCCCGAGGGTCAGGAACGGCTCGCGGAGGTCCGGGACCTGCTGGCGCTGAGGCGCGAGTTCATCGTTCCTCATCTCGCCGGAACAGGACCGGGCTCTGGGACGGTGCTGTCCTGGGAGGATGGAGCGGTCGCAGTGGACTGGCAGCTGAACGGCGCCCTCCTGCAACTGCGCGCCAACCTGGGCGCGACGCCCTGCCCGCTGCCCCCGGCGCGAGGAAGGCTCCTCATCGCGACCTCGGAGGGACCCGCGGCCAAGGCCCCGCCCCTGTCGGTCGCGGTGCATCTTCTGCGTCAGGACGGGGCCGCGGCCACGCCCATGCCTGTCTGATCCTCCGGGGCGGGTCCGGGCCACGTTTGCCCGCACGAGACGGCGCCTTCGAACGCAGGGCCGCAGGGCGATTTCGGCGTGGAACGGACCCTAAGTTTATTCCGCTCCGGGAACGATCCTGGCACCGCGCGACTACGAGGCTCCGCCCCTGGACCGGGCAACCGACGAGGCGCTGCGTGGCGTCATCGCACGTCGCAAGGGTGCGGCGGACGACATGTGGCCTTGATCCCGCCCCTCCACCAGGGGCCGGTGGTCCGGTCGGGCGCTCGGATCGCGAAGGGTCAGAGATCCTTCACGAGCCGGAGCGCATCGTAGATCGCCGCGTGCGTGTTCCGCGCGGCCACGGCGTCGCCGATCCGGAAGACACGGAACCGGCCTTGGGGGTTGTTGAGCACCCTTTGGGGCATCCCGGTGGCCAGGGCCTCGTAGTCCACCTCGCCCGCGTTCGAGGACAGCGCCTTCAGCTCGAAATAGACCTCGTCGAGCGGACGGGTGCCATGGTTCACCACGACCTGGTCCACCACCCGCTCGCGCGTCGTGTCGCCATAGTCCGAACCCAGCGTGGCCAGGAGCTGGTTGCCCTGACGCTCGACCCGCGTCAGCCGCCAGGTGACGGTGAAGGTGGTGTCGCGCCGCTGGAGGGAGCGCATGTAGGGCACGAGGTTCATGGCCATGACCTCGGGCGCGAAGGCACGGTCGGGGGTCACGATCTCGACGCGCGCGCCAGTGGCCGCGATCATGTCGGCCGCCTGGAGCCCGGCATGGTCGCCCGCGTCATCGTAGACCAGCACGTTGGACCCGGGCCGCACGTCGCCCGACAGGATGTCCCAGGCCGAGACCACGAGGTCGTTGCCCTCCTCCAGCACCTCGGTATGCGGAAGGCCGCCGGTGGCAACGATCACCTCGTCGGGTTCGGAGGCCAGCACGGCCTCCGCGTCGGCCAGGGTGTTGAAGTGGAAGCGCACGCCGCGCTTCTCGCACTGGGCCATGCGCCAGGCGACGATGGAGATCATCTCGCGCCGCCGCTCGCTCTGCGCGGTGAGGCGGATCTGGCCACCGGGCTCGTCGGCCGCCTCGAAGACGGTGACCTCGTGCCCGCGCTCGGCGGCCACGCGCGCGGCCTCGAGCCCCGCCGGGCCCGCGCCCACGACGGTGATCCGCTTGTGCCGCGAAGCGGCGGGGATCGTCTGGGGCATGGTCGTCTCGCGGCCCGTGGCCGGGTTGTGGATGCAGAAGGCCGCCCCGCCCTGGTAGATGCGGTCGAGGCAGTAGTTCGCGCCCACGCAGGGCCGGATGTCGTCCTCGCGCCCTTCCAGGATCTTCCGCATGATGTGCGGGTCGGCCATGTGCGCCCGGGTCATCCCCACCATGTCCAGCTTGCCGGAGGCAATGGCGTGCCGCGCGGTGGCGAGATCGGGGATGCGCGCCGCGTGGAAGGTCGGAAAGCCCGTGGCCGCCTTGATCTCGCCCGCGAAGTCGAGATGCGGGGCGCTGGGCATGCCCTGGATGGGGATCACGTCCGTCAGCGCGGCATCCGTGTCGATGCGGCCGCGGATGACATTCAGGAAGTCCACCAGCCCGCTGCTCTTCAGGCGATAGGAGATCTCGAACCCTTCCTCGCGGGTGATCCCGCCCGGCGTCCCTTCATCGCCGGTGTAGCGGACACCGACGATGAAGTCCGGTCCGCAACGCTCGCGCACGGCCTGGAGCACGTCGAAGGTGAAGCGCAGGCGGTTGTCCAGGGAGCCGCCATAGGGCGCCTCAAGGTCGTTGGTCAGCGGCGACCAGAACTGGTCCAGGAGGTGCCCATAGGCCTCGAACTCGATGCCGTCGACGCCCGCGGCCTTCATCCGCTCGGCCGCGTCCGCGTAGTCGCGGATGATGCGGGCGATGTCCCAGTCCTCCATGCGCTTGGGGAAGGCGCGGTGCGAGGCCTCGCGCTCGTGCGAGGGCGAGACCACGGGCAGCCAGTCGCCTTTGTCCCAGCGCGTCCGCCGCCCGAGGTGGGTCAGCTGGATCATCACCGCCGCGCCGTGGTCGTGGCATTCGTCCACGAGCTGGCGCATCCAGCCTACGACCTCGTCCTTCCAGGCCAGGATGTTGTTGAACACCGGCGGGCTGTCCCGCGCCACCGAGGCCGACCCCGCCGTCATCGTCAGCGCGATTCCCGCCTTGGCCCGCTCCACATGGTAGGCGCGGTATCGCTCCTTGGGCATCCCGTCCTCGGGATAGGCGGGCTCATGGCTCGTGATCATGACGCGGTTGCGCAACGTCAAGTGCTTGAGCTGGAACGGCTGGAGAAGGGGATCTTGATGCATGGGGAGGCGTCCGGGCCGAAGGGGATGGCAAAGGGCTAGACCCGAATGTTCACATGTGTCAAGAACAAGGTCACGAGTGACCAGCCGTTGGACATCCCCGTCAGCCCTGGCCGCCGCAGGGCCCTTGCACGTGACACGGGGGGAGCATGTCCTTGAACGAGACCGGATGGCGCGGATCGGCTGACGCCTGGCTCGATGCGGCCTATCAGGCCCTGATCGAGGGTGGCGTGGAGGCTGTGAAGATCCTGCCCCTGGCCCAGCGCCTCAACATCTCGCGCACGAGCTTCTACTGGTTCTTCAAGGACCGCGAGGAGCTGCTGGCCGCCCTGGCCGATCGCTGGGCGGGCAAGAACACCGGCAGCCTGCTGGCCGCCACCCAGGCCTATGCCGAGAGCGAATCCGAGGCGATGCTGAACGTCATCGGCTGCTTCCTCGACCCGGAGGGCTTCGACGCCCGATTCGAGTTCGCGGTGAGGAGCTGGGGGTTGCAATCCCCCGGCATGACCGGGCGCGTCGCCCAGGCCGACCGTGAACGGCTGGCCGCCTTGACGGACATGCTGCAGCGCTGGGGACATGCCCCGCTGGATGCCGACGTGCGCGCCCGGACCATCTACCTGGTCCAGATCGGCTACATCTCCCTGCAGTCCGAGGAAACGCTGGGCGAGAGAATGCGACGCATCCCCACCTACGTGGAAATCTACACCGGCCGGAAGCCCGAGCCGAGGGAGCTCGCGCGCTTTCATGCAAGGCATGGTTATGTTCCTGAAACGGCGGACCTGACGTGACGCGGCTGGGGATCGTCGGCGCGACTGGCTGGCTGGGCAGCGCCCTGAGGCGCGGCGTCCTGGACGCCGGACTGGTGCCGGAGACCGACCTCGTGCTGCTGAACCGCAGCGGGCCGCGGCCCGACTACCACGGGCGAGCCCACGTCACCTGGGCTTCGGACCTGGCCGACCTTGTCGCCCGGACCGATGTGATCGTCCTGGCAGTGAGGCCGCAGGATTATGCGGCGCTGAACCTGCGTGCGCCAGGACGGCTCGTGGTATCCTTCATGGCCGGGGTCCCCCTGAGCGCACTGGAGCTGACAGGCGCCCGCATCGTTCGCGCGATGCCCAACGGGGCGGCGGCGCTTGGGCGCTCCTACACGCCCTGGCTGGCCGGAGCGGACGTGACCAATGCCGACCGGACCTTCGTTCGGGTGATGCTGGCCGCGTTCGGGCAGGAGGATGAGGTCGCTTCCGAGGCCCAGATCGATCTGCTGACGGCGCTGTCGGGCTCGGGGGCGGCGTATCCGGCCCTGATGGCGGCGGCGCTGCTGGGGGAAGCCCGGGCGGCGGGATTGCCCGAGCCGGTGGCCCGGCGTGCCGTCGAAGCGGTCGTCTGCGATGGCGCCGATCTTCTGCGAGGGCGCATCGAATCGGCTCCGGAGATGGTGGGCACGTATCGGGCCTACCAGGGCACCACGGCGGCGGGGCTCGACGCGGCGGAGCGGGCGGGGTTCTCGGCTGCCTTGACCTCGGCGCTGCGCGCCGCCGCGGCGAAAGCCCTGCGGATGTGGCCCACCACCGAGTCCTGAACTTGCTCCACCGGTTGCAGCGTAGAAGGTCGGGAGCGGGATGAACGGACCACCTTGCCCCCAGCGGTCCGGGCAGGCCCCTAGGCAACCCCCACGGCGCTCCGCCCTGTCCGGGTCCCGTGCCCGGCGCGACCCGTGACAGGCCTCCCGAGCAGGCCGGCCGCCCAGATCCCTCGTCGGGCCATGTGACGTCGCCCGCTTCCGGAACATAGCCCGACCTCCATGTGGTCGGTTACGGCGCCGCCGGCCGACCTGACACCTCGGTGCATCACCGGAACGGGCCGCTCGGCACACCGGCATGAAGGAAGGCCAGCACGCTGCCTCGAACGCCTTCAACAGCTTCGTTGCCCGACGGTTGCTCGCGTCCGGACTTGCCGGGAGGCTGAACGCCCGAGTGGGAGTTCAAGGCGATAGTTCCCTAAAAGGCTGTGGCATTAGCCTGCCATTAATAGGAAGACCGCTCCTCTCGGCGCAGCAACGTCGACCGAGGTCCAAAGCATGAGCCGCATCCGAGAATTCGACAACAAGCTCACGATCAGGAAGCGCCTGGTCCTGGCATTCACGGTGATGGCCGCCCTCTCCGCCGGAGCCATGGCCCTGTCGACCTTCAGTCTCCTGTCCCTCAACGGGCGGGTTTCCTCCATGGTCGAGAACGATGTGGAACGGGTCCGGCTCAGCGAGAAGCTGCTTCTTGAGCAGATGCGGGTCCAGAAGCTCGTCCGCGAGCATATCCTGGTCAGCGATGCCGCCCTGAAGCAGCAGATCGAGCAGGACCTGTCCGTGTCCCGCTCCAAGAGCGACGAGGTCGTGGCCGAGCTGAAGCTCTTGGGGACCGACGACGACATCGCCGACCTCGATGCCTTCAACGACCTGCGGGCCCAGCTCCGGGCCGTCAACGATCGGGCCATCGCCCTGTCGCGCGAGAACAAGCTGGTCGAGGCCAGCGACCTCGTCGTGGCGAACGGGGTCGAGATCTGGAACCGGATGGAGCCGGCGCTCGACGACATCGTCAAGGAAAGCCAGGGCACCCTTCACGACAAGGACGTGGCGAGTCGCCAGATCACCTATCGCTCGCTCGCCATGCTGATGGTCCTCCTGTTGGTCTCGGTCGCCTTCGGGACCGTGAGCGCACGCTGGACCATCCGGATCATCTCGAAAGCGTTCTCAGATGCGCTCGACATGGCGCAACGCGTGGCCCGCGGCGATCTCACGGCCACGGCCACGATCGAAAGGACCGACGAGGCCGGCGAGGTCATGGGCAGCCTCAACGGCATGGTGCTGAGCCTCCGCACCATCGTGGAACGGGTGCTGGCCAGTTCCAGCCAGATGACCTCGGGGGCCGTGCAGCTTGCCGCCGCCGCCCAGCAGCTCACGTCCAGCGCGACAGAGCAGGCTGCTGCGACCGAAGAGGTCTCCGCCTCGGTCGAGGAGATCGCGGCCAACATCAAGCAGACGGCCTTCAACGCCTCCGAGACCGAGATCGTGGCCAAGCGGTCGGTGGACGAAACCCGTGGGTCGGGACAGTCCGCGGCGGAGGCGGTCCGGGCGATGACGACGATCGCCAAGAAGACCACCATCGTGCAGGAGATCGCGCGCCAGACGGACCTGCTGGCGCTCAATGCCGCCGTCGAGGCGGCACGGGCGGGCGAGCACGGAAGAGGGTTTGCCGTGGTGGCGTCCGAAGTTCGCAAGCTTGCGGAACGGGCGCGCGCGGCCTCCGAGGAGATTGGGGAGTTGTCGGAATCGACGGTCGAGATCTCGCGGAGCGCAGGCGACAAGCTGCAGGGGTTGGTCCCCGAGATCGAGAAGACCGCGAGCCTCATCAGCCAGATCACCCACGCCAACCAGGAACTCGCGACGGGCGCCGCCCAGATCACGACCGCCATCCATCAGATCGACGCGGCCGCCCAGCAGAACACCGCGACCGCCGAGCAGGTGGCCTCGACGGCTGGTCTCCTCGCCTCGCAGGCTCACGAGCTTCGGGCCTCGATGGGGTTCTTCCGGCTCCATGCCATGAAGGATCAGAACCAGGGCAGCGAGGCAGCGCCGTCCGGCACGAGCGCGACGGCCACTGCTGCGCCCTTCACGACGCTGCCGAGCCCGGAGGATGTACCGGCCAAGCCCCAGGAGCTCAGGCCCAACGTGGCGCGGCCGGCCCTCTCCCTGGGCTACGACTTCGTCCTGGCCGAGGGGGAGGATGAACTCGACCAGCAATTCCGTCGGACGGGTGCTTCCGGCTGAGGTCGGGATCGAAGCCGGCTCGACCGTTCGAGGCCTGACACCCGGCTACAACGCTCAAGGCCCGGTCAGGGAGATCCAGACCGGGCCTTCATCGACTTACTGGCAGGCCGCTCGCTTCGGATTCGTGACAATGCGGCCCACCGCGCGGATGACCTGCTACCCCCGGCCAGGCTGCTCTGGCTCCGGCCGCATCTCTCCGACCAGGGCCCAAGATGAGTCGGGCGACACATGCACCCGATTTCGGCCAGATCTCTTGGCCTCATAAAGGGCCGCATCCGAAGCCAGCAGCGCCGAGCCGAGCCGTGATCCCCCGGCGTGTCGAGCAAGGCCAGCCGAGATCGTGACAGGCCCGAGGGGCGTCGCGACAGCGGACTCGATGCTTTCGCGCAGGCGGTTCGCGATGCGAAGGGCTTCTGCTTGGTCGACCTCCGGGAGGACCAGGATGAACTCCTCCCCTCCGAAACGCGCAAGGACATCACTGGCCCGCAGCAGGGTGCCCGCGACGCCTGCGACACGACAGATGATCTGGTCGCCCATGTCGTGACCGAAGGCATCGTTGATCCGTTTGAACTGGTCGATGTCGAAATGAACGAGCCATCCTGCGGGCGATCTCATCAGGCGCCGCTCGGCTCCCCGTCTGTTCAATAGACCTGTCATCGGGTCGGTGTCCGCCTCGAGACGCGATTGGTCGACGTGGTCCGTTACGCGGTCCAGGAGCCTGTTCGTATGGTGCATGACTCGTCCGACCTCGTCGGCAAAGTCATCCGGCAGGTGGCCGGGATGCCGGCCCGCATCCCAGGACTCGAGATGCCGCGCGATGACGAGGAGCGGGCTGAGGATATTGCGCAGCGCCATCAGCGTCAGCAGAGTCCCGATCGCCGTGGCCATCACCATGACGACGATGGATGCCAGCGTCTCATGAAGCTCGCGGTCGAGCCCAAGGTCGACAAAGGCCAGGAGAGGGATCTGGATTCCGAGGCAGGCCAGGAGCAGCACCTTGGCCGCAAAGCTCGCAGGGAAGATCCGGGACATCAGGCGGTAGAGTTTCATCCGAAGACCGATGCATTGACTGCAAATCTCTGTCGGGCCTGACGCGTTGAAGTTCTGCTAATGGTTCAAATTCTGCTCATTCAGTCCCAACGATCACATCCGGGGCATTTGGACCCCGGGTGCATGGAGCAGGACTGAGCACATGAACCAGCGGCGCCTGGCCATGATCAGCGCAGACGTGCCTCCACGATTGCGCCCTCGCGATGATGTCCTTTCGACATCCCTCATCTCTCGACAAACTTCGGTCCAGCGAGGTGAGCGCCCCTGAAGATCGGGGCAACCACCGCCTTGATGCACAGGAGCCTCCGCCGACGCTGGTTCGGTGAGGGCGGCTCGACCGCCACGGGGCCCGCGATATCGCAAAGGTTGGTGTGCGTCAGTCCATCCGGTGGTCAACCCGCATAGGCCGCGCCTTCACGCCTCTCAGGTGCGCTCGGTACCGCCCGATCTGAAATTCGGTATCCTTGTCGTGGTAGCTCCTCGATCCGGATCGTTGCTCGGGAGGACACGCCCTCCCCGCCTCCCGCCGGTGACACCCCGACGGCCCGGATTGCCGAGGTGCGGGGCACCCCCCGGATGGCACTCGGTTGCGGATCGCCGTCCCGACATTTCTGCCTTTGGGCAAGGAGACCCGCCTTGTGCAGGGCTACTGCCGCTGGCTCAAGGACCGGCATGGCATAGCCTCTCGGTCAGCCATCCACGCCCCGACGTTCAAGCAATCTGCCGACGAGGTCCGATCCACAGTTCGGGTGTGGAAACCTGAGATCGCGCAAGCCCCAAGACGCACGGACGCCGACCCACCCCATCAAACCGACCTGCAAGCCGGGAACACAGGATGCCGCGTGGAAGGGCTTGGGTGTGGTACCGCCTCCCCGGCTCGAACGGGGGACCCCCAGATCCACAATCTGGTGCTCTAACCAACTGAGCTAAGGCGGCACTGCGCGGGGACGTAGCGCCGGACTGCGGCGAATGCAAGGGCCTTGCAGGATGGGGCGCGGCCGCGCTACGCCCAGAGCCGATCGGCAGAGCAGGAGGAACGCCATGAGCATCGACAAGCAGAGCGACGTGTCGGCCAACCTCCAGATCGGCCCCACCTCGGTCGGGATGGTCCGAATCTATGTCGAGGCGGAAGGCGGGATCGAGCTCCCGCTCGACTTTGAACCGGAAGAAGCCCTGGAGATCGCCGAAGAGCTGCGCGCCGCCGCGGAGATCGCCCGCGGCATGGGCAAGAACCGGCGCTGACCCGGGCCGGTCAGCCCAGGCCAAGACCGGGATCGCGCGCGCCGTGCCAGCGCAGGGCGGCGTGACGCGCAAAGCGGTGCGTCAGACCCTTGCGCCGAGCCGAGGCGAGCTTCTGCTCCGGTGCCATCCGCACGATCTCGGCATCGTAATGGTCCGCGATGATGAGTCCCATGTCTTCGGGCAGGAGCTCCACGGGAAAATCCGCATCGACCGCCCAGAAGAAGCGGTCGCACCAGTCGAGATAGCCCTGCCACTTGCGGTCCGACTGGAAGTCGGCGCGCGACGACTTGCATTCGACGACCCAGATCTCCCCCTTGGGGCCCAGCGCCATGACATCCACGCGCAGGCCGGGCGTGGGCGTCATCTCCTCGATGGTGACGAAGTCATGGGTGAGGAGGTGCCGGCAGACCCCACGCGCCAGCAGGACGCCCGGGCGCGGCGCGGGCGCCGGCAGATCGAGAGCGGGTTGAGGAAGCGGCATTCGTCGAATCTCGCCGCTCCGTCGTTCCCGGTCAAGCGCGGCGCGGTCACATCCCCCGGCGCGGCGGTTGCGTCCCCGCGAGGGGCGGTCTAGCAACAGGCCCTGGAGGTCGTTCCCATGTTCACAGGCATCGTCACCGATCAGGGCGAGATCCTCGCCGTCCAGCGCGAGGGGGACCTGCGCGCCCGCATCGCCACCAGCTACGACGTCGACCGCATCGACATCGGGGCTTCGATTTCCTGCGATGGCGTCTGCCTCACGGTGGTGGCCAAGGGCCACGAGCCACGCCCCTGGTTCGAGGTGCAGGTCTCGGCCGAGACCTTGGACAAGACCAGCATCGGACACGATGGCTGGGCGCCGGGGCGGCGGATCAACCTCGAACGTGCCCTCAAGGTAGGCGACGAACTGGGGGGGCATATCGTGTCGGGTCACGTGGATGGCGTGGCCGAGGTGGTTTCGATCCGGGCCGAGGGGGACAGCACCCGCGTCACGCTGCGCGCGCCCGACTCGCTGGCCCGTTTCATCGCCCCGAAGGGATCCGTGGCGCTTGACGGCATCTCCCTGACCGTGAACGAGGTCGAGGGGGCGACCTTCGGGGTCAACCTGATCCCCCACACCAAGGAGGTGACCACTTGGGGAACCCTGCGGGAAGGGCAGCCGGTCAACCTCGAGATCGACACGATGGCGCGCTATGTCGCGCGGCTTCGGGAATGGGCCTGACGCCCGGGCCCGGCCACAACGGCGGCCCGTCGCTGGACGACGGGATCTCTTGGCGCCGCTTCGCCTGGACGCAGGCCCGCGCCTCTCTTCTGCCGACGCTCCCGATCGAGGTCGTGCGCCTGAGGGTGTCCCGCGCGCGGGAGCTGGGCCTGCCCTATCGGACCTATGCCGGAATCCGCGCCAGCACGGGGCGGGATGTCATCGGGTTCCTCTTCTCGACCAACGCCTTGCAGCTGATCCGCCCGACGGACGTGCTGCCCCGGGACCGGCGCGACCGTCTGTCGGCCCTGACCGGCTGCCAGCGCGTGGCGCTGGTCCAGCACCCGCTCGATCCAGGCCAGATCGCCACGACGGTCCCGCTCGACGATGCCGTCGCGGCCCCGCCCCCGCACGAGCCTTGGTCCGCCACGCGCGACCGCCTCCGCGCCGTGCTGAGGGCTCGGGGGATGCCCGGCGACGGCGTCGTCCTCGTGGCGGAGACGGACCTCGAGCGGGAATGGTGCGAGATGGCCCGCCTTGCCGGCGTTCTCCGGGGCGACGCCTACTTCGCACCCCTGCCCTGACGTCTCAGACCCAGAGCTCGAAGTTCGACGCCGACAGCGACTCCACGCCGGCCAGCACCGCCACGGCCCGTGCGCTCGCGCCTCCGGTTCCGTCGCGGTCCCAATAGAGCGTGTCATTGGCGTCGTTGTAGACGAAGGTGCCCCGGCCGGTCGTTGCGGCCGTGCCGTTCACCAGGCGCAAGGTCGAAGTCATCCCGTCGAAGTTCTCGACCCGGAAGGCGAGATGGTCGTTCCCCGAAAAGTCGGTGATGCGGTCGGCCCGATCGAGGTGATCCTCCTCCCACCAGATGAAGGTGTCGGAACCGCCGCCGCCGGTCATGCTGTCCGCCCCCCGGGCGCCCTCGAAGTCGTCAGCGCGGGCCGAGCCGCGGATGCGATCGTTTCCGTCACTGCCGGTGATCTGTTCGATGCCGATGGCGGTCTCCTTGTTGCCGAAGCCGTCATCGATGATCTGGCCTGCCGCAAGGCTCAGATCGACCCTGATCCCGGAGGGCTCCGGGCCGACGAACGAGCCCCGGAACTCCAGCCGGTCATGCCCTGCCCCGCCCTGATAGGTGTCGCGCCCCTCGCCACCCTGGAAGGCATTGTCCGCGCGGGAGCCGATGAAGCTGTCGCCGAAGCGCGTGCCCACGACATCCTCGATGTCGGTCACGGTATCCACGTTGCCGAAGCCATCACGGATCGTGCCGCGGATCGACCCTTTCGAGAAGGATGTTTCAAGATCTGCCCGGATCCCCAGCCAGCCGCCCTGCCAGTAGTCGTTGTCGTACTGGACCCGATCGTGGCCGTCATCGGTCGGCTGGCCGTCGACGTAGCTCCTGCGTCCCCCATTGAAGCTGTCCCGGCCCCGCAGGCCGCTGAACTCATCATCGCGATCGGCTCGCCCCCTGAACACGTCGCCGAAGCGCGAGCCCTCCGCCGCCTCGATGCCGTTGATCCGATCGCGCCCGCCCCATGGGTCCGTGACCGTGCCGGCCCTCAGGTCGATGACCGCGCCCCGGGTGGCGGTGATCCCGTTGTTGTAGGTCGTGTCCCGGAAGGTCAGGCGGTCGAAGCCGCCGCCGCCGTTGTAGGTGTCGTTGCCGATCCCACCCTCGACCTGGTCGTCCCCAGCCCCCAGATCGTAGATGTCCTGTCCGACATCCGCCCCCGCAAGCGTTTCCCAGTCGTCCCCGGACGTGCCCCTGATGACGTCGTTTCCGGTCATCAGGTGATCCCAGACGATGGAGCTGTTCGGCCAGGGTCCAGCGTCCGGGACCTCGGATCCGAAGACGTTCGAGTAGAATTGCGACAGGTCCTTGGACACGGGGGTCCCGCCGGCAAGATCGCCGAACGTGACGAGCGTGCGTCCCCGGTCGTCGGCGACCCGCACCTGGGACATGGTTCCAGCGACCGCGACGCCGTCCAGGTAGGAAAAGCCGGTTCCGCTCACGACAACGCTGTAGCCTTCGAAGTCCGTCCCAGGCCCGAGCGTGAACTTGAGCTGGGTGGCGCTTCGCAGGGTGACCTCGGTCCCTGCCCCGCGGGAGGCGTCGAACAGGTTGCCGGGCCATGAGTCCAACTGGGAAAAGCGTGCGGTGAGCGTGACGGTCGCCATCGTGTGTCCCCCCGGGAACTCCGCGATGCCGGATGCGCGCAGACATGGCGGACTTGTTGAACAGGTACAGGCGCGCCTGTGTGAACCCTACCACGTTCGGACCATCCCGGCACTTGGCCTTTTGGCGGCGGCCGACCGGCGCAACCCTGCGTTCGTTTCGGCACAGGGTCCGTGCGCCCCTTCCAAATCCGGGGCGTGTCGGCTAACTGCGGCACAACAGGAGCCCCGCGTCATGACCATCACCTATGAAGAACCCGGCCCCGTCGAACGCGACTGGGCGACTGCCATCTCGCCGGTCGAAGAGATCATCGAGGAGGCGCGCAACGGGCGGATGGTGGTCCTGGTGGACCATGAGGACCGCGAAAACGAGGGTGACGTGATCATCCCGGCCCAGCTCTGCACGCCGGAGGCTGTCAACTTCATGGCGCGCGAGTGCCGGGGCCTGATCTGCCTCGCGCTGACCGAGAAGCGGGTGGACCAGCTCGGCCTGCCGCTGATGGCGGCGCAGAACTCCTCGCGCCACGAGACGGCCTTCACGGTGTCCATCGAGGCGCGCGAAGGCATCTCGACGGGGATCTCGGCGCATGACCGCGCCCGCACCATCGCCGTGGCCATCGACGCGAGCCACGGGCGCGAGGACCTGGCCACACCGGGGCACGTCTTCCCCCTGCGCGCCCGCGATGGCGGCGTGCTGGTGCGGGCAGGCCATACCGAGGCGGCCGTGGACCTGGCCCGGCTTGCCGGCCTCAACCCGTCGGGCGTAATCTGCGAGGTCATGAACGAGGACGGCACCATGGCGCGCCTGCCCGAGCTGGTGGCCTTCGCGCAGCGTCACGGCCTCAAGGTCGGCACGATCTCGGACCTCATCGCTTACCGGCGCCGCCATGACAATCTGGTGCGCGTCATCTCCGAGCGTGCCATCCAGTCCGAGTTCGGGGGCGAATGGACGCTCCGCGTCTACGCCGACCAGATCCAGGGCGCCGAGCACATCGCGCTCGTCAAGGGCGACCTGTCGGGGCCCGAGCCTGTCCTCGTCCGGATGCACGCCTTCGATCCGCTCCTCGACATCGTGGGGACCGGCAGCCAGGGCCGCGCCCACGAGTTCCAGGACGCCATGCACCTGATCGCACGGGAAGGCCGGGGCGTGCTGGTGCTGCTGCGCGATCTGCAGATGAAGCTGGCCGGCGAGGCGGATGCCGCGCCCCAGACCTTGCGCCAGTACGGCCTGGGCGCGCAGATCCTGTCCTCTCTCGGGTTGTCCCGCATCATCCTGCTGAGCAACTCTCCCAAGCCCCGCATCGTGGGGCTCGATGCCTATGGGCTCGACATCGTGGGCACGCAGAAGATTTCGGAGGGCTGACATGGCCGGATCGCAGACCCAAGGCCTCGAACGGGGCCGCTTCGACGGGAAGCCCGTCAAGGTTCTCATCGTCGTTGCCCCCTACTACCGCGACATCTCCGATGCGCTGCTCGAAGGGGCGCGGACCGAGATCGAGGCCTGGGGCGCCACGCACGAGACGGCCGAGGTTCCCGGTGCCCTGGAGATCGCGCCTGCCATCGCCATGGCCGCCCGTCTGGGCGAGTTCCAGGCCTTCGTGGCCCTGGGCTGCGTGATCCGGGGCGAGACCACCCATTACGATACCGTGGTGGAGGAATCCGCCCATGGCATCACCCTGCTCGGGCTCCAGGGTCATTGCATCGGCAACGGCATCCTGACCGTCGAGAACGAGGAGCAGGCGCGGGTCCGCGCCAATCCGCAGGACCAGAACAAGGGCGGCGGCGCTGCGGCGGCGGCGCTCCATCTGGTCCAGCTCTCGCGGCGCTGGACGCGGGCCGAGAAAGGCCTGGGCTTCCTGCGCGATCGGTTGGGAGCCACGGAATGAAGCCCGAGGAAAAGCGCCGGATGCGCTCGGCCGCGCGGTTCTACGCCGTGCAGGCCCTGTTCCAGATGGAAGCGTCGGGCGTCACGGTGGACACCGTGGCCCGGGAATTCGAGACTCATCGCTTTGGCGAGGTGATGGACGGCGTGGAACTGTCCGAGGGTCATGTGGACCTGTTCCGGAAGATCACGTCCGAAGCGGTGAACCATCAGGCCCGCATCGACCAGATGACCGACCGGGCGCTGGTCGCGAAATGGCCCATCGATCGCATCGACCCAACGCTTCGCGCGGTGTTCCGGGCGGCGGGGGCCGAACTGGTCGCCCATGATACCCCGCCGAAGGTGGTCATCACGGAATACCTGAGCATCGCGGACGCCTTCTACCCCGAGGGCCGGGAAAAGGCCTTCGTGAACGCCGTGCTCGACCACATGGCTCGCGAGGCCCATCCAGAGGCCTTCCGGTAAGCCGATCCGCCCGAGGCTCCTCCAAACGCGCTCGGGCCGTCGGGCAGCCTCGGACGACGCGGCGAAGGACCGCGGGCTCGTTCCTATGGAGCGGTGTAGGACGACAGTCGGCGGTTGGATATCCGCCATGCTCCCGACCGTCTTGCCCCATGCAAGCCGCAGCCAGAGCGTCTGCCGTCAGGAGAGATCCCTGCCAGTTTGACCGAGCCAGCGCCCCACAGGGCAGCGCTGCCGTCCGGCAGGAAAGTGGCGGGAACCGCGGCAACCGTGTGGGTGACGTTTCCCGAGGACCTGTGCATACAGGTGGGCGTCAGGTGATCAGGCCAGAACCTGACCAGAGCCGACTCCCTCGGAGTCATTATAGGCCACTGGAATCGAACCCGTTCACGAGAGGGGCAGAAGCCCGCCGTCGATCAAGGTAGGTGCACCCACCGGGGGCCGCAAGGGGCCTGACGCCGGGTCGCGTAAGGAACCGGACTCCGCCTTCACTCGCGCACCCAGCGGCTCATGACATCGTCACCGATGGGCCGCAGGTCCGTCAGGCGGAGGCGCGGTGCATCGGCCAGTCGCTCTGACCCAAGGCGCCCCAGCATCGCCCGGCCCTGGGACCCCAGGGCCATTCCAGCCTGAAAGAGCACGAGTTCATCCACGAGGTTGGCCTGCAGGAGACCGGCAGCGACCTGCCCCCCGCCCTCGCAGAAGACTCGCGTGATGCCTTGGCCCGCCAGGACGCCCAACGCCGCCCGGAGGTCGAGACCATCCCTCGTGTCCGGGCAGGGCAGGCAGATGGCTCCGGCGGCGTCCCAGGGCCCGGCGTCCGCACCATGGCGATGAAGAAGCCAGAGCGGGACCGCCCGCGCCGTCCGGGCCAACTGCCCGTCGAGCGGCAGATCCAGGTCGCGGCTCAGAACGACCCGCACAGGGTCAGGTCGCTCGCCCATGCCACGAACGGTCAGCAGGGGGTCGTCGGCCCGCGCCGTCCCTCCGCCCACCATCACGGCGTCCGATTTCGCCCGGAGCGCATGGACCATGGCACGCGCGGCCGGTCCGGTGATCCACTGGCTTTCCCCGGTCGCAGTCGCGATGCGACCGTCGAGGGTCGAGGCCAGCTTCAGGGTCACGAAGGGCCGACCCGATGTCACGCGCAGAAGGAACCCCGCGTGATCGCGCCTCGCCTCCTCGCCCCGCACTCCCACGGTGACCGCGATTCCGGCCGCCTCCAAGATCGCGATGCCACGGCCGGCCACCCGGGGATCGGGATCGCCCGTCGCGACGACCACCCGTGCCACGCCGGCAGCGACCAACGCCTCGGCGCAAGGTGGCGTCCGTCCGTGGTGGGCACAGGGCTCGAGCGTCACATAGGCCGTCGCGCCGCGCGCGTCGCCGGCTTGGGCCAGGGCCTGCGTTTCCCCGTGCGGCCGCCCGCCATCCGCCGTCCAGCCACGGCCAAGCACCCGGCCCTCCCGGACGATGACGCATCCCACGGCCGGGTTGGGCCAGACCCGCCCCAGCCCGCGCCGCCCCAGCGCAAGGGCAAGGGTCATCCAGCGGTCATCCTCTTCGGCCGTCACGCCTCGGGAGTCTCCTGGGGGCGAAGCTCCGCCATGAACCGGTCGAAGTCGCCGACCGCCTGGAAGTTCATGTAGACCGAGGCAAAGCGCACATAGGCCACCGTATCGATCCGGGCGAGCGTTTCCATGACGATCTCCCCGATCTGCCGCGAGGAGATGTCCGTTTCCCCCAGCGACTCGAGCCGCCGCACGATGCCGGACACCATCTGATCGATCCGATCCGGCTCGACGGGACGCTTCTGCAAGGCGATGCGGATCGACCGCTCCAGCTTGCCCCGATCGAAATCCTCCCGCCGTCCGTTCGCCTTGAGCACCACCAGATCGCGAAGCTGGACCCGTTCATAGGTCGTGAACCGCCCCCCGCAGGCTGCGCAGAAGCGGCGGCGGCGGATCGCCACATGGTCCTCGGCCGGACGCGAGTCCTTGACCTGGGTGTCGACGTTTCCACAAAAGGGGCAGCGCATGGTCCGGTCTTTGTCCTGTCCTGCGCCGCAGCATAGAAAGCGTGGCAGCCATTGTGTAGTCGGGATTTCTGGCGCCTAGATGATGGGCCCCGTCCCGCATGAATACGGTTGGGCTACTCGGCCGCCGGGATCACGCGCTGCGGCGCCTCGTTTGCAGGCTCCCGCGCGGCTGCCGCGTCCTCCTCGCTGTCCCCGTCGAACGCGAGCGCGAGCGACTTGTTGGTCTTGGCCCCGAGCTTCTTGAGCTTTTCAACCTGTCCCACGAGGTTTCCGCTTCCCTTGGTAAGCTGGCCCAGCGCCTTTTCATGCGCCGCCGTCGCGGTGCCAAGCGCACGCCCCACCGCCGAAAAGCTTTCGATGAAACCGGCCAGCTTGTCGTACAGGAACCCGGCGCGCTCGGCGATGCTTTCGGCGTTCTTGTTCCGGTTTTCCACGTCCCAAAGGTGCTTCACCGTCCTGAGCGCCATGAGCAGCGTTGTGGGATAGGCAATGCCGATCCCCCGCTCCATGGCATAGGTCCCGATGTCGGCCTCGTGCGCCCAGGCGGCGCTGACCGCCCCCTCAATCGGCATGAAGAGAAGGACCCAGTCCACCGCTCCATCCTCGAGGTTCTGGTAGCCCTTGGACGCCAGTTCGTCGATGCGGGCCTTCACGGCCTTGACGTGATCCCGCAGGTGGCGTCCCCGCTCCTCCTCCGTCTCGGCCCCGATGGCGGCGGCATAGCTGACCATCGACACCTTGCTGTCGATCACCAGAGCCTTGCCGCCCGGCATCCTCAGGATCACGTCCGGACGGAGCCGGTCGCCTTCGTCTCCGGTCCGGCTCGACTGGGTGACGAAATCGATGTCCTTCTGGTAGCCCATGTATTCGAGGTAACGCTCGAGCTGCGCTTCGCCCCAGGCGCCCTGGCGGTGCTTCTCCCCCTTGAGGGCGCGTGCGAGGTTCGTGGCCTCCTGGCTCACCATCTCGGTGCGCGAGGTCAGTTCGCGGATCTGCTCGGTCAGGACGGCCCGGTCGCGGCCTGCCGACTGGTGGACCTCCCGCAGTTCCAGCTCGAAGCGGCCCACCTGCTCCTTGAAGGGGCTCAGAAGGGCGTTCAGCTTTTCCTCGTGGGCCCGGGAAAACTCCGACCCGGTCTCGCGCAGGGTCCGGCCCGCGAGATCGCGGAACTCGCGTGTCATCTCCTCGCGGATGGCTTTCAGGGACTCCACCTCGCGCGCGGCCGAGATCAGCTTGCCGTCCGTGTCGGCCCGAAGGGCCGCGTGATCGGCCTTGAGCCGCGTATGCTCGTCCTGGGTGTCCTGAAGGAGCCGTCGCACGGCAGCGACGTCCTCGCGCAGGCCGCGCTCCACCGCCTCAAGGCGCGAGACCGCCTCGTTGGCCTTGGCACAGCGCGACTCCGCATCGGCGCAGCGCGTCTCGGCGTCGCGGTGGGTCTGCCGCAGCGCCTCGACCTCGCGGGCGATGTCGCGAAGGCGGTGGTCGCGATCATCGACCAGCCGGACCTGCGCCTCGAGTTGCGCCCGCGCCACCTCGGACGAGGTGCGGGCCTGCTCCAGCTGGCGCAGCGCGGCCTCTCCTTCGGCTCGAAGCCGGCTCACCTCCGCCTTGGCGCCCCGGGCCCGAAGCATCGCAGCGCCGGCCAGCACGAACAAAGCCACGGAGACGATCAGGCTCAGGGTCTGGATGTTCAACGGCTCAACTCCGACGGTTCGCCCCATGATCGCAACCGGGGGGTCGGGGTCAAGCGCCGGTTGGGAAACAACCGCCCGACACGCGTCGGCGCAACGCCGCGCGTCGCGGGACCGAACCGCCGCCAGTAACCCAGGCCGGGTGGAAGCGGACCGAGCCCTTTCTAATCTATTGGCCCAAGAACAGCGCCAGGGAGGCCGACCATGACACGACTGACCGCCAGCGATTTCTCGCCGCAGCTTCTCGAGCTCTACGACGGCTACGCCCACGGCCGCATCACCAAGCGCGAGTTCCTCGACCGCGCCGCGGGTTTCGCTATAGGCGGGATGACCGCGCCGGCCCTCCTTGCGGCAATGAGCCCGAACTACGCGCTCGCCCAGCAGGTCGAGTTCACCGATCCGGAGATCCTGCCCGAATACGTGACCTACGATTCGCCGGACGGCACGGGTGACGTCAGAGCCTATCTCGTTCGACCCGCCACCCCAAAGGAGGGTGCGCAGCCGGGCCCCGAGGACGCTGGCGCAGGTCCCTTTCCCGCCGTGGTCGTCGTGCACGAGAACCGCGGCCTCAACCCTTACATCGAGGACGTCGCACGCCGCCTCGGCAAGGCCGGGTTCCTTGCACTTGCGCCCGATGGCCTGAGCTCCGTGGGCGGCTACCCGGGCAATGACGAGGAGGGGCGCGCGCTTCAGCAGCAGGTCGATCCCGAACGGCTCATGAATGATTTCCTGCGTGCCGTGGACTGGTTGCGTGGCCACGAATTGTCGACCGGGAATGTCGGGATCGTGGGGTTCTGCTACGGGGGTGGCGTCTGCAATGCCGCAGCGGTCGCGATTCCCGAGCTCAAGGCCGCCGTGCCCTTCTATGGCCGCCAGCCCGACCCGGCGGATGTGCCGCGCATCAACGCGCCGCTCCTGATCCATTACGCCGAGCTCGACACGCGCATCAACGAAGGCTGGCCCGCCTATGAGGAGGCTCTCAAGGCCAATGGCAAGACCTACGAGGCCCACATCTATCCCGGCGTGAACCACGGCTTCCACAACGACTCGACGCCCCGCTACGACGCCGAAGCCGCCGAGCTGGCCTGGAGCCGTACGCTCGACTGGTTCCGCCGCTATCTGGCCTGAGCCGGTCAGGTCCTCTCGGCCCGGGACGGACCTCGGCCACCATCGCGTCGCGTGGCGCGGGACCATCCGACGATGACGCCCGCGACCATCCCGACCGCGATGCCCAGAAGCATCGAGAGTGCCACGACATACCCGGAATATCCTTCGAACCCGGAGGTGGCCGCCCCTTCCGTATAGACCAGCCCCGCCACCAGTCCGGCGAGGCCACCGGCCATCGCCCCGAGGAGGGCACCCAGAAAAGCGAAGCCGACCTTACGACCAAGAGCCATGCGGTCCTCCAGCGTTCTGTCCGGTACGCCAATGAACGGCCGCCAGTCCGACCGGGCGCCATCGTTCCACCGGGTAATAAAAAGGCGCCCCTTGGGGCGCCTCTCGGTGTTACTGGTCCAGGAAACTCCGCAATTTCCGGCTCCGGCTCGGGTGCTTCAGCTTCCGCAGCGCCTTGGCCTCGATCTGCCGGATCCGCTCCCGCGTCACGCTGAACTGCTGACCCACCTCTTCCAGCGTATGGTCGGTGTTCATCCCGATGCCGAACCGCATCCGCAGCACCCGCTCCTCGCGCGGCGTCAGCGAGGCGAGCACCCGCGTCGTGGTTTCCTTCAGGTTCTCCTGAATGGCCGAATCCAGCGGCAGGATCGCGTTCTTGTCCTCGATGAAGTCGCCAAGCTGCGAATCCTCCTCGTCCCCGATGGGCGTCTCGAGGGAGATCGGCTCCTTGGCGATCTTCATCACCTTGCGGACCTTCTCCAGCGGCATCTGCAGCTTTTCGGCCAGCTCCTCGGGCGTCGGCTCGCGGCCGATCTCATGGAGCATCTGGCGGCCGGTCCGCACCAGCTTGTTGATGGTCTCGATCATGTGGACCGGGATGCGGATCGTCCGGGCCTGGTCCGCGATGGACCGGGTGATGGCCTGCCGGATCCACCAGGTCGCATAGGTGGAGAACTTGTAGCCGCGCCGGTACTCGAACTTGTCCACGGCCTTCATCAGGCCGATGTTGCCCTCCTGGATCAGGTCCAGGAACTGCAGGCCGCGGTTCGTGTACTTCTTGGCGATGGAGATCACGAGCCGGAGGTTCGCCTCGACCATCTCCTTCTTGGCCTGACGGGCCTCCTTCTCGCCCTTCTGGACCTGCGCCACGATGCGCCGGAACTCCGAGATGTCGACGCCGACATACTGGCCGACCTGGGCCATCTCGCCGCGCAACTCCTCGATCTTGTCGCGCGACCGCTCCAGCAGCATCGCCCAGCCGCGGCCCGCCTTCTGGCCCATGCGGTCCAGCCACGCGGGGTCCAGCTCGCTGCCCCGGTACTCGTCGATGAACTCGCGACGGTTGATCCGCGCCTGGTCGGCCAGCTTCACCATCGCCGAATCGATCGACATGATGCGCTTGTTGATGCCGTAAAGCTGGTCGATCAGCGCCTCGATCCGGTTGTTGTGCAGATGGAGCGAGTTCACCATCGCCACGATCTCGGAGCGCAGCTTCTGGTATTGCTCCTCGTCCGTCTTGGAGAAGGACCCGTCCTCGTTCAGCGTGGCGGACATGCGGGCATCCTGCATGTCCGACAGCATCCCGAAGTCGTGGGCGATGCTTTCCAGCGTTTCCAGAACCCGCGGCTTGAGCGTCGCCTCCATGGCGGCGAGGGACATGTTCGACTGGTCGTCGTCATCCTCCTCGTCGTCCCGGGCGATCTCGTTGCCGTCGGCATCGAACTCGGGCCCGGAGGACGACGGACGGGGGCCGGAGCTCACGCCCCCCGCTTCCACGAGAGGCTCGAGCCCCGCATCTTCACCCAGCTGGTTGCCGAAGGTCGCCTCGAGGTCGATCACGTCGCGCAGCAGGATGTCCTCGGACAGCAGCTCGTCGCGCCAGATCGTGATGGCCTGGAAGGTGAGCGGGCTCTCGCAGAGCCCCGCGATCATCGTGTTCCGGCCCGCCTCGATCCGCTTGGCGATGGCGATCTCGCCCTCGCGCGACAGCAGCTCCACCGAGCCCATCTCGCGCAGGTACATGCGCACCGGGTCGTCCGTGCGGTCGAGCTTTTCGGTTTCGGCCCCGGCCAGCGCGACGTCCCGGTTGCCGCCGACCACAGCGACCTCACGGGAGCCCTGGTCCTCCTCGGTCTCTTCCGACTCCTCGTTCTCGGTGACCTGAATCCCCATCTCCGAGAGCATGGACATCACGTCCTCGATCTGGTCGGACGAGACCTGATCGGGAGGAAGCACGGCGTTCAGCTGATCGTAGGTGATGTAGCCCCGCTCCCGAGCGTCTGCGATCATCTTCTTGACCGCAGCCTGGCTCATGTCGAGCGAGATGTCCCCGTCGTCGGCGTCGTCCTTCTGGTGGTCGTCAGTGTCCTTGGCCATTGGGAGCTCCCTCGGGTCCGGGGTGATTCGGGTGATTCGTCGGGTCTGGCGTCTTGCGAATCAATCGAGGTCTCGGGTGATTCGCAATCGCCATATAGTCAGTTTTCAAAGCCCTGCCACATGGGGCGGAACCTCTGCCACGTCAAGCGCGTGTGCCGCGCCCGCCCCGGCTGTAGTCGATGCCGGAAAAGGTACGGTCGGCCCGCTCCTTCTCCTCCTTGTCGAGGGCCACGCCGTTGGGCGCCAGGAACACCTCCCGGGTGTCCTCGGTCTCCTTGCGGCGGGTCACGTCCACCTCGGCGGCGGCCTGGCCCAGGCGACGGGTCAGCCATTCGTCGGCCGTTCCGTCGATGTCCTCCAGAGCTTCCTCGATGGCAGCCGCATGGCTGCGACGCGCGGCAAGCTTGGCCAGCACCTCGGCCAGATCGAGGCGCGCCGCCTCGGCCTCCCCCGGGCGGCGCACGGCGAGGATGTGGGCAGCGGCAAAGAGCCTTTCAAGACGCTCGCCCCCCAGCTCGGTCGAGAGCGCGGCCTGCAGGTCTGACGCATCGGCATGCCGCAGGATCGCGTCCCTCAGCGCCCCCTGCGAAAGGTCGGGGCAGTCCATCATCTCGATCTCGTGGGCAAAGGCCGGGATCAGGGCAGGCGTCGCGATCAGAAGAGCCAGCACCACCTCCCGAAGCTGGTCGTCGGGCGACATCGCCCCCAGCGCAAGAGCCGAGGCGCGGGCCGAGGGCGTCGGCTGGGCAGGGGCGTTCTTGCCCCGGAACTCCCGCCGCTCGAACGGCCGCGAGGATCGCGGCTTCTGGCCCCAGAGCTCATAGCGGAGCTGCTTGATCTCCTCGCCGTAATGATGGCGGATCGAGGGGTCCTTGATCCCGGCGATGGCCGCCCGCAGCGACTTGTCCAGCGCGGCCTTGCGCTCCGGGCTGTCAAAGACCTTCCCCTCGGTCTCCCGCTGCCACAAAAGGCGCACCATCGGCTGCGCGGCGTCCAGCACCGCCTGCATCGCGCCCGCGCCCTTGGCCTTGATCAGCTCGTCCGGGTCCTGCCCGCCGGGCAGCAGGGCAAAGCGCAGGCCCTTCCCGGCCTCCAGCCGCGGCAGCGCGAGGTCGATCACCCGCATCGCCGCCCGCACGCCCGCCGTGTCGCCATCCAGCGCCAGCACCGGCTCGTCCGAGATGCGCCACAGCAAGCCCAGCTGATCCTCGGTGATCGCGGTGCCCAAGGGGGCCACGGCGCCGCCGAACCCCGCCTCCGACAGCGCGATCACATCCATGTAGCCCTCGGCCACGATCAGCGTCGCGCCCTTGCCGCAGGCCTCCCGCGCGGGGCCGTGGTTGAAGAGGTTCCGCCCCTTGTCGAACAGCGGCGTCTGCGGCGAATTGAGGTACTTGGCCCGCGCGTTCGGGTCCATCGACCGGCCGCCCAGCGCGATCGCCCGCCCCCGCGCGTCGCGGATCGGAAAGATGATCCGCCCCCAGAACCGGTCGTAGGTGCCGCCCTGCCCCTCGCCGGTGAGCCCCGTCTCCAGCAGCAGGTCGTCCGTCGCGCCCTTGGCCTTGAGCGCGCGGGCCAGCCCGTGCCGGTCCTCGCCGGCCCAGCCGATCTCCCAGCGCTTCTGCGCCGCCTCGCTCAGGCCTCGCCTGGCGAGGTAGGCTCGCGCGTCCTCGGCGCCCCGCGTGCCCAGTTGCAGGCGGTAATGCTGGACCGCCATCTCCATGACCTCGGCCAGCCGGGTGTTGCGCGACACCTTCTCGGCGGCGCGGGGATCCTGCGCGGGCATCTGCAGCCCGGCCTCGCGCGCGAGGATCTCGATGGCCTCGATGAAGGGCACGTTCTCGGTCTTCTGGACGAACGAGATGGCGTCGCCCTTCTCGTGGCAGCCGAAGCAGTAATAGAATCCCTTGCGGTCATCGACGTGGAACGACGCCGACTTCTCCTGATGGAAGGGGCACGGCGCCCAGAAATCGCCCTTGGCCTGGTTCGACTTGCGCTGGTCCCACGTGACCTTCCGCCCCACCACCCGGGCCAGGGGCAGGCGATTGCGAAGCTCTTCGAGGAAACCGGGAGGCAGACTCATGGCGGAGGACTCCTCTGCCACAAGGATTCCCGATCCGTCCAGCGCGCACCAGCCCGATGACGATCAACTTCCGCGACGCGCGGCAAAGAAATCGCGCAGCAGGGCGGCGGACTCCGCTGCGCCGATCCCTTCGTACACCTCGGGGCCATGATGCGCCTGCGGATGGGAATAGATCCGCGGGCCGTGCCGCACCCCGCCCGACTTCGGGTCCTCGGCCCCGAAATAAAGCCGCCCGATCCGCGCGAACCCGATGGCAGCCGCGCACATCGGACAGGGCTCGAGCGTGACCCAGAGGGAATGTCCCACCAGCCGTTCGCTGCCCCGTGCCGCGCAGGCCATGCGCAGCGCCAGCATCTCGGCATGGGCCGTGGGGTCGTTCAGCTCCCGCGTGCGGTTGCCGGCCAAGGCCACGACCCGACCGTCCGGCCCCACCACGACGGCCCCGACCGGAACCTCGTTCCGGAGGCCAGCGGCCCGCGCTTCGGAGAGGGCGGCCCCCATATGGCTCACGAAAGACATGGCGCTTCGTCGCAGGCCCCCTACCCTCTAGCAACCCCCTCTAGCGGGAGCGGATCATTAGCGTTATGGGCGGCCGATGAGCACAGATGACAAGACCCCCGAAGGCGCCCCGGGCGAAGGCGAGCGCATTGCCAAGGTCCTCTCCCGCGCGGGGGTGGCCTCCCGCCGCGATGCCGAGCGGATGATCCTCGAAGGCCGCGTGACCGTCAATGGCGCAAAGGTGACGTCGCCGGCGACCAACGTGACCGACAAGGATCGACTCGCCGTCGATGGCCAGCCCGTGGGCGAGGCCGAGGCCACGCGCGTCTGGCTTTATCACAAGCCGGCCGGCCTTGTGACGACCGAGCATGACGAGGAAGGCCGCCCGACGGTCTTCGACTCCCTGCCCGAGGACATGCCCCGGGTGATGTCGGTCGGCCGGCTCGACCTCACCTCGGAAGGGTTGCTGCTGCTCACCAACGACGGCGAGATCAAGCGCAAGCTGGAGCTGCCCTCGACCGGATGGTCGCGGCGGTACCGCGTCCGCATCCATGGCACCCCCACCAAGGAGCAGCTCGAGCCGCTGCGCCAGGGGATCACCGTGGATGACATGGACTACCAGCCGATGGAGGTCAGCATCGACCGCCAGCAGGGCGCCAACGCCTGGCTGACGATCACGCTGCGCGAAGGCAAGAACCGCGAGATCCGGCGCGCCATGGAGCACCTGGGCTTCACGGTGAACCGCCTGATCCGCATCAGCTATGGCCCCTTCCAGCTGGGCGACCTGCCCGTCGGCGACGTGGAGGAGGTCCGTCCCAAGATCGTTCGCGACCAGCTTGGCCTGTCCAAGCCCGAGGCGGTGACCCGCGCCCGCAAGCGGCCCTCGCCCGATGACATGCCCGTCTTCGACGACGAGCCCGAGGACCGGCCCGCGCGCGATCGCCTGTCCACCGCCCGCCCGGCGGGCGCGACGGTGAAGCGCGAACTGAAGGCCCGCGGTCCCAGGTCCCGCGATGCCGGGGACGACGACACCCGGTCGCGTCCCACCCGCAGTCCCCGCAAGGTGGCCGCGCCCAGCGCGTTCTCCAAGCCGCGGACCTGGATGAGGACGGACGAGGCCCGTGCGGCCCGCGAGGATGCCGGGCAGGCCGACGAACGGCCCCACCGTGGCTCCGGCGAGGGATCGCGGTCCTCCGGCTTCAAGAGCCATGGCCGTCCCCCGCGCGCCGAGGGCGGCGGGGACCGCTCCCGGTCGTCCGGGTTCCGCAGCCATGCCGCCGAAGGTGGGCGCTCCCGCTCGGACCGCGAGGAGGGCGATGGCCCCCGGAAGAGCTTCCGCGACCGCGGGCCCCGCGCCGATGGGGACCGGGGACCGCGCAAGTTTGGTGACGATGACCGCCGGCCGCCGCGCCGGTCCGACGACGAACGTCCGCCGCGCCGCTTCGAAGGGAACGACCGACCGCGTGGCCCGCGTCCGGCCCGCGATGCCGACGAGGCCCGGCCCGCGCGCGCCTACAAGCCGCGTACGCCGCGGGAGGGGACGGACGAACGGTCCCCACGCCCCTTCAAGCCGTCGCGTCCCGCCCGTGAGGGCGACGAGGGCCGCTCGGCCAAGTATGCCCGCGCGCCCCGGCCCCAGCGCGAGGGCGAGGAGCGCCGTCCGCCCCGGCGCTTTGAAGGCCAGGACGGCCGGCCCGACCGTGGGTTCAAGCCGCAACGTCAGGATCGCGGGCAGGACAGCCGCCCGCCCCGGTCCGATCGCCCCTCCCGCGAGGGAGACGAGCGCCGCCCCTTCCGGGCGGATCGAAACGATGGTCCCCGGGGGCCGCGGGAGGGCCGCAACGATGGCGAGCGCTCATTCCGCAAGGGACCTCGCGAAGGGGGTCCCAAGGGCCGTCCCTCCGGTGATCGGCCGTTCAAGCCGAAGCCCCGCAAGGACTGAGCAGGAGCTGGCCGGATCATCCGGCTGGCTTGGCTTACGGCCCCGGGCAATGGATCCGGGGCCCAAAGCGGACGCGGCCTCGAGGTCGGGTGGCAGGGACGGGCGGGATCTTACGGGGGGATGAGAGCTGCATCACCGCCGAAGGAAGCCCAGCGCCCTGTGCCGGAGTACCCGGTAGGCTTGAGCTGAACGTGATGGGGGGCGCTGGCCGTCGGCTACGCGGCCCATACAGCCGGACGGGACGCCCCGTTCGCATCCCTCGAACTTGGCCCTGAGACCACCCTGCCCGATGCGCCCGGACATGGTCACATGGTCAGTAGATGTAGCGGATCTGGTCGGTCCAATAGCGTTCCATGCGCTTCAGCGCGTGGGTGATCTCGTCCATGGAATCGGCATCGAGAATGGCCCGCGTGGTCAGGCCTTCCGCATGGGCGGCAAAAAGGCGTGCCACGATGTCGCGAAGCTTGCGGCCCTTGTCCGTCAGGCGCACACGGACCGAGCGACGGTCGATCTCGCTCCTTTGGTGGTGCATGTAGCCGAGGTCCACCAGCTTCTTGAGATTGTAGCTGACGTTCGAGCCCTGGTAATAGCCGCGGCTTTTCAGCTCGCCCGCCGTGACCTCGTTGTCGCCGATGTTGAAGAGCAGCAGCGCCTGGACAGGGTTGACCTCGAGGATCCCCAATCTCTCGAACTCGTCCTTGATGACGTCGAGCAGCAGCCGGTGCAGCCGCTCCACCAGCGTGAGCGCGTCCAGGTAGCTGCGCATGAACGCCGCGTCGCGGGCCGGCAGGATAGGATCGACGGGGGTCCGGACATTCATGGCGGCGTCTCCGATGTGTCGTATTTGCCGCAACATAATCCCAAGATTGACAATACCGGGTTAAGCCCCCGGGGACCCCAAGCGGTTGTTCCTGAAAACTTGAGTAAAGCTCTTCAGTCGGGCCGGGTAAGCCCGACGGCCCCGGCCTGGATGCGCCGGATCAGCCCGTCGTACCGCCCGGGCGTGGGCGCGGCCCCGCTGATCCACGCCAGGAGGTCGTGATCTCTTTCCCCGAGGAGATCCTCGTAGAGGTCGAGATCGGCGGGTTCGAGCGCCGCAAGCTCCCGGTTCGAGAAGTCCCGCAGGATCAGGTCCATCTCGCGGATCCCCCGCCACATGGAGCGGGTCTTCAGGCGTCCGAGGCGGGCCTCGCGCGTTTCCGTCATGGCTCGCCTCCCTTCGTGCTTGTGAGCCTCACGGGCCGGCCCTAAACGCAGGTTGTTCCCGCGCCCGAAAGGCTTCCTCCCATGCCGTTCCTGTCCTCCACGCTCGACCGCGTCAAGCCGTCGCCCACCATCGCCGTCACCACCCGTGCCCAAGAGTTGCAGGCCATGGGACGGGACGTGATCGGCCTTGGCGCCGGGGAGCCCGACTTCGACACGCCGGCCAACATCCAGGAGGCGGCGATCCGCGCCATCCGGGACGGCAAGACCAGATACACCGCCGTGGACGGCATCCCCGAGCTCAAGCGGGCGATCTGCCAGAAGTTCGACCGGGAGAACGGGCTCGTGTACCAGCCCTCGCAGGTCAGCGTCGGGACCGGCGGCAAGCAGGTGCTCTACAACGCGCTGGTGGCCACGCTGAACCAGGGCGACGAAGTCATCATCCCGGCCCCCTATTGGGTCAGCTACCCGGACATGGTGCTTCTGGCCGAGGGCACGCCCGTCTTCGTGGCGGCGGGCCCTTCCGTCGGCTTCAAGATCACGCCCGAGCAGCTCGAGGCGGCCATCACGCCCCGCACCAAGTGGCTCATCTTCAACTCGCCGTCGAATCCCACCGGGGCCGGCTACACCGCCCAGGAGATCAAGGGCCTGACCGACGTGCTGCTCCGGCATCCCCAGGTCTGGGTGATGACCGACGACATGTACGAGCATCTGGTTTTCGACGACTTCCGGTTCGCGACCCCCGCCCAGGTGGAGCCGGGCCTTTATGAGCGCACCCTGACCGTCAACGGCGTGTCCAAGGCCTATGCCATGACCGGCTGGAGGATCGGCTACGCCGCCGGGCCGGTGCCGCTCATCCGGGCCATGGCCAAGGTGCAGTCGCAGAGCACGTCCAACCCTTGTTCGGTCAGCCAGTGGGCGGCGGTCGAGGCGCTGACGGGGCCGCAGGATTTCCTGGAGCCGAACCGCAAGCTCTTCGAGCGTCGGCGGAATCTCGTAGTGGGAATGCTGAACGACGCCGCGGGCGTCCATTGCCCGACCCCGGAAGGCGCGTTCTACGTGTATCCCGATATCTCGGGCTGCATCGGCAATACGAGCCGCAACGGCGTGCGGATCGAAACGGACGAGGATTTCGCGACCGCTCTCCTCGACGAGACCGGGGTGGCCGTGGTGTTCGGGGCGGCGTTCGGGCTCTCGCCCGCGTTCCGGATCAGCTATGCGACCAGCGACGCCCAGCTGCGCGAGGCCTGCTCGCGCATCCAGGACTTCTGTGCGGGCCTGAGCTGACGGCTCAGGTCCGGCGGCGCTTCAGCAGGCCGCGCACCACGCGGTAGAGATAGAGCGCGAGGATCCCGAGGACGACCAGGGTCGAGATGGGGTTCACCCATTGCTCGACCCGCTCATAGTTGTCCTCGAGGAGGTAGCCCGCCCCCGCGAGGATCGCGATCCAGATCAGGCTTCCGGCGGCGGTGTAGACGAGGAACGACAGGAAGGACATCTCCGACAGTCCGGCCGGCACCGAGATGAGCGTCCGCACCGTGGGGACGAGACGCCCAAGGAGGACCGCCGCAGGGCCATAGCGGTGGAACCAGGCCATGGCGGTTTCGGCCTCTTCGCGCGACATGGTCAGCCAGACGCCGTGCCGGTCGAGGAAGCGCAGGAACCGCTCGCGGCCCCAGGCGCGGGCCAGGCCGTACCAGAGCAGCGTCCCGAGGACCGAGCCGAGGGTCGCGACGATCAGCAGGCCAACAAGGCTGAAGCCCCCTTGCGCCGCCATGAAGCCGGCCAGCGGAACGATCAGCTCGGACGGGATTGGGGGGAACACGTTCTCGAGGACCATGAGGAGGCCCACCGCAAGGAGGCCTCCCTGCTGGATCCAGCCGGTGATGAAGTCGAACATTAGGCGTGCAGTCCTGTCAGGGGGCGCGAAGCGCGTCGCCAGAACCGTGCCATGAGCAGCACGGAGGCGCAAACCAGTGACGCGACGAGCCCGATCCAGACCCCGACCTCGTGCCAGCCCAGCACGAAGCCCAGCAGATAGCCGATGGGTATGCCCAGGCCCCAGTAGCTCAGCGCGGCGAAGATCATCGGCACCGTGGTGTCCTGGATTCCACGGAGGAGCCCGATGGCCAGGACCTGCGCGCCGTCGAAGATCTGGAAAATGGCGGCCAGCCCCAGGAGCGTGACGCCCACGGCCAGCACCTCGGGCCGCTTCGGGTCCGCGGGGTCCACGAACAGGGACAGGAGCTGCTCGGGATAAAGAAGGAACAGGGCGCTCGCCAGGATGGCGAGGCTGGCCGACAGCACGATGGCCACGACGGCCCCCTGCCTCATCCCTTCGTGGTCGCCGCGCCCCAGCGCCTGGCCGGTGCGGACCGTGACGGCCTGGCTGAGCCCCAGGTGGACGTTAAACGTGGCCGACGCCAGCTGCAGGGCCACGCCATGCGCGGCCAACGGCACCTCGCCGACCCAACCCACCATGATGGCCGATCCGGCGAAGAGACCGACTTCGGCGAGGAGTTGCCCGCCGATGGGCCAGCCGAGGCGGAACACCCGACCCATGGCGGCCCAGTCCGGACGCCAGAACCGCGCGAGGAGTTCGTACTCGGGCAGCCGGAGAAGCGCATAGCCCAGCAGCAGCAGCGTCGAGAGCGTTTGCGTGGCCAGCGCGGCCCAGGCCGCGCCCTCGATGCCCATCTCGGGCAGGCCCCAGGCGCCGAAGATCAGGGCATAACCCCAGACGGCGTTCAGCATCGCCGATCCGATGGTCGCCCAGAGAAGGACGGCCGTCCGTTCGAGGGACGTCAGGAAGGAGCGCAGGACCATGCCGACGATGGTCGGGATGATGCCCCATCCCGCGATGCCCAGATAGCGTCCGGCCTGGTCGGCCACCTCGGCTTCCTGCCCCATGGCGGCGAACAGGTGGCCCGATCCCAGGAGCACCACCAGCGCGAAGACGGCGTAGGCCAGGGACAGCCAGAGCCCCATGCGCGTGATGCGCCGCACCTCGCGGATGTCGCCCTCCTCCGACGCCTTGGCGGCGAGCGGCATGACCGCTCCGGCAAAGCCCGACCCCATCAGCATCATGATGTACCAGAGCGACGAAGCCAGCACGATCCCGGCCAGAGCGGTCACGTCGTACCAGCCCAGAAGGACGGTGTCCGTCAGGTGGATGGCGAAGCCGGCAAGGTTCGATCCGATCAAGGGCACGGCGAGCCCGAGAAGGCCGCGAGCATGGCCGGACCAGCCCGTGAGGGCCGGGGACAGGGCGGGTGCTTGGGTCATGGCGGCGGAGTTAGGCCGGAACGGCTCTGGCGTCTAGGTAGATGAACACGCAATGACCAGGCTGGCGCGGATTGCAGCAGTTTGGAAACCGGAGGCTCCTTCGGCGCGGCGCCGGACGAGCCTCCGTCGGATCAGGTGCCCGTCGCCGTGAACTTGGCCCGGAGGTAGGGACCGGACCGGACCGGTGGATACGCGTCCGAGCCGTCGAGCGGCGTGATCTCGGCCTCCCAGTCGGGCTGATGGAAGAAGGCGAGGCTTTGCCGCGCGGGCTGTCCGGGGATGGCGACCACGCGATGGAGCGTGGACACCCAGCGGTCGGCGGTCCAGCGGGCCATCAGGTCGCCGATGTTGACGACGAAACAGCCCGGCGGGGCCGTGACTTCGGTCCATTGGCCGCTGTGGGGGTCGCGGATCTCCAGCCCCCGCGAACCCGGCTGCGGGAGGAGGATCGTGAGGGAGCCGTAGTCGGTATGCGCTCCGGCCCGCTGCTGGCCGGGCAGCGCGGCCTCCGGCGTGGCCGGGTAGTGCAAGGCGCGCAGCGCCGAGACGGGGGCGGTCAGGTAGGCGTCGAAGAAGGTCTCGGGCAGGTTCAGCGCCGCGGCCATGGCGCGCATGACGCGGGCGGCAAGATCCTCGAGCGCGCGGTAATAGGCCTCCCACGCCTCGCGGAAGCCGGGGAGGTCGGGCCAGAGGGTCGGGGCGTAGTAGAAGGCGTAGGCGTCGGGATCGGCGATGCCGCCCGGACGCGTGAGGGGACCGCCGTTGAACGACTCCTTGAGGTCGGGGGGCGTCTCCTCCCCCTTGGACCGGGCCAGCGCCTCGCGGTCAGGGCCAAGCCAGCCATAGGGGTAGCCGGGATAAGGGGCGGACACCTTCGCCTTTTCCTCGGGCGGGAGGGCGAAGAAGTCCTGCGCAGCCCGCCAGACCCCCTGGATGGTCGCCTCGGGCACGCCATGGCCCGACAGCACAAGGAAGCCCGTCTCGCGGCAGATGCGGTCGAGGTCCTGGGCCGAGGCGGCGCGGGCTGCCCCTGTCGCCCCTTCGAAGGCGGCAAGGTCGAAGGCGCGGATCAGCGGCGCCGTGGCAAGATCGGTCACGGCAGGTCCCTCCAGCCATGCGAGGGCGCGTAGTTGAGCAGCCGCTTGGCCTTGGCATTGCAGTAGAAGGTCTCGTATTCACCCAGGGGCCGCCTGAGCGGAATGCCCTCATAGAAGCGGTGGATCACCTCGGCCGAGGGGAGCCCGACGGAGCTGTCGTCGTTCGACACGTTGAAGACCTGATATCCGAGCCCGTCCGTCCTGAGGCAGCGGTCCACCATGTGGCCCAGGTCGCGCGCATCGATATAGGCAAAGATGTTGCGGCGGCGGACCTCGGGATGCTCGCGCCAGGTCTTGGCGTAGGCCAGGTACTCGTGCGGCTCGATGACGTTGTTGATCCGCAGGGCGTAGATGTCGAAGCCGGTTCGGGCCTGGAAGCTGCGGGCTGTGGCCTCGTTGCAGACCTTGGACATGGCATAGCTGTCCTGCGGGACGGTCGGATGCTCCTCATCGACCGGGATGTAGTCCGGCCGCACCTCCCCGTCGGCGAAGCAGACGCCATAGGTGGTCTCGCTGGAGGCGATGATGACCTTGCGGATGCCGAGCTTGGTCGCGGCGTCGAGCACGTTGAAGGTGGACAGGACGTTGACGCGGTAGGTTTCGTTGTCGGCGGTCAGGAACATCGACGGGATCGCCGCAAAGTGGACCACCGCGTCGTAGCGGGGCACGCCCGTGCCGGGCTCCAGCTCCGCGCTGCTGGCATGCGAGGCCATGGCGTTGAAGACCTGCGACCCATCTGTCAGATCCACGCGCAGGTCAGGGACTCCGGGATGGTTCAGTCGGTTCAGGTCGATGTTGACGACGCTGTGCCCCTGCTCGACCAGATGCGGGATCGCATGGCGGCCGGCCTTGCCGGCGCCGCCCGTGAAAAAGACGCGCATGGGTGTTCCTCCTTTGCCGCGCCGGGAGTGAACCCCGCCCTGCCCCGGCTTTCAAGGCCGCGTGAGGACGTCTAGCAAGGAGGGATCAAGACGGAGAGACCTCATGCCCGTGATCTACGGCGCCTACCGCAGCCGAGCGACCCGGAACTTCTGGCTCGCGGCGGAGATCGGGCTGGAGCTGGAGCTGAGGCAGGTCTGGCAGGCCTACCGGCTGGACAAGCCCGACGCGCCGGACGCGCCGCTCAACACCCGCTCGCGGGAGTTCCTGGCCTTGTCGCCGATGGGCGCGATTCCCGTCCTCGTGGATGGGGACTTGGTGTTGACCGAGTCGCTGGGCATCAACCTTTATCTCGCGCGCCGGTACGGCGGCGACTTCGGTCCCCGCGACGAGGCCGAGAACGCATTGATGACCCAGTGGACCCTGTTCGCGGCCACCTCGATGGAGGAGCCGGGCCTGACGATCCAGAACGCCTACACCTACGGCCGTGCCGACAGCGAAGGCGGGCGGGCCGAGATCGCCGAAATGGTCGAGCGGCTCGGGCGGCCCTTGCGCGTCCTGGAAGGGCATCTCTCCCGCGAGGATCACCTGGTTGGCGGCCGGTTCACCGTCGCGGACGTGAACCTGGCCGAGATCCTGCGCTACGGCACCGCGCACGAGCCGCTGCTGGCCGACTATCCGGCGGTGGACGAATGGCTTCGCGCGTGCCAAGCCCGTCCGGCGTTCAGGCAGATGTGGGAGAAACGTTCCTCCGAGCCGATGTGGCTGTGATTCAGGCCGGCTGCGTCACCCTGAAACGTTGCGAAAAGGGCAGGAAATGACTAGTTGGGAAGAACACAACGAGAACGAATTTGCCATGCCCGACGACCTTCTCGCCGCTGCCGACACCTACGACGCGTCCTCCATCGAGGTGCTGGAAGGACTCGAGCCCGTTCGCAAGCGCCCCGGCATGTACATCGGGGGCACGGACGAGGCCGCACTGCACCATCTCGTTGCCGAGATCCTCGACAACTCCATGGACGAGGCGGTGGCGGGCCACGCCAACCGCATCGAGGTGGAGCTGTTGGCCGATGGATCCGTGACGATCCGCGACAACGGGCGCGGCATGCCCATCGACCCGCACCCCAAGTTCCCCGGCAAGTCGGCGCTGGAGGTGATCCACTGCACGCTCCACGCCGGGGGCAAGTTCTCGGGCAAGGCCTACGAGACCTCGGGCGGGTTGCACGGCGTGGGCGCGTCGGTGGTGAACGCGCTGTCGGACAGCCTTGTCGTGCAGGTCGCGCGGAACAAGACGCTTTATGAGCAGCGGTTTTCGCGCGGGATCCCGCTCGGGCCGCTCCAGACGTTGGGCGCGGCGCCGAACCGGCGGGGGACCTCGTCCACCTTCCACCCCGACGAGGAGATCTTCGGGCATCACACCCTGCGGCCCTCGCGGTTGTTCAAGATGGTGCGGTCCAAGGCCTACCTGTTCTCGGGCGTCGAGATCCGCTGGAAGTCCGAGATCGAGGAGGGCGACACGCCGCTGGAGGCGGTGTTCCGCTTCCCGGGGGGCTTGGCGGACTACCTGACGGAGACGCTCGGCGCCGCCAGCACCTATGCCGAGAAGCCCTTCGCCGGGACGGTGTCGTTCCAGGAGAAGTTTGGCGTCCCCGGCAAGGTGGAATGGGCGATCAACTGGACGCCCGCGCGGGACGGCTTCCTGCAGAGCTACTGCAACACGATCCCCACGCCCGAAGGCGGCACGCACGAGGCCGGGTTCTGGGCGGCGATCCTCAAGGGCCTCAAGGCCTATGGGGAGCTGGCGAAGAACCGGAAGGCCGCGGACATCACGCGCGAGGACCTGCTGACGGGCGGCTGCGCGCTGGTGTCCTGCTTCATTCGCGAGCCCGAGTTCGTGGGACAGACCAAGGACCGCCTCGCCACCACCGATGCCGCGCGTCTGGTCGAGGGGGCGGTGCGCGACCACTTCGACCACTGGCTGGCCGCCAACACCAAGTCGGCGGGGTCCATCCTCGACTTCCTGATCCTGCGGGCCGAGGAGCGCATCCGCCGCCGTCAGGAGAAGGAGACCGCGCGCAAGTCCGCCACGCGCAAGCTGCGGTTGCCGGGCAAGCTCGTGGACTGCTCGGCGTCCTCCCGGGCGGGGACGGAGCTGTTCATCGTCGAAGGCGACTCGGCGGGCGGGTCGGCCAAGATGGCGCGGGATCGGCGGACTCAGGCGCTGCTGCCGCTCAGGGGCAAGATCCTGAACGTGCTGGGGGCCGCGTCCTCCAAGCTCGGCAGCAACCAGGAGATCGCGGACCTCGCGCAGGCTTTGGGCGTGTCGCTGGGCAGCAAGTTCAACATCGAGGACCTGCGCTACGAGAAGATCATCATCATGACCGACGCCGACGTGGACGGGGCCCACATCGCGTCGCTGCTGATGACGTTCTTCTTCACGCAGATGCGGCCGCTGATCGACAAGGGGCACCTTTACCTCGCCTGCCCCCCGCTCTACCGGCTCACGCAGGGGTCGAAGCGGCTCTATGTGGCCGACGACGCCGAGAAGGCAAAGTGGCTGGCCAAGGGGCTTGGCGGAAAAGGCAAGATCGACGTCCAGCGATTCAAGGGTCTGGGCGAGATGGACGCCAAGGACCTCAAGGACACCACCATGGACCCCGCGACGCGGCGGCTGATCCGGGTGTCCCTGCAGGACGATGAGCCGGGAGAGACGGAGGACCTCGTCGAGCGGTTGATGGGCAAGAAGCCCGAGATGCGGTTCCAGTTCATCCAGGAGAACGCGCGGTTCGTCGAGGAACTGGACGTGTGACGTGGAAGGGGGCGCCGTGGCGCCCCCTTGTTCTTCAGTAGATGTTGGCGACCGGCATCCCCAGCGCCATCCGCCCCGCATATTCGGCCTGCGGGCCAGCCTGCATCGGGTGGTACCGCGCGCCCTGGAGGTCCCGGAACCTCCGCTCCACGCCGTTCGCGCGATAGAAGGCCGCGCCGCCCGAGGCCTCCATCGCGAGGTCACCCACGGCGAGGACGTGGCGGGCGCAGAGGGTGCGGCCCATCATCACCCGATTGACGCTGCCGGCGTCGGGCGCATCCTCGGCGATGACGTCGAGCATGCCCCGGAGCGCGAGGCGGGCACCCATTAGTTCGGTGTCGAGGCGGCCCACGAGGTCGATCGTGTGCGACGTGGGCTTGCGTCTCGCAAGCGCGACGGCTGCATCGCGGGTGCCCTCGGCGACGCCGACATAGACCGAGTAGATCAGCGGGATCGCGATGGTGGCGATGATCTGGAAGACCGGATGCCATTCCCCCGACCTGCGGCGCATCGAGACGCCCGCCTCGGGAACGACGTGGCCGTCGATCACCACGTCATGGGAGCCCGAGCCGCGCATCCCCAACGTGTGCCAGGTGTCCTCCAGCCGGACGTTGGGCGACTTGAAGGGCACGGCGAAGTGCAGCACCTCGTCGGGGCGGCCATCCTCGCCCTTGAGGATGGCCATGGTCATCATCAGGTCACCCACAGGCGAGGCAGAGGAAAAGATCTTCCGCGCCTGGATGCGGTAGCCTCCCTCGACGGGGATGGCCTCGCCGCCGCCGCCGACCCAGTCGGAGCCACCGGTCGAGACGAGGACCAGCCTCTCGACGGCAATGCGCCTGAGAAGCGGCTCCACGGCGGCGACGCCGTGACGCCAACGCCAGGCCGGAATCGCGACCTGGTGGGTGTGCATGGCCAAGGCGAGGGCCGTGGATCCGCAATGGCGCGCAAGGGTGCGGAGCATCATCGAAAGCTCCGGAATGCCGGCTCCGCCACCCCCAAGCTCGGCCGGAACGCCGGCTTCGAGGAAGCCCCCTGCCTTGAGGTCCGCAAAGCTCTCGGCCGCGAAGGCATCGCTGTCGTCGAGATGCTGGGCCCGACGGGCGAGGACCGCTCCCAAGGCCTCTGCTTTGTCGACCAGGGGGACCGGGGTGGAAATCGTATCGATAACAGTCATTGAAAACCTCCAGTTCGAATGCCCGGGAGTGTCCATGGACGGCGCGAATCGGTCCAGTCTCGAATCTGTACTGGACGCGTGCCCCGTCGGGGCGCATTATCCGGCTGGTTCATGGGGAGGCGGGAATGGGCTCCTCCTACGGCCAGTTCTGCCCTGTTTCTATGGCGGCCGAGGTCGTCTGCTCGCGCTGGACCATGCTTGTCGTCCGCGAGCTTCTTTGCGGCTCCACCCGGTTCAACGATCTCCGGCGCGGGGTGCCCCGCATGTCCCCGGCCCTCCTGTCCAAGCGCCTCAAGGAGTTGGAGCAGGCGGGCGTGGTCAGGGTCATGCCGACGGGGACGTCCGGCCTGAACGAGTATCGCCTGACCGAGGCCGGCGAGGAACTGCGGCCCCTCGTGATGAGCCTGGGCGACTGGGGGCACCGGTGGGTGGAGGCGCAACTGTCGCTGCGCAACCTGGATCCCACGCTGCTGATGTGGGACATCCGGCGCGGGATCGTGGCAGAGGCCTTTCCCCCGGGGCGTTCGACGGTTCAGTTCCTGTATCCCGAACTCGCCCCGCGGCATCGGAACTTCTGGCTTGTGGTCGAAGAGGGGGAGGCCGACCTCTGTTACCACGACCCCGGCTACGAGGTGGACCTTCTGGTGACGTGCGGTCTGCGGACCATGACCGCCATCTGGATGGGCTACACGACGCTGAGGGCCGAGATCGCATCGGGCGCCATCGAGGTGGACGGGGCCCCGACGCTGGCGCGCTCCATGCCGACCTGGCTGGGGCTGTCGCCCTTTGCGAGAACGCCCCGGCCTTCGGTGGCATGACGCCGGGTTGGCCCTTGCTCCGGATCGTCCGGCATGGCCTCATCGCTCAATGCGCCCTGCCCTTCTTGCCCTTGTGCTCCTTGCGGCCTGCGGACGGCCGCTGACCTCGAACGAGGTGGCCTTCCTGTCCGACTTGCACGGTCCCGCGCTCGACACCAGCCGCGTCCGCCTCCATGACGGGATCCAGCTCGGCTCGCCGCGCGTCGTGCCCGCCCCGCCCCGGCTGACCTGCCAGTCCCGCCTTTTCCCCCCGCCCCGGGGGGAGACGGTACGCGTTCACACCGGAGCCATCTCGATCTTCGAGGACGTCTACGTCCGGTCGGATCTTTACCGGGACGACATGGTGGAAGGATGGCCGGAGGTCCTGCCCCTCGCGGATGCCATGCTTCTGGCGCATGAGATGGTCCACGCGTGGCAGTGGCAGAACAGGGGCCTGACGGGCTACTTCCCGCTGAAGGCCGCCTTCGAGCACGCCCGGGAGGCGGATCCCTACCTCTTCGAGCTGGATACCAGCGCCGATTACCTCGACTACGGCTACGAGCAGCAGGGCTCCATCATGGAGGAGTATGTCTGCTGCCGCACCCTGGCGCCCCATTCTCCCCGGACCGAGCGTCTCCACACGATGCTGTCCAGGTACTTTGCCCTGAAGCCGATTGATGAGCCGCTGACCGAATGGGTTGCGCTGCCCTGGGAGGGCGTGCAGGTCGAAGGCATCTGCGACTGAGCCAGCCGGCACCGGCCCAACGCTGGTTCCGGGGCCGGGCCACGCCGCACCCAGGAGGGCGCATCCAAAGGGACCGCCTGCGGAGCCTATGGCTCCTGGATGCTCTCAAGGTAATCGGCGAGGGCCAGCAGCCGCTCGGGAATCGGCGTGCCGACGCCCGGGGTTTCCTCGACGATCACGGTATCGCCCATGTCGGTGGCCCCGAACTCGGGCATGGCGGGACTGAAATGGGCTCCGCGCGCGAAGCCGTCGATGACGCTCATGACGTAGTCGCGCGGAAATGGGCCGCCATGACGCGCGGCGATGGTGGTGAGGTCGGCGGGACGTGGGTCGAGCCCGGCAGCCATGGCGCCCGTTCCCTTGGCGTCCACCCCATGGCAGCCGGCGCAGGACTCGAGAAAGGCATTGCGGCCCGACACGTCCTCGTGCGGGTCCGGCACGCAGGCCATGAGCGCCAGGGGCGCGAGAAGGATCAGACGGCGCATGTGGGCTCCTGCTCGTTTTGGTTCAGGCTGACCGCCAGGCTCCTGGGCCGCCTTGATCTGGATCATGCCGGCACCACGTGCCCGCCGTCCAACCTGAGCACCCGGTCCATTCGGGCGGCCAACTGAAGGTTGTGCGTGGCGATGAGTGCCGCGAGCCCCGTCGACCGCACCAGGACCATGAGGGCGTCGAACACCCGATCCGACGTCTCGGGGTCCAGGTTGCCGGTGGGCTCGTCCGCGAGGAGCAGCCGCGGCGCGTTGGCAAGCGCCCGGCAGAAGGCGACTCGCTGCTGCTCGCCCCCGGACAGGGCCGCCGGGCGATGGGCGGCCCGTGGCCGCACGCCCACCCGATCCATGAGGTCGAGGGCGCGGGCCTCGGCCTCGCGCCGGCTGGACCCATGGGCCAGTTGCGGCAGAACGATGTTCTCGAGCGCGGTGAACTCCGGCAGGAGGTGATGGAACTGATAGACGAACCCCACGAGGTCCCGCCGGGCCAGGGTTCTCGGGCGGTCGCCAAGCCGCGTCATGTCGGTTCCGCCAAGGACCACCTGCCCGTCGTCCGGCGCATCGAGCAGGCCCGCGATGTGGAGGAGCGTGGACTTGCCCGCGCCCGACGGTGCGACCAGGGCCACGACCTCGCCCGCCGCGATGGTCAGGTCCACGCCGCGCAGCACGTCCACGGCATTGGGCCTTCCGGCGTTGTAGGTCTTCCGGACGCCCCGAAGGGCCAGGGCCTCATTCATAGCGCAGCGCCTCGACGGGGTTCATGCGCGCCGCGCGGCGGGCCGGAAAGAGGGTCACGACCCAGGACAGGACGAGCGACAGCATCACGGCCGACAGCACGTCGCCGGCCTCCAGCTTGGCGGGCAGGCGGTAAAGGCCCCGGATCGAGGGATCCCAGACCCCCCCGCCGGACAGGTAGTTCACGGCGGCGAAGATCGGATCGATCCAGATCGCGAAGGCGCATCCCAGGATCACGCCGAGGATGGTTCCCAGTGTGCCGATGCTGGCCCCGCACAGGAAGAACACCCGAAGGATCGCCCCTTCCGTCAGCCCCATGGTGCGCAGGATGCCAATGTCGCGTCCCTTGTTCTTCACCAGCATGATCAGGCCCGAGATGATGTTCATCGACGCGATCAGCACCAGGACCGAAAGGATGACGAACATCACGTTGTCCTCGACGGTAAGGGCGCTCAGGAACGCGCCGGAGGAGTCCTTCCACGTCCAAGCATAGGCATTCGGTCCGGCGGCCTTCAGGATCGGGGGGACAAGCGGCTCGATGGCATCGGGATCGGACACCATCACCTCGATCTCGTCGGCCACGCCGTCGCGGTTGAAGAAGCTCTGGGCTTCGGGCAACGGCAGATAGGCGCGGGTGCGGTCGATGTCGTAGCGGCCGGCGGTGAAGATGTACGTCACCTCGTAGGCCGACACGCGCGGCGACACCCCCATCGGCGTGCGCGCGCCGTCCGGCGAGATGATGCGGATGCGGTCCCCCACGCTGACGCCCAGCTCCCGGGCAATGCCCGAGCCGATGGCGATCCCGTCGGGAAAGCGGGCGAGGTCGCCCTCGGCCTCCTCGGGACGGGCGATGCGGGGAATGGCGGCGAGATCCCCGGGCGCGATGCCCAGGACCTCCATCCCGGCGTTGCGTCCCTGGAACGTCGCCATCACCTGACCCCGCACCAGCGGCGCGGCACGCGTCACCCCCGGCACCTGCCCGATCCGGTCCGCCATGGCCGCGGCGTCCGGGATGGTCCGGATCTCCTGCCCCTGGGGGCCGAGCGTGGGGGCGGTGTAGATGGTGACATGGGCGTTCGAGCCCAGGATCGTGTCGACGAACTCCTCGCGGAACCCCGAGCGGACGGCCAGCGTGGCGATCAGCGCGAAGACGGCCAGGGTCACCCCCACGAGGGAGATCCAGGTCATGACCGAGACGCCCCCCTCGGCGCGGCGAGCCCGGAGATACCGCCAGGCGATCATCCATTCATAGGGGGCGAAGGGGGCGGGGCTGCGGGCCATGGGGGTCCTTTCGGTCGCGCGGACCATGCCGCCGGGGGCAGGCAAGGTCAACGCAGGGCCGCCTGACGCCGGTTCGCATTCACGCCATCGCAGGGACAGCGGGCCAGGCGGATCGCCGCGAGGCTCCGCAACCCTCCTGCGGTCCGCTGCGTTTGGGTGTCGTCAGCGGAAAGGAGCGGACCATGGCCGAGGCGCAACGGACGGACCCCAGGCTTTGGGAGAAGGTGAAGGCCGAGGTCACGGCAGGCGCCAAGGGGGGCGACCCGGGCGAGTGGTCGGCGCGCAAGGCCCAGATGGCCGTGCAGGAATACAAGCGCCGGGGCGGCGGCTACGACGAATCCGGGCCGTCGCAGGACGAGACCGATCTTCACCACTGGACCGAGGAGGACTGGGGGACCAAGTCCGGCCACGAGAGCGGCGAGACCGGGGAACGCTATCTGCCCAAGCTCGTCAGGATGCTCCTGACCGAGGAGGAGTACGCCCGCACGACCGCCAAGAAGCGGGGCGGCCGGCTCCAGTTCGTGGACCAGCCCGAGGATATCCGGGAAAAGGCCGCAAGGATCCGCAAGGATGGCCCCACCAAGGCCATGCTGGATGCGCGGGCCAGGGAGCTGCGGATCGAGGGCCGCTCATCCATGGACGAGAAGCGGCTGCTCAGGGCCATCGAGGAAGCCACGGACGAGAATGGCCGCGCCCAGGGCTCTCCCTCAAGCCTCCGCGACCGGAGCAAGGCCGACCTCCTGACCCTCGCGAGGGAGCGGGGTCTGGAGGGGCGGTCGCGGATGACCAAGGACGAGCTGGCACGGGCTCTGGCGGGCTGATCTCCCCTACCAGTGGCTGCCGGGGCTCTGGAACCGGTCCACCCCCTGCCCCTCGGCTTGGGCCTTGCCCTGCGCGGCCCAGAGGAGACCACGGCGAAGCATCTCGAAGGGCGCGCCGCCGGCGATCACGTCCGCCTTGTGACCCAACGCGTTATAGTAGACCCGCCCCAGGCCCCAGGCGCGGGTCCAGGCGACCGGCATCTGCACCGGACCGTTGGAGGAATGATACCACGGCACCGTGGGGAAGGTCGTGGTGGCCAGGATACGGTTGGCCGGGTCCACATGGAGGTAGTACTGCTCCGTGGTGACCTCGAAGTCGCCGATCCCCTGCACGAGTTCGTGGTCGGGCTGCGTGATGCGGACCGTGTAGCGCTGGCCATCGCCCCCCGGATGCGCGACCCACTGCCCCCCCGTGATGAACTGCCAGAGGGGATTGCCCCGGAAGGCGTCGCACATCCCGCCATGACAGCCCGCGATCCCCGTGCCGCGCGCCACCGCCTCGGAGACATTGGTCGCACGCTCGCGCGATAGCTCGCTCATGGTCCAGACCGGCACGATAAGGTCGAGGGAGCGCAGCCCCTCGGGGTCATCGAACATGTCGAGCGAGTCCGTGACCCTGACTTCCAGGCCCTCGGCCTCCAGCATCCGCCGAAAGACCTCGGCCACGCGGTCGGGCTCGTGTCCCGGCCAGCCTCCCCAGGTGATGAGCGCTCGGGTCATGATTTCCTTACTCCTCCCGTGCATCCGGCATTGTTAACCAGATGACATTCTATCCGAAACCCAATGACCCATTGTTATCCATAGAGGATTCAAATGAAGCTTCAGGCTCTGCTATCCGTCCTTGCCGTCGCGGCAGCCACCAGCGCCCATGCGGTGCCGGTCACCTGGGTCGATTGGGATCGCAACCAGACCTGCGATGCAAGTGGCTGCACCGTTCTGGGCACCATCGGCACCGGCGACCATGCGGTGGACGTGACGTATCACACCACCAGCACGGGGTTCGCGTTCCTCAACAGCGGCGCGGATTCCGAGACGGACTACTGGGAGTCGGTCGGCTCGGGCGGGTCGCCCTACACCAGCTCGGGTCCCAAGGGGAACGACAACGGCCCGACCGACACCGACATGATCGGTTTGACGCAGGCCGGCCTGCACAGCTTCACCTTCAGCGCTCCGGTCGAGGACATCTACTTCGCCTTCGTCAGCGCCAACGGGAACACCTTCAGCTTCAGCTCGGCCATCGAGCTTCTGAGCTCCGCTGGCGAGAACGTGGACGGGACCGGGAAGGACGCCTGCGGCTCCTGGGGGTGCGGCACCGTCAGCATCCAGAACGGCACCGACATGGTGGGCGGCGGCGAGGCCAGCGGCGTCGTGCTGATGAGCGGAGAGTTCACGACCTTCTCGTTCACCAACGAGGCCGAGTTCTGGCACGGCTTCACCTTCGGGGCGGCCGGTTGGACGGACGGGTCGGGCGGCGGGGAGGATCCGGCTCCGGTCCCGCTCCCGGCGACGGGCGTGCTGCTGCTGGGCGGTCTGGGTGGCCTGGGCGCACTTCGGCGCCTGCGCCGCTGACAGCGATCCGCAGAACGAAGGACGGCCGCGGCGGATCCCCGTCGCGGCCGTGTTCCATCGTTCGCTCGGGCGATCAGACGCCCGCGTAGATCTCCGTGACCCTGGCGATCGCGGCCTCGGGCGACATCTCCTCGCTCTCGCCGGTGCGGCGGGAGGTGAGCTCCACGACGCCGTTCTTGAGGCCGCGCGGCCCCACGGTGATCCGCCACGGCAGGCCGATGAGGTCGGTGGTCGCGAACTTCTCGCCCGCGCGGGCGTCGCGGTCGTCATAGAGGGGGTCGAGGCCGCGCGACCTCAGGCCCTGGTAGATCGCCTCGCAGGCCGCATCGGCGTCGGTGTCCCCTTGCTTGAGGTTGACGATGGCGGCGTGGAACGGGGTCACGCCCTCGGGCCAGATGATGCCCTTGTCATCGTGGCTGGCCTCGATGATGGCGCCCAGGAGCCGCGACACGCCGATCCCGTGCGATCCCATGTGGACCGGCACCTTGCTGCCGTCCGGCATCGTCACGGTCGCGCCCATCGGCTCGGAGTACTTGGTGCCGAAGTAGAAGATCTGCCCGACCTCGATGCCGCGGCCGACCTTGCGCCGCTCTTCCGGGATCTGGTCGAAGAGCGCGGAGTCGTGCGTCTCGTCGGTGCGGGCGTAAAGGGTCGTGAACTCCTGGCAGATGGCGGCCACCTGCGCGGGATCGTCGTAGTTCACGCTGCGCGAGCCCAGCTCCAGGTCGGTCACGGCGGAGTCGTAGAAGACCTCGGATTCGCCGGTGGAGGCCAGCACCAGGAACTCGTGGGTGTTGTCGCCGCCGATGGGGCCGGAGGCCGCGCGCATCGGGATGGCCGTCAGGCCCATGCGTTCATAGGTCCGCAGATAGCTGACCATGTGGCGGTTGTAGGCGTGGATCGCCTGCTCCTTGTCCACGTCGAAGTTGTAGCCGTCCTTCATCAGGAACTCGCGCCCGCGCATGACGCCGAAGCGGGGGCGCATCTCGTCCCGGAACTTCCACTGGATGTGGTAGAGCGTGAGCGGCAGGTCCTTGTAGCTGTTCACGTGGCTCCGGAAGATGTCGGTGATCATCTCCTCGTTGGTGGGGCCGTAAAGCAGCTCGCGCTTCTGGCGGTCGGTGATGCGGAGCATCTCCTCGCCGTAGTCGTCGTAGCGGCCGGATTCGCGCCAAAGGTCCGCCGTCTGCAGCGTCGGCATCAGGAGCGGGATGTGCCCGGCGCGCTGCTGCTCCTCGTGGACGATCTGTTCGACCCGGCGCAGGACCTTGAAGCCGAGGGGCAGCCAGGAATAGATGCCCGCCGCCTGCTGCTTGATCATGCCCGCGCGCAGCATGTAGCGGTGCGAGACGATCTGCGCCTCCGCCGGATTTTCCTTGAGCACGGGGAGGAAGTAGCGGGTCAGGCGCATGAGGTGTCCTAGCGGCGAGAACTCGGGTCGGGACCGTTTAGGACAAGGAAACGGGCCGGGCAAGCGCGCGCCTGCCCGGCCCTCACTCGTTACTCCCCGGGGTCACTCGGCGGGCGTCAGGGCTGCGTCGAACCGTGCGTCCCGCGTGTTCGCGGGGGCAGCGCCGAAGCCGTGACGGATCACGGTGAACAGGAACACCAGCATCGAGGCCGCCGTCATCAGCGATCCCCCGATGGCGGCGGGCAGGAACTCGGGACGCCCCGCGAACTCGGCCGCGAGGCCGCCCGTCATGAGCAGCACGCCCGGGATGGCCAGGCCCGCATGGATCCGGGGCAGCCAGCCCTGCGCCGCGCGCGGCGTCAGGCGATAGTAGATGGCAAAGAGCGCCATGGTGGCCCAGCCCACGAGGTTCAGGTGGGCGTGGACCGGGGCAAAGGTGAAGTTCTGCGCGATCCCCATCCAGATACCCAGAGCCATGCCACCCGTCACGCAAAGGACGGCGGCCAGAAAGAAAACGAAAGCGATGTCGCGCATTGAAATCCTCTTGTAATGCGGCGTCAAAATTCTTCGTCGGAGCCGCTGAAATGATCCGGCTCCGGTGGTCAGGATGCGAAATGCATCCGCGTTTCGAATGGAAATGAACACCTCAGGTCCTCGTGCGTCAAGCCTGCATGAGCCGGAGGTAAGGAAAACCGGACGCGGCCCCCGCGTCCGGTCCCAGGATCACAGCGGCGGGCCGGTGAAGTCGAGGTGGTGGCGCCCGGCACTTTCCAGGATGGGCCCCATTTGATCCGGGATGCGGTACGCGTGGCGCGCCATCTCGGCGAAGAAGCCTTCGAAGCCGCCAGGGGTCAGGATCACGAGGTGGCGGGACTCGGTCAGGGCGCGGAAGGTGTGCTCGGCGCCACGGGGGATGAAGGCGGCCTCGCCCGCGCCCTTGCGGAAGCTCTGGCCCTCGACCGAGAACTCCATCTCGCCGGACAGGACGACGAAGCATTCGTCCTCCCGGTGATGGACATGACGCGGAGGACCCGACAGGGCCGGCGAGGTGCTGTCCACGACGCACATGCGTCCGCCCGTCTCGGCGGTGGCGACCAGGGTGCGATAGGTGGTTCCGTTCCAATCGAGGATATCGGAATCGGCAACAGAAACGTCTTTCATTTCAATCTCCAGGATCAAGCTGCGTCGACAATGATCGACGACGGGGACATACCTCGGCTGCCGGAGTCGTGGAAAATGGAAAGAACTTATGCTCATTATTCATTCCATGAATATGGCAACCTTCGACCTGAACCTCCTGCGCGTTCTGGACGCCCTCCTGCGCGAGGGGTCCACCACGGCGGCCGGCCGGCGCGTGGGCCTGTCGCAGCCCGCGGTCTCGGCGGCTCTTGCCCGGTTGCGCGACGCCCTGGGCGATCCGCTCTTCGTGCGGCGCGGGCCACGGCTGGACGCGACGGACTACGCCAGGAGCCTGGCCGAGCCATTGCGCCAGCATCTCGACTCGCTCCAACGCCTCCTGTCGGGCCCGCAGGTCTTCGATGCCGCGACGGCGACGGCGTCGTTCCGGATCTCGGGGGCGGACTTCTTCGGGGAACTCCTGATGCCCCGGATGGGCGAGATCCTCCTCAGGGAGGCACCGGGCCTGCGCGTGCATCTCACGGATCTGGTGCCGTCGAACTATGTCGACACGCTCGAGCGCTACGTCGTGGACATCGCCCTGATGCCCCGGGCCGAACTGCCGGACTGGATCGAATGGCGGCCGCTCTTCCATTCGCCCTTCGCGATGATCGCACGGACCGGCCATCCCCGGCTGGCTGGCCTGTCGTCGGGCGACGCGGTTCCGCTGGATCTCTTCTGCGGGCTGGATCACGTCCTCATGTCGCCCGAGGGCAAGCCGCGCGCCATGGTGGACGACGCCCTGGCGCGCATGGGCCGGACACGGCGGGTCGTCATGACCCTGCCCTTCTTCGGCGGCATCTGCCGCAGCGTGGCCACGACGGACCTCGTGGCGATGGTGCCGCTGCAGATGGCGAGGCACATGGCTCCGACCCTTGGCCTGACGGTCCTTGAACCGGCCCTGCCGGTTCCGGTGCCGCTGATCGGCATGGTCTGGCACAAGCGGGCGACCACCTCGCCCGCTCATCGCTGGCTGCGGGAGCGGGTCGCGGAGGTCCTGCGCCCCCTCAACGAAGGCCAGCCCGACCTCCCCGACTGACCCGGAGCCCGGACGTCGCCATGGCTCTTAGGCGATCAGGCGGGGCCCTGGTCCATCAGGCTGGTCCGGCTCAGGAGAGCGATGTGCCGGGCCTCGGTCACGGCCCGGACCTCGTGCTCGATCCCTCGGGGGATGAAGATGCTCTCCCCCGCCCGACGGCGAAGGATCCGCCCCGCCATGCGGAACTCCAGGATGCCGGACAGGATCACGCAAAGCTCGTCCCGGTCGTCGTGGACATGAGGCGGGATGCAGGCTTCAGCGGGCGTGGTGCTATCGAGGACGCTCAGCGCGCCCGTGTCATGCGACGAGAGCATGGTGTGGTACCTGATGGACGGTGTCGGGAACATGGCGGCGCCCATGAGATCGCGCGCCATGGCGGCCGGGAGGCTCGGCACAGGGAAGTCGTGCGAAATAGCGTTCATCATCGTCTCCGTGGAAAATGGGAAAGGGCAAAGGTTCAATGCCGGCAGACTAGGCCCGACGGCGCCCCGCGCTGTAGTCAGGATATCCGGACCCGGCGCATGGCCGAACCCGCCCCGCCAGGACCGCCCCGTCCTTGCCAATGCGCTGTGCCTCGGCCACATCTGGGCGGGACACTACGGGGGACGGCCCGCAATGGCGGTGACGGTCGGACAGCAGGCACGGATCTGGGGCGTGACGGCGCTCGTCTTCTTCCTGTTGCTCTGGTTCCTGGGAAACGTCCTGCTGCCCTTCATCCTGGGGGCCATCGTGGCCTACCTGCTCGATCCGCTCGCCGACCGGCTGGAACGGGCGGGGATGAAAAGGGTCTGGGCGGTGGTGCTGATCACGCTGTCCGCCCTGCTTGCCATCGTCGTGGCCAGCCTGATCATCGTTCCGACCCTGGTGAACCAGGCCACGGCCCTGATCCAGATCACGCCACAGCTCGTGACCCAGGCCGGAAACTGGCTGACCGAACGGTTTCCGACCCTGGTCGAGGCGGACAGCCCGCTGCGCCAGCAGATCTCGGAGGTCGGCGCGGGCATCCAGCAGCGGGCGGGTCAGCTGCTCAACACCCTGCTGAGCTCGGCCGTCGGGGTCATCAACGGACTGCTCATCGTGATCGTGGTCCCGGTGGTGACCTTCTACCTCCTGCTCGACTGGGACGCGATGGTGGCGCGGATCGACGACCTCCTCCCGCGCGAGCACGTGTCGACGATCCGGGCCCTGGCGCGGGAGTGCGACGACCGGCTGGCCGCCTTCATCCGCGGACAGGGCCTCGTCTGCCTCATCCTGGGGACCTACTATGCCGTGGCGCTCGCCATGGTCGGGCTCAACTTCGGGCTGGTGGTGGGCGCCATCGCCGGGGCGCTGACCTTCATCCCCTACGTGGGCGCCCTCGTGGGCGGGCTCCTTGCCAGCGGGCTCGCGCTTTATCAGTTCTGGGGCAACTGGGTCTGGGTTCTCGCCGTCTGGGCCATCTTCCAGTCGGGCCAGTTCGTGGAAGGCAACTTCCTGACTCCCAAGCTGGTCGGCGAGCGGGTCGGCGTGCACCCGGTCTGGCTTCTGTTCGCGCTGTCGGCCTTCGGCGCGCTGTTCGGCTTCCTGGGCGTGGTCGTGGCGGTGCCCGTCGCGGCCGTGCTGGGCGTCCTGGTCCGGTTCGCCATCGCCAAGTACAAGGAAAGCCGCCTTTACCGGGGCGCGCGGATCTCATGATCGATGAGCAGCTGAGCTTCTTCGCGGCCGAGGACTGGCCCGAGAAACCCCGCCGTGCCGCCCGCACCACCGCCCCTGCCCTGGATGCCGAGCAACTGAGCTTCGACTGGGCGCTGCCGGTCTCGCTCGGCCCCGAGGACTTCTTCGTGTCCGAATCCAACATGGACGCCCATGCCATGATCGCGGGAGGGCTCCGCTGGCCCGAAGGCAAGCTGGCCCTGGTCGGACCCGAGGGCTCGGGAAAGACGCACCTCGTGCGCATCTGGCAAAGCCTGACCGGAGCCGAGCGGCGGGACTCCCGGGAACTGACGGCCGAGCTTCCCCCGCCCGGGTCCGCCGTGGCGGTCGAGGATCTCGAGTCCCTCCCGCGTGAGGCCGAAACGGCCCTGTTCCACCTTCACAACCATCTGGCCGCGACGGGGGGACGCCTGTTGCTGACGTCGGACCGGCCGCCGTCGCGCTGGGGCGTGCGGCTGCCCGACCTCGCCTCGCGCGTGCAGGCCACCACGGTGGTGCGCCTCAACCCTCCCGATGACGCGCTGGTCGAGGCGCTGCTGGCCAAGCAGTTCGCGGACCGGCAGCTCTTTCCCGCGCCGGGGGTGCTGACCTTCGTGGCGCGCCGGATCGAACGGTCGCACGCCGCCGCCGCCGCCGCCGTGGCCACCCTGGACCGCGCCAGCCTGTCCGAAGGCCAGCGCGTGAGCCTGGCCCTGGCCCGGCGGGTCCTCGACAGCACGGACGCCGGCTTCTAGCCTGCAGGTTCCCAGGAGAGTATCGATGCCCGACGCCGACTTCCTCAAGTCGCCCTTCCCGGCCCCCCTGGCTCCGCCTGCCGACATGACGGGGCCGGCCCGCTTCTTCAACCGCGAGCTGTCGTGGCTCGGCTTCAACTGGCGCGTGCTGGAGGAGGCCCAGAACCCGCGCGTGCCCCTGCTCGAGCGGCTGCGGTTCCTGTCGATCTCGGCCACCAACCTGGACGAGTTCTACACCGTCCGGGTCGCGGGCCTGCGCGAGCTGTCGCGCGCGGGCAGCACCGCTCCCTCCCCCGACGGGCTGACCCCGGCACGGCAGCTGGCCCTGATCGACGCCGAGGCGCGTCGGCTCATCGCCCGGCAGCAAGCCACCTGGGAGGTGCTGAAGGCCAAGATGGCGCAGGAAGGGATTGTCATCCTCACCCGCGCCGAGGTGACCGAGGAGGATGCCCCCTATCTGGAGGAATTCTTCCTCAACCGCGTCTTCCCGATCCTGTCGCCCCTGGCCATCGACCCGGCGCACCCCTTCCCCTTCATCCCGAACGAAGGCTTCGCCCTGGCCCTGGCCCTCGAGCGGACGGGCGAGCGGCGCAGCTTGCGCGCCCTGCTTCCGCTGCCGCCGCAGGTGGACAGGTTCGTGGCGCTTCCCACCGCCGGCGGATCGCGCTTCCTGCCCCTCGAGGAGTTGCTCCTCCTCCATCTTGACCGCCTGTTCCCGGGCTACCGCCTGACCGGCTCCTGCGCCTTCCGGGTCCTGCGCGACAGCGACCTCGAGGTCGAGGACGAGGCCGAGGACCTGGTGCGCGAGTTCGAGACCGCGCTGAAGCGCCGCCGCCGCGGCGAGGTCGTCCGGCTCAAGATCACGGCCGGTGCTCCGCCCTCCCTGCGGGGCCTGGTCATGGACAACCTCCATGTGGAGCCGGGCGAGGTCGTCGAGGTGGACCGGATGCTGGGCATCGGCAGCCTGTCGGAGCTCGTGCTCGACTCCCGGCCCGACCTTCTCTGGCCGCCCTTCACGCCCCGCGTGCCCGAGCGGGTCCAGGACCATGGCGGCGACATCTTTGCCGCGATCCGGCAAAAGGACATGCTGCTGCACCACCCCTACGAGACCTTCGACACGGTGGTGCGGTTCCTCCAGCAGGCGGCCCGGGACCCGGACGTGGTCGCGATCAAGCAGACGCTCTACCGGACCTCGCGCAACAGCCCGATCGTGGACGCGCTCTGCGAGGCGGCCGAGGACGGCAAGTCGGTGACGGCCCTCGTGGAGCTGAAGGCCCGCTTCGACGAGGCCGCCAACATCCGCCAGTCGCGGCGGCTCGAACGCGCGGGCGCGCACGTGGTTTACGGCTTCACCAGCCTGAAGACCCACGCCAAGGTCAGCGTCGTCGTACGGCGGGAAGGGGACAGGCTCGTCACCTACACCCATTTCGGGACCGGCAACTACCACCCGATCACCGCACGGATCTACACGGACCTGTCGCTCTTTTCGACCGACGCACGGCTGGGGCGCGACGCGACCAAGCTCTTCAACTACGTCGGCGGTTACGCGACGCCGGAAGGGATGGAGAACCTCGCCATCTCGCCGCTCACGCTCAAGCCCCGGCTCCTCGAGATGATCGCCGCCGAAGCCGACCACGCCCGCGCCGGCCGTCCGGCGGCCATCTGGCTGAAGGTCAACTCGATCACCGAGGAAAGCCTGATCGACGCCCTTTATGCGGCGTCGCAGGCGGGGGTGAGGATCAGCCTGATCGTGCGCGGCATCTGCGGCCTGCGTCCCGGCATCGCCGGCCTGAGCGAGAACATCCGCGTCAAGTCGATCATCGGCCGGTTCCTGGAGCATTCACGGATCGTGTGCTTCGGCAACGGCTATGGCCTTCCGGCCCGCCGGGCGCGGGTCTTCCTGTCCTCGGCCGACTGGATGGGGCGCAACATGGACCGGCGCGTCGAGACGCTCGTCGAGGCCATGAACCCCACGGTCAAGGCGCAGATCGTGGACCAGATCATGGCCGCGAACCTCGCGGACGTGGCGCAGTCCTGGGTCATGATGCCGGACGGCGGCTTCGTGCGCGCCCGGCAGCCCGATGACGGGAACGCCTTCTCGTGCCACAAGTTCTTCATGGAGAACCCGTCGCTTTCGGGACGCGGCTCCAAAGGCGCGGCGGACGTCCGCCCGCTCACCTTGGGCGAGGCCTGATCCGTCATTGACGACGGCGTGGCCCGCCCCACCTCAGCCCAGAACAGGATCCGGACGCCCATGACCAGCGCCCCTGACGCCGACCTTTACACCGGCGCCCCTCCCCCTTCGGCCTGGGGAGAGGCGCGACCCTTGTTCGATGGAAGCGTGGGCGCAACGCTGCATGTCGGCGTGGTCGATGTCGGAAGCAACTCGGTCCGGTTCGTGGTCTTCGACGGGGCGGCCCGGTCCCCGGCCTACTTCTACAACGAAAAGATCATGTGCGCCCTGGGCGCGGGGCTGAGCGAGTCGGGCCGCCTCAATCCCAAGGGTCGCCTCCGGGCGCTGGACGCGCTTTGCCGCTTCGCCGCCCTCGCGCGGGGGATGGGGCTCGAGACCATGATGGCCGTGGCCACCGCGGCGGTGCGCGAGGCCGAGGACGGCCCCGACTTCGTGGCCGAGGTCGAGCGGCGGACAGGCCTGCGGCTGCAGGTCATCCCCGGCGACGAGGAGGCGCGGCTGTCGGCGCAAGGGGTGCTGCTGGGTTGGCCAGGGAGCTACGGGCTCGTTTGCGACATCGGCGGCGCGTCGATGGAGCTGGCCGACCTCGCCAACGGCAAGGTCGGACGGCGCGTGACCTCGCCGTTGGGCGGTCTCAAGCTGCAGGAGGTGAAGGGCGGGCCCAAGGTCCTGTCCCGGCACATCTCCGAAGTCATGGCGCGGCTCCATTCCGACATGGACCACGAAACGGGGATGCGGATCTTCCTGGTCGGAGGATCCTGGCGCGCGATCGCGCGGGTGGACATGGACCGGCGGAGCTGGCCGCTGACGGTGCAGCACGAATACCGGATGACGCCCGCCGCCGTGGCCGCCACCCGGGCGCATATCGAGTCCGCGGACCTCGGCGCGCTCCAGAAGAAGCTGGACATTTCGGGCGACCGGATGGCGCTGGTCCCGGTGGCGGTGCAGGTGCTGGACGAGCTTTGCCGCGTCTTCAAGCCCAAGGACATCGCGGTCAGCTCCTACGGCATCCGCGAGGGGATGCTTTATGAGCGGATGCCGCCCGCGCTGCGCGAACGCGACCCGCTGCTGGAGGCCTGCCGGTTCCAGGAGCGGCGCGACGCGCGGCTTCCGGGCTTTGGGCGCGTGCTGTTCAACTTCGTCCAGCCGCTGTTCCCGGACGCGGACTGGCAACGGCGGCGCATCATCGAGGCCGCCTGCCTGCTGCACGACGTGAACTGGCGCGCCCACCCCGACTACCGGGCCGAGACCTGCGTGGACGCCGCCACCCGCGCCAACCTGGGCGGCATCAAGCACGAGGAGCGGGTCTATCTGGGCCTTGCCCTGATGTACCGCTATTCGTCCCGCCGCGAGGGCACGCGGTTCGATCGCCTGTTCAAGCTCCTGTCCGACGCCGACGCGCGCGAGGCCGAGGTGCTGGGCCGCGCCATGCGGCTGGGCGCGATGCTCTGGCTCGGGGCGCATGACGCCCCCGGCGTGTTCCGCTGGCGGCCCGAGAAGAAATCGCTGACCCTGACCGTCGAGGCACGGGCGCGTCCCTTGTTCGGCGAGGTCGCGAAATCCCGGCTCGACGCGCTCGCGCAGGCCATGGGGGCCGAGGCGAAGGTCATGTTCACCGACGACTGAGCCGGGCTCAGAGCTCCACCTGAGGCCGGGACGAGGGCGCGGCGGGCGCGGGCTCGGCCCCGGGCGGCGTCCAGGCCGGCGCGTCGGGGCTGCGGCGCAAAAGGATGTCGCCGTTGGGCAGGATCTCGGGAGGCTCGTAGTTCGAAAGGGAGTCGATCTGCCCGAACACCTCGAGGAAGGCCGGTCCCATCTCTGCGGCGAGCTGCTGAAACAGCGGAAGATACTCGGCCCCGATCCCCGCGAGGTCCTGCAACGGCGGGGCGACCTCCTCGATGAGACCGCGCAGGAGCAGGTCCGCGCCCTGACCAAGAAGGCTCTGGTCGTCCTCCGTCGGCTGGGCGGCCAAGGGCGCAGCCATGAACGTCGCGACGAGGGCAAGGGGCATCAGGCGGATCATCGCCCGCATATAGGTCGCGCCACGCCCTGTTGAAGCCTTAGAGGTCGATATCCAGCGTGACCGGGAAGTGATCCGACGCATGGAGCAGCGCGGACCGCAGGTCCTCGTCCTCCCAGCAGGCCGGGTTGTCGAAGGGGTGCCAGATGCGCCAGCGGGGCTGCGCGGCCATCAGGTCGGGCGAGATCATGATGTAGTCGAGCAACGCCGACAGCCAGTGCCCGTCCGGCGGGATGCGGAAGCGGGCCGTGGCGGGGGCTGCGGCCGTGCGCCCCGATAGCACGCGGGCGGCATGGGGATCGTGGAGCCGGACGCCGTTCTCGCCCAGGACGATCTCCACGCCGGAGCGACCGAACAGCTTCTCGTATTCGTCCAGCCCCGGGCCGTCGTTGAAGTCGCCCATGACGATGAGCGGATCGCCCGCCGCGAGATGCCGCTCCACCCGCGCCCGGAGCCAGACGCATTGGGCGAGCTGCTTGCGCCGGTTCTCGATGGCGATCCGGCGGACCTGGGCTTCGCTCCGGGCGCCGTGCGGCGCCTTGGATTTCGCGTGGACGCCGATCAGGCGCAACTCCCGGTTCCGGACGGTGCGGACCGCGACCTCCAGCGGCGGCTTGGACCATGTGACCGGCTCCGGCAGGCCGTCGCTGTCCAGGTCCACCCGGAACGTCCCGTCGAAGCGGGGCGGGTCACCGTCCTGGGGATCGTGGAACGCGGCCAGGACATCCGGATCGAACAGGAGCGCGATCTCCTGCTGCGAGCCGCTCGGGAAGCCTGTCAGCACCTCGCGGGCACGCAGGCCGAAGCGCCGGGCAAATCCGGCCAAAGCCTCGCTGCCGTCGTGGCGCCCCCGGCGTCCATCCGGCGCTTCGACGACCATGACCGCATCGGCGTCGATAGCCCGGAACACCCGGCCCAGGGCCTGGGTCTGCTCGTGGCGGGTGACCCCCTCGCGTCCGCTGCGCCCGCCGTCGTCCCAAAGCCGGGCCCGGTCGTCGAACAGGTAGTCGAACCATTCGACGTTGTAGGTCGCAAGGCGCATCAGGCGGCCTCCGAGATCTGCTCCCAGGCCCGGTTGATGGTGATGAGCCGCTTCTCGGCCATGCGGATCGCCTCCTCGGGCAGGCCATGGGCGATCAGCCGGTCGGGGTGCGTTTCGCGCACCAGGGCGCGCCAGGCCGCGCGGACCTGCTCGACGGGGGCGCCATGCGGCACGCCCAGGACATCGTAGGGGTCGCGTTCGGCATCGGGGACGAACTCGGCCCGGATGCGCAGGAACTCGTGCTCGGGCAGGTCGAAGATCTGCGCGACCCGGAACAGGAACTGGTTTTCCTCCGGGTGGTAGTCGCCATCGGCGACGGCGATGTGGAACAAGCCCTCGAGGAGGTCAGCCAGTTGCACTGCCCCCTCGCCGAACATGCCCCGGATGCGCCGGGCGTAATCCTCGAAGCCCGCGATGTCCTGCCGGGCCAGGTCGTAGACCCGGGCCACGTTGCGCTCCTCGCCTTCGGGAATGATGAAGACCTCGCGGAAGGCGGCCACCTCGTTCCGGGTCACGAGCCCGTCGGCCTTGGCGATCTTGGCCCCCAGCGCCACCATCGCGATGGCGAAGCCCACGGTCTTCTCGGGCGGGGTGCGGAGCCGCTCGAACAGGGTGGACAGGCCGTCGCCGCGCGTGAGGCGCGACAGGAGTTCGGTCACGCGCGTCCAGATGGACATCAGGTGTATTCTCCGCAGTTCCAAGGTCACAGGCGGCGGCCCATCAGCACGAGGTCCAGCCAGCGGCCGAACTTGTAGCCCACCTCGGGCAGCCGTCCATGTTCGCGAAAGCCGCAAGCGGCGTGAAAGGCGATCCCAGCCGCGTTCTCGGCGCTGATGGCGCCCCACATCGTGTGCTTGCCCTGCGCGGCCGCCGTGTCGGCCAAGGCATCGATGAGCCGGCGACCGATCCCTCGCCCGCGCGCGTCCGGCCGCAGCAGGATCGTGTGCTCCACGGTCTGCGCGTAGCCGTTCCCGGCGCGGAACGGGAAGCATCGGGCGAAACCGAGGACCTGCCCACCCTCCTCCCATACGAGGAACGGGTCCGCGCCCTGCGCAAGGGCCGCGATCTCGTCCTCCGATCGTTCGGTCGTATGGAAGATGTGGGTGGTGTCGCGGATGACGGGGGTCCAGATGGCCCAAAGGCCCGGGGCATCCGTGGGCAGGGCGGGACGGATCACAACGTGACCTCGCCCTCGGGACCGGAGAAGCGGGCGCGCAGGCCGGGCTCGTCCGCAGTGACGAAGCTGATCCTGGGATCCGTTAACCCGGGCAGTAGCTCCCTGAGGCGGGGCGCCCGCGGGTGTCCCACCTCCAGGGCGACCAGTCGAACGCCCTTGTCGGACAGGCGGTCCGCGGGATGGTGGCCGGGCGACCATTGGATCAGCGTCGGATAGGCGCCCCCCCAGGGCATGCTCCCGTCGGGCGGCACCGTCACGGTCCAGGACAGATCCCCACGCGACAGGGGCAACGCCTCGCCGACCTCGGGCGGGGCGGCGGCCAGGGCAGCCGCGAGGTCGGGCACCCGCACGATCCAGTTGCCCAGGCGCGGCGCGCCGGGCTGATCGAGGCCGAACCAGCGCGGCATCCCGGGGGCGGTCCCGGGCTCGGGCGCGATCACCTCAAGGTAGAGCCCCGGCCCAAGCGACAGGAGGCGGTTGTGCGTCCCGAATCGTTCGTGCCGTCCGCCGGGGTCGAGTTTGACGCCGAGGCGCTCCTCGGCCCAGGCTACGCCCTCCTCGAGCGAAGCCGCGGTAATGGCGAGATGATCCAGTTGCATGGCGGCGAATCCTTGGTTCGGCACGGCGCTAGCCCTCTACTCCATCGGCTGGGGTGGCCTCCAGCAGCTGCAGGACGGCGCGGGCGGCGAGGGGGATGGGGGTGCCGGGGCCGAAGATGGCCTGGACGCCGGCCTGGCGGAGGGCG
>NZ_JAFMST010000030.1 GCF_017916275.1 Rubellimicrobium arenae
CCCGTCACTGTCGGAGGCTGTCGATCTCTTGCCTGAACCAGCGGACGGTGTGCTCGAGGCCCTGCCGCAGCCCGGTTCTGGCGCGCCAGCCCATTGCGGCCAGGCGGCTCACGTCCATGAGCTTGCGCGGGGTTCCGTCGGGCCGGGTGGGGTCGAAGGCGATGCGGCCCTGGTAGCCCGTGACCTCGGCCACCATTTGCGCGAGCTCGGCGATGGAGATGTCCTCGCCGGTGCCGACGTTGATGTGCGACAGCAGGGGCCGGGTGTTCGCCGCGTAGGCGGCGCGGTCGAGCCCCATCACGAAGAGCGAGGCTTCGGCCATGTCGTCCACGTGGAGGAACTCGCGCCGGGGCGTGCCGGTGCCCCAGATCACGACCTCCTCGCGGCCCTCGCGCGCCGCCTCGTGGAAGCGGCGGATCAGGGCGGGGAGGACATGGCTGTTCTCGGGGTGGAAGTTGTCGCCCGGCCCGTAAAGGTTGGTGGGCATCACCGAGCGGTAGTCGCGCCCGTGCTGGCGCGCGAAGCTTTCGCACAGCTTGATCCCGGCGATCTTGGCGATGGCGTAGGGCTCGTTCGTGGGCTCCAGCACGCCGGTGAGGAGCGCGTCCTCGGCCATGGGCTGGGGGGCCTCGCGCGGGTAGATGCAGGAGGAGCCCAGAAACAGCAGGCGCTGGACGCCGGCGGCGTGGGCCTGGCCGATGACGTTGGCCTCGATGAGGAGGTTGTCGTGGATGAAGTCGGCCGGATAGGTGTTGTTGGCATGGATGCCGCCCACCCTGGCCGCCGCAAGGATCACCGCGTCGGGGCGTTCGGCGCGCATGAAGTCCCGCACGGCCGCCTGGTCGGTGAGGTCCAGCTCGGCATGGGTGCGGGTGATCGGCTCGTCCCGGCCGTCCGCGAGGAGGCGGCGCAGGATCGCGCCGCCCACCATGCCCCGGTGGCCTGCCACATAGATGCGCGCCATGGATCCGGTCCCTGCCTCAGGTCTCGACGCTGACGGGCAGATCGAGCCCGTGCGTCTTCAGGAGCGCGTGCCGGCGGGCGGCCACGTGGTCGGCCGCGACCATCTCGCGGCACATCTCGCGCGCGGTGATCTCGGGCGTCCAGCCCAGCTTCTGCTTGGCCTTGGCGGGGTTGCCCAGAAGGGTGTCCACCTCGGCGGGGCGGAAGTAGCGGGGGTCGATCCGCATGATGGTCTGGCCGGGCTTGACCATCGGGGCGAAGTCGCCGTCGACCTGATCGACGATCGCCACCTCGTCCACGCCCGTGCCCGCGAAGCGCAGGGTCATGCCCAGGTCCCGGGCGGCCCAGGTGATGAACTCGCGGACCGAGTACTGCTGGCCGGTCGCGATGACGAAGTCCTCGGGCTCGTCCTGCTGGAGCATCATCCACTGCATGCGGACGTAGTCCTTGGCGTGGCCCCAGTCGCGCAAGCTGTCGATGTTGCCCATGTAGAGGCACTTCTCGAGGCCCATGGCGATGTTGGACAGGCCGCGGGTGATCTTGCGGGTGACAAAGGTCTCGCCGCGCCGCGGGCTCTCGTGGTTGAAGAGGATGCCGTTGCAGGCGTACATCCCGTAGGCTTCGCGGTAGTTCACCGTGATCCAGTAGGCGTACATCTTGGCCACCGCGTAGGGGCTGCGCGGGTGGAAGGGGGTGCGCTCGGTCTGGGGGGTCTCCTGCACGAGGCCGTAAAGCTCGGAGGTCGAGGCCTGGTAGAACCGGGTGGTCGTCTCGAGCCCGAGAAAGCGGATCGCCTCCAGAAGGCGCAGCGTGCCGATGGCGTCCACGTCGGCGGTGTACTCGGGGGCCTCGAAGCTCACGGCGACGTGGGACTGGGCGCCGAGGTTGTAGACCTCGTCCGGGCGGATCTCCGACAGGATCCGGGTCAGGTTGGAGGTGTCCGTCAGGTCGCCGTAGTGCAGCCGGAAGCGGCCGTTCTCGTGCGGGTCCGTGTAGATGTGGTCCACGCGCTGCGTGTTGAACAGCGAGGCCCGGCGCTTGAGGCCATGCACCTCATAGCCTTTCTCAAGCAGGAACTCGGCCAAATAGGACCCGTCCTGTCCGGTGATCCCCGTGATGAGGGC
>NZ_JAFMST010000031.1 GCF_017916275.1 Rubellimicrobium arenae
TGACGGCGCGTGTCACGGCCCATCGCGACTACACGGTCGCGCGGATCGACGACCGCATCTACTCGGGGTTCCTCGAGCATCTGGGGCGTGCCATCTATTCCGGGATCTACGAGAGGGGGCATCCGACGGCGGACGCCAACGGCTTCCGCGGCGATGTGGCCGAGCTCGTGCGGGCGCTCCGGATGCCCTTCATCCGCTACCCCGGCGGCAACTTCGTGTCCTCCTACAACTGGGAGGATGGCATCGGTCCGCGCGACAGCCGCCCCACACGCCTCGACCTGGCCTGGCACACCTCCGAGTCCAACGAGGTCGGCATCCACGAGTTCATGGACTGGTGCGACCTGGTCGGCACCAAGCCCATGCTGGCCCTCAATCTGGGCTCGCGCGGACTCGACGAGGCGCGCAACTTCGTGGAATACGTGAACGGCCCGACCGGCGCCTACTGGGGCGACCTGCGCAAGAAGAACGGGCGGGCGGAGCCCTGGAACTGCCAGCTCTGGTGCCTGGGCAACGAGATGGACGGCCCGTGGCAGATCGGCCAGAAGACCGCCGTCGAGTACGGCCGTCTTGCGGGCGAGGTGGCCAAGGCCCTGAGGGCCTTCGACAAGAAGCTCGAACTCGTGGTCTGCGGCTCCTCCAAGCCCGACATGCCCACCTATCCCGAGTGGGAGCGGATCACGCTGGAGCACACCTACGAGACGGTCGATTACCTGTCGCTCCACATGTATTCGCAGAACAAGGCCAAGAACACCGCCGAATACCTGGCGCTGAGCACGAAGCTCGACACCTACATCGCCACGATCCAGTCCGTCATCAACGTCGTGAAGGCGAACAAGCGCTCCAAGCGCGAGGTGGCCATCTGCTTCGACGAGTGGAACGTCTGGTATCACTCGCACGAGCAGGACCGCGCGATCCTGGAGGGCATGCAGGGCTGGCCCCATGCGCCGCGCCTGCTCGAGGACATCTACAACTTCGAGGACGTGCTGCAGGTCGGACTGACGCTCAACACCTTCATCCGCCGCGCGGACGTGGTGAAGATCGCCTGCATCGCGCAGATCGTGAACGTCATCGCACCCATCATGACCGAGCCGGGCGGGCCCGCGTGGCGGCAGACGACCTACTGGCCCTTCCTGCTCACGTCTCTCTACGGGCGTGGCACGGCTTTGCAACTCGCCGTCGACTCGCCGACTTACGGGACGGAGTTGGCTGGAGACGTGCCTTACCTCGACATCGCAGGCGTCCTCGACGCCGCCGAGAGGGTCGTCACCTTCTTTGCCGTGAACCGCCACCCGTCCGAGACGCTTGCGACCGGGCTCTCGCTTCAGGGCTTTGGCGGCCCGGCGCGGGTGGTGGATCATCAGATCATCACGCATCCCGACCTTCACGTGGTGAACAGCATGGAGCGCCCGAACGAGGTCGCACCCCGGCCGGGACATGGGACCGCAGTCGAAGGGGACACCGTTCGCATCACCCTGCCACCCCACTCCTGGCAGATGCTGAGGGTCAGCGTCTGA
>NZ_JAFMST010000032.1 GCF_017916275.1 Rubellimicrobium arenae
CGCCCTCCGCCAGGCCGGCGTCCAGGCCATCTTCGGCCCCGGCACCCCCATCCCCCTCGCCGCCCGCGCCGTCCTGCAGCTGCTGGAGGGGAACGCGGAGGACCCTGTGGCGGAGGGGCCGCTCCCCCCCGCCGGATCTGACGGCGGATGACCCCACCTGGACCGTCCGTCCGAAACCGTCCGATGCCGGAATCCCGGCCGGGTGCATCGGACCGGCCGATCCGACCGGAGGGTGCCCGCCCCACGCCGGCCCCGCGCCGGCCCCGATCCGGGGTGGCGCCGGAGGCCCCGAGCGACGAGACTGGCCATGCGCCAAGAGGGCTCGGAACAACAGGACGGAGGACAGGATGCGACCGGTTGCATCGAACCTGCAGACCATCGACGCCCGGCAAGGCCCGGCCTGCCGGCGGACCACCCCTGGACCTGTCCCGCGACGCGACCGGCTCCTGCCGCGCCAAGGGCCGGAGCGTCCATGACCCGCCTTGCCACCGCGCGCAGCTTCCTGTTCGTCCCCGCCGATCGGCCCGAGCGCTTCGCCAAGGCCCATGCCTCCGGGGCGGACATCGTCGTCGTGGACCTGGAGGACGCGGTGGCCCCGGCGGCCAAGGTTCCGGCGCGCGAGGCTCTCGCCCAGCGGCTCGATCCGGGACGCCCGGTGGTCGTCCGCGTCAATGCGCCGGGAACGGAATGGCACGACGCGGACCTGACGCTGGCCGGGCGGCCGGGCGTGGCCGCCCTCATGCTGCCCAAGGCGGAGCGGGCGGACGACATCGCGCGCTGTCCCGGTCCGGTCATCCCGCAGGTCGAAACGGCCAGGGGCATGGCCGCGCTGGAGCAGTTGGCCGCGGCGCCACGGGTGGTCCGGCTCGCGCTCGGCACGCTCGACCTCGCGCTGGACCTGGGTATTCCGGCGGAAGGAACGGCGATGGACCTGTTCCGCGCGCAGATGACCCTGGCCTCGCGCGTGGCGGGTCTTGCGCCCCCCATCGACGGGGTGACGACGTCGTTCGACGATGAGGCGCCGGTCGAATCCGACACCCGGCGGGCGCTCGCCTTCGGCTTCGGCGCGCGGCTCTGCATCCATCCGCGCCAGATCGGCCCGGTGCATCGCGCCATGCGCCCCAGCGACGAGGAGCTCGCCTGGGCGCGGGACGTGGTCGACCTGGCCGACCGGGAGGCCCGCGGCGCGGTCAACCTGCGAGGGACCATGGTGGACCCTCCGGTGGTCGAGCGGGCACGACGCCTCCTCGCGCGGGGCTAGGCCGGCCGACCCGTTGCCGCTTCCCGACAGGCCCCCCTCATCCCCCTGGGGTCAGCGGGCGATGAGGACCTCGATGCCGCGGCGTTCGAAGGCCTGGGCGTCGCGG
>NZ_JAFMST010000033.1 GCF_017916275.1 Rubellimicrobium arenae
ATTCCTCCCCCGAGACGGCGGTGACGGGGGTGAGCTGGAAGTCGAGGGGGGGGCTGTCGAGGCCCCAGCCCAGCAGGAGCCACGCGATCAGCGCCGCGTGGGCGGTGGTGGAGATGTATGCCCCGGGGGTCATGGGCCTGGCCTCAGCCCTCGGGCAGCTGGGGCGTGGCGCCCATGGTGGGCCCGCCCGCGTCGGTGACGAGGCCGATGTCGGAGAACCCCCCGGCGTTGAGCGCGCCCATGACCTGCGCCACCCGGCCCCAGGCGTTGGCGCCGTCGGCGCGCAGGTAGATGCGGGGCGAGGTCCGCTCGGCGGCGATGGCCTGCAGGCGCGGCACCAGCTCGGCCTCCGGCACCTCGGTGGTCTGGATCAGGAGCTGGCCCTCGCCCGTCACCGTGACGGTGAGCGGCTCCTCCTCGTCCATGGGCAGGGCCGCGGCCGCGGTCTGCGGCAGCTCCACCGGCACCCCCACGGTCATGAGCGGCGCGGCCACCATGAAGATGATGAGCAGCACCAGCATCACGTCCACGAAGGGGGTGATGTTGATCTCGGCCATGGGCTGGGCGCGCCCGCGCGCGCGGCGGCGGCGGTGCGAGCCGGGCTCGGGCCCCTTCATGACGCCTGCGGCCATGGCTGGTCCTCCCCCTCAGGCCGCCGCGTCGAGCTGGCGCGACAGAATGGTCGAGAACTCGTCGGCGAAGGCCTCGTAGCCCCCCACGATGCGGTTCGCGTCCGAGCTGAGCTTGTTGTAGAAGATCACCGCCGGAATGGCCGCCAGCAGGCCCAGCCCCGTGGCCAGCAGCGCCTCGGCGATGCCCGGCGCCACCACCGCGAGGTTGGTGTTCTGCTGCTCGGCGATGCCGATGAAGCTGTTCATGATCCCCCACACCGTGCCGAACAGCCCGATGAAGGGCGCCGTCGAGCCCACGGTGGCCAGCACCGGCAGGCCGCGGCTCAGCGCCTCGCCTTCCTTGGCGATGGCCACGTCCATGGACCGGTCGATGCGGCTTTGCGCCCCCGCGATCAGCCCGCCGCCCTCCCGGTGCGACCGGCGCCATTCCAGCATGCCCGCCGCAAAGATGCGCTGGCTGCGCCCCCGGGGCTCGGGCCCGATCTGCTCGAACAGCCCGTCCAGGGGCTCGCCCGACCAGAAGGCCCGGTCGAACACCGCCGCCTCCCGCCGCGCCCGCCGGTACTGCACCAGCTTGTCGATGATCACCCCCCAGCACCACACCGAGGCCCCGATCAGCCCCACCATGATGAGCTTCACCGCAAAGGTCGCGTGGGCAAACAGCCCCCACATCGTGTAGTCGGTCGCCTGGTCCATGTGCCTG
>NZ_JAFMST010000034.1 GCF_017916275.1 Rubellimicrobium arenae
TGGTCTGCCCCCTGAAAAGTGGTCCTCCCTGAAGTAGGCTTTCGGGCCTGAGGAGGATGAAGGAATGCCCCAGAAGAAGCACAAGCCGGAGGAGATCGTCGCCAAGCTCCGGCAGGTCGACGTGTTGGTGTCGCAGGGCCATTCAGTGGCTGAGGCGGTGCGCTCGATCGGCGTGACGCCGTTCACGTACTATCGGTGGCGCAAGGAGTTCGGCGGCCTGAAGACCGACCAGGTGAAACGGCTGAAGGAGCTTGAGAAGGAGAACGAGCGGCTGCGGAAGGCCGTGTCGGACCTGACGCTGGAGAAGCTCATCCTCCGGGAGGCGGCCTCGGGAAACTATTGAGCCCCGCCCGCCGGCGGGGCTGCATCGAGCATGTCAGGCGCAAGTTCCAGGTCTCGGAACGGCTCGCCTGTCGGGTTCTGGGGCAGCACCGCTCGACACAGCGCAAGGTGCCGCGGGGCCGAGACGATGAAGCGGCCCTCACGGCGGACATCATCGCACTGGCGCGGGAGTATGGCCGCTATGGCTACCGGCGCATCACCGCGCTCCTTCGCGAGGCCGGCTGGGCGGTGAACGTGAAGCGCGTCGAGCGGATCTGGCGGCGGGAGGGGCTGAAGGTCCCGCAGAAGCAACCGAAGAAGGGACGGCTCTGGTTGGCCGACGGGTCCTGCATCCGACTGCGCCCAGAGCGCCCGAACCATGTCTGGTCCTACGACTTCGTCGAAAGCCGGACGCACGACGGAAGGAAGTTCCGCATGCTCAACCTCATCGATGAGTTCACGCGCGAGTGCCTGGCGATCCGCATCTCCAGGAAGCTCCAGTCGACGGACGTGATCGACACCCTGGCGGACCAGTTCATCCTCCGAGGCGTGCCGGCCCACATCAGGTCCGACAACGGCTCCGAGTTCATCGCCACCGCGGTGCGGAACTGGATCAGGGCCGTGGGCGCCAAGACCGCCTACATCGAGCCGGGCAGCCCCTGGGAGAACGGGTACTGCGAGAGCTTCAACTCCAAGCTCCGGGACGAGCTCCTGAACGGCGAGATCTTCTACAGCCTGAGGGAGGCCGAGATCGTCATCGAACGCTGGCGCCACCACTACAACACCAAGCGCCCGCACTCATCGCTGGGCTACCGACCCCCAGCCCCGGAGGTCGTCCTGTGGCCGGCTTCGCCACCCCGAGCCGCTTCGCCGGCCACCCCAGCCGTAGCCGCCAAACCCGTCATGCATTAAGACTGAACCCGGACCACCCGATGGGGGCAGGCCA
>NZ_JAFMST010000035.1 GCF_017916275.1 Rubellimicrobium arenae
TACACCACGACGCCGCGGACGCTTTCGCCGCGGCGCATGAGGTCGAAGCCGTGGTTGATCTCTTCGAGCGGCATGGTGTGGGTGATCATGGGGTCGATCTCGATCTTGCCCTCCATGTACCAGTCCACGATCTTGGGGACGTCCGTGCGCCCGCGCGCGCCGCCGAAGGCGGTGCCCTTCCAGGTGCGGCCCGTCACGAGCTGGAAGGGGCGGGTGCTGATCTCCGCCCCCGCCGGCGCCACCCCGATCACCACCGACACGCCCCAGCCCCGGTGCGCGGCCTCCAGCGCCTGGCGCATGACGCGCACGTTGCCGGTGCAGTCGAAGGTGTAGTCCGCCCCGCCGATGGTGTCGCCCCGCCGCTTGGTCAGGTTCACCAGATGCGCCACCATCTGGTCCGCGGGCACCTCGGAGGCGTTCACGAAGTGCGTCATCCCGAAGCGCTCGCCCCAGGCCCGCCGCTCGGGGTTGAGGTCCACGCCGATGATCATGTCGGCGCCCGCGAGCCGGAGCCCCTGGATGACGTTGAGCCCGATGCCGCCCAGCCCGAACACCACCGCCGTGGAGCCCACCTCCACCTGCGCGGTGTTGATCACCGCCCCCACGCCCGTGGTCACCCCGCAGCCGATGTAGCAGATCTTGTCGAAGGGCGCGTCGGGGCGCACCTTCGCCAGCGCGATCTCGGGCAGCACCGTGTGCTGCGCAAAGGTCGAGCAGCCCATGTAGTGCAGGATCGGCGTGCCATCGAGCATGGAAAACCGCGAGGTGCCGTCGGGCATCAGCCCCTGCCCCTGCGTGGCCCGGATCGCGGTGCACAGGTTGGTCTTGCGGCTGAGGCAGGACGGGCACTGCCGGCACTCGGGCGTGTAAAGCGGGATCACGTGGTCGCCCGGCGCCACCGAGGTCACCCCCGGCCCCACCTCCAGAACCACCCCCGCCCCTTCATGCCCCAGAATGGCCGGGAACAGCCCCTCGGGGTCGGCCCCCGACAAGGTGAACTCGTCGGTGTGGCAGATCCCCGTCGCCCGCACCTCCACCAGAACCTCGCCCGCCCGCGGGCCCTCCAGGTTCACCTCCATGATCTCCAACGGCCGGCCAGCCGCCACAGCCACCGCAGCCCGCGTGCGCATCGTGGTCCTCC
>NZ_JAFMST010000036.1 GCF_017916275.1 Rubellimicrobium arenae
GATGCCCAGCCAGGGGAAGTTCGAACATGGGTCACTTCTCAGTGGAAATTCCCGGTCCACCCGGGTCAGCTCTCAGCCGAAATCAACACTTGGAGCGCAAGGTGATGCTTCCGGGCGTAGTCCTTGGTGTCTTGTAGGGCACTGCGGCCGACTATCCTTGCATCGGTAGAAAAGGAACGATCTTAACGGCGTCAATGGAGTATCGATTGTTGCTTCTCCTTGCACCGACAGCGTAGACACTGACCTCGTCAGTGTGCTCCACGACCTCCCAATCAAGATGACCGAACCAATCTGCGCCTCGGACTTTGATCCGCGTCTGCCGTGGTGTAGGACGCGCGCCCATACGGTGCCCCAGCCGCGCGGCTCTGCATGTGGCGAAAGCCCGGCAGAGTGAGCTTCAAGCTGACCTTGTGTGCTGCGTTGCTCACGCCTGCAGATAGCGGCCTTCGGTTCCGACAAAGCCGCCCCTCGCCTTTCATCGGAACATTTCCAGTTCGGCAAAGTCATGCCCTATAAACCCTGAAGAGAGGAGCTCAAGCGCCCATGCTCCATTTCAGCTTACCTCAGGCAAAATATAGAAGTCGGCAACCGACAGTCACCGGTGGTACAGTTCTGACGATTTCTACGACTCGCTCGACTGGCGTCCGCCTCGCATTCTTATCTTCAATGCCTGCTGTCCCCCCGACATCCTACTCGGTTGGTTTTATCCCACAATGCTGAAAGAGTAACAGCGGACGAGCTTGTGACGGCAGAGCTGACTGGGGTCAGGATAGCGACATTGCACAGTGTCAACCGAGTCATTATTGAATCCAACTTCTGTAATGGCTTGTTTAACGCGCTGCTGAAGCCGATGTTGAATCCCAAGTATTCTGTGACTATCGAGGAGTGTGGCACATCCAGCAAAGGAGCGGCGCATGTATGACTGGTCTGCCCCCTGAAAAGTGGTCCTCCCTGAAGTAGGCTTTCGGGCCTGAGGAGGATGAAGGAATGCCCCAGAAGAAGCACAAGCCGG
>NZ_JAFMST010000037.1 GCF_017916275.1 Rubellimicrobium arenae
CGCTTCCCGACAGGCCCCCCTCATCCCCCTGGGGTCAGCGGGCGATGAGGACCTCGATGCCGCGGCGTTCGAAGGCCTGGGCGTCGCGGTCGCTGATGCCGTCGTCGGTGATGAAGGCGTGCACCACCTCCAGGTCGCCCAGGCGGGTGAAGGAGGGCTTGTTGATCTTGGTGGAGTCCGCCACCAGGCAGACCCGCGCCGCCGCCTTGATCATGGCCTGCTTGAGCTGGAGGTCGGCGAAGCTGGGGTAGGTCAGCCCCGAGTCGAGCCCCACGCCGGCGGTGGCCAGGAACAGCTTGGCGGCGAAGATGCTGCGGAAGTACTCCACGGACGCGTCGCCCGACAGCGACAGCGTCGGCGCCTTGAACTGCCCGCCCGGCATGTGCACGGCCAGCCCCGGCACCGCCCCCAGGATCAGCGCGATGTTGAGGGCGTTGGTGATGACCGTGAGGTCGCGCCGGTCCTTGAGCCGCAGCGCCACCTCCGTGGTGGTGCTGCCCGCGTCCAGGATCAGCGTTTCCCCGTCCGCCACCAGGCCCGCGGCCAGCGCGCCGATGCGGCGCTTGCGCTCGATGTTCTGGCTGTGCTGGAGCGCCAGCGCCCCCACCTGCGCGGGCACCGTGTTCAGATACGCCCCGCCGTGCTCCCGCGTGATCTGCCCTTCGGCCTCCAGCCGCTCCAGGTCCTGCCGGATCGTGGCCTCCGACACCTGAAAGGCCGCCGCCAGGTCGCGCACCCGCGCGCTCCCTTCCTCCTGCAGCCAGTCCAGGATGCGGCGGCGGCGCGGCTCCGACAATAGGCCGGG
>NZ_JAFMST010000038.1 GCF_017916275.1 Rubellimicrobium arenae
CTGACCATGGACCTGGGGTTGGCGGGCAAGGTGGCGGTGGTGACGGGGGGGAGCGTCGGCATCGGGCTGGGGGTGGCGCGGGCCTTGGCGCGCGAGGGGGCGGAGGTGCTCCTGGCCGCCCGGGACGGGGCGCGGGCCGGGGAGGCGGCGCGGGCCATCGCGGCGGAGTTCGGCACCCGGGCGGAGGCGGAGGCCTGCGACGTGGCCACGGCCGAGGGCTGCGCCGCGCTGGTCGAGGCGGTGCGGGCGCGCTGGGGCGGCTGCGACATTCTGGTCAACAACGCCGGGACCGGCTCCAACGAGACGATCCTGGAGGCGCCCGACGCCAAGTGGCAGGCCTACTGGGACCTCCATGTCATGGCGGCGGTGCGGCTCGCCCGCGGGCTCGTGCCGCTCATGGCGCCGCGGGGGGGCGGGGCCATCCTCAACAACGCCTCCATCTGCGCCACCCAGCCGCTCTGGTACGAGCCCATCTACAACGTGACCAAGGCCGCGCTCCTGATGCTGTCGAAGACCATGTCGACGGAGTTCATCCCCCTCAACATCCGCGTCAACACCGTGAGCCCCGGCCT
>NZ_JAFMST010000039.1 GCF_017916275.1 Rubellimicrobium arenae
GAACGGGAGGAGCGGAGAGCGATGAGGACGAGGGTGATGGCGGTGGCGGCCGGGGCGCTTCTGGGTCCGGGCCTGGCCTGGGCGCAGGAAGGGACGGGCGACGCGGCGGCGGGCGAGCAGCAGTTCAACCGCCAGTGCGTGGCCTGCCATGTGGTGCAGGACGCCGGGGGCGAGGTGCTGGCGGGGCGCAACGCCCATGTGGGGCCCAACCTGTACGGGGTGGCGGGCCGGGTGGCGGGCAGCTACCCCGACTTCGCCTACAGCACGCTCATGCAGGCCTATGGCGCGGCGGGGGCGGTCTGGGAGGAGGGCAACTTCGTGGCCTATGTCCAGGACCCCACGGGCTATCTGCGCGAGGCCACGGGCGAGGCCTCCGGGCGCAGCAAGATGGCCTACCAGGTGCGCGACGAGCAGCAGGCGCACGACCTGTGGGCGTTCCTGGCCACCTTCGGGGACGCGGGCGGGGGCGCCGCGACGGACGCGGGCGCGGGGGCAGGCGCGGAGGCCGAAGCCGGGACCAGCCCGTGACCGGACCCGGCCGGGCCGGGCCGCCCAGGGGGGCGGCC